>NZ_WUCD01000002.1:0-13682 GCF_009807175.1 Rathayibacter sp. VKM Ac-2803 | reverse complement strand
CAACGAGAACACCAACGGACTGATCCGCGACTTCTATCCCAAGGGCTT
This sequence comes from Rathayibacter sp. VKM Ac-2803, assembly GCF_009807175.1. Classification (NCBI taxonomy): domain Bacteria; kingdom Bacillati; phylum Actinomycetota; class Actinomycetes; order Micrococcales; family Microbacteriaceae; genus Rathayibacter; species Rathayibacter sp. VKM Ac-2803. Next base: position 13,634 of record NZ_WUCD01000002.1, on the reverse strand, counting down.
CAACTTCAACACGATCACCGACGCCGACCTCGCCGAAACCCAGCGCCTCCTCAACATCCGACCCCGCCAAACCCTCGGATTCCGCAGCCCCACCGCCAAGATGAGAGAACTCATCGCCGTTGCACTAGCCGCTTGAAACCGCCTCCGCGACACGGGGCTTCTCCGACGGATCGATCAGCGAGGGGCGGGCCGCCCCTACTCGACGCGCCCGTCCCTCCGCCAGCGTCAATGCGGGGCTTTGCCCCGCCGCCCCCGAGCGGGCACTGTCGTCCCTGAGCCCCTCACCTCACGGGAGACGCATGGACGACGAGACACTGCTCGCGGCGCTGCACCGCGGCCGCCCGGGCACGATCGCCGAGGCGTCGGTGCTGACCGACCTCGACACGGTCGACCTGCGCGCGGCCGTCGCCCGCCTCCGCGAGCGGGGCCTCGTGCGCGGCGAGGGCGACGCGCTCGTCTACATCCCTCCCGCGGAGTGGGCGTCGGAGGCGATCGCCCGGCACACCGAGGCCGCGCGCGCCGTCACCCGCGGGTCGATGGACGGCATCGAGCGCATCATCGCGGAGCTGCCGTCGCTGCTCGGCGCGTGGTCGGTCGGCGAGTCCTCCGCCGATCTCGTGCCGACCCTTCTGCGGCACGGGACCCACGCCTCCGAGGACCTCTGGTTCGATCTCGTCCGCCGCGACTCCGGAACGCTCGACGCCGTCCTTCCCGACGTCCAGCGGTTCCTCGACCCGCCCACCGAGCGCGCCCAGCGCTTCGGGCAGGCTCTCGTGGCGAAGGACCGGGTGCGCGTCATCATCCCGGCCGGGTCGATCAGCGATCCGCGCGTGCTCGCCCGCGTCGACGACTACCAGAGGGCCGGAGTGCAGTACCGGCTCCTCGAGACCCCGCCGTGCTGGCTCTGGGTCGACGGGGAGCACCTCGCCGTGCCGTTCCAGTGGGGCGAGCCCCGGCCGACGAGCGTCCTGGGTGTCCGGCACCATGCGCTCGCCGGGCTGGTCAGCGCGTACTTCGAGGAGCTGTGGCGGCAGGCGACTCCGGTCGACGCCGTCGAGCAGCCCTGGACCCCGCTGCTCCGCCTCATGCGCACGGGTATCACCCTCGAGACGGCGTCGAACCGCCTCGGGATCAATCCCCGCACCGGCCGCAGGCGCGTCGCCGCCGCCATGGAGCACCACGGCGTCTCGACCCTGTTCGCGCTCGGTGCGGCGTGGGCGGCCGACGGGACAGCGCCCGGCCGTGCCGATCAGCCGAAGAGTGTTCGGGTCACTCCGGGAGACCGGCAGGAACCGACCGGGCGCGATCCAGTGTCCTGAGTCGACCTCGCCCGCGGCAAGCGCCGCTTGCGGACACGTCCTGAAGCGGACGCCGCGGCGGACGCGTAGCAGTGCTGTGCGGACGCCGAGCGGGCGCGACCTCACAGGTGCAGCAGGCTCCAGTCGATGATCACGGCGAGCGCCGTGTAGAGGGCGGCGACCGCTCCGATCGCCTTCCCGGCCCGATCCAGGTCGTCCTGCGGGTTCGGCCGCACGTCCGCGATCACGCGCAGCACCGCCCCGAGCACGGCGATGACCGTGATGGCGAGGATCCACACCTTGAGCGCGAAGTGCGCGTCGGCCGCCATCAGCGTCAGCGATCCCACCGGGATGAGCACCGCGAAGATCGACACCAGCACCAGGAGGCACCCGCGGCGTGTGAGGTCGGTCGGCCCGAAGGAGCCCCCGCGCAGCCATTCGCCGAGCCGGAGCCGCGCAGTCGCGGGCCGCTCCTGCGCGGTCTCGGTCACCGACACGGGGCGAGGGCGACGGGCGGGGACTCGGGTATCACGGCGACTCCTGGGCTCTGTGAACCCCTGATTGTCCCGATCCGACTTCCGCGCGGCAAGATCCGCTTGCGGACACGTCCGGAAGCGGACGCGTCGTTCACCGCGAGTTCGCCCCGTCGAGGCCCTTCGGGGGCGAGGCTGGTGTCATGTCGACGAAGCTGTGGCTCACCCTCGGCGCCGTGGTCGCGGCCGGCCTCGGTGTCGGAGCGCTGGTCGTGTTCTCGTGGGCGATCGACGAGACCCACTTCGACCGGCCCGACGAGGGCTTCGACCGTCTCACCGCGCAGGTCGAGGCCGTGCCGAGCGCGACGGTCGACGGGAGCGAGCGCTGGGTCGAGGTGTCCTCCTTCGTCACGCCGACGTCGTGGATCGGGCTCACCGTCGAGGAGGCGGGCCTGGCTGATCTGCTCGACGTGGCCTGCACGACCGCGTACCCCGACCCGGTCACCTGGTCCGTCCGCGTTCGGACCGACGGCGGGAGCACGGTCTCGGTGCACAGCCCCGCGCAGGGCGCCCGCGCGTCCGCCGGCTGCCCCGACTTCGGACTCGACGTCGAGGGCGTCCTCGACGTGGTCGACAGCACGATGCGCGGAGTCGAGCTGCAGGCGGCGATCCGGGAGGACGGCCGCCTCGCGCTCGTCGCGCTCGAGGAGCCCTCGGGAGGCGTCCGCACGCTCCTGCCGCTCGTCGCCCGCGCCGAGGATCTGCGCGACGCGGCGGGGCTCGACGCGACCCGCCTCGTCGAGGTCAACTCCGCCACTCTCATCCTCGTGGTCGAGCCGGGGGAGCAGGAGCGCTACGGCACCGTGCTCGACCGCCTCGTCGAGGACCACGGCGTCACCAGCTTCTGGGCCGACGGCGGCGGCACCCCGATCGACGGCGTCGACAAGGTGCAGATCGTCGCGCCCGACGCCGAGCACGACGCGATCGAGGAGGCCCTCCGCGACTCCGACCTGCACGTCGCCGACCTGCCGGTGCGCTTCCTGCCGCTGGAGCCCTGACGGGCGCGGGGGAGCGAGCATGCTGCTCGAGCCCGCAGCGCAGGAAGGCATGCTGCTCGAGCCCGCAGTCCAGAAGAGCATGCTGGTCGAGTAGCCCCGCAGGGGCGTATCGAGACCCACGACCGTCAGCAGACAGGTCTCGTGACCCGGCCTTCTGACGCCGGTGGATCTCGATACGCCCGCTGCGCGGGCTACTCGATCAGCAGGGAGGGGCCTCAGGCAAGAGGTCACTCCGATCAGCGAGGAAGGGCCGCAGGCAGGAGGTCACTCCGATCGGCGAGGAAGGGCCACCTGCGCTCTTGCCACTGCGATCAGCGAGGCGGGGCCGCGCGCGGGCAGGCCACTCCGATCGGGTCGCGAGCGGGTGCTCCGCGCTCAGGGGATGAGCCGCCGGTCGCGGAGGTCCTGGAAGATCCGCAGGAACATCGCCTCGGTGTCGACGTACTCGTGGAAGCCCGCCCGCCGCGACTTCGACGTGTCGGCGATGACGTCGTAGTCCCAGCCGAAGACGAAGTCGCCGAACGGCCACGAGGACACGTCGGAGTACGGGGTCGGGACGAGCCCGTACCGGCGGGTCATCTCCTCCCACAGCGGCCCCTTGTCGGCCATCGCCTCGGTCAGGCTCATCGGCAGCGGAGGGGCGGTGTCGAGGTCGAAGAACCTCGCGAGGGCGGGCCACATCGCCGACCAGCGGAACAGGTCGCCGTTGGTGATGTTGTAGGCCTGGTTCGCGGACTCGGGAGTCGTGGCCGCCCAGGTGATCGCCTTCGAGAGCAGGTCGGCGTCGGTCATCTCGATCAGTGAGGTGTACGCGCCGGGGGTGCCCGGGAAGCGCAGCGGGACATCGAGCTCTTTGCTGATCGACGCGTAGATCGCGATGACCAGGGCGAGGTTCATCGGGTTGCCGAGCCCGACTCCGGCGACCACCGAGGGGCGCAGCGCCGACCACGACCAGGTGGCGCCCGCCTGACGGCGCTCGAGGAACCGCTGCTGGTCGACATTGAACTCGGGAGGCATGTGCGGCGGATCGTCCTCCTTCGCCGGCGTCGCGAAGGGCCCGAGGTGGGCGCCGTAGACCTTGTACCCCTGCAGCAGGCCGATGTGCTCGAGCTGCGGGGCGACGGGCTCGATCGCGTCGACGACGTTCGTCAGCATCGCGACGTTCGGCTCGACGAGCTCGGCCCAGGTCGGCCGGTCCTGGTAGGCGGCGTAGAAGACGTGGGTCACCTCCGTCAGATCCCGCAGAGCCTCCGCCGTCGCCGCGCGGTCGAGCAGGTCGACCGACCGGTGCCGGACGGCTCCCGCGTCGACTCCGCCGCGGCGGGAGAGCCCGATGACGCGCCAGCCGCCCTCCCGCTCGAGGTGCTCGACCAGGTTGCCCCCGATCACTCCGCGTGCCCCGACCACCAGTGCTGTCCGCTCGGTCATTCCGCCTCCATCGTTGAATCGTGATTTACCGATCTAAGGAGTAGCACAGCATCGGTTCATCGCGATACTCCGATATGCTCGAACCGTGACGGAGTGGACGGACGAGCAGATGGTGGCGGCCTTCAAGGCCCTCGGCCACCCGACCCGGCTCGCGATCCTCGGCTGGCTCGGCGAGCCCGGGACGTTCCCGCCGCAGGACCGGCCTGCCGAGGAGGTCGGTGTCTGCCTGAAGCACATCCAGGCCCGGGCCGAGGTCTCGCAGTCGACGGCCTCGCAGTTCATGGCGACCCTGCAGCGGGCCGGCCTCGTGACCTGCACGCGGATCGGCCAGTGGTCGCACTACCGCCGCAACCAGGAGGCCCTCGCCTCGCTCGGGCACGGGCTCGTCACGCGCGTCTGACCGCTCCGGATCCCACGCGGTCCGATCCGATCGGCGCCCCTGCCGCCGCAGCCGCCGCGGGGCTACCATCCGAGGGCGCGGGCGCACCGGGGCGCCTCCGACGGACGAGGAGAGCGACCGTGTCGATCATCGTGACTGTTCCCGAATCGGAGGCGGCGGGGCCGGTGGCCGAGCTCTACGCCGACGACGTGGACGCCCAGGGGTACGTGGCGGCTCACACGAAGGTCCTGGGCCTGAACCCCGGTGCCCTCCTCGCCTGGAACGAGCTGAGCCGGGCGATCACCGTGCAGATGGACCGGCGTCGCTACGAGCTCGTGACCCTCGCCGCCGCCCGCGGGGCGCGATCGGCGCACTGCCTGCTCGCCCACGGTCGCGTCGCGTCGCGCTACCTCTCGGAGGAGCAGCTGATCCGCCTCGCGCGGGGCGACCTCCGCGGCGCCGGTCTCACTCCGGCCGAGGTGGCGATGATGGAGTTCGCGGAGCGGGTCAGCCGGGACGCCGCCGACATGACGGAGGCGGACGGCCTCCGGCTGCGCGAGGCCGGCTTCACCGACCGCGAGATCGTCGACATCGCGCTGGCCGCCGCGGCCCGCAACTTCTACAGCCGGGCGGTGCAGGCGCTCGCCGTCGAGGTCGAGCCGCCCGCCGACGTGAGCGCCGAGCTGCGGGCGGCCCTCGTCGACGGGCTGTAGCTCACGCCGCGGGCGCGAGACCGAGCTGCTTCAGGATGCCGAGCTCGTCGCTGCTGCCCCAGCGCTCGGCGAGCCTGCCGTCGACGAAGCTGCTGATCTGCATGCCGCGGATCGAGATGGCCCTGCCGGTCGGCTCGAAGCCCTGGAACACGCCGGTGTGCGTGCCGGTGAGCGTGTAGGCGAAGGCGACGCTGTCCTCGTCGGCGACGAGCTTCTCGACCGCGAGCGCCATGTCGGGGAACGCGGTGCGCAGCTCGCCGAAGAAGGCGGCGTACCCCTCGGGCCCCGCGGCCTGGCCGGGCGCCGGGTCGTGGTCGACCGAATCGGGCGCGACGAGCTCGTCGAACGCGGCGAAGTCTCCGGCGTTGACCGCCTCGCCGAACGCCTGCTGGGATGCGATGTTCTTCTCGCGACTCATGTGCTCTCACCTGTTCTGCACCCGTCGGGTGCCTCGTCGGACGGTGCCGATCGCAGGCGACGGTACGCAGTTCCTCCGCGTCGGCACAGGTCCTTGCGCGCTCGCGCTCTTCCGCTCGATAGCCACCGGCGGACTCCCAGTCAGGCTCGCCGTCGGACGTCAGAGGAGGTCGAGCCCGCCCCAGTCGAGGATCACCGCGAGCGCCGTGAAGAGGGCGGCGACCGCTCCGATCAGCTTGCCGGCCCGGTCGAGATCGCCCCGGGGCGTCGGCCGTGCATCGGCGACGACGCGCAGCGCCGCCCCGACGAGGGCGACCACCGTGACGGCGAGCACCGACACCTTGAGCGCGAGGTGCACCTCGACCGACATCAGCGTCAGGCCCACGACCGGGACGACGACGAGGACGACCGAGACGAGGACCAGCAGCACGCCGCGGCGGGACAGCTCGGTCGGACCGAACGCGCCCCCACGGAGCCAGGCGCGCAGACCGACTCGCGCGCTCGTGTCGGTGGCGGGCGAGTCGGAGGCGCTGCGCGAGTCGGAGGTGCCGGGCGGGATGGTGGTCAACGGCGTCGCTCCTGTCAGCGCACGCGCCTGCGACCCGAGGTCGCGGAGCACGTGCCACCCAGAGTCTCGCGACGCTCGCGCCGGCGGGCAAGAGCCGCTTCCGGACAGGTCCTGAAGCGGACGCCGCGTCAGCCCCGGGCGGCCTTCACGTACGCGACGACCGCGTTCGCGTGCCCGTGGCCCATCCCGTGCTCGGACTTGAGCCACGCCACGACCTGCATGTGCGGGACCTCGTCGAGCTTCGCGTTCGCGAGGTCGAGCCACTCCTGGATCGGTCGCCCGTACGTGCTCTCGATGCTCGCGAAGTACGACGCGGGCCCCTTCGGCTTCGATCCATCGGCGGGCGGCTCGGGGCGAGGACTCGTGCGCTCATGCGGTCACCGTAGCGCCGGCTGCGGCGTCACCGCGCCCCCAGGACCGCGGCCAGCACGACGTCGAGCGCTCCCCGCTGACGGTCGGGCGTCCACGAGTCGGCGTCACCGGCGGCGAGGGTCGAGATACCCTCCACCGCGGAGGCGAGGGCTGCGGCTCGGTCCGGAGCGTCCGGTCGCGGGCCGTCGATCGCCTCGAGCAGCCCCTCGAGGCGCTCGACGAACGCTCGGCTGTGGACGGCGTGGCGCTCGGCGAGGATCGGGTCGCTGAGCGCGGCCGAGAGGAATCCGATCCACGCCCGCGCCTCGGCGAGCCCCGCGGGGTCGGTGGGAAGTGCCGCAGAGGCGACGGCACGCAGAGCGGCCTCCGGATCGAGGTCGTCGGTCGTCAGCGCGTCGAACCGGAGACGAGTGCGCTCGTGGAGGACGTCGCGGGCGTGCAGGAGCAGCGCTCGCTTGTCGCGGAACGTGTGCAGGACGAGGCCGGTCGTGCAGTCGGCGCGCTCCGCGACGGCTCGGAGGGTCAGTCCGACGGCTCCGCGTTCGGCGAGCGTCGCGAAGACCGCCTCCGACAGCTTCTCCTGGATCGCCGTCTCGTCGCGTGCTCTCGCCATGCAGAGAAGCGTAACGCCTGTTACCGTAACGCTTGTTATCGGCAAGCACGGACCCATTCCCCGGAGGGCGACCATGACCTGGCAGATCACACCCGTGCCGTTCGACCACCCCGACGCGGAGTGGCTGCGCGGCGAGCAGCGCCGTGAGCTGGATGCGCGCTACGGCAGCGACGACCACGAGCCGGGCACCGTCCCCTCGGCGGGCGACGTGCCGGTGTTCCTCGTCGCCACGACGCCGGAGGGGAGGCCGGTCGGGTGCGGAGGCCTGCGCCCGCTCCCCGATGCGGTCGTCGGCCCCGGCGGCATCGAGATCAAGCGGATGTACGTCGTCCCCGGGATGCGCGGGACCGGCCTCGCGGTCGCTGTGCTACGGGCACTGGAGTCGAGCGCACGGCAGCTCGGCGCCGAGCGTCTGGTCCTCGAGACCGGCACCCGGCAGCCCGACGCCATCCGGTTCTACGAGCGCGAGGGCTACGAGAGCATCCCGCTGTTCGGGTCGTACGTCGATTCGGCCGAGTCGCTCTGCTTCGCGCGCAGCCTCCTCGCCGGCTGACGCGCGGCGGGGTCAGCCGCGGATCAGGCCCAGGTCCAGGACGCGAGGACGGACTCAGCGAGGTCCTGGCGGGCGTCGTCGTCGACGGTCGGGCTGAACGAGAACGTCACGACGTAGGTCTGGTCGTCCTGGGTGAGGTAGTACTGCTCGATGCTGTACGACGCGCCCTGGGCGGTCAGCGCGCCGCTCAGGTGGGCCGACTCCGTGCCGGCGACCTGGACGCGGTCCTCGACCTCGACGTCGGTCGCGCCGGCGCCGGTGAGCTCGTCCACTCCGGTCGACTCGATCTGCTCGGCGGTGACGGCTCCGGCGGGGCTCAGGACGACGTTCACGTTGTCCGAGAAGCCGTCGGTGTCGGTCAGGTCGGCGGCGAGGGTGTCCGCGCCGATCGAGGAGGGGTCGGTGTCGGGGATGTCCCAGCCGTCCGGGACGGCGTAGGTGTAGCCGTCGCCGGTGATCTCCACTCCGGCGGCCGGGGCCGCCTCGAGCTCCTCGACGTCCGAGCCGCTGCCCGCGGAGGTGCAGCCGGTCAGGAGGAGGGCGAGGGCGGCGGTGGCACCGAGGCGCAGGGATCGAGACATGCCTCCACAGTAAACCCACAGCTGCTCGCCCATCGGGGCGGGGGTGCCGCTCCGAAGGAGTACGGGAACCAGCGAGAGGAGAAGCAGTGGTCTTCAGCAATCGACGATGGCACGTCACCACGATCATCGCGCGCGTCCGCGCCTCGACATCGATCGGAGCCGCCGGCCTCGACGCCGCGGCTCGCGCCACCTGGAAGCTCGAGGTGCTCCGGATCGCCGACGGAGTCGACGCGGGCCGGATCAGCAACGACGAGGCGGTGCTCGCCTTCACGCGCATCGCGGAGTTCGCCGAGACGGGCCCGCGGGGCTCGCTCGGCCCGGCGATGGGCGCGTAGCGCGAGCGCGGCACCACCGCGTCCGACGACGCTCCGCTACAGGATCGAGTAGACCGTGTGGAAGACGGCGGCGGCCAGCGCCGTGACCGCGAGGGCGGCGAGCACCGTGAGGGGCCGGGGGCGCCTCCGGATCACCGCGAGCACCAGGAAGCCCGTGCCGAGGACGATCTGCAGCCACCAGTAGACCGAGCCCGTGGTGTCGGCGACGGCGCCGAGCGCCCAGATCCCCTCGCCGATCAGCACGCCCGAGAGCGGGGCGACCGCGAGCACCCGCCACGGAGTCGTCCCGTGCAGGGTGAGGGCGGCGGCGGCCCCCAGGATCGGCCCGGCCGGCACCGCGAGCAGCCAGAAGACGTCCGTGAACGGGGGCGAGTAGCCGAAGCCGCGCGCGCCGGTGACGAGGTCGTAGCCCTCGAGCAGCGCCCAGAACGCCAGCAGCCCGAGCAGGGCGGCCGGTACCGGGCGTGCCCGGCCGAGCCGCACCAGAGCGAACACGAGCATCGACCAGCCGCCCGAGGAGTTGGCGAACGACGTCAAGGAGGACGGCAGCCAGGTCTGCAGGACGCTGGTCAGCGCGCCGAGGACGAGCCCTCCGACGAGGGCGACGGCGAGGGGACGCAGCAGGGTGGAGCGGGCGGCGGGAGCAGGGGGCATGGGTCGATCCTGCGGTGGCGCGGGCCGCGGCGGATCAGGGACAACCCTGATCTCCACCCCCCGAGATGGGCATCCTCGCTCTCGCGCGAGAAATCCTCGCAGCACTAGGGCAGACTCGGGCCTGCTTCTCGCCCTGCTCCATCGACCCCGAGGACTCCGATGGACAGCGCCACTCCGTTCGGCGCGTGGGCGCGCGCACGGTGGGCCGATCTCGGTGCGTCGCCGCCCGGGCGACGGGTCCCGGGCAGCGTGACGGTGTTCGTCGCGGTGGTCGTCCTCGGCGCTCTCGCGTCGGTCGTCTCCGTCTCGTCGGGCGCGGGGATCGCCTATCGCGACGAGCAGCTGCACCTCAGCATCGCCCGGCGCCTCTTCGACAGCGCGTCTCCCGGGTTCCAGCAGCTGGGCACTGTCTGGCTCCCGGTGCCCCACCTGATCCTCGCTCCGTTCGTGATCGACTTCGAGTGGTGGGTCAGCGGAGCCGGCGCCGCGATCGTCGGGACCCTCTGCCTCGGGCTCTCCGCCTCCGCCCTCTACCGCATCGCCGCGCGGATGCGCTCCGGGCGCACGGCCCGCCTCGCGACGGTCGCGGCCTTCGTCAGCAGCCCCGCCGTGCTCTACGTGTTCACGACTCCACTCACCGAGCCGGTGCTGATCGCGGGCCTGCTCGGCTGCGTCGCCGGGCTCGCCCGCTGGGTCACGGCCCGCCGCCGGCACTCGATCGGCGAGACGGCGGTCTTCTGCGGGATCCCGCTCGCGATCGCGGTGATGTCGCGCTACGAGGGCTGGGCGCTGCTCGCGGGCGGGGCGGTGCTCGTGGCCGTGGTGTCCTTCCGCCGCGACCGCCGGATCGGCGCGGCGGTCGCGTCGGCATTCGGGCTGGCCCTCCCGTCCCTGGCGGCGATCGCGTGGTGGCTGGCCTACAACACGGCGATCTACGGCAATCCGCTCGAGTTCGCGAACGGCCCCTTCTCGGCGGCCGAGCTGCAGCGGGGCATCACGGAGGCGGGCCTCGTCACCACCGCGGGCGACCCGGGCATCGCGGTGTACGTCTACGTCTGGAGCATCGTCCAGGCCTACGGCCCGGCGAGCGTCGTGCTGGCCGCTCTGGGCGCGGCGGCGCTCGCCGTGCGCGACGGGCTCTCGGACCGCTTCCTCCTGCTCGCCCTGACCGGGGTGCCCGCGCTGTTCTCTCTCGTCAGCCTGGCCGCGGGGCAGTCGGTCATCTACAGCGACCACACCCTGCCGACGGGCTGGTGGAACACCCGCTACGCCCTGGTCGCCGGACTCGTCACCTCGGTCATGATCGGCTACCTGGTGCAGACGGTCATCGAGGCGCGGAGCCGCGTCGCCGGGCGGGCGTTCCGCGCCGTGGTCGGTGCCGCGGTGCTCGCCGGACTCACCGGCCAATCGGTGTGGATGCTGGGGGAGCCCGAGCGGGTCGCGGTGCTCGCCGAAGCCGCCGACCAGCGCGTCGCGTTCGCCGACCTCCGCCGCTCCTTCACCTGGCTCGGCCGGCAGTACGAGGGCGGCGGGATCCTCGTGGACGAGAGCCAGAACCCCTTCGTCCTCGACCTCCGCCTCCCCCTCGTCGAGCTCGTCGACTACGCGGCGGGCGAGGCCTTCGTCCGCGCGCAGGAGGACCCGGCGGGCGCCGTCGAGTGGATCCTCCTGAACGAGGACAACGAGGCGGACACGATCACGAGGGTCCTCTCGCGGCACCCCGAGAGGCTCGACCGGTTCGCGCTCGTCCACTCCGACGGGCCCTACCGCATCTACCGGAGGTGGTGACGGGCCGGGCGCCGCGGGGGTGTTCACTGGAGCGATGACCGATCGCGCCGACCACATCGCCGACTTCGCCGAGTTCCTCACGGCCTCCCCCTCCTCGTACCACGCCGCGGCAGAGACGGCGCGGCGGCTCGGGGCCGCCGGATTCGCGGGAGTGGACGAGACGCAGGCGTGGCCCACCGCCCCCGGTCGCTACGTCGTGGTCCGCGACGGAGCCGTCATCGCCTGGCACCTGCCGGCGGAGGCCGACGCGCTGACGCCGTTCCGCATCCTGGGCGCGCACACCGACTCGCCGGGCTTCAAGGTCAAGCCGAAGGCGACGATCGGCTCGAAGGGCTGGCTGCAGGCCGGCGTCGAGATCTACGGCGGTCCGCTGCTCAACTCGTGGCTCGACCGCGAGCTCGAGCTGGCCGGCCGCCTCGTGACGCGCGACGGTGCGGAGCTGCTCGTGCGCACGGGCCCGTTCCTGCGCATCCCCCAGCTCGCCGTCCACCTCGACCGCGAGGTGAACGACGGCCTGACGCTCGACCGGCAGAAGCACACCGTCCCGGTGCTCGGCGTGGGCGACGCCGCGGACGTCGACCTGCTCGGTCTGCTGGCCGCCCGGGCCGGGCTCGACGACGCCTCGGACGTCGTCGGCTACGACCTCGTCACCGCCGACACGCAGCCGCCCCGACGCTTCGGCCTCGACGACGCGCTCTTCGCCGCCGGCCGCATGGACGACCTCAGCTCCGTGCACGCCGGTCTCGTCGCGCTGCTCGCCGCGAGCTCCGGGCCGCAGCCGGCGTCGGGCCACATCAGCGTGCTCGCCGCGTTCGACCACGAAGAGCTCGGCTCGGCGACCCGCTCCGGCGCGAGCGGCCCGTTCCTCGAGGACGTGCTGAACCGGATCGGCGCGGCGCTCGGGGCCGGCGTCGACGAGCGCGCCCGGGCGATCGCCGGGTCGTGGTGCCTCTCGGCGGACGCGGGGCACTCGGTGCACCCGAACTACCCCGAGAAGCACGACCCGGTGAACCAGCCGGTGGCGGGCGGGGGTCCGCTGCTCAAGATCAACGCCTCGCAGCGCTACGCGACCGATGCGCGGGGCGCGGCGCTCTGGGCCGGCCTCTGCGCCCGGGCCGGCGTCGAGTACCAGGAGTTCGTCTCGAACAACACCGTCCCGTGCGGCTCGACGATCGGGCCGCTCACCGCGACCCGGCTCGGGATCGCGACCGTCGACGTGGGCGTGCCGCTGCTCTCGATGCACTCCGCGCGCGAGCTCGCGCACGTCGACGACCTGGTCGCGCTGGCGACGGTGATCGAGGAGTTCTTCCGCCCGACGGAGTGACTCCGGGGTCGACTGGTGAGGGAGGAGTCGGTGCGGCTCGCCTTCCATGCTGGTCGAGTAGCCCCGCAGGGGCGTATCGAGACCCGGCAACTTCAGGAGATCGGCCTTCTGACCTGGACTTCTGACGAGGTGGATCTCGATACGCCTGCTGCGCGGGCTACTCGATCAGCGAGCTTGCAGCCACACCCGTGGGGTGACTTCTCCTTAGAGACCGACCAGCGTCAGCAGAGCGGTCGTCAGATCCGCACTTCTGACGCTGGTTGTTCTCGATACGCCGGCTCCGCGGGCTGCGGGCTCGATCAGCGAGGAAGCGGCGGTGGCCCGGTTCGCGCGCGAACTGCCCCTCCTCCAGCGGCGGATGCCCGAGGTGACGGGACGCGTGCCGGTCTGCCCGGTAGGCCGTGACCGCCGACTCGTCGTCCGTCGTGAGAGGGCGCAGGCGGAGCCGCCGCGTGACGAGATCGACCGGGGCTCCCATGCATTCAGGCCAGGGTGGGGATCGCTCGTCATCCCGCGCGCACCGAGAGGTTCTCGCCGAGCTGCGTCCAGTCGTCTCCTGTGGCGTCCTCGGGAACCGCGCCGTCCGGGTGGATGCGCACGGTCCACTCGTTCTGCTTCGACACCGTGTCTCCGCAGCCGCTCTCCAATCCGTCGTCGGAGTGGACGACGACGCAGTGACTCCCGCTGTCGATCCCGCTCGCCACGTAGACGTCGAGTCCGTCGACCGTTCCGGCGTAGCGGACCGTCTCCGGATCGAGCCCTTCGCCGACCCTGCCGAGGAAGGGGAGGACGTCCCGCTGCTCCTGAACGCGGTCGTAGTCGGAGAACGTGGTCGCGTTCTGCTCGACGCAGCCGGCGAGCAGTGGGAGCACCGCCACGACTGTGGCGATCCTCGCTGTCGTGCGCCTCTGACTCCACGCTTCACGATGCACAGCGGCCCCCCGTCGCTCCGGCTCACTCTACGACTCCGACGAGAAGCGACCTCCTGCGCTCGGCCCGCGCCCTGCTGATCGGGCCCGCCGCCAGCGCAACGGGCGCACTGCTCGCGGATCGATCCGGCGAAGATGCTCCGTCTCAGTG
>NZ_WUCD01000001.1:0-3988627 GCF_009807175.1 Rathayibacter sp. VKM Ac-2803 | reverse complement strand
GAACGAGAACACCAACGGCCTCATCCGCGACTTCTATCCCAAAGGCTTCAACTTCAACACCATCACCGACGACGACCTCGCCGAAACCCAGCGCCTCCTCAACATCCGACCCCGCCAAACCCTCGAATTCCGCAGCCCCACCGCCAAGATGAGAGAACTCATCGCCGTTGCACTAGCCGCTTGAAACCGCCTGCGCTGCACGGTGCGTCTGTGACGGATCGATCGGCCGGGGTCGGTGGGAGCGCGCAAGCCTGCTGGTCGAGTAGCCGCCCGAGGCGGCGTCTCGAGCGGCGAGGCCGCGTTGCGCCATTCGAGTACCGAGACCCGCCAGCTTCAGCAGATCGGGCTTCTGATCGGGACTTCTGGCGCTGGTGGATCTCGATACGCCCGCTGCGCGGGCTACTCGATCAGCAGGCAGGGACCACACGCAGGAAGCGACTCGATCAGCGAAGGACGACTCCACTGGCTGGAGCAGAGCGACCCGCGCGAGCTCGCTGGTCGAGCCCGCAGCCGCCGGAGGCGGCGTATCGAGACCCGGCTCTCGGCGTCCGGGCCGAGCGGCTCAGTTCGCCTTGAGGGCCTCGCGGAGGCTGACGCGCGAGCCCATCCGGAGCAGCGAATTCGTGTAGATCGTGCTCGCGACGGCCATCACGGCCGCGGTCGCGACGACGAGGAGGGCGAGCGAGACGAGCGGCTCCCACCACTCCGCCTCGCCGAAGAACAGCCTGACGGGCATCGCGACCGGGGCGCTGAACGGGATGTACGACAGGATCCCCATGACGAGCGGGTTGTCGCCGAAGAAGACGACTCCGAAGTACGGGACCATCACGAGCATCATCGCGGGCGTCATCACCGCGCCGGTGTCCTCCTGCCGCGACACGAGGGCAGCGCCGGCGGCGAAGACGCTCGCGACCAGCACGAACCCGAAGACGAAGAAGACGACGAACCAGATCAGCGGCGCCGAGAGCAGATCGAGCAGCTCGGTCTGGCCGGTGATCGCGAGACCGAGCGCCGACGCGGCCGCGATGGCGGCGGCGGTGCCCACTCCGATCACCGAGTTGCCGAGGATCTTGCCGGCCAGCAGCGCGCGAGCGGGGACCGCGGCGAGCAGGATCTCGACGATGCGCGACTGCTTCTCCTGGACGGTGTTCTGCATGATGGTCGCGCCCGAGCCGATCACCGCGATCATGAAGACCAGCCCGAAGGCGAGGCCGATCAGGGCGCGCAGGCCCGAGGGGGTCTCGGAGGGGTCGAGGAGCTCGACCTCGGGGCTGACCGAGAGGGCCGAGACGAGGTCGTCCGGCGCCTCGTCGAGGGCGATCAGCGAGAAGCCGATCGCGGAGTCGTCGGGGACGAGCGCCGCGTCGACCGATCCGGAGCGGACCAGCTCCTCGGCCTCTCCGCGGGTCGCGACGTCGGTGACGTCGAGGGCGTCGGAGTCGCCGACCGCGGCGGGCACCGACCCGACGACGGCCACCGGGGTCGCCTCGACCGCGCGGTTCCCCAGCACGCTCGAGAGCACGATCCCGCCGATGACCAGCGCGAGCGTGATCACCGTCGAGATGAGGAACGCCTTCGAGCGGACCTGCGACAGGATCTCGCGCTCGGCGACCAGCAGGGTCGCGCCCCAGGTGCCCAGGCGGGCGTCGTCGTTCGTCGTTCTGCCGGTGCTCATCGCGCCACCGCCACCTTCTCCTCGGCGCCCGAGGGCGCAGCCACCACGATGTCCCGGAAGATCTCGCCGAGGGTCGGCCGCACCGGCCGGAACGACGACACCGTTCCCCGCTCGACCGCCGCGCGGAGCACGACGTCGGCGGCCGCCGAGTCGGCGTGGAACAGCGCGCTCGTGCCGGCGAGCTCCACGACCTCGACGCCCGGCACTCCGCGGATCCAGCCCGCGTCGCCGGTCATCTCGAGCGACCAGCGGTCGCCCGAGTACTGCTCGCGCAGATCCTCCCGAGAGCCCGCCGCCTTCACCTGGCCGCCGGCGATGATCACGAGGTCGTCGCACAGGCGCTCGACCACGTCGAGCTGGTGGGAGGAGAACAGCACGGGGATGCCCCGCGCGGCGTGCTCGGCGATCACCGCGACGACCTCGTCGACGGCGAGCGGGTCGAGCCCCGAGAAGGGCTCGTCCATGACGAGCACGTCGGGGTCGTGCACGAGCGCCGCGGCCACCTGCACGCGCTGCTGGTTGCCGAGCGAGAGGGCCTCGAGCTTGTCGCGTCGGCGCTCGATGAGGCCGAGGCGCTCGAGCAGGTCGTCGGCGCGCTGGACGGCCGTCGCCTTCTCGATGCCGTGCAGCCGCGCGAGGTAGGCCAGCTGCTCGCCGATCTCCATCTTCGGGTAGAGGCCCCGTTCCTCCGGCATGTAGCCGAAGCCGTGCAGCGCGGCCTGGCCCACGGGCGAGCCGTCGAGCGTCACAGTGCCGGAGTCGGGGCGCAGGACCCCCAGGATCATCCGCATCGTCGTGGTCTTGCCCGCGCCGTTGCCGCCGACGAAGCCGGTGAGGCGCCCCCGGCCCACGTCGAAGCTGACGTCGTCGACGGCGCGATGGGCTCCGTAGCTGCGACTGATGTTGTGCACGCTGAGCATGCGACCTCCTCGGGCCTGGGCGATGCCTCCACGCTACGAGCGGGCCGTGCCGAGCGCTTCCGGCCCGGGGGTGACGCCGCTCCTCCGCCTCCGGGCGGAGTCCGCGGCGAGAGGAGGAGTCAGTCGACCAGACCGGACCGGTAGGCGTAGGCGACGGCCTGCACCCGGTCGCGCAGCGCGAGCTTCAGCAGCACGTTCGAGACGTGGGTCTTCACCGTCGCGCGGCCGACGAGGAGCTGCTCGGCGATCTCGTCGTTCGAGAGCCCCTGCGCCATCAGCCGAAGCACCTCGGCCTCGCGCCGGGTCAGCTGCTCGGGCACGGCGCCCGGCGGCAGAGCGGAGGTGCGGCCCCGGTCGCGGGCGACGGCGCGCTCGATGACCGCGCGGGTCAGCTCGGGCGCGAGCAGCGCCTCCCCGGCCGCGATCGCGCGCACGCCGTAGACCAGGTGCTCCGGAGGCGAGTTCTTCAGCAGGAATCCGCTCGCACCGGCGTCGAGGGCCTCGAGCAGGTAGTCCTCGCGCTCGAAGGTCGTGAGCACGAGCACCCGGGCGGTCTCCTCCGGATCGGCGAGCAGCCGGCGGGTCGCCTCGAGTCCGCCGATGCCCGGCATCTCGACGTCCATGCAGACCACGTCGGGGCGGGCCATCGCCACGACCTCGAGCGCCTCCTCGCCGCTGGAGGCCTCGCCCACGACCTCGATGCCGGGCTGCGCCGAGAGGATGGTGCTGATGCCCTGCCGCATCAGCGCGTGGTCGTCGACGAGGACGACCCGGACGGCGCGCTCGTCGCTCATACCCGGACCCCCAGCGGCACGGTGACCCGGACGACCCAGCCGGAGCCCGCGCGCGGCGCCGCCTCGAAGGCGCCGTCGAGGGTCGCGGCGCGCTCGCGCATGCCGAGCAGGCCGAGGCCGCCGCTGCGCTGACGCGGACCGGGGCGGCCGAGCCCGTCGTCGGCCACCTCGAGCTCGACGGAATCCTCGTCGTAGCGCACGTGCACGCTCGCGCGGGTGCCCGGGCCGGCGTGCTTGAGGACGTTGGTCAGCGACTCCTGGGCGATGCGGTAGAGGTTGAGCCCCACTGTCGCCGGCACCTCGAACGGCTCGCCGACCCGCTCGAGCGAGACCCGGAGGCCCGCCGCGACGGCGTCCTCGACCAGCGCGTCGAGCGCGTCGAGGTCGAGCGAGGCGGTGACCGGTCCGAGGGCCGACTCCTCGTCGCGGAGGGTGCCGAGCAGCTGGTACAGCTCGCTGACGGCCGCCCGCGACGAGTCCTCGAGGGCCACGAGCTGCCCGCGCGCCCGGTCGGGGTCGGTGCCGAGCAGCGTCCTCGCCGCCGCGGCCTGGACCCCCATCAGCGAGACGTGGTGGGCGACCGCGTCGTGCAGCTCGCGCGCGATGCGCAGGCGCTCGATCGTGATCGCCTGGCGGGCGACCTTCGACTGCTCGTCCTCGAGCTGCTGCGTGCGGAAGTCGGTCAGCGCCCGCTGGCGCGCCGACGACCAGGCGTGCTCGCCGAACCACCAGGCTCCGGCGAAGTAGAGGACGTTGACCAGGACCTGCTGGAGCATGTACGCGGCGACCGGGGTCAGCGCGCCGATCCCCTCGCCGTCGAAGTCGAGATCCTGCGTGCTCGCGCGGAAGAAGGTGATCATCAGCCAGATCCCCATCGCGGTGACGAGCAGCCCGCGCGCCCAGGTCGCCCGCGACCGGTTCGGGTCCCACGCCCCGACGCTGTAGAGCGCCATGAAGAGGGCGATATTGGTGATGGTCACCTCGGGGACCCGCAGCTCCCCGGCGAGGACGAACGCGGCGCTCGTGACGGCGAGCGCGGCCACGGGCTGCACGCGGCGGAACGCGAGCGGGAGCGTCACGAGGGCGAGGAGGCCGATGCTCGGCAGCGGCTCGGCCGGATCCGGCCACATGCCGATCGCGCGGCCGAGCACGAGCGAGAGGATCGACGCGCCGAAGAGGACGGCGGCGGTCGCGGCGTCGACCTTCCGCTGGTCCGCCGTCACCGGCGACCGCTGCCACGCGCGCGAATCCGGGTCGACTGTCATCTCCCATTCAATCTAACGGCGGAGGAGCGACACCGTGTCTAGTCGTAGGGCACCCAGGTCCCGCTCGTGGGAGCCGGAGCCTCGGGCGCCGTGTCGCGGACGACCGAGTCCGGATCCGTCGACGGGGTGATCCGCCCGCCGTGCAGCACGAGGACGTGCTCGCGGCCGCGGGCCTCGCCGATCGCCCGGAGCACGTCGGCCACGGCGGTGGCGCTCCTGGTCTCGAGCGCCGCCCGCGCCGCACCGTCGAGCACCATCGCGCGTCCGCTCCCGTCGCGGGGACGCAGGAGGAGCGCCCCGCCTTCGGCCTCGGTCACGACGAACGCCGACGCGAGCGCCTCTCGAAGGGTCATCCGAGGACGCTACCGCGGGCGCACTCCGCGGCGACTCTCAGTCGGTCGGCTTCATCCAGAACGGCGAGTAGTGGTAGCCGTCGAGGTCGTCGAACTGCCGCTGGTACATGAAGGGGTAGTCGTCCGTGTCGCCGATCCGCCCGCCGGCGGCGCCCGCGCGCTCGGTGAGCTCGTCGACCGCCTCGCGGCTGCCGAGGTCGAACGAGACAGTGACCTTCGAGGGGGTGCCGGGCACGCCGATCAGATCCTCGGTGCCGCCGACGCTCGCGTACATCTCGCGGCTGCTGAGCATGACGTACTGGTCGGGCGCGATCGCGAAGCACGACGCGTTCTCGCTCGACATCTCGGCATCGAGGGTCCAGCCGAGGGCGGTGTAGAAGGCGGTCGCGCGCTCGACGCTCTCGACCGGGCAGCTGATGAAGAGGCTCATGCGGCCCACCCTCGCAAGAAGCCGGCGCGACGACAAGGGCTGCGGGGCGCGACAGCGCCGAAGCCGCTTCGCGTCTCAGTGGTGAGGGAAAAGAGGGCGCCCCTCGCCCTTGCCTGCTGATCGAGTAGCCCCGCAGGGGCGTATCGAGACCCACCAGCTTCAGCAGAGAAGGCTCAAGTCCTGGTCTTCTGAAGCTGGTCGGTCTCGATACGCCCGCTGCGCGGGCTACTCGATCAGCGAGGGAGGGGCAATGCCTGTGAGGTGGTCTCTCTGTGGTGGGGGAGAAGGGATTCTGGCAGCGAGCATGCTGGTCGAGTAGCCCCGCAGGGGCGTATCGAGACCGACCAGCTTCAGCAGTTCGGGCCTTCGAGCTGGACTTCTGACGATGGTGGATCTCGATACGCCGCGTGCCGCGGCTACTCGATCAGCGAGGGAAGGGCCTCACGCGGAGGGTGATTTCTTGCGGGCTCGATCAGCGAGGACGGGACCACACGCAGGAGGACGCTACGGGGCGGCGCTCGCCGACCACGCGATCTCGAGGTCGCAGCTCCCGCCCGGCGGCAGCGCGGTCAGCGGCCCCAGCACCTCCAGCTCGACGAGGTGCGCGGTCGGGTGCAGGCCTTCGAGCGAGTCGATCGGCGCGTCCGTCGGCCGCTGCAGCCACACCTCCACCTTCGAGCCGCCGTCGGGCCACTCGCCCTCGACCGCGGGCTCGGTCGCGAGGCGGAGGGAGGCGCCGGACGACTCGCGGTACTGCACGGATCCCGAGGCCCGCGGGTAGCCGCGCTTGGCGACTCCGGTGCCGAGCGGGAGGACGACGTCGCGCCCCTCGAGAGACGACGACACCGCGCCCTCGTACGAGCCGAGGTCGAGCTCGACCGGCTCCCCGTCGTGCGGCACGACGACGCCTCCGCCGGGCGCGGTCGCGACCTGGCACACCTCCCAGATCGCCCACCTCCGCTCGGTCGCGGACACGTTCTCGAACGTCACGCGCTCGCCGAACGACGAGCCGACCGCCGGGATGGTGAAGCGCCGCGTCACCCGGAGGCCCGACCGCGGATCGTCCGGGCTCGTCAGCACCACCTCGACCGACGACTCATCGACGGTCCACTCCGACGCCCACGCGCCCGAGTCGAGCACGGGATCCGGGGGCCCCGCCCACTCGTCCGGCCCCGACCAGCCCTGCGGTGCGGGCCAGGTCTTCGAGCCGCCGAGGTTCGCCCAGGTCGACATCCCGCCGGTCCCGGCCGGCCACTCGGCGACGGGCGCGACCGGGGTCAGAGCGGAGGAGACCAGCTCGGGGTTCTGCCAGAGCAGCTCGCGCCCGCCGCAGACCAGCGAGAGGAGGCGCCCGCCGCAGGTCGGCGCGAACACCAGCTCCAGGTCGGGCGTGCTGACGGCGAGCAGCGGCAGGTCGCCTCCGCGCGACTCGACGATCACGACGGCTCGCGCAGCGCCGAGCGCAGGTCGGCGACGACACGGCGCAGCTGCGCCACCTCGGCATCGCGGAGCCGCTGCGGATCGGAGTGGAACAGCAGCATCGTCGGCAGCGAGGTGGCGAAGTAGTCGACCTCGCCGGGCGTGGCGGCGAGCTCGTCGACGAAGGCCTCGAAGCGGTCGAGGGTCTCGGCGGCGGCCCGCCCGTCGCCGAGGCGGGCGAGCGCGAGGATCGCCGCGGCGCTCCGCTCGGTGAAGGGCTGGGCGGCCATGCCCGCGAAGTCGCGGGTCGCGCGCGACGCCTCCGCCCAGGCTTCTCGCGCGCCCGCCGCGTCGCCGCAGGCTGCCAGCGCGTCGCCGAGCGCGAGGTGCAGCTCGGCGGTGGTCGCGAGGGGGTGCCTGGCCTCTCCGAGGGTCGGCGGAGGCGTCAGCGCGGCCAGCACGGCGGACCGAGCGGTCTCGGGGTCCGCAGCCGAGCGCACCGCCGCGAGGCACGCGTCGTCCCAGGCACCGAGCACCTGGCCCTCGCCGCCCTCCCACGGCTGGAAGCGGCGCGACGTCAGCGCCCGCAACGCCTCCTCGTGCCGCCCGACGGCCGTGAGCAGTCGCGCCGAGACGACGCTGAGGTCGTCGCGCTCCTCGACCAGGGCGGGCCGCGCCTCGAGGGCCGCCAGTCGCGCGGCGGGGCTCTCGCCGCGGCGCTCGGCCAGCTGGTCGGCCTCGAAGAGCAGGCGGGCGTCGTCGGGCAGGCGCCGTCGGGCGGAGGCGTAGTACCGCGCCGCGAGGTCCGGGTCGTGCAGCACGTTGTACGCGGCGACGCCGAGGTTCCGCTCGACGAGCGCCGCGAGGGAGTCGTCGAGGTCGCCGTCGAGCGCCGACCGCCAGGCGTCGATCGCCTCGGCGCCCCGGCCGCGGTCGTAGCGCCAGCTGCCGAGCAGCGACCAGGCGAGACCGTCGTGCGGGTCGAGCCGCACCGCCTCCTCGAGCACCGCGATGTCGTCGAGTCGCGAGGGGAGGCAGTGGGTGGCGTCGCTGCGGGCGGCGCGGGCGCGCGCCTCCCGGGCCGCCGACGCCTGCCCGCGGCGGGCGAGCAGGGAGGCGCGGTGGTAGCCGATCAGCGGGCCGACGTTCACCTGACCGAGCGCGGTCGTCGCGCTCTCGGCGAGGGCGAGCACCTCGAGGGCCTCGTCGTCCCAGCCCGCCGACGCGTACTCGAGGGCGACGTCGAGCAGCGTCGGAGCGTCCGTGGTGAGCGTCTCGCCGGCCAGGTGCCGCGCCCACTGGTCGAGCGGATCCAGCGCCAGGGTCTCGGCGAGCAGGCGCTCGGCCTCCTCCGTGCGGCCGAGGGCACGGAGGACGAGCACCAGCAGATCGCGCGCCTGGAGGTTCTCGACGTCGTGCCGGAGCACGGTGCGCAGCACCTCCTCCGCGTGCGCGGGGTCGGAGAGGCGGGCGAGGGCGAGCGAGGCGGGGGTGACCCACGCCGAGTTCCAGGCGGATTTCGCGAACGCCTCCGCCGCCTCCGTCGAGCGCCCGAGCCGCGCCAGGGTGAGGCCCAGGCGGTAGAGCGCCTCGCCGTCGGCGGGGTTGGGCGCCCAGGCGAGCTGGCGCGCGAGGGCCCGGCGCAGGTGGGTGAGCGCCTCCTCGTAGCGGGCGGCGCCGTGCCTGCGGGCGGCGAGCGCCACGTTGCTGCGCACGTCCGAGGGGTCGCGGCGCAGCGCCTCCTCCCAGTACGACTCGGGGGAGCGCGTGGCGTGGCGGTACTGCTCGAGGTACTGCCCGATCAGGAACAGCTCCTCGAGCGTGCCGACCTCGGTGGGCGCGGGCGGTGCGACGGCCGGCGCCGGGGCGTCGGAGTGCGAGGGGGAGCGGTCGATCGCGGCTCCGTCGACCGCGACGAGGAGGCGCCCGCCGTGGTGCACCTCGACGGTGAGGTCGGCGAGCCGGACGCCGGGGGCCAGCTGCCGATCCACGACGACGGGGGAGCCGGGCTCGGCGTCGTGCACCGATCGCTCGCCGCCCACCACGATCTCGAGGCCGGCGCGGACGGCCGTGACCGCGACTCCGATCCGCAGCACCGACTCGTCGACGAGGTCGAGGCGGAGGGCGGCGTCGCGCGTCGCCTGCTGTGCCGGCCCGATCTCGGTGATCGGGTACCAGTACTGACTGAAGGCCTTGGTCTCGCCGGGCGCGAGGAACGAGAAGTCGGGCTGGTTGTCGGTGTAGACGCCGGCCATCAGCTCGACGTAGGGCCCGTCGCCGTCGGTGAGGTTCGCGTCCCAGGCGTGGCCGAAGGGGGCGTCGCCCCAGGTCCACTGCTTCTTGCCGGGCGAGATCGCGCGGTCGGCCCAGTGCACGAAGCCGGCGCGGCGCCCGTGGTCGTAGCCGCCGAAGAAGGCGTCGGCGGTCCTGGTGACCATGTACGAGGTGGGCACGGGGATGTTGCGGTACCAGTCGAGCCGGTCGGCGTCCGGATGCTCCGCGTCGACCCGGGCGGGGTAGTCGACTCCGTAGTACTCGCCCTCGACCCGGGGGAACGAGACCACCGCGCGCTTGGCGTGATCGGCCACGTGCTCGACGTCGGTGGGGAAGAAGGACTGGTAGTCGTCGTTCACCGCCGCCGCGACGTTCGCCCACCAGAGGAAGGTCTGCGTCTCGTCGCTGCGGTTGAACAGCCGCACGCGCGCCTCGATCAGCGACGAGTCGGGGCGGAGCCGGATGCCGTGCATCCCCTTCATCCGCGCGAACGGGTCGTGGTCGGAGCACCAGACCGTCACGGCGCCGTCGTCCTCGTGCTCGATCGACACGTCGGTCGGCAGGAAGGTCGCGGGCCGGTGGTGCTGCGGCCAGTTGAACTCGATCCCGCCCGAGATCCACGGGCCGGCGAGCCCGACCAGCGCCGGCTTGATGACGTTGTTGCGGTAGAAGACGTCGTAGTCGGCCGTCTTGTCGTAGGCGATGTGGAGGCGCCCGCCGAGCTGGGGCAGGACGACGAGCCGCAGCCAGCGGTTCTCGAGGTGCACCGCGTCCCACGCGTGCGGCGACTTCTCGGCGGCGATCCGCTCGTGGAACGGCAGGGGGAACACCCGCCCCGACGAGCCCTGGTAGACGCGGGAGTCGAGGAACGCGGGATACCGGTCCGGCTCGCCCGGCAGGTAGGTGTCGATCAGCAGCGGCTCCTCCCACGCCGCGACGCCCGCGCCGGACTGGTCGGCGGGGACGGGAGGGAGGATCAGGGTCGACTCGGCGGTGAGCATGGCCTCAGCGTAGGAACGGCCCGCAGGCGCTGGAACGACCGATCCGGCGGCGTCCCTGGACGGAACGACGACCGTGCACCAGGCTGGCGGGATGGCGATCGAGGAGGGCTTCCCCGGGCAGCGGCTGCTGGTGATGCCGCGTCCGCGTGTGCGGGCGGCTCTCGCCGGCCCCGGTGCCTCCCATCTCGTGGTCACCGACGCCGGCTACTTCCCGGAGGCGCGCGCCCACGCCAGGGCGAGGGTCGAGGGCATCGCCGAGTGCATCATCCTGGTCTGCACCCGCGGCGCCGGCTGGTGCGAGGTCGGCGGAGTCAGGCACCCCGTGCAGGCCGGTCAGGTCGTGCTCCTGCCGCCGGGCACCCCGCACTCCTACGGCGCCGACACCGCTGCGCCCTGGACACTCTGGTGGCTGCACGTCGTCGGCCGCGACCTCGCCGAGTTCCTCCGTGTCGCGGGAGTGATCGCCGCGGCGCCGGTCCGCGATCTCTCCGACACCTTCCGCATCGTCGCCCTCGTCGAAGAGGTCGTTCAGGCCATGGAACGCGACCTGACGTTCGCGAGCACGCTCGCCGCCTCCGGAGCCGCCTGGCACCTGATGGCCCTGCTCTGCTCCGAGCGCACGGCCGGAGCGCCGCGGGTCTCGGCGATCGACCAGGCGATCGAGTACCTCCGCCAGCACGTCACCGACCAGGTCTCGATCGGCGATCTCGCGCAGACGGCGCGGTTGAGCCCCTCGCACTTCGCCGCCCGGTTCCGCCAGGAGACCGGGACCTCGCCGCTGAAGTACCAGACGCAGCTGCGCATGGCGCGGGCGCGCGCACTGCTCGACACCACCGACCTGCCCGTCGCGCAGATCGCCGCCCGGGTCGGCTACGCGGATCCGTTCTACTTCGCGCGGCAGTTCACCGCCGTGCACGGGGTGCCGCCGATCCGGTACCGGCGGGAGGGCAAGGGGTGAACGTCAGCGCGGTTCGGTGAAGATCGCGTTGCACTCGAGCTGCAGGGCGACGTCGTCCCACATCGGGTGCTGCGGCGCCGCGTTCGAGCAGACGATCGACCCTCGGGCGCCGACCCGGCGCGACTCCCGCATGGCGAGGCGGCAGTACTCGGCGCCGATCGGGCCCTCCTCGAAGCGGCCCTCGAGCGGCGTGTAGCCGACCCAGCCCTCACCGAAGACGAGCGGGATGCCGCGCATCGCCGCGTGATCGGCCGCGACGGCGATCCAGGTCTTCAGCGTCGCCTCCATCTCGAGCTGGTGCCGGCCGTAGTGCTCGTAGAGGAACCGGTCGATCTGCCCGGCGTCGCCCCAGTCGTGCGCGTAGATCTCGCCCTTGCCGACGATGGTCGCGGTCAGCTTCCACTGCGACTCGGGCGGCAGCGTCCACTCCGCGATCGGAGGCGCCCCGTCGAGCAGGAAGGTCTCTGCTGCTCTTTCCTGCTCGAACTCCTCGATCGGCCGCCGCAACGCGAAGTCGCGGAGGAAGTCGTCGAGCACCCCGTAGATGTAGGGGTGCACGACGAGGACGTCGGAGTTCCAGGGGATCCCGCGCATGCCGCCGACGGGCACGTGCGCGTAGTTGACCGAGCAGGGCACGCCGGGAGCGAGCCCGTGGAAGCGGTTGATCCCGCGGGTCAGGCGTGGTCGGAGGGCGAGGGTCGCCTCGTCGAGGTCCTCGTACTCGAGACCCTCAGTGAGGTGCCCCGCCTGCACCTCGTTGTGCAGCTCGACGAAGGCGACCCGGTCGTCGAGGTCGTGCTGTTTCAGGAACGCGATCAGCCCCGCGTGCGCCTCGGCGAGCCGCTCGGCGCGCTCCTCCGGCGGCACGGCCATCAGCGCATCGAACCACGCGCGGTCCTCGGCGAAGGCGGAGGACTGCTGGTACTCCCAGGACGAGACGATGACGAACACGTCGTGCCGCTCCGCCGCCTCGAACAGCGCGAGGAGGTGCTGCCGAGCGTCGATGACGGTCGGCTCCTTCACGTCGTACCAGCGGACGCGCTGCGCGTAGTCGCCGCCGAGCGGGCCGAGCTTCAGCGCGCTGGTGTCGATGTCGGTGCCGAACAGCAGGAACGGCATCGCGCAGATGCGGATCGTGTTGTATCCGCGCTCGACCGCGCCCGCGAAGGCCGCGTCGAGGTCTTCGAACGGCTCTCCCGGGCCGGTGCGCACGTACCAGGAGAAGTCCCAGAGGGTGATCGTGAGCTTGTCCGGCACGAGCGGGCCGAGGGGGACGGGGCGGGTGGGGGACGAGTACTCGTCGATGAGCATGGAGTCGAGCGTACGGAGGGGGGTGGGGGCGGGGACATGGTGGATCGGGCGGAGTTGCTGGACGAAACGACGGGGAGCTGGGCGTCTAAATGGTTCGTGCCATGAAGATCGCCAGGTGATCAAGCTCAGACCGGCCGCGGAACGGCGCTGTACCAGCGCGTTCGGGTCATGGACGATCTGGCGGTTGGCATTGTGGCAGCTGAATCGCGAACTCCACGTGCGGAACCCAGACCGTCGAGTACAGAGCGAATCGCCTCGTGCTCGCATCAGGTGGCCTCTTCCGGCGGGATCGTGCGGCGCGCGAAGCCAGGTGATCCGAGAGCCCGGTTTAATCGCCGTCAGGACCGTCGCTGACTCCGGCAGCGCTCGCGCCAGCAACTGACGGCCGCCGAGATGCTCGGTCGCGTTGCGTCCGGGTCTAGACCCTGACTCAGATCCGTTGCGTCGCCTTGAGATCGACCCCAGCGCAGCTCGTCTTCGCCGTAGCTGGACGTGTTGCGGTGGGGTGTACCTCGTGCACTAGTTGGCTTGGACACTTCAGGTCTCGATATCGTCGCCTGAGAACGATCCTTCGGTACCTCCTGTTGATGCGGAACGAAAGCCAGCAGCTCGCGTGAGTGTTTGACGTGTCGCGGTCCCCGATGACGGGTCATTGGGGGACGTCTTGCACGACTTCCGCTTCGTTGCCGACAGGGTGCGAATCGAACAGTTGTTGCGGACCCGGGGGCGGCTCTACGCGGTGCTCGCACCGGCAATCGCTGACTTCCCCGAGGTTCCAGCCTTCACGGTGTCGATCGGGCCGCTCTCGCAATGTGGAATATTGCTGAGAGGATTGGGGGTGGCTACCCGTTCACTTCGTCGCGTCAGGAGCCGCTGCTGCGGTGTCACCACACGCGCAAAAGGTGCGGGTTCGAACTGCGGCAGAGAATTTCGACGAATGCTCGACTACATTTGATACTCTCGGACCTAGAGAAATGCGGTGTAACGGACAGTGGGCGTGCGGCTTTAGTCTGGTTGCGCCGTGTTGGCAACCGGTCAGACCATGCCCGATGAATCAACGTGACTGTAACGAGCCGAAGGTCGATGTGTAATGACCAGACCAGATGAAGCCAACGCACGTTTGTCGGATGCTCTGAGCCGGTTGCGCCAGTCGCTCAACTTGGGCGCCGTCGCCGTCGTTGGTGCAGGGCTATCGATCGCGGCACGCTTCCCTGCGACGGCCGGCCTTGACGCGCTGTTGTACGAGTCGCTCGACGAGCCGCCGCGATCATCAAGTAAGACACCGCCCGATGATCTCCAGTTGTGGAATTCCTTGGCGGCAAGCCGAAAAGCCCGTGCGCGATTTCAAACACAGTTCGCTGCGATAGACAGGGACCGGAGCGCAGTTCCGTCACCGGCGCATGAAGCGCTCGCCCGTCTTATCCACGCCGGGGTTGTCGAAACCGTCGTGTCACTAAACTGGGACACGGCGCTCGAGCGAGCCTACGAGCGGTTGTATGGCACCCGAATTCCTGACGGAACCCTCCATAAGCCGCATGGGGATGCGGCCAATGTGAACTCGGATTGGATTATGCCGCACCAGGGTGGCGTTGTGACGGCTGCGGTCAGGGCGAGGATCAATGAACTCGTGAATGAGCACGCCCGCACTCTCGTAGTGGTGGGTTATTCTGAAAGCGACGAGATCATTGCGCGCGAGTTGATCGGCCAGCTTGGCAGGCTCTGGAAGACCATCCGCATTGGGCCCAGCGTCACCGGCGAAAACGACGTAGCACTCACCGCCGAAGACGCACTCAACCGCATAACCGCGGATCTCCTGCACGCCGAAGAGGCTAGCAGCTGGCACAGCGTCAGATTCGGAGGAAGCCGAGGCTTTGACGCCGCCTTGGCGGGAGAACGTCTCGGCCCATCCGACGTTGATGCGTGTCCTGAGCTTGCAGAGGTTGATCGCGTTGTTTCTGCCCTAAATCACCAGCGGGCGGTCGTGCTTAATGGGCAGAGCGGTAGTGGCAAATCTATTACCGCCTACCAGTCGCTGCGTAAGCTAGCACACTCGGGCTACGAGGTGCTCCGCCTTCGTGACAACGCCCGCGACAGCAGCATGGCATCGTGGTTGCAAGATCTGAATATTTTCCCTCAACGCAAGGTTCTTTTTATAGATGACGCACAGGACGTGCCAGCAGACACCGTGCGCGAACTCGCAGAGATCGCCACACCAGGTCGCCTTGTTCTGATCGTCGGCGTTGATCAAGTGGCAGGTGGCGTCACGACGGTCAATATCAGCGGGGTTGGAGCCGTTGCGCAGATTGCTCACTACATTCGCACAAACTCGGAGACGGTGCTTCCACTCGTGACCGGGCTGGACGACCAGGTTGGAGATCATCCTGGTCAGACGCCGCTTGAATTTCGCCTTGGCGCGGCGGAACGAGAAACGTCCGCGTGGCGGTTCTTCTACGTACTCACCGGAGGGTGGCGTCGCGCCCGGCGCCTCGCGCTCGAGCTTCGTGAACAAAACCGTGCCGACTTGGCGCTCACTGCCGTGGCAGTCGCACAGATTGCAGGCGTAGATGCCGGTGTGACGCGGCTGGAGCTGCGCGGACTTCTTAGCGTGCTTGACCGCAACGAAGCATGGCTCATGTCGGCGCTGGAAACTCTGCTGTCGTGTAGGGCCATCATCGAATCGGACGACAGGCTTCGCTGTCCACACTTGCAGTCTGCTTATCACGTTGTTGGCTGGATGTTGCATCCGCCGTCGTACGACTACACGCCCCCAGAATCTGCTGTTGTAGGCGCAATCGCATCGGCAGACGAGCACGTCGTTCCTGCAGCCAGACCTTCCCGCCGCGAAATCCGGAGGGCGCCGGTTCTGCCCGAAGCAGAGGTTCTTTCAGACCAGACAATCACTTCAGCCATGATCGGTTATTACCTCGATCTACCCTCGACACCGCTGCGAGGGTGCACTTGGCTAATCGGACGTGGTCTAATAGGAGACTCAAAGTGGGTGCTGCAGTACAAGACGCGACTCCTAGACGACGTAAAGTGGGGCGAGCTGGCCAACCGTGCTATCGCGTGCCCAAAGGACAGTACGGCAGAGGGCGCACAACTGTTGACGGAGACGATGACGTGGTGCCCAGAGGTGGTGCGGCCAATCCTGCGGAACCGCGAGGAGTCTGTCTCCGCATGGTTTCGGCAGCTGACACCCCAGAACGCGTGGGCTCTGGGTAACCTGATCAATGTTCTGCATAACCACGACTACCGAGAGCACACCGAGGACTCGCTTCGATTGGCATCCCGGGTCAGTCCGACACGGTTGGCTACCCTTCTTTTAGAAGGCGGATGGGGCCACATCTATTCGACATCACGAGGCGTCGAGCGGATCTTGACGGCAGCAAGCGTCGAGCTGCGCGCCGCGGCCGCCGCCGAACTCGATCGAGTCAGCTACCAGGAGTTCCTGGGGGCTAAGCATGATGACCTAGACGCAATTGTTGCGCTGATTAAAGCGGTCGCGGCCATCGACTACGCATACTCAATTGATCTCTTCAACAATTTCGCGTCCGAATTCGCGCGACTTTTCTCGGCTGACCCAACCAACAACTGGAATGAGGCTTTCGAGGTGCTGGGGTTCGTCCTCGGCTTCGCTCCCAAGTTTCTCCGCGGTCGCCGCAAACCATCGCAGGAAGCACACGCTGCCGCTCGCAGCTTTTGTGAAGCATTGGATGAGGATCGGATAGCGAAGGCTTTTGCGTCACCGTCCGAGCTGTGGAACCGAACCAACTTCCCAGAATTTTTAAGCTTCTTAGGCGAGGTCAGCCCTCGATTCCTCCGCGGAGTCATCGGGGCCATGGACCTAACGGAGTTCGAGCGAAGACTGCTTGCTCTAACCAACCCCAGCGATGCGGTATTTTACGTCACGCTCGCTGTATGGGAGCAACGACCAGATGATGTCAATCCAATCCTCGAGCGTGTCGCTGCTTCGATGACGCGGCTAAGCCCCTACTTCGCGCTCATGTCGCCAGAGTTGGCGTTCGGCGCAATGAGGCGCGGCGTCCCGCTCGACCTTGGGTTGCAACACCACCGATGGGCATTCGCCGCAGCGGTCGCGTCCCGCATGGCAGAAGTCGATCGCGACCTCACGGCAGAATTGCTCGAGTCCAACTTGATGACCATGGTCGAGGGTCTGGCTGGCAATTTTAGTGACCCTTTCGAAGGACTGTCGAAGTGGATCGCGGTCGCGGACGTAGTCGATTCCACGTATGTTGATCGTGTCCTCAGTGCACTTCCCGAAGGCGCTGTAAGTCGGTGGTCTCGGGCAATCAGACGACCGAAGAGGCACGGACACGCGCGACGGCGCGAGATAATCCCCTTGGTATCTCGGGCAAGAGACATGCGCGGACATGTTGGACGCGAATCCGAGGAGCTGCTGCGCCAGTTCCCTGCCCTAGCCGCGGAGATCGCACGCAGTTCTGCATAGTTGCGTCGCGCATAGGTGGCTACACGTCGTGGGTGCAAGCGACGACAGCTTGCCGCGGGGCCGAGGAGTCCGCCGGGTCGTGACCGCACGGCTGTCCTCTTAATTGACGAGTGCGCCAATAAAATCACCCGGTCGTGCGTGTGTCGGTAGACAGCGTTTCGCGGTTGTGCCGCCCGCCGCGGCCGCCCCTCCGCACTCGGCCTCCGTGCCACAACGGCTGGCTTGGCCGATGTCGGTCTGCTGCGAGTGTCTCGGAACTTCCAGCTGGTACCGGCCGCGATCGCGATCACCGATGGCGACGTCTAAATCGCTACCATACACGCCGACGGCGGTAGAATGGAGTCTCGATTGATGAGCCGTCACGGGAATGGATCAATCTGCTAGACGGCCGTCCATGAGTGCTGGCAGAATTGCTGCTATGAACCCAACTTTCGTCGTACGTTCCAGGGAGCAATGGCCGGATCGGGCATTGAATGTCTTCACGTTGAAAGAAGATCGTTGGGATGATTATCACTTCAAGACAACCTTCCACCTCTTCCGAGGCCGTGGTGATGAAGACCCGGAGAACTTCGGGATTGTCAAGATCGCACGGTTCGGAATGGGTTCCGAATCCGGACGAACGACGCTGGACCGCTCGTTCAATACGCTCGGCGAGAATTTTTTCTCACTCGGTCAGGATCGAGAATATTATGACAAGATTCTCGCGCTGGACAAACCGATGCGACAAGCCGTACTCATTGCGCTCCGTGATATTGCATTTGACTCTGATCTCTACGACCGGGCTCGTAGTGAGTTTGTTACCTCGTCATCTTTGCTGAGGGACGTGAATGACTTGGTGGTGAAGACTCAGTTCAGACGGATCACCCACGGGCGGGCGGTCCTAAGCCACTACGAGTTCACCTACGACCCACCTCAAGAGTCAGAGAGCACACCGCCCAGACTTAGTTTCCGTGTCTCCGCGGACTCGACCCCACCTACGAATGTTCATGTGCTCATCGGCGCCAATGGTGTAGGCAAGAGCACTCTCATGCGGAACTTTGCGGCGAGCCTTTCCGCTGGCTCTGATCCGCTCGCGGTCGGCTCCTTCGGGCACGAACAGCTCGAGGATAGCGTCGGCCGGCGGGTGCCCTTTAACAACGTGGTAACAGTGGCCTTCTCTGCCTTTGACGTCTTTCCAACTCACCTATTAGATCCGACGGGTGAGCGCGGTGACATCGCGCATGCGGTCGTCGGTCTAGGGGATCTAGAAGCGCAATTTGCGCAGAATCTTCGTCTGTGTGTGCGCGGCCCGCGACGGGAGCGATGGCTGGCCGCACTGCGACGTCTCACCGATGTCGACGCAGTGCTACGAGACGAACGAATGGAGGATGTTCTCAACTTGCCCGTTATGGGTGAAGAGGTTAGTGGTGCCGGGGAAAGACTCCGATCCCTCAGTTCTGGACATAAAATAGTCCTGCTCACGATCACCGCTATTGTTCGATTCGTCGAAGAGCGCACGCTGGTATTAGTCGACGAGCCCGAGACGCACCTTCACCCGCCGCTTCTCTCGGCATTCATTCGTGCCCTGTCGGAATTAATTGGCGAACGAAATGGCGTTGCAATCGTAGCTACCCACTCGCCGGTGGTCTTACAAGATGTCCCTCGCTCCTGTGTTCATGTAGTGCGTCGGCGCGGCCGCGACATTAGCGTGAGCCCGCCCATGATCGAGACCTTTGGTGAGTCGGTGTCGGTGCTCACGAGCACCGTCTTCGGACTTGACGTGACGACGACGGGATTTCATTCCCTGCTTGATCGGGTAACGGGAGCCGCGTCGTCGGAGCGCGATGAACTGCATCTTCAGCTCGGAGCCGAGGGCAGGGCACTTCTTCGTGCGCTGGAAGACGACGAAGAGGATTCGAGCTAGTGGATTTTCTTGGCGTACCCGCGCTGGATGTAGGAGCGGTCTTCGACACTGTCGTGGAATCGACGCAAGACGCAACGCTTCGACATCAGCTTGCAATGGAGCGGGCTCGGATTGTCGCCGGCAGCGGGAGCTACGCGACAGCGGCCAGCGTGGGAACCCTAGGCCAGCTCGTCGCATCGCAGTTCACATCGTCGAATGTTCGACCTTCGGAGATGGTAGCCCTTTACGAACGACTTCGGAACAACACGCTTCCCCGAAAGATCTACGCGGAGCTCCTGCATCAAAACGCGTTCAGTCGGTGCGCTTACTGCAGTGATAGAGATGCAGCGACACTCGACCACTATCTAGGGAAGGCGTCGTTCGGCATATTCGCGGTCCTCCCGGCCAACCTTGTTCCGGCCTGCATGCCCTGCAACTCGGCTCGAGCGGTCCGAGAGCAAAGGACACGTGCCCCGGCTAACACATTGCACCCCTATTACGATGACATGGCAACGGTCAGGTGGTTGCGAGCGCGGATAGTGGACTCAGGTGGACCTGTTGCCCGTCTCTTCGCTGACCCGGCGGCCGTGTCGACGCCATACTTGCGAGCTCGTTCTGCCGAGCACCTCACGGCGCTGAACCTCAAAATGCACTTCAAACTGAAAGCGGCGCAGGAGCTGGCAGGTCTAGATGAAACACTCCCAGACACGCTCTTGCGCCGAGGAAGATCTGCCGTGGTCGACGATCTCCAGACGCAAGCGCGACAGCGGGCCGCTGGCCGCACGAACTGCTGGGAACGTGCTCTCTTCGAAGCCTTGGCCGAGAACGACTGGTACCTCACGACGTATCTGCCGAGTTTGGTTGCCCGAGGGCCGGCGTCGCAGGATCCGCGCCGGCCGATCCCCCTTCCGTGAATATCTCGCGACGATGATGTCGAGGATCGATCCGCGCCACTGCGCCGAGGAGTGACTTCGGCAATCTGCAGGCACTGGGTCCCCTCGCGGCAATGGCCGATAGGCCCTGATTCTGTCTGGCCCGACGACGGGCTCAGACTTTAGCCCTCCACTCCAGAAGGCCGTCAGGATGCCAGGAGCGCCGAGGCCGCGGGCTGGTCGACCATGGTGCGCGCGCCGTAGGGCGCGGGGGCCAGGCAGAGCATGTGCCGAGCGGCCGCCCCCGCGCCCCCGCCTATTCGAGCAGCTTCCCCGCCGTCGCGACCTCGCCGATCAGCGCCTGGATCTCCTTCGGAACCGCCGGGATCTCCTCGCGCGTGATCCCCGTGCTCGGGGACCACACCAGGTTCACCTGCAGCGCCGGATCCATGTCGGGGTAGTCGCTGCGGTTGTGGCAGCCGCGGCTCTCCCGACGCTCGAGCGCTGCCTCGAGGGTGGCGCGTGCGGCCATGGCGGCGGACTTGAGGTCGAAGGCGTGCGCGAGGTCCTGGAATCCGGCGATGTCGGGGTGAATCCCGATGTCGGCGGCTGCAGGGCCCGCACGTTCTCCTCGCCGTCGGCGGCCAGCAGGCCGGCGATCTCATCGCGGGCGACCTGCACCGACGCCGCCGAGCGGGTCTGCGCGGTGAGGGAGGCGGAGTAGCCCGCGGCGGTCTGTCCGACGAAGCGGCTGAAGACGAGCAGTGCGATCAGTGAGGTGTTGCTGAGTCAAGACCGTGTCGCCGGCAGAAGGGAGCACGGCGGTCGGGTAGTGACGGCTGGATGCCGACGGCGCCTCGCAGCGCCGTGTCTCAGCGCGCTACCGCAATGAAAGAGGCGACGAGCATGCTCACGGTGGGGAAGCCGCAAACTGCGCCTCGCCGTCCTTGCTCTGCCTGCCGAGGAGCGTCATGGCGAGCACGCTGCCGCAATCGCCCTCCACACGCGCTTACCCAGCGCTCGGTCGTATCGATCGAGCACTCGCCAAGACGGATGCTCGTCATCGGAGAGATGCGGGAGAACGCGTCGCAGGTGCAATCGGTCCTTCCGGGTCAGCGAGTCCAGCGCCAGAGCACGAGGATTGCCTGCTGCCGCTGCCAGGACGGCCAGATCGTCGAGGTGGCGGCGCGGATCGCGAGAGTCGGTGGCGTACGCCGCCGACTTGGCGATGAGCGCTCCGAGTTCGTCCGGTACGTCGATGGTCACGGAGTCACCGCCCGAGTTGAGCCTGTAGACGTCGCGGCGCATCAACGCCTGCGCGGCGCCGGGTGAGCGCAGCAATGGTCGGAGCTGCCACCGCGTTCGTGTTCGCACATCGCGGGCGACCATGACGTCGACGATGTCGCGCTCATTGCGGACGAACCGGTGCAGCGGCACCCCACGCGAAGGGTCGCGAGCTGAGAAGCCGAGTGAGGTGAGCGGACCCGCGACATCGCGGACGGTGTTCGACCTGATGTCGAGCAGTACATCGACGTCGCTCGTCGGTCGAGTGGCCTCGACTCCGGCGCGGAGTGCGTGCAAATGGACCATCAAGCCGCCGACCAGCACCCAGCTTCCCCGCGGGGTCGCCGCGGCCAGTTCGAGGACGAGAGGCCACGGCGAGTCTCGCGGCACGTCGACTACGTGCGATCTGCCAGCCATGAGTTCCTCAATCGCTCGACCGCGTCCAGGCCTGCCGTACGCACTCGGGCCTGATCGTCGCGTGCTGCGTCGATGGCGATCAGTGCTCGCGGCGTCTCGGACCAGGGGAAGATCTCGTCGATGAATCTGTGCAGCACGATCCTGCCGTTCTCGTCATCAGGGACGAGCATGGCGTGGTCGACGAGTTCGTCGTAGGTCATGCCTCTCGGGTAGCCGTGTGTCCGCCTGACCTGGCCGACCAGTGCTTCACCCGCACGAGCGCCGAGACGCGCGATAGCGCCCTCACCGGTCAGATGCAGGTGGTCGGCCGCGAGTTCCGGTCGTCGCGTTGCGAATCGTTCGATGCGGACCGACCGCGAGACCGCAGCGACGAGCTGCTCGGCGGTTCGTCGCCGGATGATCGCCTCCTGCCGCGACGTCAGCCGGGATCCGTCCGAGAGCGCCGTGACCAGCGCTCTCGCGGTCACAGCGGAGACAGGCCTGCCCGGAGCGTGGCTCAGGCGCTCGCGCTCGTCCACCGCGGCGGCCGAGACCAGCCAGCTGCGGTGGATCTTCTCGCCGCTGAGCTGCCCGGTCGTCAGCATGTCGACGACCCGACGGGGAGACACGCCGAGGCGCCTGGCCGCTTCGTCGGTCGTCACGAACCCTTGCATGTATAAACCATCCTTCGACGGAATAATAATGCACAGAATGTGGCGTCTGTAGTCGTTGACGATCCTTTCGGCGCGAAGCGCCGTCCGGCCCCCACTCCTCATACACGGCGTCTGACAACCCCCTGTCGCCTCCGGTCGCCCGGCGGTGCGCTTGAGCATGCGTGAAATGAAGTTCGTGAAGCTCGTCAGCCGCCTCGAAGACGCGGCCGCCCTCGACCCGCTCGTCGCCCGTGTGCGGAAGGTGGTGAACACTGTCATCCATTCGCAACCCGTGCGGGACGTGCTGTACGGGGTCCCGGTCGGGCACCCCGTGCATCCGCTGCTCGTCCTCGTTCCCGCGGGGGCGTGGCTCTCGGCGGCGGTCCTCGACCTGCTGCCGGGCAACGAGCGGGCGGCGCGCACCCTCATCGGCGTCGGAGTGGTCAGCGCGTTGCCGACCGCCGCCGCCGGCTACACCGACTGGTCGGAGCTGCACGAGCAGCAGATGCGCGTCGGACTCGTCCATGCGGGGGCGAACGCGATCGCGACGGCTCTCTACGCGGCGTCCTTCGTGCGGCGCGGGCGGGGGCTCAGCGGGAGCGGGAAGGTCCTCAGCATGCTCGGGCTCGCCGTCGTCTCGGGCGGCGGATACCTCGGCGGTCACCTGAGCTACCGGCAGGCGGCGGGAGTGAACCACGCGGAGGACGTCCCGCATCGCTTCCCGAGCGGCTGGCAGCCGCTGGGGCCGCTGGACGACCTGCCGCAGAACGAGCTCGTCAAGAAGGTCGTCGCCGAGACGCCGCTGGTCGCGCTGCGCCGCGGCGATCGGGTGGATGTGCTGTCGAACGCCTGCAGCCACCTCTCGGGCCCCCTCGACGAGGGTGAGCTCGAGAGCGCCGGTGGTGAGGCCTGCGTCACGTGCCCGTGGCACTCGAGCGCCTTCTCGCTCGAGACGGGCGAGGTGCTGCGCGGGCCCGCCACCGCTCCGCAGCCCCGGTTCGAGACGCGCGTCACCGACGGGCAGGTGGAGGTGCTGCTGCCGAACGCGGGGTGATGGGGGAGCTCTCCGGCCACTCATTGTCAGCGGATGCCGTCTGCCGGTCCGCGGCGAGGCTGTTGTCGGGCGGCCTGGAAAGCGGAGATCGTGGGCGTCCTCGCAGATCCCAGCGATCCTCGCGGCCGCAGCTCGCGCGCTTCGTCGCCCCACTCGTCCTCACGATGGTCACCCTCGTCCTCCTTCTGAGACCGAGCGGACGACGTTCGAGGCCGCTGAGAGGGACTGGACGGCTCGAGCGGCGCCCGAAGCGTCGTCTCGGCTAGCAGTAGACCTCCTGGAACACTGCGACCGAGAGTGCGGCGACGTTCGTCATGACGCCCGACCCGTCGGTCTCCGACTTCACGGTCGCTGTCGTCGTCGCCGCGTCGTTGAAGACGAGTTCGAGACGGTCTTGTCCGTTCGCGCCCTCGACAGCGACATCGAGCGCCGCAACGACGTCGACGGGATCCGCCTGGGCGAGACCGGACAGATTGCACGTGTAGGAGACGATGGTCAGAACGTCCTCGTCCTGCGCCAGCTCCTTCGCTCTGCTCACGAGCGACTGATCGACATCGGCGAGGTGAACCGCCGCCGCCCTCGCCAGCGCCGCATCGTCTGCGCTGGCGGGGAGCGATCTGACCAACGGCCCGGACTCTGCGACCACGCCTTTCAGTACACGGATGCCGTCATCGGCGTACTGGCACGCGCAGAGCGTGAGCGCGGCGACGGTCGTGCCGATGAGGCCGATCGTCCGTCGTTGTCGTTTCTCGATCTTCACCGTCTGATCCGTTCTCTGGTTCGTCGCGTCCTCTGCGACCGTCGGCCGCGACCCGTGTCATCCGTCGACCGGATGGGTCGGCCCGGCTGCGATCGAAGTCGACGATCGCCTCGACCGGGAAGGGGTCGGAGAGCATCCGGACCAGCGCGGCACTAGCGTCCGGCTCCTGCGAGCTGGAAGTTCGGGCAGGACGAGAAGTCCTGGGTGGCGCTCGCTCACATGCCACTCGTGGTGGACGGCGATCGACGTCGCCGTGATGAGTGAAGAGTAGGGAGGGCGTCGCGAAGCGTCAATGCTCGGAACCTCCTTGCTGCCGATCACTACTGGCTCGGTGCTGCGGAGCCGGCCGGCGTCGCGCCGAACGGCGCCACGCGCGAACGGCCGCTCCTCAGGGGAAAGGACGCCGGCAACGGTCGTCGGCGATGCCCCTGGTCGCTTCCAGCCACGGTGACCGCGTCGAAGCGCAGCGCACCGGGCAGCGGAGAGCGGGCACACCGTCGGGAAGCTCGTCGTGGTTCCCTGAACCCGGTGCGGTGACCGGCCTAGGGTGGAGGCCCATGGACGAGACGACGCCCCCGGAACCCCGTCCGCGCGCGACGGGCCCCGAGCCCGAGCCGCAGGCGCCCGGGGCGGCTGGCGCCGTCCCTCCGCTCGGCGCCGACTCGGCGCTGCGCGCCATCCGCGACGTGGCGGCCGGTGCCGACCCGGCCGCCGAAGCGTTCGCGCTGTCGAACGACTACACGGACCGGCACCTCGAGCGTCTGCGTGCGTGGTGGGGCCGCCGCCGCGGACGAGGCGACTCGGACGTCTCCTGAGCAGGAGCGGCGCTTGGCCGATGCTGAGCAGCGGGTAGCGGCGTCAGAGCTGCGCCCGAAGGTGGATCCGCTCAGAGGTGCGGAGCCACCCGCTCGTCGAAGTCCACCGCGACCCGCGCCGCCACGGCCGCGTACTCCGCGTCCCACACGTCCTGGTTGAAGATCTCGACCTCGATGTCGCCGGTGTAGCCGGTGGCGGCCACCGCCTCCGTCAGCACGGTGAAGTCGATGACGCCGTCGCCGACGTAGTGGCGCGAGAGCAGCACGTCGGCGGCGAGCGGAGTGGCCCAGTCGCAGACCTGGTAGCTGGCGATGCGGTTCTCGGCGCCGGCGCGGGCGATCTGCGGGAGCACCTCCGGGTCCCACCAGGTGTGGAAGGTGTCGACGACGACTCCGACGGCCGCGGCCTCGAAGGGGGCGGCGAGGTCGAGGGCCTGCTTCAGGGTCGAGACGACGGCGCGGTCGGAGGCGTACATCGGGTGCAGGGGCTCGATCGCGAGCTGCACGCCGGCGGCGAGGGCGGCGGGGGCGAGCTCGGCGAGCGCGTCCTGCACCCGGGAGCGCGCGCCGACGAGGTCGCGGGAGCCGGCGGGCAGGCCGCCGGCGACGAGCACGAGCGCGGGGGCGCCGAGGGCGGCGGTCTCGTCGATCGCCCGGAGGTTCTCGGCGAGGGCGGCCCGGCGCTCGGGGCCCTCGACGGGTGTGAAGAAGCCGCCTCGGCAGAGCGACGAGACCCGCAGGCCGCTGTCGGCGACGAGGCGCACCGCCTCCGCCGGCCCGACCTCGGCCACGGGCTCGCGCCACAGGCCGATCGAGGCGTAGCCGGCGGCAGCCGTCACGTCGAGGGCCGTCGAGAGCGGGGCGTACTTGATGGTCGCCTGGTTCAGCGAGAGGCGCGGATGCGTCACACCAGCACCGTCCTCAGCGCGTCGACGCCGCTCAGCGACAGCAGCTGGGTCCAGCGGGCCGCCGCGAGGGCCGGGCGCTCGAGGGCGCCCGCCTCGGCGGCGAGCCGCACGATCTCGGACAGGTGCGGGAGCGAGCGCGCGGAGTGCAGGCCGCCGACCATCGAGAACGCCTGCTGGTGGCCGTTGAGCCACGAGAGGAACGCGACTCCGGTCTTGTAGTACTGCGTGGGCGCGGCGAAGATCTGGCGCGAGAGGGCCTCGGTCGGGCCGAGGATCCGGCGGTACGACTCCGCGTCGCCCGCGTCGAGGGCCTGGACCGCGGCGGAGGCGTTCGGCGCCACCGCGGCGAAAGCGCCCAGCAGGGCGTCGGAGTGGCGGGTGACGCCGTCAGCATCCGTGCCGCCCTCGATGAGGCGCACGTAGTTGAAGTCGTCGCCGGTGTAGAGCGTCGCCTCGCGGGGGAGGCGGGCGCGGACGGCGATCTCGGACTCCGCGTTCAGCAGCGACATCTTGATGCCGCTGACCGAGGCCAGGTTGTCCTCGATGATCCGGACGACGGTGTCGGAGGCGGTCGGCACGTCCGACGAGCCGAAGTAGCCGGCGAGCACCGAGTCGAAGGCCTCGCCGAGCCAGTGCAGCACGACGGGGCGCGAGGCGCGCGAGAGCACGGCGGCGTAGACGCGCTCGTAGTCGGCGGCCGACGACGCGGCGCGGGCGAGGTGCCTGCTCGCCATCACGACCACTCCGGCGCCCGCGTCCTCGGCGAACTCGAGCTGCTCGACGTACGCGTCGATGACGCGCTCGAGCGGGACGACGTCGTCGGTCAGCTGGTCGGTGTTGACGCCGACGACGACTGACGCGTTCACCGACGCGGCCTCGGCGGCGCTGCGGCGGATGAGCTCCTGCGTCGCGGTCCAGTCCATGCCCATGTTGCGCTGGGCGGTGTCCATCGCGTCCGCGACTCCGAGGCCCCACGACCAGACGTGGTGCCGGACGGCGAGGGTCGCGTCCCAGTCGACCTGCGCGGGGTGCCCGGGGACGTTCTCGCCGTGCACGAGCGGCACGACGTGCGCGGCGGCGTACGCGACCCGGGAGGCGAGCGGGGAGCGGGGGCGGACGAAGGCCGGAGCGTCGCCGACATCGAGCGGAGTCAGCGTGCCGTCGGGAGACAGCAGGGTGACGTCGGTCACTTCACGACCTCGACGGAGGCCAGCGCCTCGGCGTCGGCGGCGGCGTCGAGCGCGGCGACGTCGATGCGGCGGCCCTCGCGGGAGGACTCGAGGCCCAGCTCGGCGAGGCGGACGCCGCGGGCGCCGGCGAAGAAGTCGTACTCGTGCGGGGCGTCCTCGACCACGTGGCGGATGAACTGCTCCCACTGGGTCTTGAAGCCGTTCTCGAAGACGTCGTTGACGGGCAGCTCCTGCCAGTCCTGCGAGTAGTCGTGCTTCTCGGGGAGGTCGGGGTTCCAGGTGGGCTTGGGCGTCGCGACGCGCGGCTGCACCTTGGCGCCGAAGAGGCCGACGACGGCCGAGCCGAGGGTGCCGTCGACCTGGAACTCGACGAGCTCGGGGCGGTCGACGCGCACGGCCCAGGAGGAGTTGAGCTGCACGGTGATGCCGCCGGCGACGTCGAAGATCGCGTAGGCCGCGTCGTCCGCGGTCGCGGTGTAGGGCTCGCCCTGCTCGTCGACGCGGGTGTCGATGTGCGTGGTCGCCTTGGCGTAGACGCCCTCGATGGGGCCGAAGAGGTTCTCGAGCACGTAGTTCCAGTGCGGGAACATGTCGACGATGATGCCGCCGCCGTCCTCGCTGCGGTAGTTCCAGCTGGGACGCTGCGCGTCCTGCCAGTCGCCCTCGAACACCCAGTAGCCGAACTCGCCGCGGACGCTGAGGATGCGGCCGAAGAAGCCGGAGTCGATCAGGCGCTTGAGCTTCTGCAGGCCGGGCAGGTAGAGCTTGTCGTGCACGACGCCGTTCTTGATGCCGGCCGCCTTCGCCGCCTCGGCGATCTCGAGCGCCTCGGCGTACGACTCCGCGGTGGGCTTCTCGGTGTAGATGTCCTTGCCGGCCGCGATGGCCTTCTTGATCGCGGGCACGCGGGCCTTGGTGACCAGGAAGTCGGCGTAGATCGGCCACGCGGGGTCGGCGAGGGCGGCGTCGAGGTCGGTGGTCCAGTGCTTGAGGCCGTGCTTGGCGGCGAGCTCGGCGAGCTTGGCCTCGGAGCGGCCGACGAGCAGCGGCTCGACCTGCACGCGGGTGCCGTCCGAGAGCAGGACGCCGCCCTGCTCGCGGATGGCGAGGATCGAGCGGACGAGGTGCTGGCGGTAGCCCATGCGGCCCGAGACGCCGTTCATGATGATGCCGATGGTGCGGGGCGTGGTCGACTCTGACACGGTGAGCCCTTTCGATGGGGAGCTGGAAAGCGTTTACCGCATCGTATGCGAGGCGCGGGCGGCGGGCAACCGTTTTCCCGAGTGGTGCGGAGGCGGCGGCGAGCTTCGGCTCGTCAGAACGCATTCGGCTCGCGGGAATCGCGGGATTCCGCGAGCCGAACGTCTTTCTGCGAGCCGGAGGAGCCTCCGTCGTGAGGTTCGGCTCGTTAGAACGGCTTCGGCTCGTGGGAACCGGCGGATTCTGCGAGTCGAACCGGTTTCCGCGAGCCGGAGGTGGTCGCCGGAGGTCGAGCCGCCGGAGGCCGATGGCCCGAGGGGCCGTCGCGTCAGCGCCCGGGCGTGCTCTCGCGCACGACGACGGCGGTCGGCAGCACGACGGAGGAGTCGCCGTCGGCGCCCTCGTCGAGCGCCATCGCGATCGCGCGGCTCCCGATCTCGGTGAGGGGCACGGCCACCGTCGTGATCGCGGGGCTCACGTCCCGCAGGGTCGGGATGTCGTCGAAGCCCGCGACTCCGATGCCGGTGCCCGGCTCGACGCCGCGCGATCGCAGCGCGGAGGAGGCGCCGATCGCCATGACGTCGTTGACGGCGAAGACCAGGTCGATGTCGTCGGCGTGCTCGTCGAGCAGCCGGAGGGTCGCTGCGTGCCCGCCGTCGCGGGTGAAGGCCGTCTCGACGACGAGCGCCGGATCCAGGGTCACGCCGTGCGCGGCGAGGCCGTCGGTGAAGCCCTGCACGCGGTCGGCCGAGGTGAGCAGGGTCGCCGGTCCGTGCACGATCGCGAAGCGGCGGTAGCCGAGCGCGACGAGCTCGACGGCGAGAGCCTGTGCGCCCGCCCGGTTGTCGAGCTGGACGGTCGGGAAGGGCAGCGCGCGCTGGCTCAGCATGACCACCCGGCCGCCGGAGCGCTCGAAGGCCTCGAGCTCGGCGACGAGCGCGTCGCGGGAGGACTCGTCGTCGAAGCGGCTGCCCGCGAGCAGCATCACGCGCGGCCGGCCGCCGCGGAG
Source organism: Rathayibacter sp. VKM Ac-2803 (assembly GCF_009807175.1). Lineage (NCBI taxonomy): Bacteria > Bacillati > Actinomycetota > Actinomycetes > Micrococcales > Microbacteriaceae > Rathayibacter > Rathayibacter sp. VKM Ac-2803. Next base: position 3,959,736 of record NZ_WUCD01000001.1, on the reverse strand, counting down.
GGTGCGCACCAGCTCGAGCTCGCGGAGCGGGTCGCGGCGCGTGACTCCGATCGTCACGACGAGACCGGCGGCCTCGGCCGCGGCGAGCACCCCGGAGGCGATGCTCGAGAAGTAGGGATCGGCGATGTCGCTGACCAGCAGGGCGACCGTCGAGGTCGTGCCCTTGGCCACGGCCTGGGCCGACAGGTTGGTCGAGTAGCCGAGCTTGGCGGCCGCGGCGACCACGCGAGCGCGGTAGGCGTCGTTGACCTTGCGGGCGCTGCCGTTGAGCGCGCGGGAGGCGGTGGCGAGCGACACTCCGGACTCGCGGGCTACGTCGTGCAGGGTCACGGCCGCGGTGCGATCCTTCGGTGCCATCGATCACTCCTCGGCGGGCTGCGTGCCCGCTCAACGGTCGTCATTCTGTCACTCCGCCGTACCGCGGGGGAAAGCGCTAGCCCTTCGCCGCGCCGGACAAAACTCCCGGTGCGGGCTGTTATTCGACAGGTGTCCGCGAAAGGCGGACGGCGACCGCCGCGAAGACCGTGCAGCCGAGGGCCGGCACGACGAGCGGCGCGAGCTGCCAGGTGACGACGACGGCGAGCAGCACGGCTACCAGCACGGCGCCCGAGCCGCGGAGGTCGCGGACCGAGCGAGCGGCCGACTCCTTCAGCAGGGGCACCCAGCGGGAGTCGGGCTGCCAGGCGGCGGAGGCCGTGAGCAGCACCACGAGTCCGGCCGCGAGGGCCGCCGCGCAGACCGCGCCGACGGCCGCCGCTCCCGGCAGTGTCCCACCTGCGACGAGCGCGAGGTCGAGCGCCAACGCGGCGGAGGCGAGGACCAGCCCGACCCCGATCGGGAGCGAGCGGACCAGGCCGGTGCGCGTCTCCGCCAGCGCCGTCGCGAGCGTCGACGGCTCGTCGAGCACGAAGCGGCGGAGGTGGCGCGCGCCGACCGCGAGAGCCAGCGGCAGGGTGACCAGCGGCAGTGCGAGCACCGTCACCAGCACTCCGGTGAACATCACCTCGGCGAACAGGGCGAACTTGTTCGCGGCCCCCGGCCAGCGCAGCGCGGTGCCGTCGGCGGCGGCCGCCCGGGCGTCCCGGGCGGCCCGGCGAGAGCGCGACGAGCTCATCCCTTGAGACCCTGCGTGGCGACTCCGTCGACCAGGAAGCGCTGGAAGATGATGAAGAAGATCAGCACCGGCAGCAGCGCGAGCACCGACACCGCGATGGTCGCGCCGTAGTCGGAGGCGGAGGTCTGGTCGTTGTAGACGCGCAGCGCCAGCGGCAGCGGCTGCTTGTCGGGGGTGTTCAGGTAGAGCAGCGGGCCGAGGAAGTCGTTCCAGCTCCAGATGAAGGCGAAGATCGACGAGGTGATCAGGGCCGGGCGGATCAGCGGGATCGTGATCGAGCCGAAGATCCGCAGGTGGCCGGCTCCGTCGATCCGGGCGGCCTCGTCGAGCTCGCGGGGCAGGTTGCGGATGAACTGCACCATCAGGAAGACGAAGAACGCCTCGGTCGCGAGGAACTTTCCGATCAGCAGCGGCCAGTAGGTGTCCATCATCCCGAGGGTGCGGAAGATCGTGTACTGCGGGATGAGCAGCACGTGCATCGGCAGCAGGAGCGTGCCGATCATCAGGGCGAAGTAGAGCGGACGACCGCGGAAGTCGAGCCGCGCGAAGGCGTAGGCCGCCATCGACGACGAGATGACGACTCCGATGACCGAGCCGATCGCCAGCACGGTGGAGTTGAGGAAGAACTGCCAGAGCGGCACGCCGCCGACTCCCGCGAAGACCTTCACGAAGTTGTCGATCGTCGGGTTCCGCGGCAGGAGGCCGGTCTGGCCGCCGAACTCGCTGTTGGGCTTGAACGCCGCGGCGCCCATCCAGACCAGCGGGTAGAGGACGATCGCGGTGAGCACGATCATCGCCGCGATCCAGACGATCGTCCCGGTCTTGGGGCGCTTGCGCCCGCCGCGACGGGTCGGGGCCGGCTCGGTCAGCGCCTGCGTGTCGGCCGAGGGGAGCGTGGTGTCGAAGGTCGTCATTTGGTGTCTCCCGAGTAGTGCACCCAGCTCTTCTGAGTCTTGAAGAGGACGAAGGCGAGGAGTCCGACGAACAGCAGCAGGACCCAGGCCATCGCCGAGGCGTAGCCCATCTGGTTGTTCGTGAAGGCACGGGTGTAGAGGTACACCGTGTAGAAGTTGGTCGCTCCGGCGGGGCCGCCGGTGCCGTTGCCGATGATGTACGCCGAGGCGAAGACCTGGAAGGCGTTGATCATCTCGAGCAGCAGGTTGAAGAAGATGACCGGCGAGAGCATCGGGAGCGTGACGCTGCGGAACTTGCGCCAGGGTCCGGCGCCGTCCATCATCGCCGCCTCGTAGAGCTCGGCCGGGACCTGCTTGAGGCCGGCGAGGAAGATCACCATCGGGGCGCCGAACTGCCACACCGCCAGGATGATCATCATCGGCAGGATGAGGGCGGGAACGCCCACCCAGCCGCCGATCTGGATGCCGAAGATCTGGAGTCCGGAGTCGACGGGGCCGTCGGTCGAGAACATCGCGCGCCAGACGATGGCGATGCTGACGCTCGCGCCGATCAGCGACGGTGCGTAGAAGGCGGAGCGGAAGAAGCCGGTGCCCTTGGCGCTGTAGTTGAGCAGCATCGCGACGACCAGGGCGGCGGCGAGCTTGACCGGCGTCCCGATGAAGACGTAGGCGAGGGTCAGCTGCACCGACTGGATGAACTTCGGGTCGCCCAGGAGGCGCTCGAAGTTGGCCAGCCCCACCCACTCGGGCGAGGTGAAGAGGTTGTAGTCGGTGAACGCGAAGTAGAGGGACATCAGCATCGGGCCGAGCGTGAGCCCGACGAAGCCGATGAGCCACGGCGAGAGGAACACGTAGCCGGCCAGGGTGTCCCGCTTGGGGCGTCGCCGCGCTTCCCCACCGGCCGGACGAGGAGTGCTCGTCCGGCCGGCGGTGGGCGCGACGCGACCGTCTGCGGCGGTGCCGCTCGGGGTCGACGTCGTCGTCATGAGATGCCTTTCCTGGCCTGGGGGATCGATCAGTTGTCGAGCGTGACAGCGGTCTCGTCGAAGAACTGCTGCACAGCCTCGTCGACGCTCACGGCACCGAGGCCGAGGCTCGTGCCGAGGTCGAGGAAGTTGGCCTCGATGGCGCCGTAGCCGGCGACCGGAGCGGCCGGGGCCTCGCCGATGCGGTCCTCGACCGAGTCGAGGTAGTCGGCGACCTGCTTGTCCGGGCCCTCGAGGTTCGCACCCGCGAGCTGCTCGGAGGAGGCGGGGATGCCGAGGGTGGCGCCGAAGATCTCGCCGACCTCGGGGCTGTTGATCAGGAAGTCGAGGAACGTCGCGGCGGCCTCGGGGTGCTCGGTGGCCGAGGAGATCGCCTGCATCAGGCCGACCTTCTGGTAGAGGTCCTGCGAGCCCTCGTCCGCGGTGGGAGGAGCGGTCATCACGATCTCGGAGGCGCCGCTGTCGCCGATGTAGCCGCCGAGGAAGTTGCTCCAGCTCATCTCGCTGGTCGCGATGCCGGCGCCGAAGCCCGACTTGGGCAGCAGCTCCTGGAGGCGCGCGGCCGGCACGCCGGTCGTGGTGCGCATCTCGTCGCCCTGCTCCCAGAACGACGCGAGGTCGTCCTCGGTGAAGGCGAGCTCGCCGTCCTCGGTGAACAGCTCCTTGCCCTCGGCGCGCAGCTGCAGCTCGAAGTTCTGGATGCGGCCGGTGTAGTCGGTGCCTCCGTAGACGGCGCCGCCGGTCTTGGCGGTGACGTCGGCGACGTAGGCCGCGTAGTCGTCCCAGCTGCCGCCGCCGGGGTAGGGCTCGAGGCCGTTGGCCGTCAGGAGGTCCTGGTTCTGGAAGATCGCCCAGGCGCTGTAGCCGGTGGGGATCGCGTAGGTGGCGCCGTCGAGCTCGCCGGTCGCGAGGAGGTCCTCGGAGATGGTGCTCTCGTCGACCGCGCCGCCGAAGTACTCGGACAGGTCGCCGAGCAGGCCGTTGTCGCCGTACTGGCGGAGGTAGGTGTAGTCGAACTGCATCACGTCGGGCAGTCCGCCACCGGCGGCCTCGGTCTGGCGCTTCTCCCAGTACCCGCCGTAGTCGGTGAACGTGGAGTTGATCGTGATGTTCGGGTTCTCCTCCTCGAACAGCGCGATGGCCTGGTCGTAGCGGGCGGCCCGGTCGTCGTTGCCCCAGAACGTGTAGTTCAGGGTGATCTCTTCGTCGGGGTCGAGCGTGGCCGAGGCCCCGGAGCCTCCACCGGAGCAGGCGGTCAGTCCGAGTGCTGCAGCGGCCATGAGGGCCACTCCTGCGACGCGGGTGCTGTGTGTGCGGAACATCTTCGTCCTTTCGAGAACATCATTGTTTCGAACCCCCGACGTCTCGATGAAACGTTTCGGGAAAGCGTTTGCCCTAAAGTACGTCGCGAGTATCCGCGCGTCAAGCCGCGATCGCACGGCGGGTCGGGGGGCTGTGCGATCCCAGGCCCGGCGACTCAGTCGGAGGAGCAGACGAGGACGCCGTCGACCACCGTCAGCACGGCCGAGCGGACGTGCGATCGGCGCCGCGACGCAGTCGCCGGCATGTCGGCGAGCTCGCTGCCGTCCCACTCCGGATGCGTGAAGTACACGATGAGCGCCCGCTCGCCGCCGAGCTCGACGACATCGGCGTGCCGGCCCGAGACGGCCCGGCCGTCGACCTGCTCGGGGCGCACCAGGATCAGGCCGTCGTCGGCGCTCTGCCGTCGCCAGCCGGCGGTGCCGTCGGGGGAGCGGTGCACGGCGAGTCCGCGCCACTCGTCCACGACCATCCAGAACCACCCGCCGAGGCGGAACACCTTCGGCCCCTCGTGCGGGCGCCCGCCGATCGCGACGCCCTCGACACGCCAGGAGGCGGGATCGGCGGGGTCGTCGCTGACGGCGACCCCGGTGGTGGAGTCGCGGTGCTCGTCCTTGAACCAGAGCCGGTGCAGGCCGTCCCCGGTGCGGGCGACGGCGGCGTCGATCACGCGATCGGAGCCGAGGTCGATCTCGCCGCGCAGGCGCCACTCGACCAGGTCGTCGCTGTCGAACTGCGCGATCGCGGCGCGGCCGGTCCAGTCGCCGGGGATGCCGTCGATCCGGGTCACGTACATCCGCCAGCGGTCGCCGATCCTGACGACGTCGGGCGCCCAGAGGGTCGCGCGCTCGGCGGTGAGGCCCTCGTCGAGCCCGCGGACGGTGCCGCGGTAGCGCCAGGTCGCGCCGCCGTCGGCCGAGGCGGCCATGCCGATCCGGCTGCCGTGCACCCACTCGACGCCGGGCAGATCGAGCGACGCGCGGCGCTGGGTGTAGAGCAGCAGCCACTCGCCCCGGACGGTGTCGGCGACCAGCACCGGGTCGGCCGGGCCGTCGAAGACGGGGTCGCGGTAGGGCTCGGCGAAGGCGTCCTCGCGCAGCGGCAGCGGTGCCGTCACCGCAGGACCGCCGCGATCCGCTCGGCGTCGAGGGCGCCGTCGGCCAGCAGCACGCGCCAGCCCCAGGCAGCGGGGCCGTCGAGGGGCCACTCGTCGTGGAAGAACGGGGCGGCGCAGAGCATCGGCGTCGGCTCGGTGCGCACGAACCAGGGCGACGGAGTGACGGGGTTCGTCGCGGAGGCGGCGATCGCGACGGTCGCGGCGCCGGTCGCGAGGGCCAGCCACGGGGCGGACGCACCCCGGGCCGCCTCCGCCGTCGTCTCGCCGGTGGGCGAGAGCACTCGCGCCTGCGCGAAGTCCGGCGCCAGGCGGAGGAACAGCCCGCCGTAGCCCGCGTCGGCGCGGCCGGCGGTGGTCGGCGATCCGAAGCGCAGGCCCGGCACCCCGGGGGTCCACTCGCTCGCGATGTCCAGCACCGCGACTCCCGCCGCGGGCAGGCTCACCTCGTGGCGCCGCCGCTCGCGCAGCAGCAGCCGGCCGTCGGCGGCGAACCAGCCGAGGTCGAGCGCCGATCCGCTCTGCCCGAGGACGCGCTGCGAGCCGTTGTTGTCGAGCTGACGGTAGCCCTCGCCGGTGACCCAGGTGACACCGCCCCAGAGGTTCGCGTCCGGAGCCTCGTCGCCGACGCGGAGGTTCGCGACGGTCAGCGAGAGGCCGAGGTGCCAGTCGTGGTCGGGCGGCCGGAGGTCGGAGACGACCACGCCGCCCGGCGTCCGGACCGGGTGCAGGTAGGGCCGGGGCGAGTCGCGCGCCGGAGTCGCGGGGTCGTCGAGGACGAGCGTCGCGATGCCGTCGCCGAGGATCACGGTCGCGCCTCGAGTCGCAGGTCGACCACCTCGGCGCGCACCGCCGTGCGCAGCGACGGGTCGGCGCGCAGCTCCTCGATCCGCACGGCCGCGCCCCGGCGCGACGAGAGGTAGAGGGCGGCGACGATCTCGAGGGAGCGGGTCGGGGCGTCGGCGACGTCGGGCAGCGGGCCGCCCGCGCGCAGGGCCGCGTAGACGGCGTCGAGGTAGGGCTCGTGCCCGCTCGCCACCTCGTCGTCCGGGAACGCCCAGGTCGCGACCTCCTCGGCGCCGACGTGCGGCGCAGGTGTGATCCGCCAGTGGGCGTGCCCGTGGCCGTAGAGGTGCTCGAGCTCGATCGTGGCGCGCTCGGTGTCGATCCGGATCGAGCTCGACTGGCGCGGCGAGACGGCGCTGGTGAGCACCGACGCGACGACGCCCGAGGCGAAGCGGAGCACGGCGGTGGAGACGTCCTCGGTCTCGATGTCGCGGCCGAGGCGCCAGGCCTGGCCGGTCACCTCGTCGACGTCGCCGAGCAGGTGCGCGAGCAGGTCGAGCTGGTGGATGCCGTGCCCGAAGGTGGTGCCGCCGCCCTCGGTGTCCCACCGGCCGCGCCACGGGACGGCGAAGTACTCGTCGTCGCGGTACCAGAGGGTGTCGCAGCGCGCGACGAGGGGGCGGCCGAGCGCGCCGGAGCCCAGGAGGCCGCGCACGTGGGCGGCCGCGGTGCCGGTGCGCTGCTGGAACACCACGGCGAGGCGGCGACCCGCGCGCTCGGCGGCGGCGAGCATCCGGTCGACCTCGGCGAGCGAGAGGGCCGGCGGCTTCTCGACGACGACGTGCGCGCCCAGGGCGAAAGCGGCCTCGGCCTGCTCGGCGTGCACGCCGGGCGGGGTGCAGAGGTGCAGCACGTCGACCTCGGGCAGGTCGGCGAACGAGGTGCCGGAGGCGGGGACGCCGTGCTGCGCGGCGAACGTGCGCGCGCGCTCGGCGTCCGTGTCGATGGCCGCGACGATCCGGGCGTCGTCGCGACCGGCCAGTGCGGCCGCGTGCAGGTGGGCGACACCGCCCGTGCCGATGATGCCCACTCGGAGCGGCGGGAGGGTGTCGGCGTCCATGTGCGTCCTCGCGATCCAGGGCGACGGCGCGTGCCGGCGCTCTGAGGCACCCTAGCTCGGAAAACGCTTGCCCGCCATCGGGACAGCGAGTAGCCTCGCCTGCGACCACGCCGAGGGAGCCGCCTGTCGGGTGCGTCGAATCGGAGACGTCCACTCGTGAGAGAAGCCCGCCCGTCACTCGCGCCGATCGAGATCGACCGCCGCCGCCCCGCCCGGTCCTCGCTCCGCCTGCTCGGCCGCTACCGCGGGCGGATCACGGTCGCCGTTCTCTTCTTCGCTGTGAAGGACACTCCGCTCTGGCTGCTGCCGGTGGTGACCGGGGCGATCGTCGACGTCGTCGTGGCCGGCGGCCCCTCCTCGACGCTCTGGCTCTGGACGGCGATAGCGCTCGTCGCGCTGCTGCAGAACTACCCGAACCACGTGATGTACACCCGGCTCTACATGAGCTCGGTGCGCCAGACCGGCAAGGACCTCCGCAACGCCCTCGCGGCGCGGCTGCAGAACCTGTCGATCGGCTTCCACACGCGGGCGAGCTCGTCGATCGTGCAGACGAAGGTCGTCCGCGACGTCGAGAACATCGAGACGATGCTGCAGCAGGTCGCGCATCCGCTGCTCTCGGCCGTGATGGTCGCGGGCGGCGCGCTCGTGATGACGGCGCTGAACGTACCCGAGTTCCTCCCCGTCTACGCGCTGGCGATCCCGCTCGCGGTGCTGCTGCGCGCCTTCCTGACCAAGCGCTCGCGGCACGGCAACGAGGTGTTCCGCCGCGAGGTCGAGCAGTTCTCGGCGCGGGTCGGCGAGATGGCCACGCTCATCCCGATCACCCGCGCGCACGGCCTCGAGAGCACGGCCGTCGACCGGGTCGCGGCCGGAGCCGAGGGCGTGCGCTCGGCCGGCTACAGCCTCGACCTGCTGAACGGGCGCTTCGCCTCGCTGTCGTGGGTGGGCCTGCAGCTGCTCGGAGTCGCGTGCCTCGTGGCCGCGGCGTGGGCGTCGATCAGCGGCTGGGTCCCGATCACCGCCGGGCAGGTCGTGCTGCTCAGCTCCTACTTCGCGCTGCTCACCGGAGCCGTCACGAACCTCCTGATGCTCTTGCCGATCATCGCGCGCGGCACCGAGTCGGTGCGCTCGATCGGCGAGCTGCTCGAGGATCCCGACCTCGAGCACAACGCGGGCAAGGCGCACGTCGACGACCTGCGCGGCGCGATCCGCCTCGACCACGTGGGCTACCGCTACGACGCCGCGACGACCGCGATCGACGACGTGTCGCTCGACGTCGCCCCGGGCGAGACCATCGCGTTCGTCGGCTCCTCGGGCTCGGGCAAGTCGACGATGCTCAACCTGGTGCTCGGCTTCCTCCGGCCCACGAGCGGACGCATCCTGCTCGACGGGCGCGACGCCGAGTCGCTCGACCTGCGCAGCGCCCGCCGCTTCGTGTCGGTCGTGCCGCAGGACTCGGTGCTGTTCGAGGGCTCGATCCGCGAGAACGTGGCCTACGGACTCGGCACGGTCGACGACGACCGGATCCGCGCCGCCCTCCGCGACGCGAACGCGCTCGACTTCGTCGACGCGCTGCCCGAGGGCTGGGGCACCGTCGTCGGCGAGCGCGGGGCGCGGCTCTCGGGCGGGCAGCGCCAGCGCATCGCGATCGCCCGCGCGCTGGTGCGGAATCCGCGCGTGCTCGTGCTCGACGAGGCGACGAGCGCGCTCGACCCCGAGTCGGAGTCGCTCGTGCGCCAGGCCCTCGAGCGGCTGATGCGGGGGCGGACGACGCTCGTCGTGGCGCACCGGCTGTCGACGATCCGGTCGGCGGACCGCATCGTGGTGCTCGAGCACGGCCGGATCGTCGAGATCGGCTCGCACGCCGAGCTGCTCGCGTCCCGCGGCCGCTACGCGACCCTGCACGCGGTGCAGGCGGGGAGCTGAGCGGCGGTCCGGTCGCGCGGAGCCTCACAACGAAGGCTGAGCGCCCCGATTCTGCGAATTCTCGTCGATCCGGGGCGTTCAGCCTCATCTCTGAGGCTGGACGGCGGTTTCGCGGGCGGTCCCTCCCTCGCTGATCGAGCCCGCAGCCCGCGGAGCGGGCGTATCGAGATCCGCATCCGTCAGAAGGCCGGAGCTGAATCCCGATCTGCGGAAGCTGGTGGGTCTCGATACGCCGCCTGCGGCGGCTACTCGACCAGCGAGCTAGCGCGGTCTCCTAGGAGACGAGCCCCCCCCTGTGGGTGGTCTCTTCCTCGCTGATCGAGCCCGCAGTCCGCGGAGCGGGCGTATCGAGATCCACGTCCGTCGGAAGGCCGAGGCTGAAGGCGCACCTGCTGACGCTGGTGGGTCTCGATACGCCCCTACGGGGCTACTCGACCAGCAGGGAAGGAGACCAGCGCGGACTTCTCCCTCATCGCAAAGACGCGACGCGGCTTCGCCGCTCGACAACCCCTGCGGGCTCGACCAGCAGATGAATCGATCATTTTCGATCATCAAAGATGAATCGACGGACATCATTCGTCTGTACCACTGTCCTCCATCCGACTCGGCTCCTCGAGAAAGTCCTGGTCGCTCCCATTGCCTCGTGAGATTCCGCTCTGTATGTTGCTGAGAAGCACGTTCAGCGACAGTGGTGTCGCTTTCTGATCGATATCGATCACGAACCCGCTCTTCATCAGCTCCGACTCAAAGACGAGGCACGACACCGATGCTCACTCGATCCCGCCGACCCGGCCCCGATCACTCCTCCGCTCGCCCGAGAGGAGGCTGGGGGCGCCGGCTCGTCGCTGGGAGTGCGCTCGGCGTGCTGCTCGCCACCGGGCTCACTCCGGGGGCGCAGGCCGCGCCGACCGACGTGCAGGCCGTCACGGTCTCGGGCGCCGACGTCGCGGCGGCCGCCGAGAGCGTCAACGCGCTCACGTTCAAGGGCTTCGGCATCCTCTCGGCCAACTCGACCAGCGCGCTGCTGCTCGACTACAAGTCGCAGCACCCCGAGAAGTACTGGGAGCTCGTCGAGACGCTCTTCGGCGGCGAGCACCCGATCATGACCACGATCAAGATCGAGATGGGCAACGACCGCAACACGTCGACCGGCCCGAACGCGTCGACCATGCGCTCGCGCGACGAGTACCCGAACGTGCTCCGGGAGCCCGGCTTCCAGCTGGCGGCCGACGCGCAGTCCGTCGCCGAGGGCGACGTGCACGTCAGCATCCTGCGCTGGAGCCGCCCGACCTGGGTGACGAGCGACGAGGACCAGTACGTCTGGTTCAAGAACACGGTGCTGGCGGCGTACCGCGAGTACGGCGTGATGGTCGACTCCATCAACCCCGACACCAACGAGACGACCGCTCCGAGCGCGGCGCTCTACAAGAAGTTCTCGGCCTGGCTCCGCACCGACACGAAGGGCTACGAGGGCGCGGTCGCAGGGGACCCGAACAGCGGATTCGCGACGCCGGAGGAGGGCGACCTCTACCGCGCGATCAGGACCGTCGCGGCCGACACGGTGGGCACCCCGCCGACCTCGTTCGGCGACCAGCTCACCTCCGCCACCGACTCCTCCCTCCGCGACGCCGTCGACATCGTCGGCTTCCACTACTCCACGGCGGACGACGCGAACGGCAACCTGAAGAAGTTCGCCCAGACCTACGACCGCGAGATCTGGAACTCGGAGGGCCAGGCCACGTTCTCGAACTCGGCCGACCGCCCGAACAACACCAACGCCGACGGGCAGGGCGGCACCGGCACCGAGTTCGGCGGCACCAACAGCGCGCTCGAGATGAGCAACTGGGTCACCTCCGGGTTCGCGAAGTCGCTGCGCACCCTCAACATCTTCCAGCCGGCGATCGGCTCGTTCTACGACGGGTTCCAGTACTCGTCGAAGGAGCTGGTCAGCGCGCGCGATCCATGGTCGGGCTGGCTCTACTACGACGGCGGACTCGCGGCCGTCGAGCAGTACACCCAGTTCGCCGAGCTCGGCTGGGAGAACGAGGACAACACCGCAGGCATCTGGCGGGGCATCCCGCAGGCGTCGGGCAGTGCGCTCGGCGGCGGCAACCCGCCCAGCGGAGCCTCGACCGGCGCGGTCTCGTACACGACCCTCGCGGCGCCCGACGCCTCCGACTTCTCGACCGTGATCGTGAACGACAGCCCGTACACGAAGACCTACGCGATCACCGCGGAAGGCCTCGCTCTGGGCGCCGACGGCACGATGGAGGTCTGGGAGACCCGGGCCGCCGACGCCGGCGAGGCCTACGACGCGAACTACGTCGTGCCCGTCGCCGAGGTGGCGGCCGACGCGGACGGCACCTACACCGTGACGGTGAAGCCCTGGTCGACTGCGACCGCGACCACCCTCGACCACGCGGCGGCGGCCGCCGACGGCTCGCTCACTCCGCGGGACGGCTACGGCTCGACCCTGCCCACCTCGCCCGAGTACACCGACGCCGACGGCGGACGCGACGTGCTCGACACCGACGCGAGCGGCGACGTCAACGGCGTCACGACCGATGCGTACCTCTACGCCGACGACTTCGACTACGCCGAGGCCGCCGACATCCGCACCTACGACCCGGCGACCGGCGCGCTCGGCGGCTCGGGCGAGGGCTTCCTCGAGAGCCGCGGCGGCAAGGCGAAGCCGGCGGGCACCCCCTCGGTGCAGCCCGAGGACGACGGAGTGATCCCGCGCTACACGAACGACACCAACGGCGCCTTCGAGTCGGTGGCGACGACGGATCCCGCTCGGGACCGAGTGCTGCGCCAGCAGGTCGGCCCCGGCATGGCGGGCTCGGCGTGGAACAGCGGCGACCCGAAGACGACGATCGGCGACTACCGCTGGGCCAACTACCGGGCGTCGGTCGACGTCAGCTTCGAGAGCGGAGGCGCGCCCTACGCGACGCTCGGCGCCCGCGAGCAGGGCGGGACGGCCAACGGCCAGAACGTCTCGGCCGCGGAGCTCCGGGTCGACGCGAACGGGGCCTGGAGCCTCCTGCGCTACGGCACCGCCGTCGCCTCGGGCACCGCGTCCGCGACGCCGGCGACCGCGTTCCGCACCGGCACCGGCGTCTGGAACAGGATCGCCGTGCAGGTGGCCGGCGACCGCTACACCGCGTACCTCAACGGAGTGGAGGTCGCCTCCTACACCGACCCGGCACCGCAGGCGGCCGGACGCGTCCAGCTCGGCTCCGGCTTCACCTTCACCCGGTTCGACGACCTCACCGTCGAGCAGGTGCCCGGCTACACCCCCTACTACTCGAGCGTCGTCGACGGCATGCACCAGACGAGCTGGAGCGACAGCTCGACCCCTGTGCTCGAGTTCGACGAGCAGTGGACCCACGTCAACGGCCAGGGCATGTTCGAGTGGCAGCGCACCGCCTCGAAGAGCACGGGCAGGGGCGCCGCGCTGACCTACTCCTTCACGGGGACCGGGCTCGACGTGCTCGGCAGCAACACGGGCGCGGCGACGCTGAACGTCACGGTCGACGGCGTCCGCGTCGCGAGCGGGGCGCCGACCTGGGCCGCGGGCAGCGAGCGCACCGCGTTCACCCTCCGCGGTCTCGAGGACGGCGCGCACACCGTGGTGCTCGAGACGGCGAACGACGGCGTGCTGAACGTCGACGCCGTCGGAGTCGTCACCGCGAACGCGGACTCCTCCGCGGTCGACACGACGGCCCTCGAGGCGGCGCTCGCATCGGCGGAGGCCTACGACGAGGCGGAGTGGAGCCCGCAGTCGTGGGCGCCGTTCGCCGGCACCGTGAGCGCGGCGTCGTCGGCGGTGGCCGACCCGGCGGCCTTCGGCCTCGACGCGGAGGGTGCCGCCGCACTGACGGCGCGCCTGACGAGGGCCGCGACGGAGCTCGTGCCGCAGGGAGTGAGCAACGACGTCCGCGATCTCGGCCTCGTGTCGGTGACCGCGGCGGCAGGGCTTCCGGCGACGCTGATGGTCGACGGCGTCGACCGGGCGGTGACCTGGGATGCGGCGGCCGCTCCGGCGCTCGCCGCGACGTCCGAGCTCGGATCGGTCCAGGTGACCGGCCGCACCTCGCAGAAGGTCGCGTCGTCGGGAGTGTTCCAGCGCTTCACCGTGAAGCTGCTCGTCACTCCGCCCGACCTGCGGTACTTCATCGACTCCGGTTCCTCCGGCTCCGCGGCCGGATCCGCGTACGCCGCGGTGAAGGCGAATCAGCCGGGCGTCCTCAACGGCGCCGCCGACCAGAAGTGGGACGGCGTCGCCGCGGGGAGCACCTGGGGCTACTCGACGACCTCGACCGGCGCCGTCGTGCCCGGCAGCCCGGCCGACTGGAGCTCGTCGTACGTGCCGGCCGACTTCAACCGGCCCGTCGTGACGCACCTGACCCTGCCCGCCGGGACCTACGACATCGTGAGCGTCCAGGCGCCGCGGGCCGGCCTGACCACCAACCTCGCCTCGACCGTCACCGCGGCGGGAGCGTCGAAGACGGTCACCGCCGTCTCGACCGGAGCCGCGACGCCGATCCGGCAGCAGGTGACGCTCACCGCGCCCGGAGTCGTCGACGTCTCGTTCGGCACGAACGGCACCAGCGGCTACAACGCGCGGCTCGCTCTGGTCTACGTCCAGAGCGTCACCCGCGACCTCGGGTTCCAGGGCGCGCTCACGACCGACGCGCCGCTGCCCGCGACGGTGACGGTCGACGGAGCGGCCACCGCCGTCACCTGGGACGCGGACTCCGCGGCCCGGGTTCGCACCGACTACGCGCCGGTGACGGTCCGCGGCACCACCGCGAACGGAGCGAAGGTGAGCGCCCGCTACGAGATCGTCCCCGAGGGCCTGGTCTACTACATCGACTCCGGCACCGCGGCGACCTCGTCTCCGCAGTACGGCGCGGTGAAGGCGGCCTTCCCGGCGCTGCTCAACGCGACCAGCGACCGCGCCTCGACGGGCGCCGACGAGTGGGGCCACATCGCCGACGGGATGAAGGTGAAGTCCGGGACGGACGTGAACGACAAGTACTCGACCGGCTTCTACCAGGACACGACTCAGCTGGTCTACCGGCTGCCGCTGGCCGCGGGGACCTACACCCTCACGGGCGGGTTCACCGAGTGGTACGGCCTCAGCCGCACGATGAACCACACGGTGTCGGTGGGCGGCCAGGAGCTGGTGAAGGGCAACGTCCCGCTCTCGGCCACGAGCACTCCGCTCTCGGAGGACCTCACCTTCACGCTCGCTCAGGCGGGCACCGTCGAGTACCGGGTGACCAACGAGGGCGCCGGTGGCGAGAAGCCGGTGATCTCGTGGCTGGCCGTGGCGGCGGTCGCCCCGGCGATCCCCGACCTCGACGTCGCCGTGCAGAGCCGCTGCGTGGCCGGCAAGGTCCAGCTGGGCGTGACGGCGACCATTACGGCCGACGTCCCGGTCGCGATCACGATGACGACGCCCTTCGGAGTGAAGTCGTTCACCGCGGTCGCTCCCGGCAAGAGCGCCTTCCACTCCTTCACCACACGGGCGAAGACCGTTCCCGCCGACGCGGTCGACCTCACGGTCACCGCGGTCGTCGACGGCGAGACCGTGACCCGCGAGCAGAGCGAGGAGTACCCGGCCGCGACCTGCTGACGCCGACGCAGGCGCCGGCGCCGCCCGTCCCGAGAGGGAGGGTCGGCGCCGGCATCGTCGTGACAGCGGCGATCCAGCAACGCGACGGCTACTCGACCAGCATGCTGGTCGAGTAGCCGCCGCAGGCGGCGTATCGAGCGGCGAAGCCGCGCTGCGTCTCTGTGGTGAGGGAAAAGGGGCGCCCGTCGCCCTGCATGCTGGTCGAGTAGCCCCGCAGGGGCGTATCGAGACCCGCCAGCGTCAGCAGATCGGGCTTCTGATCTGGACTTCTGGCGCTGGTGGATCTCGATACGCCCGCTGCGCGGGCTACTCGATCAGCAAGGCAGGGACCACACGCAGGAGGTCACTTTTCCTAGGAGACCCACCAGCGTCAGCAGATCGGTCTTCTGATCCTGGTGAATCTCGATACGTCCGTTGCGCGGGCTGCGGGCTCGATCGGCGAGGAACGGAGCTCCCGCGCGGAAGGCCGCTTCTCCTCAGAACGGCGAAGCCGCGTCGCACCTCATCTGAGTGGCGAGGGACGTATCCGCGCCCGCGGCTGATCATGCTGGTCGAGTAGCCGCCGCAGGCGGCGTATCGAGACCCACCGGCTTCAGGTGTCCGGTCTTCTGACGCTGGTGGATCTCGATACGCCCGCTGCGCAGGCTGCGGGCTCGATCAGCGAGGATCGGGGACCCCGCGCGGAAGGTCACTCGAGCGGGGAGGCAGAAGTCGGCGCGCGTCGCCACCCATGCTGGTCGAGTAGCCGCCGCAGGCGGCGTATCGAGACCCACCGGCTTCAGCAGATCGGTCTTCTGACGCTGGTGGATCTCGATACGCCCGCTGCGCGGGCTACTCGATCAGCGAGGAGGGGGGAGGCTCCTCCGATGGTGGGAAGGTCTTCTTCGAGGCGAGGCGGAGGGCGGCGTAGTCGCCGCGCATCAGAGCCTCGCGTTTGGCGCGGCTCCAGTTCTGGATGCGCTTCTCCCACCAGAACGCCTCGGCGATGTTCTCGAAATCCTGGTGCCAGAGCAAGGTGACCGGCAGTCGTCTGCTCGTGTAGGCGGCGCCCTTGCCCATCATGTGCGCGTCGACTCGTCGATGGAGGGAGCGAGTGCTGCCGACGTAGTAGCTGCCGTCGCTGCAGCGGAGGATGTAGACGGAGGGCATGCGACGAGCGTGCCGTCAGCACGCGAGGATCTATGGCGTCATCGGTGTTTCTGCGAAGAACGCTGGCGGTGCGGTGCTTGTGGAGGGCGGGGAAGAGACCGACGTCCGTAGTGAGGTGGGTCTCGATACGCCGCCTGCGGCGGCTACTCGACCAGCAGGCTTGCGGTCGGGACACTGTGCACCCCTGTGAGCAGGGCGCCCAGGCGCTCCAGCTGGGTCGGGTCCTCGAGGGCGGAGCCGACGGCGGCGACGCGGACGCCGGCGTCGAGGTAGTCCTGCGCGTTGCGCGCGTCGAGGCCGCCGGTCGCGACGAAGCGGACGCCGGGGAAAGGGCCGCGGATGTGCTTGAACCAGCCGGGGCCGAGCCAGGTCGCGGGGAACGCCTTCACCCAGGTGAGGCCGAGCGAGACGGCGAGCTGCACCTCCGAGGGCGTGGCGACGCCGGGCAGCAGCGGCAGGTCGACCGCCGCGGCCGCCGACACCAGGCGCGGGTCGAGACCGGGGGAGACGAGGTAGCCGGCACCGGCCTCCCGCGCGGCCTCGACCTGCGACGGGTGCAGGATCGTGCCGGCTCCCACGGTCTTCCCGCGATCGGCGCCCAGGCGGGCGACCTCGCGCAGGGCCGTCAGGTCGTCGGCGCTCTGCAGCGTCACTTCGACGGAGTCGATGCCGAGATCCCACGCGGTGGTCGCGAGCGCGATCGAGCGCTCCACGCCGGTTCCGCGGAGGATCGCCATCAGCGGAGCGCCCGCGAACACGGCGTCGAGGCGCTCGGTGGCGGTGGTGGCGGTGGTCATGGTGTCCTCTCGTCCAGGGAGTCGCCCGCCACGGCGAGGGTGAGCGCGGCGCGGTCGTGGCCGCTCCGCAGGCGTTCGTCGAGGTCGGCGCCGCGCATCCGCGCGACCAGGTAGCCGCCCGCGAAGGCGTCGCCCGCGCCGACGGCGTCGAGCACCTCGACCCGGTGCGACGGCTCGAAGACGCTCCGCGTGCCGGCGAAGACGGTGGCGCCGACATGGCCGTCCTTGACGACCAGCTCGGCGATCCCGGGGAACGCCGCGCGCACGTCGTGGGCGGTGCGGGTGCCCCAGAGGGTCTCGGCCTCGTCGCGGCCGACGAAGACGACGTCGGCGAGGTGCGTCAGCTCGGCGAGCACCGGCGCCGCGTCCTCGACGCTCCAGAGCGCCGCCCGGTAGTTGACGTCGACGCTCACGGGGATCCCGAGCTCGTGGGCGCGCAGGGCCGCCCGCCGCAGGAACCGGTCGGCCGGCTCCGAGAGCGCGGCGGTGATCCCCGACAGGTGCAGCAGCGCCACCCCGTCGAAGGGAGCCGCGTCGGCGTCTGCGGCGTCGAGGAAGGACGCCGCCGATCCCGCGCGGTAGTAGGTCACTCCGCGTCCCGGATCCTTCACGTAGAGGCCCGTCGGGTGCTCGGCGTCCGCGACCACGGCGGCGACGTCGATGCCTCGTGAGGCCAGCTGGCGGAGGATCCGCTCGCCCAGCGCGTCGGCGCCGAGCCTGCTGTGCCAGCGCGCCGGGACCCCCAGCGCGGCCGCGTGGGCGAGCACGTTCGACTCGGCCCCGCCGGCGTCGACGAGGAAGTCGTCGGCCGCCGCGACCGAGCCGCCGTCCGGCACGACCACGGCCATGGTCTCGCCCATGGCCAGCAGCACGCCGGATGCGCTCACGCCAGGTCCTTCACCGGCGCCGCATCCATGTCGTCGAACGCCTGGTTCTCGCCGGCCATCGCCCAGACGAACGAGTAGGCGGCCGTGCCGACGCCGGAGTGCAGCGACCAGCTCGGCGAGATGATCGCCTGGCGGTCGGCGACGACGAGGTGCCGCGTCTCCTGGCGCTCGCCGAGGAGGTGGATGACCCGCGCCTGGTCGGGGAGGTCGAAATAGAGGTAGCACTCGGTGCGGCGGTCGTGGGTGTGCGCCGGCATGGTGTTCCACATCGAGCCCTCGTGCAGGGTCGTGACGCCCATGACGATCTGGCAGCTGCGGACGCCGTTCTCGTGGATGTACTGGTTGAGCGTGCGGCGATTGCTGGTGGCCTGCTCGCCGAGCTCGCGCACGGTGCCCTCGCCCGGCGCGACCAGCACCGTCGGGTACGTGGTGTGCGCGGGGGCCGAGAACAGGTAGAACTGGGCGCCCGGCCCGTCCGCGTCCTCGAAGACGACCGATCCGATGCCGCGGCCGAGGTAGAGGCAGGCTCCCGGAACGAGGGTGTAGGACTCGCCGTCGGCAACCACCGTGCCGGTGCCGCCGACGTTGATGACGCCCAGCTCGCGGTGCTCGAGGAAGGTGTCGCTGCGGATCTCCTCGTAGCCGGTCAGCTCGAGGCGGCCCCCGGCGGGCACGGCGCCGCCGAGCACGATGCGGTCGTGGTGCGTGTAGACCAGCCGGATCTCTCCGGCGACGAAGACCTCGGGGACGAGGTACTGCGAGCGCAGCTCCTCCGTGGTCATGCCGGGGATCTGGGCGGGGTTCGTGGCGTAGCGCTGCTCCATCGCGGAGGCTCCTTCGAGGTCGGTGTCGGTGGTCGGGGTCATCGCACGAGCCAGCCGCCGTCGACGGGGAGGATCGTCCCCGTGACGTAGGCGGCCGCGTCGGAGGCGAGGAACACGAACGCCCCCTGCAGATCGGCGGGCGTGCCCCAGCGGCCGGCGGGGATGCGCGCGACGATCGAGGCCTCCCTGGCGGCGTCGGCGCGGATGGCCGCGGTGTTGTCGGTGGCGAGGTAGCCGGGCGCGATCGCGTTGACCGTCACTCCGGACGCCGCCCACTCGTTGGCGAACGCCTTGGTGAGCCCGGCGACCGCGTGCTTCGAGGCGGTGTAGCCGGGGACGAGCACGCCGCCCTGGAACGAGAGCATCGACGCGACGGTGATGACCCGTCCCGAGCCCTGCTCGAGCATGTGCCGGCCGGCCGCCTGGGTGAGGTGGAAGACGGAGTCGAGGTTGACCTTGAGGACCTCGTCCCAGTCAGCGGCGCTGTGCTCGGCCGCTGCGGTGCGCCGGATGGTGCCGGCGTTGTTGACGAGCACGTCGATCCGCCCGAGCTCGGCGACGACCTCGTCGATCGCCGAGTGCAGCTCGTCGGCGGTGGCCGTCGCGAAGTCGCGGCGGATCAGGTGGGCGCGTCGGCCCAGCCCGCGGATCAGCTCGGCGGTCTCGGAGGCGTCGCCCCTGTCGATCAGCGCGATGTCGGCGCCGGCCTCGGCGAGGGCCAGGGCGGCCCCCCGGCCGATGCCCCGGCTGGTCCCGGTGACGGCGGCGACGCGACCGTCGAGTCGGAAGGTGTCGAGGATCATGGTCGTGCGCTCCTGAAGATCGTGGTGAGGGTGCCGATGCCGCCGACGCGCACGGTGACCGCGTCGCCGTCGGCCAGCGGTCGGTGCGCCGCGAGGGCGTCGGGCAGCTTCTGCGGGCTGCCGGTCGAGATCACGTCGCCCGGGTGCAGGGTCATCCCCTCGCTGAGGTGGTGCACGAGCGCGGCCATGCTGAAGACCAGGTCGGCCGTGCTCTGCGAGACGGTGACGACCTCGTCGCGGATCACCTCGACGAGGAGGCCCTGCGGATCCGCGATCTCGTCCGGAGTCACGAGCCAGGGGCCGAGCGGGGCGAAGCCGTCGGAGCACTTGCCGAGCGTCCACTGGCTCGAGCGGCCCTGCCAGGTGCGCTCCGAGACGTCGTTCATCAGGCTGTAGCCGCCGATGTGGTCGGCGGCGTCCTCGATCGCGATGTCGCGCCCGCCGCGGCCGATGACGAGCGCGATCTCGCCCTCGTAGTCGACGTCGGTGGCCGTCACCGGGATCGTCACCGGGTCGCCGGGCGCGCCCAGGGTGTTGGGGGTCTTCACGAACACGTCGGGAGTCGTCGGGACCGGCCGGTCCTCGCCTCCGCTCGGCACGTGCCCGCGGTAGTTGTAGCCGATGCAGAGGATCTTGCCCGGGACGACCGGCGGGAGCAGGCGCAGGCTCTCGAGCGCGGGCAGCGTCGAGGCGTCAGCGGAGGCGGCCCGTACGCGCGTCGCGGCGAGGAGCGCGCCGTCGGCGAGCACCTCCGTCACGGTGGCCGCACCGAGATCGAGGACGCGGTCGCCGACGACGACTCCGGTGCGGTCGCCCTCGGGGGAGGAGTAGCGGAGGAGTCTCACCAGTAGGGCCGCCATTCCGGTCGGGAGACGCGCATGAGCGCCTCGAGGTAGAAGTAGTCACCCCAGAGCGTGCCCTCGTCGACGCCGACGTTCTTCGGCAGGTCGTAGACGCCGTGCAGCAGGACGGTGTCGGCCGCCTCGGGGCTCTCGGGGGTGCAGTGCTCGATCAGCGCGTCGAGCAGGTCGACGGCCGCGGCGCGGTACCGCTCGGCGCGGTCGGGGTCGTCCTCGACGGAGGCGAGCTCGAGCAGTCCGCAGACGGCGATCGCCGCGGCGGAGCTGTCGCGCGGGGCGTCGCTGCCGTCGGAGTAGACCAGGTCCCAGTAGGGGACGCGATCCGCCGGCAGGTGGGCGAGGAAGTAGTCGGCGCAGGCCCGCGAGGCCTCGAGCTGCCGCGGGCCGCCCGACACCCGGTGGCTCATCGCGAAGCCGTAGATCCCCCAGGCCTGGCCGCGTGCCCAGCAGGAGTCGTCGAAGGCGCCCTGCTCGGTCGCTCCGTGCAGCGGCTCGCCGGTCTCGGCGTCCCAGTAGAAGGTGTGGAACGTCGAGGAGTCGGGTCGCAGGATGTTCTCGCGCAGCGCCTCGACGTGGCACCGCACGGCCTCCGCGAAGCGCGGATCGCCGGTCTGCTCGCCGGCCCAGGTCAGCAGGGGCATGTTCATCAGCGAGTCGATGATCGTCCGGCCGCGCTGGCGCGGATCGCTGAGGTCGCCCCAGGCCTGCACGATGCCGGCGGTGGGCAGGAAGCGCTTCATCAGGTGCTCGGCCGCGTCCAGCGCGGCCTCGCGTCCGAGCGGGTCCTCGAGGAGGCGGAAGGGGGCGACCGCGGAGAGCGTGTAGAGGAAGCCGAGGTCGTGGGTCTCGAGGTCCTCCCCGCCCTGCACGCGGCGGGCGAAGTCGGCCAGGTGCGCGCGGCCCGCGTCGAGGAAGACGCCGTCTCCGGTCATCTCCCAGGCGATCCAGTGCATCCCGGGCCAGAAGCTGGTGGTCCAGCCCCGGTTGGCGCCGGCGGCGAAGCCGGGGATCGCGGGGCGGAGCGGATAGCGGCCGTCGGTCGTGGTGTCGTCCGGGTAGGAGTCGCCGAACGTCGCGATCATGCGGCGGACGACCTCGAGCGCATCGGCCACGGCCTGCTCGGTGATCGTCCTCCCGCGCGCGGTGGGCGGAGTGGTCGTCATGGAGGGTCCTTCGTGATCAGGCCGCGACGGGCTGGTCGGCGGGCAGGGCTGCGCGCAGGGTGAAGCGCGCGTTCGCCCAGACGAGATAGAGAGCGGGGGCGGCCGAGACTCCGATCGCGAGCGCGGGCGACAGAGTGAAGAGGTACGCCTGGAACGCGAGCACGAGGATCGAGACCGCCGTCAGGTGCCAGCGCCGCAGGGCGAGGTAGACCGCGGCCTTGCCCGCCTGGAGGAGGGTCGAGCCCGGTGCGTCGGCCAGGGCGACGAGCGCCACGGGCAGAGCGCCGATCACGAGCAGGCCGATCACCGCCAGGAACGGGATGACGACCACTCCGATCTGCGTCGGTGCGAGGAACCGCACGTCGACCAGCACGAGCACGACGACCGCCGTGGCGCCGGTGAGCAGCAGCAGCGGGCGGCGCCATCCCCGGCGCCAGGCCCGCCAGAAGGTCCGCACGACCGCCGTCTCGCCGCGGCCGTGCGCCGAGAAGACGGCGCAGGCTCCGGCGAGGGCGGGCGCGCAGAGCGGGACCGCGGCGGCGATCATCGGCCACGAGAGCATCGGGTCGGTGGTCACCAGGAGGATCACGAGCGGCAGGCAGGCGATCAGCAGCAGCGCGTCGGTCATCAGGATCAGGTAGACGACGCCGAAGAGCGAGGCGTAGAGGCCGTTCGGGATGCGTCGCACGATCAGCCCTTCAGTCCGCTGGTCGCGATGCCCTCGACGAAGTACTTCTGCCCGAGGAGGAAGACGACGGCGATCGGCACCACCGAGATGGTCAGGCCGGCGAACAGCAGCGCGTAGTTGGCGTCGTAGAGGGTGCTGACGAAGCTCTGCAGTCCGAGCTGGATCGTCCAGAGGTCCGGGTTGCGGAGGTAGATCAGCGGCCCGAGGTAGTCGTTCCAGGTGGCCACGAAGGTCAGCAGGGTGAGGCTCGCGATCGCGGGGATCGAGAGGGGCACCATGATCCGCGCCCAGATCCCGTACTCGCTCAGGCCGTCGATGCGGGCGGCCTCCGAGAGCTCCTCGGGGATCGTCTCGTAGAACTGCTTCATCAGGAACACGCCGAACGCGCCGAAGGCCTGGATGAGGATGATCGCCCAGAGCGTGTTCGACACCTTGAGGTTCGACAGCAGGATGAACTGCGGGATCATGTACGACTGCCACGGCACCGCGATGGTGCCGATGTAGACGAGGAAGAGCACGTCGCGCCCCGGGAACCGCATCCGCGAGAAGCCGTACGCGGCGAAGGAGCCGGTGAGCACCTGCAGGATCGTGACCACGACCGCCAGCAGCAGCGTGTTGCGGATCCAGGTGAGCATGTCCGACTCGGTCCAGATCTGGACGTAGTTGCTCCAGACCCACGACTCCGGGAACCACTTCACCGGCACCGAGAACACCTCGTTCGGCGTCTTCAGCGAGCTCATGATCATCCAGAAGAACGGCAGGAGGAGCGCAGCGGCGGCGATGATCATCACCGCGTAGCCGACCAGGCGGCCGATCCGGCGAGCCGGAGTGCGTCCGGCGTCCTTCTGGCGGGGTGGCAGCGGCTCGGCGACGCCGACGACCGTGGGTGCTCCGTCGGGGATGAGAAGTCCGGTCATCGGTTTTCACTCCTTCTGTTGAGGAAGAACTGCGCGAGCGTGACGAGGATGCACAGCAGGAACAGGACGACCGAGACGGCCGACGCGTAGCCGAACTGGTTCTCCTGGAACCCCTTCTGGTAGATGAACTGCGAGAGCACGAGGGTCGCCTGGCCGGGACCGCCCTGGGTCATCACGAGGATCAGATCGAAGATCTTGAAGGAGTTGATGGTCAGCATCACCGTCACGAAGAAGGTGGTGGGCCGCAGGCACGGGATCGTGACGTTCACGAAGCGCTGCCAGACGCTCGCTCCGTCGACGCGCGCGGCCTCGTGCAGCTCGCGGGGCACCGTCTGCAGACCGGCGAGGAACAGGATCATGTAGTAGCCCATGTCCCGCCAGGTGCTGATGATGACCACGGCCGGCATCGCCCACTCGGAGGAGGTCAGCCAGCCGGGCGGGTTCGCGATGCCGATGAGGTTCAGCAGCTGGTTGATCGGCCCGTACTCGGGGCTGAAGAGCAGGTTCCAGACGACGGCGATCGCGACGATGGACGTGATGTACGGGAAGAAGGCGGCGGTGCGGAAGAACGCGACTCCGCGCAGC
Source organism: Rathayibacter sp. VKM Ac-2803 (assembly GCF_009807175.1). Lineage (NCBI taxonomy): Bacteria > Bacillati > Actinomycetota > Actinomycetes > Micrococcales > Microbacteriaceae > Rathayibacter > Rathayibacter sp. VKM Ac-2803. The sequence continues at coordinate 3,936,139 of NZ_WUCD01000001.1, read as the reverse complement.
TTGTTGTTGAGCAGCAGCGCCAGCCCGAGCGAGACGACGAGCGTCAGCGGGATGTGCAGCGCGGCGTAGTAGAGCGTGTTCGTCAGGGCGATGCGGAAGCTGCCGTCGCCGAGGAGGCGCTCGAAGTTCGCGAAGCCGACCCAGTTCGCCTGACCGAAGACGTTCCAGTCGGTGAGCGACATGTAGAAGAGGGTGATCACCGGCACGAGCGTGAGCGCTGCGAAGCCGAGGAAGTTCGGGAGGATGAAGGTCCAGCCGATGAGCGTGGTCCGCATGCGGTAGGAGGAACGGCGACGGCGCGGCGGCGGGGTCGACGTGCCGGCGTCTGCGGCGGCGAGGGTCGTCATGAGACCTCCAGGGTCCGAAGGGGTGCAGGGGTGGGGGCGGCCGGCCCGGGGTGGGCCGGCCGCCGGGTCGGTCAGTCGGTGCCGACTTCGCTCTTCACGCGGTCCTCTGCGGTGGCGATGGCGTCGCTGACGCTCGCCGAGCCCGACATCACCGCGGTGTGCAGGTCGAGGAGGATGTTCTGCACGGCGGCGGTCTTGGCCGATGTGGGATTCTCCGGCTTCGTCTCGTGCGACGACCAGGCGAACTTCGAGAGGTCGTCGGTCGGGGCGGCGTCGACGGCGAAGCACGCCTCGGTCACCGCGTCGCTGGTCAGAGCGGGCGTGATGCCGAGCGAGGCGACGACCTCCGCGCCCTCCTCGCTGGCGGCGAACTCGAGGAACTCCTTGGCCGCGGCGGCCTTGGACGAGTCGATATTCGCGTTGATCCCGAAGCCGGTCGGGTCGCCGAAGGTCACCGGAGTGCCGTCGGTGCCGGCGGTCGACGCGTCGAACTGCGGGATGGGCGCGATGCCCCAGTTGAAGGTGTCCGAGTCGCCCGACGCCTGCTGAGCGATCAGCGAGGCGACGAACCAGGTGCCCATCGGCATCATCGCGGCGTTCTGCTTGCCGAACTCGGCCTGGTAGGTGAGCTTGTTCGCGACCACCGTGTTGTAGTCGGCCTGCGCCGATGACTCCTGCAGCCCGAGCACTCGGTCGTAGTACTCCTCGAGGTAGCCGTAGTCGCCGTCGAGGATGTCGACGTCCGGGGCCTGGGCGTTGGCGAAGCCCTGCACCGTCGACTGCCAGCTGTGCTCGTACGTGCCGGCCGCGGGGCTGCCCGCCGCCGCCAGGGCCGTCTTCAGCGCCTCGGCATTCTCGGCGTAGTCGTCCCAGGTCCAGGAACCGTCGGGGTAGTCGACGCCCGCCTGGTCGAAGAGGTCCTTGTTGTAGAAGAGGACCCAGGAGTCCTGGCGGTACGGGACCGCCCACTGGGTGCCGTCGACCTCGTACGCCTCCGCGCCGCCGATGCCGTCGGGCAGGGCGACGTCCGAGACGTCCATCAGCTGACCGCCTGCCTGGTAGGTGACGACGTTCTTGACGTTCTTCTGGGTGACGATGTCGGGGCCGCTGCCTGCCGCCAGGTCGGCGGTCATCAGCGTGTCGTAGTTGGTCGCGTCGTACTCCTTGACCTCGACGGTCACGTCGGGGTCCTTCTCGTGGAACGCGTCAGCGAGAGCCTGGAACTCGGGAGTGGTGCTGATGCTCCACCCGGACAGGCTGAGCGTGACCGGGCCGTCGGCTGCCGCCTCCTCGGCGTCGCCTCCGCCCGAGCAGGCCGTGAGGGACAGGGCGGCCACGAGGGCCACTCCGGCTACCGTGAATCTTCTTCTCATGCGTGCTGCTCCTTTGCATCGGCGTGCAGGACTCCACCTCGGGTCCTCGGGTACCGGCGCTGCCCAGCGGCGCGTCCGGAATCTGCGAGTCGGTGCTCGGTGGCCAGGCCGTCGGGCCAGGTCACCGACACGGACAGTCCGTCGTCGTGGACGACGACGATCGGAGCGGGGCCGGTCGCCCGGGCCTCCGATCCGGAGAGGGTGACCAGAACGACGACGCTCTCGCCGACGGTCACCGGGACGCTCAGGACGGGGACGGCGACCCGGGGGCCCAGCGGGCTCGCTCCGTCGCGCTCGACGACCTCTGCGGAGGCATCCGCGTCGATCCGCGCGATCGCGCTGATCCTGCCGCCCGCTCGGACCGACGCGGTCGAGCCCGCGGCGCGCGCGTCGACGCTCTCGCCGGCGATCGGCCATCCGCCGAGGCGGAGCCGCAGGCCCTCGGCCGGCACGCCCTCGGCGAGCTCGTCGACGCGCGCGATGCGCAGCTCCCACGGCCCTCTGACCAGCGAGTGCACGATCAGACGGCCGGCCCGGCGGGCGGATCCGCGCAGGCCCTCGCCGTGCTGGTGCGAGGTGGGCTCGGGGTCGATCCAGTGCGCCTGCCACGTCGATCCGGCGACTCCCACCCGGCCGTCGGAGTCGAGGCGCACCTCGGTGAGCTCCATCCCGGTGCGGTGGGTCGCGGCGCCCGAGGCGTCGACGAGGCCGACGCTCTGCTCGAGCGCCTCGGCCCAGCCCCGCCCGTCGAGCAGCGGCGCGGTGGCCGTCGAGTAGCCCAGGCGCGCGTAGAGGGGGGAGTCGGCCAGGACGGCCCCGGCGACGGCCTTGTCGGTGCCGTGGTTCACGACGCGGACGATGCCGTCCTCGTGCGTGCCCGAGACGATCCAGCCGGGGGAGACGACGGCCAGCAGCTCGTCGCCCTGCTCGATCGGGAGCGGTTCGGAGGCCGCCGCCCAGACCGGGTGGTCGGCGGGGAGCGCGATCCCGAGCAAGCCCTTGACCGCCCAGTAGGGCGAGCCGGGGCCGGAGTAGGACTGGGCGAGCCGGCGCCACGGGTCGTGCCAGCCCATCGAGAGCAGGCCGAGCTCGTCGGGGGCACCGTGATCGGCGAAGTGCGAGACGACGGCGCTCGCGGCGCGGCGGAGGCGGCCCGGCGAGTGCGAGGGCACCTCGGCGATGACGCCGGCCCAGAACGGCGCGGCGGCGGCGAAGCGGTAGATCAGGCTGCGGCCCTGCAGGAGCGGCGAGCCGTCGCCGCCGACGAGGGCGAGCGCGTCGGAGAGGTAGCGGTCGAGCCGGGCGACGTCGCCCGCGGTGCGCGGGGCGGCGAGCTCGGCGGCGCCCTGCATCCGGGCCCACAGCACGGGGTACACGTGCAGCGCCCAGCCGACGTAGTGGTCGAACGCCCGCTCCTCGCCGTCGGCGAGCCAGCCGTCCTCGCGCACGAAGGAGTCGTGGCGCGCGAGGTCGGCGGTGATGTCGTCGATCGACCACTCGCCGCCCACCGAGCGGAGGAACGTCTCGACCACGAGGCGGAACCAGACCCAGTTGGTCTGCGGGTAGGTCTCGTCGCCGACGACGGGCTCGAGGTAGGCGATGACCCGCTGCTGCGTGAGGGGGGAGAGGCGGTCCCAGATCCAGGGGCGAGTCAGGTCCAGGACGAGCGCGATCGACGCGGCCTCGACCTTCGCCTGGGCGTGCTCCTCGATCCGCACCCACCGGTCGGCCGCCTCCGGGTCGACGCCCGTCGCGATGCCCCTGGCGTAGAAGTCGACGAGGTCGTCGACGCCGATGCCCTGGGCCCCGGCGATGCGGAAGCCGGCGAGGAGGAAGGTGCGCGCGAAGCCCTCGAGGCCGTCGATCGCGCGGCCGTAGCCGCCCTCTGCACCGGGGAGCACGATCCGCCCGTTGCCCTCGCTGGCGTAGGCCGTGGCGGAGGAGAGGAGCGCGTCGGCGAAGCCGAGCCACTGCTCGCGGGTCCAGTCGGGCTGTCCGGCCCGGTCGGCGCGGAGGGTCACCTCGTCCACGGTCGTTCTCCTTTGAATCGTGTCATCGGCAGCGCGGCACAGGGCCACTCACCGAACAAAATAGGAGCATACATAGGCGAATCGATCACAACAAGGTTGGACCTGGATGTAAATGATCGATTACGATCGCTTCGTGCAGCAGAACCGGCCGACCAACCCTCCCTGCGGCGTCGTCGAGCCCCGCGGTGCTGTCGAGAACTTCCGCGGCCCGCTGGCCGCGGCGTTCTCGCCCAGCCGGCCGCTCTCGGCCCGAGGCCTCCTCCTCGATGCGGAGCACGCCCTGCCGGTCCCGCCCGCCTCCGACCGCGGTGCCTGGCAGTCGGTGGACGCCGCCACGACGGCGGCGATCGCGGCGCGCGCGGCCGCCGATCTGAGCGTTCCGTGGCCGCAGCCGCTCGCGAGCCAGGCCGTGCGCGTGCATCGCGACGGCGATCGCGATCAGTGGGAGCAGACCGCCTTCGAGCGGCAGCGTCGGCTGAGCCGCGCCGTGCTGATGGCCGCGACGACCCTCGACGACGCCTGGCTCGACCAGGTCGCCGACGGAGTCCAGCTGCTTCTCGAGCAGAGCTCGTGGTGCTGGCCGGCGCACGACGACACCCTCCGCCGCCACGGTGCGGTGCTCGCCACCGTCTCCGATCCTTTCCTCGATCTCGGGGCCGGCGAGGTCGTCGCGCAGCTCGCCTGGATCGACCACGTGCTGGGGGAGCGGCTCGACGAGCGCTACCCGGGGCTGCGGGGGCGCCTCCGCGCCGAGTCCCGGCAGCGGGTGCTCGACCCGTTCCGCCTCCGCGACGACTGGCACTGGCTCGGCCTCGACGGCGACGTGCACAACTGGAACCCCTGGATCACCGGCAACGTCCTGCTCGCCGCCCTCCGCCTCCTCGACGGCGAGGGCGAGGAGGACGACCGCGCCGATATCGTGACGCGCGCCGTCGCCGCCCTCGACCGCTACGTCGCCGTCCTGCCCGCCGACGGGGCGATCGACGAGGGGTACGCCTACTGGTGGAACGGCGCCTGCCGCGCCGTCGAGGCGCTCGACCTCCTCGCGCACGCCACGGGGGGCGCGTGGGACGCCTCGTCGGTGCCCGCGCTCCGGGCGACCATCGCCTTCCCGCACCGCTCCCACCTCGGCGGCGACTGGTACGTCGCCCACGCCGACAGCCGGGCGCTCCAGAGCATCGACCAGCCGTGGCACGCGGTGCACCGCGCCGGACGCTGGGTCGGGGACGCGTCGGCGACCGCGCACGCCGCCTCGCACCGCCGCCCCGGCGTGCCCGCCGCCTCCGAGCAGGAGGGCCTCGGGCGACTGCTGCGCGGCGCCACCGACCGGGCCTGGCTCGACGCGCCGACGGCCGCCCCGCCGCTCCCGCGCGACGGGTGGCTCGAGTCGATCGAGGTGATGCTCGCGCGAGGCCGGGAGGGGTCGGCCGAGGGGTTGACGCTCGTCGCCAAGGGCGGTCACAACGCCGAGCACCACAATCACAACGACGTCGGGTCGTTCCTGATCGCCTCGGACGGCGTGCCCGTCGTCGTCGACGCCGGCCGGCCGACCTACACCGCGGCGACCTTCGGCCCCGACCGCTACCGGATCTGGACGATGCAGAGCGACTGGCACAACCTGCCCTCGGTCCGCGGTGTCGCCCAGCCGCCCGGGCCCGAGGCCCGTGCCTCCGGAGTCTCGGTGGTCGCGGACGAGGATCGCGCCGTGTTCTCGGCGGAGCTCGCCGCCGCCTACCCCGGAGCGGGTCTGGTCTCGTGGCGGCGGAGGATCGCGCTGGAGCGCCGGGAGTCGCGGGTCGTCCTCGACGACGCGTGGGAGCTCGAGCCGTGGACCGGCCCCGGCGACGAGCCCCGCACCGTGGTCCGGCTGCTCCTGGCGGGCGATCCCGTGATCGAGCGCGGAGTCGCCGTCGTGCGCCCGGTCGGATCGGCGCGCCCCGTCCGGATCGCCTGGGACGCCGCCTGCGAGCACCGGACCGAGGTCCGCGTGCTCGAGGATCCGATGCTCTCGGGGGTGTGGGGCGAGCGCCTGACACGGCTCGAGATCGACGTCGCGGATCGTCGATCGCTCCGGATGGCGATAGAACTGGACACACCGATCGGAGACCTACGATGAGCGATCAGACTCACTCCCCGCCCCTCGCCGCCGAGCGCCGGGCGCACATCCTCGCGGCCCTCGCCGTGGACGGTGCCGTGCGCATCTCGCAGCTCACCGAGGCGCTGGGAGTGGCGACCGTGACGCTCCGCCGCGATCTCGTCCAGATGGAGCGCGAGGGGCTCCTCAGCCGGGTGCACGGCGGCGCGGTCGTCCGCTCCGGTGCGGCCGGCGGCGCCGCGCGGATGCAGGCGCTCGGCGAGGAGAAGCTCGGATCGATCGCCGTCCTGGTGCCCTCGCTCGCCTACTACTGGCCCGGCGTGCTGCGCGGCATGGAGGCGGCCGGCCGGCGGCTGGGCTACGACGTCATCCTCCGCGGCGCGTCCTACGAGCTGCAGGACGAGCGGCCCGTCCTCGAGCGCCTGCTGCAGTCGGGCGACGTCAAGGGCCTGATCGTCGCACCGAACACCGACACCGAGCACGCGCCCGACGTCGTCCGCTGGCTCGCCGACTCGGGGGTCCCGGCCGTCCTGGTCGAGCGCGACGCGACCCTCGAGCCCGAGGGCACGCCGGTCGAGTCGGTCACCACCGATCACGCGCTGGGCGCGGTGCTGGCCGCCCGGCACCTCGCGGAGCTGGGCCACCGCAAGGTCGGGCTCATCCTGTCGCGCTCCTCGCCCACCTCCCGCAAGATCACCGCGGGCTGGCTCGCCGCCTGCGAGTCGCTCGGCCTCACGCCCGCCGACCACTTCGAGCAGATGCTGCCCGACCGCGCCAGCCCCGACTTCTCGGAGGTGGTGAACGCGACGCTCGAGACGGCGCTGGCGACGGGCGTGACCGCCCTGCTCGTCCACTCCGACCCCGAGGCGATGGCCGTCGTCGACCTCGCCCTCACCCGCGGGATCTCGGTGCCAGGCGACCTCTCGGTCATCGCCTACGACGACGAGGTGGCGCAGCTGTTCACCCCGGCGCTGACGGCGGTCAGCCCCCCGCGCGCCGCCGTCGGCGAGGCCGCCGTCCACCTGCTCGTCCAGCGGATCGAGAACCCGGAGCGGCCGGTGCACCGCGTGCAGGTGAACCCGAGCCTGATCGTCCGGGCGTCGTCCGCGGCACCGGGGCCCCGGGCGGGCGACGGCGCGCGATGATCGACCGCCACGAGCACTTCCCGTGGTCGTTCTGGTCGGAGGCGGAGCCCGAGAGCCAGGAGCGCCAGCTCGCCCTGCAGCGCGAGCTGCTCGAGGCGCACCCCGGCTGGGAGCTGGGCCGCGACGTCTTCGTCTCGGAGTGGGCGGCGATCGACGCCGAGCGGCTCGTGCTCGGTGACCGCTCCTACCTCGCCGCCGGCGCGAGCATCACCGGCGAGGTCGTGATCGGCGCCGACTGCTCGATCAACGCCTCCACCGCCGTCCGTGGCGACGTCGTGCTCGGCTCGGCGGTCCGCGTCGGGGCGCACACGTCGATCCTCGGCTTCAACCACTCGATGGAGCCGGGGACCGAGGTGTTCCGGCAGCCGCTGACGAGCCGCGGCATCCGGATCGGCGACGACGTCTGGATCGGCTCGCACGTGGTCGTGCTCGACGGCGTGCGGGTCGGCGACCACGCGGTTCTCGCGGCCGGGGCCGTCGTGACGAAGGACGTGCCCTCGGGAGCGATCGTCGGCGGGAATCCCGCTCGGCGTCTGCGCTGGCGGGTACCGCCCGTCGCGCCGGAGGTCTCGGACGCCGCCCGGTTCGCGGATCGCGCCCGCGGCGAGATCGAGGAGATCCTCCGCGCCTCCCGGAGTGACGACGGGTTCCGCGACCGGCCGGGCGCCGAGCCGAGCGTGCGGGCGCTCTGCGACGCCGTCGAGCTCGCCGACCTCCTGCTCGGCGAGGCTCCGCCCGACACGACGGCGGAGTCGCTGGCCGGTCGCCTGCGCGGGCTGCAGGATCCGACGACCGGGCTGATCGGCGGCCCGGGCCTCTGGGGGTCTCCGGACGCGGCGTACCACGTGCTCAGCGCGGGCTACGCGCTCGATCTGCTCGGCTCGGGCTTCGAGCACCCCCTGGCGGCGGTGACGGAGGAGACCGCCGAGGGTCTCGTCCGCCGGCTCGACGCGCTCCGCTGGCGGGACGACCCGTGGAACGCGGGGCACTACGTCGACGCCGTCGGCACCGCGCTGCTCTGGGCGCGCCGCCGCGGCGACCCCGTGCCCACCGGCCTCGAGGAGGCGCTGTTCGGCTGGCTGGTGACCCGCGCCGATCCGCGCAGCGGAATGTGGGGCGAGGCCTCGGCCGACCGCGGGCTGCTCCTTCTGGTCAACGGGTCGTACCGCGCGACCCGCGGCACGTTCGCGCAGCACGGGCGCCCGACCCCGTACCCGGAGGCGGTCCGCGACACGGTGCTCCGGCACGCGCGCGAGGACCGCTGGTTCGGCCTCGACCGCGTCGACGCCTGCGCCGCGCTCGACGTCGCCCACCCGCTCTGGCTGACCCGCGGCACCGGCTACCGCGACGACGAGGCGCAGGCGCTGGCCCGGACGCTGCTCGCGCGGATCCTCGGCCAGTGGCGCCCCGGCCGGGGCTTCGCCTTCCGGCTCGCCGACGCCGCCGCCGGCCTGCAGGGCACCGAGATGTGGCTCGCGACCCTCTGGTACCTCGCCGACCTCCTCGGCGCCTCCGCCGACCTCGCCTACCGCCCCCGCGGCGTGCACCGCCCGGAGCCGGCGCCTACTGGCACGCAGCGTCCGTAGCTCGTTCGCATGCGTGATCTGCTGACGCTGGTGGGTCTCGATACGCCGCCTGCGGCGGCTACTCGACCAGCGAGCCTCCCGCGGGCGGTCCCTCCCTCGCTGATCGAGTAGCCCGCGCAGCGGGCGTATCGAGATCCACGTCCGTCAGAGGGCGAGGGCTGAAGCCTGATCCGCTGACGCTGGTGGGTCTCGATACGCCGCCTGCGGCGGCTACTCGACCAGCGAGCCTCCCGCGGGCGGTCCCTCCCTCGCTGATCGAGTAGCCCGCGGAGCGGGCGTATCGAGATCCGCGTCCGTCAGAGGGCGAGGGCTGAAGCCTGATCTGCTGACGCTGGTGGGTCTCGATACGCCGCCTGCGGCGGCTACTCGACCAGCGAGCTGAGACCTCCCGCGGGCGGTCCCTCTCTCGATGATCGAGTAGCCCGCGCAGCGGGCGTATCGAGATCCGCGTCCGTCAGAAGGCGAGGGCTGAAGCCTGATCTGCGGACGCTGGTGGGTCTCGGTACGCCGCCTGCGGCGGCTACTCGACCAGCGAGCTGAGACCTCCCGCGGTGGTCCCTCCCTCGCTGATCGAGTAGCCCGCGCAGCGGGCGTATCGAGATCCACGTCCGTCAGAAGGCGAGGGCTGAAGCCTGATCTGCGGACGCTGGTGGGTCTCGGTACGCCGCCTGCGGCGGCTACTCGACCAGCACGGGAGTGTGCCCCGGGCGGCTACTCGGCCGGCGTGGAGACGGACGGCGACGCGACGCGCACGAGCGCCCACCCGTACTGCTCGAGGTGCAGCGACTCGACCGCGGCGCCGGTGACGACATCCGTTCCGGACACCGCGACGTCGACCGGGTCGACGCCGTGGTTGATCACCGTCAGCACGTCGCCGCGGCGCGATGCCTCCACCCGCGGGTCGGTGCGCAGCACCGGCCCCACGCCCGACTCGGCCGCGAGCCAGCCGGTCAGCGCCGTCATCCCCGCGTCGTCGGGGATCGTCGCGAGGTAGTGCGCCGTCCCGGCGCCCGTCGAGCGCGCGGTGAGCGCCGGCATCCCGGCGGCCTGCCCCGAGGTGAAGCGGCCGAGCACGGTGACCGCAGCGTCGTCCACGACGGCGAGCTCCTCCGCCAGGAATCCGCCGGCGAACGCGCCGAACGGCCCGTCGGCGTCGACCGCGGGGGTCGCGCCGAACTCGACCACCGACACCCCGAGCACCTCCCGCAGCCCCACCTGGAAGCCGCCGTCGCGGAAGGCGTCGTCCTCGTCGACCACGTCGCTGAAGGCAGTGACGAGCAGGCGTCCGCCGCCCTCGACGAACGAGGTGAGGTTCGCCGCCGAGTCGTCGGTGAGCAGGTAGGAGTGCGCGAGCACCACGAGCGCGTACCCCGAGAGGTCGTCGCCGGCCCGCACGAGATCGACGGCGAGGTTCTGCCGGTGGAGAGCGGCGTGCCAGCGCTGCACCAGCTCGAGGTAGTCGAGCACGACGGGGTGGTCCGGGTTCTGGATCGCCCACCAGTTCTCCCAGTCGATGACGAGCGCGATCCGGGCTCCGGAGGCGGCGCCGCCGAGCTCCGGCAGGGCGCCGAGGGTGCTCCCCAGCTCGACCACCTCCCGCCAGGTGCGCGTCTCGGTCCCCGCCTGCGGCAGCATCGCCGAGTGGAACTTCTCGCTGCCCCGGCGCGACTGGCGCCACTGGAAGAACAGGATTCCGTCGGCTCCGCGGCCCACGGCCTGCATCGACAGCGCCGCCATCCGCCCCGGCGCCTTGGGTGTGTTCGAGGGTCGCCAGCTGACCGCGCTGGTCGCCTGCTCCATCAGGAGCCACGGCTGCCCGGGCTTCAGCGACCGCATCAGGTCGCGGGTGAAGGCGGCGCCGCGGAACGACTCCGGATCGGCCGGGTCGAAGTAGTTGTCGTCGCTGACGACGTCGACCTCCTGCGCCCACCGCCAGTAGTCGAGCGGCGGGAACGCGCCCATGAAGTTCGTCGTGATCGGCTGGGTCGCCCCGGTCGCGCGGATGATGTCGCGCTCCATCGTGTACAGCTCGAGCAGCGTGTCGGAGGTGAACCGGCGGAAGTCGAGCAGACCGGCGGGGTTGTGGCTGTACGGAGCCTTCCGCGGCGGCACGATCTCGTCGAACGAGCCGTAGCGCTGCGACCAGAACAGGGTGCCCCAGCGGCGGTTGAGCTCGTCGACGTCGCCGTACTTCCGCTCGAGCCACACGCGGAACGCGACCGCGGCGTTGTCGGAGTAGTCGTAGTGCAGATGGCAGCCGTACTCGTTGTTCACGTGCCAGAGGACGACCGCGGGGTGGTCGTGGTACCGCTCGGCGATCGCGGTGACGAGCCGGGCCGCGAGCCTCCTGTAGTCGGGGGAGGAGGGGCTGTAGGCCTGCCGGCTGCCCGGCCAGTAGGTCGCGCCGTTCTCGTCCTGGGGGAGGAGCCCGGGGTACTTCTTCGCGGCCCACGACGGAGGCGACGCGGTCGCGGTCGCGAGGTCGACTCCGACGCCGTTCTCGTGCAGCAGGTCGATGACGCGGTCGAGCCACTCGAAGTCGAAGGTGTCCTCGTCGGGCTGGATCCGCGCCCAGGCGAAGATCCCGAGGCTGACCGTCGTGACGCCCGCCTCGCGCATCCGCGCGACGTCCTCCGCCCAGGTCGCCTCGTCCCACTGCTCGGGGTTGTAGTCGCCTCCGTAGTGCATCATCCGTGCGACGTCCCTTCCGTGATCGAGATGCGGGAGCGACGGGTCCGGGCCTCGTCGTCCGCCGGACCTCGAGCATAAAACGTTTCACGCAGGCCCGTGGACTGCGCCCGCGTCAGACCGAGGCGGCCCGGATCCGCGCCCCCGGGTGGTCGGCCGGCAGGTGCGCGCGCCCGTCGCCGCGGAGGCGGCCCCGGAGCGTCTGGCCCACCTGCGCCTCGACGACGAGTCCGCGGGCGCGCAGCTCGGGCATGACCAGGTCGAGGAAGCTGTCGAAGTTGCCGTACGGGTCGGGCTGCACGAGGAAGCCGTCGGCGCCGGTCGCCGCGACCGCCGCCTCCGCCTGGTCGACGACCTCGCCGGGGTCGCCGATGAACGGCGCGCCCATGACGTTGTTGCGCTGGAACTCCTCGAGCACCTCGCGCACCGTCGGAGCGTTCGGTCCGAGGAAGCGCTCGAGGTTCGTCCGGCCGGTCTGCGTCACGGTCGACGGGTCGATCGGCTTGTCGGGGTCCATCACCGAGAGGTCGACGCCGGTGAAGAAGGCGTAGGAGGCGGCCGCCTCATCGAGCGAGCGGGTCGCGATCTGCCGTGCGCGCAGCTCGTGCGCCTCCGCGCTGGTGGGCGCCACGATGAAGGTGCCCGCCATCATGCAGACGAGGCTCTGCGGGTCGCGGCCGAACGACGAGGCTCTGCGGCGGATGTCGGCGATCTGCTCGGCGACCCTGGGGATCTCGGCGGCGAGGAAGACCCCCTCCGCGAACTTCGCCGCGAGGTCGCGACCCGGCCCGGAGGCGCCGGCCTGGAACAGCATCGGCGTCCGCTGCGGCCCGGGCGGCACGTTCAGCAGCCCCTTCGCGCGGAAGTGCGGGCCGTCGTGCTCGATCTCGCGCACCTTCGCCGGGTCGGCGTAGACGCCGTTCTCGCGGTCGATGAGGATCGCGTCGTCGTCCCAGCAGCCCTCCCAGAGCTTCAGCGTGAGCTCCACGTGGTCGGTGGCGATGCCGTAGCGCAGGTCGTGCTCGACCATGGGCGCGCCGAAGAGGCGGGCGGAGGCGTTCTGGCCCGCGCCGGTCACGATGTTCCAGCCGATGCGGCCCTTCGTGAGGTGGTCGAGGGTCGCCATCTTGCGCGCGACCATGGGGGGCTTCTCGACCGAGGTGGACTGCGTGGTCACCAGTCCGAGTCGCTCGGTCACCGCGGCGAGGGCGGGCAGGATCATCGCCGGGTCGGCCTTGGGAACGTGCACGCCGTTGCGGACCGCCGCGTCGGGGACGGTGTCGTCGACGACCGGGTAGCCGTAGTCGTCGGCCATGAAGAGGAAGTCGACGCCCGCCTCCTCGCAGCGCTTCGCCATGTCGATCCAGTAGTCGAGCTCGAGGAACCGGTACGACGTGTTCTCGGGCAGTCGCCACGAGCCCATCAGCATGCCGGACTGGAACATCCCGATCTTCCAGGGTGCTGCCATGGGGTCGTCTCCTCGTGCTCGTGCGTCGCCGGGTCGAATGAACCGATCAGTTCACATCGTAGGCGGCGGATGTTTCGTCGGTGTCACGGCTGCGCACATCATCGGCTCCGACGGGGCTGTCCACAGGTTCTGCCGTCCTACGACATGGCCGGCACCTGCCTCGAGAGCGTCATCGACCTGGCGAACGGCGACCCGAGGTAGGGCAGGCCTCCGCGAGTCGGCGTGTCAGCCTGCGCGCGACGCCTCCCGCTCGGCGACGAGCGAGCGGACGGTGATCGCCCAGCTCTCGGCGAGGTCCTCCGGCCGCGCTCCCGTCAGCAGCAGGATCTGCAGGCCGCGCCAGAGCGACAGGATCTCGATGGCGGCGGTGCGGCTCCGCTCGGCGTCGAAGCCGTCGGCCCGCAGCTGCGTGTCGAGGGCGTCGAGCCACTGGGTCGCCGATCGCGCGAGGAACGGCGCCCAGACGTGACTCGCGTGGATCGCGACTCCGAGCTGCTGGAAGTACAGCCGCAGGTAGGGCAGGTGCTCGGGCGCCGAGAGTTCGGTCCAGGCGCGGAGCATGCGGGCCTCGAAGTCGCCCGGCTCGGCGAGGCGCACGAAGAGGTCGCGGAGGCGGGGGAAGCGCTCGAAGGCGCGCACCGCCGCCTCGTCGAGCAGGTCCTCGCGGGAGCCGAAGTAGTAGAGCAGCATCCGGTTGTTCGAGCCGATGCTGCGGGCGATGCCGCTGAGGCTCATCTGGATCATGCTCTCGTCGAGGATCCGGTCGACCACCAGCTCGAGCAGCCGATCCCGCTCCGCCGTCCCCGCCACGCCCCCGACCCTACCGGGCGCCCGCAGGCGCTCACGGTGCACGGCGGCGCCGCTCAGGACAGCCACTCGTCGATGCGCCGACGTGCCGCCGCCTTCACCTCCTCGGAAGCCGCGGTGGTCTCAATCGAGGTCCACGCGCAGTCGGCCAGCTGGGCGTCGGTGAGCCCCAGTGCCGTGCGGCAGAGCTCGTACTCGGCCAGGATCTCGGGGCCGAAGATGATCGGGTCGTCGGCGTTGATCGAGCAGCGGACCCCGGCCGCGAGCAGTCGCGGCAGGGGGTGGTCGCCGATCGCGTCGACGACGTCGAGGAGCACGTTCGACGTCGGGCACACGTCGAGCGGGATGCCCCGCTCGGCGAGCTCGGCCACGAGCGCGGGATCCTCGATCGCCCGCACGCCGTGCAGGATCCGGTCGGCGTGCAGCACGTCGATCGCCTCGCGGATCGCGGGCGGGCCGACGAGCTCTCCGGCGTGCGGGGTCGAGTGCAGGCCCGCCTCCTTCGCGAGCGCGAACGCCTCCGCGAATCTCGCACCGGGGTGCCCGCGCTCGTCGCTCGCGAGGCCGAGGGAGACGACTCCCCGGCCGGCGAGATCGGCCGCGGCCCGTGCGATCAGGAGGGAGTCCTCGACCGTGCCCGTGCGGTCGATGGTCACCATGAACCCGAAGGCGACGCCGTGGCGGCGGGAGGCGGCGTGGGCGTGCCGGAGCATGACCTCGAGGGCCGCGGCGTGCGATCCGTAGCGCTCCACGTAGAACGACGGGTCGACTCCGAGCTCGAGGTAGACCACGCCGTCGGCGGCCTGATCCTCGAAGATCTCGTCGATCAGGCGCTCCATGTGCGCCGGCTCCTGCAGCACGGCGAGCAGGGTCCGGTAGACCGTGTCGAACTGGCTGAAGCCGCTGAAGACGGTGGTCGTCGGGGCCTCGATGCCGAGGGCGTCGGCCATGGCGGTGAGCGACTCGGGCCGGACCGCGGCCTCCATGTGCAGGTGCAGGTGGCCCTTGGGGAGGGCTCTGAGGTCGCGGGCGGGGGTGTCGACGGTCGTCATGGTGCGCTCTCCGTGCTGGTCGGTCGTGCGGTGCTGGTCGTTCGTGCGGGTGCCGGTCACTCGACCTCGGCGCGCGCCGCGTCGAGGTAGGTCATGTCGATGAAGTCGGCGGGTGCCGGGAGGTCGTCGTAGCCTGCGGCCTCGAGCCCCGGGTACATCTCGTCGGTCATGCGGTCGACGCTCATCGAGAGCAGCGGGTCACCGGTGGTGCCGACGACGAGGGGCTGCTGCAGCGTGTTCTCGCGGGTCTGCTGGGTCAGGTCGAGGCCGAGGTCGGCTCCGTACTCGTCCACCGCGAGCTGTGCGGCGACGGCCGGGTCGTCGCCGTTCTCCTCCCAGCCGCGCAGCGACGCGGCGAGGAAGCCCTCGACGACGTCGGAGTCGCCCTCGATGTAGCCGGAGTCGCCGTAGATCACGTTGCCGTAGGTCGGCAGGCCCAGGTCGCTGTAGAGCGTCACCACGTAGTCGTCGGGCGAGAGGCCGTACTGCTCCTCGAGGGTGATCGGCTGGTTCGTGGCGTACGCCGTGTAGGCGATGCCCTGGCCGTCGACGAGCGGCGCGATGTCGAAGCCCGCGGGGATGAACTCGTAGTCGGGCTCCAGGCCGGCGACGCGGAAGACGGCGTCGTAGTCGATCTGGGTGCCCTCCTGGCCCAGCACGGTCTGGCCGACGAGGTCCTCGGCCGAGGTGACCGGGTCGTCCGCCAGCGAGACGATCGACGCGGGGCTGTCCTGGAAGACGGCGCCGACCGCGGTCCAGTCGTTGCCGTCCGCGAAGCTGGAGAGCCAGCCCTGCACACCGGGCTCGACGCCCAGATCGGCGTCGCCCGCCGCGACGGTCGCCATCGTGGTCGGCGCGTTGGGGCCGCCGCCGATCCACTCGATGTCGAGGCCCTGGTCGGCGTAGTAGCCGTTCTTGTCCGCGAGCCAGAAGCCGGCCCACTCGACGTTGGTGATCCAGCCGAGCGAGACGCGCACGGTGGTGAGGTCGTCGTCGCCCTCGGCGGTGGCGGCGCCCGAGCAGCCCGAGAGGGCGGCGGCGACGGCGGCGACCAGGCCGATGCCTGCGATGCGCACGCGGCGCGGGGAGGGGGAGCGGAACATGGGACTCCTTGGGGGTGTGCGCATGCCGGGGGACCGCATGCGGAGCGGTGGGTGGGAGGAACGGGGTTCGGAGGCGGCGCTCAGCTCACGCGAGCGACCACCCGGTGCTCCACGCCGCGGGCGGCGAGGAAGACGAGGACGGACACGACCGTCGCGACGAGGGCGACGCCCCACGACCGCTCCATGTCCATGTAGCTCCGCGATTCGGAGAACAGGGCGCCGAGGCCGTTGGCGCCCATCAGGAACTCGGCGAGCATCGCGCCGAGGACGGCCGTGGGGGCCGTGATGCGCACCGAGACCATCAGGTTCGGCAGGGCGTAGAGGATGCCGAGGCGACCGAGCAGCTGGAGCCGGCCCGCGCCGAGCACCCGGAAGAGGTCGCGCCCGGCCGCGGGGATCGCGGCGAGACCCGAGAGGGTGAAGACGAACGCGGGGAAGAAGCAGATCAGCACGGTCGAGGTCACGACGGCGGGGTCGCCGTAGCCGACGATCCGGGCGATGATCGGGATCATCGCGGTGATCGGCACCGAGCGGATGATCAGCGCGGCCGGAGTGACGACTCCCGAGATCGCAGCCGAGGACCAGACGAGGATCGCGGCGAGGAAGCCGACGGCGGTGCCGCCGACCAGGCCGACCAGTGCGACGCCGAGCGTGTAGGACACCGACGGCAGGTAGGCGCCGAAGCCGAGCACGACGTCCGAGATCACGGGCCAGGGGCGCGGAGCCACGGTGGCGGTGTACCCGTTGAGCACGACCCAGGCGTCCCAGGCGACGAGGACGAGCAGGATCGGCCAGAGGTGGACCAGCCCGCGGAGGATGCGGCTCATGCGAACCTCCCGACGGCGAGGCGCTGCAGCTGGACGAGGACGAGGTACGCGGCCAGCGAGAACACCGTCGCCACGAGCGCCGCCGACCACAGCAGCGCCATCTGGTAGTTCTGCATCGCGCTGACCAGCAGGAGGCCGAGCCCGCGCGGGGCTCCGAACCACTCGCCGATCGTGGCGCCGAGGATGGCGGCGGGCGCGCTCATGGTCAGCCCGTCGAAGAACGCCGGGACGGCGCGAGGGAGCTCGAGGCGCCGCAGCCGCTGCATCCGGCTCGCGCCGAGCACCGTGAAGACGTCGGAGTGCGCGGCCGATCCGGTCGAGAAGGCCGAGGTCATGGTGACGAACATCACGAAGCCGACGCTGAGCGCGGCGATCACGAGCGGGGTGTCCACGCGGCCGACGGTCGTGATGAGCAGTGGTGCGAGGGCGATGGTCGGGAACGCGTTGAGGATCGCCGCGAAGCGGTCGAAGCCCGGACGCAGAGCCGGCACGACCAGGGCGAGGGCGGCACCGACCACGGCGACGACGACTCCGAGGAGGAGGCCCTGCGCCGCGGCGGTGAGGGTCACGACGCCGTTCCGCCAGAGCAGGCTCCAGCCCGCCGGCGTGGCGAGGTAGGCGAGGACGTCGGTCAGCGGCGGCCAGGCGCGCCCGGCGAGTCCGAACCGCCCGATCAGCTCCGCGATGACCAGCAGGAGGAGCGCGCCGCCGATCCCGTAGAGCACCTTCGGGCGGGTCACTGCGGCACCGTCTCGGCGTGATCCAGGAGCGCGGTGAGCTCGTCGACCAGCTCGTGGAACTCGGCCGTCCGGGTCGTCGCGGCGTCGCGCGGGCGTGGGAAGTCGACGTCCCGCACGGTGCGGACGCGGCCGGGTCGGCCGGTCATGACGATCACCCGGTCGGCGAGCAGCAGCGCCTCGTCGACGTCGTGTGTGATGAGGATCGTGGTGATGCGCTCCTCGCCCCAGATGCGGGCGAGCTCGGCGTTCATCCGGCGCCGGGTGACGGCGTCGAGTGCGCCGAAGGGCTCGTCGAGCAGGAGGAGGTCGGGACCGAGCGCCAGGGCGCGGGCGATCGACGCGCGCTGGCGCATGCCTCCCGAGAGCTGCTTGGGCCGCGCGTTCTCGAAGCCGGTGAGTCCGACGAGCCGGATCAGCTCGTCGACGCGGCCGTCGTCGACCTTGCGGCCGGCGACCTGGAACGGCAGCGCGATGTTGGCCCGCACCGACGCCCACGGCAGCAGGGCGTGCTCCTGGAACGCGACGCCGAGGCGGTGCTGCTGCGCGAGGCGGTGCGGGTCGCTGCCGTAGATCTCGACGGAGCCGGAGGTGGGGCTGTCGAGACCGGCCGCGAGCCGGAGGATCGTCGACTTGCCGCAGCCGGAGGGGCCGATGATCGCGACGAACTCGCCGTCGGCGACCTCGATGTCGATCTCGGCGAGGGCCTGGAGCGTCTTGCCGCGACCGAGGGTGAAGACCTTCTCGGCCCCGCGGATCGAGACCGCTGAGGGGGTGCTGAGAGACATGGCCACCGGCTCCGCTCGGATTGCTCACTTCGGCCGAGCGCCGAAAGTGAATTGATTGGTTCAACCCTAGGAGTGCTCTGTTTCGACCGTGTGTCGCCCCGGTGCGAGAGGTGTAAACGCTGCGGAGGCCCGCAGGGGCCGCTAGCCTGCAGAACGTCGCGAGGAGGAGGCGGTCGCCGTGATCAGCACGATCCTCGTCGAGAACGCCGCGCTCGTCCGTGTCCTGTTCTGGGTCGCGATCGCGGCGAGCGCAGTGCTCGGGTGGCTGCTCGTGCGTGCGGGCCGGAGTCGCGCCCTCTCAGTCCTGGCCGCCCTGGCCCTCGTCGCAGGTCTCGCCGTGGCCCTCTCGCCCGAGGACAACCGGGCGCCGGCCTTCTGCACCGTGCAGTTCTCGGTCCCGTTCCAGGGGCTCGACACCCTGGCGAACATCGCGATGCTCCTACCCCTGACCCTGTTCGCCGCCCTCCGGATCCGCCGTCCGGTGCTCGTCGCGGCGGCGGTCTCGGGGCTCTCGGCCCTCATCGAGCTCGTCCAGGCCCTGCTCCCCGACCTCGGCCGCTCGTGCGACACCGACGACTGGTTCATGAACACGGTCGGCGCACTCGTCGGCGCGGTGCTGGCGGCGGTGATCCTGCTCGTCGAGTCGCGCCGCTAGGGCCGGGTCGTCCACCCCTGTCGCTCGAGGGCGGCCGTGCGGTGCACTGGAGGCTCGCCCGCACCGGGCGCCACGAGGAAGAAGGACCGCCATGACCACCTGGCTCATCACCGGCTGCTCCACCGGGCTCGGCCGCGCCCTCGCGACCGCCGTCCTCGCCCATGGGCACGACGTCGTCGTCACCGCCCGCGACGTCGAGTCGGTGCGCGACATCGCCGAGTCGTACCCCGACTCCGCCCTCGCGCTGGCCCTCGACGTGACCGACGACGCGCAGGTCGTCGCCGCCGTCGCCGCGGCCGAGGAGCGCTTCGGGGGAGTCGACGTGCTCGTCAACAACGCGGGCTACGGCTACCGCGCCGCGGTCGAGGAGGGCGAGGACGCCGATGTGCAGCAGCTCTTCGACACCCAGCTCTTCGGCACTGTGCGCACCGTGAAGGCCGTGCTGCCCGGGATGCGGGCCCGCCGCTCCGGCACGATCGTGAACCTGTCCTCGATCGGCGCGCGCATCTCACCCGAGGGCTCGGGCTACTATGCCGCCGTCAAGGCCGCGATCGAGGCGCTGACCCTCTCGCTCCGCAAGGAGGTCGCACCGCTCGGCATCACCGCGTTCTCGGTCGAGCCCGGCGGGTTCCGCACCGACTTCGCGGGCCGCTCCCTGACGCAGTCGTCGCAGCCGATCGCCGACTACGCCGACACGGCGGGCAAGCGCCGCAAGGAGAACGACACCGTCCACGGCACCCAGAGCGGCGACCCCGCGAAGGCGGCGGCCGCGCTGATCCGCGTGGTGGAGTCGGAGTCGACCCCGTCGCTGCTGCTGCTCGGCACCGACGCGTCCGACGCGTTCCGCACCGCGCTGGGCGCCCTGCTCGCCGAGGCCGACGAGTGGGAGGCGCTCAGCCGCGGCACCGACTTCTGACGCGCGTCAGACCGGCGCGTGCACGAGCTCCGAGATCCGGCGCTTGTACTCGTTGAACTCCGGAGTCGTCACGTCGCGCTCCTCGGGGAGGGCGATCGGCACGATCTCGCTGATGTGGCCGGGGACGCCGTGCGAGGCGCCCCCGGTCATCACGACGACGCGGTCGGCGAGGTAGACCGCCTCCTCGATCGAGTGCGTGACGAACAGCACGGTCGTGCGCGTCTCGCGGTGGATGCGCTTGAGCTCGGCCTGCAGGTCGGAGCGGGTCAGCGCGTCGAGCGCGCCGAACGGCTCGTCCATCAGCAGCACCGAGGGCTCGTTCGCGAGGACGCGGGCGATCGCGACCCGCTGCTGCATGCCTCCGGAGAGCTCGCCCGGGAACCGGTCGGCGAAGCGCGTCAGCCGCACCGCCTCGATGAAGCGGTCGGTCACCTCCGCCACGGCCGTCTTCGAGAGCTTCTTGCGGCGCGGCCCGTAGGCGACGTTCTCGCGGACGCTCAGCCAGGGGAACAGCCCGTAGTCCTGGAACACCACGCCGCGATCGGGGCCCGGTGCGGCCACGGGGACGCCGCCGACCTCGACCACTCCCTCCGTCGCCTCCTCGAACCCGGCGAGGATGCGCAGCAGCGTCGACTTGCCGCAGCCGCTCGCGCCGACGACGGCCACGAACTCGCCCGAGGGGATGTCGAGGGTCACGTCGGCCATGGCGAGCACGCCACCGGTCGCCGTCTCGTAGCGCTTGACGAGATCGAGCACGTGGACGTCCGCGGTGCGGACGGTGGCGAGTGTCATGAGGGCCTCACTTGATGAGCGGCCGGCGGCCGAAGAGCACGCGGAACAGGAGCAGGAGCAGGCGGTCGGAGGCGAAGCCCGCGATCGCGATGCAGATCATCCCGACCACGATCAGGTCGGTGCGGACGACGTCGCGCGCGAGGAAGATCGTCGAGCCGAGGCCCGTGCTCACCCCGGTCGTCTCGCTGAGCACCAGCACGACCCAGGCGAGCCCCAGGCCGACCCGCATGCCGTTCACGATCGCGGCGGCGGAGGCGGGCAGCACGACCCGCGCGAGGACGCCCGCGGTGCCGGTGCCCAGCATCCGTGCCGCCTCGATCAGCCGGGGCGGCACCTGGCGCGCGCCGCTGATGGTGCCGAGCACGATCGGGAAGAACGCCGAGAGCGTGATCAGGAAGATCGACGCCTGGTCGCCGTAGCCGATCAGCAGCGCCACGAGCGGGACCCAGGCGGTCGCCGGGACCGGCCGGAACAGGTTGATGAACGGGTCGAACAGCGAGTTCACGACGTAGTAGCGGCCCATCAGCACGCCGAGCGGGATCGCGATGACGGTCGCCAGCGCGAAGCCGCCGAACACGCGTCCCGCGCTCGCGCCGAGGTCGGCCCACAGGCCGCCGCTGAACGCGTCATTGCGGAGCCCTGCGAACGCGTAGTCGATCAGCGAGACGAGCACGTCGCCCGGGTAGGGCAGGAACGCCATCCGGATGCCGAAGGGCAGCTCCCACTCGCCCGCCCGGCCGAACTGCCAGAGCAGCACGAACAGGATCGGGACGGGCAGGCCGAGCAGGAACGTGGTCCAGCCCGAGCGGCCGGGCCGCCGCCGCCGATTCGCGGTCGTCGAGAGCCGCTCGGTCGCCGTCGACGGCTCGGCGGTGGTCGTCACGACGTGGGCGCGAAGCTCGTGTCGACGACGTCGGCGATCGCGGGCGCCTCGTCGATGAAGCCGAGCTCCTGCATCTGGGTCGCGAGCGCCTCGAGCTGGCCCTGGTACTCCTCGGTCAGGTCGGAGCGGAGCCAGAAGTTCTCGAGCGCCGACTCGAGGACCTCCTGGTCGCCGCCGAACTCCGAGATCATCTCGGGCAGCCACTCGTCGACGTTGTCGTTCATGTAGTCGATGGTCGCCGCGTGGGTGTCGACGACCTTCTGCACGACCTCGGGCTGCTCCTCGATCATCGCGCCGGTGGTCACCAGGCCGATGTTCACGCGGCCGATCGGAGTGTCGTACGGGTCGGCGATCTCGGTGCCGCCGGCCGCCTCGGCCAGCGAGACGCCGATCTCGACGCCGAAGAAGGCGTCGATCGAGCCCGTCGTGTACGCCGACGCCATCTCGGGCACGGGGATCGTGGTCAGCTCGAGGTCGGAGTCGGTGAGTCCGGCCTGCTCGAGGTAGTAGCGGAGGGCGACCTCCTGGGCGCTGCCCTGGATGTAGCCGACCTTCTTGCCGGCGAGGTCCTCGACCGACGAGATGCCCTCGCCGCCGATGAAGCCCGATCCGCCGTCGGCCGCGGAGGCGACGATCTTGAGGTCGCGGTCCTGGGCGATCGACGAGATGGTCGGCGTGACGCCCGAGATCGCGAAGTCGATCGTGCCGGCGACGAGCGCGTCCGAGAGCGCCGGGGTCGTGTCGAGCGTGATGACCTCGAACTCGACGCCCTCCTCGGCGAACTGCTCGTAGAGGAACGGCTGGTAGAAGTGCGGCTGGCCGCGCAGGGTGCCGACGGTCACGGTGACGGTCTCGCCGCCTCCGGAGGAGTCGGCCTCGCTCGCTCCCGAGCAGGCGACGAGGGAGAGGGCGGCTGCGACGGTGGCGCCGAGGGCGATGGCGCGTCCGAGGCGCGACCGGGTGCGGGACTGGGGCATGGCGGGCTCCGAGAGGTCGAGGTGCGCGCCCCCGTGCTGTCGGAGGCGTCACCCCCACTCAACCCTGCGCAGAAGTCCCGGCGTTTCTGAGCGGTTTCGAACGTGTAAACCCTGCGGCGCACGCCTCGCGAGGTGCCGCTCCGGTACGCACCCGCAGGCGTGTCGCGCACCGGAGCGGCATCCCGCGCGTCAGACCTGCGCGAGGAAGCGGTCCGCCGTGCGCAGCGACAGCGCCATCGTCGCGAGTGCCGGGTTGGCGATCAGCGCGCTCGGGAACACCGAGTTGTCGCAGACCCAGAGGTTGGGGATGTCGAAGCTGCGGCCATCGGAGTCGATCACCGCGTCGCCCGGGTCCGTCCCCATCCGGCAGGTGCCGAGCGTGTGCGCGGTGCGCGCCAGCACGCGGGTGCTCGTCGCCCCCGCCGCCTCGACGATGGCGGTCATCGTGCGGATCGCGTGCGCGTCGATCGCCTCCTCATTGGCGCCGGCCGAGAACGAGATGCGCGCCTTCGGCACCCCGTGCTCGTCGAGCTCATCGATCAGCTCGAGGCGATTGCCGTCCGCGGGCAGGCACTCGGCGTTGATGCCGACTCCGGCCATGAACCGGTAGCCGTCGAGCGCGTCGACCAGCTCGCGCCCCCACAGGCCGCCGCCGCGCACCAAAGAGGTGGCGAGGGTCACCGGCATCACGCCGAGGCTCTGGATGAGGTAGCCGCCCGCGAAGTCGGCGTCGGCGGGGCGCACCGTGTCCTCGGTGATCACGGAGGAGGGGTAGCCGCGGTAGCCCCGCATCTCGCTCTCGAAGGTGCCCCAGACCTGCGTCGCGCCGTGCGCCAGGAAGTTGCGGCCGACCTGACCGCTGCTGTTCGCGAGGCCCGTGTGCAGCAGGAGACGCGGAGTCTCGACTCCGCCCGCGCAGAGGAACAGCGCCGAGCAGCGCTGCCGGCGCTCGACGCCGCCCGCGGTGTAGACCACGGCGCTCACACGACCGGCGGCGTCGAGCTCGATGCCGTGCACGAACGACTCCGCGCGGATCTCCGCTCCCGCCCGCACGGCCTGCGGCAGGTAGGTGTTCTCCATGCTCGCCTTCGCGCCGGTCCGGCAGCCCTGATGGCACTGTCCGCAGTTGACGCACGCCGGGCGCTCGCCGAAGTCGCTCTGGTGCCTGCCTCCGCTGAGGACCGCCGCCGGAGCGTCGGTGGCGCGGATCCCGAGCGTCTCGCAGCCCCGCAGCATCATGTCGGCCGACGCGTTGCGGTCGACCGGGCCCTGCAGATAGCGCCGGGAGGGATCCCAGGGGTAGTCGGCCGGGCCCGAGACGCCGATGGTCGCCTCCACCTGCTCGAGGTAGGGCGTGAGCTCGGCGTGCGAGACAGGCCAGTCGCGGCCGACGCCCGACTCGGAGCGGAGCAGCAGATCGCGCGGGTCGGGACGCGGCGTGAACGCGCCCCAGTGCAGCGTCGAGCCGCCGACTCCGCGACCGCTGTTGTTCGGGCCGAAGGCGGTCGGAGTCGCGCCGCCGCTGAGGCGCTCCTCCATCCAGTTGATCTGGGTGGCCTCGTCCTCGTCGGCGGTGTAGTCGATCGGATCGACGTGAGGGCCCGCCTCGAGCGCGACGACGCGGAGACCCCGCGCGGCGAGCGCGGACAGGAGCGGCGCGCCGCCCGCGCCCGTGCCGATCACGACGGCGTCGACGATCTCGTCCAGGTCGAAGCGGCGCATTCCTGCGGTGTTCATCGGTGACTCCCCGTGCTCGGCTCCCAGGGTTCCCGTTCGTCTGCGCCGAGCAGGCGGAAGCCGGGGATGAGGGCGGTGTCGCCTCCGGTCGCGTAGCCGTCGTAGCCGACACGCGCGAGGGACGCGGGGTGCGCGAGCCACTGCCGCACGAGGTCGACGCGGCAGTCCTCGAACCAGGCGCTGAGCTGCTCCGCCGAGAGGGACCCGAGGGAGCGGCTGCCGAGGTCGCGGAGGGCGGCGTCCTGGTCGGCGGCCGACTCGAACCCGGCGAGGGCGTCGAGCGCCAACCCGTAGGCGACGGGATCCGCGGGCAGCTCGGCGCTGCGCCAGCCGTCGCCGCGGCCCTCGGCGAGCTGCGCGTCGACGCGCGCGGCGAGATCGATGGCGGGGCCGTCCTGCGGCACCACCTGGGCGGCGATGGCCCGCAGGGTGGTCAGCTGGGCGGCCGTGAGGGCCTGTGGCGCGTAGTGCGGATCGTCGGCCAGCGCGCGGTCGGCGAGGACGGCGCGCACTCGGCTGCTCGTCCGCGCCGAGGCGATGGCGCGGGCGGCATCGGCGGGGACGAACGGCGCGGTGCCGGCCTCCTCCGCCCAGAACTCGCGGATCGCGGCGGCGACCTCGACCGAGCGCTCGAGGGGGAGCAGGTGACCGGCGCCCTCGAGCGTGACGAGGCGCGAGCGCGGATAGGTGCGGCCGTTGGTGCGGCGCTGGGCGTCCTCGCCGAGGTCCTCGTCCGCGCCGCCCGCGACGAGCAGGGCGGGCACGGCGGAGGCGCCGCCCGAGCAGTCGACGCGGCTCCCGGTCTCGAGCCACTCGCGCCACGCGCGGGGTGATGTGCGCAGCAGGTCGTCGAGGGTCTGGCGCTCGAGTGCGGCAGGCAGGGGAGCGCCGACGTTCTGATCGAGGAACGTGCGCGCCTGCTCCTCGTCGAGCGGGCCGTCGTCGACCCAGCCCAGCATCGTGCGGCGGCGCTCCTCGTCCATCGGCTCGGGCGAGAGCGGTGAGCCGGCGAGCAGCACGACACCGGCGAGACCGAACAGTCCCGAGCGGCCCGACATCGTCCGCTCGGCGACCAGGGAGGCGATCTTGCCGCCCATGCTGTGGCCGGCGATCAGCCAGCGCTGCGGCGAGCGCTCGCGGATGCGGCGGATGACGAGCGCCGTCATCTGCTCGACGGACGTCTCCGGGCTGTCGCGCTCGTCGCCGAAGCCGGGCAGATCGATCGCGACCACGTCGAACGCGTCCTCGAGCTCGCGGATGAGCGGTTCGAAGAGACGGCGGCTCAGGCCCAGGCCGTGCAGGGCGAAGAGGGTGGGAGTGTCGGCGGCACTCGGGGACATGCGGGCTCCTCGATCGATGTCGCGTGAGCGCGACGGATCCCATGCGACCACAGGGCGGTCGGGCTGTCTGGCACTTGCGCGGCCCGAGCAGGCGTGCAAAGCGGAGCGATCAGGACGGCGTCGGCGGCTCGACGGGCTCTGCGGTCCTCTGAGGTGCCGCGGTCTTCTCTGGTCCTGTGTTCTCTGCGGACTTCTGAGCCTCCGCTGTCTCTTCGCGAGGAACCAGGACGACCTTCTGCTCCTCCACCGTGACGGTCATCGCCCGATGGCCCTCGATCATCACCGTCTGCCCCGCCTTCAGCCCGCCGCCGTCGAGCAGCGACTGGGCGACCCGCGTGCTCTCCTCGAGCGGGAACTGGGTCACGAGCGTGGTGGTTCCGGCCTCGACCGCCGCGGGCGGTGTGTCCAGCGACCGCGGGAGTCGGGCGAACCACCCGGCGAGACGATCGAGACGCAGGAGGCGGGAGAGCGGCATGCCTCGATGGTGCCAAAAGTCACCGTGATAGGCGATTCGCGCCAGAGGTGGTTGCGCCGCCGGCACGACAGCTGCAGGATTCCACGGCGTCGACCGGTCCTGCCCGCCGTGAAGCCTCGGAGTCGGAGGATCGCAGCGCGACGCATCAGCGAGCCCCGTCAACGGGGCGCGCACGGTCACCTCGAGCCCCCCGGCGTCAGCACGGCAGGTCTCGCACCCATCGCCCCGCACGAACGGAGCGTCTCGAGCGGACTCGTCAGGACGGCGGGCGCGGGCGACCCGGGAGAGCCGGCGGCCGGGTGGTGACGCGCCGTCCCGTGGGGGTGGTCCACTCGGCGGCCCCGTCGGGGCGGAGGACGTAGGTCCAGCGGTCGCCGTGACGCACGTGGTGGTGCGCCGTGCAGAGCGAGGCGAGGTTCTCGAGCGAGGTCTCGCCGCCGTTCCGCCACTCGACGGTGTGGTCGGCCTCCGCCGTCGATGCCGGCCGGGTGCAGCCGGGGAAGCGGCAGGTCTGGTCGCGCAGCTGCAGTGCGAGGCGCATCTGCGGGGGTGGGACACGGTGGGTGCGGCCGACGGAGGCGACGGCGCCGGTGTCGGGTTCGGTCAGGACGCGGGTGAAGCTGGCTCCGACGCCGACGAGCTCTCGCGCGATGTCGGCGGGGACGAGTCCGTAGCCGTCGAGGTCGGCGGAGGCGTCGTCGAGTCCGGTGGCGGTGGTCGCGGCGAGGGTGAGCCGCACTTCGGCCTGCACTCCGGGCACGAACGTCGGTGGGGCGTCGTTCTCGTCGCTGACCGGGGTGGTGCCGAGCACGTCGCCCTCGCAGAGCAGGTCGGCGAGGGCGTCGGCTCGCAGCTGGGCGAGGGTGCGGTCCTCGCCGGTGAGGTCGTCGCCGCGGAGGGTGCGGGCGATGCGGTCGAGGCGGTGGAACACCCCGGCCGCGACGGGTGCGGGCAGCATCGCGCACAGGGTGGCCATGCCGTCGATCTCCGGTCTGATCCAGACCGTCCGGTCCTCGCGTGCGCGGAGGTGGCGTTCGGCGAGGGGCTGCTCGTGCAGCTCGTCCCGGAGCCGGGCCGTGGCCCTCCGCAGCTGGGTCGGGGTGGCGGTGAGGGCTGCGTCGACCGCGCGTTCGTCGAATGCGGCGCGTGCCGTGGGCGGCAGGGTCGCGGCCGCGCTGCAGATCACCTCGCTCGACTCCCAGAGGATCCGGCCCTTGGCGAGTGCGTCGCGGGTGTGGGGCAGCTCGTCGATCAGCAGCATCGCGTGCTCGAGCGTGCGCGCCAGCTGCCGCTCCGACATCCCCAGCCCGACCGCCAGCTCGGCCCGGATCGACCGCTCGACGAGGTCGGTCGCCTCGCTGGAGGTCAGGGTGCGGCCTCCCGCGAACGCCTCCGGGATGGCGCGTGCCGCCCGATAGGCCGCGTGCAGTGCCGCGGCCCGGGCGAGGAGGACCTGACCCGACGACCGGCCGAGCAGCGCCGCGAGATCGGTGAGCTCCCCGACCAGGCCGGGCGTCACCTCCGAGGCCGCTGCCGTTCCCGATTCCGTCATGCCGCGAGTCAATCAGGGGCCGCGGCAGCGCATCCGCCCTCCCCGCTCGAACCGGACGGCCCGCCCCCGGGAGGGCCCTGTGGAGGAGCGACATCCACCTCGGTCACCGCTAGCGTTCCCCCAGAAAGACCGAGAGGACCGGACCCGTGCCACTGGACGACACCGACCGGGAGCTGATGCGGGCCGTCGCCCGCTACCTCAAGCGCATCGAGGCGCTCGAGGGCTCCGAGCAGGCCGCAGCGCGCACTCCGCTCGGCGACGCCGTCAGCGAGTTCCTGGGCGTCGACGCGACCGGGCTCGCCGTCATGACCGAGGAGGTCGCTCCGCACCGCCTGGTCGACGCCGACCTCGCCCTCGAGATCCTCGCGGGGCAGGAGGCGCCGGCCGTGCTGGGCGTCGGCGGCGGTGAGCAGCGCTTCCACTCCGCGATCGGCGAGCTGCTCGGCAGCCCGCACACCCGCTTCGCGCCCGGCCCGGTGACGTACGCGACCCGTGCGACCGGCCCCGACACCAGCAGGCGAGTGGTCGCCTTCGGGGTGCGCCTGCTCCGCATCGAGGGGTCGCCCGTCGCGGTCCTCCAGCGCGACGCGGCGCCCCAGTTCGGCCGGTCGACGGCGTCTCTCGAGGTGATCGCGGCCGACGAGAGCGTCGTGCCGGGGTTCCTCCGGCGCCTGCACGAGCTGATGGTCGAGCACAGCGTGCTGCGCGGGCAGGTGCTCTCGTTCTCGGCCACCGAGTACGGGCAGCACGCGGGCGCCACCTTCCTCGCGCGGCCCGAGGTCCCGGCCGGCGACGTCGTCCTCGAGGAGGGCGTGCTCGAGAGCGTCGTCGACCACGTGGTGGGGATCGGCGAGCACCGCGCCGAGCTGCTCGAGGCCGGTCAGCACCTCAAGCGCGGGCTGCTGCTCTACGGCCCTCCCGGCACGGGCAAGACGCTGACCGTCCGGCACCTCCTCACGCGGACGCCCGGCGTGACGGCGGTGCTGCTCACCGGGTCGAGCATCCAGTTCATCCAGTCGGCGGCCGAGATCGCGCGCACGTTCCAGCCCTCGCTCGTCGTGCTGGAGGACATCGACCTCGTCGCCATGGAGCGCACCCACAGCCCGCAGCCCCTGCTGTTCGAGGTGCTCGACGCCCTCGACGGGCTCGACGGCGACGCGGATGTGGCGTTCGTGATGACGACGAACCGGGTCCAGGTGCTCGAGCGCGCCCTCGCCGCGCGCCCGGGGCGGGTCGACCTGGGCGTCGAGATCCCGCTGCCCGGTCCGGCGGCACGGAGGCGGCTCTTCCGCCGGTACGCGGCGTCACTGCCCTTCAGCGACGCGGCCCTCGATCGGGCCGCCGAGCGCGCCGACGGCACGACCGGCTCGTTCGCCAAGGAGCTGATGCGCCGCAGCGTGCTCTCGGCGGCCCTCCGCGGCGCGACGCCCGACGACGACGACCTGGCCGGCGCGCTCGACGCGCTGCTCTCCTCGGGCGAGGCGCTCACGCGACTGCTGCTCGGCAGCGGAGGCGGCGCCGGCGTCGAGCCGGCGGGCGACGACGAGGGTCACGACAGCGCCGGTCTCTCCCGCACCTCGGCCATGAGCAGCCACCTCGAGATCACTCACGACGGGGCCTAGCGCGTGGCCGTCTCGTTCGAGTGCCGCACCGCGTCGGCCCGTCCGGCCGCCGAGATGTTCGACCGGGCGCGCGACATCGATCTGCACCGCGCCTCCCAGGCCGGGGCGCGCGAGCGGGCGATCGGCGGAGTCACCACCGGGCTGATCGGCCTCGGCGAGCACGTGACGTTCCGCGCGCGGCACTTCGGCCTGCCGTTCACGCTCACGAGCACGGTGACCGCCGTCGACGCCCCGCGCAGCTTCGTCGACGAGCAGACCAGCGGACCGTTCCGGACCTTCCGGCACGAGCACCGCTTCGAGCAGGCCGCGAACGGCTCGGTGATGATCGACCGCGTGCGGTTCTCCGTGGGGTTCGGGCCCGCGGGCCGCGTCGTCGAGCGCCTGCTGCTGGCGACGCACCTCCGTCGGCTGATCGTGGAGCGGGGGCGGTTCCTCGCCCGATGAGCGCCCCCGGGTCGCCGCCCACCGCGCGCCTCGGAGACGGTGAGTCCCCACACGCCGCCGCGTCCGAGGGGAGTTCCGGATGATCGCCGTGCGAGAGCAGCTGCTCCTGGAGACGCTGACCATCGCTGCCGACACGCTCGTCGACGACTTCGACATCGTCGACTTCCTGCACGTCCTCGTCGAGCGCAGCTCCGACATCTGCGAGGCGGTCGACGTCGGCATCCTCTTCGCCGAGCCGAAGGGCGAGCTGGTCGTGATGGCCGCCACGAGCGAGCGACTGCGCGTCATCGAGGCCCTGCAGCTCTCGACCGGTCAGGGCCCGTCCCTCGACTCCTACGACTCGGGCGAGGTCGTGACCGCCGGCTCCGTCGACGAGATCGCGCGCCGCTGGCCCGATTTCGCGCCCGGGGTCACCGAGCTCGGCTACCAGTCGGTGCACGCGGTGCCGCTGCGCCTGCGCAGGAGGACGATCGGATCGCTCGACTTCTTCCGCGACGCATGCGGTGAGCTGAGTGCCGAGGACGTGCGATCGGCTCAGACCATCGCCGACATCGCGACGATCGGGCTCCTCCAGGAGCGCGCGATCCGCGAGGCGTCGGTCGCCCGCGACCAGCTGCAGCACGCCCTCGACGCCCGGGTGCTGATCGAGCAGGCGAAGGGGGTCATCGCCCACACCCGCCAGGTCGACATGGACACCGCCTGGGTGCTCCTCCGCCAGCGCGCGCGATCGCACCAGGCGCGGGTCACGGATGTGGCGCGCGCGGTGATCGACGGGCTCATCACGCTCTAGGGGCGCGCCGTCGCCGACACGACCTCGACCACCTCGGCGAGGATGTCCGCGAGCGACCCGGTCCCCCCGCCGGCGAGCCACCACTCGAGCGTCATGTCGTAGACCGCGACCGCCAGGCGGCCCGCGACCTCGGCCTCCAGGGGCGCGAGGCCCCGCCGCGCGAAGGCCGCCGTCGCGCCGTCGTGGATGATCGCGAGCTTGCGCAGCTCCCGCTCGCGCAGCGCCTCGTCCGTCCGCACGATCGTCCACCGCCGCAGCAGCTCCGAGCGGTACAGCTCGAGCCGGGGCAGCACCACCGAGCGCAGTCCGCTGTGGATGACCGCCATCGGCGCCAGGGCGGGGTCCGCCTCGTCGACGACCCGGGCGACGACCGCCGGCAGCTCGTCCTCGCCGACGAAGAGCACCTCGCGCTTGTCGGCGTAGTAGCGGAAGAAGCTCCGCGTGGTCAGCCCGGCGCGCTCGGCGATCTGCGGCACGGTCGTCGCCGCGAAGCCCTGCTCGAGGAACAGGTCGAGGGCCGCCTCGTGGAGTCGGCTCGCCGCATCCGGAGCCCATCGCGTCATGCAGGACATGCTACTTGACGACACGCCGTGTCATCACGCACACTCATGACATGACGTGTCATCAGGCCGTCCCGAAGGAGTCGTCATGCCGCATCCGCCCGTCCCCGCTCGTCCCTCCGAGGCCCTCTGATGGCCGCGCCCGAGGCCCTCTGGCTGCGGAGCCGCTTCGGCTCGCTCGAGGTGGGCGAGGCTCCGGTGGCGACCCCTGGCTCCGGCGAGGTGGTCGTCCGTGCGCGCGCCGTCGCCGTCAATCCGGTCGACGCGGTGAACGGCGTCGCTCGCGGCTTCGTCTACCCCTGGCTGAGCTACCCGGCCGTCCTCGGCACCGATGTCGCGGGCGACGTGGTCGCGGTCGGCCCGGGTGTCACCGTCCTCGCCGTCGGCGACCGGGTCACCGGCTTCGCGGTCGGGGCGGAGCGGAGTCGGAACTCGCCCGCCGAGGGCGCCTTCCAGACCCACGTGACACTGCTCGCCACCCTGTGCGCGCGGATCCCGGACGCGCTCTCATTCGCCGACGCCTCCGTGCTGCCGCTCGCGCTGACGACGGCCGCCGCCGGCCTGTTCGAGACCGACCAGCTCGCGCTCGAGCTCCCGAGCGCCGAGGCCGCGGAGCGGGGGACGACCGTGCTCGTGCTCGGAGCGGCGACCAGCGTGGGGATGAACGCCGTGCAGCTCGCCCGGAGCGCCGGCCACCGCGTCGTCGCCACGGCCTCGCGGAGCAACGCCGAGCTGCTCCGCGAGCTCGGTGCCGAGGCGGTCGTCGACTACCACGACTCCGATGCCGTCGCGCAGCTGGTGCGGGTGCTCGACGGCCACGAGCTCGTCGGCACCCTGGCGGTGGCGAGCGGATCGCTGCCGATCGCTCTCGCGGTCGACTCGGCCAGGGGAGCGGGCGGGATGCGGCGCATCGCCTCGGCCCACCCGACTCCGGTGACCACCGTGCGCGCCGCGCTCGCCCGCCGCCGCGGCGTGCGGGTGACGGCGATCTGGGGCGGCAGCCCGAAGGACACCCCGGTCGGCCCAGGCGTCTGGAACGCCTATCTCCCTGGGGCGCTCGCCGACGGCCGCCACCGCGCGGCTCCGCAGGCGCGGGTCGTCGGCCACGGCCTCGCCGCGATCCCGGAGGCGCTCGTGCGGCTGCGCGCGGGGGCCCGCGCCGAGAAGTTCGTGGTCACCCTCTGACGCGCGCGCCGGTACGGTGTGGCGCATGAGCGACTCCCTCCCGCACGTCCTGTTCGTCTGCCGCAAGAACGGCGGCAAGTCGCAGCTGGCCGCTGCCCTCCTCCGTGATCTGGCAGGCGACGAGGTCGTGGTCGTCTCGGCGGGCACGGCGCCCGGGGAGGCGCTGAACGCCCAGTCGGTCGAGTCGCTGACGGAGCTGGGCATCGACCTCGGCGACGAGCACCCGAAGGCGCTGACCGACGAGATGCTGCGGGCGGCGGATGTCGTGGTCGTCCTCGGCGCGGAGGCGTCGGTCACCGAGGTGCCCGGTCCGCGCTACGAGACCTGGATCACCGACGAGCCCTCCGAGCGCGGCATCGAGGGGATGGAGCGGATGCGGCTGGTGCGCGACGACATCCGCTCGCGGGTGCACGACCTCCGCTCGCGCCTCTAGGGCTTGTTGAACAAGAGACCGCCGACGAACGGAGCA
This sequence comes from Rathayibacter sp. VKM Ac-2803, assembly GCF_009807175.1. Lineage (NCBI taxonomy): Bacteria > Bacillati > Actinomycetota > Actinomycetes > Micrococcales > Microbacteriaceae > Rathayibacter > Rathayibacter sp. VKM Ac-2803. The sequence continues at coordinate 3,903,696 of NZ_WUCD01000001.1, read as the reverse complement.
CGTGGGATCTTGTTCAACAGACCCTAGCGAGCGATCCGTCGAAGACGACCCGTGCGGATCGATCGCACGGGTCTTCTCCGACGGATCGATCCGCGGCTCGGACGCGGGACGCGATGACGCTCCGCGCGTTCAGAGCGATCTGAGATTTCCTTCATAGGATCGTGGGACTGCCCCTGTGGTGAACGGGAGAGGCCGCGCGCTCGTACTCCCTGATGACGGACCGCCGGTTCCGACGAGGAGGGCGCAGTGGTGACAGCACCGGCGATGATCGCGCCCGTGGCGACGAGGCGACGACGAGAGGGGCCGGCCGTGACCCAGCCCGACCCGCGGCGCCGCCGGACGCGCCTCGGCCCGTCCGCCCCGTTCGACCTCTCCGCCGCCTTCGACGAGCACGGCGCCGCCCTGCTCGGCTTCGCGATCAACGCGCTGCGCGACCGGCAGCTCGCGGAGGACTGCGTGCAGGAGACGTTCCTCCGCGCCTGGCGCGCACGGGACGGCTACTCGGCCGAGCGCGCGAGCCTGCGGACCTGGCTGTTCGCCATCGCCCGGAACGTCGTGATCGACGTGCACCGCTCGGTGCAGCGGCTCCCTCGCCTGGTCGCCGCGGAGGTCCTCGAGGACCTGCCCGGCGGCGAGGCCGATCCGCTCGTTCCGCTGATGATGCTCGAGGCGCTCGCGCGGCTGAGCGTCGAGCACCGCGCGGTCGTGATCGCCGTGCACGTGCGCGGCGAGAGCTACGCCGAGGTCTCCGCGACGACCGGCGTGCCGATCGCGACCCTGCGCACCCGCACCTTCTACGCCCTGCGTGCGCTCCGCGAGCATCTCGCGGACGCCGAGACGACCGCCGAGGAGTCATCATGACCGACACCGACGACCCCCGCGAGGGCGGGCGGCGGGAGGAGCTGATCGCCGCGGCCCTCGCCGGTGAGCTGTCTCCGAGCGAGGGCGCGGAGCTCGACCGGCTGCGCGCCGCCGACCCGAGCATCGACCGCGAGCTCGCGGGCTTCGGAGTCGTGCTCGCCGATCTCCGCCGGGTCCGCGGGTGGGACGAGGCGGCACCGTCGGACGACCTGCGCCGGCGCATCCAGAGCATCGCCGGCGTCGCCCCGATCGCCCGCGGTCGCAGCGCCCTGCTGATCGGCGCCGCGGCGGCCTGCCTCGCGGTGGGCGCCGTCGGCGGCTCGGCCCTGCACGTGCTCGGCGACCGCCCCGTCGAGGGCGCGCCCGGCGATCTCGGGGCGGTCGAGACCATCGCCTTCGACGGCGCTCCCGACGGGATCGAGCTCGACGGGTCGCTGATCGCGCACACCTGGGGCACCGAGACGCTGCTGCGGGCGAGCGGCTTCGACGTCGGCGAGAGCTACGACCTCGTCCTCGTCACCGACGCGGGGGAGCGGCTGTCCTCCGGCTCGTTCCTCGGCAGCGAGGTCGAGATCGACTGCGAGATGAACGCCGCCGTGCTGCGCGAGTCGGTGTCCGCGATCGAGATCACCGACGAGTCGGGCGCGACGGTCGCCGTCGCCGAGCTGCCGGTCGTCGAGAGCTGAGGCCGCGCGGCCTCCTGGGGGAAGCTGCTTCTTCTGAGTGGCACCCCCCCTGCTGATCGAGCAGCCCGCGAAGATCCACGACCGTCAGAAGGCCGGGGCAGAAGCCGGATCTGCTGAGGGATCCGGGAGACGAGGGTCGGCCGGTGCAGCTCAGCCCCGCGCCCGCAGCGTCTCCAGCAGGGCCGCCGGCGTCTCGGGGTCGCGCAGGCTGATCGCGAACTCGCGCTGGTTCGCCGTGGTGATCACGAGACCGGGGCCGGCCGCGAGGATCAGCGCGGAGCGGCCGGGCGTCATCCGGTAGCCCCAGCCGCCCCACTCCGCCGGGCGGAGGTGCGCCGTGCTCGCCGAGGCGATGTCTGCCAGCGGGATGCGGCGGAGCGGGATGCCGAGCACCCGCGACGTGACCCGGAGACCTCGGCGGTCGGCGGTCACCCGGAGGCGGGTGAAGGCGAGGACGACGATCGCGCTGCCGCCGAGCACCACCGCCATGGCGACAGCCGGTCCGACGGCCCCCTCGGCCAGCAGGGTCGACGTGGCGAGCACGGCCGAGCCGATGAGCGCGACGCCGACCAGCGCGAAGACGCGGCCGGTGATCGTCGACGACCAGGCGCCCGTCTCGGAGCTGCCGAGCGGGAGGCGCTCGACGGCTGCGCGGGGCTCGCGGGTGGTGGGCGGAGCGATCAGGGCGGGCACGACGGCGTACAGGCTCCCGCCCAGCAGGACGAGCAGCCACGGCCCGAGCACCGCGCCCTCGGCCGATCCGGCCGACAGGGTCGTGCCGACCGAGGTCGCCCAGGTCGCCGCCCCGAGTCCGGCGACGAGACCCGCGGTGCCGAGGACGAGGCGGTGTGCTCGGCCGAGCGCGACGAGCACGATCCCCGCGAGGGCGGCCGCGCCCGCCATCACGAGTGACAGGGCGAGCGTCGCGCCGAGAGTCATTGTGTCGTCGGCCGCGCCGGTGTCCGACCAGTGCGAGGCGAGGGTCTCGGGGAGTCGGTCGGCCAGCGCGATCCTCGAGGCGACGACGCCGAGGGCGGGGAGCAGGAGGGAGGCGGCGGCGAGCCGGCTCCGGAGCTGAGCGGTCATGGGGTGGTCCTCTCGATCAGGCGGACGAGGTCGGCGGAGCTGATCCCGCTGCGGCGGGCCTCTGCGAGCAGCTGGTCGACCAGGGCGGTGACGCGCACGAGGCCCGGGCCGGCCGACTCCGTCACCCACGCGCCCCGGCCGCGCCGCATCTGGATGATGCCGTCGTCGCGCAGAGAGCCGTAGGCCCGCAGCACGGTGTGCATGTTGATGCCGAGCGAGTCGGCGAGCTCGCGGGCCGGAGGCAGGCGGTCGCCCGCCGAGAGCGTGCCGGCGGCGACGGCGGTGCGCACCTGCGTCTCGAGCTGGTCGGCGAGGGAGCGCGGCGAGGAGTGGTCGACGCGGAACAACATGTTTGCAATGTTAGTAGAACAACTGCACCAGCACCAGATCCACGCGTGTCGGGTAGCGTGGCCGCCGACCCCGGGGGAGGGCTCGCATGACTGCACCCAGACCATCCGTCCGTTCGCGCGGAGCGACGCTGCGCCTCGCCGGAGTCCTCGTGGGAGTCAGAGGGCTCCTCGAGATCGTGCTCTCCTTCCTGCCGCTGGGCCTCGTCGGCGCCGGCCGGGTCGCTCCGATCCTGCTCGCAGGACTCCTCGGCTCGGCCGCGGTCGTCCTCGCCCGGGGCGCCGACGCCGAGGGCGGCCTGGTCGGCCGTCGCGGGCGAGCGGCCCTGGTCGCGTTCGCCGTGCTGCTGGTGCTCGGACCGGTCGTCCGACTGCTCACTCGGGTGAGCGGCTCCCTCGGCCTCATGGTCGGCTCGTCGGGGCTCTCCGGCGTGATCCTCGCGCTGTCCGTCGTCGCGGCGGCCCTCGCTCTCGCGGCGCTCGCCGCCTCCCACTCCGTCCCGCGTCGCGCGGTCGTCGTCGCGATCGTGGCGCTCGTCGTGCACGTGCTCGGCGGCGTCCTCACGTCGATCCCCGGACTCGTCGTCGCGGTCCCGTCGCAGGAGGTGCTCTTCGCGCTGTTCGCGATCGTCTCGGTCGCCGAGTCGCTCTCGCTGGTCGCGGTCGGCCTCGTCTGGATCCTCACGGGCCGGTCGCTGCGCGCCTGAGCCCCGCTCACGAGCCCGGCGACCGCGCGCCCGGGCCTCGTGCAGCCCTCCTGTGCTCAGCTCAGCGCGAGCGACACCGCCAGCACCACCATGACCACGGCGACCCCCGCGTCGAGCACCCGCCAGGCCCCGCGACTCCGGAACAGCGGGCGCAGCGCCCGCGCCCCGACGCCCAGCGCCGTGAACCAGAGCACGCTGCCGAGCGCCGCACCGGCTCCGAACCACCAGCGCTCGTCGCCGTGCGTGTTCGCGACCGAGCCGAGCAGCACCACGGTGTCGAGGTACACGTGCGGGTTGAGCAGCGTCAGCGCCAGGCAGGTCCCGATCGCGGTGCGGAGCGACGTGGAGGCGCCCGCCGGATCGCCCTCGAGGACGCCCGGCCGAAGCGCCCGCTTCGCCGCGAGGAACGCGTAGGCCAGGAGGAAGAGGATCCCGCCCCAGCGGATGACCACGAGGAGCCAGGGCGCCGACTCGAGCACCGCTCCGATCCCCGCGATGCCGACGATGATCAGCGTCGCGTCGGCGAGGGCGCAGATCGCGACGACGGCGAGCACGTGCTCCCGCCGCAGGCCCTGCCGCAGCACGAAGGCGTTCTGCGCGCCGATGGCGATGATGAGCGAGAGGCCGAAGCCGAGGCCGGACACGGCGGCGAGGAGGGAGGACACGGCTCGACGGTACGGGCGTCCCCGTCTGTAGACCAGCTCATGCTCCTTCAGTAGCGTAAGCAGAACTGATGCTCACCGACGATCTCGACCTCTCACGCCTGCGCGCACTGGCCGCCGCCGTCCGGCACGGCTCCTTCGACGCGGCCGCCCGGGCGCTGCACATCACGCCCTCGGCGCTCAGCCAGCGGATCAAGGCGCTCGAGTCGGCGGCCGGCCGGGTGCTGCTCGTGCGGTCGCGGCCGGTCGTGGCGACGGAGGCGGGTGCCGGGCTGCTCCGCCTCGCGCGCCAGATCGAGCTCCTCGCCGAGGACGCGGTGCGAGCCCTCGATGGCGGGGCGCACGCCGCGGGTCCGGTCCCCGTCCCGCTCGCGGTGAACGCCGACTCCCTCGCGACCTGGGTGCTGCCGGCGCTCGCGGGCGTGCCCGACGTCGTCTTCGAGCTGCACCGCGAGGACCAGGAGCACACCGCGGGCTTCCTCCGCGACGGCACCGTGCTCGCCGCGGTCACCGCGGAGGCGGAGGCGGTCCTCGGCTGCACCGTCACGCCGCTCGGGGTGATGCGGTACCGCGCGATGGCCGCGCCGGCGTTCGCCCAGCGCTGGTTCCCCTCCGGAGACCTCGCGGCCCTCGACCTCGCGCCGGCCGTCGTCTTCGACGAGAAGGACCGCCTGCAGGAGCGGTTCCTGCAGGCGAACGGGGTCGAGGCGCGGCCGCCGCAGCACCGCGTGCCGGGCTCCACCGACTTCGAGGCGGCCGTCCGGCTCGGCCTGGGCTGGGGGATGCTGCCCGAGCTGCAGGCCCCCGTCGGCGCGCCAGGACTGGTCGCGCTCGGCGGCGCCCCCGTCGACGTCCCCCTCTACTGGCAGCAGTGGGCGCTGCGCACCCCGAGCCTCGAGCGCGTCGCGGCCGCGATCACCGCCTCCGCCCGCGCGACCCTCCGCTGACCGCCCCCGCGAGGCTCTGCCCGGGCGGAGGGCGCGCCGCGACAGGCGTGCCGGAGCGGCGTCTCGCGGAGCGGGTCAGACGGCGAAGACGTCGCGGAGGGTGACGGTCTCGAGCGATCGCGCGCGGAGGATGTCGACCAGCTGCGCGTAGACCTGCGTGACGGGATCGAAGTTCGCGTGCCCGATCACGATGTGCTGCGGCAGGAACCACTGGTCGGCGAAGTCGAGCACCTGCTCCGGGGTGATCCGTCCCGAGTCCGACAGCGACCCGTACCAGAGCGTCGTCGCCGTGTAGCCGATGCCGGCGGCGGCGGCGCGGCTGGCCTGGTCGGTGTAGCCGAACGGCGGACGGTAGAAGGGTGCGGCCTCGACCCCGTAGGTCGCGCGGATGAACTCGCCGTTCCGGCCGAGCTCCTCCTGGATCCCGTCGGCCGACAGCGTCGTGAGGTCGGCGTGCGACCAGGTGTGGTTCGCGAGCTGCACCTGACCCGACTCGACCAGCGGCGCTACCGCGGGCGCGCAGGTCGTCCAGGAGTCGTACTGCCCGTTGAGGAAGAACGTCAGCCGCGTCCCGGTGTCCCTCGCGAACTGCGCGTAGGCGGCCACGACCTCGGTGTCGGAGCCGTCGTCGACGGTCCACGCGAGCAGGTTCCCGTCGCCGGGCAGCTCGGTGATGGTGCCCTCGGGCAGGGGGACGCGGGCGCGCACCGGCGCGGCGGCGGCGGTGATCGACGGTGTCGGGCGCGGCGGGGGAGGGGGCGTCGGGGTCGCGGTCGGAGTGGGTGCCGGAGGCGTCGCGGCCGTCTCCGTCACGGGCTCCGACGTGCATCCGGTCAGTGCCACCGCGGCGGACGCGATCCCCAGCAGCAGCGCGCGCCGCCTCATCCGCTCCACAGCGTCCCCCCTTGCGGCGCCCGAACCCCCCGGGCGCATCCCCGGCGACCGTAGCGGGGCGCAGGCGCACCGTGCAACGCGGCGCTCCTTGCGGCGGCATCGGCCGTCGCCTAAGCTACTGAGGTTGCGTGCATCTGCACGCGCTTGCGTGCTGCCTTCTCGACGGGATTCCCGTCGCGGGCGGGCGGTGCGCCGACAAGTGACCTTGGGTGGGTCGGGCGAGGCCTCGTGCCGCGCGTGGCCCACGGTAACCACACATGGAGGAAACCATGGCAGCAGTCTGCCAGGTGACCGGAGCCGTTCCCGGCTTCGGACACGCCATCTCGCACTCGCACCGGCGCACCAAGCGCCGCTTCGACCCGAACGTGCAGAAGAAGACGTACTACGTCCCCTCGCTCCGCCGTAACGTCACCCTGACGCTGTCGGCCAAGGGCATCAAGGTCATCGACGCCCGTGGCATCGAGTCCGTCGTCAAGGATGTTCTCGCTCGCGGGGTGAAGATCTAATGGCCAAGCAGCAGGACGTCCGTCCGATCATCAAGCTCCGTTCGACGGCAGGCACCGGTTACACCTACGTGACCAAGAAGAACCGCCGCAACGACCCCGACCGTCTCGTGCTCAAGAAGTACGACCCCGTAGTACGCAAGCACGTCGACTTCCGCGAGGAGCGCTAAGTATGGCCAAGAAGAGCAAGATCGCCCGCAATGAGCAGCGAAAGATCGTCGTCGACCGCTACGCGGCCAAGCGCCTCGAGCTGAAGAAGGCCCTCGTCGACCCGGCCGGGACCGACGAGAGCCGCGAGGAGGCCCGCGTCGGCCTCCAGAAGCTCCCCCGCAACGCGTCGCCCGTCCGCGTCCGCTCGCGCGACGCCGTCGACGGCCGCCCCCGCGGCAACCTCTCGAAGTTCGGCATCTCGCGTGTCCGCTTCCGCGACATGGCCCACCGCGGCGAACTGCCCGGCATCACCAAGTCGAGCTGGTAGAAACCGGCGCAGCGCGCCGGTTTCTACCAGCGTGCTAGCTGCGTGAACGCCGAAGGCCCCGCGATCTAGCGATCGCGGGGCCTTCGGCGTTCACGGGCGAGGGGCGTCCCTGCCGCCCCTCGCCGCAGTCGGCTTCTCGAGGTGGCCGGGTTCCGCAGAGCGTGTTGCGTTCGCTCCGCGAAATCGCTTGGCACGCGGTTTCGCGATGCGCTCGGGGTTCCCTCTTGCGGTCGACGTTGTGGTTGTCGTGTCGAGCACGCCGCCCTCGCAGAGTGCTCCCCCACCGCATGCTGATCGAGTAGCCCGCGGAGCGGGCGTATCGAGATCCACGTCCGCCCGCAGCGGAGGTCTGCGGGTCTCTCCCTCTGGTGGTGGTGGGTCTCGATACGGCCCGGCGGGCCTACTCGACCAGCGGGGGAGGGCGGCGGCGCACGAGACGCCGTCAGCAATCCGCGGCGCCCCCCGCATGCTGATCGAGTAGCCCGCGGAGCGGGCGTATCGAGATCCACATCCGCCCGCAGAGCAGGTCTGCAGGTCTCTCCCCACGGCCCTGCGGGCCTGCTCGACCAGCGGGCGGGCGGGCGGGCGGCTCCCGAGCCCGGGCGCCGCGTAAAATGGGGGCATGACAAGCAGCCTTCCGACCGTCGCCGAGATCGCGGCGCTCATCGACCACGCGATCCTGAAGCCCGAGCTGACCCGCGCCGAGGTCGACGCGCAGCTCGACGAGGCGCGCGCGTCGGGCGTCTTCAGTGTCTGCGTCCGCCCCTCCGACATCGCCCACGCGGTCGAGCGGCTCGAGGGCTCCGGAGTGCTCGTCGGCACCGTCATCGGATTCCCGCACGGCACGACCTCGACGGCGGCCAAGGCGGCGGAGTCGCGCCAGGCCCTCGCCGACGGCGCCTCCGAGCTCGACATGGTCGTCAACATCGGCCGGCTGCGGAGCGGTCTGCTGCAGGACGTCGAGGACGACATCCGCGCCGTGGTCGACGCCGCCGACGGACACGTCGTCAAGGTGATCCTCGAGACCAGCTACCTCGACGACGAGCAGATCGTCGCGGGCAGCGAGGCGTCCGAGCGCGCGGGCGCCGACTTCGTCAAGACCGCGACCGGCTTCGGCGGCGGCGGCGCGAACGAGCACGACCTGCGCCTGATGCGCGGCGCGGTGTCCGACGCCGTCCAGGTGAAGGCGTCCGGAGGCGTCCGCGACCTCGACACGCTCCTCGCCTACCGCGCGCTCGGCGTGACCCGCTTCGGCACGAGCGGGTCGGCCACGATCCTCGGCGACCTCGCCGCGCGTCTGGCGGGCGACTCCTCCGCGTCGCGCGTCGACGCCGCCTCCTACTGAGGTGGGCGCTCGGCCCGGGCCCGCCGGCCGCTGGCTCGCCTACACCCGCCGCCCCCTCGACGAGACGGCGCGGGCGCTCAAGGAGCGGGTCTACGCGGCCTTCACCGGACTCGCGGTCGTGATGATCTACGCGGTCGGCGACGAGCCCGACGCCGGGCACGCGCTCCGCAGCCTCGTCGTGTCGATCGTCGGCATCTCTGCGGCCGGCTTCGTCGCCGAGGTGATCTCGCACCAGGTCACCCACGCCGCGACTCCGTCACGAGCCGAGACGCGCACGATGCTGCGGATCGCGGGCGGCGCGCTCGCCTCCGCCTCCGTGCCCGTCCTCGCGCTGGCGGCCGCCGCGCTCGGCTGGCTCGACGCGCGGACCGCCCTCTGGATCGGCGTGGGCGTCTACGTCCTCACCCTGGCGGGCATCGCCCTGATCGCGGTCGCCCGTGCCGGGTTGAGCGTGCGGCAGAGCATCGTCTCGCTCGTCGGCCTGGTCGGCCTCGGCGCGCTCGTGGTCGGCGTGCTGGCGCTCGCGCACTGACCCGCCCGTCTCCGTCGCCCGCGTAGTCTCGAGGGCGATGTCGTCACGCACCCGGGTCGAGCTCGGCCGCCGAGAAGACCTCGGCGCCGACTGCGCGAACTGCTTCGCCCTGTGCTGCGTCGCGCTCGCCTTCGCGCGCTCGGCCGACTTCCCCGTCGACAAGCCCGCCGGCGACCCGTGCGCGAACCTCGCCGCCGACGACTCCTGCTCGATCCACCGCCGGCTCCGCCCCGAGGGCTTCGTGGGCTGCACGGTCTTCGACTGCTTCGGCGCGGGCCAGAAGGGTTCGATGCAGACGTTCGGCGGAGTGTCGTGGCGCGGCGACGACGAGGTGCGCGCGGCGATGTTCGCGGTCTTCCCGCTGATGCGGAGGCTGCACGAGCTGCTCTGGTACCTCGACGTCGCTCTGGCCCTGCCCGGCGTCTCGACCGAGCTCCGCGAGAGGGTCCGGGCGCGGTTCGACGCCGTCCATGCGCTCACGCTGCAGGAGCCGGCGGTCGTGCTGGCGCTCGACGTCGATGCGGAGTACGCGGCGGCCCGTCCGGCGCTGATCGAGGCGAGCGCGGCGGCGAGGGCGGGTCGCGGCGCGTCTCGAGCGCGGAGGAAGCGCCTGGGTCCGGGCGCCGATCTCGTCGCCGCGGCGCTGGCCGGCGCCGACCTGCGGGGAGCCGACCTGCGCGGGGCGCTGCTGATCGCCGCGGACCTGCGCGGCGCCGACCTGCGCGCCTGCGACGTCCTCGGAGCCGACCTCCGCGACGCCGACGTCTCGGGCGCCGATCTGTCGGAGGCGATCTACCTCACGCAGTCGCAGCTCTCGAGCACCCGCGGTGATGCGGCGACGGTGCTGCCCCGCGACTTCGCGCGGCCCGCGCACTGGCGGGACTGAGCGACCGGGTCAGTCGACCCGTGCGTCCGCGTCCTCCGCGTCGATCCCCTCGATGACGGAGCGCTCGAGCAGGTTCGGTCCGTTCCAGCTCTCGATCACGCAGCGCGGGAAGGCCTCGCGGTCGGGTGCCCGGAGCCACGTCGTCGCCGCCTCCCTGGCCCAGGCCTCGGAGGCGTACACGCCGATGATCTCGGTGCGGTCGTCCCACGGAGTGGCGGTCGAGAGGACGAAGTGGTCTCCGCTCATCACTGCTCCTCCGGGTTCACGCGCCCGCGCGGTGAGCGCGCGGACGCTCCTCCGGCACCGGCCGCGCCCAGACTAGCCGACGGGTGCCGGTCAGCTCAGGCGATCGAGTCACGGAGACGCCCGTTCAGCGCGCCCAGTGACGCGACGATCTCGTCGGTGTCGGCGCCGGGGAGCACGGCGCCGCCGAGGGCGAGGCTGTGGCGGAGGACGGCGACGTCGCTGTCCTCGAGGCGGTGGGCGGAGACCAGTGCCTCCAGGGTGGCGAGGACGGCGATGAGGGCGACGGTGTCGTCCACGTCAAGGGGCCGGGTGCTGGAACGGTCCACGGCGCACCTCCTGTTCGGGATCGGGATCGGGATCGTGTTCGGACGAGAACGGATCCGGGGTCCGGGGATCGCGCGCTCTCAGGGTGACGCACGAGAGGCGCCCTGCGGGTCTTCACCCGCGGGGCGCCGCTCGAACGGACTACTTCTGGGGGTCAGGCGACGCGGGGCTCGGCCTCGGGAGCGTCGTCCTCGGGGATGTGCACGTCCTGGACGGTCACGTTGATCTCGGCGACCTCCATGCCGATGATCTGCTGGATCGCGTCGGCGACGGCCGAGCGGACACCCTCGGCGACGTCCTGGAGCGGGGTGGGGTACTCGGCGACGATCGTCACGTCGGCCGCGACCTGGCGCTCGCCGACCTCGACCTTGACGCCCTGGCCGCGGTCGTCGTTGCCGATCGCGCTGCGGAGGGCGCCGATGGCGCGGGCGGCGCCACCGCCGAGAGCGTGCACGCCGCGGACCTCGCGCGCGGCGATGCCGGCGACCTTCGCGATGACGCCGTCGTCGATGACGGTGCGTCCGGCTCCGGTCGCGGGGGTGGTGATGCTCTCGGCCATGATCTCCTCTTTCGCTCACTGCCCGGTCACGGTGATCGGGCGCTTCTGCGGATAGGACGCTCGGCGGGGCTCGATCGTCACGGTCGGATCCGGAGCGTCCAGGGAACTGCCAGACGGTGCCGCCGACTCTTCGAGTCCTCGCAGGAGCGACGTGCGATCAGCGGGCCGTGACGCGCTCGAGGAAGGCGAGGGTCCGTTCCAGGGCCGTCCGCGCGTCGGCGAGGTCGAGGTCGAACTGGTACTCGTGGCCGAGCTGCGCCTCGTGGCCGGCGCCCCAGAACAGCTCGGTCACGGGGACGCCGAGCGAGCGCAGGTGCGCCGCGAACGGGCGCGACTGGCGCGCCGTGAGGGCGTCGGCGTTGCCTCCGCTGATGAACACCGGAGGGAACCGCGGAGTCACGTGGTCGATCGTCGACATCTGCGCGCCGGCGGTCGACTCCGACCAGTTGCGGTGCCCGGTGTAGGCCCAGAGCGCGGAGCGGAAGCCCCAGCCCGCGACTCCGGTGACCTTCGCCATCGAGCTCAGATCGAACACGCCGCAGTGCAGCACCACCGCGCGCACGGCGTCGACCGGCAGCGACGTCGTGAGGCCGGCGTCGCGCGCGTAGGAGGGGTTGGTGACGGCGGTGGCCAGCTGGCTCGCGAGCTGCGCGCCGGCGGAGTCCCCGGCCAGCACGATCCGATCGCGGGCGATGCCGAGGCGGCCGGCGTGGCGCCGCAGGTGCTCGAGGGCGGCGAGGAGCTGGCGGGGCGCCGTCGGGTAGATCGACTCGGGCCCGCGGCCGTAGTCGAGGCCGACGGTCGTGTAGCCGGCGTCGGCGAGCAGGCGGAGGTAGGGGTCGACGTCGCGCCGGTGCCCCGAGATCCAGGCTCCGCCGTGGATCCAGACGACGGTGGGCCGGGCGCCGGCGCCTGCCGAGCGGAAGACGTCGGCCGTCGTCGCGGGTGCCCCCGGGCGGCCGGGGATCACCTCGGCGACGCGCGAGACGCCCTCCGGTGCGCGCCGGCGCATGCCCGCGGCCGTGCGCCGGGCCTCGCGCTCGAACACGGCCCTGATCGCGAGGGCCGACGGCCACCGCGCCGCTCCCAGCACGCTCGTCATCCGTCCCCCCTCTGCGCGAGCGGTTCCGGATCGGGATCCGCGTCCGCCCGCCCCCGCAGACACCCGCCTCGCTCGATGAAGGCTACGCACCCGCTGGACCGGCGGGCGGCTGCCCCGCGGTGATTCGCCGCCCGCAGTCCTGCTGTGGTGCGATGGTCGAGTGACGGACGACGCGACGACCGAGCCCCCCGCCTCCCGCGTGCGACCGAGGACCCTGCTCCTCCTCGCCGTCATCGGCACGATCGGCGGGGTGCTCTCGGGGCTCTTCGGCGTCGGCGGCGGCATCGTGATGGTGCCCATGCTCATCGCCTGGGCCGGGATGGACCAGCGCCGCGCCTCCGCGACCTCGCTGCTCGCCATCGCCCCCACCTCGGTCGCGGGTGCCTTCGCCTACGCGCTGTCCGGCCAGGTGGCCTGGCTCCCCGCCGCGGTGATCGCCGCGGCGGCGATGCTCGGCGCGATCCTGGGCTCGTGGCTGCTGGCGCGGCTGCCGCTCGGCGTGCTCCGCTGGCTGTTCGTCGCCCTGCTCGTCGCGGCAGCCGTGCGGATGGCCGTCTTCGGCTCGAACGAGACCGGGGACGTCGCGGAGGGCTGGGGGGTGTGGCCCGGATTCGCGGGCCTCGGGATCCTGATGGGCGTCGCCTCGGGTCTCTTCGGCATCGGCGGCGGGGCGATCGCCGTGCCCGTCCTGGTCGGCGCGTTCGGGCTCGCCGACCTGCTGGCGAAGGGCACGTCGCTGGCCGCGATGATCCCGACCGCTGTCACCGGCTCGATCGCGAACGCGCGCCGCGGGCTGCTCGATCTGCGCGCCGGCCTCATCGTGGGGCTCTTCGCGACGGGGTTCTCGTTCGCCGGAGTCGCGCTGTCGTTCCTGCTGCCCGCCCGGTACTCGGGAGTCCTCTTCGCGGTGCTGCTGCTGCTCGCGGCGCTGCAGCTCGCGCTCCGGAATCGGAAGCGGTCGCCGGGGGAGCGATCCTGATCCCGACGGATCCGGTGAGCGCTACGTCCACTCGGCGAGGTACGGGAGGCGGCGCTCGAGGGCGAAGGCGCGGACGACCTCCTCGGCGGCGCCCCGTCGGCGCAGCAGCTCGTCCTCGCTCCGGACCCAGCCGTAGGGGTACGGGAACGAGCTGATCACGTGCGCCATGATCGCGACGACCATCTCGTCGTCGTCCGCGGCGGTGACGTCGGGCCGGGCGACTCCGCGCTCGACGAGCTGCGCGCTCCAGCTCCCGTCCGCGGCGCGGTCGGCGACCCAGCGCGGATCGGCGTCGTAGGCGAGGCGGTCGGGACGCACCGTCGTCCAGTGCAGGCCTCGGGAGGGGAGCACGTCGCGGACGGCGCGCACGAGCGAGGCCGGGGTCCAGGAGGCGGGGAAGAAGGTCCGCAGCGCGATGTCGAGCACCTGCGCGCTCGGGTCGCCCGGGGCTCCGCGGCCACCGGCCCCGACGGCGGCGCAGACCGCGAGGGTCTCGGGATGCGGGCCCCCGGAGGCGCGCCCCAGCTCGGCCACGTGGATCGCGAGGCCGCGGTGGAACGCCTCCGACGCCGCGGCATCGGCGAACGGGGGAGCGGGGACGCTCGGGTCGAGCCGGATGCGCGGCAGCTGACGCACGGTGCCTCCTCGGGTCGCCCCCATTCGACCACGGGCGTCCCGGTGCTCTTGGGAGAAGTGACTTCCTGCGTATGGTCCCGTCCTCGCTGATCGAGTAGCCCGCTCTGCGGGCGTATCGAGATCCACGTCCTTCAGAAGATCTGGTCAGGAGGCTGATCTGCCGACGCTGGCGGGTCTCGGTGCGCCCCTGCGGGGCTGCGGGCTCGACCAGCAGGGAAGGAGGTGGCGCGGACTCTTCCCGCATCACTGAGACTCGACGCGGCTTCGCGGCTCGATACGCCGCCTGCGGGCTCGACCAGCAGGCACGCCGCAGGCGAGCGGGCGGGCGGGTACGACGGCTCCCCGCAGGCGTGACACGATCGAGGGTGATGTCCTCCGGAGCCGCATGAGCGCGTTCACCTATCAGGCCGCGTCGATCCCGCTGCGTCTCGCCAGCTCGGGGATGGTCGTCGCCCTCCCCGTCCTCGCCGTCGAGCGCCTCGACGACGTGGCGCTCGGCGCGCTGCTGACCGGCGCCGCGCTGTTCCCGAGCGTCGTCGCGGCGCCGCTCGTCGGCACGGTGCTCGACCGCATCCGCAAGCCGCGCCGCCTGCTGGTCGGCGCCGCCGTGACGACGGCCGCCGCGTTCGCCCTGGCCGCCTTCCTCGGCGACGTGCCGACTCCGCTGATCGCGCTGCTGCTCCTGCTGGCCGGGCTGGCGACGCCGGTCTACATGGGCGGCATGTCGAGCTTCGTCACCAGCGCCATCGCCGACCCCCGGCGGGCCTACGCGCAGGACTCGCTCTCGTACACCGTCGCCTCGATCAGCGGGCCGGCGATCGCGGGGCTCGCGATCGGAGTCGGCTCGGCGCGGGTCGCCATGCTGGCCATGGCCGTGCTCGCCCTCGTCGGCGTCCTCGGCTCGCTCGCGCTGGTCATGGAGCCGCGGCCGATGCCGACCGTCGGCGTCCGGCGCACCATCGCGGCCGGTGTCACCCATCTCGTCCGCCACCGCCCGATCGCGGTCGTCACCCTCGCGGGCACGCTGAGCCAGGTCGGCGGAGGCGCCGCCGGGGTCGCCGCGATCGGCCTCTCGCTCGAGCGGCTCGGCAGCACGGACGGAGCGGCGTGGATCCTCACCGCCTTCGCCGTCGGCGGCCTCCTCGGCGCGATCGCGGTCGCGGCCCGGAGGTGGACCCACCGGCCCCCGGCCTGGGTGATGGGCGCGGGATTCGCCGCGACGGGAGCCAGCCTGCTGGTCGCCGCTCCCGATCTCGGGATCGTCGTGACGGTCGTCGCGTTCGCCGTCGCGGGGATCTTCACCGCGCCCGCGAACGCGGCCATGCTGCTTCTGCGCGATCAGGAGAGCCCGGCGGCCGTGCGCTCGCAGGTCTTCACGATCGGCGCGGGCCTGCGGGCAGCGGCCGCCGCGGTGGGCGCGGTGCTCGCGGGCGCGGCGTCGAGCCTCCCCGCCGGATGGCTGGTCGTCGGCATCGCGACGATCTGGATCGTCTCGGGCCTGCTGCTGCGCCTCTTCCCGCGCCCCGAGGTGACGTCTCGGCTGGAGGCGCCGCACAAGTAAGGCTGGATCCGCTGATATCGCGAGAATTCCGAGATTCGAGCGGTCTGGCCTTGCTTGTGCGGACGATCAGGCGGCGACGCCCGCGAGGCTGCCCGAGTTGGGGCCGGCCGGGTCGGTGATCAGGCAGTTGATGGTGCGGTCGCCGCCGTCCCAGCTCTCCTGGGTCGGGTAGTAGTAGCTGAAGTCGTACTGCGACTCCTCGTAGCTGAGGCCGACGAAGCCGTCGAACGCCGCGCTGCACTCGGTCTCGGCCTGGTCCGTCGTCGCGGTCTCGCCCGGGTACTCGTCGGCCTCGGCCATCGTCACGTTCTGGAACACCTCGTAGCTGTGCGGCTCGGTGCACGGCACGGTCGGCACGTCGGTCACCTCGGTGGCCGTCTCGCTCAGCTCGTCGTTCAGGCAGTCGCCGACCCGCAGCTGGAAGACGTCGGTCGTGCCGCCCTCGACGATCTCGCCCGAGGTGTCGTCGCGGGTCTCGCCGCCCATCATGCTGTTGACAGTGGAGCAGCCGCTGAGGCCGAGGGCGAGCGCTGCGGAGGCGGCGAGGACGAGAGCGGTACGGCGGCGGTTCATGAGCTGCTCCAGACGGGGTGGCGGTGACGGATCGACCCCCAGGGTAGGGCGAGCCGGCCGTCCGGGGCTCCCTCCGGCGACGGATTCGCGACACTCTGCAGTGGCGGACGCCCAGCCGACGGTAGTCGAATAGACGCATGGCTCAGAAGACGGTCGCGGACCAGCTCATCGCCCAGCTCATCGACGCCGGTGTGTCCCGGATCTACGGGATCGTCGGAGACTCGCTCAACCCGATCGTGGACTCGGTCCGCCGCAGCGGCGGGTCGGCGAAGGGGGGCATCGACTGGATCCACGTGCGCAACGAGGAGGCGGCCGCCTTCGCCGCCGGCGCCGAGGCCCAGCTCACCGGGAAGCTCGCGGTCTGCGCGGGCAGCTGCGGGCCCGGCAACCTGCACCTGATCAACGGCCTGTACGACGCGCACCGCTCGGGCGCCCCGGTCCTGGCGATCGCCAGCCACATCCCGAGCAACGAGATCGGCTCCTCCTACTTCCAGGAGACGCACCCCGACCGCCTGTTCGTCGAGTGCTCGAACTACCGCGAGCTGGTCTCGACCGCGGCGCAGGCCCCCCGGGTGGTCAACGCCGCGCTGCGCAGCGCCGTGGCCCTGAAGGGGGTGGCCGTGGTGACCCTCCCCGGCGACATCGCCGAGCTGGACGCCGTGGGCGAGTTCCCCGCGTTCGTGCTGCCCGCGCCTCCCACGCTCGTGCCGGACGACGCCGACGTGCGGGCGCTCGCCGCGGCGATCGACGAGGCGAGGACCGTCGCGATCTTCGCCGGCGCCGGGGTGCGCGACGCGCACGACGAGGTCGTCGCGTTCGCCGAGCTGGTGGGAGCGCCGGTCGGGCACTCGCTGCGCGGCAAGGAGTGGATCCAGTACGACAACCCCTACGACGTCGGCATGACGGGCCTGCTGGGCTACGGAGCGGCGCACGCCGGCATCCACGACGCCGACCTGCTGATCCTGCTCGGCACCGACTTCCCCTACGAGCAGTTCCTTCCCGACGACGGGAAGGTGGTCGTCGCGCAGGTCGACACCGACGCCTCGAAGCTCGGCCGGCGCGTGAGCGTCGCGCATCCCGTGCACGGAGACGTCGCCGCCACCCTCACCGCGCTCACCCCGCTGGTGAAGCGGAAGGACCACCGCTTCCTCGACAAGACGCTGAAGAAGCACGAGAAGCTCGTCACCGGAGTCGTCGGGAAGTACACCGAGGTCGAGAAGCGCCGCCCGATCCACCCCGAGCTGGTCGCCTCCACCCTCGACGGGCTGCTCTCGGACGACGCGGTCGTCACCGCCGACACCGGCATGGGCAACGTCTGGCAGGCCCGCTACATCACGCCGAACGGCCGCCGACGCCTGATCGGCTCGTACCTGCACGGCTCGATGGCCAACGCGCTGCCGCAGGCGGTCGGCGCGCAGCTCTCGCACCCGGGTCGGCAGGTCGTCTCGCTGAGCGGAGACGGCGGGCTCTCGATGCTGATGGGCGAGCTGGTGACGGTGGCGGCTTACAAGCTCCCGGTCACGATCGTGGTCTTCAACAACTCGACGCTCGGGCTCGTCAAGGTCGAGATGCTGGTCGACGGCTTCCCCGACTTCGCGGTCGACGTGCCGATGGTCGACTACGCGAAAGTGGCGGAGGCGGTCGGCATCCGCGGGATCCGCGTCGAGGACCCGCGGGAGGTCGAGGGTGCGCTGCGGGAGGCGCTCGCCGAGAACGGGCCGGTCCTCGTCGATGTTGTGACCGATCCGCTCGCGCTCTCGCTGCCGCCGACCATCACCGGTGCCCAGGTGAAGGGCTTCGCGCTGGCCATGTCGAAGATCGTGATGAACGGCGGCGCCGGCGAGGCCGTCGCGCTCGCCCGCACCAACATCAAGCACGCCCTGCGGTGATCGACCGGGCCGCCCTCGCGACGGGCACCTGGTTCGTGCGCGGCTCGAGCCTGCCGCTGTGGCGCGCGCGGGCCGGAGTCGCGATCACGTACGCGCCGCTGCCGACCGGCGAGGTCGGCGACGTCGTGAGCTGGCGGGGGCGGCGCGGGCCGCGGTACGTCGTGGGCATCGACAGCCCCGACCCCGCGGATCCGCTCGGCTTCCGCTGGCGCGGGGTCGAGCCGTTGACGCTGCTGGCGCGGAGCCGGTGGTCGTTCGTCGCGGCCGATCTCGACGCGGGATGGGCGCTGACGCGCTTCGCCCGCACGCCGTTCACTCCGGCGGGAGTGGACGTGTACGTGCGGGATCAGCGGCCCGCGCCCGGCGTGCTCGCGGCGGCGCTGGCGGCGTGCGCGGCGGATCCGCTGACCGCCGCGCTCCGCCCGCGGATGCTCGAGGTCGCGGCCTGAGCCGCGCGCACCGTCAGCTGAGAGCGGCTCTCGCGCGCCATCGTGCGTGACGAGCACTCTCAGCTGACGTTCGGCGCCTCCGCCAGCTCGATCGAGTCGGCGCCCATCGGCTCGCCGCAGACCGCGCAGTGCAGTCGAGGCTCGAGGAGGGCTCCGCAGTCGTGCGCGTAGGGCTGCCGCGCCTCCGGGTCGCGCGCCCAGCGCTCGCCCCAGGCGGCGAGCGCGATGAGGATCGGCGCGGCCTCGCGGCCGGCCTCGGTCAGGTGGTACTCGGAGCGGGGCGGGCGCTCCGAGTAGCGGACGCGCTCGATGACGCCGTGCTCCTCGAGGCTGCGCAGCCGCGCCGTGAGCACGTCGCGCGGGGCGCCGGTGAACGCCTGGATCCGGTCGAAGCGGTGCTCGCCGAACGCGAGCTCGCGGAGCACGAGCAGGCTCCAGCGCTCCCCGAGCACCTCGAGCCCCGCGGCGATAGGGCAGGCGCGGGGGGTGATGCCGACGGTCGTCATGAGAGCCTCTCCGAGTGAGTTGGGAATACCAACCTACTCGTCCCGGGTTGTCAGGAGCACTGGTCGCGGAGGTCGCGACCCGATCCCAGGGAGAACCCACCATGCCAGCACTCACCGGAGCAGTCGTCCTCGTCACCGGGGCGAACGGAGGACTCGGATCCGAGTTCGTCGCCCAGGCGCTCGCGCGCGGCGCGTCGAAGGTCTACGCCGCCGCCCGCCGGCCGAAGGAGTGGGGCGACGAGCGGATCGTCCCGCTCGTCCTCGATGTGAACGACGCCGCGTCGATCGCGGCGGCTGTCGAGGCGGCGCCCGACGTGACGGTCCTCGTGAACAACGCGGGCGTCTCCGGGGCGAGCTACAGCCTCCTCGCGCTGTCGGCGGAGGAGCTGCGCGCGGTGATGGAGACCAACTTCTTCGGGCCGGTCCTGCTCGCGAAGGCGTTCGCCTCCCGACTCGCCACGGCCGACGGAGCGGCGATCGTCGACGTGCACTCGGCCCTCAGCTGGTTCGCGGTGGCGGGCGGGTACAGCGCCTCGAAGGCGGCGCTCTGGTCGGCCACGAACTCGCTGCGCCTCGAGCTCGCGCCGCAGGGCGTGCACGTGCTCGGGCTGCACGTCGGCTACGTCGACACTCCGATGGCGGCCGGGGCCGACGGCCCGAAGGCGAGCCCGGCCGACGTCGTGGGCCAGACCTACGACGGCCTCGAGGCGGGCGCCTTCGAGATCCTCGCCGACGACACCAGCCGCCAGGTCAAGTCCGGCCTCTCGGCCCCCCTCGAGGCCGTCTACCCCCAGCTCGCGTAGGCCGTCCCGCCGCAACATCAGCTGAGAGGGGTGGGCCTCGCCCGCTGGCGGAGGCCCACCCCTCTCAGCTGATGTTCTGCACGGGCACGACCGCCTCCGGACCTCCTGCCGCCGCCGGGTCCGCGAGCGCACCGCGGAATCGCGTGCCAAGCGATTCCGCGCAGCGAACGCAACACGCTCTGCGGTGCCCGGCTGTCTCGAGAAGCCGACTGCGGGAGGGGCGGCGGGGACGCCCCTCCTAGAGAGTGCTGCCCACCGCGATCGCCTGGGCCTCGACGGCCGAGGGCTCCTCGCCGTGGGCGTCCGCCCGGGCGAGCGTCTTCCGGCCCAGCAGCACGATCAGCGACGCGACCAGCACGGCGCCGGCGGCGGCGTACATCGGGAACGCGGGCGAGATCGCGGCGGCCAGGGCGGAGGCGGCGGGCGGCGCGATCGCTCCGCCGAGGAACCGGACGCCCGAGTAGGCGGAGGAGGCGACGGAGCGGGGCAGGTCGGTCGCCTCCATCACGCACTCGGTGAGCACGGTGTTGACGATGCCGAGCAGCAGCCCGCCGACGATGATGCAGACGATGAGGCCGACCCGCGACGAGATCGCCAGCCCGCCGGCGACGAGGTCGAGGGCGAGCAGCACGAGCACCGAGCGGAGGACCACGGTGCGGGGCAGGCGCCGCGTGAGCAGCGGGGCGACGAACACCGAGGTGATCGCGACTCCGAGACCCCAGCCGAAGAAGGTGAAGCCGAGGCCCATCTCGTCGAGCCCCAGCGGGTACGGCGTATAGGCGAGCAGCACGAAGAAGCCGATGTTGTAGAAGAGCGCGGCGCCCGCGAGGGTGCGGATCGCCGGGACCTTCAGCGCGGCGAAGGGGGCGGACAGCGGGGTCGGAGTGGGCCGCGGGCCGTCCTCGCGGAGCAGCGTCGCGATCGCGATGAAGCCGATCGCCATCAGCACGGCGGTGCCGAAGAACGGTCCGCGCCACGAGACGCTGCCGAGGAGCCCTCCGAGCAGCGGGCCGATCGCGATGCCGATGCCCAGCGCGGCCTCGTAGAGCACGATCGCGGCCGACGAGCCCCCGCTCGCCGCCCCGACGATGGTCGAGAGCGCCGTCGCGATGAAGAGCGCGTTGCCGAAGCCCCAGCCGGCGCGGAAGCCGATGACGCCCTCGACGCTGCCGGCGGTTCCGGCGAGAGCCGCGAAGACGACGATCAGCACGAGCCCGATCATCAGCGTCTTCTTCGCGCCGATGCGCGTCGAGATCCAGCTGGTGAAGAACATCACGACGCCGGTGATCACGAGATAGCTCGTGAACAGCAGCGAGGTCTCGGTCGGAGTCGCCTCGAGGCTCTCGGCGATCGCCGGGAGGATCGGGTCGACCAGGCCGATGCCCATGAAGGCGATGACGGCGGCGAAGGCGACGGCCCAGACGGCGAGCGGCTGCTTCAGGATCGAGCCGCCGGCGGCGGGGGAGTGCGGGGATGTCACGGCGTGGGGCCTTTCTCGGGGGAGGAGGAGCGGGTGCGGGCGACGCGGGTCTCGACGATCGAGGCGGCGCGCTCGAGGGCGCGGCGGTCGTCGTCGTCGAGGTCGTCGAAGAGCGGAGCGAGGGCGCTCTCGAGGCGGAGGCGGTGCTCGCCGAGAGCGGCGAACCCCTCCGCGGTGCCCTCGATCAGCCAGGCGCGGCCGTCGTGCTCGTCGTGCACGCGGCGGATCCAGCCGGCCTCGTCGAGGCGGGCGATGATGCCCGTCATCGTCGGCTGGGTGACGCGGACGCGCTCGGCGAGCTCGCCGAGGCGGACGGGCGGCGAGGTGCGCAGCTCGGCGAGCGTCGACCAGACCGCGCCGGACTGGGCGCCGAGCCCCGTGGCGCCGCTCGACCGGCCGGCGAACCGCGCGAGGGCGGTGGCGGCGGAGGCGAGGCGCACGGGGGCGCTGGAATCGGGCACGTCCATAAACATAGCACGCCTATGTAATTCTGGGAGTGAGGCGTCGAGAGCAGAGCACTGCCCATCTCGACACTCTCTGTGACAAAATGACTCGCAATCCCTCGTTCAACGCGGCGATCACCGATGGAAAGAGTTGTCATGTCCCGAATCGAGACGCACCGGACAGAGCACGAGTACGACGTCGTCGTGATCGGAGCGGGCGCCACCGGGCTCACCGCAGCCCTGCGCCTGCACGAGCAGGGCCGCAGCGTCCTCGTCCTCGAGGCCCGCGACCGCGTCGGCGGCCGTCTCGAGACCCGGGTCGTCGACGGGCAGATGCTCGAGCTCGGCGGGCAGTGGGTCTCGCCCGACCAGACCGCGCTGCTCGAGACGCTCGACGAGCTGGGCCTCGCGACCTACTCCCGGTACCGCGAGGGCGAGAGCGTCTACATCGGCTCCGACGGGCGCGCCCGCCGCTTCACCGGCGACATCTTCCCCGGCACCGAGACGACCGAGTCCGAGATCTCGCGCCTGATCGAGCTGCTCGACCGCCTCGTGGCCGAGACCGATCCGGCCGCGCCGTGGGCGCATCCGCTCGCCCACGACTACGACCGCATCAGCTTCAGCGCGTGGCTCGAGCAGCAGACCGACGACGCGGAGGCGCGCGCCAACATCGCGCTCTTCGTCGCCGACGCCATGCTCACCAAGCCTGCGCACTCGTTCTCACTGCTGCAGGCGCTCCTGATGGCGGCCAGCGCCGGAGGCTTCAGCCACCTCGTCGACGCCGACTTCATCCTCGACAAGCGCGTGCTCGGCGGCCTGCAGCGGGTGCCGGAGCTCCTGGCTCAGCGGCTCGGCGTCGAGCGCGTCGTGCTCGGCGCGCCCGTCCGCTCCGTGCACTACGCGGAGGACGGGGTCGAGGTGCGCACCGAAGACCGCACCGTGCGCGCCCGCCGCGCGATCGTCGCCGTGCCGCCCAACCTCGTCAACCGCATCGCGTTCGAGCCGCCGCTGCCGCGCCTCCGACAGCAGTCGCTGCAGCACCAGTCGCTCGGCCTCGTGATCAAGGTGCACGCCAGCTACGCGACGCCGTTCTGGCGCGCCGACGGCCTCTCGGGCACCGCCTTCAGCCCGCACGCGATCGTGCACGAGGCCTACGACAACTCCAACGCGGGGGAGGAGCGCGGCACCCTCGTCGGCTTCGTCTCGGACGAGAAGGCCGACCGGCTGCTCGCTCTGCCCGAGGCCGAGCGCAAGGCCGCGATCCTCGACTCGCTCGCCGCCTACTTCGGGCCGGCCGCACTCGATCCGGTCGTCTACTACGAGAGCGACTGGGCCGCCGAGGAGTGGACCCAGGGCGCCTACGCCGCCAGCTTCGACCTGGGCGGGCTCACCCGCTACGGCGCGCTGCAGCTCGAGCCGGTCGGCCCCCTCCGCTTCGGTTCGAGCGACCTCGCGGCCGAGGGCTACCAGCACGTCGACGGCGCGATCCGCGTCGGCCGGCGGCTGGCGCAGGAGATCATCGACGAGGACGGCGCGAGAATCGCTCCGGCCCACCACCGCGAAGGAGCACTGCCCGCATGAGCACCCACTACGCCGTGATCGACCCGGCCTCCGGCGCGACCCTCAGCGAGTACCCGACCGTCACCGACGGCGAGCTCACCGACGCGATCGGAGCCGCCCACGACGCGTACTCGACGTGGTCGCGCACCGTGCCCGTGGCGACCCGCGCCGCCCTGATCGCGCGGGTCGCCGACCTGCACGTCGAGCGCGCCGACGCCCTCGCCGAGATCATCGTGCGCGAGATGGGCAAGCCGCTCGAGCAGGCCGCGGGCGAGGTCGGCTTCGCCGCCGACATCTACCGCTACTACGCCGACAACGGCGAGACGTTCCTCGCCGACGAGCCCATCGAGCTGTCGGACGGCACCGGCTCCGCGTTCGTCCGTCGCGCCGGCCTCGGCGTGCTGCTGGGCATCATGCCGTGGAACTTCCCCTACTACCAGGTCGCCCGCTTCGCCGGCCCGAACATCGTCGCGGGCAACACGATCCTGCTCAAGCACGCGCCGCAGTGCCCGGAGTCGGCGGCCGCGATCGCCGACATCTTCCGCACCGCGGCCGAGGAGCTGGGCGCTCCCTCCGGCGTCTACGTGAACCTCTACGCGACCAACGACCAGGCCGCGACCGTCATCGCCGACCCGCGGGTGCAGGGTGTCTCGGTCACCGGCTCAGAGCGCGCCGGCGCGGCCGTCGCCGAGATCGCCGGGCGGCACCTCAAGAAGGTCGTGCTCGAGCTCGGCGGCTCCGACCCGTTCATCCTGCTGTCGACCGACGACCTCGACAAGGCGGTCGAGGACGCGGTCGCCGCCCGCCTCGACAACAACGGCCAGTCGTGCAACGCCGCCAAGCGCTTCATCGTCATCGACGACCTGTACGAGGCCTTCGCCGCCAAGTTCACGGAGGCGTTCACCGCGGCCCAGCCGGCCGACCCGTTCGCCGAGGGCACGCTGCTCGGCCCGCTCTCCTCCTCCGCCGCCACCTCGCGCCTCGAGCAGCAGCTGACGATCGCGCGCGAGCAGGGCGCGACCGTGCGCGCGAGCGGCGAGGTGACGGGCAACTTCTTCCCGCCCGCCGTCCTCGAGGACGTCACTCCCGAGATGAACGCGTACCGCGAGGAGTTCTTCGGCCCTGTCGCCGCCCTCTACCGGGTGCGCGACGAGGACGAGGCGATCGCCCTCGCGAACGACACCCCGTTCGGTCTCGGCTCGTACCTCTACACGACCGACTCCGAGCAGGCGCTGCGTCTCGCCGACCGGATCGACGCGGGCATGGTCTGGATCAACCTCGTCCTCGGCGACGCCGTCGAGCTGCCCTTCGGCGGCGTGAAGCGCTCGGGCACCGGCCGCGAGATGGGCCGCAGCGCCCTCGAGGAGTTCGTCAACAAGAAGCTGATCCGCATCGCGTGAGGGTGACGCGGAGGCGTCGACTCGGCGCGTCTCGCCTCGCCGTCCACGCTGGTCGAGCAGCCCCGCAGGGGCGTATCGAGACCCACCAGCGTCAGCAGATCAGGCGTCAGCCCTGACCTCCTGACGGACGTGGATCTCGACACGCCCGCTCTACGGGCTACTCGACCAGCGAGGGGTGCGGCAGCACGAGCCGCCCGGGGCAACCCCGCGCGCACCCGCCGAGGGCTGACTAGTGTCGAGGGGCGGCGCCCGCCGCCGCCTCGTCACCCCGGAAGGCCCCCTCCGCATGCGCGTGTTCGGCTGCCCCCACTGCGAGGCCCGCGTCGAGTTCGAGGACGCGGTGTGCCTCCGCTGCCGCACCGCGCTCGCCTACGACCTCGACCGCGACGAGCTCGCCGAGGCCTCGGGTCGGCAGCTGTGCCGCTACCGCGACACCATCGGCTGCACCTGGCTGGCGGAGGAGGGGACGGGCGGCGCCTGCGCCTCCTGCGCCCTCACCGGCGTCCGCCCCGCGGTCTACGACGCGGCGACCCTGAGCCAGCTGACCGTCGCCGAGTTCGCCAAGCGCCGCCTCGTGCGCCAGCTGCACCACCTCGACCTGCCCGTCGAGCGCCGCCGCGGCTCCACGGGGCTCACCTTCGAGCTGCTGTCGTCGGCGCAGGGACAGCATGTGACGACGGGTCACGCCGACGGAGTCGTCACCGTCGACCTCTCGGAGGGCAACGACGCGCACCGCGAGGCCCTCAAGGCGCGCCTCGGCGAGCCGTACCGGACGATGCTCGGCCACTTCCGCCACGAGATCGGCCACTACTACTGGCAGCTGCTGGTCGAGGGCACCGATCTGATCCCGGCGTTCCGGTCGCTGTTCGGCGACGAGCGCGCCGACTACGCGGCGGCGCTCGACACGCACTACTCCGGAGCCTCGGGGAGCGAGGACTGGGCGCGCGAGCACATCTCGCAGTACGCGACGACCCACCCGTGGGAGGACTTCGCGGAGACCTTCGCGCACTACCTGCACATCGCCGACGCGCTCGAGACGACCGCCTCGGTCGGCATGACCATCGCCGGTCCGTGGGGGCGCCTCCCCGACTCGCTGGTCGGCAGCGTGCACGCCGTCGGTGCCGACCGGGTCTCGACGCTCGAGATGCCCGAGATCCTCGGTCGCTGGCACGGCTTCTCGCTCGCGCTCAACAGCGTGAACCGCTCGATGGGCAAGGACGACCTCTACCCGTTCGTCATCACTCCGGTGATCGCCGAGAAGCTGGCCTGGGTGCACGAGCTGGTGCGCCGCTCGGCCTGACGCCCCTCAGCCGACCTCCGGCTCGCAGAATCGCGTCCGGCTCGCGGGATCGGGCGGTTCTCGCGAGCCGAACCGGTTTCTGCGAGCCGAACGTTCTCCGGAGTCGACCTCCGGCTCGCAGAATCCTGTTCGGCTCGCGGAATCGGGCGATTTCGACGAGCCGAAGCGGATTCGACGAGCCGGAGGTCGCACGGAAGGCGCGCGTCAGAGCGCGGCGGGCTCCGGACGGGCCGCGACGGCGCCGCTCCGCCTCGCGTCGAGCCGGCCGAGCCGACCCGCCTCGGCCAGCCACGCCTGCCGCCGCTCGGGAGTCGAGTCCTTCACCGGCCCGAGCCGCGTCGCCCGCACCGGCCGGATCCCGCAGAAGCGCAGCGTCGTGCGCCTGACGTGCCGCACCGTCGTGTCGCCGACGAGCGGCAGGTACCAGCGCGGAGAGTCGGAGGTGACGATCACGCGTCCCGTCCGCCCGGTGAGTAGTCCCTCCGGTAGGCCGTTCGGCCGCGTGCGGTAGGCCCGGCGCGGCAGCAGCACCCGGTCGAAGAACCCCTTGAGCACGGCGGGCACCGAGCCCCACCAGACCGGTGTCACGACGACCACGTGCCGCGCCTCGAGCAGCAGCAGCCAGGCGCGCTCCAGATCGGGCTCGAGCTCCTGCCGGCGGGTGTAGCCGAAGCGCATGTCGGGGTCGAACGCGAGGTCGCGGACGGCGAGGACCTCGGCGTCGCCGTGCTCGTCGGCGTACCGCCGAGCGAGGGCGGCGCAGAGGGAGTCCGGATTCGGGTGTCCGTCGATGATCAGGGTGTGCACGGTGCCTCCAGTGATTGATGCCGATCTGGATGTCGCCCAGAATATGGACATCGCCCAGAATGTGGACAGTGCCCACATCGACGACTCCGACGCTAGAGCTACGATGTTGCTCGTGTCAAGATCACCCAGCGCCTACCACCACGGGAATCTCGCGCCCGCGCTCGAGGCCGCGGCGTTCGACCTCCTCCGCACTCAGGGGCACGCCACACTCAGTCTCCGCGAGGTCGCGCGGGCCGCGGGCGTCAGCCACAACGCGCCCTACCACCACTTCGGCGACCGCACCGCGCTCCTCAAGCGGCTGAGCGAGGTCAGCATGGCCGAGCTGCTCGCGGCGCTGACCGGGGCGCAGGAGCAGGCGGCCGGGCGCTCGGCGGAGTCGAGCGCGGTGCTCATCGGAGGCGCCTACGTCGGCTACGCGGCCCGGCACCCCGAGCGCTTCCGCGTCATCTACGACCCCGAGGTCTGCGTCCCGGGGTCGCCGAGCGGCGCGATGGCTCCGCTGATCGACGGGGTCGAGGCGGTGCTCGCCACCGCGACCGCATCCCTCCTGCCGGCCGACGCCTCCTCCGCCGCGGCCGCCGCCCTGACCACCGCCGTCTGGGGTGCGGTGCACGGTCTGGCCGAGCTCGTCGTCGCGGGCCACATCACCGAGGCGGAGGTGGAGCCGGCGCTGCTCGCGCTCCTCGACCGCCGCTGACGTCGATCCGCCCGCGGATCATCAGCTGAGCGGCAGGGGTCTCCGCTGTGGGGCGAGGGACCGAGCTCCTGGCTGATGCTCTGCCGCCGTCACTGCCCGACGCGGCCGTCGACGCACTCGCGGAGCAGGTCGGCGTGCCCGCAGTGCCGCGCGTACTCCTCGATGCGGTGCACCAGCAGCTCGCGGATCGCGATGCCGTCGCGCCCGACCCGCTCGCCGAGATCGGGGTGCTGGGCGATCGCGGCGTCGGTGTCCCGCTGCTCCCGCTGCAGCGACGCGAGCGCCTCGTCCACGACCGCCTGCTCGCCGATCGCGCCGTCGAAGTCGTCGTCTCGGCCTCCGTAGAGCTTCGAGGGAGGCGCGTCCGTGCTCAGCCAGCCGCGCCAGTCCCGCTCGACCTCGGCCAGATGGCGGAGGAGTCCGAGCAGCGACATCGTCGACGGCGGGACCGAGCGCCGGGCCAGCTGCTCCGGAGTGAGTCCGTCGCACTTCATGATCAGCGTGTGGCGGTAGGCCGAGAGGTAGTCCTCGAGGGTCGCCGGCTCGCCGTCGGGGCTCGTCCCCTCGCGAGGGTCGTCCTCCGGGTCGGTCCACATGTCGGGCTGCGTCGTCGCGCGGGTCCACCGCTCGGGCTGGTCGCTCATGCGTCCATCCTGCGCCTCCGGACGGGAGCTGAGACGGCCCAGCGCCCGGTGGGCGCCCACTCGCGGCACGGTCCGACGCGACTGGACGCCCACCGGGCGCGGCGGGCCGTCGGAGACCCGTCCGGCGTCCACTCGGGCACCGAGCCGGCCGGGCCGACCGCAGGGCTCAGCCCACCGTCGACAGCACACCGCTGATGATCACGGCGATGATCGTCGTCCACGCGACGATCGCGATGCCCTGCCAGACCAGGATCCGCCCGCGGCCGACGCCCGCCGCCGCGAGCATCGAGGCGGTGAACTGCGTCGGCAGCAGCAGCGGCCCGAGCAGGCTCACCCCGGGGACCCCGTAGCGCTCGAACGCCCGCTGGAACTTGGCCTTGCGCGGCGAGACCGCCGGCCGCTCCGGTGCCCCGCCCGCCATGGCCGGCACCCGCGTGCGGTTGACGACCGCCTGCCGTGCTCCCGAGCTCAGCAGCACCACGAGGGCGACGCAGGCGAAGTTGCCGACGATCGCCGCGAGGACCGCGATGACCGGGTTCACCCCGCCGATGATGCCGATGGTCGCGGCGCCCTCGCCCTCGACGAACGGGACGGCTCCGGCCGCCGCGACGATGAGGGGCTGCACGATGTCGGGCACCTCGGCGACGAGGTCCTGGAAGGTGGTGATGACGCTCATGACGTTCTCCTGCTGGTCGGGGACCGGGTGGTCCGTCTCGTGAGTGACTCCAGTCCACCGGGGTCGCGGATCCGCGGGAAGTGCCCGTCCGTCACCGCCTCCCGGGTGCTTCGCACCTCGGACCCGTGACTTCTGTCACGCCCGTAGGGTGGCCTCGTGATCACCCGGACCGAGCCCGTGAGCGATGCCGAGCGGACGGCGCGCGGCACCCTGCAGCTGACCCGCAGCATCACCGCGACCTGGTGGTACACCGCCGGCGGCATCCTCTTCTTCGGCGTGATCCTGGTGCTCGTCTGGGTGCCGGCGCTCATCCTCTCGAGCCGGGGGACCGCCGCCGTGCTCGTGGTGGGCGTCGGAGGCGTCGTCTGGACCCTCGCGCAGGTCCCGCTGCTGCTCGACTACCGCAACCGGCGCGGAGAGCCGCTCTCGGTGCGCCGGCGCACTGCGTGGGCGCCGCTCGCCGTCGCCGTCGTCTACGGCGTCCTCGGCGGGGTCGCCTCGGGGATGTGGACCATCGCGGTCCTCCCGGTCGTGCAGATGCTCGTGCTGCTGCCCTGGGCCCCCGGCCTCCGCCGCCGGATCGTGCTCGCCGGGACGCTGCTGCTCGCCGCCCTCTGGTTCATCGATCTGCCCGTCGCGCCGCTGACCGACGAGGGCGTGAGCAGCGCGCTCGTCGGCTTCTACTCGATCGCGCTGCCGTGGATGTCGGTGCTCTCGCTGTGGTGGTGGGACGTGCTGGTCTCGCTCGATCAGGCCCGTGCCTCCGAAGCGCGGCTCGGCGCCACGCAGGAGCGGCTGAGGGTCGCGACCGATGTGCACGACCTGCAGGGGCACCACCTGCAGGTGATCGCCCTGCAGCTCGAGCTCGCCGAGCGCCTGATGGCGCACGATCAGGAGGCGGCGCTCGCCCAGCTGCGCGCCGCCCGCACCAGCGTCGACGAGGCGCGGCAGGGTACGCGCGACCTGGCCACCCGGTTCCGCTCCGTCCCGCTCGGCGACGAGCTGGCCAACGCGGTCGATCTGCTGCGCGCGGCCGGAGTCGCGGCGGAGGCGGCCGTCGACCCCTCCGCCGATCTCGCCCCGGCCGACGTCCTCGGGCCGGTGGTGCGCGAGACGACCACGAACGTCCTCCGCCACGGCGGCGGCAAGTGGGCGCGGCTGTCGCTGCGACCGGAGGCGGGGGCCTGGCGGTTCACGATCGAGAACGACGCCGAGGCGGCGCCCGTCGAGGCCGACAACGGCGGCGGGGCGGGGCTCGAGGGCATCGGCCGCCGGGTCGCCGAAGCCGACGGCTCGCTGGAGGTGCAGCACGGGGCCCGGTCGTTCACCGTCGTCGTGACGGTGCCGGTGGCGGGGGCCGCACGATGATCCGCGTGCTGATCGCCGACGACGAGGCGATGATCCGCTCGGCTCTGGCGTCCCTCCTGGGGCTCGAGGACGACATCGAGGTCGTCGCGCAGTGCGCCGACGGCGAGGAGGCGCTCGTCGAGGCCGCCCGCCTCGCCCCCGACATCTGCCTGCTCGACCTCGAGATGCCGGGGCTCGACGGCGTCGACGTCGCCGAGCGCCTGGTGCGCACGGTCGCGACGCGCTGCATCGTGGTCACCCGCCACGCTCGGCCGGGAGTGCTGCGGCGGGCGCTGGCCTCGGGGGTCTCGGGGTTCCTCCCCAAGT
This sequence comes from Rathayibacter sp. VKM Ac-2803, assembly GCF_009807175.1. NCBI lineage: Bacteria > Bacillati > Actinomycetota > Actinomycetes > Micrococcales > Microbacteriaceae > Rathayibacter > Rathayibacter sp. VKM Ac-2803. The sequence goes on along the minus strand of NZ_WUCD01000001.1, from coordinate 3,873,454 downwards.
CGCGGGATGCGCACGAGGTCGCCGAGGTGATCCGCCGGGTCGCGGCGGGCGGCCGCTACGTCGACCCGGAGGTCGCGGCCGACGCGCTCAGCGACCAGCGCTGCCCGCTCACCGATCGCGAGCTCGACGTGCTCCGCGCGGGCCGCCGCGGCGAGACCACCGGCCAGATCGCGCGCGCCCTGTCGCTCGCCCCCGGCACTGTGCGCAACCACGTCTCGGCCGTGCTGGCGAAGCTCGCCGTCCGCACCCGCCAGCAGGCCGTCCTGCTCGCGGAGGAGCGCGGCTGGCTCTGACCGCGGCCTCCCGTCCGCTCGCACGACGCGAGGGAACCCGATCCGTCGAGGTGGCCACGGAGTACTGGCCCCCTCGACGGTCTGGGGATCCCGCGGTGGAGCCGCCGCCCTACTTCTTCTTCAGCGACGACTCCTTGTGCGCGGCCTTCGCGTCGGTCTTGTCGCTCTGGACGATCCAGTACGGCTCGTCGTCCGAGGCCTTGAACGTCTGGCCCTCGAACTGGAACTCCTTCGTCCTCTTCTCGACGAGCTTCCCGTGGGTCTCGCCCTGCGAGGTGTTCCAGCTGATCTTGTCGCCCTTCTTCATGAGGAGCGTCCCTTCTCTCAGTGCCGCGGAAACGCGGTCGTGGCATCGCGCGGGAGCGCGATCGTGGTGGTGACGTCGACGATCGCCGGGGCGGCCGGCGCCGAAGAGAAGCCGAAGCGCACGGGAGGCGACAGCGGCCGGAGCGACCCGAGGGCGACCCCGTCGAGCGACGCGTCGACCCCGAGCACGCGGCGGATCGTCCGCACTCCGTAGTACTCGCGGCGGCCGTTCCCGGCCGATCCGGACGTGCTCACTCCGCGCACGAGCAGCGAGGCGGCCGGCGAGATCGCGGTCAGCCACGCGGGGTGCTCGGCGATCGCGCCCGGCACGATCCGCAGCAGGCGCCCGAGCGGAGTGAGCCCCCCGAGCCGCAGCGCCGCATGCAGCGGGCCGGCCGAGACCGACAGTCCGCCGTCGACCCGCCGCCACGAGACCGGTGCCACCCGCACGTCGTCGAAGGAGTAGGTCGAGGCGATGAACTCGGCGACGTCGTCCGAGGGGGCGATCAGCATCCGGTGCCCGTCGCCCCGCTCGATCATCGCGTCCGCGAAGGCGCCGTACGGAGTCGACTCCCAGAGCCCGAGCACCACGCGGGTGCCCGAGGCCGTGCCGAACCCCGCGATGCGCCCGCTGAAGCGCAGCCGCCGCGAGGCTCGGCCGGGCATCAGGCGGCCGAGCGCAGCAGCGTGAACGAGCCGTCGCGCACGATGAGCGTCGTGACCTCGCCCTCGACGACCTGGCCGGGATCGCTCGAGGACGCGAGCACCCACTCCTTGCCCGGCGCCTCCGGGACGGTGAACTCGACCCCGTTCTCGGCCGCGTTCATCAGCAGGGCGAAGGAGTCGCTGCCCTCGTGGGTGAACACGAAGGTGATGGAGCGCGCGTCGGGGTTGTCCCAGTCCTCGTCGGCGAAGCCGTTGGCATCCGAGCGGAGGATGTCGACCGCGTCGGGGCCGCCCTCGCCCGGAGCGCGCCGGAACCACTTCGGGCGCAGGGCGGGCTCGGCCGCGCGCAGCGCGATCAGCTCGCGGGTGAAGGCCAGCAGCTCGCGGTCGGCGTTCTCCCAGTCGAACCACGAGATCTCGTCGTCCTGGCAGTAGGCGTTGTTGTTGCCGCCCTGGGTGCGGGCGATCTCGTCGCCGCCGAGGATCATCGGCACGCCCGCCGAGAGCAGGAGCGTCGCGAGGAAGTTCCGGCGCATCCGATCGCGGCGCTCGTTGACCGCCTCGTTCTCGGTCGGTCCCTCCGCACCGTTGTTGGAGGAGCGGTTGTCGCTCTCGCCGTCGTTGTTGTCCTCGCCGTTGGCCGCGTTGTGCTTGCGCGAGTAGGCGGTGAGGTCGGCGAGGGTGAAGCCGTCGTGCGCGGTGACGAAGTTGACGCTCGAGACGGGGGAGCGCTTGTCGGCCTCGTACACGTCGGGCGAGCCGAGGATCCGCTGCGCCGTCGTGCCGAGCACCGAGTCGGCGCCGTGCCAGAAGTCGCGCACGTCGTCGCGGAACTTCCCGTTCCACTCCGACCAGTCGGCCGGGAACCCGCCGACCTGGTAGCCGGCGGTGTCCCACGGCTCGGCGATCATCTTGACCGGTGCGAGCACCGGGTCCTGCGCGATCAGGTCGAGGAACGCGCTGTGCACCTCCGCCTCGCCGGTCTGACGGGTCAGCGTCGTGGCGAGGTCGAAGCGGAAGCCGTCGATGTGCATCTCGGTGACCCAGTAGCGCAGCGAGTCCATGATCAGACCGAGCGCGGCGGGGTGCGCGACGTTGAGGCTGTTGCCGGTGCCGGTGGTGTCGAAGTAGTTCGCGCGGTCCTCCTCGACGAGGCGGTAGTAGGAGCCGTTGTCGATGCCCTTGAACGAGAGGGTCGGCCCCTTGTCGTTGCCCTCGGCCGTGTGGTTGTAGACCACGTCGAGGATGACCTCGAGGCCCGCGTCGTGGAACGCCTTGACCATGGCCTTGAACTCGTCGACCTGCGAGCCGTCGTCGCCGGCGTGCGAGTACTCGTTGTGCGGCGCGAAGAAGCCGAGGGAGTTGTAGCCCCAGTAGTTGCGCAGCCCCTTCTCCTCGAGGTGCGAGTCCTGCACGAACTGGTGCACGGGCAGCAGCTCGACCGAGGTCACGCCGAGGTCGGTGAAGTGCTTGATCGCGGCGGGGTGGCCGAGCGCGCGGTAGGTGCCGCGGATGTCCTCGGGGATGTCGGGGTGCAGCTTCGTGAAGCCCTTCACGTGCACCTCGTAGATCACGGTCTCCTCGAGCGGGATGCGCGGCGCGACGTCGCCGCTCCAGTCGAAGGAGGTCGGGTCGGTGACGACGCAGCGCGGCACCGCCGCGGCGTCGTCGGCGTCGTTGCGCTTCTCGGCGTCCTCGTAGAACTGCCCGAAGACGTCCTCGGACCAGGTGTAGGAGCCCTCGATCGCGGTCGCGTGCGGGTCGAGCAGCAGCTTCGCGGCGTTGTGGCGGAGGCCGTTGGCGGGGTCCCAGGGGCCGTCGACGCGCAGGCCGTAGCGGGTGCCGACCGTCATGCCCTGGACGATGCCGTGGAAGACGTGGCCGGTGCGCTCGGTGAGCGTGACGCGGGTCTCGGCTCCGGAGTCGTCGAAGAGGCAGACCTCGACGCTGTCCGCGGTCTCGGAGTAGAGGGCGACGTTGGCGGACTCGCCGTCGCCGCGGAGGGAGACGCCGAGCGGATAGGGGAAGGAGCGGGGAGAAGCGGGCATGCGACCATCCTGACGGGGCGCCTCCGGGCGCTTCGCATCCTTGCCCGCACGGCTCGCGCCCGGTAACCTTCCGGACCCCTTCCGCGGAGGGATCTGTCCGGTGTCCGGGACTCTGCGGAGCGAGGGGGTCCGACGGGATCCGCCGCTTCGCCTCTGCGGTGGGGGCGAGAAGTGCCGGATGCCGGCGCCGGCCTCGCATCGGTTCGACGGAATCCGCCGCTTCGCAGCCGTGATGGGGGCGAGGAGCGTCCAGCGGAGGCGACCTCGCGGCCACAGCGGGTTCGCGGATGCCCTCCACTGGCGTCCACGCGCCCCGAGGGCATATAGTCAGCCGGCTGACTAAATCGAGGAGAGGCTCCGGCATGCGCAATCGCAGGTGGATCGGACTGGTCGTCATCAGTCTCGGCGTAGCGACGATCATCGTCGACTCGACCATCGTGAACGTCGCGATCCCGTCGATCGTCGCCGATCTCGGCATCACCTCGACGCAGGTGCAATGGGTGCAGGAGTCGTACACCCTCGTGTTCGCGGCCCTCCTGCTCGCCTTCGGCACCCTGGCCGACCGGTGGGGCCGACGCCGGATGCTGATCATCGGCATCTCGCTGTTCGCCCTGTCCTCGATCGCCGCGGCGTTCGCTCCCACCGGCGACCTGCTGATCCTCTCGCGGGTGGTGCAGGGCGTCGGCGGCGCGATGGTGCTGCCGACCACGCTGTCGCTGATCAACGCGACCTTCCGCGGACGCGAGCGCGCCGTGGCCTTCGCCGTCTGGGGCTCGACCATCGGAGGCATGACCGCTGTCGGTCCGCTGCTCGGCGGCTGGCTCACGACCGACTTCTCGTGGCGCTGGGCTTTCGGCATCAACATCCCGCTCGGCATCGTCATCGTCGTCGGCGCGCTGCTCTTCGTCGACGAGTCGCGTCAGGCCGACGGCCGCCGGGTCGACCTCGTGGGCGCCCTGCTGTCGGTCGTCGCCTCCGCCGCGCTCGTCTTCGCGCTGATCGAGGGCCGCACGCTCGGCTGGTGGGGCGTCGACGAGCGCCTCTCGGCCGGCGACTGGAGCTGGCCGCTCGATCTCTCGCCGGTGCCGATCGCCTTCTCCGTCGCCGTGCTCGCCGGAGTCGCCTTCGTGCTCTGGGCCCGGGCGCGCGAGCGGGCGGGCCGCTCGGCGATGCTCTTGCTCGAGCTCTTCCGCCTCCCGTCGTTCCGCAACGGCAACGTGGCCGCGATGATCGTCTCGCTGGGCGAGTTCGGCATCATCCTCGCCCTGCCGATCTGGCTGCAGAACGTGCTCGGCTACTCGGCGGTGCAGACGGGGCTGGTGCTGATCGCCCTCGCGCTCGGCTCGTTCGTCGCCTCCGGGTTCGCGGGCGCCTACGGCAACCGGGTCTCGCCCGTGCTGATCGTGCGGGTGGGCCTCGCGGCCGAGATCGTCGGAGTCGCGGGCATCGGTGCCGTGATCTCCGACTCGACGCCGTGGTGGGCGCTCGTGCCGTTCCTCGCCGTCTACGGCTTCGGCGTCGGCCTGGCGACCGCACAGCTGACCGGAGTCGTGCTGCGCGACGTGCCGGTCGAGCGGAGCGGCCAGGGCTCGGGCACGCAGTCGACGGCGCGCCAGATCGGCTCGGCGCTCGGCATCGCAGTGCTCGGGACGGTCCTCTACGCCTCGACCGCCGCGACGCTCACGGCGTCGCTCGAGGGGCAGGGTCTGCCGGCCGCGCAGGTCTCGAGCACCGTCGACGCGGTCGTCGACTCCTCGGGCGCCGCCATCGCCGGGCTGGCCGCCTCCGACGCGACGGCCGACGTCGCCCGGGCGGCCGAGGAGGCGTTCTCGGACGGCACCCGATACGCCGCATTCGCCGCGGCGGGCTTCCTCGCGATCGGCTTCGCCGCGACCCTCTCCCTCGGGAGCGGTCGACCCGAGGAGGTCTAGGCCGTGTCGAACAAGATCCCGCGTGCTCCGCTCGTCCTCATCGCACGATCTGCGGCGTCGGGAATCTCGACCACTGCACCGCAGTGGCCTTCGATTCCCTCCTTGCAGCTCGCACGACCAGGCCGTGCTCGCGACGGCGGTCTCGTGCTCAACACGACCTGTCAGCTCAGCTGCGCCGAGTCGTCGGCCGTGAACACGATCTTCCCGTGGGTGCGGTCGGTGCCGGCGGCCCGGCGCTTCAGCACCTCGACGACGTCCTCGAGCGGATGCACGGCACCGGTCTCGGGCCGCAGGTCGCCGGAGGCGGCGAGCGAGACCGCGCGTCCGATCCGCTCGGCCGTCGCCGTGACGATCAGGTTCTGCACGCGCGGGCGGTCGCGGAGCACGACGCCCGCCGCCTGGGCGCCGAGTGCGGCGCCGCTGGGCACGAGGGTCGCGTAGCGGCCGCCGTCGGCCAGGAGCAGCGCCGCGTCGGACGCCGGCAGGTGCCCGGAGACGTCGACCACGACGTCGAAGCGGCCCGCGAGCACGCCGAGGTCGAGCGCCCGGTAGTCGTGCGGCTCGGCGCCGAGGCCCCGCAGCAGGTCGGCGGAGGAGGCGGAGCCGGTCGCGGCGACCGTGCACCCCGCGCGCACCAGCAGCTGCACCGTCGGGTCGCCTATCGCGCCGGAGCCGCCGCCGACGAGCACCCGCTCGCCCGCGTGGACCCGGAGCGCATCGACGAGGCCGATGGCCGTGCCTCCCGACATCGCGAGCGTCACGCCCTGGACGAAGTCGAGGGAGTCGGGCAGCCGGACGAGCGCGGTGCTCTTCGCGATCGAGGCGTCGGCGAAGGCGTCGCCGTCGCGGGTCATCCCGACGACACGGTCGCCGATCGAGACGCCGTGGGCACCCGGGCCGAGCGCCTCCACGGTGCCGGCGATGTCGAGTCCGAAGCCGAACGGGCGCCGCCGGCCGACCTTCATGATGCGCGCGCTGCCCGAGAGGATCTTCTCGTCGGTCGCGTTGATGCTCGCCGCGCGGGTGCGGACGAGGACCTCGCCGCGGCCCGGCATCGGCAGCGCCGCGGTCCGCCACGAGAGGACGTCGGGCCCGCCGAACCGTTCGTAACCGAGTCGTCGCATGGTGCTCCCGTTCGCCTGGGCCGCCGTCGCGGCTCCGCGCTGCTCGTCCGGCCTGCGCCGCTGTCACGGCTCCGGACAAGCCTAGGCGGTGGCGTGGGAGAGGCGCCCGAGCTCCGTGTCGACCCCTCGGGGCGGAGGGATCGCCGGTGCTACCGTGCCCCCATGAGCGCAGACACGAGTCCCGAGTTCTCCGGCTGGAACGGCGAGGGCCTGAGCGGTGCCGACCCGAGCGGCGCGGGCGGCGCCGGGGCCCCCGACGACGTGCAGCCCGCCGACGCCGAGGTCGAGGAGAGCACGACTCCCGACGAGAGCCGCGACCCCGATCACGGCTACGACCCGATGGCCGAGAGCGGCTCCGAGAACGCGGCCGAGGACGAGGTGACCGACTCCGAGGACGAGGAGGGACTGCTCGCCCCCGGCAGCACCGCGGAGGGCAGCGGCACCTCCCTGGGCGCCGTCCCCTCGGAGCACGTCGAGCCGCTCCGAGCCGAGGGCTCCGCCGGCCAGCTCGCCGACGAGCGCTGGCGCGACAACGGCGTCGACCCGCTCGGCTGACCCGGATCCCCCTGTCGAGGGGCTGCCCGATGTCCAGGAACTACCCCGGTGGCTCGGAGGAGTCCCTCCGGCGCGCCCCGTAGCGTGCCGGGAGCGCGGCCGGACCGGTCGCGCGGACAGGGAGTGCCATGTCGTTGTTCCTGAACCGCACCCGGGAGGTCCGCTGGACCCCGGATGAACGTCGGGCCCTCGCCGAGGCCGTCGCCGAGGACCGCGCGGAGCTGTGGCGCGGGATCGGCGAGCTCGATCGCACCGTCGTCGTCTCGACCGAGGATCCCGGAGTCCGCGGCGGCGCCCGATGGCCCACCGATCACCGGGCGTTCCTCCGCGTCGATCGCGGCGCCTCCGTCGTCCTCGCCACCGACGGCCTGAGCGACCCGTTCGACCGGCTCGCCCGCCCCGGCACCGGTCTGGGTCTCGAGCTGTGCCTCGAGACGTCCGCCCTGCGCGGAGTGCCGACGGCCGAGCTCTCGAATCACTGGCAGTTCCGTCTGCTCTACGAGTCGGCCCGGCTCGCGGCGCTGCAGGGCATCTGCTGCCGCGCCGGGATCGGCACCAGCCGGCTGACCGGCGTGGCCGCCCCCGGCTCCTGGACCGACGAGACCGGCGGTGTCGGGGTGCTCCTCGGTCTGCGCAGTGCGTGCCTCCCCGAGCGGATGGAGCTCGCGACGGGCCAGGCCGAGCTCGTGACCCTCACTCCGCTGTGGCCGGAGGAGTACGCGGTGGCGAGCGTCGACGCGGCGGCGTCCGCCGAGATCGCGGCGAGGCTCGGTGCACTGCCGTGCGACGAGCTCGTGCACACCGCGCGACCCCGCGTGGTCTGAGCCGGGCCAGGGCTCAGTCGCCCTCGGGCTCCGGCCCGACGATCATCTCTCCCGTGTTGTTCGCGCTCGCGACGAACTGCTCGATCCAGACGCGGTTGAGGCCGGGGCGCTTGCCCACCTGGAAGCGGAAGTGCAGCGGAGTCGTCGGGTGGATCCACACCGAGCTCCGGCCGAAGCCGGTCGCCTCGGGCTCCGACCACGAGAGGCTGAACGACTCGTTGCGGCGCATCTTGGTGAACATCGCGACCTTGAGATGCGCCAGAAGGCGGTCGTCGAAGTCGATCTCGAGTGATTGCGGCCCGTAGATCAGTCGTCCCATGCTGCCGAGCCTACCGATTCCGTCGAAGGGAGGAGAGACGACGAACGCCCCGCCGGCCGGATCCTGGGATCACGGCCGACGGGGCGTTCGCTGAGCTGGAGGGCTCGAAGTCGGAGAATTACTCGCCGACGCCGCGGATGTTCGCGGCCTGCGGGCCCTTGCGGCCCTGCTCGACGTCGTACTCGACGTGCTGGTTCTCGACGAGCTCGCGGTAGCCCTGCTTCGCGATGGCGGAGAAGTGCGCGAACACGTCGGCGCCTCCGTCGTCGGGAGCGATGAAGCCGAAGCCCTTTTCGGAGTTGAACCACTTAACGGTGCCAGTAGGCATGTCTTTTCCTTACGTGATGGTGACGCGGCCGGGGCCTACGTCGTCTAGATTCCGCACGAGTGTGCGGCACCCGACCGGCTCCGCCTCTGCGCGGATGAATCACGCGTCGGGAGGGAGTCGTTCGGGTAGTCACGGGGGCGGAGTGCGCTGCTCCCGAGGGAGGCAGGGACTCTGCGGGGGAGAACGTCCCGCGAGCCGACGGAGTCGGTGGGGCGGGGGTCGAACGAGGAACGGCGCGGCTTCCGCGGCGTCCTGTGAAGGGCGGTACCCGCGTGCGAGGCGGGCGTTCGAACCGTGCGATCAAGGCCTGAGCAGCAAGGCTCTGCGCCGTCGATCGCGGCGGTCTCTATCAGGGGCTGAGTCTCTTCGTCTTGCGACTTCTCAGCCGTGGAATTCGGGCGAATGCCCAGGAGATGTCTCCAGCCTACGCGATGGGAGCGGCCGAGCGCGACCGGGGGCCGCAACTCGGCGTCACGCGCCGCTCCGATGGTCCGGCTGGAGAAGGAGGAGTCAGCCCTACCGGAGAAGAGGAGTCGGCCCTGCCGGAGAAGAGGAGTCGGCCCTGCCGGCGCGGAGGACTCGAGCCGTCCGTGCCGTCGTCCTCGGCGATGTGCCACGATGATCCCCTGTCCACCGTCTCCGTGCCGTTGCACCGCAGGGAGCCTTCCTCGCCGAGGTCTCCGTTGCCCGCTCCGAGAACCCGCGGCCGATCGTCCGGCACCGCGCTCCGCCGCGAGCAGGCCGACGTCGGGATCGTCTGCGCCCGGCTGGCGGGCGGGATCTTCACCGCCGCCTCCGCCCTGCACCTGCCCACGCTCGCCCCGCCCGGTCTGGCCGCCGCCGCGCCGATGCTGATCCTGCTCGCGCTCGCGACCGCCGTCCTCCTCGTCGGGCGCCGCCCGGGCCGCGCCGGCGCCCGCGCTCTGGTCGCCGGCACCGTCCTCGGCTTCGCGGGTCTCGTGGCCGCGCTCGCTCCGGGGATCGACGGCACCGTGCCCGCCGTGATCGGGAGCGTCACGATGATCGCGTCGATGGCGGTGCCGTCGGCGCTCTTCGCGATCGGATCGGCACGGCGCCTCCCGCTGATCGCCCTCGCGGGCATCGCGCCCGTCCTCGTCCTGGCCCTCGCCGCCACCTGGGAGTCGGGCCGCGGGTTCTTCGTCGCCCTCTCGGTCGTCGTCTGCTGGGCGGTGCTCGCGGCCGCGTCGCGCTGGCTCGCCGCGAGCGTCGAGCGCGCGCACACCGGCACGGAGCAGCTGCGCACGGCGCACGCCGCCGAGCGCCGCTCCAGCGAGAGCGAGGCCCGGCGCCGGTACGACGCGCGACTGCTGCACGACACGATCCTCAGCACCCTCACCCTCGTCGCGCACCGCGGCGAGGGGGTCGCTCCCGACACCATGAGGTCTCAGGCCGCCGCCGATCTCGAGCTGCTCCGGCGCCTGGACCGGCCGGGAGCGCACGAGGCCGCCCCGGCCGGCTCGGAGCCCGTCCCGCTGCCCGGGGCGTTCTCCGCGCTCGGGCGGCGCTACGAGGCGGTCGGACTCGAGATCACCTGGCACTCGGTGAGCGGGGCGGGCGCCTCGGAACCCGCGTCGCTCGCCGGTCCGGCGCTCTCGGGCCCCGCGCTCGACGCGCTCGTGCGCGCCACGGGGGAGTGCCTCGAGAACGTGCGGCGGCACGCCGGAGTGCTCGCCGTCGACGTCACCGTCGCGGAGGACCCGCGGAGCGTCCGGGTCGCCGTCTCGGATGCGGGGAGCGGCTTCTCGCCCGGCGAGGTCGCCTCCGACAGGCTCGGGCTCGCCGAGTCGGTCGCCGCCCGCATCGAGGCCGTCGGCGGCAGCGTCCGGGTGTTCTCGGCTCCGGGGGCGGGCACGACCGTGCTGCTGAGCGTGCCGCGATGAGCCGGCGCGAGCATCCGGCCGAGGAGGGCACGCTCCTCGAGCTCGTCCGTGCGGCCGAGACCGGGTCGCGGACGCTCGAGTCGGTCCGCGACCGGATCAGGCGGACGCACCGGCTCACCGCGAGCTACTTCGGACTCGGCTTCGTCGGGATGGCGGTGCTCATCGTGATCCGGGGGCTGGCCTCGTTCCTCTGGGCCCTCAGCTCGTTCGCGGTCACGTGGCTGAGCGGTCTCGCCTGGCTGATGGTGATCGCGGGGCTCGTGATCGGAGTGACGATCGCGCTCCTCCGGCGGGGCGAGCTGCCGAAGGGGGTGCTCGCCCTCGTCCTCGCGCTCGACACGGCCGCGCTGCTCCTCGAGTTCTCCGACTTCGGTCTGGGGGACCCGTCGCGGACGTACTACCCCACGGTCTGCGTGGGCATCGGAGCGACGGTGATGGCGCTGATCTCGTTCCAGCCGCTCTCGCGCACCTGGGTGGCGACGGGCCTCCTGGTGGGTCTGAGCGGGATCGGGATGCTCCTGCAGGCGCTGGTCGACCACCGCGGTCCCGGTCTGGCCGTCACCACCGTCCTGCTCGCGCTCGCCCCCGTCGTCGTGTGCGTCTCGCTGATCGCGACCCTCGATCGCCGCGTGGACCGCGCTCTCGACCGCTCCATCGCCGACAGCGTGGTGGACGGGCCGGGCACCGGGCCCGGCAGCATCGCCTCCTCCGAGATCTCGAGGGTCGACGCGCGGATCGGCGACCTGCTCGGGCAGGTGCGGACCCGGCCGATCGACGACGACCTCGGCGAGCGGGCCCGGCGACTCGGCGACGAGCTGCGCACCGCGCTGGCCCGCAGCCACGACCAGACCTGGCTGGGCATCGCGATCGAGGAGTCGGCGCACCTGTCCGAGACGGTGTCGCTCGAGGATCCCGGGAAGCTCGCCGCGGCGCTCGGCCCTCCCGCTCGCGGGCGGCTGCTGTCGGTGCTCTGGCTGCTCTCGGCGCCGTCGGCCTCGTCGAGGCGCCCCGCGATCGGGCTCACCGTCTCGGGGGCCGAGGGCGCGTCGGCCGTGACCCTCGTTCTGGAGGCACGCGGCGTGCGGTCGCGCGACCTGGACGCGGCGATCTGGGGCATCCTGAGCGAGCTGGGCGACTATCGGGTCGCCGCGGTCGGCGAACGCACCACACTCCGCCTCGACCACGCCGTCGGACGGAGGACCTCGCCATGAGCGACGCCGAGGCGACGGGCGCGGCAGACGTCGCGGATCCGGCCGAGATCGCCGTCGCGATCCTCGACGACCACCCGATCCTCCTGACCGCCCTGACCGACTGGATCCACCGCTCGGAGTCGCGCATCAGCGTCGTCGCGACGGCGAGCCGCTGGATCGACCTGCTCGCGCATCCCGCTTTCCCCACCGACGTCGTCCTGCTCGACATCGACCTGGGCGACGACCTCGACCTCGCGATGAAGATCCGCACCCTGACCACCGCGGGCGCCGCGACGATCATCATCAGCACGCACTCGCACCCCGAGGTGATCGCCCGCGCTCTCGACGCCGGGGCCTGCGGCTACCTCGTCAAGAGCGAGCCGACCGAGGTCATCATCGACGCCATCCGCAGGGCCGCGGCGGGAGAGCGGGTGCCGACCTCCGGGGCGCAGGCGGCGGTGACCGGAGGCGGCGCGGGTCTCCTCAGCGCGCGCGAGCGGCGGATCGTCGGCCTCTTCGTCGACGGGATGTCGCTGAAGCAGGTCGCGAGCGCCCTCGGGATCACGCAGGACGCCGCGCGGAGCTCGCTCCGCAGTGCGCGCGCCAAGTACCGGATCGACGGCAGGAGCGTCAGCACGAAGATCGCGCTGCGCGCTCAGGCGCTGCGCGACGGCATCATCCGCAAGCACTGACGGCGCAGGGGCTTCGGTGGCCGCGCACGGGATGCGCGGTGGACAGGGCAGGTCTCCGGCCGGAGGGCCTGTGCGGCGTATCGGGTCCGTCGCACGAGTGATGCTGCCACGCCTCCGTCCCCATTTCGAGGGTCCGGCATTAACGGGGGGCAGATGCCACCCTTGCGGGTGTCAGACGGTCTCGCGCCGCTTCTGCCGGGCGGGCTCGGCCGGCTGATCGGGCCCGTTCCAGATCGAGACGATGCCCCAGGCCACCGCCGCGATCGGCACGGCGAGCACGGCTCCGACGATGCCGGCCAGGACGGTGCCGATGGTCAGCGCGATCAGCACGATCAGCGGGTGCAGCTTGAGCGAGCGGGCCATCACGACGGGCTGGAGGAAGTTGCCCTCGAGCTGGTTGACCACGATGACGACGATGATCACGATCAGCGCGGGGCCCGGTCCGCCGTCGACGAGTGCGACGAGTGCGGCGAGGATCCCGGCGGCCGTGGCTCCGACGATCGGGATGAAGGCCGTGATGAAGACGATGACGGCCAGCGGGATCGCCAGCGGCACCTGGAGGATCGCGAGGGCGACTCCGATCCCGATCGCGTCGACGGCGGCGATGGTCGCCGTGCCGCGGACGTAGCCGCCCAGGACGTCGACCGCCTTGCCGCCGACGCGCTGGGCGCGGTCGTAGCTCGAGCCGGTGAAGGGGCGGAGGAGGAACTCCCAGATCTTGGGGCCGTCCTTCATGAAGAAGAAGAGGACGACGATCATCAGCACGAGGCCGGTGACGAAGTTCGCCGCAGCTGCTGCGCCCGCCAGAGCACCGGAGCCGAAGCTGCTCGAGGTGAGGAAGTCCACGACGCTCTGGCGTGCGTCCTCGATCTGCTGCTCGTCGATCTGGAACGGCAGGTGCTGCACGTAGTCCTGCAGCGACGAGATGCCGTCGGAGGCGCTGCTGACCAGCTCGTCCCACTGGTTGCGCACGGCGACGGTGATCAGCCAGCCGACGGCGCCGAGGATCGCGAGGAGGCCGAGGAGCGCGATCCAGGTGGCGAGGATCGACGGGACGCCCTTCCGGCGCATCCAGGCCAGCAACGGGTGGATCGCCGAGGCGAGGATGATCGCGATCATCACCGGGATGAGCACGATCGTGAGCTGCGTCATCGCGAAGACCAGCACGGTCGCGAGGGCCAGGACGATGATCACCTGGAGGCAGCGGAGCGCGAAGCGGCCCGCTCCGTCCCTCCACACCGTCGGTGCCGGTACCGGTGCCGGCGCCGGAGTCGGCTCGGGACGCGGCTCACGGTCGGGGGTCGCGGGTCGGACGGTGCGGTCGAAGAAGCCCATGGGGTGAAACGTAGTGGAGCGGGGGATCGGCCGCCGCGGGTTGACGGGGCGGACCGGGGCTGCGGGGCCGCATCCCGCCCAGCCGTCCGACGAGTCAGGACCTGTGCTGGATCCGTCGTCGCGACGACGTATCGCCGATGAATAACACCCCAGAGCGGGGCGATCGCACCGATCCGGTGCCGGATCAGTTGCTCTCGCGACGGAATGCGCACTATGGTCGCGATGTCCATGCAAGCGTATGGGGTGCGGCACCCGAAGCCGCACCGCAGCACTGCGCCTGCTCGCGATCGCCTCGACGGCCGGGGACCCGAAACTCCCGTCCGCACCGAGAACACCGCCCGCGTCGAGAACCCGAAGCTCTCGCGCAGCACGACCGGGAACCCGAAACTCCCGGTCGCGTCACGGCGGATCCCACCCCGGAACACCCGCACACCCTGGAGCTCTACCCCTATGTCCACCACCCCTCCGCGGGGTGACTCCGGCACGCCTGCGCGCCTGCCTGAGTCCTCCGCCGCGCCCGCAGGCACCCCGTCCACCGATCGCCGATCCCTCGTCCGCGCCGCGCTCTGGAGCACCCCCGTGGTCGCGATCGCGCTCGCCGCACCCGCTGCCGCCACCTCCGCCGCTCCCGAGCCGCCCGTGAGCCGCACGACGTCGACCCTCGTCTTCGACACCTGGCAGAACAACGCCCACTGGGACGGCTCCGGTCACCGCACCGGCATCGACACCCGCATCCAGGTGCAGAACCGGTACTGGACGGACTCCGACCACCCGACGGTGGGGGCACCGGTCCCGACGCTGTCGGTCCGCGTGCGCTACCCGGCGTCGGCGCGGGTCGGCGCTCGCCCGGTCGCCCTGGCGGGTGAGGGCTGGAGCTGGACCACCGCGACGGCCGACGTCCGAGGCGCCGTCGAATACGTCTTCACCTGGTCGGGGGCGGCGCTCGCGGCGTCGCGCTCGACTCCCGAGCTGACGTACACGCTCAGCGCCGACGTCCCCGGTCAGGTGCAGCTCTCGGCCACGGCCTCGGCGCCGAACGCCGAGACGGTCGCCGCTCCCTCCTGGGGCGACACCGCCTACTGAGCCGTCCCGCGAGAGGCCGGGCCGGTACGCCACGCGCGGCGTGCCGGAGCGGCCTCTCGCGGAGGGCGAGCCGGGGTCAGGCCGGGACGCGCACCGTGAGCCCGCCGGGCTCGATCCAGGTGCGGAACGCCGAGGTCGAGCCGAAGGGATCGCCGTCGAGCTCGATCTCCTGCTCGCGCTCGAGGCGCACGACGAGCTCGCGGCCCTTCACGTAGCGGAGGGCCGCGACCTCCTTCGTCAGACCCATCAGCTTCTGGCCGACCACGCCGGTGCGGCGCAGGACGCCGTTCTCCCAGACCACCTTGAAGATGATCTGGACCCAGCCGAAGAACCCCTCGGGCCGCAGCAGCACGATGTCGAACTCTCCGTCGTCGACCGCCGCGTCGGGCAGCAGCAGGATGTTCGCCGGCAGCGAGCCGCAGTTGCCCACGATGATCGTGTGCGCGCGCACCTTGCGGGTCTTCGAGCCGTCGAGGCGGTAGCGGAACTCGAGCTGGTTCTTGTCCAGCAGCGCCTTCCGCAGTGCGTCGACGTAGGCGAGCCAGCCGGCGCGCTTCTTGAGGTCGTCGTCGGTGTTCGCGAGCATCTTCGCGTCGATGCCGAGTCCGGCCATGACGACGAAGGCGCGCCGCTCGCGGCCGCCCCCGCTCACCTCGATGTCGATCATCCCGACGTCGATCGGGCGGTCCTTGCCGGTGAAGGCCACGGTCAGCGCGTTGTCGACGTCGTCGAGCGTGAGGTCGAGGTTGCGCGCCAGCAGGTTGCCGGTACCCGAGGGCAGCAGCGCGAGCGAGGTGTCCGAGCCGCGCAGCGCCTCGGCGACCACGCGGACCGTGCCGTCGCCTCCGGCCGCGATCACCATGTCGACGCCGGCCTCGAGGGCCTCGCGGGTCTGGCCCGCGCCCGGGTCCTCGACCGAGGTCTCGAACCAGAGAGTCTCGTCCCACTCCGCGAGCTGCTCGGCGCGGGCGACCGCGGCCTTGACGGCCTCGAGGTCGACCTTCACCGGGTTGTAGATCATCGCGGCACGGCGGCGCTCAGTCATCCGATCCGTCCTCGTCCTCGATGCGGCCCGGCCGCACGGCGGCGTCGTCGCGGATCTCGATGTGCGTGTCGCCCGCATCGGTCGTCGAGACGTCGATGCGGGGAGCGGCATCGGCCTCGGTCGCCTTCGGCGCACTGGTCAATTGGTCTCGGCGATCATCCGCCATCTGGTCGCTCATCCCTGGACGGTAGCAGCGCGCTCGCCGAGCCCGCGCGGGGTTGCGCAGGGCCCTCAGCGCCCCGAACCGCGGGCCGCCTCGAGCCCCCAGAGCACCAGCGGGATCTGCAGCGGCAGGCGCAGGAGCGTGATCGCGCGGGTGCGCGGGCGCCGGGCGTCCCGCGCCATCTGCACGTTGCCGGGGAACACGGCGGCCATCAGCGCGGCGGAGGCGAGACCGCCCGCCGCCCGCGTCGGCGGCCAGATCATCGCGGCGGCGCAGGCGATCTCGGCGACTCCGGAGACGAGCACCCAGCCCCGCGCGGAGCCGGGCATCCTGCGCGGCACGACCGCGTCGAACGTGCTCGGGTGCGCCAGGTGCACGACTCCCGAGACGGCCATGGCCGAGGCGAGCACCAGGGGGCCGGTGCCGAGCGCCTCGCGGGTCACCGGTCCTCCGCGCCGCGCTCGAGAGGAGCGACGTGGTCGAGGATCCGCCGCCACTCGCGCACGACGGCGAGGCGGCCCGTGCCATCGACGCTCGCCGTGCGGGCATCGGCGAGGCGGCCGCGGTACCAGCGGCCGTCCTCGGCACTCGCGACCGGGTCGGCGTCGCCGTGCACGATCAGGGCGGAGGCGGTCACCCGGTCGAGCTCGTCGGCCCACGATCCGTCGCGCAGCGCGGCGAGGTCGGTCGCCGCTCCGCTCGGACCCTGCCGCCAGCCCTCGCCGAGCATCCGCTGCAGGCGGTTGCGCAGCCCGCCGTGGCTCGCGAGGACGGGGTCGTCGGAGTCCACCCCCAGTGCGTCGAGGCCGGGCTCGCCGTCGGGGAGGCCGGCGGCGATCATCGTCGAGTCCTCGCCTTCGAGGATCTCGCGCCGCTCCCAGGCGTCGGTCGGGCGCACCAGCACGCCGGCCTGCGGAGGCGCGGGGGTGCCGATGATCGCGAGCCGGTCGACGAGATCGGGGTGCCGGGCCGCCAGCGAGAGGGCGAACGCGCCTCCCGAGCCCCAGCCGACCACGCCGACGCTGCCGAACCGGGCGCCGTCGACCATGCGCGCGGTGCGCTCCGACCGCCGCAGGTACTCCGCGAGGTCGTCGGCGCGGTCCTGCACGGTCGCCTGCGCGGCGCTGACCGGGTCGGAGGCGCCGTAGCCGGGCCGGTCGAGGATCAGCAGGTGCAGGCCCCACGGCCCGGTGACCAGCGGATCGGGGTCGAAGCCGCCCGCACCCGGGGTGGGGTGGCAGAAGACGACCAGCCGGTCGGCGATCGGATCACCCGCCGCCGAGACGCCGATCCCGCGGCCGGACCGCAGCTCGAAACGGTGGTTCGCCATGTCGCCTCCGTACGCGCCGCCGTCGATCGGCGGAGCAGCCCCCAGTCAAGCGGACTGCGGCGCCCCACGAGAGGGCCTTGTGCGAGGGGTGGACGGTGCGCGGGGTGGGCGGTACCTCCTCCGACGCCCCCGGCGTATCGTGACGGCATGGCTGATCAACGACCGATCGGATACTGGCTGACCCTCGTCGACCGCTTGATCGAGGAGCGCTTCGCGCTGACGCTCGAGGAGCACGGCGTGACCCGGATGCAGTGGCAGCTGCTCGAACTGCTGCGCCGCGCCCCCGCCGCGGTGGACGAGCTCGACAGGGCGCTCGCGCCCTTCCTGCGGTCGGCGCCGGCGGAGGAGCCCGCGAGCGTCGTCGAGCACCTCGCCGAGCTCGTCGAGAGCGGCTGGGTGACCGCCGAGGGCGAGCGCTTCGCGCTGACCGAGCGCGGCGGAGTCGCGACCGCCCGCCTCGAGGAGGTGGTCGGCGCGGCGCGGACCGCGGTGACCGAGGGCGTGAGCGAGGAGGACTACGAGCGCACCGTGGCGACCCTCCGCCGCATCGCCGAGAACCTGGGCGACGCCTCCTGACACCCGGCGCGCTCCTCCGCTACCCCCTTGCCCGGGCCGGTGGGGTCGGGAGGAGAGTGGGGGAGCCGGCAGGTCGCCGGCCGGAAGGAGAAGGCGCCATGGATCAGAACGACCGCACCACCGGTGAGGACATCGAGAAGACCGAGGAGCTGCCCGACGGCACGGGGACCGACACCTCGCCCGGTGGCGGCGACACGGACACGGTCTCGGGCGGCGACGCGGACGAGTAGCGCCCGCGCACGAAGAAGGGCGGGGCGGCGAACGCCCCGCCCTTTCTCGGTCCTCAGACCAGCGGTCCGTCGCTCTCGCTCGTGCGGCGGGTGACCTGCTCGCCGCTGGCCGGGTCGACGGCCGAGCGCGTGGTCGCCACGGACTGGCGGCGCCGGGTCATCAGCACGAGGCCGAGCACCAGGCCGATGGCGCCCGCCGCCATCAGGATGTAGCCGATCAGCTTCAGGTCGACACCCGACAGCTGCACGTCCACGGCGAACGCGAGGACCGCGCCGACGACGAGGAGGAAGATTCCTGCTCCGATGCTCATACGTGCTCCTTCTGCGAACGCCGGCGTGCGCGCGAGGGCGTGCATCCGCACCGGCGCCCCCACGGTAGACCCGGGCAGCGACGCCGCGGAGGCCCTATCGGAGGCCACCCGCCGCGGTGTAGGGCTCAGCGGTCGGAGAGACGCAGCATCACGCGCGTGCGGTCGCCGCGGGTCACGATCCCCTCGATGAAGAGGAAGACGCGGTACTCGAGCCGGTACTTGCGCGCGAAGACGCGGCCGAGCCGCTCGACGGTCTCCTCGTCCGAGACGATGCGGGCCGACGCCTCGACCACCGGCGCGCCCTCCTTCACGCGTCCCCGGCGGTCGCAGGGGACGAGCGTCACCCGCGGATCGTTCCGCAGCCGCTTCACCTTGCCGCTCTTCCGGGGCGTGGTGATGATCAGCTCTGCGCCGTCGCGGGCGATCCAGACCGGCGTCGAGACGCCGGCACCCGTCTTGCGGAAGGTGGTCAGCGAGACGAACGACTCGTCGGCGAGCGCGGCGAGGGCGGGGGAGAGGGTCATGTCTCGAAGCGTGAGCGACGCGGGAGGGCCACCGCAAGCCTCCTCGCCGCGAGTCTGCTCCCGCTTAGGGTGGGAGCATGACCGTTCCGACGCCTCTGATCGGCCGGACCGAGGCGCCCGAGCTGCACGCGATGACCTACAACATCCGTCGGCGCATGCCCCGGCTCACCGCTCGCGCGGTCGACCAGTGGGAGCACCGCCGCCCGCTGATCCGCCGGCTGCTCGAGGCCGAGCAGCCCTCGATCCTCGCGATCCAGGAGGCGCTGCCCGACCAGGCCGCGTTCGTGCAGGACGTGCTCGGCTCGTCGTTCGAGGGCATGGGCTTCGGCCGCGACCCCGATCGGGGCGGCGAGCGCGTGATGCTCTTCGTCGACCGCAGCCGGTTCGCCGTGCGCGACTGGTCGCAGATCGCGCTGTCCGCGACTCCCGACGTCGCCGGCTCGCGGAGCTGGGGCAACCGGATCCCGCGCACGGCCGTGATCGCCGAGCTGACCGATCACGCCACCCACCGCGACCTGACCGTCGTCTCGACCCACTTCGACCACCTCTCGCAGCGGTCGCGCCTGTGCTCGGCCGAGCTGCTCGCCCGGCGGGTGCTCGCTCTCGGGCAGCCCGCGATCGTGATGGGGGACGCGAACACCGACGCCGGGACGGCTCCGTACCGGGCGCTGCTCGACGAGGCCGGCCTGGCCGACTCGTGGGTGGTCGCCGGTCGCCACCTCAGCCACTCCTGGAGCACCTTCTCGAACTACCGACCGCCGAAGCCGGGCCGCCGCATCGACTGGCTGGTCGCGACAGCGAACGCCTTCGAGGTCGTCGCCGCCGGGATCAACGCGGTGCGCTACGACGGCGCGGCCGCCTCCGACCACGAGCCGGTGCAGGCGCTGCTCCGCTTCACGTCGCCGTGAGAGGCGTCGTCCTCGTCGAGACCTTCCTGGTGCCGCCGCGCACCAGGGGCGAGTGGTTCGCCGATGTGGTCCGCCTGGCCGGTGTGGCGAGCATGGTGGCGGCGGGGATCGGCTGGGGCTTCGTCGACGTGATGGTCTTCGCGCTGTCCGCGATCGGCCTCGTCATCCCGCGCTTCCTCGGCATCCGTCCCGCGCTGGACGCGGCGTTCGGCGTCGCGCTGCTGGTCGCCTCCTGGAGCAGCGTGCTCGACCTGTACCAGGCGTGGGCGTCGTGGGACGTGGTCGTGCACTTCGTGCTGAACGGCCTTGTCGCGGCGGTCGCGTACATCGTCGCGGCGCGGGCCGGAGTCGTGCCTGCCGTCGCCGGCGACCGCGGTCCGCTCGCCCCGGCGATCGTGCTCTGCGCCTGCTTCGGGACGACGGCGGGCGTGCTGTGGGAGTGGGGCGAGTGGGCGGGCCACCGCTTCGTCGACTCGTCGATCTTCGTCGGCTACGAGGACACGCTCGGCGACCTGGCCGCGGGCGCGGTGGGATCGCTGCTGGCGGGCGCGCTGATGCGCTTCTGGTCGGCGAAGTCGCGCGCGGCGGCACCGGTCGACGCCGGCGCCGGCGCGACTCGACGGGGTGCGTGACCGCACACCGCTACCGCACCGACACCGCAGGGTCCTCGGAGCGGCCTGTGCTGCAGATCGATAGCCGTGCGATGTTCATCGAGATCGCCTCTGCCGTCCACCCGGAAGGGGTGAGCGCGGGGTGTGCTTGAGGTGGGCCCGTCCGGGCCTCCGATCTCCAAGGAGAACACGACGTGTCACGACTTCTCAGCCCCGCTCGTCGCGGGCGCACCGCGGTGACCCTCGCGGCCATCGCACTGATCTCGGGAGCGGCCCTCGCCGCTCCGAGCATCGCCACCGCAGTCGGCTCCGCCGACCTCAGCGCCACCGGAGGCGCCGCGCGCATCTCCCCGGTCGACGCCGACCTCTCCGACGAGCTGCGCGCCGAGGTGAAGGAGCAGGACGCGAAGAACGTCATCCTCCTCATCGGCGACGGCATGGGCGACTCCGAGATCACCGTCGCCCGCAACTACACGTACGGCGCGGCCGGCCGCTTCCCCGGCATCGACGCCCTCCCCATCACGGGCCAGTACACGACGTACTCGCTGTACCGCGCCGACGATCCCGCCACCGGCGCCGTCAAGGGCGCTCCGGACTACGTCCCCGACTCCGCCGCCACCGGCAGCGCCTGGGCGACCGGCACCAAGACGTACGACAACGCGGTGTCGGTCGACATCGACCAGAACCGCGAGGACACGCTGCTGGAGATCGCGAAGGCGAACGGCCTGAAGACCGGCAACGTCACGACCTCCGAGATCCAGGACGCGACGCCCGCCGTGCAGGCGGCCCACGTCGACGCCCGCAGCTGCTACGGACCCGACAGCCCCACCTGCGGCAACGACGCGCTCGAGAACGGCGGACTCGGCTCGATCAGCGAGCAGATCCTCGGCACCCGCGCCGACCTCACCCTCGGTGGCGGCTCCGCCACCTTCGCGCAGACCGCGAAGGCCGGCGACTGGAGCGGCCGGACCCTGTTCCAGCAGGCCGACGACCGCGGCTACCAGGTGCTCGGCGACGCGACCACCGCCGGCACCGCCGCGGAGCTCGAGGCCCTGACCGTGGCCGACCAGGACGCCCCCGTCCTCGGCCTCTTCGGCTCGGGCAACCTGCCCGTCCGCTACGCACCGACCCCCGCGACGGTCGGAGGCGGCGACGCCGCTCCCCAGACCTGTGTCGCCAACCCGGCCCGTCCGGCTGACCAGCCCACCCTCCGCGCCATGACCGAGAAGGCGATCGACCTCCTCGACACCGGCGACAAGGGCTTCTTCCTCCAGGTCGAGGGCGCCAGCATCGACAAGCAGGACCACGCCGCGAACGCCTGCGGTCAGATCGGTGAGACCGTCGACCTCGACGAGGCCGTCCAGGCCGCTCTCGCCTTCGCGAAGGCCGACGGCAACACGCTCGTCATCGTCACCGCCGACCACGCCCACACCAGCCAGATCGTGGACAGCACGCCCCCCACGTCGCTCAGCACCGCGCTGAAGACCGCCGACGGCAGCACGATGAAGGTCTCGTACGGCACGGCCGCCGAGGGCGGCTCGCAGCAGCACACCGGAACTCAGCTCCGCGTCGCGGGCTACGGACCGGGCGCGGCGAACGTCGCCGGCCTCACCGACCAGACCGACACGTTCTTCACCATCTCGAACGCGCTCGGCCTCGACCGCGACATCCGCTCGCTGAGCTTCTCCGCGACCGCCGAGCTCTCGGGCACGTCGTTCGCGCCCGGCGAGAAGATCACCCTGACCGCCGACGGCTTCGACGGCGACACCCAGCTGATCGGCTCCGCTCCGATGTTCACCGAGCGCACCGCGACGCAGGATCTCGTCGACGGAGGCCTCACCGTCTCCGCGAAGGCGCCCACCACGCCCGGCGACTACACCGTCACCGTGACCGGTGCCCAGACCGGCAAGGCCATCAGCCTGGCGTTCACGGTCACCGAGTAGCACTGCAGCCTCTCCGTCGGGAGGGGTGAACGGAGGAGGGTCGTCCCGCGGGGCGGCCCTTCTCCGCGTCCCGACGTGTCCGGGCGGCACGAGGTGGTCGCGTGCCGGGGTGAGGACTGCTGCGGCGGAGGCCCGGTCGAGGATGACGTCGGTCGTCGTCAGACCGTCGCGGGCAGCAGCTCGGCGAGCAGTGCCTCGACGCGAGCCTTGATGTCGTCGCGGATCGGGCGGACCTCGTCGAGCGACCTGCCCTTCGGGTCGGTGAGCTCCCAGTCCTCGTAGCGCTTGCCGGGGAAGATCGGGCAGACGTCGCCGCAGCCCATCGTGATCACGGCGTCCGACTCGCGGACCTGCTCGGTGGTCATCAGCGCCGGGACGGCCTGCGAGATGTCGATGCCCTCCTCCGCCATGGCCGCGATCGCCATCGGGTTGATCTGGTCGCCGGGCTCGGAGCCGCCGGAGAGCACCTCGACGGCGCCCCCGGAGAGCTGGCGCATGTAGCCCGCGGCCATCTGCGAGCGGCCCGCGTTGTGGATGCAGACGAACAGGACGGTGGGCTTCTCGGGCATGAGTGTTCCTTCCTCGAACACCCGAAGCATAGACCGCTGTCTATGTATTGCGCCAGGGGCTCAGGCTGCGGTCGCCTCGAGCGAGGCCAGCAGTTCGCGGACCCGCCCCTCGATGTCGTCGCGGATCGCGCGCACCTGCGCGAGCGGCAGGCCGACCGGGTCCTCGAGATCCCAGTCGAGGTAGCTGCGACCGGGGTAGATCGGGCACGCGTCACCGCAGCCCATCGTGATCACCACACCGGAGGCGCGGACCACCTCGTCGGTCAGCGGCTTGGGGTACTCGCCCCCGATCGGCACGCCGATCTCGTCGAGAGCGGTCACGATCACCGAGCGCACGGCGTCGGCGGGCGCCGAACCGGCCGTGCGCACCCGCACCCGGTCGCCCGCGAGGTGGCGGAGGATCGCGGCGGCCAGCTGCGATCGGCCGGCGTTCTGCACGCAGACGAACAGCACCTCCGGGACGCCCGAGCGTCCCGCGGCAGAGGCGTCGAGGGCGGTGAGGCGGTCGGTTGCGAACCGGGAGGTCAGCGAGGTGAGGTGCCGGGTCACGTGGCCGCGGTCGATGAGCAGATCGTGGCTCTCGCGGACGTAGCGCTCGACGGTCTCGGGCGAGAAGGTGCCGGCGAAGCGGGTGGCGAGGTCGGCGATGATCCGCTCGAGGACGTCGCCCTCGACGCGCGTCGGCGCCGGGGCATCACGGAGATACTCGGACACACGATCCAGCTGCTCCGGCACGATCGAGTACCAGACGTTCCGACCCTGCGGCTCACGCGAGAGGAGCCCCTCCGCGACGAGCACGCGGACATGATGACTGACGGTGGGCTGGCGCAGCTCGAGAGCGGCGGCCATCTTCCCGACGAGCTGCCGGCCATCCGCGCTGGCGAGGATCATCGACGCGATCCGCGCCCGCGTCGAATCGGCGAGCAGCCGCAGCGCACTGGTCGAGGTACCGGAATCCATAGATCAAAGTCTATGCGATAGTAGGCGCGTGACCCCGCCTCCCGCAGCCCTCCTCCGCCGCGTCGCCGCCGAGTTCGGCGGCTCCGCCGCGCTGACCGCGATCGTCGTCGGCTCCGGCATCGCCGCGACCGGCCTCTCCGACGACGTCGGCGTGCAGCTGCTGATCAACGCCATCGCCACCGCGTTCGGCCTGTTCGTACTGATAACGGTCCTCGGCCCGATCAGCGGCGCCCACTTCAACCCGGTCGTCTCGATGGTCGACCTCGCTCTCGGCCACCGCGGCGCCCGCGACATCGCACCGTACGTCGCCGCGCAGATCCTCGGCTGCGTCGCGGGCAGCGTGCTCGCGAACGTCATGTTCGACCTCCCGCCCGTCGCGTTCAGCGGCACAGATCGGATCACGCCGGGGCACCTCGTCGCCGAGGTCGTCGCGACCGCGGGGCTCGTCATCGTGATCTTCGTCCTCGCCGCCACCGGCCGGTCGGTCTTCGCGGCGGGGGCGGTGGCGGCCTACATCGGCTCCGCCTACTTCTTCACCAGCTCGACGAGCTTCGCGAACCCCGCGATCACCGTCGGCCGGATGTTCAGCGACACCTTCGCCGGCATCGCCCCCGGCTCCGCGCCACTCTTCGTCGCCGCGCAGCTCCTCGGCGCGCTGCTGGGCTGCGGAGTCGTCCGCGCCCTCGTCCCCCGAACGTCCCCCGCCGGGGTCCGATAGGCGCTGATCGGGCCCGCCCGCCGCCCGCCCTGCATGCTGGTCGAGTAGCCCCGCAGGGGCGTATCGAGACCCACCGGCTTCAGCGGATCAGCCCTCAGCCCTGGCCTGCTGGCGGAGGTGGATCTCGATACGCCCGCTGCGCGGGCTGCGGGCTCGATCAGCGAGGAGGGGGCGACGTGTACGGGGTCGATCCTCCAGAGACCCCCACCGTCGCCGCCTCACGCGCCGCACAACGAAGGCCAGCAGCCGCGAAGTCCCGGGAATCCAGGGTTTCGCCCCTTCCAGCCTCAGTTCTGCGGCAATGGCGCGCCGACCACCGGCCGCAGGGCGTCGAGCACCAGCGCCAGCGCCGGGTTCGCACCGCTCGAGCGGCGCCAGGCCGCGCTGACGATGCGCCTCGAGACCGGGTCGACCGCGGGCACGGCGACCACCGCCTCCGGGAGCGGCTCGCGCCCCAGCCGCGGCACCAGCGCGACGGCCGCCCCCGCCTCGACCAGCGAGATGTGCGTGCTGAAGTCCTCGTCGTAGAAGGCGATGTCGGGTCGGCTCCCGGTGCCGGCGAAGGTGCGCAGCAGCCACGCGTGGCAGATCGCGCCCGCGGGGATGCTCACCCAGGTCTCGTCGGCGAGGCGGCTCGGCGCGATCTCGGCGAGGCCGGCGAGCGGATGATCGCGGTGCAGCAGCACGTCGGCCCGGTCCTCGAGCAGGGTCTCGGTCTCGATCGACGGCGGCAGGTCGAGCGAGAGTCCCGGCCAGTCGTGCAGGATCGCGAGATCCGCGGCACCCCGCTCGAGCCGCCCCGACGCCTCCCACGGGTCGAGCTCGTCGAGGGTCAGGCGCAGGCGCGGCGCCCGCCGCCGGATCTCGCCGAGCGCGGGAACGAGCAGCCCCCGCATCGCCGTCGAGAACGCGACGACGCGCAGCGTGCCGGTCACCTCCTCCGCCGGCGCCGCACCGAGGTGCTCGAGCGCCTCGAGCTCGGCCAGCAGTCGCTCGCCCCGCCCCGCCAGCGAGCGGCCGTGCTCCGTGAGGAACACGGTGCGCCCCGAGCGCTCGGCGACCGGCGCCCCCGACTGCCGCTCGAGCCGCTTGAGCTGCTGCGACACGGCGGAGGGAGTGAAGCCCAGCGCCTCCGCGGCCGCCGCGATCGTGCCGCAGTCGCGCACCGCGATCAGGGCGCGGAGGGCCGATGGCTCGATCATGCAGCAACGCTACCGAATCGCCGGTAGGAGCCTGCGCTGGTGCTGCCGGGTCGCCTGCGCGAGGCTCGACGCATGACCCGTCGGCACAGCCTCCTCGCCCTCCTCGTCGTCGTCCTCTGGGGGCTGAACTTCGTCGTCATCGACTCAGGGCTCGCGGATGTGCCGCCGCTGCTCTTCCTCGCGCTGCGGTTCGCGGTGGTCGCCGTCCCCGCGGTCTTCTTCGTGAAGCGGCCGGAGGCGCCGTGGCGCACCATCGCGATGATCGGCGCGTTCATGAGCTTCGGCCAGTTCGCGCTGCTCTACCTCGCCCTGGCGCTCGGGATGCCCGCCGGTCTCGCCTCGCTCGTCGTGCAGGCGCAGATCGTGTTCACCGTGCTGATCGCCGCCGTCGTGCTGCGCGAGCGGCCGTCGCCGAGGCAGCTCGTGGGCGTGGGAGTCGGGGTGGCGGGCCTCGTCGTCGTCGCCGTCTCGCACGGGGCGGTCGCGCCGTGGCTGCCGTTCGTCGTCTGCCTCGGCGGTGCGCTGTCGTGGGCGATCGGCAACGTGCTGACCCGCCGCGCGAAGGGCGCCTCCGGACTCTCGCTCGTGGTCTGGTCGGCGCTCGTGGTGCCCGTGCCGGCGCTGCTGCTGTCGCTGGTCGTCGACGGCGGACCGGCGGTCGCGAGCGCGCTGCAGGGTCTGTCGCTCGTGGCGGTGCTGAGCACGCTGTACACGGCGGTGTTCGCCTCGCTGATCGGCTACGGCATCTGGAACTCGCTGCTCGCCCGCTACCCCGCCGCGGCGGTCGTGCCGTTCACCCTGCTCGTGCCGGTGATCGGCGTGCTCTCGGCGTGGCTCCTCCTCGGCGAGACGCCGTCGGTGGGCGAGCTCATCGGAGGCGCGGTGATGGTCGCCGGTCTCGCCGTCGCCACCGTGCGCCGCCGCGGGGCTGTCCCGGAGGTCGCTCCGGCGTAGGGTGTGCGGCATGTGCGGACGCTTCGCGATGGACTCCGAGACCGACGAGCTGATCCGCGAGTTCGTCGCGGCGGGCGGCCGGGCGGCCGACTGGGCGCCCGACTTCAGCGTCGCGCCCACCGACTCCGCACCGATCGTCCGCGAGCGCATTCGTGACGACGCCGTCGAGCGCGAGATCGAGCTGGCCTCGTGGGGCTTCACGCCCTCGTGGTCGAAGGGCAAGGGGCCGTCGCCGATCAACGCCCGGCTCGAGTCGGTCGCGTCGAACGGCCTGTTCCGTAGCGCCTTCGCGAAGCAGCGGGCGATCGTGCCGATGCGCGGCTACTACGAGTGGGAGGCGCGCGAGGACGGCAAGCAGCCGTTCTTCCTCCACGGCGACGAGCCGATCCTCGCGGCGGCGGGCCTCTACACGGCGCGCAAGGTGGCGGAGGAGTGGCAGGTCTCGTTCACGATCATCACCCGCGAGGCGAGGGACGCCTCCGGCGACGTGCACGACCGGATGCCGGTCTTCCTGACACCGGATGTCCGCGACGAGTGGCTGGACCCGACACCCCTCGCGTCGACGGAGGAGATGCTCGCGACCCTCGACCGCGCCTCGGTCGCCGTCGCCGCCACGATCACCGCGTACCCCGTCGACCGCCGGGTCAACAACTCCCGAACGGTCGACCGGCACGATCCGGGGCTGCTGACGCCGCTCGCGTCCTAGCGCGACGGAACCCGGAGCTTCGGCGAGCTACTTCGTTCCCGCGTGGCCCCTCCGGCGAAGCCGGTAGAAGGACACTCCCGGGTCATGCCGGATCATTTCGTTCCGGCATGACCCGGGAACGGCTTGCCGTTGAGCGACACCTCGCTCGGGTCCACCTCGACCGTGCCGACGTCGTCCGGGCCGCCCGTGCCGGGCACGGTCGTCACGTCGGCCGAGCCCGACGTCTCCGTCTGGCTCGTCGTCGGGTCCTGGTCCTGCTTCGCCTCGGTCTCGCGCTCGCTGCCGGGCGACTCCGCGCGGTCCTTCTGCACCTGCTCGCTGCTCGTCGAGATGGCCGGGGCCGCCCCGTCGGGAGCGCCGATCGTCGAACCCTGCTCTGCGTCGTCCATGGTGGTCACCCTTCGTCGGAGCTCTCCACGCTACGTGCGGGCCCGGAGGCCGGCACCGGCTTGACAGCACCGAGCCCCGACTCCGCCAGCCCCACTCTCACACTGCGCCCCGAATGGAGGACGTACTACCCTGGGGCGGAGGTCGCACCCGGGGGCGCGCCGAACGCCCGCACCCGCGCGAGGAGGAACAGTGGCATCCCATCGAACGGGCGAGACCCGCGTGGTCGGCACGACCGTCGGCGATCGCTACACGATCGAGGAGCTGATCGGCAAGGGCGGCATGGCGACCGTCTACCGGGCTCGCGACGAGATCCTCGGCCGCTCCGTCGCCCTGAAGATGTTCGCGCCGGGCATCGACGACGCGCAGGACCTCCAGCGCAAGTCCTCCGAGATCCGGCTGCTCGCCGCCCTCAACCACCCCGCCCTCGTGACGCTCTACGACGCGGACGACGGCGGCGACGACACCGGCGGCCAGGCCTACATGGTCATGGAGCTCGCCGAGGGCCCGAGCCTGGCCGAGCGCCTCGCCTCCGGACCGGTCGCGCCGAACGACGTCGCCTCGATGGCCGCCGATCTCGGCGAGGCCCTGCACACCGTCCACGCGGCCGGAGTCGTGCACCGCGACGTGAAGCCGTCGAACGTCCTCCTCGTGCCCAGTCCGCTCACGAGCCGCGAGTTCCGGCCCAAGCTCGCCGACTTCGGCATCGCGTACCTGATCGACGCCACCCGCATCACCTCGCCGGGCACGCTGATCGGCACCGCCGCCTACCTCAGCCCCGAGCAGGCGCACGGCGATCCGCTCACCTCCGCGAGCGACATCTACTCGCTCGGTCTGGTGCTGCTCGAGTCGCTGACCGGGCGCCGCCCCTTCACCGGATCGGCGATCGAGGTGACGATGGCGCGGCTGCTCCGAGACCCCGAGGTCTCCGAGTCGCTCGGCGGCGGCTGGACGTCTCTCCTGAACTCGATGACCCACCGCGAGCCGGAGGAGCGCCCGACCGCGATCGAGGTCGCCGAGTCGGCGCGCAGGCTCATCGATCCCCGGAGGGACGGGCCGCCGACGGCGATCATCGTCCCCGATGTGGTCAGGGCCGCCGAGCCCGCGACCGAGCGGATGCCGATGACCGGGGCCGCGACCGAGCTGCTCCAGGAGCCGACGCGGGCCACGGAGGCGATCTCCGCGACCCAGCTGCTCCCCGCGGCGACGGCGGTGCACCCGACGACCGGGACCCGCCCGATGCCCGCGGAGCCCGCTCCGACCCGGTCGGCCGCGGCCGCCGCGCCCCGTCGCCGCGGACCGAATCCCTGGCTCCTCGTCCTGATGCTCGCGCTGGTCGCGATCGCCGTCGGGCTGGCGGTCGTCCTGCTCGGGGGCGATCAGCAGACCCCGCTGCCCGCCGTCGACGGCGAGCTCGGGGAGAACCTGCAGCGCCTGCGCGAGAGCATCCGCTCGTGAACCGCCTCCGCGCCGGGATCGTCCTGGCCGCCGCCCTCGTGCTCTCCGGATGCTCCGCCGCCGATCCGGCGATCGACGACTCCACCGCGCAGACCCTCGACGACGGGGTCGTCGCGGTCGCCGAGCGCGCCTCCGCCGACGACTACGCCGGTGCGATGACCGAGCTCGACGCCCTGCAGGCGGCGCTCACCGAGGCCCTGAACGGCGGAGGAGTCACCGCCGAGCGCGCCGCCGCGATCCAGATCGAGGTCGACACGGTGCGCGCGGATCTCGCCGCCCTGGTCGCCGAGCCCGCCCCCGTCGAGACGCCGACCGAGGACCCCGTCCCCGAGGAGGAGACCCCGGTCGAGGAGGCCCCGGTGGAGGAGACGCCCGTCGAGGAGACGCCCGTCGAGGAGGCTCCCGTCGAGGAGGATCCCGCGCCCGTCGAGACCCCCGAGGAGGAGCCCGCGCCGAGCCCGGAGGAGACCGAGCCGGTCGAGGAGGAGCCGGCGCCCGTCGAGTCGGAGCCGGCCGAGGAGGAGCCCGGGACCGGCAACAACGGCAACGGCAACGGCAACGGCAACGGCAACAACGGGAACGGGAACGGGAACGGGAACGGGAACGGGAACAACGGGAACGGCAACGGCAACGGCTGAACCGTCGCCGTGCCCGCGCGTCAGTCCCGGGTGGCGATGACCGCGAAGGTGGCGTCGAGGTCGACGTCCACGTCGGTCCCGTCGGCGCGGGTCACCTCGACGTCGTAGGCGTGGTCGGCGTCATCGCTGCGCTCCGCCTCGGTCACGGTGCCGCCGCCGACCGCCGCGAGCGCGGCCTCGCTCGCGCGGGCGAGCTCGTCGCCGACGAGGTCGTCGGGGTCGACCGCCGGAGCGTCCGTGGGCGCGGAGGCTGCCGCCGTGCTGTCGCGGTCGTCGTCCGCGTCGACGACGATCACGCCGAAGGAGTCGTCGAGCCGCACGTCGTACTCGATGCCGTCGTCGCCGCGCAGCTCCAGCTCGTAGCCGGTGGCACCGTCGTCGTCGCGCTCGGCCGAGGTCACGATCCCGCCGCCGATCTCGGCGATCGCGGCCTCACTGGCGCGATCGAGGTCGGAGCCGGTCAGCCGGTCCGAGCCCTCGAAGCCGTCCGTCGCCGCGTACGCGATCCCCGTGCCCGCACCGACCAGCACGATCACTCCGGCGATCCCCGTGATGATCTTCGTCTTCTTCTGCATGATCCGCTCCGTCTCCGGCGCCGCTCGTCGACGCCGCGCCCACTCTCGCCCGCCCCCGCTGAAGCCCCCCTGAAGCGCCGTCCCGCCCGACTACCTCCGGCTCGCAGAATCGCGTTCGGCTCGCGGAAGCCGCTCGTTCTCGCGAGCCGAGTGTGTTTTCACGAGCCGAACTCGCCGTCCGCCCATCTCCGGCTCGCAGAATCGCGTTCGGCTCGCGGAAGCCGCTCGTTCTCGCGAGCCGAACCTGTTCTCACGAGCCGAACCTGCGCCCGCCACGAGCCCGCTCAGCGCTCGCGCGGCACCCGCAGCGTCACCCGTGCGCCCCCGAGCGGCGACGCCTCGACCTCGACCGAGCCGCCGTGCGCCGCCGCGATCTCGGCCACGATCGCGAGACCCAGCCCCGACCCTCCGGCGTCGCGCGCACGCCCCTCGTCGAGCCGCACGAAGCGCTCCAGCACCCGCGCTCGCTCCCCGACCGGGATCCCCGGCCCGTCGTCGTCGACCGCGAGCACCGCCCACGTCCCCTCGGCGCGCGTCGCCACCGCCAGTCGCGAGTGCCGGTGACGCACGGCGTTGTCGACCAGGTTCCGCAGCGCCCGCCCGAGCAGTGCCCCGTCGGCCACGGCCTGCACCGGCGAGACCCCGCCCGCCTCGACGGCGACTCCGGAGTCGCGCAGCCGCCGCACCTCGCCGAGCGCCAGATCGTCGAGGTCGACCGGCGCGGCGACCACCGCCAGCCGTGCCTCGTCGGCGCGCGCGAGCAGCAGCAGACCCTCGATCAGCCCGCCCATCCGCACCGACTCCTCGGCCACCGTCGTGGCGAGCCGAGCGGAGTCGAGCCTGTCCGGGTGCGCGAGCGCCACCTCCGCCGTCTGCCGCAGCGCCGCGACCGGCGACCGCAGCTCGTGCGACGCATCGGACACGAACCTCCGCTGCCGCGACTGCGCGCTCTCCAGTCGCTCGAGCATCCGGTTGAGGGTCTGCGCCAGGCGGTCGATCTCGTCGCCCGACCCCGGCTCGGCGACCCGCCGGTCCAGCGCGGAGGCGGTGACCGCGTCGGCCTCCGCGCGCATCCGGTCCACGGGGCGCAGCGCCCGCCCGACCACCACCGCGCAGACGACGGCGACGAAGAGCACGAGCAGCGGCACCGCCACCGCGAGCAGCGCGATCGTCGTCGCGACCGCCTCCGCCCGGCCCTCGTCGGGGACGCCGACGACCACGAGCGAGCCGTCGTCGAGCTCCTGCGTCGCCACGACGACGGGATCCTCGTCCTCGGGTGTCGCGGTGAACGGCTCGTCCACCTCGTCGGTCGCGAGAGGGGGGAGGTCCTCGGCGTCCTCGCCGGCCGCCACGACGCGCCCGTCGACCACCAGTTGCACCACGCCCTCCGAGGCCCGCACCGCACCGGCACCGCCGCTCTCGACCAGCGCGCCGATCCGCTCCGCCTCCGCCTCGGCCGACGTCGCCGCGCTCGCCGCGAGAACGGACGAGAGCACGAGCACGAACGCGATCCCGCCGAGCACCGCCGCGAGGGCGACCACGGCCGTGGCCGCGAGCACGATGCGGGTGCGCAGCGACCGCCTCCTCACGGCGCCACCAGCGAGTAGCCCGCACCGCGCTGCGTGCGGATGGTGTCGACGCCGAACGGCCGGTCGATCTTGTTGCGGAGGGTGCGGATGTAGACCTCCACGATGTTGGGGTCGCCGTCGAAGTCGAAGTCCCAGACGGCGCCGAGCACGTCGCGCTTCGAGACGACGTCGCCGGCGCGCGAGACCAGGTACTCGAGCACGCTGAACTCGCGCGCGGTGAGCGCGATCGGCATCCCGCCGCGCTCGACGCGCCGCGCGGCCGGGTCGAGCACGAGGTCGCCCACCACCTGCACGGTCGGGCGCTCGGCGGCGCCGCGGCGGATCAGCGCGCGCAGCCGCGCCACGAGCACCGGGAACGAGAACGGCTTGGTGAGGTAGTCGTCGGCTCCGGTGTCGAGCGCCTCGACCTGGTCGAGGTCGCCGTCCTTCGCGGTCAGCATCAGGATGGGCGTCCAGTCCTCCGCGGCGCGGAGCCGCTCGCAGACCCGGAAGCCGCTGACATCGGGGAGCATCAGGTCGAGCACGATCGCGGCGTAGTCGGCCTCGCTCGCGAGCCAGAGGGCGTCGGTGCCGGTCGTGGCGGTGTCGACGGCGAAGCCCTCGGCCTCGAGCCCGGTCTCGAGCGCGCGCAGCAGGTTGATCTCGTCGTCGACGACCAGGATGCGGATGGCGGCCTCCCGAGGCTCGGCTCGCGCGCCCCGCGCGGCTCGGCCCAGGCTAGCGGCGACCCTGCTGAAGCCCGCCTGAAGCTCTGGGCACCCGATGTTTCCCCGCGTGCGGTACACACGGGGGATGACCGATCTGCAGCGCCGCCTCGGCACCGGCGACGCCGTGTTCATCGGGCTCGGCTCGATGCTCGGCGCCGGGCTCTTCTCGGCGTTCGCCCCGGCCGCCGCCGCGGCGGGCCCCTGGCTGCTCGCCGGCCTCGCGCTCGCCGCGCTCGTCGCCTGGGCCAACGCCTCCTCCTCGGCGCAGCTCGCCGCACAGCACCCCCGCTCGGGCGGCACCTACGTCTACGGCCGCGAGCACCTCGGCGAGTGGCCCGGGTTCCTCGCCGGCTGGGGCTTCGTCGTCGGCAAGACGGCCAGCTGCGCGGCGATGGCGCTGACCTTCGCGGCCTACGCGGCGCCTCCGGGGTGGGAGCGACCGATCGCGGCGCTCGCCGTGGCCGCCCTGGTCGCCGTGAACACGCTCGGGGTCACCCGGACCGCGCTCGCGACGCGCGTCATCGTGTCGATCGTGCTGGTGGTGCTCGCGCTGGCGGTCGCCGCGTCGGTCGCGGGCGGCCCCGCGCCGGTCGGGGCGTTCACCGGCGCGTTCGACGCGTACGGGGTGCTGCAGTCGGCCGGACTGCTGTTCTTCGCCTTCGCCGGCTATGCGCGCCTGGCGACGATGGGGGAGGAGGTGCGGGATCCGTCCCGCACGATCCCGCGGGCGGTCCTCGGCGCCCTCGCGCTCGCCGTGCTCGTCTACGCCGTGATCGGGTCGTCGCTGCTCGCCGCCCTCGGTCCCGAGGGGCTGGCGGAGTCGACCGAGCCGCTCGTCGAGGCGACCGCTGCCTGGCCGTGGGTCGCCCCGGTCGTCCGCGTCGGCGCGGCGGCGGCGAGCCTCGGCGCACTGCTCGCCCTGATCGCGGGCATCGGCCGCACGACGCTGGCGATGGCACGCGAGGGCGACCTGCCGCGGACGCTGGCCCACGTCGATCCGGTGCGCAGCGTCCCGCGCCGCGCCGAGGTCGCCCTCGGCGCCGTCGTGATCGTCCTGGTGCTGACGCTCGACCTGCGCTCGGCGATCGGCTTCTCGTCGTTCGGGGTGCTGCTCTACTACCTGGTCGCGAACCTGTCGGCGCTGCGGCAGGAGCCGCCGTTCCGCCGCTACCCGCGCGCCGTCGCCGTCGGCGGGGCGATCGGCTGCGTGGTCCTCGTCGTCACGCTTCCGATCGGCTCGATCCTCGGAGGCGTCGCCGTCTTCGCGATCGGGGCGGTCTACCGCTTCGCGAGGCTGCGGCGCGCCCGCTCGCAGTGAGCGGGCGCGCCGAGGGTCACTCGTCGCGGTCGGTGTACTCGCCCTCGACGTCCGAGTCGGCGCCAGCCGTCTCGGTGTCGACGTAGCTGCCCTTCTCGTCGCTCTCCTCCTCGTGCGCGGAGGTGTCGACGTAGCTGCCCTGCTCGTCGCTCGCGGTGTGCGAGACGCCCTCGGTCGAGGTGTACTCGCCATCGGGAGTCGCGGTCGTCTCGGTGTGCGCGGTCTTGTCCGCCAGGTGGCGGCCGCGGCGGGCGGCGCTGTCGGTCTCGGGAGTCTCGTCGTCGTGTGCCATGTCGGGTCCTCGCTTCATCGCGTCCGGAGCGGCGCGCCACCTGATCGGGGGCGCCGGGTTCTGCTCGTCCGACGATTCTGCATCCGGGCGGGCGGTGCAAGGTGTTGCGGCTGCACATCCGTGCCGGTCGCCCCCTGCGCAACTCCTGGTGGGGATCCGCCCTGAGGCCTAGCGTGAGCCGGGTGAGCGCACCGATCCGAACCCGCTGGAGTGTCATCGGACAGCTCGGCCCCCTCTTCGACGACGGCGGTCCGATGCTGCTCGTCGAAGCCCGCTCGGCCTTCGGTCGGCGGCCGATGCACCGGGCGAAGGCGCAGCTGCTCCTCTCGGCGCTGCGGCACCGCGGGCGCGAGCTCGGCGACCGGGTCGAGTACGTCCGCGCCGAGACGTTCGCCGAGGGCCTGGCGGGTCGCGACGACCTCGAGGTCATCGACCCGCCGACGCGCGGCGGACGCCGTCTCGCGCGCCGGATGGG
Source organism: Rathayibacter sp. VKM Ac-2803 (assembly GCF_009807175.1). NCBI lineage: Bacteria > Bacillati > Actinomycetota > Actinomycetes > Micrococcales > Microbacteriaceae > Rathayibacter > Rathayibacter sp. VKM Ac-2803. The sequence continues at coordinate 3,838,670 of NZ_WUCD01000001.1, read as the reverse complement.
CATGAGCGTCCTCCCCAGCCGCGGCTTCGTGACCGAGGAGGAGGACTTCCGCGAGTGGGCGCTCTCGCGGGCGGGGTCCCGCCTCCTGCTCGAGGACTTCTACCGCTGGAGCCGCGAGCGCACGGGGATCCTGATGCGCGGCGCCCAGCCCGAGGGCGGCAAGTGGAACTACGACCACGACAACCGCAACCCGCCGCCGAAGGGCGCGTCGCGGCTAGGCCTCCCCGACCCGTGGTGGCCCGAGGAGGACGACATCGACGAGGAGGTGCGCGCCGACCTCGCGAAGTGGGAGCGCGAGGGGGCCGTGCGCCTGGTCGGCGAGGACGGCCCGCGCCGCTTCGCCGCGACTCCGGCCGAGGCGGAGGCGGCACTCGCCGACTTCGTGTCGTCGCGCCTGGGCGACTTCGGCACCTACGAGGACGCGATGCTCTCGGGCGACTGGACGATGGCGCACTCGCTGCTGAGCGCTCCGCTGAATCTCGGACTGCTCGACCCCCGCACCGTCGTCGAGGCGGCCGAGGCCGAGTACGCGTCGGGAGGTGCTCCGCTCTCGGGCGTCGAGGGCTTCGTCCGTCAGGTGATGGGCTGGCGCGACTACGTCTGGCACCTCTACTGGCACCTCGGACCCGACTACCGCGAGCGCAGCAACGCGCTGGGGGCGAGGACGCCGCTCCCGGAGGCGCTGCTCACCCTGGACCCGGCGGGCATCGAGGCGAACTGCCTGCACGAGACCCTCGACGACGTCAGCCGCCACGGCTGGGCGCACCACATCCAGCGGCTGATGGTGCTCGGCAACTGGGGGCTGCAGCGCGGCTGGGACCCGGGGGAGTTCAACGACTGGTTCGTCGACGTCTTCGTCGACGGCACGGAGTGGGTGATGCCGGCGAACGTGATCGGCATGTCGCAGCACGCCGACGGCGGCATCGTCGCGACCAAGCCGTACGCGTCGGGCGGCGCCTACATCAACAAGATGTCGGACTACTGCGGCGGCTGCCGCTTCAACCCGAAGGTGCGCCTCGGCGAGGACGCCTGCCCGGTGACCGCCGGCTACTGGTCGTTCCTCGACCGCGTCGAGCCCGCCCTCCGCGGCAACCACCGGATGGCGCAGCCCCTCGCGGGCCTGCGCCGCCTGTCCGACCGCGAGGCCGTCGTCGCCCAGGAGCGCCACCGCGAGAGCTACTGACGCCCGCCCGCGCCTGCTCGCTGGTCGAGCCCGCAGCCCCGCAGGGGCGTATCGAGACCCACCAGCGTCAGAGATCGGCCTTCCGATCCGGCCTTCCGACGCTGGTGGATCTCGATACGCCCGCTCCGCGGGCTACTCGATCAGCATGGGCCGGGCGGCCGGCGTGAGGTCCCTCTTCTCGGGCAGGAGGCGGCGCGCGCCGCCCTGCATGCTGGTCGAGTAGCCCCGCAGGGGCGTATCGAGACCCACCAGCGTCAGCAGTCCCGGCCGTTCCGCGAGGACGCCGACCCCCCCCGTCTACCGCGTGAACACCGACACCGTCACCGCGACCGTCACCGCGGTCTCCGCGCCGTGCCCCGCCAGCGCCCCCTCGAGCGCCGCCGCATCGACGTGGTGCGCGCTCGGCCCCATCAGCACCTCCGCCCGCAGCTCGTCCCGCGTCATCAGCACCCCGTAGTCGAGCTCGCGCCGCGCGGCGAGCGAGAACTCCGCCAGCTGCTCGTCGAGCCGCTCCGCCTTGCCCGCGTCGATCCCGAGCATCCCGAGCTCCGTCCGGATCTCGTGCAGGTGCCGCTCGCGCGGCGTGACCACGACCGCGACCCCGCCCGGCCGCAGCACGCGCAGCATCTCGGGCGCGTTCCGCGGCGCGAAGACCGTGAGCAGCGCGTCGGCGCCGGCGTCGGCGAGGGGGAGCGGCTGCCAGAGGTCGGCCGTCGCGATCGCCGCCCGCGGGTGCGCTCGCGCGGCACGGCGCGCCGCCGCCGCCGAGAGGTCGAGCCCGAGTCCCGACGCCCCGGGTCGCGCGTCGAGCACGGCCGCGAGGTAGGCCCCCGTGCCGCAGCCCAGATCGACGACGAGCCGCGCATCGCCCGGCACCGCCTCCGCCACCGCCGCCTGGATCGCCCCGAAGTGCCCGGTGGCGAGAAGCTCGGACCTCGCCTGCACCATCGCCGCGGTGTCGCCCGAGGTCGCGTGCCGGCCGCGCAGGAGCGAGACGTAGCCCTGCCGCGCGACATCGGCGCTGTGCCCGAGCGGGCAGCGGAGCACGGTCGGTCGCGGCAGCGCGTCCGGCGCGAGGGAGTCTCCGCAGACGGGGCACGCCAGAGCCGGCAGCACCACCGAGCCCGGCGCGACCTCGGGATCGAACGCGCTCACGGGGCCCGCATCGCGGTGACGGCCGCGTTCAGCGTCGCGATCACCGGCACCGCGAACAGCGCGCCCGCGAGGCCGCCCACCTCGAGCCCCGTCGCCACTCCGAGCACCACGGCGAGCGGATGCACCTTCACCGCCGTCCCGAGGATGAGCGGCTGCAGCACGTGCCCCTCGAGCAGGTGCACCACGATGACGACGCCGATCATCACCAGTGCGGCGACCGGCCCGCTGAACAGCAGCGCCACCAGCGCGGCGAGCGCCCCGGTGACGATCGCCCCGAGGATCGGCACGAACGACCCGAGGAACACCACGATCGCGATCGGCACGACGAGCGGCAGCTGCAGGGCGAGGGCGCCGATCCCGATCCCCACGGCGTTGATCGCCGCGACTCCGAGCTGGGCCCGCACGAACTGGCTCAGGGTGCGCCACCCGGCGGCGCCGCCGCGCTCGAGCGGCGGCCGGGCGCGCGGCGGCAGCAGGCGGAGGATCCACTCCCAGATGCGCCGCCCGTCGAGCAGCAGGAAGATCAGCGAGAACAGGGTGAGCAGGGCGCCGGCGAAGAGCTCGACGACCTGCGAGCCGACCGCGAGCGCCCCGGAGGCGATCGTCGCGGCCTGCATGTCGGCCCACGACACCGCCTCCTGCGCCCAGTCGCCGAGCTGCACGTCGGTGAACGAGAGCGGCGGGCCCTGCAGCCACGCCTCCACGTCGTCGACCGAGTCGAGCAGGCGCTGCCCGATGCCGCTGAAACCCGAGCGCGACTGGGCGACGACGAGGCCGATCAGGCCGAGGAGCGCCAGCAGCATCGCGAGGATCGAGACCAGCACCGAGAGCCAGCGCGGCCAGCGCAGCCGCTCGAGGCGATCGCGCAGCGGAGTGAGCAGCGCCGTCAGCAGCAGCGCGATCAGCACGGGGATGACGACGACGGGGACCAGGGCGACCAGGCGCACGACGAGGTAGAGCATCGCGGCGACGGCGAGGAACCGCCAGCTCCAGGCGGCGGCGAGGCGCATGCCGGGGGTGACGTCGGTGGAGTCCGCGGAGTCGACGGCGGCGGGCGCCGCGCCCGCGACGGCCCGGTCCTGCACTCGACGTCGCCGCATGGCCCCTCCGATCCCCTCCGCAGTGTAGAGCGGAGGGGCGACACGGGTCTGGGGCGTCGCCCGGCGCCCGTCCGTCGATCGACCGATTCGACGGATCCGGTTGCCTGCAGCGCCGATCGATGACCTAATAGAGGCACTATGCCCACCAGGACAACGGTTTTCGAACGTCAGGCGCCCGCGCCCTCCCTCGTCGACGACGCTCTCGCCGGCTCGCGGCGCGGCGTCTTCTGGCTCGAGGGCGCCCCCGCGCCCCGCCCTCCGCTGGCGGCCTCCGCGACCGCCGATCTCGTGATCATCGGCGGCGGCTACTCCGGATTGTGGAGCGCCCTGCGCGCCAAGGAGCGCGATCCCGAGCGGCGAGTGATCCTGCTCGAGGCGCGCTCGATCGGCTGGGCCGCCTCCGGCCGCAACGGCGGCTTCGTCGAGTCGAGCCTCACCCACGGCCGCGAGAACGGGCTGGCCCGCTGGCCCGCCGAGTCCGAGACGCTCGAGCGGCTCGGCGTCGAGAACCTCGACGGCATCCAGCGGACGATCGCGCGGTACGGCATGGACTGCGACTTCGAGCGGACGGGATCGCTCGCGGTCGCGGTCGAGGAGCACCAGGTCGAGTGGCTCGCCGAGGGTGACGGAGTGGCGGGCGGCCGGTTCCTCGACGCCGAGCAGGTCCGCGGAGTCGTCGACTCACCCACCTTCCTCGCAGGCCTGACCGCGCCCGCCGAGCAGTGCGCCCTGGTGCACCCCGGCCGGCTCGCCCGCGAGCTCGCGCGGGTCGCCGAGGAGCTCGGGGTCGAGATCCACGAGGACAGCCGCGTCCTCGGCCTCGAGAGCGTCGGCGACCGCGTGCGGGTGCGCACCGAGGGGGGCAGCGTCACGGCGGCCCAGGCGATCCTCGGCACCAGCGCGTTCCCGTCGCTGCTCGCTCGGACCCGGCTGATGACGGTCCCCGTCTACGACTACGTCCTGATGACCGAGCCGCTCGACGCGGCGCAGCAGCGCGCGATCGGCTGGGAGGGGCGCGAGGGCCTGAGTGACGTCGCGAACCAGTTCCACTACTACCGGCGCACCGCCGACGACCGCATCCTGTGGGGCGGCTACGACGCCGTCTACCACCCGGGCGGACGCATCCGCTCGCGCTACGAGGAGCGGCCCGACACCTACCGCGCCCTCGCCTCGCACTTCCTGACGACCTTCCCGCAGCTCGAGGGGCTGGGCTTCAGCCACCGCTGGGCGGGAGTGATCGACACCAGCACGCAGTTCGCCGCCTTCTACGGCACCGCCCTCGGCGGCCGGGTCGCCTACGCCGCGGGCTACACCGGGCTCGGAGTCGGCACCACGGCCTTCGCCGCCGATGTGATGCTCGACCTCCTCGCGGGTGAGCGCACCGAGCGGACGGAGCTCGAGATGGTCCGGAGCCCGCCCCTGCCCTTCCCGCCCGAGCCGCTCGCGTCGATCGGCATCCAGGCGACCCGCTGGTCCCTGGACCGCGCCGATCACGACGGCGGGCGGCGGAACCTCCTCCTGAAGTCCCTCGACGCCCTCGGGCTCGGCTTCGACTCCTGACCCTCGACCCGGAAAGAGCCGCCGTGCCGCTCCTCGCCCAGCACACCGCCGTCCGCATCGCCGACGTCGCCCTCGAGCCCCTGGACGCGGGGGAGGGCGCCCCCGCCACGGGTGTGCGGGCGCTCGCCACCCTCGGCGGCCTCGAGATCGGAGTGTGGGAGATGGCGGTCGGCGAGGCCGTCGACACCGAGGCGGAGGAGGTGTTCGTCGTGGTCGCGGGTCGCGGGCGCGTCGAGATCGCCGGAGACGTCATCGAGCTCGAGCCCGGGGTGATCGTGCGACTCGCCGAGGGCGCTCGGAGCCGCTGGACCGTCACCGAGACGCTGCGGAAGGTCTACCTCACGGCCGGCTGAGCGCCTGCCGGCCGTCGATTGCCGCCGACGCGTCGGAGGCCGTCGGCGGCTGGGATACCGTGCTCACCGGACGGTGACCCCACGACCGGCGGCCCCGCAACAGCGAGTTCGGAACGGAGACGACCCATGCTCGACGCCCTTCTCGCGCTCGCCGGCTGGTTCGCGGGCGCGGTGCTCGTGGCGAGCGGCGCGCTGAAGCTCGGGCGGGCCGACGCGTTCCGCGACAGCCTCGGCGCGCTCGGTCTGCCGGCGCTCCTCGCGCGCGGTCCGCTGTTCGCGCGGCTCTTCCCCGTCGGCGAGATCCTCCTGGGCCTCGCGATCGTGCTGGCGCCCGCTCCGGCGCACCGGCTCGCGCTGGTGGTCGCCGCCCTCGTCTACGCCGTGTTCCTGGTCGTCGCGGTGCGCGCCTCCCGGGCGCCGGAGCCCGTCGACTGCGAGTGCTTCGGCGGTCTCGGGGAGTCGCGGATGACCGGCCGGACGGTCGCGCGCAACGCCCTGCTCCTGGCGCTCGCCCTCGCGGGACTCGCGGGCCCGGCACCCGCTGCGCTGCTCGGCCCCGTCGTCGCGTCGACGGCCGCCTCGGGGCTCGCCGCCGCGCTCGTCGCCGTCGTCCTGGTGCTGGTCCGCGACCGCCGAGCGGCGCCGTCCTCCTCCGTCCCGGGCGCCGTCACCGACGGTCTCGAGCTGCGCACCTTCGCGGGGGAGCGGATCCCGCTGGCGGACTTCGCGCAGCCGCCGACCCACCTGGTGTTCTTCTCGCCGAACTGCATCTCGTGCCACGAGCTGGTCGCGCGGTTCCGCTGGTGGCCGAACGGGCTGCGCGAGGGCGAGGAGCTCGTGCCGGTGTTCCTCGGTGCGCCGGAGGCCTTCGCCGCGCACGAGGTCTTCGCGCCGCTGGTCGAGCACGCCCTCTACGACCCCGATCGCGCCGTGGCCGCCGCGCTCGGGCGCACCTCCACGCCCGGTCACGTCCTGCTCGATCCGCAGAACCCGCTCGGCGACGGCTGGACCTCGGGCTGGTTCGAGATCGAGCGCCGCGTCCTGCGCCCCGACTTCTTCGCCGACGTGCACGCCGGACGGATCGGTCCCGCCGCCGCCGAGCACGCCTCCTGACCCCGCCCCGGGTGCGCGACGATGGGATCCGCACCCGGACGAACGGAGACCGCATGACCCTCGGCTCGCTCAGCACCGCCCCCGCCGCAGACCGCCCCGACCTGCTCGCCGAGGCGGTCCGCGCCGGAGCCGAGCGCGACGGCCTGCTCGACCGGCTGGAGGTCGTCGAGATCGACGCCGCCGATTCCGACACGGCCGTCACGAAGGAGCGCTACGGGCTCGAGGACCGCGACCTCGCGAACTGCGTGGTCGTCGCCGGATCGCGGGCCGGCGACGAGCGGATAGCGGCGTGCGTCGTTCTCGCCGACTCCCGCGCCGACGTGAACGGCGCCGTCCGCCGGCTGCTCGACGTCCGCAAGGCGTCGTTCCTCGGGCTGGAGAGGGCGGTCGCCGAGTCGGGCATGGAGTACGGCGGCATCACCCCGATCGGCCTGCCCGGCGGCTGGCGCCTCCTGATCGACGAGCGCGTGCTCGAGCGCCCCGCCGTCGTGATCGGCAGCGGCGTCCGCCGGTCGAAGATCGTCCTCCCGGGAGCGGTGCTCGCCCGCCTCACCGGCGCCGAGGTCGTCGCGGGGCTCGGCCTCCGCCAACCCGCATGAGGCGCACCTCCTCCAGCCGTCGGGCGGTCAGGGTCACTGGTCTCGCTGCCTGCGTGCTCGCACTGGCAGGGACAGCGGGATGCGCGGCGGACGTGCCCGGTCCATCGCCGACGTCTCCGCTGGTGAGCAGGGAGCGCGTCGAGGCGTCGGCGCCGTTCGATGACGCGCTCGCGCTCTCGGGCACCGAAGGGATCGACGAGATCGCGCGGGCCAGGGCGGACTGGTGCTTCTCGGAAGGCGGCCCGACCGGTCTGACGCTGGGTCCCTCCGGGGCCGTGTACAGCACCGTCTGCCTGCTCGAGGGCGCGGTCGTGTACGCGGTGCAGGGTGCCGATCAGGCGGACGCCGCCCGGGCTGTCGACGCTTTCCTCGAGCGCAACGGGATCCACAGCGGTCAGGGAACGGTCGTCGACGGGCTGTCCGACCGCGACCTCCTGACCGGGCCCGCGCTCGAGGGAGGTGGCGGACGAGACCTCCCCGGCGGAGGGGCAGGCGGAGCCGTCTCGCTCTCGTGGGAGTTCGGCGACGCCGACCGGCTCGCGGTCGACGGTCTGCCCCTCGCCGACGGCTTCAACCGGGTGTCCTACGACGGCACCATCACCGAGGGGACTCCGGAGGACGTCCGTCAGTCGGGCGCTCGATACTCGCTCACCGTCCGGTTGATGTGGCGCTACTTCAGCGGGGCGGGCGACGGGGAGCTTCCGCGGTGACCTCGGTGCCTGCTGAGTCCGCGCGCACACTCGAGTCGCGGACACCCCGTAGCTGCCCGAAACAAAGGCGTCGTACGGTGGGCGCATGCGCGCAGAACTCACACTCGGCGCGGAGGAAGAGCTCCACCTGATCGACCTCGAGACGAGGCAGCTCTCCGCGCACGCACCCCAGGTGCTCGCGCGGTTGCCGCGAGAGAACTTCTCGGCAGAGCTGCAGCGGACGACGGTCGAGACGAACACACCGGTCGTCGACTCGCTCGACGGGCTCCGGGAGCAGCTCATCACCCTCCGCCAGGCGGTCATCGACGCGGCGGCCCCCGACGGCATCGGCATCGCCGCCGTCGGCACCGCACCGCGATCGGAGCACAAGGACTTCGAGCTCACCAGCACCGGCCGCTACGGCCGGATGCAGGAGCAGTACCGGATGCTCGTGGACGAGCAGCTGATCTGCGGCACCCAGATCCACGTCGGGGTCTCCGATCGCGAGCTCGCGATCCAGATCGCGCAGCGGATCGCCCGGGATCTGCCGGTGCTGCTCTCGGCGAGCGCCAGCAGTCCGTACTGGAACGGCCAGGACACCGGCTACGCGAGCATCCGCACGATCATCTGGCAGCGCTGGCCGAGCGCCGGGGCGACCGGACCGCTGGCCTCCGCGGCGGAGTACGACCGCCTCCTCGCCGACCTCATCGCGACCGGCGTCATCGCCGACTCCAAGATGGCGTACTTCGACGTGCGACCCTCCTCGCACGCGCCGACCCTGGAGCTCCGGGTCTGCGACGCGATGCCGATCGTCGACGACGCGGTCCTGGTCGCCGGGCTCTTCCGCGGCCTCGTGCGCGCGGCCGAGCTCGACATCGAGGCGGGACGCCCGTTCCGGCACACCCCGCCGCCGATCCAGCGCGCCGCCACCTGGCAGGCCGCGCGCGGCGGTCTCGCCGGGCAGCTCCTCGACCACACCGAGCACCCCCGTCCGGTCCCCGCGGCGGAGGCGCTGCGCAGCATGATCGCGCGTCTCCAGCCCGCGCTCGACGAGCTCGGCGACCTCGAGCAGGTGCGCGAGCTGACCGAGGCGCTGATCGCGCGCGGCAACTCCGCCGACCGTCAGCGCGCCGTCTACGCCGAGCGCGGCACCCTCGACGCCGTCGTCGACTCCGTGGTCGCCGAGACCCACGGACCCGCGAGCGGACCGATCCTGCCGGCGCCGAGCCTCCGCACCTACCGCGTGCGCGCCGGAGACGAGGCCGTCGCCACCGGCGGCCGCCCCCGCAGCGCCTACCAGCCGATCCTCGAGCACTTCCGCGATCTCGGCGCCGAGCGGCTCGGCGAGCTGCACGAGTCGCGCGACCGCCTGGTCGAGGCGGCCGGGATCACCTTCCGCGTCGAGGACGAGGACCGGCCCTTCCCGGTCGATCTCGTGCCGCGGGTCCTGCAGGCGCACGAGTGGTCCGAGCTGGCCGCGGGTCTCGAGCAGCGGGCGCGCGCGCTCGAGTGCTTCCTCCAGGACGCGTACGGCGAGAAGCGGGCCGAGCGCGACGGCATCGTCCGCACGCTCCGCGGATCCGCCGGCTGGCGCGAGGAGGGCACCCGTCTGCCTCCGGGCACCGTGCGGGGTGCCGTGATGGGCTTCGACCTCGTCCGCAACGAGTTCGGCGGATGGCGCGTGCTCGAGGACAATCTGCGGAACCCCAGCGGCCTGGCCTACGCGATGGGCATCCGCTCGCTCGTCGACGATCTGCTGCCCGAGCTGCCCCGACCGGAGGGGCTGCTCGATCCGTCGAGCGCGTTCGCCGGGCTGCGGCGCACGCTCCTGCAGGGCGTCGCCCCCGAGGTCACCGAGCCCGTCCTGGCCCTGCTCTCGAGCGGAGCGTCGAGCTCGGCCTGGTTCGAGCACCGCGCCCTGGCCGAGGGTGCGGGGCTCCTGCTGCTCGAGGCCGAGGACCTCGTCGTCGAGGGCGGGCGGGTCCGGGCGCAGGGCCGGACCGTCGACGCCCTCTACCTCCGCCTCGACGTCGAGCTGGCCGACCTGGTCGCCGACGACCGGGCGATCGGTCAACGGGTGCTCGAGGTCGCCGCGGCCGGCCACGTCTTCCTCGCCAACGCCCCCGGCAACGGCATCGCCGACGACAAGGCGCTCTACTGCGCCGTTCCCGAGCTCATCGGCTACTACCTCGACGAGCGGCCGCTGCTCGAGTCGGTGCCGACCTACCGCCCGGAGGACGAGGCGGAGCGCCGCATCGTGCTCGAGCGCGTCGGCGAGCTGGTCACCAAGCCGGTCGACGGCTGGGGCGGTCGCGGCGTGATGATCGGACCCTCCGCCGCTGCCGCGCGAGTCGCCGAGCGACGGGCCGCCATCGCGGCCGAACCGGAGGCGTGGGTCGCCCAGGAGGTCGTCCGCCTGTCGTCCCTGCCCTCCTTCTCGGGCACCGAGCTGCAGCCGCGGCACGTCGACCTCCGCGCCTTCGTCTTCGTCACGGGGACGGGGCCCGACGACGTCCGCCTCGCCGACCTCGCGCTGACCCGCGTGGCGGCCGAGGGCAGCATGATCGTCAACTCCTCCCGCGGCGGCGGCGCGAAGGACACCTGGATCGTGGGGCGCTGAGATGTGCGGACTGGGCGGTGAGATCAGGCTCGACGGCGCCCGCGCCGATGCGGCGGCGGTCGAGCGGATGACGGGCTGCATGGTGCACCGCGGACCGGACGGCGACGGCCTGTGGGCGCGCGGACCGGTCGCGCTCGGTCATCGGCGGCTCTCGATCATCGACCTCTCGCCCGCCGGATCGCAGCCGATGATCGATCCGGCCCTCGGGCTCTCGATCGTGTTCAACGGCTGCATCTACAACTACGAGCAGCTGCGCACCGAGCTCGAGGGCAAGGGGCACCGCTTCTTCTCGCACTCCGACACCGAGGTGATCGGCAAGGCCTACGCCGAGTGGGGTGCGGACTGCGTCGACCGGTTCCTCGGCATGTTCGCCTTCGTGATCGTCGAGCACGTCTCGGGGCGCGTCGTGATGGCGCGCGACCGCCTCGGCATCAAGCCCCTCTACCTCGACGAGACGCGGGAGCGGATCCGCTTCGCCTCGACCGTGCAGGCGCTGCTCGCGGGCGGAGTCGCCGACACGACGATCGACCGCACCGCGCTGATGTTCTACCTGAGCTTCCACTCGGTCGTGCCGGCGCCGCGCACGATCCTGTCCGGAGTCACGAAGCTGCCGCCCGCGACCGTGCGCGTGATCGAGCCCGACGGCACGAGTCGCGAGCACGTCTACTGGGAGCCCGTCTTCGCCCGCGATCCCTCCCGCACCGACTGGAGCGAGCAGGACTGGCAGGAGGCGCTCATCGCGTCGTTCCGCACCGCCGTCGAGCGCCGCATGGTCGCCGACGTGCCGGTCGGCGTGCTGCTCTCGGGAGGCATCGACTCGAGCCTCGTCGTCGCGCTGCTCGCCGAGGCCGGCCAGACCGGGCTGCAGACCTTCTCGATCGGCTTCGACTCGGCGGGCGGGGAGTCGGGGAACGAGTTCGAGTACTCCGGCCTCGTCGCCGAGCGCTTCGGCACCGATCACCACCGCATCGCGATCGACTCCGCGCGCCTGCTGCCCGGGATCGACGGGGCGATCGCCGCGATGAGCGAGCCGATGGTCTCGCACGACGCCGTCGCCTTCTACCTGCTGAGCGAGGACGTCTCGCAGCACGTCAAGGTCGTGCAGTCGGGCCAGGGCGCCGACGAGGTGCTCGGCGGCTACGACTGGTACCCGCCGCTCGCCGGGGTCCCGCGCGAGAGCGCCGCGGAGGCGTACGCGTCGGTCTTCTTCGACCGTCGCTTCCCCGGGCTGCAGGCGCTGCTCACCCCGGACTGGCGCGGAGCGGATGCGGCGACCGCCTTCATCGCCGAGCGCTTCGGCCGCCCCGGCGCCGAGACGTCGGTCGATGCGGCGCTGCGGAACGACACGACCGTGATGCTCGTCGACGATCCCGTGAAGCGCGTCGACAACATGACGATGGCGTGGGGCCTCGAGGCGCGCGTGCCGTTCCTCGACCACGAGTTCGTCGAGCTCGTCGGCCGGATCCCACCGGAGCTCAAGCTCTCCGACGGCGGCAAGGGCGTGCTGAAGCGCGCTGTGCGCGGCATCGTGCCCGACGAGGTGATCGACCGCACCAAGGGCTACTTCCCGGTGCCCGCGATCCGCCAGCTCGAGGGCCCGTACCTCGAGCGCGTCCGCGCGGCGCTGACCGACCCGTCGGCCCGCGAACGCGCGATCTTCGACCCGGCGACGGTCGACGCGCTCCTCGCCGACCCGAACGCGACCCGCACCCGCCTCGGCTCGAACGAGCTCTGGCAGCTCGCCCTCCTCGAGATGTGGCTCCAGGAGCACGGCGTCGGCTGACCGCGCCCCTCGCTGATCACCTCCGGCTCGCGAGACGTGCTTCGGCTCGCGGAATCCGCCCGTTCTGACGAGCCGACCGCGATCCTGCGAGCCGGAGGTGAGCCCGGAGTCGCGTCGGCTCTCGATCGTTCGCGCCGCGTTCGCCCGGCGCGGAACACGCGCACCGACCGGTGCAGAAGGATGGAGGCATGACCCTCCTCGCACCCGACCGGCTCGCCGCTGCCGAGCGGCTCGGTCTCGCACTCGCGCACGCCTGGGGCAGCTGGGGTCCCACGATGACTCCCGACGCCGCGCGCACCGCCTTCATCAGCGACCGCGGAGGCTCGCCCGAGGTCTGGGTGCAGGACGTCGCCGCCGCGGGAGAGCCGCCCGCCGCGCACTGCATCCGCTTCACCGACGACCCCGTCCTCTCCGTCTCGTGGTCCGCCGACTCCGCCTGGCTCGCCTGCCTGGTCGCGACCGACGGAGGCGTCCGCACGCAGGTCTGGGTGGTCCGGCCCGACGGCTCCGACGCCCGCCGCATCGCAGGCTCCCGCGACGCCCACGCCGAGCTCGGCCCGTGGACGCGGAGCGGGCACCACGTCGTCGTCACCGTGCCCTCCGCCGAGCCCGAGCAGCCGACGCGCTCCTTCCTCGTCGATCCCGCGTCGGGTGAGCGCCGGCCGCTCGTGGACGGCGACCTCATCTCGGTGCTCGATCTCTCCGTCGAGGAGCGGCTCGTCGTCGTCCGCGACGGCCAGCGCGGACACCAGTACTGCGTCGTCGTCGACCGCCTCACCAACGAGAACCACGCGCTGCTGCCCGACTCGGGCACCGGGTCGACCGACGTGGCGCTGCTGCGCCCCTCCGCGCCGAACGACAACGAGAGCCCGATCGTGGCCTACCTCGCGACCGACGTCGACCTCCCGCGTCGCCAGCTCGTCGCGATGCCGCTCGGGCCCGACGGCTGGCGCGGCCGGATCCGCCGGCTCGCCGCCCGCGACGACGCCGAGCTCGAGGGCCTCGACGCCGACGACGCGGGGCGCCTCCTCCTGCTCGTCTGGAACGTCGCCGGCTCGAGCGAGATCGAGCTCTTCGACACCACGACCGGTGCGCGCGTCCCCGTCTCGGGGCTGCCGGGGCTGGTGGCGACGACGCCGGTCCTCTCACGGGACGGCGGGAGCGTCGTGCTCGGCGTCGAGGGGCCGGAGCGTCCGCGGGAGCTCTGGCGGATGGACACGGCGACCCACGAGTGGTCGCGGCTCACGCAGGTGCCCGCGCTGCCGGCCGAGCCCCTCGTGGTCCCGACGCTCGAGCGCTTCGCCGGCCGCGACGGGCTGGCGCTCTCGGGCTGGCTCTACCGCGCCCGGGGAGTGCCGACCGGCGGTCCGGCGATGCTGAGCCTGCACGGCGGGCCGGAGTCGCAGGAGCGGCCGACCTTCGCCGCGCAGCACCAGGCGGTCGCGGCGTCGGGGATCACGGTCTTCGCGCCGAACGTCCGCGGCTCCTCGGGCTTCGGACGCGACTTCGTGCACGCCGACGACGTCGAGAAGCGGACGGACGCGTTCGCCGACGTGCTCGCGGCGGCCGACTTCCTGGTCGACTCCGGCATCGCCGATCGGGCCCGCATCGCGGTGACCGGCCGCTCCTACGGCGGCTACCTGACCCTGGCCTCGCTCGCGTTCTCGCCCGGCGTGTTCGCCGCCGGTGTGGACATCTGCGGCATGTCCGATCTGCGGACCTTCTACCGCGACACCGAGCCGTGGATCGCCTCGGCCGCCGTCACCAAGTACGGGCACCCCGAGCACGACGTCGACCTGCTCGAGCGGCTCTCGCCGCTGGGGAGCGTGTCGGCGATCGACGTGCCGCTCCTGGTGGTCCACGGCGAGCTCGACACGAACGTGCCGATCGGCGAGGCCGAGCAGATCGTCGCGGCGCTGGAGGAGCGGGGCCGGCCGGTCGAGTACCTGCGCCTCGAGGGCGAGGGCCACGAGTACCGGCGCTCGGAGTCGAAGGAGCTGCTGCTCCTCGGCCTGCTGCGGTTCCTCGGCGACGCTCTCACGGGCGAGGAACGGGCCGCGGACGACCGCTCCGCGTGAGGGCGCGGGTCAGCGCGCCTCGAACTCCTCCGCCAGCGATCCGTGGATCGGATTCGCCGGGTCGTCGCCGACCGCCTGCGCGGGATCGTCGATCTCGGCGGCACGCAGATCGCCGAGCCCCTCGGCCGACTCGGGACCGCCGCCCGGGGCGCCGCCGCCCTCGTCCTCGGCGAAGTCCGCTCCGAAGTCGTCCGTGCCGCTCAGGATGTCGTCGGCGACGCGGCTCGAGAGGCCGCTGCGCTCACCCGGTCCGGGGTCGCCCGTCGGATCCGCGGGAGAGGCGGACGCCTCGCCGATCCCGGTCGCCCGGTCCTGCTGCCTCGCCGACATGTCCACTCCTGACTCGCTCCCGGCCGCGGTCCGCCGGAGCGGTCGGTCGCGACGGGTCGCCTGCCCCGAGCGTAGGGCGTGTTGAACACGATCCCGCGTGCTCCGCTCGGCCTGATCGCACGATCTGCGGCGTCGCGGATCTCGTCCCATGCCCGCATGGGCCTTCGATCCGCTCCTTGCAGCTCGCACGATCAGGCCGTGCTCGCGACGGCGGTCTCGTGTCCAGCACGCCCTGGCGACCGTCCCGTCAGTCGGGCAGGACCCACGCGTGCGGCCCCACGGTCACGCCGCCGACCGTCACCGTCTCGTCACCGAGATTGAGGGCCAGGCGAGCCGTCTCGCCATCGGGACCGTCCGCGATCAGCAGGACGGCGGTGTTCGAGAGGTCGACCGTCCTGGTGCGCGACCGGGCGAGCCACGGGTGCCGCCGCCGGAAGGCGATGACCTCCTGGTGGGTCCGGTAGGCGTCGCCGCGCGGCCACTCGCCCGGGTCGGCCGGGAACTCGGGGCGGATCGCGTCGTCGCCGCCCGCGCGCTCCTCCTTCACTCCCTCGAGCCCGCGCTCGTCGCCCGAGTACACGCTCGGGACTCCGCCGACGAAGCCGAGGATCGCGGTCGCGTGCCCGTGGTGCCTGCTGTCCGAGATCGCGCTCGCCAGCCGGGTCACGTCGTGGTTGCCGATGAAGGTGAGGGGGAGGAACTCGTCGAGGAACCCGCCGTGCCGCTGCAGCGTCCAGTCGAGCTCGAAGAGGTTGCCCTGCTCGATCGACGAGCGCACCGACTTCCACAGCTCGTACTGGGTGACGGAGTCGAGCCCCGACTCGCGGACGTACTCCGAGTAGTCGCCGTGGATGACCTCGCCGACGAACCACGCCCCGGGGAAGCGCTCGCGCAGCGGATCGATCGCGGCGCGCCAGCTGCTCGGGTCGACCGCGTAGGCCGCGTCGAGCCGCCACCCGTCGATGCCGCGCTCGAGCCAGTGCGCCATCACCGAGGACACGTACTCGGCGACCTCCGGATTCGCGGTGTCGAGCTCGACGAGCGCCTCGTGCCCCTCGAACACGTCCACCGGCAACCCGTCGACCTCGCGCGCCGACGGCCCGCGCGAGAACCGCGCCGCGGCGGCGGAGCCGGCACCGGCGGCGACGGCCTCGCGCCACCACGGGTGGTCGCGGCCGACGTGGTTGAAGACGCCGTCGAAGAGCACGCGGATCCCGCGCTCGCGGCACGCGGCGATCAGCTCGTCGAGGTCGCGCTCGTCGCCGAGGCGCGGGTCGACCGTGAAGTGGTCGATCGTGTCGTACCCGTGGGTCATCGACGAGAAGACCGGGCCGAGCAGGAGGCCGTTGCAGCCCACCGCCAGCAGGTCGTCGAGCCAGGGGAGGATCGAGCGGAGGCGGTGCCGCGGCTCGTCGCCTGGACCAGGGCCCTCGGCGGCCGTGGCCTCCGCGCCGGTGAATCCGAGGGGGTACACCTGCCACCAGATGGCTGTCGTGATCCAGTCGTTCGTCGTCTGCGTCATCGTCGCGATCCCTTCGGCGAGCTCGGGCGCGCGCCGGAGGGAGTGTAGCGACGCCGACTGACCCGTCCCCGGGCATCGTCACGCCGCTCCGGGCCGCTGGGCCGCGAGCCAGACCAGCACCTCGGCCGCCCCTCCGATCGACGCCGGCACCGTGACGGAGGCGACTGCGAGCCCGAGCAGCGCGCAGACGAGCCCGACGGCGCCCGACCGGCGCTCGCCGCGGTGCAGCAGCGCCACGGCCCCGACGACCACGCCGGCGACCCCGATGCCGACGGACGGGAGGGCCCAGAGCGGATGCACCGCCGAGGTCACGGCGAGGAGCCCGAGGGCGAGCGCCGCGAGCCCGGGCTCCCGCGGCGACCGTCTCCTGAGGCGGGCGACGGGCGGGCGATCGAGGGCGGGTGGCGGCGGGAGAACGGCGGCGGGGGCGAGGAGGAGGATCGACATGCCCCGATCCTCACGGGCCGCCGAGCTCGGTGGGCCGGGGGAGCGCGGTTCGGTGGAGGGGTCGGCCGAGTGCCCCCTGTGGAGGACGATCGGCGCGATCGGACCCTTCCTCGGGCGCGGATCGGCGTCGTTCCGGGCTTCGCGGGGCGTGATTCGCGAGGAATCGGGGATCGGGCTGGTAGGTTACGGACGGTCCGACCGGTCGAGGGCGTCCGTCCCCGACCGAGGACGATCCACATTCACCAGCTGTTCTCAACAGCGCGAACGTCCTGGGAGGACACTCCAATGGCTGACAAGTCGCTCAACCGCACCGAGCTCGTCGCGAAGATCGCCGCGGACTCCGGCCAGAGCCAGGCCGCCGTCAACGGCGTCCTCGACTCGCTCTTCACCACCCTCGCCGACTCCGTCTCGAACGACGTGAAGGTGACCATCCCGGGCTGGATCGCCGTCGAGCGCACCTCCCGCGCCGCGCGCACCGGCCGCAACCCGCAGACCGGTGAGACCATCCAGATCGCCGCCGGCCACTCGGTCAAGGTCTCCGCGGGCACCAAGCTCAAGGCCGCCGCGAAGTAGTCGCTGCGACCCGGCCGTCTCCGACGGCCCTCCGACGACGGCCCCGGTACGCGCCGGGGCCGTCGTCGTCCGCAGTCGCGGCTCCCGATCAGCCGCGAGAACGTAGGCTTGACGGGTGAATCGAACCGTCCGGATCGTCGGCCCGGCGCTGCTCCTGGTGGCCGCCGCCCTCGTCGCGCTCCTGGCAGCGCTGGCGTTCGGCCGCGGTGCCGACGCGCAGGCCATCAGCGATTCCGGCCCCGTCGTCCGCTACGGCCTCCCGCTCGCGAAGCTCGCCGTCAACCTCGGCGCCGCCGGGATGATCGGCTCCCTCGTGCTGACGCTCTTCGCGCTCAGCCCCCGCGCCGTCGCGCGCGCGGCGGTCGACCGCAGGGTCCTGGTCGGAGCGGGCGCCCCCGTCCGCGAGGCCCGTCCCGAGCCCGCCGCCGCCCCGGAGCCGCGCACCGAGTTCACCGTCGCCCTCGACGTCGCCGCCGCGAGCGCCGCGTTCTTCGCCGCCGCCTCCGCCGTCACGGGCTTCTTCACCTTCCTCAACGTCACGCAGACGCCGCTGAGCCTCGACCGAGACTTCGGCACCAAGCTCAGCTACTTCATCGGCAGCATCCCCGTCGGCCAGTCCTGGCTCATCACGACCCTGCTGGCGGCGGTCGTCACGGTGCTCTGCTTCGCCGTGCGCAACCAGACCGCGCTCGTCTTCGTGACGGGCATCGCGCTCCTCACCCTCCTGCCGATGGCGCAGCAGGGCCACGCCGCGGGCGCCAGCGGGCACGACGCCGCCGTCACCGCGCTCGGCCTGCACCTCGTCTTCGCCGCGATCTGGCTCGGCGGGCTGATCACGATCATCGTGCTGCGCCCCCTCCTCGCCGGTGCGCGCCTGCTCCCCGTGATCGAGCGCTACTCGAGCCTCGCTCTCGTGAGCTTCGTGGTCGTGGCCGCCTCCGGCTACGTCAGCGCCGAGCTCCGCCTGGCCACGCTCGACAACCTGCTGACGGGCTACGGCGTCCTCGTCCTCGTCAAGGTCGCCGTCCTCATCGCGCTCGGACTCTTCGGCGTGCTGCAGCGCCGCGTCCTGATCGCGCGCATGCGGGCCGCGGGCGGCTCGGGCGGGCGCAGCTTCTGGTGGCTGGTCGCCGCCGAGCTCACCTTCATGGGCATCGCCTCGGGAGTCGCGGCGGCCCTCGCCCGCACCGCGACGCCCGTCGACCAGGTCGCGGCGTCGCAGCTCACGAACCCGACCCCCGCCGAGCTGCTGACCGGCGAGCCGCTGCCGCCGGCTCCGAGCGCCCTGAACTTCGTCACCCTCTGGAACGTCGACCTGGTCTGGCTGCTGTTCTGCGCCTTCGGCATCGCCTTCTACGTCGCGGGCGTCGTCCGCCTGCACCGCCGCGGCGACAGCTGGCCCGTCCACCGCACGGTCCTCTGGATCGCCGGGATGCTCCTGCTCGCCTACATCACGAACGGCGGCGTGAACGCCTACGAGAAGTACCTGTTCAGCGCGCACATGCTCTCGCACATGGTGCTGACGATGGCCGTCCCGCTCCTGCTGGTCCCCGCCGCGCCGGTGACCCTCATCGCTCGTGCCGCGACGCGCCGGACCGACGGCTCCCGCGGACCCCGCGAGTGGGTCCTCCTCGCCGTGCACTCGCGCTTCGCGACGGCCGTCTCGCACCCCATCGTCGCCGCGCTGCTGTTCGTCGGCTCGCTCTGGGGCTTCTACTACTCGCCGCTGTTCCGCTGGGCGACCACCGACCACATCGGGCACGAGTGGATGATCGTGCACTTCCTGATCACGGGCTACCTCTTCGTGAGCGTGCTGATCGGAGTCGACCCCAGCGTCCACCGCGTCCCCTACCCGATGCGCCTCCTGCTGCTGCTGGGCACGATGGCCTTCCACGCGTTCTTCGGCCTCGCCCTGATGACCGGCACGGGCCTCCTCCTCGCCGACTGGTACGGCGCGATGGGCTGGGGAACCGATGCGCTGGCCGACCAGCAGGCGGCCGGCGGCATCGCGTGGAGCATCGGCGAGATCCCGACGCTCGCCCTCGCGATCGTCGTGGCCATGATGTGGAGCCGCTCCGACGACCGCGAGACCAAGCGCCGCGATCGCCAGGCCGACCGCACGGGCGAGGCCGAGCTCTCGGCCTACAACGACCGCCTGGCGACCCTCCAGAAGCGCGGCTGAGTGGGGGTTGTCCCCCCTTTTCCCCTGAGCGCACCCCCGCATCGCACGATCGCGGGCCGGGAGCCCCAGAGCCCTTCCTAGGCTGGCCCCGCCGCTCGACCCGGCCCGTGCCGACGCGGGTCCGAGGTGCGAGGCGGCGTCCGACCAGAAGGGGGATCCATGATCGAGGCACGAGGACTGACGAAAAGGTTCGGGGCGAAGACGGCTGTCGACGCGATCGACTTCACCGTGGCGCCGGGGAAGGTGACGGGGTTCCTCGGACCCAACGGGGCCGGCAAGTCGACGACGATGCGGATGATCGTGGGGCTCGACCGGCCGACCGCCGGCTCCGTGCGGGTGAACGGCCGCCCCTACGCCGAGCACGCCGCGCCGCTGCGCGAGGTGGGCGCCCTGCTCGACGCGAAGGCGGCGCACCGCGGGCGCTCGCTCCGCGACCACCTGCGCGTCATCGCCGCGACCCACCGCATCCCGCGTGCGCGGGTCGAGGAGGTCATCGAGCTCGTGGGCCTCGAGAGCGTCGCCCGCAAGCGCGTCGGAGGCTTCTCGCTCGGCATGGGCCAGCGGGTCGGCATCGCGACGGCTCTGCTGGGCGACCCGCAGACACTCCTGCTCGACGAGCCGGTCAACGGCCTCGATCCGGAGGGGGTGCGCTGGGTCCGCGACTTCGTGCGCTCCCAGGCGGCGGACGGCCGCTGCGTGCTGCTCTCCTCGCACCTGATGAGCGAGATGGCGCAGACCGCCGACCACATCATCGTCCTCGGGCGCGGCCGGGTCCTCGCGGATGCCCCGCTGGCCGACTTCCTCGCCGAGTCCCGGCCGCGCGTGCGCGTCGAGAGCCCGGAGGCGCAGCGTCTCGCGGAGCTGCTCGCGCTCCGCGGCGCGCACGTCGAGCCGGTCTCCGGCGGGCTCGACGTCGACGGGATGGACGCGCCGACGATCGGCGACCTCGCGCTCGGCAGCGGCATCGCCCTGCACGGCCTCACCCCGCTCACCCGCTCGCTCGAGGAGGCGTACACCGCCATGACCGCGGACGCGCTCGAGTACTCCACCCCCGCTTCGCAGCCCCTGGAAGGAGCGGCCCGATGACCGCGCAGGCCCCCGCCGTCCGACGTCCCGACCTCGACGGCGTGCGCCTGCGCACCGGAGGCGTCATCGCCTCCGAGGTGCTCAAGCTCGCCACCGTCCGCTCGACCTGGTGGTCGTTCGGCATCTGCATCGTGCTCGCCCTCGGGCTCGCGCTGCTCCTGGGCGCCAGCTTCACACCCGACACCGCGTCGGTGCTCGGCGCCCCCACACTCGTCGTCAGCGGAGCGACCGCCCATCTGCAGTTCGTCGGCCTGGTGGTCGCGGTGCTCGGGGCGCTCTCGATCGGCGGCGAGTACTCGACGGGCATGATCCGCTCGACCTACACCGCGGTCCCGAAGCGCCTGCCGTCGCTCCTCGCCCGAGGGGGAGTGGTCGCGATCGCGTCGTTCCTGGTCGGCGTCGTCACCACGGTCGGCTCGTTCCTGATCATCGCGGCGATGCTCGCACCCGAGGGCGTCGACGTGTCCCTGTTCGACGACGGGGTGCTCGCGGGGCTCCTCGGAGGCGCCTTCTACCTCGCGGTGATCGGCGCGTTCTCGGTCGGCCTCGCCGCGCTCGTGCGCAGCACCGCCGCGGCGATCGGCCTGTCGGTCGGTGCGCTGTTCGTGCTTCCGATCGTCGCCTCGCTCGCGGGGGCGCTGCTCGAGGCGCGCTGGATCGACGAAACGAGCCCGTACCTGCTGTCGAACCTCGGCCTGACGCTGTCGAGCCTGCCCGGCCAGGGGCTGATCGAGGCTCCCGCGGCCGCGCTCGCCAGCGTCGCGTGGGTCCTCGCCGTCTGGATCCCCGCCCTGCTGGTCACGCGCCTCCGCGACGTGTGAGCGCCACGCTCCTCCCCAGGCCCGCTCCACGCCGAGCGCCTGGGGAGGAGCGGAGGGCTGGGTACAGTGGACCGGTGACGAACCCGACCCTCTCCGACGAGCAGCAGCGGGTGTTCGACCTCATCGAGAACACCCGCGAGCACCTCTTCGTCACCGGCCGTGCGGGCACCGGCAAGTCCACCCTCCTCAACCACCTCAGCTGGAACACCGAGAAGCAGATCGTGATCTGCGCGCCGACCGGAGTCGCCGCCCTCAACGTGGGCGGCCAGACCATCCACTCGCTGTTCCGCCTGCCGATCGGCGTCATCGCCGACTCCGACCTCGATCAGCCGCCCGAGCTGCGCAAGCTCCTCAACACCATCGACACCCTCGTGATCGACGAGATCTCGATGGTCAACGCCGATCTGCTCGACGGCATCGACCGCAGCCTCCGCCAGGCGCGGCAGCGGCGGTCCGAGCCGTTCGGAGGCGTCCAGGTCGTCCTCTTCGGAGACCCGTTCCAGCTCGCGCCCGTTCCCGGTGATCCGGAGGAGCGCGCCTACTTCGCCGACCGCTACCGCTCGCTGTGGTTCTTCGACGCGCTGGTCTGGCAGGAGGCTCCGCTGCGGATCGTCGAGCTCGGCCGGATCCACCGCCAGAGCGACGAGCGCTTCAAGTGGATGCTCAACGCCGTGCGCTTCGGGATGGTCACGAAGGAGATCGCCGACGTCCTCAACGAGGCGGGTGCGCGCACGCCTCCGGACAACGACGCGATCACCCTCGCGACGCGCAACGACACCGTCAACCGGATCAACCAGACCGCGCTCGCCCGACTGAAGGGCCCGCTCAAGACGGCCACCGCCGAGATCAGCGGCGACTTCGGCGGGCGCACCTACCCGGCCGATCAGAACCTCGAGCTCAAGATCGGCGCGCACGTCATGTTCCTCCGCAACGACGCGGAGCAGCGCTGGGTCAACGGCACGATCGGCCGCGTGACCAAGGTCGCCGGCACGGTGTGGGTCGAGGTCGACGGCGAGGTGCACGAGGTCGAGCCCGCGACGTGGGAGCGCTACCGCTACTCCTACTCGGCGGCCACCAAGAAGCTGACGCGCGAGATCGTGGCCGAGTTCGCGCAGTTCCCGCTGCGGCTCGCCTGGGCCGTGACCATCCACAAGTCGCAGGGCAAGACCTACGACGCCGCCGTCGTCGACCTCGGCCAGCGCGCGTTCGCGCCGGGGCAGACCTACGTGGCGCTCAGCCGGATCACGAGCCTCGAGGGTCTGTACCTCACCCGGCCGCTGCGGCCGAGCGACATCATCGTCGACAAGGACGTGCTGCGCTTCATGTCCGAGCGCCGCGCGGAGCCCGCCGCGATCGCCGACACCGCGCCGACCGAGGCGAGCTGAGTCTCAGGCCGCCATCCGCGAGCGCGCGAGCTCGCGGAACAGCTCGCTGGTGAGCCGGTACGCCTCCGCCACCTCGGCGATGACGCGATCGCGCTCGGCGTCGTCCCACCCCGCCGCGTCGAGCTGCTCGCGGTAGACCGCGCGGAAGGCGGAGGGCGCGGCGATCTCGGCGTACAGGAAGAAGCCGACGCCGTTCGTCTCGAAGCCGAAGCGGCGCTGGAGGAGCGTCCGCACGATGGCGCAGCCCGACAGATCGCCGAGGTAGCGCGTGTAGTGGTGGGCGATGAAGCCGCCGCTCCAGCCGTCCGCCACCGTGCGGATCCGCTCGACGTACTCGGCGGTCGAGGGCAGCGGAGCGATCCGCTCGCGCCAGTCCTCGCCGACCAGGAAGCGCAGGTCCTCCGCGATCGCCGGCAGGCGGGTCAGCTGGGGGGAGAGGAAGACGGCGGCGACCGGATCGTCGGCCATCGAGTCGGCGACGGCCTCGAGCGCCTCGTAGACGAAGTAGTGCTGGGAGATCATCGCGATGTAGTCGTCGCGGCTGCCGGAGCCGGTCATCAGGGCGGTCATGAAGGCGGCGCCCTCGTCGTCGGCTCCCGACTGGCCGATCCGCTCGCGCAGCGCCTCCGAGAACGGGATCACGTTCGACACGGTGGCCTCCGTCCGGTTTCTTAGGATGGCCTTACCGTAGCCGAGCCGACCGGCCGCTGCCAGGGGCGGAGGCGATTCAGTGCCCGTGCCCGCCGTCGACGCTGCTCATCATCCCGCCCATGTCGCCCGTCCCCTCCGACGAGGCCGCGAGGGCCGGAGTCGCCAGCGCCGAGACGGTCAGCGCACCGGCGAGCAGGCCGATCACGGCGCGCGAGGCCGGCACCGAGCGCTCGGGCGCGCGCGGCGCCCTCAGCGTCCGGGCGACGACGGCCGCGGCGGCGAGCAGCAGGGCTCCCGCGGCGATCAGGGGGAGCGGGTCGCGGAGGAGGCCCGCCGCGATCACGAGGACCAGGCCCGCCGTGGCGATGGCGGCCACCGAGAGAGCCGTCCGGGGCAGCGGGAAGCGGCCGAGCGCGAGGACGGCGACGGCCCAGGCCAGCTCGACGACGCCCAGCGCGGCCAGGGGCACGGCGGCCGCGTCGCCCCGGCCCGCGGCCGACGAGACGTGCACGAGCCCCGCGCCGAGAGCGGCGAAGGCGGCGTTGCAGCGGGCGACGGTGGACATCTCACGGCTCCAGGGGCGGCGGCTCCCGGGGGAGCGCGGAAGGAGGCCCCGGATCGACACACCGCATCGTGTCGTCCGGGGCCGTTCGGTCCGTCCGCCGCGGAAAACGGCGGGCCCGCGGCGGACGGAGTCTGTGGGGGCGGCGAACCGCCCTGGTCATGCGGTCGCGGTGCGTGCTCCCGAGCGCTTCTCGAGGCCGAGGCCCGCTCCGAGGAGCACCAGGGCGCTGGCGAGGTGCAGGAAGTGGTCCGCGGTGTTGAGCGCGAGCACGTTGAGCGACGTGTTGACGAGGAAGAAGCCGACGACCCCGAGGAGCAGGTACAGGCCCCCGACCGTCGCGTTGACGGTCTTCGCGGCCGGCGCCGTCGAGAGCCCGGCGATCAGCAGCGCGCCGCCGATCAGCAGGTGCGCGACGTTGTGGAGAGGATTGACCTCGAAGATGCCGAGCAGGAGCCCGCCGTCGGTGGCGAGGAACTGCACTCCGCCGGTGACGACGAAGCCGAGCAGCCCGACGACGACGTAGACGGCGCCGAAGACCGAGGCGATCAGACGATTGGGTGAACCGGTCATGGTCTCGCAGCCTCCTCGAACCGGCGGCCTCTCGCCGCACATCCTCTCTTCGGAGCACCGGCCCGAGCGGTTTGGAGCGATCCGCGTCACGGTCCGGACACGAATGGCCCGTGCCGCGCCGGGGGCCGCCCGGTCGTCGAGGCGGCGCCCGTACAGTGGAGGGCATTCCACAAGGCGTCCGGGGGGATTCGAGGGCATGGCTCTGCAACTGAAGGCCGTGCCGTCGACGGCCGTGCTGCCGAAGGGCCTGCGGGCGAGGTCCTCGCGCCTCCTCCTCGCTTCTGCGCTGGTCCTGGCGCTCGCCGGGTGCACCGGCGGCACCGCCTCCTCGGTGCCCGCCGCGCCGGACGGGCCGGTCCCGGATGAGCTCGCGACCGCGCTCTCGGGGTTCCTCGGCGAGGCGCAGGCCGCCTCCGGTGCCACCGGAGCCGTCGCCGGCGTCTGGTCGCCGTGGGCCGGCGGCTGGGAGACCGCGATCGGGGTCGTCGGCGACGCCGACCCGACTCCGCTGACCACCGACGCGCACGTGCGCCTGGGCACAGGCGGCACCGAGGCGATGACCTGCGACGTCGTGGTCGCTCTCGCCGAGGAGGGGCGCGTCGACCTCGACGCCGACGTGGGGGAGTCGCTGACCTCGCTCCCCGGCATCGAGGGGCTCACCCTGCGCCAGCTCTGCGCGCACACCTCGGGTCTCGCCGACTTCCGCTCGGCGCTCTGGCCGACCGTGATCCAGAACCCGATCCGCGAGTGGCCGACGATGGAGCTGATCTCGGCCGCCCAGGTCCGCTCGCCCACCGCCGCCCCCGGTGCGGCGTGGTCCGACTCCTCCACAGGCCCGCTGCTCGCCGGGCTCGTGATCTCGGAGGTGACGGGGCGCAGCGTCGCCACCCTCTACGACGACTACGTGGTCCCGCGGTACGGCCTCCGGAGCACCCGGCTGCCCTCGGCGCGCGACGTCGACCTACCCGCGCCCGCGCCGCGCGGCTACTCGGCCGCCCTCGCCCCCGACGGAGGCGTGCGCTGCGACGTCCGGCGCGACGTGGGCACCGCCTCCCCGTCGGCTCTCGGCGCCGCGGGAGGCGCGGTCACCGACCTCGAGGACCTCCGCCGCCTGGCGTTCGGGCTCGCGGCCGACCCCGCGGGCGACGCCGTCTGGGCCGACGCCGTCCCGCAGGGCCAGGGGCGCCCCGACTGGCTGCTCGCCGGTCTCGGCGGTCACCAGGCCGGTCCGCTGCGCGGGTTCTCGGGAGTCGCACCCGGCTTCATCACGGCCGCCTACTCGGATCCCGAGTCGGGCCTCACCGTCGCGGTCTCCCTGAACAGCTCCACGCCCGGCCCCGACTTCGCGGCGAACGTCGCGCGCGGACTCGCGGCGATCGCCGTGGCGCAGGCCGGCGAGGGCACCGCGCCCGGTCTGCCGTGGACGGTCGACAGCGAGCGCACCGCGATCCTGACCGGCTACCCGCGCTGCTGACGCGTGGCAGGCGAGCGGTGCCGGCTGTCCGTCCGGTGCCGCCGCCCTCCGGCGGTGCGCCCTACCCTGGAGCCATGCCGATCGTTCCCGACACCAAGGACTGGACGTGGGCGGCCGAGCGCCCCTGCCTCGAGTGCGGCTTCGACGCCTCGCTGGTGGAGCCTGCCGCCGTCCCCCATCTCATCCGCGAGAACGCGGCCGCCTGGCCGTACGTCCTCGAGCGCGACGACGCCGCCGGTCGGCCCGACGACGAGACCTGGTCGCCGCTCGAGTACGCGGCGCACGTGCGCGACGTCCACCGCATCTACCGCCTGCGCCTCGGGCTGATGCTCGAGGGCGACGACCCGCTCTTCCCCAACTGGGACCAGGACGTCACCGCCGTGGAGGACCGCTACTCCGAGCAGGACCCCGCGGTCGTCGGGCGGGAGCTGGTCGACGAGGCCGAGCTGATCGCGGCCGCCTTCGAGGGGGTATCGGGCGACCAGTGGTCTCGCCCGGGCCGCCGCAGCGACGGAGCGGCCTTCACGGTCGCGACGATGGCGCGCTACTACCTCCACGACGTGGTGCACCACCTGCACGACGTCGACGGCTGAGCCGGCTCGTCAGTAGTCGATGAGCTGCGGATTCAGGAACGACAGGGTCCGCGCGTAGGCGAGGGCCGCCGAGGCGGGGCTGACCGCGTCGACGAGGTTCCCGTTGGCGAAGTGCCGCCCCGCGCCGGGGTAGGTGTGCGCCGTGACGGGGGTGCCCGCGTCCTTGAGCCGGCCGACGAACGACTCCGGATCGTCCCCCTCCGTCCACTCGTCGTGCTGCGCGTAGTGCAGGAGGGTCGGGCACGGGACGAGGGCGTGCTCCTCGCGTCCGAGGGTCGCGTAGTAGGCGACGACCGCGTCGACCAGACCCGTGGCGGCCGCGAGCAGCCCGAGGCGCCCGCCGAACCCGAACCCGATGATGGCGCTGCGCTCGGCACCCGCTGCCGCCCCCGAGCGCACCGCCTCGGTGACGGAGGCGAGCGCGCGGTCCTCGGCGGCCATCGCGGCCAGGTCCTCCGCGTCCTCGGGAGCGAGGGTCGCCCAGCCGTCGTAGAGGTCGGGGACGAGCACGTGGTAGCCGTGCTTCGCGACGGCCTCGGCGAACGGCTCCATCCAGGGGAGCCGGCCGTGGACGTCGTGCAGCACGACCACGACCGGACGACCGGGGCGCCCGAACTCGAGGGCGATGCCCGGCGACGGGATCTGGACCAGCTCTGTCACGGTCCCAGCCTGCACCGTGGAGGCCCCGGATCCGCGTGCCTGCGCCGATCCGCCCGGCGTGTCGGGCTCGGAGGACGCTCCGGCACCACCTGGCGACGTCACCCGCGGATGCACGAGATTGTCGACAATTCAGGTTAGCCTGCCCTTATGAACTCGACCTCCTCGGCCCGCCCGCTCCTCCGCTCAGCCTCGACGGTCGCCGCCGCGGTCGTCGTCCTCGCCCTCAGCGCCGGCTGCAGCGGTGCGACGGCGGCGAGCCCGGAAGCCGGAGGAGTCACGGTCGAGACCGTGCTCGGCGAGGTCACCGTGCCGGACCGCATCGAGTCGGTCGTCGTGATCGAGGGGCGCCGCGATCTGGACATCGCCCTGTCGCTCGGGCTCCCCGTGGTCGGCTTCCCGCGGGAGGAGGAGGGGGCCCTCGAGCTCGAGTCGCCGCTCGCCGGTGCCCTCGACGCCGCGGTCGCGAGCGGCGCGGAGCCGCTGTTCCTCGCCGACGAGATCAATGTGGAGGCGATCGCCGCCGCAGCGCCGTCGCTCATCATCAGCCGATCCGACGACGTCGAGCCGATCCTCGAGGAGCTCCAGGTCATCGCTCCGGTGCTGGCGATCGGCGAACAGGACGTCTCGACCTGGCAGGACGATCTCAGGCTGGTCGGCCGGGCGACCGGCACGCTCGATCGCGCCGACGAGCTGATCGCCGAGTACGAGGCCGCGGTCGCCGAGGTCTCGAGCACCTACGCCGACGTCATCGCCGCGCACGCTGTCGCGCCGATCGGCATCGACTCCGACGGATCGCAGGTGCGGCCGAACCGCCTGCTGTCCACGGTGCTGCGCGATGTCGGTGCGATGCCGACCGCGGCCTTCGCCGAGGCCGTCGAGTCGGGCGAGGGTGTCGAGTACGGCCCCGAGCAGCTGTACGACGCGCACAGGGATGCGGACGGCATCGTGGCACTCGTCAACGTCGCCGACGAGTGGGCCGCCGTGCAGGAGAACCCCCTCTGGTCGCAGCTGCCGGCGGTGCAGGCCGGCCACGTGGTGCGGTCGGACAAGTCGACGCACGAGGGCGGGCCGATGACGGCGATGCACGCCATCGAGGTCGTCGAATCGCTCTACGCCTCCTTCTGAGCGCAGTGCCGGTGGGCAGGGTCGCGCCTGGTGCGTCAGTGCGCCACGGAGTCCTCGTCGCGGCCGCCGTCGTCGGCGCGGTGCTCGTCGCCGCCGTCGCGAGTCTGCTGACGGGCACTCGCGGGCTGGATCCGGCGACGGTCCTCGCGGCGCTCTCGGGGCACGCAGGAGCGGAGGCGGAGGCGATCGTGCTCGGCCAGCGGGTGCCGCGCACGGCGATCGGCATCGCGGGAGGCGCCGCGCTCGCCCTGGGCGGGGCGCTCGTCCAGGCCCACACTCGGAACCCGCTGGCCGACCCGGGGCTGCTCGGAGTGACGGCCGGATCGGCGCTCGCCGTCGTGACCGCCGTCTCGGTGCTCGGCGTCAGCACCCCGGCCGGACACCTCTGGTTCGCCTTCGCCGGTGCCGCGATCGGCACCGTCCTCGTCGCCGCCTTCGGCGCGACCGCGCGATCGCGCCGAGACAGCGGCCCCGCCTCCCTGGTCCTCGCCGGAGCCGCGGTGTCGGCGCTGCTCAGCGCCGCCACCGGCGTGATCCTCCTCCTCGACACCGCCGCACTCGACGAGTACCGCTTCTGGACGGTCGGATCGCTCGCCGGAGGCCGCGGCGAGGAGGTACTCGGCGCGGTCCTCCCGTTCCTCCTCCTCGGAGCGGTGCTCGCCGTCTCGCAGGGCTCGACTCTGAACGCCCTCGCGCTCGGTGACGACGTCGCGGCGTCCCTCGGCCGGTCCGTCGTCGCGAGTCGGGTGGTGGGGCTGCTGGCGGTCGTCCTGCTCGTGGGAGGGGCGGTGGCCTGCGTCGGCTCCCTCGGCTTCGTGGGTCTGGTCGCCCCGCACCTCGTCCGTCGGTTCGCCGGAGGCGACCAGCGTCGGATCCTGCCCCTGTCGGCCGGAGCGGGAGCGCTGATCGTCCTGGCGGCCGACATCGTCGGGCGGGTCCTCGTCGCTCCCGCCGAGCTCCCGGTCGGTGTGACGCTGGCCGTGCTCGGCGGCCCGGCGTTCCTCGTCATCGTCCTCCGGTCCGCTCGTCGTCGTCGGCCTGACGCGGTGATCGGATGACGGGATCGCGACGTCCGCGTCTCGTCGCGGCCACCGCCTCGATCCTGGCGGTCGGGATCGCCGTGCTCTCGCTCGGCGTCGGCGACGTCCCGCTGCCTGCGGACCGAGTGCTCGAGATCCTCCTCGGCGGCGGGAGTGCGCAGGAGGAGCTCATCGTGCTGCAGCTCCGGCTCCCGCGCGCCGTCCTGGCCCTGCTGATCGGGCTCGCACTCGGAGTCTCCGGGGCGATCGTGCAGACCACGGCGCGCAACGCTCTCGCCAGCCCCGATCTGCTCGGGGTGACCGCGGGGGCCAGTGCCGGGGCGGTCGCGGTCATCGTGCTCGGCGGCTCCGGCGGGCGGGTCGCCGGGGTCCTGAGGTCAGCGGGGATCCCCGTCGCCGCCGTCGTCGGCGGCCTGCTCGCGGCCGCCCTGGTCGCCGCCGTCCTGCGCATCGTCCACTCCGGCGGTGTCCAGCCGCTGCTCGTCGGTGTCGGTGTCTCCGCCTTCTTCGGCGGGCTCGTGAGCTGGATGCTGATCGCCGCGGACATCGACGACGCGGCGCGGGCCAACGTCTGGCTCACGGGGTCGCTGAACAACCGCGGCTGGCCGGAGTCGCTCGCGGTCGCGGTGGTCGTCGTCCTCGTGATGCTCGCCCTCGCCCCCCTCGCGGCGAGGATCCCGGCGCTGACCCTGGGTCTCGAGGTCGCCCGGACGCTCGGCGTGCGGACGACGTCGACCGTCGTCGCGCTCCTGGTGCTCTCGGTGCTGCTCGTGTCGGCGGCGACGGCCGCGGCCGGACCGATAGCGTTCGTCGCTCTGGTCGCGCCGCACCTCTCCCGGATGCTCGCGCGGGCCTCCCGGGCGCCGCTCCCGGCCGCCGGAGCGATCGGCGCCGTCCTGGTCGTCGCGAGCGATCTGCTCGCCCGGATCGCACTCGCCCCTCTGATCCTGCCGGTCGGTGCGGTGACCGCCGCCATCGGCGCTCCCTTCCTCCTCTGGCTCCTCGTACGCAGAAGGACAGCACTCCGATGACCCCTCCCGCCTCCGGATTCGAGATCCGCGACCTCACGGTGTCGTACGGCCGTCACCGCGCCGTCGACAGCGTGAGCGCCCGCATCCCCGCCGGCGCGATCACCGCGGTCATCGGTCCGAACGGCTGCGGCAAGTCGACCCTGCTGCGCTCCCTCGCGGGTCTCGTCCGCGGTCCTCGGGGTCACCTCCTGCTCGACGGCCGCGACCTCGCGGACCTCCCACCGCGGCTCTACGCCCGAGAGGTCGCGATGCTGCCCCAGGCGCCCCTCGCTCCCGACGGGATGACCGTCGCCGAGCTCGTCTCGCGGGGGCGGGACCCGCATCGGAGGCTGTTCCGGCCGTGGTCCGCGGAGGACGAGAGCGTCGTGCAGGAGACGCTCGCCGCCACCGGGCTGACCGACCTCGCGCAGCGGCCGCTCGACTCGCTGTCCGGCGGTCAGCGTCAGCGCGCCTGGATCGCGATGACGGTGGCGCAGCGGACGCGGGTGATGCTGCTGGACGAGCCGACGACCTACCTCGACGTCGCGCACCAGCTCGAGGTCCTGGCTCTGATCGAGGAGCTGCACAGCCGCTCCGGTGCGACCGTCGTCATGGTGCTGCACGAGCTCAGTCTCGCCGCGCGGCACGCCGACCACCTCATCGCGATGAAGGACGGCCGCATCGTCGCGGCAGGCCCTCCCGCCGACGTCGTGACCGAGCGCGTGCTGGCCGACGTCTTCGGGATCGAGGCCGAGATCCTCGCCGACTCCCGGACCGGCCGGCCGGTCGTGGTCCCGCTCGGGCCGGCGGGAGAATGGCGGTCGTGACCTCCTCGCCCCCTGATCCGGCCCGCTCGGACGCCTCCACCGCCCGGCCGAGCGACGCGGTGCGGCGGATGATCACCTCGGGCGCGCTCGCGCCGGGGACCCGGGTCACCGAGGCGATGCTCGCGGGAGTGCTCGGCACGTCGAGGTCGCCGGTGCGCGAGGCGCTGCGCGTCCTCGAGCAGGAGGGTCTGCTCGTCTCCCTCCCGAATCGCGGAGTCACCGTCGTGCAGCTCACGCCGCAGGACGTCTACGAGATCTCGACGCTGAGACGGACCCTCGAGGAGATGGCGGTCCGGATCGGCGTTCCGGTCACCGCGCCCGAGCGCCTGCGCCGGGTCGAGAGCGCCTTCGAGCTGATGCAGGAGCACGCCGTCGCCGGGCGGGAGGAGACGGCGGCCGAGGACAGCTACCGCTTCCATCTCGCCGTCGTCGGGCTGGCGGGCCACGGCAGGCTCGAGCGGGCGTACAGCTCCCTCGCCCTGCAGCTCGCGATGGATCTGAATCGTCGCGCCCGCTCCAGCAGGGAGACGCTGATCGAGCGGGCGGAGCGGCACCGGCCGGTCCTGCAGGCGATCCGGCGGGGAGACCCGGCCGCGGTCGTGGAGGCGCTCGGAGAGGAGGCGGCTCTGCTGCCCGTTGCGCGGGCGGGTCGGCCTGCGGCGCTGACTCCCGAGGCCGCGGCCTGGCTCGACCGGGCGCGGGAACCCGGCGATGGCGGTGACTGGAGCGAATGACGGGAATTCTGGAGCGAGTGACGGGAATCGAACCCGCGCCATCTGCTTGGGAAGCAGAAGTTCTACCATTGAACTACACTCGCGCGGCGCCGTTTCGGGCGCGTCTCCCATCGTAGCAAGGCGTGCGGGAGGGCCGGAACGCGGCCGCGGCTAGGATCGGCTCGTGCTGCTCTCCGACCGCGACATCAAGTCCGAACTCACCTCCGGCCGCGTCGGTCTGGCGCCGCACGATGCATCGATGATCCAGCCGTCGTCCGTCGATGTGCGCCTCGATCGGTTCTTCCGGCTGTTCGACAACCACCGCTACCCGTACATCGATCCGGCCGAGGACCAGCCCGAGCTGACCCGGCTGGTCGAGACCCCCGCGGGGGAGGCGTTCATCCTCCACCCCGGTGAGTTCGTGCTCGGCTCGACCTACGAGGAGGTCTCGCTGCCGGACGACATCGCCGCGCGACTCGAGGGCAAGAGCTCGCTCGGGAGGCTCGGGCTCCTCACCCACTCGACCGCGGGGTTCATCGATCCGGGCTTCACCGGGCACGTGACACTCGAGCTGAGCAATGTTGCGACGCTGCCGATCATGCTCTGGCCGGGCATGAAGATCGGTCAGATGTGCTTCTTCCGCCTCAGCTCACCGGCCGAGAAGCCGTACGGCTCCGCCGAGTACAGCTCGCGCTACCAGGGCCAGCGCGGCCCGACCGCGTCGCGGTCGTCGCTGAACTTCCACCGCACCGACGTCTACTCCGACTGACCCCGGGCCCCGTCGGTCGGCTCAGCCGAGCAGGCGGGGGAGCTGCAGGACCAGCCAGGGGGAGAACGCCCACGGGGCCGCGCGGACCGCGGCGAGCGTCGCCTCCGGGTCGACCCACTCGTAGTCCATGACCTCGTCGGGCTGCGGGTTCAGCGCCTCGCGGCTCGAGAGCGTCGCGGTGTAGACGGGGCAGATCTCGTTCTCGACGACTCCGGAGGCGTCGACCGCGCGGTAGCGGAAGTCGGGCAGGGCGACCTCGAGCGACTCGAGGCGGGCGCCGAGCTCGCGCTCGGCCCGGCGCACCACCGCGTCCTCGATCCGCTCGCCGGGAGCGGGGTGGCCGCAGAACGAGTTGGTCCAGACGCCGGGCCAGGTGCGCTTCTCGAGCGCCCGCCGCGTCACGAGCAGCGCGCCGTCCGGAGCGAAGACGTGGCACGAGAACGCGAGGTGCAGGGGAGTGGCGGTGTCGTGGACCGTCGCCTTGTCGGCGACGCCGATCGCGCCGCCCGTCTCGTCGAGCAGCACCACCTGCTCGATCTCGTCGGTCAGCACCGCGATTCCTCCCGAAGTCATGACGGTAAGTCAAGCACGCTCCGGTAACTCAGCCGGCTTATTGCTAGAGAAGCGAGTTTGTTAGCCTCAGCACGTGGATACGCGAGACTCCGTAGTTCTCTCCCGGCGACGGCAGGAGCACGTCGACGCCGTGCTCGATCGCTTCTTCTCGCTGGCGCGCGCCAGAGCGGGCCGCCTCGGCCCCCGCTACCTCACGCTCTGGCAGACCCTCGAGGCCAACACCCGCGGCGGCAAGCGCTTCCGCCCCCTGATGGTCATCTCGGCCTACGAGGCCCTCGGCGGCACCGACCCTGAGGCGGCGGCCCACCTCGGCGCCGCGTTCGAGCTCCTCCACACGGCCCTGATCGTGCACGACGACGTGATCGATCGCGACTTCGTCCGCCGCGGCGGCCCGAACGTCTCGGGGAGCTACCGCGACGAGGCCACCACCGCCGGGCTCTCCATCCCGATCGCCGAGCACCGCGGCACCTCGGTCGCCGTCATCGCGGGCGACCTGGCGCTCACCGGCGCCCACCGTCTCGTCGAGGGCGTCGGAGCCGACGACGCCGTGCGCGCCCGGCTCCTCACCCTGCTCGACGAGGCCGTCTTCGCCTCAGCCGCGGGGGAGCTCGCCGACGTCGACTTCTCGCTGATGCCCGGCATGCCCACCGTCGACGAGGTGCTCGAGATGGAGCGCCTGAAGACGGCGGTGTACTCGTTCGAGGCGCCGCTGCAGGCCGGCGCGATCCTCGCGGGGGCCGTCGACGAGGTCGTCGCGGCGCTGGGCGAGTTCGGCCGCTGCATCGGCATCGCCTACCAGATCGTCGACGACCTGCTCGGGGTGTTCGGCGAGGAGGTGCAGACGGGCAAGACCACGCTCGGCGACCTCCGCGAGGGCAAGCGCACCGTCCTGATCGCCCACGCCGCGGGGACCGACTGCTGGCCCGACATCGAGGACCTGATCGGCGACGAGCATCTGAGCGGCGAGACGGCCGAGCGCGTGCGCCGGATCCTCGTGGAGTGCGGGGCCCGCAGCTACGCCGAGAACCTCGCCGACGACTTCGCGACCCGGGCCTGGCAGGCGCTCACGGTGCCCGCTGTCCCGGAGGCGTTCCGCACCGAGGTCCGCCCACTGGTCGCGAGCGTCGTGGGACGCACCCGATGAGCGCCCGCAGCACGGCCCGCGGACTCCGCCACGCGCGGACCGTCGCCACGATGCCGCACGCCGCGCCCCGCCGACGTACGGTGGCACGATGAGCCGGCAGAGCGAACTGTACGACCGCGTCGCCCACGAGGCGTCGGCGCAGGTGATCCGCCGCTACTCGACGTCGTTCGGGCTGGCCACGCGTCTGCTCGGCCCGGGTGTCCGCGAGCGGGTCGAGGACGTCTACGCGCTGGTCCGCGTCGCCGACGAGATCGTCGACGGCGTCGCCGAGGAGGCGCGGCTCGACCGCTCCGCCGTCGAGGAGGCGCTCGACGCCTTCGAGGCCGAGACCGAGCGGGCTCTCGAGACCGGCTACAGCGCCAACCTCGTCATCCACGCCTTCGCGAGGACCGCGCGGGCGACCGGTTTCGGCACCGAGCTCACGGCGCCGTTCTTCGCCTCGATGCGCGCCGACCTCCGCGAGACCGAGCACACTCCCGAGTCGTTCGAGGCCTACGTCTACGGCTCGGCCGAGGTCGTCGGGCTGATGTGCCTGCACGTGTTCCTCGCGGCTCCTGATGCGGGTCTCGTCTCCCCCGCGCAGCGCGAGCGTCTCGTCGCCGGCGCGCGCCGCCTGGGCTCGGCGTTCCAGAAGGTCAACTTCCTCCGCGATCTGGCGGCGGATGTCGACGGGCTCGGACGCAGCTACTTCCCGGGCGTCGACCCGCGCGACTTCTCCGAGCAGGACAAGGCGATCCTCCTCGCCGACCTCGACGCCGACCTCGAGGCGGCCGCCGCGATCGTGCCCGAGCTGCCCCGCTCGTCGCGCCGGGCCGTGCGTCTCGCGCACTCGCTGTTCGAGGCGCTGGCGGACCGCATCCGCGAGACGCCCGCCGAGGAGCTCCTGCGCGCCCGCGTCAGCGTGCCGACCGCGACCAAGGCCGCGCTCGCCGCCCGCGCGGCGGTCTCGACTCTCGGACCGCGACTCGGTCAGGGACCCGCCCGTGCCGCTCGCTCGCAGTCCGGATCGCACCGCGCGGTCGTGATCGGCGGCGGGATCGGCGGTCTCGCCTCCGCGGCTCTGCTCGCCCGCGACGGCTTCGACGTCACCCTGCTCGAGGCGAAGGACGTCGTCGGCGGTCGCGCCGGCTCATGGGAGAAGGACGGCTTCCGCTTCGACACCGGACCCTCGTGGTACCTGATGCCCGAGGTGTTCGACCACTTCTTCCAGCTGATGGGCTCGAGCGCCGCGGAGCGCCTCGACCTCGTCACGCTCGACCCGGGCTACCGGGTCTACAGCGAGGGGATCGAGGAGCCGATCGACGTGCTCGCCGACCTCGAGTCGAACCTCGCCCTGTTCGAGCGCATCGAGCCCGGCGCGGGCGAGCGCGTGCGCTCCTACCTCGACTCGGCCCGGGACACCTACGAGGTCGCGAAGCGCCGCTTCCTCTACACGAGCTTCTCGTCGTTCCTGCCGCTGCTGCGCCGCGACGTGCTGAGTCGCACGAGCACGCTCGGGCGCCTGCTCCTCACTCCGCTCGACACCCTCGCCGGCAAGACGGTCACCGACAACCGGCTCCGCCAGATCCTCGGCTACCCGGCCGTGTTCCTCGGCTCCTCGCCGTTCAGTGCGCCGAGCATGTACCACCTGATGAGCCACCTCGACCTGGCCGACGGCGTGCTCTACCCGATGGGCGGCATCACGACGCTGATCGACGCCGTGCGGGACGTCGCCGAGGAGGCGGGGGTGCGCATCCGCACCTCGTCGCCGGCCACGCGGATCCTCACCGCCCGCGCCCCGCGCGGCAGCCGCCGGGACGCCGAGGTCGTCGGCGTCGAGTTCGAGGGGCCGGAGGGGACCGGGCAGATCGCCGCCGACCTCGTCGTGAACGCCTCCGACCTCTTCACCACCGAGCAGTCGCTGCTGCCCGACGAGCTGCGCACCTACCCGCCGTCGTACTGGGAGAACCGCGAGCCCGGCCCGAGCGCCGTCCTCGTGCTGCTCGGTGTGCGCGGGGAGCTGCCCCAGCTCGAGCACCACACCCTGCTCTTCACGCAGGACTGGCGCGACAACTTCGGCCGCATCTTCGGCGAGAACCCCTCGGTGCCGGACCCGGCCTCGATCTACGTCTGCCGCCCGAGCGCGACCGACCCCTCGGTCGCTCCGGAGGGGCACGAGAACCTGTTCGTGCTCGTGCCGATCCCGGCCGACACCTCGATCGGGCACGGCGGAGTCGACGGCGCGGGCGATGCGCGCGTCGAGGCCATCGCCGACGCCGTGATCGAGCAGATCGCGACCTGGACCGGAGCGACCGACCTCGCCGAGCGCATCGTCGTCCGCCGGACCATCGGCCCGGCGGATTTCGAGAGCGACCTCGGCGCGTGGCGCGGCTCGATGCTCGGCCCGTCGCACGTGCTCTCGCAGAGCGCCTTCTTCCGCGCCGGCAACATCAGCAAGCACGTCGACGGCCTGCTCTTCGCGGGAAGCTCGACGATCCCGGGCATCGGCCTGCCGATGTGCCTGATCAGCGCCGAGGTGATGCTCAAGCGGGTGCGCGGCGACGTCTCGACCGAGCCGCTGCCGGTGCGCGACGCCCCGGCGGCGCCCGTCGCGCCCGACGTGACGGAGGCGTCCCGCGTCCCGGTCGCGGTCGCGGGGGAGTAGCCGGTGGGGTTCCTCTACCTGCTGGCGCTCGCCGTCTCGATCACCGGGATGGTCGTGCTCGACAGGCGCTTCCGCCTGTTCTTCTGGGCCGACGCGCGGCGCGCGGCGATCGTGCTGCCGGTCGGCGTCGTCTTCTTCCTGATCTGGGATCTCGTCGGCATCGGTCTCGGCGTGTTCTTCCGCGGCGAGACGCCCTACATGATCGGCATCCAGCTCGCGCCGGAGCTGCCCATCGAGGAGGTCCTCTTCCTCACCCTGCTCTGCTACCTGAGCATGGACGTGCACGGGTTCCTCTCGAACCGCGCCGCCCGGCGACCGGAGGTGCGCGCATGACCTACCTCCTCCTCAACGCCGTCTTCCTCGCGGTCGTGCTGGTGGTCGTCGCGATCGCGTGGCGGCGCCTCCGCCCCGCCGCCGTGCTCGGCACGCTCGCCGTGCTGCTGGTGATGACCGCCGTGTTCGACAACGTGATGATCGGGGTGGGACTCCTGGTCGCCTACGACGACGAGCTGATCTCGGGCATCCGGATCGGAGTGGCCCCCATCGAGGACTTCGCCTACGCGATCGCCGCCGCGCTCCTGCTGCCCGCGCTCTGGACCCTCCTCCCCGCGCGTCGACGGAGCGCCTCGTGAAGCGGCTGCGCGCGCTGTTCGTCTCGAGCCGCCCGCTGAGCTGGGTCAACACGGCGTACCCGTTCGCGGCCGCCTACCTGCTGACCACGCGCGAGATCGACCTCGCCTTCGTGCTCGGCACGCTCTACTTCCTCATCCCGTACAATCTCGCGATGTACGGCATCAACGACGTCTTCGACTACGAGTCCGACCTCCGCAATCCTCGCAAGGGCGGAGTGGAGGGAGCGGTCCTCGACCGCGGCGAGCACCGCGCGACGCTGATCGCCGCGGTCGTGACGAACGTGCCGTTCCTCGTGGCCCTGGTCCTGCTCGGCTCGCCGGTGTCGTGGCTGGTGCTCGCGATCAGCGTCTTCGCGGTGATCGCCTACAGTGCTCCAGGGCTGCGGTTCAAGGAGCGCCCGTTCGTCGACTCGCTGACCTCGGCCACGCACTTCGTCAGCCCCGCCGTGTACGGCATCGCGCTGGCGGGCACGGTCGTGAACCCGCCGCTCGTGGCGCTGCTCGTCGCGTTCTTCCTCTGGGGGATCGCGAGCCACGCCTTCGGCGCGGTGCAGGACATCCTCGCGGACCGGGCGGGCGGTATCGCCTCCATCGCCACCGTCATCGGGGCGAGGGCGACCAGCCGCTTCGCGATCGCCGCGTACGTCGCGAGCGGGCTGCTCCTGCTCCTGCTGCCGTGGCCGGGCACCCTCGCCGCGATCCTCGCGGTGCCGTACGCAGTGAGCGTCTGGCCCTACCGCTCGCTCACCGACGCGGAGGCCGAGCGAGCGAACGCCGGCTGGAAGCGCTTCCTCGCGCTCAACTTCCTGACCGGCTTCCTGGTCACCCTGCTGCTGATCGTCTTCTGGCTCGCCACCTGACCGGCGGGCGGGGGTGGGCTCCGGCGCCGACTTCCCCCATGCTGGTCGAGTAGCCCCGCAGGGGCGTATCGAGACCCGCCAGCTTCAGGAGATGAGGCGCCTGACCGGGTCTTCTGATGGACGTGGATCTCGACACGCCCGCCTCCGCTCAGAAGAGGTGGTGCGGCGCGACGATCAGGACGATGACGACGGCGAGGCCCGCGAGCAGGGCGAGGACGAGGGCGGCGTAGCCGACGCGCTTCGCCAGGCGCCGGGCACGCGCGGCTCCCGAGGACTTGCGCTTCTTCTTGACGCGGATCGACGCGGGGCGGTCGGGGACGCTCGTGGGCCCCGCGGCGGGCGCGGTCGGCCACTCGGACGAGGGGCTCGTCGACGGCGCGTCGACGGCGGGCTCGGAGGTCCGGGTGTGCCGCTCCGGGCCCCGGGGTGCCCCGTCGCGCTCGTGCGTGTCCTGTCGCGCCATCGCGTGCTCCTCCATCCGGCCGGGGCCGATCGTGCTGTCGCCGCGGCGAGCGGCTCGGTCACTCTAGGGGAGGGCCGAGGCGTCGCGCTCGGTCGGCGCGGGAGTCGCGGAGGCGGTCGGCGGGCGCTTGACCGGGAGCAGCAGCACGAGCCCGACGGCGAGCACCAGGACCAGGCCGAGGATGCCCCAGTACTGCACGTTCGCCTCGTCGCCACCGGAGGCGACGGCGGCGATCGACACGAACGCCGCGAAGGCCGCGGGGGCCAGGAACGACGCGGCGCGTCCGGTGGTCGCGTAGAGGCCGAAGATCTCGCCCTCCCGCCCCTCGGGGATCAGGCGGGCCAGATAGCTGCGGCTCGCCGACTGGGCGGGGCCGACGAACAGGCAGAGCAGGAGTCCGAAGATCCAGAACACCGTCTGGCCGCCGTCGTGCAGCACGAACACCGCGGTCCCGCAGATCACCAGGCCCACCAGGGAGGCGACGATCACGGCCTTGGGCCCCACGCGGTCGTCGAGCGCACCGACCGAGATGGTCGCCACTCCGGCCACCAGGTTCGCCGCGATCGCGAAGAGGATCACCTCGCCCGGGCTGAAGCCGAAGGTGCCCTGGGCGAGGACTCCGCCGAAGGTGAACACTCCGGTCAGTCCGTCGCGGAACACCGCGCTGGCGATGAGGAAGGCGACCGTGCTGGGGCTCTCGTGCCAGAGCGCCCGGATCTGCCGGAAGAGCGCGCGATAGGAGGCGATGATGCCGACCCTGCTGGCTCCGGAGGCGGTGGCCGGCGTCTCGGGAACCGCCAGGAGCACCGGCAGGGCGAAGACGGCGAACCACACGCCCGCGAGCAGGATCGAGACCCGCACGTCGAGGCCGTCGTCGCCGGTGACGCCGAAGAGCCCCACCTCGGGCGAGATGAAGCCGAAGTAGACGATGAGGAGCAGGACGATGCCGCCCACGTACCCCATGCCCCAGCCGAAGCCCGAGACGCGGCCGATGCTCGCGCGCGTCGAGACCTGCGTCAGCATGGCGTTGTAGTTGACGCTCGCGAACTCGAAGAAGACGGTGCCGACGGCGAGCAGCAGCAGGCCGAGCCAGAGGAACGCGGGGTCGGGGCGCACGAAGAACATCAGCAGGATGCAGACGACGACCACGGCCGAGTGGATGCCGAGCCACAGCCTCCGCCGCCCGCCGAGATCGGCCCGTCGCCCGGTGATCGGCGCGATCAGCGCGACGACCAGTCCGGCTCCCGCGAGCGACCAGCCGAGTGCCGCGGAGACGCCGGTCGAGGTGCCGAAGAGCCCGTCGCTGGTCAGGTAGACCGTGAAGACGAAGGTGGTGACGACCGCGTTGAAGGCCGAGCCGCCCCAGTCCCAGAGAGCCCAGGCGACGACGGGCCAGCGACGGGTGCGGTCTGTCATGCGATCACCGTAGGGCGCCCGGGTGAACTGCGGGTACCGGGCGGCACCGCTCCCTGAGAGTTGAGCCGACTCCGCTCAAGTTCTACGCCGTCGACTTGACTCGACGGAACAGCTGCGTAAACTTGAGCGTGCGGGGCTCAACTCCCACCGGGTCGATTCCGGCGGGGCCCGAGCCCGCAACAGTCTTCCCGCAGTCCCGCAGTCAACTGAACGGCCCGACGGCCGCTCGCGAAGGAGAAACACGCATATGTCCCGTGCCGTAGGCATCGACCTGGGAACCACCAACTCGGTCGTGGCCGTCCTCGAGGGTGGCGAGCCCACCGTCATCGCGAACGCCGAGGGCTTCCGCACCACCCCGTCCGTCGTCGCGTTCACCAAGGACGGCGAGGTGCTCGTCGGCGAGACCGCGAAGCGCCAGGCCGTCACCAACGTCGACCGCACCCTCGCGTCCGTCAAGCGCCACATGGGCACCGACTGGACCTTCGCGGTCGAGGACAAGAAGTACACCCCGCAGGAGATCTCGGCCCGCATCCTCGGCAAGCTCAAGCGCGACGCCGAGCAGTACCTGGGCGAGAAGGTGACCGACGCGGTCATCACCGTCCCGGCCTACTTCAACGACGCCGAGCGCCAGGCCACGAAGGACGCCGGCGAGATCGCCGGTCTGAACGTCCTCCGCATCATCAACGAGCCGACCGCCGCGGCGCTCGCCTACGGCCTCGACAAGGGCAAGGAGGACGAGCTCATCCTCGTCTTCGACCTCGGTGGCGGAACCTTCGACGTCTCCCTCCTCGAGGTGGGCAAGGACGACGACTTCTCGACCATCCAGGTCCGCTCGACCTCGGGCGACAACCGCCTCGGCGGCGACGACTGGGACCAGCGCGTCGTCGACTACCTGGTCAAGCGCTTCAAGGACTCGACCGGCGTCGACGTCTCGAAGGACAAGATCGCCCGTCAGCGCCTCAAGGAGGCCGCCGAGCAGGCCAAGAAGGAGCTCTCCTCGAGCACCTCGACGAGCATCCAGCTGCCCTACCTCTCGCTCACCGAGAACGGCCCCGCGAACCTCGACGAGACGCTCACCCGCGCCAAGTTCGAGGAGCTCACGAGCGACCTGATCGAGCGCACCCGCAAGCCGTTCACCGACGTCATCGCCGAGGCCGGAGTCAAGGTCGACGACATCGCGCACGTCGTGCTCGTCGGCGGCTCGACCCGCATGCCGGCCGTGGCCGAGCTCGTCAAGAAGCTCACCGGCGGCAAGGAGCCCAACAAGGGCGTCAACCCGGACGAGGTCGTCGCCGTCGGCGCCGCGCTCCAGGCCGGTGTCCTCAAGGGCGAGCGCAAGGACGTCCTGCTCATCGACGTCACGCCGCTCTCGCTCGGCATCGAGACCAAGGGAGGGATCATGACCAAGCTCATCGAGCGCAACACCGCGATCCCGACCAAGCGCTCCGAGACCTTCACCACGGCCGACGACAACCAGCCGTCCGTCGCGATCCAGGTGTTCCAGGGCGAGCGCGAGTTCACCCGCGACAACAAGAACCTCGGAACCTTCGAGCTGACCGGCATCGCGCCCGCCCCCCGCGGGATCCCGCAGGTCGAGGTCACCTTCGACATCGACGCCAACGGCATCGTGCACGTGTCCGCGAAGGACAAGGGCACCGGCAAGGAGCAGTCGATGACGATCACCGGCGGCTCGTCGCTGCCGAAGGACGACATCGAGCGCATGGTCCGCGAGGCCGAGGAGCACGCGGCCGAGGACAAGGCCCGCCGCGAGGCGGCCGAGATCCGCAACAACGCCGAGACCCTCGCCTACTCGATCGACAAGCTGATCAAGGAGAACGAGGACAAGCTGCCCGAGGACGTCAAGACCGAGGTGCAGGGCGACGTCGACGCGCTGAAGACCGCGCTCGCCGGCGACGACGACGCGGCCGTCAAGACCGCGTTCGACGCGCTGAACGCCTCGCAGACCAAGATCGGCCAGGCCATCTACTCGCAGCAGTCGGCCGACCAGGCCGCCCCTCAGGACGCCCCGGCCGAGGACGAGAAGAAGGACGACGAGGACATCGTCGACGCCGAGGTCATCGACGACGACGAGCCGAAGGACACGAAGTAACGATGGGCAAGCACAACCTGCCGCAC
This sequence comes from Rathayibacter sp. VKM Ac-2803, assembly GCF_009807175.1. Lineage (NCBI taxonomy): Bacteria > Bacillati > Actinomycetota > Actinomycetes > Micrococcales > Microbacteriaceae > Rathayibacter > Rathayibacter sp. VKM Ac-2803. The sequence goes on along the minus strand of NZ_WUCD01000001.1, from coordinate 3,796,226 downwards.
GACGAGGGCACACCCGAGGAGCCCACCGAGGGCACCGGACCCGCCGACGGGACCGAGGCGGCCGCCGCCGCCCAGGACTCCGAGGGACTGATCGAGGCCGAGGGGCCCGACGTCGAGACCAGCCTCTCCGACGCCGACCTCTCGTTCCTCTCGGGACAGTCCGACGCCGAGACGCTCGCAGCGGAGCACCTCGCCGACCTCCAGCGGGTGACCGCGGAGTACGCGAACTACCGCAAGCGCACGGAGTCGAACCGCCAGGTCGAGAAGGAGCGGGCCATCGGCGACGCGGTGAAGGTCATACTGCCCGTGCTCGACGACCTCGATCGCGCCGAGAAGCACGGCGACCTGGCCGAGGGCGGGCCGTTCACCGCCATCGCGCAGAAGCTGCGCGGCGGGATGGAGAAGCTCGGGCTCGTGAAGACCGGCGCCGTGGGGGATCTGTTCGACCCGAACATCCACGAGGCGATCTTCCAGCAGCCCACTCCCGGCGCCGAGACCTCCACGGTCGCCGACGTCGTCGAGTCGGGCTACTACCTCGGAGGCTCGCTGCTGCGGGCCGCCCGGGTGGTCGTGGCCGTCCCCGCCGACTGACCCACCTCCGCACCACCGCGAGGGACCCCGCCCGCCAGGCACTGCAGGGCGGCCGGGGTCCCTCGCACCACACGACACAGGAAGAGGCGCATGGCCAGCCAGGATTGGTTCGACAAGGACTTCTACAAGGTCCTCGGCGTGCCCAAGGACGTGTCCGAGGCGGATCTGAAGAAGACCTACCGCAAGCTCGCCCGGCAGTTCCACCCCGACTCCAACCCCGGGGACGCCAAGGCGGAGGCGCGGTTCAAGGAGATCAGCGAGGCGTACACCGTCCTCTCCGACACCGAGCAGCGCAAGGAGTACGACCAGATCCGCGCGATGGGCGGCGGCGCCCGCTTCACCGCGGCCGGCGGCCAGCCCGGCGGCTTCGACGACGTCTTCGGCAACGTGTTCAACCAGGCCGGCGGTCGCTCCACCTACAGCACCCAGCAGGGCCCGCCCGCGGGCTTCGAGGACATCCTCGGCGGCATGTTCGGCAACGCCGGCGGCGGCCGCTTCGGCCAGCCGAGCGGCGGGTTCCGCGGCTTCGGCGGCCCGCAGAAGGGCGCCGACGTCACGGCCAGCACCACCATCGACTTCCGCACCGCCACCCGCGGCGACACCGTGCAGCTCCAGACCGGCGAGGGCCGCGCGCTCTCGGTGCGCATCCCCGCCGGAGTGGCCGACCAGCAGAAGATCCGCGTGCGCGGCAAGGGCCGCCCGAGCCCCGACGGAGGCGAGCCCGGCGATCTCGTGCTGACCGTCGCCGTGCGCAAGCACCCGGTCTTCGAGCGCGACGGACTGAACCTCCGCGTGAACGTGCCCGTCACCTTCGTCGAGGCCGTCTTCGGTGCGACGATCGAGGTGCCCACCCTCGGGGGCGACCCCGTGAAGCTCCGGGTCGCCCCCGGCACGCCGAGCGGCCGAGTGCTGCGCGTGAAGGGCCGCGGAGTCGCGACGGGCAAGGGCACCGGTGATCTGCTCGCGGTGATCCAGGTCGCCGTCCCCGACCACCTCTCCGCCGCCGCCAGGGACGCCCTCGAGGCGTTCGCGGCCGCCGAGCCGGGGGAGAACCCGCGCGAGGACATCCTGGAGAAGGCCCGCTACTAGGGTCCGACCCGCCAGCAGGGTCCGATCCGCCGACGAGAGGCTGGGACGTGGACGAGAACACCCCGGTCTTCGCGATCGCGGTCGCCGCCGACCTCGCGGGGATGCATCCGCAGACCCTCCGGCAGTACGACCGGCTGGGCCTCGTGCGCCCGACGCGGACGGCCGGCAAGTCGCGCCGCTACTCGATGCGCGACGTCGTGCAGCTGAGGGAGGTCGCGCGACTGTCGTCCGAGGGCGTGTCCCTCGAGGGCATCGCGCGCATCCTGCAGCTCGAGAACCAGGTGCAGGCGCTCTCGCAGCGGGTGCGCGAGCTCGAGGGCGCGCTCGCCGACGAGCTCCTCAACCGGCCCGGCCGCCGCGTGTTCGCCGCGGGCCTCGAGGGCGACGTGGTCACCCTGCGCCACGGGACCCGCGCGCAGCGCCGCACCGAGGTCGTCGTCTGGCGGCCCCTCCCTCGATCGCACGACAGCGACACCGACTCCCCATGAGGGGGGTACGCTGACCTGACGTCCGGCAGAGCAGCCGCGGCGTCCGCTCCGTCCGCCACGGTGCGGCGAGACGGAGGAGGCCCCGTGAACGACGAGCGCAGTGCGAACGAGCACGACGACGACCGGGCCGCCGACGACGAGAGGGCACCGGAGAAGCGCGCGCCCGTCGTCCCCGACAACGGCTACACCCGCGAGGAATACGCCATCCACGCCACGCGCAGCGAGCTCCCGCTCTTCTCCGACGCTCTCTCCGGCCGTCGCGACGACGCCGAGTGGCTGTCGTCGCTCAAGGGAGTCCTCGGCGGAGGCAAGCCGGACGCCGCCGCCTCCGCCGCGGAATCCGCGATCGAGCGGCGTCGCCGCCCGGCGGACGATGCCGGAGCCGCTGACAACGCCTGAACCCCGCGCGGTCAGTCGCGCGCGTGCGACTCGACCAGCACGCCGCCGACGCGGCCGCCGGACACCCGGCTGAGGAACTCCGTGCCGAACGGCACCGCGCCGAGCAGGGTCCGCGCCCGCACGCGCTCCTCGTCGGAGTAGCCGAGCACGATGTACAGGCCCACGACCGCGATCGCGGCGATCGTCGCGACGCGCGCCGGGATCTGGTCGACGACTCCGCCGCCCCCGTCAGCCGGCTCGGCCAGGGTGACGCACATCAGGAAGATGGTCGCGTAGACCGCGAGGTGCCGGTGGGCGCTCTGCCAGGGGCGCGAGAGCGCGGCGATCGGCAGGATCCACAGCGCGTACCAGGGGTGGATCGCGGTCGACGCCGTGACGAACGCCAGCAGTGCTCCGGTCAGCCGGGCCAGCGGATCGATCGCGCGCTTCGAGAGCAGGAGCGCGGCCGCGACACCGGCCGCGACGGCGAGGGCGAGCACCTTCACCAGGGTGATGGCCGCTCCGGGATCGTGTCCGGTCAGCTCGACGGCGCTCGACACGACGACCGTGACGAACGACATCGGCGCGTACCAGTGCAGGATCGATCCGGGCACGACCATCGCCACGACCCAGCCGACGCCGACGCCCGCCGCCAGGCCGATCGCGACGACCAGCGCGAGCGCGCCGGCGCCGGTCCACGCCCAGAGCCGCACCCGCTCGCGCAGCGTCGCGTCGTGACGGAGCCAGAGCAGCGCGAGCACGGGCAGGGCGATGACGGCGACGGGCTTGACCGCGATCGCGGCGCCCATCAGCAGCACGGCCGCCACGCGGCGATCGGTGTGGCCGTAGTAGAGCGACGCGAGGATCAGGGCGAGCATCACGGAGTCGTTGTGGCCGGCGACGACGAAGAGCACCAGGGTCAGCGGGTTCGCCACGATCGTCCACGCGGTCAGCGAGGTCGAGAGGCCGCGGAGCCGCGCGAGGCGGATCGCGTAGACGGCCAGCACCGCGACTCCGGCGACCGAGAGCGCCCGCAGCATGGCGATGGACAGCTCCGGCGAGGTCCAGCCGGCCAGCTGCACGGCCGTCTTCTCGGCCAGCAGGTACAGCGGGCCGTACGGGGTCGGCGTGTCGGCCCAGAGCGGATCGACGCCGAGCGCGAACCAGCCGGGGAGGGTCGCGACTCCGTGCGTGTAGGGGTCGACGCCCTGGGTCATCAGGCGGCCCTGCGCCACGTACGAGAACATGTCGCGGCTGAACAGCGGAACGGCGACGAGCAGCGGTGCCGCCCAGGCGAGGGCGGCGACGAGGATCGCGCGGAGCGAGCCGGGGCGCCCGTCGAGCGCGACCGAGCGCAGCCGGAGCCACGCGACGAGCAGGAGCACTCCGCCGCCGACCACCGCGATCGCGCTGAGCTCGGTGAGCCAGCCCGTCGCGCGCATGGTCGAGATCAAGGGCCAGTCGCGGAGCGATGAGTCGCGCGGGAGGAAGCCGACCCCGAGCGATCCGACCAGGATCGCGGTCGAGGCGAGCGTCCCCATCGCGAGCGGAGCGACGTGGCCGGCTCGGAGGAGCGACCAGCGCGAGCGCCGCGAGGCAGCTGCTCCCGAGGGGCCGACCCCGTGGAGTCGTTCCGTCGTCCCCCGAGATGCCGCCATTGTCCACACGCTAGGCGAGCGCTCTCCGAATCCGGTGGACGGGCGGTGAACGCCCGACCACGAGGCTCTCAGGAAGTGGTCGGCTGCGGTGCGGGCTCGGCGAAGCGGAGCTGATTGCCGAAGGGATCGATCAGGTCGAGCGCGTAGCCGAACGCCGATCTCGTGATGCGGGGATTCAGGTACGGGTACGCCTTCGCGTCGAGCTCGGCGTGCAGCTCGCGGACTCCGCGGAGGGCCAGGTGCACCGCGGCTCCGGGGCTGCCGTCGCGGTGGTGCTCGCTGAGGTGCAGCCGGAGCCCCGAGCGCGACACCTGCAGGTAGAGCGGCGAGTCGCGGCTCGCGCGGTGCTCCCAGTCGACCGCGAAGCCGAGGTAGTCGACGTAGAACTCGCCCGCCTTGGCGACCGAGAAGATGCGCAGGATCGGCACCGCCGCCTCCATCCGCACCGGCTCGAGCCCCCGGGCGTCGTCGCTCCCCGTCCTGTCCCTGGCGCGTCGTCTGGTCTCCACGGCACGAGGGTATCCGGCCTCGGAGGTCGCCGCCGCCGACGGCGTCAGTCGACGAGGTCGAGGGCGCGGAGCCTCTCCAGCGTCGCGACGCCGGCGGGCGGGCAGCGGTGGGCGTCGGCCGTGCCGATCCAGTGCAGGGAGTCGATCTCGCCGGTCGGGCGCGGTTCGTCGGCCAGCTCGGCGGCGAACACCGTCATGTGGACCTCGCGTCCCTCCGGCTCACCGTGCGCCTGCTCCCGAACCGTGAAGAGCTCGTGGAGGCGGGTCGGTGACGAGCCCAGCTCCTCCTCGGCCTCGCGCGCGGCCGCCTCGACGCCGCTCTCGCCCGGGTCGACCTTGCCGCCCGGAAGGTAGACCACCTCGCGCCCGCGTGCGACGACCATGAGGACCCTCCGGTCACGGATCACGGCGACGGCGGAGACGAGGAGGGGCGGGAGGCTGCTCATCCCGCCATCATGCCCGCGGCTACCATGGTCGGACACCAGAAGGACGCGCGCAGCCGGCGTGCGCCAGGGCCCCGTGCGCCCGAACAGCTGAGGAGCTCCCCGTGGCAGAACCCACCACCACCCTCGACAAGGTCATCACCCTCGCGCAGCACCGGGGGTTCGTCTTCCCCTCGGGAGAGATCTACGGCGGCACCCGCTCCGCCTGGGACTACGGGCCGCTCGGCGTCGAGCTCAAGGAGAACATCAAGCGCCAGTGGTGGAAGGCGTTCGTGCAGGGCCGCGGCGACGTGGTCGGCCTCGACTCCGCCGTGATCCTCCCGACCGCGATCTGGAGCGCCTCCGGCCACGTCGGCGTCTTCTCGGACCCGCTGACCGAGTCGCTGATCACGCACAAGCGCTACCGCGCCGACCACCTCTTCGAGAAGTACGAGGAGGACAACGGGCACCCGCCCGTGAACGGCCTCGCCGACATCCCCGACCCGGAGCACCCCGACAAGGTCGGCCAGTGGACCGAGATCAAGCAGTTCTCGGGGCTGATGAAGACCTACCTCGGCGTCGTCGACGACGAGTCGGGACTGCACTACCTGCGGCCCGAGACCGCGCAGGGCATCTTCACCAACTTCGCGAACGTGCTGCAGAGCGCCCGGAAGAAGCCGCCGTTCGGCATCGGCCAGATCGGCAAGGCGTTCCGCAACGAGATCACGCCCGGCAACTTCATCTTCCGCACCCGCGAGTTCGAGCAGATGGAGCTCGAGTTCTTCGTCGAGCCCGGCACGGACGAGGAGTGGCAGGAGACCTGGATGAAGCTCGCCTGGGACTGGTTCATCGACCTCGGGATCAAGGCGGACAACATCCGCCAGTTCGAGCACCCGAAGGACAAGCTCTCCCACTACTCCAAGCGCACCGTCGACATCGAGTACCGCTTCAGCTTCGCCTCGGGCGAGTGGGGCGAGCTGATGGGAGTCGCGAACCGCACCGACTTCGACCTCAAGACGCACATCGAGCACTCGGGCAAGGACCTGTCGTTCTTCGACCAGAACAAGAACGAGCGCTACGTGCCGTTCGTGATCGAGCCGTCCTTCGGCCTGACGCGCGCGCTGATGGCGTTCCTCGTCGACGCCTACGAGGAGCAGGAGCTGCCGCCGAACGCCAAGGGCAAGGTCGAGACGCGCACGGTGCTGCACCTCGACCCGCGGCTCGCGCCGGTGAAGGTCGCCGTGCTGCCGCTCTCGCGCAACGAGGCGCTGTCGCCGCTCGCCCGCGAGGTGGCCGACCGGCTCAGGAAGCTCTGGAACGTCGACTTCGACGACTCCGGCGCGATCGGCCGCCGCTACCGCCGCCAGGACGAGATCGGCACGCCTTTCTGCGTGACCGTCGACTTCGACTCCCTCGAGGACGACGCCGTCACGGTCCGCGACCGCGACACCATGAAGCAGGAGCGCATCCCGCTCGCCGACCTCGAGTCGCACCTCTTCACGGGCCTGCGCGGCGCGTAGCGCGCGGGCGCCTGCCGGCCGACTGCCGGCAGGGCCCCACCCGGGCTGGTCGAGCAGCTCCGGAGGGGCCCACCGTGCTGGTCGAGCAGCTCCGGAGGGGCCCCACCGTGCTGGTCGAGCAGCTCCGGAGGGGCCCCACCATGCTGGTCGAGTAGCCCCGCAGGGGCCCACCGTGCTGGTCGAGTAGCCCCGCAGGGGCGTATCGAGACCCATCAGCGTCAGCAGGTCAGGCCGATGATCCGGTCTTCTGACGCTGGTGGATCTCGATACGCCCGCTGCGCGGGCTACTCGATCAGCGAGGACCGGGCCACGGGATCTGCGAAGACCGGGCTGCGGGCTCGATCAGCGAGGAGGGTGCGCTCTGCGACTGCGCGAGGCAGCACGGCCTCCGGTCGGCACCAGCGCGTCATACCGCGCCGCGCTCGCGCTCCAGCAGGGCGTAGACGAGGGTCGAGGTCCACTCGCCCTTGCAGTGCTCGTCGTCGACGTGGTGCGCCTCGAGGCGCATACCGAGTCGCTCGCAGAGGCGGGCCGAGGCGGTGTTGCGCGCATCGAGCTGCGCCACGACGCGGTGCGCGTCGAGCCGGTCGAACGCCAGCGCGAGGAGCGCTCGGGCGCCCTCGGTCGCGTAGCCGATGCCCTGCGCCTCCGGGAGCAGCACCCAGCCGATCTCGACGGTCGCCTGCGGGGCGGAGGCGGCGATCAGCGTGAGGTCGCCGACGACGTGCCCCGCGAGCGGCCCGTCGGTCGGCACCATCGCCAGAACGACGACGTCGCCGTCGGCCGCGAGGCGGTCGGAGGGGAGTCGCACGCGCAGGTGCTCTCGCGACTCCTCCGGCGTCCTCACCGGCCAGCGGAGGTAGCGCACCGCCTCCGGATCGCCCTGGTAGCGCGCGTGGTCGTCGGCGTCGTCGAGACGGAGCGGACGCAGCAGCAGCCGTTCGGTGCGGATCGGCTCGGCCTCGTACGGGAGCCGGAGCGCCGGGCTCACGCGGTGGCGGCCGTGCCGTCGACGGGCCGCGCCGCGACGGGCTCGGCCGGCACCGCGATGCCGAAGAGCGCCTCGAGCCCGGTGAGGTACGCCTCCTGCTCGCCGTTGCGGGCGTAGTCGCGCGCCCGCACGCTCGGGGTGTGCAGCAGCACGCCGGCGAGGTGGCGGAGGGCCTGCTCGGTGCGTCCGTCGTCGTCGCCGCGGGAGCGGGCGCGCTCGATCTCGGCGTCGAGGGCGTCGAAGACGTGGGCTCGGAGGGCGACGACCGCGGGGGTCAGGCTCTTCTCGTCGGCGACGTCGGAGAACTTGCGGACGGCCTTGTCGACCAGCGCGCGCGCCTGGGTGGAGGCGTCGAGCACCTCGAGCGGCGCGTGCAGGCTGATCGTCTCGAGATCGAGCAGTTCGACCCCCGAGAGGCCGGTGACGTCGCCGGCGACGTTGCGGGGGAGCCCGAGGTCGATCACGAGCTGACGCTCGCGGAAGGCGGTGAGCCGGCGCCCCTCGGCGAGGAGCGCGGCGTCGAGCACCGGCTCCTGCGTGGTGGTGCAGGTGATCACGACGTCGGCGGCGACGGCCTCGGCGGCGAACGACGCCCCGTCGATCGCGCGGAGCGCACGGCGGGCGGCGAAGCCCTCGGCGCGGCCGGAGGGGGAGTGGACGGCGATCTCGACGACTCCGCGATCGCGCAGCGCGGCGACGGTCGCGCGGGCGTAGCTGCCGGTGCCCACCAGCAGCACGCGGGCGGCGCGCCAGTCGGTGATGCGGCTGGAGGCGAGGTCGAGGGCGAGGCGGACGATCGAGCGTCCGGCGCTGCCGAGCCCGGTGCGGTTCTTGATCCCGCGCGAGGTCTGCGACGCCCGCTGGAACAGGCGCTCGAGCTCGGACGACGTGGTGCCGAGGCGGCGCGCCTCCTCGAGCGAGCGGCGCACCTGGCCGGCGATCTCGCCCTCGCCGACGACGACCGACTCGAGCCCGCTCGACACGGCGAAGAGGTGCTCGGCGACCCGGTCGCCCGAGACGACGTCGACGCTCGTGCGGAGGTGCTCCTGGTCGACACCGGTCGCCGCGCTCACCGCTGCGGTGGCGGCCTCGACGGCCACGGCCTGCGCAGCGGTCAGCGGCTCGTCGATGTCGAGATAGGCCTCGAAGCGGTTGCAGGTCGCGACGACGACGGCTCCCGAGACGAAGTCGATGCCGTCCGCCAGAGCGGACGCCACGACGGAGGAGTCGACGGAGAGCTTCTCGAGGAGATCGAAGCTGGCGTTCTTGTGCGACGCCGTCAGACACAGAAGCACCCGAACAGTCTACGCGCGCTCTCCGAGGCCCCGCCCCGGAACGGGGGAACAATGCACGGATGCGCCTGGAATAATGCCGCGGTGACCTCCCCCACCACCGGCCTGCTCGATCCGTCGCACCCGCTCGCCTCCGGGCGCACCGCGGACTCCTCCCTCGTCAGGGCCTACCGCTCCGACCGGCCGGAGTCGACCCCCGTCTGGTTCATGCGCCAGGCCGGCCGGAGCCTGCCCGAGTACCGGGCGCTGCGCACGGACACGCAGATGCTCGACGCCTGCCTCGATCCCGCGCTCGCCAGCGAGATCACGCTGCAGCCGGTCCGCCGGCACGAGGTCGACGCCGCCATCTTCTTCAGCGACATCGTCATCCCGCTGCGACTCGCGGGCGTCGGTGTCGACATCGTGCCCGGCCGGGGCCCCGTGCTCGAGAAGCCGGTGCGCACCTCCGCCGACGTCGACGAGCTGTGCGCGATCGACCCCGCCGTGCTCGACGAGACCCTCGAGCCGATCCGGGAGGGTGTGCGCCGGACGGTCGCCGGACTCGGCGACACTCCGCTGATCGGCTTCGCCGGCGCCCCGTTCACCCTCGCGGCGTACCTCGTCGAGGGCGGACCGTCGAAGGACCACATCCGCGCCCGCACCCTGATGCACGCCGACCCCGAGGCGTGGTCGCGCCTGATGGAGTGGACCGCCGAGGTCACCGGCCGCTTCCTCCGCTCGCAGGTGCTCGCCGGCGCCAGCGCCGCCCAGCTCTTCGACTCGTGGGCGGGTGCGCTGTCGCTCGCCGACTACACGGCCCACGTGGCCCCCGCCTCCGCCCGGGCGCTGACGCACGTGCGCGACCTCGCCTTCGATCACGGCGGGGCGGGCGAGGAGGCGACGCGCCGCAATGTGCCGATCGTGCACTTCGGGGTCGGGACGGGCGAGCTCCTCGGCGCGATGCACGGCATCGGCGTCGACGTGGTGGGCGTCGACTACCGGATCCCGCTCGACGAGGCGAACCACCGGCTCGGCGGCTTCGTCCCGGTGCAGGGCAACGTCGATCCGGCCCTGCTCTCGGCCCCGTGGAAGGTGCTCGCGGCGCACGTCGACGACGTGCTCCGCCGCGGGCTCACCGCACCGGCCCACGTCCTCAACCTCGGCCACGGCGTGCCGCCCGAGACCGACCCCGACGTGCTGACGCGCCTCGTCGCGCACGTGCACGCCTGGCGGCCGTGACCGAGGAGCGGACGGGCGAGCCCACCGCCGCCTACGACGTCGCCGTCGTCGGCGGGGGAGTGGCGGGCCTCGCCGCCGCCGCGCACTGCCTCCGCATCGGCCTGCGCGTGGTCGTGCTGGAGGCGGGCGAGCGGGTCGGCGGCTCCCTCGCCCCGCTCGAGCTCTCGGGAGTCGTGCTCGACGCCGGCGCCGAGAGCTTCGCCACCCGGGGTGGCCACGTCGAGGCCGCACTCGCCTCGCTCGAGGTCGACGGCCGCCCGCTGTCGGAGTCGGTCGTCGAGCCGAGCACGGGCGGCTCCTGGCTGCACCTCTCGGGCGGCCGCACCGTCCCATCGCCGCGCGCCGGCCTGCTCGGGATCCCCGGAACGCCGCTCGCCTCGGACGTGGTCCGCGCGATCGGACGCCGCGGCGCTGCCCGGGCCTGGCTCGACACGCTGATGCCGGTGCTGCGCATCGGGCGCGCGCACTCCCTCGCCGAGCTCGTCCGCACCCGGATGGGCGTGCGCGTGCTCGAGGACCTGGTGGCCCCGGTCGTGTCGGGCGTCTACTCCTCCCGTCCCGAGGACATCGACGTCGACCTCGCCGCGCCCGGTCTGAACGGGGCGATCACGCGACGCGGGTCGCTGGCCGGCGCCGTCGCCTCCCTCCGTGCGAACCTCCCGGCCGGTGTCGCGGTCCGCGGGATCGACGGGGGGATGCACCGCCTCGTCGACGCGCTCGTCGAGCGGATCGACTATCTCTCGGGCGAGATCAGCACCGGAGTCGCCGTGTCGGCGCTCGAACGCGACGGCGACGCCTTCCGCCTGTCGCTCGGCGACGGGACCCTGTCGGCCCGTGCCGTGATCGTCTCGACGCCCGAGCGCGACGCCCGCGCCCTGCTCGCCGGGCTGGTGCTCGCTGTCGCCGATGCCGACGAGCGCACCGACGGCGACTCCGTCGAACTCGTGACCCTCGTCGTCGACGACGCGCGTCTGGACGCGGCCCCGCGCGGCTCCGGAGTGCTCGTCGCGCCGACCGCCGGCGACGTGACCGCCAAGGCCCTCACGCACGCGACCGCGAAGTGGGAGTGGCTCGCCCGCTCGCTGCCCGCCGGTCGGCACGTGCTCCGCCTCTCCTACGGCAGGCCGGGCGAGCGCCCGCCGCTCGAGGGGGCGAGCGATGCGGAGGCGGCGGCCGTCGCGCTCCGGGACGCGTCCGTCCTCCTCGGGATCGCGCTCGACCCGGCCTCGCTCGTCGACTCCGCGCGGGTGCGCTGGGCGAACGTCCGCCCGGCCGCCGCCCTGGGGCGCCGTGAGCACCTGGAGGCGTTCCGCGAGGCCCTCGCCCCGGTCGAGGGAGTCGTGGTCACCGGCACCTGGCTCGCCGGGACCGGGCTCGCCTCGGTGCTTCCGCACGCGACCGAGGCGGCCGCTCTTATCCGCCGCCGGTTGGCGCGTCAAGGCGTCGGCATTCCGCGCGAAGGATATGACGGCGACGACTACTCTGGGTCGCAGGCATCCGCGTGAGTGCGGTGTGCCCCGACACGAGTGGTCATCGACCGCGTAGGCGAGCCGCACGAGCGGCTCAGGACGAGGAGTAGGCGTGAAGGGCAAGATTCTTTTCGTGGCAGGAGCCGCAGCCGGGTACGTGCTGGGAGCACGGGCCGGTCGCAAGCGGTACGAGCAGATCGCCGCGGCGGCGAACCGGTTCTGGCAGACGCAGCCGGTCCAGGACGTGGCCGGCGCGGTCGGCGGAGCGGCGAAGACGCAGCTCAGCACCGTCTCGGACAAGGCCTACGAGGTCGTCCGCTCGGTGGTCGTCAAGGCCGTCTCCGGCGGCAAGAAGAGCCAGGGCGCGAGCGACGCCGAGGCGACCGCCGCCGCCCGCAAGGCCGCGGCCAAGGTCGACGAGGCCGCTGCCGCTGCAGGCACCTCGCCGTCGCCCTCCTCCAGCAAGGCCTAGTCCGCATCCCTTCGGCCCTGCTCGGCTCCGCGCCGGCACGTCCCACCCTCGAGGAGCTCCCGTGGTGAACGAACGCAATCCGAAGAACGCCCGGTCACTGGGCGAGCTGGTCGGCGACCTCCCCGGTCTCGTGATCGAGCTCGTCAAGGCCGAGGTCGCCTCGCTGAAGAACGAGCTGACGGGCAAGGCGAAGAGCGCCGGCGTCGCCGTCGCCCTCTTCGCCGTGGCGGCGTTCTTCCTGATCACCGCGTGGGCGACGCTCGTCGCCTTCGCGATCATCGGCATCGCCTCCTGGCTGCCCGCCTGGCTGTCGGCGCTGATCGTCACCGTGTTCTTCCTGCTGGTGGCCGTGGTCCTCCTCCTGATCGGCGTCAAGTCGATCAAGAAGGCCGTGCCGCCGGTGCCGCAGGAGTCGATCGAGAGCATCAAGAAGGACGTGCAGGCGTTCAAGGGAGTCGGGAACTATGACAACTGACCGCGCAGTCTCGACCACCACCCCCCGCTTCGTCGACCCCGCAGAGCTCAAGCCCGGCCAGCTGAAGGCCGACATCGAGCGCGCCCGCGCCGAGCTCGCTGCGACGCTCGACGCCATCGAGTACAAGGTCAACGTGCCGCGCAAGTTCCGCAACGCCCAGCGGACCATCGAGCGCAAGGTCCAGGTCGTGCGCCGGCAGAACCCCTCGGCGCTGATCGCCGGTGCCGTGGGCGCCGCGGCCGCCGTCGGCCTCGTCGCCTGGGGCGTCGTCCGCGCGATCACCGAGGACTGAGCGGTTCCTATCGCTAGCGCCCCGGGGCCCGTGGCGCCAGAGCCTCCGCCGCTTTTGTGCATCGGCACGGGCGGAGGGATGATGGAGCAATGACCGATCAGACCGCCGACTCGGCGGGTCCCGTTCAGTCCGCCCCCGACACGAGCGCCGCCGCTCCGGCGACGCAGCCCCCCGCCGATCAGGCTCCCGCCGATCAGGCCCTGGGATACACGCTCTGGGCGGTTCTCCGCAGGGATCCCGCACGTCCGTTCACCCTCTCCGACGAGGCCGTCGCGCCCGCCGTGGAGCAGTACGAGCACACCGTCGCCCGGCTCGCCGGTGAGGGCGTGACCGTCCGGGGCACGTACGACGTCTCCGCCCTGCGCGCCGACGCCGACCTCATGCTCTGGCTCACCGGATCCGAGCCCGAAGAGCTGCAGCGCGCCTACCGCGAGCTGCGCCGCACCGAGCTGCTCGTCGGCCTGCTGCCGACCTGGAACGCGATGGGCGTGCACCGCGACGCCGAGTTCAGCTCGAACCACCTGCCCGCCTACATGCGCGGCAAGGCGCCCGCCCGCTGGCTCACGGTCTACCCGTTCGTCCGCTCCTACGAGTGGTACATCCTCCCCGAGGAGGAGCGCCGCGCGATGCTCGCCCAGCACGGCCGTCAGGGCTCGCGCTTCCGCTCCGTGCTCACAAACACCGTCGCCTCGTTCTCGCTGGGCGACTACGAGTGGATCCTCGCTCTCGAGGACGAGGAGCTCGTCAACCTCGTCGACCTCATGCGCGACCTGCGTGCGACGGACGCGCGCATGCACGTGCGCGAAGAGGTCCCGTTCTACACGGGTCGGCGCATCGACGCCGACCAGATCGCAGAGGTGCTCCGATGAGCGACACGACCCCCGACTCCCCGCAGATCCTCGTCCGCGGGGCGACCCCCGGCGCCGCCTCGGGACCCGAGCACGTGACGGAGCCCTTCGCCTACGACGCGATCCTCCTGGCCGGCTTCGGCGGACCGGAGGGGCAGGACGACGTCATCCCCTTCCTCCGCAACGTCACCCGCGGCCGCGGGATCCCCGAGGAGCGCCTCGAGGAGGTCGCGCACCACTACCGCCACTTCGGCGGTGTGAGCCCGATCAACGCGCAGAACCGTGCGCTGAAGGCGGCCCTCGAGGCCGAACTCGCGAACCGCGGGATCGACCTGCCCGTGATCTGGGGCAACCGCAACTGGGAGCCCTACATGAAGGACGCGGTCGCCGAGGCGAAGGAGCGCGGCTTCTCGAACCTCATCGCGATCGCGACCAGCGCCTACTCCTCCTTCTCGTCCTGCCGCCAGTACCGCGAGGACTACGCCGCGGCGCTGGACGCCACCGGCCTGGAGGGCGAGCTGCGGATCGACAAGGTGCGCCAGTTCTTCGACCACCCGGGCTTCGTCATGCCGTTCGTGAAGGCGCTGCACGACGGTCTCGAGGAGCTGCAGGGGCGCCTCCCGGGTCTCGACCTCGCCACCGAGGTGGAGGTGCTGTTCTCGACGCACTCGATCCCGATGGCCGACGCCGAGCGCAGCGGACCGCACGAGCGTCACGAGGACGGGACCGTCGTCGACGTGCACGGCTTCGGCGCCGGCGGAGCCTACGAGGCCCAGCACCTCGCGGTCGCCGAGGTCGTCATGGCCGCGGCCACGACCGCCGACATCCCGTGGCAGCTGGTCTACCAGTCGCGCTCGGGGCCGCCCACGCAGCCCTGGCTCGAGCCCGACATCAACGACGCGATCGCCGAGCTGCCCGCTCGGGGCCGCAAGGCCGTCGTCATCGTGCCGCTCGGCTTCGTCTCGGACCACATGGAGGTCATGTGGGACCTCGACAACGAGGCCCTCGAGACGTCGGAGGAGAACGGGCTGGTCGCGATCCGCGTCGCGACTCCGGGAACCGACCCGGCCTACGTGGCCGGGCTCGTCGACCTCGTGATGGAGCGCGTCAACGGCACTCCGGTCGAGGACCGTCCGTCGTTGACCGCCCTCGGCCCCTGGTACGACGTCTGCCGACCGGGCTGCTGCGAGAACGTCCGGGCCGGGTTCAAGCCCGCCCTGGCCGGAGTCGCCCCGTGACCCGCGGCACCGCTTCGTGAGCATCCGCGTCGGCACCCGCGCGAGCGCTCTCGCAGTGGCGCAGACCCGGATGACGGCCGACCTGATGGCCGCCGCGGCGGGCGTCCCCGTCGAGCTGGTGCGCATCGAGTCGGACGGCGACCGCATGCGCGGCTCCCTCGCCTCCCTGGGCGGGACGGGCGTGTTCGTCAGCGCCCTGCGCGATGCGCTGCTCGCCGGCCGCTGCGACGCCATCGTGCACTCGCTGAAGGATCTGCCGACCGCTCCGGTCGAGGGGCTCCTGCTCGGCGCCGTTCCCGAGCGCGAGGATCCGCGCGACGCCCTGTGCGCGCGCGACGGCCGCACCCTCCTGACGCTGCCGGCCGGCGCCCGCGTGGGCACCGGCTCGCCCCGTCGCCGCGCCGCCCTGCTCGCCGCCCGACCCGACCTCGAGGTCGTCGACATCCGCGGCAACATCGACACGCGCCTGCGCCGGGTGACCGACGAGAGCGACGCTCCGCTGGACGCGATCGTCCTGGCGGTCTCGGGCCTTCGCCGACTCGGGCGCACCGAGGCGATCACCGAGCTGCTCGACTTCGACGTCTCGCCGCACGCACCCGGGCAGGGTGCGCTGGCGATCGAGGTGCGCGACGAGGAGCCGACGGACGAGCTGCGGGCCGCCCTCTCGGCGGTCGAGCACGTCGGGACGCGGGCGGCCATCACGGCCGAGCGCGCCCTGCTGTCCGTGCTCGAAGCGGGCTGCGCCGCGCCGGTCGGAGCGAGCGCGACCGTCCGCGACGACGAGGTGGCGCTGACGGCCGTCGTCTTCGCGACCGACGGATCCGCGTCCCTCGCACGGGAGGTCGCGGAGCCGATCGATAACGGTTCGGTCGGCAGAGGTCGACATCGTGCGGATTCGCAGTATGGTGGTCGCGAACTGCCCGTCGTCGAAGCCGCGTTCCGCTGCGGCTCAGTGCTCGCTGACGCGCTTCTCGGTGCCGGTGCCGCCGACCTCGCACCCCTGGGAGCCCCTTCGTGATCGTCCCCGCCGCCTACTCCCAGTGGGAGAAGCCGTTGCAGGGGTGGCGCGTCCTCGTCCCCCGTGGAGGCCCCTGGGGTGATGGAGTCGCCGCCGCGCTCCGCGCCAAGGGTGCGTCTCCGGTGGTCGCGCCGATGATCAACTTCGCGCCGACCGACGACTATCCGGCGCTCGAGCGAGCGCTGGCCGACCTCCAGGCGGGCGCCTTCGACTGGATGACCGTCACGAGCGCCACCACGGTCGACGTGCTCTCCCTCCTGCGCACGACCGTGCCTGCGACCACGAAGGTCGCCGCGGTCGGCGAGACGACCGCCGCCGCGCTCGTCGCCGCCGGCTACGCGGTCGACCTGGTCCCCTCCGAGGACAACTCCGCCCGCGGCCTGCTCGCCGAGTGGGCGGAGGCGACCGGCGGCCGCCACCCGCTGCGGATCCTCACGCTGCGCTCCGAGATCGCGAAGCCGCTCCTGACGGAGGGTCTCAAGCGCATCGGCCACGACGTGCGCTCGGTGGTCGCGTACCGCACCGTCGGCGTCCCGGTCGAGGACCGCGTCGTGGCCGACGTCGCGAGCGGTGCCGTGCACGCCATCCTCGTCACCTCGGGGAGCGTCGCCGAGCAGGTGCAGCGTCAGCTCGGCCCCGTCCCCGAGACGACGCTCGTCGCCGCCATCGGTCCGCAGACCGCGAAGGACGCGCGGGCCTCGGGCCTCCGCGTCGACGTCGTCGCCGACGAGCGCTCGGCGTCGTCTCTGATCGACGCGGTCGCCCGCGTCGCCTCGGAGCGCGCGAACCGCTGAGCCCGTCGGCTCGCTGAATCCGCTTCGGCTCGTGGAATCCGGTCCGGCTCGCTGGATCCGACGATTCCGGCGCGCCGAAACCGATTCTGCGAGCCGAAGATGCTGCCGAGGGGCCGTCCAGACGGCCCGGCCTAGGCTTGAGGGCATGACCGCCATTCGTCCTCGGCGACTCCGCACGACCCCGGCCCTGCGCCGGCTCGTGCAGGAGACGCGCATCCACCCGGCCCAGCTCGTCCTCCCGCTCTTCGTCGCCGAGGGGATCACCGAGCCCCGCGCGATCGGCTCGATGCCGGGGGTGCTGCACCACTCGCTCGACAGCGTGCGCGGCGCCGTGACGGAGGCGGCGGAGGCCGGCATCGGCGGTGTCATGCTCTTCGGCGTGCCGACGACCCGCGACGCGGTCGGCTCCGGTGCCACGGATCCCGACGGCGTGCTGAACGCGGCCACGCGCGCCGTGGTGGCCGAGGTCGGCGACGACCTGGTCGTGCAGACCGACCTGTGCCTCGACGAGTTCACCGATCACGGGCACTGCGGCGTGCTGGATGCGCGCGGGCGAGTCGACAACGACGCGACGCTCCTCCGCTACGAGGAGATGGCGCTGGCGCAGGCCGATGCGGGATCCCAGCTGCTCGGCCTCTCGGGGATGATGGACGG
This sequence comes from Rathayibacter sp. VKM Ac-2803, assembly GCF_009807175.1. Classification (NCBI taxonomy): domain Bacteria; kingdom Bacillati; phylum Actinomycetota; class Actinomycetes; order Micrococcales; family Microbacteriaceae; genus Rathayibacter; species Rathayibacter sp. VKM Ac-2803. The sequence continues at coordinate 3,778,810 of NZ_WUCD01000001.1, read as the reverse complement.
GCAGGTCGGCGCGATCCGCACCGCGCTCGACGCCGCCGGGCGCCTCGACACCGCGATCCTCGCCTACTCGGCGAAGTACGCCTCGAGCTTCTACGGGCCGTTCCGCGAGGCGGTCCAGTCGACGCTCGAGGGCGACCGGCGCACCTACCAGCAGGATCCGGCCAACCGCCGCGAGGGCCTGCGCGAGGCGACCCTCGACCTGGCCGAGGGTGCGGACATCGTGATGGTGAAGCCCGCGATGAGCTACCTCGACGTGCTGTCGGACGTCGCCGCCGTCTCGGACGTGCCGGTGTGGGCGTACCAGGTGTCGGGGGAGTACGCGATGATCGAGGCCGCCGCCGCGAACGGCTGGATCTCGCGCGAGCCCGCGATCCTCGAGTCGGTCACCGGCATCCTTCGTGCGGGCGCCGACGCCGTGCTCACCTACTGGGCGGTCGAGATCGCCAGGGACCTCCTGAAGTAGCCCGCCCGGGATCCGCTGAGGTACGCCCCGTATCGTGGAGTCGTGACTGCCTCCGCGAACGACACCCTGTACGAGCGTGCCCGCCACGCGATCCCCGGAGGCGTGAACTCGCCGGTCAGAGCGTTCCGCTCGGTCGGCGGCACCCCGCGCTTCATGGTGTCGGCGGCGGGACCGTACATCACCGACGCCGATGGTCGCGAGTACGTCGACCTGGTCTGCTCCTGGGGTCCGGCCGTGCTCGGCCACGCCCACCCCGAGGTCGTCGCGGCGGTGCAGGAGGCGGCCGCGCGCGGTCTCTCGTTCGGTGCGTCGACGCCCGCCGAGACCGATCTCGCCGAACTGGTGGAGGCGAGGATCACCGCCGGCGGTGTCTCGCCGATCGAGAAGCTCCGTCTCGTGTCCACGGGCACCGAGGCGACGATGACCGCGATCCGCCTCGCCCGCGGTGTGACCGGGCGCGACCTGCTGGTCAAGTTCTCCGGTCATTACCACGGCCACTCCGACGGCCTGCTGGCCGACGCCGGCTCGGGCCTCGCGACGCTCGCTCTGCCCGCCTCCGCCGGCGTGACCGCGGCCACGGCTGCGCAGACGATCGTCCTGCCCTACAACGACCTCGAGGCAGTGCGGGCGGTGCTGGCAGAGCGCGGCTCCGACATCGCCGCCGTCATCACCGAGTCGGCCGCCGCGAACATGGGCGTCGTCGCTCCGGAGCCCGGTTTCAACGCCGCCCTCGCCGACCTGGTCCACGCGAACGGCTCGCTGCTGATCATGGACGAGGTGCTGACCGGCTTCCGCGTGAGCGCCGGCGGCTGGTGGGGGCTCGAGAACCGCGACGCCGAGGAGCCCTACCGCGCCGACCTCTACACGTTCGGCAAGGTCATCGGAGGCGGCATGCCGGTCGCCGCGCTCGGCGGCCGCGCCGACGTGATGGACCACCTGGCCCCGCTCGGGCCGGTCTACCAGGCGGGCACGCTGTCGGGGAACCCGGTCGCTGTCGCGGCGGGGATCCGCACGCTGCAGCTGGCCGACGACGCGGTGTACGCGGCGCTCGACGCCACGGCGCTGACCCTGCAGCGCGAGGTGTCGGCCGCGCTCTCGAAGGAGGGCGTGGCGCACACGGTGCAGACCGCGGGCAACCTGTTCAGCTTCGTGTTCTCGGACCTCGGGCGTCCGATCCGCGACTACGCGGAGGTGCAGGCGCAGGAGGCGTTCCGCTACCCGGCGTTCTTCCACGCGATGCTCGACGCCGGCGTCTCGCTGCCGCCGTCGGTGTTCGAGGCGTGGTTCGTCTCGGCCGCGCACGACGACGCGGCGATCGCCCGGATCGTGGACGCGCTGCCCGCCGCCGCGAGGGCCGCGGCGGCAGCGACGGCGTAGCCCCGGCGCTCAGCCCCGGCGCGACACCGACTTCGGCAGCACGAACACGAGCGCGAAGGCCGCGACCGCCATCAGCGCGCTGACGAGCATCGCCGGCGCCGCGGCGTCGAGGAAGCCGGAGGCGACAGTGTCGGGCCCGGTGATCACGAGCCCGCCGAAGAGCACGCTGCCGATCACGGCGATGCCCACGGCCGAGCCGATCCGCTGGATCGCCGAGATCACTCCGCTCGCCGCTCCCGCGTCCTGCGGGTCGACGGTCGCGACGATGAACTGCACGTTCGGAGCGATGAAGAAGCCGTTGCCGAGCCCGGCGATCAGCAGCGGAGCGAGCAGCTGCCAGTTGGTGATCGAGTCGGGAGTCGCGTTCAGGAGCACCAGCCACACCCAGAGCAGGCCGATCGCGACCAGGGCGCTGCCGATCACGAGCACGTTGCGGCCCAGGCGTGCGGTGAGTCGGTTGCTCTGCGACGAGCTGATGATGCTGCCGATCGCGAACGGGATCGAGACGAGCCCCGACTCGAGGGCGGAGTACCCCAGCCCCGACTGCCAGAGCAGCGAGATGGTGAAGAAGATGCTCGTGAAGGCCGCGAAGTAGACCAGCGCGAGGATCACGCCTCCGGTGAACGCCGGGTGGCGGAACAGCGACGGCGGCACGAGCGGAGTGCGCCCGCGGCGCGTGTAGACGAGCTCCCAGGCGCCGAACGCCGCGAGGAGCACGACGCCGCCGATGATCGAGAGGATCGTCCAGAGCGGCCAGCCCTCGTCCTCGCCCTGGATGAGCGGCACGAGCAGCGCGACGAAGCCGGCCGAGAGCAGCACGAGACCCAGCCAGTCGACTCCGCCGCTCTTCGCGCGCTCGCCGGTGGCGAGCTCGCGGCGGGCGGGGAGCAGGATCGCCGCGGCGATCAGCGTGACGATCCCGATGGGCAGGTTCACCCAGAACACCAGGCGCCAGCCGTTCTCGTCGCCGAAGGCCTGGATGATGAGGCCGCCGATGATCGGACCGAGCGCCGACGAGACTCCGAGGACCGCGCCCATGACGGCGAAGGCCTTGCCGCGCGCGGGCCCGCGGAACAGGAGCTGGATGTACGCGTTGACCGCGGGCACGAACATGCCGCCGGCGAGGCCCTGCACGACGCGGGCGATCACGAGCTGCACGTCGTCGGCCGCGAGACCGCAGGCGAAGCTCGCGACGGTGAACAGCGCGACTCCGCTGACGAAGACCCACTTGTGGCCGAACCGGTCGCCGAGGCGGCCGGCCGGGATCAGGGCGAGCCCGAACGCGAGCGCGTAGCCCGAGATGATCCACGAGAGCGTCGACTCCGAGGCGTCGAGCGTGGTGCGGATGGTGGGCAGCGCGACGTTGACGATCGTCGTGTCGAGCAGGGCGATGAACATGCCCGCGAGGAGCACCACGAGGGATCGCCAGGCGCGGCGGTCGGGAGCGGGAGGGGCGCCGGCAGCGGCGTGCTCGGTCGACGTCTCGGTCATGCGGAGGGTGCCTTTCGAGCGGAGGGGGAGGTGCAGCGCTCAGCGCCCTCCGTTCGAGGGGCGGCAGCCGCATGTGAACTCTCGCAGGACTAGCCGCGATTCGCGCAGTCGCCACCTGTGCTCGTGCTCAGGCGGGCTCGGACAGGGCCTCCTCGAGGGTCGTCGTCGGGCGGCCGAGCAGCTCGCCGAGCGTCGGATCCACGATGCCCAGCCGGCGCTGCCGGGAGGCGCGGACGATGCCGAGCATCATGGCGGCACCGAACTCGGGGACCCCCGCGGCGACGAGCCCCGCGAGGTAGTCGTCATCGCTCACCTGCTCGTGGCGGATCGGTCGCCTGAGCACCGCGGAGGCGGTCGCGACGAGCTCGGCGAGGTCGGCCGAGCGGTCGGAGGTGAGCGTGACCACCGGCTCCGCGAGCGACTCGTCGAGCAGGAGGGAGGCGATCCCCGGCGCGAGGTCGCGGTGGAACGTCCATGACACGGGCGCGTCGACGGGGACGCTGAGCACGCCTGTCTCGGCGGCGGTGCGCAGCAGGCGGAGCGGAGTGTCGGCGTAGAAGCCGTTCCGCACCGCGGTGAACGCGAGCCCGCTGTCGCGCAGCATCGTCTCGGTCGTCGCGTGCGTGACGGCGGGCGGGAAGGGCGAGAGCGCGTCCGAGCCGACGTGGCTCGTGTAGAGCACGCGACCGACACCGGCGGCGCGGGCCGCCTCGATCGCGGTGCGGTGCGCGTCGAGCGCTGCCGTGCCGTGGCGCGGGGCCGAGACGACCAGCACCCGATCGGCGCCCTCGAAGGCCGAGGCGAGGGACGCCGGGTCGTCGTAGTCGCCGCGCCGCACGCGCACACCGCGCTCGGCGAGGGCGGACAGCTCGTCGGGCCGGGTGGTGCTGACCCCTATGGTGCTCGGGTCGGTGCGCTCGAGCAGTGCGTCGACGACGGCGCCGCCGAGACGGCCGCCGGCTCCTGTGACGATGATCATGAGGTCCTCCTGGTAACTGCGCTACCCAGGTGAGTGGTAGCGCTGTCATCACGACGCTACCACTCTGATCGGTAGCATGGGAACCATGACGTCGGACGCGCCCTCCGCCCACGAGCGGATCCTCCGCGCCGCCCTCGAGCTGCTCGACGAGGGCGGAGCGGAGGCGGTCTCGACCCGCGCGGTGACGGCCCGCGCCCAGGTGCAGGCCCCCGCCCTCTACCGGCTCTTCGGTGACAAGGAGGGGCTGCTCGACGCGGCCGTCGAGCGCGTCCACGCCGACTGGGTCGCCGCGAAGAGCACGCGGACCCTGCCCGAGGACCCGGTCGAGGCGATCCGCGTCGGCTTCGACGACGCGGTGCGGTTCGGTCTCGACCACCCCGCGGCGTACCGCCTCGCGCAGGCGCGGGCCGATCCCGGAGCGGCGATCGCCCTCGGCATCGCGATGCTGCAGGAGAAGGTGGCGACGGTCGCGCGAGCCGGGCGCCTCCGCGAGACCCCGGAGCGCGCGAGCGCTCTGCTGCACGCGGTCGGCCGCGGAGTGACGCTCTCGCTGCTCGACACGCCTCCCGAGCAGCGCGACCTGCGGGTGGCCGAGGTCGCCCGGGAGTCGGTGATCGCAGCCGTCACGACCGAGGCGCCCCCCGGCGACCGCGTCACGCTGACCTCGACCGCGGTCGCTCTGCGCGCCCTGCTGCCCGAGGCGGAGGCACTGCTGCCGGCCGAGCGTCAGCTGATGGAGCTCTGGTTGGAGCGCATCGCGAACGTCTGACGCCCCGGATCGCGCAGAACGCGCCGAGGGCGCTGTTTTCGATTATTTCGAATATTCTCGGAGAATGCTCGCCTCAGAGACCTCCCGTCGGACTCCCCGCACCTTCCTCCCGCCCGACGGGTCGCAGCGACGCGACGTCGTCGACTTCGCGCGCCGGCTCTCGATCAGCGGATCCGGGGGTCACGACACTGCCGTCCTCATCTCGCCCGACGGTGAGTCGGTGCGGATCCCCGGAGAGATCTTCGACGCGCTCGTCACGGTGGCCGCGGCGCTCGCCAACGGCGACGGAGTGACCGTGATGCCGTCGCGGGCGCGGCTGACGACGCAGGAGGCCGCTGACTTCCTCGGAGTGTCCCGGCCGACGTTCGTCAAGATCCTCGAGGCCGGCGGTCTCGAGTTCGAGCTCGTCGGCAGGCATCGGCGGGTCATGCTCAGTGCGCTGGTCGAGTACCAGGAGCGGATTCAACGCGACCGGCTGCGTGCTCTGGCCGACCTGACCGCATCGTCGCAGGAGCACGACCTCTACGGGGCCGACCTGCCCCCGTTCGAGCGGGCCTCGCCGAGCGAGGCGTAGTCGCCCGTGCGGTTCCCGGTCTTCTTCGACACGAACGTCCTCTACAGCGCAAGTCTCAACGACTTCCTCCTCCGGCTGGCAGCGCGCGGGGCCTTCCGGCCACTCTGGTCGGCAGACGTGCTGGACGAACTCGGACGGAACCTCCGGCGCAGTCTTCCTCCGCGGGCCGTCGACCGGCGGATCGACGCGATGCGGCAGCACTTCCCGGACGCGATGGTGTCGGGCTACGACTCCCTGATCGGGGTGATGAGGAACCATCCGAAGGACCGGCACGTGCTCGCCGCGGCGGTTCGAGCGGACGCCGCGGTCCTGGTCACGTTCGACCTCGCAGACTTCGGCCCTGCTTCGGTCGTCGGTTTCGACCTCGAAGTGAGGCATCCGGATGCGTTCCTCCTCGATCAGCTCGATCTTCTGCCCGAACTCGTGCTCGAGGCGCTCCACGAGTGGTCCGACGCCTGTTCGGCTCCTCCGCTCACTCCCCTTCAGCTCGTCTCGGCACTGGAGAGAGCGGGCGTCCCACGATTCGCGAGGATGCTGCGGCAGGCTCTCGAGGAGTGATCCTGAACGGCTGACCCCGGCTCACCGCCGCCGCGACTCCGCGAGGCGGGCGCAGTCGATGCAGAGCTCGGCGGTCGGGCGGGCCTCGAGGCGGGCGGCGCCGATGGGGCGGCCGCAGTGCGCGCAGACGCCGTAGTCGCCGGCGGCGAGACGCTCGCGGGCCGACGCGAGTTCGCGGCCGGTCAGGGCGAGGGCGTCGCGCACCCCGGCCATCCGCGACCATTCGGCCGAGAGCGGGGTCCCCTCCGGGTCGTGCTCGTCGTCGGCGGTGCCGTCGCCGCGGGCGAGCAGCAGGTCGGTGAGCGCCTCCTCCAGACGCTCGGCCTCGAGCCGGGTCTGCGCCTGCTTCTCGACGAGCATCGCGTCGAGGAGGCGCTGCTCCTCCTGATCCATCGGCATCCGACCATGCTCCCATCGCGGGGCGCGGAGGACGATCGGTCCGGGCAGACTAGGGGCATGCCCGTCGTGACCGTGCTCCCCGACCGCCTCGAACTCCGCCTCACCCCGGCCGAGCGGATCCTGGCCTTCCACCGCGGCGATGTCGTGGTCGACCGCTCGAGCATCCGCTCGGCGACCGTCACGGAGGATCCGTGGATCTGGGTCCGCGGCATCCGCGCCCCAGGGACGGCCGTCCCGCTGACGATCGCGGTGGGGACCTGGAAGTTCCACGGCGGCAAGGACTTCCTGCTGATCAAGCGCAGGCCGTCGGCCGTCGTGATCGATCTGGCCGACGAGGACTACTCGCGCCTGATCATCAGCACCCGCCACGCGCAGGAGCTGATCGCCGCGCTGCAGCTCGGCACGGGGACGGCGGCGATCCCGGTGATCGAGACGGACGACCTGGTGATCGTGCCCGAGGTCGCCGAGCAGGCCGCGGCCCGTGTCGCGGCGGCGAGCGCGAACGCGCAGGAACCGGCGGCGGAGCCGACCCCGGAGCCGACCCCGGAGCCGACCACGGAGCCGACCCCGGAACCGACTCCGGAACCCGCCCCCGCCCCGAAGGCGAAGAAGAAGCCCGCCACCCCGCGCACCCGCACTCCGCGTCCCGACTCCTCCGTCGGTCACGCCTCGGCCGAGCCCAGCGGAGCGACCGAGGCTGCGGAGTAGAGCCCTCAGGGCCTCAGCGCCTCACAGCTTCAGCCGCACCGCTGTCTCGAGCGCCGCCTCGATGCTGAGCCGCCAGCCCTGCGCCAGCCGGTCCTTCGTGCCGGAGTAGGGGCTCGCGCCGTCGACGAGGTTGCTCGAGCACGCGCAGACCATGCCGGCCCGGAGCCCGCGGAGCCGTGCCACGACGTAGAGCGCGCTCGACTCCATCTCGACGTTGAGGATCCCGTGCTTCTCGAGCGTCGCGATCCACTCCGGAGTCTCGGCGTAGAACGCGTCGTCGCTCGCGTTGATCCCGGAGTGCACGGGCACTCCCTCGCGCTGCGCGATCTCGCGGGTCGCGGCGAGCAGCGCCGAGGTCAGCTCGAGGTCGGGCACCGCCGGGAAGCCCGGGTGCGCGTAGGCGGCGCTCGTGCCGTCGTTGCGGAGCGTCCCCTCGCTCACGAGGAGCGCCCCCGGCTCGATCCCGGGCTGCGTCGCGGCCGAGCTGCCCACGCGGATGAACGAGGTGACGCCGACGCGCGCGAGCTCCTCGACGGCGATCGCGGTCGACGGGCAGCCCATGCCGGTGCTCGTCGCCGTGATCGGGTGGCCCTTGTAGGTGCCGATCATCGTCAGATGCTCGCGGTTGGGCGCGATCTCGCGGGCGTCGTCGAGGAACTCGGCGATCATGGGCACGCGGAAGGGGTCGCCCGGCAGCAGCGCCACCGTCGACACCTCGCCCGGTGCGATCCCGATGTGGTACCTGTGCTCGTCTTCTATTGGCGCTCGCCGATGCCGGCTGCGGTCTTGTCGACGGTTGTGCTCATCCCGCGACCCTACGCAGGCGCTGTTTCGCGCCCGTTTCGGCGAGACGCCCGTTTCGACCTGTGAATCAGGCGCGGACGTCGACCAGGGTGCGGCCGCGGACCCGCCCGCCGAGGACGTCCTCGGCGATCTGCAGTGCGCCTCCGAGCGACACGGTCGACGTCAGCGCGTCGAGCAGGTCGAGGTCGAGGTCGTGGGCGAGGCGGCGCCAGGCCTCCTCGCGGAGCTTGCGCGGAGCCTCCACCGAGTTGATGCCCGCGAGCGTGACGCCGCGCAGGATGAACGGCATCACCGTCGCGGGCAGGTCGGCGCCCTGCGCGAGACCGCAGGCGGCGACGGTGCCGCCCCAGCGGGTCTGCGCGAGCGCGTTGGCGAGGGTGTGCGAGCCGGCGGAGTCGACGACTCCCGCCCAGCGCTCGGACTGCAGCGGCTTGCCCGCCTCCTGCAGTGCGGCGCGGTCGACGACCTCGGCGGCGCCGAGACGACGGAGGAAGTCGCCGTGCTCGGCGGCGCGGCCGGAGGAGGCGACCACCTCGTGGCCGAGTCGCGCGAGAAGGGCGATCGCGACGGATCCGACCCCGCCGGCGGCTCCCGTGACGAGGACGGGCCCCTCGCCCGCCCGGACGCCGTGGCGCTCGAGTGCGAGGACGGCGAGCATCGCGGTGAACCCCGCCGTGCCGATCGCGCCGGCCCGCGCCGACGAGATCGCCCCGGGGACGCGCAGGAGCGACTCCGACTCGACACGGGCGCGCTCGGCGAACCCTCCGTCGTGGCGCTCGCCGAGACCCGCACCGTTCAGCACCACGCGGTCGCCGGAGTCGAAGCGCTCGGCCGCGGCGCCGTCGGCGTACTCGACGGTGCCGACGACGTCGATCCCGGCGATCAGCGGCGTGCGGCGGACCACTCCTGGGCGGCCGGCGAGCGCGAGCGCGTCCTTGAAGTTGACGCTCGAGTACTCGACGGCGATCGTCACGTCGCCGTGCGCCCGATCGGGTTCGTCGCGATCGACGAGTCGTGCGCGGTTCGGGGTCTCGGAGGAGTCGTGCCGTTCGACGACGATGGCTCGGAACATGAGCCCACGCTACGCCCGAAGGGCCCCGCGGATCAGGGTCAGTTCAGGTCCTCGTCAGTTCAGCGCCCGCGTCCCCTCGGGCAGCGCGCCGCCGGCGTAGAGAGCCTCCGCGGTCTGCTGCAGCGCCGTCAGGGCGACGCGCTGGGTCCACGGGCCGTAGGAGATCCGGGCGAGGCCCAGCTCCTCGAAGCGGGCGGGCGACTGCGAGCCGGGGACGCCGATCACGCTGACGCGCTGGCGGCCGAGCGCGGCGACGAGGGCCTCGAGCTCGGCGTCCTGCAGCAGACCGGGAACGAAGAAGCAGGTGGCTCCGGCGTCGAGGTAGGCGCGGCCGCGCTCGATCGCGTCGGCCAGCACCTCACCGCGGTCGCGGTCGCCCGCCTTCACGAAGGCGTCGGTGCGGGCGTTGAGCGCGAAGGGGACGGCCTCGGCCTCGGCGGCCGCGACGGCCTTCTCGACCGCGCGCAGCGCCTCCGGGAGCGGCTTCAACTGGTCCTCGAGGTTCGCGCCGACGACGCCCACCTCGATGGCGCGGCGGACGGTCTCGCCGGCGTCGCCGTAGCCCGCCTCGAGGTCGGCCGACACGGGCACCTCGACCGCGGCGACGATGCGCGCGATCATGCTCAGGTGCAGGTCGAGGGGGATCCGCTCGCCGTCCTCGTAGCCGAAGCTCGCGGCGATGGAGTGGCTGGCCGTGGCGAGCGCGCGGGTCTCGGGGAGGGCCGCGACGGTGGTCGCCGAGACGGCGTCCCAGACGTTCACCACGCTCAGCAGCTCGGGGGCGGTGTGGAGGTCGACGAGGGTGCGTCCGCGCGCTTCGATGCTCATGAGGCGAGCGTACGGCTCGCATGCACGGCACAGGCGACGGCGTCGCAGCCTTGACAGACCACGAGCTGGGTTCGGCACGACGGATCGACGCAGTTGCGCATCCGGCTCGTCGGCGCCTCGCAGGCGGTGCAGCGCCCGATCACCTCGGCATCGGGGGAGAAGGTGAGCGAGCCGCGGCCGTCGAAGACGTAGAGCGCACCCCGCCAGTGGCCGGCGTCGCGCCGGGCCTCGGCGTAGCGGACGATGCCGCCGTCGAGCTGGTACACCTCGCCGAAGCCGCGCGCGGTCATCAGGCTCGACAGCACCTCGCAGCGGATCCCTCCCGTGCAGTAGGTGACGACGGGGCGCCCCTTGAGGTGGTCGTAGGCGCCGGAGTCGAGCTGCTCGACGAACTCGCGTGTGCTCGAGACGCCGGGCACGACGGCTCCGTCGAACCGGCCGATCTCGGCCTCGAACGCGTTGCGGCCGTCGAAGAAGACGACGTCCTCGCGCTCGGCGACCAGCGCGTCGACCTCGTCGGGCTGGAGCCTCGTGCCGGTGCCGACCACTCCGTCCGCGTCGACGCGGAGCTCGCCGGGCGCACCGAACGACACGATCTCGTCGCGGACCTTCACCGAGAGCCCCGGGAAGTCGACGCTCCGGCCGTCCTCGTCGAGGCCCGAGCCCTCGCTCCACTTGACCTCGAGCCCGTGGAAGGCGGAGTGCTCGCGGGTGCGGCGGACGTAGCGCTTCAGCGCCGTCATCTCGCCGCCGAGGGTGCCGTTGATGCCGTCCTTCGAGAGCAGGAGGCGACCGCGCAGACCGAGGGACTCGCAGAGCTCGCGCTGCCACAGCCGCATCGTCTCCGGGTCGGCCAGCGGCACGAAGCGGTAGAACAGCAGGATCTTGGGCAGCACCGGCACAGCCTACGAGGGTGCCGACCCCGGGCGAAACGGCGGCGCAACATGCCTGTGCCAGCATCGTCGGATGTCCGACGCCACCAGCACCGTGCCGCACTCGCGCGTCGAGGACGTCTTCGGACTCGTCACCGGCGCCTTCGTCGTCTCGTTCGGCCTCTTCCTGCTGCGGGCGAGCGAGGCGGTGACGGGCGGGACGGCCGGACTCGCGCTCCTCCTCGGCTACCCGCTGCCGATCCCGTTCGGCGTGATCCTCGTCGTGGTCAACCTGCCGTTCCTCGCGCTGTCGCTGTGGAAGAAGGGCTGGCGGTTCACCCTGCGGACGATGTTCTCGATCGTGCTGGTCTCGGTGCTCGCGGGGCTGCACCCGCTCGCGTTCGGGTCGCTCCGCATCGACCCGGTCTACGGGGTGCTGACGGGCGACATCCTCGCCGGGATCGGCCTGCTGATCCTCTTCCGGCACGGCTCGAGCCTCGGCGGCTTCAGCATCGTCGCGCTGATCGCGCAGGAGCGCCTCGGCTGGCGGGCGGGCTACGTGATGATGGCGCTGGACGCCTGCGTGGTGGCGGCTGCCCTGCTGGTGGTGCCGCCGGTGAACGTGCTGATCTCGGCGGCGGGGGTCGTCGTGCTCAACCTCGTGCTCGCCTTCAACCACCGGCCTGGGCGCTACCTGGGGTCGTGATCGCAAGCCCTGGATCGGCGGCCGCCCCTTCGTAGGCTGGTCGAGGCTCGCGGATCGCGGGCCCCCCTCGAACGGAGAACCGGATGTCCGACTGGAACTACGACCCCTACGCCCGACTCGGCGAGGTGCCGACCTTCGCGCTCACCAGCGACGACATGGCCGACGGCGAGCCGCTGGCGGCGCGCCACTACGGCGAGGGCGCGGGCGGCGAGGACGTCTCGCCGCACCTGGCCTGGTCGGGAGCGCCGGAGGGCACGAAGAGCTTCGCCGTCACGGTCTTCGACCCCGACGCGCCGACCGGCTCGGGCTTCTGGCACTGGGCCGTCTACAACCTCCCGGCCGACACCGCCGAGCTGCCGACCGGCGCCGGGTCCGCCGGCTTCGAGCTGCTGCCGGCCGGCGCGCAGACGCTGCCGAACGAGATGCGGCTGCGCCAGTTCATCGGAGCGGCGCCGCCGGACCGCGAGCACCGCTACTTCTTCGCCGTGCACGCCCTCGACGTCGAGGCGCTCGAGCTCGACCCCGAGTCGACGCCCGCGATCCTCGGCTTCAACGTGCACTTCCACACGCTCGCGCGCGCCGTGATCGTGCCGACGGCGACGCCCGGCGGCGCCTCCTAGAGACGCCGATGCCGCGGAGGCGCGCTACCCGAAGAGGGTGCGCGCCTCCTCGTAGCGGTAGTCGGGCACCGTCTTCAGGGTGCCGAGCGCCTCGGCGAAGTCGACGTGGTAGATGTCGGTGCCGCGCAGCGCCACCATCCGGCCCCAGTGCTCGGCGACGACGGAGTCGATGGCGGCCATGCCGAGGCGGGTAGCGAGGACGCGGTCGAAGGCGGTGGGGGTTCCTCCGCGCTGGATGTGGCCGAGGGTGGTCGCGCGGGTCTCGATGCCCGTGCGCTCCTCGATCATCGGGGCGAGCATCTCGCCGATGCCGCCCAGGCGCGGGCGGCCGAAGGCGTCGAGGCCGCGCTCGGAGTGCGCGTCGTCCATGCTGTCGAGCGAGAAGCCCTCGGCGACGACGACGAGGGGAGCGCGACCGCGGTCCTGAGCGCTCTTCACCCACTCGACGATCTGCTCGATCGAGGTCTTCTTCTCGGGGATGAGGATCACGTGCGCGCCGGCGGCCATGCCCGAGTGGAGGGCGATCCAGCCGACGTGGCGTCCCATGACCTCGGCGACCATGCAGCGCCCGTGGGAGTCGCCGGTGGTGCGGAGGCGGTCCATCGCGTCGGTCGCGATGCCGACCGCGGTGTCGAACCCGAAGGTGTAGTCGGTCGCCCCGAGGTCGTTGTCGATCGTCTTGGGGACGCCGACGATCTTGAGCCCGGCGTCGGTGAGGCGCTTGGCCGCGGCGAGGGTGCCCTCGCCTCCGATCGCGATGATCGAGTCGATGCCGTTGCGCTCCATCATCCCGGCGATCTTCTCGGGGCCGCCGTTCTCGCCCTCGAAGGGGTTCGTGCGGCTCGTGCCGAGGATGGTGCCGCCCTGCTTGGCGATGCCCTGGATGTCCGCGCGGCCGAGGGGGAGCAGGTCGCCGTCGACCACGCCGCGCCAGCCGTTGCGGAAGCCGACGAACTCCTGGTCGTACACCTTCATGCCCTTGTAGACAGCGCCGCGGATGACGGCGTTCAGCCCGGGGCAGTCGCCCCCGGAGGTCAGGATCCCGATCTTCACCCGCTCAGAGTAGAGGACGCGGGGGCGCGCTCGGGGCAGGAACGACGACGGGCCCCTCCTCGCCGCCTCGAGGAAGGGCCCGTCGTCGTACCGGACTAGTTGGCCTGGCTCGTGTTGACCACGCCGTTGACGCCCTCGGGGAAGAATCCGCCCTTGGTGGTCGCCTTCGGGTTCAGGTACACGACGTTGAGGACCTGGCCGGGGTTGCGGCTGAAGGCGATGCCGTTGGCGTCGGTGGGCTGGATGTTGGCCTCACCGCCGACCTTGACACCCTGGTCGAGATCGGTGGCCCCGTCGAGGCTGTCGCGAGCGTCGGAGAGCTTGCCCGCCTGCACGTCGAGACCGGCGCTGTAGATCGCCGAGCGGATGGCACCGGCGTGGTACGCCTCGACCGCGAGGATGCCGGCGGCCGCCTCCAGGTAGACCTTCGACTCGATGAGGGGAGCAGCGCCCTTGTAGGCGGTGACTCCGACGTCCTCGAAGACGTAGGCGCCGAGCAGGAAGTTCTGCTCGTTCAGGAACGGGTCGAAGGACCCACCGGCGGGGATCAGGCCGGCCGCGGTCGCGGCGGCGTTGAAGCTCTCGGTGAGGTTGATCGACGGGCGTGCGACAGCGGCGCCGCCGAGCTGGGCCCGGAGGAACTTGACGTGCGCCTTCTCGTCGTTGGCGACCTCGCGGGCGAACGACTTCAGCCACGGGGTCTTGAACGGGACGGCGCGGCCGCCCTTGACTCCGCCGAGACGGCCGACGCCGCCGGTGTCGCTGCTGTTGAGGCCCGAGCCGGTGACGGCGCGGAGGTAGAACTCGGCCTCGAGGTACTCGAGGTTGAGCGCGAAGTTGAGGACGGCGGGGTCGCCGGGGCCGGCGGCCGCGACTTCCTCGGCCGAGGCGGAGGGGGCGGCGAGGGCGGCTGCTCCGATGCCGAGGCCGGCGATGCCGGTGGCCTCGAAGAAGCGACGACGATCGAGGGCCGTCTCGGAGCTCCTCACGATCGCGTTGCGGATGAAGGTCGTGTCGAACATGTGCGCATCTCCAGTGATAGGCGGATGCCGGACGACGTGGTTCGTCGCCGCGACAGCGCGAAGCTACGCCCGGGAACCGAGCACTGACCAGCGAATTCCCGACATCGGATCTGCGCATGTGGTCATCGCGGTTGGACCAATCCGATGCGGGCGCGGCTCCGAACACGTCGTGGATGGCGGTTCTGCGGAGAGGCTTCCGGAGCCGATGTCGGAGGGCGCTATTAGCATCGCTGCGTGTCGATCACCCACCCTGCTCCCGTGCCCGCCAGGGCAACGGTGTACGCGCCGGCCGTGCCGGTGAGCCTCGCGCTCACCGTGCGCACGCTGCTGCGGGGCTCGGGCGACCCGACGATGCTGATCGACGCCTCCGGCTACTGGCGCGCCTTCCGCACGCCGCTCGGGGCGGGCACTCTGCAGCTGCGGCAGGCCTCCGACGGCGCGGTGCACGCGCGGGCGTGGGGCGAGGGCGCCGAGTGGCTGATCGACAGGGTGCCCGAGCTGCTGGGGCACGGGGACGACTGGAGCGGGCTCGACCTCTCGTCGCACCGGCCGCTGGCCGAGGTGCTGCGGCGCTCCAGCGGGCTCCGGCTCACGCGGGCCAACCTCGTCTTCGAGATGCTCGCGCCGTCGATCCTCGAGCAGAAGGTCACGAGCACGGAGGCGTGGCGCGCCTATCGGGTGCTGGTGCGGCGCTACGGCGATCCGGCACCCGGCCCCGTGCCGCTCCACGTCGCGCCGACGGCCGAGCAGTGGCGCCGCATCCCCTCGTGGGAGTGGCACCGGGCCGGCGTCGACCCGCGGCGCTCGCGCACCCTCCTCACGGCGGCCCTCGTCGCCCCCGGTCTCGAGCGCACCCTCGCGCTCGGCCGCGGCGGCCCCGAGGTCGCGGCGCGACTGCAGTCGGTCCCCGGGATCGGCGCGTGGACGGCCGCGGAGGTGATGATGCGCGCGCACGGCGACCCGGATGCGGTGAGCGTCGGCGACTACCACCTGGCCGCCTCCATCGGCTTCGCTCTCACGGGGCGGCACGGGGTCGACGACGACGGCATGCTCGAGCTGCTCGAGCCGTGGCGCGGGCACCGCCAGCGCGTGATCCGCCTGATCGGCACGAGCGGGGCGCGCAAGCCCAGGCGGGGCCCGAGGATGACGATCGAGGACCACCGCCAGCACTGAGGCGCGGCATCTCGGACTTGTTCAGCTCGTGGGGACTGTCTGCTTGTTGATTTTTAGAGCGCGCAGTTTGCCAATAGCAAAATCACGAAGTTCCGCCGGCGCTAATATGGGGGAGTCTCGCTCCGAAATCTCATAGTTCAGCGTGTCGTCGCTGGCGGGAAGGGCCGCTTGGCAGCTTTCCGTGAATGCTCCGCCCGTCGCGAAGCGAAATTCATCCTCGTAAAACTTTAGCGAAAAATGAATCGATGCGCCAGACCATCGATTATAGCCGACAAATTTCTCTGCTATTGCAATCAGGTCATCGACGCTCGATACTCCTGGTTCGAGCAGGCCTGCTCCAATTTCTAAACCAAAGCGTCGACAAATCACAATCATTCGAACAAACTCTGGGCGAATTATAATGACCTCGACCTTTTCGCTCCGAACTTCTTCAATCCATTCTCGAACAATCCTTGTAAAGGCCAGAATAAGCCGCTTCTCTTCGTCGTCTTCGAGCCAACGATAATTCAGCGCAAATGTAGCTAGCTGGTCATACCCGAACATTTGCACTGCGTCGTAACCGCTTAGAACCTCGCCGTCAAGTGCGAGAATCACTTCGTGTTCAAGCCAGCTCTCAAGCGGAGGAAGTCTGAAGTCCTGTTGACTTTGCCGTCCCTCCAATTTTTCCCGGATAACCCGGAGAAAGTTGACAAGTTCCATACTAGGCTCTGTGTCGTGACGCGAACTTCTGGCTACGCGAACGGCCAAGGCGGCCAATTCTCCGTCTTCTCCGAGGAGAACTTCAGTGAAAGTAGCCGTCTGTGTGGTTATTCTATTTTCAATGATATGAGTGACAGCCAAGATTGTGCTGGCGTCGCTAATGTCGTCTTCCGCAAGGCTAAGTAAAAAGTAGCGGTCGTAGTAGCGATCTTCACGCATTCGACCACTCCGAACGCTTAGGTCGTTCGTCTGTCTCGGCTCTTCGAAGAGAAAGCGGACACCGGACCAAACGACTTTCGCCGCGCCCCGATCGACGCGCTCCTCAACTCCCTGTTCGCGGACGCCCTGTAGCTGCTCGACATCGTCTCTCGACCATCCTTGATAACTACTCGAACGAGTTCGAATATGGTTCCAGACTTTGTGATGCGCGATTCTCAACCATGAGATCACGACGAAGTCAAGACCATCCAGTTCCGCATTGACCGCAAGGCTTTTGAAACTCTTCACTTGCTCCTCGAGTCGCCTTGCGGCTCGAGGAGTTTCGATGCCGTCCGCGAGGATGCTGACAAGTTCATCCGTGGCTGATCGCATTGGGCCCGAGAGCTGATCGGCCTCCGGTACTACAATAGAGATGATCGATCGCGCCCAACGACGTCTCACAATTGCTGGGGCAGGGGGGACCTCGAAGGGGTGCTGAACAATCTTCTCCATGAAATCGGACCTGTGGCCAGCAATAGAGCTACCTGTAAGAAGTTGCTCTATCGTTTCTTGGTCGTACGCAAGAAGATAATGAACATTATCGAATCGGCCGAGTAGGCGGATGACTCGAAGGAGCGCCCGCAACTCTATTGCGTCGAGGCGATCAACGTCGTCGACGATTACGAGTACTCTTTCTCCCTGTGCGCCGATTTCCTTCGAAATCACCTCAAACTCTTCGTGCCACGCCGGTTGAATTGATAGCTGGTCAAGAAGGTTTCCCGAGACTTCGGCCGCCGCGTCACCCAAGTACGGGACTAGCTTGAGGGCGGGTAGGCCAAATCGCGCGTAATGGAGAAGTTTTCTCTTCAAGTCACCTTTTTCAGAGAATGCGGTCGCAAGAGTCACCACGAACTCGGTTGTGATGGCTGAGACGTCAGAGGCGGACCACGGACTAAACCAAACAGTCTTCCATCTTAGGCGTTCTTCGATGTCATTTAGAAGCGTGGTCTTTCCGCTGCCCCACGGCCCTATAAGACCGTAAACGGTCGAGCTCGTATCTTTTCCGGTTTGGTCCACTTTCGCGGCGACGGCCGCCGCAAATTCTGAGCGACCACCGATGTCGGTTTGTAATTTCGGATTGTCAGACCACTGGGAACGCTGCCGATTAGCCATAGCCATATCCAAGCACGAGTGTCGGTTGCAACAGTGGCGCGAGCATCTTCACGCCCCGAGCTCCTCCAGGACCGCCATCGCCGCGTTGTGCCCGCCGAGACCCGAGACGCCGCCCCCGCGCCGGGCGCCCGCACCGCAGAGCAGGATCCGCGGGTGAGCGGTCGCGACTCCCCAGCGCTGGGCGGGGGTGTCGAGCGGCTCGTCGTCCTCGGCGAACGGCCACGACAGCGGACCGTGGAAGATGTTCCCGCCGGGGAGCCCGAGGCTCGCCTCGAGGTCGCGCGTGGTCCGCGTCTCGATGCACGGCGCCCCGTCGGCGTCGCGCATCACCAGGTCGCGGATCGGCTCGGCGAGCACCGAGTCGAGGGAGTCGAGGATCTCGGCCTCGAGGCGCGCCCGCGTCTGCTCGTTGTTCTCGGCGGTCAGCCAGCGGTCGGGCGTGTGCAGGGCGAAGACCGTCAGGGTGTGCGCTCCCGAGGCGGCGAGCTCGGGCGAGAGGATCGTCGGGTCGGTCAGCGAGTGGCAGTAGATCTCGCACGGGATCGGGCCGGGAGCGATTCCGCGGGACGCCGCCCGGTAGGACTCCTCGAGGTGCCGGTAGCCCTCGTTGACGTGGAAGGTGCCGCCGAAGGCCGCCTCCGGGGTCACGCTGTCGTCGCGGAGGCGGGGGAGCCTGGTCAGCACCAGGTTCACCTTGACCTGTGCTCCCTCCGGTCGCTCGGCGCCGACTCCCGACCCGCCGCCCATCAGAGAGTCGAGGACGAACGGCGCCGCGTTCGAGAGCACGAAGCGGGCGCGGACCCGCCGCGTGCGGGGACCGCGGCGATAGGTCACCTCGCCGTCGGCGCTCACCGAGGTGGCCTCGGTGGCGGTGAGGATCCGCGCGCCGGCGTCGAGGGCGGCGCGCTCGAGAGCGCCCGACACGGCGCCCATGCCGCCCACGGGGACGTCCCAGTCACCGCTTCCGCCTCCGATCACGTGGTAGAGCAGGCAGCGGTTCTGCGCGAGGTCGGCGTCGAGAGCGCCGGCGAAGGTGCCGATCAGCGCGTCGGTGAGGAGGATGCCGCGGGCCGCATCGTTCGTGATGTTCCGCTCGATGACCTCGCCGATGGGCCGCTCGATCATCGCCCGCCAGACGTCGTCGTCGCCGACGAGACGCCGCGCCTCCCCTCGGCGCAGCAGCGGCTGGGTCAGCGTCGGCCAGAGAGCGCGCGCCATCCGCGCGGTGTGCCGCGAGAAGTCGGCGAACGGGTCTGCGTCGCCGGCGGCGCCGAGCCGGGCGAACGAGGCGGCGGTCGCCTCCGCATCGCCCGTGTCCACGAGGAGGCCGCGGGTCGGATCGACGGGGTCGGGCGTGTAGGAGGAGTAGCGGCGGCGCACGAGCGGGACGTCGACGCGCAGATCGGCGAGGATCGACGGTGGCAGCAGGCTCACGAGGTAGGAGTACCGGCTGAGGCGCGCCTCGACGCCGGGGAAGGGGTGCTCTGAGACCGCCGCTCCGCCGGCGTGGGCGCTCCGCTCGAGGACGAGCACGTCGAGTCCGGCCTGGGCGAGGTAGGCGGCGGCGACGAGTCCGTTGTGGCCGGCGCCCACGATCACGACGTCGACGGCGGGGTCCGAGGGTGCGGGGGCGCTCGATCGCCGCGGACCGGGCGCGGTGCCGCTGCGCTCGCTGACGTCCTTCGGGCGGTGCCGGTCGCGACGGGCGGTGCTTCTGGCCATGCGCTCCAGTGTGCTCGGCGTTCGCGCGGGGCGCGAGTCAGCCCCCGTCGCTGCGCAGCGCCTCCGTGACGAACTCGCGCAGCGAGAACAGGATCTCCTCCCGGGAGCGGCCGCTCGACTCGACCAGGCGCCCGGTCAGCCAGGTCAGGCAGATGACGGAGGCGCCGGCGACGTCGGACGCGGTCGGCACGACGATGCCGTCGTCGTCGAGCACCCCCTCCTCGATGGGGCTGAGGGCGCGCTCGAGGGTCAGGCGGTTCATCGGGCCGGTCGCCTCGCCGTCGAACGCCGCCGCGCTGTCGATGAGCGCCTGCGCGGCGATCATCGCGGCGTGCGGGATGGGCAGCTGGTCCATCGAGGACTCCGATCGGGGGAGGCGGGTCCGCTCATCGTGCACCCCGGGGCGGGGCTCGTCCACACCCCGCCCTCGGCGCGGAGTCTCCCCAGAGGCGTGCGACACGCCACGCTCGCATGCCGACTCGGGCATAGCCTCGACGCATGGAGCAGTCGACGTCCTCAGCAGCGCCCGGGAACGAGCCGGAGCGCGACGACGTGCAGCCCGAGGAGCAGGCCGCCGAGCAGCCGGGGGAGCAGCCCGAGGAGCAGACCGCCGATGACGCCCGGCACGACCGGGGCGCCCTGAGCGACACCGGGCAGTACCACACCGGGATGCCGCTGCGGCTGCCGCGGCTGAAGCCCGAGTTCGACACCGACCAGCCGATCCTCGACAGGGTCGAGACGCTGGTGCGCCGCTGGCTCGTCCGCAGCCGGGCGTTCCCCGCCGACCCGGCCGCCCAGCGCCTCGCCGGCGTGCTGCAGGACCCGAACGGCCTCGACTTCACCGTCGGCTTCGTCGACGGCGTCGCCCGGCCGGAGGACCTCTCGGTCGCGGCCGAGAACCTGTCCGCGCTGACGGCGAGGACCCCCGCGTTCCTCCCCTCCTATCTGCGCGCCGCCGTCGCCACCGGAGGAGCGGTCGGCCCGGTGCTCCCGTGGATCGTCGTGCCCGCCGCCCGTCGCGTGCTCCGCCAGATGGTCGGCCACCTGGTGGTCGACGCCTCCGACTCCCGCCTGGGCGGTGCGATCCGGAGCCTCCGCGCGGGCGGCGACCGGCTGAACCTGAACCTGCTGGGCGAGGCGGTGCTCGGCGAGCGCGAGGCGCGACGGCGCCTCGAGGGCACCCACCGGCTGCTCGAGCGCGACGACGTCGACTACGTGAGCATCAAGGTGTCGAGCATCGTCAGCCAGCTCTCGATGTGGGCCTTCGACGAGGCCGTCGACCGGGTCGTCGAGCGCCTGACGCCGCTCTACCAGCTCGCCGCGGCGAGCCCGATCCCCAAGTTCATCAACCTCGACATGGAGGAGTACCGCGACCTCGACCTCACGGTCGCCGTGTTCCGCCGGCTGCTCGAGCAGCCGGGCATGGAGGGGCTCGAGGCGGGGATCGTGCTGCAGGCCTACCTGCCCGACGCCCTCGGCGTGCTGCAGGGCCTCACCGCGTGGGCCGCCGAGCGCCGCCGCGCCGGTGGGGCCCCGATCAAGGTCCGCGTCGTCAAGGGCGCCAACCTCGCGATGGAGCGGGTGGACGCGGCGATCCACGACTGGCCGATCGCCACGGTCGGCAGCAAGGCCGAGGCCGACACCAACTACAAGCGCCTGCTCGACTGGGCGCTCCGGCCCGAGCGCACCGACGCGGTGCGGATCGGCGTCGCCGGGCACAACCTCTTCGACATCGCGTTCGCCTGGATCCTGGCGAACGAGCGCGGGGTCGCCGAGGCGGTCGACTTCGAGATGCTGCTCGGCATGGCGACGGGTCAGGCCCGCGCGGTCCGGGAGGACGTCGGCCGGCTCCTCCTCTACACGCCCGTCGTGCACCCGCACGAGTTCGACGTCGCGATCTCGTACCTGATCCGTCGGCTCGAGGAGAACTCGAGCCCCGAGAACTTCCTGTCGGCCGTCTTCGAGCTCGAGGACGAGAGCGTCCTCCAGCGCGAGCTCGAGCGCTTCAGGGTCTCGCTGGAGGCGCTCGACGAGACCGTGCCGACTCCGAACCGCAGCCAGGACCGCCTGCGCGAGTGGGCGTCCGGCTCGGGGCTCCGCCTCGTGCAGGAGCACGCCGGGGCGGGCGAGCACGCCCACGATCCCGCGGAGGAGGGGCTCACCCAGGCGGTCCTCGGCCTCAGTCGCGGCTCCGGTGCCGCGGCCGCGACCGCGGGCTTCCGCAACGAGCCCGACACCGACCCGTCCCTGCCGGGCAACAGGCGCTGGGCGCGCCTGATCACCGAGCGCATCGCCACCTCGCGCATCGGCACGTCGACCGCCGACAGGGCGCGCGTCTCGACCGCCGAGGAGCTGCAGGAGGTGCTGCGCGGCGTCGCCCGTCGCGCCGAGCGCTGGGGCGATCGCCTGGGCTACGACCGCGCCGCGATCCTCGACCGCGCGGGCCTCGCCCTCGCCGCCAACCGCGACCGCCTGATCGAGGTGATGGCCTCCGAGACGGGCAAGACTCTGGCCGAGGCCGATCCCGAGGTATCGGAGGCGATCGACTTCGCCCACTACTACGCCACCCGCGCGCGCGAGCTCGACGCGGTCGGCGGAGCGACCTTCGTCCCCGGGCGCGTGACCGTCGTCGCCCCGCCCTGGAACTTCCCGATCGCCATCCCGGCCGGCTCGGTGCTCGCGGCGCTCGCCGCGGGGTCGGGCGTCGTCCTGAAGCCGGCGCCGCAGGCCCGCCGCTCCGCCGCGGTCCTCGCCGAGGCGCTCTGGGATGCGGGCATACCGCAGGACCTCCTCGCGCTCGTCGACCTCGACGAGGAGGCGCTCGGACGGGCGCTGATCACCGATCCGCTGGTCGACCGCGTCGTGCTGACCGGCTCGTACGAGACCGCGAAGCTCTTCCGCTCCTGGCGAGTCGACCTGCCGCTCCTGGCCGAGACCAGCGGCAAGAACGCGATCATCGTCACGCCCCACGCCGACTACGACCTCGCCGTGGCCGACATCGTCAGGAGCGCCTTCGGACACGCCGGCCAGAAGTGCTCGGCGGCGTCGCTGGTCATCCTGGTCGGCTCCGTCGCGCGCTCGAAGCGGTTCCGCGCGCAGCTCGTCGACGCCGTCACCTCGCTCCGGGTCGGGCCGCCGAGCGACCCCGCCGCGGTGATGGGTCCGCTGATCGAGGCGCCGACGGGCAAGCTCGCCCACGCCCTGACCACGCTCGGCGCGGGGGAGTCCTGGCTCGTCGAGCCCCGCCGACTCGACGAGGGCGGCCGGCTCTGGTCGCCGGGCGTCCGCGAGGGCGTCGCCGAGGACAGCTACTTCCACCTCACCGAGTTCTTCGGGCCGGTGCTCGGCATCATGCACGCGGCGACGCTCGAGGACGCCATCCGGATGCAGAACGCGACCGACTACGGGCTCACCGCGGGTCTGCACTCACTGCACGCCGACGAGCTGGCGGTCTGGCTCGACTCGGTCGAGGCGGGCAACCTCTACGTCAACCGCGGCATCACCGGCGCGATCGTGCGGCGGCAGCCCTTCGGCGGCTGGAAGCGCTCCTCCGTCGGCGGCGGCGCGAAGGCGGGAGGGCCGAACCACCTCATCGGGCTCGGCTCGTGGAAGCCCTCGCCCGCCCGGCCGTCGAGCACCCTGCACCTGCGCGGACTCGACGACCGCGCCCGGCAGTTCATCGAGGCCGCTCAGTCGTCGCTGCAGTTCGAGCAGTTCGACCTGCTCCGCCGCTCCGCCCTCTCCGACCAGCTCGCCTGGGCGACCGAGTTCGGCGTCGTCACCGACATCTCCAAGATCGGCGTCGAGCGCAACCTGCTCCGCTACCTGCGGGTGCCGGTCGCGATCCGGCTCGCCGACGGCGGTGATCTCGGCGAGCTGCTCCGGGTGATCGCCGCGGGACTGCTCACCCGCTCGCGGATGGACGTCTCGAGCTCGATCCCGCTCCCACCCCGGGTGCAGGAGATGCTCTCGGGCGACGAGCTCCAGGAGATGGCCGGACTCGTGCCGAAGGTCGTCGTCGAGTCGGACGCGCAGTGGCTCGAGCGAGCGGCCGCCGGACGGATCACGGCCTCGCGCGTGCGCATCGTCGGCGACATCGTCTCGGACCGCGTCGACGCCTTCGGCGGCCCGCAGGGCGGCACGGCGCCGTCCCTCGGGCGCGACGCGGCAGGCGCGCCCGCGCCCGCGTCACCCCATGCGACCCGGTCCTTCACGGACGTCCTCAGCGGGATGACCCGCGGCAGCACGGGCAAGCCCGTCCCGCTCGTCCGCGCCGACGGCTCCCGCATCCCGCTCTCGACCGCTCTCGCCGAAGCGCTCGGCGGCTCACCCGACGTCGCGATCTACGCCGACCCGATCACGCCCGCCGGTCGCGTCGAACTGCTGCCGTTCCTCCGCGAGCAGGCGATCTCGATCACCAACCACCGCTTCGGCAACCCGATCGCGCTCAGCGACGAGGTGGTGTGAGCCGCCGTCAGGGCGCCAGGGACTCGAGCAGCTCGGCGGGCGGCGCGAAGAAGAGGGCGCCGGTGGTGGCGCGCGAGACGTCGAGCATCCGGTCGTAGGAGCCGGCCGGCTCGCCGACGAACATGCGGTGCAGCATCTGCTCGATGACGCCCGGGTCGCGGGAGTAGCCGAGGAAGTACGTGCCGAACTCGCCGTGACCCGGCCGGCCGAAGGGCATGTTGTCGCGCACGATGTCGTGCTCCACTCCGGAGTCGTCGACGATCGTCGCCAGGGCTCGGTGCGAGGGGCGCTCGCCGGCCGGCGGCTCGAGCTCGACGTCGTCGATCTTCGAGCGGCCGATGATGTGCTGCTGCACCTCGAGCGGGATGCTCTCCCACGCGACCAGATCGTGCAGGTAGCGCTGCCCGACGAGGTAGCTGCCTCCCGCATCCGGACCGTCGGCGACCACCGTCGACGCCAGCGCGTCGGTGCCCGTCGGGTTCTCGGTGCCGTCGACGAAGCCCAGCAGGTCGCGCGAGTCGAAGGAGCGGAAGCCCACCGTCTCGTCGACCACGTCGACGTGCCCGCCGAGCCGCTCCATCAGCAGCCGCTCGAGCTCGAAGCAGAGGTCGCCTCGATCGGCGCGGAGGTGGAACAGCAGGTCGCCAGGGGTCGCGGGCGCCGTGTGCACCGACCCGTGCACGGGCGCGAGCGGATGCAGCAGTGCGGGGTGGGGGAGCCCGGTCAGCCGGTCCCACACGTCGGAGCCGATGCCCACGACGCACGAGAGCCGCTCGTCGGGCTCGCGGAAGCCGACCGCGCGGACGAGTCCCGGCAGTGCGCCGAGAGCAGACCGCACCGCCTCCTCGGCCTCCCGGCCCTCGCGCACGGTGGCGGTCAGGAAGACCGCGGCTCGGGTCAGCGGCGCGTCGACCGCCTGCGGGGTGCTCATCGGGCCGTGCCCGCGGGTGTCGTCATGATCGGTCCTCCGCTCGATCGGCGCGGTCGGGGCCGAGGCGCGGATCGCCTCTCCCCGGAGACCGCCGCCGGGGCTAGATTCGACAATTGTCGGGCCGGCCGGCGACGACCGGAAGGCGCGGAGACGACGATCCGGCTCCACCTCCCGACACTCCTGCGATCCGACATTCCTCACCGCCCGACACCCCTCACCGCCCGACACTCCTCACGGCCCGGCACTCCTCACGATCGAGAACGGAGGCACGTCCCATGCCCCACTCCACCGTCACCGACGGATCCGAGATCCACCCCGAGGTGCCGCCGAGCGGCACCGGCTGCGTCGAGTGCGAGCAGGAGCAGCTCTGGTGGGTGCACCTGCGCCGGTGCGCGGCCTGCGGGCACATCGGCTGCTGCGACGACTCGCTCGCGAAGCACGCGACCTCGCACGCCCGCGCGACCGGGCACCCGATCATCCGCAGCTTCGAGCCGGGCGAGGACTGGTTCTGGGACTACCGGACCGAGGACTACACCGACGGCCCCGCGCTCGCCCCGCCCGAGAGCCACCCCGCCGGTCAGACCGTGCCGGGCCCGGCCGACCGCGTGCCGGCCGACTGGCAGGAGCGGCTCGAGCGCGACCGCGAGCGGGGCGACCGGCGGTGAGCGCCGCCTCCGCGCCCGTCGACCGCGTCGAGCTGCACGGCTCGACGCACAGCCGGCGGGCGTGGGAGGTGCGCGACTTCCTCGCGCGCAGCGTCGTCGACTTCCGCTGGCACGACGACCGCGACGCCTCCGAGCCGCTCGTCGTGGTGCTGCCCGACGGAGCTCGGCTCGAGGAGCCGTCGCTCGCCGAGATCGCGGGGCGGCTCGGCTGGGCGACGCGCCCCGCCCTCGCCGAGTACGACCTCTCGATCTACGGGGCGGGGCCCGCCGGACTCTCCGCGGCCGTCTACGCCGCGTCGGAGGGGCTGCGCGTCGTCCTGCTCGAGCGCGAGGCGGTCGGCGGCCAGGCCGGGTCGAGCAGCCTGATCGAGAACTACCTCGGCTTCCCGCACGGCGTCTCGGGAGCGACGCTGGCGGAGCGCGCCCGCCAGCAGGCCGTCGCCTTCGGCGCCGAGCTGGTGAGGATGCGCCGCGGGGTGCTGGGCGAGTTCCGCGACGGACGGATCCACGCCAGGCTCGACGACGGCACGACGGTCGTCGCCCGCGCCAACATCTGCGCGACCGGCGTCGACCGGCGACGGCTCGGCCTCGCGGGGGAGGACGAGCTGCTCGGCTGCGGCCTCTACTACGGCGCGGGGACGAGCGAGGCGATGCGCTGCGGAGGCGAGGACGTCTTCGTCGTCGGGGGAGGCAACTCCGCGGGGCAGGCCGTGATGAACCTCTCGGCCCACGCCCGCCACGTGACGATGCTGGTCCGCGGCCCCGATCTCTCGAGCACGCTCTCGGCCTACCTCGAGACCCGCGTCCGCGCGCAGCCGAACGTCGAGATCCGCACCGGCGCCCGGGTCGCCGCGCTGCACGGCGACGGCTACCTCACCGGCATCACGATCGAGGAGTCGGTCGGCGGAGCCCGAGAGGAGCGCGCGACCGAGAACCTGTTCGTCTGCATCGGCGGCGACCCCGACACCGCCTGGTCGGCGGAGACCGCGATCCAGCGCGACCCGCACGGCTACCTGCTCACCGGACCGGACCTCGACGCCGCGGCCCTCGCCTCCGCTTGGCCGCTCGATCGCCCGCCCTTCTACCTCGAGACGAGCGTGCCGGGGTCCTTCGCCGCCGGAGACGTGCGGCACGGCTCGGTCAAGCGAGTCGCCGCCGCGGTCGGCGAGGGCGCCATGGCGGTCACCTTCACGCACCGCCACCTCGCCGAGACGTTCGGCTGAGAGGATCCCCGCGCCTTACTTGTCGCGGCAACCACTCGGTAGACTCCGAGCATGACCTCCGCTCCCCGCTGGCTGACCCCCGATCAGCTCGACGCCTGGATGCGTTTCATCGCGGTGGTCGAGCTGCTGCCCGGCGCACTCGACACGCAGCTGCAGCGCGACGCCGGCCTCACCCACTTCGAGTACATGACGCTGGCGATGCTGTCGGAGGCGCCCGACCACGCCCTGCGGATGACGACCCTCGCCACGCGCACGAACTCCACGCTGCCCCGCCTGTCCCACGTCGTGACCCGCCTCGTCGCTCGCGGCTACCTCGAGCGCCGGCCCTGCCCGACCGACGGGCGGGCGACCAACGCCGTCCTCACCGACGCGGGCCGGCAGAAGATCGTCGAGACGGCTCCCGGCCACGTGTCGACGGTGCTCGCCGACGTGATCGACCCGCTCGCTCCCGAGCAGATCGGTCAGCTCGCCGACATCATGGCGCGGATGCTCACTCGGCTCGACCCGGAGGGGCGGATGACGGTCGACGCCGTCCGCTCGACGCTCGCCGAGAACCCGGGCCCGCGCGCCTGCTGACGCGAGCCCCGCTCACGCCGAGTCGCGCGCGCCGGGTGCCGGCACGCGCAGGCTCAGCACCGTCTGGTCGCGACCGGGTGTCAGCACCACCTCGCCTCCGAGCGTCGCGGTGGACTCCCGGAGACCGCTGAGTCCCCGTGTCGTCGACGCAGCGCCGGCCGTCGCCTCCCCTCCCGGTGAGGTGACCGCGGCGACGACCGAGCCGTCGTCGTCGACCCTGACGGCGACGACGAGCGGTCCGGCGGCGGCGTGCTTGAGCGCGTTGGTCAGGCCCTCTCGGCAGAAGCGCACGAGCGCCGCGGTCGCCGCGGTGTCGAGTGCGCCGGGGTCGCCGTCGATCCGCACATCGAGTTCGCGGCCGGTCGAGGTCACGTCCGAGAACAGCCGGTCGAGATCGGCCGCCGCCTCGGTCGAGCCCGCGACCGGAGCCGCCCGGAGGGTGGCCGTCAGCGAGTCGATCGCCGTGCGGGTCTGCCGGTCGATCGACTCGGTGAGGATCCTGACCTCCTCCGGCGACAGTCCGTCGAGGTCGCGCAGCGCCGCCGAGTGAAGGCTCAGCAGCGTCAGCGAGTGGCCGAGGGAGTCGTGGATCTCCTCGGCGATGCGCTCGCGCTCGGCGTCGAGCGACCGCGCCAACGCCGTCCTCT
Organism: Rathayibacter sp. VKM Ac-2803; assembly: GCF_009807175.1. Lineage (NCBI taxonomy): Bacteria > Bacillati > Actinomycetota > Actinomycetes > Micrococcales > Microbacteriaceae > Rathayibacter > Rathayibacter sp. VKM Ac-2803. The sequence continues at coordinate 3,751,041 of NZ_WUCD01000001.1, read as the reverse complement.
CCCGGTCGAGCGCGCTGATCAGCCGACGATCGGCCTCGCGCTCGCTGCGCCGCTTCGCGCCGGTCAGTATGCCGAGCACGCCGATCGTCACGGTGACGGCCACCGAGAACAGCCCGACGAGGATCGACGCGCCGAGGATCTCGGGGCGTGCCCACCGGACGATGAAGAGCCCGAGGAGGAACGCATCGGCGAGCGCACCCGCCGCGACGAAGCGCCATGCCGTCCGCGCCGGCAGGCGTCGCCCGATGAGCACGAGCGCGGTCCAGAGGGCGGGCGTCGCGATCGGGGTGAGCGCGGCGCCGAGGCAGGCGGCGACCCCGGCGGTCCGCGGGCGTCGTCGCTGCCAGCCGAGCGGGAGGATCGCGCCGAGCCCGATCGCGAGGGTCAGCAGCAGATTCCACAGCGGCAGTCGAGGGGCGACGAGCGCGAAGATCGCGAGTCCGACCGCGAGGTTCGCGGCCAGGAGGATCGGGCCGGCGGAGCGCCGGTCGAGCCACGGGGTGGTGTGCACGGGGGTGCGGGGACGGGACACGGCGTACTCCGGGGGCGGGCGCCGGGGGTCGGCGCTCCGCCACGATAATGGATCGCCGGCACCCCCTCTCCCGGTCCACCTCACCGCGCCGGGTGCACGCACGGCGGCGCGCGCACCCCTTGGAGGCCGACGGTGTCGATCCCGCCCGCGGAGGACTCCGCGTCGTCGTCCCCGACGCCGGTCAGAGTCCTGCTCGTCGACGACGATCCGCTCGTGCTGATCGCCCTCAGGAACGTGTTGCGGACCGACCCCGCCGTCGCGGTGGTCGACGCGATCGACGACGGCGCGCTGGTCCTGCCCGCGGTCCGGCGCACCCGCCCGGACGTCGTCCTCCTGGACGCGCGGATGCGGTCGGTGTCGGGGCCGGAGGTCATCGGACCCCTGCGGCGCGCGGCTCCCGAGGTGCGCATCATCGTGATGTCCTCGTTCATCGGGCCGGAGTCGGAGGCGGCGGTGCTGGTCGCGGGCGCCGACGCGTTCCTGCCGAAGGTGTCGTCGCCTGAGCGGTTCGCGGCCGAGGTCCGCCGGGTCGCGGGTCTCGCGCCCGCTCCGCGGGACGTCGCTCTGTCGGCCCGCGAGCGCGACGTCGCGCGCGCGCTCGCTCAGGGGATGACGAACACCGCCATCTCGCGCTCGCTCGGGCTGACCGACAGCACGACCCGGACCTACGTCTCGAGGCTGCTGGAGAAGACCGGAGCCGGCTCGCGGGTCGAGCTCGCCAACCTGGTCAATGCGGGCAGGCTCGACGCCTGACCCCCGTCCCGTCAACGGGGGGTCCGGGTCGACGTAGACGCTTGTTGACGGTCGGAGGCGGGCACCGACCGCCCCTCCGTAGCGTGCGGAGCGCTGCTCGGAGTGCGCCGGCACCCGAAGACGGCGCACTCCGAGAGCGCCTGCCCCCGGCCGCCGCCGAGAGGCCCCCTCCCGCAGAAAGAGCCCCATGACCTCGCTCGACCCGTCCCTCTCGCGCCGCTCCGTCGTCTCGGCCGGAGCCTGGACCGCTCCCGCGATCGCCGTCGCGATCGCCGCCCCGCAGGCCGCCGCCTCCGAGCCCGTCGCCGAGGCCGAGCGCTGGGAGAACAACCTCTTCCCGCAGTTCGCCCTCGGCGCGTCCGACCTCGTCTGGGCGCGCACCACGGCGAACGTCCTCGGCCAGGGCCCGAAGCAGGCCCGCCTGTTCAACTACTCCTCCGCCGAGGACGTCCCCGCCGGTGCGGCGACGATCACGATCGAGGTCGCGCAGACCTCGGGCCCGACCCTCCCCGCGAACTCGCTGGTCATCACCTCCCTGACCGGACCGACCGCCGTCACCGGCCTCGGGACGTCCTTCGTGTCGTTCCTGAACCCGGCGCTGATCGCCCGCGACAACGGCTCCGCCGTCTTCCCCATCGCCTTCCGGGTGAAGACCGGCACCGTCGGCGTGAACGCGGCGACCGGCTGGTCGATGACCATCACCTCCTCCGCCGGCGAAGGCACCTACAGCCAGGGCAAGCTCGGTGCCTGGTCGGGTGCGAGCACGCTCTGATGATCCGACCGCCACGGGCTCTCGCTTCGGAGCGGGGCCCGTGGCAGTCTCCTGCCATGCGCTTCACGACGACGCTCTTCCGGATCGGGAACAACACCGGCATCGAGGTGCCGCCCGAGGTGCTCGACGCGCTCGGGGGCGGTCGCCGACCGGCCGTGAGCGTGGTGGTGAACGGGTTCGTCTTCGCCGGCACCGTCGGGGCGATGGCAGGCCGCGCGCTGATCTCGTTCTCGGCCGACAAGCGCGCGGCGACCGGCCTGACGGGCGGCGAGACGATCGAGGTCGACCTCGAGCTCGACACGTCCCCCCGCGAGGTCGCCGTACCGGAGGATCTTGCGGCAGCGCTCGCTTCAGCAGGTCTGAGCGACGCGTTCGCGGCCCTCGCGCCGAGCGCGCGCAAGGCGCACGCGACGGCGGTCGGCGGCGCGAAGACGCCGGAGACCCGCACCCGGCGGATCGCGGCGATCGTGGGCAAGCTCGGCGGCTGAGCCCGCGCGCCTCCTCCCGTGTCATCACGAGCCGTCCCCCTCGAGAGCGACGCGGGGCGGCTCGACTGCTCGATAGGCTGCCGTTCGGTGCGCCAGGGGGCGAGGCCAGCAACGCGTGGCGCGGAGTCGGGGGACAGCATGGGCACGGTTCGACGATGGGTGTTCCCGATCGTGTGGATGATCATCCTCGGCGCGGCGAGCATCGCGCTGGTGAAGATCGCGTTCTTCCCCGACAGCAGCGCCGACGCCGATCCGACCGTCCCGACCGGTGAGCTGACCGAGCCGACCGTCGCCGTCGGGCGGGGCACGATCACGAACGACCTCACGCTGCAGGGCACGGTCGCGGCCGACCCGGCCGTGCCGATGAAGGCCACGGCGGCCGGCACCGTCGACGACGTCTACATCGCGCAGGGTGCCGTGGTGGCGACGGGCGATCTCGTCTACGACATCCGCGTCGAGACTCCGCGCGATCCGGTCGAGACCACGAATCCCGACAGCACGGTCACCGTCACCCAGCCCGAGCCGTCGGTGCGCTTCGAGCGCGTCTACGCGCCCACCTCGGGCACGCTCAGCGCGCTCGGCGTCATCCACGACCAGGCCGTGACGGTCGGAGAGGTCACCGGCCAGGTCGCGCCGCCCACCTTCGCGGTCACGGGCTCCATCGACGCGCAGCAGCTCTACCGGATCCAGGACCGGCCGACCGAGGCGCAGGTCGCGATCACCGGCGGGCCGGCCGGCTTCACGTGCACCGGGCTCACGATCACCACGCCGCTCGCCGGCGAGGGCGAGGCTCCGGCCGGGGACGGCGCGACCGGTGCGACGGGGAGCGGCACCAGCTTCCGCTGCCAGGTGCCTCCCGAGGTGACCGTGTTCCCGGGCCTCGCCGCCTCCGTCACCCTCGCGGGCGGCAAAGCCGAGAACGTGCTCGTGGTGCCGACGACAGCGGTCGAGGGCTCGGCGCAGTCGGGCGTGGTCTACCGCCAGGCCGACGACGGGACGACCGAGGAGGTGCCGGTCACGCTCGGGCTGACCGACGGCGTGAACGTCGAGATCACGGGAGGAATCGACGAGGGAGCGCTGCTCCTGCAGTTCGTCCCCGGAGCCGCGGCCGGCGAAGAGGTGCCGCTCGAGGGCGACTGCATCGCGAACCCCGACGGCTCGGTCATCTGCTCGTGACGATCCTCCGGCTCGAGGGCATCCGCAAGGTCGTCCCCCTGCCCGACGCCCCGCCGCTGACGATCCTCGACGGGGTCGATCTCGAGGTGGGCGAGGGCGATCACGTCTCGGTCGTCGGGCGCAGCGGCTCCGGCAAATCGACGCTCCTGAACATCCTCGGTCTCATCGACGAGCCGACCGACGGCCGGATGCTGCTCGAGGGCCGCCCGACCGAGACCCTGTCCTCCCGCGCCAGAGCGCGGATCCGCGGCGGGAGCATCGGCTTCATCTTCCAGCAGTTCAACCTGCTCGAGGGGCGGACGGCGCGCGAGAACGTGATGACCCCGCTGCTCTACGCCACCGGATCCGAGTTCTGGAAGCGCGCCTCGCTCGCGGCCGACATGCTCGAGCGCGTCGGCCTCGGCCACCGGGTCGACTCGATGCCGGGCCGCATGTCCGGAGGCGAGCAGCAGCGCATCGCCATCGCGCGCGCGCTCGTCCGCCGCCCCCGCCTGATCCTCGCCGACGAGCCCACCGGCGCCCTCGACACCGACACGGGAGAGAGCGTGATGAGCCTGCTCGACGAGATCGCCCGCGAATCGGGATCCGCGCTCGTCACCATCACCCACGACCCGGCGATCGCGGCCCGCGCCGAGCGGCACTACCGGCTCGACCGCGGCCGGCTGGGCGCGGCGTCCGGATCGACGTCGGAGCCCCGGGTCCCCGCCCACGCGGCCGTCGAGGAGGCGCTCTGATGGGCGGTCTCGTCGGCATCGCCGGTGCGATCGTCGAGGCGTGGACCGAGCTGCGGATCCACCGGGGCCGGGTCCTGCTGTCGCTCATCGGCGTGGCCGTGGCCGTCGCCGCGCTCACCGGAGTCGTCGCCGCGGGCGGCATCGCGCGCCAGGCGAGCATCGAGCAGGCCGAGCGCTCGAGCGGACGCCCGGCGAGCCTCTACCTGAGCGCCTACTCGACCGGCCCCGACGGGGTCGTCGACAACGCCGCCCTGCAGACCGCGTGGGAGACGGTGCTCGAGCGCTACGGCATCGACTACGCCAGCCGGACCACCTACGGGAGCGCGCGCGTGCAGTTCGCGGACGGAGCCGTCGACGTGCCGGTCACGGCCGTCGACCAGCCCTACGCGGTGATGCACCGGCTCGAGATGGAGCAGGGCAGCTGGTTCGCCGAGGGCGACGAGCGCCGCCTCGCCCCCGCTCTCGTCGTCAGCGAGCTCCTCTGGCAGCGTCTCGGCAGCCCGGATCTGCGCACCCACCCGGTCGTCACCCTCCTCGGCGGAGAGCACGACACGACGGCGGTGATCGTCGGCGTCACTCCCGTGTCGCAGTGGGAGACCGAGCCGACGATGATGATGCTCGCCGACGCCTATGCGGACCTGGAGGTACCGGTCGACCCGGCCCTCGGCGGATCGCAGACCCCGAACTACGAGATGTGGGTCCCGCTGGACATCGCCGAGCCGCTCGCCGCCGCCCTGACCCGTGACGTCACCGCCGCGCTCGGGCCGGGCATCGAGGCCAGCGTGAACCGTCAGGACTACCTGACCTACGACTCCGACCCCTTCGGCGTGCTCACCTGGGTCATCGGCGGGGTGGCGGGTCTCGTGCTCGCGCTCGGCGCTCTCGGGCTGCTCAACATCGCGCTCGTCACCGTGCGGCAGCGGATCCGCGAGATCGGCATCCGCCGCAGCTTCGGGGCGTCCTCGGGCCGGATCTTCTTCTCGATCATGATGGAGAGCGTCGTGGCGACCGTGGTCGCGGGAGTCGTCGGGGTCACCCTCGCGGTGATCCTGGTCACCAATCCGTGGACGGTCGACTGGATCCGCCAGAACGGGATCGACGACATCCCGCCGTTCCCGGTGGAGGCGGCGCTGCTCGGACTCGGCGCGGCGACGCTGGTCGGCGCTCTCGCGGGACTCGTGCCGGCGATCGTCGCCGTGCGCGTCAAGGTGATCGACGCGATCCGGTACTGACTGATCGGGTGCGGGGCGATCCGGTACTGAGTCCTCCGCGTCCCCGGTACTGAGTCCTCCGCGTCCCGGGCGCTCAGCCGAGCGCGATGACCAGGTCGTCGCCGTCGATCTCGACGCGGGCGTCGGAGTAGTGCGCGATGCGCGGGAGGCCGGCGGTCGTCGCGCTCTCGTGCGCGCCGACGACGACCACGCGCATCCCGGCGGCGAGACCCGCGCGGATGCCCGCCTCGGCGTCCTCGAAGACGATCGCGTCGGCCGGGGCCGCGCCGAGGCGCTCGGCGGCCAGCAGGTAGCCGTCGGGCGCGGGCTTGCCGTTCGCCACGTCGTCGGCGGTGACGACGGTGTCGGGGGAGGGGACGCCCGCCGCGGCGAGGCGGCCGGCCGCGAGTGCCGGGCTCGCCGAGGTGACGAGGGCGACGGAGGCGCGCGGCAGTGCCGCGAGGAAGGCGACGGCCCCCGGGATCTCGAGGGTGCCCTCGGTGTGCTCGAGCTCGTACGCGTTGAGCTCGGCGACGACGGCTGCGACGTCGGTGCCGGCCGGGGCGAAGCGGCGGACGCTGTCCTCGGCGCGGACGCCGTGCACGGCACCGAGGATCATCGCGCGGTCGAGCTCGAATCGGTCGGCGAAGTCGCGCCAGATCGTCTCGACGACCGCGGTCGAGTCGACGAGCGTCCCGTCCATGTCGAAGAGGACGGCGCGGGCGCGGAGGAGGTGGGGCATGCGTCCATCCTGACGGGTGGAGCGGGGTCGACGGAGCGCCCGGACGAGGCGGGTCGGAGTCCGAGGAGCGGGCGTGCAGCGCAGGGCGCGCTCAGCGGCCGGTGACGTGCTGCCGGATCGCTTCGGGGCTCGGTGGACGCTCGGTTCCTCCGACTCAGAACGGTGGTGGTGCGTCGGTGAAGCGGGGCCGGGGTGGTGGGGCGGGTGGGCTGCCGGGGAGGGCGGGTGGTCGGGTGGTGACGTGGCGTCCGGTCGGGGTTGTCCAGTCGGCGGTGCCGTCGGCGTGGAGGACGTAGGTCCAGCGGTCGCCGTGGCGGACGTGGTGGTGGGCAGTGCAGAGCGACGCGAGGTTCTCGAGGGAGGTCTCGCCTCCGTTGCGCCACTCGATCGTGTGGTCGGCTTCGGCGGTGGAGGCGGGGCGGGTGCAGCCGGGGAAGCGGCAGGTCTGGTCGCGCAGCTGGAGGTGCAGCCGCATCTGCGCCGGCGGGACGCGGTGGGTGCGCCCGACGGACGTGACGGTACGGGTGTGCGGGTCGGTGAGGACCCGGGTGAAGGATGCGCCGCGATCGACCAGGGCGCGGGCGACATCGGCGGGGATCGGGCCGTACCCGTCGAGGTCGGCGGCGGCGTCATCGAGGCCGGCGGCCGTCGTCGCGGGCAGCGTGAGTCGAACCTCCGCGCGCACCCCGGGAACGAAGGTCGGCGCGGGGGCCTGCTCGTCGGAGACGGGCGTGGTGCCGAGGATGTCCCCGTCGCAGAGCAGGTCTGCGAGGGCGTCGGCCCGAAGCTGCGCGAGGGTGCGCTCGTCCCCAGACCCGTCGTCCCCATCGCGGAGACTCCGGGCGATGCGGTCGAGGCGGTGGTAGGCGCCGAGAGCGGCCGGAGCGGGTAGGCAGGCGGTCAGCGTCGCCATCCCGTCGACCTCCGGCGTCAGCCACACGGCGCGGTCCTCGCGTGCGCGGGCGTGCCGCTGGGTGAGCGGCTGCTCGTGCAGCTGCTCCCGCCACCGCGCGAGCGCGCGTCGCAGCTGCGTCGGCGTCATCGTGAGGGCCGCATCGGCGGCACGCTCGTCGAGCGTGGCGCGCGATTCGGGCGGGAGGGTCGAGGCGGTCCGGCAGATCAGCTCGCCGGACTGCCACAGGATCCGCGCGCCCGCCAGAGCGGCGCGGGTGAGCGGGAGGTCCTCGACGAGCAGCTGCGCGTGCTCGAGCCGGCGCGACACGGCCCACTCCGACGTGCCCAGGGCGACGGCCAGCTCGGCCCGGATCGAGCGCTCGGCGAGGTCGTTCGCCTCGCTCCGCGAGAGGCGCAGCCCCCGCGCGAACGACTCCTGAGCCTCCAATGCTCTGCGGTGCCCCGCATACAGGCGCTCGGCCGTCGCGAGCAGCCGCGGCGCCATCGCGCGGTCCTCGCCCGCAACACCGTCACCGCACTCGCGCACCGCGGCGAGCACCGCCTCTGCAGGCACTGCCTCCGCGGGCGCCGCCTCCGCCGTTCCGATCATCTCCATACGAGGAGTGAATCAGCGACCACTGACATTCCCTCACGTCTGCACCTCACCCTGTATGACTTTCGGCGCGCGCACGGCGGGCTCATCGGCGGCTCTTCGCCGACGCTCAGGCGTCGCGCGAGGTCGCGGCGATACGCTTCACGGTGATCACGGGCAGAGCGCTCGGAGGGGAGCAGAGGACGCGATGACCGACGAGAACCAGACCGATCCGACCGGCAGCGGCGCGCCCTCGGGGCCGCGAGCGGGCTGGTACCCCGACCCGGCGGGCTCCCCGCGCCAGCGCTGGTGGGACGGCTCCGGGTGGACGGACTCGCTCCGCGATGCCCCCGCCGCGACCACGCCGGTCGCTCCCGTCACCCCCGCTGCGCCGGTCACCCCCACGCCTCCGGCCGTGGCCCCCACGCCGCCCGCCGCTCCCGCGCGCCCCGCCTACGGCGAGACCTCGAGCGGACAGGCGACCAGCTACGGCCAGTCGGCGTCCGGCCAGTCCGCTCCGGAGCAGCAGGCCCCACAGCAGCAGAACCCGTACGCGCCGCAGAACCCGTACGCGCCGCAGCCACAGCAGGGCCCCTACGGCCAGCAGACCAACGCGCAGAACCCCTACGGCCAGCAGGCCCAGAACCCCTACGGCCAGCAGCCCCAGCAGCCCTACGCCGCCCAGCCCGCCCCCGCCGCCGCCGCGCAGCAGCGCGACCCGAGCATCTCCAGCTCCACCCCGTGGATCTGGGTCGTCGTCCTCCTCCCGCTGCTCTCGGCGCTGTCGCTCTTCCTGCTCTCGCCGAGCGCGATCGTCGACTCCTCGATGGCCTCCACCTACGGACCGCAGGCGTCGATGGGCATGTCGACCGCCTACCTCCTCGGGCTCGGCGCCGTGCAGGTCCTCGGCTTCCTGATCTACGCGGGCGAGGTCGTCTTCGCGTTCCTCGACCACCGCCAGCTCAAGAAGGCCGGTGTGCAGAAGCCGTTCCACTGGGCCTGGGCCTTCCTCGCGGCGCCGTACGTCTACGTCATCGGCCGCAGCGTGGTCGTCAAGCGCGTGACCGGAGGCGGCCTGCTGCCGCTCTGGATCTTCATCGGCGTCGTCGTCGTCAGCTTCGTCATCGCGATCGCCTGGTCGGCCGCGGTGTTTTCGGAGATGATGCAGGCGTTCCCGACCGCGGGGCTCTGACTCCTGGAACCACCGCACCACCCGCACGACCCCGAGGGGCCCGTGGAGCCGACGCTCCCGGGCCCCTCCGTCGTCGGACCGGACTGCGCAGCGCCCCCGCCCCGTGGCATCCACGGACCCTTTGGGAACCGTAACGCGTTGTTTACAACGGTTTCCATCGCTCATCGCCCGATCTGCGCTTGAATGCGAAGCACAGTTCGACGTGCGATCGCGCGCGTCCGACCGATGGGAGCCCTCTCCGGTGCCAGCGACCCCGCTCATCACTCCGCCCACGACCGGCTCGGCGGCGCCCGCCGGCGCGGCCGGCTCGGTCGTCCTCGAGGGCGTCCGCAAGCTCTACGGCACCTCGGTCGCCGTCGACGGCGTCGACCTCCGCGTGGAGCCGGGCGAGTTCCTCTCGCTGCTCGGCCCCTCCGGCTGCGGCAAGACGACGACGCTGCGGATGATCGCCGGCTTCGAGCACCCCGACGCGGGCGACATCCGCATCTCGGGGCAGTCCGTGCTGCGCCGGGCCCCGCACCAGCGCGACGTCAACACCGTGTTCCAGGCCTACGCGCTGTTCCCGCACATGACGATCGCCGAGAACGTCGCCTACGGGCTGCGTCAGCGCCGCACTCCGAAGAGCGAGATCCGCGGACGCGTGAGCGACGCCCTCGACATGGTGCGGATGCGCGGCTTCGCCGACCGCAAGCCCACGCAGCTCTCGGGCGGGCAGCAGCAGCGGATCGCCCTCGCGCGCGCCCTGGTGAACCGCCCCTCCGTGCTGCTGCTCGACGAGCCGCTCGGCGCCCTCGACCGGCAGCTGCGCGAGGAGATGCAGATGGAGCTGAAGCTGCTGCAGACGCGGCTCGGCATCACCTTCGTCTTCGTCACGCACGACCAGGGCGAGGCCATGTCGATGAGCGACAGGATCGCGGTGATGCGCGACGGTCGCATCGAGCAGCTCGCCGACGCGAACACCGTCTACCACCGTCCCGCCTCGGCCTACGTGGCCGCGTTCGTCGGGCAGCAGAACTTCCTCGCGGGAGTCGTCGGCGACTCCGGTGCCCTGGTCACCCCCGTCGCGACGATCAGCGGGACGGAGGCGGCCGGGCGGCCCGGCGAGAAGCGGCAGGCGGCGATCCGGCCCGAGTCGATCCGGATCCACGCAGCGTCCGAGCGGGAGGCCGGCGGCGTCGACACCGCGAGCGGGCGCGTGCTCTCGATCGCGAACCTCGGCGAGACGGTGCAGTACCTCGTGCACCTGGACCCCGAGCACTCCGTCCTCGTGCGCAGGCCCGCCCCCGACGCCCCGGCGCTCTCCGTCGACTCCGCCGTCACGCTCAGCTGGACCAGCGCGAGCACCCTGTTCTTCCCCCTCGACGAGGCGGCCCGTGCGGCCGGCTACGTCGAGCCGCCGACCGTACCCTCGAGCAGCTCGGAGACATCATGACCGCGAAGCACCCCGTGAACATCCTCGCTCCCGCCCAGGCCGTGCCGATCATCCGGCGGGAGCTCTCGCGCCGTCGCCTCTTCGGCGTGGCCGGCGGCGTGGGGGCCACCGCGTTCCTCGCCGCGTGCTCCTCGCCCGGTGCGGGCTCCGCTCCCGAGGCGACGGGCGGCGCGCTCGAGGGCGACCTCTCGATCTACACCTGGGGCGACTACGACTCGCCCGACGTCATCGCCGCGTTCACGAGCGATCAGGGCCCGCAGATCACCCTCGACTCCTACAGCTCGAACGAGGAGCTGCTCTCGAAGCTCGGCGCCTCGAAGGGCACCAGCGGCTACGACATCGTGGTGCCGACCGGCATCTTCGTCCCCGGGATGATCGAGAACGGCCTGCTGACCAAGTTCTCGAAGGACCTGATCCCGAACCTCTCGAAGGTCGACCCGCAGTTCCTCGGGCAGGCCTGGGACCCCGACAACGAGTACACGGTCTGCAAGAACTGGGGCACCACCGGCTTCGCCTACGACACCACCGTGATCACCCGCGACCTCGTCACCTGGAGCGACTTCCTCGACGCGGTGCAGAACGAGGGCAGCGGCAAGACGTCGTTCCTCGACGACCCGATCGAGATCGTGGCGCCGTACTTCTGGGCGAACGGCATCGACTACACGACCGAGTCCGAGGACGACTACGCGGCGGCCGAGACCTTCCTGGTCGAGAAGATCGCTCCGCACATCGCGGCCTTCGAGTCGTACCCGGGCGGTTCGATCATCCCCCAGAACACCCAGGTGCTCGTGCAGTCGTGGAACGGCGACGCGCGCCTGGGCAAGCTCAACAGCGAGGACCCGGAGCGCTGGAAGTGGGTGCTCGGCTCGCCGACCACCGAGCTCTGGATGGACAACTGGGCCATCGCCGCCGGCGCCCCGCACCCGGAGGCGGCGCACGCGTTCATCGACTACGTGCTCGACCCCGCGAACGCGATCCAGGAGCTCGACTACATCGGGTACAACACGGGCACCCTCGACATCGAGACGCTCGCCCGCGACGCCCAGCTCGAGTTCCTCGACGGCTACATCTTCTATCCGGAGGAGACGGTCGCCACGATGCAGACCGGCACCGTCACCAATCAGATGACGCTCGACGTCTACAACAAGGTCAAGGCGGCCGCGGGGGCGTGAGCGCACTCAGCACGGCGACCCGCCCGATCGACTTCCCCGCCCGGCGGCGCGGGCCGCGGTCGCCCTTCGCCCTCGCGGTGCCGGCCTGGCTCTGGCTCGTGGTGTTCTTCGTGGCGCCCGTCCTGCAGGTCGTCTGGTTCAGCTTCGGCTACAAGCCGGGCGTCTTCGGGACGCACGCCAACGATGTGCTCTCGTTCGACCGCTACGTCGAGGCGTTCTCGCCGACCTTCTTCCAGACCTTCGCCAACACCCTCTGGGTGGGCGTCCTCGGCACGGTGCTCTGCCTCGTGATCGGGCTGCAGGTCGCCTACTGGATGGCGGTCAAGGCCGCTCCGAACCGCCGCGGTCTGCTGATCGCGCTGGTCATGGTGCCGTACTGGACGAACTTCCTCGTCCGCACGATCGGCTGGCAGGTGATCCTCGCTCCCGAGGGCGTGCTCTCGCAGGCGCTGCAGGCCATCGGCGTCATCCCCGGCCCGATCGACCTGCTCTACACGCGACCGGCGGTGCTGCTCGGCGTGGTCTACAACTACCTGCCGCTGATGATCCTGCCGCTCTACGTCGCCTTCGACCGGGTGGCGCCGGCGCTGCGCGAGGCGAGCGGGGATCTCGGGGCGTCGAGCTGGCGCACCTTCCGCGACATCACCCTGCCGCTGGCGCGTCCCGGCATCATCGTCGGCACGCTCCTCGTCTACATCCCGCTGATGGGCGACTACATCACGGCCACCGTGCTCGGCGGCGCGAAGGGCAACATGGTCGGCCAGATGGTGGCGAGCCAGTTCCAGGTCGGCCAGAACTGGGCGCTCGGCTCGGCGATGGCGGTGCTGCTGATCGTCGTGATCCTGGTGACGGCGGCCCTCGCGGGCGTGCTGGTGTGGGCCGTGACGCTGCCGCTGCGGCGCAGTGCGCGCCTCCGACTGGGGGACGGCGCATGAGCGACGTGAAGGTGCACCGGAGGCGCCGCTCTCCGATCGACGTCGGCCTCGCGGTCTGGAGCACCGCGGTCTTCGTCTTCCTCTTCCTCCCGATCATCGTGATCGTGATCTCGTCCTTCAACACCGGGCGGCTGCTCGTGGCGTGGGAGGGCTTCGGGTTCGACGCCTTCGCGACGATCCTGAACAAGCCGGCGGTGCAGAGCGCGGTGATCGTGTCGATCCGGACGGGGCTCATCGCGGCCCTGCTGGCCACGCTGCTCGGCACGCTCGCCGGCATCGCCCTCGCCCGACGGCCCGGCCGCTGGGCGGTCTGGTTCATCACCCTGCTGCTGCTGGTCTCGGTCACGCCCGAGATCGTCGACGCGGTGGCACTGCTGCCGTGGCTGGTGTTCCTCGGGCAGGATCTCGGGCTGTCGGTCTTCAACGACGGCACCGCGCGCCTGGTCGTCGGGCACTCGCTCTTCGCCGTGGCGGTCGTCTCGTACCTCGTTCGCGCCCGCCTGATCGGCCTCGACGAGAAGCTCGAGGAGGCGTCGGCCGACCTCTACGCGACGCCGATGCGCACCTTCTGGCGCGTCACCTTCCCGCTCGCCATGCCCGCCGTGCTCGCGGGCGGCCTGCTCGCCTTCACCTTCAGCCTCGACAACACCGTGATCGCGGCGTTCGTGCAGGTGTCGGGGTCGACCCCGTGGCCGGTCTACGTGCTGAGCGCCGTGCGCAGCGGGCTCAGGCCCGAGATCGCGGCGGTGTCGACCGTGATGCTGCTGCTGACCCTGATCGCCCTCGCCGCCGTCGCGCTCGTGCTGCGCCGCGCCGGCGACTCCGCCTCGCAGATCGCCAAGACGCTCGCGGGCGGCTGAACCCCTCTCTCGACAAGGAACCGCCATGCCCCACGCCGACCTCGTCCTCTCCGGAGGCCCCGTCTTCACCGCCGACGCGGTGCGCAGCCGCGCGAGCGCGGTCGCCGTCGTCGGGGGGAGGATCGCGGCCGTCGGACACGACGCCTCCGACTGGATCGGCCGGCGCACCGAGGTGGTCGACCTCGGCGGGCGGATGCTCGTCCCCGGCTTCCAGGACGCGCACGTGCACCCGGTCTGGGGCGGGTTCGACATGATGCGCTGCTGGGTCGGCGACGGAGCGACATCGGGCGACTACCTCGCGACGATCGCGGACTACTCGGCGCGGAACACCGACGAGGAGTGGATCCTCGGCGGCGGCTGGAGCATGTCGGCGTTCCCCGGCGGCACCCCGACCGCGGCGGCGCTCGACGCGGTCGTGGCCGACCGCCCCGCCTTCCTGACCAACGCCGACGGGCACGGCGCGTGGGTCAACTCCGCCGCCCTGCGACTCGCCGGTATCGACCGCGACACCCCCGATCCCGCCGACGGGCGCATCGAGCGGCTCCCCGACGGCACTCCGTCCGGCACCCTGCACGAGGGGGCGATGGAGGCGGTGCGGCGCCTCCTGCCCGCCTCGACCGACGAGCAGATGCGCCAGGCGCTGCTGCTCGGGCAGCGCTACCTGCACTCGCACGGGGTGACCGGCTGGCAGGACGCGATCATCGGCTCCTACGGCGACGTCGGCGACCCGGGCCCGGCGTACGTGCGGGCGGCGGAGGCGGGGGAGCTGACCGCGCGGGTCCGCGGCGCGATCTGGTGGGACCGTGCGCGCGGCGTCGAGCAGATCCCGGAGCTGATCGAGAAGCGCGAGCAGTGGACGGCGGGCCGCTTCGCCGCGACGAGCATCAAGATCATGCAGGACGGCGTCGCCGAGAACTTCACCGCGGCGATGCTCGACCCCTACCTGGACGGCCACGGGGCGCACACGCACAACGACGGGCTCTCGATGGTCGACCCGGCGGTGCTGAACGAGGCCGTGCCGCTGCTGGACGCGGCGGGCTTCCAGGTGCACTTCCACGCGATCGGCGACCGCGCGGTGCGCGAGTGCCTCGACGCTGTCGAGCACGCGATCGCCGCGAACGGCCCCAGCGGCAATCGCCACCACCTCGCGCACCTGCAGGTCGTGCACCCCGAGGACGTGCCGCGGTTCCGGCGGCTCGGCGTCGCGGCGAACCTGCAGATGCTGTGGGCGGCGCTCGAGCCGCAGATGGTCGAGCTGACCCTGCCTTTCCTCGGCGAGGAGCGCGCGGCGTGGCAGTACCCGTTCGGCGACCTGCAGCGCTCGGGCGCGGTGCTCGCGGCGGGCAGCGACTGGTCGGTGTCGACCCCGGACCCGCTCGCGGCGATGCACGTCGCCGTGAACCGGCTCTCGGCCCCCTCGGAGCGCGGGGCGGCCGGGAACTACGACGTGTTCCTCCCGGAGCAGCGGATCGACCTCGCGACGGCCCTCACCGCGTACACCGCCGGCTCGGCCTGGGTGAACGGCGCGGAGGCGGTGAGCGGCTCGATCGAGGTCGGCAAGGACGCGGACTTCGCGGTGCTCGACCGCGACCCCTTCGCGCACGACCCGCTCGAGATCGGCGAGACCCGCGTGCTCGAGACCTTCGTCGGCGGGACCCGTGTCTACAGCACCTCCGAGAGGACGACCTCATGACCTCCCTCCTGATCACCGGCGGGCACGTGCTCACCCCGGCCGGCGTCGTCGAGGAGCCGGTGCTGCTCGTCGACGGCCTGATCGCCGCGATCGGCGGCGAGGCTCCGGAGGGCGTCGAGACGCTCGACGCCGCGGGCGGGCTCGTGCTGCCCGGCTTCCAGGACAGCCACGTGCACCCGCACCACGCGGGCCTCGACATCCTCTCGTGCGACCTCACGCCCTACACGACGCGCGAGGAGTACCGCGGGGCGATCGCCGCGTACTCGGCGGCGAATCCCGACCTCGAGTGGATCGTCGGCGGTGGCTGGTCGATGGACTCGTTCCCCGGCGGACTGGCGACCGCGGCCGAGCTCGACGAGATCGTGCCCGATCGCCCGGCGTACTTCCCCAACCGCGACGGCCACGGCGCCTGGGTGAACTCGCGGGCGCTCGCGATCGGCGGGATCGACGACTCCACTCCCGACCCCTCCGACGGCCGCATCGAGCGCGACGGCGACGGGCACGCGCTCGGCACGCTGCAGGAGGGGGCGATGCAGATCGTCGCGCGGCACATCGAGCTCCCCACCGAGGACGACCTCGACGACGCCATGCTGGTCGCGCAGGAGCGCCTCTTCGCCTGGGGCGTCACCGGCTGGCAGGACGCGATCGTCGGAGCGACCAACGACGTGCCGGACACGCTCGACTCCTACCTGCGGCTCACCGCCTCCGGGGCGCTGAAGGCCCGCGTCGTCGGCGCGCTGTGGTGGGACCGCGGGCGCGGGATCGAGCAGATCGACGAGCTGGTCGCCAAGCGCGAGCGGGCGGCGGCCGCGGGGTTCCGCGCGACGAGCGTCAAGATCATGCAGGACGGCGTCGCCGAGAACTTCACGGCCGGGATGCTCGAGCCCTACCTCGACGAGTGCGGCTGCCCGACCCACAACGCGGGCAAGAGCTTCGTCGACCCGACGTCGCTGCAGGAGATCTCGATCCGGTTGGACGCGCTCGGCTTCCAGATCCACTACCACGCGCTCGGCGACCGGGCCGTGCGGGAGGCGCTCGACGCGATCGCCGCCGCGCGCGCCGCCAACGGAGACTCCGACCTGCGGCACACGCTCGCGCACATCCAGGTGATCCACCCCGACGACGTGCCGCGCTTCGCCGAGCTCGGCGTCGTGGCCAACATGCAGCCGCTGTGGGCGCGGCACGAGCGCCAGATGGACGAGCTGACGATCCCCTTCCTCGGGGCGCAGCGCGCGCGGCGGCAGTACCCGTTCGGGTCGCTGTCGCGCGCGGGTGCCGCCCTCGCCTCCGGGAGCGACTGGCCGGTCAGCACCGCCGACCCGCTCGAGATCGTGCACACGGCGGTCAACCGCGCCAACGTCTCCGCCGACGGGAGCTTCCGCCGTCCGTTCCTCGGCGAGCAGGCCCTCTCGCTCGCCGATGCGCTGGCCGCGCACACCGCCGGCACCGCGTACCTCAACCACGACGAGGACGCCTCCGGCACCCTCGCGCCCGGGCTCGCGGCCGATGTCGTCGTGCTCGACCGCGACCCGTTCGAGCGGCCGATGAGCGAGATCGGGCTGGCCCGGGTCAGCGCGACGATCGTCGGCGGCGAGATCGTGCACCGCGCCTGATTCCCGCACCTCCCCGCACCGCCTACCGAGAAGAGAAGCGATGTCCTCCTCACGACCCCTGCGCGCGCTCGTCCCCTCCGCCCTCGAGTCCCGTCTCGCGCGGCGCACCTTCCTCGGCGGCTCGGTCGCGGCCGCGACCCTCGGTCTCGCGGCGTGCGCGAGCCCGTCCGGTGGCGGTGGCGACTCCGGAGGCGGCAGCCTCAGCATCTACACCTGGGGCGAGTACGACGATCCGGCGACGCTGACCGACTTCACGGCCGCGCAGGGCCCGTCGGTGATCGTCGACTCGTACAGCTCCAACTCCGAGCTCGCCGCGAAGCTCGGCACGGCCCGCGGCACCAGCGGCTACGACATCTGCGTGCCGACGCACTCGTACGTGGCCGAGATGGGCTCGGCCGGGCTGATCAAGGAGCTCGACCTCTCGCGCATCCCGAACTTCGCCAACCTCAGTTCCGCGGTCGTCGACACCCCCTTCGACCCGGGCAATAAATACAGCGTCTGCAAGGACTGGGGCTCGACCGGCTACGTCTACGACACCAGCGTCATCACCCGCGAGCTGACCTCGTGGGCCGACTTCCTCGACGCCGCGCAGAACGAGGCCTCGGGCAGCTTCTCGCTGATGGAGGACCAGGGCGAGGTCTCGTACACCTACTTCTTCGCGAACGGGATCGATCCGAACACCACCGACCCCGACGACCTCGCCGCGTTCCGCAGCTACTACCTCGACAACATCGCCCAGCACGTGCAGGCCTTCGAGTCGTACTCGAGCCAGTCGGTCAGCGCGTCGGCGCGCACACTGATGCACGCCTGGAACGGCGATGCGCGCCTCGGCATCCTGAGCAACCCCGACCCCGAGCGCTACCGCTTCGTCTGGCCGTCGGAGGGCGCGAACCTCTGGCAGGACAACTGGGCCATCGTCGAGGGCGCCGAGAACGAGGACGCCTCCTACGCCTTCATCGACTACGTGCTCGAGCCCGACGCGTCGCTGAAGGAGCTGGCCTACATCGGCTACAACACCGGCGTCGAGGGCATCGAGGAGGCGGCGACCGCGGCGGGAGTGGAGCGTCCCGATCTGATCTTCATCGACGACGAGCGGATGTCGAAGCTCGTCTACAGCCAGATGACGAGCGCGACGCAGGACGTCATCGCGATCTTCGACGAGATCAAGGCGAAGGCGGGGCAGTGACGGAGCTCACGAACGGCGACGTCTCGTTCTGGTGGTCCTCCCTCGGGCGACCGGAGCCGCGTCCGTCGCTCCCCGAGTCGATCGACGTCGACGTCTGCATCGTCGGCGCCGGCTACACCGGCCTCTGGACGGCGTACTACCTGAAGAGGGCGGCGCCCGAGCTGCGCGTCGCGATCCTCGAGCAGCGCTTCGCGGGCTTCGGCGCCTCCGGCCGGAACGGCGGCTGGCTGACCAACGAGATCACCGGAGGCGTCTCCTCCTACGCTCGCAGCCACGGTCCCGAGACGGTCGACCGCTTCCAGCTCGCGGTGAACGAGACGGTCGACGAGGTGATCGCCGTGGCGCTCGCCGAGGGGATCGATGCCGACATCGTGAAGGGCGGCGAGTTCCAGGTCGCCCGCGGCGACGCGCAGAAGGCCCGCCTCGAGGCGACGGTGGCGGCGGCCCGCGCCCGGGCGCACACCGACGTCGAGCTGCTCGACGCGCGGGAGGCGTCGGCGCGGATCGCGGTGAGCGGCACCTCCGCCGGCATGTGGCACCCGCACTGCGCGCGCATCCACCCGGCGAAGCTCGCAGCAGGGCTCGCCCGCGCGGTCGAGGCGCTCGGGGTCGAGATCTACGAGGACACCCGGGTCGACGAGATCCGGGCCGGGGTGGCGGTCACCGCGCGGGGGAGCGTGCGCGCCCGGTTCGTGCTGCGCGCGACGGAGGGGTTCACCGCCCGGCTGGCCGGCCACGAGCGGGAGTGGCTGCCGATGAACTCGTCGCTGGTCGCGACGGAGCCCCTCGGCGCGGAGGTCTGGGGCGAGCTCGGCTGGGCGGGTCGCGAGACGCTCGGCGACTTCGCGCACGCCTACATGTACGCGCAGCGCACCGCCGACGACCGCATCGCCATCGGCGGGCGCGGAGTGCCCTACCGCTTCGGCTCGGGGATCGACGACGACGGTGCGACCGATCCGCGCACGGTCGGGATGCTGCGCGAGATCCTCGAGCGCTTCTTCCCGGTGCTGCGCGGAGTCGGCATCGAGCACGTCTGGTCGGGGGTGCTCGGCGTGCCGCGCGACTGGCACGCGACGGTCGGACTCGACCGCGCCACCGGCCTCGGCTGGGCGGGCGGGTTCGTCGGCACCGGTGTGACGGCGACCAACCTGGCGGGGCGGACCCTCCGGGACCTGGTTCTGCAGGAGCTCGGCCCGGGGGAGCGGACGCCGCTCACGGAGCTGCCCTGGGTCGACCACCGCGTCCGCCGGTGGGAGCCCGAGCCGCTGCGCTGGCTGGCCGTGAAGACGCTCTACACCGCGTACGGCCTCGCCGACCGGGCGGAGGAGCGGGGCCGGCCGACGACGTCACCGCTCGCGAGCCTCGCCGACGTGGTCGCGGGGCGCTCGCACTAGGGCGTCACGACTCCCCGCGTTGGACGAGCCGCGACAGCACGATCGCCGAGCGGGTGTGGTCGACGTTGGGGGCGATGCGCACCTTCTCGAGCGCGAGCTCGAGGCTCGGGATGTCGCGCGAGCGGATGTGCACGATCGCATCGGCCGAGCCGGTGACCGTTCCGGCGTAGACGACCTCTGGCACGGCCGAGAGGATGCGGCGCAGCTCGTCGGGCGCGACGGTGCCCCGGCAGAACAGCTCGACGTACGCCTCGGTGCTCATGCCGTCGACCGCCGGGTCGACCTTGATCGTGAAGCCGCGGATCACGCCGTCTGCCACGAGGCGGTCGACGCGGCGCTTCACGGCGGAGGCGGACAGACCGACCACCCCGCCGATGTCGCCGTAGCCCGCGCGGGCGTTCAGGCGCAGCAGATCGAGGATCTTCCGATCGATGTTGTCCATGGCTCGAGGATAGGCGGGGAGGGTCGGCGGACGCCTTGCTCGCTGATCGAGTAGGCCGCGGAGCGGCCGTATCGAGATCCACCTCCGTCAGAAGGCGAGGTGTGCAGACCGCTCGTCTGACGCTGGTGGGTCTCGATACGCCCCTGTGGGGCTACTCGACCAGCATGGGGAGGCTGGCGAGGTCTGTGCGGACTCCTCGCCTGACGCTGGTGGGTCGCCCAGGAGAAGCGACCTCCTGAGCGGGGTCCCTCCTCGCTGATCGAGTAGGCCGCGGAGCGGCCGTATCGAGATCCACCTCCGTCAGAAGCCGAGGTGTGCAGACCGCTCGTCTGACGCTGGTGGGTCTCGATACGCCCCTGCGGGGCTACTCGACCAGCGGGCTGACTGGCTGGCGAGGTCTGTGCGGACTGCCCGCCTGACGCTGGTGGGTCGCCCAGGAGAAGCGACCTCCTGAGCGGAATCCCCCTCCTCGCTGATCGAGTAGGCCGCGGAGCGGCCGTATCGAGATCCACCTCCGTCAGAAGGCGAGGTCTGCAGACCGCTCGTCTGACGCTGGTGGGTCTCGATACGCCCCTGCGGGGCTACTCGACCAGCATGCTGTGAGCGAGCGGGCGACGCTCGGAGGGAAGGGTAGCCTTGCCTCAGACAGCCGACCGAGCCGGAGGGAGCCGCGTGCCCGCGTTCCTCGACGAGCTGGGCTTCGTGGAGCTGCTGGCGGCGCTGTTCGTCATCGTCTTCCTCCGCGCGCAGGCGACGTACTGGGCGGCGCGCGCGATCGTGACCGGCGCCGCCTCCCGCCGCGGGGGCCGCTGGCTGGAGTCGCCGGCGATGCGGCGGGCCTCGGCGCTTCTCGCGCGCTACGGCGCCCCGGCCGTCACGCTCAGCTTCCTCACCGTGGGGTTCCAGACGGTGCTCAACGCCGCGGCGGGGGCCTCGCGGATGCGCTTCCTCGTCTACCTGCTCGCGATGCTGCCCGGCTGCGCGGCCTGGGCGCTGATCTACGCGACCGTCGGCTTCGCCGTGCTCTGGGCCGTCATCGGCGCCGCGGCCGGGTCTCCGCTCGGGATCGCCTCAGTCGTCGTGCTGCTGATCGCCGTCGTCGTGGCGGTCGTGCTGCTCCGCCGCCGCAGCACGACGCACTGACTTCGCGCACCCCTCGCCAAACAGGCGAGCCGGGCTATATAGTTGCTCTCGGTCAATAGTTGACGCAGGTCAACCAGTGCACGCCGGTCATCCAGAGCCGGCCGGTGCGGACCGCATCGTCACGAGGAGCAGAATGTCCCGCCCAGAACGCGCCGCCACTGTGGAGCGCACCCCCGCCGGCCCCGACGGGGCCATGTCGCACCGCCAGGTGCTCGAATCCCTCAGCGGACTGCTGCTGGGGATGTTCGTCTCGATCCTCGCGGGCACGGTCGTGTCGACCTCGCTGCCGCTGATCATCTCGGACCTCAAGGGCGACCAGAACGCCTACACCTGGGTCGTCACCGCGACGCTGCTCGCGACCACGGTCTCGACTCCGCTCTGGGGCAAGTTCGCCGACCTCTTCAATCGCAAGCTGCTCATCCAGCTCGCCCTCGCGATCTTCGTGATCGGATCCGCGGCCGCCGGCTTCTCGCAGGACACGAACATGCTCATCGTGTTCCGCGTCTTCCAGGGCCTCGGCGCCGGCGGACTCGCGGCGCTGAGCCAGATCATCATGGCCGACATCATCAGCCCCCGTGAGCGCGGCAAGTACGCCGGCCTCTTCGGCGGAGTGATGGCGATCGGCACGGTCGGCGGCCCGCTCCTCGGCGGCGTCGTCACCGACGCGTTCGGCTGGCGCTGGAACTTCTTCATCGCGCTCCCCGTCGCGATCGTGGCGATCATCCTGCTGCAGGTGACCCTCCGACTCCCCGCGCACCCCAAGCGCACGGTGAGGATCGACTACCTCGGCGCCGTGCTCATCGCCGGCGGCGTCTCGCTGCTGCTGATCTGGGTGTCGCTCGCCGGCAAGAACTTCGAGTGGGCCTCGTGGGAGACCGCGGTCATGGTCGGCGGATCCGTCGTCCTGCTCGTCGCGGCCGTCATCACCGAGCTCACCGTCGCCGAGCCGATCATCCCGATGGGCATGTTCAAGAACCGCACCTTCAGCCTCGCCGTCGTCGCGAGCATCTCGGTCGGCGTCTCGCTCTTCGGCACCGCCGTGTTCCTCGCGCAGTACATGCAGCTCTCGCGCGGTGCGACGCCCACCCAGTCGGGCCTGCTGACGATCCCGCTGATGGCGGGCCTGCTGATCGCCTCGACGATCTTCGGCGGCATCATCTCGCGCACCGGCAAGTGGAAGGCGATCATGATCACCGGCGCCTCCTTCTCGATCATCGGCACGGCCCTCCTGAGCCAGCTGCGCTACGACACGAGCTTCGTGTACGTCGGCATCTCGATGGCGGTCCTCGGCGCCGGCCTGGGCATGCTCATGCAGAACCTGGTGCTCGTGGTGCAGAACTCGATCGAGGTCAAGAACCTCGGAGTCGCGACCAGCGCGGTCACCTTCTTCCGCAGCCTGGGCGGAACCATCGGCGTCTCGGTCCTCGGCTCGATCCTCGGCACCGTCATCGCCGATCGCACCGCCAGCGGTATCGCGGGACTCGCCCCGGCCGACCAGGCCGCGGCCGCGCAGGCGCTCGGCAGCGGCACCATCCCGCAGGTCTCGACCCTGCCCGACGCCGTGCGCGTCGTGGTCGAGGGCGCCTACGGGATCGGCGTCGGCGACGTCTTCCTGTTCAGCATCCCGCTGGCGATCGTCACCCTGATTGCGGTGGCCCTGCTGCCGAATGTCGACCTCGGCACGAAGAACGCCGTGCAGTTGAAGGCGACTCCTGTCGAGGCCGCCGAGGACGCGCTGATCGGCGCCTCCGATGGACAGGCGGGACTGCGTCCCGTCGGCCAGTCGCAGGCCACCGACCAGGCGACGCACTCGGAGGCGCGCCACGTGGCGCACGCCCGTCACGCGGCGTCCGCGGCTCAGCCCAGGCCGACCGGCTCGATCGACGTGGTCGAGCGACGCTGATGACGCCGACCGCGCCCGCTCCGACCAGCGCCCTGCTCGAGGTCGAGGAGCAGATCACGGCGCTCGCCGTCCAGGTGCGGGCAGCGGTCCGCGACGCGGCGGCGGCGATCGATCCGTCCCTGCCGCCGTTCGGGCTCCGGCTCCTCCGGATGCTCGAGCGCTGCGGACCGGTCCACTCCAGCGCCGCGGCCGACCAGCTGGGGGTGGACCGCAGCGCGATCAGTCGCCAGGCCCGCCAGCTCTGCCGGCTGGGCCTGGTCGAGATGACCGCCGACCCGGCCGACGGGCGGGCGCGCTTCCTCGCGCTCACTGCGGAGGGTCGAGCGCGGATGGCCGACCTCGGCGGCCTCCAGCGCCGCCGGATGCAGGAGGCGCTCAGCTCCTGGCCCGAACCGGACCTCCGCGCCTTCGCCGGCTACCTGGAGCGGCTGACCTCCGCGAGCTGAACACAGCGGAGTGCCCAGTAGCGTCACCGGGTGCACGACGGGGGTGAACTGTATAGGCTCCTTCAGGGAATCGTGATGGAGAGTTCAAAACGATCCTTGAGGATCAGTACGTCAAGCACTCTAAATCGACTGGGGAGATATGTTCGCCGCATTGCTTCCTGGGATCAGAGAACTGCGGGTTCCGCTGGCTGTCGGATTTCTCTGGATGGCTGTTCTTTGGACCGCGACGTCGGCATTCCTCCGAAGTCCGCCCGAAGAGTCGTTTCTCAGCGACTTAGCATCGCTAGCGGAATGGATATCGGCGCCAGTTTTTCTCGTCGCACTTTCCTTCGTAGCCTACCTAGTCGGAATCGGTCTGCGACCTCTTGTGCTCACTCCGCTCGTGCGGAAAGTGTATTCGGGCGATGACTCGGCGGCGATGACTGACCTGACGCGATTTGTCACATTAGAGCTCACAAAGGCTCAGAACCGTGGAGTAAAGGCCAGGGAGGTGTTGAAGAGCTTTCCCGTGCTTGAGGAGCAGGAGCGAAGCCGGTTCTCGGATGAGGCGCGCGAAGAACTAGTGTTGGAGAGGGCTGCCGAGATCAGCACCCAAAACTACCGCCCTGCGCTCGATGACGTCGATAACGCTGAGCGGTGGGAATGGCTTCTAACTAAATCGTCTGAGTTGGCAAACGATGCTGTTGAAACGAGCGCGCGCTTCGCAGACTACTTGTTGATGAATCACCGAGATGCATTCGATAAACTGGATCGAAGCCTTGCAGAGGCGGAATTTAGGGAGAGTATTGCCGTACCGCTCGTGTTCGCGGTTTCGGCGATTGCTACGCGTGTCTCGTTCGAGACAGGGGTTGATTGGGCTCTCTTTGCGATCCCGGCAGTGATAATACTATCGCTTGGATTGTCTTATTCAGCGCTGCTGATAAAAGATGAAGCCGATCAGACTATGTCGCGTTACATTGTCTCTAAAAACTTCAGTTCTCCGGTAATTGATATTATCTCGAATAGCCAGCCGAAGGATTTGTGATCGCTGCGAGAGATCGCCTCTCATCAACGCAACTACCTGCGCCTGGAATTTTTCGTCACCCTCGCATCGCGGGCGGCTTGCCAACCACTCCCGCGACGTGCACCACGAAGGCGCGCCGCCGGTCGCGGGTGCCCTCGCCGCCGCGCTCGGCGAACGGCGTCAGGTGCCAGATCTCGCACAGGCCGAGCAGCGCGATGAACAGGTCGTCGGGCGCCCAGCTCGCGTCCACGACTCCGGAGCGCTGCCACTCGAGAACCCGCGCCTCGGGGGCGGGGATGCCGCCCAGGCGCTCGCCCGCCTCCTCCCAGAAGCCGGAGCCCTCGAGGCGCGCCCAGGTGAGCAGGCGGAGGAACTCCGGGTGCTCCCAGACGTGGTCGAACATCCGCCCGGCGAGGTCGGGCAGATCGGCCGCCTCGGCGAGCAGGGTGTCGTCCAGCGCCTTCAGGGCCTCGACCACTGTCGAGACGAACAATCCCCGCTTGCCGCCGTAGTAGGCGTAGAGCCGCTCCTTGTTGAGGCCGGCGGAGGCGGCGACCCGGTCGACCCTCGCCCCCGCGAACCCGTGCGCCGCGAACTCGGCGGTCGCGGCGTGCAGGATCCGCTCGCGCGCGGATGTCTTCTCGATGTTCGTCTGATCCACGCTTACACCTCCGGGCGCTCGAACAGTACACTCGTCAACGCCCAACCAACCAGTTGGGGTGGTTCAGTCTCAACGATGCGGCTCGGATCCGGACCCGCCGGTCCCGCTCCCTCCGCTTCGAAAGGCTCTGCAATGCCCGCGCCCTCCTCCTCCCGCCGCTGGTGGGTCCTCGTGATCCTCGCGATGACCCAGCTCGTCGTCGTCCTCGACGGCACCATCGTCACGATCGCCCTGCCCGCCGCGCAGGCCGACCTCGGTCTCACCGACGTCGAGCGCCAGTGGGTCGTCACGGCGTACGCGCTCGCCTTCGGCGCCCTCCTGCTCATCGGCGGCCGCATCGCCGACTACACCGGGCGCAAGCGCACCTACCTCATCGGCATGATCGGCTTCGGCGCCGCGAGCGCCTGGGGCGGCGTCGCCTCCTCCGGCACCGAGCTCATCGCCGCGCGCGGCCTCCAGGGCGCGTTCGCCGCGCTCCTCGCCCCCGCCGCCCTGGCCCTCCTGACCGTGTCCTTCCCCGGCGGACGCGAGCGCAACACCGCGTTCGCCGTGTTCGGCTCGGTCGCCGGAGCCGGCGCCGCGGTCGGCCTCGTCCTCGGCGGCCTGCTCACCGAGTTCGCCGACTGGCGCTGGTGCCTCCTGGTCAACGTCCCCGTCGTGATCGTCGGCGTCGTCGCCGGTGCGCTGCTCGTGACCGAGAGCCGCGCCGAGGGCCGCAACCGCTTCGACATCGCCGGCACGATCACCGTCGCGCTCGGTCTCGCCAGCGTCGTCTACGGCTTCACCCTCGCCGAGCAGGGCTGGCTGCGCATCGACACCCTCGGCTTCCTCGTCGCCGGCGTCGTGCTGCTCGCGGTCTTCGTCCGCATCCAGGCGCGCTCCGACCACCCCCTGCTGCCGCTGCGCATCGTCGCCGACCGGGTCCGCGGAGGCGCGTTCCTCATCCAGGCGATCGTCGGCAGCGTCATGATCGGCTCGACCCTCTACCTCACGCTGCACCTGCAGCTGGTGCTGGGTCTCGCACCGCTCGAGGCCGGCCTCGCCAACCTCTCGATGACCGTCACGATCATGATCGTCGCCGGGATCGCCACGAAGCTGCTCCCGAGCGTCGGCCCCCGCGTCCTGATGATCGTCGGCCCGCTGATCGCCGCCGCCGGCCTCGTCTACCTCAGCCGCATCACCCCCGACGGCTCCTACCTCGTCCAGGTCCTCCCCGCGCTGATCCTGCTCGGCGTCGGCATGGCCATGATCTTCGTGCCCGTGCAGAACGTGGCACTGACCGGAGTCGCCGCGCACGACGCCGGCGCCGCCGGAGCGACCGCGAACGCCGCGATGCAGATCGGCGGCTCGATCGGCCTCTCGATCTTCACCACGATCTACGCCGGAGTCGCGGGGGAGCAGGGCTCGCCCGTCGAGTTCGTCGACGGCTACTCCGCGGTGTTCGTCGCGGCCGCGGTCGGCCTGGTGCTGGCCTCCGTCATCGCGTTCTCGATGATCCGCATCAAGAAGGAGGAGTTCCTCGCGCAGGCTCCCCAGGAGGCCGTCGCCCACCTGGGCTGAACGCGTACTCTGGAGGAATGAGCATCCAGGAGGTCGTCGGCGGTCGCACCGCCGTCGTCAGGTAGCAGCCGCTCCCGGTCCGTCCTCGGACGACCGGGCAGCGGCGCCTTCGGAACCCGGCCCCCGGGGTCGGTCTCTTCCGTCGTGCCTTCACACTTCCGGATCCGCCCGCGTCGTCGGGCCCCATCGAACGGTGCTCCCATGCTCCCCCTGACCGACCAGACCATCCGCGACTCCTTCGTGAACGCCTCCCGCAAGGAGGTCTCGGACCTCTCGCTGCCCACCGGCTTCGACACTCTCGACTGGGAGGCGATCGACCACCTCGGCTGGCGCGACCGAAAGATCGGCCGCCGTGCCTACGTCGTCGTTCCGCTCGAGGAGCGGCTCGTCGGCGTCGTCCTCCGGCAGGCCGACGCGAACCCGCGCTCGAGGGCGCAGTGCTCGTGGTGCCGCGACATCCGCCTGCCCAACGACGTCGTGTTCTTCGGTGCGAAGAAGGCCGGACCGGCCGGCCGGGCCGGCGACACCCTCGGCACGCTGATCTGCGCGAACTTCGAGTGCTCGGTCAACGTCCGCACCCGCCCGTCGGTCGCCTACGTCGGGTTCGACGTCGAGGCGGCGAAGGCCGAGCGGATCGCGACGCTGCGCGCGAAGACCACCGGCTTCGTCCGCGAGGTGCTCGGCGAGGCCTGAGGAAGGGCGGGCGGAGGCGCTCAGCGCGCGGTCGACGCGCGCACGTGCATCCGCTCGCCCTGGCGGCCGAACAGGCTGAGGAACTCGACGGCCCTCTCGTCGGCCCGCCCGAACCAGTGCGGCACCCGGGTGTCGAACTCGGCGGCCTCGCCCGGCGGCAGCACCAGGTCGTGCTCGCCGAGCCTCAGACGCAGCCGCCCGCTGATCACGTAGAGCCACTCGAAGCCCTCGTGGGTCCGCTGCTGCTCGGGCGCGGGCACCGGACCCGCGGGGATCGTGGTCTTGAAGGCCTGCAGCGCGCCCGCGTCCCTGCTGAGCGGCTGGATCACCATCCCGTGCCGGGTGAAGGGCCGGCCGTGCACCCGCGGATCCTCGGGAGCCGCCCCGACCAGTTCGTCGAGCGGTGCGCCGAGGGCCCGCGCGATCGGCAGGAGCAGCTCGAGCGTCGCGCGTCGCCCGCCGCTCTCGAGGCGCGAGAGCGTGCTCGCCGAGATCCCCGTCTCGGCGGCGAGCGACGCCAGGGTGCGGTCGCGCCGGGTGCGGAGGCGCCGCAGCCGCGCACCGACGGCCGCCACGATCTCGTCGTCGGAGGGGGAGTGCGCGGGATCCATGCTGCGAGCCTCCCACGCTCGGGGCGTGGTCATGCCATTACGGCACGGATCCTCGCCCTCGGATGCCGTCTCGCGCACTCTCGAGTCATGACCGACACCAGCACCCCCTCCGACGTCCTCATCATCGGCGCCTCGTTCGCCGGCCTCGCCGCCGCCACCGCGCTCGGCCGGAGCCTGCGCGACGTGGTCGTCGTCGACGGCGGCGCGCCCCGCAACGCGCCCTCTCCCGGCGCCCACAACGTGCTGACCCGCGACGGCACCCCGCCCGTCGAGCTGGCCCGCCTCGGCCGGCTCGAGGCCGAGGGCTACGGCGCCCGGGTCGTGACCGGCCGCGTGATCAGCGCCTCCGCCTCCGGCGCCGGCGTCTCCGCCACCCTCGAGGACGGCACCGTGCTGCGCGCCCGCCGCCTCCTGCTCGCGACCGGCGTCCGCGACCACCTGCCCGCGATCCCCGGCCTCGCCGAGCGCTGGGGACGCGACGCGCTGCACTGCCCCTACTGCCACGGCTTCGAGGTCCGCGGGCAGCGGATCGGCGTGCTCGGCAGCTCCTTCTCGGGCCACCAGGCGCAGATGTTCCGGCAGCTGAGCGACCGCACCTCGATCCTGTCGAACGGCGTGTGCGTGCCCTCGGCGGAGGAGGCCGCGGCCCTCGCCGCGCGGGGCATCGAGCTGATCCCCGGCGTCGTCGAGCAGGTCGTGGTCGAGGACGACCGCGTCGTCGGCGTCCGGATCGACGGACGCCTGCACCCCCTCGACGCGCTCGTGGTCGGCCCGCGCGTCGAGGCCGTCCTGCCCGAGGGCCTCGGTCTCGAGCTCGTCGACCACCCGTCCGGAGCCGCCCGCCACCTCGCCGCCGACCCGATGGGCCGCACCGGAGTGCCCCGCGTCTTCGCCGCCGGCTCCGTCGTCGAGCCGATGGCGCAGGTGATGGCCTCGGCCGCCGACGGCCTGCGCGTCGCCGCCGCGATCAATTACGACCTGATCGAGGAGGAGATCGCCGCGGCGCTCGGCGCAGCCGCGGCCTGAGCTAGCGCCGCCGGTACTCCAGCTCCGGGCGCCCGGGGGAGCCGTAGCGCGGGGCGCGCTCGGCGACTCCGGTGTCGGCGAGGTGCTCGAGGTAGCGCCGGGCCGTCACCCGCGAGACGTCGAGGCGGGTCGCGAGCTCGCCCGCCGAGAGGCCGACGGGCCCGAGCAGTCCGGTGACCGCCTCGAGGGTCTCGGCCGAGAGCCCCTTCGCCAGGCCCGGCGCGTTCGAGGTCCGCAGCGCCGCGAACGCACCGTCGACCTCGAGCTGGCTCGCGACGTCCGCGCCGTGCATGCGTTCCCGATAGGAGCGGTAGCTCGCGAGCTTCGCCGCGAAGACGCTGAAGACGAACGGCTTGATCAGGTACTGCACGATCCCGGCCGAGACGGAGGCGCGCACCACGGCCGCGTCGCGCACGGCCGTGATCGCGATCACGTCGACGTCGAGCCCCGCCGTGCGGACCGCCCGGCAGAGGTCGAGCCCGCCCATGTCGGGCAGGTTCATGTCGAGGAGGATCAGCGCGATCGCCGGGTCCGCCCGCAGCGCGCGGATCGCCTCCGCCCCGCTGCCGGCCACCGCGGCGACCTCGAACCCGTCGACCCGGCGCACGTAGTCGGCGTGCGCGCTCGCGGTCAGCGGCTCGTCCTCCACCACCAGCACGCGGATGCTCATCGCGTCGCTCCCTCGCGCAGCGGCAGCTGCACC
Organism: Rathayibacter sp. VKM Ac-2803; assembly: GCF_009807175.1. Taxonomy (NCBI): domain Bacteria; kingdom Bacillati; phylum Actinomycetota; class Actinomycetes; order Micrococcales; family Microbacteriaceae; genus Rathayibacter; species Rathayibacter sp. VKM Ac-2803. The sequence goes on along the minus strand of NZ_WUCD01000001.1, from coordinate 3,721,479 downwards.
GTGAACACCGCACCGACGTGCCGCGACACCTCGATGCTCCCGCCGAGCCGCTCGACCACCTGCTGCACGAGGGCCAGGCCGATCCCGCGGCCGAACGCGTCCGACTCCTTCGTCGAGTAGCCGCGGGCGAACACGTCGGCGGCCTCCTCGACTCCGGGGCCGCTGTCCGAGACCTGCAGCACCAGGTCCCCGCCGTCGCCGAGACCCAGGTAGACCTCGACCCACGGTTCGCGGTCGAGCGCGGAGGAGGCGGCCGCGTCGAGCGCGTTGTCGATCAGATTGCCGAGCACGGTCACCAGGTCGCCCGGCTCGAAGCCCTGGGTGCCGGGCTCGAGGTGCGTCTCGAGGTGCAGCTCGACGCCGCGCTCGCGGGCCTGCGCCGCCTTGCCGAGCAGCAGCGCGGCGATCACCGGCTCCTGCACCGAGCTCAGCACCCGGTCGGCGAGCCGCTGACTCAGGTTGAGCTCGCCGGCCGCGAAGGCGAGCGCCTCCTGGGGGCGGCCGAGCTCGATCAGCGACGCGATCGTGTGCAGGCGGTTCGAGAACTCGTGGGTCTGCGAGCGCAGCGCATCCGAGAGGGTGCGCATCGACTCCAGCTCGCCGCTGACCCGCTGCAGCTCCGTGCGGTCGCGGAGGGTCGTGACCGTGCCGAGCGGACGGGCGCCCGGCGAGGCGGCCGGCCGCTCGTTGACGACGAGGATGCGCTCGTGCGCGACGACCAGGCGGTCGGCGATCGGCTCGTCGGCCTGCAGCAGCTCGCGCAGCGCCTCGGGGATGTCGAGATCGGCGACCGGGATCGGCGTCTGGACGCCCTCGAGCCCGAGCAGCTCGAGCGCGTGGTCGTTGGCGAGCACGAGCCGCCCGCGATCGTCGACCAGCAGCAGCCCCTCGCGGACCGAGTGCAGCACCGACTCGTAGTACGCGAAGACCTGGCTCATCTGCTCCGGCCCGCGCCCGCCCGTGACCCGGCGGAGGTACCGGGCGAGCAGCCACGAGCCGACGCCGCCGAGCGCGACCGCGCCGAGCACGCCCCAGGCCACGACCTGCACGCGCGAGACGAAGGAGGCGTCGACCGCCGAGAGCGTCACGCCCGCCGAGACCAGCGCCACGACGGTCCCGTCGGCATCGAGGATCGGCGCGACCGCGCGCACCGACGGGCCGAGCGTTCCCGTGTAGGTCTCGGTGAACGTGCGCCCCTCGAGCGCGGGCGCGATCGTGCCGAGGAAGGGGAGGCCGATCTGGTCGCGGTCGCGATGCGTGAGGCGGGTGCGGTCGGGATCCATGATCGTGAGGAAGTCGACGCCGGTGTCGGCCATGATCTCCTCGGCGTACGGCTGGAGCGATGCCGACGGATCCGCCTCCTCGGTCGCCTCGAGCACGAACGGGTTGTCGGCGACGGTGCGGGCCACCACCAGACTCCGCTGGGCCGCCTCCTCGCCCGAGCGGCCGCGGGCGTCGATCGCGAGCACGACCACGGCGGCCGCGCCGACCAGCAGGATGCAGAGGAGCTGGATCACGAACAGCCGCGCGGCGATGCTCCCGCGGGGACCGCGCGCGGCGACCGGCCTGACCATCGCGAACCTCCTCGTCCGTGAACAGTATGAACGCAACCTCCGACCCCGACCGCGGCGGGTTCAGCATCGTCCTGTGCCGGAGCCCCCGCTCCGCCGACTCGACGAAGAGACAGGACACGCTCATGGCGAAGACGCCCGGCAGCCCCAGGCCCCGCACCGATCGGCTCAGTCCCGCGGCCACCCCCGCGAAGACCCGCAGGCGGATCGACCGCAATCACTGGCTCTACATCGCGGTGATCATCGCCGTGGTCGCGGGCGTCGTCGTCGGACTCGTCGCCCCCGCCTTCGCCGCGACGCTCGAGCCCGTCGGCAAGGCCTTCGTCGGCCTGATCAAGATGATGATCGCGCCGATCATCTTCTGCACGATCGTGATCGGCATCGGATCGATCGCGAAGGCCGCCACGGTCGGCAAGGTCGGCGGGCTCGCGCTCGGCTACTTCATCGTGATGTCGACCTTCGCGCTCGCGATCGGCCTCGTCGTCGGCAACCTGCTGCACCCGGGCGAGGGCCTCGACATCTCGAGCGCCACCTACGACACGAGCGATCTGAAGGCCGAGACGACGTCGGAGTTCATCCTCGGCATCATCCCCGTCTCGCTCTTCTCCTCGCTGGTCGACGGCAGCATCCTGCAGACCCTCTTCGTCGCCCTCCTGGTCGGCTTCGCCCTGCAGAAGATGGGCCCCAAGGGCCAGCCGATCCTCGGAGCGATCAAGCAGCTGCAGGTGCTCGTCTTCCGCATCCTCTCGATGGTGCTCTGGGTCGCCCCGATCGGCGCCTTCGGTGCGATCGCGGCGGTCGTCGGCAAGACCGGCTGGGGCGCGGTCGTCGCCCTCGCCACGCTGATGATCGGCTTCTACCTCACCTGCGCGATCTTCGTGGTCGTCATCCTCGGCCTGCTGCTGCGCCTGGTCACCGGCGTCAGCATCTTCTCGCTGATGAAGTACCTGGCCCGCGAGTACCTCCTGATCGTCGGCACCTCCTCCTCCGAGGCGGCTCTGCCCCGCCTGATCGCCAAGATGGAGCACCTCGGCGTCTCCAAGCCCGTCGTCGGCATCACCGTCCCGACCGGCTACTCGTTCAACCTCGACGGCACCGCGATCTACCTGACGATGGCCTCGCTCTTCATCGCCTCCGCCACCGGTGCGCCGATGTCGATCCCGGAGCAGATCGGCCTCCTCCTCTTCATGATGATCGCGTCGAAGGGCGCCGCCGGCGTCACCGGAGCCGGCCTCGCCACCCTCGCGGGCGGCCTGCAGTCCTTCCGCCCCGACCTCGTCAACGGAGTCGGCGTCATCGTCGGCATCGACCGGTTCATGTCGGAGGCGCGCGCCGTCACCAACTTCACCGGCAACGCGGTCGCCACCCTGCTGGTCGGCACCTGGACCAAGCAGATCGACATGGTGCAGGTCCGCGAGGTGCTCGGCGGCCGCCTGCCGTTCGACGAGGCCACCCTCGGCGCCGACGACCACGGCTCCGACGGGCACGGTGCGCCCGCCTCCGGCACCTCGATCACCGAGGGCATCGCCTCGATCCAGGACTCGGACGAGGCCGGCCGCACCCGCGCCGAGCTGGCGGCCAAGCGCTAGCCGACACGCACGACGAAGGCCCCGCCGGAACTCCCCGGCGGGGCCTTCGTGCGTGTGGGCGTCAGCGGGAGGAGCCGGCTGCGCCCGCGTCCCCCCCCCATGCTGGTCGAGTAGCCGCCGCAGGCGGCGTATCGAGACCCACCAGCGTCAGCAGATCAGGCCTGAGCCCTGCGCTTCTGACGGACGTGGATCTCGATACGCCCGCTGCGCGGGCTACTCGATCAGCAGCGGGGGGACGCGGGCTTGCAGGCTCGGTCGATCGGCGGTCTGGTCGGGGCGTCCGCGGTCACTCAGTGCCGCCGCACCCCGAACAGCGGCAGGGTGACCGAGCAGAGCGGGCCGATCAGGGCCGCGAAGAGCAGCGTGCCGAGGCCGACGTCGCCGCCGAGTGCCCAGCCGGTGAGCAGCACGGTGACCTCGACGCCCGAGCGCGCGATCCAGATCGGCAGCCCGGTGCGCGCGTGCAGCCCGGTCATCAGACCGTCGCGCGGGCCGGGCCCGAGGCGCGCGCCGATGTAGATGCCGCTGGCGATCGCGAGCAGCAGCAGTCCGCCGGCGAACATCAGCGCGCGGCCCCACCACAGCTCCGGCGCGGGGAGCACGGCGATCCCGACGTCGATCATCGTCCCGACGACCAGCACGTTGAGCACCGTGCCGAGCCCCGGCCGCTGCCGGAGAGGGATCCACAGCAGCAGCACGAGCAGGCCGATCACGTTGGTGAGCAGTCCGATCCCCAGTCCGGTCTGGCGTGAGAGGCCCTGCGAGAAGACGGTCCACGGGTCCACTCCGATTCCGGCGCGGATCATCATCGCGTCGGCGAACCCGTAGAGCATCAGCCCGATCAGCAGCCGCGGGACGGGTCGCCAGCGCCACTGGCTCAGGGGAGGGGCGGCGACGAGCGTCGGGGCGGTGCTGGCGGTCATGGCCCCATCCCACCCCACGATTGGCCTTCCCGGCGCGGTCCAATCCGGCTACCTTGGACGCATGGCTGATGTCCACTTCGGCGTGCGCGCCCTGCGGACCCTCCTCGGCGACTGGCGCGAGCAGCGCGGCACGCGACCCGCGTACCTCGCGCTCGCCGACCGCATCCGCCTCCTGAGCATCGACGGGCGGATCCCGACCGACAGCCGGCTGCCCGCCGAGCGCGAGCTGTCGACCCGGCTCGGCGTCAGCCGCACCACGGTGGCGGCCGCCTACCGGGAGCTCCGCGAGAGCGGCTACCTGGTCAGCGTCCGCGGCTCCGGCAGTGTGACCCGCCTCCCGGGGGCGGCCGTCCACGCGGTGCCCTCGCTCGCGCCCGACTTCCTCGACTTCACCAAGGCGGCGCTCCCCGCCGTTCCCGAGCTCGCCGAGGCCTACGGCCGCGCGGCCGATCGGATGGCGGAGCACTTCGACGCCGGCTCCTACGACACCGTCGGCCTGCCGATCCTCCGTCGCGCGATCGCCGACCGCTACACGCAGCGGGGGCTCCGCACCGAGCCCGGCCAGATCATGGTGACGATCGGCGCCCAGCACGCCATCGCCCTCGTCGCCCGGACCCTGCTCGCCCGCGGCGACCGCGCCCTGATCGAGGCGCCAACCTACCCGCACGCCTACGAGGCGCTGCGTCTCGCGGGTGCCCGGCTCGTGCCGGTCAACGTCGACGGCGCCGACGGCTGGGACGGCGAGGGCCTGCTCGCCGCGCTCCGCGGCACCAGCCCCTCGCTCGCCTACCTGATGCCCGACTTCCACAACCCGACGGGCCGCTCGATGGCTCCGGAGCTGCGCGAGCGCGCGATCGCCGCGGCGGCGCGCCAGGGCACGCTGATCATCGCCGACGAGACGACGGCCGAGCTCGACATCGACCGGCGGATGACTCCGCTGCCCTTCGCGGCCTACGGGCCGGAGGGCACAGTCCTCTCGATCGGCTCGGTGGGCAAGACCCTCTGGGGCGGCATCCGCATCGGCTGGATCCGCGCCGATCGCAGCGTCATCCGCAAGCTCGTCGCTGCGCGCAGTGCGGGGGATCTCGGCAGCCCCGTCCTCGAGCAGCTGCTGGTCGCCGACATGCTCGGGCGGATGGACGGCGTGCTCGAGCTGCGCCGCGCCCAGCTCCGCGCCGGCCGCGACCACCTCGAGGAGGCGCTCTCGCGCGCGATCCCGGAGTGGAGCGTCCCGCGGGTCTCGGGCGGCCTCTCGACCTGGGTCGGCCTCGGCCGCCCCGCCAGCTCGCAGCTGGCGCTCGCCGCCCGCACCTCTGGCCTGCTGATCACCGCCGGTCCGCGGTTCGGGATCGACGGAGCCTTCGAGCGCTTCCTCCGCATCCCGATCGGCTACTCGCCCGAGACGACCGACCGCGCGGTCGAGGCGCTCGCCGCCGCGTGGGCGCAGGTCGCCCGGCACCCGGCGGCCGAAGTGGGGTACCTGGCGGACGTCGTCTAGTCGGCGATCATCCCCCGGGGCGACGAATACTCAGCTGGCTGATGGAAGACTCTTAGCGTGCATCTCCTCGCCGTTCTGAGCATGAAGAACCGGGCCCTCATCGCCCTCGTCACCGTCGTCATCGCCGTGTTCGGCGGTGTCGCTCTCACCGGTCTGAAGCAGGAGCTCGCTCCGTCGATCTCGTTCCCGCAGCTCGCGGTGATCTCGAGCTACCCGGGTGCCGCGCCGGAGGTGGTCAACGACGACGTCTCGACGCCGATCGAGACCGCGATCCAGGGCGTGCCGGGGCTCGAGACGACGAGCGCGACCTCGTCGACGAACTCGTCGCTGATCTCGGCGTCCTTCGTCTACGGCACCGACCTCGCGACCGCCGAGCAGAAGATCCTGCAGGCGATCAACCGCATCAAGAGCACGCTGCCCGAGGGCGTCGACCCCCAGGTCGTCACCGGCTCGTTCGACGACCTGCCCGTGCTGCAGCTCGCGGTCTCGAGCGACGGAGACGCGAAGGCACTCGCGAGCACCCTGCGCACCTCCGTCATCCCCGATCTCGAGAAGGTCGACGGAGTGCGCGAGGTCGCGCTGGTCGGCGAGAGCGCCCAGCGCGTCACCATCACTCCCGACGATGCGCAGCTGGCCGCAGCCGGACTCACGGTGAACGACATCCGCACCGCCCTGCAGCAGAACGGCGTGCTCGTCGCCGGCGGCGAGATCACCCAGGACGGCTCGACCTTCTCGGTGCAGTCGGGCGTCAAGCTCGGCTCGACGGACGACATCGCCTCCCTCCCGCTGCTGCCCTCGCTCACGGGAGCCTCCGCGCTGCAGGCCGCGCCCACCGTCACGACCGTCGGCGCCGTCGCCGCGGTCGCCCTGACGGACGCCCCGATCACCTCGATCTCGCGGGTCAACGGCCAGCCCGCGCTCACGCTCTCGATCACGAAGCTGCCCGCCGCGAACACCGTCGACGTGTCGACCGGCGTCACCGCGCTGCTGCCCGACCTCGAGGCCTCCCTCGGCGACGGAGCGACATTCACCTCGGTCTTCGACCAGGCCCCCTACATCCAGGACTCGATCGAGTCGCTCGCGCAGGAGGGGGCGCTCGGCCTCGTCTTCGCCGTGCTGGTGATCCTCGTGTTCCTGCTGTCGGTGCGCTCGACGCTCGTCACCGCGATCTCGATCCCGACCTCGGTGCTGATCACCTTCATCGGCTTGCAGACCGCGGGCTACACGCTGAACATCCTCACGCTCGGCGCCCTGACGATCGCGATCGGCCGCGTGGTCGACGACTCCATCGTGGTCATCGAGAACATCAAGCGGCACCTCGACGCGGGGGAGGAGCGCGCGGCCACGATCGCCGTCGCCGTGCGCGAGGTCGCCGGAGCGATCACCGCCTCCACCATCACGACCGTCGCCGTGTTCCTGCCGATCTCGTTCGTCGGCGGCACCACGGGCGAGCTGTTCCGGCCCTTCGCCCTGACCGTCACGATCGCGCTGCTCGCCTCCCTGGTCGTCGCGCTGACGATCGTGCCGGTGCTGGCCTACTGGTTCCTCCGCCCCTCCAAGCGCGCCGGAGTGCGCGAGGCGGCCCAGGCGGCGCTCGCCGAGGAGCGCAGCGCGGCGGGCGAGCAGACCGCGCACGAGGAGGCACCGCCGCGCCACGGTGCCCACGCCGCCCCCCGCCGCGGCTCCGCGCTGCAGCGCGTCTACGGACCGGTCATCGGCTGGACGCTGCGCCACTCCGTCACGACGGTGCTGCTCGCCCTGCTCGTGCTCGTGGGCACCGGCGCGCTCTACCCGCTGATGAAGACGAACTTCCTCGGCTCCAGCGGCCAGAACACCTTCACCGTCACCCAGACCGTCCCGGTCGGGCAGAGCCTCGACGCGCAGGATGTGACCGCCCAGCAGGCGAGCGCCGCGATCCTCGACGTCGGCGGGGTCGAGACCGTGCAGCTCTCGATCGGCTCGTCCGGCGGCGGCCTGCAGAGCGCCTTCGGCGGCGGCGGAGGCGGCTCCTCCATCCGCTACTCGGTCACCACCGACGAGTCGGCCGATCAGGAGGTCGTGCAGTCCGACGTCCGCGACGCGCTCGGCGCGATCGCCTCGCCCGACGACATCAGCGTCGCCGCCTCGTCCGGCTTCGGCGCCTCCTCGGACATCGAGGTCGACCTCTCGAGCGCGTCGCAGAGCGATCTGCAGGGCGCGAACGACACCCTGCTCGAGGCGCTGCGCGGCACCGACGGCATCAGCCAGGCCGAGAGCAACCTCTCCTCCTCGCTGCCCTACATCGCGGTCCGCGTCGACCGGGCGGCGGCGGCGGAGGCGGGACTCAGCGAGGTCGCGGTCGGCACGCTCGTCAGTCAGGCCCTGCAGCCCACCCAGGTCGGCAGTGTCGTGATCGACGACCGGACGCTCTCGGTCTACCTGGCCGACGCGCAGCCTCCGGCGACCCTCGACGCACTGTCGGCCCTGCCGATCCCGACCCGCGCCGGCGAGGTGGCGCTCTCGACGCTCGCCACGGTCGAGCAGACGAACGGCCCCGCGAGCATCACCACCGAGCGCGGGCAGCGCACGGCGACGATCACCGTGACCCCCGAGGGCGACGACCTCGCCTCCGCGAACGTCGCCGTGCAGTCGGCGATCGACGACACCGACCTGCCGGCCGGCGTCTCGGCCTCGCTCGGCGGCGTCACCGCCGACCAGAGCGACGCGTTCTCGCAGCTCGGGATCGCGCTGCTGGTGGCGATCCTGATCGTCTACGTGGTGATGGTCGCGACCTTCCGCTCGCTGCTGCAGCCGCTGCTCCTGCTGGTGTCGGTGCCGTTCGCGGCGACCGGGGCTATCGCCCTGCAGGTCATCACGGGCGTGCCGCTCGGCGTGCCGTCGCTGATCGGCGTGCTGATGCTGATCGGCATCGTGGTGACCAACGCGATCGTGCTCGTCGACCTGGTGAACCAGTACCGCGAGCGCGGGATGCCGGTGCGGGAGGCGCTGCTGCACGGCACCGAGCGGCGGCTCCGCCCCATCCTGATGACCGCCCTCGCGACGATCTTCGCCCTGCTGCCGATGGCGCTCGGGATCACCGGTCACGGCGGCTTCATCTCGCAACCGCTGGCGATCGTCGTGATCGGCGGACTCGTGTCCTCGACCGTGCTGACCCTCGTCGTGCTGCCCGTCGTCTACAACCTGGTCGAGGGGTATCGTGAGCGGCGGCGTGCCGCTCGCGCCGAGGGGGCATCGGCATGAGTCGCATGAGCACGGCCGACACGACCACGATCGGCTCCCGCTGGAAGAGCGGTCCCGAGCGGGCCGCTGCGGTCCTGGCCGAGGTGGGCCCCGAGCGCTTCGTCGATCCCGACTTCCGCCCCGGCACCCTCCGGCACATCGTGCTCTTCCGCTTCCGGCCGACGGCGCTCGTCTCCGAGGTCGACGCGGTGACGGAGCGCTTCGTGGCGCTCGCCGATGAGTGCGTCCGCGACGGGAAGCCGTACATCGTCTCGCTCGAGACCGGTCCGCAGCTCAGCTCCGAGGGCGCGGGCGAGGGCTTCGACCGCGCGTTCCTGCTGACCTTCGCGTCGGAGGGCGACCTCAACTACTACCTCGGCCGCCCGGCGGTCGACGGCCCCGGCCTGTTCGATCCGGCGCACGACGCCTTCAAGGCGTTCGTCGGGCCGTTCCTCGACACGGCGGGCGTCGTGGCGTTCGACTTCCGGCCCGAGTCGCGCCTGGACTGACTCGGATGGCGACCCCCGAGTTCATCCTGCGGCTGCGCGAGCGGATCGGCACCGAGCTGCTCTGGCTGACGGGCGTCACCGCGGTGATCCTCCGCGAGGATCACGTGCTGCTCGTCCGCCGCTCCGACACCGGCGCGTGGACCCCGGTGACCGGCGTCATCGACCCGGGTGAGACCGTCGCCGCGACCGCCGTGCGCGAGGCGCTGGAGGAGACGGGCGTCGTCATCGAGGTCGAGCGCCTCGTCTGGGTGCACACCCTCGCGCCGATGCAGTACCCCAACGGCGACCGCGCGCAGTACCTCGACCACACCGTCCGCGCCCGCTACGTCTCGGGCGAGGCGCACGTCGCCGACGAGGAGTCGAGCGAGGTCGGCTGGTTCGCGCTCGACGCGCTGCCGCCGATGTCGGCGGACCACCGCGAGCGGATCGCGCGGGCGCTGTCGGACTCGGGGGAGTGCGCGCTCGACTGAGGCGCGAGGCGGCTCGAGCCGACAGGGCTCGAGCCTTCGTCGTGCGGCTCGACCGCGTCAGACGTGCTCCGACACGAGCACCGCGGTCGTGCCCGGCTCGAGGGCGTCGAACACGTGCTGCTCGTCGCCCGGGTACGAGAGGTAGTCGCCCGGCCCGAGCTCGACCGGCTCGTCGGCCGGGCCGACGCGGGCGCGGCCGGTCGAGAGCACGACGTGCTCGACGGTGCCGCGGGCGTGCGGGGCGGAGTCGCGCGCGGTGCCGGGCCCGCCCGCGACGAGGTAGACGTCGCGGCGCGCTCCGGGCGGGCAGGCGCTGAGCAGGGTCGCGACGTAGTCGGCCGTCGCGGAGGCGATGCGCGGCCCGTCGCCCGCGCGGATCAGCTGGACGGTGCGCCGCGGCGGCTCGACGAGGTGCGAGAACGGGACTCCGAGGGCGCCGCCGAGCGCCCAGAGCGTCTCGAGGTTCGGGTTTCCCTCGCCCGCCTCCAGCTGCGAGAGGGTCGACTTCGCGATGCCGGCGCGGCGCGCGATCTCGGAGATGCTCAGGCCGAGGCGGCCGCGCTCGCGGCGGAGGGCGGCGGCCACCAGGTCGCGGGGGGATTCGGTCACTTCGTTCGGCTTCCTGATCGAGCGTTCGACTTGACGAACGCAAGGGGCGACGGCACGATGGCCGCATGTCCATCATATGCGCCGCGCGTTCGCTCCTCCGAACACTCACAGTCGCCGATCGGCGCGCCATCGCCCTCGTCGGTGCCTCCGTCGCGGTGGTCGGCGTCTCGTACGGGCTCGGCGCGGCCGGCGCGGGCTTCCCGCTCTGGCAGATCCTGCTGCTCGCCGTGGCGGTCTTCGGCGCATCCGCCGAGATCCTGTTCGTCGGAGTGATCGCCGCCGGAGGCGCACCGCTCGCCGCCGCGCTCGCCGCGCTGCTCGTCAACGCGCGCGCCCTGCCCTACGGGATGACAGTGGGCGCCTTCCTGCCGAGCGGTCCCCTCCGCCTCGTCGGCGCGCACCTGGCGAACGACGAGACCGTCGCGCTGGCGATGTCGGGCGGGACGCGCGAGCGCCGCCGCGCGCTGTTCTGGACGTCGGGCGCGGTCGTCGCGCTCGCCTGGCCGCTCGGCGCTCTCGTCGGAGCCCTGCTCGGCGCCGTGGTCGCCGACCCGGCAGTGCTCGGGCTCGACGCCGTGTTCCCCGCCGTCCTGCTCGCCCTCGCGCTTCCGTCCCTGCGGCGGGCGCGGACCGCTGCCGCAGCGACGGCCGGGGGAGTGGTCGCGCTCGCGGTCCTGCCGATCGCTCCGCTCGGCCTCGCGCCCGTGCTGGCCCTCACCGGCCTCGTCGTCGCGGGGAGGCGCGCGTGAGCACCGCGGCGGTCACCCTCGGCATCGCGGTCCTCGCCGTCGGCAGCTTCGCCCTCCGCGCGGGCGGCGCCGCGTTCGGCGACCGGGTCGACCTCGGTGAGGCGACCGGGCGCCTCCTCGACCGCGGCACGGTGGTGCTGCTCGTCGCCGTCGCCCTCGTCTCGACCCTTGCCGACGGCACCGAGCCGGCCCCCGCCTCCCGGGCGGTCGGCGTCGCGGCAGGAGTGGCGGCCGCGCTGCTGCGCGCGCCGCTCGTCGTCGTCGTGCTGACGGCGGCACTGGTGACCGCGCTGCTGCGGTGGTGATTGCGCGTCACCCCGGTGCTGCCGGTCAGATCGCCTTCGCGAAGCAGACGCCCGAGACATCGCCGACGTGGGCCCCGAATCCGTCGATCTCGATGAAGCCCAGTGCGGAGGCGGTGGCGATCGCCTCGGTCGCCCCGACGGGGACGCGGAACCGCATCGTGCGGATCCGCTGGACCCTCGCCCAGGCCTCGGCCGCGGTGACCAGTCGCCGGGCGACTCCCGCGCGTCGCGCCGCGGGCAGCACCGTCGCCGCGAGCAGCTCGGCGAAGTCGTCGGGCCCCGGCGCGAGCGCGAGCGCACCGAGCAGCTGCCCGCCGGAGTCGCGCGCCGCGAAGGCGCGGGCGTGCCGCGGGGGAGGCGGCGTCAGCAGCGCCGCGAGATCGGCCGCGTCCCCGCGCTCGAGTCGGACGACGATGCCGGCCGTCACGACTCGGGGTCCGTCACTCCGGCGTCGAGTGACAGGGTCTGCTCGGCCGGGGCGTCGAGCTGCGCGTGCAGGAACTCGACGATCGTGCCGCGCAGGGACTCGTCGAGCATGGCGATCGAGTGCGCCGCTCCGGGGACGACCACGAAGTCGACGCTCGCGCCCGCCGCGTCGAGAGCGTCGGCGAACGCGCTCGACTGCGAGAGCGCGATCCGCTCCTCGGCCGAGTGCGCGATCAGGAAGGCGGGCTCCGTGCCGTCGACATGGGCGAGCGGCGACGCCTCCGCCGCCGCGGGGCACGCGGCGAGGTCGGCGCAGTCGAGATACGTGCGCACAGCACCGGCGACCCCCACGACCGGGTCGTCGTCGGCGAGGCCGGCCGCGGTCAGATCGGAGGGGCCGCTGAGGTCGACCACCGCGGCCAGGCGGGACGAGGTCGACTCCCGAGTGCCGAGGAGCGAGACGAGATTGCCGCCGGCCGAGCCGCCGAACGCCGCCACCCGATCGGGGTCGATGCCGAAGCGCTCGGTCTGCGCAGGATCGAGGATCCAGTCGAGCGCGGCCGACACGTCGTCGATCTGCGCGGGGAACACGGCGTCGGGAGCGAGGCGGTAGTTCACCGAGACCGCGACGAAGCCCTCCGAGGCGAGCCACTGGCAGAGCGGCCGCCAGTTGACGTCGGCCTTGTCGCCGCGCGCCCAGCTCCCGCCGTGCACCACGAGCACCGCGGGGAGGGGCGAGGCACCGGCGTCGACCGGCGAGCAGACGTCGAGCGCCTGGCCCGTCGCCTCGTCGTAGACCAGGTCGGCCTCGACCGGGACATCCGGGTACGCGGCGACCGGAGCCGCCCCGGGGGCCTGCGCGATCGGCTCCGACACGGGAGCACTCGAGCATCCGGCGAGCAGCCCCGCGGTGAGCGCCAGGATCGCCGCAGACAGGGCGAAGGATCGCGTGGGTCGGAGAGGCTCGCGCATGGGTGAGACGAGCGTATGCGCCGACAACCCCCCGCGCCTAGAGCAACCCCCTGCTCAGGGGGTGTACAACGGCGCGACCGGCTCGCGCTCCTCGGCCGGAGCCGCGCTCGGCGCCTCCGACTGCAGCCGCACCAGCACCACGCCGACGAGGATCAGCGCCCCGCCCGCGAACTGGATCGGCGCGGGGAGCTCCCCCAGCAGCGCCCAGGCCGCGACGATCGAGAACAGCACCTCGGTGAGCCCGACGAACGAGGCGATCCGCGTGCCGAGCCGCGATCCGCCGGCGATGCCGAGCAGGTACGCGGTGACCGTCGACATGCCCAGGATCACCGCGGCGGGCACCAGCCACGACACCTCCGAGCCGACGAACAGCACGTCGCCGAAGCTCGCTCGCAGCGGCACGATCCCGATGGCTCCGAGGGCCAGGAGGAGCACCGCGCCCACCGTCATCGCGCCGGCCGTGAGGGCGATCGGCGGCAGCTCCGCATCGATCCGCCCGGCGATCACGTAGTAGACGCAGAGGCCGAGGGAGGCGGTGAGCGCCCACGCGACGCCGACCAGCTCGGGAGTGGCCTGGCCCGACAGGTCGAGCACGAGCACCAGCCCCAGCAGGGCGAGCGCGGAGCCCGCGAGGGTGAACCGTCCAGGGTGCCGGCGCGTCCGCGCCCAGGCGAAGAGCACGAGGAACACCGGAGCGAGGTACTCGATCAGCAGGGCGACTCCGACCGACATGTGCTCGATCGCGCTGTAGAAGCAGAGCTGCGCGGCGATGACGGCGAACACTCCGTAGAGCCCGATCGTGCCGACGTTGCGGCGCAGCACGTGCCAGCGGCCCCGGAGGGAGAGGACCGCGGGGACCGCGAGGATCAGCGCCGCGCCTCCCGCTCGCCAGAGCACGGCGGCCGCCGGGGTCCAGCCCGCCTCGAGCAGCGGCTTCACGAAGGGGCCGCCGAGCCCGAAAGCGGCGGCGGCCGCCAGTGCGAGCACGAGGCCCGAACCGAGGCGGCGTGGCTGCGCGGTGGTGGACATGGCTGGCCCTTCATGAGTCAAAGCCGGTTTGCCGGTGACAAGCGGTATGCTCGTGACACTAACCGCCCGCGCTGTCAGGAGTCAACATGGTCTTCGCTCATGACGTCGAAGCGGCCCTCACCGCGACCGCCGTCCTCGTCAACACGCTCCCCGAGCTCTCGCCGTCGGGTGAGGACGAACTGGTCACCCTCGAGCAGCTCGAGGACTTCGTGCTCGACAACCGCTACACGGGCAGTCGCGAGCACTCGCCCGACGAGCTCGAGGCGGTCCGCGGAATCCGTGCGCCGCTCCGGGCGCTCTGGCTGAGCCTGGCCGAGGAGGACCTCGTCGCCCTCGTCAACGCGATGCTCGAGGACGCGCCGGCCCTTCCGCAGCTCGTCCGCCACGGCATCTACGGCTGGCACCTGCACGCCACCCGCGACGAGAGCCCGCTCGCCACCCGCATCGTCGTCGAGGCGGCCATGGCGTTCGTCGACGTCGTCCGCGGTGACGAGCGCGACCGCATCCGCCTCTGCGCCGCCGACGACTGCGAAGCCGTGCTCGTCGACCTCTCGCGCAACCGCTCCAAGCGCTACTGCGACACCGGCAACTGCGGCAACCGCGCGAACGTCGCGGCGTACCGGGCGCGGCGGGCCTCGGAGTAGCGGGACCTAGCCAGCGGCAGCCTGCGCCTGTAGACTCCTGCGGTCGGCTCTTGACTCCGTGCGCTGACGCGCGGATGGGTTTGTCAGTCAAGCGGGCCGGATCCACGACAGTCGTCGTCGGATAAATCACATGTGTGAATCGGCCCCGATCAGCGATCGCCCGCTCGGCACTCTCGTCCACGAGAGCAGGAGCGGCCTGTCGCCCGGGTTCTCGCAGGCCTGCGCTCGAACGCCCCCACGAGGGTGCTGATCGCCGCAGTCTGCTCGCGCACGACCTGAACCCAGGAAGCAGCAGTCATGCCCAAGAACAAGAAGCCCGCCGGCGGGCGCCCCGCCAAGAACTTCGAGCCCAACCGCTTCGGCGCGTCCAGCGGCAAGTCGCAGCTCGGAGGCCGCTCTCGCTTCCCCGCCGCGAAGCCCGGTGCGCGCAGCGAGGGCCACCGCGGCTACCGCCCCGTCGACGAGAACGCGCCCAAGAAGGCGCGCTGGAACGCCGACGAGCGCGCCGAGCGCGCGTCCGAGCGGAGCGAGCGCCCCGAGGAGCGCCGCAGCTACGACCGCAGCGAGCGCCCGGCGCGCTCGTTCGACCGCGACGCCCGGCCCGCGCGCTCGTTCGACCGCAGCGAGCGTCCTGGGCGCTCGTTCGACCGCGACGAGCGCCCCGCGCGAAGCTCCGACCGCACCGAGCGTCCGGCGCGCGGCTACGACCGTGACGCCCGTCCGGCGCGTTCGAACTACCGTGATGAGCGCCCGGCCCGCTCGTACGATCGCGATGCCCGCCCGGCGCGCTCCAACGACCGTGATGAGCGGCCCGCCCGCTCCTACGACCGCGACTCCCGCCCGGCGCGTTCGCACGACCGCGCCGAGCGCCCGGTTCGCAGCTACGACCGCACCGAGCGTCCGACGCGTGGCTACGACCGCGACGCCCGCCCGGCGCGTTCGCACGATCGCGATGAGCGTCCGGCGCGCAGCTACGGCCGCGACGAGCGCCCCGCGCGTTCGAACGACCGCGATGAGCGACCCGCTCGCAGCTACGACCGCGATGCCCGCCCCGCCCGCTCGTTCGACCGCGACACCCGTCCCGCCCGCTCGCACGATCGCGGCGACCGCCCGACGCGGAGCTTCGACCGTCACGACAAGCCCTCGCGCCGCGACTCCGGTTCGGACTTCTACCCGAGCCGCACCTCGCGCTCGGGCCACCAGGCCGACGACGTCGTGCTCGAGCGCCTCGAGGCGACCTCGACCCTCGCGGTCGACGTCGAGGGCGTCACCTTCGGCGACCTCGGCCTGGGTGCCAACATCGTTCGTCAGCTGACCGAGATGGGGGCGGCCGCGCCGTTCCCGATCCAGGCCGCGACCATCCCCGAGGTGCTCGCCGGCAAGGACGTCCTCGGCCGCGGAAAGACCGGCTCGGGCAAGACGATCGCGTTCGGCGCCCCCGTCGTCGAGCGCCTCATGGAGAACAACGGAGCCAAGGGTCGCAAGCCCGGCCGCGCACCCCGCGCGCTGATCCTCGCGCCCACCCGTGAACTGGCCATGCAGATCGACCGCACGATCCAGCCGATCGCGCGCTCCGTCGGCCTCTTCACGGCGACCATCTACGGCGGCGTCCCTCAGTACAAGCAGGTCGGCGCCCTCCAGCGCGGGGTCGACATCATCATCGCGACGCCGGGTCGCCTCGAGGACCTCATCGAGCAGGGTCGCCTCGACCTCTCGAGCATCACGATCACGGTGCTCGACGAGGCCGACCACATGTGCGACCTCGGCTTCCTCGAGCCGGTGCAGCGCATCCTCCGCGGCACGGCGACCGGCGGCCAGCGCCTGCTGTTCTCGGCGACCCTCGACAAGGGCGTCGCGACGCTCGTCGAGGAGTTCCTCGTGACGCCGAGCGTGCACGAGGTCGCGGGCGAGGACCAGGCGTCCTCGACCATCGACCACCGCGTCCTGCTGATCGAGCACCGAGACAAGGGCCGGATCATCGAGGAGCTCGCCGCTCGCGCAGGCAAGACGCTGATCTTCGCCCGCACGCGCGCGTTCGCGGAGCAGCTCGCTGAGCAGCTCGAGCACGCCGACATCCCCGCGACGAGCCTGCACGGCGACCTCAACCAGTCGCGTCGCACGCGCAACCTCGCATTGCTCACGAGCGGTCGCGTCGACGTCCTCGTGGCGACCGACGTCGCGGCTCGCGGCATCCACGTCGACGACATCGACTTGGTCATCCAGGCCGACGCGCCGGACGAGTACAAGACCTACCTGCACCGCTCCGGCCGCACCGGCCGCGCGGGCAAGAAGGGCACGGTCGTGACGCTCATCACCCGCAACCGCCGCCACCGCATGGAGGAGCTGCTCGAGCGCGCCGAGATCGAGGCCGACATGGTCGCCGCGTTCCCGGGCGATCGCGTGCTGGCCGAGATCAGCGCGCCCGCCGAGTAAGGGCGACAGGCACGGTGAACGGCGCGGATCCTGCGGGGTCCGCGCCGTTCGTCGTCTCGCCGACGCTGGGACCCGGTCTCAGACCGCCGGCGGTGTCTCGTCGAAGCTCGGTCGCGGCGGTGGCCCCGGCGCCTTCCCGAGAAGCACGGTCGGCCGGGTCGTCACGCGTCTCCCGGTCGGTGTCGTCCAGTCCGCGACGCCGTCGGGATGGAGGACGTACGTCCAGCGATCGCCGTGGCGGACGTGGTGATGTCCGGTGCAGAGCGAGGCCAGGTTCTGCAGGGCGGTCTCGCCTCCGTTGCGCCATTCGATCGTGTGATCGGCCTCCGCGGTGGAGGCGGGTCGGGTGCAGCCGGGGAAGCGGCAGGTCTGATCGCGGAGCTGCAGGTGCAGTCGCATGCGCGGCGGAGGGACCCGGTGGGTCCGGCCGACGGAGGTGACGGTCCCGGTGTCCGGGTCGGTCAGGATGCGGGTGAAGGAGGCACCGACTCCGACGAGGTCGCGGGCGACGTCGGCGGGGATCAGTCCGTAGCCGTCGAGGTCGGCCGGCGCGTCGTCGGCAGTGGTGGCGGTGCTCGCGGCGAGCGTCAGCCGCACCTCGGCGCGCACTCCGGACACGAACGTTGCAGCGGCGGTCTCGGGCCCGCTCACGGGGGTCGTGCCGGCGATGTCGCCGTCGGTCAGCAGATCGGCGAGCGCGTCGGCGCGCAGGTGTGCAAGTGTCCGCTCTTCGCTGTCGGTGTGGTCGCGGAGGGTTCTGGCGATGCGGTCGATGCGGTCGAAGGCGCCCATCGTGACCGTGGCCGGCAGCACGGCGCAGAGTGTCGCCATCCCGTCGATCCTCGGGCTCACCCACACGCTCCGATCGGCGCGGGCGCGCACGTGCCGGGCGGCGAGCGGTTCGTCGTGCAGCTCGTCCCGCATCCGCATGACAGCCCTCTGCAGCTGCGAGGGAGTCGCGGTCAGCGCCACCTCGGCCGCGCGCTCGTCGAACTCGATCAGCGACGCCTGCGGGAGGGTGAGTGCGGTGTCGCAGATCACCTCGCTCGCCTCCCACAGGATCGCGCCGGCCGCGAGAGCGGCGCGGGTGCGCGGGAGCTCCTCGGTCAGCAGCTGCGCATG
Organism: Rathayibacter sp. VKM Ac-2803; assembly: GCF_009807175.1. Taxonomy (NCBI): domain Bacteria; kingdom Bacillati; phylum Actinomycetota; class Actinomycetes; order Micrococcales; family Microbacteriaceae; genus Rathayibacter; species Rathayibacter sp. VKM Ac-2803. The sequence continues at coordinate 3,703,411 of NZ_WUCD01000001.1, read as the reverse complement.
AGCGAGAGTGCGCGTGATGAGCCGTTCGGTGGTCCGCATCGCGACCGCCAGATCCGCCCTGATCGACCTCTCGAACAGATCATCGGATCCCCTGCGGGGCAGGCGGGTACCGAGCGCGAACGCCTCCGGGATCAACCGCGCCGCCCGGTACGCCGCGTACAGCCCTGTGGCGCGGGTGAGGGATGCGAGAGACGACATGACGCCCGCGGCGACGGCGACGTCGGTGAGCGCTCTGACCGTGTCGGGCGTCACCTCCGGCGCTGCTTCCTTGCCTGTTCTCTCCATGTGGACATCGAATCAGAGAGGTCCGCCACCGGACCGGCCGCCGGCTCCGAACGGGACGACTCGCCCTCGCATCGTGCCTGTGGAGGAGTCCGGGCGCCCTAGCCGCGCTCGACCTGCGACAGCTCTCCCGAGACGTCCTCGCCCGGCACCCGCGCCGTCCGCCAGGTGTCGATCGCGATGACCGATCCGAGCATCACGAGCGACAGCGAGAACGACGCGAGGGTGTCGGTCAGCCAGTGGTAGCCCAGGTAGAGGCGGCTGACGATCTGGCAGACGATCATCCCGAGGGCGAGCGCGTACGCTCCGATCGCCCAGAGGGGCGACGAGCGTCGCGAGGCGAGCAGGAACGTCGTGATCAGGAAGAAGTCGCAGACGCCCATCACGTGTCCCGACGGGTACGAGAAGGTCAGGTCGGGCCCGAGCAGCATGGTCGCGATCGGCGGGCGGGAGCGCTCGACGAGGAACGCGGCGAGCTGCACGCTGATCACGCCGACGAGCATGAAGACGGCGAGGAGCACCGGTCGCCAGAGGTGGCGCGCGAGGGCGATCCACAGCACGAGCACGACGGCGATGATCCCCGGCAGGTAGACCGGCCCGAAGACCGTGGCGAGCACGTCCATCACGACGGTGCCCTCGGCGAACCGCCGCTCGCGGAACCACTCGGCGATCGAGACATCGAGGGCGGCCAGCCCGGAGCGGGTCATCACCTGGGCGGTGAGGGCCGCGAAGGCGAGCAGCCCGACGGCGATCAGCGATCCGGCGGACCTGTTCAGCCGCCTCCGCGCCGGGGCGGGCATGTACCGCTCCTCGACGATGAAGCGCTGGTGGAACCGGGCGCGGCGCGAGAGGGCGGAGTCGGGGGACTGCATCCGCACACCGTAGGGCGGTGCGGCCCCGGGCACACGGAAGGGGCGGACGCTTGCGCGCCCGCCCCTGTCGGTGTTACTGCCGTGGTGACTAGCTGGCCGGGGGGGTCAGCACCGTGTCGATGAGGTACACGGTCGCGTTGGCGGTCTGGACGCCTCCGCAGATGACCGAGGCGTCGTTGACCTTGATGTCGTCGCCGGAACCGGTGACGGTGACGTCGCCGCCCTGGACGGTGGTGTGCGTGCCGTCGATGTCGTCAGGGGCGATCTGGCCGGGGACGACGTGGTAGGTGAGGATCGACGAGAGCGTCGCAGCGCCCTCGGGGGTCTTAAGCGTCTCGAGGGTCGCGGCGTCGAGCTTGGCGAACGCGTCGTCGACGGGGGCGAAGACGGTGAACTCGCTGCCGTTCAGCGTGTCGACGAGGTTGACGTCGGGGTTGAGCGCACCCGAGACCGCAGCGGTCAGCGTGGTGAGCAGCGGGTTGTTCGACGCGGCGGTGGCCACCGGGTCGAGGGCCATGCCGGCGACCGAGCCGGAGCCGTCCGGGACCTGCTCGGCATAGGCGGCGCAGCCGGAGCCGACGAGGTTGGCGGCCGGGTCCATCGTGGCCGACGAGGTCGCCATGGGGGTCGACATCTCGGTAGCGGCGTCGGAGGACTCGGTGGTGCTTCCGCTGCCGCTCGAGCAGGCGGTGAGGCCGAGGGTGGCGGTGCCCAGCAGGGCGAATGCGGCGAACATGGTGCGCTTGGTGGATCGCATGGGGTTTCTCCTTCGTGAGACGGTCTCCACGGGGGAGCGGAGGACCTGAACTGTGTGGACCGTTTCGCGGCCGTTGTCATGTCTTCGGAGCCCTCCGTGAGGGGGTTTGGAATTCGCTCGTTCATCTAGGTAACGGCTTCGTAACGCGGCCGGATCCCCGGAAAGACGCGGGTCCGGGTCTGCCCCGGCGTCGATTACCCTGGGAGAAGGCCTGCGCACGGTGCGCTCATCGGCCGTCGGACGCAGGAGGCGGGCAGGTGCAGACGCGAGGAGCACGAGTGGCACGCGGCTCCGTCGCGGCCCTCACGGCGACCGCTACGGCCGCCGCCTCGCACACGCTCGCCGGGGCCGAGGCTCCCTCTCTCGCGATCCTCGCCCTCGCGATCGCCTTCTCGGCCGTCGTCTGCGTGCTCCTCTCGGGTCGGCGCCTCTCGCTGACCCGCCTGGCCGTCTCGGTGCTGCTCAGCCAGCTCGCCTATCACGGCCTCTTCCTGATGACGGGCGGCAGCGGAGACGTCAGCGTCGCGGGCTCCACGTCGACGGGCGCGCACTTCCACGACGGCGGCACCGTCGAGCTGATCGCGGCGGGCGGCGGCCACGCGGCGCACTCGCCCGGCATGCTGGGCGCGCACCTGATCGCGGCCGTGCTCACCATCGCCGCCCTCCGGCGCGGCGAGCGCCTCTTCTGGACGCTCGGCGCGGGCCTCCTCCGCGCCGTGGTGCGGATCGTCGCGCGCGCCTCGGCCCTCCTCGCTCCTGCCTCCCCGTCGATCGCCCTCGTCGGCACGCCAGAGCCGCGCGCTCCCCGCGCCCTCGACGCGGTCCTGTCTCTGCTGCGGCACCGCGGCCCGCCCGCGCGCGCACTGCTCGCCGCCTGACGTCGCTCCCGCGCGGGACGACTCCGGTCGGCGTTCCCGCGCGCACCGCGATCCCGCGCTGCGTCCTCCTCTCCGGCGACCCGCCGGTCTCTCTTCAAGGACTCCGCACTCATGACCACGTCTTCCTCCTCCTTCTCCCGTCTGTGCCTCGTCGGTGGCGGCTCGCTCGCCGCAGCCGGTGCACTCGCCGTCGCGCTCTCGGCCCCCGCCGCCGCGAACGCCCACGTCACCGCCGCGGCGAGCAGCACGGCCGCGGGGTCGTACACCGTCGTCACCTTCTCGCTCGCGCACGGCTGCGACGGCTCGCCCACCACCGGGCTGACGATCACGATGCCCGACGGCGTCGACTCGGTCAGCCCGACCGTCAACCCCAACTGGGACGTCGTCAAGAACGAGGTCGCGATCGCCGACCCGGTGACCGACTCGCACGGCAACACCGCGACCGAGCGCGTCTCGGACGTCGTCTACACGGCCAGGACCCCGCTCGCCGACGGCTACCGCGACACGGTCTCGCTGCAGCTGCAGATCCCCGAGGACGCCGCCGGGCAGACCCTCGAGTTCCCCGTGCTGCAGACCTGCGAGACCGGCTCGACCGCTTGGGACCAGCCGACCGTCGAGGGTGAGGACGAGCCCGAGCTGCCCGCGCCGGCCGTCGTCGTGACTGCCGCGGAGGAGGGTGCCGGCCACCACGACGACGACGGCGACGGGGACGACGCGGTGGCGACCGCCGCCTCCGCCACGACCGCCGTGTCCTCCGGTGACGACGTCGTCGCGCGCGTCCTCGGCGTCGGCGGTCTGGTGGTCGGAGCCGTGGGCGTCGCCGTGGCGCTCGCCTCGCGTCGCCGGGGCCCGAAGGCGTCCGCGTGACGCGCAGTCCCCGGAGGCGCAGTCCCCGGAGGCGCAGTCCCCGGACGCGCGGCCGCCTGCTCCTCGCCGCCACCGCGATCGGCCTGCTCGGCTCGGTCGCGGTGGCGACGCCGGCGAGCGCGCACAACTACCTCGTCTCGAGCACCCCGGCGGCGGACTCCACCGTCACGGAGCAGCCCGAGACGCTGTCCCTCACGACGAACGACGACCTGCTCGTGCTCGGCACCGACGGCTCGGCGGCGGCGCTGCGCGTGGTCGGACCCGACGGTCTGTTCTACGGCGACGGCTGCGTCACCGTGCGCGGGCCGGAGGCGTCCATGCCGCTCGAGCTCGGCGCCGCCGGCTCGTACGAGGTGACCTGGCAGGTCGTCTCGACCGACGGCCACCCCGTCTCGGGGGAGTACTCGTTCGACTGGCAGCCCGGTGCCGGCGTCGCATTCGCGGAGGGATCGGAGTCGGTCCCCGACTGCAACGGCACGGTCGACGTGTCGAACCAGTCGGCCGAGGGCTCCGACGACTCCGCGAGCGCCTCGGCGGCGGACCCGGCACTGCTGGGCGACGTGCTCTGGATCGGCGGCGCGCTGGTCGCGGTCGTCGCGGCCGTGGGAGTCACGCTTCTGGTGCTCCGCCGCCGACCGCAGGGCTGAGGCGCCGCGGGCCTCCTGAGCGCGTCAGCTCAGGAGGCTCGCGAGCGGCCCGGAGTCGAGGTCGGCGAGGACCGCTGCGGCGTCCTCGTAGACCGCGACGGCGCCCGCCTCGCGCAACTCGTGCTCCCCGGTCCCGCCGGACATCACGGCCACCGTGGCGAGCCCGGCCCGCTCGGCGGCGATGACGTCCCATGTCGCGTCGCCGACCATGATCGCGTGGTCGGTCGTGACTCCGGCTCGCTCGAGAGCGATGTTGAGGAGGTCGGGGCTCGGCTTGGCCGTCTCGACGTCCTCGCCACTGGTGATCGCGTGCACCGAGTCGCCGAGGTCGAGGACGCGCAGCAGCACGTCGAGCTCCGCTTGCGGCGCCGAGGTCGCGAGCACCACACGGGCGCCGCGGTCGGCGATCGCCGCGATCAGTGCGCGGCCTCCGGGCAGCGGTTCGATGCGCGCCGACAGCTCGGCGTAGTTCTTGGTGTGCAGGGCCTTCAGCTGGGCGCGCGTCGTCTCGTCCACGTCGTCCTCGACGAGCATCCCGAGGAGTTCGCCCGCGTCGGCGCCGATCGCGCGCTGGATCCGCCACGACGCGACCTCGAGGTCGCACTGCCAGAACGCCCGCGCCCACGCCTCGATGTGCAGGAAGTTCGAGTCGGCGAGAGTCCCGTCGATGTCGAAGAGCACGGCGGTGGCCGTCGCGACGCCGGTCGAGTCTGCTGTCATGAGTGTTCCTCTCTTCGTCGGTGCCCGCAGTCACCAGGCCGAAGGTGGGAACGCTACGCCGTCGCCCCAACGCCAAAGGACCCCCTTGACGGCGTTCGATGGGATGACGCCCGTCGACGGGCGGAGTCGCGTCGCCCGTCTCCGGAGGAGCACCTCGCGCGAGCCCGCGGACGAGCGCCGCCACCCGCAGGGTACCGGTGGGGTCCGCGGGCAGGATCCCCCTCGCGTACTCGAGGTTCACGAAGATCTGCTCGGGTCCCGCGGCCCAGTGCACGGCTCCGGCTCCGGTCACCACAGGGAGGAGACTCGCCTTCCTGCCGCCTTCCACCGGTCGGATGCGCACACGGTCGCCGTACTCGGAGTGGAGCGCACCCAGCAGCGCATGCAGACCGGCGACCACCTCCCCGGGCGCCGGCGGGGGCACCTGCCCAATCGCCGGTGTGCGCGGCTCCCGAGGCGGGGGCAGCTCCTCGTCCGCGCCGATCTCGAGGGCGGCGCGCAGGGTCCAGCTGCCGCGCGATCCGTCGAACCCGTCGAACCGCCTCAGGATCCGCTCCGACCGGTCGGACGTCTGCTAGCCTTCGCCGATCGCGAGCCGCCTGCCGGTGACCAGCAGCCCTACGAGCGACCTCACGACCCCTGTCACCTCGAGGACGGGAAGCGAGGATCCGTGCCGTTCCTCGAGGTATCGGATCGGGCCGGCCGTGCGCTGCGGGAGGGTCGCCAGTATCCAGGTGACCTCGTCGCCGACCTGGAACGGCTGCCCGCAGCAGTCCAGCGACCAGCCCTCGAGCTCGACCTCGATCAGTCGCGTGGTCTCGATCGTCACCGTCCTCCCCCCTTGGCCGGCTCCGGACTCCGTTCCCCGGACTCCGTTCTCGCTTCGATCCTTCCATCGGCCCTTGCGGAAGCACCGCTGTGCGACTCCCTCTCCGGCAGAACCTTCTCCGGCAGAACCTTCTCCGGCAGAACCTTCTCCGTCAGAACGGCGGCGGCCCCTCCGCTCCGGGCCGGTCTCGCTCCATTTCCCTTCCTCCTTTCGGTTCTCGTCCTCCTTCCGGTTCTCCTTCTCGCGCGAACGGCTGCTCCGGCTCGACCGGGCGGGTGAGGTGCCTCCGGCCGGTGGGGCTGGTCCACTCCAGGACCCCTCCGGGCCGATGCCGAAGCGTCCAGGTGGTCGTGTGACGGAGGCGGTGGTGGTGCCGGCAGAGGTGGGCGAGGTTCTCGACGTCGGTCCCGCCGCCGTTCTGCCACTCGATGCCGTGGTCGACGTCGCTGTCCGCCGCCGAGCGGACGCAGCCCGGGAAGCGGCAGGTCCCGTCGCGGTGCTGCAGGTGCCGCCGGAGATCCGCGGGGACGCGGTAGGAGTCGCGCCCCACGGAGAGCACCGCCCCGGACTCGGGGTGCGTGAGGATCCGGGTGAACGAGGGAGCGTCCGCTGCGAGCCGGCGTGCGGTCCCGGGGTCGATCGGCCCGTACCCGTCAAGGGTGCCCGGCTCCTCCGAGCGCCCGAGGAGAGTCAGCACGGGAACCGTGACCGACACGCGAGGTCGGATCCCCGCCGGCACGGACGTGATGGTGGTGCGGTGCTCGTCGTCGGACGAGGTCTCGCCGTCCAGCAGGAGCGAAGCCGCGATGTCTGCCCGCAACTGTCCGACCGTCCGCGCCTCCGCCGGCGCCGCTGCGAGCGCACGTGCTGCCCGATCGACGCGGTCGAACGCGCCGTGCGCCTCCGGGGCCGGCAGGTGGAGGTGGAGGGTCGCCATCCCGTCGGCCTCCCCACCGAGCCACACTCCTCGGCGTTCCGCGCACCGCCGGTGCCGCGCCGTCGCCGACTCCGGATGCAGCCGCTCCCGGACCGTGCGGAGCCGGCGCCGCACCTGCCCGGCGGTGAACGCCACCGCCAGCACCGCCGCCTCCTCATCGAGGCGCTCGCGGACCTCCGCGGGGACGTCCCACGCGGCCTTCACGATCACCCGGACGTGCTGCGGGGTGCAGCGCCCCTCCCGCAGCGCGGTCAAGGTGTCGGGCAGCTCGTTCACGAGCAGCGCGCTCTCCTCGATGAGTGCGGCGGCGTCGGCCTCCGTCATCCGCATGCCCGTCGCGATCTCCGCGACCAGCGCACGCTGCGCCGCCTCCATCACCTCGACATGCCTCTGCACGCTCGGATCGACGAGCGCCTCGGGCAGCGCGACCGCCGCCAGCCGCGCGAGCTCGACCAGCTCGTAGCGCTGCGCCTGGGCCTGCGACAGGAACGCGTCCACCGCGCAGGCCGCACCCACCGCCGACACGAGCGCGTCGTCGAAGCGCTCGCGCACCGACACCCCGCCCGGCGGTCTCGCATCCACATCCAGAAGAACCATACGAGGATGACACCACGGACCACTGACACTGGACCGACCGCACAGATCGACCGGTGCATGATTCCGATGAGTCGAGTCTGTGGAGGACGACCGCCCGCTCGCGCTCGTCAGCGCACCGAGAAGTCCCCCGTCGGGCTCGCGCAACTCGCCGAGTCGGGGCAGTGCGAGAAGTCCCACCCGTCGATCCCGCCGAACGCCTCTCCGGCGGGGAAGCCGGGCGGCAGCGGGATGGCGACAGAGAAGCCCTCGTCCAGGTCCGCCGCGACGGTGCTCCGGATCGCGGACTCGAACCGCCCCACCGGTGCGACCATCACCTCCCACCCACCCTCCGGCGCCTCGAGATCGCAGTCATCGTCGACGATCACCGTCACCGTGTCGCCCGGAGAGGCGACCCGCGGCTCGATCCGCACGAGCGGCACGCACGCCGCCGCCCCGGCGTCATCGACCGGTGGCGAGGACGTCGCGCACCCTCCGAGCATCAGCGTGCAGGCGAGCAGGCCCAGCACCCGGACATCCGCGCGACTCCGCATCGTCCCAGGCTACGAGGCCACTCGCCGCGGCACCGTGAAGACCGTCTCGACGCCCGCGGAGTACAGCACCGAGTCGGGCGCGCGCCCAGCGAGCCCGGGGAACCCGGCCGCGTCGAGCAGGCCGTCGTCGAGCGCCAGGAGGGACGCGCGCTGCAGCGGCCACGGGCGGTGCAGGTTGCGGCCGTACCAGGTCGAGCCCAGGTGGGTCTCGTGGTAGGCCCATCGCGAGGTCAGGAACGAGGCGAGCGGATCCTCCGACGCGTCGCTGCCCGGGGTGGGGCGCACCACGATGCGCGAGCGGGCGGCCGGGTCGCCGATGCGCTCGGTGGAGTAGACGACGGCGCCGTGGCGGTGCTCGATGCCCATCCGCGCCCAGCGGTAGGGCAGCCCGAAGACGGCCTGCGCGGTGAGCACGGGCAGCAGGTGCGAGGCGTCGAGCGAGACGAACACCACTCCGCGGCGCCCCTGCTCGTCGACGGAGTAGAGCCGCACGTTGACCTCGGGGAAGGTGCCGAGCCACGGCACCCGGGGGCCGCCGAGGAAGGCCGTGCGTGAGAGCCGGAAGGGGATCAGGCCGACCCAGGACGAGCCGTCGTGCTCGTCGGGTCGCACGCCGCGGGGGAGGTGCGGCGCGACCAGCGACGGGTCCACGCGCCAGTGCAGGAAGGACGCCTCGGTCCAGCGCTGACGGAGGATGCGCGGCCCGCCGAGCGCGGGCGCGGTGCGGGTCAGCGGCTCGACAGGGGTCAGCGGCTCGACAGGGGTCAGCGGCTCGACAGGGGGCACCGGATCGACGGAGGTCACCGGCTCATCGTGCTCCGCGCTGCTGCGAGGACACCTGGGCGGGCGCGGAACGCGGGGCCGCGGGCACGAGACGATAGGGACGTGACCAGCACCACGACCCGCTCCAGCTCCTCCCTGCACGGCGCCACGCTCCTCTGGCTCGCGATCGCGACCACCGTGATCCTCTGGGCGTCGGCGTTCGTCGGCATCCGGATCGCGGGCGAGCACTTCGGCGCCGGCGCCCTCACGCTCGGCCGGATCGCGATCGGCTCGGTGGCGCTCACGATCGTGCACCTCGTGCTCACGGCGCGCAGGTCGGCGGAGGAGCGCCGACCCCTCCCGCGCGGGCGCCTCCTCGCCCTCGTGGTCGTCTGGGGAGTCGCCTGGTTCGGGCTCTACAACCTCGCCCTCAACGCCGCGGAGCAGCACGTCGACGCGGGCACCGCCGCGCTGATCGTCAACATCGCCCCGATGATCACCGCGGTCCTCGCCGGCCTCCTCCTCGGCGAGGGCTTCCCCCGGCGACTGCTCGGCGGGATGCTCGTGGCGCTCGTCGGCGTCGCCGTCATCGCGATCTCGACCTCCACCGGGCAGTTCGACGCGATCGGGGTCGTCCTGGCGCTCGCGGCGGCCGTGCTCTACGGCGGCGCCGCGACCCTCCAGAAGCGGCTGCTCGGGCGGATCGACGCGCCGACCATGACCTGGATCGGCTGCCTCGCCGCCACGGTCGCGTGCCTGCCGTTCGCGCCGGAGCTCGTCCAGTCGCTCGCGGACGCCCCGGTCGCCTCGATCCTCGCCGTCGTCTACCTCGGCGTCTTCCCGACCGCGATCGCCTTCACGACATGGGGCTACGTCCTCGCCCGCACCAGCGCGGGACGCACCGCGGCGACGACCTACGCCGTGCCCGCGGTGGTCGTGCTGCTGTCGTGGCTCGTGCTCGCCGAGACTCCACCGCTCGCCGCTCTGATCGGAGGCGTGATCGCGCTCGGAGGCGTCGCCGTCGCGACCCTGCGTCGTCGCTGACCGGGGCCCGCTCGCACCGCCTCGGGATACACTGTCCCGACGTTCATCCGCAGTCGGCGCCGAGCGCCACAGAACGGTGAGGATCCCGATGACCGAGGCCCTGCAGCCGCCCCAGAACGCCCTCTCGCTCACGCCGCCGGCCCCGGTCGACGCCGTGTCGAGGACGTCGGCACCGTCGATCGCGCCGAAGGTGCCCGAGCAGGCTCTGCCCGGCCTCGAGGCCAAGGTCGAGGGCTACCTCGACTCGCTGATGGCGACCGAGGCGCGCAGCCCCGAGTTCGCGGCGAAGGCCAACGACATCCGCACGATGGGCGACGCCGACATCCGCTCGGCCGCCGACTCGTCGAACCGGCTGCTCAAAACTCCGGTGCGCGCCCTGCAGGAGGGCGGCCTGAGCGAGGGCTCGAACATCGGGAAGACGCTGCTGGAGCTCCGCCGCACGGTCGAGGACCTCGACCCCTCCGAGGACAACATCCAGAAGAAGATCCTCGGATTCATCCCCTTCGGCAACAAGATCACCGACTACTTCCGCCGGTACGAGAGCGCGCAGTCGCACCTCAACGCGATCATCCAGGCGCTGTACGACGGGCAGGACGAGCTCCGCAAGGACAACGCGGCGCTGAACCTCGAGAAGCAGAACCTGTGGGACACGATGACGCGTCTCAACGAGTACATCTACGTCGCCGAGCGGCTCGACGTGAAGCTCTCGGCCAAGATCGCCGAGCTCGACGCGACCGACCCCGACCGCGCCCGTGCGCTGCGCGAGGACGTCCTCTTCTACGCCCGCCAGAAGCACCAGGATCTGCTGACGCAGCTCGCGGTGTCGATCCAGGGCTACCTCGCGATCGACGTGGTGATCAAGAACAACGTCGAGCTGATCAAGGGCGTCGACCGCGCCACCACGACCACGGTCTCGGCGCTGCGCACGGCGGTCATCGTCGCGCAGGCGCTCGCCAACCAGCGCCTGGTGCTCGATCAGATCACGGCGCTCAACACGACCACCTCGAACATGATCGAGGCGACCTCGCGGATGCTCGCCGAGCAGTCCGCGAGCATCCAGTCGCAGGCGGCGTCGGCCACGGTCGGACTGCCCCAGCTGCAGGCGGCGTTCGCGAACATCTACCAGACGATGGACTCGATCTCGGACTTCAAGATCAAGGCGCTCGACAGCATGGCCCAGACGGTCGGCGTCCTGCAGACCGAGACGGCGAAGGCCGGCGAGTACGTCGAGCGGGCTCGCCGCAGCAACTCCGACATCGACGCGACCTCCGCGCTCGATCTCGGCCGCTAGCCGATGGGCTGGCTCTCCCGACTGTTCGGCGGCGACGAGCCGGCCGCTCCGGTGGAGACCGCGCCGGCCCTCCCGCGCGTGCCGTCGAGCGACGACATCCTCGCCGCCCTCGACCGGGTCGCGGCGACGACGGCCGGCCGCGTGCCGCCGCTCGTCTCGGCGCGCATCCGCCGGGTCGACGAGACCGTGCGCGAGATGATCCCGCGTCTGGACCGCCTCGTTGGGATGAGCCAGCAGGGGCACACCGTCGTCGCGACGGCCACCAGCTACCTGCCCGAGGCGGTCGAGGGGTACCTCCGCCTGCCGCGCGACTTCGCCGATCGCCGCGCCGTCTACAAGGGGAAGACCTCGCTGATGATCCTCTGCGACCAGCTCGACCTGCTCGGGGCGACGCTCGACCGCATCTCCGACGCCGTCTCGCGCCAGGACGCCTCGGCGCTGATCGCGCACGGGCAGTTCCTCGCCGAGAAGTTCACGGAGTCGTCGCTCTCGCCGAGCGGGCTGGACGCGTCGGGCACCCCCGGCGCGCCGAGCACCCCCGGCTCCCTCCAGCCGCCGAGCGCCTCGTGACCGCGCTGTCCGCGGCGCTCGACGCGCTCGTGCTCACCGGATCCGCGGCCGGCCTCGACGCCGCCGCCGTGCGCGAGGAGGGCGGCCGGCTCGCAGCCGCGGTCGCCGAGTCGATCACCGGCGCGGGCCAGGACTGGCTGGCGCAGACCGGCGCGTCCGGCGGTCTCGAGGCCTTCTTCACGGCGGCCTCCCGCGGGCGACGCTGGCGCAGCTCGCCCACCGATCTGCTCGCCTCGCTCGTCGCGGCGCGCTCGGAGCACGCGGCCGCCTACGCCCGGGCGCTCACCGAGGTCGTCTCGGCGGCGAGCGCGCTGGGCGAACCCGGCATCGGAGGCATCGCCTCCGCCTCCGCGACCGCCGCGGCCCAGCTCGGGGCGCTGCCGTCGACGAGCACGCCGCCGCCGCGGACACCGTCGCCGACCTTCCCGACGCCGTCGCTCCCGACCGATCTGCCCGCGGGGGTGCCGGGCGTCGACGAGATCCTGGCGCGCCTGCGCCGCACCGAGCACGACGGACCGCAGGACGAGCCCGACCCGGCGGGTCCCGCGGCCGCGTCTCCCGTCGCACCCGCCACGGAGGAGGAGCCCGAGCCTCTCCCGCCGCCCGAGGCGATCGAGGACCTCCTCGCCGAGCTCGACGCGCTGATCGGGCTCGACCGGGTGAAGAGCGAGATCAAGCGGCAGACCCAGCTGCTCCGCATCGACACGCTGCGCCAGGCCGCCGGCCTCACGACGCCCACGCTCACCCGCCACCTCGTCTTCACCGGCAACCCGGGCACCGGCAAGACCACGGTCGCGCGGCTCGTCTCGCGGATCTACCGCTCGCTCGGCATCCTCTCGAAGGGCGTGCTCGTCGAGGTCGACCGCTCGGAGCTGGTCGCCGGCTACCTCGGCCAGACCTCGATGAAGACCGCGGAGGTCATCGCGAGGGCGCGCGGCGGCGTCCTCTTCATCGACGAGGCCTACGCCCTGGCACTCGACCAGTACGGCGCGGAGGCGGTGACCACGCTCGTCAAGGACATGGAGGACCACCGAGGCGATCTCGTCGTCATCGTCGCCGGCTACTCCGGCCCGATGCAGGGCTTCCTCGACACGAACCCGGGTCTCGCGAGCCGCTTCTCGACGACGATCGACTTCGCCGACTACTCCGACGACGAGCTGTCGGCGATCTTCGGGCGCCTCGCCGCCTCCGCCGATTTCGAGCCGACCGAGGAGGCGCTCGCCGCCTTCGCCGAGCTCGCCGCGGCCCAGCAGCGCACCGAGGCGTTCGGCAACGGCCGCTGGGTGCGCAACGTGCTCGACGCCTCCATCGCCCGCCACGCGTGGCGCCTGCGCGACACGGAGGAGCCGACGCTCGACGAGCTGCGCATCCTCGAGCCGGAGGACGTGGTCGAGGCCGAGCCGGACGAGCCCGAGTCCGCGCCCGAGATCGCCCCCACGGAGGAGACCGCATGAGCACCGCTCCCGTCGCGACGGCGACCGCCGCGCCGCCCGCGTCCGCCGCCGCGCAGCAGTCCGCCGCGCAGCCCCCGGCCCGGGCCGGGAAGCCGACCCTGCTCGCCCGCGCGACGTCGACCACGCCGCGCACCCTCCGCCTCCTGCTCGTGCTGACGGCCGTCGCCGCGGTGCTCTTCGGCCTGTTCGCCCAGCAGGCGGGCGCGCTGCAGGCCCGAGCCGCCGCCGAGGCGCGCGAGCAGTCGGCGCAGATCGTCGGCGTGCAGGAGGTGCGGAACCTCCTGGTCGACGCGAACGCGATCGCGGCCAACACCTTCCTCGTCGGCGGGCTCGAGCCGGCCGATCAGCGGGAGGAGTTCACGAGCTCCGTCCAGGCCGCGGCCGCGCAGCTGGCGACGCTCTCGTCGTCGGAGCCCCGCGACGCCGAGGCCCTCGCCGCCGTCGCGCGCGACCTGACCACCTACAGCGGCCTGATCGAGCAGGCCCGGGCGAACAACCGCCAGGGCTTCCCGGTCGGCTCCGCGTACCTCGACCAGGCGTCGGCCGTGCTCACGGCCGAAGACGGTGTGCTCGCCGACCTCAACGAGCTCGTCGAGACGGGCGCCGACCGCGTGGCGAGCGCCTACGACACCGTGCGCTGGAGCGTGCTGCTGCTCGTCGGCTCGCTCGCGATGCTGCTGCTGATGGTCGGCGCTCAGATCTGGCTGGCCCGGCGCACGCACCGCTACCTCAACCGCCCGCTCGCGACGGCCACCGTCCTGCTGCTCGTGCTCGGCATCGCCGGCGGAGTCGCCTTCGGCACGACCTCCTCGAACGCCGCGGCCGTGCGCGGCGACTCCTACCGCGCGACCCTCGCGGTCTCGCAGGCGCTCACCGCGGCGAGCGAGGCGAAGTCGCTCGAGAGCTTCACCCTGATCAAGCGCGGTTCGGGGGCGGCCCTCGAGGCGCAGTTCCAGGCGTCGGCGACGGAGGCGACGACGAAGCTCCAGGACGGCGTCGATGAGGGCATCGTCGACACCGCGCTGGTCACCGAGCTCGAGGCGTGGCTCGAGCTGCACAGGGCGATCCGGGAAGCGGACGACGGGGGGACCTGGGAGAGGGCCGTGCAGCTCGCCGTGTCCACCGAACCCGACTCGGCGAACGTCGCCTTCGCGGCCTTCCAGGAGGACGCGAAGAAGGCCGTCGAGGACGGCGCCACCACCACCCGCGCCACGCTCGGCACGTGGGGGGCGATCTCGTCGATCGCCTCGTGGATCCTGCTGGCCGCCGGCCTCGTGGGCGCCGGCCTCGCCTGGCGCGGGGTCTCGCAGCGACTGGAGGAGTACCGATGAACCGCCCGAGCCTCACGCGACTGCGCACCGCCACCCTGGCCCTCGTGCTCGGCGCGACCCTCGCCGTCTCGGGCTGCACGACCGGCGCCGACGACCTCGGCGCGGTCGCGGTCGGCACCGCGACTCCGACCGCGGCACCCACCGCGACCGCGAGCGCCGCGCCCGCAGCCACCGAGTGCTCGCCGTCGGCGGTCACCTCCTACGCGCCCACCGGCGTCACCGACAGCACGCGGCTCGCCGAGATCCGCGCCAACGGCGCCCTCCGGGTCGGAGTCTCGGCCGACACGCTGCTGATGAGCGCGCGCAATCCGCTCACCGGCACGATCGAGGGCTTCGACATCGACATCGCCCGCGAGATGGCCCGCGCGATCCTCGGGAACCCCGACGCGATCACCTTCGTCGTGATCACCTCGGCCCAGCGCCTGCCCGCGCTGACCGGCGGCGAGGGAGCACCGCAGGTCGACATGGTCGCGCGCACCCTCACGATGACCTGCGACCGCTGGAGCAGCATCGCCTTCTCCTCCGAGTACTACGACGCGGGGCTGAAGGTCCTGGTGTCAGAGGACAGCGACGCCACGAGCATCGACGGGCTCGCCGATCAGAAGGTCTGCGCCCCGCGCAGCACCACGACGCTCAGCCGCCTCGAGAACGACTACCCCGATGTCGAGGCCGTCGCCGCCGACACCCACACCCAGTGCCTCGCGCAGTTCCAGGAGGGATCGGTCGACGCCATCGCCGGCGACGACACGATCCTGGCGGGCTTCGTCGCGCAGGATCCGTACGCGAAGGTCATCGGCGAGCCCCTCAGCTCCGAGCCGTACGGCCTCGGCATGCCGGCCGACGACCCCGACTACGTGCGGTTCGTGAACGCCGCGCTCGAGAGCCTCCGCGCCGACGGGCGCTGGCAGAGCATCTACGACCGCTGGCTGGGCGAGCTCGGGGCGGCGTCCCCTCCCGCGGCGACCTACGGGCGATGAGCGTCACCGGAACCGCCGAGGGGAGCCCGGTCGCGCCGGGGCGTCTCGGTGAGGCGGTCCCGCAGCGCGAGCTGTTCGAGTACCTCGCCGCGCTCGGGCGCTGGCTCGACCGCACCACCCGTGAGCTCTCGCGCCTGGATGCGGCCGCGCTCGCGTCCCCGCAGGCCGACAGCTACACCTCCGACGTCGTGCTCGCGCAGTCGCTGCGCGAGGCCGTGACGCGACGCCTCGCCGAGCTCGAGGTCGTCTGGGACTCGGGGCGGGTCGACGTCGTCGCCCGCGAGCGGATGTCGCAGCTGATCTGGGGCCGGCTCGACTCGTCCGGCTCGGGCGCGAGCGCCGCGGTCTCGCTCGTCGAGGCGGTGCGGCTCTGCGACGCCGTCGTCGGGCAGCTGAAGTCGCGCCTCGAGCTCGATCCCAGCGGCACCGATGTGGCGGGGCGGATCGTCGGGGTGCGCGCCGAGATCGAGCGCTGCCGCGACCTCACCCGCGACAACCGGGGGACCGTCGACCAGGACGCCGCGAAGCGCGTCGCCGTGCTGCGCTCGCGCCTCGACGCCCTGGCCGAGAAGGCCGGCAGGGGAGCGGATGTGTCCGGCCCGCTCGGGCAGCTCGAGAGCGACTCCGCCCGCCTCGAGCGCGACCTGATCATCGCCGCCTCCGAGCGGCGCGGCCTCGATCGCGACCGCCGGCGCGCGATCGAGCTGGCCGAGGCGGCCGAGAGGCGCGAGGCCCCGCTGCGCGAGCTCGTCGCGCGCTGCCGGCGCGAGATCGCCGACCCCCCGCGGCTCGCGGTGCCCGATGTCTCGAGACTCGGCGAGCCGCCCTCGAACCGGCAGGCGCTCGACGCGCACCTCGCTCGGCTCACCGCGGTGGGGCGCGCCTTCGACGCCGTCGAGGCCGCGTACACCTCGCCGCTGCGCGAGCGGGCGGCCCTCGGGTTCCGCCTCCGCGCCCTCCGCGAGCGGGCCGCCGCGAACGGCCGCGCCGCCTCTGCGGTGGGAGTCGCCGCCGACGAGGAGGTGCGCGCCGCCCTCGACGCCGTGCCCTGCTCGGTGCCGCTCGCCCGCCATCTCGTCGAGCAGTACGACGTCGTCACCCGCGATCTGCCGAGCCCCACTCCCACCCGGAAGGCCACCCCATGAACGGCGCACCCTGCACCTCGACCCCGGGCTGCACCGGAGTCATCGAGGACGGCTACTGCAACGTCTGCGGGCTGCCGCCCGAGACGGGCACGGCACCCGCCGCCTCGGCTCCGACCGCCCGCCGCTCCGCTCCGGCTCCCGCGACCGCCTCCGCCGCGTTCGGCACCGGCTTCGTCGAGGGCACGCCCGACGCCTCGGCCGCACCGGACGCCGAGGAGGCGGCGACCGCCCGGAGCGGACGCACCTCCTCCGCCCGCCTCGCGACCGCCGCGCTCGGCTCGGCCCGCACCGCCCAGACCGGCTCGAAGGTGACCCGACGGGTCGGCACGACGTCGACGCGCCTGCGCGGACCGCGCCTGGGCGCCGGACTCACCACCGTCCCCTCGCGCCCCGCCGCCGACCCGATGGCGGCGCTGATGAGCGAGGCGGTGCTCCCCGAGCGCAAGCGCTTCTGCTCGAACTGCGGCACCGCCGTCGGCCGCGGCCGCGACGGCAAGCCGGGGCGCACCGAGGGCTTCTGCCCCAACTGCCGCACGCCGTTCTCGTTCACCCCGCAGCTGAAGCGGGGCGACGTGGTCGGCGGTCAGTACGAGGTCGCCGGCTGCCTCGCCTACGGCGGACTCGGCTGGATCTACCTCGCCCGCGACCAGAACGTCTCGGGCCGCTTCGTCGTGCTCAAGGGCCTGCTCAACTCCGGCGACCCCGACGCGTACGCGGCCGCGATCACCGAGCGGCAGTTCCTCGCCGAGGTCGAGCATCCGCTGATCGTCGAGATCTACAACTTCGTGATGCACGACGGCGCCGGCTACATCGTGATGGAGTACGTCGGCGGCCCGAGCCTCAAGCAGATCCTGAAGGAGCGGCTCGACGCCAACGGGGGAGCGGCCGACCCGCTGCCCGTCGACCAGGCGCTCGCGTTCGTGCTCGAGGTGATGCCCGCGTTCGCCTACCTGCACGACCACGGGATGCTCTACTGCGACTTCAAGCCCGACAACATGATCCAGGTCGGCGACCAGGTGAAGCTGATCGACCTCGGTGGAGTGCGGCGGAGCGACGACGAGGAGTCGGCCATCTACGGCACCATCGGCTACCAGGCGCCGGAGGTGCCGGAGGTCGGGCCGTCGATCGCCTCGGACGTCTACACGATCGGGCGCACCATCGCCTCGCTCGTGCTCGACTTCCGCGGCAACCAGACCACCTACGTCGCCTCGCTGCCGCCCGTGTCCGAGACGCCGCTGTTCCAGCGGTACGACTCCTTCTACCGCCTGGTCGCCAAGGCGTGCGCGCCCGATCCGCAGGACCGCTTCGCCACCGTCGACGAGATGCGCGGGCAGCTGCTCGGCGTGCTGCGCGAGGTCGTCGCGACCGACCGCGGGCCGGGGCACCCCGCACTGCACTCGACCGAGTCGGCGCTCTTCGAGGCGCCGGTGGCCGACGTCGTCGACCGGCCGCTGCCGTGGGACGCGCTGCCGCTGCTCAAGATCGACGAGTCGGACGCGGCGAAGGCCTGGCTGGCCGGCGTGAACGTCGCCGACCCGATCGTCCGCCTCCGTGCGCTCGCGCTGGCACCGACGGTCACCGTCGAGGTGCGCCTCTCGCGCGCCCGCGCGGCGATCGAGGCCGAGCGCTGGGACGACGTCGCGCGGGCGACCGGCGAGATCCTCACCGAGGACCCGTGGGAGTGGCGCGCCGTGTGGATGAGCGGGCTCGCCCAGCTGGCGCGGGGCGACTCCGTCGGTGCCCGGGCCTCGTTCAACACCGTGTACGGCCAAGTGCCCGGCGAGCTCGCGCCCAAGCTCGCGCTCGCCGCGGCGTGCGAGTCGAGCGGTGAGCCCGAGGTCGCGGAGTCGCTCTACGTGATCTGCGCGCGAGCGGATGCGAACTACACGGCCCCGGCCGCCTTCGGCCTCGCCCGCGTGCGCCAGCACCGCGCCGATCTCGACGGGGCGCTCGATGCCCTCGACATCGTCACGCCCACGCGCTCCTCCTACGTCGACGCGCGCCGCCGCCGGGCGGAGCTGCTCGCGGGCTCGGGACGCGGTCTCCCGTCGCTCTCGGCGGCCCTGTCGAGCATCGACTCCGTCGCGATCGACCAGCGCACCCGGCTCGAGCTGACGACGGGCGTTCTCGAGTCCGCCCTCGAGCTCGTCCGCCGCGACGGACCCGCCGAGGGCGCGTCGATCGGCGGAGTCGAGGCGAACGAGGCCGCGATCCGCGACGGCCTCGAGGCGTCGTACCGCGCCCTCGCGAGCTCGACGCGCGAGAAGGACGAGCGGCTCCGACTCGTCGACCGCGCCAACGACGTCCGCCGCTGGACACTGACGTGAGCGCCGAGCTCGCGACCGCCTGCCCGGTCTGCGGCGAGCCGGTGACCACCGGCGACGCCTTCTGCGAGGCCTGCGGGAGCGCGCTGATCGTGCGCGCGCCCGAGCCGCCGGCGCCCGCCGCCGCGGCGGCCCCGTGCGTCTACTGCGGGGGAGCGGTGGCCGACGACGGCTACTGCGAGCAGTGCGGGCAGCGGGCGCCGACCGAGCGCGAGCACTGGGCCGAGGCGCCGCACCCGCTGGTCGGCGGAGTCTGCGACCGCGGGATCCGCCACGCGGCGAACGAGGACGCGATGGCACTCGGCGCGGTCGACGCGGAGGGTGCCCTGCGTACCGCTCTGCTGGTCGTCTGCGACGGCGTCTCGTCGACTCCCGACTCCGATCGCGCCTCGCTCGCCGCGGCACGCGCCGCGCTCAGCGCTCTGCAGGCCGAGGTCGCCGAGGAGGCCCGCGGGGCCGAGCGCTGGGGCGCGCTGCTGCAGATGGCGGTCGCCCGCGCGGCCGGAGCGATCGACGCCGCCGTGCCGGAGAAGCGCGAGAACCCTCCGTCGTGCACCTTCACGGCCGCGATCCTCGACGGAGCTCTGCTCGTCACCGGCAATGTCGGCGACAGCCGCAGCTACTGGATCCCCGACGCCGGGGAGCCCCGGCAGCTGACCGTCGACGACTCGTGGGCGCAGGAGCAGATCGCCTCGGGCACGAGCCGGGAGGAGGCGGAGTCGGCTCCCGACGCGCACGCCATCACCAAGTGGCTGGGCGCCGACGCGCACGACGAGTCGCCGACCATCGCCTCCACCGTGCTCGACGAGCCCGGCTGGGTGCTCGCGTGCTCGGACGGGCTCTGGAACTACGCCTCGCCCGCCGACGACCTCGCCCGCGTGCTGCACGAGGCCGAGGCCCGGGTCGGCAGCGATCCGGTGACGCTGGCGGAGGCGCTGGTCGCCTGGGCGAACGAGCGCGGCGGCCACGACAACATCACGGCGGCGCTGGCGCGCTTCGCGCCGGACACGAGCTCGCTGATCGAGTAGCGCGCGCAGCGCGTGTATCGAGATCCGTCCCCAGCGCGGATCCGTCCACCGGACCCCAGCCGCACTGTACGAATCCGCCGCACTGCCCTGGGGCACCCCCGCCTACAGTCGACCCCATGAGCATCGCCGAGCCCCGCACCACTCCGTCCACCGACGGCCTGTCCGTCGTCGGCCACTGGATCGACGGGGCGCCGTCGGCGTCGTCGTCGGGCCGCACCTCCCCGGTCTACGACCCCGCGCTGGGAGTCGTGACCAAGGAGGTCGCACTCGCCGACGCCGCCGAGATCGACGCGGCCGTCGCCTCCGCCAAGGCCGCGTTCCCCGCCTGGCGCGACACGTCGCTGGCGAAGCGCCAGCAGATCGTCTTCAAGTTCCGCGAGCTGCTCGAGGCCAAGAAGCAGGAGCTCGCCGAGATCATCACCTCCGAGCACGGGAAGGTCGTCTCGGACGCGCTGGGCGAGATCACCCGCGGCCAGGAGGTCGTGGAGTTCGCGACGGGCCTCGCGCACCACCTCAAGGGCGAGTACTCCGAGCAGGTGTCCACCGGCGTCGACGTGTACTCGACGAAGCAGCCGCTCGGCGTCGTCGGCATCATCTCGCCGTTCAACTTCCCGGCGATGGTGCCGATGTGGTTCTTCCCCATCGCCATCGCCGCCGGCAACACGGTGATCCTCAAGCCCAGCGAGAAGGACCCGTCCGCCGCGATCTGGATGGGCGAGCTGTGGAAGGAGGCCGGCCTCCCCGACGGCGTCTTCACCGTCCTCAACGGCGACAAGGAGGCCGTCGACGGCCTGCTCACGCACCCCGACGTCCGCTCGATCTCGTTCGTCGGCTCGACTCCGATCGCGCAGTACGTCTACGAGACGGGCACGAAGCACGGCAAGCGCGTGCAGGCTCTCGGCGGGGCGAAGAACCACATGCTCGTGCTCCCGGACGCCGATCTCGACCTCGTCGCGGACTCGGCGATCAACGCGGGCTTCGGCTCGGCGGGAGAGCGGTGCATGGCGATCTCGGTCGTCGTCGCGGTCGAGCCCGTCGCCGACGAGCTCATTACGAAGATCCAGGAGCGCGCGTCGAAGCTGCGCATCGGCGACGGCCGTCGCGGCTGCGACATGGGTCCGCTGGTGACGCAGGTCCACCGCGACAAGGTCGCCTCCTACATCGCGATCGCGGAGGAGGACGGCGCGAAGGTCGTCATCGACGGGCGCGGCATCGAGGTCGACGGCGATCCGAACGGCTTCTGGCTGGGCCCGACGCTGATCGACGACGTGCCGATCACGTCGAAGGTGTACACCGAGGAGATCTTCGGCCCGGTGCTCTCGATCGTGCGCGTGCAGTCGTACGAGGAGGGTGTGGCGCTGATCAACAACGGCGCGTTCGGCAACGGCACGGCGATCTTCACGAACGACGGAGGCGCGGCACGGCGCTTCCAGAACGAGGTCGAGGTCGGCATGATCGGCATCAACGTCCCGATCCCGGTGCCGGTCGCGACGTTCTCGTTCGGCGGCTGGAAGTCGTCGCTGTTCGGCGACACCAAGGCCCACGGCGCGGAGGGCGTCCGCTTCTTCACCCAGCAGAAGGCGATCACGAGCCGCTGGCTCGACCCGTCCCACGGCGGCATCAACCTCGGATTCCCCCAGAACTGACCGCTCGCCATCTGACGCTGGTGGATCTCGATACGCCCGCTCCGCGGGCTGCGGGCTAGATCAGCATGCAAAGGCGCCCGGCAACGGGCGCCGCAGCCCGCGGCCCCGCCGCCCAGCATCCTGGTCGAGTAGCCGCCGCAGGCGGCGTATCGAGACCCACGTCGTACGGACGCCGGGAGGCAGGGCCCCGCGCCCGCGTCCCGACGACGAGGGAACCCCGGACCGTCGAGGGGGCCCGCCCTTCCAGGCGGCCTCGACGGTCCGGGGCTCCCTCGCCCAGGAGGTACCGCCGTCAGCTGCGGATGAAGGCGAGCAGGTCGGGGTTGATGGTGGCGGCGTGCGTGGTCAGCATGCCGTGCGGGTAGCCCTCGTAGATCTTGAGGGTGGCGTTCTGCAGCAGCTCGGCCTGCTTGAGGGCGGCGTCCTCGTACGGCACGACCTGGTCGTCGTCGCCCTGGGTGACGAGGACCGGGACGGTGATGTCCTCGAGGTCCTGGGTCTGATCGGTCTCCGAGAACGCCTTGATGCCCTCGTAGTGCGCCAGCGCGCTGCCCATCATCCCCTGACGCCACCAGTTGTCGATCACGGGCTGCGACACGGTCGCTCCGTCGCGGTTGAAGCCGTAGAACGGGCCGGCGGCGACGTCGCGGAAGAACTCGGCCCGGTTGGCGGCCAGCGCCTCGCGGAACCCGTCGAACACCGAGATCGGCGTGCCGTCGGGGTTCGCGTCGGTCTGCACCATCAGCGGAGGCACGGCCGAGACGAGGATCGCCTTCGCGACCCGGTCCTGCGGCTGTCCGTACCGGGCGACGTACCGGGCGACCTGTCCGCCTCCGGTGGAGTGGCCGATGTGGACCGCGTTGCGAAGGTCGAGGTGCTCGACGACGGCGGAGACGTCGCTGGCGTAGTGGTCCATGTCGTGGCCGGTCCCGATCTGGGAGGAGCGGCCGTGCCCGCGGCGGTCGCTGGCGACGACGCGGTAGCCCTCGGCCAGGAAGAACAGCATCTGCGCGTCCCAGTCGTCCGACGACAGCGGCCAGCCGTGGTGGAACACGATGGGCTGCGCGTCGTGGCTTCCCCAGTCCTTGTAGTAGATCTCCGCACCATCGTCCGTGGTCAGAAACGCCATGATCAACCTCCACGCTCGCGTCGCGACGAGCCGTCGCGACGATCTCTGCTCGACTCACGATCCCGTGAGACGTGGCCGCGCGCCACGACGGTGGAGCGCTTTCACGACCTCCACCAGCGTGTCCTCGTCCGCTGCGGCGGCCCGCGGAATGCGCGTGACGTCACGCCTCCGTTCGCGCAGGGTCACGAGGTCGAGCGGTCTCGGACCGCGGCGGAGGAGCCCGCATCGTCCCGCCAGGAGCGCGGCGAGCGGCCCGAGTGCTGGGCGAACGCCCGGCTGAACGCCGACGCCGACCGGAAGCCGCTGCGCTCGGCGACCGCGCGGATGCTGACCGCCTCGGGAGCCGAGCGCTCCAGCAGGGCGCGGGCGCGGGCGAGGCGGGCCGACAGGATCTCGGCGGCGACGGTGGATCCTTCGCGCTCGAACAGCTTCTGCAGCGTCCGCACCGACACCGCCATCTGCTCGGCGACGACGGAGGGCGTCGTGGACGGGCTGGCGGCGTGGCGGACGATGTAGTCCCGCGCCCGCCCGAGCAGCAGCCGGCGCTCGATCGACGGCTCCGTGCGCTGGTCGAGGACGTCGTCGACGAAGGCGCGGGTCAGGTCGATCACCGATTGCGCGAAGGCCGCCTCCGATGCCGGGCCCAGCGGCGTCCGGAGGGACATCACGTACGACGCCATCGACCCCAGCAGCCGGGGCGCGCCCTCCTCGACGAGGAACGTCGTCGTCGACATCGCCTCGACCTCCGTGGGGGACAGCGGCAGGGCCGTGCTGGCGATCCGGATCGACAGGCTCCGGAAGTCCGGGGTGAGCTCGAACCCCGACACCTGCGGCATGTGACTCACCGCGAGCTGTCCCGCCTCGCACGGGATCTCGAGCGACCCGCGGTGGCTGATGATCGCGCCCGAGGTGACGAACGCCCACACGAACGCGTCCTTCGGATCGCTGTACCCCGACCCGGCGTCGTCCCGGCCCTTCGGCGCCGTCACCTGCGCGAGCTGGACGGGCCCCAGGGTCTTCGACGCCTTCATCCGCGCCGCCGCCGGCGAGAAGCCCTGCGACGAGCGCTGGGCCTGCTGGAGGAAGACCACCGCCATCTCCTCTCTCCGGAGCCGCTCGCCCCGACGGACGAGGGTCACCCCGCCGGGCCACCAAGAGAAATGTGCCACGTCCGCCGGGGCGCCTCCACTCCGCGGATCGGGGCCCGCGCCGTCAGAGGAAGCGCATGGCGGTCCAGAGCTCGCTGCGGGCGCCGAAGTCGTCGAAGTCGATGCCGAGGGCCCGCTCCACCGCGGTGATGCGGTTGCGGAGCGTGTGCCGGTGCACGCCGAGCTCGCGGGCGGCCGGGTCCCAGGCGCCGTTGCGCCGGAGCCAGACGCGTGCCGACTCGAGCAGCACGGTGCCCTCGGGCGTCAGCAGCGGCTCGAGCATCCGCCGGGCGAGCGGCTCTGCACCGGAGGCGGCGAGCAGGCCGAGCATGCCCTGCTCGGCCACGTCCTCGAAGCGCAGCAGCGGGCGGTCGGGGGTGGCGCGCTCGGCCGCGCGCCGCGCCTCCGCCAGCCCTCGATCGAGGTCGGCCCAGACGATCGGGGCGGATGCGCCGGCGGTCGCGCCGTGGCGCTCCAGCACTCCCGCGATCAGGTCCAGATCGTCGGCGCCGGTGACGACCACGAGGGCGGAGTCGCGCTCGGCGAAGAAGAGGCGCGCACCGTCGTCCTCGGCGAAGACCTCCAGCTCGTCGAGCAGCGAGTCGCCGAGGACCGGCTCGCTCAGCACGCTGATCCGCACCGGCTCGGCGGGGAGCGTGCCCCAGAGCTGTCGCGCGGTGCGGGCGGCGACGTCGAACGCCCCCGCGGCGAGCAGCTCGAGCAGACCCGAGCGCAGCTGTCGGCGGGAGGTGTCGAGCGCCCGCCGCTGCTCGAGAGCGATGCTCGCGAGTCCGATCACACTCGCGACCAGGTCGTTGCCCGCCGGGTCGAGCGGAGTCCCGGTGCCCACCGCGAGAACGCCGCGCAGGTGGTCGCGCTGCCCCAGGGTCTGCAGGGTGACCCCTCCGCCGTCGTCGAGGCGCAGGCCCGCGCGGCTGCCGCGGGAGAGGGCGTGCCGCACCGCCGCGGCGACCGACGCCTCCGCCGCCTCCGGCACGTCGAGTCGCGTCGGCAGGTGCACGCGCTGCCCGACCGCGTCGTAGAGCGCGACCCAGCAGTCGAGCTGGCGCTCGAGCTCCGAGAGGATCGCCGCGAGCCCGTCGGGGCGCAGCGCCGCCCGCGCGACGCGCCGCTGCGCCTCGAGCGACCACTCGAGCCGTTCGCGCTGCTCGCGCGAGATGACGTCGGCCACGAAGCGGATGATGCCCATGAACGGGGTCCGCTCGGCGACCTCGAGCAGCGGCAGGCCCTGCCGCTCGCACGCCGCCACGAGGCGGGCCGGCACCTCGTCGTGCACGATCTCGGTCGCGAAGCCGAGCGCACGGATGCCGCGGCCGCGCAGGCGGGCGACGTAGCCCTCCGAGAACTCGGCCGGGTGCTCGCCCGTGAAGTGCACGCCGTCGGTGAGCAGCAGCTGTCCCGACTCGAGCCACGGAGTCGGGTCGACGAGGTCGGACGAGTGCGCCCAGACCAGCGGGGCGTCGAGCGCCGCCTCGTCGTGCACGCCGGCGAGGATCCGGAGCCGGAAGGCCGGCTCGGCGAGCAGATCGCGGACGGTCGCGGGCATGGGCGGCTCCAGTCGTGACGGTGTGTCCATCGTAGAGCTGCAGGTTGGACGGATCCGGCAGTCGCTGCGTGGCCCCGAGGCGGCACGATGGAGTCATGACCCTCTCGACGACTCCGAACGACGTCCACGACGGCTCCGTCCGCGACAACGCCTCCGTCAGCGCCGCCGACCGCTCGCGCGTGTTCCACTCGTGGTCGGCCCAGGGCTCGCTGAACCCGCTGCCGATCGCCGGCGGACTCGGCTGCGAGGTCTGGGACGTCGACGGCACGCGCTACCTCGACTTCTCGAGCCAGCTGGTCAACGTCAACATCGGCTACCAGCACCCGAAGGTCGTCGCGGCGATCCAGGAGCAGGCGGCGATCCTCACCACGGTCGGCCCCGCGGCCGCCAACGAGACCCGTGCCGAGGCCGCGCGCCTCATCACCGAGCGGGCCCCCGAGGGCTTCGAGAAGGTCTTCTTCACCAACGGAGGCGCGGACGCCAACGAGAACGCGATCCGCATGGCGCGCCTGTACACCGGCCGCGACAAGGTCGTCTCGCTCTACCGCTCGTACCACGGCAACACCGGAGCGGCCATCGTCTCGACCGGTGACTGGCGCCGCATCCCCAACGAGTACGCCCGCGGACACGTGCACGCCTTCGGCCCGTACCTCTACCGCAGCGAGTTCTGGGCCGAGACCCCCGAGCAGGAGTGCGAGCGCGCGCTGCACCACCTCGAGCGCGTCGTGCAGGCCGAGGGTCCGGAGTCGATCGCCGCGTTCCTGATCGAGACGATCCCCGGCACCGCCGGCATCCTGACCCCGCCGCCCGGCTACCTCCCCGGCGTCCGCGCGATCGCCGATCGCTACGGCATCCAGCTCATCCTCGACGAGGTGATGGCCGGCTTCGGCCGCACCGGCGAGTGGTTCGCCTTCGACGCGTTCGACGTGCGCCCCGACCTCATCACCTTCGCGAAGGGCGTCAACTCGGGCTACGTGCCGATCGGAGGCGTCGTCATCTCGGACCCGATCGCGCACCACTTCGACGAGCGCGTCTTCCCGGGCGGGCTCACCTACTCCGGGCACCCGCTCGCTGCGGCGAGCGTCGTCGCGACGCTCGAGGCGATGGCCGAGGAGGGCATCGTCGACAACGCGAAGACCATCGGATCGGAGCACCTCGCTCCCGGCCTCGCGGCCCTCGAGGCGAAGCACGACGTCATCGGCGAGGTCCGCGGCTCGGGCGTCTTCTGGGCGCTGGAGCTGGTGACCGACCGCGCGACCCGCGAGCCGCTGCCCGCCGCCGCCGTCGGCCGCCTCAAGGCCGACCTGCTCTCGCGGGGCCTCCTGCCCTTCACCGCCGACAACCGCATCCACGTGGTGCCGCCGGCCGTCGTCACCCCGGAGGAGGTCGCCCGCGGGCTCTCGATCCTCGACGACGCGCTGACCGCCTTCAGCGGCTGAAGGGCGCGCTCCGAGGCGCACCTCCGGCTCGCCGAATCTCGTTCGGCTCGTCGATCCGGCCGATTCCAGCGAGCCGAACCGGATCTCACGAGCCGGAGCTCCCTCCCCTGCCAGCAGTGCGCTTCCCGGCTCAGCTCCTCGACGAGCGGGCAAGCCGTCCAGACTGCGGGGGAGCGCACACCATCAGCTGAGAGGGGGCGGCCTCCGCTGTGGGGCGACGCGCTCGGCTGATGGCGTGCGCCGCTGCCTGCTGATCGAGTAGCCCGCGGAGCGGGCGTATCGAGATCCCCGTCGTCAGTGGGCGAGGTCTGCATACCCGCTCTGCTGACGGTGACGGGTCTCGATACGCCCCTGCGGGGCTACTCGACCAGCGAGCTACCCGAGGCGCCGTACCCAGCAGACCTCCCTTGCAGACCAGCCCTCACCCACGAGGCGCATCCGGAGATCCGCGTCTCAGCGGATTTCCGTCGCCGCAAGCGGGACGCTCTGCGGGAAACGGCCACCTGCTCCGCCGACCGCGGAACGCCGTTTCGCGGCGTTCAGATCGAATGCAGCGTGAACGCGGTGACGAATCCGAGCACGGAGTACAGCCCGGTCAAGACGTCGTCGCGGTCGAACGCTTCCGGGATCATCGTGTTCGAGATCATCGCGAGGATCGCGCCGGCGGCGACCGTCGTCACGAACGCGACCACCGCTCCCGGCGCCGTCGCGAAGACGAGGAAGCCGACGAGCGCGGCGATCGCGGACAGCCCCGCGATGCCTCCCCAGACCGTGAAGACGTAGCGGGCCGAGCGCCCGTCGGTCTTCATGCCGACGGTGGAGGAGAGGCCCTCGGGCAGGTTCGAGATGGCGACGGCGGCGACGATCGGCACGCTGATCGCGGCTCCGGCACCGCCCTGCGCGACGGAGAGGCCGAGCACGATCGACTCGGGGATCCCGTCGATCAGCGCGCCCGCCGCGATCGCCGCGCCGCCGCCTCCGCCCGTGCCCTTCGAGCTCTTGCGGTCGCCGGCTCCCGCGCGGGTGAGCAGGGCGTCGGCTCCGACGAAGACGAGGGCGCCGACGAGGGTGCCGAGCACGGTCGGCAGCAGCCCACCGTCGTCGGCCGCCTCTTCGACGAGTTCGTAGGCGAGCGCCGAGATCAGCACGCCCGCTCCGAACGCCGAGATCGCGGCGGTGAGCTTCGGAGGCACGCGGACGAACCATGCGAGTGCGGCGCCGATCAGGAGGGTGGCGCCGCCGATGGCGCCGCTGAGCAGGGCGAGGGACCAGGGAGGCACGGCCGACAGCCTGTCAGGCCGCGGCGGCCCGCGGTCCGGGCTTGACGGAGGAGTCATCTCACGTCGGCGTGTACAAGGAACAGGCGTATCCGGGAATCCGCGTTCGAGCGGATTCACGTCGCCGGACGCAGGACGCTCTACGGAACGCGGCCATCCCGGGAAGCCGACTGCGGGGCGCCGCTCTGCGGCGACCGAATCGGCACAGCGAAGGCGACCAGCGCGAAGGCGACGAGCAGCGGCATTCGGTGCGTCCCGCGGTGCACGCGGTAGACCATCGTCGTCCGGAACCACAGCAGGGCCACGAAGACGAGGATCAGCCAGCGCGCGTCGGGCAGGAAGTGGTGGTTGAAGAAGTTGACGTAGATCAGCACGGCGGCCGTCGCCGTCAGCCAGCCGGAGGGCCAGCGGTCGAAGCGCAAGTCGAAGAGACGGTGGATCCGCACCATGTACGAGCCCACGGAGGCGTAGAGGAACCCGCTGAACAAGGGGACCGCGCCGATCCGCAGCACCCCGTCGGCCGCGTAGCTCCACGAGCCGACGTCGGTCTCGAAGAGCTCCATCCCCGTGCCGACGAGGTGGAAGATCACGATCACCCACAGCTCGCGTCCGGTCTCGAGGCGGGTCGCGATCATCACGATCTGCAGTGCGACCGCAGCCAGAGTCAGCGCGTCGTTGCGGGCGAGGGCCGCGTCATCCGGGTACCAGAGCCGCGCGGCGACGATCACGACCAGCAGCGCCGCACCGAACACGCAGGCCCAGGCCTGCTTCGCGCCGAACACCAGGAACTCGATCACTCCTGCGCGCAGCCCGGAGGCGGGCCCGCGGGCGAGCAGGCGCCGCGCGACGTCGTCGATCCGCTGCTCGAGTGGCGTGTACTGCCGCATGCGACCCCCTGTCGGAGCCGCCGATGCTACCGGTCGCGGTCCGCCGGGCCCTGGTCAGGCGACGACGCCCGGGATCGAGCTCGCCAGCGCGCGCACCTCGTCGGCCGTCAGGTCGTCGGCGTAGTAGCGGTAGATGGTGCGGCGCGAGATGTCGGCCGCCTCGCGCGGTGAGCGCCTCCGCAGTGCGTCGACGAGGGTCTCGCCGTCGGCGGCGCTCTGCCGCATCCGGGCGAGCCGGTCGGTCTCGGTGACGAGCCGCCCGTCGGCGAGGTGCGCCATCACTCCGCCGACGACGTTGCCGCAGACCTCGATCAGCTGGTTGCCGGAGGCGTGCCGGATCGCCGCGTGGAAGCGGTTCACCCGCTCGCCGAAGCCGTCGGCCTCGCCGCGGGCGACCTCGTGCAGGGCGGCCAGGTGCTCCTCGATGAGCGCGAGATCCTCCGCGGTGCGGTTCTCGGCCGCGAGCAGGCACGACTGCCCCTCGAGCAGGAGGCGGAACTGGAGCAGCTCGACCCGGCTGATGCTCTCGAGGTGGGCGAGGCGCGCCATCGACTTCTCGAGCATCCGGGGGGAGTAGGCGGTGATCATCGGACCGCGGGGGTCGCCGGGTCGCGACTCGAGGATCCCGGTCGCCTGGAGGACGCGGAGCGCCTCGCGGACGGTGGCGCGGCTGACCGAGAAGTCGGCCATCAGCTGGCGCTCGCCGGGCAGGCGATCACCCGGCTTCAGGTCGCCGGCTTCGACCGCCCGCTCGATCTGCTCGACGATCGACTCGTAGGCGCTGACCTTCTGCACGGCGATGAACGTCATGGGTCTCCCTCTCATCGACGGGGTCGGGCACGTTACATCTTTGTTTCCTCGCTTGACCCGCGTCGCAGCGCCATCCTACCGTTCCTTCTACTGGTCAGACCAGTACCGCGCCACCCTGACGACCCCCTCACCTCCCTGCACCGCCCGACCCCTCGGAGCCGCTCCCGTGACCACGACACCCCGCCGCCTCGCGCTCGCCGCGACCGCCCTCCTCTCGGCCCTGGCGCTCTCCGCCTGCAGTGCCGGCGCCGGCAACTCCTCCTCCTCCGGAGCCGGCACCGAGGCGCACGACCCGACCGCGATCGTCGGCCTCACCGGCGAGCCGGCGAACTTCGACTTCACCACCACGGCGGGCGCCGCCATCCCGCAGGCGCTGATGAACAACGTCTACGAGGGTCTCGTCGCCGTCGACCAGGACGGCGAGCTGCAGCCGAAGCTCGCGACGTCGTGGACGGTCAGCGACGACGGGCTCGAGTACGACTTCGTGCTCGAGGAGGGAGTCACCTTCTCGAACGGCGCCGAGTTCACCGCCGACGACGTCAAGTTCTCGCTCGAGCGCGTGAAGACCGACTGGAAGATCAACCAGGCCAAGATGGCGGTCCTCGACCGCGTCGACGTCGTCTCGCCCACCGAGGCGAAGGTCGTGCTCACCCGGCCCAGCAACTCCTGGCTCTTCGACATGGGCGGCAGCGTCGGCCTGATGTTCGACGAGAGCGGTGTTGCCGACCTCGCCAACACGCCCGTCGGCACCGGCCCGTACACCGTCACCGAGCGCGTGACCGGCGACCACATCTCGCTGGCCGCCCGCGACGGCTACTGGGGCGAGGCCCCCGCGGTGACCGACGTCACCCTCCGCTACTTCGCCGACGCGGTCGCCTCGACCAACGCGCTGCGCGCCGGCGACGTCGACATGCTCTACAACATGCAGGCGCCCGACCTCGTCGCGCAGTTCGAGACGAACGACGAGTACCAGGTCATCCAGGGCACCTCGAACGGCGAGATCATGCTCTCGATGAACAACGCCGAGGCGCCGTTCGACGACCTGCGGATCCGCCAGGCCATCGCCTACGCCCTCGACCGCCAGGCGATCATCGACACCGCGTGGGCCGGCTACGGCGAGCTCATCGGCGCGATGGTCCCCCCGACCGACCCGTACTACGAGGACCTGACCGAGGAGTACGCCTACGACCCCGAGAAGGCCCGCGAGCTGCTCGCCGAGGCCGGCGCCGAGGACCTCTCGATCACCTTCGACGTGCCGACCCGCCCCTACGCCACCGCCGTCTCCGAGGTCGTCGTCTCGCAGCTGGCCGAGGTCGGCATCGACGCGACGATCGCGTCGGACGAGTTCCCCGCCGTCTGGCTCGACAAGGTGTTCACCCGCCACGACTACGAGATGTCGGTCATCCTCGCCGTCGAGCCGCGCGACTTCCTCGCCAACTTCGGCGACCCGGAGTACTACCTCGGCTACGACGACCCCGACGTGGTGACGAAGGCCACCGCGGCCGACGCCGCCTCGCAGGAGGAGTGGGTCGCCGGCATGAAGGACGTGGTCGCCGAGGTCGCCGCCGACGTGCCCGCCGTGCCGCTGTTCCTCTTCCCCAACATCGTGATCGCCGACTCCGGTCTCACCGGCATCGCCGGCAACTCGGTGACGGAGTCGCTCGACCTCACCGGTCTCGCCTGGTCCTGACCACCCGGCGGCGGTGCCGAGAGGCGCCGCCGCCCCACCCGTCCCGACCCCACTGAAAGGAGGCGACCATGGCGCTGCGGATGCTCGCACTCGTCGGCAACTTCCTCGCGACCGTGCTCATCTCGACGATCGTCGTGTTCCTCCTCCTGCGCGTGATGCCGGGCGACGCCGCGACGGTGGCCCTCGGGATCGAGGCCACTCCAGAGCAGCTCGACGCCTGGCGGGCCGCGAACGGCACGGACGCCCCGCTGGTCGTGCAGTACCTCGACTGGCTGGCGGGGCTCCTCCGCGGTGACCTCGGCACCTCCGCCGTCACGGGCCAGGCGATCTCGCCGATCGTGTCCGACCGCTTCCAGGTGACGCTGATCCTGGTGGTCGTCGCGATGCTGATCGCGCTGGTCGTCGCGATCCCGCTCGGCACTCTCGCGGCCATGCGGCAGCGGCACGCGTCGGGAGTCGTCATCTCTGGTGTCTCGCAGATCGGCGTCGCCGTCCCCAACTTCCTCGTCGGGGTGCTGCTGATCGCGTTCTTCGCGATCGGGCTCGGCTGGTTCCCCTCCGGCGGGTGGGTGCCGCCGTCCGACCCGGCGTTCCTCTCGCACATCGCCCTGCCCGCGATCGCGCTCGGCTCGGTGCAGGCGTCGATCCTGACGCGGTACGTCCGCTCGGCCGTCCTCGAGATCATGCGCGAGGACTTCCTCCGCACCGCCCGCTCGAAGGGGCTCACCGCCGGTGGCGCGCTCGTCCGTCACGGGCTGCGCAACGCCGGGATCCCGGTGCTGACGATCGTCGGCGTGCAGCTCGCCGGCCTCTTCATCGGCGCCGTCGTGATCGAGCGCGTGTTCAGCATCCCCGGGCTCGGCAGCTACCTCGTCGACTCGGTCGGCAACCGCGATCTGCTCGCCGTGCAGGCGGTCGTCGCCGTGCTCGTGGTCGCGATCGTCGCGATCAACTTCCTGGTCGACCTCGCCTTCACGCTCCTCGATCCCCGACTCCGGAGGGCCTCATGACCGCCACGCTCCCGCCGGGCACCGAGCCCGGCCGTCCGGTGCCCCCGCGCACCCGGCTGATCACGCAGGTCCCCGGCCGGTTCCGCCGGTTCCGGCCCGGAGCCGACGCCCAGCTCTGGATCGGCGCCGCGCTGATCCTCCTGGTGCTCGTCACCGCCCTGGTCTCGCTCGTCTGGACGCCGTACGACCCCGAGCGCTCGGTCGCCGCCGACCGCCTGCTGTTCCCGAGCGCCGCGCATCCGTTCGGCACCGACCGCTACGGGCGCGACGTGCTCTCGCAGATCATGGTCGGCGCGCAGATCACTCTGCTGGTGGGCACCGTGGCGGTCGCCATCGCCGCGGTCATCGGAGTCCCGCTCGGGATCCTCGCGGGCATGCGCCCCAAGAAGACCGGCGCAGTGATCATGGGCGGCAGCGACGTCGTGATGGCGTTCCCCGGCCTCCTGCTCGCGATCGTCTTCGGCGCGGTCTTCGGCGCCGACACCACCACCGCGATGGTCGCGCTCGGCATCGGAGCGGCTCCGGCCTTCGCCCGGGTCGCCCGCGCCGGCACCCTGCAGGTGATGAGCACCGACTACGTGTTCGCCGCCAGGGCCGCCAACCGCTCCGGCTTCGCGATCGCGATCCGGCACGTGCTGCCCAACATCGCCGGCATCCTCGTCGTGCAGTGCTCGGTCAACTTCGGCATCGCGGTGCTGGCGGAGGCGGGGCTGTCGTTCCTGGGGCTCGGCACCAAGCCGCCCACCCCCTCGTGGGGTCGCATGCTGCAGGACTCGCAGCAGTTCCTCGGCGCCTACGACTACCTGGCCGTCGTGCCCGGCCTGGCGATCGCGCTGGCGGTGCTCGGCTTCAACCTGCTCGGCGACGGTCTGCGCGACCGCTTCGACCCGAAGATGAGGAACCGCTGATGCCCGCTGTGCCCACCGATCCCCGTCCCTTCGCCCTCGACGTCGCCGGCCTCTCGGTGCACGCCGGCGAGCGCCTCCTCGTCGACGACCTGACCTTCCGCATCGGAGCCGGCGAGCGCGTCGGCCTGATCGGCGAGTCGGGCTCGGGCAAGTCGCTCACCTCGCTCGCCGTGATGGGCCTGCTGCCCGACACGGTGACCGCGACCGGCCGCGTGCGGGTCGGCGGCGCCGAGACCGACATCGTGGGCCTGGGTGAGCGGGCCGCCGCGCGCCTGCGCGGCTCGTCGATGGCGATGGTGTTCCAGGAGCCGATGACCGCGCTCAACCCGCTGATGCGGGTCGGCCGTCAGATCGCCGAGGTGATGGAGATCCACCGCACCCAGCCCGATCGCCGCGCGGCCCGCCGCCGGGCGGTCGAGCTGCTCGCCGACGTCGGCCTGCCGTCTCCCGAGGAGGCGGCGCGCGCCTACCCGCACCAGCTCTCGGGCGGTCAGCGGCAGCGCGTCGTGCTCGCCATCGCGCTGGCGAACGATCCCGCGCTGCTCGTCGCCGACGAGCCGACGACCGCGCTCGACGTCACCGTGCAGAAGCAGGTCCTCGACCTGGTGCTGCGCACGGTGTCCGAGCGCGGCACCGGGCTCCTCTTCATCACCCACGATCTCGCCGTCGTCGGCGAGACCTGCGACCGCGTGCTCGTGATGAACGCCGGCGTCGTCGTCGAGGAGGGTCCGATCGACCGGGTCTTCACCCGGCCGGAGCACCCCTACACGCGCGGTCTGCTGGCCGCCTCCGACCTCGACGCCACCGACTCCGCCGGCCGCCTCTTCACCGTCGCGACCTCGGAGGGGTACACCCCCGGGATCTCGGTCGACCGGATGGACGCGGGCCGAGCCGAGCGCGAGGCCGCCCCCGCCGCACCCGCCGTGGTGCGCGCCTCCGGACTCACCAAGACCTACGACCGCGGCCGCTCCTCCCTGTTCGCCGCGTCGCAGAAGGTGCACGCCCTCCGCGGCCTCGACTTCGAGATCCGCGCCGGCGACCGCTTCGGCATCGTGGGGGAGTCGGGATCGGGCAAGTCGACGCTCCTCCGCCTGCTCTCGGGGCTCGACACCCCGACCGCCGGGGCGCTCGAAGTCGTCGGCCGCGACCTGAGCACCCACCGGAAGGCCGACCTCGCCGAGGTGCGCCGGAGTCTCCAGATCGTGTTCCAGGACCCGATGGCCTCGCTCGACCCGCGGATGCGCGTCGGCGACATCATCGCCGAGCCGCTGCTGAACGCCGCGAACACGGGGGAGGCGGTCGGCAGGGCCGAGCGCGCCTCCCGCGTCGCCGAGATGATCGCCGCGGTCGGGCTGCCCGCCGACTCGGTCGACCGCTACCCCCACCAGTTCTCGGGCGGGCAGCGCCAGCGGATCTCGATCGCACGCGCCCTGGTCTGCCGCCCGAAGATCCTCGTCGCCGACGAGCCCGTCAGTGCGCTCGACGTCTCGGTGCGCGCGCAGGTGCTCAACCTGCTCGCCGACCTCGTCGAGGAGTACCGGCTCACCCTGATCTTCGTCTCGCACGACCTCGGCGTCGTCCGCTACCTCTGCGATCGCGTCGCCGTCATGCGCCAGGGCGAGATCGTCGAGCAGGGCGCCACCCGCGCCATCTACGAGAACCCGGCCGACGACTACACCCGCGCCCTGATCGCCGCGACCCCCTCGATCCGCCACCGCCAGGAGATCCGATGACCCCCGCCACCCGCACTGCTCCGTCCCGTTTCGACGGCGCCCGTCTCGCTGCCGGCTACGAGTCCGGCGAGCTCTCGCCGGTCGAGGTGACGGAGGAGATCCTCGCCGACATCGCGGTGCGGAACCCCGCGATCAACGCGTTCAGCGACCTCGACCCCGCGCTCGCGCTCGCCGCGGCCCGGGCGAGCGAGCAGCGCTGGCGCTCCGGCGAGCAGCGCGGACCGGTCGACGGCGTGCCCGTGACCGTCAAGGAGAACCTCTACCGCGCCGGCCTCCCCGCGCGCGCCGGGACCGCCGCCGCCGCGGCGACCGTGCCGACCCACGACTCTCCCGCCGTCGCCCGCCTGAACGAGGCCGGGGCCGTCATCCTCGGCTCGACCACGATGCCCGACTGGGGGATGCTCTCCTCCGGTGTCTCGAGCGCGCACGGCATCACCCGCAGCCCGATCGACCCCGCCCTCACCGTCGGCGGCTCGTCGTCGGGAGCGGGCGCCGCCGCGGCCGCCGGCTTCGGCACCTTCCACGTCGGCACCGACATCGGCGGCTCCGTCCGCCTGCCCGCCGCCTGGCTCGGCCTCGCCACGCTCAAGCCGAGCGACGGGCGCATCCCGCTCGACAACCCCTACCAGGGCCGCGCCGCCGGACCCCTCGCGCAGTCGGTCGCGGACGTCGCCCTCGGCATGTCGGTGCTCTCGCGCCCCGACGCCCGCGACTACACCTCGCTGCCGCCCGAGACCATCGACTGGAACGACCTCGACCTCGACATGCGCGGCCGCCGTGTCGCCGTGCACGTGGACCCCGGAGCCGGCATGCCGGTCGACCCCGAGATCCGCGCCGCCGTCCTCGCCGCGGCCGACGCCTGGTCGGACGCGGGCGCCGAGGTCGTCGAGCTGCCCGCCTTCATCGACGACGGCGTGCTCGAGCAGGTCGACCTCTTCTGGCGCGTGCGCTTCTGGCGCACCTACTACGAGCTGCCGACCGAGGCGAAGGCGCGCGCCCTGCCCTTCATCACCACCTGGGTGCACGGCGGAGCCGACGTCTCGGGACGCCGCGTGCTCGAGGCCACGGAGGCGATCAGCGAGCTGCGCCGCCGCACCGTCGAGGCGACCCTGCCCTTCGACGCCGTGCTCTCGCCTGTCGCCCCGGTCGCGGCGTTCCCAGCGGAGTGGCCGATGCCGTGGGGTCACGAGGACCGCGGCATGGCGCACATCGCCTTCACCCTGCCCTACAACATGTCGGGCCAGCCGGCCGCGAGCATCAACGCGGGCACCACCTCCGACGGCCGCGCCATCGCGCTGCAGATCTCGGGCCGCCGCTTCGCCGACCTCGAGGTCCTGCGCCAGGCGGCGTGGTGGGAGGCGGCGCGCCCGGCGTCGGCGGTGCAGGCCTTCCCGGCGGGCTGAGCGGTCAGCAGCCCTCCGAGGCGAAGCCGGGGTCGCCGGGGGTGAGCAGGTCGCGGTCGCGCTGCAGCACGCCGATCCGGTCGCCGCGGAGCGAGCAGGCGCGGTCGAACACCGCCTCCGCGCCGGGCTCGTCGGTGTACTCGACCTCGTAGACGCGCTCGCCGTAGACGTCGGTGTACGCGTCGCACTCCTCGAACACCTCGCACTCCTCGGTGATCGCGAAGTCGAAGCCGAGCCCGCGCATCTCCTCCACCCGCTCCGAGGCGTTCTTCTGGCCGATCGCGAGACCGGCGTCGTGCGCCGCCTCGACGAGCGCCTCGGCGAAGGCGCCGGTTTGCTCGTCGCTCAGCAGGCCGTCGGAGCGGGTCGCGGAGTCGAGGTTGTCGGCCTCGACCGCGTCGAAGCCGCTCGCGGCGCAGCCCTCGATCCAGCCGCCCACGATCGCGAGCAGGGCGTCGCGCTTCGCCGCGGTCGACACGTCGAGGAGGGTCTCGTCGGGCCAGTCCGGATCGACGACCGGCGCGCCCGCCCCGTCGCGCAGCAGCAGCTCGGCCCGCTCGCCCGTCCACTGCGCCTCCTCGCCGGGCTGCGTCTGGAACGCGTTGACGTAGCAGACCGAATACGCGCCCGGTGCGGGCTCGTCGGAGCGATCGCGCACCACGAGATCGACGCCCTCGGTCGGCGGGTAGCCGCCGCCCAGCTGGTAGTCGAAGCGAGCGCCCGCGGGAGGCGGTGCCGGGCTTGCTGCGCATCCGGCGAGGAGGGCCACGACGGTCAGCCCGCACAATAGGCTGAGCGAATGGCGGAGTTCAGCGCGAGTGTCTTTCAGAACGAGTTCCTCTCGGACGGCGCCACGGATGTGCACGCGATCGTGACGGTGACCGCGTCGGGCACCGGCGTGGCCGGCAGCGACGGTGCGGCGGCCGAGATCATCATCGTCGACTGCTCCGGGTCGATGACCGGCGAGAACATGACCGCCGCGAAGCGCGCGGCCGCCGTCGCGGTCGATCAGATCCTCGACGGCACGTTCTTCGCGGTCGTCGCGGGCTCCGAACGCGCCGACCGCGCGTTCCCGTACCCCAACGCCTCCGTGCCGATGGTGCGGATGGAGCCGGGCGCGCGCGCCGCGGCGAAGGAGGCGATCGGCTACCTCCAGGCCGATGGCGGCACCGCGATGGGCACGTGGCTCACGCTCGCCCGCCAGCTCTTCTCGAGCGTCCCGGAGGCGTCGCAGCGCCACGCGATCCTGCTCACCGACGGCAAGAACGAGCACGAGTCGCGGATGCAGCTCGACGCCGCGATCCGCGCGGCGGGCGGTGTCTTCCAGTGCGACGTCCGCGGAGTCGGCTCGCGCTGGGTCGTCGAGGAGGCGCGCACCATCGCGAGCGCGCTGCTGGGCACCGTCGGTCTCATCGCGAACCCCGCCGACATGGCCGCCGACTTCGAGCAGCTGATGCAGGCGTCGATGGGCCGCGGAGTCGCGAACGGCGAGCTGCGCGTCTGGACGCCGCAGGGCGCCCAGCTCCTCTTCGTCCGCCAGGTCGCGCCCACCCTCGAGGACCTGAGCTCCCGCCGCACGTCCGTCAATCCGCTGACCGGCTCTTACCCCACCGGCGCCTGGGGAGACGAGTCGCGGGAGTACCACGTGGCCGTCCGCGTCGCCTCGAAGCCCGTCGGCGCCGAGCAGCTCGCCGCGCGCGTGCAGCTCAGCGTGCGCGACGAGGTCGTCGCCTCCGCCCTGGTCAAGGCCCGCTGGACCGACGACTCCGCGCTCACCGCCCGCATCGACCCTGCCGTCGCGCACTACACCGGCCAGACCGAGCTCGCCTCGGCGATCCAGGACGGCCTCGCGGCGAAGGCCGCGGGCGACGACGCCACCGCGACCGTCAAGCTGGGTCGCGCCGTGCAGCTCGCCGCCGTCACCGGCAACGACGAGGCGACCGCCAAGCTCCGCAAGGTCGTCGAGATCGACAACCCCAACGAGGGCACCGTGCGTCTCAAGCGCGGCGTCGCCAAGCTCGACGAGATGGCGCTCGACACCGCGTCGACCAAGACCACGCGGGTCCGCAAGTGAGCTTCCGCTGCCCCGAGGGGCACACGTCGAGCTCCGGCGACTACTGCGACGTCTGCGGTACTCCGATCGCCGCCGCGCAGGCTCCCGCGCCGGCCGCCTCGAGCCCCGCCGCCCCGACCACGGCGATCCCCACCGGGGCCGCGGTCTGCCCGAACTGCTCGTACCCGAACGAGGCGGGCGCGCTGTTCTGCGAGAACTGCGGCTACGACTTCACCACCGGCTCCCTCCCCGAGGCCGACCCGTTCACCTCGTCGGGCGCGGTGCGCTCGCCGGCCGAGGTCGGCGGCTCCGCCTCGCCCGCCGGCGACCCCGGGGCCCACCTCGGCGAGGTCCCCGCGGCGGCGGCTCCGGAGTCGGCGGCTCCTCCGACCGAGCTGGTG
Source organism: Rathayibacter sp. VKM Ac-2803 (assembly GCF_009807175.1). Lineage (NCBI taxonomy): Bacteria > Bacillati > Actinomycetota > Actinomycetes > Micrococcales > Microbacteriaceae > Rathayibacter > Rathayibacter sp. VKM Ac-2803. The sequence goes on along the minus strand of NZ_WUCD01000001.1, from coordinate 3,664,468 downwards.
CCGGAGGAGGAGGCCGGGTTCGACGTTCCCGTCGCCACCGCGCCGCCCGCTCCGGCGACCGAGGTCCTCGCGGAGGCGGTGCCCGTCGAGGCTGCTGATCCGTCGAGCGCTGATCCCTGGATCGCCGAGCTCTGGATCGACCCCGACTGGTACGCCGAGCAGCGCGCGGAGGATCCGATGCCCTCTCCCGGCCCGCCGACGACCGTCGTGCTGCGCGAGCGCTCCCTGCTCGTGGGCCGCCCCTCCGTCTCGCGCGGCATCTCGCCGCAGATCGACTGCGGCACCGACTCCGGAGTCTCGCGCCGGCAGTGCCAGCTCACGACCGACGGACTGCGCTGGTGGGTCGAGGACCTCCAGTCGGCGAACGGCACCTACCTCGCCGAGGCCGGCACCGGCCTCCCGCAGACGCCGATCCCGGCCGGCCAGCGGCGCGAGGTCGACGAGGGCGACCGCCTCTACGTCGGCGCTTGGACGCGCATCGTCCTCCGCCGCGCCCTCCCCGGCGAGGTCTGAGGGAGAAGTCGGCGCTCGCGCCCTCCAGCATGCTGGTCGAGTAGCCCCGCAGGGGCGTATCGAGACCCACCAGCGTCAGCAGATCCGTCTTCTGTCCTCGCCTTCTGAAGGACGTGGATCTCGATACGCCCGCTGCGCGGGCTACTCGATCAGCGAGGGAGGGGCCACAAGCAGATGCACCCGCCGCGCAAGCTACGTGCTCGATCAGTGAGGCTTGTCACTCCGCAGAGCGCTCAGCGCTCAGCGCCCGGCGAGCACTCCGAGCATCCACGACAGCGCGGCCACGGCGCCGACGCCGACCACGCTCGAGCCGATGATCACCGTACGGCGCACGCGCGACGACGGCGTCAGCGACACCGGCGCCAGCGCCATCGGCGCCGTCGTCCCCGAGGCCAGACCGCCCCGCAGACGCTGCGCGACCTGCTCGGCCGTCGGGCGCTGCGCGGGGTCGCGCTGCGTCATCGCCGTCAGCAGCTCGCGCCACGCCGTCGGCAGCGAGTCGGGCACGGAGGGGCTGCGGTGCAGCCGCGCGATCGCCGCCTCGAGGACCGTGCCCTCGTACTCCCGGTGGCCGGTGAGCGCCTCCAGCAGCACCAGCCCGAGCGAGAACACGTCGCTCGCGCCGCTGATCGGCTCGCCCGCGACCTGCTCGGGGCTGACGAAGCTGGCCGTCCCGATCACGATGCCGTCGCTGGTCAGTCGCGAGCCGTCCATGAAGTGGGCGACGCCGAAGTCGGTGAGCTTGGCCGTGTGTTCGTAGCCGCTGGATCCGACGTCGCTGACGAGGATGTTCGCGGGCTTCACATCGCGGTGCACGACGCCGCGCGCGTGCAGGTAGGCGAGCGCCTCCGCGAGCTGCGCACCGATCGCACCGACCTCGTCGGCGGCCATCGGACCCGCCTCGAGCCGGCGCTCCATGGTCGGATCGGCGACCAGCTCCATGACGACGTAGCGGCGCACCTCGCCGCCGAAGTTGTGCAGGCCCGCGTCGAAGAGGTTGACGATCCCGGGGTGCGCGAACGACGACAGCATCCGCACCTCGCGCTCCTGGCGCGCGACGTCCTCGGGGCTCGAGGCCTCGGCGCGGAACACCTTCACGGCGACGTCGCGCTGCACGGTCTCATCGCGTGCGCGGTAGACGGAGCCCATCCCACCGGAGCCGATCCGCTCGATGAGGTAGTAGCGGCCCGCGACCTTCTGCTGGGCTGCGTTGGCGGCGATCACACTCACGACGACCTCGCCTCTCGCTGGACAACCCGTCACGGGACGCCCCGACAGGGGCGCCTGTGGTAGACGGTACCGCGCGCACCCTTTCCTGTGGAGTCACAGGTCGGGTCTTGACAAGAGTGGCCAGCCGGGGTGCTCTCAGCGCAGTCCGCTGCGCGCGAACCCCTGCACGAAGTAGCGCTGGAAGACCAGGAAGAGGATGACCATCGGCGCCACGTTCACGAGTGCGAACGCCATCGTCGCCCCGTAGTCGCTGCCGAACTGGCCCTGGAGGAACAGCAGCCCGATCGGGAGGGTGAACAGCACGTTCTCCTTCAGCGCGATCAGCGGCCAGGCGAAGTCGTTCCACGAGCCGAGCAGCGTCATGAAGAACAGCACGGCGATCAGCGGCTTCGAGAGCGGCAGCACGATGCGGGTGAAGACGCGGAAGTGCCCCGCGCCGTCGATCCGTGCCGCCTCGATCAGATCGCGGGGGATCGCGAGGATGAACTGCCGCGCCAGGAACAGCCCGAACGCCGACGCCGCCGTCGGCAGGATCACCGCCCAGTAGCTCCCGTAGAGCCCGAGGTCGGTCACGAGCCGGAACAGCGCGACCATGATCACCTGCACCGGCAGGGTCAGCGTCGACAGCGCGAGCAGGAAGAGCGCCCCGGAGCCGCGGAACCGCAGCTGCGCGAAGGCGTAGCCGCCGAGCAGGTTGATCGCGACGGTGATCAGCGCCGTCACGAGGCTGATCGCGAGGGAGTTGCCGAACCAGGTCGCCACCGGGAACGACGAGAAGACGCGGTCGAAGTTGACGAGCGTCAGCTCCCGCGGCCAGAGGCGCAGGGTCCCGCCGAGCAGCTCGGCCCGCGACGAGAACGCGACGACGACCATCCAGTAGAGCGGGAAGAGGATGACCAGCGACACCACGATCGCGAGGACCAGCCGGAGGAAGCGCGTGCTGCGCGAGGCGGTGCTCATTCGACGAGGTCCCTGCTGCGGTTGGTGCGCCACTGCACGGCGGTGAAGATCATCGTGACCACGAGCAGCACGATGCCGATCGCCGCCGCGTAGCCCTGGTCGCGCGTGACGAATCCGGTGTCGTAGGCGTAGGTCACCAGCACCGAGGTGGCGTTCTGCGGCCCGCCGCCGGTCAGCACGAAGACGATGTCGAACACCTGGAACGAGTAGATGACGTTGAGGATCAGCAGGAAGAACGTCGAGGGGCCGACCATCGGCACCGTGATGTGCCGGAACTGCTGCCAGCCGTTCGCCCCGTCGAGGCGGGCGGCCTCGTACAGCGCCGGGTTCACGCCCTGCAGCCCCGCCAGGTAGATCAGCATGTTGAAGCCCATGCGCCACCACAGGGTGACCAGGACGACCGAGGCGAACGCCGCGGCGCCGCCCGACTGCCACGCGATCCGCGGCAGGCCGACGGTCTGCAGCAGCCCGTCGAGGACTCCGCTGTTCTCGTCGAAGATCAGCACGCCCATCAGCGCCGTCGCGACGCCCGACACCGCCATCGGCAGGATCAGGATCGACCGGAACACCGCTCGCGCCGGCAGCACCGAGTTCAGCAGTACCGCCGCGCCCAGCCCGAGCGCCATCGACAGCGGAGTCACGATCAGCGTGAACAGCGCCGTGTTGAGCGTCGAGCGCCAGAACAGCGGATCCGAGAGCAGCCGTGCGTAGTTGTCGAGCCCGATGAAGACGCCGTCGCCGAATCCGTTCGTGCTCTGGAAGCTGATCAGGAACGCGCCGCCCAGCGGCACGAACACGAACAGCCCCAGCATCAGGAGGTTCGGCGCGAGGAACGCGTAGGCGGCGGCGGTCTCGCGCGCCGCCGGTGCTCCCGAGCGGCGCCGGGGCGGAGCGGAGACCGGCGCCGGTGGGGCGATGCTCACTGGGTGGCGGCCGCGATGCCGGCCGTGAGCTTCGCGATGGTGTCCTCCGTGCTCTGCCCGCCGACGAAGGCGGCCTCGAGCTGCTCCTTGAGCACCGCGATGATCGCCGCCATGTCGGGCGAGGCGACCTGGGCCGAGTCGGAGGCCTGGACGGTGCCCGCCTGACCGAGGAACACCTCTGCCAGCTCGGGGCGCACCTCGAACTCGATGCCCGACTCGGTGAGGTCGCGGCGGGTGGGCAGCAGCGAGGCGCCGGCGCAGAAGTCGCTCATCGCCTCCTCCTCGGTCACGAACGCCAGGAACGCGGCGGCCAGCTCGGGCTGCGCCGTCGCCTTGGTGGCGACGAGGGCGTTGCCGCCGAAGTCGCCGCCGCCGCGCACGTTGCGCGGCGAGTACGTCGCGCCCCACTCGAAGTCGAGAGTCGCGTCGGCGTCGGGGACGAGGAAGGCGCCCGCGAAGGTCATCGCGGTCGTCTGCGAGTACCAGAGGTCGCTCGCGTAGGTCGTCGCCTGGATCGAGCTGCTCGGCGGGACCAGCCCGTCGGTGAAGAAGCTGCGGCTGAAGTCGATGGCCGCGCGTCCCGCCGCGCTGTCGATGGCGGGCCCCGAGAGGTCCTCGGTCAGGAACCGGCCGTCGGCCTGGAACAGCAGGCTCAGCCAGCGGGTGACCCCGTTGCCCTGCCAGTTGTAGGCGAACGGATAGCGCTCGGCGGGCAGCGAGGCGCGGAGCTTCGCGCCGACCTCGGAGAACTCCTCCCAGGTCCACGCCTCCTCCGGCGAGGACGGGAAGTCGGTGATGCCCGCGGTGGCCAGCGCCTCGGTGTTGTAGAGGATGAGCGACGTGTCGGTGTGGTGCGGCACCCCGAACGGGCTGCCGTTGCTCTGCACCGCGGCCCAGGCCGCGTCGGTGAAGCGGTCGGCGACGTCGGCCTCGAGGTGCGGGGTGAGATCGAGCAGCTGGTCGCGCCCGGCGTAGCTGCCGAAGGTGTAGTACGGCACGCGGAAGACGTCGGGCGGGTTGCCGGCCTGCAGCTGCGCATCGATGTTCGTGAACATCTGCTCGTAGGGCACGGCGTTCAGCGTGACCGTGGCGCCGGAGTTGGCCTCCTGGAAGCGGTCGATCGCGCGCTGGAACCCGGCGAGCTCGGCGTCCGTGCCCCAGGTGGTGAAGGTGAGGGTGCCGCTGTCGGCGCTGGCCTGCGGGCCGGCCGGCGCGAAGCCGCAGGAGGCGAGCACGGGCACGGAGGCGGCGACGCCCAGGGCGCCGAGGAACCGGCGCCGATCGAGAACGGCCCGCTCGAAGACGGATCTGTCGGCACCGGTGCTGTTGCGGACCACGAAGGCCTCCCCTCCGGGGGCCACGGCGGGCTCCCCGGGAGGGAGGCTAGCCCGGGCGAGCGCCCGGGCACCGGTACTGGACGAATGCCGGTTCCTGTGAGAGAAGCGGCCGGTCAGCCGCGCTTGCCCAGCAGCCCCTCGAAGTCGCCGTCGAGCGCCCACGGGTCGCGCACCGCGCCCGAGCGGGTCGAGCGGGCGGCCTCGTCGGCCAGCTCGCGGCCGGCGCGCTCGATGCGGGAGGGGAGCGCCCTGCCGTCCTCGGTCGCGCCGCCCCAGTCGTCGGTGGCCGCGAAGACGGAGGTCGACAGGGGAGCGGCGTGCAGGTAGCTGAACAGCGGTCGCATCGCGTAGTCGATCGCGAGCGAGTGACGGGGCGACCCGCCGGTCGCCGCGAGGAGCACGGGGAGCGAGCGGAGCGCCTCCGTGTCGAGCACGTCGACGAACGACTTGAAGAGGCCGCTGTAGCTGGTGGTGAAGATCGGCGTCACGGCGATGAGGCCGTCGGCGCCGGCGACCGCGTCGAGCGCGGTCTGCAGGGCGGGGCTCGCGAAGCCGGTCAGGAGGTTGTTCGTGACGTCGTGCGCGAGGTCGCGCAGCTCGATCACGCTCCGCTCGACGGCGAAGCCCTGCTCGGCGAGCGCGGCCTCGGTCGCGTCGCCGAGGCGGTCGGCGAGCAGGCGGGTGGAGGACGGCTGGCTGAGGCCGGCCGAGAGGACGGTGAGGCGGCGGGTGTCCATGGGGCGTCTCCTAGGCGTTGACGGCGACGGGCTGCTGGTCGCGGGCGGCGACGAGCGAGGTGTGGGTGGGGGCGTCCGGCACGTGCGCAGGGCGTCCCTCGGCGAAGCCCGCGCGCAGCGCCGGCAGGATCTCGCCGAGCATGTCCATCTGCTCGAGCACCGTCTTCAGCGGCAGGCCCGCGTGGTCGATGAGGAACAGCTGGCGCTGGTAGTCGCCGACGTACTCGCGGAAGCCGAGGGTGCGGTCGATGATCTGCTGCGGCGAGCCGACGGTCAGCGGGGTCTGCTCGGTGAAGTCCTCGAGCGAGGGTCCGTGGCCGTAGACCGGGGCGTTGTCGAAGTACGGGCGGAACTGCTTCACGGCATCCTGCGAGTTCTTCGCCATGAAGATCTGCCCGCCGAGGCCGACGATCGCCTGGTCGGCGCTGCCGTGGCCGTAGTGCTCGAAGCGCTCGCGGTAGAGCTGCACCATCTTCTGGGTGTGCGAGGCGGGCCAGAAGATGTGGTTCGCGAAGAAGCCGTCACCGTAGTACGCGGCCTGCTCGGCGATCTGGGGCGAGCGGATCGAGCCGTGCCAGACGAACGGGGCGATGCCGTCGAGCGGGCGCGGGGTCGACTGGAAGCCCTGCAGCGGAGTGCGGAACTGGCCCTCCCAGTCGACGAACTCCTCGGTCCAGAGGCGGTGCAGCAGGTCGTAGTTCTCGATCGTCAGCTCGATCCCGCGGCGGATGTCCTTGCCGAACCACGGGTAGACGGGGCCGGTGTTGCCGCGGCCGAGCATGAGGTCGACGCGACCGCCCGAGAGGTGCTGGAGCATCGCGTAGTCCTCGGCGAGCTTCACCGGGTCGTTGGTGGTGATGAGGGCCATCGCGGTGGTGAGGAGGAGGCGCTCCGTGCGCGCGGCGATGTAGGCGAGGGTGGTCGTCGGTGAGGACGACCAGAACGGCGGGTTGTGGTGCTCGCCGAGGGCGAAGACGTCGAGGCCGATCTCCTCGGCCTTGTCGGCGATCGCGAGGGTGGCCGCGATCTTCTCCGACTCGGTCGGGGTCTGCCCGTTCGTGGGGTCGGTGGTGATGTCGCTGACCGTGAAGATGCCGAACTGCATCAGGCGCTCCTTCTCTCCTGGCCCCGTCCTGGCGAGACCTTTTCCATGCGTTTGCATGTACATCACCATTCAACCATCCCGCGTCCGATCTATTCCCACGGGCGCACCGGTCTGGTGGTCCTGCTCCCGATCCCCGAAACATCCCCGCAATACGGCCCGCACTAGAGTCGTGCCATGGGTGACCTCTTCGACGGATACGGGTCCCAGAAGGTCGAGCGGCGCCGCGCAGGCGCGCCACCCTGGGACGAGATGTTCGCCGATGTCGCGGCGGCCGGCGGCCCCGACGGCGTCCGCGACGCCTACCGCGACATCTACTCCTCACTGGCCCGCATGACCCAGGAGGAGCTGCGCGGACGCACCGACGCACTCGCCTCCTCCTATCTCGCGCAGGGCGTGACCTTCGACTTCGCGGGGGAGGAGCGGCCCTTCCCGCTCGACGCCGTGCCGCGCGTCATCGAGAGCGCCGAGTGGAACGAGGTGCAGAGCGGAATCAAGCAGCGCGTCCGCGCGCTCGAGGCGTTCCTCGCCGACGTCTACGGCCCGCAGAACGCGGTGAAGGACGGAGTGATCCCCGCCGGCCTCATCTCGAGCTCGAGCCACTTCCACCGCCAGGCCGCGGGCATCGTCTCGGCCAACGGCGTGCGGATCCAGGTGTCGGGCATCGACCTCATCCGCGACGAGGTCGGCGGCTGGCGCGTGCTCGAGGACAACGTACGGGTCCCCTCCGGCGTCTCGTACGTGATCTCGAACCGCCGGGTGATGGCGCAGACGCTCCCCGAGCTGTTCGTCTCGATGCGGGTGCGCCCGGTCGGCGACTACCCCAACCGGCTCCTCCAGGCCCTGCGCGCCTCCGCGCCCGAGGGCGTCGACGACCCGACAGTGGTCGTGCTCACTCCCGGCGTCTACAACTCGGCCTACTTCGAGCACACTCTGCTCGCCCGCCTGATGGGCGTCGAGCTCGTCGAGGGCCGCGACCTGTTCTGCACCGGCGGCAAGGTGTTCATGCGGACGACCTCCGGCCCGACCCGCGTCGACGTGATCTACCGCCGGGTCGACGACGAGTTCCTCGACCCGCTGCAGTTCCGCGCCGACTCGATGCTCGGCTCGCCGGGGCTCATGCTCGCCTCGCGGCTGGGCAACGTCACGATCGCCAACGCGGTCGGCAACGGCGTCGCCGACGACAAGCTCGTCTACACCTACATGCCCGATCTCATCCGCTACTACCTCTCCGAGGATCCGGTGATCAAGAACGTCGACACCTGGCGCCTGGAGGATCCGGGAGCGCTCGAGGAGGTGCTCGACCGCCTCGACGAGCTGGTCGTGAAGCCGGTCGACGGCTCGGGCGGCAAGGGCCTCGTCGTCGGCCCCGATGCGTCGGCGAAGGAGCTCGCCGAGCTGCGCTCGCGCCTCCAGGCCGATCCGCGCGGCTGGATCGCGCAGCCGGTCGTGCAGCTCTCGACCATCCCCACCCTCGTCGACGACGGGATGCGCCCGCGGCACGCCGACCTGCGGCCCTTCGCCGTCAACGACGGCACCGACATCTGGGTGCTGCCGGGCGGGCTGACCCGGGTCGCGCTGCCGGAGGGGCAGCTCGTCGTCAACTCGTCGCAGGGCGGCGGATCGAAGGACACCTGGGTCGTCGGCCTCGAGTCGCAGACCCCCGACCGCGACGCCCACGACATCCAGGGCCTCGTCGCCGAGCAGGCCGCGGTGACGAGCTCGATCCCGATCGTCTACCCGCTCAACCACACCCCCGACCACTCGCCGCAGGACGCCGGCAACAGCGACCAGGAGCAGCAGCAGCAGCAGGGTCGCTCGGCGGAGGAGGACGCCTGATGCTCTCCCGGATCGCCGAGTCGCTGTTCTGGATCGGCCGCTACATCGAGCGCTCGGACGGCACCGCGCGCATCCTCGACGTCCATCTCCAGCTCCTGCTCGAGGACCCGTGGATCGACGAGGACACCGCCTGCCGCTCGCTCCTGTCGGTGATGGGGTCGACCCCTCCCGACGACATGAGCGAGATCACCCGCGCCGATGTGCTCACGATCCTCGCGATCGACCGCACGAACCCCGCCTCCATCGCCTACTCGCTCGGCGCCGCCCGCGAGAACGCCCGCCGCGCTCGCGAGATCGTGTCGACCGAGCTGTGGGAGTGCCTGAACACGACCCGCACCCGGATGCCGCGCCGCGTCACGGGCGACCGGGTGTCGGAGTTCTTCAGCTGGGTGCGCGAGCGCTCGGCGCTCGCCGTCGGCATCATCGAGTCGGCGACCTCGCGCGACGAGGCGTGGCAGTTCTTCACTCTCGGGCGCTCGATCGAGCGCGCCGACATGACGGCCAGGCTCCTCGCGACCCGGTCGCTGACCGAGGCGAGCGGACCGTCGTGGACGACGATCCTCCGCTCGTGCGGCGCCTACGAGGCCTACCTGCGCACCTACCGCGGCGTGCCGAGCGCGCGCAACGCCGCGGAGTTCCTCCTCCTCGACCGCCTCTTCCCGCGGTCGATCCTCTTCTCGGTCTCGCGGGCCGAGATGTGCATGCGCGACATCGAGCCGCGCACCGGGCGCGTCGGCCACACCGGCGACGCCCAGCGGGTGCTCGGCCAGATCCGGAGCGAGCTCGAGTACCGGCCGATCGCCGACATCCTCGATGACCTCCCGCGGCACATGGACAGCGTGCAGGAGGCGACCTCGGCCGCGTCCGAGGCCATCCGCCAGCGCTACTTCCCCACCAACGTCATGCCGAGCTGGATCGGGGAGGCGCTGTGAGCAGGCTGCGCATCACGCACACCACGGGATTCACCTACCGGGGCGACGTCGTCGCGTCCTACAACGAAGCGCGGATGCTGCCGGCCTCCTCCGACGGGCAGCTCGTGCTGTCGTCGCACCTCGACATCCGCCCGCTCACCTCGGTGCACACCTACACCGACTACTGGGGCACCAGGGTCGCCTCGTTCGACGTGATGAACGCGCACCAGGAGCTCTCGCTCACCGCGACCTCGCTCGTCGAGGTGCGGCCGAAGGCGCACCCGGACCACCCCTCCGGCTGGGAGCAGCTCGCCGAGCAGGTCGAGACTCTCACCGAGTACGTCGAGCAGTCGAAGCAGACCACCCGCACCGCGCCTCCGGAGGATCTCGTCGAGCTGGCGCACGCGCTGGCCGATGAGGCGGCGGGCCCCTGCGAGGCGGCGCTGAGCATCGCCGAGCGGATCGGCCGCGAGATGACGTACCGCCAGGGCGTCACGGGCGTGCACTCGACGGCGACGGAGTCGTGGACCGCGCGCGAGGGCGTCTGCCAGGACATCACGCACATCGTCCTCGGGGCGCTGCGCTCGGTCGGCATCCCGGCGCGCTACGTGTCGGGCTACCTGCACCCCAAGCCGAACGCGCCGATCGGCGAGACGGTGACGGGGGAGTCGCACGCCTGGGTCGAGTGGTTCTGCGGAGGGACGTGGCGCGGCTACGACCCGACCAACCTGATCGACATCGGCGACCGCCACGTGATCGTCGGGCGCGGGCGCGACTACAACGACATCGCGCCGCTGCGCGGGGTGTACGCGGGGCCGACCTCGTCGAAGCTGTTCGTGAAGGTCGAGATCACGCGCGAGGCGTGAGCACCTGCTGATCGAGCTCCGGCTCGTCGGATCCGGTTCGGCTCGCCGGATCCGCCGGTTCGGACGAGCCGAACCCGATTCCGCGAGCCGGACGTGCCCCGGCGGCGCTGCGGCGCGTGCGCAGATACCAGCCGAGGCCGATCGCGGCGGCGACGGCTCCGGAGGAGGCGCCGACCAGCATCGCCCAGCGCGGCCCCGCGGCGTTGGCGACCCAGCCGATGAGCGGCGCGCCGATCGGGGTGCCGCCCATGAAGATCGCCATGTAGAGCGCCATCACGCGGCCGCGCATCTCGGGCGCCGTCGAGAGCTGCACGTACCCGTTGGCCGAGGTCATCAGCGTCTGCGCGGCGATGCCGACGAACGGCAGGAGGATCGCGAAGGCCCAGACGGTCGGCATCACGCCGGCGAGCGCGAGGGCGACGCCGAACGCGGCCGCGGCTCCGACGATCAGGCGCAGGCGCGGGCGGTCGCGGCGGGCCGAGAGCAGCGCGCCCACCACCGAGCCGACGGCGATCGCGGAGGACAGCAGGCCGAACTCGCTCGCCCCCATGTCGAACTCGACGGTCGCCATCGTCGAGGCGAAGATCGGGAAGTTGAGCCCGAAGGTGCCGATCAGGAAGACGATCGACAGGACGACGAGGATGTCGGGCCGCTTCGAGACGTAGCGGAAGCCCTCGAGGAGCGCGCCGGGCCCCCGGGTCGCCCGCGGTGCCGAGCGCAGCTGGTCGCGGTGCAGGAAGCGCAGCGAGAGCAGCACCGCCAGGAAGCTGACGGCGTTGAGCAGGAAGACCCAGCCCGAGCCGATCGCGGCGATGAGCACACCCGCGAGGGCCGGCCCGATCATCCGCGCGGAGTTGAACGAGGCGGAGTTCAGCGACACCGCGTTCGAGAGGTGGCTCTCGTCGACCAGCGCCGAGACGAAGGTCTGGCGGACGGGCGCGTCGATCGCCGCGGCGAAGCCGAGCAGCAGGGCGAAGACGTAGACCATCCAGAGCTGGACGACGCCGGTGACGACGATGAGGCCGAGCGCGAGGCCGAGGACGCCCATCGCCGCCTGCGTCGCCATCAGGAGCTTCCGGCGGTCGAAGCGGTCGGCGATGAAGCCCGAGAAGGGGACCATCAGCAGCTGCGGTCCGAACTGCAGTGCCATGGTCACGCCGAGCGCGGTGGCGTCGTGGTCGGTCAGGTCGTTGATGACGATCCAGTCCTGGGCGGTGCGCTGCATCCAGGTGCCGATGTTCGAGACCATCGCCCCCGCGAACCAGATGCGGTAGTTGGGCACCGCGAGCGAGCGGAACATCGCGCTCAACGATCGGCCACCTCTCGGAGCAGCGCCGCGGCGTCGTGCAGCAGGGCGCGCTGGTCGGGGGAGAGCTCGCGGAGGCGGGCCACCAGCCACGCGTCGCGGCTGCGGCGGACGTCGAGGACGAGCTCGGTGCCCGCAGAGGTCGGGCGGATGCGCGTGACGCGGCCGTCGGCGGGGTCGGCGAGGCGCTCGGCCAGGCCGTCGTCGACGAGGCAGGCGACGGTGCGGGTCATCGACGGCGGGCGGACCCGCTCGGCCTCGGCCAGCTCGCCGAGGGTCTTCGGGCCGTCGCGGTGCAGCAGGGCGAGGACGCCGAACTGCGCGTCGCTGAGCTCGTGCTGCGCCTTCTCCTGGCGGAGCCGCCGCGCGAGTCGTCCCACGGCGACGCGCGTCTCACCCGCGAGCGCGGTCAACGCCGTCTCGCCCGCTCTGCCCTCATCCACATAGTTAGCCTAACAAAAGAACCGGCCTGCGGGTGGGGCGGCGGCGTACTGCCTCGCCGCTCGCCGCTCGCCGCTCGCTGCTCGCTGATCGAGTAGCCCGCTTGCGGGCGTATCGAGATCCACGTCCGTCAGAAGGCCGGGGCAGAAGCCGCGTCTGCTGACGCGGGCGGGTCTCGATACGCCCCTGCGGGGCTGCGGGCTCGACCAGCATGCTGGCGCCCAGCGCCGACTTCTCCCTCACCACTGAGACGCGAAGCCCCCTTCTCGGTGATCGAGCAGCCCGCGGAGCGGGCGTATCGAGATCCACGTCCGTCAGAAGGCGAGGTCGGCAGACCGCTCTTCTGACGCTCGTGAGTCTCGATACGCCCCTCCGGGGCTGCTCGACCAGCAGGGGGAGGGGCGGACACGGTGACGCGGCGGCGTCACGGCCGCGCCGTGCGGACGGCGCCGACGCTCGCGGCGACGACCAGGGCGATGCCGATCGCCTCCACGACGCTGAGGCGTTGCCCGAGCACGAGGAAGCCCGAGAGGGCCGCGGCGCCCGGCGACAGCGCCATCAGGATCGAGAACGTCGACGAGCGCAGGCGCCGCAGCGCGAGCAGCTCGAGCGCGTAGGGGATGGCGGAGGAGAGCACGGCGACCGCGAGCCCGAGCAGGAGCACGGGCGGCAGGACGAGGGCCGGGCCCGCGGAGGCCATCCCGAACGGCAGCGAGACGATCGCGCCGGCGGTGAGCGCGAGCGCGAGTCCGTCCAGGCGCGGGAAGCGCCCGCCCGTGCGCCCCGCGAAGACGATGTAGGTCGCCCAGAGCGCCGCGGCGCCGAGCGCGAAGGCGACCCCGACGGGATCGAGCGACGAGAATCCACCCTGCGAGAGCGTGACCACGCCGGCCAGGGCGAGGAGCGCCCAGAGGAGGCTGAGCACGCTCCGCCCGGCGATCACCGAGAGGGCGAGCGGACCGAGCACCTCGAGCGTCACCGCCGCTCCCTGCGGGATGCGGGCGATGGCCTCGTAGTAGCACGCGTTCATCCCGCCGAGCGCGAGGCCGTAGACAGCGACGGTGCCCCAGTCGGCCCGTGTGTAGCCCCCGATCCGCGGTCGGCAGACGATCAGCAGGACGGCGGCCGAGAAGACGAGCCGGAGCGTCACGGTGCCGATCGGCCCGGCCGCCGGGAAGAGCAGCACCGCGAACGACGCCCCGAGCTGCACGCTCGCGACCGAGCCGAGCACCAGGGCGATGGAGCCCGCGCCCTGCGGCGCGCGCCGGCCGGCGTTCAGCTCGAGCGCCGCTGCTTCTGCACGGGCGGGACGTTGTAGCCGAGGAGGCCGATGCCCGTCTCGTCCCAGCGCAGCGTGGTCAGCGAGACGTTGTCGACGACCGGGAAGATGTGCCGGTACGACTCGGGGTTGATGCCGAGGTAGGCGCAGAGCAGCAGCCGGATCAGCGTGCCGTGGGCGACGATGAGCACCCGGCCGTCGGGGTGCTCGCGGTGGATCCGGGCGAGCGAGGTGTTGGCCCGCGCCACCGCGTCCAGACCCGACTCGCCTCCGGGCATCGGCTGGATGGCGGGGGCCGCGACCCAGGCCCGGTAGGCATCCGGGAAGCGCTTCTCCATCTCGGCGGTGGTGAGGCCCTCGCCCTGGCCGAAGTCGACCTCGACCAGCGCGGGGTCGGGCTGCACCTCGAGGTGCGCCGCGCGCGCGGCGGGGACGGCGGTCCTGACCGCCCGGACCAGGGTGGAGGAGTACACCGCCTCGAGGTCCGCGTCGACGGCCCAGGCTGCGAGCGTGGCCGCCTGGTCCTGGCCCCGGGGGGTCAGCGCGATGTCGGAGGAGCCCGCGAAGCGGTTCTCGGAGTGCCAGACAGTCTCTCCGTGCCTGGCGAGGATCAGCGTCGTCACCCCCCGAGCCTACCGACCGGCGGCCGAGTGCCGGACGGGGTTGCCGCTCAGGCGGCCGGGATCTCGTAGTGCGCGTCGACGAGCACGGGGAGGTGATCGGAGAGGCCCTGCGGCAGGGTCGAGACGCGCTGGATGCGGACGGAGTCGCTGATGGCGAAGTCGAAGTGCCCGCTGAAGTAGCGGTAGCGGGCGTAGGTGGGGGAGTCGCTCCGCGACACCAGGTAGCCGTTCCGCGTCATCTTGCGGTCGAGTCCGCGGAAGAACCAGGGGTAGTTGTAGTCGCCGACCATGAGCGACGGAGTGTCGGGGGCGTACTCGCGGAGGCGGTTCAGCGCCTCGTCGATCTGCTTGCGGCGGAGCGCGTTGCCGGCGGACAGCGGAGCCGCGTGGAACGACGAGACGGCGATCGAGCCTCCGGTGACGTCGTTGAGGCGGACGGCCAGCAGCCGCTCGTGAGCGGGGGACATCACCCGGTCGTGCATCGACTTGCTGAGCTCGAAGGCGGCGCTGCCGGCGAGCTCGAAGCGCTCGTGGGAGTAGTAGATCGCGAGGCCGAGGCGGTTGCGCGCGGTCACGGTGGCGAGGCGCAGGTCACCCAGCTCCTCGGGGAGCCTGGTGGTGTCGCACTCCTGCAGGCAGAGGACGTCGACGTCGTGACGGGCGGCGAGAGGGGCGATCTCGACGTGCGCACGGTGCTCGCGGAGGTTGTACGAGATCACCCGGAGTGCGCGTTCATTCGGCTGCATTGCGCCAGTGTAGGGCCGCCGCGGCGGCGCTCCGGCGTCGTTCCGGCGAACACGGAGGGACCTCTCCGAGTCGAGTCCGGCGTACTCGCCGAGCGGCTGGAGAGGTCCTTCCGAGGTGCGCGGTCAGGGCGTGGCGGTGCCCGAGGCGTCGGTCTCGGCGTCGGTGCCGTGGACTCCGTCGGTGGGTCCCCAGTCGGGAAGCGGCGGGTTCACCTCGTCGCCGTTCGCGTCCACGCCGGCGGCGCCGTCGGGGGAGGAGCCGCCGACCTCGTCGAGACCCGCGGGGGTCTCGGGGGAGGTCGCCGGGTCGGCCTGGCGGGTGGTCTCGTCGGTCTCGATCAGGGTCGGTTCGATGTCGTTGTCGGAGCTGCTCATGAGGGCCACGCTAGGACGCTCGGATCGCGGACGACACCCCCTTGCGCCGCCCCCTGGCCCACGTGCGGGGGACAAGCGGATCGGCCTTCCCTCCTGCGATCCGGATCGGCAGCATCGGCCCAGCACCACCTTCCGAGCACCGCCGCCGGCACCACCCTCCAGGAGGGCCGTCCTCGCCGGGCGGCACCTCCGGGGAGGCGCGGTGCTTCCGACCGAAAGGCACCTCCGTGTCCCACGACTCCACTCCCGCGCCCCTCGACGCCGAGCGCGTCGTCTCCCGCCGCTCCGTCGCCGCCGCCGCCTGGACCGTGCCGGTCGTCGCCGTGGCGATGACGGCGCCGTCCGCCTCCGCCTCGGGCGACGTCGATCTCGGCGCCTACACGCTCACGGGTGACTGCGGCATCCTCAGCGTCATCGGTCCCGGCTTCCTGCTGAAGGCCGGGCCCACGACTCCGCTGCCCGTCGGCACCACGGTCACCATCGTGGGCAGCGGTGTCGGCAACATCGGCGTGTTCAGCGCGTCACCGCTGATCGCGAGCGTCGCGTTCCTGGGCCCGAGCTCCCGCCAGGTGACGCTGACGCAGGCGCTGGCCGCGGGCGCGACTCTCCAGATTCGCACCACACTCTCGATCTCAGTGGCCTTCACCCTGAACGGTGTCACGACGCTGCCGATCGGCTACACGGCGACCGGCGCGAAGCCTGCGGGAAACGTGAACTCGACGCTGATCCTCTGCAGCGAGAACTGATCACGAGCCTCACGGGAGAAGGCCCTCGTTCCCTCCGGGAGCGGGGGCCTTCTCCGTCGTGAAGGCGAGGCCACATCGGGGGGTGCGGATCGACGGCCGGCCGTCCGCCGCGCTGGAACGATCGGAACGACGGCTCCTCCGCCGGATCGCCCCCTCGATCGAGCGGTCTCCGGAGCCGCGTTCTCTCCAGAAAGGCATCCCCGTGTCGCACCACTCCGCTCCCCCTGCCGCTCCCGCCCGCGTCGTCTCACGCCGCTCGGTCGCTGCCGCTGCCGCCTGGGTGGTGCCGGTGGTCGCGGTCGCCGTGGCCACCCCCTCCGCCGCGGCGTCACTCACGGATCTGCGCGCGTTCCAGCTCACCGGGACGTGCGGGACCCTCGGCGTGGTCGGCCCCGGTTTCCGCTTGACCGCCGCGACCGTGCCACTCCCTGTCGGTACGACGGTCATCATCACGGGGTCGGGAGTCCGCAACATCGGTGTCTTCAGCTCGACGGGCGACGCGACGGCGACCGTCATGTACCTCGGCCCGACGAGCCGCCAAGCCGTGCTCACCTCCGAACTTCCCGCTGGCGGCACGATGTTCCTCCGCACCACGCTGTCGATCTCGGTCCCGTTCGTGCTGAACGCGGTCGCGTCACCGCCGGACGACGCTCCGGCAACCGGAGCGAAGACGACCGCCGTCGTCACCTCGACCTTGATCGACTGCACGGGAGCCTGAGCTCTTCACGCTCCTGCATCGCGCCGGTCCGTCTGTACTCCCTCACGCGACGAAGGCCCTCCCTCTCCTGTGCGGAGGGGGAGGGCCTTCGAGGTGAAGGGAGCCGGGACTCAGCGGCCGTAGGCCGAGGCCGCGGGGCAGTCGAACGGGTCGCCGCCGGCCGAGAGGCCGACGTTGTTGAGGTAGCGGATCACGATCGCGTAAGACTCCCGGAGCGAGGTCTCGGTGTACGGGATGTTGTGGGTCGTGCAGTACTCCTTGGCGATGACCTGCGCGTGGCGCAGCGCCGGGCGGGGCATGTTCGGGAAGAGGTGGTGCTCGACCTGGTAGTTGAGACCGCCCATGTAGAGGTCGGTGACCCAGTTGCTCTTGATGTTGCGCGAGGTGAGGACCTGGCGGCGGAGGAAGTCGACGCGCGCCTCCTTGGGCAGCAGAGGCATGCCCTTGTGGTTCGGCGCGAACGAGGCGCCCATGTAGAGGCCGAAGACGCCCATCTGCACGCCGAGGAAGGCGAAGGCCATCCCGAGCGGCAGGGCCCAGAAGATGACGGCGAGGTAGAGGCCGACGCGGGTGACCAGCATGGCGATCTCGACCCAGCGCTTGTCGACCTTGCCCTTGCCGAAGACGGTGCGGAAGCCGTGCAGGTGCAGGTTGACGCCCTCGAGCAGGAGGAGTGGGAAGAAGGCGTAGCCCTGACGGCGGGTGAGCCAGGCGTAGGCGCCGCGCGAGCGGGCCGCGTCCTCGGGGGTGAAGGAGACGACGTCGCGCTCGATGTCGGGGTCCTTGCCGAGGACGTTCGGGTTGGCGTGGTGGCGGCTGTGCTTGGTCATCCACCACGAGTAGCTGATGCCGACGAACAGGTTCGCTAGCGTGCGGCCGGCGATGTCGTTGGCCTTGCCCGACTCGAACACCTGGCGGTGCGAGGCCTCGTGGGCGAGGAAGGCGAACTGCGTGAGCACGATGCCCAGTGCGGCGGCGAGCAGGAGCTGGAACCAGGAGTCGCCGAGCAGGACGAACCCGGTGACGATGCCGCCGGTGGCGAGCACCAGGGCCGAGAACATCAGGTAGTAGAAGCCTCTGCGGCGGCGCAGCAGGCCCGCGTCGCGCACGGTGCTGAGCAGGCCGGAGTACTCGGTGGTCGGATTCACGCGGCCATCGGTACGAGGGCGGGTGCGGACGACGCGGGGCTTCGCAGCGCTCGACGTGTCGGTCAGGGTGGTGGGGGTGCTCATCGGCGCCTCGCTCTTCTGGGTGGCCATCGGAGATCGACGGCCGCTCGGTGAGCGGTCCCCGGCTGGGCCCGGTCCGCTCCTGGTTCGCCGCGTCCATATGCCGGACGAGGCATGAATCGACCGGTGTCAGGGGCCTTCTGGAAGAGTAGGGGGTCGGCGGTCCCCGGCGCATCAAGACGATTGCCAGTCTTCGCGGCGTGCCGTGTTCAGGGGGCATTCCGGCGCCCTGCGACGGCGATCCGGCTCCGTGCGACAGACGAGCGCCTCCGGCGGGGGTTGACTTCGCACCCCGCCGGAGGCGCTCGTAGAAGCGGTCAGGAGCCGACCGAGTCCTGAGCGCGCGGTGACTTCAGCGCGGCGAGGCGCGCCTCGACCTCGGTCATCTCGCCGAGGTCCTCGAGCGACTCGAACTGCGCGTCGAGGCTCGAGGACGCGAGCTCCTCGGCGCCGCGGACGCGGGCCTCCTCGCGGCGGATCTTCTGCTCGAAGCGGCTCACCTCGCTGGTCGGATCCATGATGTCGATGCTCTTGATCGCGTCCTGGACCTGGCTCTGCGCCTCGACGGTCTTCGAGCGGGCGATCAGCTCGTCGCGCTTGGACGAGAGCTGCTGCAGCTTCTCCCGCATCTGGTTGAGACCGGTCTTGAGCTTGTCGACGACCTCGGTCTGGGAGGCGATCGTCGGCTCGGCGTCCTTCGCCTCGCGCTCCGACTGGATCTGGCGCTGCAGGGCGACCTTCGCGAGGGCGTCGAACTTGTCGGCGTCGGCCGTCGTGCCCGAGGCGCGCAGCTCGTCGGCCTTGCGGCTCGCCGCGAGCGCCTTGCCGCCCCACTCGTCGGCGTTGCGGACGTCCTCGCGGTAGTCGTCCTCGAGCAGCCGCAGGTTGCCGATGGTCTGCGCGATGGCGGCCTCGGCGTCGCGGATGCTGTCGGTGTAGTCGCGCACCATCTGGTCGAGCATCTTCTGCGGGTCCTCGGCCTGGTCGAGGAGCGCGTTGATGTTGGCCTTGGCGAGCTGCGCGATGCGGCCGAAGATCGACTGTTTCTGAGCCATGCTGTCTCTCCTTGCGTGGTGGGTGAGGGGGATTCGAAGATCTCGCGGGTCAGAAGCGTCCGCCGCCGCCGCGACGTCCGCCGCCGCCGCCGCTGCGGCCACCGCCGAAGCCTCCGCCGCCGCCGGACCGGCGGGACGAGCCGCCTCCACCGAAGCCGCCCGAGAAGCCGCCGCCGCCGAAGCCGCCGGAGCGGTAGCCCGAGCGGCGTCCGCCGCCGCCGAGCAGCGAGTCGACGAGGATCCCGCCGAGGAAGGCCCCCGTGGTGTTCCCGCCGAAGGGGCTGCCGACGGCGTTCGGGGCACTGTAGGCGCTCGCCTCCGAGCGCGCCCGGTCGAGGGCCTGCTGAGCGAGGGAGGAGGCGCGCTGCGCGGACGCGAGCGCCTCGCGCGGGTCGGTCGCGGCGATCTGGGCCGCGTACTCGGCGGCGCGGGCGGCCTCCGCGACCCGGGTGCGGGCCTCCGAGCCGACGGCGCCGCGGCGGGAGGCGATGAAGTCCTCGGCGGCCGAGACCCGGCTGCGAGCGGCGGTGAGCTCGGCCGTCAGCGCCGCGCGCTCCCGCTGCTGCTGGGCCTGCGCGTCGCGGTAGCCGCCCACGGCGGTGTCGATGGTCGCATCGGCCGCGGTGAGCCGCTCGAGCAGGCCGAGCGGGTCGCGGGGAGTGGCGGAGGCGTCGCGCTCGATCCCGTCGAGAGCGGCCGTGGTCTCGGCGACCGCGGCTCCGACGTTCTGCGCGAGTGCCGCCGACTCCGGGTCGGTCGACGCCGCGGCGAGCGCGCGGCCCTGGGCGACGTCGGCGCGGATCTCGGCGAGACGGGCGGCGAGCGACCCCTCGGCCTCGCGCAGATCCGTCGCTCGGGTGGCGACCGCGTCGAGCAGGCCGGACGCCTGCTCCGCCGCCTGCTGCCCCGCGCGCAGGAGCACGGCGGCGCGTCCCGTGTCGCCGGACGAGATCGCCTCGAGCGCCGAGCCGGCGCCGTCCCGCGCGAAGCGGAGGCGGTCCTCGGCCTCGTCGGCGTCGTCGCTCACATCGTCGATGGCGGAGGGGGCGTAGCGGGCGGCGAGGTCGGCGAGGATCGAGCGGGTGGGCGAGAGGCGCTCCGAGACGGTCGCGACGCGCGCGGAGAGCTGGGCGGCCACCTCCGGAGCGTTCTTCTCGAGGGCCCGGAGCTGCTCGAACGCCTCGGCCTTCTCGTCCAGCACCCGGTCGATCCCGGCGCAGAGCTCGAGGATCCGCGCGTAGCCGTCGCGGCGCTCCTGGTCGGTCTCGGGCTCGGAGTCGTCGAGGCGCTGCTGCAGGCTGAAGGCCTCGCCGAGCACGCCCTTGGCAGTGACGAGCGCCTCGCGGAACGGGCCGGTGGCGTCGCTGCCGAACTGCGCCTCCGCGAAGCCGACCTCCTGCTCGCTGGTGCGGACGGCGTCGTCGGCGTGGACGAGCGCCGAGCCCGCCTGCGTCGCGAGCTCGTCGAGAGAGGCCTCGACCGCCTCCGCGGCCCTCCTGCGCCGGGAGCGGCCGACCAGCAGCCAGACGACGACGCCCAGCACGACGAGCGCGGCCAGGATCCCGAGGGTGATCAGGAGGCCGGAGCCGAGGGTCTCGCCCGCGGTCGGGGCGTCGAGGCGCGTGCCGATGCCCTCGGCCGCGGCGACCGCGGCTCCGGCCCAGTCGCTCTCGACGAGTCGCGGCTCGATGTCGTCGGTCTGCAGGGAGGAGACCTGGGCGTCGTCGAGCGCGAAGCCCTGGGCGACCGAGACCTGGTACTGCCGCTGCTCGACGGCGACGGCCAGCAGGACGTCGTCGGTGCCGAGCCCGTTGAGGGTCGCCGTCTCGTCGGCCCACGCGGCGCGGTCCGACGGGTCGGAGAAGTCGTCGACGAACGCGACGAAGAGCTGCACGCGGTGCTCGTCGTAGAGCGTGGACGCCGCCTGCTCGACCGAGGCGACGTCGGCGGGGCTGAGCGCACCGGCCGCATCGAGCACAGGGGAGGAGGCGAACGAGACCGGCGACTCGGCGGAGGCCGTCATCGCCGGGGCAATCACGAGGGCGACGGCTGCGGCGAGCGCGAGGAGCGCCTCCGGGAGCCGGCGGCGGTGCTTCGCGGGGTGCCCGCGGAGGGGGGACTCGTCGATCGGTCTCGCCGGCATCGCGCACACTCCTTCGTCGTTCGCCTCCCGAGTGTAGACAGCCCGCGCGTCGCGGAACCGGTCGCGGGCCCGGTGGATGGGAGAACGCCGGGAATCGGAATGCCCCGGCGCCGGGTGCCGTTGCCGGACCGGGGTGGGAGTGCTGCTCGCCGCCCCCCTGTCCTCCGACGAAAGGCGATCCGTGGATCCGTTCTCCCCCCTCACCGCAGGTGACCTCGAGCTGCCCAACCGCATCGTGATGGCGCCCATGACGCGCCTGCGCGCCGACGAGATGGGCATCCCCGGTGCCCTCATCGCCGAGCACTACGCGCAGCGCGCCAGCATCGGCCTCATCATCAGCGAGGGAGTGTTCCCGAGCGCGGAGTCGAAGGGCTACGCGGGCCAGCCCGGGATCGCCACCCCCGCACAGGCCGAGGGCTGGCGCGCCGTCGCCGAGTCCGTGCACGCCGCCGGCGGACGCATCGTGATGCAGCTGATGAACGCCGGGCGCGTCTCGCACACCGACATCACCGGGACCGACCGGATCGTCGCGCCGAGCGCGATCGCGATCGCCGACGAGGTCCGCGTGCCCGACGGCGACAAGAAGCCGTTCCCTGTTCCGCACGCGCTGACCACCGAGGAGCTCGCCGACGTCCGCGACGAGTTCGTCGCCGCCGCGCGCCGCGCGATCGACGCGGGCTTCGACGGGGTCGAGGTGCACTCGGCGAACGGCTACCTGCTGCACGAGTTCCTCTCCCCGGCGTCGAACGTCCGCACCGACGCCTACGGCGGAAGCCCCGAGGCGCGGGTCGCGTTCCCGCTCGAGGTCACGCGCGCCATCGCCGACGAGGTCGGAGCCGGCCGTGTCGGCATCCGCATCTCGCCGAGCCACAACATCCAGGACGTCCTCGAGACCGACGCCGACGACGTGCGCGCCACCTACGAGGCGCTCGTCGACGGCCTCGCGCCGCTCGGACTCGCGTACCTCAGCGTCCTGCACGCCGAGCCCGCCGGAGAGTTCGTGCAGGATCTCCGCACGCGCTTCGGCGGCGTCCTCGTCGCGAACAGCGGCTTCGGCAACCCGACCAGCCGCGAGGAGGCGACCGCTCTCATCTCGGACGGTCACGCCGACGCCGTCGCCGTGGGCCGCCCCGTGATGGCCAACCCCGACCTCGTCGAGCGCTGGCAGGGCGGGCACGCCGAGAACGAGCTCGACCAGGCCACGGTGTACGCCAACGGACCCGAGGGCTACATCGACTACGAGAAGCTCTCGGCGTAGTCCGAGCATTCGGAAGGCCCGCTCCCTCGAGGGGGAGCGGGCCTTCCGTGCGTCAGGAGGGTCAGTCCTGACCCTTGAGCTTCTTCTCGATCGCGGCGTCCTCTTCGGGCGTCAGCTTCTGCTCGACGTCCTCGGGGCCGGCCGTCTCGCCGACGCGGCCCTCGCCGAGGTTGAGGATCGAATCGATCTCGTCGCCCAGGGCCGGGTCACCGGAGCCGCTCACGACTCGTCGCCGAACTCGCCGGCCGAGACCGCCTCGGCGTACTTGCGGAGGTCCGGGCCGGGCTCGAAGTCGATGAAGCGGTCCTTGAGGCGCGCGTTCAGCTCGGCGAAGACGTCCTCCCAGGGCTCGCCCTTCTTGGTCTTCGCCAGATCGAGGACGGCTTCGCGGAGCACCGCGTCGGAGTCGTCGAGGATCTTGGCCCGTGCTTCGTCGTTCCAGCGGATGTCCTGTGCGTCCATGCTCCGACCGTAGGCGGGGCGGCCTCGGCCACGCAGGGACTTGCGCCGCCGCGACGCGAGGCGTAGGCGGGGGATGCCACCTCGCGCGTGCTCCGCCCGCCGCCCCGTCGCGCGAGCCCGCAGCCCACGGCGCCAGTGAGTCTCCCAGGGGCGGCGACTCGCGGATGTGCGGCATCCCTCGCTGATCGAGTAGCCCGCGCAGCGGGCGTGTCGAGATCCATGTCCGTCAGAAGGGCAGGGCTCGAGCCTGATCTGCTGAAGCGGGTGGGTCTCGACACGCCCCTGCGGGGCTACTCGACCAGCATGGAGGGGCAGCGGCTCCGCTGCGAATGCGACCTGGCCCCGTCCTCGCTGATCGAGTAGCCCGCGCAGCGGGCGTATCGAGATCCACGTCCGTCAGAACGGCAGGGCTGAAGCCTGCTCTGCGGGTGGGTCAGCGGGCGCCCCGTCAGGACAGCTTCGACTGAACTTCGCGCTCGAACAGCTCGATGCCCGAGCGGTCGTAGGCGGCGTCCGGGAAGTAGAAGATCCCGTAGTCCATCCCGCGCGACTCCATGTCGCCGAGGCGGTCGAGGATCTGCGCGGGCGTGCCGACCGCGAGCGCGTCGGGGCTGCGGTACTCGCCGACGAAGGCCGCGGCGCCCTCGGCTCCGAGGTACGGTGCCACGCGCTCCTCGAGGCGCTGGAGCCCCTGCTCGACCTCGGCCTCGGTCTCGCCGATCATCACGTTGTAGTTGGCGCTGCGGGTGATCGCCGAGTAGTCGGTGCCCAGGCGCTCGCAGTGACCGCGCAGCACTGCGCTCTTCTGGTCGAACGCCTCCGGAGCCCCGGCGAAGTTGGTGTACTGCGCGTACTGCGCGGCGATGCGCAGCGTGACCTTCTCGCCTCCGCCGGCCACCCACAGCGGGATGCCGTCGCTCTGGAGGGGGAGCGGCCGGTTCTGCGCGCCGTCGACCTGGTAGTGCTCGCCGTCGAGGGTCGAGCTGCCCGTGGTCCACGCCTGACGCATGATCTGCACGCCCTCGTCGAGGCGGCCGAGGCGCTCGCCGATCGACGGGAAGCCGTAGCCGTAAGCACGCCACTCGTGCTCGTACCAGCCGCCGCCGATGCCCATCTCGACGCGGCCGCCCGAGATGATGTCGACCGTCGTCGCCACCTTCGCGAGGTAGGCCGGGTTGCGGTAGCTCATGCAGGTGCACATCTGGCCGAGGCGGACGCGCGAGGTGGTGGCGCCGAACGCGCTCATCAGCGACCAGGCCTCGTGCGTCGCCTCCTCGGTCACCTTCGGGACGGTGTGGAAGTGGTCGTACACCCAGATCGACTCCCAGGCGCCGGCGTCGGCGTGCTGAGCGAGGTCGTTCATGGTGCGCCACTGCTGGGCGGGGTCGATGCCGACGAGGTCGTGGCGCCAGCCCTGGGGGATGAAGAGTCCGAATCGCATGCCGCCGACCCTAGGGCGGCACCGTCGCCGAGTCGAGGGGGTCGACGCCCTCGCGTACGCTCGCAGAAGTGCTCGACTTCACCTCCGACCCGGGTCTCCCGATCATCGCGCTCATGATCCTCGCCGCGTTCGCCGCGGGCTGGATCGACGCCGTGGTGGGCGGCGGCGGCCTGCTGCAGCTGCCCGCGCTGCTCCTCGTCCCGGGGATCTCGCCGGTCCAGGCGCTCGCGACCAACAAACTCGCGTCGATCTTCGGGACGACGACGAGCGCGATCACCTTCTACCGGCGCGCGAAGCCCGATCTGCGCACGGCGCTGCCGATGGCGGCCGTGGCCCTCGCGGGCAGCTACGGAGGCGCGACGCTCGCGGGGCTGCTCCCCTCCTCCGTCTTCAAGCCGATCATCGTCGTGGCGCTGATCGTCGTGGCCGTGGTCACGATCGCCCGGCCGACGATGGGAGCGGCGACGGCGCTGAAGCACGCGGGCCGCCGGCACCTCGTGACCGCGGCGGTGCTCGGGCTGGTGATCGGCTTCTACGACGGGCTGATCGGGCCCGGCACGGGGACGTTCCTGATCATCGCGCTGATCACGGCCCTCGGGTACGACTTCCTGCTGGCGAGCGCCAAGGCGAAGATCGTCAACGTGGCGACGAACCTCGGCGCGCTGCTCTACTTCATCCCCGGCGGCCACGTGATCTGGGTGCTGGGCCTGTTCATGGGCCTCGCCAACGTGGCGGGCGCCTACCTCGGCTCGCGGATGGCGGTGGCCAAGGGGAGCCGGTTCATCCGGATCGCGTTCCTCGCAGTCGTCGGCGCGCTCATCCTGAAGCTCGGGTTCGACGTGTGGAACGAGAACATCGCGCCGCTGCTGGGCTGACGTCACGAGGTCGAAACGCCCGTGACGCGAGGGTGCAACACGCGTCGGACTCAATGGAGGCTCCGCTCACCGGCTCGGGATCGCGTCGGTCCGCCCTCGTCCGACGGAGACTCCGTGAAGCTCGGCATCCTCAAGCACCCCGCCTCCCAGATCGGCATCGCCGCCGTCGCCGGCGTCGTCTTCGGCCTGATCGCCGGCGAGTGGGCCGGGAACCTCGAGTTCCTCGGCCAGATCTTCATCCGTCTCATCCAGATGGCGATCGTGCCGCTGGTGATGGCGTCGGTCATCGTCGCCACAGGATCCATGGGCGGAGTCGGGACGGGGCGCCTGGCGGCCCGCACCTTCGCGTGGATGATCGGCTTCTCGATCGTCGCCGCGTCGCTGGCCGTCGCGCTCAGCGTGCTCCTGCAGCCGGGAGCGGGTGCCACCTTCGAGGGCGAGCTCGACCCCGCGCTCGAGCAGTCGGCGACGGAGGCGGTGGGCTGGCAGGACACCGTGCTCGGCTTCTTCTCGACGAACATCGTCGCGTCGATGTCGACCGCCACGATGGTCCCCATCATCGTGTTCTCGCTCCTGTTCGGCGTGGCGCTGAACAGCTACGTCGCGTCGACGGGCAGCCGGCTCGTGCTCCAGGGCCTCGAGCAGCTCCAGCAGATCCTGCTCGTGCTGATCCGGCTCGTGATGCGCATCGCTCCGATCGGCGTCTTCGCGCTCCTCGCGTCGCTCACCGGCGAGGTCGGCCTCGCGGTCGTCACCACGGCGCTCGCCTACCTCGGCACGACTGCGCTCGGAGTCCTGATCCTGACCGTGGTCTTCGTCGCGGTGGTGGCTCTGCGCACGCGCCTGGATCCTCGTCGCCTGCCGCGCAAGCTCGCCGAGCAGACGGTCATCGCCGTCACCACCACGAGCTCGGCGGTGACGTACCCGACGGTGCTCAGGAACACGGTCGAGAGGATCGGGGTGAGCGAGCGCGTCGCGAACTTCACGCTCTCGATCGGGCTGACGATGGGGTCCTACGGCGCGGTGCTCAACTACACGATCGTCGTGTTCTTCCTCGCCCAAGCGGGGAACGTGACGCTGTCGCCCGCGCAGGTCCTGCTCGGGATGGGACTCGCCATCCTCCTGAACATGGGCACGATCACCGTGCCGGGCGGGTTCCCCGTGGTCGCGCTGTTCCTCGCGAGCACGCTCGGACTGCCGGTCCAGGCCGTCGGGCTGCTCATCGCGGTCGACTGGTTCACCGGGATCTTCCGCACCTTCCTCAACGTGAACGGAGACACGTTCGTGGCGATGCTGGTCGCGAACGCGGACGACGAGATCGACCGGGACGCCTACAACGGCACCCGCGCTCCGGTCGAGGCCGCGCACAACGTCGGCTGAGACCGCTCGTCGCGCACGACGGTGCGCGAGAGGCGGTCCCAGCCGACGATGTGCTGAGGCCGGTCAGCCGAAGGGGATCGCGCCGACCACCACGCCGACCGCGAGCATCACCAGCGAGACGACCACCGCGCGCCAGAGCACCTTGCGGTGGTGGTCGCCCAGGTTGACGGCGGCGAGGGACACCAGCAGCAGGATCGCCGGCACGAGCGGGCTCTGCAGGTGCACGGGCTGCCCGGTGATCGAGGCGCGGGCCATCTCGACCGGGTCGATGCCGTAGTTCGCGGCGCTCTCGGAGAGCACCGGGAGGATGCCGTAGTAGAAGGCGTCGTTCGACATGAAGAAGGTCATCGGGATGCTGAGGATGCCGGTGATGACGGCGAGGAACGGTCCGAGCGCCGGCGGGATGACGTCGACGACCCACTCCGCCATCGCGTCGACCATGCCGGTGCCGTTGAGCACGCCGATCAGGACGCCCGCCGCGAGCACCATCGAGACGACGCCGACGATGCTCGGGGCGTGCTTGACGATCTCGGACGCCTGGTCCTTCATCTTCGGGAAGTTGATGAGCAGCGCGACCGCCGCGCCGACCATGAAGACGTAGGCGAGGGGCAGCACATCGGCCACCAGCAGGGTCATCACGGCGAGGGTCAGCACGAGGTTGACCCAGATGAGCTTGGGGCGGAGGGTCTCGCGCTCGGGGTCGAGCATGGTGTCGGCCATCGCGGTGTCGGCGTCGTCGGCCTGCACGCGGGCGGCGACGGCGACCTGGGCGCCGCGGAGCGACTCCGGGCCCCGGAGGAACGAGAAGCGCTCGCGGGCGACGGTGCGGATGCCGCCGGTGAAGGCGGCGATGCCTCCGCGGGCCTTGTTCGAGGCGCCGACGAGCTCGCGCTCGAGCATCGGCTCGGCGAGGGCGAGCGAGCCGAGGCGGCGGCGCTCGCCGAGTCCGAGGAACCAGGCGAAGACGAGGGTGACGACCAGGCCCACCGCGAGGGAGGGGAGCATCGGCACGAAGATCTCGCTCGGCGAGACCTGCAGGGCGGCGGCGGCGCGCACCGTCGGTCCGCCCCAGGGGACGATGTTGAGGGTGCCGTTCGCGAGACCGGCGACGCAGGTGAGCACGACGGGGTTCATCCCGAGGCGGAGGTAGATCGGCAGCATGGCCGCGGTCGTCACGATGAAGGTGGTCGAGCCGTCGCCGTCGAGCGAGACCGCTCCGGCCAGCAGCGCCGTGCCGAGGACGACCTTGGCCGGGTCGTCGCCGAGCGCGCGGACGATGAAGCGGATCAGGGGGTCGAAGAGTCCGACGTCGATCATGATCCCGAAGTACATGATCGCGAACATCAGCAGCGCGGCGGTCGGGGCGAGGCTGCCGATCGCCTCGAGCACCATGTCTCCGATGCCCAGACCGGCGCCGGCGAAGAGGCCGAAGATCGTCGGCACGACGATCAGGGCGACCATGGGCGTCAGCCGCTTGGTCATGATCAGGGCCATGAAGGCCAGGATCATCGTGAATCCGAGTACTACCAACACTGCTGACTCCTTCGTCGTCGTGCGTCCGGCCGCCGGGGGAGCGTCGGCTCTCCGGGTCGTGGACACACTAGGGAGGCGCGGCCGGGCCGCCGGGGTATCGCTCGTTTGCGCGCGATCTGCGCATAGTGTGGGTTCTGCGCATTCTGCGCAGTGACGACCGGCGAGGAGGCCCGATGCGCTTCGCGACCCACGTGCTCGTGCTGCAGCTCGCGACCGTCTCGGCGGCGGTGCTCGTCTGCGCCGGACTCGTCACGGCGCTCAGCGTGCAGCAGCTCCGCGGCGAGGCGGAGGAGACGGCGCTCGCCATCGCCCGCACCGTCGCCGAGGACTCGGACGTGCGCGACGCCGTCACCGCCTACTCCGCCGACCCGGGGACGCCCTCGCGCGAGCAGCTTCAGGACGGCGTGCTCGAGGACGTCGCCGAAGCGGTCGAGCGGCGCACCGGTGCCCTCTTCGTCGTCATCACCGACGACGAGGGCATCCGGCTGGCCCACCCCGACCCGGCGCGCCTCGGCGAGGTCGTCTCCACGAGTCCGGAGGAGGCGCTCGCCGGCCGCGAGACGGTGTCGTGGGGCACGGGGACGCTGGGGGAGTCGGCGCGCGCGAAGGTGCCGGTCTTCGCGCCGGAGGCCCCGGACGGGGTCGTGGTGGGCGAGGTCAGCATCGGCTTCGCGCGCTCGAGCGTCTTCACCGATCTGCCGACCGCGCTGCTCGGGGTGCTGGCCGCGGCGCTCGCCGGGCTGGCGCTCGCCGTCGTCGCCTCCGTCTTCATCCGTCGCCGCCTGCTGCGGCTCACCCTCGGGCTCGCCCCCGAGGAGCTCACCTCGCTCGTGCAGGACCAGGCCGCCGTGCTCGACGGGGTCGACGAGGGCGTGCTCGCGTTCGACCGCGACGGGCGGATCGGCGTCTGCAACGCCCGCGCCGCCGCGATCCTCGGCTCGGAGGACCCGACCGGGCGCGCCCTGCACGGGCGTCCGCTGGCCGAGCTCGGGCTGCCCACCCCGCTCGCCGACGTGATCGAGGCGTCGCTGCGCTCGCCCGAGCCGCCGGCGGCCGCCGAGGGCTTCGTGGTGCGCTCCCGCATCGTCTACGTCGACATCCGGAGGGTCACCCGCGGCGACCGCGATCTCGGCATCGTGGTCGTGCTGCGCGATCGCACCGATCTGGCGGCCCTCAGCCGCCGCCTCGACGCGGTCGGCGCCATGACCAACGCACTGCGCGTGCAGCGGCACGAGTTCGCCAACCGCCTGCACGTGGTCGCGGGGCTGCTGGACGCCGGCCGCACCGAGTCGGCGCGCGACTACCTCGGCGAGGTGCTGACGCGCGGACCGCTGAAGTACCCCGTGCAGCACGCCGACCGGCTCCAGGAGCCGTACCTCCAGGCGCTGGTCGGCGCGAAGGGGATCGAGGCCGCCGAGCGGGGCGTTTTGCTGACGCTCGGCGAGGAGACGCTCGTGCGCGGAGTCGTCGTCGAGCCGGAGGACGTCGCGACGGTGGTCGGCAACCTCGTCGACAACGCGGTGCGGGCGGCCGTCGAGGGGCGCCGCGACGTGCGCTTCGTCGAGGTCGAGCTGCTCGACG
The DNA here is from genome assembly GCF_009807175.1 of Rathayibacter sp. VKM Ac-2803. Classification (NCBI taxonomy): domain Bacteria; kingdom Bacillati; phylum Actinomycetota; class Actinomycetes; order Micrococcales; family Microbacteriaceae; genus Rathayibacter; species Rathayibacter sp. VKM Ac-2803. Next base: position 3,634,859 of record NZ_WUCD01000001.1, on the reverse strand, counting down.
ACGGCGAGACCCTGTTCGTGACGGTCGCCGACTCCGGCGACGGGGTGGCCGATCCGGAGTCGCTCTTCTCCCGCGGGGCGACGAGCGGCATCGACGACGACAGGGTGCACGGCCGCGGCTTCGGGCTCCCGCTCTGCCGCGAGGTCGCGGCGCGGCGGGGCGGCGAGGTCTGGCTTGCCGACGCGGGCGGCGACTCCGGGGGAGCGGTGCTCTGCGCCCGCCTGCCCGGGGCCGTCCGGCCGCCCATCGAGGAGGACGACGCATGACGACCGAGGAGCGCACGGTGCTGGTGGTCGACGACGACTTCCGCGTCGCGCAGCTGCACGCCGATCTCGTGGACGCCCGGCAGGGCCTCCGCGCGCTGCCGCCCGTGCACACCGCGAGGGCGGCCAGGGCGGCGGTGCACGAGAGCGCCCCGGATCTGCTGCTGCTCGACGTGCACCTGCCGGACCAGAGCGGGATCGCGCTGCTCCGGGAGCTCGACACCGACGCGTTCGTGGTGAGCGCAGCCTCCGACGGAGCGACCGTCCGTCGCGCGCTGCACGCGGGGGCGCTCGGCTACCTGATCAAGCCGTTCGACGCGCGGCTGCTGGGCGAGCGGCTCGACGCCTACGTCCGCTTCCGCAACGTGCTGCGCGAGGACCGCGTGGCCGATCAGGAGGCGGTCGAGCGCGCGCTGCGCATCCTGCACTCGGGCGACGCGACGGCGGCGCAGCCCTCGCGCTCGGCGACCGAGCAGCTCGTGCTCGCCCGGCTCTCCGACTCCGGCGGCGAGCTCTCGGCCCTCGAGGTCGCCGAGCGCGCGGGCATCTCGCGCGCGACGGCGCAGCGCTACCTCTCGGGGCTCGCGGGGCGCGGTCTGGTCGAGATGACCCTCAGCTACGGCTCGACCGGTCGGCCCGAGCACCGGTATCGCGCGAAGTAGCCGCACAACGAAGGCTGGGACGCGCGATCCGGTCGATCTCTCGACGAATCGGCGTCCCAGCCTCAGTTGTGCGGAGGGATCAGTGCTTGGCGTCCGCGTCGGCACCGGCCGCTGCGGCGACGCGCTGGCGCTCCGCGGCCTCCGCCGCCATCTTCCGGCCCTTCGGGCTGAGGAGCGACGCGATCACGGTGACGGCGAGGACGCCGATGATCACCGTCAGCGAGAGGCCGGTGCTGATCTCGAAGACCTCGACGTGCTCGCCGCCGTTGATGAACGGCAGGGTGTTCTCGTGCAGCGCGTGCAGGATCAGCTTCACGCCGATGAAGGCGAGGATCGCCGCGAGTCCGATGCTGAGGTAGACCAGGCGGTCGAGGAGCCCGTCGATCAGGAAGTAGAGCTGGCGGAGTCCGAGCAGCGAGAACGCGGTCGCCGTGAAGACGAGGTAGACGTCGTTGGTCAGACCGAAGATCGCGGGCACGCTGTCGAGCGCGAACAGGATGTCCGTTCCGCCGATGGCCGCCATGACCAGGATCATCGGCGTGAGGACCTTCTTGCCGTCGATGTGCGTGTAGAACTTGTCGCCGTCGTACTTGTCGCTCGTCTTGAAGAGGCGCTTGGCGAGGCGGACCATCACGTTGTCGCCCGCGTGCTCGTCGCCGGGCTTGACCAGGTTGAAGGCGGTGAGGAGCAGGATCAGGCCGAAGAGATAGAAGACCCAGGCGAACGAGTTGATCAGTGCGGCGCCGAGGAAGATGAAGCCGGTGCGGGCGATCAGCGCGAAGACGATGCCGAAGAGCAGCACCTTCTGCTGGTCGGCGCGGGGCACCTTGAAGCTCGCCATGATGATCAGGAAGACGAACAGGTTGTCGACCGAGAGCGCCTTCTCGGTGATGTACCCGGCGAAGTACTCGGAGCCGGGGGTCGCTCCGCCGAACACGAGCACGCCGATGCCGAAGGCGACGGCGATGCCGACGTAGAGGGCCGACCACTTCGCCGACTCCTTGAGAGTCGGCTCGTGGGCCTTGCGGACGTGGAAGAAGAAGTCGAAGAGCAGGAGCAGGACGATGAAGACGATCGTCAGTGTCCAGATCAGGGGCGACACGGTCATGGGGGGCTGGCCTCGCTCGAGATGGGGTCGGGGACGGTCGCAGGGGTCGATACGTCGCTAGAACGCTAACGATCCCGCTGTTCGGGCACGGTGTCACCGGCTCGATCGTGAGTATCTTCTCAGGTCTCGGTCGCTTAGCGGCGCTGAACGGCCGCGCGGGACGTCCGCCGGGGTGCGCCACACTGGTCGCATGCCCGACACCGCGGTCGACAGGACCTACCAGGACGCCCACGGCGTGACGATCCACTACCGGCACTGGCCGCTCCCGCGGCCCCGGGCGATCGTGCAGCTCGCGCACGGAGTCGGCGAGCACTCCGGCCGGTACCTCGAGGTCGCCGAGACGCTGGTCGCCGCCGGCTACGCGGTCGCCGCCGACGACCACCGCGGGCACGGCCGCACCGGCTTCGAGCAGCACGGCGGGGACGCGTCGCAGCTCGGCCGCCTCGGTCCCGGCGGTCTCCGCGCGACCGAGGACGCGATCACGCTCCTCACCCGCCTGCTCGCCGCGGAGTCGCCCGGCGTGCCGATCGTGCTGCTCGGCCACTCCTGGGGCTCGCTGATGGCGCAGCGGATCGTCGACCGCGACGGCTCCGACTACGCGGCGTTCGTTCTCAGCGGCACGGCGTACCGCCTCCCGGGCTACATGAACGGAGGCGACCTGACCCGCCGCCACCGCGTGCCCGGTGGCCTGAGGCTCGAGTGGCTCTCGCGCGACCCCGAGGTGTGGCAGCGCTTCCAGGACGACCCGCTCACCTTCACCGATCCGCTCGCCAAGCGGGTCGGGGTGCGCGAGACGCTGCGACTGGTGGGGCGGCCTTCGCGGCACCTCGAGCCCGACCTGCCGCTGCTCATCATCGGCGGCTCCGAGGACACCCTCGGCGGCGAGCGCTCGATGCGCGCGCTCGCCCAGGCGTACCGGCGCCGCTCCGGGCTCACCGACGTGAGCGTCCGCGTGTACCCGGAGGCGCGGCACGAGCTGTTCCAGGAGACGAACCGCGCCGAGGTGCTCGCCGACGTGGTCGCCTGGCTCGACGAGCGCTTCCCTGAGGCCCCCGTCGGTCCTCCGGCCTAGGCTGGCGTCATGCATGGCGAGTACAAGGTCCCCGGTGGAAAGCTCGTGGTCGTCGACCTCGACGTGGTCGACGGGAGGTTCGCCGGCTTCCGCCTCGCGGGCGACTTCTTCCTCGAGCCCGACACGGCGCTCGACGACATCGACCGCGCGGTCGTCGGCCTGCCCGCGACGTCCGACGCGAAGACGATCGCCGCGGCCATCCGCCAGGCGCTGCCCGCCGACGCGGTGCTGCTCGGCTTCACTCCCGAGGCCGTGGCCGTCGCCATCCGCCGCTCGCTGCAGCAGGCGACGAGCTGGCGCGACTACGACTGGCGGATCGTGCACGCGAAGGCCGTCTCCCCGGCGATGCACCTCGCTCTCGACGAGGTGCTCACCGCCGCGGTCGGCGAGGGGCGCCGCGAGCCGACCCTCCGCATCTGGGAGTGGGACCAGCCCGCCGTCGTGATCGGCAGCTTCCAGTCGCTCCGCAACGAGGTCGACCTCGAGAACGCGGCGAAGCACGGCGTCGAGGTCGTCCGCCGCATCTCGGGCGGTGGCGCGATGTTCATGGAGGCGGGCAGCGTCGTCACGTACTCGCTCTACGTCCCCGGCGATCTCGTGCAGGGGCTGACCTTCGCCGACTCCTACGCGTTCCTCGACGAGTGGACGATCAGCGCGCTCCAGTCGCTCGGCATCGACGCCGTCTACCAGCCGCTCAACGACATCACCTCGCCGTCGGGCAAGATCGGCGGAGCCGCGCAGAAGCGCCTGGGCTCGGGCGCCGTCCTGCACCACGTGACCATGAGCTACGACATCGACGCCGAGAAGATGGTGCAGGTGCTGCGGATCGGCCGCGAGAAGCTGTCGGACAAGGGCATCGCCTCGGCCGTCAAGCGCGTCGACCCGCTGCGCAGCCAGACCGGGCTCAGCCGCTCCGAGATCATCGACCGGATGAAGGCGACGTTCGTGCAGCTGCACGGGGGCACGGCGGGCGATCTGACCGCCGAGGAGTACGCCGAGGCCGAGGAGCTCGTCCGCACCAAGTACTCGACCGAGGAGTGGCTGCGCCGGGTGCCGTGAGGCGGCGGGCTCAGCTCGCCAGCAGCTCCTGGTAGTCGGGGTGCTCGGCGATGAACTCCGCGACGAAGGGGCAGGCGGGGACGACGTGCCCGCCGAAGCGCTCGTGCGCATCGTCGAGGGCGGCCTCGACGAGCCTGTCGCCGAGGCCCTCGTGCCGGTGCTCGGGGGCGATCTCGGTGTGCAGGAAGACGACGTCGGAGCCGCGGACCGCGTAGTCCGCGAGGCCGACGTTCTCGCCGTCGACCCACAGGGTGTAGCGGGACCGGTCTTCGTCGTGCAGCACCTCTGAGATCATCGCGTCACTCTACGCCGGAGGCTCCGCGAGCCCCGTCAGGGCCCTCCCGGGTTCGGCGGCGTGTCGGGCGACTGGCACACTGGCACGATGCCCAGGACGATCCAGATCGCGGACGGCGTCCCGGAGTCGCGGAGCGCGGTGATCCACGCCGACAACCTCGAGGTCCTGCCGCAGCTGGCGGACGGGGCCTTCACGGTCGTCTACCTCGATCCTCCGTTCAACACGGGGCGGGCGCAGGTGCGCACCTCGACCACCTCCGTGCGCTCCGCCACCGGCACGATCGCGGGGTTCAAGGGGCGCAGCTACGAGCGGATCCGCGGCGATCTCCTCCGCTACGACGACCACTTCGACGACTACTGGTCGTTCCTCGAGCCGCGGCTCGCCGAGGCCTGGCGGCTGCTCGCCGACGACGGCACGCTCTACCTGCACCTCGACTACCGCGAGGCGCACTACGCGAAGGTGCTGCTCGACGCGCTGTTCGGGCGCGAGTGCTTCCTCAACGAGATCATCTGGGCCTACGACTACGGGGCGAAGGCCACCCGGCGCTGGCCGACGAAGCACGACACGATCCTCGTGTACGTGAAGGATCCGCGCGGCTACCACTTCGACTCCGTCGCGGTCGACCGCGAGCCGTACATGGCGCCCGGCCTCGTCACGCCCGAGAAGGCCGAGCGCGGCAAGCGGCCGACCGACGTGTGGTGGCACACGATCGTCTCGCCGACCGGCCGTGAGAAGACCGGCTACCCGACGCAGAAGCCCGAGGGGATCCTGCGCCGCATCGTCCAGGCGTCGAGCCGCGAGGGCGACGCGGTGCTCGACTTCTTCGCAGGCTCCGGGACGACGGGCGCGGTCGCGCACGCCCTCGGCCGCCGCTTCGTCCTCGTCGACGAGCACGCCGACGCCATCGCCGTCATGCGCCGCCGCTTCGCGGCCCTCGACCCGGCCCCCCTCTTCCTCTGACCCTGCGCAGCCCGCGCCGGTCTCGCCGCGAATCCGCGACCCGCCCCATTCCTCAGAAGTTGCGGTAGTCGCGCGCCGCTACCGCAACTTTCGGAGGGTCGGTCGGGCGCGCGACGGGCGACGGCTCCTCCACAGGGGCGTGTCGAGTACGGAGACTGGGGAGAACGGTTCCTGGGGGTCGCGGCGCGGCATCCTCTCGGGATGGATGACGCAACGAACCCGCTCGGCGCCTTCACTCGCGGCGCCGCCATCGCCGCCGGCTGGACGGAGGACCGGGTCCGGAGTCGCATCCTCTCCCGCCCGTTCCACGGAATCCGCACCGTCGTGGAACCGCGCACCCATCTCGATCGGGCGCGGGCCTACCTGCCGCGGCTTCGTGCGGGTCAGTACTTCTCGCACCTGACCGCGGCGATCGTCTTCGAGATCCCGCTCGCGGCGCGACGCGCGGAGGAGGACCCGATCCACGTCTCCGTCCTCGATCCCGCTCGGCCCCCGCGCTGTCGTGGTGTGATCGGGCACGTCATCTCGTCGACGTCCCTCCACTTCGGGGAGCGTCTGGGCCTTCCCGTCACCGATGCCGAATCGACCTGGCTCCTGCTGGGGGCCGAACTGCCGCTGAAGGAGCTCGTCGCCGCGACCGACCACCTCCTGTTCACCCCGCGCTTCGGGCGGGGAGACCGACCGTTCGCGACCAGGGAATCCCTCACCGCTGCGCTGGAGGCGTACCGCGGCCGAGGAAGCAGGGCGCTCCGCTCAGCGCTCGCCGACGCCTCGGAGTCGGCGGCCTCCCGTCCTGAGACCGACCTGCGTCTCGTCATGGTGGACGCCGGCCTGCCGGAGCCGGTCGCGAACGCACCCATCTACGCGGATGGCAGGTTGATCGCGATCGGCGATCTCGTGATCGAGAAGTGGAAGGTGCTGGTCGAGTACGACGGAGAGCACCACCGGACCGGCGACGCGCAGTTCGCGAGAGATCGCCGGCGCCTCCTCGAGCTCCAGCTCGCGGGCTGGATCATCGTCCCGGTGCGTAAGGAGGGGCTCGGCAAGGGGCGCGCGCGCACCATCGCCGAGATCCGCGCGGCGCTCCATGCGCACGGATGGCGCGGTTGACCCGCCATTCCTCGAAAGTTGCGGTAGTCGAGCGCGACTACCGCAACTTTCGAGTAATCGACGGGTCGCGCGGGACGGGTCAGGAGCTCGCGCGGACGACCAGCTCGGTGGGCATCAGCGTCCGGTGCTCGACCGGGGTGCCCTCGATGCGCGCCGTCAGCAGTTCGGCCATGCGCGCGCCGAGCTCGACGGGGATCTGGCGGACCGTGCTCAGGGCGGGCACGGCCGTGCGGGCGAACATGTCGTCGTCGAAGCCGACGACCGAGACGTCCTCGGGGATGCGGCGTCCCGCCTCCCGCAGTGCGGCGTACGCGCCGACGGCCATCTGGTCGTTCGCCGCGAACACGCCGTCGATCGAGGGGTCGCGCTCGAGGAGGCGGCGCATCGCCTCGGCTCCGCTGTCGGGCGAGAAGTCGCCCCACTCGACGAGGCCGTCGTCGAGGCCCGCGTCGGTCAGGGCGCTGCGCCAGCCGATGAGCCGGTCGACGCCCGGCGGCATGTCGGCGGGCCCCGCGATCGTCGCGAGACGACGGCGGCCGCGGCCGATGAGGTGGGCCGTGGCCACTGCGGCTCCGTCGGCGTTGTCGACGTCGACGTAGTACGAGCCGCGCTCCTCCGGAGACAGCGGCCGCCCGCCGAAGACGATCGGGAGGGAGTTCGAGAGCGCCGCGTACGAGTGGTCGCCCGAGTGGTGCGAGACCACGAGGGCCCCGTCGACGTTGCCGCCGAGGAGGTAGCGCCGGGTCTTCTCGCCGTCGGTCTCCGACGCGATCAGCATCGAGAGCGTGTAGTCGGTGTCGGCGAGGCGCATCGCCGCGCCCTGCACGATCGAGGCGAAGAACGGGTCGGCGAAGACGCGGGCCGTCGACTCCGGCACGATCAGGGCGATCGACTGCGTCCGGCGGGAGGCGAGCATCCGCGCGGCGCGGTTGGGCACGTAGTCGAGCTCGCCGATCGCCTTCTGCACCGCGGCGACGATCTCGGCAGCGACCTGCGGGGCGCCGTTGACGACCCTCGAGACGGTCGCCCGCGACACTCCGGCGCGTGCCGCGACCATCTCGAGAGTCGGCGAGCGGCCAGCCCCGCGCAGTGCCTCGCTCATCGTCTAGTCCAGCGCTGCGGCGGCGCTGCCGCCGATCAGGCGCGAGTAGACCAGGCCCGAGTCCTTCGGGATGCGCTCCTGCGAGTCGTAGTCGACGCGCACGATGCCGAAGCGCTTCTCGTAGCCCCACGCCCACTCGTAGTTGTCGAGCAGCGACCAGACGAAGTAGCCGCGGACATCGGCACCCTGGTCGATGGCGTCGGCCACCTTCTCGACGTGGTCGAGCACGTACTGGGTGCGGTCGACGTCGTGGACGCGGCCGTCCTCGACGACGTCGTCGTAGGCGGCGCCGTTCTCGGTGACGAACAGCGGAGGCAGGTTCTCGTACTCGAGGCCGAGTCGCGTGAGCAGGTAGCGCAGCCCGTCGGGGTGCACCTCCCAGTCCATCGCGGTGCGGGGGAGTCCGCGCGAGGGGAAGGTGATGAACTCCGACCCTACCCACGGCGAACCGACCTCGCGGTCGGTGGCCTGCGCGAAGTCCTCCGCCCCCGCGGGGAGCGGACGGGCCGAGACGTTGTCGTCGTGGTAGTGGTTCACGCCGAGGAAGTCGAGCGGCTGCGCGATCACGGCGAGGTCGCCGTCGGCGATCAGCTCGTCGAGCCCGAGGCCGGCGACGTCCTCGAGCAGGTCCTCGGGGTACTCGCCGAGCAGCAGCGGATCGAGGAAGATGCGGTTCTGCAGCGCGTCGAAGCGGCGGGCGGCGTCGAGGTCGGCCTCGTCGTCGGGGTCGTCGGGCACGGCGTTGGAGAGATTGAGCGTGATGCCGAGGTTCTGCGCGCCGAGATCGCGCAGGGCCGAGACCGCGAGGCCGTGCGCGAGGTGGGTGTGGTGCACCGCCGCGAGCGCCGCCTGCTGCGAGATCACTCCGGGAGCGTGCACGCCCGCTCCGTACGAGAGCAGGGTCGAGCAGAAGGGCTCGTTGAACGTCGTCCAGTGCTGCACGCGGTCGCCGAGGCTCGCGTGCACCGTCTCGGCGTAGTCACGGAAGCGCTCGGCGGTGTCGCGGTTCGCCCAGCCGCCCTTCTCCTCCAGCGCCTGCGGCAGATCCCAGTGGTAGAGCGTGAGCCAGGGCAGGATGCCGGCGCCCAGCAGCTCGTCGACGAGGCGGGAGTAGAAGTCGAGGCCCTCGGCGTTCACGGCCCGGTCGCCCGGCTTGACCCGCGCCCAGCTGACCGAGAAGCGGTAGGAGCCCAGGCCGAGCTCCTTCATCAGCTGCACGTCGGCGGGCATCCGGTGGTAGTGGTCGACGGCCACCTCGGGGGTGTCGCCGTTCGCGACGGCTCCCGGAACGCGCGAGAACGCGTCCCAGATGCTGTCCTCCTTGCCGCCCTCGTGACCGGCGCCCTCGATCTGCGCGGCGGCGGTCGCGGACCCCCACAGGAACCCGACGGGCCAGTCGCGGACGGCGAGGCGCTCCGCACGGGCGGTCTGCTCCGAGAGGTCAGGAGTGGTGGTGCGGGCATCGCTCATTGGGCGGACTCCTTCGGCAGCGGTCACCCCACATCCTAGGGCGTTCGTAGAGCGCTCTCTCAGTGCGGGGGCCGGGGAGGCGCTCGGCGGAGGACCGCCGGGCGCCCGGGAGTCAGCGCGAGTGCCGGTCGCCCGCGTCGTCACCCGCCGTGCGCACGGAGTCGGTCCGCAGGTCGGGCTCGATGCTGCCGGCCGCGAGGTCGGCGCCGGCGCGTGCCGCGAGCTGCGGATCGGTGCGGCGCAGCTCCTCGGCGGCGTCCTCGGTGGCGAGGTCGTGCGCCTCCTGCATGGCCGACTTCGCGCGCAGCGGCGGTGTCTTGAGGAACCACGAGAGCACGAAGGCGAGCAGGACTACGGCCAGCGCCACCCAGAACACGGTGACGGTGGCGTCGTTGAAGCCGGTGAGGAACGGCGCCGAGAGCGCCTTGTCGGCGGTGTTCAGGAACGAGGTGTCGCCGTCGAGAGCCGAGCCGATCGCCGAGGAGTCCTGCGACTGCAGCAGCTTCAGGATCCCGGCGTTCGCCGGGTCCGCGGCGACGGTCGGGTCGGAGGCGGCGGCCTGGAGGTTCGCGGCGATCGTCGGGTTCTTGAAGGCGGCGGCGATCGTCTCGGGGATGCGGCTGAACAGCACCGAGAAGATGACCGCGGTGCCCAGCGTCCCGCCGATCTGCCGGAAGAACGTCGAGGCGCTCGTCGCGACGCCCATGTTGGCGACGTCGACCGAGTTCTGCGACGCGAGCGTGAGCGTCTGCATCATCTGGCCGAGACCGAGGCCGAGCATCAGCATGCCGCCCATCATGAAGATCACCGGCTTGTCGATCGTCACGAAGGTGAAGTAGAAGAACGCGGCCGACATCAGGAAGGTGCCGACGATCGGGAAGGCGCGATAGCGGCCGGTGCGCGAGATGATCTGGCCCGAGACGATCGAGGAGATCATCAGGCCGAGGATCATCGGCAGCATCAGGAAGCCGGACTCGGTCGGCGTGGCTCCGTTGACGAGCTGCAGGTAGAGCGGGATCGACATCATGCCGCCGAACATGCCGAAACCGACGAGCACACCCAGGACGGTCGCCATCGAGAAGGTCGGCGAGCGGAACAGCTTGAGCGGGATCAGCGCGTCGTCGCCCATCATGCGCTCGGCGAGGATGAAGCCGAGGATGCCCAGCGCGCCCACGACGTAGCAGACCCACGCGACGGGGGAGCCCCAGCCCCACTCGCGGCCCTGCTCGGCGATCAGCAGGAGCGGACCGGCGGCGATGATGACGAGGGCGGCGCCCCACCAGTCGATCCGCACCGAGCGCTGTCCGGCCGGCTTCGGGAGGTGCAGGAAGCGGACGACGATGAACAGCGCGATCGCGCCGATCGGCAGGTTGATCAGGAACACCCAGCGCCAGCCGGTGATGAAGAGGATCTCGGGGGTGCCGGCGAGGAGGCCGCCGATCAGCGGGCCGACGACGCTCGAGACGCCGAACACGGCGAGGAAGTAGCCCTGGTACTTGGCGCGCTCGCGCGGAGGCAGGATGTCGCCCATCACGGTGAGGGCGAGCGACATGAGTCCTCCGGCGCCGAGGCCCTGCACGGCGCGGAAGCCGGCGAGTCCGAGCATCGAGGTCGAGAAGCCGGCGAGCGTCGAGCCGATCAGGAAGAGGACGATCGCGATCAGGTAGAGCGGTCGCCTCCCGAAGATGTCGGAGAGCTTGCCGTAGATGGGCGTCGCGATCGTCGAGACGATCAGGTACGCCGTGGTGACCCAGGCCTGCTGCGAGAGACCGTCGAGGTCGTCGGCGATCGTGCGCATCGAGGTGCCGACGATCGTCTGGTCGAGGGAGGAGAGGAACATGCCCGCCATCAGGCCGAAGATCACGAAGAGGATCTGCCGGTGGGTCATGATCGCGCGCGAGGGCGTCGGCTCGGCGGCGGCCGAGGCCCCCCGCGAGGTCGAGCGAGGTGCGGTGTCTGCCATTGGTGTCCCCTTGTCTGGCGGGACGCGTTCCAGGCACGGCGAGCCGCCGCAAACGTTGCGTGCTGCGCAAAGTTACACCTCGTGCGACGGCCCGCCCAGGGGCACCGGCGAGCCTGAACGGGATCTCAGGCGCTGCCGAGCGGCGTCAGACCGGGGACGGGACCGCCTCGTCGGCCCAGCCCGCCTCGCGCAGCGCGGCGCGCGCCTCCGCCCGGGCCGAGTAGGGAGTGCGCACCCCCTGGATGTCGCGGTAGTTCTGGTGCCCCGGGCCCGCCCAGAGGATGGAGTCCCCCTCCTCGGCGAGCGACACGGCGACCCGGATCGCGCGCTTGGGGTCGTCCACCTCGTGGATCTCGCCGTCGGGTCGAGCGGCCCGCGCCGCCTCCACGAGGGTGCGCCGGATGGAGGCGGGCTCCTCGAAGCGCGGGTGGTGATCGGTGATCACCAGGATGTCGCTCCCGGAGACCGCCGCCTCGGCCATCGCGGGCCGCTTCAGGGCGTCTCGGTCGCCGTCGGCGCCGAAGACCATGATCACGCGACCCGGCGTGACCTCGCGGACCGCCTCGAGGGTGCGCTGGAAGGCGTCGGCGCTGTGGCCGAAGTCGACGTAGACGGTGGGCCCTCGGTCGCCCGAGACGCGCTCGGTGCGGCCGGGGAGCGACACGTCGATCCCGCCGTCGCGGTGCAGCGCCGCGCGGATCTCGCCGATGGGCCGGCCCGCCTCGATCAGCATGACGACGGCGAGCGCGGCGTTCGCGGCCATGTGCGCGCCGATGATCGGCACGGAGGTGGTGATCGCCCGCGACTCGCGGTTCTGCAGGCGGAAGTGGGTCCGCCCGAACTCCTGCTCGAGGATCGTCACCGTCCAGTCGGCGTCGACGCCCTCCCGAGAGGTGATGGTCACGAGCGGGATCCCCGCGGCCTCGACGAGGCGGGCGCCCGACGGCGAGTCGAGCGAGACGACGGCCCGGCGCGCGCGGTCGGGCTGGAACAGCTGCGCCTTCTCGGCGAAGTAGGTGTCCATGTCGCCGTAGTCGTCGAGGTGGTCGTGGCTGAGGTTCGTGAAGCCGGCGACGTCGAAGACCACTCCGTCGACCCGGTGGCGGGTGAGCGCCTGGGCGCTGACCTCGATGGCGGCGGCCCCGACTCCCTCCTCGTGCATGCGCGCGATCAGGGCGTGCAGCTCGCTCGCCTCGGGAGTGGTGAGTCCGCTCGTGACGGAGGTGTCGCCGATGTGGCGCTCGGCCGTGGAGCTGAGGCCGGGGACCACGCCGAGCTGGCGGAGGATCCCCTCGATCATGTGCACGGTCGAGGTCTTGCCGTTGGTGCCCGTGACCCCGAAGAGCAGGGGAGCGCGCTCGGCGGTGCCGTAGACGGCGGCGGCGACCGCGCCGAGGCGGGCGCGGGGCTCATCGACGACGAGGACGGGGAGCCCGGTCGCGCGGGCGGCCGCCTCGCCGGCGCCGTCGGTCAGCACGGCGGCGGCCCCGCGCTCGCGGGCCTCGTCGACGAAGTCGGCTCCGTGGCGGTGCACGCCGGCCAGGGCGACGAAGAGGTCGCCCGGCTCGACGTCCGAGGCGGTGAGGGTGACCCCGCTGATCGCCGCGGCGGCGGGGGAGGCGCCGGGGAGGTCGAGGAGGCTCGTCAGGTCGGCGAGGGGGAGCGCCGGCGCGTGTCGAGGTCGGAGCATGGGGTCCTTTCGTTCGGGACCGAGGGTTCGCGGATCCGAAGGGGGGCGGAGCCGCGTGGTCGCCGAGGCTGACACACAAGCTAGGGGAGTCGCTTATGTGAATCCTTAGAGGATATTGGAGAGCCCCGCGAAGGGGCGCGCCCGGACACGGCGTGGGAGGAGAGCGGCGGAGGGCCGCGCGTAGGCTCGGAGGATGACCTCGAGCGAGAACCAGCCGCCCCGCTCCCGCCCCGTCCGTCGCCGGGTGCTCGTCGTCGGAGGCGTCGCCGCGGCCGCCGGCGTCGCCGCGTTCGGCGTGGGCGCGGCGATCGGGGGCGGGCGCGACGCGACGCCGACCGCGACGCCGACGGCCGCCGGGAGCGCGACGCCGACCCCGACGCCCACCGCGACTCCCACACCCACCGCGGCGCCGACGCCCACGGCGACGCCGACCCCCACTCCGGGGATCGACCTCACCGCCTACTCCGTCGACGACCCCGCCAGCCCCTGGGTGGTCGTCAACAAGCTGCGGACCCTCACGCCCGTCGACTACGTGCCGGCCGATCTGGTCTATCCCGACGTGTCCTACGTCAACCGCCAGCCGATGCGCCAGGCGACGGCCGATGCGCTCGTCGCCCTGTTCGCCGCGGCGTCGTCGGAGGCGGGGCTCTCGCTCGCCGTGCAGAGCGCCTACCGCTCCTACGACACCCAGGTCAGCGTCTACGCCGGGTGGGTGTCGACGCGCGGCCAGGCGGGGGCGGATGCGACCAGCGCGCGCCCGGGGCACAGCGAGCACCAGACCGGGTGGGCCGTCGACGTCGTCGGCTCCTCGGGAGCCTGCGCGCTCGAGATCTGCTGGGGCGACACTCCGGAAGGGCAGTGGGTCGGCGCGAACGCCCACCGCTTCGGTTTCCTGGTCAGGTACAAGCCCGACGCGACGCCGATCACCGGCTACGAGTCGGAGCCCTACCACCTCCGTCACGTCGGGGTCGAGCTGTCGCAGCATCTGTACGATACGGGCATCGAGACGCTCGAGCGTCTGTTCGGACTTCCGGATGCGCCCGATTACGCGCCCGGCACCACCGGCTGAGCCCCGAGCGATCAGATCCGGACGCTCTCGGGGGTGACACCCGCCGGTTGTTACCGTACTGTTACTCGGAGTGTTTTCGGAGGGCCGTCGAACGGTCCTCCCACTCCCGCCTGGTGACATGGCCGCTTCCCCCGCTCAACAGCGCGCGATCCCCGCCGCGCGCCCCTCGATCCGTGAGATACCCCTGTGCCCCAAAGCTCCACCCGCTCCACCCCTGATGCACCCTCCGAGCAGACTCCGCTCGATGCGACCACCGCTCCGATGACCCGCCGCGAGGCCCGCGAGCGCGAGGGCCGTCGGCGATCCGCCGATGTCCGAGTCGTTCCGGAGGCCGCGCCCACCGCGCCCGCCGCCTCCCGGCCGCCGCACGCCGTGGGCGAGCAGGTCTTCGCGTCGCGCCGCGACCGGCGCGCCGCCGAGGGCCACCAGGCGAAGGTCGACCCGGCTCCCCGGGGCTCCTCGTTCTTCCGACCGTCGCGCAAGCACCTCGTGCTGGCGATGTCGGGCGGCCTCGTCGTCGTCGCGGTCGCCACCGGGGCGAGCCTCACCGTCGGAGCGACCGGATCGGCGGAGTCCGCGTCGGCCACCGGGACCCCGTCGTCGAGCCCGACCACCGTCGCCGTGCTGCCCGCGACCACCGCCTCCGCCCGCGTCGTGCTCAGCGCCGTCTCGACCACCTCCGGCACCGTCGCCGGAGGCACGAGCGTCACGCTCTCGGGATCCAACCTCGACGCCGTCGCCACGGTCCGCTTCGGCGACGCCGAAGGGGCGGTCGCCGTCGAGAACGCCGACCAGATCACCGTGACCGCGCCCCCCGCCTCGGGCGAGGCCGAGGGAGTCGTGCCGGTCGCCTTCTTCGACGCCGACGGGCAGCCGATCACCTTCGACGCCGTGACGGACGAGGCCGCCGCCGTGACCGTCGACGGCACGCCGGCCGAGACCGCGCAGCCGGCCGTCGACACCGCGCCGACCGAGGCACCCGCGACCACCGGCACCGCGACCACCGAGCCCGCGGCGACCGAGACCGCCGACGCCGACACCGCGGCGACCGGAACCGCCACCGCGGAGCCCGCGAGCGACCTCGAGGCCCCCACCGCCACGGCGTCGCCGAGCCCCACCGCGACCGGCGTCCTCGCCACGACGAAGGTCGTCGCCTCCGCGATCACCTTCGCCTACACGCCCGACCCGGCGATCGAGGCCGCCAAGGCCGCGGCCGCGCTCGACGCCAGCCGCCTCGCCTCGCAGCTCGACTACCTCGAGACCTACTGGTCCGACTACAACTCCGCGCAGTACGGCGTGATCTCGGGCAACGACTGCGTCAACTTCGCCTCGCAGTCGCTCATCGCCCGCGGCTGGGCCATGGACGAGGAGTGGAACTACTCCTCGACGGGCGGCTACAGCTCGGCCTGGGCCTCGTCGACGGCGTTCAACTCGTACCTCGCCGCGCACCCGGAGCGGGCGACCCCGCTCTCGAACACGCAGCGCGACCAGGTGGAGGTCGGCGACGTCGTGCAGTTCGACTGGGACGGCTCGGGCGACTGGGATCACACCGGCATCGTCACGAGCGTCGACGGCGACACGATCCTGTACTCCTCGCACACGGTCGACAACTTCGACCAGAGCATCGACTCGGCGTCGGCCGCTCGCATCATGTTCTGGAGCGTCTGACCACGACGAGAAGAGGCCGCCACCGCTTCGCGATGACGGCCTCCGCCGGTAATGGGTCGGTCAGTTCTTGAAGACGTCCTTGACGTCCTCGCCGACCTTCTTGGCCGATGCCTTGGTCTGGTCGGCCTGGCCCTCGGCCTCGAGGCGCTCGTTGTCGGTCAGCTTGCCGACCGTCTCCTTCGCCTTTCCGACCAGGTTCTCTGCGGCGTTGCGGATCTTGTCGTCTGCACCCATGAGGGGCTCCTTCCGTTCGGTGTGGTGGTCCTCCGGCGGGGACGCCGGGGGAGTCGTGGGCGGGCGCCGTGCGGCGTCCGCGGTCCTACGCGACGCGGTCCTCTTTCGAGAAGCCGGCGCGGGCGCTCGAGGCGACCTCGAGCACGACGGGCAGTCGGGCACCCAGCAGGCGGTCGAGCTCGACGACCTCCTGGTGCACGGCGTCCACGACGGTGCGCGGCGAGACGCCGGCCCGGGGGAGCACGCGGACCTTCAGCGCCGAGGCGGAGCCGTGCCGGTAGGCCGACACCGTCACGTCGAGCAGGTCGGTGCGACCGGCGAGCGCGTTCTCGAGGACGTCCTCGGCGAAGCCGGTCGCGATCTCGATCTCGCCGGCCGGGCCGTCGCCCTGCGCGACATCGGTGAGGACGGTGCCGGTACGGCCGCGACCGTGCGCCACCGCGAGGGCGATGCAGATCACGATCGCCAGGAGGCAGACGCCCACGATCGCGTAGAGCGGCCACAGGACGGCCGCGTCGCTCCAGGGCGTTCCGTCCTCGGGGGAGAGGCGCGAGACGAGGGCGGCGCCCTCGTCGGAGCCGAAGCCCGACACGGCGTCCCTGGCGGGCTGGGAGACGGCGACCAGCACGAGGCCTGCGGCGACCGCGGCGAGCACGAGGCCGAGCAGGAACAGGACGAGGCGGTTGACGAAGCGGTTGCTCGTGGTCATCAGATCCTCCCGGACGAGGCGACGCGGACGGACGCCCGAGTGGCGGGCTGGGGGGCGATGCGGGTGATCTCGTCGTCGACGGCCGACTGGACGGCCGCCTGGTCGACGGCGATCCCGGACGCCGGGGTGATCTCGATCACCGCGGTGCGGCGGCCGAGCGAGGCGCTGGTGTCCTCGCGGCGCGAGCGGGCGACGGTGCGGGCCGAGCGGGCGAGCGCCGAGGCGATCACTCCGTCGTCCACGACGACCGCGAGACGGTCGTCCTCGATGGTGTGCCGCGCCCGGTGACCCGGGCCGAGGGCGAGGACGAGGAGGATCAGCGCGAGGACGGCCACTCCGGCCGCGATGCCGAGGAGGGCGACCTGGGCGAGGTCGCCTACTCCGACGATCGCTGCGAGCAGCGCCGAGGGGGCGATCAGGAGGGGAGCCGCGCCGAAGACGGCGAGCACCGCCTCGGTCCCGACGTAGGCGGCGACCAGTGCGACGAGCAGCAGGACGACGATCTGCGCGGCCGAGCGCGAGCTGTGGGTCTCCCGGCGCAGGAAGCGGCGGTAGCGCGCGTCCGGTGCCGAGTCGCGCGGTGACGGTGCGGGGCTCATGCGACTCTCCTCGTGCTGCGGGTGCGGGTGCCGGTGACCCGGATGTCGACCCGGGTGACGGTACGGCCGGTGAGCGCCTCTATGCGGGCGGCGATGCGGGCCCGGTCGCGGTGGAGGCGGTCCAGGACCGTGCCCGTGGAGGCCCCCGGCGCGTCGGCGAGGGCCGGCTCGAGGACCACCGGAGTGGAGACCGCGAGGGCGAGACCGCCTCCGTCGTCCGACAGGCGGATGCGGATCGCGGAGACCTCGACGTCCAGCTCCTCGTGGACGATCGCCAGCGCGGTCCGCTCGATCGAGCGGACGTTGATGGTGACGGTGCCCGCCACGGGCGATGTCGCCGCGCGGTCGGCGACGGGGCGAGGATCGAGAGCGGTGGTCATGCAGGACTCCTAGCGGGAGGTCGTGCGCCCGCGGAACACGTCCACGAGGCTGCGCACGTCGAGCGAGCCGTCGAGCATGCGGGCGATCACGACGCCGAGGGCCATGAACACGGCGGTGAGGACGAAGCCCCAGAAGCCGAAGAGCAGGGCCGCGAAGGCGAGGATGGCGC
Source organism: Rathayibacter sp. VKM Ac-2803 (assembly GCF_009807175.1). Taxonomy (NCBI): domain Bacteria; kingdom Bacillati; phylum Actinomycetota; class Actinomycetes; order Micrococcales; family Microbacteriaceae; genus Rathayibacter; species Rathayibacter sp. VKM Ac-2803. The sequence goes on along the minus strand of NZ_WUCD01000001.1, from coordinate 3,617,276 downwards.
CGACCGCGACACCGAGCACGGTGCTGCGGTTCGCCGGCGCGGGGGTCGGGATGCGGGGGTCGGTCATCGGACGCGGCTCTCGGCATCGGTGTCGCTCGAGTCGTCACCGGGGATGTGCACGTCGACGATCGCGACGTTGATCTCGGCCACGCTCATGCCGACGAGGTCGGTGATGGCGTCGGAGACGGACTCGCGGACGGCGTCGGCGACCGACTGCATGGGGACGGGGTACTCGACGACGAGGGTGACGTCGACCGCGACCTGGGTCTCGCCGACCTCGACGCGGACGCCCTGCGACAGGTCGTTGCCGCCGACGGCCGAGCGGATCGCGCCGAAAGCGCGGGCGGCGTTGTTGCCGAGGGCGAAGACTCCGGGGACCTCGCGGGCCGCGATGCCGGCGACCTTCGCGATGACCGCGTCGTCGATGACGGTCTTGCCCTGGGCGACGCCCGAGGCGGTGCTGCTGCCCAGGCTGGTCACGGTCTCGACGGACGACTTGTCGACGCGGGGCGTGGTGGCGGGGGTGCGGGTGGTGTCGCTCATGGTGACTCCTGTACGTCAGTGCCGGCCGCCTGTCGTGCAGCGTGCCGGATGCGGAAGCCCGGCGGATCGACCGGCGGGCTGTGCTTTCATGAGTGAGACGGAACCCGGAGGGTGATCGTCACGGTGCGGATCGGGAATTATCCTGAGCGTTGCCTGATAGTGCTGGATGCTCGAGTGGAGAGGTGCGCCGTGCGCGGTCTGGAGTCGGCGAGCGATGCGCTCCTCGCCGAGCGCTCGGCCGAGGGCGATGTGCGCGCCTTCGAGGTGCTCGTCAAGCGGCACCAGTCGATCCTGCGCGCCTACGCCTGGCGATTGACCGGCTCGCAGGCCGACGCCTCGGACGCGGTGCAGAACGCGCTGATCACGGTCTGGGCTCAGCTCCCGCAGCTCAAGGAGCCCGCGAGCGTGCGGAGCTGGATGATGCGGATCGTCAGCCGGGCGAGCGTCGACCTGCTGCGGCAGCGCCGCCCCACCGACGACGTCGACGCGGTCGAGCATCCGCCCGCCCGCGAGCCGGGCCCGTTCGAGTCGGCGGAGCAGAGCGACGCGATGAAGGCGCTCGCGCACGCGCTCGCAGAACTGCCCGAGTCTCAGCGGCAGTGCTGGCTGCTCCGCGAGGTCGGCGGCGAGTCGTACGGTGAGATCGCCGAGCACCTGGGGATCACGGCGACCGCGGTGCGCGGGAAGCTCGCCCGGGCGAGGGAGTCGCTGGTCGTTGCGATGGAGGACTGGCGATGAAGGAGCAGGCGCGATGAACGCGGACGAGACGCCGGACGTCCCGGGGGCCGACGTGGCCGGCGCCGGTGCGCCCGCCACCGAGGAGCGCGGGATGGCCGAGCTCAGCGACTACCTCGACCGCGGCCGGATCCCCTACGACCCCGTGATCGAGGAGTCGCCCGAGTACCGGCGCACGCTGCGAGCGCTCGAGCGCGTCCGCGCCCTCTCCGGAGCGCTGATCGACGACGACGCCGAGCGCCTGCCCGCACCCGACGAGAGCTGGTTCGGCTCGATCCTGACCCAGGCCCGCCGCGAGGCCAGGGCCGGGCGCGACATCCCGCTCGCCAGTGTCGAGCCCGAGGTCGCCCTGACCATCACCGAGGGCGCCGTCCGCGGCCTCGTGCGCGAGGCGGGCGACAGCGTTCCCGGCGTCCTGGTCGGGCGGTGCCGCCTGATCGGCGACATCGACGAGCCGGGGGCCGACGTCGTGGTCGACGTGACGATCTCGGTCTTCTGGGGCGTCCCGATCGCGGACGCGGCCCAGCAGGTGCGCGAGCGCATCCACTCCCGGCTCCTCACCCAGACCGAGCTGCGGGTCGTGACCATCGACGTGCGCGTCGAGGACGTCTACCTGCCCGGGACGGAGGAGTCGTGAGCGAGCTGACCCCGCGCGAGCCCAGCGCCTCCGCGACCGTGGCGGCCCTGCTGCGCTCCGTCGACGGAGTGGTGATGCTGGTCCCCGCGCGACCCGAGGTGCGCGACGTGATCGCGCACGCCGCGACCGCGCTCGCTCCGTCATCGGTGCCGCTGGCCTCGGGCCCGCTCGGCGCGGCCACGGGCGGCACCTTCGCCGAGCCGGTCCTGATCCGGATCAGCGGCGACGAGGTGTCGGTGGCGGTCGACGTCTGCGCGAGCGCTGAGGCGTCGGCGCCGGACGTCGCCCGGTCGGTCGGAGCTGTCGTCCGCGAGTGGTGCTCGCTCGAGCACCCGCAGCGTCGCGCCCGCGTCACGGTGCGGATCGCGGCGGTCGACTAGAGCGGACCCGCCGGCCGGTCAGCGCTCGGCGAGGAACGCCTCCGTCTCGACCGCGGTCGGCGCCGACACGGCTGCCCCCGCCCGGGTGACCGAGATCGCTGCGGCGGCGGTCGCCCAGCGCACCAGCGGCACGAGCGCCGACGGGTCGTCGAGGTCGGCGCCGGTGGCGGCGAGGCGGGCCGCGAAGGCGCCGCAGAACGTGTCGCCCGCACCCGTCGTGTCGACGACCTCGACCCGGAACGCCGGCGCGACGACGGGCTCGCGGTCGCGCACGGCGATGACGACGCCGTCGGAGCCGAGCGTGACCAGCACGAGCGGCACCAGTGCGGTGAGCGCCGCCGCGAGAGCCGCGTCGTCGGCGACGTCGATGGCGCGGTCGGCGGCGAGCTCGCGAGCCTCGTGCTCGTTGACGATCAGCACGTCGAGTGCGGCGAGGAGCCCCTCGGGGAGCGGGCCGATCGGGGCGGCGTTGAGGATCGTGCGGGTCGACGCCGCGCGGGCGGCGACGGCCGCCTCCTGCACGGTCGTCACGGGGATCTCGAGCTGGAGGAGCAGGGCGGACGCACCGGAGATCAGCGTCCGCTCGCCCTCGGTGAGTCCGACGAGGGCCGCGTTCGCCCCGGAGTCGACCACGATCGCGTTCTCGCCGCGGTCGTCCACGGTGATCTGCGCGGTCCCGGTGCGCTCGTCGATCCGCCGGGCGTGCAGCGCGAGCGGCTCGCCGGCGAGAACGGTCGCCAGCTCGTCGCCCCCGGCGTCGCGGCCGAGGCTCGTCACGAAGGCGGTGCCGGGGGCGGTGCGGGCCGCGGCGACGGCCTGGTTCAGCCCCTTGCCGCCCGGGTACGTGCGGTAGTCGAGGGCGAGCACCGTCTCACCCGGGGCGGGGATGCGTGCGACGCGGTGCACGTGGTCGAGGTTGGCGCTTCCGAGGACGACGAGGCTCATGACCTCGACGTTAGGCCACGCGCAAGGGGGCTCCGCGCTCCGGTGCGCGCACCTACGGTGGAGGCATGGACACTCGAACCCTCGGACGCACTGGTGCGCCCGTCTCCGTCGTCGGCCTCGGAACCTGGCAGCTCGGTGCCGACTGGGGGGACGTCGCCGAGAGCGACGCCCTCGCCATCCTCGACGCCGCGGTGGAGTCGGGGGTCACGCTCTTCGACACCGCCGACGTCTACGGCGACGGCCGCAGTGAGCGCACGATCGGCGCGTACCGTGCCGCGCACCCCGACGCGGAGGTGTTCGTCGCGACCAAGATGGGCCGTCGCGTCGACCAGATCCCCTCGAACTACGTGCTCGAGAACTTCCGCGCCTGGACGGACCGCTCGCGGAAGAACCTCGGCGTCGACACCCTCGATCTGGTGCAGCTGCACTGCCCGCCCACGTCCGTCTACTCCGACGACGCCGTCTTCGACGCGCTCGACACTCTCGTCTCCGACGGAGCGATCGCGCACTACGGCGTCTCGGTCGAGCGCACGGACGAGGCGCTCACCGCGATCGCCCGGCCGAATGTCGCGAGCGTGCAGATCATCCTCAACGCGTTCCGCCTGAAGCCGCTCGACGAGGTGCTGCCGGCCGCTCGCGAGGCGGGCGTCGGCATCCTCGCGCGCGTCCCGCTCGCCTCGGGTCTGCTCAGCGGGCGCTACACGACCGAGACGACGTTCGCGGCGGACGACCACCGCAGCTACAACCGCGACGGCTCCGCGTTCGACGTGGGCGAGACGTTCTCGGGCGTCGACTTCGCGACCGGAGTCGCGGCCGCGCAGGAGTTCTCGGCTCTCGCCGACAGCCAGGGCCTCGCGCCGGCCGCCGCCGCCCTCGCCTGGATCATCCAGCAGGAGGGCGTCACCGCCGTGATCCCCGGCGCCCGCTCCGTCGAGCAGGCCCGCGCCAACGCGGCCGCCGCCTCCGCCGCCCCCCTCGGCCCGCGCTTCATGGAGTCGGTGAACGCCCTCTACGACACCCACTTCCGCCCCACCGTGCACCCCCGCTGGTAGCAGCCCCAGGAGGCGACACGACCTGCGGGGTCGGCGGGCTGTCGGAGTCCTTTCTCGGCGGCATGACGCGCGCGGACCCGAGACGGGGAGGGAGAAGTCGGCGCCTGTCGCCGTCCATGCTGGTCGAGTAGCCCCGCAGGGGCGTATCGAGACTCACCAGCTCCAGCCGAACGGTTCTCTGCCCCGGCCTTCTGACGCCGGTGGATCTCGATACGCCCGCTGCGCGGGCTACTCGATCAGCGAGGACGGGGCTCAGGCGTGAGGTGCTGTCTCCTGAAAGGACTCGCCACTCCAGCGGATCGGGACGTCGCCCCGGCCCTCTGACGTCGGTGGATCTCGATACGCCCGCTGCGCGGGCTACTCGATCCGCGAGGGACGGCCACCCGCAGGAAGGCGCGTCTCGCAGGAGGCGCGCCCTCCCTCCGCTGATCGAGTCTCCTCGCCGGCTCAGGGCCGAGCTACGAGCCCAGGGCGCCGTCGACGATGGTGCGGGCTTCGGCCTGCACCTCGTGCAGGTGGTCGAGGCCGCGGAAGCTCTCGGCGTAGATCTTGTAGACGTCCTCGGTGCCAGAGGGGCGCGCGGCGAACCACGCGTTCTCGGTGACGACCTTGACGCCTCCGACGCCGGCGTCGTTGCCCGGCGCCTTCGAGAGCTTCGCGACGATCTCCTCGCCGGCGAGGGTGGTCGCCGTGATCGCGTCGCCGTCGAGCTTGCCGAGGGCCGCCTTCTGCGCCTTGGTGGCGACGGCGTCGACGCGCTCGTAGACCGGGTCGCCGAACTGCTCGGTGAGCTCGCGGTAGAGCGCCGACGGGCTCTTGCCCGTGACGGCGACGATCTCGGAGGCGAGCAGCGCCAGCAGGATGCCGTCCTTGTCGGTGGTCCACACGGTGCCGTCGAAGCGCAGGAACGACGCGCCCGCCGACTCCTCGCCGCCGAAGCCGACCGAGCCGTCGACCAGGCCGGGCACGAACCACTTGAAGCCGACCGGCACCTCCCAGAGGCGGCGCCCGAGCGACTCCGCGACCTTGTCGATGATCGACGACGACACGAGCGTCTTGCCGATCGCGGCGTCCTCGCGCCAGCCGGAGCGGTGGCGGTAGAGGTAGTCGATCGCGACGGCGAGGTAGTGGTTGGGGTTCATCAGTCCGCCGTCGGGCGTGACGATGCCGTGACGGTCGGCGTCGGCGTCGTTGCCGGTCAGGATGTCGTACTCGCCCGCGCGCGCGACGACCGAGGCCATCGCACTCGGCGAGGACGGGTCCATCCGGATCTTGCCGTCCCAGTCGAGGGTCATGAAGCCCCAGGCGGGGTCGACCTCGCCGTTGACGACGGTCAGGTCGAGCTCGTACATCTCGGCGATCAGCTGCCAGTAGTGCACGGAGGCGCCGCCCAGCGGGTCCGCGCCGATGCGCACTCCCGCCTTCTTGATCGCGTCGATGTCGATGATGTTCTTCAGGTCCGCGACGTAGTGGGTGCGGTAGTCGTAGGTCTCGACGGCGCTCGGCTCGGCCGACTTGACGTCGCGGTTGCCGTCGGCGATCAGCTCGTTGGCGCGGTTCGCGATCCAGGTCGTGGCGTCGGAGTCCGCGGGTCCGCCGTGCGGCGGGTTGTACTTGAAGCCGCCGTCGCGGGGCGGGTTGTGCGAGGGCGTGACGACGATGCCGTCGGCCCGGTCGGTGTGCGCGGGGTCGTTGTTGTAGCGGAGGATCGCGTGGCTGAGCGCCGGGGTCGGCACGAAGTCGTCGAACTCGTCGACGAGCACGCGCACCTGGTTGGCGACGAGCACCTCGAGCGCGGTCGTCAGCGCCGGGCGCGAGAGGCCGTGGGTGTCGGCTCCGATGAAGAGCGGGCCGGTGATGCCCTCGTTCGTGCGGTACTCCACGATCGCCTGCGTCACCGCCGCGATGTGGTCCTCGTTGAAGGCCGTGTCGAACGAGGATCCGCGGTGCCCGGAGGTCCCGAAGACCACCTTCTGCAGCGGGTCGGACACGTCCGGCTTGTTGTCGTAGTAGGCCCTCACGAGGGCTTCGACGTCGATGAGATCGGAGGCCTGTGCCGGCTTCCCTGCGCGATCGGTCATGGGGTCCATAGTGTCAGCCCGGCGGCCGCGCGGGTACCGCCCTGGCTAGGCTGTCCGCCATGCCCGACAGCTCTTCGCATCCCCGCACCTACAGCTATCTCGGGCCCTCCGGCACCTTCACGGAGGCGGCGCTCGCGCAGGTCCCCGAGGCGCGCGGCCACGAGTGGCGCAGCGTCTCGAACGTGGGGGAGGCGCTGGGCGACCTGGTCTCGGGCCGCAGCGTCGGAGCGGTCATCGCGATCGAGAACTCGGTCGAGGGAGGCGTGACCGCCGCGCAGGACGCGCTCGCGAAGATCCCGGGGCTGCGCATCGTCGGCGAGTACCTCGTCCCGGTGTCGTTCATCCTCGTCGGGCGCCCCGGCACCCGGCTCGAGGACGTGCGGGTGGTCGCCGCGCACCCGGTCGCCTACGGGCAGTGCCGGCTCTGGCTCGACCGCGAGATCCCGAGCCACGAGTACCTGCCGGCCTCGAGCAACGTGCAGGCCACGATCGACCTGCTCGACGGGGCGCCCGCGCAGGCCGCGATCGCGCCTCCGGGGATCGTCGCCCACCACGACGTCGAGGTGCTCGCCGAGAGCATCGGCGACAACCCGAACGCGGTCACGCGCTTCGTGCACGTCTCGCGCTCGACCGCGCTCCCCGAGCCCACGGGCGCCGACAAGACGAGCCTCATCGTCGAGCTGCCCTCCGACGAGCCGGGCTCGCTGCTCGACATGCTCGAGCAGTTCGCGACCCGCGGAGTGAATCTGGGCATGATCCAGTCCCGCCCCATCGGGGACGCCCTCGGCCGCTACCGCTTCGTGATCGATCTCGACGGACACGCGCACGACGAGCGGGTCGCCGACGCGCTGCTGGGCCTCCGCCGCTTCAGTCCGCGGGTGATCTTCCTCGGCTCGTATCCCCGTGCGGATCGCCGTCAGGTCTCGTACGTGCGACGCTACGACGACGAGGTGTTCATCGAGGCCCGCGACTGGCTGCGCGGGATCCTGAGCAACGAGCCGGAGGTCGATGATGACGGAGCGCGACGGTAGCGATCGGAAGACGGTGGATCCGCGGTACGACGCGGCGTTCCAGCGCGGCTTCGCGGGCGGCGTCGACCGCGTGCGCGGCGACGAGCGGGCGTTCGCCCGGCCGGGGACGGGGCCGACCCGGCCGGCGCAGCCCATCGCGGGGCTGCCTCCGATCGGTGCCGCGGCCCGGACTCGTCGGGAGCTCCGGGCGACGCCGCCCGCTCCGAGCCGGGCGCCGCTGAGGCTGCCCCCGGCCGATGAGCAGCCCGCACTCCCGACCACGCCCGAGGCGCCGTGGGAGTCGTCGGCCGAGGACGAGACCCGACCGGGTCCGCCCGAGGCGCCGCGCCGGACCTCGTTCCTCCGCAACCCCTGGCTCCTGGCGCTGCTGCTCGCGGGGCTCGCCGGCAGCGCACTCGGGCTCTTCGTGCTCTACACGGGCTACTCGTCGCCGCCCGCGTCGTACTACGGCGACTCCGACACCCCGTCGCCGGCGTGGATCCAGCGGCAGATCCTCTACTACGCCTCGATCCCGCTGCTCGGCTGCCTGCCGTTCTCGCTGCTGCTCGCGATCGCGGTCGGAGCCGTCCAGTGGAAGGGCAGGGCGGTGCGGACTCCGGACGCTCAGACCCCGGAAGCGCCGAACAGCAGCCCGAGCAGGTAGGTCACCAGCGCCGCTCCGTAGCCGATCCCGAGCTGGCGCAGCGCACGGGCGAGGGGAGGCGCGCCCGAGAGCAGCCCGACGATCGCGCCCGTCGCCAGCAGGGCGAGGCCGACCAGCACCGAGGCGAGGATCACGGCCGCCAGCCCCGACATCCCCAGCAGGTACGGCAGCACGGGGATGATCGCGCCGGACGCGAAGAAGCAGAAGCTCGAGAGCGCGGCGCCCATGCCGGTGCCGATCGACTCGTGCTCGTCGATCGACGGGTCGGCCCTCGGGCCGCCGATCGTGATCGGGGAGGTGGGTGCAGCCCCTCCGCGCAGGCCCGAGAAGACGGTGGAGGCGCGCGCGTCGGCCTCCTCCTGCGTCATCCCGCGGGCGCGGTAGACCAGGGCGAGCTCGTTGGCGTCCACGTCGAGATCGGGGACGACGCGGTTGGTGTCGAGATCGGGGTGGGACGCCGAGAGCAGCTCGCGCTGCGATCGCACCGAGACGAACTCTCCCGCGCCCATCGAGAGCGCGCCCGCGAGCAGGCCGGCGATGCCGGTGAAGAGCACGACGCTCGTGGCCACGCCGCTCGCTCCGACTCCGAGCACGAGGGCGAGGTTCGAGACGAGCCCGTCGTTCGCGCCGAAGACCGCGGCGCGGAACGTGCCCGAGAGCCGGCTGCGTCCGCGCTCGGCGAGCCCGCGGACCACCTCGCCGTGGATCCGCTCGTCGGCCGCCATCGCCTCGGTCGCGTCGTCGTCGTCGGCGTAGGGCGAACGGGCCTCTGCGCGCTGGATCAGCGCCAGCACGAACACCGAGCCGAAGCGCCGGGTGAGGAACCCGAGCAGGCGCGTGCGCACGTCCGGCCGGGGCGAGGGCTCCGCCGCCGGGCCGAGCAGCTCGCGCCAGTGCTCCTCGTGCCGTCCCTCGGCCGCGGCGAGGGCGAGCAGGATCTCGCGCTCCTCGCCGGTGCGGCGCTGCGCGAGGTCGCGGTAGGTCGCGGCCTCCGCGAGCTCGTCGGCGAGGTAGCGCCGCCAGCGCCGGATCTGCGTGGGGGTGGGGTCCTGTGCGGTGCTCGCCATGGGATCTCCTGGGATCGGGCCCGCCGACCCGCGCGAGAGGACCGGTCAGGACGTGCGTCGACTGACCGAAGGTCTCGTTCGCCCGGACCGATCAGGATCCGGGTGGCGCGCCGGGCCCGGTTCGTTCCGGGCCAGCATGTCGACACGCACTCGTCGTCCGCACTGCGGACGGTGGGAACTACTCCCCTTCGCGGCCCCTACGGTAGCCGAGTTCGACGACAGACCCTAGGGCGTGTCGAACAAGATCTCGCGTGCTCCGCTCGGCCTGATCGCACGATCTGCGGCGTCGGAGACCTCGGTCGATGCCCGCATCGACCTTCGGCTTCCTCCTTGCAGCTCGCACGATCAGGCCGTGCTCGCGACGGCGATCTCTTGTTCGACACGCCCTAGTGTCGAGGTGCGATGGCGTCCCGTCGCGAGAGGGAGGCCGCTGATGACCACCGGGAGCGCGGAGTCGCGTCGACGCATCGGCGAGCTCGAGGAGCGCGCCAGGGAGGCGCTCCCGTGGTTCGTCGCCGACTACTACGGCGCCGTGGCGGGGGACCACCGCGAGCGCGACGCCGACCTCGCCGCGTGGGACGCCGTCCGCTTCCGCCCCGCCGCGCTCAGGGGCGCCCTCGACGCGTCGACGGCGACCACGGTCCTCGGCACGAGCGTCGCGACTCCGCTGCTCGTCGCGCCGATGGCGCAGCAGGTGGCGGCCGACCCCCGCGGCGAGATCGCGATGGCGGAGGCGGCGGCCCGCGCCGGCACGCTCCTCGGCGTCTCGACGAACACGGCTCTGCCCTTCGACCGGATCGCGGCCGAGGGCGCGCCCTGGTGGTTCCAGGTGTACCTGCTGTCGGACGCCGACGTGACGCACGCGCTCGTCGAGCGCGCCGCTTCCGCCGGTGCCCGCGCCCTGATGCTGACGGTCGAGATGCCGGTGCTGCGCGGCGATCGCCCCGGGATCGAGCCGCTCGGCTGGCCCGACATCCCCGGCCGCGCGCGGCTCGGCAATCTGACCGAGGCGGAGCGGGAGCGCGTGCTCGCGCAGCCCATTCCCAACCCCGGTCTCGATGACATCGGGAGGCTCGCCACCGTCTCGGGCCTGCCCGTGCTGGTCAAGGGCGTGCTGCGCGGCGAGGACGCCCGGCGCGCGGTCGACGCGGGCGCCTCCGGAGTGGTCGTGTCGACGCACGGCGGGCGGCGGATGGACGGCTCGGTGACCGCGGTCGGCGCGCTCGCCGAGGTGGTGGCCGCGGTCGGCAGCGACGCCGAGGTGTACGTCGACAGCGGCGTCCGCTCGGGTCGGCACGTGCTCGCGGCCCTCGCGCTGGGCGCTCGCGCCGCCTTCGTCGGCCGCCCGCTGCTGTGGGCGCTCGCCGCGGGGGGCGCCGACGAGGTCGCCGCGCTGCTGGCGCTGCTCGGCGACGAGTTCCGGGTGATGCTGAAGCAGTCGGGGGTCGCGTCGCTCGACGATCTCGCGGGTCTGGCCGTCGCGCCCTGACCCGGGCCTCAGGCGCTCTCGGCGACCCGCACGAGCAGCGACGCGGGATCGACCCGGATCCGCACCGCGGAGGCGAGGCCGAACTCGTCGCCGTCGAGCTGGATCTCCTGCGGCTCGTCCACGCGGATCCGGATGTCCTCGCCGCGGAGGTAGGTGACCTGGCGCGCGTCCCGGCCCAGGTCGATGAGCTTCCGCCCCGCGGCGGAGCGGCGCAGGACGCCGTTCTCCCAGGTCAGGGTGTTCCAGACCTTCAGCCAGCCGAACGGCCCCCGAGGACGCAGCGCGACGATGTCGAGCACTCCGTCGTCGGGGGCGGCGTCGGGGATGAGCAGGATCCCGCCGGGCAGCACTCCGCAGTTGCCGACCATGACGGAGTGCACCGAGACCGAGCGCGACGCCGATCCGTCGAGCGAGTAGCGCAGCTTCACCGGTCCGAGCTCGGCCAGGGCCCGCATCCCGCCGTCGACGTAGGCGAGCCAGCCGACGGCCTTCTTCAGCTTCGTGCTCGTCTTCGCGATCATCTTCGCGTCGATGCCGAGCCCCGCCATCACGACGAAGGCGTGCTCCTGCCGGGTCCCGTCGGGCCGGTCGACGTCGACGACTCCGGTGTCGATGCGGCGCTCGCCGCCGCCGAAGGCGATGCGCACCGACTCCTCGACGCCCAGCGGCAGCCCGAGGTTGCGCACGAGCAGATTGCCGGTGCCGAACGGGACGACCGCGAGGGCCGTCCCCGACCCTCGGAGCCCCTCGACCACCGCGCGGACCGTGCCGTCTCCGCCGACCGCGAGCACCACGTCGACGCCGGACGCGGCGGCCGCCCTCGCCTGGGTGCTGCCCGGCTCCGACGGCGTGGTCTCGAACCAGACCGTCGGCTCCCAGCCGTGCGCCTGCTCGGCGGCGGTCACGAGCTGGCGGAGCCGGGCCTGGTCGCCCTTCGTGGGATTGGCGACGACGGCCGCTCGTCGTGCTGCGGTCGGGATCATGCCGGTCACGCTAGCGGGCGGCACCTGACGCTAGACCGAGGCGGCGACCCTCCGGGGCCGCGACGCGCGTCGGCGCTGGCGCTCGTGCTCGGCGTCGAGCAGCGCGCGCGTGGCGGGCACGGCCAGCAGCTCGATCAGGGTGTCGGTCTCCTCGGCGGCCCGCTCGGTGCGGTGGGCGGCGTCGGTCCGGAGCAGGCGCTTGGCCGCCGCGGCCACGTGCGCCGGGCGCGCGGCGAGGGCGGTGACCCGCTCGCGCATCCGGTCGGCGAGCTCGGCCCGGGGGACCACCTCGGTGACCAGCTGCCACTCCAGGGCCTCGCTCGCGCGGACGGGACGGCCCGAGAGCACGAAGTCGAGCGCCCGTCGCCGCCCGATCGCGCGGGGCAGGGAGTCGGTCACCCCGCAGTCCGGGACCAGGCCGACGTCGCCGTAGGCGCTGACGAACACGGCGGCCGGAGTCGCGACGACGATGTCGGCCGCGAGAGCGAAGGCGATGCCCGCCCCCGCGGTCATGCCGTCGATGGCGCAGACGACGACGGCCCCGGTCGTCTCGAGGAGGTGGAACGCCTCCGCCGCCGTCGTGGCGAGGTCGCGCAGGTAGTGGTCGGGGCGCGCGGCGCTCATGATCGCCGAGACGTCGCCGCCGGTGCAGAACGCGCGCCCGGTCGACTCCACGACGATCACCGAGCACGCCGGGTCGGCGTCGAGCTCGAGCACGGCGCGCAGCAGGAGCCGGGCGGTGCCGAGGTCGATCGCGTTCAGCGCGTCGGGCCGGTCGAGCAGGATCCGGCCCACGGAGCCGTCGCGCTCGACGCGGAGGGGGAGGGCCTGGTCGGCCGAGGTGCTCGGGTCAGTCATGGTTCGGGTGCGCCTTCGTCGGGTGGGGCAGGGGGTCGAGAGGTGTTCGCGGCCGTCGCCGCGAACGGATCGGGCGGCACGGCCGATCATCAGGTGCCGCGGGCCGGGCGATGCGCCCGTCTACACTGCTGGGGTGATTGATCCCGTACTTCTGCGCGAGAACCCGGACGTCCTGAAGCGCTCGCAGGAGGCGCGCGGCGACTCCGTCGAGCTGGTCGACGAGGCGCTCGAGGCCGATCGCGTGCGCCGCTCGGCGATCACCGAGGCGGAGCGGCTGCGCGCCGAGCAGAACGCCTTCGGCAAGACCGTGGCGAAGGCTCCGAAGGACGAGAAGGCCGCGCTCGTCGCCGAGGCCCAGCGCCTCGCCGCGGGCGCGAAGGCGGCGCAGACGGAGGCGGCCGAGGCCGACGAGCGCTTCACCTCGCTCGTCAAGCGCCTCGCGAACCCGATCATCGACGGCGTCCCCGCCGGCGGCGAGGAGTCGTTCGACGTGCTCCGGACCGTCGGCGAGCGCCCCGTCTTCGACTTCGCCCCGCGCGACCACCTCGAGATCGGCGAGCTGCTCGACGGCATCGACATGCAGCGCGGCGCCAAGGTCAGCGGCGCGCGCTTCTACTTCCTCAAGGGCCTCGTCGCCCGTCTCGAGATCGCGCTGATGAACCTCGGCCTCGAGCGCGCGCTCGAGGCGGGCTTCACGCCGATGATCACGCCGACGCTGGTGCGCCCCGAGATCATGGACGGCACCGGGTTCCTCGGCGAGCACGACGACGAGGTGTACCGCCTCCGCGACGACGACCTGTACCTCACCGGCACCAGCGAGGTGGCGCTCGCCGGCTACCACAGCGACGAGATCCTCGACCTCTCCGGCGGCGCCAAGCGCTACGCCGGCTGGAGCACCTGCTACCGCCGCGAGGCGGGCTCGGGCGGTCGGGACACCCGCGGCATCATCCGGGTGCACCAGTTCTCGAAGCTCGAGATGTTCGTCTACGCGCTCCCCGAGGACGCGGAGGCCGAGCACGAGCGCCTCGTCGCGCACCAGGAGGCGATGCTGCAGAGCCTCGGCCTGCACTACCGCGTCATCGACGTGGCCGCCGGCGACCTCGGCCAGAGCGCCGCGCGCAAGTTCGACGTCGAGGCCTGGGTGCCCACGCAGGACGCCTACCGCGAGCTCACCTCGACCTCGAACTGCACCACCTTCCAGGCCCGCCGCCTCGACACCCGCTACCGCACGGAGTCGGGGAAGACGGCGCCCGTCGCCACGCTGAACGGCACGCTCGCGACCACCCGCTGGATCGTCGCCCTACTCGAGACGCACCAGCGCGCCGACGGCTCGGTGCTGGTGCCCGAGGCTCTCCGCCCGCACCTCGGCGGCCTCGAGGTCCTCGAGCCGGTCCGCCCCGCATGAGCGCCTCCTCCGGCCGCCGCCTGATCGCCCTCGACATCGACGGCACCGTCATGCACGAGGACGGCACCATCACCGACGCCGTGAGCGGTGCCATCGCCGACGCGGTCGCCCGGGGCGACGAGGTCATGCTCGCGACGGGGCGCTCGCCCGCGTCGACCCTGCCGGTCGTCGCGCGGCTCGGCATCGCGCCCGAGTACGTCGTCTGCTGCAACGGCGCGGTCACGCTCCGGCGCGACGCGTCGGGCGAGTACCGGCCCGACGTGGTCGAGACCTTCGATCCCACCGGCGTGCTCGAGAACATCCGCCGCTTCCTGCCCGACGCGCACTACGCCGTCGAGGACGCCGAGGGTGCCTTCTTCTACACCGAGGCCTTCCCCGGAGGAGCGGTGATGGGCGTCGAGACGACGCACGTGCCGTTCGAGGAGCTGCTCGGCCGGCTCTGCACCCGCGTGGTCGTCATCTCTCCAGGCACCGACATCGACGAGTTCTCGGATCTCGTCGAGCAGATGGGCCTGCACCAGGTCAGCTACGCGATCGGCTGGACTGCGTGGCTCGACATCGCTCCGCACGGAGTGAACAAGTCGACCGCGCTCGAGCTGGTGCGCCAGGAGCTCGGCATCGACCGCGCCGACGTGGTCGCTCTCGGCGACGGCCGCAACGACATCGAGATGCTGACCTGGGCCGCAGAGGAGGGGTCGGGCCTCGCGATGGGCCAGGCTCCGGACGAGGTCCGCGCCGTCGCCTCCGCCGTCGTGCCGACCGTGCACGAGGACGGCGTCGCGGCGGCGCTGGGCGCGCTGCGCTGAGGAATCTCTCCTGGAGCTGACCGGGGGACCGGCGTATCCTGTATTACGTCCACCACGTATTACGGAGGCGCGCGTGAAGCTCAACAGCAAGGGGCAGGTCACCATCCCGGCGGATCTGCGCCACGCCTACGGATTCGTCGAGGGCGACGAGGTGGACGTCGTCGCCGACGGGGCGACGCTGCGGATCGTGCACAGCACCGAGGGCGGACGCGGAGCCCGTGTCGTCGAGCGTCTGCGCGGGCGAGCAGGCACTGCGCGATCCACCGATGAGCTGATGGCACTTCTGCGCGGTGAATGACGCGACCCTCGTCGACTCGAACGTGCTCCTCGACGTTCTGACCGACGATCCCACCTGGTCCGACTGGTCGGCCGCCGCTCTCGAGGAGGCTCTCGACCGCGGACCCGTCGTGATCAACCCGATCGTCTACTCCGAGGTGTCGGTCGGCTTCGATCGGATCGAGGAGCTGGAGGAGGCTCTGCCGCCGACGCACTTCCTCCGCGAGGCCCTGCCGTGGGCGGCGGGCTTCGTCGCAGGCAAGGCCTTTCTCTCCTACCGTCGGCGCGGCGGCACGAAGACCGCCCCGCTGCCCGACTTCTTCATCGGCGCACACGCGGCAGTGTCGGGTCACCGACTCCTGACCCGCGACCGCGGACGGTACGGCACATACTTCCCCGGAGTGACGGTGGTGTCGCCAGACGCCCGCTGACCGGCTGTTCTTCGCCAGGGGATCGGCCGTCCGTTACCATCGACTGTCGCTGCCCTCGGGGAGCGGCGAGGAGGGCTGTCCGAGCGGCCGATGGAGCCAGTCTTGAAAACTGGTGGGCAGAGATGTCTCTAGGGTTCGAATCCCTAGCCCTCCGCCAGGCAGTCCGCAGTCCGCCGCGATTACCGCCGTCGGCGGTCAGGTCTCCACTACCGGTTTAGTCGTCCGATGACCTCCTCCAGCGCGACCTGCTTGCGCGATTTCACGTTGGCCGCCTCCAGCCCGCGTCGAAGCGCAGTTACTGCCTCGCGGAGTTTTATCACGCTGAGGGCGAGCATGACTCCTGCGGCAACCACACCAAAGAGAAGTGCCAACTGCCAGGTCGTGTTGAAAATGTTTGTCGCCAGGAGCCCGATAGTGATCCCGAAGGGGATGGCGATCCCGAAGCGGAACTGTGCTTCGGCGGTCCCGCGATCGTAAATGTCCCAGAGTTCGTGATTCTCGGCCTGCAGGACGACCGCTGCGTCTTTGAAGTTCTCAGCGAGAGAATTGGAGATTCGCCGACGGACGGTTTTCTCGGGCGTAGGGTCACCCCGGTCGAGAGGAGCGGATGAGACCTGCTTCAGGAGTTCGGTCAGTGCCGCGTATGCATCTTTGCCTCCCTCGTCTTCCATCACAGGGCGAGTCTGATTGAGAAGATTCGTCGTGGTCTGGTCGGCGTAGGTTCGCAATCCGAGCTTCGGGAGGGTGCCGATCTTGTCGAACAGCCATTGAACGGGAGCCATCCATATCATTCCGGCGGTGTAAGAGCCGAACGTAAGGACTGCAAGCAACGTATAGCTGCCGAGTGTCTCGAAGAGAATGTAGATCGATTCGGGCACCCCTGCTGCGGTTCCACGCGGCGGGACCGACTCGCCCCACGTCAACCACGCAGCCGCTGCCAAGAGGAACCCGGCAGCGAGGGGGGTCCGCAGATCTCTGAAGCCCGGAAGTAGTGATTGGAAGATGATCCGGTCCGTTCGCGAGTCAGCATCGTTAATCAAGATCGTAACTGACTTTTTCACGAAGTCTGGGAGAGAAGCTCCGTTGTTCGAATCCAGGACTCGCGACCCTTCTGCGAACTGCTCTTCCAGTGTGGGTGTGCCAGTCGGCAGCGGACATGAAGGTGACCGTCCGCTGTCACCGTGAGGACGACGGAGCCTGCGATGGCTGCTTGACTCCGCTTGCCTTGGTCTCCTCCGCAGAGGACCTCGCCAACCGAAGGGTCACGTCCCGCGACTCCGTGAGCCGCGCAGCCGCCCGTTGTGAGAACAACAAGTCCTGATCACTCGGCGAGACGGCTGTGAGCGTCCCCGCGCCACGGTTGCGTAGAGAGGCGCGCAGCAGACTGAAGTTGTCCGCTAGCTGGTCTGCCGAAAAGCGACTTGACCGATGAAGCGTAGGACAGCCACATGGACCTGATTTGGCAGTCGATCGTTGCGGTCGGTGCCGTGCTCGCGCTCATCGGTTCGGGAGCGGCGGGCGGAGTATGTTCGGGACGCCGCAGGCAGTGCCCTGAGCGCGTCCTCGACGCCGGTGACGTGCGACGGGTCGGCGTTCGCGGCCCGGAGCGCTGTCTACCTGGGGCTCGTCTGCTACGCGCTATTCCGACGATCATTGCATTTCGCGCTGACATGGGTGTTGATCCTGAGTACTACCAGTTTTTGGCCCAGGTCTCCGCCAGGCTTATCGTTGGTCTTCTCTTCGGGCAGGGCAGGCCAGTCGTGGCGGCACTACTGCGCTTTCTGTGCTACCACTCTCTTCGCCATGATTGACGGACCTATCGATGGGTTCTTCCACTGGTTGCACGCATCGGGGCGCCGTCGTTTTCTTCTGGTTCGTCCGCGCCATCGGCTACCTACAAGAGAAGGAGTCAGTTGACGACGCCTGACCTCATCGAGCGCGCTATGAGGTGAGTTACTGTCGCAGCTCTCGTGTCATTCATTTGGCACTAGTGACGGGTACAGCCCGAGATTGGCGTAGACGAAATGAGGCGAGCCCCGGGCCATCGTCCGGGCCCCGCCGTCATTCGGGTCCGACCGGAGCCCGCGAACCTGACTTGAACTGGTGGGCAGAGATGTCTCTAGGGTTCGAATCCCTAGCCCTCCGCCATACACCTCCGAGCGCCTCTCCGGCTGAGGAGAGGCGCTCCGAGTTCCGCTGCGGTCAGGCCCCGCAACCGCCGAGCGTGTACACCGGGGAGGTGCTCAGGGAGATCGCCTGCACGGTGTCGGTGGCCGTCGCGATCCGGAACCAGAGTCGGCGCTCGTCGGGTCCCGCCAACGAGTAGAGCGCGTCTCCGGCGACGTCCGGCTCCTCGACCAGATTGGGGTACGTCGCGATCAGTTCGGCGCGAGTGGACCCCGTGCTGATGCCGGACACCGTCCGCGGGAGGGCGCCGTCGAGCTGGTTCCCCTCGTCGGTGACGTAGTTCGCGACCTCGATGTGATCCACGGCGCCGGCGTCGTCCGGGTCCACTCCGACGAAAGTGCGTCCGTTGTCGGGGAGCTGACGGTAGTCGGAGGGGCACTCCTCGAAGCCGAAGGAGAAGGGTACGAGGTCGGTCGTGTCCAGAGCTGCAGAAGCGTCGGTGATCGGCCCGCCGAAGACGATCGGGCCCACTCCGTCGAAGCTGATGACCCAGGAGCTCGGGTCGGCAGGCGTCGGCGTCGGCGTCGGGGTCGGCTCCGGTGCCGGCGGCGGAGCGGGAGCGGTCGTCGGCGTCGGCGTGATGGTCGGTGTCGGCGTCGCGGTCGGCGTCTCGACCGGAGCAGGCGCCGCGATCGGGATCTGGATGATCCCGGTCAGCGCCATCGCGACTCCGCCCCCCGAGACGAGGAGCGCGGCGACCACGAGGCCGATGAGCAGGGAGGCGCGGGTGCGCAGTGACGGGCGCGCCTTCTCGGCGCGGGCGGTCTCGACGATCATGGCGCGGATGGCGCGATCGCGGTCGGGGTCGAAGACGGGCTTGTCGTTCATCGTGCACCTCCATCGGTGGCTGCGTCGGCGGTGAGGTCGGTGATCAGTGCGGCGAGCTTCACCTTGGCTCGCGAGAGTCGGGACTTGACGGTGCCGACCGGGACGCCGAGCACGCGGGCGGCCTCGCTGACCGGCATCTCGGCGATCACGCAGAGCGACAGGACGTCCTGGTCGCGGGCGGCGAGGCCGGCGAACGCGCTGCGGATCGACTCCCGGCGCGGGGCGGTGTCGATGCGCTCGCCCGCCTCGTCCGAGAAGTCCTCCTGGTGCCGCGGCTCGGGCAGCCGGTTGAGCGCCAGCTGATGCCGTCGGCGGGAGCGGTCGACGTTGCGCGCGATGTTGTTGGTCGTCGCGAGCAGCCACGGGAGCGGTGATCCGTCGACGAGACGGATCGAGGTGCGCCTGCGCCACGCTTCGAGGAAGACGAGGGCGGCGATGTCCTCCGCGTCGTGGAGCGCCCGCGTGTGCCGGAGCGCGTGCCAGAAGACGCGGAGCCTGTACGTGTCGTAGAGCCTGCCGAAGCCGTCCGGGTCGCCCGTGAGCACGTTCGCCCACGAGGACTCGGCGGTGTCCCGCGGCGGAGAGGAAGTGGTCATGACGGGATATGTCCGATCGCTCGAATCGGTTCCATCGGGCAGTGGGGCGCGCACTCGGGAACGCTGCCGATCCGCCTCCGGAGCGACTCTGGGTAGTATGGCCCGACGCGGACACGGCATTCCCCTCCGCGAGTCCCTGCTCCACCTCCGGCCGGATGCGCCCACGCTCCGCCGACACCGCCAGCACTCGAGACGAACGGGAGACGGATGCGCAGGACGCCCTTCTCGACGGAGCCCTCCGCCGCGGACGAGTCGACGCGCTCGCCGCGCCCCTTCGTGCGGCACGGTCGTCAGAAGCGGCACAGCCTCGCGCGGACTCTGGTGAAGGCCGCCGCGGCGGTCTCCGGAGTCGGCGTCGTCGCCTCCGTCTCGGTCGTCGCCATCGCCGCCACGCTGCTTGTGCAGTCCGCGCAGCCGTCGGTCGACCTGCATCCGGTCGCGGCCGGCTCGAGCGTCGAGGCGGCGGCCGAGGTGCCCGCGATCGGCGCGCTCGAGGGCGGCTTCAACGTCCTCGTCGTCGGCAGCGACTCGCGGCAGGGTCAGGGCGACGCCTACGGCGACCCCGACGAGGAGACCAGCGTCCTCAACGACGTCAACATGCTGATGCACGTGTCGGCCGACCACAGCAACGCCACCGTGGTGAGCTTCCCGCGCGACATGTACGTCGACATCCCCTCCTGCGTGAACGCGGCGACCGGGGAGACGATCCCCGCCCGCTACGACACGAAGATCAACGAGGCGATGGGCAAGGACGTGAGCCTCGGCTGCGTCGCGGGAGTCGCCGAGGAGCTCCTCGGCGTCACCGTCGACTACGGGGCGGTCGTCCAGTTCAACGGCGTCATCGAGATGTCGACCGCCGTCGGCGGGGTCGACGTCTGCGTCGCCACCGAGATCGCCGACCCCTACACCAACACCTACCTCGAGCCGGGCACGCACTCGCTCGAGGGGATGGCCGCCCTGCAGTTCCTCCGCAGCCGCCACGGCATCGGCGACGGCAGCGACCTCACCCGCATCAGCAACCAGCAGGTCTTCCTCTCGGCGCTGGTCCGCCAGATCAAGAGCACCGAGACCCTGCTCAACCCGGTCGCCCTCTACGGACTCGCCAAGGCGGCGCTGGGCAACATGACCCTGTCGACCGGACTCGACAACGTCAACACGATGGTCCAGATGGGGCTCGCGCTCAGCGACGTCGATCTGGCGAACGTGGTCTTCGCGCAGTACCCGACGGTCGAGGCCTCGGGCGGAGTGGTCCCCGACCGCACCTCGGGCGACGTCCTCGCCGCGGCGCTGCAGACCGACCAGCCGATCGCCCTCACCGGAGGCACCGGCGGCGGCGCGATAGTCGAGGGCGAGGCCGCCGCTCCGACGACGACGGAGCCTCCGAGCGGGCCCGCGACGACGGACCCGCTCGCCACGGCGGAGGCGACTCCCGGCACTCCGGTCGATCCCGCCGCTCCCGCGGGCGACTCCAAGGTTGCGGTGCCAGAGTCGGTCACCGGCCAGAGCGCCGACCAGCAGACCTGCTCGGTCGGGTTCTTCGGCTGACTCGAGGGCACCGAGCGCGCAGCGCTGGGCGTTCGGCTCGAAGCGTCCTGCTCCGAGCCCCCGGCGGGCCCCGCCGGGTACGCTCCTCCTCGAACGCCGATCCACCGGTGCGGCAGCACGCCGCCCGGCGCCCGAGAGAGAGTACGTCCTGATGAGCGAACCCGCCCCGACCCGGAGGACCGCCGCTCGGCACGGTCGCCTCCGGCCGCAGAGCGGGTTCCGCTTCGCAGCGCGCATCCTCGCCGCGTGCGTCGGAGTCGGCGTCCTCAGCACGGTCTGCATCGTCGCGATCGCCGTCTCGATGATCGCCGGCAGCGCGCGCCCCTCGGTCGACCTCGACATCGGCTCCACCGACGGAGGCACCGCCATCCCCGAGATCGGCGCGATCGAGGGCGGGGTCAACATCCTGCTCGCCGGCAGCGACAGCGCGGAGGGATCCGCGGAGGGCGCCTACGGCGACCGCTCAGAGAATCTCAACGACGTGACGATGCTGATGCACATCTCCGAGGACCACTCCACGGTCGAGGTCATCAGCTTCCCCCGCGACATGTACGTGCCGATCCCCTCCTGCACCGACCCGACGACGGGCGCGGTGTCCGAGCCGCTCCGGTCGGCCAAGATCAACACCTCGCTCGGCTACGGCGGGCTCGCCTGCACGGTCCAGACGGTCGAGCAGCTCACAGGTCTCGAGATCCCGTACGCGGCGCTGATCCAGTTCGACGGCGTGATCGAGATGTCCAACGCGGTAGGCGGAGTCGACGTCTGCGTCGCCAGCCCCATCGAGGACGAGTACACCGGCCTGAACCTGTCCGCCGGCACGCACACGCTGGTGGGAGCCGAGGCCCTCGCGTTCCTCCGCACCCGCCACGGCGTCGGCGACGGCAGCGACCTCACCCGCATCTCGAGCCAGCAGGTCTACCTCTCGTCGCTCGTGCGCAAGGTGAAGAGCGCCTCGACCCTGTCGAACCCCGTCGCGCTCTACGGCCTCGCCAAGGCGTCCGTCTCGAACATGCAGCTCTCGACCTCGCTCGAGAACGTCAACACCCTCGTCTCGATCGGCCTCGCTGTGAAGGACGTCGACCTCGCGAGCGTCGTGTTCGTGCAGTACCCCACCTACATCGACGGCAACGGCGTCTACCCGAGCGAGGAGGCGGCCGGCGCGCTCACCGCGGCACTGCTCGCCGACCAGCCGATCGCGCTGACCGGCACGACCGGCGGCGGCTCGGAGTCGACGGACGCCGCGACTCCGGATCCCGCTGCGACCACGGACCCGGCTGCCACTCCCGACCCGGCGGCGACCGCCGACCCGGCGACCCCGGCTCCCGAGGCGACGGTGGCGCTCCCGAGCGACGTGTCGGGCCAGACCGCCGACCAGGAGACCTGCACCGTCGGCCGCACGCTCGACGAGCAGTAGCCGCGACCCCGCCGAGGGAACCCGTTCCCGTCGAGACGGCCCGTCATCCAGGGCTCCCTCGACGACACCGGGCTCCCTCGAGGGGCCCGCGGCGTCGGCGGAGGCGCATGTCACGCCCGCCTCGCGGGTGCGGTTATGATGGTCGACGTGCGTTCGCCCCGCGGGCGCTCAGGAGACGTCGCATAGTCCGGTCGAGTGCACCACCCTGCTAAGGTGGAGAACCCTTTATTGGGTTCCGTGGGTTCAAATCCCACCGTCTCCGCACTCCTTCGAAGGCCCTGCAGCTGCGGGGCCTTCCGTGTTCGCGAGGCCTTCGCGAGCGCTCGCGGGCCCGTTCCGGCGCGTGCCGTCCGCGGCGGCTACCCTGATCGGATGCGCAGCCCGATCCTCGACGCCCTGTCCGCCCCGCCCGCCCGACGCGAGATGCAGTCGATCCGCGGGGCGCTGGCCGAGATCGTCGTCGGCGACACGGCGCGCGTCCTCGTCCGCTCGCCCCGTTACGGCCTGTACGGCATCGAGGGAGTCGTGCGCCGCGCGGTGGGAGGCGAGCTGGTCGTCGCCGACGTCTTCCTCAGCACTGCGACCGAGATCCAGAGCATCGCGCTCGCGGGCGACTCGTCGGACGAGGCCGGCGAGACCGATCGCTCGGCCGACGGGCTGTCGCACGGCGACCCGGTGCGGGTGACCTTCTCGACCCCGACGATCGGCTCCTTCACCGTCACCGGCCCGCTGACCGCTGGCGGTCGCGACGGCTTCCTCCTGGTCGGCAGCTGGATCGTCACCGACGGCGCCGAGGTCGGGCGCCACGTCGACCGCATCGAGCGGCTCACCGACCTCGACCTGCACGTCAAGCACGTCCCCGGGCACCGCTCGGCGGTCGAGGAGTAGCCCGACCTCAGGTCTGGCAGTGCGGGCACCAGTAGGTGACTCGCAGCTGCAGTTCGTCGTCGCCGAGCTCGCCGCGGAGGATCGGGGTGCGGCAGCGGCGGCACGGCTTGCGGTCGCGGCCGTAGACCCACAGCTGCTGGCCCGGGCGCAGGTTGCCGGTGGTGGTGCGCTCGATGCGCTCGCGGTTGGCCGTGATGAGCTGCCGCGCGAGGGCGATGGTGCGCGCGAGGTCGCCGCTCTCGCCGACCGGGCGGGTGGGCAGCACCCCGCGGAGGAAGCAGAGCTCGGCGCGGTAGACGTTGCCGAGGCCGGCCATGATCCGCTGGTCGAGCAGGGCGAGGCCGATCGGGCGCTCGGGGTCGGCCGAGAGGCGGCGCAGTGCCTCGTCCGCGTCCCAGTCGGGGCCGAGGAGGTCGGGGCCGAGATAGCCGACGACGTCCTCCTCCGCGGCACGCGGCACGATCTCGAGCAGCCCGAGCTCGAAGCCGACGGCCTGCCACTCGGCGGTCTCGAGCACGATGCGCGCCTGGAAGGCGGGACGGTGCCATCTCGGCCGCTCGCCGGCACCGATCGCGTAGAGGTGCCAGCTGCCCTCCATCTTGAGGTGGGAGTGGATGACGGCGTCGCCGACGCGCATCAGGAGGTGCTTGCCGCGCGGCACGACCGAGTCGATCGTCTCGCCGGTGAGGTCGACGGTCGCGAACTTCGGGACGCGCACGTCGCAGCGGGTCAGGACCTGGCCGTCGAGCGCCTCGGCGAGGTTGTGGGCCGACCGGTAGACGGTGTCACCCTCGGGCACGGAGGCTCCCCCCGCGGCTCATGCGCGCATCCTGAGCCCGCGCGGGTTGGCGACGAAACCGGCGGCGGTGAGGGCGTCGCCGAGCGGCGTGCCGAGCGCGAAGACTCCGTCGATCTTCTCGACCGTGAGCTTCTCGACGCCACGCGAGCGGACCAGCTGGCTGAGCGCGCCGGCCGCGTCGGCGAGTGCCGACTCGTCATCGGTGAAGGTGAGGGCGGTCTTGCCGCCGCGCTCGAGGTAGACGGCGAGCGCGCCGTCGACGATGGCGACGAGGGCGCCGGCCTTGCGGCCCGGTCGGTGGCCCTCGCCCTGCGGCCACGGGAGCGCCGCGCCGAAGGGGTTCGCGGGGTCGGTCGCCGCGAGGGCCAGGACGGGACGCGGGCGCTCGCGCACCTCGTCCTGCGGCACGAAGGTGCGCAGCCGGTCGACGCTGCCGGCGGTGCCGAACTGGGCGGCGCCGAGCTTCTCGATGAAGTAGCCGCGACGCGCGCGCCCCTGCTGCTCGAAGCCGCTGAGGACCTTGTAGGCGAGCGCGAAGCCTCCGAGCACCCCCTCGGCCTGCACCGAGCCGCGGGTCACGATGCCGTAGCGCTCGAGGAGCGTCTCGCCGAGGGCGTGCCCGCGGATCGTCGGGTCGGACTCGGCCAGCGGCACGATCGACCAGCGGCCGCCGGCGGTGGGCGGTCCGACGCGGGTGGCCATGGTCGGGCGCGCGGTCATGCGTCCGCGGGGCGCGCGGGCCCTCGCCGGCGCGCGGGGCTGGCGGTGCGCGCCCCCGGTCGAGCCGACCAGGGTGCGCAGCGGAGCGAGGGTGTCGTTGGTCAGCAGGCCCGCCCAGACCAGCTCCCACAGCGCCTCGACGAGGCGCGCGTCGTCGGTCGAGCCGACCGCGTCGGAGAGCTGGCGGAAGAAGTAGCCTCCGCCCGAGCCGAGCACGCCCACGATCTCCTGCTGAAGCTCACCGAGCGGGACCGCCTCGACGGCGGGCACCGGGAGAGTGAGACCGGCGGTGTCGGCGAGGTGCAGGCTGACCCAGCCGTCGTTGCCGGGCAGGGTGCCGGCGCCGGCCCAGAGGACCTCGCCGGTCGCCGTCAGCTCGTCGAGCATGGCGGGGGAGTAGTCGCGCACGCGCGCGGGCAGGATCAGCGACTCCCATGCCGACGCCGGGATCGGCGCCCCGGCGAGCTGGTCGATGACGGAGGCGACGCCGTCGATGCCGCGGAGCGAGCCTCCGACGTGCTGCCACGCGGGCAGGAAGCGGCCGTAGGTGGCGGCGTCGACCGGCTCGACCTCCTTGCGGAGCGCGGCCAGGGAGCGGCTGCGGAGGCGGCGGAGGACCTCGGCGTCGCACCACTCGGTGCCGGTGCCGTCGGGGCGGAACTCGCCCTCGGTGACCCGGCGCTCGCCCGAGAGCCGGCGCAGCGTGTCGGTGACGACGGCGACTCCGAGCCCGAGCCGGGTCGCGACGGCGGGGGCGGCGAACGGGCCGTGCGTGCGGGCGTAGCGCGCCACGAGATCGCCGAGCGGGTCGCGCACGGGATCGATGAAGGCGACCGGCACGCCGATCGGGAGGGGCACGCCCAGCGCGTCGCGGAGCCGGGAGGCGTCCTCCATCGCCGCGTAGCGCTGCTCGCCGCCGATGCCGACGGGGAGGACGCGCTTGGCGCGGACGAGGTCGGCGAGGTGCGACTCGAGCGCCTCGCGAGCGAGCGGCGGCGCGGCGGCGACATCGGCCGAGGCGACCGACTCGTCCACGAGCCGTTCGCCGAGCTCGTCGAGGGTCAGCGGACCCAGCAGGCGGAGGAGGTCGGCGGCACCCTCGAGCCCGCGCAGGCGCCGCTCGGGCTCCACCCGCTGCAGCTCGCGCTCGATCTGCGCGAGCACCGCGGGGTCGAGCAGCTCGCGCAGCTCGGCGCGTCCGAGGAGCTCGCCCAGCAGGGCCGCGTCGACCGAGAGCGCGGCCGCGCGGCGCTCGGCGAGCGGGCTGTCGCCCTCGTACATGAAGGCTGCGACGTAGCCGAACAGCATCGAGCGGGCGAACGGGCTCGCGGTCGGCGTCTCGACCTCGAGGATCCGCAGCTCGCGACCGTCGAGCCGGGCGGCGAGGCGGAGGAGGGCGGGCAGGTCGTAGACGTCCTGGAGGCACTCGCGCACGGTCTCGAGGATGATCGGGAACGTCGGGTAGGTGCGCGCGACATCGAGGAGCTGGGCCGCTCGCTGGCGCTGCTGCCAGAGCGGCGACCGCTTGCCCGGGTTGTAGCGGGGCAGGAGGAGCGCCCGCGCCGCGCACTCGCGGAAGCGCGCCGCGAAGAGCGCGGAGCCGCCGACCTCGCTGGTGACGAGCTGCTCGAGCTCCTCGCGCTCGAAGAGGAAGAGCTCGGCCCCCGGAGGCTCCGACTCGGTGTCGGGGATGCGGACCACGATGCCGTCGTCGCCCGCCATCGCCGCGCCGTCGACTCCGTGCCGCTCGCGCACCCGCGCGCCGATGGCGAGCGCCCACGGCGAGTGGACCTGCATGCCGTAGGGGGAGTGCAGGACGAGCCGCCAGTCGCCGAGCTCGTCGCGGAAGCGCTCGAGCACGAGGGTGCGGTCGTCGGGGATCTGCCCGGTGGCGATCCGCTGCTCGTCGAGGAAGGACAGCAGGTTGTTCGTCGCGAAGGTGTCGAGCCCGGCGGCCGCGCAGCGCTCGCGCGCCGGATCGGGGAGCGCGCCGCCGATCTCGCGGGTGAAGGCTCCGATCGCCTCGCCGAGCTCGGCGGGGCGGCCCTGCGAGTCGCCCTTCCAGAACGGGAGGCGCCCGGGCTCGCCGAACGCCGGAGTGACGATCACACGGTCGTAGGTGATCTCCTGGATCCGCCAGCTCGTCGCTCCGAGCGCGAACACGTCGCCGACGCGGGACTCGTAGACCATCTCCTCGTCGAGCTCGCCCACGCGGTTGCCGGTCGATCCGGGCTCGCCGACCATGAAGACGCCGAAGAGGCCGCGGTCGGGGATGGTGCCGCCGCTCGTCACGGCGAGTCGCTGAGCACCGGGGCGTCCGGTCAGCGTGTTGGCGTCGCGGTCCCACACCAGGCGCGGCCTGAGCTCGGCGAACTGGTCGGAGGGGTAGCGCCCCGAGAGCAGGTCGAGCGTCGCCTCGTAGGCCGAGCGGGGCAGTGAGACGAACGGGGCGCTGCGGCGGACCGTGTCGAACCACTCGTCGACGTCGAGCGCGTCGAGCGCGGTGGCCGCGACGGTCTGCTGGGCGAGGATGTCGAGCGGGTTGGCCGGCACCGAGATCGCCTCGATGAGGCCGGTGCGCATCCGCTCGGTGGTGACGGCGGAGTGCAGCAGATCGGCTCGGTGCTTGGGGTAGAACGAGCCCCGCGAGATCTCGCCGACCTGGTGGCCGGCGCGGCCGACCCGCTGCAGGGCGCTCGCGACGGAGGGTGGAGTCTCGACCTGGACGACCAGGTCGACGGCGCCCATGTCGATGCCGAGCTCGAGGCTCGAGGTGGCGACGACGCAGCGGAGTCTCCCCGACTTGAGGTCGTCCTCGATGATCGCGCGCTGCTCCTTGCTCACCGAGCCGTGGTGCGCACGGGCGAGCAGCGGCTCGTCGTCGGGAGCCGACTGCCCGGAGCCGCTGGTCGCGCCCGACGCGCCCATCGCCTCCGCGGGCGGGCGGCGCGGCCCCGACCCCACCGCCTCCTCGAGGAGCGCGCCGACGGCGACGGGCTCGCCCGCCTCGCGGCGCTGCTCGGCGGCGGTCTCGCGGCGCTCGGCGTAGATCTCGTTGAGCCGCGCGGTGAGCCGCTCGGCGAGGCGCCGCGAGTTGGCGAAGACGATGGAGGAGGTGTGCGCGAGGACGCGATCGACGATCGACTCCTCGATGTGGGGCCAGATCGATCCGCTCTGCGGACCGGTGGCGCCCATCGTCGACCCCTCCTGCTGGGTGGTCGCGCCGAGCTCGGACATGTCCTCGACGGGGACGATCACGCTGAGGTCCCAGCGCTTCTCGGAGGCGGGAGCGACGATCTGCACGGGCGAGCGGCCCGCGAGGAAGCGCGCCACCTCCTCGCGCGGACGCACCGTCGCCGACAGGCCGATGCGCTGCACGGGCTTCGGCAGGAGGGCGTCGAGCCGCTCGAGCGACACGGCGAGGTGGGCGCCGCGCTTGGTCGACGCGACGGCGTGCACCTCGTCGACGATCACGGTCTCGACCCCGCGCAGCGACTCGCGCGCGGCGGAGGTCAGCATCAGGTAGAGCGACTCGGGAGTGGTGATCAGGATGTCCGGCGGGGTCTTCTGCAGCACGCGCCGCTCGGCCGCCGGGGTGTCGCCGGAGCGGACGCCCACGGTGACCGTGGAGGGCGCTGAGCCGATCCCCTCTGCGCTCAGGCGGAGCGCGGTCTGCGTGACGCCGACGAGCGGCGACCGGAGGTTCCGCTCGACATCGACGCCGAGGGCCTTGAGCGGCGACACGTAGAGCACGCGCGTGCGGTGCTGCGGATCCTCCGGAGGAGGACCCTGGACGAGCCTGTCGATCGCCCAGAGGAACGCCGACAGCGTCTTGCCCGACCCGGTCGGAGCGACCACGAGAGCGTGCGAGCCGCTCGAGATCGCCGTCCAGGCGCCCTCCTGGGCGGCGGTGGGGGCCGGGAACGCGCCCTCGAACCACGCGCGCGTGGCGGGGGAGAAGCGATCGAGGACGTCTGGCATGCGTTCATCCTCCCTGCCACCACCGACACTGCCGCGGGCGTCCGCCGAGGGCAAACCCTTGACGCCGCGCCCGAGGCCCCGGGATCAGGCGAATCGCGTGCGGATGAACGCCGCCACATCGGTCAGCTCGTCCTGCCCGACTCCGTGCGCCACCCCCTCGTAGACCCGCGCGTCGAGCGACGTGTGCTCGGGGAACCACGCCGCGGCGTCCGACACGAGCTCCTGCGGGATGACCGTGTCGAGCGTCCCGCGACCCCAGAACACGTCCGGGCGCTCGCGCGCCAGCCGGGCGTCGCCCTCGTCCCCCGGCCCGACCGGCACGACGAAGCCCGACAGCGCGACGGCGAACGCGAACCTCTCGGGCGCGCGGCGCAGCAGCTGCACGGCGAGCGCGGCGCCCTGCGAGAACCCGAGCAGACCGACGGGACCCGCGTGGTCGACGGAGTCGAGCCATTCCAGGACCCCCTGCGTCGCCGCGTCGACGGCCGCGGGATCCGCGCGCGGCTCGCCGGGGACGAGCGGCACCCGGAGCGGCCACCACGCGTTCGCGCCGCCGCCGAGTGCGAGCGGCGCACGGAGCGACGCCAGCACCGGCTGCAGCGGCAGGTAGACCCCGAGCGAGAACAGGTCGCCCTCGTGCGAGCCGTAGCCGTGCAGCAGCACGAGGAGCGGACGCCCGGCCCGGTCCTTCTCGGAGGAGGACCACAGCACCGCGTTCGGATCGATTCCCATCCGACCATCATCGTCCAGGGCACCGCCGAGTCCGCCCGCGAAACCGGACGGACATCAACGTCGGGTAAGAATGAGCGTATGAGCGTGCGCACCCCTGACCCGAACTCCGGGTGGCTGTCCGATGACGAACTCGCCGACATCCGCCGTCGACTGCCGCTCCTGTACGTCGAGGCGGTGCCCGTGCGGGTCGACGGCCTCGGCCAGGTGACCGAGGTGGGAGTGCTCCTCCGAGCGACGCCCTCCGGTCAGATCACCCGCACCATCGTGTCGGGCCGCGTGATGTACGGGGAGACGCTGCGCGACGCGCTGTTCCGCCACCTCGAGAAGGACCTCGGGCCGATGGCGTTCCCCCTCCTGCCCGCGAGCCCGTTGCCCTTCCACGTCGCCGAGTACTTCCCCATGCCCGGCATGGGCCCCTTCACCGACGAGCGCCAGCACGCCGTCTCGCTCGCCTACGTGGTCCCCGTCACCGGCACCTGCGACCCGCGCCAGGACGCCCTCGAGCTGACCTGGATGACCCCCGACGAGGCCTCCTCCGACGCCGTCTCCGCCGAGATGGAGGGGGGCCGCGGCATGCTCGTGCGCGCCGCTCTCGCCTCGGTGGGGCGCCTCCGCTGAAGGGGCGCGCGCACTCGCGTGCCAATTGGTGAGCCGCGAGGCGGCTCACCGCGGTCGGCTTCGCGGAGTGGTCGGGTTCCGCAGAGCGTCCCGCGTTCCGCCTAGCGCGATTCGCTCGCACGCGAATCACGCGTTCGCGGT
Organism: Rathayibacter sp. VKM Ac-2803; assembly: GCF_009807175.1. Lineage (NCBI taxonomy): Bacteria > Bacillati > Actinomycetota > Actinomycetes > Micrococcales > Microbacteriaceae > Rathayibacter > Rathayibacter sp. VKM Ac-2803. The sequence goes on along the minus strand of NZ_WUCD01000001.1, from coordinate 3,587,465 downwards.
GCCTTCTTGTGAGCCGCGCGGCGGCTCACCGCGGTCGGCTTCGCGAGGTGGTGGGTTCCGCAGAGCGTCCTGCGTTCCGCCTAGCGCGATTCGCTGACACGCGAATCACGCGTTGGGCTTCGCCGTGCGTGCAGGGTGCTCGCCGGGTCGAGGTGGTGGCTTCCGCGGCTCATTTGGTGTGCGCAACCGAGGGTGAGACGCAGCGTCGGCCCGTGGGCGGGCCGCCTGGCGCGCTGAACCTCGGTTGTGCACGCGAGACGGTCCCTACGGGACGCAGAAAAGGCCGGGCGGACCCGAACGACTGGTGTCGTCCGAGTCCGCCCGGCCTTCCTGAGTTCTCTGCGCCGCGCTTCGATCCCGCAGTGTCATCTGCAGACCAGCCGAGCACCCGCGAGGCGAACCGGCGATTCGCGTGCGAGCGAATCGGCGTAGCCGGTCGCAACCCGCTCTGCGGGTCGCGACCACGCGGTCTGCCGACCGCGGCGCGCCGCTGCGCGGCGCGCGAACAGGTTCAGCCCTGCGCGCGGCGGCCGCCGCGGCGCTCGCCGCCGCCGGAGGGGGCAGCGGAGGAGGCGCCGCCGGTGGCGGTGCTGTAGAAGGAGCGCGAGCCGCCGCCGGTGGAGGCGGGGGTGCGGCCGCGTCCGCCGCGGGCGCCGCCCTCGGAGGAGGTGCGGTCGCGACGGGGGCGGTCGGAGGCGGGAGCCGCCGAGCGGTCGCCGCGTCCACCGCGGGGAGCTGCGCCGCCCTCGGTGCGTGCGACGCGCTTGCGCTGGGCGTTCGCGCCCTGCGAGCGGCCACCCTGCGACTGGCCGCGGACCGGCTCGACGACGGCGGTCGGCGTCACGTAGGGCGCGACGTCGCCGACGAGCTTCGAGACGACGGCCGAGTCGGCCGAGACGTGCTGGGGCGTGACCTGGATGGCGGCCTTGCGCAGCAGCGTCTTCACGTCGCCGCGCTGCGTGGGCAGCACGACCGTGACGACGTCGCCCTCGCTGCCGGCGCGGGCGGTGCGGCCCGAGCGGTGCAGGTACGCCTTGTGCTCCATGGGCGGGTCGACGTGGATGACGAGCTCGACGTCGTCCACGTGCACGCCGCGGGCGGCGACGTCGGTGGCGACGAGCACCTTCACGGTGCCGGCGCCGAACGCGGCGAGGTTGCGGTCGCGGGCGACCTGCGAGAGGTTGCCGTGCAGGTCGACCGCGGGGATCCCCTGCGCGGTGAGCTGCTTGGCGAGCTTCTTCGCAGTGTGCTTGGTGCGCATGAAGAGGATGCGGCGTCCGGCGCCCGAGGCGAGGGTCTTCACGAGCGCGTTCTTGGAGTCGAGACCGTCGACCTCGAAGACGTGGTGGGTCATCAGCGCGACGGGGGAGTTGGCCTCGTCGACCGAGTGCAGCACCTCGTTCTGGAGGTACTTCTTGACCAGCTTGTCCACGCCGTTGTCGAGCGTGGCCGAGAACAGCAGGCGCTGTCCGCCGCGGGGGGTCTTGTCGAGGATGCGCGTGACGACGGGCAGGAAGCCGAGGTCGGCCATGTGGTCGGCCTCGTCGAGCACGGTGATCTCGACGGCGTCGAGGTTCACGAAGCCCTGCTTCATGAGGTCCTCGAGGCGGCCGGGGCAGGCCACGACGATGTCGACGCCCTGCTTGAGGGCCGCGACCTGACGCTGCTGCGAGACGCCGCCGAAGATCGTGGTGGTGACGATGCCGTAGGCATCGGCCAGCGGCTGCATGGCAGCGGTGATCTGCGTGGCGAGCTCGCGGGTCGGGGCGAGGATCAGTCCGAGCGGGCGACCCGGGCGGCGGCGGCCGCCGGCGAGCGAGCCGCCGAGGCGGGCGATCATCGGGATGGCGAAGGCGAGGGTCTTGCCCGAGCCGGTCTTGCCGCGTCCGAGGACGTCGCGGCCGTTCAGGGTGTCGGGGAGCGTGTCCACCTGGATGGGGAACGGCTCCGTGATGCCGTTCGCGGTGAGCGCGGCGACGAGGGGGGCGGGAACGCCGAGGGCGCTGAAGGAGGGGATGGTCGACATGCGGTGGTGCCTTTCGGGCATCAATGTCGATCGCGGCTCGCGTCGGCGGGTGGCCGGGCGCGGGTGATCGACGTTCGGGCGAAGGTGACGGTGGTCACATCCGTTCGCCGTACGAAGGGGTGCGCGCGGCCAGGGGCCTCATGCACGTGCGCCAGGTGATCGGGACGGGAGTCCTCGATTCGTCAGAGTCCTCGGATCTCGATGATCGTCAGGGGACAAGGGGCGTTCTACGACGCGGGGGAGCGCAGTCTTCGCGCTCGCACCCCTCCACCCTAGTGGGTGCCGATCCATCCGCGCATGGCGGACTGCACGCGGGACCCGTCGACGTCGGCCAGCTTCATCCCCGCGAACTCCCTCGCCCAGTCCGAGGTCTGCACACGGAACGGCGCCTCGGCCGCCCTCAGGACCTGCAGGACCACGACGGCGACATCGGCGGGATCCTGGGCGTGCGTCGACGAGAACGCGGAGGCGGTGCGGTCGAGGTACGAGCCCAGCGAGTAGGCGTAGGGGCCGGCCTTCGCGACCATCGCGTGCACGTCGATCCCGACGTTCTCGACGAAGCTGCTGCGCACGGCTCCCGGCTCGATCAGCGAGACCTGCACACCGACGGCTCCGGCGACGGGTGCGAGCGCCTCGAAGAAGCCCTCGACCGCGAACTTGGCCGCGCAGTAGTCCTCGTTGAACGGCTGGCCCACGACGCCTCCGACGCTCGAGATCGTGACGACCCGGCCGCGGGAGGAGCGCAGCATCGGCATCGCGGCGCGGGTGACGGCGACCGTGCCGAAGAAGTTGACCTCCATCACCCGGCGGAGCTCCGCCGGTTCCTCGAGCTCGAGCGTGCCGATGTGCCCGGCGCCGGCGTTGTTCACGAGGGCGTCGAGCCCGCCGTGAGCACTCTCGACGTGCGCGAGGCAGGCGTCCACCGACGCGGAGTCGGTGACGTCCAGCGCGACGACGTCGAGGTCGACGCGGGCCTCCTCCGCGGCGGCGCGGAGGTCGGTGGCGCGCTCGGGGTCGCGGACGGTCGCGACCACCGTCCAGCCGGAGCGCGCGGCCTCGATCGCCGTCGCCCGGCCGATCCCGGTCGAGGTCCCGGTGACGAGGAGGACGGGTCGGGGCATGGTGTTCCTGCTCTCCGGCGCGGACGGCGCGCCGCTCGGAGGCTATCCATCCAGCCTCCGAGCGCGCCCAGGCGCAGCTGCTCAGCCCTTGTAGCGCTCCCCGACCGGCACCTCGACCGCGAGCGTGTTGCCCTGCTGCGCGAGCGGGCAGGCCCAGGCCGGGTCGTAGGCGCACGACGGGTTGTAGGCGAAGTTGAAGTCCAGCACGAGCGTCGACGGCGTCGATCCCGGACCGAGGTCGGCTCCCTTGACCGTGTCGAGGAGGTAGCGACCGCCCCCGTAGGTGCCGCCCGGCGTCCCCGCCAGCGCGTCCTTCACCGGCAGGAACAGCCCGCCGCCGTACGAGGCGAGCCGCCACACGTCGAGCGTGCCCGCCTGCGGCACGTCCACGGTGCCGACGAGCTCGAACGGGACGGTGCCGTCGGTGCCGGTGTCGACGTCCATCCGCACCGCCTCCTCGACGGGCGCGACCTCGAGCTCGAAGCGCCAGCCCGCGTCGTACGGTGCGACCGGCAGCGAGCGGAAGTGCGCGCGATCGCCCGGGAGCAGGGGAGTGGAGGGGTGGCGGGCGAACAGCGCATTGCGGCCGCGGATCCAGGAGGCGTGCGCGGCGAGCAGATCGACGTTCGAGAGTCGCCGCACCTCGGCGTAGATCGCCTGCACGTGGCGGCGCCAGTCGGAGACCTCGACGGCGGAGGCGAGGCGCCGGCGCGGCGACACGACGTCGTCCTCCGCCTCCTCCTCGCCCGAGGGCCAGCGGAAGCGCAGCAGCTCGCTGCGCGAGAGCTCGATCGCCTCTTCGGCGGTGCCGTCGGGGCTCATTCCGCCGCCTCCCCGCGCGGCCGGGCGTCCGCCCCGAGGTCGAGACGCCAGCTCGGTGCGAGGGCACGGATGCGGGTGCCGCGCCACTGCCAGAACGCCCACATCGACGGCCAGACCGCGAGCGAGGCGATCCCCGCGTCGAACTCGAGCCGGTCGCGGAAGAGCGTGCGACCGTCGGGCAGCGGCGCGACGGCCATCCGGTGGTCCCAGGCCGTGATCAGCCGGAGCGCCCCCGAGAGCGGCGCCCCGTTGTCGCGGAGGATCCGCACGTCGGGCATCGACGGCACGCGGCGGTAGGAGAGGTCGATCTCCTGCGCGCCCATCGGCACGATGCCGAGCGCGTCCATCGCCACGTCGTGCGGGCCGAGCCCCCACGTGGGGCGGAACCCGCCCTCGTCGAGCGAGGCCGCGGTCAGGAGGGGGGACATCACCTCGCGGAAGACCGCGGGACTCTGCAGCGCCCGCCAGGCGAAGTCGGGATCGGTGTCGAGCACGTGCTTCAGCATCACCTTCACAACCCCATCCTCCTCCGCCGATCGCCGGGCGGGAACCGGGTGCGCCGGACGGCGGTGACGTGTAGGAGCCCGCCCGATCGGTAGCGTGGCGGGGTGACCGACGCGCCCTCCGCCTTCGACCAGGCGACCTACCAGATCCGCTTCGACTGGGGAGCCCGCGCCCTGCGCACCCTCGCGCCCGCGCCCGTCACGGTGCTGGTCGACGCCCTGCCCGGAGCAGAGCTCGACCTCGATGCGGTCGAGGGGCACGTGGTCCGCGCAGGACTCGTCGACCGCTCGGCCGTCGCCCGCTGGGTGCTGGAGCGCCAGCACGAGAACGGCGGCCGCACGAGCGTGAACGTCGTCGCCGTCGGCGAGCTCGGCGAGGCGGGGGAGCCGCGCTTCGCGATGGAGGACCAGCTGGCCGCCGGCGCGCTGATCGACGCCCTGATCGCTCTGGGGATCGACCATGTCTCGCCGGAGGCGGCCGTCGCCTCCGCGTCCTTCGAGGGACTGCGCCGCGCGTGCGGTCACCTGCTCTCGGCGTCCGCCTCGGGCCGCGTGCTCATCGCCGCCGGGAAGGCCGACATCGTGCGGGAGGCGGCTCGCGTCGACTCGGCCGACCGCGTCACCGTCCTGCGGTCTCCGCGCTGACGGCCCCGGTTCGCACATCCTCCGGCAGATCGCACGCCCTCCTGCAGATCGCACGCCGGCGGCCCACCGGGCGTAGCGTCTCCCAGGGGCAGAGCCTCCGCCCGATCCGACCACGCGACCGAAAGCAGATCCGCATGAAAGCCGTTCTCAACGACGTCGTCCTCGCCGACGCGCCCGACTCCGACCTGATCTCGATCGAGGGCAACTGGTACTTCCCGCCCTCGAGCGTCGTGACCGACCTGCTCGAGCCGAGCGACACCCCGTACACCTGCCCCTGGAAGGGCGAGTGCCAGTACTTCTCGGTGCAGTCCGACGGCGGCCTGCTGAAGGACCGCGCCTGGTCGTACCCGCACCCCTACCCCACCGCGTTCGACCGCGTCGGCAAGGACTTCTCGGGCTACGTCGCGTTTTGGAAAGAGGTCAAGGTCGTCGACTGACGGCCTGGGCCTCGGCGGCGCGCCTGCGGTGCGCCCGCACCTTCGCCCGGTTCCCGCAGCGCTGCATCGAGCACCAGCGGCGGGAACCGGCGCGGGAGGTGTCGAGGTAGAGCATCCGGCAGTCCTCGGCGTCGCAGCGGCGCAGCCGGCCGGTGCTCGCGCCGCCCAGCAGCGCGACCGCTTGACGGGCGATGCTCGAGAGCGCCTGGCGCCCGTTCGCGCTCGAGCGACCGGCCTGCCGCGAGCCTCCCGGCAGTGACGGCGGGATGTCCGGCATCGCCGCGAACAGGTTCACGACGTCCACGTCCGCCGGCTCAGCGGGCTCGGACGCCTCGGCGGCGACGGCCAGCCGCGCCACGGCCTCTCGCAGCATCAGCGCGTCGGCGAGCCCGGCGCCGTCCCCCACTCCCTCGAACCGCTCCCGGAGCCACGCGGCCAGCGCGTCGCCGGAGCCCAGGCGCTCACCGGGTGCGCCGCGCATCGCGCCGGTGTAGGCGAAGTCGAGGGCTGTGCTCCCGGAGTCGAACCACCAGCGACGACCGTCGGCCTCCTCCAGCCACTGCCCGGCCGGGAGGGTCATCCGCGTTCCGCCGCGGGGACGACCCGCCGCCGCCACTGGATCTCGTTCGCCGCGTCGAAGCGGCGCGCGCACCTGCCGCAGGCGAGCGGCCGACTCGGGCGGCGATGGCGGTAGAAGAGGTGCCCGCTCGGGCAGCTGCCGACCCACGGCGCCAGCTCGTCGGCCGTCGGACTGCTGTGCGTGCGTGTCCCGGTGTAGCCGAGCCGGGAGGCGGTGCGGCGCCACTCCGCACCGTGTCCGGCCTTCGGGCCCGCGAGCGCGTGCGCGATCTCGTGCAGCAGGGTCTGCCGCACCTCCTCGTCGCTCCAGCGGGCGGCGAGGTGCCGCGACACCGTGATGCGACGGTCGCCCCAGTGGCAGGCGCCGGCGCGGGTGCGCGCGCGGTCGAAGGCGAAGCTCCACGACCCGTCGAGGTGCGCCGCGAGGAGCTCGTCGGCCCACGCGGCGACCTGCTCGAGCTCAGCCACGCGTCGCGTCCGGGCTCAGGACTCGTCGCCGTCGGCGCGCCGACGTCCGCGCAGGACGCCGTCGGCGCGGGGGGCCCTGGCCGACCCGTCCTGGAACTCGGTCGCGGCCGCGAAGCCGAGGCGCGCCACCTCGAGCTCCTCCTCGGGCACGCCGACCCGCTCGCCGAGCGCCGTCGCGGCGTCGAAGTCGCGAGCGGCGCGGCCGTACTCTCCGAGCTCGAAGAGGGTCAGCCCCCGGTGCTTCAGGGCGAGCGAGTGCTCGAGGTGCCACTCGTGGGTGCGCGCCTCCTCGACGCAGAGCGCGAGCTCGGAGAGCGCCTCGTCGGTGCGGCCGCGCAGCTGCATCAGACGCGCACGACGCACGCGCGCCGAGAGCAGCTCCGCGCGGTCGCCCGAGAACCGGGTGCGCCGGACCGCTTCGGTCGCGACCTCCCAGGCCTCGTCGACGCGGTCGAGCAGGCGCAGCAGCTCGGCCTTCTCGGTCAGCGCGGCGAGGCTGCGCAGCGCGCCGATCTCCTCGAGGCGCTGCTGGGCGGCGTCGACGTCGACCTCCTCGCGGAGCGTCGCAGGGTCATGGCGGATGATGATGCTCAGAGCAGTGCTTCCTCGAGGGGTGCGGATCCGGTCGCGAGCGACGGGGACGGGAGGGGCGCTGACCCCCTGGCCAGTTTACGGGCACGCTCGGCGGCGAGCGCCTGCCGGGCCGGTTCAGCCCCGGCGCACCTGGAAGATGCTGCGCGCGGGCAGCGGCGACGGCGTGGCGGTGTCGTCGGTGACGGGGACCGCGCCGGCCGTGAAGTTGTCGAGCTCGCGCCCCTGCACGAGCTTCGAGGGCGCGGGGTCGGAGGCGAGGCGCCGCGGCAGTGCGTCCACCGGCAGCGCAGAGGGGGAGGCGAGCATCACGACGTTGCCGAAGCGCTTCGCCTTCAGCATCTGCGTGTCGGTCATGATCGCGACGTGCGCGAAGACCGACGACAGGGTCGCCGCCTGCGCGCGGGCGAAGGCGAGCGCACCGCCGTCCGCGACGTTCACCGCGACCACGCCGCCGGGGGCGAGCAGCGGAGCGATCTCGCGGTAGAACTCCGCGCTCGTCACGTGCGCGGGAGTGCGCGCGCCCGAGAAGATGTCGACCACCACCACGTCGACGCTGCCGCGGAGCCCGGGTGGGAGCTTGCCCAGCACCTCGCGGGCATCGCCCTGACGGATGCGGATCTGCGCGCCGCGGGGCAGCGGCACCGCCTCCCGGACCAGGTCGACCAGAGCGCCCTCGATCTCGACGACCTGCTGCCGCGAGCCCGGCCGGGTCGCGGCGACGTACCGGGGGAGGGTGAGCGCCCCTGCGCCGAGGTGGAGCGCGGTGAGGGGCTCGCCCTCGGGGGCGAGCAGGTCGATGGCGTGGCCGATGCGCCGCACGTACTCGAAGGAGAGGTGCGTCGGATCGGCGAGGTCGACGTGCGACTGCGGGGTGCCGTCGACCACGAGGGTCACGGCGTCGGTCGAGTGCCGGTCGGGCTCGATCTGCGCGAGGAAGCCGCTGTCGAGGACGGCGCGCGGGTGCTCGGAGTCGTCGCCTCGTCGTCGTCCGCTGCGCTCCTGCATCCGGACAGTCTGCCTGCTGCTCGGGCTCCCGGGGCTCACTCCCCCCGGGCCGGTGCGGGGCCGTATACCCGACCGGCGCGCACCGCGCAAGGATCAGCACTTGCGTTGCGCCACCGCTTGCACCTATATTTGTACTTTGCGCTCCCGAGTACCCATGCCGTCATATTGCGGTCGGCAGGTCACCGGAACCCGACATCAGATGGTGGATGTCGTTGCCACACTCTAGCCCCCTCCCCGAGACCGCGTGAAAGCGGTCGCTGCGGCGCTGGGAGGAGTGTCGGCCCGCCCGGCGGGAGCCCACTCCACACATCCCACAGATTGAGACCCGCGAGGGTCTACGGAGGTTCCTTCCTTGGCTGCTGCGCCCCACGCAACCACCACCTCACCCAAGAACGGACGCGGAGCCTCGCGTCTCTCGTTCGCCAAGATCAGCGACACCCTGACGGTTCCGGATCTGCTCGCACTGCAGACCGAGAGCTTCGACTGGCTCGTCGGCTCGGAGGCGTGGAAGACCCGCGTCACCGAGGCGAAGGCCGCCGGCCGGGAGGACCTCCCCGCCAACTCCGGTCTGGACGAGATCTTCGAGGAGATCTCGCCGATCGAGGACCTCAGCGAGACGATGCAGCTGAGCTTCACGAACCCGTACCTCGAGCCCGAGAAGTACACGATCGAGGAGTGCAAGGAGCGCGGCAAGACCTACGCGGCTCCCCTCTACGTCGAGGCCGAGTTCATGAACCACCTCACGGGTGAGATCAAGACCCAGACGGTCTTCATGGGCGACTTCCCGCTGATGACCGAGAAGGGCACGTTCATCATCAACGGCACCGAGCGTGTCGTCGTGTCCCAGCTCGTCCGCAGCCCGGGCGTCTACTTCGAGCGCCAGCAGGAGAAGACGTCCGACAAGGACATCTACTCGGCTCGCGTCATCCCGAGCCGCGGTGCCTGGCTCGAGTTCGAGATCGACAAGCGCGACCAGGTCGGCGTGCGCATCGACCGCAAGCGCAAGCAGTCGGTCACCGTCTTCCTCAAGGCCCTCGGCCTCACCAGCGAGGAGATCCTCGAGCAGTTCGCCGGCTACGAGTCGATCGAGCTCACGCTCGAGAAGGACAACATCCTCACCAAGGAGGACGCTCTCCGCGACATCTACCGCAAGCTCCGTCCGGGCGAGCAGGTCGCCGCCGAGGCCGCCCGCGCGCTGCTGGACAACTTCTACTTCAACTCCAAGCGCTACGACCTCGCGAAGGTCGGCCGCTACAAGATCAACCGCAAGCTCGGCATCGACAAGGCGCTCTCCGACTCCGTGCTGACGGTCGAGGACATCATCGCGACCATCAAGTACCTGGTCGCGCTGCACGACGGCCGCACCACCCTGCCGGGTGTGCGCGACTCCGCGCCGGTCGAGCTCCGCCTCGACGTCGACGACATCGACCACTTCGGCAACCGCCGCATCCGCGCGGTCGGCGAGCTGATCCAGAACCAGGTCCGCACCGGACTGTCCCGCATGGAGCGCGTCGTCCGCGAGCGCATGACCACGCAGGACATCGAGGCGATCACGCCGCAGACCCTGATCAACGTCCGCCCCGTCGTGGCCGCGATCAAGGAGTTCTTCGGGACGTCGCAGCTGTCGCAGTTCATGGACCAGAACAACCCGCTCGCGGGTCTGACCCACAAGCGCCGCCTCTCGGCGCTCGGCCCCGGTGGTCTCTCCCGTGAGCGCGCCGGCGTCGAGGTCCGCGACGTCCACCCGTCGCACTACGGACGCATGTGCCCGATCGAGACCCCCGAGGGCCCGAACATCGGCCTGATCGGCTCGCTCGCGTCCTTCGCGCGCATCAACTCGTTCGGCTTCATCGAGACCCCGTACCGCAAGGTCGTCGACGGTCTCGTCACGTCGCAGATCGACTACCTCACCGCCTCGGAGGAGGACGAGTACCTGGTCGCGCAGGCGAACGCCCCGCTGACCAAGGACTTCCACTTCGCCGAGCCCAAGGTGCTCGTCCGCCCCAAGGGCGGAGAGGTCGAGCTCGTCGACGCCGGCCGCGTCGACTACATGGACGTCTCCCCGCGCCAGATGGTGTCGGTCGCGACGTCGCTGATCCCGTTCCTCGAGCACGACGACGCGAACCGCGCCCTCATGGGAGCGAACATGCAGCGTCAGGCCGTCCCGCTGCTGCGCAGCGAGTCGCCCGTGGTCGGCACCGGCATGGAGGGCTTCGCAGCCATCGACGCCGGCGACGTCATCACGGCCGACAAGGCCGGCGTGGTCCAGGAGGTCTCCGCCGACACCGTCACCGTCCAGCTGGACGAGGGCGGCACGCAGGTCTACTACCTGCGCAAGTTCGACCGCTCCAACCAGGGCACCTCGTACAACAACCGCGTGGTCGTCTCGGCCGGCGAGCGTCTCGAGGTCGGCGAGATCGTCGCCGACGGCCCCGCGACCGAGAACGGCGAGCTCGCGCTCGGCAAGAACCTGCTCGTCGCGTTCATGCCGTGGGAGGGTCACAACTTCGAGGACGCGATCATCCTCAGCCAGAACCTGGTGAAGGACGACGTCCTCTCCTCGATCCACATCGAGGAGTACGAGGTCGACGCCCGCGACACCAAGCTCGGCAAGGAGGAGATCACCCGCGATCTCCCCAACGTCAGCCCGGAGCTCCTGGCCGACCTCGACGAGCGCGGCATCATCCGCATCGGCGCCGAGGTCCGCCCCGGCGACATCCTCGTCGGCAAGGTCACGCCCAAGGGCGAGACCGAGCTCTCGGCCGAGGAGCGCCTGCTCCGCGCGATCTTCAACGAGAAGAGCCGCGAGGTCCGCGACACGTCGCTCAAGGTGCCCCACGGCGAGCGCGGCACGATCATCGGCGTCAAGGTGTTCGACGCGCAGGACGGCGACGACGAGCTCGGCTCGGGCGTCAACCAGCGCGTGGTCGTCTACATCGCCCAGAAGCGCAAGATCACCGAGGGCGACAAGCTCGCCGGCCGCCACGGCAACAAGGGCGTCATCTCGAAGATCCTGCCGGTCGAGGACATGCCCTTCCTGGTCGACGGCACCCCGGTCGACATCGTGCTCAACCCGCTCGGCGTCCCCGGTCGCATGAACTTCGGCCAGGTCCTCGAGATCCACCTCGGCTGGATCGCGAAGCAGGGCTGGAAGGTCGAGGGTCAGCCCGAGTGGGCCGCGCGTCTCCCCGAGCACGCCCGTGAGGCGGCGCCCGGCACCAAGGTCGCGACCCCCGTGTTCGACGGTGCGGCGGAGGAGGAGCTCGCAGGGCTCCTCGACTCCACCACCCCGACCCGCGACGGTGAGCGCCTGATCGGCTCGTCCGGCAAGACGCAGCTGTTCGACGGCCGCTCGGGAGAGCCCTTCCCGGACCCGGTCTCGGTCGGCTACATGTACATCCTGAAGCTGCACCACCTCGTCGACGACAAGATCCACGCGCGCTCGACGGGCCCGTACTCGATGATCACCCAGCAGCCGCTCGGTGGTAAGGCGCAGTTCGGTGGGCAGCGCTTCGGCGAGATGGAGGTGTGGGCCCTCGAGGCCTACGGCGCCGCCTACGCCCTGCAGGAGCTCCTCACCATCAAGTCCGACGACATCCTCGGCCGCGTGAAGGTGTACGAGGCCATCGTCAAGGGTGAGAACATCCAGGAGCCGGGCATCCCGGAGTCCTTCAAGGTGCTCATCAAGGAGATGCAGTCCCTGTGCCTGAACGTCGAGGTCCTCTCGGCGGACGGCACCGCGGTCAGCCTGCGCGACACCGATGACGAGGTCTACCGCGCTGCGGAAGAGCTCGGCATCAACATCTCCTCCCGGTTCGAGTCGTCCTCGGTCGACGACATCTGATCCGCGCCAGCATCTGACGACCTCCCGTCTCTGACGAGACACCCTGTTTTCCGACAAGGAGAAAACATTGCTCGACGTAACAACTTTTGACGAGCTGCGCATCGGCCTCGCGACGGCCGATGACATCCGTCGCTGGTCGCACGGTGAAGTGAAGAAGCCCGAGACCATCAACTACCGCACCCTGAAGCCCGAGAAGGACGGTCTGTTCGGCGAGCAGATCTTCGGACCCTCGCGCGACTGGGAGTGCTCCTGCGGCAAGTACAAGCGAGTCCGCTTCAAGGGCATCGTCTGCGAGCGCTGCGGCGTCGAGGTCACCAAGTCCTCGGTCCGCCGCGAGCGGATGGGCCACATCGAGCTCGCCGCCCCCGTCACCCACATCTGGTACTTCAAGGGCGTCCCCTCGCGCCTCGGATACCTGCTGGACATGGCGCCGAAGGACCTCGAGAAGGTCATCTACTTCGCGGCGTACATGATCATCGACGTGGACGACGACGGCCGTCACGCCGACATGCCCGGCCTCGAGAACGAGCTCCGGCTCGAGATCAAGACCCTCTCGGACCAGCGCGACTCCCGCATCGCGGACCGGCTGGCACGCCTCGAGACCGACCTCGCCGCCCTCGAGGCGGAAGGCGCGAAGAGCGACCAGAAGCGCCGCACCAAGGACGGCGCCGAGAAGGAGATGGGCCAGATCCGCAAGTCCTTCGACGAGGACATCGCGCGGCTCGAGAGCGTGTGGGAGCAGTTCCGCACCCTCAAGGTCGGCGACCTCAAGCCCGAGGACGCGGTCTTCAACGAGCTCGTCGACCGGTACGGCGTCTACTTCGAGGCCTACATGGGCGCCGAGGCGATCAAGAAGCGCCTCGAGCAGTTCGACCTCCAGGCCGAGGCCGAGACGCTGCACCTGCAGATCGCCGAGGGCAAGGGTCAGAAGAAGATCCGCGCCATCAAGCGCCTGCGCGTCGTCAACTCGTTCCTCGCGACCGGCAACTCGCCGGCGGCGATGGTCCTCGACGTGGTCCCGGTCATCCCGCCGGAGCTGCGCCCGATGGTCCAGCTCGACGGTGGCCGCTTCGCCACCTCCGACCTGAACGACCTCTACCGTCGCGTGATCAACCGCAACAACCGCCTCCGCCGCCTGCTCGACCTCGGTGCTCCCGAGATCATCGTGAACAACGAGAAGCGCATGCTCCAGGAGGCGGTGGACGCCCTCTTCGACAACGGCCGTCGCGGTCGTCCCGTCACCGGTACCGGCAACCGCGCCCTGAAGTCCCTGAGCGACATGCTCAAGGGAAAGCAGGGTCGCTTCCGCCAGAACCTGCTCGGCAAGCGTGTCGACTACTCGGGCCGCTCGGTCATCATCGTCGGCCCGCAGCTCAAGCTGCACCAGTGCGGTCTGCCCAAGCAGATGGCTCTGGAGCTGTTCAAGCCGTTCGTCATCAAGCGCCTGATCGATCTGTCGCACGCGCAGAACATCAAGGCCGCCAAGCGCATGGTGGAGCGCTCGCGCCCGCAGGTCTGGGACGTGCTCGAGGAGATCATCCGCGAGCGCCCCGTCCTGCTCAACCGCGCGCCCACGCTGCACCGACTCGGCATCCAGGCCTTCGAGCCCCAGCTGGTCGAGGGCAAGGCGATCCAGCTGCACCCGCTCGTCTGCGCCGCGTTCAACGCGGACTTCGACGGCGACCAGATGGCCGTCCACCTGCCGCTGTCCGTCGAGGCCCAGGCCGAGGCGCGCATCCTGATGCTCGCGTCGAACAACATCCTCAAGCCCTCCGACGGCCGCCCGGTCACCCTGCCCACGCAGGACATGATCATCGGCCTCCACCACCTGACGACCATCCGCGAGGGTGGCGCCGGTGAGGGACGTGCGTTCTCCTCGGTCTCCGAGGCGATCCTCGCGAAGGACCAGGGCTCGCTGCACCTGAACTCGAAGGTGAAGATCCGCATGTCGGAGGTCTTCTTCGCCCAGGGTCAGGCCCCCGAGGGCGTCGAGATCGACGAGACCGGCAAGGTCACCGTGCCGGTCCTGCTCGACACGACGCTCGGCCGCGCCCTCTTCAACGAGGCGCTGCCGGTCGACTACCCCTACTTCGAGCAGGTCGCCGACAAGACGACCATCTCCGGGATCGTCAACGACCTCGCGGAGCGCTACCCGAAGGTGGAGGTCGCCGCCTCGCTCGACCGGATCAAGGACGCCGGCTTCTACTGGGCCACGCGCTCCGGAGTCACCGTCGCGCTGTCCGACATCCTGACCCCGCCGTCGAAGCCGCAGATCATCGCGGGCTACGAGAAGCGCGCGGCCAAGGTCGAGTCGGAGTTCGAGAAGGGTCTCATCACCCAGCCCGAGCGTCGCCAGGAGCTCGTGAAGGTCTGGACCGAGGCGACCGACGAGGTCGCCAAGGCCATGCGCGCGAACTTCCCCGTCGACAACACCATCAACCGCATGGTCACCTCCGGTGCCCGTGGTAACTGGCTGCAGGTGCGCAACATCGCCGGTATGCGCGGCCTGGTGAACAACCCGAAGGGCGAGATCATCGCCCGACCGATCATCTCCTCGTACCGCGAGGGCCTGTCGGTCGCCGAGTACTTCATCGCCACGCACGGTGCCCGCAAGGGTCTGGCCGACACCGCGCTCCGCACGGCCGACTCCGGCTACCTGACGCGTCGACTCGTCGACGTCTCGCAGGACGTCATCATCCGCGAGGACGACTGCGGCACCACGAAGGGCCTCGAACTGCCGATCATGCTCCAGGACGCCACCGGCGCCTGGTCGCAGGACTCGAACGTCGAGAACTCGGTCTACGCCCGTTCGCTCGCCACCCCGGCGACGAACGAGGCCGGCGAGGTCATCGCCGAGGCCGGCGAGGACGTGGGCGACGTGCTCATCGAGAAGCTGGTCGGAGCCGGGGTGCGCCACATCAAGGTGCGCTCGGTCCTGACCTGCGAGTCCGCCGTCGGCGTCTGCGCGGCCTGCTACGGCCGCTCGCTCGCCACCGGCAAGCTCGTCGACATCGGAGAGGCCGTCGGCATCATCGCGGCCCAGTCGATCGGCGAGCCCGGCACTCAGCTCACGATGCGCACCTTCCACACCGGTGGATCGGCCTCGGCCGACGACATCACGCAGGGTCTTCCCCGCGTGCAGGAGCTCTTCGAGGCCCGCACCCCCAAGGGCGCGTCGCCGATCGCGGAGGCCGCCGGTCGCATCACGATCGAGGACACCGACCGTGCCCGCCGCGTCATCCTCCAGCCCGACAACGGCGACGAGGCGGTCATCTACCCGGTGCTCAAGCGCTCGCAGCTGCTCGTCGAGGACGGCCAGTCGGTCACCCTCGGACAGCAGCTGCACGTCGGAACGGTCGACCCCAAGGAGGTCCTGCGCGTGCTGGGCGTCCGCGAGGTCCAGAAGCACCTGGTCGGAGGCGTCCAGGGCGTCTACCGCTCGCAGGGTGTGCCGATCCACGACAAGCACATCGAGGTCATCGTCCGTCAGATGCTCCGCAAGGTCACCGTCGTCGACCACGGCGACACCGACCTGCTCCCGGGCGAGCTCGTCGACCGCTCGCGCTACAGCGACGTCAACCGCGCCGCTCTGACCGAGGGCAAGCGCACCGCCTCGGCACGTCAGGAGGTCATGGGCATCACCAAGGCGTCGCTGGCCACCGAGTCGTGGCTGTCGGCCGCGTCCTTCCAGGAGACCACCCGCGTCCTGACGCAGGCGGCCATGGAGGGCAAGCGCGACCCGCTGCTGGGCCTGAAGGAGAACGTGATCATCGGAAAGCTGATCCCGGCCGGTACCGGTCTCCCGAAGTACCGCAACGTGTCGGTCGAGGCGACGGAGGAGGCGAAGGCCGAGCGGTACCCCAACCGCATCTTCGCCGACGATGCGGCGTTCAGCGACGCTGACCTGTCGTTCGTCGACTTCGACTCGTTCTCGAGCGACGGCTACGAGCCCGGCAACTACAGCTGAGCTCGCTGACCTGAGACGAAGGCCCCGCCGGGAGACCGGCGGGGCCTTCGTCGTCCCCGGGCGCTCGGCCGTCGACCGTTCGGATTGGGGTCGCCCTTACTGGGGGTGATCGAATCGTGATGTACTCTCCTGCGGTCGTCCCCGGGGTGCTTGACTCTTCTGGCGCTCGCCGGGCCGGTACCCGTCCGTCCTGCCGGAGACGCAGCGGTGAGGAAACGCGCGGATGAGATTCGTGGTCGTCGTGCTGGCCGCCCTTCTCGCGGTGGTCGGTGCCGTCGTGGTGCCCGGAAGCCCCGCAGCCGCCGCGATCACGGAGCCGCCCGCATCCTGCGGAGTGGCCCAGCTGGCGCCCGTGCTCGCCGGCGACGACGTCGACTCCGCTGCCCGGGCCTCCGTCGTGCCGATCCTCCTCCTGCACGGCTGGCTGGGCACCGCGACCCACGACGAGGGCCGCACCGGCGCCTTCTCGCACCTGGTCGACCTGATCGCGCCGAACGGAGTCGACGAGCCCGTCACCACCTCGCAGCGCTCGATGGTCGGGATGCTGCAGGAGATCGACGGCTCGGCCGTCTACACCTTCGACTACCGCGACCTCGCGGCCCGCTGGGTCACCGACCCCGGGATCGCCGACGCCCTCGCCTCCTCGCTCGACTGCCTCACGCGGGCGACCGGCAACCGGGCGATCGTCGTCGCCCACTCGATGGGCGGGCTCGCGGCCCGGCAGGCGCTGAGCCAGAGCGTCGACGGCGTGCCGGTCGAGTCGATGGTGTCCGACGTCATCACCTTCGGCACGCCGAACACGGGATCGGACCTCGCCAAGCGGCTCGGCGAGATCATCGACTCGACCGGCACGGTCAGTCCGGCCGTCGTCGCGGGGCTCGAGCCGCAGAGCCGTCTCGGGATCTCCGCCCTCCTCGCCTCGTGCGGCGAGGCCGCCTCCGAGGACGCCTCGCGGGCGGGGAAGTGCACCGGCATGCCGATGATCGACGCGCTCTCGTCGCAGGCCGGGATCGCGATGCGCACGGGCTCGATCGAGCTCGGCGAGCTCCCGCCGTGGCCCCCCGGCATCCACGTCGTCGCTCTCGCGGGCGACATCAAGGTGACGGTGGCGGCGATGCTCGGCACGCGCGTCGGCGTCGTCGATCTGGGCGACATCATCGTCGGCAACCCGTCGGCCGAGGCGGGAGTCGACGAGTACTTCGTCTCGACCTGCCGGTACACGCTGCTGTCGATGCCCGACGTGCCGGCCGTGATCGCCGAGCTGAACCCGCTCGCGCGGCTCGGAGACGCGCTGCGCTTCTCGGCGATGGTCGTCGCGATCGACGCGAGCCCCTGCCACCACGCGAAGCTGATGCGCAACGTCGAGCTCGCAGGTCATGCGGGGGCGGAGGCGACCTCGGCGGTCGCGGCCACTCTCGCCCTCCCGCGCCCCGGCGCGGCCGAGACTCCGTCGCTCCGCCGCGCTCCGCTGTCGGACGACGTGCGCCGTCGGCCGGTGCGCTGACCGGGCGCGACGCGACATGATGTCTCCAACTTTGACCTGCTGAGAGAAGGCGCCTACGTTCGAAGAGGCCGATGGGGCGGCCGCCTGGGGGACAGGCAGCGCGGCCCGCGCGGCTCTCGAGCCGATCGCGGGCCGCGCCCGTCACGCTGCCGACGCCGGCGAGCCTCCGCTCCCGCTACGCTCCAGGGAGCGAGGCCGCGACGATCCGGCCTCCGCGCACCCTTCCGCCGGAGACCGCATGAGCCGCAGCACCGACCCGACCGATCCTCCGCGCCGCACGTCGCGTCTCAGCCGGGAGCAGGTCAGGGCCCGGCTCCTGGACACGGCGCTCGGCGTGGTCCGCACCGAGGGGCTGCGCGTGGGGGTGTCCCACCTCGCGCTCGAGGACGTCATCAAGGCTGCGGACGTCCCGCGCAGCACGGTCTACCGGATCTGGCCGACGCGCCAGGCCTTCTACGACGAGCTCGTCGCGGTGATCCCCGAGCGGATCCTCTCGACCCGCCTCGACCAGCCCGCGCTCACGGTCGGCGACTCCTACCTCCACCGGCACGTCGGCGAGTCGGTCTCGCCCGAGCGGCAGCGCGAGATCCTGGTCGAGTCGGTCGCCGTGGCGATCGGCGTCAACTACGAGAACACCTTCTCGTCGCAGCACTGGCGCAACTTCGTGGCTCTCGCCGGATCGGTCGACGCCTACGACGAGCCGGCCCGCACGGCCATCACGGAGGCGCTGCGCAAGCGCCAGGTCCACTTCATCGACAACATGGCCAAGTACTACGAGCACACCTTCTCGGAGCTCGGGCTGCGGGTGCGCCCCGGGCTGGGCGGCTACGCCGTGCTCGCCTCCGCGATCTGCTCGTACATCGAGGGGCTCTGCGTCGCGCGGATCGCGGCGCCCGAGCTCGTCACCGGACCCCTCGACGGAGACGGATCGCCCTCGCTGGTCGTCACCGGCGTCCTGATGCTGATCGACGGGTTCACCGAGCCGATCCCGGCGGGAGCCGATGCGCCCTAGTCGGCGACCGGCTCGAGCATCCCCTCGACGATCGAGCGGATCGTGTAGGCGGCGAGGTGCCACGGCACCGGCTCCCCGTCGAGGCCGGGGGCGAGCACGACCGAGTCGAGGTCGTCGCCGATCAGCCGGCCGCGGTGGGCGAGTCCGTCGACGACGATCGAGGTCAGGTGGGCGAGCTGGAGCGTCGAGAAGCCGGGCCGGAGGGTGCCGCTGAACATCTCGAGCATCTCCTGGTAGAAGCCCTCCATCCGGTGGGTCAGCATGGACTCGATCCGGCGGGCGGTGGCCTGCACGGCCTCGCGGGCCGGGCCCTCCTCCATCGAGAAGGTGCAGGCGAGCAGAGCATTGTACGAGGCCCAGTCGACGGAGCTGCGCAGGGTCTCGATGTTCGAGTTGGCGCCGATCCGGATCATCTCCCAGGCGACCGCGCGCCGGCCCGCCGCCGTGGCGAGGTGGTGGGAGGAGTTCTCGTACACCTCGCGCATCACCGCCATCGCGTCCGGGTCCGCCCCGTCGGCGAAGCGGTCGCGCACGAACACCTCGCCGATGAGATCGGCGACGAACTCCTCGCGCGTGCTCCAGATCCGGTAGACGGAGCTGCGCGGCACGCCGGCGAGGCGGATGTACTCCTCCATCGGCAGGTGCGCGAATCCGACGGTCAGCCCTCTGACCGCGATGACCTCGCGAGCAGCGCCGATCATGCGGGTGCGCACCTGGTCCGCGGGGATCCGCTTGGCGCGCGGGAGTCGGGCGTCGTCGTCGTCCATCGTGAGAAGGAGACTAACTCCCTCTCAGCGGCCGCGCACGGTCCTGCGAGGGCGATCGCGCTCCCGGAACATCGGCCGCGTCGAGACTCGATGTCCTCTCCTGTACCACGGAGCCGCACGCTTCGGTACGGTCCAATCGGATGCGGACCCGAACCCCGTCCACGAGGGGTGTTCCGTGCCTGATCGCGAGCAGTTCGCTCTGACCGTCGTCGACGGTCTCCCCATCGAGCGCGCGGCTGTGCTCGCTCTGCTCTCCCACTCCCTCCCGCAGTTCCCGGCGGTCGACGAGCGCGTCGGAGCGCCGCCTCCGCCCGCCGACACCGTCGTGATCCTCGACCTCGATCGTGTCGCTCCCGGCGAGCTGACCGCGACGCTCGCCGAGCTCGCGGACCGCTACCGGGGCGTCGTCGCGCTCTCGGCCTCCAACGCCCTCGACGAGATCCGCGCGGTGCTGCGGTCCGAGCGCGCGGCCTTCGTCTGGAAGGGCGACGACCCGGGCGAGCTGGTCGCGGCGATCGTCTCGGTGGGCTCCGGCCGGTCCTGGATCTCGGAGGGGGCGCGCCGCCGCTTCCTGTCCGCGGGGGCGGACCGCAGGCCCGTCCTCAGCCCGCAGGAGAGCCGGGTCATGCGGGCCTACGGCGGAGGTGCGGCCGTCAAGACCGTCGCGCTCGAGATGCGGATCGCGGAGCACACAGTCCGCACCTACATCAAGCGGATCAAGACGAAGTACCTCGAGGCCGGGGTCGCGCTGGAGTCACGGGTCGACTTCTACCGCAACCTCGACGGCCACGACGTCGCGCGCAGGAACGGCGGCGACCGGGTGCGGCCCCGTCTCCAGGAGACGGTCGGCCACCCGAGCGGCGAGCGGACCGCGTGAGGCGAGCAGGATCGCGTTCCCCGCGCTCCGGTGCTCGGCGAACGACAGCGAGCCGATCGCGGTGACGCAGGCCAGCAGCTCCGCCAGCACGGCGCGGAGCCGCTCGAGCCGCCGGTGGTCCCAGTCGTCGGCCACGTTGACGGCGAGCAGGCCCTCCTCGTCGACGCGCTCGGCGAGGCGAGCGAGGACGTCCGGTCGGTAGAACGCCTCCGGGATCTCGTCGCCGTCGTAGACGTCGAGCACGACGAGGTCGGCGAGCAGCGGAGGAGGCGCCGCGGCGTCGCCGGTGACGACGCGGAGCCGAGCCCCGGCGGGGAGGGGCGCGTGGGCGAGGACGAAGTCGACGAGCCCCACGGCGTTCTCGACGACCGTCTGCTCGGAGCCGGGCCGCGACCACTCCGAGTACCGCGCGAGCGAGAGCGCCCCCGCGCCGAGGTGCAGGATGCGCACGGTGTCGCCGGGCGGGGCCACCGCGTCGACGACGGCGCCGAGCCGGGCCATGTACTCGAGGTCGAGTGCCGCCGGCGAGCGCGGATCGATCAGCGACTGCTCGGAGCCGTCGATCTCGAGCACCAGCGAGCCGAGCCTGATCGGGTCGGCCTCGAGCGAGACGACCCGTCCGTCGGGCAGGCGGGCGGAGGGGGGCATCCCACCACGCTAGATCCTGACGACCGCGATCCCGGACGCTCTCGTGGTCGCCCGGGGCCCCGCTCGCGCCGCCCCGGGGCCCCGGCTACGGTTGCAGGCATGGCCGCCCTCATCCTCCTCGACGTCGACGGAGTCCTGAATCCGACCGTCACGAGCGACCGCTCCGTCGGCGGTCACCGCCTCGGGCTCGACCCCGAGCGCGAGGCCCTCGTCCTGCGGCTCGCCGCCGCCGGGACCATCGTGTGGGCGACGACCTGGCCCCCCAAGCTCACCTCCGTCCTCGCGCGCGATCTCGGTCTGCCGGCGCACACGGAGGCGATCGTGTTCGGCGGGGGACTGCCGCGCGACCCGCGGTTCCCCGGCCAGACGGGCAAGCTGCAGCCGGTCGCGGCCTGGCTCGAGGCGGCGCGCGCGCGGACGGCGATCGACGCGGTCGTCTGGATCGACGACAACCTGCGCGAGGACGCGTACCTCTGGGCGCGGGAGCAGGACACCCCGTTCCACCTCATCCGGCCCGACGCCGCCGCGGGGCTGACGTCCGACGAGGTGGGCACGGCCGAGGAGTTCCTCCTGGCCGTCTCGGCGTCACGCGGCGACATCCGGGAATAGCCGCGCCCCCCGTCCTGGTTATTGTCACTCCGGGCAACTACCGCGGCACCGCCGCTCGAGCCCGGACGACCTGCGGCGCCGGCACCCGGCGCACGCCCCCCTGGCACCGTGATGCACCGAAGGAAACACCGTGACGATCCTCTCCGCCCGCTCCTCCCTGCGCCTCCTGCTGGGCACGACCGCGGCCGCTGCCGCGCTCGTGCTGGCCGGCTGCGCGCCCGCCTCCACCGATGACGTCGTCTCGGGCTCGAGCGACGCGGGGACGACCTCCGCGAACTCGGGCCTCACGCTCGCCGAGGTGAAGGAGGCGGGGACCCTCACGATCGGCACCGAGGGCACCTACCAGCCGTTCTCGTACCACGCCGACGGCGGGACGGGTGAGCTGACCGGCTACGACGTCGATGTGATCACCGCGGTCGCCGAGAAGCTCGGCGTCGAGCCGGAGTTCGAGGAGACGCAGTGGGACGCGATGTTCGCGGGCCTGGACGGCGACCGCTTCGACGTGATCGCCAACCAGGTCTCGATCAACGACGAGCGCAGCGCCAAGTACGACTTCTCCGAGCCCTACTCGGTGAGCCCCGGGGTCGTGGTGGTCCCCGCCGACGACACCTCGATCACCTCGCTCGACTCGCTCTCGGGCAAGACCACCGCGCAGTCGCTCTCGAGCAACTGGTACACGCTCGCGCAGGACAGCGGCGCCCAGGTCGAGGGAGTCGAGGGCTGGGCCCAGGCCGTCGCGCTCGTCGAGCAGGGTCGGGTCGACGCGACCATCAACGACCGCCTCACCTGGCTCGACTGGTCGACCAACTACCCCGACCAGGCGGCCGCCCTCAAGGTCGCGGTGACGACGGACGACACCTCCGAGAGCGCCTTCACCTTCCCGAAGGGCTCCGACGACCTCGTGGCCGCGGTCGACGACGCCCTCGACGAGCTCCGCGCCGACGGCACCCTCGCCTCCATTTCCGAGCGCTACTTCGGCGCCGACGTCTCCCAGTAGCCCTCCCGAGGAGACCACTCACCGCCGAGACGCCGCCCTCTGAGCGACACCTCGCGGAGAACTGGTCTCCTCGGGACACGTCCGATAGTCCGGAACAGGTCCACCGCAAGGTCCGAGCGATTCCCCGAAATGCGTGCCAGCATCTCGGGGGAAGCGGACGCAAGACGCTCTGCTCGACGTGACCACCTACCCAAGCCGACCGCGGTCTTCTCCCGCCCCGGCGGGAGAAGACATGGATTTACTGCTCCGGTCCTTCTGGCCGATCCTCTCCGGGGGGATCGTCGGCACGATCCCGCTCGCGCTCTCGAGCTTCGTCCTCGGTCTCGCGCTGGCGCTCGCGGTCGCCCTGATGCGCCTGTCGCGCGTCCGCGTCCTCGCCTGGATTGCCCGGGCCTACATCTCGGTGATCCGCGGCACGCCGCTGCTCGTGCAGCTCTTCGTGATCTTCTACGGCCTGCCGAGCCTCGGGATCAAGATCGATCCGTGGCCGAGCGCGATCATCGCCTTCGCCCTCAACGTCGGCGGCTACGCGGCCGAGGTGATCCGCGCGGCGATCCTGAGCGTGCCGAAGGGGCAGTGGGAGGCGGCGCACACGATCGGCATGAGCCGCTCGCTCGCCCTGCGCCGCATCATCCTGCCGCAGGCCGCCCGTGTCTCGGTCCCTCCGCTGTCGAACACCTTCATCTCGCTGGTCAAGGACACCTCGCTCGCGTCGCTGATCCTGGTGACCGAGCTGTTCCGGCAGGCGCAGCAGATCGCGACGGCCTCGAGCGAGTTCATGCTGCTCTACCTCGAGGCGGCTCTGATCTACTGGCTGATCTGCCTGGTCCTCTCCAGCGGGCAGGGCCTCCTCGAGAAGCGATTGGACCGCTATGTCGCCCACTGACTCCGCCGTCGAGCGTCCCGTCCTCTCGGCGACAGGGCTGCGCAAGTCCTTCTCGGGAATCGAGGTGCTCCGCGGCATCGACCTCGAGATCCGTCGCGGCGAGGTCATCGCGCTGGTCGGTCCGTCCGGCTCGGGCAAGACCACCGTCCTGCGCTCGCTCAACAGCCTCGAGATCCCCGACGGCGGAGTCGTCGCGCTCGCCGACGGGACGACGCTCGACTTCTCGGCCGGCGTCGGCAAGCGCGCCCTGACCACGCTGCGCGACCGCTCCGCGATGGTGTTCCAGCACTTCAACCTCTTCCCGCACCTCACCGTTCTCGAGAACGTCACCGAGGGGCCGCTGCGCGTGCAGCACCGCAAGGCCGCCGAGGTGGTCCCCGAGGCGGAGGCGCTGCTCGCGCGGGTCGGTCTCGGCGGCCGCGGGTCCGCCTACCCGTTCGAGCTGTCGGGCGGTCAGCAGCAGCGCGTCGGCATCGTCCGCGCCCTGGCCCTCCGGCCCGATCTGCTGCTCTTCGACGAGCCCACGTCGGCCCTCGACCCGGAGCTCGTCGGCGACGTGCTGTCGCTGATGCGGGAGCTGGCGGGGGAGGGCTGGACGATGCTCGTCGTCACGCACGAGCTCGAGTTCGCGCGGCAGGTCGCCTCCGAGGTGGTCTTCATGGCCGAGGGCGTGGTCGTCGAGCGCGGCGCTCCGGCGCAGATCCTGCGCGAGCCGCGCGAGGCGCGCACGCAGCAGTTCCTCCGACGCCTGCTGCACCCGCTGGAGTGACGTCCGCCGGGTCGCCTGAGCTGACCCCCTTCTGCGGGAGCCGCGCGGCGCACGCCGGCTGCTGCCGAGGCGTGCCTATGCTGACCGCGTGACCTGGAACAGCGAAGCCGAGACCACGCGGATGCCCGCCGCCACCGAGCCGACCGGCGGCACGGGCCCGCAGCCGACCCGCGAGTACGTGTGGCCCGAGCCGCAGCCCGGCAGCACCGGGCCCGTCTCGAGGAGCGAGGCCGCGCCCGCGGCGACTCCCGCGACGATCGGCTCGATCGAGCCGGAGCCCGCGCCCGTCCGCCGCAAGGGCAACCGCCTCGCAGGACTCGCGATCGCGCTCCTCGCCACCGCCGTCTTCGCCGCGCTGCTGCTGGTCGCGCTGACCGCCGTCCGCATCCTCGTCGACCAGCTCGCAGGCGATCCCCTGGCGATCGCTCTCGACGAGGCGCCCACCGCGCTGTTCCTCGCGCCGGTCGCCGTCTTCTTCGTCGGCCTCGCCCTCATCGTGCTCGCGGTCAACCGCGCGGGCTGGTGGGCCTACGTGCTCGGCGGCTTCTTCGTCGCCCTCCTCGCCGGCGCCGCCGCGCTCGTGGGGGCCTGGATCCCCGTCGGAGGCGCGGCGGTGCCGTCCGACCGCGTCCAGCTCGTCGAGTTCCTGCGCGACCCGGCCGTCCTCCTCGCGGTCCTCGCCGCCGCCGTGCTCGCCCGAGAGGTGAGCGTCTGGGGCGGAGCCCTGATCGCGGGGCGCGCTCGCGGCGTCAAGCGTCGCAACGCCGAGCGCGAGGCGGCCGCGCAGTCGTGACCGTCGCGGGCGGCCCGGGGGAGCAGGGACGCTCCTCGGGTCTCGGCTACGGGATCGCCCTCGCGGCGTTCGCCGCGTTCCTCTACCTCGCGCTGGTGGTCTGCGCCTTCGGGGTCCTGAGCCTGCTGCTCGATCAGGACGTGGTCCCGGAACGCGATGCCGGCCCGCTGCTCGGGCCCGTCTCGGTCGCCGTCTGCGTGCTGGCGGTCCTCCTCGCGATGATCACGCTCGCCGCCCGGCCGGGGGTCACGCGGGTGCTCGGCCCCTCGCTGGCCGGCGGAGCCGTCGTCTACCTCCTCTTCCTGCTCACCGGCGGGGCTCTCTACGGGCTCGGTGCCGGCGACCCCGCCGCGATCCTCGGCTACGTGCTCGATCACGCGGGTACGGTGTTCGCCCTCGCGGCGGGCGTGCTGGCCGCCGCGGTCGTGGCCGTGTTCCTCGTCCTCCTCGCGCGGCGCGATGCCGGCGGGACCCAGCCGCACTGGGGCTGGGAGGGCGACGAGCGGGAGTGACGGCGGGAGCGGCGCTCGCTGTGAGCGGAGTCGTCTCGGTTGACCGACCTCGTCACTCCCCGTAATATTCTTCGGGTGTGCGCTTTGCCGTGCGCTTGTGTCGTGCCTCCGGGTGGATGCGAACGCCGCACTGTGCTCTACCGGATCCGCGAGGATCCGCGGGTTCGTCCGTTCGGGCGGCCCCCACGGCATACCCGTCCTCCTCCCCAGCTCACCGCTCGTCGGTGTGCGGGGTGCGTCGGGTCCAGATGAACTCGGCCGCGTCCGGCGACGGACAGGCCGAATGTCGACCATCGATCCGCTGTCACCGTGCAGCATTCAAGGAGCAGATCAGTGCCAACGATTCAGCAGTTGGTCCGAAAGGGACGCAGCCCCAAGGTCACCAAGACCAAGGCGCCCGCCCTGAAGGCCAACCCCCAGCAGCGCGGCGTGTGCACCCGCGTGTACACGACCACGCCCAAGAAGCCCAACTCGGCCCTCCGCAAGGTGGCCCGCGTGAAGCTCTCCAACGGCACCGAGGTCACCGCCTACATCCCCGGCGAGGGCCACAACCTGCAGGAGCACTCGATGGTGCTCGTGCGCGGCGGTCGCGTGAAGGACCTCCCCGGTGTCCGCTACAAGATCGTTCGGGGCGCCCTGGACACCCAGGCCGTCAAGAACCGCAAGCAGGCTCGCAGCCGGTACGGCGCGAAGATGGAGAAGAAGTAATGCCTCGTAAGGGCCCAGCTCCCAAGCGCCCCGTCGTCGCAGACCCCGTCTACGGCGCCCCGGTCGTCAGCCAGCTCGTCAACAAGATCCTCCTGGACGGCAAGAAGGGTCTCGCCGAGCGCATCGTCTACGGTGCCCTCGAAGGCGTGTCCACGAAGAACGGCCAGGACGCGGTCGTCACCCTCAAGAAGGCGCTCGACAACGTGCGCCCGACCCTCGAGGTCCGCAGCCGCCGTGTCGGCGGCTCGACCTACCAGGTCCCGGTCGAGGTCAAGCCCCACCGCGCCAACACCCTCGCGCTCCGCTGGCTCACCAGCTACGCGAAGGCCCGTCGCGAGAAGACGATGACCGAGCGTCTCATGAACGAGATCCTCGACGCGTCGAACGGACTCGGCGCCGCTGTGAAGCGTCGCGAGGACACCCACAAGATGGCCGAGTCGAACAAGGCCTTCGCGCACTACCGCTGGTAGCGCACCCCGCGGCCGCTCCCGAGCGACCGCGAACCCCCGGCCCGCGGCCTTCGTCGCCGCGGGCCGGGGCCCGGCGGCGGATCGCCCGATCCACGCGGTCGGGCGACCGCCACCACCAGACCCAGCCGATCGGCCATGAACCCGTTGCGCTGGCTCCATCACCTATCGGAGGAACTCCGTGGCACAAGATGTGCTCACCGACCTGAACAAGGTCCGCAACATCGGCATCATGGCCCACATCGATGCCGGCAAGACCACCACCACCGAGCGCATCCTGTTCTACACGGGTATCACGCACAAGATCGGTGAGGTCCACGACGGCGCTGCCACGATGGACTGGATGGCGCAGGAGCAGGAGCGCGGCATCACGATCACGTCGGCCGCGACGACCTGCTTCTGGAACAAGAACCAGATCAACATCATCGACACCCCGGGTCACGTCGACTTCACGGTCGAGGTCGAGCGCTCGCTGCGCGTCCTCGACGGCGCGGTCGCGGTCTTCGACGGCAAGGAGGGCGTGGAGCCCCAGTCCGAGACCGTCTGGCGTCAGGCCGACAAGTACGACGTCCCGCGCATCTGCTTCGTCAACAAGATGGACAAGCTCGGCGCCGACTTCTACTACACCGTCGACACGATCATCAAGCGCCTCGGCGCGAAGCCGCTGGTCATCCAGCTGCCGATCGGTGCCGAGTCGAGCTTCGAGGGCGTCGTCGACCTGGTCGAGATGCGCGCGCTCACGTGGCGCGGCGACTCCAAGGGTGACGTCGCGCTGGGCGCGAAGTACGAGATCGAGGAGATCCCCGCCGACCTCGCGGAGAAGGCGGCCGAGTACCGTCACAAGCTCCTCGAGACCGTCGCCGAGACGTCCGACGAGCTGCTCGAGAAGTACTTCGGGGGCGAGGAGCTGACCGTCGCCGAGATCAAGGCCGCGATCCGCAAGCTCACCGTCAACTCCGACATCTACCCCGTGCTCTGCGGCTCCGCGTTCAAGAACCGCGGCGTCCAGCCGATGCTCGACGCGGTCGTCGACTACCTCCCGTCCCCGCTCGACGTCCCGGCCATCGAGGCCCACGACGTCCGCGACGAGGAGAAGGTCATCATGCGTCACGCCGACTCGACCGAGCCCTTCTCGGCGCTCGCGTTCAAGGTCGCGGTGCACCCCTTCTTCGGTCGCCTGACCTACGTCCGCGTCTACTCGGGCAAGCTCGACTCCGGCGCCCAGGTCATCAACTCGACCAAGGGCAAGAAGGAGCGCATCGGCAAGATCTTCCAGATGCACTCCAACAAGGAGAACCCGGTCGACTCGGTCACCGCCGGTCACATCTACGCGGTCATCGGCCTCAAGGACACCACCACCGGTGACACCCTGAGCGACCCCAACGCCCAGGTGGTGCTCGAGTCCATGACGTTCCCCGAGCCCGTCATCGAGGTCGCCATCGAGCCGAAGACCAAGGCCGACCAGGAGAAGCTCGGCACCGCGATCCAGAAGCTCGCGGAGGAGGACCCCACCTTCCGCACCGAGCAGAACCAGGAGACCGGTCAGACGGTCATCAAGGGAATGGGCGAGCTGCACCTCGACATCCTGGTGGACCGCATGAAGCGCGAGTTCAACGTCGAGGCCAACGTCGGCAAGCCGCAGGTCGCGTACCGCGAGACGATCCGCCGCGCGGTCGAGAAGTACGACTACACCCACAAGAAGCAGACGGGTGGCTCCGGTCAGTTCGCGAAGGTCCAGATCACCATCGAGCCGATGGAGGTCGAGGCCGACAAGACCTACGAGTTCGTCAACGGCGTCTCGGGTGGACGCGTCCCCCGCGAGTACATCCCCTCGGTCGACGCGGGCATTCGCGACGCCATGCAGGTGGGCACGCTCGCCGGCTACCCGATGGTGGGCGTCAAGGCGACCCTGACCGACGGTGCCGCGCACGACGTCGACTCCTCCGAGATGGCGTTCAAGATCGCCGGCTCGATCGCGTTCAAGGAGGCGTCGCGCAAGGCGCAGCCCGTCCTCCTCGAGCCGCTCATGGCCGTCGAGGTCCGCACTCCCGAGGAGTACATGGGCGACGTCATCGGCGACATCAACTCGCGTCGCGGGATGATCCAGTCGATGGAGGACGCCACCGGCATCAAGGTCATCCGCGCCAACGTGCCGCTGTCCGAGATGTTCGGCTACATCGGCGACCTGCGCTCGAAGACCTCGGGCCGTGCCGTCTACTCGATGACCTTCGAGAGCTACTCCGAGGTCCCCAAGGCCGTGGCCGAGGAGATCATCCAGAAGAACAAGGGCGAGTAACCGAGCCCTCCCACCCCCGCCGTCCGCGTGGACGGCGGGGGACTGGTAGTGTCGTGCGGGTTTGCTGCGGTACTCGCGTCGAAACCCTCACGACCACTGCCGGTAACATAAGTACACAAAACCCCCGCAAGCCCTCTGTCCTCGTGCCGCCCCGTGCGGCGTCGGATGCGGATGCTTGCACCTAAGTCCTGAGGAGGACCCACAGTGGCTAAGGCCAAGTTCGAGCGGACCAAGCCGCACGTCAACATCGGAACCATCGGTCACGTCGACCACGGAAAGACCACGCTGACCGCGGCGATCTCCAAGGTTCTCGCTGACAAGTTCCCGTCCGCGACCAACGTTCAGCGCGACTTCGCGTCGATCGACTCCGCTCCCGAGGAGCGCCAGCGCGGCATCACGATCAACATCTCGCACGTCGAGTACGAGACGCCGAAGCGCCACTACGCGCACGTCGACGCCCCGGGTCACGCCGACTACATCAAGAACATGATCACCGGCGCGGCCCAGATGGACGGCGCGATCCTCGTGGTCGCCGCCACCGACGGCCCGATGGCTCAGACCCGTGAGCACGTCCTCCTCGCCAAGCAGGTCGGCGTCCCCTACCTGCTCGTCGCCCTGAACAAGGCCGACATGGTCGACGACGAGGAGATCCTGGAGCTCGTCGAGCTCGAGGTCCGCGAGCTCCTCGCTTCGCAGGGCTTCGACGGCGACAACGCTCCCGTCGTGCGCGTCTCGGGCCTCAAGGCCCTCGAGGGCGACGAGGCGTGGACCCAGTCCATCCTCGACCTCATGGACGCCGTCGACGAGTCCATCCCGGACCCGATCCGCGACAAGGACAAGCCGTTCCTCATGCCGATCGAGGACGTCTTCACGATCACCGGTCGTGGAACCGTCGTCACCGGCCGTGCGGAGCGCGGAACCCTCGCTCTGAACTCCGAGGTCGAGATCGTCGGCATCCGCCCGACGCAGAAGACCACGGTCACCGGAATCGAGATGTTCCACAAGCAGCTCGACGAGGCCTGGGCCGGCGAGAACTGCGGTCTGCTCCTCCGCGGCACCAAGCGCGAGGACGTCGAGCGCGGCCAGGTCGTCGTCAAGCCGGGTTCGGTCACGCCGCACACCGACTTCGAGGGCACCGCGTACATCCTGTCCAAGGATGAGGGTGGGCGTCACAACCCGTTCTACGCGAACTACCGCCCGCAGTTCTACTTCCGCACCACGGACGTCACCGGCGTCATCACGCTGCCCGAGGGCACCGAGATGGTCATGCCCGGCGACACCACCGACATGACGGTCGCGCTGATCCAGCCGATCGCCATGGAGGAGGGCCTCGGCTTCGCCATCCGTGAGGGTGGCCGCACCGTCGGCGCCGGAACGGTCACCAAGATCGTCAAGTAGGTCCGCCTGCTGATCTCTCGAGAGGGGTCGTCCGCTTCGTGCGGACGGCCCCTCTCGTCGTTCTGCGCCGGGGTGTTCTGCGCCGGACCGTTCTGCGCCGCGACCGTTCTGCGCCGTACCGTTCTGCGTATGAGCTTCACGAAGAGCGATCCCTCGGCGCAGCCCCGCTTCTTCGAGTGGGAGGCGGCCGGCCTCGAGTGGCTGCGCGACGCCGGGGGAGTCCGGGTCGTCGAGGTCGTCGAGGTCGAGGCGGGCCGGATCGTGCTCGAGGAGGTGCCGTCGGCGTGCCCCTCGGTCGAGGCCGCTCGTGACTTCGGCCGGGCGCTCGCCCGCACCCACTCGGCCGGCGCGCCCGCCTTCGGCTCCCCGCCCGACGGCTGGGACGGCCCCGCCTACATCGGCCGGCGCCCGATGCCGTGCCGGCTCGACGACTCCTGGGGCCGTTTCTACGCCGAGCAGCGCGTGCGGCCGTTCCTCCGCACGGCGATCAACGCGGGCAACCTGCGTTCCGACGACGCCCGTCTCGTCGAGCGCGCTCTGGAGCCGATCGCCGCGGGCGCGCTCGATGACGAAGAGCCGCCCGCGCGCCTCCACGGCGATCTCTGGACGGGCAACGTGCTCTGGTCGCCCGACGGCGCCGTGCTGATCGATCCCGCCGCGCACGGCGGGCACCGTGAGACCGACCTGGCGATGCTGGCGCTCTTCGGGGCTCCCCGTCTCGACGAGATCCTCCGCGGCTACGGCGAGGTGCGTCCCCTCCGCGACGGAGCGGAGGAGCGCGTGGCGCTGCACCAGCTCCATCCGCTCGCGGTGCACGCGGCCGGGCACGGTCCGTCCTACGGTCGCGCGCTGGCCGAGGCGGCGGAGCGGGTCCTCGAGCTGGTCGCCTGAGCCCGCGCACCGTTCACCCAGCCGGGGCCGCCACACTGGGGCGCGCTCGGTGCGAGCGCGAGGATCGAGGAGGAGTCATGGTGGATCTCGGGAAGCTGGGTCGTCAGGCCGGCGAGCTGCTCAACAGCCAGAAGGCGAAGGACGTGCTTCGCAGCGAGAAGGCCGAGGGCGTCTCGGACCAGGTGCTCGAGAAGTCGGGTGACATCGCCAGCCGCCTGACCGGCGGCAAGTACGACGAGCGGATCGAGGAGCTCAAGCGCCAGGCCGACAAGCGCCTCGGCAACGAGTAGCGACCGACGCGGGGCGGTTCGTCAAGCCCGTGCCGGGCGCGTCGGCCCCGCCCTAGCGTCGGAACGATGGCTGATGCACGCGAACGACGACTCCGCAGGACCGATTCGAGCGGCCGAGGCTACACGCGGGTCCGTGCCGGCTCCGGCTTCAGCTACCGCGATACGCGGGGAGCGACGGTCACCGACCAGGAGCTGCGGGCCCGGTTAGACGCGCTGGGCATCCCGCCCGCGTGGAAGGACGTCTGGATCGCCCCGTACCCCAACGGGCACATCCAGGCGATGGGCGTGGACGCCGCCGGTCGACGGCAGTACATCTACCACCCGACCTGGCGCGAGCAGAAGGACCGGATCAAGTTCGACCGGGCGCTGCGCCTCGCGGAGTCGCTGCCCGCGGCCCGCCGCGGCGTGACGATGGACCTCCGCGGCGAGGGCCACACCCGCGAGCGCGCGCTCGCGACCGCGTTCCGGATGCTCGACACCGGGTCGCTCCGGGTCGGCAGCGAGCGCTACGCGAAGGAGCACGGCAGCATCGGGCTCTCCACGCTGCTCTGCGCCCACGCGACCACGCATGGCGACCGGGTCGCGCTGGCCTTCCCCGGCAAGAGCCACCAGGCATGGACGAGCGAGATCCTCGACAAGGACCTCGCGCGGGTGATCCGCCTGCTGAAGCGCCGGGGCCCGAACGCGCGCCTGCTCGCGTGGAAGGACGGCCGCCAGTGGCGGCCGGTCTCGGCCCCCGAGATCAACGACTACGTGCGCGAGCGAGCCGGAGACGACTTCACCGCGAAGGACTTCCGCACCCTGCACGGCACCGTCGCCGCGGCTCTCAGCCTCGCGAAGGCGGGCCCGCAGCCCACGCAGCGCGCCCGCACCGCGGCCATCGCGCAGGCGATGCGCGACGCCTCCGACGTGCTCGGCAACACGCCGACCGTCGCGCGTGCCAGCTACGTCGACCCGCGCGTGCTCGATCACTTCCGTGCCGGCGAGACCATCGATCCGAGCCGACCGAACTCCGCCGAGACCACCCTCCGCGCCCTGCTCTTCGAGTAGGAGCGAGGTCCCGGATCCCCCGGAATGCCGGGGCGGGGGAGGAGCCCCGAGCGCGACACGCCCGGGTTGCACGGGGCCACTATCTGTGGGAGACTCTCCTAGTTCAAAATTTCCGTCCCGGCAGCGTGCTGCAGGGGCCGGAACACTGCCAGGCAGTGCCGAGACGGCGCCGCAGCGGCTCGACCCGAGAGGGCGGCCCTACGGGTGCGACGTCGAGGCGGCGGGTAGCAGAACGAAACAACCGACAACTCAACGGGCTCTCCGTGCGTCGTGCGTTCTGCACGTCGCTGGAGTGCCTCGAGCGCGGTGCTTTTGACAGAAGAACACTGGTGCACTTCCCCGGTTCGCCGGAGTTCCTTCGCGAGCGCGTCCAATGCGAGGCGAGGCCGACAGGCCCGTCGCGTACGACGCAATAACAAGAGAGTGAGAGATCACACATGGCGGGACAGAAGATCCGCATCCGACTGAAGTCGTACGACCACGAGGTCATCGACACGTCGGCGCGCAAGATCGTCGACACGGTCACCCGTGCCGGAGCAACGGTCGTCGGCCCCGTGCCGCTTCCGACCGAGAAGAACGTGGTCTGCGTGATCCGTTCGCCTCACAAGTACAAGGACAGCCGGGAGCACTTCGAGATGCGCACCCACAAGCGCCTCATCGACATCATCGACCCGACGCCCAAGGCCGTCGACTCGCTCATGCGACTCGACCTGCCGGCCGACGTCAACATCGAGATCAAGCTCTAAGGAGGAGTGCCACCATGTCTGTCACTGTTTCCCCCACGCTGAAGACCAGCAAGGGCCTCCTGGGCACCAAGCTCGGCATGACCCAGGTCTGGGACGAGAACAACAAGCTCGTCCCCGTCACGGTCATCGAGATCAGCCCCAACGTCGTGACCCAGGTCCGCACGGAGGAGAAGGACGGCTACACCGCCGTCCAGATCGCCGCCGGCGCCATCGACCCGCGCAAGGTGAACAAGCCCTCCGCCGGACACTTCGACGCCGCGGGTGTCACCCCCCGCCGCCACCTCACCGAGGTCCGCACCTCCGACGCCGCCGACTACTCGGCCGGCCAGGAGCTCACCGTGGACGCCGTCTTCGAGGCCGGCACCAAGGTCGACGTCGTCGGCACCAGCAAGGGCAAGGGCTTCGCCGGTGTGATGAAGCGTCACAACTTCAAGGGCGTCTCGTCCTCGCACGGTTCCCACCGCAACCACCGCAAGCCCGGTTCGATCGGTGCCTCCTCGACCCCCAGCCGTGTCTTCAAGGGCATGCGCATGGCGGGCCGCATGGGTGGCGAGCGCGTCACCGTGCTCAACCTCAAGGTGCACTCCGTCGACGCCGAGAAGGGTCTGCTGCTCGTCAAGGGCGCCGTCCCCGGAGCTCGCGGTCGCCTCGTGTTCGTTCGCAACGCCGTGAAGGGAGCGTAGTTCCATGGCTACCTCTATCGACATCATCGACGTCAAGGGCCAGAAGTCGGGCTCGTTCGAGCTCCCCGCCGAGCTCTTCGACGTCGAGACCAACGTCCCCCTGATCCACCAGGTCGTCGTCGCGCAGCTCGCCGCCGCGCGTCAGGGCACCCACTCCACGAAGAACCGTGGCGAGGTCTCCGGAGCCGGTCGCAAGCCGTTCAAGCAGAAGGGAACCGGTCGCGCTCGTCAGGGCTCGATCCGCGCCCCGCACATGACCGGTGGTGGAATCGTCCACGGACCGAACCCGCGCAACTACGCGCAGCGCACCCCCAAGAAGATGATCGCCGCGGCTCTGCTCGGCGCTCTCTCGGACCGCGCTCGCGGCGCCCGCCTCCACGCGGTCGAGTCCCTCGCCCTCGGCGACACCCCGAAGACCAAGGACGTCCTCGTCCTGCTCGACGCCCTCTCGGTGTCGCGCAACGTCCTCGTGGTCCTCGAGCGCGACGACTTCATCGCCGAGCTGTCGCTGCGCAACGTGCCGTTCGTGCACATCCTGCCGGTCGACCAGCTCAACGCCTACGACGTGCTCGTCTCGGACGACATCGTCTTCTCGAAGGCCGCGCTCGAGGCGTTCGTCGCCGCCAAGTCCAAGAAGGAAGAGGTGAACGCATGAGCCAGTCCGCCGCGTTCAACAAGGACCCCCGCGACGTCATCATCTCGCCCGTGGTCTCGGAGAAGTCCTACGGCCTGATCGACGAGGGCAAGTACACCTTCGTCGTCGACCCGCGCTCGAACAAGACCGAGATCAAGCTCGCCATCGAGAAGATCTTCGGAGTCGAGGTCGCGTCGATCAACACGCTGAACCGTCAGGGCAAGACCCGCCGCACGAAGTTCGGCACCGGCAAGCGCAAGGACACCAAGCGCGCGATCGTCACGCTGAAGTCCGGCTCCATCGACATCTTCACGAACGTCGGCTGAGCCGAAGAAGCGTAGAGGAAAACAGACAATGGCTATTCGCAAGTACAAGCCCACGACCCCTGGTCGCCGCGGCTCCAGCGTCGCCGACTTCGCCGAGATCACCCGATCGACGCCCGAGAAGTCGCTCCTTCGCCCGCTGTCCAAGACCGGTGGCCGCAACAACTCCGGCCGCATCACGACGCGTCACATCGGTGGTGGCCACAAGCGCCAGTACCGCCTGATCGACTTCCGTCGCAACGACAAGGACGGCGTCAACGCCAAGGTCGCTCACATCGAGTACGACCCCAACCGCACGGCGCGCATCGCGCTGCTCCACTTCGTGGACGGCACCAAGCGCTACATCCTGGCTCCGAACAAGCTCTCGCAGGGCGACATCGTGGAGTCCGGCGCCGGCGCCGACATCAAGCCCGGCAACAACCTGCCGCTGCGCAACATCCCGACCGGTACGGTCATCCACGCCATCGAGATCAAGCCCGGCGGCGGCGCGAAGCTCGCCCGCTCGGCCGGCACCTCGGTCCGCCTCGTCGCCAAGGACGGCCCCTACGCGCAGCTCCGTCTGCCGTCGGGCGAGATCCGCAACGTCGACGCGCGCTGCCGCGCCACGATCGGCGAGGTCGGCAACGCCGAGCAGTCGAACATCAACTGGGGCAAGGCCGGCCGCATGCGCTGGAAGGGCGTCCGCCCGACCGTCCGCGGTGTCGCGATGAACCCGGTCGACCACCCCCACGGTGGTGGAGAGGGCAAGACCTCCGGTGGTCGCCACCCGGTCAGCCCCTGGGGCCAGTCCGAGGGACGCACCCGTCGCCCCAACAAGGAGAGCGACAAGCTCATCGTTCGCCGCCGCACCGCCGGTAAGAAGCGCAAGTAGGAGTTGTAGAAGATGCCTCGCAGTCTCAAGAAGGGCCCCTTCGTCGATGACCACCTGCTCCGCAAGGTGTTCACCGCTAACGAAGCCGGCAACAAGAACGTCATCAAGACCTGGTCGCGCCGCTCGATGATCATCCCGGCGATGCTGGGTCACACCATCGCGGTCCACGACGGACGCAAGCACATCCCCGTGTTCGTGACCGAGACCATGGTCGGCCACAAGCTCGGCGAGTTCGCCCCCACTCGGACCTTCCGCGGTCACGAGAAGGACGACAAGAAGGGCCGTCGCCGCTGACGCGGCGACGAGAAGGAGGAGAGAAATGGTGGAGTCGATCGCACGCGTGCGACACATCCGCGTCACCCCCCAGAAGGCTCGCCGCGTCGTGAACCTGATCCGCGGCAAGCAGGCTCAGGAGGCCCTGGCCATCCTGAAGTTCGCTGAGCAGGGAGCTTCCGAGCCCGTCTACAAGCTCGTCGCCTCGGCGATGGCCAACGCTCGCGTCAAGGCCGATGCCTCGAACGAGTACCTCGACGACCAGGACCTGTTCGTGTCCCGCGCCTTCGTCGATGAGGGAACCACCCTCAAGCGATTCCAGCCCCGTGCCCAGGGTCGTGCCTTCCGCATCAACAAGCGCACCAGCCACATCACCGTCGTGCTGGCCACTCCTGAGGAGGGGACCAAGTAATGGGACAGAAAGTAAACCCCTACGGTTTCCGTCTGGGAATCACCACCGACCACGTGTCGCGCTGGTTCTCCGACAGCACCAAGAAGGGCCAGCGGTACAGCGACTTCCTCGCAGAGGACGTCAAGATCCGCCGTCTCCTCGCCACGCAGCTCGACCGTGCGGGCGTCGCCCGCATCGAGATCGAGCGCACCCGTGACCGCGTCCGCGTCGACATCCACACCGCCCGTCCGGGCATCGTGATCGGTCGTCGCGGCGCCGAGGCCGAGCGCATCCGCGCCGACCTCGAGAAGCTCACGGCCAAGCAGATCCAGCTGAACATCCTCGAGGTCAAGAACCCCGAGGCCGAGGCTCAGCTGGTCGCCCAGGGCATCGCCGAGCAGCTCTCCGCCCGCGTGGCCTTCCGCCGCGCGATGCGCAAGGGTCTGCAGGGTGCTCAGCGCGCCGGCGCCAAGGGCGTCCGCATCCAGGTCTCCGGCCGCCTCGGCGGCGCCGAGATGAGCCGCTCGGAGTTCTACCGCGAGGGACGCGTGCCGCTGCACACCCTCCGCGCGAACATCGACTACGGGTTCTACGAGGCCAAGACCACCTTCGGCCGCATCGGCGTGAAGGTCTGGATCTACAAGGGCGACATCACCAACAAGGAGCTCGCTCGCGAGCAGGCGAACAGCAAGTCGTCGCGCCCCGAGCGCAGCGACCGACCGCGTCGCGCCCCTCGCCAGCAGAGCGAGGCGCCCGTCGCCGCAGGAGTTGAGGCATAACCATGTTGATTCCCCGTCGAGTCAAGCACCGCAAGCAGCACCACCCGGGCCGCTCCGGCCAGGCCACCGGTGGCACCAAGGTGTCGTTCGGTGAGTACGGCATCCAGGCTCTCACCCCCGCCTACGTGACCAACCGTCAGATCGAGTCCGCTCGTATCGCCATGACGCGTCACATCAAGCGCGGTGGGAAGGTGTGGATCAACATCTACCCCGACCGCCCGCTGACCAAGAAGCCCGCCGAGACCCGCATGGGTTCCGGTAAGGGCTCGCCCGAGTGGTGGGTCGCGAACGTCAAGCCGGGCCGCGTCCTCTTCGAGGTCGCCGGCGTCGAGGAGAAGC
Source organism: Rathayibacter sp. VKM Ac-2803 (assembly GCF_009807175.1). NCBI lineage: Bacteria > Bacillati > Actinomycetota > Actinomycetes > Micrococcales > Microbacteriaceae > Rathayibacter > Rathayibacter sp. VKM Ac-2803. The sequence goes on along the minus strand of NZ_WUCD01000001.1, from coordinate 3,549,941 downwards.
TCGCTCGCGAAGCCATGACTCGTGCCATTCACAAGCTGCCCCTGAAGGCACGCATCATCAAGCGCGAGGAGGGAGACGCGTAATGGCGATCGGATCCAAGGAGCTCGTCCCCACCGAGCTCGACACCTTCGAGGACGAGCGTCTCGTCACGGAGCTGAAGAAGGCCAAGGAGGAGCTGTTCAACCTCCGCTTCCAGTCGGCCACCGGCCAGCTGGACACCAACGGCCGCCTGCGTGCCGTCAAGCGCGACATCGCCCGCATCTACACGGTCATCCGTGAGCGCGAGCTGGGCATCCGTGCCACCCCCGCACCCGTCGAGGCCCCGGCCAAGGCGGAGAAGAAGCCCAAGACCAAGAAGGCCGCCAAGGCCGAGGTCGAGGCGCCCGAGTCGAACGAGGAGGCCAAGTAATGGCAACCGTCAATGACACCGCCGGCCACGAGTCGGCCGCCCACGACGTCAAGCAGGAGGGCGCTCGCGGCTACCGCAAGACCCGCCGCGGCTACGTGACCAGCGACAAGATGGACAAGACCATCGTCGTCGAGGTCGAGGACCGCGTGAAGCACCCCCTGTACGGCAAGGTCATCCGCCGCACGTCCAAGGTCAAGGCTCACGACGAGTCGAACACCGCGGGCATCGGCGACCTCGTCGTCATCAGCGAGACCCGTCCCCTCAGCGCCACGAAGCGCTGGCGCCTGGTCGAGATCCTCGAGAAGGCCAAGTAGGCCGCGGCCTACTTGAGTTAGCAGGAGAGACACATGCTTCAGCAAGAATCCCGAGTGAAGGTCGCCGACAACACCGGCGCCAAGGAACTCCTCACCATCCGCGTCCTCGGAGGCTCCGGCCGCCGCTACGCGGGCCTCGGTGACATTATCGTCGCCACCGTCAAGGACGCGATCCCCGGTGGCAACGTCAAGAAGGGCGACGTCGTCAAGGCGGTCATCGTCCGGACCATCAAGCAGACCCGTCGTCCCGACGGCTCGTACATCAAGTTCGACGAGAACGCCGCCGTGATCCTGAAGAACGACGGGGACCCCCGCGGCACCCGCATCTTCGGACCGGTCGGTCGCGAGCTCCGTGACAAGAAGTTCATGAAGATCGTCTCGCTGGCACCGGAGGTTATCTAGTCATGGCCAAGATCAAGAAGGGTGACCTCGTCCAGGTCATCTCGGGCGCTACCCAGGCCCGCGGCGGAGACCGTGGCAAGCAGGGCAAGGTCCTCGAGGTCCTGGTCGAGCGCAACCGCGTCGTCGTCGAGGGAGTGAACTTCGTCAAGAAGCACACCCGCGTCGGCCAGTCGCAGCGCGGATCGAAGGAGGGCGGCATCGAGACCGTCGAGGCTCCGATCCACATCTCCAACGTCGCGGTCGTCGACCCGAAGACCAAGAAGCCGACCCGTGTCGGCCACCGCAACGTGGCCGTCACGAAGGACGGCGTGACCAAGACCGTTCGCGTGCGCTACGCGAAGGGGTCGGGTGAGGAACTGTAATGACTGACACCACCGCAGTGGCTGCGAAGGTTCAGCCGCGGCTGAAGGCCAAGTACCAGGCCGAGATCATCAGCACGCTCAAGGAGCAGTTCGGCTTCACGAACGTCCACCAGGTCCCCGGCCTGGTCAAGGTCGTCGTGAACACCGGCGTCGGTGAGGCTGCCCGCGACGGCAAGATCATCGACGGCGCCATCAAGGACCTCACCGCGATCACCGGCCAGAAGCCGCAGGTCACCAAGGCCCGCAAGTCCATCGCTCAGTTCAAGCTGCGCGAGGGCCAGGCCATCGGCGCGCACGTCACCCTCCGCGGTGACCGCGCGTGGGAGTTCCTGGACCGCCTGCTCTCGGTGGCGCTGCCCCGCATCCGCGACTTCCGCGGACTGTCGGACCGCCAGTTCGACGGCAACGGCAACTACACCTTCGGCATCACGGAGCAGTCGATCTTCCACGAGATCGACCAGGACCGCATCGACCGCGTCCGCGGCTTCGATGTGACCGTCGTGACCACCGCGAAGACCGACGACGAGGGTCGCGCGCTGCTCAAGCAGCTCGGCTTCCCGTTCAAGTCGGCGGACAACGCGTAGCAAGGAACCCGGGCCGGGGGGTGGTGCGAACCGCTCCCCGGCTCTGTCGTACCCCTCTCGTGTCGTCCGCGACGGAGGAGGGCTGCTCTCTCCGGAATATCGGCCTCGACCGTCGGCCTTCAGCCATGTACCATGGTTCGTTGGCCTGCGCACGCGCGGCCGCATGGGCGTCGACGTCGTCGGCGCCGTCCCACACCACAGGTCGTCACTCTTGTAAAGGGTGCCGAAACCAGGCGAGAAAGGCACCATCAGCCATGACCATGACTGATCCGGTCGCAGATCTGCTGACCAGAATCCGTAACGCGAACTCCGCGCACCACGACTCCATCGCCCTCCCCGGCTCGAAGCTCAAGGCGCACATCGCCGAGATCCTCAAGCGCGAGGGCTACATCGCCGACTGGAAGGTCGAGGAGGCGCGCGTCGGCACGACGCTCTCCATCTCCCTCAAGTACGGCCCGAACCGCGAGCGCTCGATCGCCGGCATCAAGCGGGTCTCGAAGCCGGGTCTCCGCGTCTACGCGAAGTCCACCGAGATCCCCACCGTGCTCGGCGGCCTCGGCGTCGCGATCCTGTCCACGTCGAGCGGTCTGCTGACCGACCGCCAGGCCGAGAAGAAGGGCGTGGGTGGGGAAGTCCTCGCCTACGTGTGGTAATCCCTCATGTCGCGTATTGGAAGACTCCCCATCGAGATCCCGGCGGGCGTCGACGTCTCCGTCGCCGGATCCGTCGTGACCGTCAAGGGCCCCAAGGGTGAGCTGACCGTCCCGGTCGCCAGCCCCATCCAGGTCTCCGTCGAGGGCACCCAGGTGCTCGTCTCGCGTCCCGACGACGAGCGCGAGTCGCGCTCGCTCCACGGCCTCACCCGCACGCTCATCGCGAACGACATCATCGGCGTCACGCAGGGCTACTCCAAGGGCCTCGAGGTCGTCGGCACCGGCTACCGCGTGCTGGCCAAGGGCTCGGACATCGAGTTCGCGCTCGGCTTCTCGCACCCGGTCGTCGTCACCCCGCCCGCGGGCATCTCGTTCACGGTCGAGGGCAACAACAAGCTCACCGTGCACGGCATCTCGAAGCAGGCCGTCGGTGAAGTGGCCGCCAACATTCGTAAGATCCGCAAGCCCGAGCCCTACAAGGGCAAGGGCGTGCGCTACGCCGGCGAGGTCGTTCGCCGCAAGGCCGGAAAGAGCGGTAAGTGATCATGGGACTCGGAACCAGAGGAAAGAGCAAGTCCGCCGCGCGCGGTCGTCGTCACGACCGTCTGCGCAAGAAGGTCGTCGGATCGGCGGAGCGTCCCCGCCTCGTCGTCAACCGCTCGGCCCGCCACGTCTTCGTGCAGGTCGTCGACGACGCCCAGGGTCGTACCCTCGCGTCCGCGTCGACCCTCGAGGCCGACCTCCGCGTGTTCGACGGTGACAAGACCGCCAAGGCCCGCAAGGTCGGCGAGCTCGTCGCCGAGCGCGCCAAGAACGCCGGTGTCGAGGCGGTCGTCTTCGACCGCGGAGGCAACAAGTACGCCGGTCGCGTCGCCGCGATCGCCGATGGAGCACGAGAGGCAGGGCTCAACCTGTGAGCGCGGCAGAGAACAAGGAACCCGAGGTCGCCGCTGTGTCGGAGGCCCCCGTCGAGACCGCTGCGTCCACGCAGCCGCAGCAGGAGGCTCGCGAGCCTCGCCGCGGCGGCCGTGACCGCAACCAGGGCGGCCGTGACCGTGGAGGGCGTGACTCCGACAAGAGCCAGTTCCTCGAGCGCGTCGTGACCATCAACCGCGTGTCGAAGGTCGTCAAGGGCGGTCGTCGCTTCAGCTTCACCGCTCTCGTCGTCGTCGGCGACGGCAACGGACTGGTGGGCGTCGGCTACGGCAAGGCCCGCGAGGTCCCGACCGCCATCTCCAAGGGCGTCGAGGAGGCGAAGAAGAACTTCTTCCGCGTCCCGCGCGTCGGCTCGACCATCCCGCACCCCGTGCAGGGTGAGGCCGCTGCCGGTGTCGTGCTCCTGCGTCCCGCGTCCTCGGGTACCGGTGTCATCGCCGGCGGTCCCGTCCGCGCCGTGCTCGAGTGCGCCGGCATCCACGACGTCCTGAGCAAGTCGCTCGGCTCGTCGAACACCATCAACATCGTCCACGCGACCGTGACTGCTCTGCAGCAGCTCGAGGAGCCGCGCGCCGTCGCCGCTCGTCGTGGTCTCGACTTCGACCAGGTCGCCCCGCCGCGCCTGGTCCGTGCCGAGGCCGATGCACTCGCCGCCGCGTCCAGCGCGAAGGCAGGTTCCTGATGGCCCAGCTGAAGGTGACCCAGATCAAGTCGAAGGTCAGCGAGAAGCAGTACCAGCGCGACACGCTGCGCTCGCTCGGCCTCAGGAAGATCGGTCAGAGCGTCGTCCGCGAGGACAACTCTCAGAACCGCGGATACGTGAAGACCGTCGCCCACCTGGTGAAGGTCGAGGAGATTGACTAATGGCTGAGAAGAACCAGGCCGTCGCGGAGTCCACGACTCCGACGCAGGCCGCCACCAAGAAGGGCGCCGCCGAGGCGCCCGCCACCCGCGAGCAGGTGCTCAAGGTCCACCACCTCCGTCCCGCCATCGGCGCGAAGAAGGCGAAGACCCGCGTCGGCCGCGGTGAGGGCTCCAAGGGCAAGACCGCCGGTCGCGGCACCAAGGGCACCAAGGCCCGCTACCAGGTGCGCGTCGGCTTCGAGGGTGGGCAGATGCCGCTGCACATGCGCACCCCGAAGCTGCGCGGGTTCAAGAACCCGTTCCGCGTCGAGTACCAGGTCGTGAACCTCTCCGCTCTCGCCGAGCTGTACCCCCAGGGCGGTGACGTCACCATCGGCGACCTCGTCGCCAAGGGTGCCGTTCGCAAGAACGAAAAGGTGAAGGTCCTCGGCGACGGCGACATTGCGGTTAAGCTGAACGTCGCGGTCGACAAGGTCTCCAGCTCCGCGGAGCAGAAGATCGTCGCTGCGGGCGGATCCATCAAGTAGCACCAGCAGCTTGTCGGTCGAGCTTGTCACGCCGACTCCCCACGGGTCACAGACCCGTGGAGAGCGGGTGGCAAGCTCGACCTGTATCCCGCACCAAGAACTGAGCAGGAGACCTTAGGTAGTGTTTGGCGCCGTTGCGCGGATCTTCCGCACCCCCGACCTCCGCCGCAAGATCGGCTTCACTCTCGCGATCGTGGCGATCTTCCGGCTGGGATCCTTCATCCCTGCTCCGTTCGTCGACTTCAGCGCCGTGCAGGCCTGTCTCGCCGGCAACCAGGGCACCTCGGGTCTCTACGAGCTCGTGAACCTCTTCAGCGGTGGAGCCCTGCTCCAGCTGTCGATCTTCGCGCTCGGGATCATGCCGTACATCACGGCGTCGATCATCGTGCAGCTGCTGCGCGTGGTCATCCCGCACTTCGAGACCCTCTACAAGGAGGGGCAGTCCGGTCAGGCGAAGCTGACGCAGTACACCCGCTATCTCACGATCGCGCTCGGCGTCCTGCAGTCGACCACCCTCATCACGGTCGCCCGCTCCGGTGCCCTCTTCGGCAACTCGGGCGTCCCCGAGTGCTCGGCGCTCATCATCACCGACGAGTGGTACTCGATCCTCCTCATGGTCATCACCATGACGGCGGGCACCGGCATCATCATGTGGATGGGCGAGCTCATCACCGAGCGCGGCATCGGCAACGGCATGTCGCTGCTGATCTTCACCTCGATCGCGGCCCAGTTCCCCACCTCGCTCTGGTCGATCGCGCAGTCGCGCGGCTTCGAGACCTTCCTGCTGGTCCTCGGCATCGGCCTCGTGCTGGTGGTGGCGGTCGTCTTCGTCGAGCAGTCGCAGCGGCGCATCCCGGTCCAGTACGCCAAGCGGATGGTCGGACGCCGCACGTACGGCGGCAACAACACCTACATCCCGATCAAGGTGAACATGGCCGGCGTCGTGCCCGTCATCTTCGCGTCCTCGCTGCTCTACCTCCCCGCGCTGATCGCCCAGTTCAACCAGCCGGCGGCCGGCCAGGAGGCACCCGGCTGGGTGACCTGGATCACCAACTACCTGACGCAGGGCGACCACCCGCTCTACATGGCGCTCTACTTCCTCCTGATCGTCGGGTTCACCTACTTCTACGTCGCGATCACGTTCAACCCCGACGAGGTCGCCGACAACATGAAGCGCTACGGCGGCTTCATCCCCGGCATCCGCGCCGGTCGGCCGACCGCGGAGTACCTGAACTACGTGCTGACCCGGGTGACGCTGCCCGGCTCGGTCTACCTCGGCCTGATCGCCCTGGTGCCGCTCATCGCCCTGGCGCTCGTCGGTGCGAACCAGAACTTCCCCTTCGGCGGCACGTCGATCCTGATCATCGTCGGAGTCGGACTCGAGACGGTGAAGCAGATCGACTCGCAGCTGCAGCAGCGCCACTACGAAGGGCTCCTCCGATGATCTCGACCCCGGTCGGCTTCCGTCTCCTGCTGATCGGCCCTCCCGGCGCCGGCAAGGGCACTCAGGCCGCTCGACTCTGCGAGGTCCTCGACGTCCCGGCCATCTCGACCGGCGACATCTTCCGGATGAACGTCGCGAACGAGACCGAGCTCGGCCTGCAGGCGAAGGCCTACCTCGATGCGGGCAAGTACGTGCCCGACGAGCTGACGAACGCGATCGTGCACGACCGGCTCCAGGAGGCGGACGCGTCGACCGGGTTCCTGCTCGACGGGTACCCGCGGACGACCGAGCAGGTCGACGAGCTCGACCGCATCCTGGCCGCCGACGGCAACCGGCTCGACGCCGTCGTGCAGCTGACGGCCGACCCCGACGAGGTCGTCGGACGGCTGCTCAAGCGCTCGACCGAGCAGGGTCGCAGCGACGACACGGAGGACGTCATCCGTCGTCGCCTGGCCCTCTACGAGGAGCAGACCGCGCCGCTCATCGACGTGTACGCCGCCCGCGGGCTGGTCGTGGTCGTCGACGGTCTCGGACCTGTCGACGAGGTCACCGACCGGATCGTGACGGCCCTCGAGGGCCACCGGGTCGGCGGACTGGTCGACGACCCGTCGGCCGCCTGAGCCGTGGCGCTGCGCTCCTCGCTCTACAAGACCCCCGACCAGCTGCGGTCGATGCTCGCGCCGGGGCTGGCGACGGCCGCGTCGCTGGACGCGGTGCGGGCCGTCATCCGCCCGGGTGTGACGACCCTCGAGCTCGATGCCGTCGCGGAAGCGGCCATCGTCGAGCTCGGCGGGCACTCGAACTTCAAGCTGGTCCCCGGATACCGCCACACGATCTGCGCGTCGGTCGACGACGAGGTCGTGCACGGGATCCCCGGCGCGCGGGTGCTGCGGCCCGGCGATATCGTCTCGATCGACAGCGGCGCCGAGATCGACGGCTGGAACGGCGACTCGGCGATGACGATCGTGCTGCCCGATCCCGAGCGGCCCGACGAGATCGCCGCGGGCACCGAGCTCTCGCGGGTGACCGAGGGGGCGCTCTGGCGCGGCATCGCGGCTCTCGCCTCCGCCCGCCACCTCAACGAGGTCGGCGCGGCGATCGAGGAGTACGTGGAGGACGAGGCCGAGAAGCGCGGCCAGGCCTTCGGCATCCTCACGGACTACATCGGCCACGGCATCGGCCGCTCGATGCACGAGGCGCCGCCGGTCTTCAACTACCGGGTGCGCCAGCGCGGACCCGAGGTGAAGCCCGGGCTGGTCGTCGCGATCGAGCCGATGGTCACGGCGGGCAGCGCCGAGACCCTCGTGCACGACGACGACTGGACGGTGGCGACCGTCGACGGCAGCATGGCGGCGCACTGGGAGCACTCGGTCGCGGTGCACCGCGACGGCATCTGGGTCACCACCCTCGCCGACGGGGGAGCGGCGGGGCTCGCTCAGTACGGGATCACTCCCACACCCTTCGCCTAGGAGGCGCGGTCCTGGCGTCCGGCCACCTCGCGCTGCAGCGGTGCCGGACGGCGACCGGATCGGGCGGGGTGCCTCGTCGCGGCTCCCTCCCGAGCGCCTGCGGCGCTCCCGCCAGACCCGAGCCAGGAGCCGCGACGAGGCACCCCACCCGCTCCTCGGGTTCAGGAAGGGTGGGGCTCCTCTGAACCGACGCGGAGGGAGGGTGCTGTCGTCCTCTCGCGCCCGGCTCGGGTCTGGCGGGCGCCCGTAGGGCGCGGGATGGCGCGAGAGGACGACAGTGCCCTCCCGATCCCCGCCAGAGATATCGATGGAGCGACCCTGTGAGGGTCGCCGTTGCGCACCACGAGCTTCCGTGGTGAGGTCGGTCTACTGGACCGCCTCACCTGCCGCCTGGGAAGAGCTGGTTCGCGCGTTCGACAGCTAGCTGTCGAACACCCTGACCAGCTCTTCGATGAAGGAGCCGAAGTCGGTGGAGCGGCGGATCAGGCGCTGCACCTCGGCGCGCTCGGCGAAGACCTCGACGAACTGGTCGAAGACCGACTGGAACGTGCTGCGGCCGGCGGAGGCGAACGCGATCATGGCGATCACGTTCACCCGCTGCTCGCCCCACTCCATCGGCGCGTCGTTGACGACGATCGCGATGGAGGTGCGCCGGGCGCTCATCGCCATCGCGTGCGGGACGGCGAGGTTGTCGGTGAACGCCGTGGAGCTCATCCGCTCGCGCTCGATGGCGCCGTCGACGTAGTCCTCGTCGATGATGCCCTCGGCGATCATCCGCTCACCGAGGAGGCGGATCATCGCGGACTCGTCGCGCGCGTGCAGGTTGCGGAAGAACAGCGCCCCGTCGAAGAACTGCAGCAGCTCGTCCTTGATCTGCGCACGCCGGCGATGACGGCGGACGCGCGCGATGGCGCGGCGCACCGCCTCCACGTCGTGGTCGGTGAGGAAGGGCTGCACGACGACGACCTCGTCGGAGTACGGCCGCTCGTCGATCGTCGTGATGACGATGTCGGCGGTGAGGCGGTCCCAGTCGACGTCGCTCCTGGTGATCAGGGAGCGCACCTCGACCTCGGTGCCGAGCGAGCGCTCGACCCGCAGCCGCAGCATGTGCGCGAGGTCGTAGTAGTTCGGGCACACGATCACGCACGAGAGCCGCTCCTCGCGTCGCGAGACCCGCTCGAGGAACGAGCCGACGTGCAGGGCGATGTACGCGATCTCGTCCTCGTTGACGACGATCCCGCGGCGGCGCTGCAGTCCGCTCGCGAGGAACACCGCGATCTCGTACGTCATCGGGAAGCTGGTCTTGATCGAGCGCGTCAGCGGGTTGCGGGAGTAGCCGCCCTCGGAGGCGCGCGCGATCAGATTGCGCACGTGCAGGGCGAGGCGGACGATGAAGCCCTCGTCGTCGAGGTCGACCAGGTACTCCCGGTTCACCTCCGCCACGAGCTCGCGCACCACCGCGAGGTCGTCCGGGTCGACGTAGTTCTCGACGACGACGGACACGGGCTCGTTCTGGCCGGGCGTCGCGACGCGGGTGGTCATCAGGATCGCGAGCTGCGCGAGCTCGGCGTCGGTGAGCCGGGTGGTGAAGTGGCGCTCGACCAGCTCGGCGAGCACCGCGGCGAGCTCGCCGTGCAGCGCGGGGGAGGGGCGGGCCCCCGCCGGGTCGCCGATGCCCCGCGAGACGCGGTCGACGGCGATGGCGATGTGCAGGAGGACGCTGTTCACGCCGTAGTCGTTGATGTAGTAGCCGCGCGACTCGAGCTCCGCGAGCAGCTCGGTCTTGAAGGCGCCGAGTCCGGGGGAGGCGAACTCGCGCTGCACGTCGTCGAGGGTGAAGACGCCCTGAGCGCTCTCATCGCGGAACATCCGCGAGATCAGGCGCCGCCGCGCCTCCTCGCTGCCCTCGAGCCGCACAGAGGAGGCGCGACGGGCGAGGGCGAGCCCGGCCTCGTCGGCCAGGGTCTTCACCCGGCGCAGATCCGCCTCGACCGTCGACTCGCTGACCGCGAGTGCCTCGGCGAGGGACACCACGTCGAGCCCGTCGTCGGAGTCGACGAGACGCCGGACGAGGCTGTAGAGCCGGTCGCGGGGAGTGTCGGGTTCGACGTCGCGCAGGCGCTGGGCCTCGACGAAGGCCGCATAGGCGTCACGCGCGAGCCGGTAGCCGTTGGCCGAGGACTCGACCGGCTCGAGGGGAGCGGCCTGCGCCTTCACGGCCGTGACGTAGCTGCGGACGCTGCGGGTGGTGACCCCGAGCCGATCGGCCAGCTCGTGCGCCGTCACCCAGCCGTCCGCCCGGGAGAGGTACTCCAGCAGGCGTTCGCGGTTGTCAGGCATCCAGGGCTCCAGGCGTGCGGACCGGTTCGTCGCGAGGAGCGCCACCGCGGGGCGGCGGATCCGCTCGTCGCGGGGTCCGCGAGTCGTCGTCCCCGCAGTCAATCATCTCGGCGCCGCGCCCGGGACCCCCGCGCCGACGGCCGGGAATCCGCGCTTCCTGCCCCGCGGAAGATTCTCTGCGGGGCGGGTGATCGCCTCCTTCGTGATGCTTCAATGAAGACGTTGTGCAGTGAGGCAGGCCCGGGCGCGAGGAGGCGGACGTGGTGCAGAAGATCCTGATCGTCTGCGGTGCAGGCGCGTCGAGCACGTTCCTGGCTCACCGGCTGCGAGCGGGCGCGAAGGAGCGGGGCATCACCGCCTCGTTCCGGTCGGAGAGCCTCCAGGGGCTCGAGGACTCCCTCCCCGGGGCGGATGTCCTCCTCGTGGGGCCGCATCTCGAGTCGCAGTTCGACGGGCTCCGCCGGCAGGCGGCGCGTGTCGGAGTCGCGGCGGCCCTCCTCCCGCACGACGTCTTCGGAGGGCACGGTGCCGATGCCGTGCTCGACACCCTCCCGATCCTCCTCGCCGCTCGCGCGGTGGTGGCGGACCCGGGTGGGGACACCTCCGTCCAGACGGCACTCCCGAGTGCCGAGCCCGACTCCGGGCACCACTGACGCAGTCGCGGCGACTGCAGATTCAAGGAGACACGTTCATGGTCGAGCGCACGGTTCAGGTCGCATCCTCGAAGGGCCTCCACGCCCGCCCCGCCTCGCTGTTCAGCCAGGCCGCGGCGAAGTCGGGCCAGAAGGTCCTCGTCAAGAAGGGCGAGTCGACCGCGGTCAACGCCGCGTCGATCCTCGGCATCATCTCGCTCGGCATCGAGCACGGTGACGAGCTCACCCTCTCCGTCGAGGGCGACAACGAGCAGGCCGTGCTCGACGAGCTGGCCGAATTCCTCACGACTGACCACGACGCTTGAGTCCGGGCGCTGAGTCTCTCAGCGCCACTCCCAGGTCGCCTGCGACCACCTTCACTCGACACCCCCGCTCCCCGTCTCACCGACGAGACCGAACGACAGGAACGAGCACTCATGACGCTGTCCACTCCTCAGACCGCCTACGCCTCCGCGAAGCTCCAGGGCACCGGAGTGGGTCGCGGCCTCGCCCTCGGGCCGATCCTGCGCATGCCGGATCCGCTGCCCGAACCCGAGGACACCGCCAGCACGCGGACCGTCGCGCAGGAGGAGGAGCGGGCCGTCGTCTCGCTCTCGGCCACGGCCGCGACCATCCGCCACCGCGGTGAGCGCGCCGGCGGATCGGCCAAGGACGTGCTCGACGCCCAGGCCCTGATGGCCGAGGACCCCTCGCTCGCGGATGACGTCAAGGCGCGGATCTCGGGCGGCAAGACCGCCGAGCGCGCGGTGCACGAGGCGTTCGCGGGGTTCCGCGACCTGCTGGTGGCGATGGGCGGCTACATGGCCGAGCGCGCGACCGATCTCGACGACGTCTCGCAGCGGGTCGTCGCGCACCTCCGTGGCGTCGCCGCCCCCGGGGTCCCGGAGTCGGACGAGCCGTTCGTGCTCGTCGCCCGCGACCTCGCCCCGGCCGACACCGCCCTGCTCGACCTCGACAAGGTCCTCGGACTCGTCACGAGCGACGGCGGACCGACGTCCCACACCGCGATCCTCGCCCGCGAGAAGTCGATCACCGCGATCGTCGGCACCGCCGGCGCGCTCGACCTGCGCGACGGCCAGCTCGTGATCCTCGACGCCTCCTCCGGCGTCGTGACGGTGAACCCCTCCGACTCCGAGATCGGCGAGGCCAAGACCGCGATCGCCCAGCGGGCCGAGATGCTCGCCGCGCCGGTCGTCCCGGGAGCCCTCGCCGACGGGCACGCCGTGCCGCTGCTCGCGAACCTCGGCTCGGCCGACGGCGCCGAGCAGGCCGTCGAGCTGGGAGCTGAGGGCGTCGGACTCTTCCGCACCGAGTTCCTGTTCCTCGATGCGAAGGAGGCGCCCACGGTCGCCGAGCAGGCGGAGCAGTACACGCGCCTGCTGGCCGCGTTCCCCGGCCGGAAGGTCGTCGTCCGCGCGCTCGACGCCGGCGCCGACAAGCCGCTCGCGTTCCTCAACGACAACCACGAGGAGAACCCGGCTCTCGGTCTGCGCGGACTCCGCGCGCTCCGGGCCAGCGAGCAGATCCTCCGCGACCAGCTGACCGCGCTCGCGCAGGCCGACGCTGCGACCGACGCCGACCTCTGGGTGATGGCGCCGATGGTCGCGACGGTCGACGAGACCCGCTACTTCACCGCGATGGCGAAGGAGCTCGGCATCCGCACGGCCGGCGTCATGGTCGAGGTCCCCTCCTCGGCCCTGCTCGCCGACCGGATCCTCGGCGTCGCCGACTTCGCGTCGATCGGCACGAACGACCTGACCCAGTACACCCTCGCCGCCGACCGGATGCTCGGCACCGTGTCGGCCTACCAGGACCCGTGGCACCCCGCCGTCCTCCGCCTCGTCGGCGAGGTCGGCCGCGCCGGTGCCGCGCTGGGCAAGCCCGTCGGCATCTGCGGTGAGGCCGCCGCGGACCCGCTGCTCGCCGTCGTCCTCGTGGGCCTCGGCGCGACGAGCCTCTCGATGTCGCCGTCGGCCCTCGCCGACGTCCGCGCCGAGCTGGCCGAGCACACCCTCGACGAGGCCAGGCGGTTCGCCGAGCTCGCCCTCGCGGCCGACAGCGCCGCCGACGCGCGATCGGCCGTCACCGAGGCGATCGCCTCCTCCTGATCCCCGGTCCCCCAGGACCGTCCCCCGAAGACAGCACCACCCCGTACAGCACAGCACCACCCCGTACAGCACCACCCCCACCCGTCACGTCCCGCAGGACCCGGCAGCCTCAGGAGCAGCCGGAGCTCCCACCCCTAGAAATCGGAGAACACACCACATGACAACGACGTCAGCGACGGCGACGCGCGGTGGAGCGCGCGTCCACGTCCAGCGCTTCGGCACCTTCCTCTCGGGGATGGTCATGCCGAACATCGCGGCCTTCATCGCGTGGGGCCTCATCACCTCGCTCTTCATCGCGGCCGGCTGGCTGCCCAACGGCATCCTCGGCGGCTTCGGCGACGCGGCCCAGATCGGCTGGGAGGGTGCCCGCACCACCCTCGCCGAGGGTGAGGACGGCGCCACCTTCCAGCAGTACATCGGCCTCGTCGGCCCGATGATCACCTACCTGCTGCCCCTGCTCATCGCGAACACCGGTGGCCGCATGGTCTACGGCGCGCGCGGTGGAGTGGTCGCCTCGATCGCCACCATGGGCGTCATCGTCGGCGCCACGATCCCGATGTTCCTCGGCGCCATGATCGTCGGCCCGCTGGCCGCCTGGCTCATGAAGAAGGTCGACTCGATCTGGGACGGCAAGATCAAGCCCGGCTTCGAGATGCTGGTCAACAACTTCTCGGCCGGAATCCTCGGCATGCTGCTCTCGCTCGGAGCGTTCTTCGGCATCGCGCCGATCATCTCGTTCCTGACCGCGGTCCTCGGCAACGGCGTCGACTTCCTCGTCAACGCGGGTCTCCTGCCGCTGACCTCGATCTTCATCGAGCCGGCCAAGATCCTGTTCCTCAACAACGCCATCAACCAGGGTGTCCTCACCCCGCTCGGCACCGTCATGGCGCAGGAGCAGGGCAAGTCGTACCTCTTCCTCCTCGAGGCGAACCCCGGCCCCGGCATGGGCGTCCTGCTGGCCTTCGCGATCTTCGGAGTCGGCATCGCCCGCGGTTCCGCTCCCGGCGCCGCGCTGATCCACTTCGTCGGCGGCATCCACGAGATCTACTTCCCCTACGTGCTGATGAAGCCCGCGCTGGTCGCGGCCGTCATCCTCGGCGGCATGACCGGAGTCGCGACCAACGTCGCGTTCGACTCGGGTCTCGTCGCTCCCGCCTCGCCCGGCTCGATCATCGCGGTGCTCCTGCAGACGTCGCGCGACAGCTACCTCGGAGTCATCCTCTCGGTGCTGCTCTCGATGGCTGTGTCGTTCGCGGTCGCCTCGTTCATCATCCGGGGCAGCCGCAAGCGCGACCTCGAGGCGATGGAGGCCGGCGACGACAAGCTCGCCGCCGCCGTGGCCGCGAACTCGTCCAACAAGGGCAAGGACAGCGCCGTCGCGGGCCTGCTCGGCCAGAGCGGCGCCCCGGCGCAGGACGGCGCTTCGGCGACGACCACCGCGACTCAGGTGCGCAACATCGTGTTCGCCTGCGACGCCGGCATGGGCTCCTCCGCGATGGGTGCCTCGGTGCTCCGCAACAAGATGAAGAAGGCGGGCTTCGAGGACGTCTCGGTCACCAACAAGGCGATCGCGGCCCTCGAGGACGACGTCGACCTGGTCATCACCCAGGCCGAGCTCACCGAGCGCGCCCGCCAGCGCACTCCGGGCGCGATCCACGTCTCCGTCGACAACTTCATGAACTCGCCGAAGTACGACGAGGTCGTCTCGCTGGTCGCGGAGCAGCACGGCAAGTAGGACAGCAGTCCTTGCGAGGGAACCCGTAGGGTGCGACTGGGCTTCCAGCTCGGGCCTGCGGGTTCCCTCGCCGTTTTCCACCCCTCGGAAGGACAGAAGACATGAGCGACGTGCTCACCATCGGACAGATCAACGCCTCCGGCACCGCGACCAGCAAGGAGGCGGCCATCAAGGAGGCGGCCGACATGCTCGTCGGCGTCGGAGCGGTCACTCCCGCCTACCACGAGGCGATGCTCGCCCGTGAGGCGACCGTCTCGACCTACATGGGCAACCTGCTCGCCATCCCGCACGGCACGAACGACGCGAAAGACGAGATCCGCTCGTCTGCGCTGTCCTTCGTCCGCTACGCGCAGCCGATCGACTGGGACGGCAACGAGGTGCGCTTCGTCGTCGGCATCGCCGGCGTCAACAACGAGCACCTCGAGATCCTCTCGAAGATCGCAATCATCTTCTCGGAGGAGGACGAGGTGCAGAAGCTCCTCGACGCCCCCGACTCGCAGGCGCTCTACAGCCTGCTGGGCGAGGTCAACTCCTGATGCCCACCGCCGTCCACTTCGGTGCGGGCAACATCGGGCGCGGCTTCGTCGGTCTGATCCTGCACGGCGCAGGCTACGAGCTCGTCTTCGCCGACGTGAACGCGGGGCTCATCGACCAGCTCGCGGCGGCCGACAGCTACGAGGTCCACGAGGTGGGGGAGGAGGCGACGACCCACGTGGTCGACCGCTTCCGTGCCGTCAACTCGGCCACCGACGAAGAGGCGCTCGTGCGCGAGATCGCGGAGGCCGACATCGTGACCACCGCGGTCGGGCCGAACATCCTCCGCTTCGTGGCACCCGTCATCGCGAAGGGCCTCGCCGCCCGCGCCGAGTCGGCGCCGCGCCTCGCGGTGATGGCGTGCGAGAACGCGATCAACGCGACCCGGCTGCTGCAGACCGAGGTCGCGGCGAACCTGGGCGCCGACGAGTGGGAGCGCCTGCGGTCGCGAGCCGTCTTCGCCGACACCGCCGTCGACCGCATCGTCCCCAACCAGGAGGCGGGCCAGGGCCTCGACGTCACGGTCGAGAGCTTCTTCGAGTGGGTCATCGACCGCACGCCCTTCGAGGGCGGCGAGCCGACCCTGCCCGGAGCGACCTGGGTCGACGACCTCGAGCCGTTCATCGAGCGCAAGCTCTTCACGGTGAACACGGGGCACGCGACGGCGGCCTACGTCGGGTTCGCGGCGGGCGCGCACAAGCTGTCCGACGCCCTGGCACTCCCGGAGGTGCACGACGCCGTCGCGGCGGCCCTCGAGGACACCAAGGCGCTGATCGTCGAGAAGCACGGCTTCAGCGACGCGGAGCAGCAGGCCTACCTCGAGAAGACCCTGAAGCGCTTCGCCAACCCGTACCTGACCGACACGGTCGACCGGGTCGGCCGCCAGCCGCTGCGCAAGCTCTCGCGGCACGAGCGCTTCATCGGCCCCGCCGCCGAGCTGGCGGAGCGCGGGCACACGCCCACGGGCCTCCTCGCCGCGATCGGAGCCGCGCTGCGCTTCGACGTTCCGGAGGACCCGCAGAGCGTCGAGCTCACGGAGAAGCTGGCGACCCTCTCACCCGAGGAGTTCGTCACCGAGGTGACCGGCCTCGCCGCCGACCACCCGCTGTACCCGCAGGTCGTGGCGGTCGTCCGCGGCTGACTCATCGCACCCGGACGACGACGGACGGGATCGACCACCTCGGTGGCGATCCCGTCCGTCGACTCGGTTGCAGGAGGCGCCCGTCAGAACAGGCGCCAGCGGGTCAGCGGCCAGGCGACGGCGAACACCCGGCCGACGACACGCTCGACCGGCACCGTCTTGACGCAGGAGTCGATCGGGCCGGGAGCGCCGCGGCAGTTGCCCATCGAGTCGTTCGAGTTCGAGCGGTGGTCGCCCAGCACGAAGAGCGAGTCCTCCGGCACCGTGTACTCCTGGAAGCACCGGGTCGAGGCGGGCGAGGTCGTGCAGTCGAGCGAGCCGGGGACGAAGGGGAAGTCCTCGAAGACGTACGAGCCGTCGACGGGCTGCCCGTCGACGAGGACGCGCCCCTCGGTGTCGCAGCACGACACGGTCTGACCTCCGACGGCGATCACCCGCTTGACGAGGAACTCCTCGTGCGACGGTCCGATGCTGGTGACGTCGCCGAAGTACTTGACCGCCTCGGACAGCGGGTTGCCGGCTGAATCGCCGGCGCCCCACTGCGCGTTCCGCGAGAAGACGACGATCTGCCCCGACTCCGGCTCGCCCTCGAGCGCGGCGGTGCGGTCGACGAGGATCCGGTCGCCGAAGAAGCCCCCGCCCTGGAGGGTGTTCTCCATCGAGCCGGTGGGCACGGTGTACACCTTCACGAAGAAGGTCTGCACGAGGGCGATCACGACGATCGCGACGACCACCGTGACCAGCGGATGCGAGTACCAGCGGCGCTCGCTCGGTGCCGTCTTCTTCGTGCGGGCCATGCGCACTCCCTCCGTGTGACGGGGAAAGCCTAGGCGGCCGGGCGGCGGAGGCCGGCGGCGGCGCGGACCGGCGGTGCGGGCGGCCGCGACACGCCCGAGCTGGCGGAGAAGCGGGGATTCGCGTAGTATCGACCCTTGGTGTTTTGCGCGTGCTCCGGCACGCCCGCGCACCGCATCCTGGGCGCTCGCCCGGGGGAGGATCGTCGCGGAAACATTCGCACGACCAGTACACACACTACTTCCGAACGACAGTGAGGCTATGGCCAAAAAAGACGGTGTCATCGAAATCGAAGGTGCGGTTGTCGAGGCGCTCCCCAACGCGATGTTCCGCGTGGAGCTGACCAACGGACACAAAGTTCTCGCCCATATCTCGGGCAAGATGCGTCAGCACTACATCCGGATCCTCCCCGAGGACCGGGTGATCGTGGAGCTGAGCCCCTACGACCTGACCCGCGGCCGGATCGTCTACCGCTACAAGTAGACGTTCGCTCCGCTGAGGTTCGCGACGTGCGTGTCCTGTAAGGAACGGCCCCGGCATCCGCCGGGAGCACGACGCCAGCGAAATCAAGGACAAGAACAATGAAGGTCAACCCCAGCGTCAAGCGCATCTGCGACCACTGCAAGATCATCCGCCGCCACGGCAACGTGATGGTCATCTGCAGCAGCAACCCCCGCCACAAGCAGCGCCAGGGCTAGTCCTCCGGGACGAACCCGCTGCTCCGACGGGAGCGCAGGGGCGGTCAGCCGCCCCGACGAAGACAGAAGAACACTCCGCAACGTCAGAAATCGCGCAGCATCCCGGTGAACGGGATGAACGGCGAGGACACCTTCGGCTGGAGGCCGAGGCACCGACGTTGCATCACACCTCCACTCACTCACAGGAGAAGCCACAATGGCACGTCTGGCAGGAGTAGACATCCCGCGCGAGAAGCGCGTGGAGGTCGCACTGACCTACATCTACGGTGTCGGCCGCACTCGGGCGCTCAAGGTTCTGAGCGACACCGAGATCGACGGCAACATCCGCGTCAAGGATCTCAGCGACGACCAGCTCGTCGCCCTCCGCGACTACATCGAGGGCAACTACAAGGTGGAGGGAGACCTCCGCCGCGAGGTCGCCGCCGACATCCGCCGCAAGGTCGAGATCGGCTCGTACGAGGGCATCCGCCACCGTCGCGGCCTCCCGGTCCGTGGACAGCGCACCAAGACGAACGCGCGCACCCGCAAGGGACCCAAGCGCACCGTCGCCGGCAAGAAGAAGGCCGGCCGCAAGTAACGCGGGCGACACGGACCTAGAGGAGATAAAGAAGTGGCTACCCCCAAGTCGGCCGCGCGCAAGCCGCGCCGCAAGGAGAAGAAGAACATCGCTGTGGGCCAGGCCCACATCAAGTCGACGTTCAACAACACCATCGTCTCGATCACCGACCCCGCAGGGGCCGTCATCAGCTGGGCCTCGTCCGGTGGAGTCGGCTTCAAGGGCTCGCGCAAGTCGACGCCCTTCGCCGCCCAGCTCGCCGCCGAGTCGGCTGCGCGTCAGGCGCAGGAGCACGGCATGAAGAAGGTCGACGTCTTCGTGAAGGGCCCGGGCTCCGGTCGCGAGACCGCGATCCGCTCGCTCCAGGCCGCTGGCCTCGAGGTCGGCTCGATCAACGACGTCACCCCGCAGGCGCACAACGGCTGCCGCCCGCCCAAGCGTCGTCGCGTCTAGCACCAGCACTCGCAGCCGTCGGTCGGCCGCACGAACCGCCTCCGGGCGGGGAGTGGGGCCGACCGGCGGATCGCGCATTTCTTTCACAACTTCATACCTCGCACACGCACGTGTCATATAGCGGACACGTGACGGAAAGGAATCATCAGTGCTTATCGCACAGCGCCCGACGCTCACCGAGGAGAACATCTCGGAGTTCCGTTCCCGCTTCGTCATCGAGCCCCTCGAGCCCGGCTTCGGCTACACGCTCGGCAACTCGCTGCGTCGCACCCTGCTGTCCTCCATCCCCGGCGCCGCTGTCACCAGCATCCGGATCGACGGAGTGCTGCACGAGTTCACGACGGTCCCGGGTGTCCGCGAGGACGTCACCGAGATCATCCTGAACATCAAGGGTCTCGTCGTCTCGTCCGAGCACGACGAGCCGATCACCGCCTACCTGCGCAAGCAGGGCGCCGGCCAGGTCACCGCCGCCGACATCTCGGCTCCGGCCGGTGTCGAGATCCACAACCCGGAGCTCGTCATCGCCACGCTGAACGACAAGGCGAAGTTCGAGCTCGAGCTCACCATCGAGCGCGGCCGCGGCTACGTCTCGGCGACCCAGAACCGCAGCGAGTTCTCCGAGGCCGGCCAGATCCCGGTCGACTCGATCTACTCGCCCGTGCTCAAGGTCACCTACCGCGTCGAGGCGACTCGTGCCGGTGAGCGCACCGACTTCGACCGCCTGGTCGTCGACGTGGAGTCGAAGCCGGCCATCACGCCGCGCGACGCCATCGCCTCGGCCGGTCGCACGCTGACCGAGCTGTTCGGTCTCGCCCGCGAGCTGAACAACGCGGCCGAGGGCATCGAGATCGGCCCCGCGCCGGTCGACGCCGTCCTCTCGACCGAGCTGTCGATGCCCATCGAGGACCTCGACCTCTCGGTGCGCAGCTACAACTGCCTCAAGCGCGAGGGCATCAACAACGTCAATGAGCTCGTCGCCCTGTCGGAGACGCAGCTCATGAACATCCGCAACTTCGGACAGAAGTCGGTGGATGAGGTCAAGGAGAAGCTGACCGAGCTGGGCCTGTCGCTGAAGGACTCGGTTCCCGGGTTCGACGGCGCCCACTTCTACAGCTACGACGACGAGAGCATCTAGGTCTCCGCCACCGGAGCCTGAGGCTCTTCGCGATCGACCTGCTGACACCCCTTTAGTACTGGAGTAAACCCATGCCCAAGCCCACGAAGGGTCCCCGCCTCGGAGGCGGTCCCGCACACGAGCGTCTGCTGCTCGCGAACCTGGCCGCCGCCCTGTTCACGCACAAGAGCATCAAGACGACCGAGACCAAGGCCAAGCGCCTGCGTCCCCTCGCCGAGCGTCTCGTGACGTTCGCCAAGCGCGGCGACCTGCACGCCCGCCGTCGCGTCCTCGCGACGATCGGCGACAAGTCCGTCGTGCACGAGCTCTTCACCGAGATCGCGCCGCTGGTCGCCGAGCGTGAGGGCGGCTACACCCGCATCACGAAGA
The DNA here is from genome assembly GCF_009807175.1 of Rathayibacter sp. VKM Ac-2803. Taxonomy (NCBI): domain Bacteria; kingdom Bacillati; phylum Actinomycetota; class Actinomycetes; order Micrococcales; family Microbacteriaceae; genus Rathayibacter; species Rathayibacter sp. VKM Ac-2803. The sequence continues at coordinate 3,529,460 of NZ_WUCD01000001.1, read as the reverse complement.
TCGGCCCGCGCAAGGGAGACAACGCGCCCATGGCCGTCATCGAGCTCGTCCTCGAGCCCGTGACCCCGAAGGCGAAGAAGTCGCGCACCACCACGACGACGGCTCCCGTCGCCGCTCCGGTGGACGAGGCGCCCGTCGAGGACGCCGCGGCCGACGAGACCGTCGCCACCGACGAGACGGCCGTCCAGGACGCGCCCGTCGAGGACGCGCCCGTGCAGGACGCTCCCGTCGAGGAGACCGGAACCGCGACCAAGTAGTCCCGGTCCCACCTCGAGAGCCCTCCGTCCCCACCGGGACGGGGGGCTCTCGTCGTCTGCGCCGTGGCGCGGAACGTCGCATACGATGGCGTGATCCGCCTTCCGACGCGGTGTCAGCGTCACGACCGGCGCGATCGGAGCCGCCGCTCCGTCGATCCTCCGAAGGGGTTCTGTGCGCCTGCGTCTCCCGGTTCTCGTGCTCGCGACCGCGCTGCTGCTGAGCGGATGCGCCTCCGGGACCGTGATCGACGTGCCGGAGTCCGCGGGATCCGCCGCCGCCGCCCCGACCGGCACCGCGGCGCCCTCGGCCGAGCCGGCGCCCTCGGTCGCCGTCGCGCTCGACTGCAGCACGGCCCTCCCCGCGAGTGCACTGGAGGACCGGGTCGGGCTGCCGCGAGGCACCGCGACGGCCTCGGTCGTCGACGGCGACTGCACCTACGCCATCGCGGGCAACCCCTCCGCCGTCGTCGTGTCGGTCGCACCCGGGCGGCTGGTCGAGACGTTCACCGGCGAAGGCGACTCCCGCGGAGCCGTCCCGGTCCCGCTGGGCATGGCGGCCTACTGGGTGCCGGGCGACGCCTCCTCGAGCCCGTCAGAGCTCGCCGTCCTCGCCGGCGGCCGGGAGCTGCACATCGTCTCGTTCGTGGGCGATCAGCCCGCGCTGCTCGACTGGGCGGTCGCGGTGCTGGGCTCGCTCGGAGTGGATCTCGCCGTCGCCTGAGCGGCCCGAGCCGACGACCTAGACTCGACGGATGCCGCACCGCGTCCGCCTCGACCTGGCCTACGACGGCACGCACTTCGCGGGCTGGGCCAAGCAGCCGGGCCTCCGGACCGTGCAGGGAGTCCTGGAGGACGCCCTCGCGGTGCTCCTGCGGTCGGAGGAGCGCCCGGTCGTCACGGTCGCCGGCCGCACCGACGCCGGCGTGCACGCGAGCGCCCAGGTGGCGCACCTCGACCTGACGGACGAGCAGTGGCGCCGGCTGAGCGGGCCCCGGCGCGCCACGGACGAGACGCTCCTGCCGGCCGCGGCCCTCGAGCGCCGTCTGCGCGGTTACCTCGGTCAGTACTCCGACGTCTCGGTGCACCGGATCTCGGCGGCGCCCGAGGGCTTCGACGCCCGCTTCTCGGCGCGGTGGCGGCGCTACGAGTACCGCCTGGCCGACGCCTCGTCGATGCGGCACCCGCTCGAGCGCACGTTCACCACCTGGATCACCGAGTCCCTCGACGAGAGCGAGATGGCCCGCGCCGCGCAGTCGCTGCTCGGGCTGCACGACTACGCCTCGTTCTGCCGCGCCCGGGTCGGAGCGACGACCATCCGCAGCCTCCTCGACTTCGAGTGGGAGCGCGACGCCGACGGAGTGCTGCACGCGCACCTGCGTGCCGACGCGTTCTGCCACAGCATGGTGCGCGCCCTCGTCGGCGCGTGCGTGGCGGTCGGGATGGGCAAGCTCGCCGCCGAGGAGGTCACCGGGCTGCGGGACGCCGCCGCCCGGACGAACGCCTTCGGGGTGATGCCCGCCCGGGGGCTGATCCTCCGTGAGATCGACTACCCCGACGACGCCTTCCTCGCAGAGCGCGCCGTGATCACCCGCACCAAGCGGACAGTGGCTACGGTCGACTCCGATGGGAAGGACCCCGCATGATCCGCCTCCTCCGCGCCGCCGTCCCGATCGCGGTGCTCGCCGTCGCCCTCGCCGCGTGCTCGTCACCGGCCATCGACATCCCCGAGGGGGCGCAGGTCACCGTCGCGCCCGCGACGACCGCGCCCGCGGTCGAGACCGGTCCGGTCGAGCCGACGCCCGAGCAGGCCGCGACGACTCCCACCGCACCCCCGCTGCAGGCGCTCGACTGCGCCGCGATCCTCCCGGTCGAGACCATCGAGGAGGCGCTCGGGCTCCCGTCGGGGTTCGTCACCGCTTCGGGGGAGACCGACGGCTGCTCCTGGGCGATGGCCGGCAACCCGTCGGCACTGGCGCTGCAGGCGGCGACCGGAGCGACGGAGGACACCGTCGACGAGCAGGAGGCGACGGGGGCGACCGAGTCGAGCGAGCTCGGCGACCGCGCGTTCTTCCGGGCCGGCGACCCCGCCGGAGACGCCGCATCGACCCTCGTCGTGCTCGTCGGCGATCAGCTCGTGACGGTCCGGTCGTTCGTCGGCGACCAGGAGGCGATCGAGACCCTCGCGACGGATGCGCTCGGCGTGCTGGGGCTGGACCCGTCCTGACTGCCGGCGCCGTGCCGCTGCAGTGCCGCGCTTCCGCTGATGAGCTCTTTGCTGTAACGTCGACCCTTGGTGTTTTCGGCCGTGTGCCGAGCGCCCGAAGTTGAGCCCTCCACCGGTCCAGTTCGCCCGCCTCGCGGATCGAACGGCCACGGAGCGGGATTCACGAACACCTCACTCCGACCAGAAAGCAGCACTCACAGTGACTCGCACTTTTTCTCCGAAGCCGGCTGACGTCCAGCACGACTGGATCGTCATCGACGCGTCCGACGTCGTCCTCGGTCGTCTGGCCACCCACGCCGCGGCGCTCCTGCGCGGCAAGCACAAGGCGACCTTCGCGCCGCACATGGACATGGGCGACTTCGTCATCATCGTCAACGCCGAGAAGGTGGCCCTCACCGGTCAGAAGCTCCTCCAGAAGAAGGCGTACCGCCACTCCGGCTACCCGGGCGGCCTCTCGGCCACCACGTACGCCGAGCTCCTCGAGAAGAACCCGATCCGCGCCGTCGAGAAGGCCATCCGCGGCATGCTCCCCAAGAACTCCCTCGGTCGGGCGCAGCTGCGCAAGCTGAAGGTCTACACGGGCTCCGAGCACCCTCACGCGGCGCAGCAGCCCCAGGCGTACGTGTTCAACCAGGTCGCCCAGTAGGCTCCGGCCCTCCCCGACACCTCAGACTTCGAAGACAAAGGATCACCTACACCGTGGCGAAGATCGCAGACCAGCTCGACGTGGCTCCCGAGAGCTACTCCACCGAAAGCGCGGCACCCGAGGCGTCCTCGACGCCCCGCGCCGTCCTCAACGTCTCCGGCGCAGCCGTGGGCCGACGCAAGCAGGCCATCGCCCGCGTGCGCCTGGTCCCGGGCTCCGGCAGCCTGACCGTGAACGCTCGCGAGTTCGCGGAGTACTTCCCGAACAAGCTGCACCAGCAGCTCATCACCGACCCCTTCAAGGTCCTCGACCTCGTCGGCTCGTACGACGTGGTCGCGAAGATCACCGGCGGTGGCCCCTCCGGCCAGGCCGGTGCGCTCCGCCTCGCTATCGCGCGTGCGCTGAACGAGATCGACCGCGAGAACAACCGCGCCATCCTCAAGAAGGCCGGCTTCCTCACCCGCGACGCTCGCGTCATCGAGCGCAAGAAGGCCGGTCTCAAGAAGGCCCGCAAGGCGTCCCAGTTCTCGAAGCGCTAGTCGCCGCGGCCTCCGTGCCGCTCGACCAGTAGCTCGAGAAGTGGACAGCGCTATGCCGCGCCTTTTCGGAACCGACGGCGTCCGTGGCCTCGCTAATCGCGATGTCACGGCCGACCTGGCTCTCGGCCTCGCCCAGGCGGCCGCCCGTGTACTCGGAGCGGCCGCCCGGGCGGAGGGCCGGCGGCCCGTCGCCGTCCTCGCCCGCGACCCCCGCATCTCCGGTCAGTTCATCGGAGCGGCCGTCGCCGCGGGACTCGCCAGCGCGGGAGTCGACGTCCTCGACGCCGGCGTCATCCCGACGCCCGCCACCGCGTACCTGATCGCCGACGAGCGCGCCGACTTCGGCGTGATGATCTCGGCCTCGCACAACCCCGCCGCCGACAACGGCATCAAGTTCTTCGCCGCGGGCGGGCGCAAGCTGCCCGACGAGCTCGAGAACCGCATCGAGGCGGCCCTCGGGGTCCCGCCGCTCACGCCGACCGGCGCCGACGTCGGACGCATCCGCCGGTTCTCCGACGCGGAGGACCGCTACGTGGTCCACCTGCTCGGCTCGCTCGGCAGCACCCGGCTCGACGGCCTGCACGTCGTCATCGACTGCGCCCACGGCGCGGCCGCCGGCATCTCGCCCGACGTCTTCACCGATGCCGGTGCGACCGTCACGGTGATCGGCAACGATCCCGACGGTCTCAACATCAACGACGGAGTGGGCTCGACCCACCTCGACAACGTCGCGGAGGCGGTCCGAGCGGCCGGTGCCGACCTCGGCATCGCCCACGACGGCGACGCCGACCGCTGCCTCGCCGTCGACGCCGACGGCCGCATCGTCGACGGCGACCAGATCATGGCGATCCTCGCGACCTCGATGGCGCGGCGCGGCGTGCTCCGCGACAACGTGCTCGTCGCGACGGTCATGAGCAACCTCGGGCTGAAGCTCGCGATGGCCGACGCGGGCATCCGGGTCATCCAGACCGGGGTCGGCGACCGCTACGTGCTCGAGGCGATGAACGAGGGCGACTACTCCCTCGGCGGCGAGCAGTCGGGCCACGTCATCCTGAGCCGCTACGCGACCACCGGCGACGGCGTCCTCACCGGGCTGCAGCTGGCCGCCGAGATGGCGCGCACCGGCAAGACGCTCGCCGAACTCGCCTCGGTGATGCGCGTCTTCCCGCAGACCCTCGTCAACGTCCGCGGTGTCGACCGCGAGGGCGTGCACGACGACGACGTGATCGCCGCCGCCGTCGCCGCCGCCTCGACCGAGCTCGGGACCGACGGCCGGGTGCTCCTGCGCCCCTCCGGAACCGAGCCGATGGTCCGCGTGATGGTCGAGGCGAAGACCCAGGAGACGGCCGACCGGCTCGCGGAGTCGCTGGCGGCTGTCGTGCTCGCGCAGCTGCGCTCCGCCGTTTAGAACGCCGGTCCCTGCCCGGCGTTCCGCGGTCGGGCTGGGTTCTTTGGGGACGCCGGTCCTTGCCCGGAGTCCCGCGGTCGGGTTCGCGGAGTGGTTGGGCGGGTGGAGCGTGGTGCGTTCGGCGCGTCCGAATCGCTTGGCACGCGATTCGGACGACGCCTGTGTTCATGGGGACGCCGGTCCTTGCCCGGAGTTCTGCGGTCGGGTTCGCGGAGTGGTTGGGCGGGTGGAGCGTGGTGCGTTCGGCGCGTCCGAATCGCTTGGCACGCGATTCGGACGACGCCTGTGTTCATGGGGACGCCGGTCCTTGCCCGGAGTTCTGCGGTCGGGTTCGCGGAGTGGTTGGGCGGGTGGAGCGTGGTGCGTTCGGCGCGTCCGAATCGCTTGGCACGCGATTTGGACGACGCCTGTGTTCATGGGGACGCCGGTCCTTGCCCGGAGTCCCGCGGTCGGCTTCTCGGAGTGGTTGCGCGGGTGGAGCGTGGTGCGTTCGGCGCGTCCGAATCGCTTGGCACGCGATTCGGACGATGCCCGTGTTCATGGGGACACCGGTCCTTGCCCGGAGTCCCGCGGTCGGCTTCTCGGAGTGGTTGGGCGGGTGGAGCGTGGTGCGTTCGGCGCGTCCGAATCGCTTGGCACGCGATTCGGACGACGCCTTGAAGGCGTTCGCCGATCCGGTGCGCTCAACTCGGACGGACTCGCCGGCCGGCTGGCCGGCCCGCCCCCGAGCCGGCGCGCACGCGGCCGTCCATGCTGGTCGAGTAGCCCCGCAGGGGCGTATCGAGACCCACCAGCGTCAGCAGATCGGGCTTCGGCCCCGGCCTTCTGAAGGATGTGGATCTCGATACGCCGCGTTCCGCGGCTACTCGATCAGCGAGCACGGGGGAATCACGCTCGGGGAGTAATTCTCTCTGGAAGCCCACCGGCTGACCGACCGGCGCGCTGCCCAGGTCAGATCTTGCGGAGGAGGACCGAGGAGACCGAGTGGTCGGGCTGCTTGCGCAGGACGAGGCTCGCGCGGGAGCGGGTCGGGCGCACGTTCTGGACGAGGTTCGGCTCGTTGATGGCCGACCAGATGTCGCGGGCGCGCGTGCGCGCCTCGTCGGGGGTCAGCGCGGCGTAGCGGTGGAAGTACGAGTTCGGGTTCGCGAACGCGCCCTGCTGCAGGGCGAGGAAGCGCTCCTCGTACCAGCGGGCGATGTCGCTCGTGCGCGCATCGACGTAGACGGTGAAGTCGAAGAGGTCGCTCACCGCGAGCCCGTGCCCGGGGACCGGCGGCTGGAGCACGTTCAGGCCCTCGACGATCAGCACGTCGGGCCGTCGGACGACGATCTCGGCGTCGGGCACGATGTCGTACGAGAGGTGCGAGTAGAAGGGTGCGCGCACCTCCGCCGCCCCGCCCTTCACCTCCGACACGAAGCGCAGCAGCGCCCGCCGGTCGTACGACTCCGGGAATCCCTTGCGGCTCATCAGCCCACGGCGCTCGAGCTCGCGGTTGGGCAGCAGGAAGCCGTCGGTGGTGACCAGCTCGACCCGCGGAGTGTCGTCCCAGCGGGCGAGCAGCTCGCGCAGCAGCCGCGCGATGGTCGACTTTCCCACCGCGACCGAGCCGGCGACTCCAATCACGAAGGGCGTCGCCTGTGCCCGCTCACCCAGGAACAGGCTCGTCGCCCGATGCAGGTGGCGCGCGCCGCCCGCGTACAGCGTCAGCAGCCGCGAGAGGGGGACGTACACCTCGGCGACCTCGGTGAGACTCAGCCGGTCGCCCAGCCCGCGCAGCTGCACGACCTCGGTCTCGGTCAGCGGCAGCTCCGTCGTGCGGGCCAGCTCGGCCCAGTCGGCTCGGGAGATCTCGACGAAGGGGGAGGGGTGCGCCTCGCGCCCGGGATCACGAGCTGACGACGGCATGACCACCGATCCTACTGGCCGCCTTCTCCTGGTCGTCTCCTACTGGCCGCCTCCTACTGGCCGCCGCATCCCGGCCCGGCGGGATCGAGCCCCTGCCGCCCGAGTGATCGGCCGCCGTTTAGGATCGAGCACATGTGTGGAATCGTGGGATACGTCGGTGAGCGCGACAGCCTGGCTGTGCTGCTCGGAGGCCTGAAGCGTCTGGAGTACCGCGGCTACGACTCCGCGGGCGTCGCCGTGATCGACGCCGACGGGCAGCTCGACAGCCGCAAGCGCTCGGGCAAGCTCAGCGTCCTGGTCGAGGATCTGGAGGCGCGTCCGCTCGCCGAGGGCACGACCGGCATCGGTCACACGCGCTGGGCGACGCACGGCGGGCCGACCGACCGCAACGCCCACCCGCACCTGGCCGACGACGGGAAGCTCGCGGTCATCCACAACGGCATCATCGAGAACTTCCAGCCGCTCAAGGAGGAGCTCGAGGCCGAGGGCGCCGTCTTCGAGAGCGAGACCGACACCGAGGTCGCGGCGCACCTGATCGCCCGCGAGTACCGCCGCACCGGCGACCTGGTCCTCGCCTTCCAGGCGATCGTCGCCCGGCTCGAGGGGGCCTTCACCCTCCTCGCCCTGCACCAGGACCAGCCGGGCGTCGTCGTCGGCGCCCGCCGCAACTCCCCGCTCGTGATCGGCCTCGGCGACGGCGAGAACTTCCTCGGCTCCGACGTCGCCGCGTTCGTCGAGTTCACGCGCCGCGCCGTCGCGATCGGTCAGGACCAGATCGTCACGATCACGCCCGAGCTCGTCACCGTCACCGACTTCTTCGGCAACGCCGTCGAGACCGAGCCGTTCGAGATCGCGTGGGACGCCTCCGCCTCCGAGAAGGGCGGCTGGTCGAGCTTCATGGCGAAGGAGATCACCGAGGGTCCGGAGGCGGTGGCCAACACGCTGCGCGGCCGGATCCACGACGGCGCGATCACGCTGCCCGAGCTCGAGAGCCTCGACGGGGTCCTCGCCGAGATCGACCGGATCACGGTGATCGCCTGCGGGACCGCCGCGTACTCGGGCATGGTCGCGAAGTACGCGATCGAGAAGTGGGCTCGCGTGCCCGTCGAGGTCGAGCTGAGCCACGAGTTCCGCTACCGCGACCCGGTGCTGACGCCGCGCACGCTCGTCGTCTCGATCAGCCAGTCCGGCGAGACGATGGACACGCTCATGGCGGTCAAGTACGCCCGCGAGAAGGGCGCCAAGACGCTGTCCGTCTGCAACACGCAGGGTGCGACCATCCCGCGCGAGTCCGACGCCGTCCTCTACACGCACGCGGGTCCGGAGGTGGCGGTCGCCTCGACGAAGGCGTTCGTCGCCCAGATCGCGGCCCTCTACCTCTTCGGCCTGCACCTGGCGACGGTGCGCGGCGCCGCCTCCGCCGAGCTGGTGGCCTCGCAGGCCGCTCAGCTGGCCGCGATCCCCGAGAAGCTCTCGCGAGTGCTCGACGCCTCCGAGGACATCGCCCAGCTCGCGGGCTGGATGGCGGACACGCGCGCGGTGCTCTTCCTCGGTCGCCACGTCGGCTACCCGGTCGCCCTCGAGGGCGCGCTCAAGCTCAAGGAGCTGGCGTACATCCACGCCGAGGGCTTCGCCGCGGGCGAGCTCAAGCACGGGCCGATCGCGCTGATCGAGCCGGGCCAGGTCGTCTTCGTGATCGTGCCGAGCCCGAGCGAGTCGTACGAGCTGCAGCGCAAGGTGATCTCGAACATCCAGGAGATCAAGGCGCGCGGCGCGCGGGTCATCGCGATCGCGGAGCAGGGCGACACGGCGGCGATCCAGATCGCCGACGAGGTCATCCCGATCCCGCTGGCCGACCCGCTCTTCGAGCCGCTGCTGGCCGTCACTCCGCTGCAGATGTTCGCGATGGAGCTGGCGTCGGCCAAGGGTCTCGACGTCGACCAGCCGCGCAACCTCGCGAAGTCCGTCACGGTCGAGTGACCGCGTCGTGATCGTGGGGATCGGCGTGGACGTGGTCGACCTCGCCCGCTTCGAGCGGGCGATCGCCCGCACTCCGCGGTTGCGCGACCGCCTGTTCGCCGAGAGCGAACGCGCCCTGCCCGTCGCCTCCCTCGCGGGTCGCTTCGCGGCGAAGGAGGCGCTGATCAAGGCGCTCGGCGACTCCGCCGGCGCGCGCTGGCACGACATGGTCGTGGTGCGCGACGAGCACGGCAACCCGTCGTTCGCGCTGCACGGGCCGGCTCGCGCCGCCGCCGAGGCGCGGGGCATCGCCCGGCTGCACCTCTCGATGACGCACGACGCCGGCGTCGCCTGCGCCTTCGTGGTGGCCGAGTCGTGATCGCGCCGCTCTCGTTCCGCGAGGCCCTGATCGACACCGATGCGATCGCGGCGAACGTCGCGCGCCTGCGCGAGCTGACCGGTGCCCGACGACTGATGGCCGTCGTCAAGGCCAACGCCTACGGGCACGGCGCGCTCCTCACGGCGCAGGCTGCGCTCGCCGGCGGGGCCGATGCGCTCGGCACGGCCGACCTGACCGAGGCCGTCGCGCTGCGCGAGGCCGGCGTGCTGGCGCCGATCCTCTGCTGGCTGCACGATCCGGGGGAGGACTTCGATCGCGCGGTCGAGCACGGCATCGACGTCGCCGTCTCGTCGAGGGCCCAGCTCGACGCGCTCGCCCAGGCGGCCGAGGATCGCGGGGTCCGCGCCGCAGTGCAGCTCAAGGTCGACACGGGCCTCAGCCGCAACGGCGCCCCCGAGGCGGAGTGGGAGTCGATCGCCCAGGCGCTCGGCCGGCACGCGGCGAGGGGGGCGCTGCACCTGACCGGGCTGTTCTCGCACCTCTCGAACACCTCGCGCGAGGACGACCTCGCGCAGCTGGCGCTCCTCGGGCGGGCCGCGGCGCTCCTCGAGCGGAACGGCCTCACGGCACCCCTCGTGCACCTGGCCGCCACGGCGGGCGCCCTGCGGCTGCCCGAGGCGGGGCTCGACCTCGTCCGCACCGGCATCGGCGTCTACGGGCTGTCCCCGTTCGACGACGAGAGCCCGCTCGACCTCGGCCTGACGCCCGCGATGACGCTGCACGGCCGGGTGGCGGGCGTGCGCCGCGTCGAGCCCGGCACCGGGGTCAGCTACGACTACACCTACCGCTCCGGCGCCGACACCACGCTCGCGCTCGTCCCGTTCGGCTACGCCGACGGCATCCCGCGCAACGCCTCCGGAGTCGCCGAGGTCGCGATCGCCGGGCGCCGCCACCGCATCGCCGGTCGCGTCGCGATGGACCAGTTCGTGGTCGACGTGGGCGACGCCCCCGTCGCGGTGGGCGATCCGGTCGTCCTCTGGGGCGACCCGACGGCGGGCGGCGTCCCGTCGGTCGACGAGTGGGCGCGCTGGTGCGGCACCATCAACTACGAGCTCGTGACCCGGATCGGACCGCGGGTGCAGCGCCGGGCGGTCGGCGGAGCGAGCGGCGCCCGTGCCTGACCGAGCGTGGTTCGCCGACCGCGCCGTCGACGTGGCGGACCCCGAGGCGATGGAGGAGCTCGGCCGCTCACTCGGCCGCGTGCTGCGCGCGGGCGATCTGCTCGTGCTCACGGGCCCGCTCGGAGCCGGCAAGACGACGTTCACCCGCGGTCTCGGCGAGGGCCTGGACGTGCGGGGACCGGTGACGAGCCCGACCTTCGTGATCGCGCGGACGCATCCGCCCCTGCACGACGGCCCCCCGCTCGTGCACGTCGACGCCTACCGCGTGGGCTCGCCGGTCGAGCTCGACGATCTCGATCTCGATCTCGAGCACTCGGTCGTGGTCGTGGAGTGGGGCGCGGGGATGCTCGACGGCGTCGCGGAGTCGTGGCTCGACATCGTCATCGAGCGCCCGACCGCGGGGTCGGACGCCGAGGAGGGCGAGGAGCCGGTCGAGCCGCGCTCCGTCCGCTTCCGCGGCACCGGCTGGGCCTGAGCGCGCCCGGGCACCGGGCATCCGCGGAGCCGCGAGTACCCTGTCAGGGTGCTGCTCGCGATCGACACCTCCTCCGGAACCTCCGTCGCCGTCGTCGACGAGCACGGCGCAGTCAGGTCGGAGCGGACCGAGACCGACACGATGCGCCACGCAGAGGTCGTCGGCCGGCTGATCCTCGAGGCGCTCGAGGCCGCCGGCGTCGTCCCCTCGGGCATCGACGGTGTCGCGATCGGGATGGGCCCCGGCCCCTTCACCGGGCTCCGGGTCGGCATCGCCGCGGCGCGCGCCTTCGCCTTCGGCCGGGGGATCCCGACCGTCCCCGTCGTCTCGCACGACGCGATCGCCCTCGAGGCCTTCCGGCACGGCCGCTCCGGCGGCGTCCTCGTCGTCACCGACGCGCGGCGCCGCGAGCTCTACTGGAGCGCCTACTCCGGACTCGACGCCGCCGGGATCCCCGAGCGCCTCGCCGGCCCGGGTCTCGACAAGCCGCCCGCGCTGCCCTTCCGCGACCTGCCCCGGCTCGAGGCGGCGACGGTGTCGGCCGCCGAGCTCGGAGTGGTCGCGGTGCGCACCCGCGCCGCCGGCCGCCCGCCCGCCGCCGACGAGCCGCTCTACCTCCGCTCGCCCGATGTCACCCTCTCGGCCGGCCCGAAGCGCGTGACCGGATGACCGGGGCCGTGCTCCGCGACGCCGACGGCTCCGATCTCGACGCGATCATGGCGATCGAGGAGTCGGAGTTCACCAGCGACGCCTGGTCGCGGTCGATGATGGCCGCCGAGATCCGGAGCCGGCACACCCGCTACCTCGTCGCCGAGCTGGGGGAGGCGGTGGTCGGCTACGCCGGGCTGCTCTGCCCCGCGGGGGCGCACGAGGGCGACGTGCAGACGATCGCGGTCGTCCCCTCCGCCCGTGGCACCGGGCTGGGGCGCCGACTGCTGCGCAGCCTTCTCGAGACGGCGACCGAGCGCGGAGCCCGCGAGGTGTTCCTCGAGGTGCGCGCCGACAATCCTGTCGCGCAGGCGCTCTACCGCTCGGAGGGCTTCGAGGAGATCGCCGTCCGCCCCGCCTACTACCAGCCCGACGGAGTGGACGCGATCGTGATGCGCCTCCCCCTCGCTTCCCAGGAGACGCCATGACCACCGGCCCGCTCGTGCTCGGCATCGAGACCAGCTGCGACGAGACGGGGATCGGCATCGTCCGCGGCACGACCCTGCTCGCGAACACGATCGCCTCCTCGATGGACGAGCACGCGCGCTACGGCGGCGTCGTGCCGGAGGTCGCGGCCCGAGCCCACCTCGAGGCCCTCGAGCCGACGCTGCGCACGGCGCTGGCGGAGGCGGGGGTGGCCCTCGACGAGCTCGACGCCATCGCGGTCACCAGCGGGCCCGGGCTCTCGGGCGCCCTGATGGTCGGCGTCGGGGCGGCGAAGGCGCTCGCCGTCTCGCTCCAGAAGCCCCTCTACGCCGTCAACCACCTCGTCGGGCACGTCGGAGCCGACGTCCTGCGGGCCGACGGCAGCCCGGGGAGCCCTGTCGAGGTGCCGACCATCGCGCTGCTGGTCTCGGGCGGGCACACCTCGCTCCTGCACGTGCGCGACCTCGTCTCGGACGTGGAGCTGCTCGGCGAGACCATCGACGACGCCGCGGGGGAGGCGTTCGACAAGGTCGCGCGCGTGCTCGGGCTGCCCTACCCCGGCGGTCCGCAGATCGATCGCGTCGCGGCGACCGGCGACCCGCGCGCGATCCGCTTCCCGCGCGGGCTGACCCTGCCGAAGGACAGGGAGAGGCACCGCTACGACTTCTCCTTCTCGGGCCTCAAGACCGCCGTGGCCCGCTGGGTCGAGAAGCGTCAGGACGCGGGCGAGGAGGTGCCCGTCGCCGATGTCGCCGCGAGCTTCCGCGAGGCGGTCGCCGACGTGCTGCTGACCAAGGCCGTGGCGGCCTGCATCGACCGCGGGGTGCCGCGGCTGCTGCTCGGCGGCGGAGTGGTGGCGAACGCGCGGGTGCGGGCGCTCGCCGAGGAGCGTTGCGCCGCGGCCGGCATCGCCCTGCGCATCCCGCCGCTCTCGCTCTGCACCGACAACGGAGCGATGATCGCGGCGCTCGGCGCTCAGCTCATCGAGGCGGGGCACGCGCCCTCGAGCCTCTCGTTCGGCGCCGACTCGACGCTCCCCGTCACCGAGATCCAGGTGCGCTGAGCCACTAGCGCTGCACGAGACCGCGGCACAAGTGGCATCCAGCATTTTGACAGTCGGTCGAGAGCCCTGCCACGCTGGACGCATCCGCTCGTTCCTGATCAAGGGGGATCCCATGACCACTCCGTACACGCCCGCCTCCGACCGCTACAACATCCTGGCGATCATCGGCTTCATCGCCTCGTTCTTCGTCTCGGTCGTCGGCATCGTGCTGGGCTTCATCGCCCTGTCGCAGATCAAGCGCACCGGAGAGAAGGGCCGCGGACTCGCCATCGCCGCCATCGTCATCGGCTTCGCCGCCGTCATCGTCTCGATCATCGCGTTCGTCGGGCTCTTCGCGCTCGCCGCGACCGCTCCCACCACCGGGTACTGACACCCGACGCGCCCCCTCCGATCCCGGAGGGGGCGCTCCGTCCGATGAGGGGAGACGCCGTGGACGACGAGCGCAGCAGCGAGCCGGTCGCGACCTACGCCGCCCCCTCCGGAGCGCCGTCGGCGGAGTACCCGCCGCCGTCCGAGCCCGTCGAGCCGCCGGTCGCCCCCGTCGTCCGTCCGCCGCTCAACGGGCTCGCCGTCGCCGCGCTGATCTGCGGTCTGCTCGGACTCGCCCCCGCCGCGATCGTGCTCGGCCACGTCGGCTTCGCGCAGGCCGGGCGCTCCGGCCAGCGCGGTCGCGGGATCGCCGTCGCCGGCTTCGTCCTCGGCTACCTGGTCGTCGTCCTCGCGGTCGCGGGCTGGTTCGCCTACACCGCCTTCGTGGGCGGACTGAGGTCCGACGGGTACCTCTCCGCCTGAGCGTCGCCGGCGCGCAGGCCCTAGGCTCGGCGGCATGAGCGACAGCACTCGGCCCGGCTCCGACGACGACCACCAGGGCTTCGTCCCCGTCCCTCCTGCGCCCCCGGCCCCTCCCATCCCGCCCGCTCCTCCGGCGCCCCCGGCCGCGACTGCGGCGCCCGCCGACCGTGCGGCGCCCCAGGCCCCCTCCGTGCCCCAGGCGCCGCCGTCGGAGGGCGAGTACGCGAGACCCGCGCAGCCGCCCGCGTACGGTGCGTCGGCGTACGGCGCTCCCGCCTACGGCACCCCCGCCGGCCCGCCCGCTCCCGGGTACGCCTACCCTCCTACGCCCGCCGCGCCGCCGCGCACGCTCAGTCTGGTCGGCATGATCCTCGGGATCGTGGGCCTCGTGATCACGATCTTCGCCTGGGGCTTCGGCTTCATCCTCTCGGCACCCGCGGTCGTGCTCGGCTTCCTCGGCCGACGCCGAGAGCCCGCCGCGCGCGGTTTCGCGCTCACCGCGATCATCACCGGGTTCGCCGGGATCACCGTGTCGCTGATCTACCTCGCGATCACCATCGTGCTCTTCGCCATCGCCCTGGGCGCAGCGGGCTCCTCGAGCGGATACTGAGCGCGGTCAGCCCGCCCGCTCGGCCAGCAGGGCACGGTGCCGGCCCTGCACCCGGGTCAGGATGAGGACCGCGCTGCCGGCGCCCTTGAGGCCGAGCTTCTTGCGGAACAGCGCCGGATCGAGGTCGACGCCGCGCTTCTTGATCTCGAGCACCCCGATCCCGCGCCCCTTCAGCTCCCTGGCCAGCGTCCGCTCGTCGAGCGGCAGCTCGGCCAGCACGCGGAAGCTGCGGAGGAACGGCGTCGTCGACGGAGCGTCCCCGGTGAGGTAGGCGATCCCGGGCGAGAGCATGCGCGAGCCGCTCGAGCGCGCGAGCTCGCCGAGCAGTCGAGCCCGGATCGCGGAGCCGTCGGGTTCGTGCACGAAGGCGCCGAGCTCGCCGACCTCCTCGTCCACGCTGTCGGAGGCGGCGGTGAGCTCCGACGCCCCGCCGGAGCCGAGCAGGAGGGCCGACCGGCGGATGCCCGGACGCGCCAGAGCGCCGAACCACAGACCTGTCTCGACCAGCTCGCCGTCGACCGAGACCCACTGCGCCTCGGCCTCGGCCGGGATGCGCCCGCGGTCGAAGCCGGGGCCGAGCTTGATGCCCGTCGGCCGGCGCTCGGCGAGACCGAAGGCGAACTCGAGCGAGGGGGAGTAGTCGTCGGGATCCTCGAGCCGCCGGGTCTCGCGGTGCCCGGCAGTGCGTCGCGCGGGGTCGAGGTAGACCGCATCGAAGCCGTCGAGGTCGAACGACTCGGCGTCGGCGTGCACGGCTCGGGCGGAGGGGAACGGAGCGAGGTTGAAGCTCGCGAGAGTCGCGGTGATCTCGTCGGCGTCCACGGCCGTCACCTCGAGGTCGATCGCCGCGAGCGCGAGGGCGTCGCCACCGATGCCGCTGCCGAGGTCGGCGACGCGCGTGGCTTTCGCCGCCGCGAACCGCCCGGCGTGCAGCGCGGCGACCCGGAGGCGCGTGGCCTGCTCGAGCCCCGCGTCGGTGAAGAGCATCGAGCGCGCGAACTCGCCGAACTTCGACTCGGCCCGCGCCCGGAGGCGCGCCTGGGTGAGGACGGCGGCGACCAGCCCCGGGGAGTGCCCCGCCGCTCGCAGCGTCGCGACCGCGCGCACGAGGTCGTCGGAGCGGTAGCCGTCGAGGCTGTCGAGGAGCCGGAGCCCCTCGGGGGAGAGGAGCTCGACCAGCTCGTCGCGTCGCATCCGGCCATGCTAGGCCACCGGCTGCTCACCCCGAGCCGACCGTCTTGGCACTCTGATTGCACGAGTGCCAGCCTTGCCTCTACAGTGGATCTAGCACTCTCGGAGCGTGTCTGCCAATGACTGCGCTCCGTCCCAACGTCGTCAAGAAAGAGGTCAACCGTGTCGGTGTCCATCAAGCCGCTCGAAGATCGCATCGTCATCAAGCAGGTCGAAGCGGAGCAGGTGACCGCTTCCGGTCTCGTCATCCCCGACACTGCCAAGGAGAAGCCGCAGGAGGGCGAAGTCGTCGCCGTGGGCCCCGGCCGCATCGACGACAACGGCAACCGCGTCCCCCTCGACGTCGCCGTGGGTGACAAGGTCATCTACTCCAAGTACGGCGGAACCGAGGTCAAGTTCGGTGGCGACGACCTCCTGGTCCTCTCCGCGCGCGACGTCCTCGCGGTCGTCGTCCGCTAGGACGCCCTCCGCTCCGGCGGTTCCGCGAAGGGCCCGGCGACTTCGGTCGCCGGGCCCTTCGTCGTCCCCGGCCGGTCCTCCTCGCGACAGGTGGCCTGATCCGACCGGCGCGTGACCGTCGAGAGCCGTACGGCGCTCGAACGGCTGCGTAGCATCGGGGGAGTGTCCGCCTCCCGTACTCCTTCAGACTCCTTCGGGCCCCCGACCGCCGACATCCCCGTCGGAGAGGGTGTGGAGGGGCCCGCCGCGGCGCGCGACTCCGGTGCGATGTCGTCGACGGGGCTGTGGTTCGGCTTCGGCGCGTACCTGCTCTGGGGCGCGATGCCGCTCTACTTCATCGCGATGGCGCCGGCCTCTCCGTTCGAGATCGTCGCGCTCCGGGTGCTCTTCTCGCTCGTCTTCTGCGCCGTGCTCCTCACGGTCACCCGCAGCTGGCCGGGCTTCCTCGGCCTCTTCCGCGAGCCGCGTCTCCTGGGGGTCATGGCGCTCGCCGGAGTGCTCATCTACGTCAACTGGCAGGTCTACGTCATCGCGACGACGACGGGCCACGTCATCGAGGCGGCCCTGGGCTACTTCATCAACCCGCTGGTCACGGTGCTGCTGGGCGTCATCGTGCTGCGCGAGCGCCTGCGCCGGGCGCAGTGGATCGCGATGGCGATCAGCGCGGTCGCCGTGCTGGTCATCGCGGTCGGGTACGGATCCTTCCCCTGGGTGTCGCTGGCGCTCGCCTTCTCGTTCGGTCTCTACGGCCTGGTCAAGAGCCGGGTCGGCGGGCGGATCGACGCGGTCGGCGGACTCACGCTCGAGACGCTGTGGCTGACTCCGCTCGCCCTCGTCCAGCTCGCCGTCGTCGGCTCGATGGTCGGCCTGACGATCGGCACGGAGGGGCCGGGTCACGCGCTCATCCTCGCCTCGGCGGGCATCGTGACGGCGGTGCCGCTCCTGCTGTTCGCGGGTGCCGCGCGCCGGCTGCCGCTGTCGATCGTCGGGTTCATCCAGTACCTGACGCCGATCCTGCAGTTCCTCGTCGGGGCCTTCGTGCTCCACGAGGCGATGCCGCCGGAGCGCTGGATCGGCTTCGCTCTCGTCTGGGCGGCCCTGGTGATCTTCTCAGTCGACCTGGTCGCCGCCGAGCGTCGGAGGCGCCGAACG
Organism: Rathayibacter sp. VKM Ac-2803; assembly: GCF_009807175.1. Classification (NCBI taxonomy): domain Bacteria; kingdom Bacillati; phylum Actinomycetota; class Actinomycetes; order Micrococcales; family Microbacteriaceae; genus Rathayibacter; species Rathayibacter sp. VKM Ac-2803. The sequence continues at coordinate 3,512,122 of NZ_WUCD01000001.1, read as the reverse complement.
GTGGCGTGAAGTGCGGATCGCGTTGCAGAGAGCGGTTGCTGCGGTCGAAAGTAACGATCGGGTCGCGAAACCCGTTCGTAACACGTCCGTATTGTTCACGGCTGCTCCGAAGGTTACGTTTGCCCAGCGGTTGCCTCCGGCACCGCTCTGACGACAACCACATCTCAAGGAGCAACATGGGCGTATACGCGAAGGCCGGTTCGGCCTCACGCGCGCGGACCCTCCGGGCAACCCTCGGCGGCGTCGCCATTCTGGGCGCCAGCGCTCTCGTTCTCGCTGGCTGCGCCAGTGGCGGCGACAGCGGCGACTCGGGCAGCGAAGGCGGAGCCTCCGGCGACCTGTCCCTGAAGATCGGCACGATCCTCCCGCAGACGGGCACCCTGGCCGTCCTCGGCCCGCCCGAGATCGCGGGCGTCGACCTCGCGGTCGCCGACATCAACGAGGCCGCTGCCGGCCTCTCGATCGAGGTCGAGCAGAAGGACTCGGGCGACACCACGACCGACATCGCGACGCAGTCCGCGACCTCCCTCATCGCCGACGGCGTGTCGGCGATCATCGGCGCGGCGTCGTCGGGTGTCTCGAAGACCTTCATCGACCAGGTGACCCAGGCGGGCGTCGTGCAGATCTCGCCGGCGAACACCTCGCCCGACTTCACCACCTACGAGGACGACGGCTACTACTGGCGCACCGCTCCCTCGGACGTGCTGCAGGGCCGCATCCTCGGCAACAAGATCCTGGGCGACGGCAAGACCAACGTCTCGATCCTGTACATGAACGACGCGTACGGCACCGGCCTCGAGTCGAACATCAAGGAGACCCTCGAGGCGGGCGGCGCGACCGTCGCGGCCGAGGAGATCTTCGAGCCGGCCTCGACCGACTTCAACTCGGCGCTCACCACCGTGCTCGCCCCGAACCCCGACGCGCTCGTCGTCATCTCGTTCGACGAGATCACGACCATCGCCGAGCAGCTCGCGGCGAAGGGCTTCGACTTCGCGAACCTCTACGGCACGGACGGCAACTACGGCGTCATCAGCGAGGCCGACACCAACGTCGACATCGCGGGCGCCCAGTTCACCAACCCGGGTGTGCAGGCGTCGGACGACTTCCAGTCCAACCTCCAGGCTCTCGTCGAGGAGCAGGGGAACGACCCGCTGACGGTGTTCAGCTACGCCCCCGAGTCCTACGACGCCACCGTCCTGCTCGCCCTCGCGGCGCTGCAGGGTGGAGCGACGGACGGCGCGACCATCCGCGACAACCTCGAGACCGTCTCGAAGGACGGCACCGAGTGCACGACCTTCGCCGACTGCGCGGCGCTGCTCGCGGACGACGAGGACATCGACTACAACGGTCTCTCCGGCCCGATCTCGTTCGACGAGAACGGCGACCCGAGCGAGGCCTCGGTGTCGATCTACAAGTACTCGGCCGGCAACGTCACCTCGTTCGAGGAGACCGTCGACGGCTCGCTCGAGTAGCGATCGGGTGACACGACTCCGGTCGTGACACTCAGGGGCTCGGTCTTCGGACCGGGCCCCTTCGTCGTGCGCGGGGTGTCGCGTGCGGGGCGGAGGTGCGGTCTGCAGGAGCTCGCCCCGCACCGGAGCGGTTCCTGCGGTGATCCGGCCGTCTCGGCGCGCATCGCCTGCAGATCGCACCGGCTCCTGCAGATCGCACGGGCACCGTCAGACCGCACCAGCACCTGCAGAGCGTGCACCGGGAACGCCGACGGCCCGCCTGACCGGAGGGTCGGGCGGGCCGTCGGGAGGCGCGAGACGTCAGCGCGGGCGGCGCAGCACCCGCACGAGGCCGGCGGGGACGACGAGCGAGCCCGCCGCATCCGCGCCGGTGAGCAGCTCGACACCGGTCGCCGCGACGGTGACGTCGGCTTCGGAGTGGTTGAGGTGGAAGACGAAGTCGGCCTCGTCGCCCGAGCGGACGACCGTCTCGAGGCCGGGCTCGCCGAGCACCGCCTCGATGCCGGCGTCGCGCAGCGCGTCCTCGACCACGGCGCCGAGGTCGTCCCCTGCGAGGCGCGTCGAGACGTACCAGGAGACTCCGGCTCCGTACAGGTTCCGGGTCACCGCGGGCGACCCGGCGGCGGGGCCGTCGGTGTAGTCGGAGACGGAGTCGGCGCCCTCGAGCACGACCTCCTCGGCCCAGCCCGACGCCGAGGCGCCGGAGCCCAGGGTGACGACCTGGTCCTCGTACAGCGGCAGGAACTCCGGCACCGCGACTCCGAGCACCTCGCGCAGGGCGCCCGGTGCGCCGCCCGCGTGCACGGCGTCGTTCTCGTCGACGACCCCGGAGAAGTAGGAGGCGAGGAAGGTGCCGCCCGAGCGCACGTAGTCCTCGAGGTTCGCGCGCGATGCGTCGTCGATGAGGTACAGCGCCGGCGCGAGGACGATGTCGTAGCCGGACAGGTCGGCACCGGGGTGGGCGAAGTCGACCGTGACGCCGCGCCGCCAGAGCTCGGTGTAGTACGCGATGACCCGCTCGCGGTGCTCGAGCTCGACCGAGGGCCGCCACTCGAGGTCCTGAGCCCAGAACGACTCCCAGTCCCACAGGATCGCGGCACGGGCGCTCACTCGCGAGCCGAGCACCTCCGACAGTCCGGCGAGCTCGTCGCCGAGGGCGACGACCTCCTTCCAGACGCGGCTGCCGACACCCGCGTGCGGCAGCATCGCGGAGTGGAACTTCTCGGCTCCGTAGCGCGAGGCGCGGAACTGGAAGTAGAGGATCGCGTCGGCCCCGCGGGCCAGGTGGCTCATGCTGTTGCGCGCGAGCTCGCCGGGGCGCTTGGCGATGTTGCGCGGCTGCCAGTTCACGGCGGAGGTCGAGTGCTCCATCAGGATCCACGGCGCACCGCCGGCGAGGGAGCGGGTGAGATCGGCGTCCATCGCGAGCAGCACGTGGTTGTCGCGCCGCTCGGCGACCAGGTAGTGGTCGTTGGCGACGAGGTCGACCTCCGAGCGCCACTTCCAGAGGTCCACGGAGGGGCAGTTCGTCGCCATGAAGTTGGTGGTGACGGGAGTGCTCGGGGCGAAGCGCTTGATGGCGTCGCGCTCGGCCGTGAAGCACTCGAGCAGGGCGTCAGAGGTGAAGCGCGCGAAGTCGAGGCGCTGGGTCTGGTTGACGACGCTGGCCGAGAGGCGGGGGGCGTCGATCTCCTCCCACTCGCCGTAGACCTGACCCCAGAACAGCGTGCCCCAGGCGGCGTTGAGCGCCTCGAGGGAGCCGTAGCGCCGCAGCAGCCAGCGACGGAAGGCCAGGACGCTGACCTCGGAGTAGTCCTCGCTGATGGGTGCGCCGTACTCGTTGTGCACGTGCCAGAGCACGACAGCCGGATGCGCCGCGTAGCGCTCGGCGAGCCGCTCCGTCAGCGCGACGCACGCCGCGCGGTACTCGGGTGAGCTCGGGCTCACCATGCCGCGGGAGCCCCAGCCGAGGGTGACGCCCTCGCGGGTGACGGGGCGCGCTGCGGGGTGCTTCGCCCAGAACCAGGCCGGGGGAGCGGCGGTCGGGGTCGCCAGGTCGACGTCGATGCCGGCGTCGTGCAGCAGCTCGATCAGCTCGTCGAGGAAGGAGAAGTCGTACTCGCCCTCGCGCGGCTCCAGGAGGGCCCACGAGAAGATCCCGATGCTGACGAGGTTCACGCCGGCGCTGCGCATCAGCGCGATGTCCTCGTGCCACACCTCGCGGGGCCACTGCTCGGGGTTGTAGTCGCCGCCGTAGCGGATCTCGGCGCGACCGCCGAGCAGCGCCCGTCCTGGTCGGCCGAGGGCGGCGGTGCGGGGGCTCTCACGGGCCGCCGACGCGACGGGGGTGCTGAGGTCGCTGGTCATGCGTCGATCTCCTTTGACTGTGTGCGCTCCCAGTTCTAGCACGGATCAGATCCGCACAGAACGGCGCAGTAGCCCTCGAACCCGCGGATCGCCTGAGTTGACAATCCCGGTCAGGGCGTGTGTAACTGTAACCGCTCACAGGCACACCGTCGTCCTCACCCCCGTCGGAGCCCTGTGCACCACATCCACAGCACTTTCGACAAGGAGGACGAATGCGCACATCACTCCGCAGGGCAGCCATCACCACCGCGGCGGTCGCCGCCCTGGCTCTCACCGGCTGCACCGCCTCGGGCGACGGCGGCGGTTCCGGTCCGGTAGAACTGAACTACTGGGCCTGGGCTCCGAACCTCGAGCAGGTCGTCGACATCTGGAACTCCGAGAACCCGGACATCCAGGTCACGGTCAACAAGCAGGACGGCGGCGACCCCGCCATCACCAAGCTGCTCACCGCCATCAAGGCGGGCAGCGGCGCCCCCGACCTGATCCAGGCCGAGTACCAGAAGATCCCGACGCTGGTCGCCTCCGACGCGCTCGCCGACCTCTCGGGCGAGATCCCGGACGACCTCGCGGGCGAGTACTCCGACGGCGTCTGGTCGTCGGTCACCCTGGGCGGAGACGCGGTCTACGCGATCCCGCAGGACTCCGGCCCGATGATGGCCTACTACCGCACCGACATCCTCGACAGCCTCGGCCTCGCGATCCCCACCACCTGGGACGAGTACGCCGAGGTGGCGCGCGCCGTGCACCAGTCCGACCCGTCGAAGTACCTCGGCACGTTCTCGGCCAACGACGCGGGCTGGTTCGCCGGTCTCACGCAGCAGGCGGGCGCCTCCTGGTGGTCCATCGACGACCAGAGCTGGGGCGTCGACATCGACGCCGGCCCCACCGAGAAGGTCGCCGACTACTGGGGCGGCCTGGTCGAGGAGGGTGCCATCGACAACAAGCCGATGTACACCCCCGAGTGGAACGCCGGCCTGAACGACGGCTCGCAGGTCGGCTGGATCAGCTCGGTCTGGGCTCCCGGAGTCCTCGGCGGCAACGCCCCCGACACCGCGGGTCTCTGGACCGCTGCCCCGCTGCCGCAGTGGGACGCCTCCGCACCCTCGAACGGCAACTGGGGCGGCTCGAGCACGGCGATCACGACGCAGTCGGACAAGGTCGACGCCGCGGTCGAGTTCGCCACCTGGCTGAACAGCGACCCCGAAGCGGTCGCCGCTCTCGCCGACATCTCCGGCGTGTACCCGGCCGCGACCGAGGCCGCCTCGGACGCTCTGACGACCTCGCCCGAGTTCTTCAGCACCCAGGCCGACTTCTACGACGTCGCGGCCGAGGCCGCCGACACCGTGTCGTCGTTCACCTACGGGCCCAACGTCAACGTGGCCTTCAGCGCCTACAACGACGAGTTCGCCAAGGCCGCCGACGCCAAGACGAAGCAGGCCTTCGTCGACGCCGTCGCCTCGATGCAGTCCATCACCGAGGACGACCTGGTCTCCAGCGGCTTCTCCGTGAAGTAGCGGTGACGGAGGCGGGGGCCACGCGTCCCCGCCTCCTCACCGCCCCCCTCCCGTGCGGCCGCGGCCGCACTCGAACCACTCAGCAAGCAGGACGAGGACCAGCGATGACCGCTCCCACGATCAGCCGACCCGCCGACGGCACCGCGCCGCCGAGCGGCCGGGGCCGACCCGCCTCCCGAGGCCGCGCCGGCTGGCGCTCCCGCGTCGGCGTGCCGTACGCGATGCTCGCGCCGGGCATCGTGCTCTTCGTCGCCTTCATGGCCGCGCCCATCCTCTACACCCTGTTCCTCAGCTTCCAGAAGAAGCAGGTCAGCGGGCTGGGTCTGGGCTCGGGCGCGCAGAAGCAGGTGTTCGCCGGCATCGAGAACTACGTCTCGGCGCTGTCCGACCCCGAGTTCGCCGCCAGCGTCGGCCGGGTGCTGCTCTACGGCCTCATCCTCATCCCGTGCATGCTCGGCCTCGCGCTGCTCTTCGCGCTCCTCCTCGACTCCAAGCGCACCCGCGCCGTCGGTTTCTCGCGGATCTCGATCTTCCTGCCCTATGCGGTGCCCGCCGTGATCAGCTCGCTGCTCTGGGGCTTCCTCTACCTCCCCGCGGTGAGCCCCTTCTACTACGTCTTCGAACGCCTCGGCTGGGATGCGCCGAGCCTGCTCTCCTCCGGAGCGGTGATCTTCGGCATCGCCAACATCGCGCTGTGGGGCGGAGTCGGCTTCAACATGATCGTCATCTACACCTCGCTGAAGGCGGTCTCGAGCGACATCTACGAGGCCGCCCGGATCGACGGGGCGAGCGAGGTCCAGATCGCCCTGCGGATCAAGATCCCGATCCTCGCGCCGGCCCTGGTGATGACGGCGCTGTTCTCGATGGTCGCGACCCTGCAGGTCTTCGCCGAGCCGACCACGCTGCGCCCGCTCACCAACAGCCTCTCGACCAGCTGGTCGCCGCTCATGCTCGTCTACCGCGACGCGTTCACCCGCGACGACATCTACTCCGCCGCGGCGACCTCCGTCGTGATCGCCCTGGCCACCTTCATCATCTCCTTCCTCTTCCTCCGGGTCGTGCAGAAGCGAGCCTTCGGACAGGAGGACTGATCCATGACCGCCACCACCGCCCCGCGCTCCCGCACTGCAGCACCGTCCCCGCGCGCCTCGCGCTCGCCCCTCGCCCGCAGGGAGCGGCCGAGCGCGATCTCGACCGGCATCCTCCTGGTCGGCGCGATCTACTGCCTCTTCCCCGTGTTCTGGGTGCTGATGGCCTCCACGAAGGACGGCGGCGAGCTCTTCTCGACGTTCACCCTCGCGCCGAGCTCGCACCTGATCGACAACATCGTCGCGCTGACCTCGTACCGCGACGGACTCTTCTGGCGCTGGATGCTGAACACCGCGCTCTACGCCGGCATCGGCGCGATCGCCTCCACCTGGATCTCGGCGCTGTCGGGCTACGTGCTCGCGAAGTTCGAGTTCCCGGGCAAGAAGGTCGTCTTCAACGTCCTGCTGATGGGCGTGCTGGTACCCGGCGTGATCCTCGCCATCCCGCAGTACTTCCTGCTCGCGAACGTCGGGCTGACCAACACCTTCTGGGGAGTGCTGCTGCCGCAGATCATCAGCCCGTACGGCATCTACCTCGCGCGGATCTACGCCGCCGCCGCCGTCCCCACCGACGTCATCGAGGCGGCTCGCACCGAGGGCGCCGGGGAGATGTACATCTTCACCAGGATCGCGACCCCGATGCTCCTGCCCGGACTCGTCACGATCTTCCTCTTCCAGTTCGTCGCGATCTGGAACAACTTCATGCTGCCGTACATCATGCTCGGCAACGACGAGCTGTTCCCGCTCACCGTCGGCCTGAACGGGCTGCTCAACCAGGGTGCGTCCGCTCCGTCGCTGTACACGCTCGTCATCACCGGAGCGCTGCTCTCGGTGATCCCGCTGATCGCGATCTTCCTGGTCCTGCAGCGGTTCTGGAAGGTCGACCTGGCCGCGGGCGCGGTGAAGGCGTGACCTCGGTCGCGGGCGCCGGGCACCCTAAGCTGACCGGGTGACCACCGCCTCCGGCCGACAGCGTCCGACGATCGAGCACGTCGCCCTCGAGGCGGGAGTGTCGCGCGGCACCGTGTCGCGGGTCCTCAACGGAGGCAAGTGGGTCAGCCCCGACGCGAAGCTCGCCGTCGAGGCCGCGATCAAGAAGACCGGCTACCGCGTGAATCCGCACGCGCGGAGCCTCGCGACGAACCGCACCGACTCGGTCGCGTTCCTCCTCACCGAGGAGCACCAGCTGCTGTTCGAGGACCCGAACTTCTCGACCCTGCTGACCGGAGCCGCGGCGGCCCTGGCCGAGCGCGCCGTCTCGCTCGTGCTGATCATGGCGGGCAGCACCGCCGAGCAGAAGCGCGCGCTCGCCTACCTCGGTGCCGGTCACGTCGACGGCGTGCTCCTGGTCTCGGCGCACGGCGGCCAGGGCCTCCTGCGCGAGATCCAGGACCTCGCTGTGCCCGCCATCGCCTGCGGCATCCCGCTGGGCTACGAGAAGCGGATGGGCTACGTCGCCGCCGACGACGAGGAGGGCGCCCGCGAGATGGTGGCGTTCCTGCGCTCGAAGGGCCGCCGTCGGGTCGCGACCATCGCCGGACCGCCGGACCTGCCCGGCGGTCTCACCCGCCTCGCCGGCTACCGGCGCGAGCTGGGCGACGCCTACGACGAGGCCCTCGTCCGCTACGGCGACTACGGCCGGGCCAGCGGCGATCGGGCGATGACCGAGCTGCTCGAGACGCACCCCGATCTCGACGCGGTGTTCGCGGCGAACGACCGCATGGCGGCCGGCGCGATCGACGCGCTGCGCCGTGCGGGCCGGCGCGTTCCGGAGGACGTCTCGGTCGGCGGCTTCGACGACTCGATCGTCGCCCTGTCGACCGACCCGGCGCTCACGACGATGCGGCAGCCGTTCCAGCGGATCAGCTACGAGATGGTGCGGCTGCTGCTGCAGAGCATCGCGGGGGAGAGGCCGGCGGCCATCATCCTCCCGACGGAACTGATCCAGCGCGCGTCCGCCTGACGGGGACGCGCGCTCGATCGTGTCGTGTCTGCGCGGGCTAGGAGGCGCGGGCTAGGAGGCGCGGAGCAGCTCCGCCTCCTGCGCGAGGCGGTACGTGACGAAGGAGCGGCTGTAGTTGCGGCGCTTGCCTCCGGTGGTCTCGGCGATGACGACCTGCGCGTACACCCCGACGACCGACCAGCGGTCGTAGTCGCCGATCGCACCGGTCCCGAAGGTCGCTCCGAGGGCGACGGGTGCAGGGGTGTAGCTCTTCATGGCGGCTCCTTCGAAGGCGGTCGGCGCAGGACATCCGTCGCGCGCCCGTCTGGCGGATCCGTCGGCCTGCCGCGTGAGAGAATCCGTCTCCGATCAGGGAGGAAGGGTCCGTCCGTCCTGGCGGGAGCGACGTCTCGTGTCCCCAAAATTACGGCACGACCCCCCTTTACCCGTCCCTCCCACGGGGGGCGCTGCATCGGAGAGATCCTCGTGTGCGTCGTCCCTCACCACCGGCAGTAGTCCTCGGCGATGTAGTCGTAGAGCGCCCCGCGGACGGCGTCGCCGACGCCGATGGAGACGACTCCGGAGGCCCCGCCCTCGATCGCGACGGAGACGGGCAGGAACGTCCCGCGCTTGTCCTCCGAGACCGTGTGGGTGTTGCAGTTGCTGGGCACGATCGCGAGATCGAGCACGATCGGCGCCGAACCGGAGTCGAGCCGCGCGCTCGCGGGCCAGGAGTCGGCGCCCGAGGCGGGGCGCAGCAGGATCGTGCGCGCGACGCCCTCGACGGTCACGGCCCCGGTGCCGCCCGTCGGGGTGAGCGTGAGCGTCAGATGCGCGACGGGCTCCCCGCCCTCCTCCGAGACGACGACGGTGTCGCCGGGCACGATCGAGACGACGTCGGCGAGGCGCTCGGCGAGGCAGTCCTCGTCGTGGATCCGGGTGATGCTGTCGAACGGGTCCTCCGGCGCGAGCGTCACCGTCCCCGACACGTCGCCCTGCGTGAAGGCCAGGCGCACGGTCGCCCCCACCTCGCCCGCCGAGCAGTCGGGCGCCGGCAGCGCCAGCCGGAGCGCCGTCGTCGTGCCGGCGCGGATGGTCGTGGGCTCGACGGTCGCGACGGCCTCGGCGAAGGCGGAGGAGTCGAGCCGTGCCTCCCAGACGTCGAGCGGAGCGCCGGTGCCGTTCTCGATCAGCACCTCGATGCGCCGCGGACCGTAGTCGTCGCGGTTCTGCCGGATGCCGACGCTCACTCCCTCGGGCAGCTCCGTCGCGAGGTCCGGCGCGCAGCCCGAGAGCAGCGCCGCCACGGCGGCGAGGACGGCCGCTCCCGCGATGCGTCGCATGCGATCCTTCCGGAGGACGACGAGGGCCCGCCGTCGCCTCTCGGCGGACGACGGGCCCTCGGTGGTGCGGCGGTCTCAGCCGCCGACGGTCGGCGTGCTCGTGGTGACCTCGTTGGTCGTCGCGAGCGTGCCCAGGTAGAGCTCGATCACCTTGGGGTCGTTCATGAGCTCGCGCCCGGCGCCCTCGTAGGCGTCGCGGCCCTGGTCGAGCACGTAGCCGCGATCGCAGATCTGCAGAGCGCGGCGGGCGTTCTGCTCGACGATCATGATCGAGACCCCGGCCCGGTTGATCCGCTGGACGTTCACGAACGTCTCGTCCTGGCGCATCGGGGAGAGGCCGGCGCTCGGCTCGTCCAGCAGCAGCATCGACGGGTCCATCATCAGGGCCCGCGACATCGCCACCATCTGGCGCTCGCCGCCCGAGAGCGAGCCCGAGCGCTGCTTGAGGCGCTTGGCCAGCTCGGGGAAGAGCTCCGTCACGAACTCGAGTCGCTCGCGGTACGTCTTCGGCTTCTGGTACACGCCCATCTCGAGGTTCTCCTCGATGGTGAGCGACGGGAAGACGTTGTTGTTCTGCGGCACGAACCCGACGCCCTTGGAGACCAGCTTGTCGGCCTTCTGCCCGGTGATGTCCTCGCCGTTCAGGATGACGGTGCCCTGGCGGATGTTCACCAGCCCGAACATCGCCTTGAGGAGGGTCGACTTGCCGGCGCCGTTGGGGCCGATGATGCCGACGAGCTCACCCCGCTTCACGTAGACGTTCGAGCCGTTCAGGATGTTGACCCCCGGCACGTACCCCGCGTGGAGGTCGTGGGTCTCGAGGGTGTTCGGCGTCTCGACGCTCATTTCGAATCCTTTCCGAAGTCGACCGCCGGCGAGGCGGGCGCGGCGGAGGGGGGCACGATGCCGGCCTCCTGCGCCTGCCGTTCGACGTCCTCGCGCACGAGGTCCGACTCCATCTCCTCGGCGATCTCGAGCTGGCCCTCGACGGTGCCCAGATCGGTGTCGTGGTGCGCGCCCAGGTAGGCGTCGATGACGGCCTGGTCGTTCATGACGGTGGAGGGCGGGCCCTCCGCGACGACCTTGCCCTCGGCCATCACGATCACCCAGTCGGCGATCGTGTTGACCATGTGCATGTCGTGCTCGACGAAGAGGACGGTCATGCCCTCGTCCTTCAGGTTCACGATGTGACCCAGGAGCGACTGCGTCAGTGCCGGGTTCACGCCGGCCATCGGCTCGTCGAGCATGACCAGCTCGGGCTCCGACATCAGCGCGCGCGCCATCTCGAGCAGCTTCTTCTGGCCGCCCGACAGGCTCGACGCGTAGTCGTCCTTCTTGGTGTCGAGCTTGAACTTCTCGAGCAGGCGGATCGCGCGCGCCTCGATCGTGTCCTCCTCCTTCGACCACAGGGGCTTGATCAGCGAGGTGAGGATGTTCTCGCCCTTCTGCCCCTTGGCGCCGAGCAGCATGTTCTCGAGGACCGTCATGCCGCCGAGCGCCTTGGTCAGCTGGAAGGTGCGCACCATCCCCATCCGCGACACCCGGTAGGCGGGCACGTTCGCGAGGTTCTTGCCCTTGAAGTTCCACTTGCCCGTGTTGGGCTTGTCGAACCCGGTGAGCAGGTTGAAGAACGTGGTCTTCCCGGCACCGTTGGGGCCGATGAGGGCGGTGATCGATCCGCGCGGGATCTCGAGGTGGGCGACGTCGACCGCCGTGAGGCCGCCGAATCGGCGGCTCACGTTGTCGGCGACGACGATGGGGTCCTTCTTCTTGACCCCGGGGACGATGACTTCCTCGGTGATGTCCGAGACCGGCGTTTTAGGCAAAGTGGAGATCCTTCTTCTTGCCGAAGATCCCCTGGGGTCTGAAGATCACCAGGAGCATGAGCGCGACCCCCACCACGATGAACCGGATCGGGCCGGTCTGCACGGTGGTGAGGCGGATGAGGTCGTTGTCGAGGACCCCGGTGTCGATCCCGAGTGTGAGGAGACCGTCGGTCAGGCCCAGCACGACCCAGAAGATGATCGAGCCGACGACCGGTCCGAAGACCGTCGCGGCACCGCCCAGCAGCATGATCGTGTAGAGGAAGAACGTGAGCTGCGTGCCGTAGTTGTCGGGCTGCAGCGAGCGGGGCAGGATGAACAGCGCTCCGGCCAGGCCGCCCAGCACGCCGCCGAGGATCAGCGCCTGGATCTTGTACGAGAAGACGTTCTTGCCGAGCGAGCGCACGGCGTCCTCGTCCTCGCGGATCCCCTTGATGACGCGGCCCCAGGGGCTGCGCATCAGGAGGAAGACCAGGAGGCAGGCGAGCAGGACGAGCGTCCAGCCCACGATGCGCACCCACCACTGGTCCTGGCTGTAGGTCAGGATGCCGATGCCCCAGCGCCCCTCGGGGAGCGGGTTGAGGTCGTTGAAGGCGCGCGCGGCGCCGTTGATGCCCTCCGAGCCTCCGGTGACCGCCGAGAACTCGGGCGTCTTGACGGAGAGCCGGATGATCTCGGCGGCCGCGATCGTCACGATCGACAGGTAGTCGGCGCGCAGCCGGAGCGTCGGGATGCCCAGGATGAGCGCGAACACCGTCGCGGCGACGATCGTCGCGAGGAGCGAGCCCCAGACGGGCCACTCGAACTTGACCGAGGTGATGGCGAAGGCGTAGCCGCCGACCGCCATGAATCCGGCCTGTCCGAAGTTGAGGAGACCGGTGAAGCCGAAGTGGATGACCAGGCCGATGGTCGCCAGGGCGTAGGCGGCGACGGTGGGGTCGACGATCTGCCCGATCGCCAGCCAGATGAAGTTGAGGTTCATGGTGTCAGCCGATCCGTTCCTTGCGACCGAGGATTCCCTGCGGCCTGACCAGCAGGATGATGATCATCAGGACGAGCGGAGCCACGTACTTGAGGTTCTCCGGGATCCAGATGGTCGAGATGTTCATCATCAGCCCGATGATGAGCGAGCCGACCAGTGCTCCGTAGGCGGAGCCCAGGCCGCCGAGCGTGATCGCCGCGAAGATCAGCAGCAGGATCGACGCTCCGGTGTCCCAGCGCAGCGACTGGTAGTAGCCGATGTAGACGCCCGCCAGTGCGGCCAGAGCGCCCGACATCACCCAGACGACCCGGATGACCCGCTCGACGTTGATGCCCGAGGCCGAGGCGAGGGCCCGGTTGTCGGACACCGCGCGCATCGCCTTGCCGATCTTCGTACTCGTCAGCACGAAGGCGACGCCGACGATGCAGATGACGCCGATGACGGCTCCGACGAGGTCGGTGAACTTCAGGCTGATCCCGAGCGCCGGCACCGTGAAGAACGGAGCGGTGCTGTTGGGGAGCGAGAGGCGGTCGGCGCCGAAGAAGAACACGAAGGTGTAGCGCAGCGCCAGCGAGAGACCGATGGTGACGATCATCAGCGGGATGAGTTGGATGCCCTTCTTGCGCAGCGGCTTCCAGAGCAGGCCGTCCTGCGCGAAGCCGAAGGCGCCTCCGAGGATCACCGCTATCGGGATCGCGAGCAGCGCGGGCAGCCCGAACACCCCGGAGAAGAGGTAGGCCATCAGGGCGCCGAAGGTGACGAGCTCGCCGTGCGCGAAGTTGTTCAGCCCGGTCACGCCGTAGATCAGCGAGGCGCCGATCGCCGCGAGGGCGATCAGGAGGCCGAAGATCAGACCGGTGATGACCTTGGGCCAGAAGATGATCCAGAAGGTGTCGGCCGAGACGGGCGGAGTGATCGCGTTCGAGGTGCCGTCGGGGTTCGTCGCGCCGTTGCCGGTGGTGCCCTCGGTGGCGGAGGCCGACGGGGTGTCGGACGGGTCCGGGGCCGTGGCTCCCGCGCCCTTGGGGTTCGCGGTCGAGACGATGAAGTTCACGATCTGGTTCTGCGAGGCGACGATCTTCACCTCCTTCGGGTTCTGACCGGCGGCCGGGTAGCCCTTGTCGGCGGGGAGCGTCTCCTCGTCGACGGTCACGGTGTAGGTGCCCGCCGCGTCGAGCGGGAAGGTCGCCCGCCCGTCGTCGCCGGTGGTCACGCTCGCGGTGGCGTCGCCCTCGATCTCGACGGTCACTCCCGCGAGGTTCTCGTTCGTGCCCTGGACGCGGACCCACGCGATGATCGACTGGTCGGCGCTCGTCTCGGCGAGTGCGGCGGGCGCGGCCGCGGCGATCCCGGTGAGGGTCGCGGCGAGCAGGCCGAGCGCGAGGAGCCGGTCGCGGAGCGCGGAGAGTCTCGGAGGCCTCCTATCCACGGGGCACCTCCCGGTCCGTCGGATGCGGGGTCGTCGAGCGCTTGTGGCGCGTCGAACGGCTGGCTGTGAGCAAGACGTCTACCTCTCGTCAGGGTGCACAGACGGATGGGGTCTCCAGGCGCGCCCTGGTGGGCAGGCCGGATCGCCGTCGTCAAACAACGTTGGTTGACCATACGTTCCGCATGTGTCGGCGGTGTTTCCCCGTCGGCACGTGTGCGTGACGACATTATGCGGGGAGGAGAGCGCTCCCGCGCGCCGGAACCGCAGTGCTTGCGCTCCGGACCCTCCGTCCGTGCGGAATAGACGACCCCTCCCGACGCTTAAGATTGAGCATCCGGGGCACTCGGGCCGGACGCTCCTCCCTCCTCTCCCGTGCGCCCAAAGTCGACCTGTTAAGGGGCCTTGATGGACCAGCCGGATCCCTTCGGATTCCTCGGACTCACCTACGACGACGTCATGCTCCTCCCCGGGCACACCGACGTCATCCCGAGCGAGGCCGACACGACCTCCCGGCTGACCAAGCGCATCACCGTCGCGACTCCGCTGCTCTCGGCGGCGATGGACACGGTGACCGAGGCGCGGATGGCGATCGCGATGGCCCGCCAGGGCGGCATCGGCATCCTGCACCGCAACCTCTCGATCGCCGACCAGGCCGACCAGGTCGACCGCGTCAAGCGCAGCGAGTCCGGGATGGTCTCGAACCCCGTCACCACGACTCCCGACGCGACCGTCGCCCAGGTCGACGACCTCTGCGGGCAGTACCGCATCAGCGGACTCCCCGTCGTCGACTCGACCGGCGTCCTCGTCGGCATCATCACCAACCGCGACATGCGCTTCGTCTCGCCGTTCGAGAAGGCGTCGACCCTCGTCCGCGACGTGATGACCAGCTCCGGGCTCATCACCGGCCGCGTCGGGATCCCCGACAGCGAGGTCATCGCGCTGTTCGCGCAGCACAAGATCGAGAAGCTCCCGCTCGTCGACGAGCAGGGCAAGCTCGCCGGGCTCATCACGGTCAAGGACTTCGACAAGTCGGAGCAGTACCCCAACGCCACCAAGGACGCCTCGGGTCGACTCCGCGTCGGCGCGGCCATCGGCTTCTTCGGCGACGCCTGGCAGCGCGCCACGGCGCTCCTCGAGGCCGGAGTCGACGTCATCGTCGTCGACACCGCCAACGGCGACTCCGCGGGCGTCCTCGACATCATCCGGCGCCTCAAGTCAGACCCGGCCTTCGCCGGAGTCGACGTCATCGGCGGGAACGTCGCCACCCGCTCCGGCGCCCAGGCGCTCGTCGACGCGGGCGCCGACGCCATCAAGGTCGGAGTCGGCCCCGGCTCGATCTGCACCACCCGCGTCGTCGCCGGCGTCGGCGTGCCCCAGGTCACCGCCGTCTACGAGGCCTCCCTCGCCGCCCGCGAGTCCGGCGTCCCGGTCATCGCCGACGGCGGCCTCCAGTACTCCGGAGACATCGCGAAGGCCCTCGTCGCCGGCGCCGACACCGTCATGCTCGGCTCGCTCCTCGCGGGCTGCGAGGAGAGCCCCGGCGACCTCGTCTTCCAGAACGGCAAGCAGTACAAGAACTACCGCGGCATGGGATCGCTCGGCGCGCTGCAGACGCGCGGGGAGCGCACGTCGTACTCCAAGGACCGCTACTTCCAGTCGGACGTGCCGAGCGACGACAAGCTGATCGCCGAGGGGATCGAGGGGCAGGTGCCTTACCGCGGGCCGCTGGCCAATGTGGCCTATCAGCTCGCGGGCGGGCTGCGGCAGTCGATGTTCTACGTGGGGGCGCGGACGATCGCGGAGCTGAAGGAGCGCGGGAGGTTCGTGCGGATCACGGCGGCGGGGCTCAAGGAGTCGCATCCGCATGATGTGCAGATGGTGGTGGAGGCGCCGAACTACCGGCGCTGAGTTCTGCTTCTGGGGAGGGGCCGGCGTCGGATCGCGACGGCGGCCCCTCTGCCCGATGGGCCTTCGGCCCATACGCCCACCACACCGGAGGGGCCGCCGTCGCGATCCGCCACCTCTCTAGGCAGCACAGCAGTCTTCTGGTGACCGAGCGACGCAGCGCGAGTGGGCTTCGCCCACCGCGACTGCGCCATTGCGTGCTCGCGGACTCAGGCGCGGGTGGCTTCGACGGTGCCACTTCGTGAGGTGGGAGCGGTGACCGGCGATCCGCGTCTCAGCGGATCGGCGTGGCGCGGACGGAGGACGCTCTGTGGGACGCGACCGTTCGTGGGGGCCGACTGCGGCCGTGCAACGAGCGTCGCGAGGCGCACGGCGCATGAGCACCGGTAAACTCCTCCGGTGACTGAGATCGAGATCGGGCGCGCCAAGCGCGCCCGCCGGGCCTATGCCTTCGACGACATCGCCGTCGTTCCGAGCCGCCGCACGCGCGACCCGGAAGTGGTGTCGGTCAAGTGGGCCATTGATGCCTATCAATTCACGACGCCGATCCTGGCGGCGCCGATGGACTCGGTGGTGTCGCCGAAGACGGCGATCACGCTGGGGAGGCTCGGGGCGCTGGGCGTGCTCGACCTCGAGGGGCTGTGGACGCGGTACGAGGATCCGGAGCCGCTGCTGGCCGAGATCCGCGAGCTGCCGGCCGAGCGGGCGACGCAGCGGATGCAGGAGATCTACGCCGAGGCGATCAAGCCGGAGCTGGTGACGGCGCGGCTCAACGAGATCCGGGCCGCGGGCGTCACGGTCGCCGGGGCGCTGTCGCCGCAGCGCACGGCCGAGCTGTACCAGACGGTCGTCGATGCGGGAGTCGACGTGTTCGTCATCCGCGGCACCACCGTCTCGGCGGAGCACGTGTCGCGCGACACCGAGCCGCTCAACCTCAAGAAGTTCATCTACGAGCTCGACGTGCCCGTCATCGTCGGCGGGGCCGCGACGTACACCGCAGCACTGCACCTCATGCGCACGGGCGCCGCGGGAGTGCTCGTCGGCTTCGGAGGCGGCGCCGCCTCGACCACGCGGGCCACCCTCGGGATCCAGGCGCCGATGGCCACCGCTGTCGCCGATGTCGCCGGCGCTCGCCGCGACTACCTCGACGAGTCGGGCGGACGCTACGTGCACGTCATCGCCGATGGCGGCCTCGGCACCTCGGGCGACATCGTGAAGGCCGTCGCGGTCGGCGCCGACGCGGTCATGCTCGGCACCGCGCTCGCCCGCGCCACCGACGCTCCCGGCGGCGGCTGGCACTGGGGCCAGGAGGCGCACCACCAGCAGCTGCCCCGCGGCCGCCGCGTGCAGGTCGGCACGGTCGGCACCCTCGAGCAGGTCCTCTACGGACCCGCGACGGACTCGAACGGCACCGCCAACCTGATCGGCGCGCTCCGCCGCTCGATGGCGACCACCGGCTACTCCGACCTCAAGGAGTTCCAGCGCGTCGAGGTCGTCGTCGCGCCCTACCAGCCCAGCTGACGATGCCGGCGGGACCCGACCGGACTCCGGCAGGGGTCCGGACGCCGGTGAACGCCCGGATCAGGTCCACTCGCGGGGTGCGACCCGCAGGAGTGGACAGATACCGGGCGCTCCGCTCGGAGAAGTCCCGATTCGCGTCCTCTCGCGTCCTGCCGTCGTGCGGAGGGTGCGCGGCGGCGGCGCTTCGTCAGCCGCTGGCGAACGAGAGACCCGGGCGGCGCGGCGCGCCTAAGCTGGACGGGTCCCCGGAGATACAGGCGCCGTCCGGCGCGGATGGAGCACGCATGGTCGAGGTCCGCAGGGTCAAGCTGCCCGGAGTCGGTGTTCTGCACACGTTCCTGACGGCCGACGGCGGCAAGGTCGGCGTCATCGCGCACCGCTCGGGGCACAGCGACCTCATCACCTTCGCCGAGGGCGACCAGGACGGCGCCAAGGTCTCGCTCCGTCTCAACGACGATGAGGCGCACACGCTTGCAGAGCTGCTCGGCGGCACGCAGATCACCGAGTCGCTCACCGCGCTCGACCAGATCCCCGGCCTCTCGATCGACTGGTTCACCGTCGACTACGACGACCACATCGCGGGGCAGCAGCTCGGCAAGCCCGCCGATCGCGGCATCGTCGGGCTGACGGTCGTCGCCGTCGTCCGCGGCGACGCGGCCAACCCGGCGCCCGCGCCCGACTTCCGCGTGTTCCCCGGCGACACCCTCGTCGTCGCGGGCAGCCCGGAGAAGGTCGCGAAGGCGTTCGCCTTCTTCCGCTCCGGCGTGTTCGCCAAGGCCCCCGAGACGCCGCCCGGAGTCTGAGGATGCACCACGGCGAAGACCTCATCGTCCTGGGCATCCTGTTCGTCGTCGCGTACGTCCTCGGCCGCCTGGGGCGGACGATCGGACTTCCGGCGATCCCGATCTACATGGTCGTCGGCCTGCTCGCGAGCCCGAACTTCGACTGGTTCCCGCTCGACTTCGACTCCACCTACATCGAGCTGACGGCCGTCTTCGGTCTGATCCTGCTGCTCTTCAACCTCGGTCTCGAATTCGACCAGGACGAGTTCTTCGGCAACGCCGGCCGGCTGATCCTGTCGGGCGGCACCTACATCGGCGTCAACATGGCGGCGGGGCTCGGCTTCGGGTTCCTGCTCGGCTGGGGCAGCCAGGAGGCGCTCGTCGTGGCCGGCATCACCGCGACCAGCTCGAGCGCGATCGTCACCAAGCTGCTGATCGAGCTCAAGCGGCTCGCGAACCCCGAGACTCCGATGATCCTGGGCGTGACCGTCGTCGAGGACATCTTCATCGCCGTCTACCTGGCGATCGTCTCGGTCGTCCTCTCGGGCGAGACCGAGCCGTGGCCGGTGATCCTGAAGCTGCTGATCGCGTTCGCGTTCCTGGTCGTGATGTTCTCGGTCGCGCGCTGGGGCGGGCGGGTCGTCTCCCGGCTGTTCCGGACCCGTGACGACGAGCTCTTCACGATCCTCTTCTTCGGCCTCGCCCTCCTCTTCGGCGGCATCGGCGAGGTCCTCGGCGTCACCGATGCGATCGGCGCGTTCCTGATCGGACTCGTGATCGGCGCCACGCGGTTCCGCTCGCGCGTCGAGCACATCGCCATCCCGCTCCGCGACGTCTTCGGCGCGTTCTTCTTCGTGAACTTCGGGCTGAATCTCGACCCGAGCGCCTTCCCGGCCGTCGTCGTGCCGGTGATCGCCGCCTCCGCGATGACGATCGTGCTGAACCTCGGCGCCGGCCAGTTCGTCGCCTGGCTCAACAAGCTCGGCCCCAGGGCGGGCCTGAACGCGGCGTTCATCCTGCACAACCGGGGCGAGTTCGCGCTGATCCTCGCCACGCTGTCGCTCTCGGCCGGACTCGACGAGCGGATCCAGCCGTTCGCCGGCCTGTACGTCCTGGTCATGGCGATCATCGGGCCGATCCTCGCCTCGCGCTCGGAGAGCATCGGCCTGTTCCTGTCGCGGCGCCGCCGGCGGCCGGCCCCCGCGGGACGGCCCGCCATGGCGGACGAGGACTTCGCTCTCGTCGAGGCGGCCATGGCCGCGCCCGCCCTGCAGGAGGACACCGACACCTCCGGCGTCGCGATCGCCCCCGTGCCCGCGCGGCCGATCGAGCGGGACGAGCTCGACGACGAGTTCCCCGATCCGATGCGCCAGGCCCTCATCGACCAGGCCATGCAGCAGTCCGACGGAGCCGACTCCGGGCGTCCGCGCCGCCCCGTCGAGCCCGACTACTGATCCCCGGGAGCTCTCATTCTCACGGGCTAGGCTCGTCGGGTCCGCGCTCGCCGGCGGATCCGGCACGAACGAGGGACGCATGACGCAGAGCACGGTCTGGCAGGTCGCGCGGCGTCCCCGCTGGATCGGCGCGCTGCTCCTCGCCCTCGTCATCGCCGGCCTCTTCGCCGCGCTCGGCCAGTGGCAGATCGGGCGCGCTGTCGACGCGGCCGCTCCCGACAGCGGGATCTCCGAGACGGTGCTGCCGCTCGACGAGGTCGCCGCACCCTCGAAGCCGATCACGGCCACCGCCGACGGCCAGCGCGTGGAGGCGTCGTCGGTCCTCGTGCCCGGCGGAGCCGAGGTGCTCGGCGGACGCCTGAACGGCGGAGACGAGGGCTGGTGGGTGATCGCGCGCACGCGCACCGACTCCGCCGATCTCGTCGTCGCCTACGGCTGGACGCGGGACGAGGGGACCGCGCGCGAGGTCGCCGAGCGGCTGAACGCGGGGAGCGAGGCGCCGCCGACGACCGTCGAGGGCCGGCTCGTCGCGAACGAGGCCGCCGAGGCGCCCGCAGAGGGCGTCGATCCGATGACCCTGACGGCGCTGTCGATCCCGGCGCTGATCAACCGCTGGCCCGATCCTCCGCAGGACGTCTACCAGGGCTACGTCGTCGTCGACGAGCCCGTCGCGGGCCTCGGCGCCATCGACTCTCCGGCGCGGCAGAGCGACGTCTCGCTCAACTGGCTCAACGTCTTCTACGCGATCGAGTGGGTGGTCTTCGCCGGCTTCGCCCTCTACCTCTGGTACCGGCTGGTGCGCGACGCGTGGGAGCGCGAGATCGAGGAGGCCCTCGACGCCGAGGAGCTCGCCCGGGCCGCCGCCCCCTCCGCCGCGTCGTAAACTGGACCCCATGCCCCTCGAGCCCAAGCCCGCGCAGTTCCCTGCGATCCGGAGCGCGCTGCGCTTCTACCGGGTGACCTCGATCATCACCGGCGTGATGCTGCTGCTGCTGTGTGCCGAGATGCTGCTGAAGTACGTGTTCCACCTCGAGCTGTTCGCCTTCGGCCAGCAGGGCGTGCTGCACTTCGCCCCGATGTACGAGGTGCCCGGAGGCGAGTTCCGCTCGAGCGGGACCGGCGCGAACGTCTCGACCGGCATCCTCATCGCGCACGGCTGGTTCTACGTCGTGTACCTCTTCTCCGACTTCCGGCTGTGGAGCCTGATGCGCTGGCCGTTCAGCCGCTTCATCCTGATCGCGCTCGGCGGAGTGATCCCGACGCTCTCCTTCTTCGTCGAGGGCCGCATCGCCCGCGAGGTCGAGCAGTACCTCGCCCGCCGCGGTGCCGACCCCCGGACTCCCCAGTCCCCTCAGACCCCGACCGACTCCGTGGAGGCCCCCCATCAGTGACCAGCAGCCCGGCCCCGAGGCGGCGCAGCCGCACCTCGCCGCCCAGCCCGTCCTCGTCGTCGACTTCGGCGCCCAGTACGCACAGCTGATCGCGCGTCGCGTCCGCGAGGCGAACGTCTACTCCGAGATCGTGCCCTCGAACACGACCGCCGCCGAGATCGCGGCCAAGTCTCCGGTCGGCATCATCCTCTCCGGAGGCCCGTCCAGCGTGTACGAGGAGGGGGCGCCGCAGCTCGACCCCGCCATCTTCGATCTCGGCATCCCCGTCCTGGGCATCTGCTACGGCTTCCAGGTCATGGCGAAGACGCTCGGCGGAGAGGTCGCGAACACGGGTCTCCGCGAGTACGGCGCCACGGACGCCGCGGTGTCGATCGACGGCGGCGTGCTGCTCGGCGACCAGCCGGCCGACCAGACCGTCTGGATGAGCCACGGCGACTCGGTCGCGAAGGCTCCCGAGGGCTTCGACGTCCTCGCCTCGACCACGTCGACCCCCGTCGCGGCGTTCGGCAGCGATGAGCGCCGCCTCTACGGAGTGCAGTGGCACCCCGAGGTGAAGCACTCGGCCTACGGACAGGCCGTCATCGAGAACTTCCTGCACCGCGCCGCGGGCATCCCGGCCGACTGGAACTCGTCGAACGTGATCGAGGACCAGGTCGCGCTGATCCGAGAGCAGGTCGGCTCCGGTCGCGTCATCTGCGGCCTCTCCGGAGGCGTCGACTCGGCCGTCGCCGCCGCCATCGTGCACCGCGCCGTCGGCGACCAGCTGACCTGCGTGTTCGTCGACCACGGCCTGCTCCGCAAGGGCGAGCGCCGGCAGGTCGAGGAGGACTACGTCGCGGCGACCGGCGTCCGCCTGGTCACGGTCGACGCGCGCGAGCAGTTCCTCGATGCGCTCGCCGGCGTCAGCGACCCGGAGCAGAAGCGCAAGATCATCGGCCGCGAGTTCATCCGCAGCTTCGAGGGCGCCGCCGAGGCGCTCGTGCTCGAGGCCCAGGGCGAGGGTGCCTCGATCGACTTCCTCGTGCAGGGCACCCTCTACCCCGACGTCGTCGAGTCGGGCGGCGGCACCGGCACTGCGAACATCAAGTCGCACCACAACGTCGGCGGCCTCCCCGAAGACCTCCAGTTCGCGCTCGTCGAGCCGCTGCGCACCCTCTTCAAGGACGAGGTGCGCGCGATCGGCCGCGAGCTCGGGCTGCCCGAGACGATCGTCGGCCGCCAGCCGTTCCCCGGCCCGGGCCTCGGCATCCGCATCGTCGGCGAGGTGACCCAGGAGCGGCTCGACCTGCTCCAGGAGGCCGACGCGATCGTCCGCGCCGAGCTGACGGCGGCAGGTCTCGACACCGAGATCTGGCAGTGCCCCGTCGTGCTCCTGGCCGACGTGCGCTCCGTCGGCGTCCAGGGCGACGGCCGCACCTACGGCCACCCGATCGTGCTGCGCCCCGTCTCGTCCGAGGACGCGATGACGGCCGACTGGACCCGCCTGCCCTACGACCTGCTCGCCAGGATCTCGAATCGCATCACGAACGAGGTGAGCGGGGTGAACCGGGTCGTGCTCGACGTCACGTCGAAGCCACCCGGCACCATCGAGTGGGAGTAGCAGCGGCGACGCTGCAGTGAAGAACGGGCCTCCTCGGGGGCCCGTTCTGAGTTGTGGCGCGGCCCGGGTGCGATCTGCAGGAGGTCACGGCGGGAAGGCGCTCTCCGCCGTGTGTTCTCGCCTGAAGGAGCGGCTCCTCCTGCAGACCGCACGAACGCCTGCAGACCGCACGGTCGCCTGCAGACGGCACCGGGGCCGAGCCGGGGCGAGCGGCTACGCGGGGGAGTCGAGGACGCCGACGAAGCGGGTGCCGATGCCGTCGTACTCGTCGCGGCGGTGACCCTCGGGGTGGTGCGGCCACTCGCTGGGAGCGTGGTCCTCGCAGACGAGGAAGGTGAAGTCGGGCCACCACTTCTTGGGGCGCGCGGCCTCCGAGCGGCCGCAGATCGCGCAGTCGAGCGTCACCCAGACCGGGCGCGCACCGGTGCGGTTCTGGCGGGACTGCACCAGCCAGGGCGGCGGCTCCTGCTCGAGCGCGGCGAACTCCTCGTCGGAGAGGCGAGTGGGCAGTCCGTGCCGCGTCGCCATCTCGACGGGGATGTCGAGGCGCTGTGCGGCCTCGCGTCGCGTGATCATCGGGCCACTTTAGCCCAGCGATGCTGCGACGACGGGGCGCCGGGGGCGGAGGGACGCGCGCGAGAGCAGCCACTCGAGGGGTCCCTGCCCGACGAACCGGCGCCAGAGCAGGGCGAACCCGATCGAGCAGAGGACGAACGCGACGAGCAGGCCCCAGCTGCGCCAGGCGTCGAAGTCGAACGGCTCGTAGGGCACCAGGTAGACCGCCAGGGCGACGAGCTGCACCGAGTAGATGGTGAGCGGCATGGCGCCGACGGCGGCGATCGGAGCGGTCACCGTGCGGAGCAGGCGGACGCGATCCGTGAGCGCCGTCAGGGCGCCGATCGCGATCGCGGCGACTCCGCCCGCTCCGAGGATCTCGGCGGTGCTGCTCGAGTGCGCCTCGACGCTCTCGGGGCCGCCGAGCACGAGGCCGCCTCCGTAGCCGATCACGGCGGCCGCGAATCCGCCGACGACCAGCCAGCGCTGCGTCGTGGGCGATCGCACGTCGCACCGGGCGACGAGCAGCCCCAGCACGATGTAGGCGAGCCAGGAGGGCACCGGGTAGTACTGGGTCAGCCAGGTCGCGGGCATGCTCACCAGCAGCGACTGCTCGGGCGAGAGCGTGGCGCCCCAGGCGCCGATCGACACCGTGAGCTCGTCGACGACGACCGGACCGATCACGGCGAAGAGGACTACCAGGGCGGCGAGAGCGGCCCTGGGGAGGAACAGCAGCAGAGCCGCGACGGCGAACATCACCCCGTAGTGCGGGAGGATCACCGCGATCGGCGTGCCGAGGAAGGTGAGCAGCACCCCGATCACGAGGAGGTAGAGCCCGCGCAGCAGGATCGATCCGGTGTCGCGGAGGCGGTGCGTCGAGCGCCCGGCGCCACCGGTCATCAGGCCGATCGAGACCCCGGCGAGGACGGCGAACAGCACGGAGCTGCGCCCGTCCCAGACCATCTCGCGCTCGGACGGCGCGAGGTGCGCGGCGAACATCCCCAGGACGGCCAGCCCGCGTGCGACGTCGAGGCCGACGATGCGGGAGGAGGCGGAGGCGATCACGCCTCCATCGTGACAGGCGCTCCTGACACCCGGCCCCGGCGGCGCGAACGACGACGGGCGCGCGACCCTGAGGTCGAGCGCCCGTCGTCGTTCGCGGCGGAGAGTGCTACTCGCGGAAGATCGCGACGAGTCGCAGGATCTCGAGGTACATCCACACGACGGTGACCAGGATGCCGTAGGCGCCGGTCCAGCCGTAGATGCGCGGGGCGCGGTTGCGCACGCCCTGCTGGATGAACTCGAAGTCCATCACGAGCGAGTAGGTGGCGAGCGCGATGGCGATGAGGCCGATCACGATGCCGATGAAGCCGGTGCGCAGACCGAAGCCTCCGCCGACGCCGAAGAGGCCGAGGCCCAGGTTCACGAGCGAGAAGACCGCGTAGCTGATCATGCCGATGAAGAAGATCTTGTTCAGCTTCGGCGAGGTGCGGATCTTGCCGTTCATGAACAGCGCCAGGGTGACGCCGATCACGATGACTGTCGCGAGGAGGGCCTGGACGACCGCGCCCTCGTAGACGTTCTCGAAGATGCCCGAGATCGCTCCGACCGCGATGCCCTGGGTCGCGGCGTAGCCGAGGATCAGGGCGGGCGACGGGACCTTCTTGAAGGCGTTGACGATGCCGAGCACGAGCGCGACCAGGACGGCCGGGAGCATGAGAGCCGGGACGAACCAGCCCACCGCGGCACCCGCGAGGAGCACGACGAAGGCGAGTGCCGTCTTCGCGAGGGTGTCCTCGACGGTCATCCGGTCGGTCTCGACCGAGCTGGCGGCCGGACGGTTGTACATCTGGTCGAGAGCGTCGGGCGAGACGTCCGGGACGTCCTGCACGCGGCCGGCGTAGCCGCGGTTGCTGAACTCCGGGCGTCCGAACGCCGGGTTGCTGCTTGCCATGGTTCCTCTTCTCTCAGGTGCGCTTGTGGTGACGGCCTGGTGTGGTGGTGCTGGCCCGACGGAACTCGCGGTTCTGAGTCGCTGTGTGTACGGGATCCGCCGGTGCCCTCTCGGGACCTCCGACGGTGGGTCAACAGTATCTGAGAACCTCTCTCAGAGTCTGGCTATTCCCCAAGAGCGAACCTCGCTTCCGCCCCGAGGACGGAGAGGACTCGCGGGCCGCCCCGCGCCCGTAGGATCGCCGCATGCCCGCGCGCCCCACTCCGCTCGTCATCGGCCACCGCGGAGCGAGCGGCTACCGGCCCGAGCACACCCGCTCCGCCTACGACCTCGCTCTCGCCCTGGGCGCCGACGCCGTCGAGCCCGACCTGGTCGCGACTCGGGACGGCGTGCTGGTGCTCCGGCACGAGAACGAGATCTCGGGGACCACCGACATCGAGCGTCGACCGGAGTTCGCGGACCGGCGCACGACGAAGCGCATCGAGGGCAGCGACGTCACCGGCTGGTTCACCGAGGACTTCACCTGGGCCGAGCTGTCGCAGCTGCGTGCCCGGGAGCGGCTCGCAGCGGTGCGACCGGCGAGCGCCACCTTCGACGGGCAGTTCCCGATGCTGCGCTTCAGCGACCTGCTGGCGCTGCTCGACCGGGCCGCCGAGGACGCGGACGACGCCCCTCCGGGTCTTGTCGCCGAGATCAAGCACGCCGACTACTTCGACTCGATCGGCCTCCCGCTCGACGTGCTGGTGCAGGAGGAGCTCGCGGCGGCCGGCTGGGGTGGGCGCGACCCTCGGCTCACGATCGAGAGCTTCGAGAAGACCGTGCTCGAGCGCCTGGCGGTGCGGGAGGTCGGCGCGCGGCGGGTCTTCCTGATCGAGTCGCGGGGGACGCCGCCCGATCTGGTCGCGGCGCACGGCTCCCGGGCGACGCCCTACGCCGACTTCGTGACTCCGTCGGGGCTGCGCGGCCTGGCCGGGACCGTGGACGGCGTCAGCGTCGACAAGAGCATGCTGTTCTCCCGCGACGGCGCCGGTCGCGCGACCGGGACGAACTCGCTGGTCGCGGACGCCCACGCCGTCGGACTCGAGGTCTACTGCTGGACGCTGCGCGCCGAGAACCGCTTCCTCGAGCGGGTGAACCGCCGGGGCAAGGACCCGGCGGCCCTCGGTGCCTGGCAGGAGGAGTTCCGCGCGATCCTCCGGACGGGCATCGACGGCGTCTTCGCCGACCAGCCGGATCTCGCGCTCGAGATCCGCGCGGCCGAGCTCGACACCTGGCTCTGATCGGCTGCTGCCCGGCGCGTGCGGAGGCAACCGGGAGGCTCCGCTGGCATCATCGGCCCGACTGCGGAGTCGTCGTACCGACAGCACCCGACCGAGCGAGAGGAGCCCGCCCGTGAAGACCCGAGCGCGCATCACCCGCCGGTGGATCACCTTCGCCGTCCTCGCCGCTATTGGCGTGGCCGCCGTCTACTGGCTCGCGGTGCTCACCCCGCAGGGTCAGGCGGCCGAGAACTCGGGCCTGCGCGGCGCCGACCTCGTCTTCGGCCGCGCGACGGGCACCGCCGCGGGCGCGCTGGCCGACGTCACCCCGGTCTCGATGATCGGCGGGGCCGTGCTGGTCGCCGCGATCGCGCTGATCCGGAGGCGCCCGGCGCTCGCCCTCGCCTCCGTCGGCTCGATCGTGCTCACCGCGGGCCTGACACAGCTGCTCAAGAACGTCGTGCTCGAGCGGCCGATCCTGGTCGAGACCGACGCCTGGTACACCGGCGGCAGTTTCCCGAGCGGGCACACCGCCGCGGCCGTCTCGGTCGTGTTCGCGCTGGCCATGGTGCTGCCCGCCCGCGCCAGGGCCGTGGTCCTCGTGCTCGGGGGAGCAGTCGTGGTGCTCGTCGGCAACCTGACGATGGCCGCGTCCTGGCACCGCGCGAGCGATGTGCTGGGCGCCGACCTCGTGGCGCTCGCCTCCGCCTCCCTCGCCTGCGCCTGGCTCTCGGGGCGCGCGCAGGTGGGCCGGGCGCCGAAGCGCTCGACCAGGCGGGGAGTGGACCGCCTGCTCGTCGTCTGCTCCGTCGTCGTCGTGCTCGTGCTCGGCGCGCTCGCCGTGCAGGGGATCCAGTACTACCCCGACGACACCAAGGATCTGACCGCGTTCGCACTGCTCCAGCTGCTCGCGGTGTCGACCTCGACCGTCGCCGTCCTCGGCTTCTCGGTGGCCTGGCGAGGGCTCGACGTGGGCGGCTCGGTGACCGCGCCGATGGCGCGCCCGCGGTCGGCCTGACGCCGCCTCCGGTGTCGGAGGTGCGATCTACACTCGGAGGGACATGAGCCTCCTCTTCGATCCGAGCGATCCCCGCGCCACTCCCGTCGTCGTCGGCACCCCGGCCCGTCGCGAGGGCGACGCTCCGCGCACCGACCCCGCTCACGAGAAGCTCGTCGCCGGGCTGAACCCCCAGCAGCGCGAGGCGGTCGAGTACCGCGGCGACGCGCTGCTCATCGTCGCCGGCGCCGGGTCGGGCAAGACCAGCGTGCTCACGCGCCGCATCGCGAGCCTCCTCGGCAACGCCGAGGCGTGGCCGAGCCAGATCCTCGCCATCACCTTCACCAACAAGGCGGCCGCCGAGATGCGCGAGCGCGTCGAGAAGCTCGTCGGCGCGAGCGCCGAGGGCATGTGGATCTCGACCTTCCACTCCGCGTGCGTGCGCATCCTCCGCCGCGAGGCCGAGAACTTCGGCATGACCTCCTCGTTCACCATCTACGACTCCGGCGATCAGCGCGCGCTGCTCAAGCGGATCGTGAAGGACCTCGAGGCCGACTCGCTCGGGATCACGGTCGCGAGCGCCTCCGCCAAGATCTCGAAGCTCAAGAACGAGCTGGCCGACGTCGACTCGTACGCGCGCACCGCCAACATGAGCGACCCCAACGAGGAGATGTTCCTCCAGGTCTTCCGTGCTTACTCTCGGGCGCTCGAGAGCGCGAACGCGTTCGACTTCGACGATCTGATCGCGCAGACGGTCTACCTGTTCCGCGCGTTCCCGCACGTCGCGGCCAAGTACCAGCGGCGCTTCCGCCACGTCCTGGTCGACGAGTACCAGGACACGAACCACGCGCAGTACTCGCTGATCCACGAGCTCACGCGGCCCGTCCCGCGGGCGACGATGGACGCCGCGCAGTTCGACCGCCCCTACCGGGGTCCGGTCACGGCCGACGGCTCGATCCCCGGCGCCTCGCTCACCGTGGTGGGCGACTCCGACCAGTCGATCTACGCGTTCCGCGGCGCCGACATCCGCAACATCGTCGAGTTCGAGCGCGACTTCCCCGGCTGCCGCGTGATCCTCCTCGAGCAGAACTACCGCTCGACCCAGAACATCCTCTCGGCGGCCAACGCGGTCATCTCGAACAACTTCGATCGTCGGGCCAAGAACCTCTGGTCCTCGAGCGGCGACGGCGAGAAGATCATCGGCTACACGGGCTACTCCGGCCACGACGAGGCCCAGTTCGTCGTCGACGAGATCGCCCGGCTGCACGCGGCCGGCACGGGCTACGACGAGATCGCGGTCTTCTACCGCACCAACGCGCAGACCCGGGCGCTCGAGGAGATCTTCATCCGCTCGGCCCTGCCCTACCGGATCCTCGGCGGCACCAAGTTCTACGAGCGCGCCGAGATCAAGGACGCGCTCGCCTACCTGATCACGGTCGCCAATCCCGCCGATGTGCTGGCGCTCCGCCGCATCATGAACACCCCCAAGCGCGGCATCGGTCCGGCGACCGAGGCGCAGCTGCAGTCGTTCGCCGACACCAACGGAGTCACGCTGCGCGAGGCGATGCGCAACGCCGGCTCCCTCGGCATGGGCCCGAAGGTGACGAAGGCGATCGTCGACCTGGCGACGCTGCTCGACGAGTGCGCGCTGATGCTCGACCCGGCGCGGCCAGAGGGCGAGGCGAAGGTGCACGAGGTGCTCTCGTCGCTGCTCAGCCGCAGCGGCTACATCGACATGCTGCGCGCCAGCCGCGACCCGCAGGACGAGGCCCGCGCCGAGAACGTCGACGAGCTCATCGCCGTCACCAAGGAGTTCGCGCGCAACAACCCCGACGGCGGGCTGGTCGACTTCCTCACCGAGGTCTCGCTCGTCGCGGCGGCCGACGATCTCGACGACGACTCCGGCACGGTCTCGCTCATGACCCTGCACACCGCCAAGGGCCTCGAGTACGACGCCGTGTTCCTCACCGGCATCGAGGAGGACCTGCTGCCGCACCGCATCTCGGCGAACGAGCCGGGCGGCCCGGCCGAGGAGCGGCGGCTGTTCTACGTGGGCATCACCCGCGCGCGCAAGCGGCTCTACCTGTCCCTCGCGATGACCCGAGCCCAGTACGGCGAGACGTCGGTCGCGATGCCGAGCCGCTTCCTCCAGGAGATCCCCGCCGAGCTGATCCAGTGGCGCCAGTCGCCCGGGGCGGCGACCTCCCGGGGCGGCACCCAGCCGCGAGCGCTCAACGCGCAGCGGCCGGGCTTCGGCAAGTCGCGCTCCAATGCCGAGTTCCGCGAGGCGCTCGCCGCCGCGCCCAAGGCGAAGGGCGAGTTCCCGAACCGGATCACGGGGATGGTCCGCGACAACGGCGATCTCGAGCTGATCGCGGGCGACCGCATCCGCCACACCGACTTCGGCGAGGGCCGCGTGAACGCGGTGACCGGCGAGGGCAGCAAGCGGGTCGCGCACGTGCTCTTCGACCAGGTCGGGGCGAAGAAGCTGCTGATCAAGGTCGCGCCGATCGAGAAGCTCTGAGCTTGTCGAGACCCCGCTCGTCGAACTCCCGCCCGACGGACCGGGGCGTGCCGGGCGTCGCGAGCGGCGAGGCTCGCGGGCCGTTCGCGGCGCGACTCGCGACCGAGGCGTTCGCGCCGCCGGTGCTCGCCGTGCTCGTGCCGATGATCGTCGGCGCCCGGGTGGCCGATCCGCCGCTGCTCGGGATCGCGTGGGGGGCGCTCGCCGCGCTGTTCGTGGGCGTGCTGCCCTACCTGGTGATCCGCCTGCTGATGCGCGCGGGCCGGATCCGCGGCGACCATCACGTCCCCGATCGCCGCGAGCGGGCGCTGCCGATCGGGCTCGCGCTGGTCTCGATCGTCGTCGGCCTGGTCCTGCTCGCCGTGCTCGGCGCGCCCGCCGCGGTCACGACGTTCGGTGTCGTGACCGTGGCGGTGCTCGTCGTCATCGGAGTCGTCACCTCGCCTGGAAGCTCTCGGGCCACGCCGCCGTCGTCGCGACCTGCGCGGTCGTGGTGCTGATCGCCTACGGTCCGTGGTCGCTGCTCGTCACCGTGCCGATCGCCCTCTGGACCGGCTGGTCCCGCGTCCGGCTCGGTGCGCACACCCCTGCGCAGGTCATCGCGGGCGGTCTCGTCGGCGCGGTGCTCGCCTCCGCCGTCTGGTCGCTGCTCGCCTGAAGGCGGGTGCGCGTCAGGAGTCGCAGGCGATGTTGTCGTCGTCGCGGTTCAGGTCGTAGATGTCGGAGCCGATGACGGTGACCGGGCCGCGGACGTACGCCGGGCCGTTGCCGGAGCCGCCTTCGCAGTCGACGTCGGACGCGATGGGGACGCAGGCGCCGGAGTAGTTCGGATCGCAGCCCGCATCGGTCGGAGGCTCAGGCGCGGGTGCGGGTGCCGGGACCCTGGTTCCCACGCGCGTGACGTCGTCGATCGCTGCGGTGGTGACCGCCTCCGACGTCTGCGAGCGGGAGACCTCGGTGCCGTCGTGCTTGACGACCTCGAAGGTGCGGGTGAGCACCCCGTCGACGCCGGCGGCGAAGGTGCTGGTGCCCTGATCGGCGTTCGGATCGTCCTCCGTCCGGGTCGCGCGGGGGATGACGGCCGTCTCGGTGACCGTCTCCGTGGTGACGACCACGGTGGGCGTGGGAGTCGGCGTGGGCGTCGCGGTGCGCGCTGCTGTCGGCTGGGCGGCGAGGGCGGCAGGCGCCTCCGCGGCCTGTGTGCTCGCGGCGACGACCTCCGTCTGCGCGACGGGCGTCGGGGCGGTGGCACCGTAGGCGGCCGATCCGACGACGAGAGCGGCGAGGGCTGCGGCGACGGCGATGCCCGATGCTCCCCGCCTCCTCGGCAGTCCGAGCCACGTCGGTCGACGGAGCAGGACTCCGTAGACGGCGGTGATCAGGACGATCAGCGCGGTCATGACGACGGCCGACCAGATCCCACCCGAGAGCAGGCCGACGAGCGCGAGGAACGCGGTCGCTCCGCCGCCGATCCACTGAAGGGGCGTGAGCCGCAGGCGCGTCAGCCGGTGGGAGCCGAGCCGCAGCGGGGTGCGACGATCCTGGGTCCGGCGGGAGGACGGCAGAGGGGGAGGGGGCTGGCGGATCACAGGCGGGTTCTTCCTCGAGCGGGCTGAGAGCGTGCTCAGCATGGCTCACGCGCGTCCGATCCCCTGGCACCCTTTCGGGGCTCGAGACATTCCGTCCCAAGCGGCCGCCCTCAGCCGGCACCAGGTTCGCCGTTAGACGCGTACCGCATGGCCTCGCGCGCGGCGGGTCAGGAGTAGCGCGCGACGAGCTCGCGCTTCAGGACCTTCCCGCTGGGGCCGAGCGGGAGCGCGTCGACGAACTCGATCCGGCGGGGGTACTTGAAGGCGGCGAGGTGCTCGTTCGCGTACGCGATGAGCTCCTCGGCGCTCGCGGAGGCGGTGGAGAGCAGCACCACGGCCGCCACGATCTCCTGGCCGTGCGTGTCGTGCGGGGTCCCGAAGACCGCGGCGTTCGCGACGGCCGGGTGCCCGATCAGCACCTCCTCGACCTCGCGCGGGTACACGTTGTAGCCGTTGCGGATGATCATGTCCTTCGTGCGGTCGAGGATGCGGATGTAGTCCTCCTCGTCCTTCGTGCCGAGGTCGCCGGTGCGGAACCAGCCGTCGACGACCGCCTCCGCCGTCGCCGCCGGGTTGCCGAGGTAGCCCTTCATCAGGTTGTGGCCGCGGATCACGATCTCACCGAGCTCGCCGCGGGGGAGCAGCTCGACCCGGTCGGTCACCTCCGTTCGCGCGACCTCGACGTCGACGCCCCAGATCGGGGTGCCGACGGTGCCGGGGCGGGGCGGGACGCCGAGGTGGTTGAACGTGGCGACCGGGGAGGTCTCGGTGAGTCCGTAGCCCTCGTAGATCTCGACGCCGAAGACCTCGCGGAACCGGTCGATGACCGCGAGGGGGAGCGCGGCGCCTCCGGAGACCCCGTAGCGCAGCGGCGGCCGGTCCTCCCGCCTGGTCGCGGCGTCGAGCAGGGCCACGTACATCGTGGGCACGCCCTCGAACACGGTGCAGCCGTGGGCGATCATCGCCTCGAGTGCCGCGTCCCCGTCGAACTTCGGCACCAGGACCATCGTGGCCGCCGTGCGGAACGAGGTGTTCATCGCGCAGACCTGCCCGAAGGTGTGGAAGAGCGGCAGCGCGCCGAGCACCACGTCGCCCCGGTGGAGGTCGAACGTGTTCATGAGCAGGACGTCGGACTGCGAGATGATCGCGAAGTGCGTGCCCTCCGCTCCCTTGGGGCGCCCGGTGGTGCCGCTCGTGTAGAGGATCGTGGCGGTGTCGTAGGGCGAGCGCGGCACGTAGGTGTCGAGGGCGACGGCCTCGGCGGCGAGGTCCTCGAGGCGGGCGAACGGGGTCTCGGCCGAGTCCGGGACCAGGACGGTCAGGACGGAGACTCCGGCCAGTGCCGCTCCCGCCGCGCCCTCGGCCAGCAGGGGTGCCGCGCAGACGAGCGTCGTCGCTCCGGAGTCGCGCAGGACGTAGGCGATCTCGTCGCGCTTGAGCAGTGCGTGCACCGGGACGACGACGGCGCCGAGCGCGAGAACGGCGAAGTAGCACCGGGGGAAGTCGGGGACGTTCGGGATGAGCAGCGCGACACGGTCTCCGGGGCCGACGCCCTGCTCCCTCAGCGCGCCCGCGTACGCACGGGTCTCGTTCCACAGCGTCGCGTAGTCGATCGCGAGGGGACCGACGCGCAGCGCGACCGTGGTCGGGGTGCGCCGCGCCGCCTCCGCGAGGATGGCGGCGACCGACGCGGTGCCGGATCCGGCCGGGCCGGGGGCGTCGTGGCCTGCGTCGGCGGCTCGGTTCTCGGTGCTGATCATCGGGGCTCCAGTCGTCATCGACCGCCGCGGCCGACGGCCGGGATTCTCACGCTAGATCCGCCCGCCGCCGGGTTCAAGCGCTCCGCACCGGATCCTCAGCGTGCGAGCGAGCGGTGCCGGAGGATCACGAGGGGCCCGGGGACCGTCAGTGCGAGGCTGTGGCTCACCGAGCCGAGCAGCAGCCGGAGGAACGCGCCGCGCCCGTGGCTGCCCAGGACCAGCAGCCGGCTCGACGCCGCGAGGGCGGTCAGCCGCTCGACCGGGTTGCCGCGCACCAGCATCGGCCGCACCTCGAGATCGGGGCGCGTGTCGCGGAGGCCGACCAGCGACTCGGCGAGCACCAGGTTCTCGTCCTCCTCGATCGCATCGATGACGATCCGCTCGACGGGGACGGAGTCGGCCCACGCGCCGGGCAGCTGCCAGGCGTGCAGCGCGACGAGCGGCTCACCGAGGCGGTCGGCCTCGATCGCCGCGAGCCGGATCGCCTCGAGCGAGACCTCCGAGCCGTCGACCCCGACCGCGATTCCGACCCGCGCTCCCGCCGTCGGCTGCGGGATGAGTGCGACGGCCGAGCGCGACGCCGCGGCCACGCGGACGGCGATCGGGGCGGTCACCGCGCCGCCGCGCCGGGGCAGCGGCTGGGCGCCGAGCGCCAGCAGCGCACCGGCGGGAGCGGCGTCGGCGAGGACGTGCACGGGCTCGCCCTCGAGCAGTCGCGGGCGCACGCGCACCTCGGGGAACTCGGCGGCGGCGAGGGCGCGGGCCTCCTCGAGGACCTCGCCCGCGAGTCTCCGGTGCTCGGCATCGGCCCGGGACAGGCGGGCGCGCACCGGCTCGATCACCGTCACCAGATCGGCGGGCAGTCGATGCCCGCGCGCCACGTCGAGCGCCCAGCGCAGCGCGTCGACACTCCGATCCGAACCGCTGACTCCGACCACGATCGCGTCCATGGTGCGCCTCCTCATCGAGTGCCCTGCACCTCCCATCCTCCTCCTCCCTGCGGCTCTGCGGGAGTCTCGTCGCACAGCCGGAATCTCGTCGTACAGTCGGAGGATGGGCGACGACGGACTGCGCTGGGGCGAGGCGGCGCTCTACACGGACGCGATCGTGACGGCTCCGTTCGCACTCGCGGTGATCGCCGAGGCGACCGGCTCGCGGGTCGTGGGCGGCCGCACCGCCGACGCGCACGTTCCCCTCTACAGCGGACCGACGAGCGCGCGGGTCTCGGTGGCCGGGTTCGGCGACAGCGTGCCGGTCACGGTCGACGTGCGCGACGAGCGCGGGCAGAAGGAGGCGCGCGCGGCGGCACAGGCGCTCGGACTCGAGCTGGCGGCCTACGCGGGCTGGAGCATCACGCCCGGCTTCTGACCGACTCCCGGTGCGCGAGGCTCTCGGCCCGGACCCGGGCCAGGTAGAAGCGGCTCGGCGCCGTGCGGACGGCAGTCGGCAGCAGCCGGTAGACGGCGAAGGTGCGCGCGAGCGCGCGGTCGAACCGCGCCTGCTGCCGCGGGCTCCAGCGGAAGCCGAAGCCGGCGCGGACGTGCGGCGGCAGAAGCCCCGCGGTCATCAGCCGGAGGTAGGGGCCGAGCGGGCGCAGCCACCAGGCCGCGATGCCGCCGCCGAGCAGATCGTGCGCGACACGGCGAGCCGCGGGAGTGACCTCGAGGCGCGCGAGCTCCGCCTCCCAGTAGGCGTCGAAGTCGGCGCGGGAGGCGGGCCAGAGCTCCTCGGGCATCTGCAGAGCCGTGCCGACCACGCGCGAGCGGTGCACGATCTCGTCGGCCTCCTCGGCGCCGAGTGCGCCGAACGCACCCTCGTGGAGCTGCAGCATCGACTGCGTGATCGTCGCGGCGACCCAGCGCTGCAGCTCGGGGTCGAAGGCGGTGTACCCGGCGCCGCGGACGGGTCCGTGCGCCCGGTTCACCCGGCGCCGGACGGTCCGGACGTCCTCCTCGGATCCGTACTGCAGGGCGTAGAGGTAGGTGAGGGTGCCGTGCAGGCGTCCGAGGGCGCGGTGCACGAAGTCGGAGTGCTCGGCGACGCCCGCTCCGACCGAGGGATGCGCGACCTGCAGCAGGATCGCGCGCGCCCCCGCGACGAGGAACACGCCCTCGCGGAAGACGTCGCGCTGCGCGGGAGGACAGGCGGTGAACGGCACGGTTCCACGCTACGCCGCGCCGGAAGCGCTCCGAGTGTGCGGAGTAGACTCGGCGCGGCCCGAAGCAGTATCACCTCGTGAACAGTGCCGTCACGTGCGGCGCTGCGGGCCACCTCCGGACTCGAAACGCAAGCGCGCTCGGCGCGGAATGGGAATGCAGCGTGGATCTCTTCGAATACCAGGCCCGTGATCTGTTCGAGAAGTACGGCGTCCCCGTGCTCCCGGGCATCGTCGCCGACACGCCCGAGGAGGTGCGCGCCGCGGCCGAGAAGCTGGGCGGCGTCACCGTCGTCAAGGCGCAGGTGAAGATCGGCGGCCGCGGCAAGGCGGGCGGCGTCAAGGTCGCGAAGACCGCCGACGACGCCTTCGAGGCCGCGAAGTCCATCCTCGGCCTCGACATCAAGGGCCACGTCGTCAAGCGCGTCATGGTCGCGGGAGGCGCGCGGATCGACCGCGAGTTCTACTTCTCGGTCCTGCTCGACCGGGCCAACCGCTCCTACCTCTCGCTCACCTCGTACGAGGGCGGCATGGAGATCGAGCAGCTCGCCGTCGAGCGCCCCGACGCCCTCGCGCGCGTCGAGGTCGTCCCCGGCCAGGGCATCGACCTCGCCAAGGCCGAGGAGATCGCCCGCGCGGCGAAGTTCCCGGAGGAGCTGATCGCCAAGGTCGCCCCGGTGCTCGTGAAGCTCTACGACGTCTACACCGGCGAGGACGCGACGCTCGTCGAGGTCAACCCGCTCGTCCTCACCGAGGAGGGCGACATCGTCGCTCTCGACGGCAAGGTCTCGCTCGACGAGAACGCCGGCTTCCGCCACCCCGAGCACGCTGCTCTCGAGGACAAGGACGCCGCCGATCCGCTCGAGGCGAAGGCCAAGGAGAACGACCTCAACTACGTGAAGCTCGACGGCGAGGTCGGCATCATCGGCAACGGCGCGGGGCTCGTCATGTCGACGCTCGACGTCGTCGCCTACGCGGGCGAGCGCCACGGCGGCGTGAAGCCGGCCAACTTCCTCGACATCGGCGGCGGAGCCTCCGCGCAGGTGATGGCGAACGGCCTCGACGTGATCCTCGGCGACGAGCAGGTCAAGAGCGTCTTCGTCAACGTCTTCGGAGGCATCACCGCCTGCGACGCGGTCGCCAACGGCATCCTCCAGGCCCTCGAGATCCTCGGCGACGCGGCGACCAAGCCGCTCGTCGTGCGCCTCGACGGCAACAAGGTCGAGGAGGGCCGCGCGATCCTCGTGGCCGCCGCGAACCCGCTCATCACCCTGGCCGCGACGATGGACGAGGGCGCCGACAAGGCCGCCGCTCTCGCCGCCGCGTAACGACCCTTTCGACTCAAGGAATCAGAGAACAAGCATGTCGATCTTCCTCAACAAGGACTCCAAGGTCATCGTCCAGGGCATCACCGGCGGCGAGGGCACCAAGCACACCGCGCTGATGCTCAAGGCCGGCACGAACGTCGTCGGCGGCGTCAACGCCCGCAAGGCCGGCACGACCGTCACCCACGGCGACGTCGAGCTGCCCGTCTTCGGCACCGTCAAGGAGGCCATCGAGGCCACCGGCGCCGACGTCTCGATCGCGTTCGTCCCGCCCGCCTTCTCGAAGGACGCCGTCATCGAGGCGATCGACGCCGAGATCGGCCTCCTCGTCGTGATCACCGAGGGCATCCCGGTGCAGGACTCGGCCGAGTTCTGGGCCTACGCGCAGGAGAAGGGCAACAAGACCCGCATCATCGGCCCGAACTGCCCCGGCATCATCACGCCGGGGGAGTCGCTCGTCGGCATCACCCCTGCGACCATCACCGGCAAGGGACCGATCGGCCTCGTGTCGAAGTCGGGCACCCTGACCTACCAGATGATGTACGAGCTGCGCGATCTGGGCTTCTCGACCGCCATCGGCATCGGCGGCGACCCGATCATCGGCACGACGCACATCGATGCGCTCGCCGCGTTCGAGGCCGACCCCGAGACCCGTGCGATCGTGATGATCGGCGAGATCGGCGGAGACGCCGAGGAGCGCGCCGCCGACTTCATCAAGGCGAACGTCACCAAGCCGGTCGTCGGCTACGTCGCGGGCTTCACGGCTCCCGAGGGCAAGACGATGGGCCACGCCGGCGCGATCGTCTCCGGCTCGGCCGGAACGGCGCAGGCCAAGAAGGAGGCCCTCGAGGCCGCGGGCGTCAAGGTCGGCAAGACGCCGTCCGAGACGGCCGACCTGCTGCGCGAGGTCTTCGCGACGCTGTAAGCGTCCGTCCGCTCGAATCGGTCGAGGTCTTCTGCTCCGGCAGACGGACCTCGGCCGATTCGCGGTTTCCGGGAGGCGCGATAGCGTCGTCGGGTGACCCTCGGACTCGACTTCCTCACCTTCGTGCCCTACCCGGAAGGTCCCGAGCGGCCCGGAGACGCCGCGCGCAGCCTCGAGGACGGCCTGGCGCTGTTCGAGCTCGCCGAGGAGCTCGGCTACGACACCGGCTGGGTGCGGGTGCGCCACTTCGAGCGCTTCCTGGCCTCGCCGATGACCTTCTTCGCGGCCGCCTCGCAGCGCACGCGCCGCCTCCGCCTGGGCACCGCCGTGATCGGCGCCCGCTACGAGTCGCCGGTGCGGCTCGCCGAGGACGCGGCCACCGTCGACCTGCTCTCGGGCGGCCGGCTCGACCTCGGCGTCAGCGGCGGCTTCGCCCACCTCTCCTCGGTCTTCGACGGCGTGTTCGGCCAGGCCGACCGCGAGTTCCGCGCCGAGGCGCAGGAGCGGATCGAGCGCCTCCGCGAGGCGCTGCGCGGCACGACCCTCGGCATCGCGGAGTCGGCGCTGATGTCGGTCCCCGTCGGCGATCCGCTGATCCAGCAGCCGCACGCCCCCGGGCTCGCCGACCGCCTCTGGTACGGCGCGGGCACCACCGCCTCGGCGGTCCGCGCCGGCGAGCAGGGCATGCACCTCCAGGTGTCGACCCTCAACACGGAGGAGACGGGCCTGCCCTTCGCCGAGCAGCAGGCCGCGCAGATCCGCGCCTACCGCGAGGCCTTCGCCGCGGCGCATCCCGACCGCACCTCGCGGGTGACCGCCGGGCGCATCGTGCTGCCGCTGCTCGACGCCGCCGACGAGGAGGCGCACCGGCCCTTCATCGACGGCTACCTCGCCCGGATGGACGAGGACGGCCGCCCCCGCACCGCCGACCGGTCGATCATCGCGGCGCCGATGCGCTTCAGCCCGCTCCATCTCGGCGGCGTCGACGAGATCGTCGCGTCGCTGAGCGCCGATCCCGCGCTGGCGGAGGCGGACGCGCTGACGATCACGCTGCCCGCCGTCGGCGGCGTCGAGTCGCACCGGAGGATCCTCCGCACCGTCGCGGAGAGCATCGCGCCGCGCCTGCGCTAGCGCTCGCCGCGACGCGCTGTCAGGAGCCAGATCGGACGCTGCAGGAGGAGCAGGAACAGCCACCACAGCCCGACGGCCGGGAGGAGCAGGGCGAGCACGAGCGCCAGCGAGAGCAGACCGAAGGGGACGAGCGCCCGCGTCAGCCGCACCCGGCCGACGCCCTCGCGCAGCAGCCCCGGCCGCCGCAGCAGGTGCCGCTCGATCAGCACCAGCGCACCGCTCATCACCACCATCGTGCCGATGTAGAGCCCGATGGTCGCCCGCGAGTCGGGCAGCTGCGCGAGCGCACTCGTCGCGAACGGGAAGAACGCGATCGAGGCGAGCCAGAGCAGGTCGAGCCACACGAGCCCCGCGTCGTAGTCGCCGGCGAGCTCGAAGATCCGGTGGTGGGGCACCCAGAACACGGCGATCAGCGCGAACGACAGCGCGAAGGCGAGCAGCGAGTCGAGGGGAACGTCGAGGACGGCGCCGACGCCTCCGCCCTCGCGCGCGATCTCAGGGGCCAGCTGGACGAGCGGCAGCACCAGGATCGTGATCGCGATGGCGACCGTCGCGTCCGAGAAGTTGACCAGGCGGTCGAGCCCGCGCTCCGTGCGGATCTGGCGGCCGCGCGCCGAGGGCCGGCCGCGGTGCGCGAGCCGATCGATCGGCCCCGAGAGCAGGAGGAGGAAGAGCGCGAACATGTTCACGGCGGGCACCGTCACCGCGAGCACCAGAGCGGCGGCGAGCAGCGCGAGGACGATCACGGAGTGCGAGGCGGAGCG
This sequence comes from Rathayibacter sp. VKM Ac-2803, assembly GCF_009807175.1. Taxonomy (NCBI): domain Bacteria; kingdom Bacillati; phylum Actinomycetota; class Actinomycetes; order Micrococcales; family Microbacteriaceae; genus Rathayibacter; species Rathayibacter sp. VKM Ac-2803. The sequence goes on along the minus strand of NZ_WUCD01000001.1, from coordinate 3,472,571 downwards.
GAGCGGCTCCACTCCCGGAGCGAGGAGATCGGGATCGCGGCGGAGGATCAGCTGCATCGCGAGGGTCGCGGCGCTCGCGACGATCATCGTCCCGATTTAGAGCGCGAAGACCGACGGATCGGTGTCGAAGACGTTCGAGAGCAGGTTCGCGGCGAAGGGCAGCAGCACGATCGACGCCATCCAGACGAAGTTCGCGGTCACGAGCGCGGAGGAGTAGCGCGCGACGCCCTCGAACACGGCGTGATGCACCAGCCACAGCCGGCCGATCACCGCGAACGTGATGAAGAACGCCGAGAGTGTGCCGTAGTTCTGCGAGAGCAGCGTCCCGAGGTCGGGGGAGCCGCCCTCCTCGACCACGTCGACGAGCGGGAGGACGAGGAACGTGATCGCGATGGCGACCGTCGCGTCGGTGAAGTTCACGAGCCGGTCGAGGCCGCGCTCCGATCGCACGTCGCCCGATGCCCTCGTCACGCAACGACCCTAGGGGACGCGGGCGCGCCCGGAGCCGCTGAGCCCGAGCCCGCCGCTAGGCTCGTCGAGCCCATGAACCGGATCACCGTCGCCCTCCTCGCCGCCTTCGACGCCGCGCTCTCGGCACTGATCGGGATCGCGATCCCGCTCGTCCCGCTGACCGTCCTCTGGGCGGTGCAGTACGACACCGCCATCGACTGGGGCGTCTTCTGGCGGATCGCCGCGGACGCCTGGCTGCTGGGCCACGGGGCCGATCTGCTGGCGAGCCTCGGCTCCGACTCCCCGCTCGCCCTCGGCCTCCCCGGCGGCACGGAGCCGTTCGTGGTCACGATCGCGCCCCTCGCCTTCGCGCTGCTCACGATCCTCCTGGGTGCCCGCACGGGTCGGCGGGCGCAGGAGTCGCCGTTCCGCTTCATCGGCTTCGTCGTCGCGATCGGCACCTACCTCCTCCTCGCCTTCCTGGTGACCGTCGGGTCCGCGACCGGCGTCGCCTCCGTCGACGCCGTGCAGGGTACGGTCCTTCCCGCGCTGGTGTTCGCCCTCGGAGTCGCGATCGGCGCCGTGACCCACTCGTCCCGGAGCGGCGAGCCCGACCGGCTCGGCGAGCTCGCCCGCGAGACGCTCGAGCGCCTGCCCGCTCCCGGCCCCTCGCTGGTGCTGCTGTCGCTGCGGGGCGGCACCCTCGCCGCGTCCGCCGTGATCGGGGTCGCCGGAGTGATCGTGGCGATCCTCCTCGTCGTGAACTACACCTCGATCGTCGCCCTCTACGAGGGGCTGGGCGGCGAGGGCCTCGGCGGTCTCGCCCTGACGCTGGGGCAGCTGGCGTTCCTCCCGAACCTCGTGATCTGGGCGGCGAGCTGGCTCGTCGGTCCCGGCTTCGCGATCGGCGCCGGATCCTCGGTGGGTCCTGCGGGCACGCTCCTCGGCCCCGTGCCCTCGATCCCGGTGCTCGCCGCGGTGCCGCAGGGCGATCTCGCCTTCGGCTTCCTCGGTGTCCTGGTGCCGTTGCTGGCGGGATTCGTCGCCGGCTGGCGGCTGCGCCGCGTCGTGATCGACGGCCTCGAGGGGCGCTCGCTCCTGCGCTGGGGTGCGGCAGCGGCCGGCGGCATCGGAGTGGTCGGCGGGCTGCTGCTCGGCCTGCTCGCCTGGTTCTCGGCGGGCGCGGCCGGCCCGGGCCGCCTGGTGCAGGTCGGACCCGATCCGCTCCTCGTCGGGGCGATCGCAGCGCTCGAGCTGGCCGTGGCCGCGGGGCTCGGACTCGCCTCCGGGCGACCGTCGCGCGACTGACCCCCGGCGCGCGGGCCTCCCCTAGACTTGCGCAGTGCTGAAGCTGGTCGTACTCATCTCCGGCGGCGGCTCCAACCTCCGCGCACTGCTGGAGGCGGCGAGCGACGGCCGCTTCCCCGCCCGCGTCGTCGCCGTCGGCAGCGACACCGAGGCCGAGGGGCTGCGTCACGCCGAGGCGTTCGACATCCCGTCCTTCACCGTCTCGCCGCACGCGTTCCCGAGCCGGGCCGCCTGGGGCGAGGAGCTGCTCGCGTGCATCCGCGAATGGGAGCCCGATCTCGTCGTCTGCGCCGGCTTCATGCGCATCCTGCCGCCCGGGGTGGTCGACGCCCTCAGCCCGCGGATGATCAACACGCACCCCGCGCTGCTGCCGCTCTTCCCGGGAGCGCACGCCGTCCGCGACGCCCTGGCCGCCGGAGCCGTGGAGACCGGAGTGACGGTCCACGTCATCGACACCGGAGTCGACACCGGCCCGATCATCGCGCAGGAGAGCCTCGCCGTGCTCCCCGGCGAGACCGAGCACGCGCTGCACGAGCGCATCAAGACCATCGAGCGTCGCCTGCTGGTGCAGACGGTGCTCGACATCGCCCACGGAACCGTCGATCTCGAGGACCTCTCCCGCGCATGAGCATCACCGCACACGACCCCAGCAGCTACGACGACCGCGACGTCGTCCCCGTCCGCCGCGCCCTGATCTCGGTCAGCGACAAGACCGGGCTCCTCGAGCTGGCGGCGGCGCTCGCCGGCTCCGGCGTCGAGCTGGTCTCGACCGGGTCGACCGCCGCGACCATCCGCGAGGCGGGCTTCGACGTCACCGACGTCGCCGCCGTCACCGGGTTCCCGGAGTCGCTCGACGGCCGCGTCAAGACGCTGCACCCGGCGGTGCACGCGGGGATCCTCGCCGACCTGCGCCTCGCGTCGCACCGCGAGCAGCTCGAGCAGCTCGACATCGCGGCGTTCGAGCTCGTCGTCGTCAACCTGTACCCGTTCCGCGAGACGGTCGCGGGCGGCGCCGACGCGGCCACGGTCGTCGAGAACATCGACATCGGCGGGCCCGCCCTCGTCCGCGCGTCGGCCAAGAACCACGCCAACGTGGCGATCGTCGTCGACCCTGCCGACTACTCCGGTGTCATCGCCGCACTCGGCGAGGGAGGCACCACCCTCGCGGCCCGGCGCACCCTCGCCGCGCGCGCCTTCGCGCACACCGCGTCCTACGACTCCGCCGTCGCCGCCTGGTTCGCCGGCCAGGAGGTGGACGCCGGGTTCCCGGGCGCCGTCGAGATCCGCGGCACCCTCCAGCAGGTCCTGCGCTACGGCGAGAACTCGCACCAGAAGGCGGCCCTCTACGTCTCGCCCGACGGGACGGGAATCGCCCAGGCCACGCAGCTGCACGGCAAGGAGATGTCGTACAACAACTACGTCGACGCCGACGCCGCCGTGCGTGCGGCCTACGACTTCGTGCTGCCCGCCGTCGCGATCATCAAGCACGCCAATCCGTGCGGCATCGCGATCGCCGGCGCCAAGGCGATCGACCCCATCGCCTCCGCCCACCGTCGCGCGCACGAGTGCGACCCGGTGTCGGCATTCGGAGGCGTCATCGCCGCCAACCGGCCCGTTACGCTCGCGATGGCCGAGACGGTCAAGGAGATCTTCACCGAGGTGCTGGTCGCCCCCTCGTTCGAGCCGGAGGCGCTCGAGGTGCTCAAGACGAAGAAGAACCTGCGCCTGCTGCAGCTGCCCGACTACTACGCGCCGGTCGAGACGGAGTTCAAGCAGATCTCGGGAGGCGTGCTGCTGCAGGAGCCCGACCGCTTCACCGGCGGCCCCGGCGAGGTCAGCTCCGGCTGGACGCTCGTCGCCGGCGAGGCCGCGGACGCCGACACGCTCCTCGACCTCGAGTTCGCCTGGAAGGCGTGCCGCGCCGTGAAGTCGAACGCGATCCTCCTGGCCAAGGGCGGCGCCTCCGTCGGCGTCGGCATGGGACAGGTCAACCGCGTCGACTCCTGCCACCTCGCCGTCACCCGCGCCGGCGACCGCGCCCCCGGATCGGTCGCCGCCTCCGACGCGTTCTTCCCGTTCGCCGACGGCCTCGAGGTGCTCCTCGCCGCAGGCGTGAAGGCCGTCGTCCAGCCCGGCGGCTCGGTGCGCGACGCCGAGGTCATCGAGGCCGCCAAGCGCGCCGGCGTCACGATGTACACGACGGGGGAGCGGCACTTCTTCCACTGAGCGCGCAGCGCTCAGTGGAAGAAGGTGTTCGTCTTCCACGCCGCTCCTCGCGCGGCGTGGCGCGGTCGGCTTGTTGGGGTGGGTGCGTTCCGCAGAGCGTCCTGCGTCGGCCGCCGCGGGAATCGCTTGGCACGCGATCCCCGCTGAGCGGCCTCGGGTGGTGTTCGTCTTCCAGGCCGCTCCCTGCGCGGCGTGGCGCGGTCGGCCTCCAGGGGTGGATGCGTTCCGCAGAGCGTGTCGCGTCGGCCGCCGCGGGAATCGCTGGCACGCGATTCCCGCTGAGCGGCCTCGGGTGGTGTTCGTCTTCCACGCCGCTCCCTGCGCGGCGTGGCGCGGTCGGCCGCCAGAGGTGGTTGCGTCCTGCAGAGCGTCCTGCGTCGGCCGCCGCGGGAATCGCTTGGCACGCGGTTCCCGCTGAGCGGCCTCTCTCTTCGGGAGTCGAGTAGGCGTTGAGGCTGACGTTCGGGCGGATCTTGGCGGGAGATGCGCTCGAGCGGACCAATGCTGGTCGAGTAGCCCCGCAGGGGCGTATCGAGACCCACCAGCGTCAGCACATGAGGCTCCTGCCCTGCCCTTCTGACGCTGGGGGATCTCGAGACGTCGGCTGCGCGGGCTACTCGATCAGCGAGGGGCGGGCTGCTCGATCAGCGAGGGCGGGCCGCTCGGACAGGACACCCACCGCCGCGAGGAAGCCGGCGCGTCAGAAGGGGGAGGGCGCTCTGCTTTCTCGCGCCGGCGAGGAGTGGGAGCTTCGAGAGTCCAGGAGTTGTCGTAGTCGAGGATCGAGTTCGACAACTACTGCGGTGTCGGGTGGCGGAGGCCTCGAGACTCCAGACGTTGCGGTAGTCGGGTGCGACTACCGCAACTTCTGCGGAGTGGGAGGGGCGGCTCTCAGGGGGCCGCAAGGTTCCCGAAAGGGGGTGCCCTGGTCGGAGCGCGTAAGGTCGCGGCGTGCCCTCCGACTCGACGCTCGCCTCCGCGCCCGCCCCCAGCCTCGCCCGCCGCCTCCTCGGCGCCCTCGCCGCCGCCGCGGCGACAGCCCTCGCGTCCCACCTCGCCAACCTGCTCGCCTTCTTCATCGGCAACCAGCTGGCCGCCTCCTCGCTGCCTCAGGTCAACGCCTACTTCCTCCTGTCGAGCGCTCTCGCGTTCGTGGTGGTCTTCGCGCTCGCTGTCGCGGGGCTGCTGAACCGCGCGTGGACCGCGGCGATCGCCGGCCTCGTCGCCGGGCTGATCGGCGCCACCTTCGGCACTCTCGTGCAGGCCAGCGCGAGCGGCACCCCGATCACGGGCGAAGTCTGGACGTCCATCGTCGAGACGTTCGGCGGCCTCAATCTCGTCTTCCTCCTCGCGTTCACCCTCACGGCCGCGACCCTCGGCCATCGCATCGCGGTCGCCTCCGCGCCGAAGGCCCCGACGAGCGCGACGAGCTCGACGGCATCGACCCGCGGTCGCCGCATCGCGCTCGTGCGCGCCCCGGCCCTCAACCTCGACGCCGGGGAGCTCACCCACCTCGAGCGCGTCCCGGTCGACCAGGAGAAGGCGCAGAAGCAGTGGGAGGCCTACGTCGACGCGCTCGACGAGGCCGGCTGGGAGACCGTCGAGGTCGCTCCCGCTCCCGCGATGGCCGACTCCGTCTTCCTCGAGGACGCCGTCGTCGTCGTCGGAGACCACGCCGTGCTCACCCGCCCGGGCGCCGAGTCCCGCCGGGGCGAGGTCGCCGCGGCGGAGGAGGCGGCCTCGGCCCTCGATCTCACGCTGCACCGCATCGAGGCGCCGGGCACCCTCGAGGGCGGCGACGTCCTCAAGGTCGGCTCGACCGTCTACGTCGGTCGCGGCGGCCGCACCAACGCCGAGGGGATCGCCCAGCTGCGCGCCCTCCTCGGCCCGCTCGGGTTCAACGTCGTCGCCGTGCCGCTCACCCGTGTCCTGCACCTGAAGAGCGCCGTCACGGCCCTGCCCGACGGCACCGTGATCGGCTGGGAGCCCGTGGTCGACGAGCCGCGCCTCTTCCCGTCCTTCCTGCCGATGCCCGAGGAGCCCGGCGCGCACGTCGTCGTCCTCGACCCGAGCACCCTGCTGATGGCGGCGTCGGCACCGAGGAGCGCCGCGCTGCTGCGCGATCTCGGCTACACCGTCGTGACCGTCGACATCTCGGAGTTCGAGAAGCTCGAGGGCTGCGTCACCTGCCTCTCGGTGCGCGTGCGCTGACGAGCCCTCGGCGAGGAGGGGCGCGACACGCCCCGCGGTGGACGCGACGCATAGCCGGGGTATAGCCTGCAAGGCTGCGCAGCGCCCGGGACGGGCCCGCGGCGACCCCACCCACCCTCCTCGTCGCGAAAGCCCTTCACCGTGTCCGCACCCACCACTCCGATCGACGACCGCCGGGTCGAGTCGAAGCGACCGAGCACCCTGCGCACCCTGCTGCGGCTGCTCCCCTTCGTCGGCGACTCGCTGCCCCGGCTGAGCCTCGGGATCGTGGTCGCCCTCGTGGCGAGCCTCGTCTCGCTGGCGATCCCGATCGTGCTGCAGCAGCTCGTCGACGGTCCGCTGGGCGACGGAGCCGGCGCCGCCGGGTCGGGCGACCTCGGCCCGCTGATCGGGCCCGTCGGGGTCGTGCTCGCCCTCGGCGTCCTCGAGGCCGTCGCCATCGCGCTGCGCCGCCGGATGGTCCTCACTCCGAGCACGCGGATCGAGGCGAGGATGCGCAGCGCGCTCTACCGGCAGCTGCAGGACCTCCCGGTGTCCTTCCACGACCGCTGGCAGAGCGGGCAGCTGCTGTCGCGCGCGATGAGCGATCTCAGCCTCATCCGCCGCTGGATCGCTTTCGGATTCGTGCTGCTCGTCGTCAACGCCCTCACGATCGTCGTGGGCTTCGGCGTGCTCGTCTACTGGAACCCGATCCTCGGCGTCCTGTTCATCGTCTGCTCCGTCCCGGTCTGGATCTACGGCTTCGCCTTCGAGAAGCGCTACTCGAGCATCGCCCGCCGGAGCCAGGACCAGGCGGGAGACCTCGCCACGACGGTCGAGCAGTCGGTGCACGGCATCCGCGTGCTCAAGGCGTTCGGCCGGCACAAGCACGCCCTGGCGGGCTTCGCCGACCAGGCCGAGCTGCTGCGCGGCACCGAGATCGCCAAGGCCAAGGCGATCGCCGGGATCTGGCTCGTCCTCCTCCTCGTCCCCGACATCGCCTTCGCGCTCTGCCTCCTGGGCGGCGTCTGGCTCGCCGCCGACGGCCAGCTGAGCGTCGGCGAGCTGTTCGCCTTCTTCGCCACGGCGACCGTCCTGCGCTGGCCCGTCGAGTCGATCGGCTTCCTGCTCTCGATGACCTTCGACACCCGCACGGCGGTCGACCGCTACTTCGAGGTGATGGACAGCGCCAACACGATCACCGATCCCCAGGCGCCCGAGACGATCGAGCGACCCCTCGGTCGTGTGCGGTTCCGCGACGTGCACTTCCGCTACCAGGACGCGCCCGAGCGCTTCCCCGATCTGCTCGACGGCGTCGACCTCGAGGTCGAGCCCGGCGAGACGATGGCGCTGGTCGGGGTGACCGGCTCGGGCAAGACGACCCTGACCGCGCTGCTGCCGCGGCTCTACGACGTCACCGCGGGGGCGATCGAGATCGACGGTGTCGACGTGCGGCGGATGCGGCGCGACGAGCTGCGCTCTCACGTCGGAATGGCCTTCGAGGACGCCACGCTGTTCTCGACCTCGGTGCGCGAGAACGTCCTGCTCGGTCGCCCCGACGCGAGCGAGGAGCAGCTTCTCGAGGCCCTCGAGATCGCACAGGCCGGCTTCGTGCACGCCCTTCCGAACGGGCTCGACACCACGGTCGGCGAGGAGGGGATGAGCCTCTCGGGCGGACAGCGCCAGCGGCTCGCGCTCGCCCGCGTGATCGCGGCGCGCCCCTCCGTGCTGGTCCTCGACGACCCGCTGTCGGCACTCGACGTCGACACGGAGGCGCGCGTCGAGGCGGGCCTGCGCCGGGTCCTCGGCGACACGACCGCGCTGATCGTCGCTCACCGGCCCTCGACCGTCGCCCTGGCCGACCGGGTCGCGCTCCTCGAGGAGGGGCGCGTCACCGCCGTCGGCACCCACAGCGAGCTGCTCGCGTCGAGCCCGCACTACCGCTTCGTCATCTCGAGCCTCGAGGAGGACGAGCTCACCCGCCCGCCGGGGACCGAGCGCGTCGGCTCCCGTCCGAGCGGCGACGCCGACACCATCGACCAGGAGACCCGCTCATGAGCACGCTCGGTTCGACCGAGGAGCGCGACGATCTGTCGCGCGCCGAGTCCGCCCAGATGCGCCGTCGCTCGCTGCGGCTGCTGGGCTCGCTGCTCCGACCCCTCCGCCTGCGCCTCGTGCTCACGGCGATCGTCGTCGTGGTCTCGACCGCGGCGCAGGTGGCCGGGCCCGCCCTGATCGCCGCGGGCATCGACAACGGCCTGCCGGCGGTGCTCGACGGCGACGCGACCCCGCTCGCCCTGGCCGTCGGCGCCTACGTGCTGACCGGCGTGATCGGCGCCGTTCTGGTCGCCTGGTACACCGTGCTCTCGGCCCGGGTGAGCCAGGCGATCCTGATCGACCTGCGCAAGCGCGTCTTCCTGCACACGCAGAAGCTCAGCCTCGAGTTCCACGAGAACTACACCTCGGGCCGCATCATCTCGCGGCAGACGAGCGACCTCGACTCCATCCGCGAGCTGCTCGACTCCGGGATCAACCAGCTCGTGCAGGGCGCGCTCTACATGGGCTTCGTCGCGATCGCTCTGGTGACGCTCGACGGAGTGAGCGGGATCGTGCTCGCGTGCGCGCTCGTGCCGCTCGCGATCCTGACGCGGTGGTTCCAGAAGAGGTCGCAGGCGCTGTTCCGCGGCACCCGCGTCGCCTCCTCGCGGCTGATCGTGCAGTTCGTCGAGACGATGACGGGCATCCGCGCGGTGCAGACCTTCCGCGCCGAGAAGCGCAACGAGGAGGTCTTCAGCGGGGTCGTCGAGAAGTACCGGCTGGCCTACAAGAAGGTCTTCGGCGTCTTCGGCACCTTCGATCCCGGCCTCGTGCTGATCGGCAACGTGACCGTCGCGGTCGTGCTCTTCATCGGAGGCGTCCGCGTGCTCGACGGCGGGCTCGAGATCGGCGCGCTGCTCGCGGTCCTGCTCTACACCCGGCGGTTCTTCGACCCGGTGCAGGAGATGGCGATGTTCTACAACTCCTACCAGTCGGCCGCCGCGGCGCTCGAGAAGATCTCGGGCGTCCTCGCGGAGGAGCCGGGCGTGCCGGATCCCACCCGTCCGATCGACCTGCGGCAGGCCCGCGGCCGTCTCGGCTTCGACGGTGTGCGCTTCGAGTACACCAGCGACCGCGAGATCCTGCCGCGCTTCGACCTCGACATCCCTGCCGGTCAGACGATCGCCCTCGTCGGGTCGACCGGCGCCGGCAAGACGACCCTCGCCAAGCTCATCTCGCGGTTCTACGACCCGAGCGACGGCGTCGTGACCCTCGACGGCGTCGATCTGCGGCAGCTGCACCCGAAGGACCTGCGGCGCGCGATCGTCATGGTGACCCAGGAGGCGTACCTCTTCTCGGGCTCGGTCGCGGACAACATCGCGATAGGGCGGCCGTCGGCGTCGTACGACGAGATCGTCGCCGCCTCGAAGGCCGTCGGCGCGCACGAGTTCATCCAGGCGCTCCCCGACGGCTACGACACCGATGTCAACAAGCGCGGCGGCCGCGTCTCGGCCGGGCAGCGGCAGCTGATCTCGTTCGCGCGCGCCTTCCTCGCCGACCCGGCGGTGCTGATCCTCGACGAGGCGACGTCGTCCCTCGACATCCCGAGCGAGCGCCTGGTGCAGCAGGGTCTGCAGACCCTGCTCGCCGACCGCACGGCGGTGATCATCGCGCACCGCCTCTCGACGGTGGCGATCGCCGATCGTGTTCTGGTGATGGAGCACGGGCGCATCGTCGAGGACGGCACTCCGGAGGCGCTGATCGCCGGCGCGGGGCGGTTCGCGACGCTGCACGCGGCGTGGCGCGAGTCGCTGGTGTGAGGCCGCGCGGCGTATGAGCGCGGCTCAGAGCCGCCAGCGCGCCGCGAGCACGTCGACGCGGTAGCCGCTCGGAGTCGTCACCAGTGGCGTCCCCTCGCGCTCGTACTCGACGCGCGCCCGCTCCTCGTGCCCGATCGGCGGAGCGCCGCCCGAGCGGACGACGCGCCACCACGCGACGTCCGAGCCGTAGCGGGCCATGATTGTCCCGACCGCTCGAGCGGCGCGCGTGCCGAGGACCGCGGCGATCTCTCCGTAGGCCATCACGCGACCCGGCGGGATGGAGTCGACGACCGCCAGCACGGCGGAGACGAAGTCGGGGGAGTCGGGGGCCGTCCCGTCGGGCGGCGGACCCGGCTGCCCGGCGGCTGCGATCAGAGCTTCAGCGCCCCGATGTTCTCGCCGTACTGCGTCTCGCCGACGACCTCGAAGCCGATCCAGCGGAAGAACTGCTCGGGGCCGTCCTCGCCGGACTCCCAGATGACCGTGAGGGTGTCGAAGCCGCGGGTGCGCGCCTCGTCGGCGGCCGCGCGGACGGCGAAGGTACCGACTCCACGACCCTGCTTCGAGGCGTCGATGTTGATGCGCCAGATGCAGCTGCGGAACTCCTCCGCGGCCTCCGGGTCGAAGTGGGCGTGGATGAAGCCGACGAGCTCGTCGTCGTCGAGGATCGCGCGCTGCCAGGCGGCGCCGGGATCGATCACTGCGGCGGCCGCCGAGTACGACACCGGCGCGATGAACTGCTCCTGCCCGGGTTTGAGGCTCAGCCCGTTCACGGCGGAGATGTTCGAGGCCGACAGCTCTTCCAGGCGGAGTGCACTCATGCGGTCAATCTAGCGGCCCGATCCGGGGCAGTCATCCTCCGCCAGGACGACGGCGCACGGACCGTCATCGGGGGAGCGCCCCGAATCGGCGAACTCTCTCGACATCGAGACACTTCCGCCCTCGGGTAGGCTGGCGGAGGCCATCCGGAGCGGCCGCGCAGCCGCCCGTCCCGCGCAGGAGCGGGGTTGCATCGAGACCATGGGAGAGCAATGTCCAAGATCAAGGTTGAGGGAACCGTCGTCGAGCTCGACGGCGATGAGATGACGCGGATCATCTGGCAGAAGATCAAGGACACGCTCATCCACCCGTACCTCGACGTGAACCTCGAGTACTACGACCTCGGCATGGAGTACCGCGACCAGACCGACGACCAGGTCACGATCGACGCGGCGCACGCCATCCAGAAGCACGGCGTCGGCGTCAAGTGCGCGACCATCACGCCCGACGAGGCGCGCGTCGAGGAGTTCGGCCTGAAGAAGATGTGGAAGTCGCCCAACGGCACGATCCGCAACATCCTCGGCGGCGTCATCTTCCGCGAGCCGATCATCATCTCGAACATCCCGCGCCTGGTGCCCGGCTGGAACAAGCCGATCATCATCGGCCGCCACGCCTTCGGCGACCAGTACCGCGCCACCGACTTCGTCTTCAAGGGCAAGGGCACGCTGACCGTCGAGTTCACGCCCGAGGACGGCTCCGAGCCGATGAAGTTCGAGGTCTACAAGGCTCCCGACGACGGCATCGCGCAGGTCCAGTACAACCAGGACGCCTCGATCCGCGACTTCGCCCGCTCGTCGCTCAACTACGGCCTGACCCGCAACTACCCGGTCTACCTCTCGACGAAGAACACGATCCTCAAGGCCTACGACGGCCGGTTCAAGGACATCTTCGAGGAGATCTTCGAGACCGAGTTCAAGGAGCGCTTCGACGCCGCGGGCCTCACCTACGAGCACCGCCTGATCGACGACATGGTCGCCTCCGCGATGAAGTGGGAGGGCGGCTACGTCTGGGCCTGCAAGAACTACGACGGCGACGTCCAGTCCGACACGGTCGCGCAGGGCTTCGGCTCTCTCGGTCTGATGACCTCCGTGCTCTCCACGCCCGACGGCAGCGTCGTCGAGGCGGAGGCGGCGCACGGCACGGTCACGCGCCACTACCGCCAGCACCAGGCGGGCAAGCCCACCTCGACGAATCCGATCGCCTCGATCTACGCGTGGACCCGCGGACTGGCCCACCGCGGCAAGCTCGACGGCAACCAGGAGCTTATCGACTTCTCGCTCACCCTCGAGGACGTCGTCATCAAGACGGTCGAGTCCGGCAGCATGACGAAGGACCTCGCGCTCCTCGTCGGACCGGACCAGGCCTGGCAGACGACCGAGGAGTTCCTCGCGACCCTCGACGAGAACCTCAAGGCGCGCATGTCGGCCTGACCTCCGGCTCGTCAGAACGGCTCCGGCTCGCGGGAATCCTCCGATTCCGCGAGCCGGAGCCGTTTCTGCGAGCCCGACCCGGGTCAGAGCGCCCGGGCGAGCGCCTCCATCGCGGCGCCGGCGTCGGCGCCCGTCGGCATCAGCACGACGCTCGACGCGCCGGCCGCGTGCAGTTCGCCGATCCTGGCCCGGGCGGCGTCGGGGGTGCCGACGACCGACAGCTGGTCGACCCACTCGTCCGGCAGGTCGCGCACGAAGGAGGCTCGGTCGGCGCTCCGCTCGCGCAGGCGCGCGAACTCGTCGGCGAAGGGCAGCGGGGCGAGATGCGGCGCCCAGTCCGGCTCGCCGATCCACTCGAGACCGGGGCGCACCTGCGCCCGCGCGGCTGCAGAGTCGTCGTCGACGGCGGCGACGTTGTAGGCGACCACTCGTCCGGGCGTCGCCATCCGCTCGAGGGCGGCGGTGATGTACTCCGGAGTGACCGGCTCGGCCAGCACGACGCCGTCGGCGATCCTGCCCGCGAGCTCCAGGGACTTGGGTCCCCGCACTCCCGCCAGCAGCGGGGGAGCGACGGCGGGTGGCGACTCGAGGCGGAGCCCGTCGAGCGTCACGTACCGGCCTGCGCGGGTCGTCTCCTCGCCGGCGAGCAGCGAGCGGATCGCGTCGAACTGCTCCTCGAGGAGCGTCAGCGGGCTCTGCGGCCACACGCCGAGGCCGCGCATCCAGTGCGGCATGCCGTGGCCGATGCCGGCGTGGAGGCGACCGGGGAACATCTCGGCGAGGGTGCCGAGCTCCATCGCGGTGAAGGCGGCCGTGCGCGCGGCGGCGGGGAGGATGCCGATGCCGACCACGATCCGCTCGGTCGCCGCGAGCACGGCGGCGGCCTGCGCGATCCCGCCGCGGAAGCCGAGGTCCTCGACCACCCACAGCTCGTCGAAGCCGAGCGCCTCGGCGCGTCGGGCGTAGGACAGGACCTGGGCGGCCGGGAGGTCGCGGGGGAGCAGGATTCCGACGGCGGCGTCGGGCGTGGGAGCGGACATCCTCCCAACATAGGGCTGCGGCCGCTCGCACCCCGGGCCGGAACGACCGAGGGCCCGCCGCTCGGAAGCGGACGGGCCCTCGATCGCGGAGCGGATCACTCGGAGCGCGACTCGCTGAGCCGGACCTGCTCGGGCCTCGCGCTCGAGACCACCTCGATCCTCCGCGACCTGGCCTTCTCGCTCACGGGGATGGTCACCGAGAGGACGCCGTTGTCGTACGACGCCGAGATGCGCTCGGTGTCGACGCCCTGGCCGAGGCTCAGCTGGCGGACGAAGGTCGCGGACTGGCGCTCCCGGGTGATCCAGGTGACGTCCTCGCCGCTCGCCACCGTGCGCTGGGCGCGGATCGTGAGCAGCTGGCCGTCGACGTCGACGTCCACCGACCCGGGGTCGATACCGGGCAGGTCGGCCGTGAGGACGTAGTGGTCGCCGTCGCGGTAGAGGTCGATCGGCATGCGGCGGGGGCCCTGGCCGGGCGAGAAGAGGGCGGAGGCGAAGCGGTCGAGCTCGCGGATCGGGTCGTAGGTGACGGCCATCGAAATCACTCCATTCAGTCGTGCAACGGATCAATTCCCAGAGTTGAGTCGAAGTGACTCAATGCCAGGAATTTAGCACTCGACCCGGGAGAGTGCCAACTGTCCTCGTCCCCAATCCGGTGACTTCGTTACCTGTTCGTAACAGAGCCGAGCGATCCAGTTCGTAGGGTCGATTCAGTGCGGGAGCCGATCCGGCTCCCAGCGATTGTGAGTAAGGACATCGATTGCCGATCCACCCCTCCCACCGTCCACCCGTTCGTCGAACCGAGAGGCGGATCCTGGCAGGGCTCGCTGTGCTCGGTGTCGCCGCCTCGGCCGCGTTCGCCTCCACCGCGGCGTCCGCGGCTCCCGTCGTCGGGAGCGCGTCGCTCGTCGGCGGCCTGTCGTCGCTGCAGAGCTTCGACGACGGCGACTACGTCGTCACTCTGGTCGAGCCCGCCGCGGCCACCTACGAGGGCACCGACGCCCGCTTCGCCCGCACGGCTCCCGACGCCGGATCGCAGCTGCAGGCGCGGTCCGCCCCCGTCGAGGACTACTCGGCGCACCTCGAGCGGCGACAGGACGACGTCGCCGCCGCCGTCGATGCCGAGATCGGCTACCACTACACGGTCACGCTCAACGGCTTCTCGGCCGAGCTGACCGGCGCGCAGGCGAGCCGCCTCGCGAACCGCAAGGACGTCGCCCAGGTGCGCGAGATCGAGGACCTCACCCTCGACCGCGCGGTCCAGCCGACGACGCTTCAGGCCCCGACCGCCTCCGGGATCCCCGTCCCCGACACCGGCCAGGAGCCCTCGACGAGCTTCCTCGGCCTCGACGGCCCCGACGGCGTCTGGAACGAGCTCGGCGGCATCGACGAGGCCGGCGCGGGCGTCGTGGTCGGCGTCATCGACTCCGGCATCGCACCCGAGAACCCGTCGTTCGCCGGCGCTCCGCTCGCGACGACTCCGGGAGCCGCGCCCTTCACGAACGGCACCACCGTCACCTACCCGAAGTCCGACGGCAGCGACTTCGTCGGCGCCTGCGTGAGCGGCGCCGACGCGTCGCAGCAGTGGACCGGCGAGGAGTGCAACCAGAAGCTGATCGGTGCGCGCTGGTTCCTCGGCGACTCCGAGCCCGCCGGCTCGCCCGACAATCCCGAGTACCTCTCGCCGCGCGACGCGGACGGCCACGGCTCGCACACCGCCTCGACGGCCGCCGGCAACGCGGGCGTCGACGCGAGTGTCGACGGTTACGACTACGGCTCGATCTCGGGCGTCGCTCCCGCGGCGAAGGTCGCCGCGTACAAGGTCTGCTGGAACGGCGACGTCGACGGCACGGACGACGACGACTTCTGCTCGGGCCCCGGCATCCTCGCGGCGATCGACGCCGCGACCAGCGACGGCGTCGACGTGATCAACTTCTCGATCGGCGGCGGCTCGGCCACCTCCACGCTCACGCTCATCGACGAGGCGTTCCTCAACGCCGCCGCCGCGGGTGTCTTCGTGGCGGCCTCGGCCGGCAACTCCGGTCCGGGCGACTCGACCCTCGACCACGCCTCGCCGTGGTACACGACGGTCGCCGCCTCCTCGATCCCGACCTACACGGCCACCGCCACCCTCGGTGACGGCCAGGCGTTCCCCGGCGGATCGATCACCGTCCACGAGGACGTCACCGGCCCTCTCGTGAACAGCGCGGACGTCGTCCTCGCCGGGGCCGAGACTCCGGAGATCTGCGAGACCGGCACCCTCGACCCCGCGAAGGTCTCTGGCAAGGTCGTCGCCTGCACCGCGGGCGTCACGGCCCGCGTGTCCAAGTCGGCCGAGGTCGAGCGGGCGGGCGGCATCGGCATGCTGCTGCTCAACCCGTTCCCCAATGCGCTGCACGTCGACGACCACTCGGTCCCGAGCATCCAGATCGACTCGGAGGCGTACGACGCCATCACCGCCTACGCGTCCACCCCGGGCGCGACCGTGACGCTCAGCGAGGGCAACACCTCCGGGATCGCGATCGCGGTGCCCCAGGTCGCCGGATTCTCGTCGCGCGGACCGGCCGAGGCCGACGGAAGCGATGTGCTGAAGCCCGACCTCACGGCGCCCGGCGTCGCGATCCTGGCCGACAGCTTCAACGCCGAGGGCGACGATCCCGCCTTCGCGTTCGAGTCCGGCACCTCGATGTCGTCGCCGCACATCGCGGGGCTCGCCGCGCTGATCCTCGGCGCGAGCCCGAACGCGTCGCCGTCGGCCGTCAAGTCGGCCATGATGACGACCTCCTACGACAGCGTCGACCAGTCGGGGAACGCCTCCGAGGACGTCTTCGCCCAGGGCGCCGGTCACGTCGATCCGACCGCCTTCCTCGACCCCGGACTGATCTACGACAGCGGTCCGAGCGACTGGATCGCGTTCCTCAAGGGCGCGGGCTACGTGTTCGACCCCGATCCCGCGATCGACCCGATCGAGGCGATCGACCCGTCCGACCTCAACCAGGCCTCGATCGCCATCGGCGCACTGGCCGGAACGCAGACCGTCACCCGCACGGTGACCTCGACCGCTCCCGGCACGTACACCGCGTCGCTCGACATCCCCGGTGTCGACACCGGGGTGTCGCCGTCCACCCTCTCCTTCACCGGAGCGGGCCAGACGGCCGAGTACACGGTCACCTTCACCACGGAGGACGCCGAGCTCTCGGAGTTCGCGACCGGCTACCTGACGTGGTCGAGCGCGGAGCACGAGGTCCGCAGCCCGGTCGCCGTGCGGCCGGTCCTGCTCGACGCGCCGTACGAGGTCTCGGGCTCCGGCTCGACCGGCTCGACCACGGCGACCATCACGCCCGGCATCGACGGCGCTCTGCCGCTGTCGACGACCGGACTCGCGCAGGGGGTCCTCGCCGAGGACGCCACGGCGGCCGACGGCCACTCCGGCACCCTGCCGGCGGGCACGACGCTGATCACCGACGTCGTCGTACCGGAGGGCGCGGACTTCGCGCGCTTCGATCTCGACTCGATCGACGACACGGCCGACCTCGACCTCTACGTCGAGCTGCTCGACGCGGCGGGCGAGCCGGTCTCGCAGGCCGTCTCGGCGACCGCCTCCGCCGACGAGCGCGTCGACCTCGCGGAGCCCGAGGCGGGCACCTACCGGGTCACCGCCGACATCTACGCGGTCGGCGCTGAGCCCACGGTCACGTTCGACCTGCGCAGCTTCGTCGTCACCCCCGAGGGAGGCGTCGGCGCGCTGACGACCGAGCCCGCGGTGATCGATGCGGTGCAGGGCGAGCCCACGAGCTACGCGATCTCGTGGAGCGACCTGGCCGGCCCCGCGCAGTACCTCGGGCGGGTCGCCTACTCCGACTCGGGTCTCGCGACTCTGGTGAGCGTCGACGTGACGGAGTCGGCGACGCCGGCTCCCACGCCGACCGCGACTCCGGAGCCGACGGGCACGCCCGAGCCGACGGCGACCCCGGAGCCGACGGGCACCCCGGAGCCCACCGCGACGCCCACCGCCGGACCCACCGCGGGTCCTGCGCCGACGTCCACGCCGACCACCGGACCGGGTGCACCCGGCCACGGCGGCGGCTCGGGAGGGCTGCCCTCCACCGGATTCGAGGGCGGTCTGCTCGGGGCCGCGGCTCTGGCGCTGATCGGCGCGGGACTGCTGATCTCCGGCGTCCGTCGCCGGGCCCTCGCGCTGCGTGAGGGAGCCGCCGCGGAGTAGCCTCCGCCCGCGCACGACGGCCGCCCCGCGCGCTCCCACCGGAGCCGCGGGGCGGCCGTTCGCGTGCGGGAGCGGCGCCGAAGCACCTCCGGCTCGCAGGATCGCGTTCGGCTCGTCAGAAGTGCGCGATTCCGCGAGCCGAACCGGATTCGACGAGCCGGAGGTCGCCGGAAGGTCGGTTGTCCGGAGGTCCGGCTCGCTGGATCGCGTTCGGCTCGTCAGAAGTGCTGGATTCCGCGAGCCGAAGCCGATTCGACGAGCCCGAGATCGCGGCCGGAGACGGTACGCGTCAGGCGACCGCGCGACGCCCGGCGACGACTCCGGACACGACCGCGACGACGCCGAAGACGATCGCGACGATCGGCTGGCCCATGTCGAGCCACGCGACGGCCGCGGCGCCCATGACCAGCAGCTCGATCAGCGAGCGGCCGTAGACGTCGATCGCGAGCACGGCCTTCGGCGAGAGGAACAGCGCCCAGACCAGCGCCGCGAGCACGGGTGCGCCGATCCCGAAGACGATGTTCAGCGGCAGGGCCCACTCGGTGAAGCCCCAGATCCCGAACGTCGCGAGCGCGAAGAGCTCGAGGACGAACCGCAGGACGTCGTTCGGCCCGATCCTGACGTCGGCGCCCGCTCCTGCTCGATTCACGCCGACCATCGTATCCGCCTCCTCTGACGGCGGAGTACGGGCCTCGAACACATCAGTTGCCGAAGTGGAAAGCGATGCATAGACTTTCCATCATGGAAAGCAACGATATCCTCTCAGAACTCGATGCCGACCGCTCCGCCCTCGCCGACAGGGTACGCACGCCGTGGTGGCTCGCCGCCGGATTCGGTCTGATCGCGGCGTGCTTCGTCGTCCGACCCGCCTCAGGAGGCCAGTTGAACGCCGTCTTCATCGCCTGCCTGGTCTTCGCGCTCTCGCTGCTCGCCTGCTATCGAGCGGCGACCGGAGTCAAGCTCGCACGACTCGGGGCGGCGCCCTGGCTCCTGGCACTGGCCGGCCTCGCCGTCGTGCTAGCGCTCTACAGCGTGGCGCTCGGCCTCGCCTCCTTCGATCTCCACGGGTGGATCGCCGCGCCGACAGCTCTGGCGTTCGCCTCCGGCGCGGCCCTCACCTACGCCTTCACCGGAGCCGCGCGCGAGCGCATGCGCCGTGTCCGCTGAGGCCCGGTTCGACGAGCTGATCCACGCGCCGCTCCGGCTCCGCATCTGCGGTCTGCTGCGTGCGGGCGACGGGATCGACTTCGGCGTGCTGCGCGACACGCTCGGCATCGCCGACGCCTCGCTGTCGAAGAACCTGAAGCTGCTGGCCGACGCGGGCCTCGTCGCGATGTCGAAGTCGTCCTCCGCCGCCCGGAGCGACTCCCGGCGGGTCACGTGGGTCGCGCTGACGCCGGCCGGGTCGTCGGCCTTCGACGCCCACGTCGCGGCCCTGCGGGCGATCGCTCGCGGGGAGTGATGCGCTCTAGCGGAAGATGATCGTGCGGGCGCCGTCGAGCAGCACCCGGTCCTCCGCGAACCACTTCACCGCCTGGGTGAGGGTGCGGCTCTCCTCGTCCTGACCGATGGCGACCAGCTGCGCGGCCGAGCGGGAGTGCTCGACGCGGACGACGTTCTGCTCGATGATCGGCCCCTCGTCGAGATCGCTCGTGACGAAGTGGGCCGTCGCTCCGATCAGCTTCACGCCGCGGGCGTGCGCCTGCTTGTAGGGGTTGGCCCCCTTGAAGCCGGGCAGGAAGGAGTGGTGGATGTTGATCGCGCGACCGGCCAGGCGCGCGCAGAGCTCGGGGGACAGGATCTGCATGTAGCGGGCGAGGACGACGAGCTCGATGTCGTGCTGCTCGACGACCTCGACGATCCGCTCCTCGAAGGCCCGCTTCGTCTCGGGCGACACGACGGGTCGCGACTCGAACGGCACTCCGTAGAACTCGGCGAGATCGCGGAGGGTGTCGTGGTTCGAGAGGATCAGCGGCACGTCGACCGCCAGCTGGCCCGCGCGCTGACGGAAGAGCAGGTCGTTCACGCAGTGCGCCGCCGTCGAGGCGAGGACGAGGGTGCGCAGCGGCCGGCCCACGACGTCGAGGTGCCAGGTCATCCCGTAGTGCTCGGTGACGGGCAGCAGGGCGCGCTCGAACTCGTCCCGGGTGACCCTCGACTCGACCTGCAGCCGCATGAAGAAGCGGCCGGTGTCGGCGCTCGAGAACTGCTGGCTCTCGGTGATGTTCCCCTGCGCCTGCACCACGGCTCCGGAGACGGCGTGCACGATCCCGGGCAGATCGGGGCAGGCGAAGGTCAGGGTCCAGTGGTTCCCGGGACCCCGGCCGCCGCCGTCTTCGGTGCCGGTGGGCACGGGCCGGTCGGAGGAGGGCGCGGCGGGGTCGGACTGCATCCGCTCAGGATATCGGCCGTCGGTGAGGCGCTCAGCGCACCACGACGGTCGTCGATCCCGTCGCTCCGACGCGACCGTCGGCGGAGGCGTAGCGCGCGCCGATCTCGTGCTCTCCCGCCCCGAGGTCGAGCACGGTCGCCAGACCGAGTCCGACGACGGTCTGCTCGAGGACGACATCGCCGTCCACGAGGAGCTGCACGGGGCCGGGATCGGCGAGGACGACCACGGGGACTCCGTCGGCGGCGCTCGCCGTGGCCGGAGCGAGGACGCTCGGCGCGAGCAGTCGCACCGTCTCGGCCGCGCCCACCGTCTCGGTGCCGTCGGGAGCGGTGGTGCGCACGATCACGGAGGTCTCGCCCGCGGGCAGGGGGAGGCCCGGCAGCGACCACTGTCCGTCGAGTCCGGCGACGGTGTCGGCGTAGACCTCGCCCGACTCCGCGTCCTCGACGGTCACCGTCGAGCCGGGAGCGGCGGTGCCGGCGGCGTCGGGGAGCAGGTGCTCATCGGGATCGGTGGTGAGCGTCGCCGTGGTCGGGACCGGCGGGGCGGTCGTCGCGCTCGGCGTGGGGGTGGGTGTCGGCGTCGCCGGGGGAGTCGGGGACGGAGTGGAGGTCACGCGGGGAGTCGGGGTCGGCGCCGTCGCGATCGGCTCCGGCGAGGGCGGCGGGACGACCGTGACCGGCGTCACCGGCGCAGGGGCGGGCGACGCCTGCGCCGCCGACAAATCGGGGGCGGAGGCGGCGGGAGGCTGCGGCTCGACAGTCGGCGTCGGCGCGACGGCCGGGACCGCCGCGATCGTGGCCTCCGGCTCCGGGGTCGATGCCACCTGCTCCGGAGGCGCGCCCTGCGGCTCCGAGACCACCGACGGCTGGGGGCCCGCCGAGGTCAGCAGTGCTGCGACGGCGACGCCCGCGACGAGCACGAGTCCGGCGGCGACAGCCACCACTGCCGCGGAGACGCCTCCGACCGCGGTACCGGCGCTCGCCGCGACGCCCCCCGCCGCGACGCCCGCACCGCCGGACACACCGGCGGCGGCGCCGCCGGTGGCGTAGGCCGTCGCCCCTCCGATGCCCGCCGCCAGCGGCAGAAGGACGGTCGCGAGCCGGGCGCCGGTCCGCTGGGCGTCGGTGAGCGCCGCTCGGCACTCCGCGCACTCCGCGAGGTGCGAGCGCATCCGGAGTCGGTCGCGCGCCGGCAGTCGTCCCCGCACGTGCGACCCGGCCCGCTCGAGCACCCATCGGCACTCGCCCTCGGCCGAGACGTCGGCGACGTGCTCCTGGATCCACGCGCTGCGCAGGCCCTCGCGCGCCCGGTGGCTCAGCGCGGCGACCGAGTTGGGCCGCAGCCCCAGCAGCGGAGCGACCTCGACCGGGCTGAGCCCCTCCACCTCCGTGTACCAGAGCACCTCCTGCCAGCGCGCGGGCAGGGAGCGGAAGGCGCGCAGGCCGAGATCCCGGTCGAGCGCGGCGAGGGCGGCCTCCTCCGGACCGGCTTCCGACGCGACCACGTCCTCGTCGGACTCGAGCGGGCGCTCGCGATCCTGACGGCGCCCCCAGGAGGCGGCGACGTTGCGCACGGCCGTGAAGAGGTAGGGGCGGAAGGCGCCGTCGGGGCCGCCGCCCCGCTCGATCGTCGACAGGACGCGCACGAACGCCTCCGAGACGAGGTCGTCGGGATCGAGCGAGCCCGACCAGGCCCGGGCGACGCTGCGAGCCGCAGCCGCGTGCCTCCGCCAGAGCTCGGCCGTGGCCGCTCCCTCGCCGGCGCGGACGAGCACGATCAGCTCGGAGTCGCCGAGCGAGCCGACGGCCGTCCTCCCGCCGAGCGTGATCGCCCTGAGTCCCACGTGATCCCCTCCGCGCCCGGCTCCCGGCACGCCTCCGAGGAATCCTCGCACAGACCTGAGGGACCGTCAGCCCTAGCGCATTGCTACACTGGCGACGTCGCGACTGGCGTTCGGATGGGTGACCATCAGGGAGCGACACCTCCTCCGGTGCACTCTCGCCGGACACTTTTCCTGCCGCACGCCTGGGCCGGAACGGATACCGTAGTCCCGGTCGCCCGGACGAGACTCGTCGCCTCGCGCGACGGCTCGGGGCGCCGTCCGTTTCGCCGTCAAGGAGCGTCCGTGTCCCCCTCTTCCGATCCGACCACCGCATCCGCCGCGAGCACCAGCCTCGCCGCCACGTTCGACCAGCCCGTCTCGGTCGTCGATCCCGAGATCGCCGCCGTCCTCCAGCAGGAGCTCGACCGCCAGCGCGGCTACCTCGAGATGATCGCGAGCGAGAACTTCGTCCCGCGCGCGATCCTCGAGTCGCAGGGCTCGGTCCTCACCAACAAGTACGCCGAGGGCTACCCCGGCCGCCGCTACTACGGCGGCTGCGAGTTCGTCGACATCGCCGAGCAGCTGGCGATCGACCGGGCCAAGGCCCTGTTCGGCGCCGAGTTCGCGAACGTCCAGCCGCACTCCGGAGCCACCGCCAATGCGGCGGCGCTCGCCGCGCTCATCCAGCCGGGCGACACCATCCTCGGCCTCGAGCTCGCTCACGGCGGCCACCTCACGCACGGCATGAAGCTCAACTTCTCGGGCAAGCTCTACAACGCCACCGCCTACGGGGTCGACCCGCAGACCTTCCGCATCGACATGGACGTCGTCCGCGAGAAGGCCCTCGAGGTGCGCCCCCAGGTGCTCATCGCGGGCTGGTCGGCCTACCCGCGCCACCTCGACTTCGAGGCCTTCCGCGCGATCGCCGACGAGGTCGGCGCGAAGCTCTGGGTCGACATGGCGCACTTCGCGGGTCTCGTGGCCGCGGGCCTCCACCCGTCGCCGGTGCCCCACGCCGACGTCGTCACCTCGACCGTGCACAAGACGCTCGCCGGCCCCCGGTCCGGTCTCATCCTCGCCAAGCAGGAGTACGCCAAGAAGCTCAACTCGGCGGTCTTCCCCGGTCAGCAGGGCGGCCCGCTGATGCACGTCATCGCCGCGAAGGCCACTGCCTTCAAGCTGGCGGGCGAGGCCGAGTTCGCCGACCGGCAGGAGCGCACCATCCGCGGCGCGCAGATCCTCGCCGAGCGCCTCGTCGCCGCCGACACGAAGGCCGAGGGCATCGACGTGCTCACCGGAGGCACCGACGTGCACCTCGTGCTCGCCGACCTCCGCAACTCGCCGCTCGACGGCCAGCAGGCCGAGGACCGCCTGCACGAGGTCGGGATCACCGTGAACCGCAACGCCGTGCCGTTCGACCCGCGCCCGCCGATGGTCACCTCGGGTCTGCGCATCGGCACGCCCGCGCTCGCGACCCGCGGGTTCGGCGACACCGAGTTCGCCGAGGTGGCCGACGTGATCGCCGAGGCGCTCAAGCCCTCGGCCGATCTCGAGTCGCTCCGTGCCCGCGTGGGCCGGCTCACCGACGACTTCCCGCTCTACCCGGGGCTCTAGGCGCCACCATTCGAGCTCTCCGGAGGGGCCGCGGTCCGCACTGCGGCCCCTCCTGAGCGCCCCAGCACGAGGAGTTCGACATGACGGCACAGATTCTCGACGGAGTCGCGACGGCGACAGCGGTCAAGGCCGAGATCACCGAGCGGGTCGCCGCTCTGCGCGAGAGGGGCGTCGTCCCGGGCCTCGGCACGCTGCTGGTCGGCGACGACCCCGCCTCCCGCTCCTACGTCGCCGGCAAGCACCGCGACTGCGCCGAGGTCGGGATCGAGTCGATCCGCGTCGACCTGCCCGCGACGGCCTCCGCGGCCGACATCCGGGCGGCCATCCGTGATCTCAACGAGTCGGAGGCGGTGACCGGCTACATCATCCAGCTGCCGCTGCCGAAGGGCATCGACGAGAACGCGATGCTCGAACTGATGGACCCCGACAAGGACGCCGACGGACTGCACCCCACCAACCTCGGGCGCCTGGTGCTCGGCGTCGAGGGTGAGCTCGACAGCCCGCTGCCCTGCACGCCGAACGGCATCGTCGAGATGCTCAAGCGCCACGACATCCCGCTGCAGGGACGCCACGTGGTGGTCGTCGGTCGCGGGCTGACGGTCGGGCGCCCTCTCGGACTCCTCCTGACTCGCAAGGGACTGGATGCGACGGTGACGCTCACGCACTCGCGCACGACCGATCTCGCGGGCGAGGTGCGCCGCGCCGACATCGTGGTCGCGGCGGTCGGCGTGCCCGGGCTGATCGCGGCCGACTGGGTGAAGCCCGGAGCGGCCGTCCTCGATGTCGGGATCACGCGCGTCGAGAACCCCGACACGGGCAAGGCGAAGCTCACCGGCGACGTCGCTCCCGGAGTCGCCGAGGTCGCGGGCTGGCTGTCGCCCGTCCCGGGCGGCGTCGGCCCGATGACGCGGGCGATGCTCATCCACAACGTGGTGTCGGCGGCGGAGCGCGCCCTGCGCTAGCCGCCCGATCGCCTGCTCATCCCCGCCGGCGAGCCGCCCGGAGCAGCACCGAGCTCCCCGGCGTCAGCTGCGCCAGCAGATCCAGCGACGCGGAGTCGACCACCGCGACGACGGGATACCCGCCCGTCACGGGGTGATCGGGCCCGAACACCACCGGCCGGCCCGACGGCGGCAGCTGCACCGAGCCGTGCACGAGCCCCTCGCTGGCCAGCTCGCCCGCGTCGCCGGTCGGCAGCGGCGCACCCAGGAGGCGGATGCCGACCCGGTCCGCGTCGCCGCTCACTCGCCACGGTCCCGCGAGCAGACGCTGCCACGTCCCCTCCGGCAGCCGGTCGAGCCGTGGCCCGGGATGCACATCGAGCCGGACGTCCGGCCCCGGGGCGTCGAGCGGCCACCAGTCGACGCTTCGCACGGGATGCGGAGCCGCCCCGATCGGCAGCTCGTCCCCTGCGCGGAGCGGCTCCGGCCCGAGTGCGGACAGCGTGTCGCGCGAGCGGGATCCGAGCACCGCCGGCACCGCGACACCGCCACGGATCGCGAGGAGGCGCCGGAGTCCCGCGCGCAGCGGGCCGAGTCTCAGGACGGACCCCGCTGGCGCGAGCGCTGGGAGCAGGCGGTCGACCGCTCGCCCGTCCAGCGTCGCGATCCCGGCACCGCCCGCGAGGCTGAACCACGCGTCCGAGTCGAAGCGCGCCGTGAAGCCTGCGCCGAGCAGCTCGATCCCCGCGGCGTCCGGGGCGTTCCCGAGCAGCCGGTTCGCGGTCCGGAGCGCCCCGCGGTCCATCGCACCGGAGCGACCGACGCCGAGGGCGGCGTAGCCGGGCCGCCCCTCGTCCTCGATCAGCGCGAGCAGCCCCGGATCGAGCACGCGGAGGCTCACGGCAGCGCCCGGAAGCGGATCTCGTCGCCGGGGGCGAGGAGCGCGGGAGGGGTGCGGTCCGCGTCCCAGAGCACCGCCTCCGTCGACCCGATCAGCTGCCAGCCGCCGGGGGAGGAGCGCGGGTAGACGGCCGACCACTCGCCGGCGAGCGCGACGGAGCCCGCCGGGACGCGCGTCCGCGGCTCGGTGCGCCGGGCGATCTCGGGCCACGGCGTGCGGGCGGCGAGGTACGCGAAGCCGGGTGCGAAGCCTCCGAACGCCGCACGCCACGGCGTCGCGGTGTGGCGCTCGACGAGCTCTTGGACACTCCACCCGAGCGCGTCGGCGACCGCGACGAGATCCGCGCCGTCGTAGCGGACCGCGATGTCGTGCCTCCGCCCGGCGAGATCGGCCCCGCTCGGTGCAGCCGTGCCGGCGACGTCGCGGATCCACCGGCGGGCCTGAGCCAGCGGGAGCTCGCCGGGCTCGATCACCACCAGCACCGTCCGCGCGGCCGGCACCAGATCGAGCACGCCGACGGGTCGCCCGCGCTCGAGGGCGGCGGTCAGCGCCAGGGCGGCCTCGAGGTCGGCGACCTCGACGAGCACGGCGCGGTCGCCGGAGGGGAGGAGTCGCGCGGCGATCACGGGGCGGCGGGAGCGAGCTCGACGCCTGCCCGCGCCAGAGCGGCGCGCACCGCCTCCGCCATTGCGAGGGCACCCGGAGAGTCGCCGTGCACGCACAGCGAGTCGACCCGCACGGCGAGGTGCTCGCCGGTGCTCGCCTGCACGGCGCCGTCGACGATCATCCGGACGGCGCGGGAGGCGACCAGCGCCGGATCCGACAGCACGGCGCCGGGCTCGCCGCGCGGCACCAGCGAGCCGTCGGCGCGGTAGCCGCGGTCGACGAACGCCTCCCGCAGGAAGGGCAGGCCGGCCGACGCAGCCGCGCGCTCGACGGCCGAGGAGGCGAGACCGAGCAGCGGGAGGCCGGGCGCGACGTCGCGGACCGCGGCGGCGACCGCCTCCGCCTGGACCTCGTCGTGCACGATGCGGTTGTAGAGGGCGCCGTGCGGCTTCACGTAGCGCACCCGGGTGCCGGCCGCCCGCGCGGCCGCCTCCAGTGCGCCGATCTGGTAGACGACGTCGGCGTGCAGCTCGTCGCGGCCCACCGGGATCTCGCGTCGACCGAAGCCGGCGAGATCGCGGTACGAGACGTGCGCGCCGATCGCGACTCCGCGCGAGTCCGCGATGCGGCAGCGGGCGAGCATGATCGACGGGTCGCCGGCGTGGAACCCGCAGGCGATGCTGGCGCTCGAGACGACGCCGAGGATCGCCTCGTCGTCGCCGAGCTCCCACACGCCGAAGCCCTCGCCCAGATCGGCGTTCAGATCGACCGTGGTCCGCATCCCCCGAGCCTACGGGGAGCGTCCAGACCGGATCGATAGCCTGGGGATGCGCACTCGCGACCCCCACCCCCGCACGATCCGTCTTCCGCGTGCGCCCGCCCCCGAGGAGAACACATGCTCACTGTCAACGCCTACGCCGCTCCCTCCGCCACCGAGCCGCTGGTCCCCACCACCATCGAGCGCCGCGATGTCGGCGCCCACGACGTGCTCATCGAGATCGCCTACTCCGGCATCTGCCACTCCGACATCCACACCGTCCGCGGAGAGTGGGGACCGGTGCAGTACCCGCTGACCGTCGGCCACGAGATCGTCGGCGTCGTCGCCGAGGTCGGCTCCGAGGTCAGCAAGCACAAGGTCGGCGACCGCGTCGGCGTCGGCTGCATGGTCAACTCCTGCCGCGAGTGCGAGAACTGCCTCGCCGGCGAGGAGCAGTACTGCCTCAAGGGCAACACCGGCACCTACGCCTCCGTGGACCGCGACGGCACCATCACCCAGGGCGGCTACTCGACTCACGTCGTGGTCGTCGAGGACTTCGTCCTCCGCGTCCCGGAGTCGATCCCCTACGAGGCCGCCGCGCCGCTGCTGTGCGCCGGCATCACCACCTACTCGCCGCTCTCGCACTGGGAGGCGGGCCCGGGCAAGCGCGTCGCCGTCGTCGGACTCGGCGGGCTCGGCCACATGGCCGTCAAGTTCGCGCACGCCATGGGCGCCGAGGTCACCGTGCTCTCGCAGTCGCTGAGCAAGCAGGAGGACGGCCTCCGCCTCGGAGCCGACCACTACTACGCGACGAAGGACGAGGAGACGTTCACGACGCTCGCCAACACCTTCGACATCATCATCAACACGGTGAGCGCGGTGCTCGATCTCGACGCGTACCTCGGCCTGCTGCGTCGCAACGGCACGATGGTCAACGTCGGTGCCCCCGCCGAGGCCCTGCCGCTGCACGTGTTCACGCTGTTCGGCGCCCGCCGCTCCTTCGCGGGATCGGGCATCGGAGGCATCAAGGAGACCCAGGAGATGCTCGACTTCTGCGCCGAGAAGGGCATCGCGAGCGAGGTCGAGGTCGTCTCGGCGTCGCAGATCAACGAGGCCTACGAGCGCGTGCTCGCCTCGGACGTGCGCTACCGCTTCGTCATCGACGTCGCGACCCTCAAGGGCTGAGCCCCGCGCTAGCCTCGGCGGCATGAGCGAACGAAGCCACCCCGCCGTCGACCGCGTCCTCGCCGATCTCGCGGAGTCGGGCGTCCACCCGCCCGTCCGCTGGCTCGACGAGGCCGCGTCGACGGCGGCGCTCGCCGCGGCGGCGCTCGGGATCGAGGTCGGCCAGATCGCGAACTCGCTGGTGTTCCTGCTCGACGGTGAGCCGCTGCTCGTCCTCACGAGCGGCGGCCACCGCGTCGACACGGCCTGGCTCGGTCAGGAGCTGGGCGGCGTGATCACCCGCGCGTCCGCCTCCCTCGTCAAGGAGGCGACGGGGCAGACCATCGGAGGCGTCGCGCCGGTCGGTCACCCGCAGCGTCTGCGCACGCTGGTCGACGACGAGCTCGCGCAGTACGAGACCGTCTGGGCGGCCGCTGGCCACGCGCGTACCGTCTACCCGACGACCTTCGCCGAGCTCGTCCGCGTCACCGGAGGCGCCCCCCGCGCGGTCGTGCCGCCCGCGGCCGGTCTGCCGGTCGAGTAGCCCGGCAGGCGAAGGCGCTCCGCGTCGCTGCGGCGGGGGGAGAGGTCGGCGCCGCCGCCCTCCCCATGCTGGTCGAGTAGCCCCGCAGGGGCGTATCGAGACCCACCAACGTCAGCGGATCCCGGTGCAGACCCCGCCTTCTGACGGACGTGGATCTCGATACGCCCGCTGCGCGGGTTACTCGATCAGCGAGCTGGCGCCGGACCGCGGTGCGGACTGCTCGATGGGCGAGCCGGCGCCGGATCGCCGCAAGGGCTACTCGATCAGCGGGCTGGCGCCGGACCGTAGTGCGGGTGCTCGATCAACGGGCTGGCCCCGGACCGCACTGCGGCTGCCCGATCAGCGAGCTACCGCCCGCCCCCGGCCCTTCAGCGCGCGCGTCCCGCGCCATCCGCCGCGGTGACGAGGAAGAGTGCGGGCTCGCGGAAGCCCTTCTCGGCGAAGGCGGCGAGGACGGCCTCGCGGACCTCCGCCTCCTTCTCGATCGGCGTGAGCGCGATCGCCGAGCCGCCGAAGCCGCCGCCGGTCATGCGCGCGCCGATCGCTCCCGCGCCGCGGGAGGACTCGACGGCCGTGTCGAGCTCGGGGATCGAGATCTCGAAGTCGTCGCGGAGCGACAGGTGGCCCTCGTCGAGCAGCCCGCCGATCGCTCGCGGGCCCTCCTCGCGGAGGGTGCGCACCGTCGAGAGGACGCGGGCGTTCTCGGTGATGATGTGCCGCACGCGGCGGAACGTGACGTCGTCGAGCAGCTCCTCGGCCTGCGGCAGGTCGTCGACCGACAGCTCGCGCAGCGACTCCACTCCCATGACCGAGGCGCCGAGCTCGCAGGAGGCGCGACGCTCGGCGTAGCCGCCGGTGGCGTGCGCGTGCTCGACGCGGGTGTCGATCACGAGCAGGACGAGTCCCGCCTCCTCGAAGCCGAGCGGGATGACCTCGGTGTCGAGGCTCCGGCAGTCGAGGAACACGGCGGAGTCGCGCTTCCCGAAGAGCGACGCCGACTCGTCCATGATCCCGGTCGGCGCACCGACCGCGACGTTCTCGGCCCTGCGGCCGATCCGGGCGAGAGTCGCGCGGTCGAGGCCCAGCCCCCAGAGCTCGTCGAGGGCCACGGCCATCGCGCACATCAGGGCGGCGGAGCTCGAGAGCCCGGCGCCGACCGGCACGTCGGAGTCGACGAAGGCGTCGAAGCCCGAGCGGCCGTCGAGGTCGACTCCGTACTCCGAGAGCGCCCAGACGACGCCGAGCGGATACGCCGACCAGCCCACGAGCGCGCCGGGGCCGAGGTCGTCGATCGTGGTCTCGACGACCTCGGGGGAGAAGGCGCTCGCGATGCGGATGACGCGGTCCTCCCGGGGAGCGACCGCCATCGCCGTGGCGCGATCGATGGCGAAGGGGAAGACGAAGCCCTCGTTGTAGTCGGTGTGCTCGCCGATCAGGTTCACCCGGCCGGGACCGGCCCACACGCCGGCGGGCTCGCGGTCGTAGGCGCGCTCGAAGTCTCGGACGGCACGCTCGGCGACGGAGTCGAGGGAGGCGCTGGTGTCGGTCATCGGTTCTCCTCGATGCTGCTGGAGTCGGAGACCGTGGCCTCGGGGTTGTCGGCGGCCTCGGCGGCCAGGGTCGCGGCGTCGGCGCGCTCGATGGCGGAGCGCAGAGCGGCGGCGCTCGTCTCGGGGGCGATGTCGCCGATCCAGGCTCCCATCGCGGCCTCGCTGCCCGCGAGGTACTTGAGCTTGCTCTCGGCGCGGCGTGGTGAGGTGATCTGGAGCATCAGCCGCACCTCGTCGCGGCGCTCGTGCACGGGCGCCTGGTGCCAGGCCGAGATGTAGGGGGTCGGCGAGTCGTAGAGCGCGTCGATGCCGCGGAGCAGGCGCTGGTAGACCGTCGCGAGCTCGTCGCGCTCCTCCGGGGTCGTCTCGCTGATGTCGGCGATGTGGCGGTGGGGCAGCAGGTGCACCTCGATGGGCCAGCGCGCCGCGAAGGGAACGAAGGCGGTGAAGTGCTCGCCGCGGATCAGCACGCGCTCGCCGGCCTGCTCGAACGCCAGGATGTCGGCGAAGAGCGTCGGACCGTAGGAGTCGAGCGAGGCGAGGAGGCGGGTCGTCCGGGGGGTCACGTAGGGGTACGAGTAGATCTGCCCGTGCGGGTGGTGCAGGGTGACGCCGATGGCCTCTCCGCGGTTCTCGAACGGGAAGACCTGCTGCACGCCGGGGAGCGCCGAGAGAGCGGCGACGCGGTCGGCCCAGGCCTCGACCACGGTGCGGGCGCGGGAGGCGCTGAGCGTCGCGAACGACCCCTCGTGCTCAGGGCTGAAGCAGACCACCTCGCAGCGGCCGACGCTGGTGAGGGTGCGGCCGAGGCCGAGGGTCCGGAGGTCGTCGAGGGAGGCGGGCGCGTCGGCGTCCTCGAGCAGCGGCCCGAACGACGGCGAGCGGTTCTCGAAGACGGCGACGTCGTAGCGGCTCGGCACCTCCGACGGATTGGTCGGTGAGGCCGGCGCGAGCGGGTCGAGCTCGGCCGGGGGCAGGAACACGCGGTTCTGCCGAGAGGCGGCGATCGACACCCACTCCCCGGTGAGCGGGTCCTGCCGCATGCGCGCGGTGGCGGGGCGCGGATCGAGGACGCGAGCGTCGGCGGCGCGCTCGGGCGGCAGCGTCGTGTCGGCATCGTCGAAGTAGAGGAGCTCGCGGCCGTCGGCGAGGGTGTGCGGGCGCTTGACGACGCCGCCGGTGAGTGTGATCGCTTCGTTCATGACACCGCACACGATAACTCCGGACCTTCGAAAAGGAAAGGCCGTTTTCTCTTTGACAACCGTTCCTGCGGGGGCGACGATGGGCGGATGGCAGAGCCCGAGGCCCAGTCCGCTCTCGAGCGGCGCGTGCGCATGCGCCTGCTCGCCGAGCAGCTCGGGTTCGTCTCGGTCGCCGACCTGTCCGACCGGCTCGGCGTCTCGGTCGTGACCGTGCGCTCCGATCTCGACCAGCTCGCCGGCGAGGGCTCGGTGCAGAGGGTCCGCGGCGGCGCCATCCCCGTCGCCGAGCGCGTCGGCGAGCGCTCGCTCGAGGAGGGCCTGGCCGCCGCCTCCGACGAGAAGGCCGCGATCGGGCGGGAGGCCGCCTCCTCCGTCTCCTCGGGTCAGAGCGTCATCCTCGACGTCGGCACCACCCCGCTCGCCATCGCCCGCGCCCTTGTCGCGCGCGATGATCTGCGAGACGTGACAGTCATCACCAACGGCCTGTCCACCGCTCTCGCCCTCGAGCCCGCGATCCCGCGCTTCACCGTCGTCGTCACCGGGGGCACCCTCCGCCCCCTGCAGCACTCGCTGGTCGAGCCGCTCGCCTCCGAGGTGCTCGAGCGACTGCGCGCCGACGTCGTCTTCATCGGCTGCACCGGCGTGCATCCCGACGCCGGCATCACCAACGTCAACCTCCCGGAGGCGACCCTCAAGCGGCGCATGCTGCACGCGGCGTCGCGCCGCGTCGTCGTCGCCGACTCCCGCAAGCTCGGCGTGGTCGACCTCGGCCGGGTGGCCGCCACCACCGAGTTCGACCGCCTGCTGACCGGGCAGGCGGCGCCCGACGAGATCGTGCGGAGCCTCGAGGGGGCCGGGCTCGCCGTCACCCGCTGCGGAGGGCCGCCTCCGAGGAGCAGTCCGTAGGATTCAGCCATGGCCGACTTCACCCCCGCCCCCGCAACCGGGCGCCAGTTCGCACTCGACCTCACCGCCGAGGGACGCACTCTGCACGCCGTCGTCACGGAGGTCGCCGCAGCGCTGCGCCACCTCTCCGTCGACGGAGTCGAGATCACCGCCTCCTACCCGGACAGCGTCGTTCCGCCGTTCGGCTCGGGAACCGTCCTGATGCCCTGGCCGAACCGCGTCAAGGACGGCAAGTGGCACCACGGCGGCCGCACCCTCCAGCTCGACATCACCGAGCCGAAGTACCACAACGCCCTGCACGGGCTGCTGACCAACACGTCGTACCGGCTCGTCGAGCAGGGCCCGTCCTTCGTCGAGCTGGCCGCCCCCGTCGTCCCGCAGCGCGGCTGGCCGTTCCACCTCGAGACGAGCGTCCGCTACGAGCTCCAGGCCGACGGCCTCAGGGTGGTGCACCGCGTCGTGAACGTCGGGGCCGAGGAGGCGCCGGTCGCGGTCGGCACGCACCCCTTCCTCGCCATCGGCGACGTCCCGACCGACGAGCTCGAGCTCACCGTCGACGCCGCCGTGCACATCGACGTCGACGAGCGGCTCAACCCCACCGGGCAGAGCCCTGTCGACGGCACCGACTGGGATCTCCGCGGCGGACGGCGCATCGGCGACCTCGAGCTCGACGACGCCTGGGCCGATGTCACCGTCGTCGACGGAGAGAGCGTGCACGGCGTGAGCGCGTCCGACGGCCGCCGCGTCCTGATGTGGGCCGACGCCTCGCACAACTACATCCAGGTCTTCATCACCCGCATCTTCCCCGAGGGCGACGACGTCAAGACCGCGATCGCCGTCGAACCGATGACCGCGCCGGCCGACGCCCTCAACTCCGGTCAGGGACTGCGCTGGCTCGAGCCGGGCGAGGAGTGGACCGTCACCTGGGGGATCCGGCACGAGGGGTTCCCCGTCTCGTCATGACGCCGGCGACCACCTCCGCCGGCCGGGACGACGAGGCGAAGCGGGCCGCGCTCGTCCGGATGAAGCGTCTCGCCACCGGCCTGCTCGTGCTGATGGCGATCGTCTTCACCGTCTCCTTCGCCCTGCAGGACCGCAACCCGTGGCTGCAGTGGGTCCGCGCCGCCAGCGAGGGCGGCATGGTCGGTGCGCTCGCCGACTGGTTCGCGGTGACGGCCCTGTTCCGCCGGCCGCTCGGCCTGCCCATCCCGCACACGGCGATCATCCCGACCAAGAAGGACGAGATCGGCGCGAGCCTCGCGCAGTTCGTCGAGGAGAACTTCCTCCGCGGCGCGATCGTGCGCGAGAAGCTCGACTCGTTCGGCATCGCGCGCCGGGCCGGCCAGTGGCTCGCGGAGCCGGTCAACGCCCAGCGGGTCGGCGGCGAGAGCGCAGCGGCCGTCCGGGCCGCGATCGCGCTGCTCGACGACTCCGACGTCCAGCGGGTCATCGAGGCGCTCGCGCGGCGCCATCTGCTCGATCCGCAGTGGGGGCCGCCGCTCGGCTCCCTCGTGGGCGGCATCGTCGAGTCGGGGCACCACCGGCGACTGGTCGACACGCTCGTCGAGCAGGCGGAGCAGTGGCTCGCCGCGAATCCGCAGAGCTTCACCCGCATGGTCAGCGGCCGCCTCCCCAGCTGGCTGCCCTCCGCGGTCAGCAGGGCGGTCGACGAGCGCCTCTACCACGAGGCCCTCGTCTTCGTGGGCGCTGTCCGCGACGACCAGGGCCACCCCCTCCGGATCGCGATCGACGGCTACCTCGCGACCCTCGCGCAGGATCTGGGGACCGACCCCGACCTCATCGCCCGCGTCGAGGAGATCAAGAACCGCGCCTTCGACAGCCCCCGGGTGCGCGATCTCGCCGGCGACGTGTGGGAGACCACGAAGGCGTCGCTGCTCGGGGCGATGGACGACCCCGAGAGCCCCCTCCGCGGCAGCATCGAGTCGATCGTCGTCGACCTCGGCCGCCGGCTCTCGTCCGACGACGCGCTCGCCTCGACCGTCGACACCTGGATCGGGACGGTCGCGGCCAATCTCGTGGACCGCTACCGCACCGACATCGCCAGCATCATCGGCGAGACGATCCAGCGCTGGGACCCTCGCGAGACCTCCGAGAAGCTCGAGCTCCAGGTCGGGAAGGACCTGCAGTTCATCCGGATCAACGGCACCGTCGTCGGGTCGCTCGCCGGCCTGGTCATCTTCACGGTGGCGCACGCCCTGCTCGGGTCGTGACCCGGAGAACGGCGCTGCAGGAGGCTCTCCGCAAGCCCTCGTCGGTGTCGGTGGTCGCGCGTAGCGTCGAGTGCATGAGCGATGACAACACCACCGATCCCGACGTCAAGACCGAGGGCGACGTCCTCGGCGCCCGAGCCGACGACAGCAGCGACACCAGCGCCAGCAAGGACCCGTCCGACTGGGTCACCGGCGACGAGCCGATGACCGGCCCGCAGCGCAGCTACCTCGACACCCTCGCCCGCGAGGCGGGCGAGACCCTGCCCGCCGACCTCACCAAGGCCCAGGCCTCCGAGCACATCGACCGCCTGCAGTCGGCCACAGGCCGCGGCGACGGCAGCTCGAGCTGACCCACCCCCGACCAGGGCGCGCGACGGCCGAGCAATGGTTCCGTCGCGCGGCCCCGGGCCGGGGTGAGGCACGGCTCCGGCGGTGTCCCTAGGGTTCGGGGATGGCGATCTCTCGCACCACGCGGACGGCACTCGACCTGATGGCCGCGGTGCGGGTGCCGGGAGACATCGATCGCCGTCTGGCCCGGCAGGTGACCGCCTCACTCCGCCTCCTGATCGAGGCCGGATCGTTCGGACCGAGCGATCGCGTCCTGCGCCGACGCTCCCGGAGGATGAGGGCGGGGATCTCCTCGCACGGCGCCGACCGTCGCCGCACCTTCGGGACCTCGCAGGGGGCAGACACCCGGCGCTCGGCGGTCTAGAGTTCGGGTCATCCGGTCCGCCGGACGCCTGCGGAGCATCCGATCGGGAGACAGTGCTGTCGCCCGTGATCGCGGATGCCCCGTCGTCGCTCGATCGTGGAGCGCCCCGTCACTGCCGACGCACTGCGCCGACGCCGTCTCGATGAGGAGACCGTCCATGCCGTCCTTCCGTTCCTCCTTCCTCGCTCTCGCCGCCGCCGTCGCCCTCGTGGGCGCCGCCGCGACTCCCGCCCTCGCCGATCACAACGCCGGCGCCAACCTCGACGGCTACGCCTCCACGGACATCTCCTCGAGCGGCTCCTGCTACTACGGCGGCCTCCTGATCGGTGCGCCGGACACGGGTCTGCTCACCACCGACTACCGCTTCGTCCGCAGTGGCGCGTCGCTGACGCTGGTCTGCCTGTACACGAAGATCCCCTCGTTCATCGCCGGCACCGACCAGGGCCTCGGCGACTGGTACGCCCCCACGAGGCCCACCCGCTACGTCGCGGAGGACAAGTGCCTCCCACCCGGCGTCGACTCGGCGGGCGAGCTCTACCCGGACGACCCGGACCGCCCGGTCGACATGGTCGATGCCAAGACCGTCTTCTACCGCTCCACGATGACGATGGTCTGCTTCTGGCCCGACGACCCGACCCGGTGACGCTCGCGGGACGGTCGGCGACCCCTTTCCGCGGGCCGTCCCGCCCCGCCGCGATCCCGGTCGAAGCGGCCAGCCCCGTCACGATCCCGGTCGAAGCGGCCAGCCTCAGCCCACGAAGACACGCCGCCCTTCGCATGCTGGTCGAGTAGCTGCCGCAGGCGGCGTATCGAGACCCACCAGCGTCAGACCCTCACCCCCGAGCCGCCGGCTCTCTCGACCGACCTGCACTTCACCCCTCGCCACTCCGGAAAGGACGACGATGTCCCCTCGCGTCGGCACCCGCAGCGCCGTGACCGTCCGCCTCGTCCACTGGTACCGCACGGACGACGGCTGGGCCTCCGAGATCGTCCAGGGCCGCCTCCTCGAGCACCACGACGGCGTCTGGCGCCTCCTCGTCGGCACGGCCACCCTCGACTACCCCGACAGCGACTGGTCCCTCTGTCACGAGTGACCGCCGCCCGCACTGTCGGACCTCGGGCGTACCGTCGCCGCATGTTCCTTCCTGCCCCTCGTGGCCTTGCCGATCCGGCCGTGGTCGCCGACCGCAAGGCGCTCCTCGCCTCCTCTCCGACCGTTCAGCCCCTGGTCGACTGGAGCCGCGAGCTGGTCGATCGCCGAAGCGCCCTCTCACCCGAGCGAGGAGAGAACGATGTGCGGACGGTCGTGCCCCACTTCGATCCCGCTGAAGCCGGGATCGAGGCGCGGGTGCTGATCCTGATGGAGGCTCCCGGTCCCATGACGAACTCCTCGAACCGTCGGCCGGGCTCCGGCTTCATCTCCGCCGATAACGACGATCAGACCGCCGCCAACTGCTGGAACCTCCGCGACGAGGTCGGGCTGACCGATCACACCCTGCACTGGAACATCGTGCCGTGGTACCTGGGAGTGGCGAGCCGGAAACCCACGTCGCGCGAACTCGAGGACGGCGCCACCGAACTCCGTGGACTTCTACGCCTCCTGACCGAGGTGCGTGTCGTGGTCGCGGCCGGTCTTTACGCGCAGAAGGGCTGGAAGCGTCTTCCCCATGGCGCGGTCTCCTCCGACATGCGTGTGATCGACACGTGGCACCCCTCACCGCTCGCACTCAAGCAGCCCGGCAAGAGGGACGAGCTCCGGCGTGCATTCGCGGAGGCGGCGGACATCGCCGCGGAATGAGCGTGACGCCGCTGCAGCCGGCCCGGGGGAGTGCCTCGCGAGGGTGGGCCCCGTCGGGCTCGAACCGACGACCCGCGGATTAAAAGTCCGCTGCTCTGCCAACTGAGCTAGAGGCCCGCGGCATCCAGGGTAGCGCCCGGCGTGGTCGTCGAAGGCGCGGGGCATACCCCGGGCCGCCCGCGCGTTACCCTCCTCGGACCGATGAAAGCGATCGGCGACGCACCCCCACCGCGGAAGGCGGCTCCATGACAGACGGCTTCCACAAGCCGACCAAGTTCCCCTCCCACGTCTTCGAGGCGTTCCAGGGAGGAGAGGACCCGGCGCAGATCAGCCGCGTCGCGCACGAGACGGCCATCGCGCTGCTCAGCCGCGTGCGGAACGACCCCGACCCGGTGATCATCGATCGCCTCGTCGAGTACACCGACCACAACGGCATCGACGCGCTCGCCGAGCTGTGGGCACGCTCCAGCGCGGCCAGCCTGCCGGGCGCGCTCTGGCGCATCTACCTGCTCCGCCTCGTGATCCGCCAGGATCCCGAGAGCACGAGCTTCCTCTACCAGCGGGGCGTCGAGCTGTCGGCGACGATCGACCCGGTCGTGGCCGGAGCGGTCACTCCGACGGGGCCCGCCGAGATCACCGAGCTCGCCGACCGGATCCTCCGCGGCGTGTTCGACGGCGACTTCGCGGTGGCGCTCGACAGGGCGGCCGCGTTCTGCCGGGTGAGCGCCTCCGGTGCCGCCTCCGTCGCCGACGACGTCGAGTTCACCGACGAGGCGCGCGCCAGCGAGCTGACCACGCGTGCTCTCCGCCTCTCGACGACCGCCGCCGAGCTCGTCAGCTGCGCGCGGCTGTGGCGCAGCGACTCCCTCGAGTAGAGCCCTCCGCAACCCCGCCGCGCCTCCGCAACCCCGCCGCGCCTCCGCAACCCCGCCGCGCCCCGCGTTCTCCGACTGCGAACGCCCCTCGCGGGTACCCGGGGGGCAGCCGGTACACTGGCGGTGGCCGGATCGCAGTAACCCCGGGCTCCACTTATAGCCGCTTCGAGCGGCCTCGCGCCGAGAGGCGTTTCTGCGGTCCGGCCCCCTCATCTCCGCGTCGGAGCGGCCGGGCGAGGGCCCGCGGCGAGCGATCGTCCCGATCCCCGACAGGCAGGCGTGATCCGGAATGAAGAGTCCCAAGGCGCTCCGGATCGCTGCGCGGCTGGTGGCCGGCCTCGGCCTGGTCCTCGCCGCCGTCCTCTACTTCCTCGCCGCCCCCGGTGTCGACTCCGCGGACGGGGCGCTGCTCGGCGGCGGAGTGGTCGTGTCGCAGGGCGCGATCATGCGCACGCTCGCGATCCTCGACCTCGCCGCCGGCGTCTGGGTCCTCGTGCGCCCCCGCAGTTCTCCGGGGCTGACCGCCGCTCTCGTCGCGATCGTCTCGCTGTGGCTGTCCCCCCGACTGTCCGCTCCGGCTCTCGTCGATGCCGGCGCCCTGTCGCTCGATGTCCGTTTCGTGACTCACCCGCTCGAAGTGTCGGTCGTGATCGCGGGCCTGGCCGTGGCAGCCTTCTGGATGACCCGGAACCTCAAGAACCGGGCACGAGCGGGGCAGCACGGATGAGCGACGACACGACGGCGGATGCCGGAGCGCTCCTCGAGCGCATCACGAACGGCGATCAGCGGGCCTTCTCCGAGCTGTACGACCTCTTCGCGTCCCGGGTGCTGGGGCTCGTCATCCGCGTCCTCGTCGATCGTGCGCAGTCCGAGGAGGTCACCCAGGAGGTGTTCCTCGAGATCTGGCAAACCGCTGGACGATTCGCTCCGAATAAAGGGAGCGCGACGACCTGGATCCTCACGATGGCACACCGCAGGGCCATCGATCGAGTACGCGCGGCTCAAGCGGGCCGCGATAGGGACGTCCGCATCGGTATCCGAGATCTCGGTCGTGAGTACGACCAGGTCGCGGAGCAGGCGGAGGTGTCCCTCGAGCATGAGAAGGTCGCAGCCGCACTCGGCAGGCTCACCGAGCTCCAGCGCCAGGCGCTGCAGCTCGCGTACTACGGCGGATACTCGCACAGTGAGATCGCGGGGATCCTGAAGTGCCCCATAGGCACCGTCAAGACACGACTCCGCGACGGAATGATCAGACTTCGAGAAGAGATGGGGGTGGCCCTGTGAACGACACGCACGATTCCGATGGCCCCGCCGATCCGCGAGAGCTCGCTGCCGGCCATGCGCTCGGCATCCTGACGCCGGCGGAGGAGGCCCGGTTCACCCGGTACCTCCTCGAGCACCCGGAGGCGCGGGACGAGGTCGACGACTTCTCGGCCGTCGCCGAGGCTCTCGCCGCCAGTGCGCCCCCGGTCGCGCCGTCACCGGCGCTGAAGGCCGACCTGATGGCTCTCATCGCCACGACACCGCAGCTGCCCTCGTCGCCCGAGGACGACTCCCAGCAGGACGACGCCCGGCAGGACGGGTCCCCGCGTCTGCACGCCGTCGACCCGCTCGACGAGGCGCCCGCCCCCGCGCGTCACAGCGCGGAGGCTAGGAGCCGCAGCCGCTGGTTCGCGCGCCCTGCCGTCTACCTCTCGGCCGCCGCCGCAGCTGCGGTCATCATCGTCGGGGGAGTGACCCTCCCGCCGCTGCTGTCTCCTGACGCCGGTCAGACGCAGCAGCAGACCGCGCTCGAGCAGATCCGCAGCGCCCCCGACGTGCAGGAGACCGTGAGCGCGCTCGCCACCGGCGAGTCGGCGACGCTGGTCTGGTCGAGCTCGCTCGGCCGCTCGGCGCTCGTCGTCGACGACCTCGCGCCGCTGCCCGAGGACAAGACCTACGAGCTCTGGTACATCGGCACCTCGGGCGCCGTCCCCGCCGGCACCTTCGACGGAGGAGACGGCCGCACGGTCGCGCCTCTCGAGGGCACGCTCGCCGAAGGCGCCGTGGTCGCCGTCACGGTCGAGGACGCGGGCGGATCCGACGTCCCGACCACGGATCCGATCCTGGCGATCTCGACCGCCTGAGTCCTCGGCAGCAACGCAGAAGAGCCGCACTCCCGGAGGAGTGCGGCTCTTCTGCGTTCGCGACGGGAACGGATCAGCCGAAGCGGCCCGACACGTAGTCCTCGGTCGCCTGGACCGACGGGCGCGAGAAGATCGTCGCGGTGTCGTCGTACTCGATGAGCTTGCCCGGCTTGCCGGTACCCGCGATGTTGAAGAACGCGGTGCGGTCCGAGACGCGCGAGGCCTGCTGCATGTTGTGGGTCACGATCACGATCGTGTACTCGTTCTTGAGCTCCTCGATGAGGTCCTCGATGGCGAGAGTCGAGATCGGGTCGAGCGCCGAGCAGGGCTCGTCCATCAGCAGGACGTCGGGCGAGACCGCGATCGCGCGGGCGATGCACAGACGCTGCTGCTGTCCACCCGAGAGCCCGGATCCCGGCTTCTCGAGGCGGTCCTTGACCTCGTTCCAGAGGTTCGCACCCTGGAGCGACTTCTCGACGAGCGCGTCGGCGTCGGACTTCGAGATGCGGCGGTTGTTCAGCTTGACGCCCGCGAGGACGTT
This sequence comes from Rathayibacter sp. VKM Ac-2803, assembly GCF_009807175.1. Lineage (NCBI taxonomy): Bacteria > Bacillati > Actinomycetota > Actinomycetes > Micrococcales > Microbacteriaceae > Rathayibacter > Rathayibacter sp. VKM Ac-2803. The sequence continues at coordinate 3,432,341 of NZ_WUCD01000001.1, read as the reverse complement.
GTCGCGGATCGACATCGTGGGGAACGGGTTCGGACGCTGGAAGACCATGCCCACCTGACGGCGCACGAGCACCGGGTCGACGCCCTGGCCGTAGAGGTTGTTCCCGTCGATCAGCACCTCGCCGTCGACGTAGGCACCGGGGATGACCTCGTGCATGCGGTTGAGCGTGCGGAGGAAGGTGGACTTGCCGCAGCCCGACGGGCCGATGAAGGCGGTGACGGTGCGGGGCTCGATGGTGAGACCGACTCCCTCGACCGCGAGGAACTTGCTGTAGTAGACGTTGAGGTCGTTGACTTCGATGCGCTTGGACAACGGAGATCCTTAGGGTTAGCGGCCGAGCTTGGGGGCGAAGATGCGCGCGACCATGCGTGCGAGGAGATTGAGGATCATGACGATCAGGATGAGGACCAGCGCGCCGGTCCAGGCCCGATCGAGGTAGGCGCTCGCGTCGGAGCCCTGATCGGCGTACTGGCGGAAGACGAACACCGGGAGGGTCATCATCCGGTCGTCGAACGGGTTGTAGTTCATCGACTGCGTGAAGCCGGCGACGATCAGGAGCGGTGCGGTCTCGCCGATGACACGGGCGATCGAGAGCATGACTCCCGTGACGATGCCGGCGATCGAGGTCGGGAGGACGATCTTGACGACGGTGAGCCATTTGGGCACGCCGAGGGCGAAGGACGCCTCGCGCAGCTCGTTCGGGACCAGCCGCAGCATCTCCTCCGTCGAGCGGACCACGACGGGGATCATCAGCACCGACAGCGCCAGTGCGCCGCCGAAGCCCATGCGGACGCCGTCGTCGAAGAAGAGGACGAGGAGGGCGTAGGCGAAGAGGCCGGCCACGATCGACGGGATGCCGGTCATGACGTCCACGAAGAAGGTGATCCCGCGAGCCAGCGATCCCCGGCCGTACTCGACCAGGTAGATGGCCGTCATCAGGCCGATCGGGATCGAGATCAGCGCGGCGATCGCGGTGATGATGACCGTTCCCATGATGGCGTGCAGCGCTCCGCCGCCCTCTCCGACGACGTTGCGCATCGAGGAGGTGAAGAAGAGCAGGTCGAACCGCGCGGCACCGGCGGTGATCGCGGTGTACATCAGTGAGATCAGCGGGATCAGCGCGATGACGAACGCAGCGGTCACGAGGGTCGTGACGACGCGGTCGGTCGCTCGGCGCGCGCCCTCGACGAGCCGCGCGATGACGAAGACGGCGATCGTGTAGAGCACCGCCGCGAAGAACACGGTGCCGACGATGTCGAAGCCATCGGTCGTGCCCGAGACGGCGAGGAGTCCGTAGACGAGCGCCATGATGGCGAGGCTGCCGCCCAGGAGGGCTGCCGGGGCCCACTTCGGGAGCTGGCCGTTCGTGAGCGTGTTGACCGGAGCGAGCGGCGCGTCCTCGACGCGGCGCTGCCTGGGCGGAGTGATCGTGACCATCAGTTCGCTCCCGAGAAGGCCTTGCGGCGGTTGATGATGTAGCGGGCGAGCATGTTGACCAGCAGCGTGATGACGAACAGCATCAGGCCCGAGGCGACCAGCTCGTTGACCTTCAGGCCGTAGGCCTCGGGGAAGCTCAGCGCGATGTTCGCCGCGACGGTGTTCGAGTTCGTGGACTGCAGCAGCGCGAAGTTCACGACGAACGAGGGCGACAGGACGATCGCGACCGCCATCGTCTCGCCGAGTGCACGGCCGAGGCCGAGCATCGAGGCCGAGATGATGCCGGGGCGGCCGAAGGGCAGGACCGCGGTGCGGACCATCTCCCAGCGGGTCGCGCCGAGGGCGAGTGCCGCCTCCTCGTGCAGTGTCGGCGTCTGGAGGAACACCTCGCGGGAGATGGCGGTGATGATCGGCAGGATCATGACGGCCAGCACCAGTGCGACGGTGAGGATCGTGCGACCGGTGCCCGAGACGGGGCCGGCGAAGAGCGGGAACCAGCCGAACGCATCCGTGAGGAACGTGTAGAACGGCTGGACGAACGGCGCCAGGACGGTGATGCCCCAGAGGCCGAAGACCACCGACGGCACGGCTGCCAGGAGGTCGATGATGTAGCCGAGCCCCTGTGCCAGGCGGCGGGGCGCGTAGTGCGAGATGAAGAGCGCGATGCCGATCGAGATCGGCACGGCCACGACCAGCGCGAGGGCCGCCGCGTAGACGGTGCCGAAGACCAGCGGACCGACGTACGCCCAGAAGCCTGCGCCACCCGAGATGTTGTCGGCGGGTGCGGTGAGAGCGGGGATCGACTGGACGACGAGGAAGAGGGCGACGGCCGCCAGGATGATGAGGATCAGTGTGCCCGAGGCGACTGCCGATCCGGCGAAGATCCGGTCGGCCGGTCGCTGCTTCGCCTTGATGGCGCCGACTGGCCGCTCAACGGTGCTCATGGTGATTCCCTGCGTTCGATGGAGAGAGGGGGTGCGAGCCGAGAGGCGGCCCCGAACCGAGTATGGTCGGGGCCGCCTCTCGAGGGGGGATTACTTGATCGACTCGATCGAGGTCGCGACCTGGGCCGAGAGCTCGGACGAGAGCGGCGCGGCGCCGGCGGAGGAGGCGGCCTCGGCCTGGCCCTCTTCGCTGGTCACGTAGCCGAGGTACGCCTTGACGAGCTCAGCCGTCGCGGGGTCCTGGTACTCCTGGCACGCGATGAGGTAGCTCACCAGGACGATCGGGTAGACACCCGACTCCTCGGTGGCGTAGTCGATCTCGTACGCGATGTCGTTCTCGGGACGGTCGGTCGCCTCGGGCGACGCGTCGACGATCGCGGCAGCGGCCTCGGGGGAGTACTCGACGAACTCCTCGCCGACCTGGATCTTCGCGGTGCCGAGCTCACCGGCGCGCGAGGCGTCGGCGTAGCCGATGGTGTTCTGGCCGTTGGTCACGGTGTCGATGACGCCCGAGGTGCCCTGGGCGGCCTCGCCGCCCTCGTAGGGCCAGACTCCGTCCGGCTCGGCGTCCCAGACGTCGGGCGCGGTGGTGTTGAGGTACGCGGCGAAGTTCTCGGTGGTTCCCGAGTCGTCCGAGCGGTGGACCGCGGTGATGTTGGCGTCCGGGAGGGTCGCGTCGGGGTTCAGCGCAGCGATCTCGGGAGCGTTCCACTTGGTGATGGTGCCCTTGAAGATGCCCGCGGTCGTGGCGGCGTCGAGGTTCAGCTCGTCGAGGCCCTCCACGTTGAAGACGATCGCGATGGGCGAGATGTACGCGGGGACGTCGATGGCCGAGGTGCCCTCGGCGCACTTGCCGAAGGTGCCCTCGAGCTCCTCGAGCTTCAGCGCACGGTCGGAACCGGCGAAGTCGGCGCCGCCGGCGATGAACGCCTCGCGGCCCGCGCCGGAGCCGTCGGGGGAGTAGTTGACGGTGACGCCGGGGTTCGCACCCTGGAAGGCGGCGACCCAGGTCTCCTGAGCGGAGCCCTGCGACGACGCGCCGATTCCGTTGAGGGTTCCTTCGAGGCTGCTGGAGGACTCGGAGGATCCGCCGGTGGCGGTGTCACCTTCGTTGGCGGCGCAGGAGGTGAGAGCGAGGGCTGCGACGGCAGCGATGACGGCCGTCTGGCCGAGGCGCGAGAAACGCACGGATATCCCTTTCGGGTAGGAAAGCATGGAGACAGAACAGGGCTTGGTGCGGCCCGCAGGCGACAGTACGGAGCAGTCGTGTCCTGACCGCGACCGCTCGGTGAACGCGGGGTGAACGGCGGGGTGGCCCATTGCCCGATCCCGGTGCGCGGAGCAGGGTTCGCACTCGCCCCGGGAGCGTCAGGCCAGCGGCGTGTGCGTCTCGACCGCGACGATGCCCGAGCCGGGGTGCTCAGTCGAGAGGTGGACCACGGTGAAGCCGCCGGTGGGCAGGTCGGACGCCTCGTCGAGGTAGGCGCCGAGCGGAGTCGCCGTCGCCAGCGCGATCTCGCGCAGGATCTCGGGGATGACCGGGCCGTGGCTGCACAGTACGGCCGACTTGCGCGCTCGCACACGCTTGCCGACGACGGAGCGCACATCGGCGGACCCGCGCTCGAACGCCTCCTGGCTGATGTCCTCCGAGAGCCGGACGGGACGCTTCACCAGTGCGGAGAGGGGGGAGATCGTTGCGCGGCAGCGCTTCGCCGTGCTCGAGATCAGGCGGCGCGGGCGCCAGGCGGCGACGGCGCGGGCGGCCGCCGCAGCCTCCTCGGTGCCCCTGCGGTTGAGGCGGCGGGTCGAGTCGCGGCCGTCCCAGGAGGAGGGGGGCACTGCCTTCGCGTGCCGGAGCACCACGATCGCGAAGGTGTCGAGCGTGCCGCGGGCGACGATGCGGGCGAACTCGTCCACGATCGCCACGTCGTGCGGGTAGGTCAGGTAGCTGCGGGCCTTCTTGACGCTCACCCACTCGAGCGCCTCCACCTCGTCGTTGGGGACGAAATCGGAGGCGAGGACGGCCTTCTCGGTGACCTGCGCCGCCCAGTAGTAGACCGCCTTCGCCCGACCGTTCGGGAGGGAGTACTCGGTCGAGCCGAGCGGGACGCCGAGCGCCACGGCGAGCCCCGTCTCCTCGCGGATCTCGCGGACCGCCGTCTCGGCCAGCGACTCGCCGGGGTCGACCTTGCCCTTGGGCAGGCTGACGTCCCTCCGGTGCGGTCGGTGGATCACCAGGAGGTGCGGTCGGCCCTCGATGAGCCGCCAGCACACGGCTCCTGCGGCGAAGACGGTGCCCGTCACGGCGTCAGCGGTTCGACACGCGCGAGGCGGACCGGGACGCCGCGCGCTTGCGGTGCGAGATGTGCTGCATCAGCCGGTTCTGGAGGTCGGACAGCGGGGCGCCGTCCTCGTCGAGGTGGTGCCGTGTCCAGGTGCCGTCCGAGCCGAGCCACCACGAGGCGGTCCTCTCGTCCATCGCCCGCACGAACATGTCCTCGATCTCGGCGAGGTGCGCGGGTTCGACGATCCGCACCAGTGCTTCGACGCGACGATCGAGGTTGCGGTGCATCATGTCGGCGCTGCCGATGAACACGTCGGGCTCTCCGCCGTTGACGAAGCTGAAGATGCGCGAGTGCTCGAGGTAGCGGCCGAGGATCGAGCGGACGCGGATGTTCTCGGAGAGGCCCTCCTGCCCGGGCTTGAGGCCGCAGATGCCGCGGACCCAGACGTCGACCGGGACGCCGGCCTGGCTGGCGCGGTAGAGGGCGTCGATCACGGCCTCGTCGACGATCGAGTTGACCTTGATCCGGATGCCGGAGGGCAGCCCGTTGCGGGCGTTCTCGGTCTCGGCCTCGATGCGCTTGAGCAGGCCCTTGCGCAGGTGGCGCGGTGCGACGAGCAGGCGCTTGAACTTCTTCTCGATCGCGTAGCCCGACAGCTCGTTGAAGAGGCGCGTCAGGTCCTTGCCCACCTCGGCGTCGGCCGTCAGCAGCCCCAGATCCTCGTAGATGCGCGAGGTCTTCGGGTTGTAGTTGCCGGTGCCGATGTGGGAGTAGTGCCGGAGGACCCCGCCCTTCTCCTGGCGGATCACGAGCGCGAGCTTGCAGTGGGTCTTGAGCCCGACGAGTCCGTAGACCACGTGCACGCCGGCCTTCTCGAGCTTGCGCGCCCACGAGATGTTGGCCTGCTCGTCGAAGCGCGCCTTGATCTCGACCAGCGCCAGCACCTGCTTGCCCGATTCGGCCGCGTCGATCAGGGCCTCGACGATGGGGGAGTCGCCCGACGTGCGGTAGAGCGTCTGCTTGATCGCGAGCACGTCGGGGTCGGCCGCCGCCTGCTCGAGGAACGCCTGGACGCTCGTCGCGAAGGACTCGTAGGGGTGGTGCAGGAGCACGTCGCCGCGCGAGACCGCCTTGAAGATGTCCTGACGCTGGTTCGAGTCGCTCGGCGAGAGCTGGACGGCCGTCGTCGGCACGTGGTTCGGGTACTTCAGATCGGGCCGGTCGATCTTCTGCAGGCTGAAGAGCCCGCTGAGATCCAGCGGAGCCGGGAGCTTGTAGACCTCCTGCGTCGTGATGTCGAGCTCGCGGACGAGCAGCCCGAGGGTCTCGTCGTCCATGTCGTCGGTGACCTCGAGCCGGATGGGCGGGCCGAACCGGCGACGGAGCAGTTCTTTCTCGAGCGCCTTGATGAGGTTCTCTGTCTCGTCCTCGTCGACCTCGACGTCCTCGTTGCGGGTGATCCGGAAGACGTGGTGGTCGAGGATCTCCATGCCCGGGAAGAGGTCGTCGAGCTGGTTCGCGATGAGGTCTTCGAGCGAGATGAAGCGCATCGGCTCGCCGGGAGCGGCGACACCGGCGATGCGGACGAAGCGCGGCAGCATCTGCGGCACCTTGAGGCGCGCGAACTCGGTCTTCTGCGTCTTCGGGTTGCGCACGCGCACCGAGAGGTTGAGCGAGAGCCCCGAGATGTAGGGGAACGGGTGGGCCGGGTCGACCGCGAGCGGCATGAGCACCGGGAAGATCTGGGCCGAGAAGTAGTCGTCGAGCACCTCACGCTCGGCGTCGCTGAGCTCGCTCCACCGCACGATGTCGATGCCGGAGTCGCGCAGGGCCGGCTCGACCAGCTCCTTGAACGCCCGCGAGTGGCGCTGCTGCAGCAGGTGCGCCTTCTCGGAGATGTCGGTCAGCACGTCGACCGGGACGCGGCCGATGTTGGTCGGCAGCGCGAGACCCGTGAGGATGCGCCGCTTCAGGCCCGCCACCCGGACCATGAAGAACTCGTCGAGGTTCGACGAGAAGATCGCCAGGAAGTTCGCCCGCTCGAGCGCGGGCACCAGCGGATCCTCGGCGAGCTCGAGCACGCGCTGGTTGAACGCCAGCCAGCTCAGCTCGCGATCGAGGTAGCGGTTGTCGGGGAGCAGGGGGTCGGAGTGCTCCTCCTCGTCGTCGAAGTCGTCGTCGAGCTCGTCGCTCAGGCCGTCCTCGAGAATCAGGTTGTCGCCGTCCATGCGTCCATCCTGGCACCGCGTCCGTGTGCGTCGCGCCGCCGGTGGTGAATGCGGGGTGAACGCGGCCTGGGGAGGAGGCTCGAGGTCAGCGGACCGCGGGAGCCCGCTGCAGGTACTGCACGTCGACGGAGGCGTCGACGAATCCCAGCGAGCGGTAGAGCGCGACGGCCGAGCGGTTCTCGGCCTCGACGTAGAGATCGGCGGCGGTGCAGCCCCGCTCGACCATCCGCGCGAGGCCCGCTCCGAGCAGCGCCCGGCCGAGGCCGTGGCCCGCCGCCTCGGGGGCGATGCCGAGCACGTAGATCTCACCGGTCGTCGATCCGGGCTCGATCTTGAGCCAGTCGTAGCCCACGAGCGCGCCGCTCGCGTCGCGGAGCAGGAGGAAGTCGCCCTCGTCGAACCACGGCTCGGCGCGTCGGGCGGCGAGGTCGTCCTCGGTCAGCCGACCCTGCTCGGGGTGCGCGGCGAAGACGCGGGCGTTGAGGGCGACCCACTCCGCGGGGTCGAGATCGCGGGCGTCCGAGAGGGCGAAGCCGTCGGGGACGACGACCTCGGGTGCGCTGAGCGGATCGAGCGCCAGGTGCAGCAGCGTCCTGACGGGCGAGAAGCCGTGCGACGCCGCGAGGGCCCGCGCCGCGGGGTGATCGCCGTGCGCCCAGGCCAGCAGCCCCGTCCGGCCGCTCGCGAGGACCTGCTCGAGGGCCGCGCGACCGAAGCCGACGCCTCGCCACTCCGGATCGACCACGAACTCGAGCTCGCCCTGGCCGAGGACCGCCGCGGCGACGACGACATCGGCGCGGAGGCCGATCAGGAGCGTCCGCGAGCCGGCCCTCGCATCGACCAGCGTCTGATCGCTGAACGGGGGCTGCTCGTCGAACCAGGTGGCGCGACCGATGAGGTGCTCGAGCCCCGCGGACACCGCGGGGTCGGACAGGTTCTCAACCGAGAGATTGAGCGACTCGCTCATTGTCCTCTTCATAGACGTTGAAGCGGTATCCGACGTTGCGGACCGTGCCGATGAGCGACTCGAGGTCGCCGAGCTTCGCGCGCAGGCGCCGGACGTGCACGTCGACGGTGCGCGTGCCTCCGAAGTAGTCGTAGCCCCACACCTCGCTGAGCAGCTGCTCGCGGGTGAAGACCCGCGAGGGGTGCGTGGCGAAGAAGCGCAGGAGCTCGAACTCCTTGAAGGTGAGGTCGAGCGGGCGCCCGTGCACCTTGGCCGAGTAGCTCGCCTCGTCGATGACGACACCGGACGCCTGGATCCGCGACGCCGACTGCTCCTGTGCGAGGCGGCCGATGACGAGGCGGATGCGCGCGTCGACCTCGGCGGGGCCGGCGGAGTCGAGGATCACGTCGTTCACGCCCCAGTCGGCGCTCACCGCGGTGAGGCCCCCCTCGGTGAGGATGAGGATGAGGGGGACGTTGATCCCGGTGGTGGTGAGGATCTTGCAGAGCGACTTCGCGCTGGCGAGGTCCTGCCGGGCGTCGACGAAGATGAGGTCGCAGCTCGGTGCGTTCACGAGATGCGCGGGTTCGGCCGGGATCTGCCGGGTCTTGTGGCTGAGCAGCCCCAGAGCGGGCAGTACCTCGGTGCCCCCCGCAGAGGTCAGTATCAACAACTGCGCCACGGATCCTCCAGAACTGTCTGCGGCAATACTAGCGGCGGGCCGGGAGGGCCGATCGCCTGGGGCACAATTGACGGATGAGCGGGGACCGAGTGGGCGTGGGGATCGTCTGGGCGCTGGCTCTCGTCGGCTCGGTGGTCACTCTGGTCGTCGCTCCGGCCGGATCCGCGCAGCTCTGGCTCGCGCTGACCTTCGGCGGATGCGTGCTCGCCACCTTCGCGGTGCAGCTCGCCGTCGCCCGCGCCTCCGGCTACCTGCTCCGCACGATGACGAGCATGGTCGGGGCGATGGTCATCGTCGGCCTCGCCAGCGGCGTCGCCGCTCTCGCCTCCCGCTGAATCCCCTCCGGCCCGCGCCCGTGTCGGCGTCGCCGCCTAGGATGGGGACCATGCTTCTCGCCCTCGAACTCTTCTATCTCGGACTGCTCGGGCTCGCCTCGCTCGCCATCGCGTGGGTCTCGGGCATCGTCGTCTTCAAGCTCTACCGCGGCCAGCGCTAGCCGCCGGGTCAGAGCCGGTTTGGTCTCGCTGCCGTCGGGCCTCCCGCCCGAGCTCGTCCCCCTGTCCTGGCTGCTCGGCGTCTGGGAGGGCTCGGGCGTCGTCGACTACGTCGTCGGCGACGACTCCGTCCAGGCCGAGTTCGGCCACCGCATCAGCTTCAGCTACGACGGGCTGCCGTACCTCAACTACAGCTCCTACACCTGGCTGATCGAGGACGAGAACGACGAGGTCGGCCACCGCCCGCTCGTCAGCGAGACGGGGTACTGGCGCCTCAGCCGTCCGCTCACCGATGCGGACGCCGGCCCGGCGATGCTGCCCGGTCGCGGCGCTCCCGCGTTCCCCGACGCCGAGTCGGTCGAGACCCTCCGCAACGCCGCTGGCGGCTTCGAGCTCGAGGTCTCCCTCGTGCACCCCGACGGCGTCAGCGAGCTCTACCTCGGTCAGGTCAAGGGTCCGCGCATCGACCTCGCGACCGACGCCGTCATGCGCACCGCTGCGGCGAAGGACTACGCGGCGGCCACGCGCCTCTACGGCCTCGTCGACGACCACCTGCTCTGGGCGTGGGACATCGCCGCGCTCGGCCAGGGCCTCCGCACCCACGCCTCAGGGAGGCTCGCCCGTGTCGACTGACCCGATCTCACCGCTCCTCTCGGTCGCCGGAGCCGTCGCGACGGCGAGCATCGCCGAGCCGGGTGTCGCCGCGCACTACGGCGAGCCGTTCCGCGAGCAGCGCGCACTCGCCGCGGGCACGGCGCTCGTCGACCTCTCGGGTCGCGGAGTCGTCACCGTCACCGGCCCCGACCGGCTCACCTGGCTCGACTCCCTCACCAGCCAGTCCCTCGCACGGCTCGCACCGGGTGCCTCCGCCGAGACCCTGCTGCTCGACCCGTCCGGTCGCATCGAGCACGTCATCCGCGTGGTCGACGACGGAGAGACCGCGTGGCTGCTCCTCGACCGCGACGAGACCGCGGGACTCGCGGCCTGGCTCGACCGGATGCGGTTCATGCTCCGGGTCGAGATCGCCGATCGCACCGACGAGTTCGCGACTCTCGCGACGCTGGGCGACTCCTCCGCCACCACCCTCGCGCTCTCGCTGGGCGGCGTCAGCTGGCTCGACCCGTGGTCGCAGGTGCAGCCCGGCGGCTGGCAGTACGCGGCCGTCGAGGAGCACCCTGCGGCGTCCTGGCTCTACCGCGAGACCCTCGTGCCGCGTGCCGTGCTCGTCGAGCTGGCCGCGAGGGCCGCGAGCGCCGGAGTCGCGCTGGCCGGCTCCGACGCACTCGAGGCCCTCCGCATCGCAGCGTGGCGCCCGCGTCACGCCACCGAGGTCGACGACCGCTCGATCCCGCACGAGCTCGACCTGCTCCGCTCCTCCGTGCACCTGGCCAAGGGGTGCTACCGGGGCCAGGAGACCGTCGCCAAGGTGCACAACCTCGGGCACCCACCGCGGCGCCTCGTGCTCCTGCAGCTCGACGGCTCCGACTCCGCCCTTCCCGGGCACGGTGACCCGGTCACCGCGCTGAAGGGCGGCGAACCGGTCGAGGTCGGCGCCGTCACCTCGAGCGCCTGGCACTACGAGGACGGACCGATCGCCCTCGCCGTCGTCAAGCGCTCCGTGCCCGTCGAGAACGAGCTCACCGTCCTCGCCGGCGACGTCCGCGTCGCCGCCTCGCAGGAGGTCGTCGTCCCGCCCGGAGCCGGTGCGGAGGCGGGGGTGCCCCGCCTGCCCCGACTCGGGGCGAAGACCAGGTAGGCCACGCCGTGGTGGCCGCAGGATCCGCGAGGCCGGATCGGGCGGCCGAGGGGCTCCGGCGGCTCGTCCGCGTCGACGCCATCCGCCCGGGCCGCGGTCTCGGGCGGGCGGTCGCGTCGCTCCCCGCCGTGCTGCAGATCGTCCTCGCGGCGATCCTCGCGTACTCGGTGTCGCGGTTCGTCTTCGGGCACCCGGCCCCGGTGCTCTCCCTCACGGCGACGATCTCGAGCCTCGGCATCGCGCGCGACACCCGGCCGAAGCAGGTCGCCGAGACGGCGGTCGGCATGCTGATCGGGATCACGGCGAGCGAGGTCCTGCTGCTCTGGTGGGGTACGGGCGTCTGGCAGCTGGCCGTCGTGCTCGCGATCGTCTTCACCGTCGGGCGGGCGCTCTCGCCCTCGCCCGGCTTCGCGGTCGCCGCCGGCACGCAGGCGATGCTCGTCATGGTCCTGCCCGCCCCCGACGGAGGCGTGTTCACCCGGAGTCTCGACGGTCTCGTCGGCGGACTGGCGGCGCTGCTGTGCACCGCCATCGTGCCGCGCAGTCCGCTCCGGACCGCTCGCGCGGAGGCCCGGCGCCTCGTCTCCGCGCTGTCGGCCACGATCGAGGGGCTGTCCGAAGCGCTCCGCGACGGAGACGGCGACGCCTCCCGAGCAGCTCTGGAGCGTGTCCGCGGGACGCAGCCGACCATCGACGGCTGGTCTGCGGCCCTCGAGTCGGCGCTCGGGGTCGCCCGGATCTCGCCGTTCGTCCGCCGGCACCGAGGTGAGCTCGAGAGGCAGCACGCGATGCTGGCCGCCCTCGATCTCGCGACCCGCAACCTCCGCATCGTCGCTCGGCGCACCGACTTCCTCGTCGGCGACGGCGCCCGGCGCCCCGCCCTCGCCGCCGTCGTGGCGTCCTTCGGCTCGGGCGTCTCGCTGCTCGGGCGCGCCGTCGCGGATCCCTCCGTGCTCCCGCTCGCCCGTCAGGACCTTGTCCTGCTGGCGACGACGCTCGACCCGCAGGGTCTGATCCCCGAGGCGCGCCTCGCCGAGAAGACCCTCCTGGTCATCCTGCGACCGCTCGTCGTCGATCTGCTGACGGCCGCCGGCACCGATCCCGTCGAGGCGAGGGAGGCGCTGCCCGAGCTGCGCTGACGCGTCGGGCTGTCAGCGGAGTGACGGGGCCGGATCCGCGGGCGCGACGGCGTCCCACGCGACGGTCACCTCCCCGAGCCGCCACCGCCGCGGCCCGTCGAGGATCGGCCACTCGGCGCGGAGCGCACGGACGGACGCCTGCCAGCGCTGGGCCGGCCCGTACACCGCGAGGGGAGCGTTGAGGGTCCAGGCCCGCTCGAGCGCCTGGAGGAAGGCGTGCACGCGCTCGCCGGGCACATTGCGGTGGATCAGCGCCTTCGGGAGCCGCTCGGCCGCGATCATCGGCGAGGGCACGGCGCCCAGGCGCAGCGACAGAGTGAGCGACCGGGGGCCGTCCCCGTCGATGGCGATCCAGGTGCAGATCCGCCCGATCTCGTCGCAGGTGCCCTCGACCAGCACACCGCCGGGAGCGAGCCGCTCGGTCATCACCTGCCAGGCACTGGCGACGGCCGACTCGTCGTACTGGCGGAGCACGTTGAACGCGCGGAGGACGCTCGCGCTCCGACCGGGCGGGAGCGGGATCTCGAAGCCGCCGCGCTCGAAGCGGACGCGTGCGTCGCGGGGGAAAGGGGTGCCTCCGCGCCGGACACGGGCGAGCTGCTCGCGCGCCGTGCTCACCCGCGCGGGCTCGATCTCGAGGCCGACGACCTCGACTCCCGGGGCGACGCGGGCGAGGCGGCGGTGCAGCTCGAGGGTGGTGACCGCGCTCGCGCCGAAGCCGAGGTCGACCACGAGGGGGTCCGCGGTGTCCCGGAGGACGGGCAGCTCGGCGATCCAGCGATCGACCCGACGGAGCCGGTTGGTGCCCGTCGTTCCGCGGGTCACGGCTCCGATCGGCATGCCGCCCAGCGTATCCGCGCCCGAAAGGGGCCACCTCTACACTGGGCGCATGTCCGAGACCTACACCCTCATCCTCGTGCGCCACGGCAACAGCGAGTGGAACCAGAAGAACCTGTTCACCGGCTGGGTCGACGTGCGGCTCACCGAGCAGGGCGTCGCCGAGGCGACCCGTGCCGGCGAGCTGCTGAGCGAGGCGGGGCTTCACCCCGACGTCGTCTACACCTCCCGCCAGACCCGCGCGATCCAGACCGCGAACATCGCCCTCGAGACCGCCGACCGCCTCTGGATCGACGTCAAGCGCTCCTGGCGCCTGAACGAGCGCCACTACGGTGCGCTGCAGGGCAAGGACAAGGCGCAGACGCTCGCCGAGTACGGCCCCGAGCAGTTCCAGACCTGGCGCCGCTCGTTCGACGTGCCGCCGCCCCCGCTCGACGACGACGACCAGTACTCGCAGGCCCACGACGAGCGCTACGCCGACCTCGGCGACGCCCTCCCGCGCACGGAGTCGCTCAAGCTGGTCATCGAGCGGATGCTCCCGTACTGGGAGTCCGACATCAAGCCGGACCTCGCCTCGGGCAAGACCGTGATGATCACCGCGCACGGCAACTCGCTGCGTGCGCTGGTGAAGACGCTCGACGGCATCTCCGACTCCGACATCGCCGAGCTGAACATCCCGACCGGCATCCCGCTCGTCTACACGCTCGACGAGAACTTCGAGCCGACCGAGCCGGCCCGCTACCTCGACCCGGAGGCCGCCGCCGCCGGCGCCGCCGCCGTGGCCGCCCAGGGCGCCAAGAAGTAGCCCTCGCCCCCGTCGGACGGCCCGCAGAACCCCGGTTCTCGCGGGCCGTCCGCGTCTGCGCGCACCCCTGAAGCACCTTCGGCTCGCAGAAACACCTCCGGCTCGCCGGATCACGTTCGGCGCGCCGAAACCCGCGATTCCCGCGAGCCGAATGACATTCTGCGAGCCGGACGTCCCGCGCGCCTGATCTCCGGCTCGCAGAAACACCTTCGGCTCGCAGGATCGGACGATTCCTGCGAGCCGAAGCACGTTTCACGAGCCGAAGCTCATCCGGTCGAGCACCTCACGCGAAGCGACCGCGTTGCCGGTACTCCCTGCAGAGGCGAATCTGCAGACCAGCCGCCCCTCCACGAGGCGAACGGGTGAATCGCGTCCCAGCGATTCGCTCTAGCCGAACGCACCACGCACCCACGCTGGACAGCCGACCGCGGTCTTCATCGCGCGAGCGCGATGAAGACGAGTCAACTCAGGCGTAATCGCCTGAGATCAGGTACTGCACCTTCTTGGCGATCGACACGGCGTGGTCGGCGAAGCGCTCGTGGTAGCGGCTGGCGAGCGTGGCGTCGACGGTGTCGGCGGCCTGGCCCTTCCACGCCTCGCTGAGGACCTTGTCGAACACGCTGACGTGCAGCTCGTCGATCTTGTCGTCCTCGTCGCGGATCTCCTCGGCGATGCGTCCGTCCTGCGAGCGGAGGAGCTCGGTGAGCTTGTGCGCGACGACGACGTCGAGGCGTCCCATCTCGACGAAGGTGGGGCGGAGGCTCTTCGGCACGACCTTGTCGGGGAAGCGGTAGCGCGAGAGCTGCGCGATGTGCTCGGCGATGTCGCCCATCCGCTCGAGGGACGCGCTGATGCGGAGGGCCGAGACGACGGTGCGCAGGTCGCGGGCGACCGGGCCCTGGCGGGCGAGGATGTCGATCGCCAGCTCGTCCAGGCTGATCGCGAGCTGATCGATGCGGTCGTCGTTCGCGATCACCTCTTCGGCGAGGGAGACGTCGGAGTGGTTGAACGCCTGGGTCGCCTTCTCGATCGCGATCTCGACGAGGCCGGAGATCTCGACGAGGCGATCCTGGACTTCGGCCAGCTCCTGCTGGAAAACTTCGCGCATCTTCTGATCGACCCTCTCTACGGCAGACACGGAGGCCGGTGCCGGGTTTGCATCGCGCACCACGCACGACACTGCGCCTGCACCGAGTCGGCGCAAGCGCAGCAATGATGACCACGGCAGGTTAACGGACGGTGCCGGGGGTTTGAACAGTACTCGACCCGCAGCCGGTGGACCGGCGTCCGGTAGGGAGACGGCCGGTGGATGGTTAGCCTGGGGTCCGTGGATACGGGCTTGTTCGTTGTTCTGGCGCTCGTCATCGGGCTGGCCATCGGCGCCGCCATGACCGTCGTCGTCACCGTCGCCGCTCAGCAGGGTCGGATCGCCGCCGATGTCGCCGACGTCGGGCTCCCCGAGGGGATCGGCGCCATCATCGACGCCATCGACGCTCCTGCCTTCGTGACCGACCCCTCCAACAACGTCCTGAAGGCGTCGACGCGGGCGGTCTCCCTGGGGCTCGTCTCGCAGGACACGCTGCTCCACCCCGACCTCGTCGCCATCGTCGACCGGGTGCGGCGCTTCGGCGACGACATCGAGCAGGACCTCGAGCTCTCGACGAGTCCGCTCTCGGAGGTGGCGGTCACCCTCGTGGTGCACGCCACGCGCCTCGGCTCCCGCTTCGTCCTCGTGCTCGCCGAGGACCACACCGAGGCGCGGCGGCTCGAGGCGGTCCGCCGCGACTTCGTCGCCAACATCTCCCACGAGCTGAAGACTCCGATCGGCGCGGTCGGCCTGCTCGCCGAGGCCCTCGACTCGGCCGCGGACGACCCGGCGCAGGTCCGCCGGTTCGCGCACCGCCTCACGCAGGAGTCGCACCGGCTCGCCAAGATCACCCGCGAGATCATCGAGCTCTCGCGCCTCCAGTCGACCGACGTCGCCGGAACCGCAGAGGTGGTCCGGGTCGACGACATCGTCGTCGCCGCACTCGAGACGACCCACGTGATGGCGGAGTCGCACGACGTCACCCTGGTCAAGGGCGGCATGAAGAAGGCGTACGTCGCCGGCCAGGAGAAGATGCTCGTCTCGGCGCTGCACAACCTGCTGTCCAACGCGATCCAGTACTCGCCCCCGGGCTCCCGCGTCGGAGTCGGCGTGCGCTCGACCGGGGGAGTGGTCGAGATCGCCGTCACCGACCAGGGCATCGGGATCCCCGAAGAGGACCTCGACCGGGTCTTCGAGCGGTTCTACCGCGTCGACCAGGCGCGATCGCGCCACACCGGCGGCACCGGACTCGGCCTCAGCATCGTCAAGCACGCGGTGCAGAACCACGGCGGCGACGTGCGCGTCTGGTCCAAGCCCGGACGCGGCTCCACCTTCACCATCCGACTTCCCGAAGTAGACCCGGCCCGGACGCCCTTCGCGTCGACGGCACCGATAGGAGACACCCCGTGACCAGCATCCTGCTCGTCGAGGACGAGAGCGCACTCAGCGAGCCCCTCAGCTACCTGCTCGAACGGGAGGGCTACGACGTCACCGTCGCCGAGGACGGCACCCGCGCCGTCGCCGCCTTCGACGAGGGCGACTACGATCTGATCCTCCTCGACCTGATGCTGCCCGGCATGCCCGGCACGGAGGTGTGCCGCGAGATCCGCACGCGCTCCTCCATCCCGATCATCATGGTCACCGCGAAGGACTCCGAGGTCGACATCGTCGTCGGACTCGAGCTCGGCGCCGACGACTACGTCACCAAGCCCTACTCGACCCGCGAGCTCCTCGCCCGCATCCGCGCCGTCCTCCGCCGCCGCACCGAGGACCCGGGCGAGGAGCGCATCGTCGTCGCCGGCCCCGTCAAGATGGACATCGAACGCCACACGGTCGAGGTCGACGGCATCGAGACGCCCATGCCCCTCAAGGAGTTCGAACTCCTCGAGATGCTCCTGCGCAACGCCGGCCGCGTCCTCACCCGCGGCCAGCTCATCGACCGCGTCTGGGGCAGCGACTACTTCGGCGACACCAAGACCCTCGACGTCCACGTCAAGCGCATCCGCTCCAAGATCGAGAAGACCCCGAAGGAGCCGACGCTCCTGGTTACTGTCCGCGGCCTCGGCTACCGCTTCGACGCGTGATCGCGGGCCCTGGTGGGGGCATCTGCGGCGTTGTCGTCGGTTGCGATACTTCCAGTATCGCGCCCTCCTCCGCCTTGCACCTGCCCCACCAGGACCCGCGATCCCCTCCTGCAGACCGGCGGAGTGAGCCACCCTCCTGCGGAACGTCTGCCTTGAGGAGGGGCCGTCGCTGCGCGACGAGCTGCTTGGGGGTGGGGCCGTCGCTGCGCGACGAGCTGCTTGGGGGTGGGGCCGTCGCTGCGCGGCGAGCTGCTTGGGGGAGTCGGGCCGTCGCTGCGCGGCGAGCTGCTTGGGGGTGGGGCCGTCGCTGCGCGACGAGCTGCTTGGGGGAGTCGGGCCGTCACTGCGCGGCGAACCGGGTGTGAGAGGGCCGTGGCTGCGCCGCGGGCTGCTTCTGAGGGGTCGCCGCTCTGCGGCGGGCGCTGCGGGAGGGCCGTCGCTGAGCGACGAGCGGGAAGGCGCGGGCGTTCAGGTCGCGCTTTCGCACAGGGGACTGCCACCCCCCCCTCGCTGGTCGAGTAGCCCCGCAGGGGCGTATCGAGACCCACCAGCGTCTGCCGGGCGGGTCTGCAGGCCTCCTTCTCTGACCGGGTGCATCGGGTCGCCGCCCGTTCGCCCGGCTCACGAGACGCGCCTCACGCCCCGTGCAACGACGGAGGGCCGCTCGCAGAAGCGAGCGGCCCTCCGGGAGGAGTGCGGGGAGGGCTACTCGTTCGAGGGCTCGATGGAGTTGCCGGGCTCGGTGGTGGGGGTCGGCAGGGCGGTGTTCGCCGGGTCGGGCGTGGCCGTCTGGGTCGGGGTGGCCGACGGGGCGGGGGTGAGGGTCGCGTAGGACTCGAGAGCCGACGTCAGGACAGGCACGAGCACCTCCTTGCCCTCCTCGGAGCCGTACTGGAAGTAGACGGGGAGGAGGCTGCCCGGCACGGTGTCGAGATCGGACATCGTGACCGTGGCGTCCTTCTGAGGGCCGACCTCGGTGTTGCCGGGGACGGCGGACACCTCGGCGTCGACGCGGCCGGTCGAGGCCTCGTACTGCACCTCGAGGGTCTGCGTCTGGTCACCGGAGTTGACGACCGTCGTGACGAGCGTGCCCAGCTCGCCGTCGTCCGAGACGATGAACGCGTTGCGGACGGCGAGATCGCCGATCGTGGCTCCGACGCCGTCGCTCGGGTCGTAGAGGTTGCGGGTCGCCTGGGGGGCGACGAGATTGCAGCCGGCTGTTGCGAGGGCGACGCCGACCGCGAGAACGACGGATGCAGCGATTCGCGCCTTCACAGATACCTCCAGATCGTCGGCCCTGCTCGCCCCGGACAGGGCGGATCCACGGAGCTGGAGCCGGACACCAGATTAGCGTAGCGAGGCCGAGGCGGACGCCCGGCCGAGGGTGCCCCGGCGAGGAGCCCCGTGCTACTCTGACCGCCGCTGAGAGGACGTCACGCATGCAGGTCGAGCCCGGCGGGACGCCCCTGGCGCCGACCGCCGCCGTCGTCATCGTCGCCGCGGGCAGCGGCACCCGCCTCGGCCGCGAGCGACCGAAGGCCTACGTCGAGTGCGCCGGCGTCACCATCCTCGAGCGCAGCCTCCGCACGGTGCTGACCCTGCCGGAGCCCGTGCAGATCGTCGTCGTCGCTCCGGCGGAGCTCGTCGACGAGACCGCTCGGCTCTGCGCGGCTGCGGCCGGGCTCGCCTCCGACGCGGTCGCGGTCACAGCCGGAGGCGCGACCCGGCAGGAGTCGGTCGCCCGCGGCCTCGCGCTCCTCGCGCCCTCGATCGAGACCGTCCTCGTCCATGACGCAGCCCGGGCGCTGACGCCCGTCGACCAGTTCGAGCGCGTGATCACGGCGGTCCGGGCCACCGGCGGCGGGGTCATCCCCGGGCTCCCCGTCACCGACACCATCAAGCGGGTCGAGCCGGCAGGCACGATCCTCGACACCGTCGATCGGTCGGAGCTCGCCGCCGTGCAGACCCCTCAGGGCTTCCCGCGCAGCCTGCTCGACGACGCCTACGCGGCGGCCGAGCGCGAGTTCACCGACGACGCGGCGCTGCTCGCCGCCCACGGGCACCCGTCCGTCGTCGTCCCGGGCGACGCCCTCGCGTTCAAGATCACCACCCCGTGGGATCTCGCCCGCGCCGAGCAGCTGCTCGCGCCTCCTGCGGCGACGGCTGCGCCCCGGGTGGGCGTCGGGATCGACGTGCACGCCTTCGACGACTCGTCCCCGCTCTGGCTCGCCGGACTGCACTGGCCCGGCGAGCGCGGGCTCTCGGGTCACAGCGACGGCGACCCGGTCGCGCACGCGGTCTGCGACGCCCTTCTCTCGGCGGCGGGCCTCGGCGACATCGGCTCCCGCTTCGGCACCGCGGACCCGCGCTTCCAGGACGCCCACGGCGAGGTGTTCCTCCGCGCGACCCGCGATCTCGTCGAGGCCGCCGGATTCACGATCGGCAACGTGTCGGTCCAGCTGATCGGCAACCGGCCGAGGTTCTCGCCGCGGCGGGAGGAGGCGGAGTCGCTCCTCTCCGCTCTGCTCGCCGCGCCCGTCAGCGTCGCCGCGACGACGTCCGACGCACTGGGCTTCACGGGCAGGGGAGAGGGCGTCACCGCAGTGGCGACGGCACTCGTCCTCCCCAGCTCCTCGACCCGCGCCTGATCCCCAGGGCGGGCCTGCCCGCCGGGCCGCGAGCCGAGCGCCCGGTAAACTCCCCCCGTGACTCTGCGACTGCATGACTCGAAGGCCCAGGCCCTCGTCGATTTCGTCCCCCTCCGCGCGAACGAGGTCGGGATGTACGTCTGCGGACCCACCGTGCAGTCCTCGCCCCACATCGGGCACCTCCGCTCGGCGCTCGTCTACGACCAGCTGCGCCGCTGGCTGCACTACCGCGGCTTCCGGGTCACCCTGGTCCGCAACGTCACCGACATCGACGACAAGATCCTCGCGATCGCCGAGGAGGCGCGCCGGGCCGCACCCGCCGGCGCCGCGTCCGAGCAGTGGTGGGCGCTGGCGTATCGGGTCGAGCTCGAGTTCACGGCCGCGTACGCCGCGCTCGGCATCCTCGCCCCGACGTACGAACCGCGGGCGACGGCGAGCATCACCGAGATGATCGACCTGGTGCAGCGCCTCGTCGAGCTCGGCCACGCGTACCCCGCGCCCGACGATTCCGGCGACGTCTACTTCGACACCCGGTCGTGGCCCGACTACGGCTCGCTCACCCATCAGCGCCTCGAGAGCATGGAGGCGGCGACCGACGCCGACCCGCGCGGCAAGCGCGACCCGCACGATTTCGCCCTCTGGAAGGGGTTCAAGCCCGACGAGCCCGAGTCGGCCTCCTGGGCGTCCCCCTGGGGCCGCGGGCGCCCGGGCTGGCACATCGAGTGCTCGGCGATGTCGACCAAGTACCTCGGCACGCAGTTCGACATCCACGGAGGCGGCCTCGACCTGCGCTTCCCGCACCACGAGAACGAGCTGGCCCAGTCGAGTGCGGCCGGTCACGCCTTCGCGAGCTACTGGCTGCACAACGGCCTCGTCTCGGTGACGGGTCAGAAGATGAGCAAGTCGCTCGGCAACTCCGTGTTCGCCTCCGAGCTCCTCGACTCCGCACGCCCGCTCGTCGTGCGCTACTACCTCGGCTCCGCGCACTACCGCTCGACCCTCGAGTTCCACGACGGGGCGCTCGAGGAGGCGGAGGCGGCGCTCGAGCGCATCGAGGGCTTCCTCGACCGCTCGCGCCGCCGCCTCGACGGCACCCGATTCGCCACTCTCGGCGACCCGGTCGTCCCGGAGGCGTTCGCCGAGGCGATGGATGACGACCTCTCCGTCCCGCAGGCCGTCGGCGTCCTGCACGAGACGGTCAGGGCCGGCAACGCGGCCCTCGACGCCGAAGACCTCGGGACGGTGTCGTCGCTGCGCACGCAGGTGCTCGCGATGGCGTCCGTCCTCGGCATCGATCCGGAGGCGCCCGAGTGGGCGCGCTCCGACGACGAGCCGACCTACCGGGCGTTGAGCGTCCTGGTCGACCGGCTGGTCGCCGACCGTCAGACCGCGCGGGAGCAGCGCGACTGGGCGGCCGCCGACCGCATCCGAACCGATCTCGCCGCGGCGGGAATCACGATCGAAGACACCCAGACGGGTGCACATTGGAGTCTCGATGGCGAATAAGGACAACCGCCCCGGCGCGGTCAGGAAGAAGAGCAGAGGCAAGGCGGTCGGATCCGGTGGCCAGGGCCGCCAGGCGCTCGAGGGCAAGAAGCCGACCCCGAAGGCCGAGGACCGTCCGTACCACCCCGCCGGCAAGGCCAAGGCGGCGCGCGAGCGCTTCGTCGCGGCCGGTGGCAAGGGTCGCCCGGGCAGTGCTCTGTCGGCCGCGGCACGCGGTCAGGGCCGCGCACCCGGTCCTCGCAAGCCCAAGAGCGGCGACGAGTCCGAGATGGTGACGGGCCGCAACTCCGTCCTCGAGGCGCTGCGGGCGAAGATCCCCGCGACGACGCTCTACCTCGCCACCCGCATCGAGATGGACGACCGGGTCAAGGAGGCGATGAAGCTCGCCACCGCGCGCGGCCTCCCGGTGCTCGAGGTGATGCGCCCCGAGCTCGATCGTCTCGCCGGCCCCGACTCCGTCCACCAGGGTCTCGTGCTCAAGGTGCCGCCGTACGAGTACGCCCACCCGTCCGATCTGCTCGAGCGCAGTGTCTCCCGGGGGGATGTGCCGCTGTTCGTCGCACTCGACGGCATCACCGACCCCCGCAATCTCGGCGCGATCATCCGCTCGGTCGCCGCGTTCGGCGGCCAGGGCGTCATCGTGCCCCAGCGCCGCTCGGTCGGGCTCAACTCGGCCGCCTGGAAGACGTCGGCCGGCGCCGCGGCACGCGTCCCCGTGGCGATGGCCGCGAACCTCACCCAGATGATCAAGGACTACAAGCGCGAGGGCGTCTTCGTGATCGGCCTCGACGGCGGCGGCGACGTGATGCTGCCGGGGCTCGAGCTCGCCGACCGTCCGCTCCTCGTGGTCGTCGGCAGCGAGGGCAAGGGCCTCTCCCGTCTCGTCACCGAGCAGTGCGACGCGATCGTCTCCATCCCGATCAGCTCGGCAGCGGAGTCGCTGAACGCCGGCATCGCCGCGTCGGTCGCGCTCTACGAGATCTCCAAGCTCCGCTCCACCTCGGAGTAGCGAGGGGTCCGGCACGGCGATCCGCGGCGTTGTCGTCGATCGCGATACCTCCGGTACCGCTTCCTCCTCCGCCTTGCAGCTCACCGCGAGGCGCCCGGTACGGCGGTCTGCGGCGTTGTCGTCGGGCACGATACCTCCGGTATCGCTTCCTCCTCCGCCTTGCAGCTCACCGCACCGGACGCCTCGCGGAACGGGCAGGCTCGAGAAGAAGAAAGGGCTCGTACGGATCTCGGATCCGCACGAGCCCTTCGGCGTTGTGAGGGTCAGACGTTCTTCGTCCAGTCGACGTCGGCGTCCTCGGCGGTGAGCTCGGCGTCGCCCGCCTCGTCGATGACGAGGTTCGGCAGCGTGAGCGACTCGGTCGGAGGCGCGATGATCGTGGCCTCGTCGCGGCGGTGACGGAGGATGTCGTTCACATAGGCGGTGACCGCCTCCGCCAGCGGCACGTCGCGCGCCTGCTGCTGCGACATGAACCAGCGGTGCTCGAGCAGCTGGTGGAACATCTCCGCCGGCTCCAGGCGCCCCTTCAGGTCTCGCGGGATCGAGCGGATGACCGGCTCGAAGACCTGCGCGAGCCACTCGTGCGCCACCATCTCCTCGTCGAGACCCTGCTTGTCGTAGGTCGCCGTGTACGAGTCGAGGTCGTTGAGGAGCCGGCGCGCCTGGTTCTCCTGCGCGTCCAGCCCGGTCAGGCGGAGCAGACGGCGCTGGTGGTGACCGGCGTCGACGACCTTCGGCTGGATCCGCACCGTGGAGCCCGCCTCGTCGGTCTTGATCGCCAGCTCCTCGATGTCGAAGCCGAGGTCGTTGAGCCGGTTCACCCGGTCGTTGATGCGCCAGCGCTCCGAGGTCGCGAACGACTCGACTCCGGTCAGCTCCTTCCAGAGGCTGCGATACGCGGCGACGATGCCGTCCGACACGGTGATCGGATCGAGATCGTCGTCGACACGGCCGCCGGCCTCGAGGTCGAGCAGCTCGCCGGCGATGTTGACGCGGGCGATCTCGAGGTCGTTCTCGCGCTGGCCGTTCGAGAGGCCGCCCGTGTAGAGCTGACCCGTCTCGGCATCGACCAGGTAGGCCGCGAAGGCGCCGGCGTCGCGCCGGAACAGTGTGTTCGAGAGCGAGACGTCGCCCCAGAAGAAGCCGATGACGTGCAGTCGCACGAGCAGCAGCGCCAGTGCGTCGACCAGGCGGGTCGCGGTGTCGGGCCGCAGGGTCTGCGAGAACAGGGCGCGGTAGGGGAGCGAGAACTTGAGGTGCCGGGTGACGAGGACGGCGGGCAGCTCGCCTCCCTCGTCGTCGCTGCGGTTGGTGATGACCGCGCCGGGCACGACGCACGGGACATCGAGGCGCTGGAGGGTCTTGAGCATCTCGTACTCGCGCCGCGCCATCTCGGCGGTGGTCTCCTTCACCGCGACGACGTGTCCGGAGAGGTGGGCGAAGCGGACGGTGTGCCGCGAGATGCCCTTGGGCAGTGCGGCGATGTACTCGTCGGGCCAGTCGTTCAGGCGGAGGGCCCAGGGCAGATCGAGGAGGGCCGGGTCGACGGTGGCCGAGGTGATGTTCAGAGAGCCGGACATGCTGCGCCGTTCGTGTGGTGGTGCGGACGGTGGGGTGACCCAACGAACGCTGCCGCCGTCCCGGAGGAGACAGCGGCAGCGTTCGTGGAGCGACGCGAGGTCAGGAGAGGCGCAGGCCCGACTCGCCGTCGAAGATGTGCACGCGGTGGTTCGCGGTCACGTAGACGCGGTCGCCCGCGGTCGGGTGCACGCGGCCGTCGACGCGCGCGACGATGTCGGTGCGGCGACCCTCGACCTCGGTGTGGCCGTAGAGGTAGCCGTCCGAGCCGAGCTCCTCGATGAGGTCGACCTCGATCGGCAGGCCGCCGGGCTGGGTCGAGACGGTGACGTCCTCGGGGCGCACGCCGAGCGTGACGACCTTCTGGGTGGTCTTCGCGAGCGCCTCGCGGGCGATCGGGAGGACGGTGTCGCCGAACTTCACTCCGCCGTCGGTGACGTCGGCGTGGAACAGGTTCATCGCGGGCGAGCCGATGAAGCCGGCCACGAAGACGTTGTTCGGGTTCTCGTAGAGGTCGCGCGGGGTGCCGACCTGCTGGAGCAGTCCGTCCTTGAGGACCGCGATGCGGTCGCCCATGGTGAGCGCCTCGGTCTGGTCGTGGGTGACGTAGACCGTGGTGATGCCCAGACGACGCTGGAGGGTGCCGATCTGGGTGCGCGTCGAGACGCGGAGCTTGGCGTCGAGGTTCGACAGCGGCTCGTCCATGAGGAAGACCTGGGGCTTGCGGACGATGGCGCGGCCCATCGCGACGCGCTGACGCTGACCACCCGAGAGGGCCTTGGGCTTGCGGTTCAGGTAGGGCTCGAGGTCGAGCATCTTCGCGGCCTCGAGGACGCGGGAGGCGCGCTCGTCCTTGTTGACGCCGGCGATCTTGAGCGCGAAGCCCATGTTCTCGGCGACCGACATGTGCGGGTAGAGCGCGTAGTTCTGGAACACCATCGCGATGTCGCGGTCCTTCGGCGGAACGTCCGTGACGTTGCGGTCGCCGATGAGGATGCGGCCCTCGTTGACCTCTTCGAGGCCGGCGAGCATGCGCAGGGAGGTGGACTTGCCGCAGCCGGAGGGGCCGACGAGGACGAGGAACTCGCCGTCACCGACCTCGAGGTTGAGCTTGTCGACGGAGGCACGCGTGGCCCCGGGGTAGACGCGGGACGCGTGGTCGAAAGTTACGGACGCCATTGTTCTTGCTCCTTCACCGGCAGGTACGTGCCGGACGATCCGAGTGAATGGAAGATGGCCATCGCCGCCTGGACGACAGTGACCAACCGCCACACTATGCCATGGACCGGGGTCACGGCACCGCCGGGTCGAACCCGCCACCGCCTCGCCGGTCGGCCGGCATCGGCCGTATCCGTCGTTTGGAGGATTCCCAGGGCTCGCGCGTAGGATTCCGGCGTGTCGCTGCCCGAGCGACCGTCTTCCCCTCTCACTCGGAGTGTCCTTGTCATGACCAACGGCGGAGCGAACGACCGTCTCTCGAAGAACCAGCGTCGAGAGGCCGCCAGGGAGAAGGCCCGGCGACTCCGCGAGCAGCAGAAGCGCCGCGACCGCGTGAGCCGCGTCGCCCTGCAGGGCGGCCTGGCCGTCGTGGTCATCGCGATCGTCGCCGTGGTGGTCTTCGCGGTCACCTCGAGCATCCGCCCCGCCGGCCCCGGCCCCGCCAACATGGCCAGTGACGGCATCGTGATCGGCGAGGGCATGACGGCGCAGACCACCGCCGCGATCCCCGCGGACGGCACCCCGAGCCCGAGCGCGCTCGACACGTCGAGCGGCACCGTCGACATCCGCGTCTACCTCGACTACCTCTGCCCCTACTGCGGCCAGTTCGAGACCACGAACGGCGAGCAGATCGAGGAGTGGGTCGAGAGCGGCGCCGCGACCGTCGAGATCCACCCGATCGCCATCCTGACCACCCGCTCCAACGGCACCAAGTACTCGGAGCGCTCCGCGAACGCCGCGGCCTGCGTCGCCGACACCGCGCCCGACTCGTTCTTCGACTTCAACGCCCTGCTCTTCGCCAACCAGCCCGAGGAGGGGACCGACGGCCTCTCGGACGACCAGCTCAAGGAGTACGTCGCCGAGGCGGGCGTCGAGGACACCGCCGCGATCGACAGCTGCATCGACGACCAGTCGTTCGTGAGCTGGGTGCGCGCCGCCACCGAGCGTGCGACCGCCGGACCGCTGCCCGGCACCGAGGTCGAGGCCGTCTCGGGCACGCCGACCGTGCTCGTGAACGGCGAGGCCTACTCCGGCTCGCTGACCGACCCCGACGCTTTCAGCTCGTTCGTCCTCTCGGCCGCCGCCGACTCGTACTCGTCGGCCACGCCGACCCCCACCCCCAGCAGCTGACCGCCGCCAGGTGAAACGCGAACGGCCCGCTCGTGGTGAGCGGGCCGTTCGCGTGTGGGCGTATTGAGACCCACCGGCGTCAGTAGATGGGGCTTCTGCCCTGTCCTTCTGACGGAGGTGGATCTCGATACGCCCGCTGCGCGGGCTACTCGATCAGCGAGGGAGGGGCCGAACCGTCTCCTGGGAGAAACGCTGACTCAGGAGGGATCGCGCAAGCCCGCCGGTC
Source organism: Rathayibacter sp. VKM Ac-2803 (assembly GCF_009807175.1). NCBI lineage: Bacteria > Bacillati > Actinomycetota > Actinomycetes > Micrococcales > Microbacteriaceae > Rathayibacter > Rathayibacter sp. VKM Ac-2803. The sequence goes on along the minus strand of NZ_WUCD01000001.1, from coordinate 3,406,301 downwards.
GAGTAGCCGCCGACGGCGGCGTATCGAGACCCGTCGCCCTGCGAGGACCGATCCCTTCCTCACCCTGCGCTGGCGTCGAAGGCGCCCGTGCGGCGCTGGAGCCGACGACGGGACTTGAACCCGTAACCGCCCGATTACAAGTCGGGTGCGCTACCAATTGCGCCACGTCGGCAGGTGCGTCGCCGCGCCTCGGATCACCTTATCGCGGGCGTCGGAGCCCGATCGGCTCCGGCCCGCGGGGCGGGTCAGGGCTCGAGGATGCTGAGGTGCCGCGACGCCGGAGAGGGCCGCTTGGGCCCGCCGATCTTGCCGTCGGGCCGCCCCACGTAGAGCCAGCCGAGCAGCTCCTCGCCCTTCTCGAGCCGGTGCGCCTTGCGGACCTGCTTGGCGCGCGTGTACGACCCGGTGCGCCAGAAGACGCCCCAGCCCGCCTCGTCGAGCAGCAGGCTCAGGATGTGCGCGACACCGGAGGCGACCGCCTCCTGCTCCCATGCGGGCACCGACGACTTCTTGACGCTGACCACGACGGCGAGCAGGAGGGAGGCGCGGTGCGTCTTCTCGATGTACTTGCGCGGGTCCTTCTTCGACCCGGAGGCGGCCGCGAAGCTGCGGCCGATCCGATCGCGTGCGGCACCGCGGATCTCGATGACGCGCCACGGGCGGAGCGAGCTGTGATCGGCCAGGCGGGAGGCCGCCGAGACGAACGCGGCGATCTCCTCGTGCCCCGGCGCCTCGGCCGTGACCTTCGAGCGCGAGCGGCGCGCGAGGACGGCCTCGAGAACGGGTGCCGACGCCATCGTCACTCGCTCTCGGCCTGGAAGTCCAGCGCGAGCGAGTTCATGCAGTAGCGGTCACCGGTCGGGGTGCCGAAGCCGTCGGGGAAGACGTGCCCCAGGTGCGATCCGCAGCTGGCGCAGCGGACCTCGGTGCGGACCATGCCGAGAGTGCTGTCCTCGATGAGCTGGACCGCCTCGGGGTTCACGGACTCGTAGAAGCTCGGCCAGCCGCAGCCGGAGTCGAACTTGGTGCCGCTCTTGAACAGCTCGGCGTGACAGGCGGCACAGGTGTAGAGGCCGGAGCGGTGCTCGTCGAGCAGCTCGCCGGTCCACGGACGCTCGGTGGCGGCTTCGCGCAGGACGGCGTACTTCTCGCGGTCGAGCTCCTCGCGCCACTCGGCATCGGTCTTGTTCACGGAATACGACATGGGTCTCCCTAGGATTCCTCGTCAGTTTACGGGGGGAGGGTGCTCCCCTTCCTCTCTCGTAAACTCCGACCCGTGCAGGCGAATTCCGTGATCTCGAAGGCGTGGAGCGAACTCTCGACCGAGGAGGTCTACGCCGTGGCGCGCCTGCGGACGGACGTCTTCCTCCGGGAGCAGCGGGTCGACGACGACGAGCTCGACGGGCGCGATCTCGAGCCGACCGCACGGCACTGGTGGATCGCCGACCGGCTCGGCACCGCCGCCTACCTGCGGACGCTCCACGACGAGGAGGCGGAGCACGCCGACGCCCACCGGGTCATCGGGCGGGTGGTCACCCGCGCCGACCGACGGGGGGAGGGACTGGCGCACAGCCTGGTGCAGGCGGCTGTCGCCCGGTACGGCGGCGAGGCGATGCTGCTGCACGCGCAGGTCCAGGTCAGAGGGCTGTACGAGCGCTCCGGGTTCGTCGCCTTCGGGCCCGAGTACGACGAGGCGGGCATCGCCCACGTCAGCATGTACCGGAGCGCCTCCCGGCCTCCCCGCTGAGGTCTGCCTACCCTGGACCGGTGAGCGGGACGACGGGTACGGACAGCAGGCAGGGCGCGGCCCTGCCGGACCGCGATCGTCGCGTGCTCGAGTTCGAGCGCGAGTGGACCGCCCGCACGGGCGGCAAGGACGACGCGATCCGCTCGCAGTTCGGTCTTTCGGTCGCCCGCTACTATCAGGTGCTCGGCGCGGTCCTCGCCTCTCCGGCGGCCCTCGCCCACGACCCGATGCTCGTCACGCGGCTGCAGCGCATCCGCGAGGGACGCGCCGGTGCCCGCGCGGCGCGACGACTCGGGAGAACCGAGTAGACCCGCTGCTCGCGACCACTGCAACGGAAGGCCGGCCGTCACACCGATGTCGAACACGCACCAGAAGGACCGCTTCGACGAGATCCCGGCCACCGAGGGTCGCGTGGGCGCGCACCGCCGCCCGCCTGCGCCGCACGCCAGGGCGATCGCCGTGGCCTGGGCGGCTCTGGCCACCGGAGTCATCGTGCTGCTGGGCTTCATCGGACTCCTCGTCATCGACAACCGCGTCGAGTTCGACGACGTGTTCACGGCGCCCACCGGGATCGCCGAGTCGACCGCGACCCCGACCGTCGAGCCGACGGTCGATCCCGCTCTGACCGTCGCCGTGCTGAACGGCACTCCGACCGCCGGCCTCGCCGCGAGCGCGGGCCAGGTGCTGACCGCCGCGGGCTGGAACGTCCCGACGGTCACCAACGCGAGCACCGAGGACGAGGCCGCGACGACCATCTACTACGCGGATCCGGCCCAGGAGGGTGCGGCGCTCGGCCTCGCGGCCTCCCTCGGCTCCGGGACGATCGTCCAGACGCAGGACTTCGTCGAGACGGCGAACCTGGTCGTCGTGCTCGGGGCCGACTACATCGCCGAGTGACACGGCCGCCGGGGCCCGGAGGCACCGTTCCCGCGCGCCGGAATCGGTCTTCTGTTTCCGTCACGTTTAATCCATGTTGAATCCCGGACAACTCTTTCCGAGACGCCCGTATCGCCCCTTTCGGGCCTGAATCGCTCCATTAGTATTCCCAACCAGGCACCTGCGCATCGCACGTGTCGCGGGCAGCACAGCACTGGGGAGTGGAAATGGCGAACGGAACCGTCAAGTGGTTCAACGCTGAGAAGGGCTACGGCTTCATCACGGTCGACGGCGGCGGGCAGGACGTCTTCGTCCACTACTCCGCGATCGACATGTCCGGGTACAAGGTCCTCGAAGAGGGTCAGCACGTGGCGTTCGAGGTCGGCAGCGGATCCAAGGGTCCGCAGGCGGAATCGGTGCGCGTGGTCTGAGCCGCTCGTCGTTCAAGCAGCCGTCGTCCGCTCTGCGGACGACGGCTGCTGTCGTTGCGACCGGTGTCGGGAGCCGTCGTCCGCCTCGCGCGGACGGCGGCTCCTGTCGTTGCGCCGGGCGTCGGGGTCACTTGCACTCGTCACCCGCGAGTGCCAGAATCGCTCTTGGCACTCGCTCCGGTTGAGTGCCAATCACGAATTTTCCTGACGTCCGGGAGGGACGAGAAACACACATGGCCAAGATCATTGCTTTTGACGAAGAAGCCCGCCGCGGCCTCGAGCGTGGACTCAACACTCTGGCCGACGCGGTCAAGGTGACCCTCGGCCCGCGTGGCCGCAACGTCGTGCTCGAGAAGAAGTGGGGCGCCCCCACCATCACGAACGACGGCGTCTCGATCGCCAAGGAGATCGAGCTCGACGAGCCGTACGAGAAGATCGGCGCCGAGCTCGTCAAGGAGGTCGCCAAGAAGACCGACGACGTCGCCGGCGACGGAACCACCACCGCCACCGTCCTCGCTCAGGCGCTCGTCCGCGAGGGCCTGCGCAACGTCGCGGCCGGTGCCGACCCGATCAGCCTCAAGAAGGGCATCGAGAAGGCCGTCAAGGCCGTCACCGCCGAGCTCGTCGCGGGCGCCAAGGCGATCGAGACCAAGGAGGAGATCGCGGCCACGGCCTCCATCTCCGCCGCGGACCCCGAGATCGGCGCGATCATCGCCGAGGCCATCGACAAGGTCGGCAAGGAGGGTGTAGTCACCGTCGAGGAGTCGAACACCTTCGGCACCGAGCTCGAGCTCACCGAGGGCATGCGCTTCGACAAGGGCTACCTGTCGCAGTACTTCGTGACCGACCCCGACCGCCAGGAGGCGGTGTTCGAGGACCCCTACATCCTCATCGTCAACTCCAAGGTCTCGAACATCAAGGACCTCCTCCCCGTCGTCGACAAGGTGATCCAGGCGGGCAAGCAGCTGCTGATCATCGCCGAGGACGTCGACGGCGAGGCGCTGGCGACCCTGGTCGTCAACAAGATCCGCGGCATCTTCAAGTCGGTCGCCGTCAAGGCCCCGGGCTTCGGCGACCGTCGCAAGGCCCAGCTCCAGGACATCGCGATCCTGACCGGCGGCCAGGTCATCTCCGAGGAGGTCGGCCTCAAGCTCGAGAACGTCACCCTCGACCTGCTCGGCTCGGCCCGCAAGGTCGTCATCACCAAGGACGAGACCACGATCGTCGAGGGTGCCGGCGACGCCGAGGCCATCGCCGGTCGCGTCGCGCAGATCCGCGGCGAGATCGAGAACACCGACAGCGACTACGACCGCGAGAAGCTCCAGGAGCGCCTCGCGAAGCTCGCCGGTGGTGTCGCGGTCATCAAGGCCGGAGCCGCGACCGAGGTCGAGCTCAAGGAGCGCAAGCACCGCATCGAGGACGCCGTTCGCAACGCGAAGGCCGCCGTCGAGGAGGGCATCGTCGCCGGTGGTGGCGTCGCCCTCATCCAGGCCGGCAAGATCGCCTTCGAGAAGCTCGAGCTGGTCGGAGACGAGGCGACCGGAGCGAACATCGTCAAGGTCGCCATCGACGCCCCGCTCAAGCAGATCGCTCTGAACGCGGGCCTCGAGCCGGGCGTCGTCGCCGCCAAGGTCCGCGAGCTGCCCACCGGACACGGCCTCAACGCCGCGACCGGCGAGTACGTCGACCTCATCGCCGCCGGCATCATCGACCCGGTCAAGGTCACGCGCTCCGCTCTGCAGAACGCCGCCTCGATCGCCGGTCTGTTCCTCACCACCGAGGCCGTCGTCGCCGACAAGCCGGAGAAGAACCAGCCCGTCGGTGGCGGAGACCCCACGGGTGGCATGGACTTCTAGTCCGACCCGTTCCACGCAGAAGGCGGTTCCCCTCCGGGGGAGCCGCCTTCGGCGTTTCCAAGGGCTGTGCCTCCGGAGCCCGGCACCCCGACGAGCGCGGCTCCCGATTCGAGTTCCCGCGCCTTTCCCGAGGGTCGCAGGAGGAGGCGCCGGCGAGCGGCGCTCCTCCTGCGAGGGCTGATCAGTAGGCGAAGAGGCGTGCGTTCGCCTGCTCGGTGTCGGCGTACTGCTGCCCGGCCGTGCCGAGCGCCACGGTGATCGAGGCGAGCCCCTCGTTCACCTGGCTCTGCGTGGTCCGCCAGATGCCGACGATCCCCTGGAACGCTGTCGCGGCCTGGCCGGTCCACGACGACTCGAGGCTCATCAGGTGACCGAGGAGGCCGTCGACCTCGGCCTGGATGCGCTCGCTGTAGCCGTGGGCGGTGCCGGTCATGGACGTGATCGCGTCGGCGTCGGCCTGGTAGTGGGTCATCGGAGGGTCCTCTCGCTGTGCTCTGCTGCGCGCCGGTCGGCGCGTGCGAGAAACCTAGAGCGGACGGTGCCTGCTCTGCGGCCGCTCAGACCGAAGCTGGGGAGGACTCGCCGTTCGGGCCGATGGTGAGGAGAGGCAGCGCGACACGGAAGGTGGCTCCGCCGCCGGGCGTCTCGACGACATCGACGCGGCCCTTGTGGGCGCTGACGATCGAGGCGACGATCGCGAGGCCCAGGCCGCTGCCTCCGGTCTCGCGGGTGCGCGAGGTGTCGGCGCGCCAGAAGCGCTGGAAGATCTTCTCGCGGATCTGCGGGGGGATGCCCTCGCCGTGGTCGATGACCTCGAGCAGGGCCAACCGGCGCGAGCGGTCGACCGCGACGCCGATCTCGATCGGGGTGTCCTCGGGGGTGTAGCGGACCGCGTTCCCGATGAGGTTGGTGAGGACCTGGCGGATCTTGTTCTCCTCGGCCATGACCATCGCGGGCACGCCCGGCTCCTCAGGAGCGGCGGCGGCGGCGCCCGCGGCGATGTCCTCTGCTGCGAGGCGGCGCGGACGTCGGCGGAAGCGGGCCAGCCGGGCGCCGGCCGCGGCGATCGGGCCGGTCAGGCCGGGGGAGGCGATCTCCATCGTCTGCGTCGAGGAGGCGTCGATCTCCTCCGTCTCGAGAGCGGGGGTCTCGAGCGGCGTGTCGTCGCGGGTCTCGACGCCGAAGTCGCGGTCGGGCCAGGAGGCCATCGCGTCCATCGCGGCGTCGCGTGCCAGCGGCATCAGGTCGACCGGAGCGAGGGCCAGCGGCTTGGTCTCGTCGAGCCGCGCCAGCTCGAGGAGGTCCTCGACCAGGCCGCCCATGCGGATGGCCTCCTTCTCGATCCGCTCCATGGCCTGGCCGACGGCCTCGGGCGTCTGGAGTGCGCCCATCCGGTACAGCTCGGCGTAGCCGCGGACAGAGACCAGGGGAGTGCGCAGCTCGTGGCTGGCGTCGCCGACGAAGCGGCGCATCTGGTCGATGGTGCGCGCCCGGTCGCGGAAAGCGGTGTCGATGCGGGTGAGCATCGCGTTGAGGGAGCGGTTCAGCCGGCCGACCTCGGTGTTGGGCGTTGTGCTGTCGAGTCGCTGGCTGAAGTCGCCGTCGGCGATGGCGGCGGCGGTCCGCTCGACCTCGCGCAACGGAGCGAAGGTGGTCGTGACGAGCAGACGGGTGAGCATCGCGCCGATGACGACGATCGCGACTCCGAAGCCGAGGAAGATCGTCAGGTACAGCGTCATGATGACGTCGACGCTACGGGTCGAGGTGGCCAGGAGCAGGGTCGCGACCTGGTTCCCCTTCGAGAACGTCGTGGCGACGACGAGGTACTCGGCGCGCCCGTTCACGCTCTCGAGCGGATGCGCGTCCTCCTTCTCGGCCCACGCGAGCGCCTGCTCGATGGTGAACGTCTGGGGGAAGTCGGGGGAGCTCGTGGAGCCGGCGGTCGTGTTGCTGAGCCGGCCGGACGCGTCGTACACCGCTCCCTCGTACGCGGCGTCCGAGTCGTTGATCTGGGCCTCCCCGTCGGTGCTCAGGGTCGTCGCGATCTCCTGGGCCTTCTGCTCGAGGGAGTCGTTGAGCTGAGCGATCAGCTGGGGCTTGAGCATCGTCATCGTGCCGATGCCGGAGACGAGCAGGCCCAGCGTCAGCAGCAGGACCGTGACGGCGGTGATCTTCGTGCGCAACGAGATGGAGTTCCACCGCTCGGCCAGACCCTGGTGCATGGCGGTGGAACTCCCTCGAGATCAAGCGGGCGGCGGCTCCTCCGCGGAGGGCGCCACCGCGCCGGAGGTCAGACCTTCGCGACCTTCAGCATGTATCCGAATCCTCGCTTGGTCTGGATGAGCGATTCCTCCGAATGCGTGTCGAGCTTACGTCGGAGGTAGGAGATGTAGGACTCGACGATGCCCGCATCGCCGTTGAAGTCGTACTCCCAGACGTGGTCGAGGATCTGCGCCTTGCTGAGCACCCGGTTGGGGTTGAGCATCAGGTAGCGCAGCAGCTTGAACTCGGTCGGGCTGAGCTCGACCGGGTCGTCACCGACGAGGACCTCGTGGGTGTCCTGGTCCATGGTGAGCTCGCCCGCGCGGATGACCGCGTCCTCCTCGGCGTGCATCGTGCGGCGGAGGATCGCCTTGATGCGCGCGACGATCTCGTCGAGGCTGAAGGGCTTGGTGACGTAGTCGTCGCCGCCCACGGTGAGACCGGTGATCTTGTCCTCGGTGTCGTCCTTCGCCGTGAGGAAGAGGATCGGAGAGGTGTAGCCCGCGGAGCGCAGGCGCTTCGTGACGCCGAAGCCGTTCATGTCGGGCAGCATCACGTCGAGGATGATGAGGTCCGGCTCCTCCTCGAGGACTGCGGAGATCGCCTGAGCACCGTTGCCGACCGCTCGCACGGCGAAGCCGGCGAAGCGGAGGCTCGTGGTGAGCAGGTCGCGGATGTTGGGCTCGTCGTCGACGATGAGAATGCGGGGTCCGTCCATGGACGACAGTATCTGCGCGTCAGCTGTACGGAGTCTGGGAGTCTTTCGTCCGGCGTCTCGGTGCCGGCCCTGACCCTCCCGTGAGGCGGCGGGTCAGGAGGCGCGCCGCCGACGGACGCCGGCGATCAGCATCCCGATCATCATCAGGAAGGCGATCGGGAGGCCGACCAGAGGCAGGGCGAAGACGAACTGCCAGAGCGGACCGCTGTACTCGCGGACGCCGAGAACCGGCGCGATCAGGATGGCGAGGAACGCGAGGACGGTCACGACGATGATCGCGATGAACATGTAGGCGAGGGTGCGTTCGACGCGTCCGATGCCCGCGGGCTCCTGTGGCTTCACCCGTCAAGGATAGGGCGGCGCGCAGTCGTCTAAACTGATGGCTGCTTCATTTCAGGAGGGGTTCTGCATGCCTACCGGCAAGGTCAAGTTCTACGACGAGGAGAAGGGCTTCGGCTTCATCAGCACTGATGACGGCCAGGAGGTCTTCCTGCACGCTTCCGCGCTGCCCTCGGGGACCGCGGTCAAGGCCGGCACCCGCCTCGAGTTCGGCATCGCCGACGGCAAGCGCGGCGCGCAGGCGCTCTCGGCGCGCGTCCTCGACGCGCCGCCCAGCATGGTCAAGCTCAATCGCAAGTCGGCCGACGACATGTCGGTGATCGTCGAGGACACGGTCAAGCTCCTCGACGGGATCGGCACGGGCCTCAAGCGTGGCCGGTACCCCGACAAGGCGCACGGCAAGACGATCGCGGCGCTGCTGCGCCGAGTGGCGGACGAGCTGGATGCCTGACGCCGACGAGACGACCGACGAGTCCGTCGCGTGGTCGGACGACCAGACGCTGACGTTCTCGGGCGACGGGCAGGGCGCCGTGCGCGGCTCCGCCCCGGCCGAGACGCCGGACGCCTCGACCGCCCCCGACGCGGAGCCCGCTCTCGCTGATGACGCGGCCGAGCAGGTCGCGTCCGCGCCCGCGGAGCCCGAGCGGGTCTACGAGGCCGACCCGGTGCTCGCGGCCTCGGAGGAGCGTGCCAGGGCCGCTCTCGCCGAGATCACGCCGCCCGAGACGATCGGCGCGCTCGTCGCGACGCTCGCGCAGGGCGAGCACGTCGTCTCCCTCCAGTTCGCGAACCTCATGCGCGGGTACCCGGGCTGGCTGTGGACCGCGACGCTCTCGCGGATCGACGAGAGCGAGGACGTGAACGTCCTCGAGGTCGAGCTGCTCCCGGGGGAGGGCGCGGTGCTCGCTCCCGACTGGGTGCCGTGGTCGGTCCGCCTGGCCGACTACCACGCCGCTCAGGACTCGGTGGAGGGCGACGACGCCTTCGACGGGTCGGACGACGACGACGAGACGGACGACGAGGAGTCGGACGAGTCCGACGACGGCGACGAGCTCGTCGATGACGAGTTCGACGAGACCGCCGTGCTCGATGCAGACGCGGAGCAGGACGACTCCGACGACGACGACGACTCCGACGACGATGACGACGAGGACGACGACGACGACGACGAGGACGACCTCGACCGTCTCTGACGGTCCGTCGCGACGTCCGGGAGCCTCTCGATGATCGACTCCGACACCCTCGTCACCTACCCCGACCGGGCGACGAGCGGGACGAGTGCGGTCGTGCACGTCGAGGAGCTGGGCGACGGGCGCTGGGGCGTCGTCCTCGCCGAGACCCCTGCGCATCCCGTCGACCCCACCTGGCCCGATCAGGGTCCCGATCGCGGGGTGCTCGTGGTCGACGGAGTCCGGCACGAGATCCTCGACTGCCGCATCGGCGCGTGGCAGGACGGGACGCTCCACGCGGGTGATCGCCTGCCGGCGCGCCTCGGCACCCCGGGCTGGAGCTTCGTCGTCGTCCACGTGCTCCGCGATCCGGTGGCGGTCGGTGCCCGGGTCGCCGTCGAGGTCGACGTCGTGCACCGCGAGGAGCTCTCGCGGGGTCACACCGCCTGCCACCTCGCCTCGCTCGCGCTGAACGCGGCCGTGGCCGGCCTGTGGAGCAAGGACACCCGACCCGACTCCCTCGGGAACCCCGACTTCGATCAGGCGGCGATCCAGAGCTCGGTCATCCGCTCCTCCGGGTCGACCGACGTCTACCGGCTCGGCAGATCTCTCCGGCGCAGCGGCTTCGACGCCGCGCGCCTGCGCGACGAGCTCCCCGCCGTCACCGAGCGGATCGACGCGCAGCTCGGTGAGTGGATCCGCGCCGATGCCGAGGTGCGCATCGATCGCGACGACTCCCGGCTGAGCACGCGCCGGAGCTGGCGCTGCCACCTGACGCCCGACGGGGACGCCGCCGTCTCCTGCGGCGGCACGCACGTGTCCCGGCTCCGGGACCTCGGGCGGGTGAGCGTCGCCCTCACGCTCGAGGACGACGGGACCGCCCTGCGGATGGAGACCGACGTCTCCCTCTGATCAGCGGCGGTTGCGGCTGTAGAACAGGCCGATCGTGCCGAGCACGAATCCGATCACGGTCGTCGAGAGCACGATCGGCGGCACGGCGGTGCCGACCGCGACCGCGATCAGCACGCCGACGAGTGCGAGCACCCACGCGATGCAGCCGACCAGCAGCGCCGTCGCGTCGTCGCTCGGGTAGGGCGGCGGGCTCGGACGGCGCTCCTCCGGTCGCAGCCACAGGCGCATGCGCTCGACGCCTCAGTCGGCCAGGCGCTCGACGACGTAGTCGATGCAGGCGAGGAGCGAGCGGACGTCGTCGGGCTCGATCGCGACGAAGGTCGCCACCCGGAGCTGGTTGCGGCCGAGCTTGCGGTACGGCTCGGTGTCGACGATGCCGTTGGCCCGCAGGATCTTCGCGATCAGCGCCGCGTCGATGGAGGCGTCGAAGTCGACGGTCGCCACGACCTGCGAGCGGTGCTCGGCGACCTCGACGAACGGAGTCGCGATCGACGAGGCCTCGGCCCAGTCGTAGATCGCGCCGGAGGACTCCGCCGTGCGCGCCGACGCCCACGGCAGCCCGCCGTTCGCGTTCATCCACTCGAGCTGCGACTCCATCAGGAGGAGAGTGGAGAGGGCGGGAGTGTTCAGCGTCTGGTTAAGGCGCGAGTTGTCGACGGCGTTCTTGAGGCTCAGGAACTCGGGGATGTAGCGGCCGCTCGCCGCGATCCGCTCCACGCGCTCGATGGCGGCCGGAGAGAAGAGGCCGAACCAGAGCCCGCCGTCCGAGGCGAAGTTCTTCTGCGGCGCGAAGTAGTAGACATCGGTCTCGGCGGCGTCGAAGGCGATTCCGCCGGCGGCGCTGGTCGCGTCGATCACGGTGAGCGCTCCGTCGTCACCGTGGACGCGGCGGACCGGGGCCATGACGCCGGTGGACGTCTCGTTGTGCGGCCAGGCGTAGACGTCGACTCCCTCGACGATCTCGATCTCGCTGCGCGAGCCTCCAGCGGCTGAGACGACGTGCGGCGGCTCGAGGAAGGGGGCGGCGGCGGCCTTGGCGAACTTCTGGCCGAACTCGCCGAACGTGAGGTTCTCGGCGCGGCGCTCGATGAGCGAGAAGGCGGCGGCATCCCAGAACGCCGTCGACCCTCCGTTGCCGAGGAGCACCTCGTAGCCGTCGGGCAGGCTGAACAGCGCCGCCAGGTTCTCGCGGACACGGCCCACGAGGTCCTTCACCGGGGCCTGCCGGTGAGAGGTCCCGAGCAGGTGCGCGCCCTGGGTCGCGAGGTGCGCGAGCTGGTCGTGCCGCACCTTGGACGGGCCGCAGCCGAATCGTCCGTCGTGGGGGAGGAGCTCGCGAGGAATGGTGACGTCCGGCATGCGTTAATACTAGGGTTCCCGGCTCGCCCCGCCTTCGAGTCACGAAGGCCGGAGCGCTGTGCCCCCTCGCGGATGAGGTGTCACGGCGCCCACTAAGGTTGAGCGCGCCGAGACGGGAAGGCTGTCATGACGGATCTGATCGACACGACCGAGATGTACCTCCGCACCATCCTCGAGCTGGAGGAGGAGAACATCATCCCCCTCCGCGCGAGGATCTCCGAGCGCCTCAGCCACTCCGGCCCCACCGTCTCGCAGACCGTCGGCCGCATGGAGCGCGACGGCCTCGTCGTCGTCTCGGGCGACCGCCACCTCGAGCTCACGACCGACGGACGCCGCAAGGCGATCCACGTGATGCGCAAGCACCGCCTGGCCGAGCGGCTCCTCCACGACGTGATCAAGCTCGACTGGGAGTTCGTCCACGAGGAGGCATGCCGCTGGGAGCATGTGATGAGCGAGCAGGTCGAGCGCCGCCTCCTCGAGATGCTCGACCACCCGACGGAGTCGCCCTACGGCAACCCGATCCCCGGGCTCGACGAGCTCGGCGACTCGCCCGCGTCGCGCTTCGCCGACGGCGTCATCAGCCTGCCGCGCTTCGTCGCGGGATCGGCCGAGCCGAAGCGGGGCATCGTGCGCCGACTCGGCGAGCCGGCCCAGGTCGACCCGGAGCTGCTCCTGCAGCTCAAGCAGGCGGGCGTCGTGCCCGGCGCGGAGGGCGAGTTCTCGGCGCTGAGCGGCTACGTGCTGGTGCGCATCGACGACGCGGAGGCGGGCATCGAGCTGCCGAACGAGGTCGCGGCGCACATCTTCGTCGTGGTCTGAGCGAAGGGTTGGCCGCTCCTGGCCCGCTGGTCGAGCAGGTCGCGTAGCGGCCGTATCGAGATCCGACAGCGTCAGAGGGCGCGGTCTGAAGACCAGTCTCTTGAAGCTGGTGGGTCTCGATACGCCCCTGCGGGGCTCCTCGACCAGCATGAGAGTGCACCGGGCGTGACCCAGCAGCAGGGGATGGCACCGGGCGCGGTTCGCGAAGCTGCCGGCTCGACCGGCAGGGGATGGTGTCGGGCACGATTCCCAGGGCCGAGGGCGCGACCAGCAGGGGATGCGCGGGACGCGCATACGGTGCTGGGTGAACACCGCTGCTACCGCACGGGCGGGGTGGCGCGCATCATCCGGACGGAGATCGTCGGTGTCGAATGGTGACAAATCGGTAACGGTCGCTTACGCTCTGGGGAGCCCACCGGCCGGACCTCGGTCGACGGGCGCGATGTCCGGCGCCCCCTCGCCCGTCTCGGACCTCGTGAACTTCGATGCTTCGCGCATAAGACGGGACAGCTGCCTGGGCTGACGGGACGTCGGAGGTCCTTCCCCTTGCCCCAGAACACCTCACCCGGTTCGCCCGACCGGTTCCGCTCCACCCACCCGAACCGCAACGCCGCCTCGTTCGAGAACCAGCCGCCCGTCGTCCGGGCCCGGATCCACGAGGAGGCGCCCGTCGCCCGGCGTGCGGTCCCCGCGGCCCCCTCCCGCCAGGCCGACGTCACCGACTTCGTCCCCTCTCCGCTCGGCACCCCGCGCAAGCGTCGCGGCCGGAAGCTCGGCAAGATCGCGATCGTCGGCTTCGCCGGCGCGCTCGTGGCGACGATGGCGCTGCCCGCGTACGCCTTCTCGCCCGGAACCGAGGACGACGGGCTGTTCGCCGCCTCGAAGGCCGACCTTCTGCGACAGGGTGACGCCCAGAGCGTCGACGTCGCCGGCAGCGTCGTGCTGGCCGCGATCGCGCGCGACGGCTTCTCGGCCGAGGCCGCGCCTCCGCCCCCCGAGCCGGAGCCCGTGGTCGAGCCGGTCGCCGACACGACCGACGTCGCCGAGGCCCGCGCCGAGACGGCCGAGGAGTTCAACTCGTACGACGGCGACTCCGCCGCCGAGATCGCGGAGTCGGCGCCGACCACCGGCTACAGCCTCTCGGCGGTCTTCAACACCGCCCTGCAGTACCAGGGCGTCCCGTACGTCTTCGGCGGAGCCGACCCGAGCGGTTTCGACTGCTCGGGGTTCGTGATGTACGTCTTCGCGCAGTACGGCATCTCGATGCCGCACTCGTCGACCGCCCAGGGCGCCATGGGCACCCCGGTCTCGCTCGCCGACGCGCAGCCCGGCGACCTCGTCATCATGGACGGTCACGACGGCTTCTACGCGGGCAACGGCAACATCCTGCACGCGCCCTACGAGGGGGCGAGCGTGCGGGTGCAGCCCATCTGGACGTCGGACTACAGCATCGTCCGCATCCCCGGCTGATCCTCCGCCGCCGCTCCTCGAGCCCGTCCCGCACGCCGGGGCGGGCTCGACGCGTCTCCGGGGCCGCCTCCCGGTGTGAACTGCGGGTAACGAATCCTCGGAAACCTCTGGCGTTCGCGGCGTGAAGGGTTAATGTGAACCACAGTCCGCTCGTGGTGAGCGGACCGGTTCGTCGAGGGACGGAGTGCCGGATGGCCGAGCGGAGCGAGCACCACTGCGTGGGGCTGCACAGCGTGGATTCGCGTGGGCGCGTGCGGCGGACCGACTCGATCCGGGCGGGGATCCTCTCCGCCGCGGTCCACTCGGCCGACACGCGGATACGACACCACGACGTCACGCGCCTGCGCGCTGTGGACTCGAAGGGCGCTGTCATGACGACGGCGCCCTTTTTCGCGTCCGCGGCGGGGGAGCGCGGCCGAGTGCGACAGCCCGGAGGTCAGTGATGCGCACTTTGGTTCTCAACGCCGGATACGAGCCGCTCGCGGTCGTGTCGTTCAAGCGGGCGCTCGTCCTGCTGATGACCGAGAAGGCGACGATCATCGCGGCCGACGACGAGAATCCGGTGCACGGGGCGACCGGCGACTACGTGCGACCCTCCGTGATCCTGCTGACGCGCTACGTGCGGATCCCGAACTCGCGGACGGTGCCGGTCTCGCGGCGCGGGGTGCTGCGCCGCGACAACCACCGCTGCGGGTACTGCGGATCGCACGCGAACACGATCGACCACATCCAGCCGAAGTCGCGCGGCGGCCGGGACACCTGGGAGAACCTGGTCGCCTGCTGCCACCGCTGCAACAACGTCAAGAGCAACCGCACCCCGCTCGAGATGGGCTGGCGTCTGCGCACGGTGCCGCGGGTGCCGCGCGCCGGCTCCTGGCTCGTGCGCGGCGCGGAGCGCACGCAGCCCGAGTGGGACGACTACCTCGTGGCGTCCGCAGCCTGATCCGCCCTCGATGAGGTGACGCGGTGCGGGGGGCGTCAGCGGCAAGGCGGAGGAGGAAGCGATACCGGCGGTATCGCGCCCGACGACAACGCAGCCGCTGGCGTTCCCCGCGCCGCGTCACTCGTTGTCGCCGCCGGTGGCGTCGCTCGCGTTGCCGGAGCGCTCGCCCGCCCAGGTCCAGTCGGCGACCTCGGGGAGGTCCTCGCCGTGCTCGCGGGTGTAGGCGCGGGCTCGGATGCGGGAGTCCTGCATCTCCTGGCGGAGGCCGGCGGCACGCGCTCCGAGGCCCGGGGTGCGATCGATGACGTCGATGACCAGCGAGTAGCGGTCGAGGTCGTTGAGCATCACCATGTCGAACGGAGTCGTGGTGGTCCCGTTCTCCTTGTAGCCGCGGACGTGCAGGTTCTGGTGGCCGGTCCGCTTGTAGGTCAGGCGGTGGATCAGCCACGGGTACCCGTGGTACGCGAAGACCACGGGGCGGTCGGGGGTGAAGATCGCGTCGAACTCCCGGTCGGAGAGTCCGTGCGGGTGCTCGGACTCGGACATCAGTCGCATCAGGTCGACGACGTTGACCGTGCGGACGGCGAGGTCGGGCAGGTGCTCGCGCAGGATGCTCACGGCGGCGAGGGTCTCGAGGGTCGGGACGTCGCCCGCGCAGGCGAGCACCACATCCGGTGACTCGCCCCGGCGCTCGTTGCTGGCCCACTCGAGGATGCCGAGGCCGCGCGTGCAGTGCGCGACCGCCTCCGCCATGGTGAGCCATGCGGGAGCCGGCTGCTTGCCGGCGACGACGACGTTGACGTAGTCGACGCTGCGGAGGCAGTGGTCGTAGACCGAGAGCAGGGTGTTGGCGTCGAACGGCAGGTAGACGCGCACCACCTCCGGCTTCTTGTTGACGACGTGGTCGATGAAGCCCGGGTCCTGGTGGCTGAAGCCGTTGTGGTCCTGGCGCCAGACGTGGCTCGAGAGCAGGTAGTTGAGGCTCGCGATCGGGCGGCGCCACTCGATGTCGCGAGTGCCGTCGAGCCACTTCGCGTGCTGGTTGAACATCGAGTCGATGATGTGGATGAACGCCTCGTAGCAGGTGAACAGGCCGTGGCGGCCGGTGAGGAGGTAGCCCTCGAGCCAGCCCTGGCACTGGTGCTCCGAGAGGACCTCCATCACGCGGCCGGCGCGGGCGAGGTGGTCGTCGAGCGGGCTGAGCTCGGCGTCCCACTGCTTGTCGGTGGCGGCGTAGACGCTCTGCAGGCGGTTGCTCGCGACCTCGTCGGGGCCGAAGATGCGGAAGTTGGTCGGGTTGGCGCGGATGACGTCCGCGAGCCACTCGCCGAGGACCTTCGTCGCCTCGGCGATGGTGCCGCCCGGCTGCTCGACGATCACCTCGTACTTCCGGAAGTCGGGGAGGCGGAGGGTCTGGCGCAGCAGGCCGCCGTTGGCGTGCGGCGTCGCGCTCATGCGCAGCTCGCCGTCGGGTGCGAGCGAGCGGACCTGCTCGGCGATGCCTCCCTCGGCGGTGAAGAGCTCGTCGGGGCGGTACGAGCGCAGCCAGTCCTCGAGGAGGCGGGTGTGCGCCTCGGTGTCGCGCGCGTTGGCGAGCGGGACCTGGTGGGCGCGGTAGGTGCCCTCGACCTGGACGCCGTCGATCTCGGCGGGGCAGGTCCAGCCCTTGGGGGTCTTCAGGATGATCATCGGCCAGGCCGGGCGGGTGAGATCGCCCTCGGCGGCGCGCTTCTTGATCGCGGCGATGCGGTCGAGGACCGTGTCGAGGACCGCGGCGAAGCGCTCGTGCACGCGCATCGGGTCCTCGCCGTCGAAGCCGCCCTCGACGAGGAACGGCTCGTGGCCGTAGCCGCGCATCAGGCTCTCGAGCTCCTCGTGCGGGATGCGGGCGAGGATCGTCGGGTTCGCGATCTTCCAGCCGTTGAGGTGCAGGATCGGCAGCACGACGCCGTCGGTCGCGGGGTTCACGAACTTGTTCGAGTGCCAGCTCGTGGCGAGCGGCCCGGTCTCGGCCTCGCCGTCGCCGACGACCGCGGCGACGAGCAGGTCGGGGTTGTCGAAGGCGGCTCCGTAGGCGTGGCTCAGCGCGTAGCCGAGCTCGCCGCCCTCGTGGATGCTGCCCGGGGTCTCGGGAGCGGCGTGGCTGGGGATGCCGCCGGGGAAGCTGAACTGGCGGAAGAGGCGGCGCAGGCCGTCCTCGGTCTCGTCGATGTGCGAGTAGATCTCGCTGTAGGTGCCGTCGAGGTAGGCGTTGGCGACCATGCCGGGCCCGCCGTGGCCGGGGCCGGTGATGTAGAGGGTCGGCTGGCTGCGCTCGCGGATCGCGCGGTTGAGGTGCGCGTAGATGAGGTTGAGTCCGGGGGTCGTGCCCCAGTGACCGAGGAGGCGGGGCTTGATGTGCTCCTTCGCCAGCGGCTCGCGGAGCAGCGGATTCGCGAGCAGGTAGATCTGCCCGACCGCCAGGTAGTTCGCGGCACGCCACCAGGCGTCGATCGTCTCGAGGGTGTCGGGGTCGAGGGGAGTGTCGTCGCGGGAGGCCCAGACGTGCTGAGCGGCGGTGGTGAGCGTGGATGCGGCCATGCGGCAACGCTGGCAGCCGGAGGCGTGGGGCGGAAGGGTCTTGCGGGGTCCACGCGGAGAATTCCGCTGCGCACCATCAGCTGAAAAGGGGTGCCCTCCCTCCTCGGGCGAGCGACCCCGCTCTCAGCCGATGTCGCGCCGGGTCAGCCCCGCGGAGTCGCGCGGCGGAGGAGGAGGTACCCGGCCACCGCTGCCAGGGCCGTCGGAATCAGCAGGAGGGCGACCGCCCCGGTCGGACCGATCCTCGTCGCGATGTCGCTGATCGCGCCCCAGCCGTCCGTCAGGGTGACGAGCGCGAACAGGGCGAGGAGGAGCGCGCCGAGGGCGATGAAGAAGATCGTCATCCCCCGGGACTGCCAGCGGACGTAGACGGAGGCGGTGGCGGAGCCGACGAAGAAGAAGAAGAGGAACAGGACGAAGGTGGCGAAGGCCTGCTCCGCCCACGAAGTCCCGGCGAAGTCGTCCGATCGGAACATGCTGCCACCGAGTCCCCAGCCGCCGGTCGCCGCTTCGAGAGCCGCGAGGAGGGAGTAGAGCACCGTCCATCCCGCGGAGAGGAGGACGAAGGTCAGCGCGCTGCCGAGGAAGTAGTCGCGCCTCGTCGAGCCGTAGCCCAGGGCGAGGGCGAACGTGACGTTCGTGGCCTGGATCGCCACGATCAGCATGTAGACGAAGATGAAGAAGGTGCCGCCGGTGATCCTGACTCCGGAGTCGCCGCCGGCCGTCTCGACCCCGATCAGGCGGAGGACGAGCAGCCAGATGACGAGGCTCCCGGCGACGATGGCCGCGAGGATCAGCAGGGGCGAGTAGAGCAGCGTCGCCGGGTTGGCGAAGTGGAGGCGGATGACGGCGAGCAGTCGGTTCGCCTGGGTGGGGCGCCGCCCGGTGGCGGTGGTCGTCGTGGTCATGGTGCTGGTCCTTCCCTTGCAGTGGGCGACGCGCAGGGCGCCGGGATGTCGGTGCCGGTCCTCAGCCGCGCGGAGTCGCGCGCCGGAGGATCAGGTGACCGGCGAGGGCGGCGAGCGCGGTCGGGATCAGCGAGAGCGCGTATCCGCCGACGAAGCCGACGCGGGCGAAGAACGCTCCGAACTCCCCCCAGCTCTCGGTGAGGGTGAGCAGCGTGACCGCGCCGAGCACGAGAGCCCCGAGGGCGGTGAAGAAGACGAGCATGCCCCGCTGACGCCAGCGGACGTAGGCGGAGGCGGTGGCCGCGCCGACGAAGAAGAAGAACAGGAATGCGCAGAGCACCGCGAAGACGCGCTCGAGCAGCGAGCCGTCGCCGAAGTAGATGGAGCGGAAGAAGTTGCCGCCGAAGCCCCAGCCGCCGGTCGACTCCTCGAGGCCGCCGAGGACGGCGAAGAGCGCGGTCCAGGCGAATGCGAGGCCGATGAAGGTGACGGCACTGCCGAGGGAGAACTCGCGTCGGGTGGAGCCGTAGCCGAGGGCCAGCCCGAAGCTGATGTTCACGGCCTGGACGGCCACCACCATCATGTAGACGAAGATGAAGAACGTCGCGCCCGAGTACTGCATGCCGAGGGTCGTCTCGTCGATCTCGGCCTGGGTGTCGAGGTTCTGCAGGATCAGCCACCACACCGCGAGGTTGCCGAGGAAGATCACCATCAGGATGACGAACGGCGTGTAGAGGATCGTCGCCGGGTTCGCGAAGTGGAGCCGGACGACGGCGAGGAGTCGGCTGCCGGTGCGGGGCCGAGCGTCGGTGAGGGCGGTCATCTCTCGTCCCTCCCCGTGGTGAGCTGCACGACGAGCTGCTGGAGCGAGACCGGCTCGAGCTCGAGTCCGAAGGCGCGGGCGCTCTCGCGCCCCGCCTGGTCGAGCCGGGGGAGCGTGGCCGTGGCGAGGCCCCCCATCGCGGTGCGGCCGATGACTTCACGGCTGCTGGTGAACGAGTCGACCGCACCGCGGGGCCCGGTGACCGTCGCGGCCGAGCCGCGCAGCTCCTCCGTGTCGCTGTCGATGAGCAGGCGGCCGTCGTCGATGACGAGGACGTGCTCGAGGAGGTTGCTCACCTCGTCGATCAGGTGGGTCGAGAGGATCACCGTGCGCGGGTGCTCGGCGAAGTCGGCGAGCAGGCGGTCGTAGAAGAGCTGCCGTGCGACGGCGTCGAGGCCGAGGTAGGGCTCGTCGAAGAAGGTCAGCGGGGCGCGGGAGGCGAGACCGACGATCACGCCGATCGCCGAGAGCTGGCCGCGGCTCACCTTCTTGACCTTGCGGTCGAGGGGGAGTCGGAACTCCTCGACGAGCTGCTGGGCGAAATCCTCGTCCCAGCCCTCGAAGAACCAGCGGGCGCTCCCCAGGACGTGCTTGACCCGGAAGTCGTCGGGGTACTTCTGGCTCTCCTTGATGAAGCAGGTGCGGGAGAGGACGGCGGCGTTCTCGACGGGCGAGGCGCCGAAGACGCGGATGTCGCCGCTGCTCGCGAACTCCTGGCCCGTGAGCAGGGACATGAGCGTGGTCTTGCCGGCGCCGTTGCGGCCGAGGAGGCCGTGGATCCGGTTCTCGTCGAGCGCGAAGCTGACGTCGGTGACCGCGTGCATGCTGCCGTAGTGCTTGCTGAGGCCGGCGACCTCGATGACCGCGCTCATCGCGATCCCCCTTCGTTGATCATGGCGGCGAGCTGCTCGGTGGTGAGGCCGAGCTTGGCGGCCTCGGCGAGCAGGGGTGCGACGAACTGGTCGCGGAACTGCGTGCGGCGCTTCTCGACCAGCCGGTCGCGGGCGCCCTCGGCGACGAACATGCCGATCCCCCGTCTCTTGTAGAGGACCCCGTCGTCGACGAGCAGGTTCACGCCCTTGCCGGCGGTGGCCGGGTTGATGCGGTGGAACGCTGCGAACTCGTTGGTGGAGGGGACCTGGGTCTCTTCGGGGAGCGCCCCGGCGATGATGTCGTTCTCGATCTGCTCCGCGATCTGCAGGAAGATCGGGCGGGAGTCGTCCATGGGGGCCTCCTTCCCTACGGTGGTGTGTTGGTTGGTTGGTGCAGTAACTAACCAAGCAGGCGGGGCCCCCGGTGTCAAGAGCGCGCGGGCGTGGCGGGCCGCGCGGCCGTCGGTACACTGGATCCGGCCAGCCTCTGTAGCTCAATGGAAGAGCGACTCCGTCCTAAGGAGCAGGTTGGGGGTTCGAGTCCCTCCAGGGGCACCAGGGTGTGGTGACGAGGACCGTCGCCGAAGTGGGCGTGTCGGCTTCTGGGTCGGCCAGCGGAGAGCCGGCGGAGATGTCCCCCGCAGTCACGCCTCTCCGCGCAGCCCGAGTGTCGTGAGCGCTGTCACGGCTTCGTCGACGCGCTCCGAGGCGTCGACCGCAGGTCCGTGCTGGGCGGTGACTGCCCCGGTGAGGGTGTCGCCGTGAAGGTGCGGGTGGTGCCAGATGGTCGCGGCGATGCCGTCGAGCACGTGCACGGTGCCTGCGGCGAGCACGATCACCCTCTGCCCGTCGGTGACCGCGTTGCGGCCCTGGATCTCCCACCAGCTCTCGTCCGATGCGGGCGGCGCCGCGAGCAGGCCGGCAGTGATCGCGACGAGCTGCTCGGCGTCGCGGTAGCGGACGCGGTGCACGCCGCCGATCCCGGCTGCGAGGCGGGTGAGGATCGGGATGCCGTTCTCGAGGGCGGGCAGGGCGCTGGTCTCGGGGACCAGGAGGGGGATCGCGTCGGCCAGGTCGAGGAGCTCGAGCTGCGCGGGTCCGACCATGTACGGGTCGCGGTCGAGGATCACGAGAGCGGCGAGCCGCGGGTTCGCGGGCGCCGGCAGGAGGCCGAGCTCGTCGGGCGAGAACGGCCGCTTCGGCATGCCCTCGGCGGTGCGGATCAAGAGCGGCTTCTCGTAGGGGAGGATCCGCCCGTCCGGAGCGATGCCCGTGGTCTCGTCGGTGAGGTACCCGTAGGAGCGGCCCAGGGTCGCCGCGGCCGTCGTCTTCCCGCGGCCGGACGGTCCGACGAAGACCGCGGAGGCGCCGGTGGGATCCGCGAGCGCGCAGGCGTGCAGCATCAGGAGCGTGCCCTGCGCGGCCTCGATCGCCCGCAGGGTCACCTCCGCGATCGCAGCAGAGGCCCGATGGTCGAATGACTCCGTCGAGCTGGGGAGGGTGAAAGAACTGTCGCCCACCGAATCCGGAGGAGTGACCGACGCGCGATCCCAGAGCGCTCTCGTGGCGGCACGGTCCGCAGTGGAGAGACGATGCACATCCATCACGATGGTCCGGTTCAACGCCTGGATCAGCACTGCAGTGTCCTCGCTGCCTCACGCCGGCGCGTGAGCCGTGGAGTCACGGTCAGAACGGCCATCCAGGCATGTGGACGGTCGCGAACGACGTCGGAACCGCGTTTCCCGTCGCGTACACGATCAGATCGGATCCGCGTTCGGTCGTGCGGTTCGTGAAGCAATCGAACGAGACGCTCTGCCCGGGCTGATACACGTCGGAGCCGGTATAGAGTTCGGCGGCGTTGTCGACCTCTCCGCCACGGTTGTAGATCGCGTAGCTGTAGGCGTAGCCGGGACCACCGGCGATCACGGAGCGAAAGATGTTGGTGCTGGAGTACTCGAACACCAGCGTGAGGAGCTGCTGGGGCGTCTTCGACGTGTTCGTGACGGTGAAGACAGCGTGCACGATGCCCGTCCCGAGTACCTCCGGTACGCTCCACGTCCCTGTCAATCCATCGAACGGCTCCGGAGTCACGCTCGCCTGAGCAGCCGGCGCGCCGACCGCTGCGAGGACGAGGGGCGCGGACCAGCCGGCGGCCTGGGCGAGGTGGCGACGGGAGAGGCCGGTCGACTCGGTGGGGGTGTCTTCGAGGTCGGTCATGAGTGTGCTCCAGGGCGTTCGGGTCGGCGAGGGATCGGAGGTGCGACGGCCGCCGTCGGGCGAGGCGGGCCGGCATCCGAGCCGCGCACCACAGGCACGACTCGGTCGACCGGCGTGAGGTGCGCAACGCTCGACGCGCTCAGTGTGACCTACTCGACCCTGATCGGCCGCGGATGGGGATACCCCCCTTTAAGCGCGCACCCAGGTCTGCTCCGGTTCTCGGGCCGCGCCTGAAGTCTCGCTTTCATCGTCTTCGGATCGACGCCGTGCTGCGCGCCTAGCTGATTCAGTCACCAGCCTTGGGTCTTCAGCTCCGCTGCGTGCGCCGGCTGTCGAGCTGTCGGCGCTTGGCCTTCTGCTCGTCGGACAGCCGCACCTGGCGCTGACGGATGGTCTGCACACCGACTGAGGGAGCGGCCGGTTCCGCCTCCTCACCCCTGGTGATTCCTGTCCTGACCGCCACCAGTGCCGATCCCATTGACCTGATGAGAGTTCGCGCGTCCCCCTGGGGTGGTGCACTGCATCGCTCGGGGAGCGAAGAGCGCTGCGCGCTGTCGACCGCGGCGTCTTGCGGCTGCGTCCTCACGGCGCTTCATGTCGTGGTTCGAGGTTCTTGGCCTCGGCGAGGTGGCTGTAGGTTCCGTTCATGAGACTGACGGCACTGCCTGCTGGGGCGAGCTGGGATCACAGGGGAGTACGGGCCGGTTTCGAGATCGCCTTCTTCGAGGTGGTGAGTGCCGGACATCGTGTGATCGGTCACACGACCGCGCGCGAGTCCTCTGCACTGTGGTCGGTCGGCTACGACGTGACGGTGGATCCTTCGTGGAGGACTGTCGCGGTGCAGGTGGTCAACCTGTCGGTCCACGGGAGGGGCGAACTGATTCTGACGCGCGACTCCACGGGTCGGTGGGCCGCGAACGGTGAGGCGCGACCCGACCTCGATGGATGCCTGGATGTCGATCTCGAGTCGTCCGCGGTGACGAACACGCTTCCCCTCCATCGTCTCGATCTCGTCGAGGGAGTCGGTGTGGACGTGCCGGCGGCGTTCGTCCGAGCTGACGACCTCCGTGTCGAACGTCTCGAACAGCGTTACACCTTGATCGAGGCCGGCTCGGGGCACTTGCTGTTCCACTACGAATCGTCGACGTTCGACTTCGCGTGCGACCTGAGGTACGACGGCTCGGGGCTCGTCATCGAGTATCCCGGGATCGCGAACAGAGCGACCTAGGCACGAGGCTCTGGAGGGAGCGGTCGTCCACGAGACGTCCGTGCCGCCGGCTCGCGCCGCGACTGGTCGTGCCCGTCGAGCGCGGGCTCAGGTCCACTCCGATCCTCGAGTCCGCGGTGGGAGCCTCCCAAAATGTAGCAAGTGATCTATTTCTGCGTTAGCGTCGTCTCGTCTCGAAGACACGACGCGTGCGAAGGAGCATCACGATGACATCGGCCACCCGGACGACGGACCACTCGACGACGACCGCAGGGCGGTCCGGACTCGGCAGGCTCGGTCCGCTCCTCTTCCTCGCCCACGCCGGGTGGATGCTCCCCTTCAGTGCGGTGAACGCGCTGATCCCGGCGCTGATGACGGAGATCGACCCCGATCGCAAGATCGCCCTCTTCGCGACGCTCGCCGCGGCCGGCTCGGTCGCGAGCATGCTGGCGACCGTCGTCTTCGGCACCCTCTCGGACCGCACCCGGTCGCGCTTCGGCCGACGGAACCCCTGGATCGTCAGCGGCGGCGTCCTCCTCGGAGCGGCCTCGACGGCGATGTCGTTCACCAGCGACTTCGGACTGCTCGTGGTGCTGTGGGTGGTGATCCAGATCGGTCTCGCGGTCGTGCTCGCTCCGCTCTTCGCCGTTCTCCCGGAGCGGGTCGGTGTGCAGGATCTCGGCAAGGCGTCGACGCTGATCGGCCTCGGGCAGCTGCTGGCTCAGAGCCTGGGCGCGATCGTCGGCGGCGCCTACATCACGATGCCGCGCGACGGCCTGCGGTGGCTGCCCTGGCTCATCGCCGTGGCCATGGTCGTCTTCGTCGCCTTCTCGAGAGAGCCCGACAACCGGAGCGAGCCGCGCGAGGCGTTCTCGGTCGGACTGCTCCTGCGCAGCTTCGTTCCGCCGAAGGACCGCGACTTCCTCCTCGCCCTCGTCGGGCGCTTCCTCCTGCTGCTCTCGTTCATGATGGTGCTGCTCTACCAGCTGTTCGTCCTCACCGACTACATCGGGATCGACCTCGCCGCGGCCGGAGGGGTCATCGCGATCGGCGGCATCGTGATGGCCGTCTCGTCCGGGATCGCGACGCTCGTGTCGGGGCCGCTCTCGGACCGGATCAAGCGCCGCAAGCCCATCGTGATCGCGGCCTCCCTCGTGTTCGCCGTCGCCGAGCTGCCGCTCGTCTTCGTCGCCGACGTCTGGGCGTTCTACGCGTTCCTCGCCGTGGGCGGGTTCGCCTACGGGATGTACATCGCCGTCGACCAGGCCCTGCTCGCCGAGGTGCTGCCCAGCGCCGAGAACCGCGGCAAGGACATGGGCATCCTGAACATCGCCAACACGGGACCGCAGATCATCGCTCCGATCGTCGCGGGCGTGATCGTGTCCAGTGCCGGATTCCAGCCGGTCTTCATCATCGCCGTGATCCTCGCGGTGCTCGCCGGGCTCGCGCTGATCCCCATCCGCCGGGTGCGGTGACGCCCTCGACGGGCACGGTCGCGGCGGCTGCGCCTGCTCCGCGGGACGGCGGCAGGGGTCCCTATGCGAAGAGCGAGCGGCGGCGTCGGCAGATCCTCGAAGCGGCGATCGTCGAGTTCGGGGACCACGGGTACGCCGGCGGTTCCGTCGCGCGGATCGCGAGCGCACTCTCGCTCAGCGTCGCGGGAGTCATGCATCATTTCGGCGGCAAGGAGAGCCTGCTGCACGCGGTTCTCGCGCACGTCGAGAGCGAGGTTCCCGACCGGTTCGAGCACGACCTCGAGGCCCACGGCTTCGCCGTGGCGGTGCTCCGTCTCGCCGAGTGCGCGGCCGGCCGGCGCGAGGTGCTGAAGCTGATCGCAGTACTCGGCGTCGAGGCGGCCGTTCCCGTGCACGCGGCCCATCAGTGGCTCAGCGTCCGGGAAGCGGCGACCCGGCAGCGTCTGGCGGCGGGCATCCGTCGGGATCAGGAGCGCGGCCGGATCGACCCCTCCTGCCCTGCGGATCTCGCTGCGGCGAGTGTCCTCGCTGCCTGGGGCGGGGTGCGCCTGCTGTGCCTTCTCGACCCCCAGGCCGATGCTCTCGCCGTCTTCGGCCACTGCGTGACAGCTCTCGTGCCCTCGGCCTGACCGTCTGCACCGGGGCTGCGGCGAGGGGACGACCGAGACCGAACCGAAATGTATCAGGTGTTCGCTTTTTGGCTCCGGGTGCATTAGTGTCCTGATCACCGCCGCGCCACCGCCACCGCGAGGGCGACGGCTATACCGAGAATGACCCGATGACGTCGTGATTCCTCTGACGTCGACGGCGCTCTCCCTCCGTTCGACGAGAAGGCATCCCTCCATGACGTTCACTCCGCTCCCGACTCGCCGGCGCTCCGACTCGGACGACGCCGCGATCCCGGCCGGCCTGCCCCATCTCGAGCGGGTCGGCGAGGCCGTGCGCCTGGTCGTCGACGGCGCCCCGTACCTGGCCATCGGCGGCGAGCTGCACAACTCGACCGCGTCCGACCCGGTGTACCTCGACCGGGCCTGCCGACGCCTGCGGGAGTCCGGAGTGACCACGATCGTCGCGACGGCGACCTGGGAGGAGGTCGAGCCGCGCGAGGGCGAGTTCGACTTCTCCTCGGTGTCGGCGACGCTCGCTGTCGCTCGGGAGCACGGGCTGAGGATCGTCCTGATCTGGTTCGGCGCGTTCAAGAACGCGCGGTCGACCTACGCGCCGACCTGGGTGCGGGCCGACGTCGAGCGCTTCCCCCGGGCCCGCACGGCGCCCTCGGAGATGGCCGTTCCCTTCGGCTACGCCGGCTCGATGCCCAAGCCCGAGCTGTCGGTCTTCTCGCCGGAGCTGTGCAGCGCCGACGCCGCCGCCTACGCCGCGCTGATGGAGCACCTGCGCCTGAACGACTCGGATCACACGGTGGTCATGGTGCAGGTCGAGAACGAGGTCGGGCTCCTCGGCGGCGGCCGGGACCGCAGCGCGATCGCCCGAGCGGCCTGGGAGGCGGACGTGCCGGCTGCGGTCGTCGACACCCTGCTCGCCCACCCCGAGTTCGCAGGCAGCCGGCTCGCCGCGCGGGTCGCGCAGCGCACCGGTTCATGGGCGGAGGTGTTCGGCGAGGACAACTCCTCGGACGAGCTCTTCATGAGCTGGGGCTTCTCGACCTACATCGAGGAGCTCGCCGCTGCCGGCAAGGCGATCCTGCCGCTCCCGACGCTCGTGAACGCCTGGCTCGGCCCGCAGCCCGGCCAGTCGCTCGCGGGGCAGTACCCCAGTGGGGGGCCGACCTCCGTGATGATCCCCGTCTGGGAGGCTCTCGCTCCGTCGATCGACATCGTCTCGCCGGACATCTACGTGCAGGACTCGGAGCCGGTGATGCGGGAGTACTCCCGCGACGGGCGTGCGCTGTTCATCCCGGAGGCGCGTTTCCGGGCCGCAGATCTCTTCCTGACCCTCGCCCGCTACAACGGGCTCGGCTACTGCGCGTTCGGCGTCGAGGACGGCCGCCCGCGCAACCAGTACTTCACGGCATCGACGCTCCTCGTCAGCCAGACCGACCCCATCGTCGAGGCGCAGGCGACCGGCCGCATCCGCGCGGTCCTCATCGAGGGCGCGGAAGCGCAGGTGCTGAGCTTCGGCGACTACACCGTCACGGTGCACGACACCGGTGAGCTCTTCTCCCGGGTGCTGCTGGACGCGGGAGTCGCCCGACCGGCGATCCGGCCCGAGCTCGAGCTCGAGAGCACCAGCGGACCCTTCGGCCCCGACCCCGCCGACGACCGCGCGTTCGGAGCGATCCTGCAGATCGCCGACGACGAGTTCCTCCTCCTCGGGACCGGCTTCACCGTCGACTTCGCCCATGCCGTGGACGTCGTCGAGATCGACCGCGTGCGCGAACTCCGCCAGGAGGACGGCGAGTGGGTCGACGGGCGCATCCTCAACGGTGACGAGCACATGCGCCTCGTGCCGATGGGCGCCCTCGGCGGCTCCCGCGTCCGTCTCCTCCGCCACCGGGCCGTGTAGCCCCGCTCCCGACAGCGTCCGTCCCTCGACCGGGACGACGATCCACCCCGTCCACCGAGGTCCGGTCACCCCCTCCGGACTCCGAGCGACGTTCGCCGTGCCCGCACGAGGGCTGGAGACGGTCCCACCGACGCCCCTCACCCCCACCTCGCACAAGGAGTACATCAATGACGATCCGTACACGCTCGATCCGACTCGGAGTGATCGCCGCCGTCGCCGCGCTCGCCCTCACCGGATGCGCGCCCGGCGGAGGCGGCGGCAGCGCCGCCTCCGCCGACCTCACCCTCGCCACCTCCTTCGACTTCCAGTCGTTCGACCCGGGCGAGCTGACCACCGGCGGCGAGGCTCCGCAGTACTGGATGCCCGTCTACGACACGCTCCTGACCTCGGAGCCGGACGGCACGCTGAGCCCCGGGCTCGCGACCAGCTGGACCTACGACGAGACCAACACCGAGCTGACGCTCGAGCTGCGCGACGACGTCACCTTCACCGACGGATCGGCGTTCGACGCCGAGGCGGTCAAGGCCAACATCGAGCACGCCGCCGCAGGATCCGGCGCCGACAAGTGGCGATCCGCGTCCATCTCCGAGGTCGAGGTGGTCAGCCCCACCGAGGTCGTGTTCACGCTCGCCCAGCCGGACCCCTTCCTCCTGACGAACCTCGCCTTCAGCGCCGGAGCGATCGGTGCACCCGACGCGCTCGAGAACGCCGACATCGCACTGAATCCCGTCGGCTCCGGCCCCTACACGCTCGACACCGCAGCCACCACGGTGGGCTCCAGCTTCGTCTACGCGAAGAACCCCGACTACTGGGACGCCGAGGCCTGGCCCTACGAGAAGATCACCCTCACCGTCATCGCCGACGTGACTGCCCGCGTGAACGCGGTGAAGTCCGGCCAGGCGGACGGCGCCTGGATCGACCAGGCCACCTCCACCGGCTTCGACGACGCGCGGTTCGCCCTCTACTCGGATCCGGTCGACTGGGTCGGCATCAACATCGCCGACCGCGACGGCACCACCCAGCCGGCCCTCGCCGACGTCCGGGTCCGCCAGGCGATCGCGATGGCGTTCGACCGCCAGGCGATCCTCGACAGCATCGACGGGGGAGCGGGCACCGTCACCGAGCAGATGTGGTCGGAGGGCACCGCCGCGTACGACCCGGCGATCGAGGGGACCTACCCCTACGATCCCGATCGCGCGAAGGAGCTGCTCGCGGAGGCCGGCTACCCCGACGGCTTCGCGGTCGAGATGGCGGACTTCAGCTTCCGCGCGAAGTACCAGCCGATCGTGCAGAAGTACCTCGCGGCCATCGGGATCACCGTGACCTACGTGCCGATCAACCCGGCGAACCTCTTCCAGGAGTTCGCGAACCCGCGGTTCACCCTCCAGATCGCGAGCGTCGGCGGAGGAGCCGACTCGTGGGACAACCTCACCACGGTCCTGCCCGACGGCTTCTTCAACCCGTTCCACACGACCACTCCGGAGCTCGAGAGCATCGTCGAGCAGATCCGCAGCACGAGCGACGCGGAGCAGGTCAGCGCCTACCAGGCGGCCAACCGCTACGTCACCGACAACGCCTGGGTCGCCCCCTGGTACAAGGTCGACAGCTTCTACGTCACCTCGAAGGACACCACCACCGAGCGCCTGTTCGGCTCGGTCGCGCCGCTGATCGGCAGCTTCGCCCCCGCATCCTGACCGCTCGTCGCCCGGGGCCGGTTCGCCGGCCCCGGGCGCGCGAACCGAATCGAGTCACACCATGGTCGCTTTCCTCGCGCGCCGGCTGATCGCAGGGATCCTCCTCATCCTGTCGGTCTCCGTCGTGACCTTCTTCCTCGTCTACTCCAGCGGAGCGGACATCGCCCGCAACATCCTCGGCCAGACCGCCACCGAGGAGTCCGTCCGCCAGCGCGCCGAGGAGCTCGGGCTGAACCTGCCCCTCTGGCAGCAGTACGCCGACTGGCTCGGCGGCGCCCTCACGGGCGACCTCGGGAGCTCCTTCTACAACAACCAGCCGGTCACCGACGCCCTCGCCAACCGCGTCCCCGTCACCCTGTCGGTCGTGATCGGAGCGGTCCTCGTCGTCGCCCTCTTCTCTGCACTGCTCGGAGTGCTCGCGGCCGTCCGCCGCGGCTGGATCGACCGCGCCGTCCAGGTCTTCAACGTGATCGCCAACGCCATCCCGAACTTCTGGCTCGCCCTCGTCCTCGTGATCGCCTTCGCGATCACCGTCCCCCTCTTCCCCGCCACCGGTTACACCCGCTTCGAGGACGACCCGGGCCTGTGGCTGCTCGGGCTCATCCTCCCGATCGTCTCGCTCGCCTTCGGTGGACTCTCGGTCGCCTCGATCGTCCGCAGCTCGATGATCGACGTCCTGCGGCAGGACTACATCCGCACCCTGCAGTCCCGCGGTCTGTCGCGTCGCGAGATCCTCTACGTCCACGCGCTGCGGAACGCGGCCGCCCCCTGGCTGACGCTGCTCGGGCTGCAGTTCATCGGCCTCATCGGCGGAGCGGTCGTGATCGAGAAGGTCTTCGCCCTCCCCGGGCTCGGGAGCCTGACGGTCTCGGCCGCCCTCCAGGGAGACGTCCCGATCATCATGGGCGTCGTCCTCGTCGTGGTGGTCCTCGTCGTCCTGATCTACCTGCTCATCGACCTGGCCAACGCCTGGCTCAACCCGAAGGTGCGTGCACGATGACCACCGTGATCGACCCGCAAACCGCCCTCGACGGCAGGCCCCCCGCGCGGCGGGGTGCCCTGCTCCGCTTCGTCCGGAATCCGCTGGGTGTGATCTCCGCCGTCATCCTCCTGGTGATCGTGCTCGGCGCCCTTCTCGCCCCGTGGATCACCCCGAACGATCCTGCCTTCGCCGACCTCGACCAGGTGAACTCCGCACCGAACGCCGGCTACCTCCTCGGTGGCGACGGCTCCGGCCGCGACATCCTGAGCCGACTGCTCGCCGGCGCGAGGCTCACGCTGCTCGCAGGCCTGATCGTGGCCGTCGTCGCCCTCGTCCTCGGCCTGTCGGGCGGACTGCTCGCGGGCTACGTCGGACGCTGGGTCGACTCGTCGCTTAACTTCGTCACCGACGTGATCATGGCTCTCCCCGCGATGATCCTGCTCGTCGCCCTCTTCGCGGTCTTCGGGCCCAACGTGAGCATCGCCATGGCGGCGTTCGGCATCCTCGTGTCCCCCTTCATCTACCGGCTCGTGCGCACCGTCGTCCGGGGGGTGCGCAACGAGCTGTACGTCGACGCCGCCCGCGTCTCGGGGCTCAGCGACACCCGGATCGTGACCCGGCACGTGCTCGCCGCTGTCCGCGCCCCGCTGATCATCGTCGGAGCCAGCACCGTCGGAGCGGGCATCGCCATCCAGGCGGGCCTGGAGTTCCTCGGCCTCGGAGACCCGTCGTCGCCGACCTGGGGCGGGATGCTCAACGACGCGTTCCTCAACATCTACAGCGCGCCGCTCAACGTCGTCTGGCCGGGCCTCGCGATCGGCCTGACCATCGGCTCGCTCAGCCTCCTGGCCAACGCCCTCCGCGACGCCCTCGAGGACACCGCCCCCGTCAGGACGAGGACCGAGGAGAAGCGCCTCGCCACCCAGGCGATCCGCACCTCCCGCGTGCCCGACTCCTCCGCGCCGACCGTGCCCGATCGGGACCTCCTCGTCTCGGTCAGCGGTCTGCGGATCGGCTATCCCGACGGACGCGGTGGGGAGAAGATCGTCGTCAGCGACGTCGACCTGAGCATCGCGCGCGGCGAGATCGTCGGCCTCGTCGGCGAGTCGGGATCGGGCAAGTCGCAGACCGCCTTCGCGATCCTCGGCCTCCTGCCGCCCACGGCCCGCATCCTCGACGGCTCCGTCCAGGTCGCAGGACGCGAGATGACGACGATCGCCGATCGCGACCTGCTCGCCCTGCGCGGAACGACGATCGCGTACGTTCCGCAGGAGCCGATGTCGAACCTCGACCCCTCCTTCACCGTCGGCCACCAGCTCGTCACCCCGATGCGCCGCCGACTCGGACTGAGCCGCGCCGACGCCACCTCCCGCGCGCTCGACCTGCTCGACCGCGTCGGCATCGCCGATCCGAAGCGCACCTTCGGCTCCTACGCGCACCAGATCTCCGGAGGCATGGCGCAGCGCGTCCTGATCGCCGGAGCGATCTCGTGCGATCCCGAGCTCATCGTCGCCGATGAGCCGACCACCGCACTCGACGTCACCGTCCAGGCGGAGGTCCTCGACCTCCTCCGCGACCTCCAGAAGGAGAGAGGAATGGGCATGCTCCTCGTCACCCACAACTTCGGCGTCGTCGCCGACATCTGCGACCGCGTCTCCGTGATGCAGCAGGGTCAGATCGTCGAGACCGGTCAGGTGGACGAGCTGTTCGCCCGGCCGCGGCACCCGTACAGCCGAACCCTCCTCGGCTCGACCCTCGAGAGCCGTCCGCCCCGCGTCGAGCGGGACGGCGGGGTGGCCCGATGACCGCCGTGATCTCGACCGACAGGCTGTCGGTCAGCTACCCCGGTCGGACGGCGCTCGCGAAGCCCGTGCCGGTGCTCACCGACATCTCGATCGACATCCAGCCCGGGCAGACCCTCGGTCTGGTCGGGGAGTCGGGGTCGGGGAAGACGACGCTCGGTCGGGCGATCCTCGGCCTCGCGCCGGTCACGAGCGGCAGCATCGCGTTCGAGGGGCGGGACATCTCGCACCTCGGACGGCGCGAGCGTCGAGCGCTGGCGGCCGACATCCAGGTCGTGTTCCAGGATCCGTACACGTCCCTCAACCCGAGCATGACGATCGAGCAGATCCTCGCCGAGCCGCTCTGGGCGTCGGGGACGGGCAAGGCCGAGGCGCGGCGGAAGGTCCGCTCGCTGCTCTCCGACGTCGGACTGCCCGCCGACTCCGCCGATCGGCTGCCTCGCGAGTTCAGCGGAGGACAGCGGCAGCGCATCGCCATCGCCCGGGCGCTCGCGCTGCAGCCCAGGCTGATCGTCTGCGACGAGCCCGTCTCGGCGCTCGACCTCACCACGCAGGCGCGCGTGCTCGACCTGTTCATCGAGATCCAGGAGCGCACCGGTGTCTCCTACCTGTTCGTGACCCACGACCTCGCCGTCGTGCGCTACGTCGCGCACCGCGTCGCCGTGATGTTCCGCGGCGAGATCGTCGAGCAGGGCGACGCCGCCGCCGTCACAGAGTCGCCGCAGCATCCCTACACGCAGCAGCTCCTCCTCGCCGCGCCGATCCCGGATCCGTCGGCGCAGCGGGAGAGGCGGGCGGAGCGGCACAGGGTCGCGGCAACGCCGTCGTGACGGGAGGAGGGGCGCGCGCCGTGCTGAACGCTCGCACGAGCGCGCCCCGCTCCGGCGTCCGGCGGGATCGGCCGGCCCCGGGCCTCCCGGACGGATAGGTTGGCGTGATGGAGCAGACCGAGCCCGCCCGCACGCGCGGCCCGTACGCGAAGACCGCTCAGCGCCGACGGGAGATCATCGACGCGGCGACCACCGTCTTCGCCGCTCGCGGCTACCACGGCGGCTCGCTCCGCGACATCG
This sequence comes from Rathayibacter sp. VKM Ac-2803, assembly GCF_009807175.1. Lineage (NCBI taxonomy): Bacteria > Bacillati > Actinomycetota > Actinomycetes > Micrococcales > Microbacteriaceae > Rathayibacter > Rathayibacter sp. VKM Ac-2803. Next base: position 3,373,247 of record NZ_WUCD01000001.1, on the reverse strand, counting down.
CCCGCCAGCTCGACCTGAGCCTCACGAGCGTCGTCCACCACTTCGGATCGAAGTACATCCTCCTCGAGGCCGTCCTCGAGCGGGCGAACGAGACGGGTCTCGCCTCGTTCGAGAGCGACTGCCGCGAGCACGGGCTCGTGATCGCCTCGATGCGACTCGTGCGCTTCAATCTGCAGCGCCCCGAACTACTGCGGATCCTCGCGATGCTCGCCGCCGAGGCGTCCTCGGCCGACCATCCCGCGCACCAGTGGTTCGTCGACCGCTACAGCGCGACGATCGCCGCCTGGGTGGAGGCGCTGCGCTTCGATCAGGAGCAGGGGCGCGTCGATCCTTCTCGCGATGTCGAGGTGCTGGCCGAGATCCTCGTGGGGATGTGGGACGGGCTGCAGCTCCAGTGGCTCATCGACCCCTCGCGGGACATGGAGCGTGCGATGGCGAGCTTCTTCGCCGCGATGCTCCCGGAGGCGCCGTCGGAGGATCCCGCCTGAGCACCCGGCCGAGGGTCGCCGAACCGAGCGACCCGGCGGACGGGGCTCCCGGTGTGCTGCCGTTCACGACCCTCCTGTCGGTGACGGGGGCACCGCTTCGAGCGGCATGATCTCCTGACTCCGAGGGCTGCTCTCGGCGCAGAGTTAAGCTAACTTAACTTCATGAGCGACGTGCGTGCGGATCCGGCATCCGAGCCCGTGGGTGCTGGGCCGGCGCCCGGTGCCCGCCGACCCGAGAGGCGGCTGCTGTTCCTGTTCGGACCCGCGTTCGTCGCAGCCATCGCCTACGTCGATCCGGGGAACGTCGCTGCGAACCTGACCGCCGGAGCGGAGTACGGCTACCTGCTCGTCTGGGTCCTCGTCGTCGCGAACGTGATGGCGGTCCTGATCCAGTACCTCTCCGCCAAGCTGGGGCTCGTCACCGGGAGGAGCCTCCCGGAGCTGCTCGGCGACCGGCTGCCGCGGACGCGCCGACGACTGTTCTGGGTGCAGGCGGAGCTGGTCGCGGCGGCGACCGATCTCGCGGAGGTGATCGGTGGCGCCATCGCCCTGCAGATCCTGTTCGACGTCCCGCTCCTGCTCGGCGGGCTCATCGTCGGCGCGATCTCGACCGCGATGCTCACCGTGCAGTCCCGGCGGGGGCAGCGGCCCTTCGAGTTCGTGATCATCGGACTCCTCGCCGTGATCGCCGTCGGATTCGTCGCCGGCCTCCTGGTCAGCCCCGTGTCGGCGAGCGACGTGGTCGCCGGCCTCGTGCCACGGTTCCAGGGAGCCGAGACGGTCCTGCTGGCCGCGAGCATGCTCGGCGCCACGGTGATGCCCCACGCGATCTACCTCCACTCCGGCCTCGCCAGGGACCGCCACGGAGCGAGCACGCACCCCGCCAGGATCGCCCGGCTGCTCAGGGCGACGCGCTGGGACGTCGGCATCGCGCTCGTGATCGCCGGGACGGTGAACATCGCCATGCTCCTCCTCGCCGCAGCGAGCCTGCGCGGGGTCGAGGGGACCGACACCATCCAGGGCGCCCACAGCGCCATCGTCGCGGCGCTCGGACCGATCGTCGGCATCCTCTTCGCGATCGGCCTGCTCGCGTCCGGCCTGGCCTCGACCGCGGTCGGCTGCTACGCCGGCTCGGCCATCATGGGCGGCCTCCTCCACCTGCGGATCCCCCTGCTGGTACGCCGGGTCGTCACCCTGATCCCGGCGCTGATCGTGCTCGGGGTCGGGTTCGACCCCACTCGAGCGCTGGTTCTGAGCCAGGTCGTCCTGAGCTTCGGGATCCCGTTCGCTCTGATCCCGCTGGTCGCCTACACGCAGGACAGGGCGCTGATGGGGAGCTTCGCCAATCGTCCCGCCGTCCGGGTCTCGGCGTGGGCGGTCACCGGTCTGATCGTGCTGCTGAACATCGCACTGATCGTCCTCACCGTGACCGGCTGACTCCGCCGCCGACTCGAAGCGACGTCGACTCGCGAAGTAACGTCGACTCCGTGGACATCGACTCGATCAGCCCTGTCGCCCAGGACTACGTCAAGGCGATCTGGTCGGCCACCGAGTGGGGCGACCCGCCGATCACGACGAAGGCCCTCGCCGCGCGCTTCGGAACCAGTCCCGCCAATGTCTCGGACACCCTGCACCGCCTCGCCGCCCAGGACCTCGTCGAGTACCGGCCGTACAAGCCGGTCCGGCTGACGGAGACCGGAGCGGCCCTCGCGCTGGTGATGGTGCGCCGCCACCGGATCCTGGAGTCGTTCCTCGTCACGACCCTCGGCTACCCGTGGGACGAGGTCCACGACGAGGCGGAGCGACTGGAGCACGCCGCGAGCGACGGACTCATCGACCGGCTGGACGCCCTCCTCGGACACCCGGCCGCGGACCCCCACGGCGACCCGATCCCCACCTCCGAGGGGCGCACGCGCACCGTCGACGGCGCGGTCCGCCTCAGCGAGGCCGGGCCGGGGCGTCACCTGGTCCATCGCATCTCGGATGCGGAGCCCCTCGCCCTGACCGATGCGGCCGCCCTCGGCATCGCCCCCGGTGCGACCATCGACACGCGCGCCGAGGCGGAGTCCCTCGTGCTCGTGACCTCAGAAGGCCCGCAGGTCATTCCGCGCCTGCTCGCGACGGCGACCTGGACGACTCCGGCACGCTAGGGCGCGTCGACGCCGAGACCGTGGGACGTCGCCCGGAGATCGCCGCCGGGGACCGTGATGCGCGCCCGCCTCGTCGGCCCGGGCTGCTGGGGTGCCCTCGGACGGGGTGTCCCTCGCGAGCGCGCCTCGCGGAATGGAGGGGGAGCGGCGCACGTTGCCTCGAGCATGACGATCGAACCCGCGGTGCTCGACGATGTCCTGGCCACGCTGGACGTGACGCTCGGGGCGACCCGGCGCGCGACTCTCGCCTCCGGAGAGCGGATGGCGCTGCCGGCCGGCATCGTCGTGCTCGTCTACGTCGTCGAGGGCGAGATCACGGCGCTCGCCCCGGAGGGGACCGCCTGCGCGCTAGAGCTCTGCGCGGGCGACGCAGTGGCCGCCTCCGTGCCCCGGACCCTGCTGGCCGGGGACGCGCTGCTGACGTTCGGGCGGCAGGAGGCGACGCTCGCGTCGGTCTCGGGGGCGCGGCTGACGATCGTCGAGGTCGAGCTCGAGGCGTGCCCGCGGTCGCTGCCGGGGCTGGTGTTCGCGAGCGGATTCGCCCGGCTCGAGCCGGCGGCGGCCGCACTGGCGGCGCAGCTCGGGCCGGCGTACGACGGGTCGGAGCGCTCGGGCGATCCGGTGATCTGCCGGCTGATGGTGCGCACCGTCGTGCTGTCGGTCGTGCGGGCGTGGGCGTTCGGCGACACCGGCACGCTGCCTCCGGTGACCGGCGACGTCCACCTCGACCGGGTGGCCGCAGCGGTGAGCAGCGAGCCGGGCCGGGAGTGGAGCGTGGATCTGCTCGCGAGCGTCGGTGCGATGTCGCGCACCGTCCTGACGGAGCGGTTCCGGGCGGCCTTCGGGCGCACTCCCGCGGGGTTCGTCACCGAGGTGCGGATGCGCCGGGCGAAGGAGCTGCTCGAGGCGGGACGGACCGTGTCGGAGGCGTCTCGGGCGCTCGGCTACTCCTCCGACGACGGGTTCAGCCGCGCCTTCCGCCGGAACGTCGGCGTCGTGCCGTCGCAGTGGCGAGCGGCACGACGCGCGGCGTGAGGCGTCAGGCCGTGCGCCTGCGGTTCGACGCGCCGAAGAGGGCCGCGCCGACGAGGAGCAGGCCCGCGCCGATCGCGTAGTCGGCCTCGACTCCGACCGCGTCGACCAGGACTCCGCCGACACCGGCGGCGATCACGATCGCGGCCTGGAAGCCGACGACGACCAGGCTGCCGCCGGCCTCGAGGCGGTCGGTCATCCGGTGACCGACCCACGCGTTGACGATGATCAGCCAGGAGGCGAAGAAGAAGCCCCAGACGACCACCGCCACCGCGATGGCCGGGACGGAGCCGGGGAGCAGCAGGACCGCTCCGACGGCGATCGCGATCGCGACCGGTGCGACGACGCCGAAGAAGGCGAAGGAGCGGTCGATCACCGAGCCGATCACGATGTTGCCGGCGAGGCCGCCCACGCCGAAGAGCGCCAGCAGAGCGACGATGGTCGCGGCATCGGTGCCCTCGGTGCGCTCGAGCGCCAGGCGGATGTAGGTGTACGCGAGGAAGTGGCCGAGGACGACGAGGATGTGGCCCGCGAAGCCCTGGCGCACTCCGCGGCGGCGCACGGTGTCGAGGAGCACGCCGAGCCCGGCGGCCGGGGCGGCGGGGACGCTGGGCAGCAGGAGGCGGAGCGGGACGGCGAGCAGCGCCGTGAGGACGCCGATCAGGACGAAGGCGGCACGCCAGTCGATGAGCTCGCTGAGGATCACGCCGAGCGGCACCCCGGCGACCGTCGCGAGCGAGAGGCCGGCGCTGGTGAACATCGTGGCGCGACCGACGCGGTCGGGGCCGGCGACGCGGGCGGCGACGGTGAGGGACATCGACCAGAAGGCGCTGATCGCGGCTCCTAGCAGGAGGCGCGAGAGCAGGACCAGGGCGAGGTTCGGGGCGAGGCCGGCGAAGACGCTGGAGGCGCCGGCGGCGACGGCCGTCCAGACGAAGAGCGTGCGGCGATCGAGCCGGGGGAACATCAGGCCGACCGTCGGGGCGACGAGGAGGCCGACGAGCGCGGTCACGGTGACGGTCTGGCCCGCCTGTCCGGAGGTGACGTCGAGACCGGCGGCCATCTCGGTCAGGACGCCGTTCGGCAGGAACTCGGCTGTCACGAGCAGGAAGCTCAGGAGCATCAGGGTGATGAGGGGGATGTAGGGGAGGCGCCCCGTCGTCGGCTCGGGGCGGACGACGGGGACGGACGCGGTCGAGGGCATGGGTCCAGCCTGGCGGAGGGGCGCGGCGGGCGCCCGACCGGACGGCCGCGGGATCCGACCGATCGGCCGGGGTGTGCGGAGCATCTCGGGCTCGCAGGATCGCGCTCGGCCCGCCGAATCCGAGCAGTACTGCGAGCCGAACGTCTTCCTGCGAGCCGAGGATCACCCGGAGTCGCGCGATGACGCTCTCGACGCCGAGCGGGCCCGTGCAAGGCGACCCTCACCAGTGATCGTGATACCTCTATGATCGACTCCAATGCAGGCATATGGACAACCGCTCGTCACCTCGGTGACGGACGACGGGGTGCGGCACTCGCTGACGCGCGAGCCGTGGCTCCTCACGACGCAGGCGCTGACCAGCAGAACGCACGAGGCGTGGACCGACGGCGTCCACGACGAGCACGAGCTCATCTACTCCGAGAGCGGAGTCCTCACCGTCGAGGTCGAGGGTCGGCTGTGGGCCACGCCGCACGGGCTCGGGATCTGGATTCCGGCCGGCACGACCCACCATGTGACGGCGGAGCCGGGCACCTCCTTCTCGGTCACCTACCTCTCCGCCGACCGCGTCGTCGTGCCCTGGAGCGGGACGACGGGGATCGGCATCAGCGCGGTCGTGCGCGAGATGCTCCTCGCGAACAAGACCACGATCCTCGACGACGGCGTCCGGCTGCGGCTCCAGCGACTGATCGTCGACCTGCTGAACCCGGTGCGCTCGGCCGCGCTGGACGTGCGCATGCCCACGCATCCGGCGCTGCGGGCGGTGGCCGAGCAGATCGTCGCGAATCCGGCCGACAGCGGGACGACCGCCGACTGGGGGCGTGTGATCGGGGTCAGCGGGCGCACCGTCAATCGCGGCTTCGAACGCGAGACGGGCGCGAGCCTGACGCAGTGGCGCATCCTGGTGCGGATGCGGCGCGCCCTCGTCGACATCGCGGCCGGTCGCTCGGTGATCTCGGTCGCGCGCGACGTCGGCTACACGAACTCGAGCACGTTCATCCAGCTGTTCCGCCAGGCGACCGGGCTCACGCCCGCGGCCTACTTCCGATCCTTCGGCGTCTCGGGGTTCGACCTCGACGCGCCGCCGCTCGACCGAGAGGACTGACGCATGTCGTTCTGCGAACCCGCGGAGGTCGTCCGCACCACGCGGTTGACGCCGTCGATGATCCGGGTGCGCCTGCGCACCGTCGGCGGCTGGCGCTGGTACGACGACGGCGGCGGCGACGAGCGCGTCGACCTCGCCTTCCCGCGCCCGGGGGAGGAGCACGCGGACGTGGCGTTCTTCAACGACCGCGAGTACGGGCACTCGCGCCAGGGGGAGGAGCCGCCCTGGCGGCACTACACCGTGCGCGCCGTCCACGGCGGCGGGGCCGAGCTCGACATCGACTTCGTCCTGCACGACGGCGGACTCGCCTCGGGATGGGCGGCGACGGTGCAGCCGGGCGCCCGCATCGGCGTCTTCCACGGCGGCGCCTCGCGCTCGTACTACGCGCCTCCGGCCGATGCCGCCTGGCAGCTGCTCGTGGCGGACGCGACCGGGCTGCCGGGGCTCGCTCGCATCGTCGAGGAGCTCCCGGCCGGAGCGGTGGCGCACGCCGTCGTCGAGGTGCCGGAGGAGTCGGATCGGCAGGAGATCGCGACCCGCGGCAGCGTCTCGTGGACGTGGATCACCGGGTCGGGCGGGCTGAGGAGTGCGCTTCCGGAGGCGGTGGCGCGGCTCGAACTGCCCGCCGGCGCCGGTTACGGCTGGGTGGCCTGCGAGGCGGCGGCGGCCCGGCGGCTGCGGAGGCACCTCCGCGAGGTGCGCGGGCTCGCCCGCGACCGCCACCGCGCGGTCGGCTACTGGACGGCGGGGACGGCGGGTCACGTGGAGCAGGATCGCGACTGACGCTTCGAGCGTGTCCAGAAAGCGGTACGAACTGTCCATCTGTCGAGATGCCACCGCGGCTACGATCGACGGGCAAGGTAAGCCTCACCTAACCTGACCGCTCGAGAAAGACTCGCCATGTCCTCTGCTCCCCGCTCCCGCCTCGTCGCTCCGTTCGCAGCGGCACTCGTGCTCGCGAGTCTCACCGCCTGCTCCGGCAGCGCCACCGCCGAGACCGAGTCGACCGACGCCACCCGCGCCGTGCAGACCGCGTACGGCGAGGTGGAGGTGCCCGCCGAGCCGCAGCGGGTCGTCGCCGTGTCGTACGACACTCCGTGGCAGCTGGCGGCCGTCGGCGTGACTCCGGTCGCGATGCAGGACTACTCGGCCTACGCCGACTCGTTCACGGCCGACCAGCAGGAGCTCATCTCGAGCGTCGACACCGTGGGCGCCTTCTTCGATCTGAACATCGAGGCGGTCCTCGCGGCCGAGCCCGACCTGATCGTCGGAGACGTGCTCGAGATCGACGAGGCGACCTTCGAGGAGCTGTCGAAGATCGCGCCGACCGCGATCTTCGAGGGCGAGTACCGCGGCGACTGGCGGGCGATCGGCGGGAGCGTCGCCGACGCCGTGAACGAGGGCGACGCGTTCGAGAGCGCCGAGGAGGCGTACGACGAGGATCTCGCCCGGGTGAAGGAGGAGTACGCCGACGTGCTGGCCCGCCCGTGGGCCGCGATCGGCGACGGCGACGTCGAGGGCGGCTTCTCGGTGCTGTACCCGGGCGGCTCCGTCGGCGCGCTGTTCTTCGACGATCTCGGGGCCGCTCTCGCACCGAGCATCCCCGCCGAGGACGGCGACAAGGGCTGGTCGTACGTGTCGCCCGAGCTGACGACGTCGGTGCTCGGCGGCGCGGAGATCATCGTGACCGGCGCCGACCCGCAGGGCGAGCTGTCGGAGTCGCTGGCCGGGACCGTCGAGACTCCGCTCTTCACCGACCTTCCCGCCGCCCGCTCGGGCAGCGTCTACGGCATCTGGTCGAGCGTCACCGACTACGGCACGGCGCTGGCGTGGCTCGACTCGGTCGAGGAGACGGTCCTCGTCCCGGAGTCGGCGAGCTGATCGTCCGGCCCGAGAGGGCACCGGGTCTCGGCCGGCGGATGAGCCTCCTGATCGTCGCGGGGGTGCTGCTCGCCGTGACGGTCGTCGGCAGCCTCGCGATCGGTGCGCGCTACGTCCCGCCGGCCGAGGTCCTCCGGACCCTGCTCGACGCTCTGGAGGGACGCGGCGCCGGCGAGGTCCACGAGATCGTCGTCGGCATGAGGCTCCCCCGAGCTCTCGTGGGAGTCGCCGTCGGGGCGGCGCTCGGAGTCGCGGGGGCGCTCATCCAGGCGCTGACCCGCAATCCGCTGGCCGATCCGGGCATCCTCGGCGTCAACGCCGGTGCCGGCTTCGCCGTCACGATAGGGATCGGCTGGTTCGGGGTCGGCGACATCGACGGCTACGTGTGGTTCTCGTTCGCGGGCGCCGCGGTCGCGACCGTGCTCGTGTTCGCGATCGGTGCCGGCGGACCGGCGGGTGCCACTCCGCTGCGCCTCACCCTGGTGGGAGTCGCGCTCGGCGCCCTGCTCGGCGGAGTGGCGAGCATGATCTCGCTGCTGGACCCGTCGGTCTTCGACGGCATGCGGTTCTGGGGCGCCGGGAGCCTCACCTCGCGCGACGAGTACGTGCTCGCCGCAGTGCTGCCGTTCGTCCTCGCCGGGCTCGCGCTGGCCGCGGTGGTCGCGACGCCGCTGAACGCCCTCGCGCTGGGCGAGGATCTCGCGCACTCCCTGGGCGTCGGAGTGGTCCGCACCCGCGTTCTCGTCGTCCTCGCGGTGACTCTGCTGGCCGGTGCCGCCACGGCCGCGGCCGGACCGATCGGCTTCCTCGGGCTGATGGTGCCGCACGCGGTGCGCTGGTTCGTCGGTCCCGACCAGCGCTGGATCCTGGCCGGCACGGTGGTCTGCGCCCCGCTCCTGCTGCTCGTCGCCGATGTCGTCGGGCGCGTCGTCGCGCCGCCGCAGGAGCTGCAGGTCGGGATCATCACCGCGTTCATCGGGGCGCCCGTGCTCGTGCTGCTCGCCCGGCGTCGACGGATCACGGCGCTGTGACGCGCACCGGCTCGCGGAGGATCGCGGTCGCCTCCGCCCTGCTCGCCGTCGCGATCGCGGCGGTGCTGCTCGTCGCGCTCGCCGTCGGCGACTACGTCCTCACTCCGAGCGAGGTGCTCGCGGCGCTCGCCGGGGGCGGGACTCCTCGCGCGCAGCTGGTGGTCGGGGAGTGGCGCCTGCCCCGGGCGCTGCTCGGCATCGCGCTCGGCGCCGCGCTCGGACTGAGCGGTGCCGTCTTCCAGTCGCTCACGCGCAATCCTCTCGGCAGCCCCGACATCGTGGGCTTCTCGACGGGGGCGCACACCGGCGGTCTGATCGTCATCCTGCTCGTCGGAGGGTCGTACCTGCAGATCGCGGCAGGTGCTGTGGCCGGGGGTCTCGTCACAGCACTGATCGTGTACGCGCTCGCGTACCGCGGTGGCGTCCAGGGGTTCCGGTTGATCATCATCGGCATCGGGATCTCGGCGACGCTCGCCTCGCTCAACAGCTGGCTCTCGACGCGCGCCGATCTCGACGACGCGATGCAGGCCGCGGTGTGGGGGAGCGGCTCCCTGAACGGGCTGGGCTACGACCAGCTGTGGCCGGTGCTCGCGCTGCTCGCGGTGGTCGTGCCGATCCTCCTCGCCCACGCGCCGGCGCTGCGACAGCTCGAGCTCGGGGACGACACGGCGCAGGCGCTCGGCGTGCGGGTCGAGGCGGTGCGTCTCAGCGCCCTGCTCTGGGGGATCGTGCTCGTGGCGCTCGCCACGGCGGCGGCGGGGCCGATCGCCTTCATCGCGCTCGTCGCTCCGCAGATCGCCCGCCGCCTCACGGGCGCGGCCACGCTCTCGCTGGTCCCGGCGGGGCTGGTCGGCGGACTCCTCCTGCTCGCCTCCGATCTCGCCGCGCAGCGCGCCTTCGCACCGACTCCGCTGCCGGTCGGCGTGATGACCGTGGTCGTCGGCGGGGGCTACTTCGTCGCCCTGCTGATCCGCGAGGGGCGGCGGCGATGAGGCCCGCGGCTCTGTTCCGCTCCGCCGCCGCAGGTGGTGGGAGGGGGTGGCGACTCCTCGGGGGAGCATCGGGGTTCGCCGGGCACCAGCTGGCCGAGGTGCTGGTCCCGGTGGCCGTGGGCGTCGTGATCGAGCAGGCGGTCGGCCCCGGCGACGGCGGCGCCCTCCTGGGCACCCTCGGCGTGCTCGTCGCGGTCTTCGCGCTGCTCATCACCTCGTGGCAGGTCGGCGACCGCCTGCTCACGCGGGTGCACGCCGAGGGGGAGCACGCTCTGCGGCAGCGCATCGTGGGTGCGGTGCTGCGCGGGTCCGGCGTGCGCCGCGCACCCGGTGAGGTGCTGACGATCGCCTCCGCCGACGCGGCGCAGGTCGCCGGAGTGTCGTGGGTCGTCGCGGAGCTGGCCGGCGCGATCGCCGCGCTGGTCGCCTCCGCGATGGTGCTGGCCTCGATCTCGTGGCAGCTCGTCGCGGGAGTCGTCGTCTGCACGCTGGGTCAGCTGGCGCTCGTGCACGTGATGAGTGCGCGGCTCCGCTCGCGCAGCTACGAGGCGCAGCGGCGCGCGGCACGGATCGACGCGCTGGGGACCGACTTCGCGCTCGGGCTCCGGGCGCTCCAGGCTCTCGGTGCGACCCGCGCCGCGGGTGCGCGCTACCGCGCCGAGAGCGCTGAGGCCGCGCGCGCGATGTACCGGGCCGACCGGGCCGAGGCGGCGCTCTCGCTGGTCGGCACGCTCGCCACGGGGATCGCGTTCGCGAGCGTCGTGGCGCTCGCGGGCGCGCTCCTCGCCGCGGGGTCGATCGGAGTCGGGGAGTTCGTCATCGGTGTCGGCCTGGCGCAGGCCGTCCGCCGCCCGCTGCAGACCATCGGCTACCTGCCCGGCGCCGTCGCGGCGAAGCACGGCTCGGCCAGGCGGATCGGCGAGCTGCTCGAGCAGACGCCGCCGCTGCACGGAGGCGCGGAGTCGGGGCCGACCGAGACCTGCGCGGTCGAGTTCACGGTGGGCCCTCGCCGAGTGGAGGTCGCGCCGGGAGCGGTGCTGGGGGTCCGCGCCGACGAGGCCACGGCGCTGGCGCTCGCCGATCTGCTCGGCGCACGGCGTGCTCCGCGGGCGGGAGAGCTCGTCGTGGACGGGAGGGACGCGTCGGAGCTCGGAGCCGCCGATCTGAGGCGCCTCGTGTTCGCCCCACCGCACGACGCCGTGCTGTTCAGCGGCTCCCTGCGCGAGAACGTGCGTCCCGAGGGCGCGCTCGACGACGCGGTGATCGCCGCCTCCGGGCTGGACGAGGTCGTGACCCGCCTGCCGCGCGGAGTGGAGGAGACCGTCGGCGATCGAGGGGGCCTGCTCTCGGGCGGGCAGCGTCAGCGGGTGCTCCTGGCCCGCGCGCTGAGCACCGACCAGCCCGTGGTGGTGCTGCACGACCCCACCACGGCGATCGACCCGGTCACCGAGTCGCGGATCGCGCGCTTGGTGATCGCGCGCCTGCGCGCGCAGCACCGCTCGGTCGTGCTGATCACGACGAGTGCCGCGCTGCTGGGAGTCTGCGACATCGTGGTCACGGAGCGCGGAGCATGACGGGGCCCGACCCGCTCCCGGTGGCGAGCGCGAGCCGGACGTTCCGCGTGACGGTCTCGGCGGTGACGGCCCGACCGGCCGTGGCCGTGGCGACGCTCGTCGTCCTCGCGACCGGAGTGGCCGCCTCCGCCGCACCGCCGTGGCTGATAGGGCGGCTGATCGACGACGTCGACCGTGGCGGAGGGAGTATCGCGGTGCTGCTGATCGCGCTGGTCGCGGCGCTCCTCGTCGGCGCGGTCGTGACCTGGATCGGGCGGGTGCTGCTCGCGGGGATCGTGCAGCGGGCGATCGGCGAGCTCCGCGAGGGTGCTTTCGAGGCGGCGCTCGCGCAGCCGACCGGGCGTCTCGAGGCGGCGGGGACCGGAGACCTCGTCTCCCGCCTCTCCGGCGACGTCCGGGCGGTCGGCGACGTCGTGTCGAGCGCCCTCCCGGCCTTCGTCACGGCCCTGCTGACGACCGTCGTCACGACGGCGGGGCTGGGCCTGATCGACGGGCGCCTCGCCCTCGCGGCTCTCGTCGCGTCGCCGCTCCAGCTCTGGGCGCTCCGGAGCTTCCTCCGCCGATCGGGCCCGGTCTATCGAGCGCATCGTGCAGCGCAGGGGGTGCGCGCGCAGCGCCTGATCGAGACGACGCGCGGAGCCGACACGGTGCGGGCCCTGCGAGCCGAGCGCCTCCGCCTCGACGACCTCGATGCCGTCTCGCGGGCGGTGATCGGACTGGAGCTGCGCGCTGCTCGCGTTCGGGCCGCCTTCTACGGCCGGCTGAACGCGGGCGAGCTCGTCGGAGTGTCCGCCGTGCTCGTCACCGGCTTCCTGCTCGTCGCCCACGACGGACTGTCGGTCGGTGCGGCGACCGCGGCCGCGCTCTACTTCCTCGGGCTGTTCGACCCGATCGGCACCCTGCTCGGCACGGTGGACGAGCTGCAGGACGCGGGCGCGAGTCTCGCGCGGCTGGTCGGAGTGCTCGACCTCCCGACGCCGGCCGACGCCGTGGGGTCGAGGGAGCGCGCGGAGGGGCGCCTCGAGCTGCGCGGCGTCTCGCACCGCTACCGGCCGGGCCGACCCGACCTCGACGACATCACCCTCACGATCGAGCCCCGAGAGCGAGTCGCGATCGTCGGAGCGTCGGGGGCGGGGAAGAGCACCCTCGCCAAGGTCGTCGCGGGCCTGCTGGCTCCGGATTCGGGCACCGTGCTGCTCGACGACCGCCCTATCGACGGCCGGCACCCCGACGAGCTGCGCGCGAGCATCGCGATGATCAGCCAGGAGCTGCACGTGTTCTCGGGCACGATCCGCGACGATCTGCGGCTCTTCGATCCCGAGGCGACCGACGCGCGACTGTCGGCCGTGCTCGGCGACAAGTGGATCAGGTCGCTCCCCGACGGACTCGACACCGTCGTCGGGGCGGGCGGCGCGGAGCTCTCGCCCGCCCGGACGCAGTACCTCGCTCTCGCTCGCCTGGCGCTCGCCGACACTCCCGTCGTGATCCTCGACGAGGCCACGGCGGAGGCAGGGAGCGAGGACGGTGATCTGCTCGACCGCGCCGTCGAGCGGATCGTGCGAGGGCGCACCGGCATTGTCGTCGCCCATCGGCTCGCGCAGGCCGAGCGCGCCGATCGGGTGCTCGTGATGGCGGACGGGAGGATCGTGCAGGACGGGACTCACGTGCAGCTCCTCGCGGTCGACGGGCCGTACGCGGAGCTGTGGCGCAGCGCCGGCGGTGTTTCACGGCGTCCGGAGGGCCTTCGGACGGGTTCTGCTCAGGCTCCGTCGGGATGATCGAGGCTGATACCCGACGGAAGGTTCTCTGTGAGCATGTTCAAGCGCGTCCTCGGCATGGCGTCGAAGGCCCTCGACTCGAAGGGGTCGCCCAGCACGGGCGGCACCACCGGCGGCACCCCGGACTGGCGTGCCATGGTGCGCACCGCGGCCGACAAGGTGACCGGCGACGCCCGGCCGTCGCACTCGCCCGCCTCCGCGGCTCCGCGCGCTCCGATCCGACCGCAGGACGCGCGACCGGGGCAGCCCGCCGTGACCCAGGAGGACCGTGCCGCGATCGCGCGGTACGACTACCTCCTCCGCACGGCCGACCCCGAGCAGCTCGAGCAGGTGCACCGCGACGCGTTCGCGAAGCTGACGCCGGCGCAGCGCTCGCAGGTCGAGGCGCGGCTGCGCGAGGAGCTGCCCGCGAACGAGCAGCCGCGCTCGTCGAACCCCGACGATCTGGCGCGGGCCGCGACGCGCGGCGAGGCCCAGAACCCGGGGTTCCTGAAGAAGATGTTCTCGAAGCCGGGGACGCGCGGGGCCCTCGCGGGTGCCGGCGTCGGCGCGGTGGCGGGCGTCGGTCTGGGCGCGGCGGGCGGACTGCTCGCGGCGGTCGCGGGTGGCGCGGTGCTCAGCAGCGTCGCCGGTCCGCTCCTGCAGGGTGTCGACCTGGAGGGTCTGACGGGGAGCTTCGGCGACCTGGGCGAGTTCGGCGACATCACCGGCGGGGCGGGCGACTTCGTGTCCGGGGCCGGCGAGCACGTGTCGGGGCTCGGCGAGCAGGTGTCGGACTTCGGCTCGAACTTCGAGATGCCGGGCCTCGGCGATATCGGGAACCTCTTCGACCGCTGAGTCGCCGAGGGGGGGTCGTGCGGTCTGCAGGTGATCGTCGCCGGATGGGCTGTTCTGCCGCGCGGATCGTGTCCTGCCGAAGTGATCGCCTGCAGATCGCACGCTGATCTCCTGCAGATCGCACCTCGGCCGCTCCGGGACACCGTGAATCGGACGGCGGCCGGGTCGACGCCGCGAGTCAGTGCTTCGCGCGACGCAGGAGCACTGCCGAGAGCAGCGTGACCAGGCCGATGAGCAGGATCCCCGCTCCGGTGATCGCGACCGCGGTCGTCGACCAGTCGGGCCGCTCGAGGAGCGTCGACCCGTCGAGCGCCTGCCACTCGCAGGTGACGCCGAGCGGCCACCACGACCAGGAGCCGCCCACGAGAGTGCCCTCGCCGGGCGGGACGCCGCCGACGCTCGCGGAGCACACGGAGTCGAAGCCCTGCTGGGCGAGGCTCCCGTACTGCAGTGCGACCAGGCCGACGAGGGCCAGGCCGACGAGCAGCAGGACGGCGCCGGCGATCAGCGCGATGCGGCGCGGAGTGAGGCGTCTGCGCTTCGTGATGTCGCGAGGTTCACGGAGGCCGCGCGCAGGGGTCTCGGTCATCGTCCGATCGTGTCACGAACCGCTCCTGCGCTTGCCCGGACGAGCAAGGTCACAGCCGCCCGCCATTCACCCGAAGGGCCACCGCGAGCATCACGGACGCGGCGGACAGGAGGACCGCGATCAGGAAGATCTGCGGATCGTACCCGGACACCGCGAGCGGCAGGAGCGCGCCCAGCACCGTCCCGACCTGCGTGACCGCGGTGTAGGCGCTGGCCCCCGCGCCCGGACCGCCGTTGCTCGTCCTCTCGAGCAGGAGGATTCCGATGCTCTGGAAACCGGCGCCCACGACCGCGTAGACGGCTTGCGACAGCACCAGTGCCCCGTAGGACTGGTCGCCGACGAGGATCGCGAAGGTGACGATCGCGGCCAGTGAGACGATCCCGAGAGTGAACGCGCTGCCGCGAGCAGTGCTGAGTCGCGTGAGCGCGGGCAGCGCAGCGAGCTCGAGCACCGCCGAGGCCAGGAACACCGGTGACACCAGCGCGGGAGGAACACCGGAGGAGACCGCGAACAGCGGCAGGTAGATCGCGCGCAGCGTGTCCACCGACTTGAGGAGAGCGACCAGGGCCAGCGCGAGAACGAAGAGCAGACGCCGGGGAGGCGGATCGCCCCCGGCAGCGGCATCGGGACGGCGATCCGGCACGGGAAGTCGACGAGCGAACGAGCGCCCGGCCGTGCAGACGATCGTCAGTCCTGCCGCACCTGCCGCCACCACGAGCGGATCGACGCCCAGTTGCGCGAGCATCGAGTAGAGGACCAGCCCGAGGATGTATCCGGAGATGAGAACCGTCCGCAATCGGGCGACCATCCACTCCTGCGCGTGGCCGGCGTTCTGCGAGGCGACGCGACCGAAGAGCTGGGGGACGACGGTGCTGACGAACAGCATCAGCGCCCCTCCGAGGTAGAGCATCCCGACGCTGCCAGAGCTGAACCGCACGAAAAGGACCCCGACCGGCACCGCGGTCGTCGTCACGAGAAGCGCGAGTCTCGGATACCCGGCCACCCGGATGCGAGGAACGAGGACGGTGTTGTAGGCGACTGCAAGACCGGCGTTGACCACGAAGAACACGGCGATCTGGGCCTTCGAGAGTCCGGCAGCGTCGAGAGCGACGGGCAGACCGACAGCGGTGATCCCACCGAAGACCGCGTTGCTCGCGAGCGCGCCGGTGACCGAGCGAGGCAGGCGCCGTCCAGCGCTCGACCGGCTCCTCAGACGACACCCGATTCGCTCAGAGCGGCGGAGAAGGCACGCCCGAGCTGAACGCCGCGTCCGCATCGGCGTGCCGTCCGGAGGAGGTGCTCGCCCCACGTGGCTGCCAACGGGGCCATCGCGTCGCTGATGTAGACCGTGTCGAACGACCGGTCGGCGAACCCTGCGCGGATCCCGATCGCGTTGACATCGACCGGTTCCTGCGTCGATCGTTCCAGGCAGTCCGCCCAGCTCAGAGTCCCGATCGGGAACCCGGGCCCGAGGGTGACGACCGATCGGGAGTGCGGCGCGCCCACCATCGACCCGACGAAGAGCATCGAGTCGCTCGTCCGTGAGGCGCGGACGAGGACGTCGAGATCGTCGCGACTGTTCGTCGCCGATGCCGACCAGCGCTCGATTCGCTCCCACTCGGGCTGTTCGAGCTGCGGCAGCGGACGGTTGCACACGAAGAACTCGATCTGCAGGTCGGTGCAGCGATCCGCCCATCGAGCGAGATTCGCGCGGTTCTGCTCGGCCTGCGCCGCTGCGTCCTCCGAGATGCTCGGCAGCTCCACCGCCCATGCGTCCTCGGACCAGCCGAGCTCCACTCCTCGGCGCTGCAGGCGGTACCCGAACTCGACGTCCTCGACCCCGTAGCTGGCGAAGCGCTCGTCGAACCCACCGGCTGCGTCGTAGTCGGAGCGGGCCACTCCGATGTTCCGACCCCAGAAGAACCTCCAGGGAAGCGCCAGGGGGACTCGGCGCTCGAAGACATCGAGCCACTTCTCCGATCGGTAGTCGCGGTGGAGCGGGTGATCGGACATCTGCTCGTGCCGCTCCTGCCAGCCCGAGCCCCTGACGATCTCCCGGAAGCGAACGGCGTCCGCACCCGACAGATCCCAGCCGAAGGTGGGGCCGGTCGTGGCACGTCGCCCGGCCTCGACTCGTCTCCCGTGCGACTCCACGAGGGACGGTCCCGCGAGCGTCCCGCAGTCGAGGAAGATCAGTGTCCGTCCGCGAGAGGCGCGTGCGCCCAGGTTCCTCGCTGCGCTGAGCCGGAAACCGGTGTCCTTCTGCCTCGTGTAGACGAGGTCGAGTCTCGACTCGAAACCTCGGACCACTGCCACGGTGTCACCTGCGGACCCGTCATCCGCGACGACGATCTCGAACCTCATCGATGTCGTCTGCTCGGTGAGGCTGGCGAGGGTCTGCTCGAGCTCGTCCTCCCGCTCGAACGTCGGGATGATCACGGAGACGTCCGGAGGCGCGTCGGTGACCGTCGATCGTGCGTCCGTCATCGATCTCGGCCGCTCCGATCGGGGACGAGGGGCGTTGCGCTGCCGACCATCTGCTCTCCTTCGAACGAGGGGGGGGATCCCCTGGGCGAGTCCCGAGGGATGCACGACGACGGGTCGTGATCGATCGCCGCGCGGGGATTCGCCCGCTCGCGAGACACGGACCCGCCGGCTCGGGAGTAGACGTTAGCGGCCACCGCACTCGCGCCCGGCCTGGGCTGCCCGGCGGCAGCGGTCCGACCCAGCTGCACAGGTGCTCGGCTTCGGCGGGGCGCTCCCGCCGGCCGCAGAACGGCGCGGACCGCCCGCAGCCCCCGCACCGATCAGGAGTCGAAGGCGCGATTCGCGCCAGGACGACACCGTGTCGTCCGGCGCCCTCTGGGCGATGCTGCATCTCGCGCCTGCGCCGGTCGGCCGCCTTCGTCGGCGTAGGTTCTCGCAGGAAAGCGCACCGGAGAACCTGGACATGAAGGAGTGTCGACCATGATCTACCTCGACTCGGCGGCCACGTCCTATCCGAAGAGCCCGAGCATCGCTGAGGCGATGGAGCGCTTCCTCGAGAGCGGCACGAGTCCCGGGAGGGCAGGGCATCGCCTCGCGTCGTGGGCCGAGGAGCAGGTCTGGGCGACCCGCACCTCTCTCGCGAACCTCGTCGGCTGTCGTCAGCCGGACCGAGTGACGTTCTCCTTGAACGCGACGATGTCCCTCAATTCCGTCGCGAACCATCTCGGGCTCATCGGCGGCAGGGTCCTCACCTCGGCGTTCGAGCACAACTCCGTGACTCGTCCCCTGGCTGCGCTGGAAGCGGCCGGGAGGATCACGCACGAGGTGATTCCCTCCTCATCTGACGGTCCGGTCGATCTCGACCTCTTCGAACGGGCGCTCCGGCGAGGAGACACGGCCGGCGTCCTCATGACCTGGGTATCGAACGTGTCGGGAGAGGTCCTCCCTGTGACCGAGATCTCTGCGCTGTGTCGGGAGTACGGGGTCTTCCTCGCGCTGGATGCGGCCCAGGCCTTCGGCCATCTGCCCATCGATGCTGCCGTCGCCGATGTCGTGGTCTTCGCCGGCCATAAGGGCCTAGGCGGCCCGCAGGGTGTCGGCGGCGCCGTCATCGGCGAGGGTGTCTCGTTGCCGCCCCTCGTGAGAGGCGGCTCGGGCGGGCGTTCCGAGAATCCCGAGCATCCGAGCTGGCTGCCCTGGTCGCAGGAAGCGGGGACCCTGAACGGTGTAGGGATCGCCGGTCTCGGTGCAGCGCTGGCTGAGCTCGACCAGGCCGAGATCGAACATCGGTCCGTCCACCACGGTGCGCTGCGGGAGTACTTCGCTCAGAAGCTGCGGGATTCGGAAGGAGTGCGACCGGTCGAAGTCGGACGGCGTTCGCCGACGGTGGGAGTCGTGTCCTTCACCATCGACGGGATGAAGCCCAGCAGTGCAGCGGCAGTCCTCGAGGAACGCTTCGACATCCTCGTTCGCTCAGGGTTGCACTGCGCCCCTCTTGCTCACCGGACGATCGGGTCGAGCGCCGGGGGAACGGTCCGGGTCGGTCTCGGCTCACGAACCACACGATCCGAGCTGGACGCGACGATCGCGGCGATCCGCGAGCTGAGTGCCAGCGTTGCAGGAAGGATGTCGTGACAGTGTCGGTGCTCGCAGACCCGGAGTGCGTCTTCTGCCGAAGCAATCCTCGAAAGGTGTGGGAGAGCCGGGGGCTCGCCGTCTGCTCCGATCCGGCTCCGCTGAGCCCCGGACATCTGCTCGTCTACACCACCGAGCACCACCCATCGGCTGCTGACATCGGGGTCGAATCGGCCGCGACACTCGATCTGCTCGTAGAGGCTCTGAGCACGAGGATCCGGAGCGCCTTCGGAGACGTCGTGCTCTTCGAGCACGGTCGGACGGGGCACTGCCTCCGCAGCCGACCCGGCGAGAGGATGTGCCACCACATGCACGTGCACCTCATTCCCGGTGCGCTCGATCTCCGGACGCTGGCCGCACTCGGGCAGTCGGTCGTCCTCTCGTCTTGGACGGACGTCATCGACCTCGGGTCCCAGACCGATGGATACGCCGTGGTGGGTGGCGGCTCCGCCCCTCTCGTCTTCTACCCGGTGAGTCATTCCCTTCCGCCTCACTATCTCCGGACGGTGATCGCCGAGGCGAGGTCGACTCCCGAACTCGCGGACTGGGAGACCGTTCTCTCGAACTCAGATGCGGCAGAAGCCGCCCCCCGATCCCATGAGATCGTCCTCGAACTCGTGGACGGTCTGACGATCGCGACGTCGTGCTGAGGCAGTCCAGACTGCTGCTCGTGTCCTGGGGCCGCGGCAACGGCCACATCACGAGGCTGCTGGCGATCGGGAGGGCCTTCCGGGATGCGGGCTGGCACTGCACTCTCCTCGGGCATGACGTGCTGCTCCACTCCCGGCTCGCAGCGGACGCCGGCCTCGATGCGGAGATCAGGTACCCCCCTGCCGCGGATGCGTCCGATCCGTGGACGAACTGGGCCGATCCGTCCTTCCTCTCCAGTGCGCTCGAGTTCGATCGGTCCGTCCTGGAGGAGGTGGGTCCCGATCGAGTCGTCAACGACAATCGACTGTCCATGCTCATCAGCTGCAGTGAGCTCCGGATCCCGATCGTCACGCTCTGTCAGGACAATCAACTGCCCGACTACCGATTCCCCGACACTCCTCTCGCCGACATCTGGACGACTCCGGCTCTCAGCGTGAACGACGAGCTGCGCCGGCGCGGACTTCCCCTCGTCGGCGAGGACGTGCGCGAGCTGTTCGGTCTCGGCCGTATCGCCGTCCCCAGCTCACCGGAGTGGGATCCCCTCCCGGAGCGGACCGACGGCCTCGATATCGTGTACACCGGAGCGCTCACGAGCGTCTGCTCCTCGTCGGGAGGCGACGACCTCCTCTTCTATCGGACGGTGGGGCGGATCGACGGGGACTTCGTCGCTGCTTTCGGCAACTGGCCGGGCACGATCTACATCGCCACCGGCGACCCAGCGCTGGTGTCGGAGATCGGCGACCCGCCGATCGGTGTCCGGGTGGCCTCGTTCTGGGATCTCGAGGGGCTGGGCCCCTCACTCCGCGCCGTCGTGCATCACGGCGGCCACGGGATCACGACGACCTGCCTGGCCTCGACCCTCCCCGCAGTCGTTCTCCCGGGACTCAACCCGGAGAGGCTCTCCAACGGTGAGCGGGCCCGGAGCCTCGGGTGGGGTGCAGTGCTGCACTCCCCGACGCGGAAGGGCTCGGAGTGGGGTCCCTCCGTCGACCGGACGGGGCAGAGGCCCTCCTGGGGCGACGTCCGCGAGGCCGTCGACGGCCTGCGCAGCGCTGGTACCGCCTCCGCGGACGGCGTGGCGAGTCCGGTCGATCTCGTCGCGGCGCTCTCGTGACTCGCGAGAAGCTCGTGCGGGACCGCATCCCGGAGGTCCTCGACAGGCTCGGAGTCACGGCGGGCTTCCGCCGTGTCCCGGCCGCGGAGCGCCTCCCGTGGTTGCTCGCGAAGCTCGAGGAGGAATGCGCCGAGGTGGTCGCCGGACCGTCTCAGGAGGAGATCGCCGATGTGCTCGAGGTGCTTCACGCGCTGGCCGCTCAGCTCGAGGTCCGGTGGGAAGCGGTCGAGGACGCACGGAGGAGGAAGGCGCTCGAGCGGGGCGCTTTCTCGGACGGAGTCGTGATGCGGGTCGACCGCTCGACGCGTCCGGGGCACGAGTCGGCCCTGTGAGGTCGCTCAGCGCCGTACCCTCGAACGCATGGGTTTCCTGTTCTCGCTGCTGACCGTCGTGCTGATGGTGCTGGCGCTGGTGGATGTCGTGCGTCAGCCGGACAACGTGGTCCGGAACCTGCCCAAGATCGTCTGGATCCTGCTGATCGTGTTCATCCCGCTGATCGGCGTGACGCTGTGGTTCGTGCTCGGCCACGACTGGAAGAAGGGCGACGGCGCCTCCTTCGTGCCCGGCGGGCGGACGACGCGGGTGCGGCGATCGAAGACGCCGCCGCCGACGATCGTGATGCGGCCGGCTCCGAAGAGCACCGAGGAGCAGCTCGCCGACCTCGAGCGCGAGGAGGCGCACTACGCGCGGCTCGCCGAGGAGCAGCGGCGCCGCCGGGAGGGCGAGCGTCCTCAGGACGCCTGACCAGAGGACGCCTGACCAGAGGACGCTTGACCCGAGGACGCCGACCCGCCGGCGGTCCGTCGCTCAGCCGGTCGTACCGAAGTTCGACGCGCTCCACTGCACCGAGGCGATCTTGGCCTGCCCGGCGATGCTGGGGTGGAAGTAGTCGACGGTGCCGATCAGGGCCTTCGTGACGGGAGTCGCGGTGAGCGCGCCTCCGTCGTAGTCGCAGAGCGTGCCGGCGCTGGCGCAGGCCTTCTGCAGCGCGCTGTTGTACTGCGTGGTGCGGGTCTTCGCGGCGGTGGCCGAGGCGGCGGCCGCGGCGGTGCTGAGGCGGCCGCCGGTGGCGCTCACTCCGCGGGTCGTGCGGCAGAGGTTGCCCGAGGCCCAGACCACGGATCCGATGCCGCCCTTGACGACGGCCCACTCCGCGGCGACGTTCGGCATCGACGAGAGCACGATCTTGGCGTTCGGCCAGGTGCTGCGGATCTTGGTGATCGCGGCGGTCGCACCGGTGCCGAAGGTGGCGGCGGGGGTCATCGTGTAGCCGTCGGCGGCGACGGGGTTGTCGGCGGCGCAGAGGTCGTTGCCTCCGATCAGGAGGGTGACGACGTCGGGGCGGACTCCTGCGGCGACGGCGGCGTCGATGCGGGCCGGCACCCCGGCGACCAGGCTGCCGGTCTGCGCGAAGTTGGCCGTGGTGACCGTGGTGCCGGGGTTCGCGGTGCGCAGGCGCGATGCGAAGGAGTTCACGGTCGCGTTGGTGCCGGTCGACCAGTTGTTGCGCGGGCAGTCGGCGAAGCGGCCGCAGGTGCCGTACGCCTGGGTGATGGAGTCGCCGAGGCTCAGCAGCGAGAGGGTCGGGGTCGCGGCGGACGCGGCACCGGTGGGGACCAGTGCCGCGGCGAGGGCGATGGCGGCGCCGGTCGCGAGGGCGCGCAGGCGGCGACTCCCGGAGCGGCGCGGTGAGGGGGACAGGGGGAGACGCATGGGGGAACCGCTCTCGGTCGGGGATCGGCGGTGAGGGCCGCCGCTGCCGACGCTAGGGGAGCCCGTTCCCGAGCGGACCTGCACGTGTGACCCCAGAACGGGGCCCCAGAAGTGGCCTCAGAACGGGGCCCCGTCAGATCCGGAGCAGCCGCACCCGGCTGAGCGCCCAGACCAGCGCGCCCGCGAGGAGGAAGACGACCGCGATCACGACGACGTACACCGCGACGGTGCCGTACCCGGTCGCGGGATCGAGGAACGGGTACGGCACCCAGCCGTCCGTCGCCCCGCGAACCAGCACCACGGCGAGCCAGACGATCGGGTACACGATCACGAGCCGGAGCCGGCGCCAGGGCAGCGGCGGGCGATCGGCGAACAGGATCCAGTCGAGCAGTCCGTAGATCGGGAAGAGCAGGTGCATGACCGTGTTCGCCCAGGGGAGTGCGACTCCGCCGGCGAGGCCCACGAGCAGCGTGTTGTAGACGAGGCCGACGACGACGATGTAGCTCGTGGCCGCACCGCGGGCGAGGGCGAGGCTCCGGCCGGTCAGGGCGGTCGTCAGCAGGATCACCGCCAGCAGGATGTTGCCCTGGATGGTGAAGAAGCCGAAGAAGTTGAACGGGAGCAACGGAGTGCGCGACGCCGTGTCGACGGCCGTTGCGGCGACGGCGGTGAGCACGGTCAGGGCGACGACGATCCGGAGGGCGGCGATGCCCCCGCGTGATCCCGTGGCGGGGGATGGCGTCATCGCTCGAGCGTAGCGGCGGGCTAGCCTGATCCGATGCTGACGATCGGTGTCGACCTCGCTGCCGAGCCGGTCCGGACGGCGCTGGCCGCCGTCGACTGGTCGGGCGGACGCGCGCGCATCGCCTCCCTCTCCCTCGGCGCGGGGGACGAGGAGATCGTGGCACTCTCGCGCACGGCGACGACGATCGGCATCGACTGCGCGTTCGGCTGGCCGCTGGAGTTCGCGGCGTTCGTCTCGGCCCACACCCGCCGCGAGGTCGCTCCCCGCACCCTCGCCGGGCGCGACTGGCGGCGCCGCCTCGCCTATCGGGAGACCGATCGGGCCGCGCGGGAGGTGACCGGTCGCTGGCCGCTCAGCGTCTCGACCGACCGGCTCGGGATGACCGCGATGCGGTGCGCCGAGCTGCTCGAGGCGTTCGCCGCCGCGGGCGAGGACGTCGACCGCTCGGGCGGTGGGCGGCTCGTCGAGGCCTATCCGGCGGCGGCGCTGCGCCACTGGCGCATCGACACGACCGGCTACAAGACGCGCCCGGAGGCGGTGGCGCTCGCCCTGGAGGCGCTCCGGCGCGCCGCTCCGTGGCTCGACGCCTCCGCCGGGACGCTCGCCCTGATGGCGCGCTCGAACGACGCCTTCGATGCGGTGATCGCTGCGCTCAACGCCCGAGCGCACGCGCTGGGCGACACGCTGCCCGTCCCCGGGCATCTGCGGGAGGCGGCCGAGGCCGAGGGCTGGATCGCGCTCCCGACCGGGCCGCTCGACGCGCTGGTCAGGAGCTGACGGGGAGGCGCCGCACCAGTCGGGAGGCGGCCGCCTCGGCAGCGCGCTCGGCGTCCTCGACGGTGCTGAACAGGTCGCCCGGGACGAGGCGCGGGTCGACGGCGAGGCAGGGGTCGATCTCGAGTCGGAACCGGGGCAGCTCTGCTCCGGGGACGACGACGATCCTGACCCCGTTCCGGCTCCACCGTGCGGGCTGGATGATGGGGATCTGTGGCATGTGGCGCTCTTTCGCGTGCATAGTGCACGGGGGGCTTCCGCCTCGACCGTGCTCGCTCACGCTATGTCGCGGGACCGGGCGGGCGAACGGGGTTGACCTCCCAGGTACGCGGGCGTACGAGTGGAGGCCCGCGCGTCAGTCGAGGTGATCGAGCGTGTCGCTGATGGTGCGCAGGCACTCGATGAGCACCGACATCTGCCGTGCATCGAGGTTCGCGAGCACCTCGCCCTCGGCGGCGACGAGGTGGCGCATCGCCTCGTCGACGCGCTTGGAGCCGCGCGGGGTGAGCGAGACGATCTTGCTCCGCGAGTCGGCCGCGTTCTGCTCGCGCACCACGAGGCCGCGGGCGCCCAGCCGGTCGACCCGGCTCGCGAGATTGCCGCTCGAGATGCCGAGGCGGAGGGAGAGGACCGACGGGGTCATCCCGCTCGCGCCGGCCTGCCGCAGGATCGAGAGCAGCTCGAACTCCCACGGCGCGAGGTCGCTGGCCGCGAAGGACTGGCGGCGGATCTCCTGCACGCGCGGGCTGAGGCGCCGCAGCCGCGAGACGACGTCGAGCGGCGCGAAGTCGAGATCGGGCAGGGCGTCGGCCCACGCGTCGATCACCAGATCGACATCGTCGTCTTCTCGCATGCCTTCGATTATCCCCGGCCGGCCGATGCCCCGGCGACCGCTGGTGGCGCCGGCACCGAGGGGACCCCGGACCGTCGAGGGAGCCCGCGCTCCCGGGCGGCCTCGACGCTCCGGGGTTCCCTCACCACCCCGTCGTCAGCACCTCGTCGAGCTGGTCGGCGAAGAAGTCGGCGCTCTCGCGCGAGAAGCACAGCGGCGGCTTGATCTTGAGCACGCACTGCCGGTCGGAGGTGGGCTGCACGATCACGCCGCGCTCGCGGAGGCGCTCGCAGATCGCGCGCGTCTCCTCCGTCGCCGGCTCGAGCGTCTCGCGGTCGCGCACCAGCTCGAGGCCGAGGTAGAGGCCGTGGCCGTGCACCGCGCCGATCAGCGGGTGCCGGCCGGCGAGCTCCTCGAGCCGCGCGCGCAGGTGCGCGCCCGCGACGAGAGCGTTCTGCTGCAGCTGCTCGCCCTCGATGACGTCGAGCACGGTGAGGCCGACCACTGAGCTGACCGGGCTGCCTCCCGCGGAGGAGAAGAAGTAGCCCTGCGAGCGGTAGTGCTCGGCGATCTCGCGGGTGGTGATCACGGCGCCGAGCGGATGCCCGTTCCCCATCGCCTTGGCGACGGCCACCACATCGGGGACCACGCCCTGCTGCTCGAACCCCCAGAACCACTCGCCGAGCCGCCCGTAGCCGACCTGCACCTCATCGGCGATGCAGAGCCCGCCGTGCTCGCGGACCGCCGGGTACACCGCCGCCAGGTAGCCGTCGGGCAGCGGGATGCCGCCCGCGTTGCCGTAGTAGGCCTCGGCGATCAGCGCCCCCGCGGGAGTGCCCGCCGCGGCCAGCGCGTGGATGCGCTCGACCGCCTCCGCCGCGTAGCGATGCGCGTCGGCACCGCGGTGGGCGCCCCGGTAGCTGTTGGGCGCGTCGAGGGTGTGCACCCACGGCGGCCGCGTCGCGAGCGCGTCGGGGTTGTCGGCGACGGAGGTGGAGACGGCGTCGGAGAGGCCGGACCAGCCGTGGTACGCCTCCCGGACCGCGAGGACGTCGTCGCGACCCGACCAGGCGCGGGCGAGGCGCAGGGCGAGGTCGGCCGCCTCCGTCCCGCTGTTGACCAGGAGGACGGAGTCGAGCCCCTCGGGCAGCAGCGCCGCGAGCCGCTCGCAGAACTCGCCGATCGCCGGGTACGAGAAGCGCGAGTTGGTGTTGAGCAGCCGCCACTGCCGCTCGACCCGCTCGGCGAGCAGCGGGTGCCCGTGCCCGATCGACGAGACGTTGTTGAGCACGTCGAGGTGCACGCGACCGGAGTCGTCGACCAGGTGCTCGCGCCAGCCGCGGAGCATCGTGGGCGGTGAGTCGAAGTAGTGCTCCTGCACGTCGGCGAGGTGCGCGACGCGGCGCTCGAGGACGGTGCGGTCGGGCTGCGGGGCGGGGACGGCGCGGCCCAGGAGGAGAGGCGTGGGGTCGATCAGGGCGTCGAGCCACGCGTCGGCCCACGCGGGTTCGGCGAACCACGGTGCATCGTCGAGCGAGCGGGGCAGGGCCTGAGCGCGGAGGATCCCGGAGGCGGTGCCGATCGTCTCTCCGGCCGCGACGGTGCCGACGGCCGTCGCGTCGACTCCCTCGAGCACCAGCCGGACGTCGGCGGTGAGCAGGGTGAGCGTGCCGGGACCGCCCGCCACGAGCTCGCCGTCGACCGGGGCGACGAGCGTCGACGGCTCCGCGAGGTGCAGCTCGACGCCCAGCGCCGTGGTCGCGGGCTCGTGCGCCGCGTGCGGGCGGGCGCGGGTCAGGCGGCGCTCGCCGTACCGGAGGAGGGCGGCTCCGGGCACCGCGCGGGCGAGCGCGCGCTCGCCGTCGTCGTCGAGCCAGCGCCCGTCGTCGAGAGCGGCGCTCTCGGGGGAGAGGTCGACGACGGTCGGATCGACGTCGAGCATGCGAGCGGAGCCGGCGAGGAGCGGCGCCGGAGCCTCGCGGCCGAGAGCCCGGCGGACGAGGGCCTGCAGCACCGGCAGCGGCGCGGCGGTCGCGCGCTCGAGGATCAGGTTCTCGTGCTCGAGGTTCTCGCGGGCGTAGTCGTTGCCCGGATCCTGCGCGAGGACGTCGTGCGCACTGACGACGAGCACCGCGGCACGGAGGATCACGAGCGGCCAGAGCGCGTCGACCTCGGCGCCCGAGAGCTCTCGCTCGGCGTCGTAGGCGGCCGCCGCGCGGAGCACCGTGGGCGCCGACGCGTCGGCGTGGTGCAGCAGCGACGACAGCGTGACCGCGAGCTCGCCGACCGCCCAGCCCGCGCCGAGATCACCGAAGTCGATCACTCCGTCGGGGAGGGGACCCGCCCCGACCACCACGTTGTCGTCGGTCAGATCGCCGTGGATCAGCTGCACCGGCAGCGCGTCGGCGAGCGGATCGACGACCGCGCGAGCGCCCGCCACCGCCTCGCGGATCACCCGCGCCACCCGCCGAGGCACCCGCGGGAGGAGCGCCTCGACGACGTCCGCGGCGTTCCGCAAGTCCCACTGCCCCGTGTCCTCCAGGTCCGTCAGCGGCTGGTCGGCGAGGGCGATGTCGATCCGCGCGGCGAGCGAGCCCATCGCGCGCACGACGGCGGGGGAGAGGTAGCCCGAGCCGGAGAGCGTGCGGCCGGGGACGAAGTCGAGGACCCGGGCGATCGCGGGCGTCCCGTCGAGCTCGATCGCACGGCGCGTGCGCCCCTTGCGGTCGGCGAGGACCCGCGGGATCCGGACGCCGTCGAGGCGCTCGGCCAGGTGCGCCATCGCCTCCGTCTGCGCCGCGACGACGCCGGCCGGCGTGGCCGGGTTCGCGACCTTCAGGAGGAAGTGCTCCTCGCCCGCCTCGACGAGCATGTTGCGGTCCTGGTTGCTGCCGAGATCGCTCAGGCGGCCCTTCAGCCCGTAGCGCTTGCGCAGGAACGCGGCGGCGACGTCGTGGTCGAGGGCGGGCGGGGGCGGCGGCGCGGAGAAGTCGGACGGCATGCGGAGTCCTGTCGTGCGGGGATCGGGTGGGTCCATGATCGCGCCTCGCTGTGCCGTCCGCACGTCGCGATCGATCCGTCGGAGAATCACCGTGCAGCCGACTCGGACGGGTCGTTCGTGACGGATCGATCGGGCCCGCCAGAGGCGCGGGAGCCGGCAGCGACCAGGGGCACCCGGCTAGGCCGGCGCGTACGCCGCCGGGTCGAAGCGGCCGAGCTCCTCGCGGAACGCGAACGCGAAGTCGGGCCACAGCAGCGTCAGCCGGCGGCTCTCGGCGTCGACGTACCAGCTCTCGCAGCCGCCGTTGGTCCAGACCGTGTCGGCGCTCAGAGCGTCGACCCGCGCGACGGAGGCGGCCTCGGCCTCGGCGGTCACCTCGAGCACGTCGATCCCGGCCGCATCGCGGTGGTCGAGGGCGGCGAGCACGTAGTCGACCTGCGTCTCGATCATGTGGATCGCGGAGTTGTGGCCGAGGCTCGCATTCGGCCCGTTGATCACGAAGAGGTTCGGGAAGCCGTGGACGGCGGTCGAGTCGTAGGCCGACATGCCCTCGGCCCAGCGGTCGGCGAGGAGCAGGCCGCCGCGGCCGCGGATCCGTCGAGCGAAGGGCGGCCGCGTCGAGTGGAAGCCGGTCGCGAAGACCAGCACGTCGACCTCGTGCGCGACGCCGTCGTCGCCGATCGCCGACGAGCCCTCGACGCGGCGGAGAGGGCTCAGGACCACCTGCACGTGCGGCTGCGTCAGCGCGGGGTAGTAGTCGTCCGAGAGCAGCACGCGCTTGCAGCCGATCTCGTAGTCGGGGGTGAGCGCGGCGCGGAGTCCGGGATCGGCGACCTGCGCGGCGAGGTGGCCGAGCGCCTCCGCCCGCAGCCGGTCGATCGCGGTGGGCACGCCGACGCGGCCGGCGAAGCCGAGCTCGGCCCGCCAGAACAGCTCTTCGCGGAGCCGCGAGAGCGCGCCGGGCACGCGGGCGAGCGTGCGGCGCTCCTCCAGGGGGTATTCGCGGTTGCGGCGCGGGACGACGTAGGGGGCCGAGCGCTGGAAGAGCACCACGGAGGCGGCACGCTCGGCCAGGTGCGGCACGATCTGCACCGCGGAGGCGCCCGAGCCGACGATGCCGACCCGTGCTCCGTCGAGGTCGACGTCGTGCCGCCAGCGAGCGGAGTGGAAGGCGGGGCCTGAGAAGGCGTCGAGACCGGGGACCGGAGGCAGTCGCGGCTCCGACAGCCGCCCGGCGCAGACGACGAGCACCGCCGCCCGGTAGCGGCCCCGCGACGTCTCCACGCGCCAGCGCTGCGCCGACTCGTCGAAGGCCATCTCGAGCACGTCGGTGCCGAGCCTCAGGTGCGGGGTGAGCCGCTCCCGCTCGACGACGCGCTCGAGGTAGGCCTGGATCTCGGCGCCGGGCGCGTAGAACGCCGACCAGTCCGGCTCCGGGGCGAACGAGTACGAGTAGAGGTGCGAGGGGATGTCGCACGAGACGTTCGGGTAGTCGTTGTCGCGCCAGGTCCCGCCGATGCGCTCGGCGCGCTCGAGCACCGCGAAGGAGGCGCCGCCCCGGCGCGCGAGGCGGGTCGCCGCACCGATCCCCGCGAAGCCGGCGCCGACGATCAGGACGTCGACGTCCATCAGACCGTCATCCGGGGGAGTACCGAGCCGGCGGGGTCGCCGTGCGGGTCGGCGAGGAAGTGCTCGAGCAGGGCGAGCAGCTCGGCGGGGCGCTCGGCGAGCACCGCGTGGCCCGAGTCGACCACGGCGTAGCGGGCGTCGTCGATCGCGCCGAGCAGCGCCTCCGCGCCCTCGATGCCGACGACGGAGTCGGCACTGCAGCCGACCACGAGCACGGGGAGGCGCAGGCGCCCGGCGGCGGCGCTCGCGTCGGCACGGGCCGCCGCGCCGAGCAGGTCGGAGTCGACGGCCAGCGGCGCCGGGCGGCCCGGGCCGAGCTCGGGGAGCGAGCGGACGCCGACGAGGCGCGCGAGGTCGGCGCGGGGCTCCGCGGGCAGCGCCTGCCAGAGCCGGGCGAGGGTCGCCAGGCGCTCGGTCGGCCGCAGCCAGCCGGCGACGAGCACCAGGGCGCGGATGCGCGCCTGGGCGTCGGCCGCCGTGATCGCGACCGCGGCGCCGAGGGAGTGGCCGACGACGATCGCGTCATCGGCGCCGAGACGATCGAGCGCGGCGCCGACCGCCTCTGCGGCCTCGGCCATCGGGTCGCGGAGGCCGGCGAGATCGAGCGCGGCGACCCTCCGCCGCCGCGCGAGCATCGGCAGCAGCAGCGCGGAGTCGGCCAGCACGCCCCGACCGGGCCCGGTGATCAGCAGCACGACCTCGCCGGAGGGCTCCCCGGCGGTCAGCAGACGCACGGGGCGCCCGCCGACCTCGATCGACTCGTCGCCGACGATCGCGGCCTGGCGCTCGAGGAACTCGGCGCGTCGCGTCATGACACCCGGCGGATCCGGGACTCGCGCACGGGGAGCAGCGGACGCGTCGCCGTGACCGGTCGCAGGGCGCGCTCGGCCGGGACGGTCCCGTAGTCGGTGGTCCGCTGACGCCACGGCCGGCCGATCTCGCGGGCGAGGCGGGCGACGGTGGCCGTGTCGAGGGAGCGGTGCGCCTCGGCGCCCAGCTCGGGGGTCGACCCGTCGAGCAGGAGCCCGCCGAGGTCGTCGGCCCCGCCGCGCAGCAGCACCTGCGACGCGTGCTGCCCGAGCTTGGTCCAGGCGGTCTGCACGTGCGCGATGCGGCCGTGCAGGAGGAGTCGCGCCACCGCGTGCACCGCCCGCGTCTCGCGCAGGGTCGGCCCGCCGCGGGTGAGGGCGACGACCGCGGCCGGCGCCTCGGCCGGCACGAACGGCATCGCGATGAACTCGGTGAAGCCGCCCGTCTCGTCCTGGATCGCGGCGAGGGTGCGCAGGTGCGCGACCTGCTGCTCGGGAGTCTCGACGTGGCCGTAGACCATCGTCGCGGTCGAGCGCAGGCCGGCGCGGTGGGCGGTGGTGACGGACTCGCGCCAGGCGGCGACGCTCGGGTCGGCGCCCTCGCTGAGGATCCGGCGCACGTCGTCGTCGAGGATCCGCGCGGCCGTGCCGGGGACGGAGTCGACGCCGGCCTCGCGCAGGGCCTCGAGCATCGCGGGCAGGCTGCGACCGGTCCGCGCGGCGGCGTCGAGGATCTCGGCGGGGCGGAACGCGTGCAGGTGGAGCGAGGGCTGCCGCGCCTTCAGCGTGCGGGCGATCACGAGCAGGTCGTCGCCCGAGTTCTCGGGCGGCAGTGCGCCCTGGAGGCAGAGCTCGGTCGCACCGAGCGAGACGGCCTCGTCGGCGAGGGCCTCCAGCCGCTCGATGCTCAGAGCCGAGCCCCAGAGCGAGGTGTCGACGTTCCGGTTGGCGACCACGCTGATCGCCTCCCCGACCGCCTCGCGGCGCACGTCGTCCGCGAGCGCCGTGAGCGCCTCCAGATCATCGCCGTCGGCGGCCAGCAGCGCCAGGTAGTCGGAGTCGTCGAGCCCGGCCGGGTCGGCGGCGGCGCGCGCGAGGACCGCCGCGAGCGTCGGAGCCGTCGGGCGTGCGGGAGCGTCGAGCGTCTCGTGATAGATCCGCGGCAGCACCGCGGCCGACTCGTCGGCGAGCCACGACTCACGATCGGCGAGCGCGAGCACGTAGGGCTCGACGCGCGGATCGATCCAGGTCTGCGCCTCGCGGAGGTACTGCGGGTGCGCGGTGAGGCGCTCGTGCAGCGTGTAGCCGGCGACCGCGGTCAGACGGGCGAGGTCGTCGATGTTCGGCCACGGGCGCTCGGGGTTCACGTGGTCGGCGGTCAGCGGGCTGACTCCGCCCCAGTCGTCGATCCCGGCGCGGAGGAGGAGCCCCAGCTCCTGCTCGTCGGTCAGGTTCGGCGGCGCCTGGATGGTCACGTCGGCACCGAGCACCAGGCGGGCGACCGCGACGTTGGCGACGTACTCCTGCAGCTCGAGGTCGACCTCGTTCTGCATCGCCGTGCGCGGCTTCGCGCGGAAGTTCTGCACGATGCACTCCTGCACGTGGCCCCAGCGCTCGTGCGACTCGCGGATCGCGAACAGTGCGTCCGCGCGCTCGGCGTCGTTCTCGCCGATGCCCAGTAGCACCCCGGTGGTGAAGGGGATGCGGCTGCGGCCGGCGTCCTCGAGCACCCGGAGGCGGAGGGCGGGATCCTTGTCGGGCGATCCGTAGTGCACGCCGCCCTTCTCCGACCACAGCCGCTCGGCGGTCGTCTCGAGCATCATGCCCATCGAGGGCGCGACCGGGCGGAGGCGCTGCAGCTCGGCCCACGACATCACGCCGGGGTTCAGGTGCGTGACCATCCCCGTCTCGGTCATCACCAGCACGGCCATGGCGCGCACGTACTCGAGAGTGGACGAGTAGCCGTGCTCGGCGAGCCAGGCGCGGGCGATCGGCCAGCGGTCCTCCGGGCGGTCGCCGAGGGTGAACAGCGCCTCCTTGCAGCCGAGGGCCGCTCCCGCGCGGGCGACCTCGAGGATCTCCTCCGGCTCCATGAACGTCGACTCGCGCTTGGCCGCGAGGCCACCGGGGGTCTCGACGAAGACGCAGTAGTGGCAGCGGTCGCGGCAGAGCTTGGTCAGCGGGACGAAGACCTTGCGCGAGTACGTGACCACTCCCGGTCGGCCGCGGCGGGCGAGGCCCTCGTCACGGAGGCGACCCGCGACCTCGAGGAGCGCGTCGAGATCGGCGCCGCGCGCGCCGATGAGGATCTCGGCGGTGGCGCGCGTGATCGGCTCGCCCTCGTCGAGGCGGGCGAGGACGGCGGGAGCGGTCATGCGGGTGCGGCTCTTCCGAAGAGGGTCGGCCGACGCGGAGTCGGCGGGCGAGGAGGTCGGGCGGGTCAGAGCGCGCGCAGCCGCGGGGCCAGGTCGCGCTCGAACGCGTCGAAGAAGCGCTGCTGGTCGTCTCCCGGCGCGTGGAACACCAGGTGCGTGAAGCCCGCGTCGACGTACGGCTTGATCTGCGCGACCGTCTCGTCGGGGTCGGAGCCGACGATCCAGCGCTTGGCGACCTGCTCGATCGGCAGCTCGTCGGCGGCCCGCTCCATGTCGACCGGGTCGGTCAGCGAGTGCTTCTGCTCGGGAGTGAGCGACAGCGGCGCCCAGAAGCGCGTGTTCTCGAGGGCGAGCGCGGGGTCGGTGTCGTACGAGAGCTTGATCTCGATCATCCGGTCGATCGCCGCGGAGCCGCGACCACCCGCGGCCAGCCCCTCCTCCACGGCGGGGAGCAGCTTCTCGGTGTAGAGCTCCATGCCCTTGCCCGAGGTGCAGATGAAGCCGTCGCCCGCACGCCCGGCGTACTTCGCGACGACGGGGCCGCCCGCGGCGATGTAGACCGGGACGCCGTCGGCGGGCTTGTCGTAGATCGACGCCTCGTGGGTCGAGTAGTACTCGCCGTCGAAGGTGACGCGGTCGCCGGCCCAGAGGGCGCGCATCAGGCGCACGGCCTCGCGGAGGCGCGCGAAGCGCTCCTTGAAGTCGGGCCAGGTCTGCTCGCCGGCGCCCTGGTAGCCGGTCGCGACCTCGTTGAGCGCCTCGCCCGTACCGACGCCGAGCATGATGCGGTCGGGGTAGAGCACGCCGAGGGTGCCGAACGCCTGCGCGATCACGGCCGGGTTGTAGCGGTAGTGCGGCGTCATCACGGAGGTGCCGAGGCGGATGGTCGAGGTCCGCTCGCCGGCCGCGGCGAGCCAGGCGAGCGAGAACGGCGCGTGCCCGCCGGTGTGCCGCCAGGGCTGGAAGTGGTCGGAGACGACGGCGCTCTCGAAGCCGTGGCGCTCGGCGGCGACCGCGAGCTCGACGAGCTCACGTGCCCCGAACTGCTCCGCTGATGCCTTGTACCCGAGCGTGATCGTCATCTGCAGCCTTCGTCAGAGGGGAGGGACCGCGCCCGGAAGCAGCGCGGTCCCTCCATTCTGCGCCTGCTCGGGCGCCGATCGGGACGGGTCAGGCGGACGGGCCGGAGATGTTGACCATCCATCCGACGCCGTATCGGTCGACGAGCATCCCGAAGCGATCCCCCCACGGGGAGTCGGAGAGCGGCATCGTGACGGAGCCGCCGTCGGCGAGGGCGTCGAAGTACCCGCCCGCCTCCTCGGCGTCCTCGCCGAAGATCGCGATCGTGATGCGGGCGCCCTCGACGTACTCCATCGACGAGGGGGTGTCCGATCCCATCAGGATGAGGCCGCTCGGCGTGGTCAGCTGCGAGTGCATGATCAGGTCCTGCTCGGCCGGATCGTCGCTCGCGTGGAAGTCGGCGAAGGTGCTCGACTGGAGCTCGCCTCCGAAGACCGACCGATAGAACTCCATCGCTTCGCGAGCGTTGTCGCGGAAGCCGATGTAGGGGCTGAGACTCGTGGACATGAGGTGCCTTCCTGTCGGGAACGCGCCCAGTATCTGCCCGCGGGGGCGGGTCTGCAACGGCAAGGGGACGGGCCGGCGGAGCCCCCGCCTCAGAGCTCCGCGCGCGTCGGCGGGTTCGCGCCCGAGCGCGACGTCGTGATCCCCGCCACACGGGCCGCCCAGTGCCCGATCGCCCGCAGCGCCGGCTCGTCGAGCAGCATCCCGTTCGGCGCTCCCAGCCCCTGCCGGAAGGCCTCGTCGAGGATCGCGCCCATCGCCGAGTCACCCGCTCCGATCGTGTCGGCCACGACGATCCGCGCCGCCGGCACCGTCGCCCGTGCGACAGCGGAGGCGAGCAGCAGCCCGTCACCGCCGCGCGTCACCACGGCGAGCTGCGCTCCGAGCGAGAGCAGCCGCGTGAGCACCTCGTCGAGCTGCATCGTCGGGTAGAGCCACTCGGCGTCCTCGTCGCTCAGCTTCACGATCTCGCAGGCGGCGGCCACGCGCTCGAAGCGCGCGAGGGCGTCGTTGTGCTCGCCGACGAGCGCGGGGCGGATGTTCGCGTCGACGCTCGCGGTGACACCGGCGGGCAGCGCCTCGAGCAGCTCCAGCACCGCGGAGCCGCCGGGCTCGAGGTAGATCGCGATGGAGCCGGTGTGCACGTGGGCGGCTCCGGCCGGGTCCGCGGCGGGCGGGTTCCACGACAGGTCGAAGACGTACTCGGCGGAGCCGTCGCTCTGGAGCACCGCGCGCGCCGTCGACGTGCGCTCGGAGTCACCGCGCAGCACCTCGACACCCGATGCGCCGAGGTGCTCGGCGATGCGGCGGCCGCGCGCGTCGTCGGCGATGTCGGTGACGAGGGTCGCCGTGCGTCCGAGCCGGGCGAGCGTGAGCGCGACGTTGGCGGGAGAGCCGCCGACGTGCTCGCTGCTCGCGCCGTCGCGCTCGACGACGTCGATCAGCGCTTCGCCGACGACCAGGACTCGGGGCGCCGCGCTGTCGCGGTCGTTCTCGGAGGACATCCCGCCATCATGCCGCGTCGCTCGTTCTCAGGGCGAGCGGTCGGGCGCAACCGAGGGCGGGACGCGCGACTCCGGCGATCCGAAGCGCGTCGGCCGTCCTCACCCTCGGTCCTGCACGCCCGCCAGCACCTCGTCGACCGTCGTCAGCGTGATCAGCGGCGCGTACAGCGCCATCGCGTCGAGCGCGCGCCGGTGATCGGTCTCGGAGGCGCCCGCGCAGGCGTCCGCGACCACCCGCACGTGCACCCCCGCGTCCGCCGCGGCGAGCGCCGTCGACAGCACGCAGCAGTCGGTCGAGACGCCGGTGAGCACCAGCTCGCGCGGTCCGCCGTCGAGCAGTGCCTCGAGCTCGGGGCCCCACTTGCCGAACGTCGTCGCGGTCAGGGTCCGGTGCCCCTCGAATCCGGGGACCAGCTCGTAGAGGCGGTCGCTCCCGGGGACGAGGGCGAAGGGCCAGTCGCGGTAGTAGGGGATCCACGCCCCGGCCGGCTCGGCCGGTGCCACGAAGCGGGTCGTCACGACGCGCTCGCCGAAGACCGGGAGCAGGCGCCGCGTGCCGTCGGCGGCCCGGGCGAACTCGCCCGACGCCCACGGCGACTCCGGGTCGGCGAACACGTGCTGCAGGTCGATCGCGACCAGCAGCGTCATGCGCGCGACTCCTGGCGGCGCACGGCCGAGCGCGAGAGAGCGAGCGTGCCGACGAAGCCGATCACGAGCGCCACGAGCACACCGAGGTTCGCCCCCGCCCAGGCACCGTCTCGGCCGCCGATCGGGCCGAGGAGGTAGCCCTCCCACTCGAAGCCGGGGGAGTAGTTGACGACGAGCCCCCAGCCCACGACGGCGCCGATGACGACGAGCAGCACCGGCGCGATCGAGACGCTGCCGTAGCGGCCGCGGGAGTCGTAGAGCGCCTCCTGGTCGTAGTCGCGACGGCGGAGGATCAGGTCGGCCAGGAACACGCCGAGCCAGCCCGCGATCGGCACGCCGAGCGTGATCAGGAAGCCCTGGAAGGGGCCGAGGAAGTCGCCCGCGATGAACACCACGTAGATCGCGCCGAGGACCATCAGCACGCCGTCGATGCCGGCGGCGACCGGACGGGAGACCTTGAGCCCCGTGCTCAGCAGCGCGAGACCCGAGGAGTAGATGTCCATCACCGCTCCGCCGATCAGGCCCAGGAGCGCCACGACGATGAAGGGGAGCAGGAACCAGGTCGGCAGGATGCTCGCGAGCGCCCCGATCGGGTCGGCGGCGATGGCGTCGGAGAGCTCGGTCGACGAGGCCGCGAGCAGGAGGCCCACGATCACGAGCACGACCGGTGCGACGGCGCCTCCGATCGTGGTCCAGCCGATGACCCCGGCGGTGCCCGCCGTGCGGGGGAGGTAGCGGGAGTAGTCGGCCGCGGCGTTGACCCAGCCGAGTCCGAAGCCGGTCATCATGAACACGAGCCCGCCGATCACGGCCGCCGTCGACCCGGCGGGCAGGCTCGCCACGGCGCCGAGGTCGATGCGGTCGAGCACCAGCACGACGTAGACCACGGTGAGCACCGCGGTGGCGATGGTGATGGCCAGCTGGAGGCGCATGATCAGCCGGAACCCGGCGATCCCCGCGATCACGATCAGCGCGGCGACGACGATCAGCGCGACGACCTTGGTCAGCACGCCGCCGTCCCAGCCGAACTCCTCGAACACCGTGGCCGTCGCGAGCACCGCGAGGGAGGCGAGCACCGTCTCCCAGCCCACCGTGAGCAGCCACGAGACCACGGCGATCAGGCGGTTGCCGTCGACGCCGAACGCCGCCCGGCTGAGCACCATCGTCGGCGCCGATCCGCGCTTGCCCGCCACCGCGACGAAGCCGCAGAAGAGGAACGAGACGACGATGCCGATCACGCCGACCGCGGTCGCCTGCCAGAACGACAGCCCGAAGCCCAGCAGGAACGAGCCGTAGCTCAGCCCGAGGACCGAGACGTTCGCCGCGAACCACGGCCAGAACAGGTCGCGGGGCCGGCCGTGCCGCTCCGACTCCTGGATGGTGTCGAGGCCGTTGAGCTCGATGCCGCCGGCGGGGCGGGTGGTCGGCTGGGGAGAGGTCATCGCGTCCCTCGTTCTCGCGCGGAGTGGCCGCCGGAGCGCCGACGGTGAGACGAATCTAGCCCCGCATCGGCGCCCGATCGGCCGCCGCCCGCGATCGGGGGCTGCTACTCCGGTGCGGAGGGGATCTCGCGCTCCAGGAGCCCGCGGAGCGTCTCGAGGTCGTCGGCCACGCGGGCGCAGTCGTCGTCCCAGTCGTCGAGACTCATCCCCGGCCGGCGGCGCACCGTGAAGGCGACCTCGGCCCCGTCTCCGTTGACGAGGATCCGGAGCGGATTGTCGACCGAGGTGCCGTCGGGCAGCGTCACCACGTGGTCGGCCACGCCGAACTGATTGCGCGGGGCGAAGCGCACCTCGACGCGCCCCATCGGCGAGTCGGCGAACCAGCGGCCGTCCACCTCCTCGACGGCGGAGGAGGCGAGCCCCGCGGCCCACAGCGGCAGGTTCGCCGGGTCGACCACGAAGGAGTAGACCTCGTCGGCGGGTGCGTCGATCACGACGCCCACCGGGCGGGATTCGAACAGGGTCATCCAGTGCTCCTCATCGTCTCGTCGATCACGTCAGTCGGCCTCGGCCGCGAAGCTCGCGACCAGGAGCGAGGACAGCGTGATCCGCTCCAGGATCCCGTCGATGCTGACGGATTCGCTGCGGGCGTGCGCGCCCTCGCCCGGTGCGCCGAGCCCGTCGAGCACCGGGACGCCGAGCGCCGCGATCAGGTTGCCGTCGCTGGCGCCGCCGACCGCGGTCTCGGTCAGCGGCACGTCGATGGTGCGCGCGATCCGCTCGGCCCGGCGGAACAGCGCGGCGACGGCGGCCGTCCGCTCGAAGACCGGTCGCTGCCACGAGCCGCGGACCTCGATCCGGATGCGCGGATCCGACGCCGCGAGCGCGTTCATCTCGGCCTCCACCCGGGCGGCCTCCGCGGCGCCGCGGATGCGCGCCTCCAGCTCGAGCCGCACCCGCCCGGTGGTCACGTTGACGCGCTGGCCGCCGCCCACCAGCCCGATGTTGACGGTCGTGCCGGCGTCGGGTCGCGCGATGGCGAGCACCCGCGGGATGAGGGCGCCGAGCTCGTGGATCGCGCTCGCGCCCTTCTCGGGCTCCACACCCGCGTGCGCCTCGACCCCGACGATGTCCACCACGAAGTTGCCGATCCCCTTGCGCGCCGTCTTCACCGCGTCGCCGATCGCGCCCTCGAAGACGAGCGCCGCCTCCGCGCCCCTGCTCTGGCGCTCGAGGAACCCGCGGGAGGAGAGGCTGCCCACCTCCTCGTCGCCGTTCACGATCAGGCGCACCGCGGGGTGGGCGAGCCGGGCGTGCCGCAGCGCCGCGACCAGCCAGACCATCTGCACGAGGCCGACCTTCATGTCGTAGGTGCCGGGGCCGCTCAGCCGGTCGCCGTCGACGGCGAACGGCCACGAGCGGGTCGTGCCGAGCGGCCAGACGGTGTCGTAGTGGCCGAGGAGCGCGAGGAAGGCCCGCGAGCCGCGCGCGCCGCGACCGGGGGCCGAGCCGGGGAAGGTCCAGCTCGTGGCGCGGGGGGCGTCCTGCTCGCGCAGGTGCTCGATCTCGGCCGCGTGCCCGAGGCGCTCGCCGACCCAGTGCACGAGGTAGGCGTGCAGCTCCTCGAGCGCGTCGAGCGAGTCGCTGGGACTCTCGATCATGACCAGGTGGCGGATGTCGTCGAGGATGTGCCCGCGGTGGTCACGCAGGAAGGTGCGCACGCGGGCGGCGTCGGCGGCATCGGGGAAGGTCACCGTACCCGGAGTACCAGAGTGCGGGCGTCGGCGCGAACCGGCCGGCCGCGCGCGCCGAGTGAACCGAACACCGCCCCGCTACGTTGACCAGGGAAAGAGGTGGAGATGTCCGAGGATCAGGCCGAGATGCTGCGTGCGCTGCACGACGAGCACTCGGCGGCGCTGTGGAGGTTCGTCCTCCGGCTCACGGGCGACCGCCATCTGGCGGAGGACGTGGTGCAGGAGGCGCTGCTGCGCGCGTGGAAGCACCCCGAGATCCTCGCGCAGGGCGAGGCGGCCGCCCGCTCCTGGCTCTACACCGTGGCCCGCAACCTCGTCATCGACGACCGCCGCAGCGCCCGTCACGCCCGCGAGTTCGGGACCGACGAGGTCCCCGAGCGCGCGCACGGCGACCGCACCGACCAGGTGCTCGACGCCTGGCTGCTCTCGGAGGCGCTGAGCGAGGTCAGCCACGACCACCGCGCGGTCATCGTGCACGCCTACTACGGCGGGCGCAGCGTGAGCGAGATCGCCGAGCTGCTCGACATCGCCCCCGGCACCGTCAAGTCGCGGATGCACTACGGGATGCGGGCCCTCAAGCTGGCGCTGCAGGAGCGGGGGGTGACCGAGCTGTGAAGGACGACTTCGACGACTGGGACGCCGCCTACCTGCTCGGCGCACTGTCGGCGGCCGACCGCCGGGCGTACGAGCTGCACCTGCGAGCCTGCGGCGGCTGCCGCGACGCGCTCGCCGAGTTCGT
Organism: Rathayibacter sp. VKM Ac-2803; assembly: GCF_009807175.1. Classification (NCBI taxonomy): domain Bacteria; kingdom Bacillati; phylum Actinomycetota; class Actinomycetes; order Micrococcales; family Microbacteriaceae; genus Rathayibacter; species Rathayibacter sp. VKM Ac-2803. The sequence continues at coordinate 3,333,653 of NZ_WUCD01000001.1, read as the reverse complement.
GCCCCTGCCCGGGATCCTCTCGCACCTGTCGCACGACGAGGCGCTGGGCCTCCTCGAGACCCCCGAGGAGCGCGCGGTCGAGGCGTCGCCGCCCGCCCTCCTGTCGAGCCTGGCCGCGGCGACCGCGTCCGCCCGCCGGCGCACGCGGCTCAAGATCGCCGGCCTGGTCCTCGCGGCGGCCGGAGTCTCGGCCGCGGCCGCAGTGGCCCTGCCGATGATGGTGGCCCCGGCGCTCCAGAGCGTCGAGACAGCGAGCGCCACCGTCGCGCTGGCGGGCGCCCCCGGCGTGCCCGTCGAGGCGACCGTCGAGTTCGTCTCGGAGGAGTGGGGCACGCGGATCGACATGGACTGCACCTGGGGCGCCGCCGACGGCGAGACCGGTGCGTACGCGGGCGGCGTCGGCTACGTCATGTACGTGACCGACACCTCCGGAGAGACCGCGCCCGTCGGTTCGTGGACGAGCACGCCGGGCAGCACCGTGCACCCGACCCTCGCCACCGGCCTCTCGCTGGCCGAGATCGCCGCCGTCGAGGTGCGGGTGCAGGGCTCCGGCACGGTCGTCCTCACCGGTGCGCCCTGACCCGGCGGCCGCTTTCCCAGGCGCCGCCGCGGAGGACTGAGTAGCTTCTCAGTCATGACGATCGCGACCCTCGCCCTCGCCCCGGCGTCCCTGGCCACCGCTTCCTCCTCCGACAGCATCGACGAGCTCTCCGGGCTCGTCGGCGTCGCCGCGCGGGTGATCGCCGCTCTCGGCGAGGTCGGAGTCGGTCTGCTGACCCTGATCGAGACGGTGTTCCCGCCCATCCCGAGCGAGCTGGTGCTGCCGCTCGCGGGGTTCCTCGCGCAGCAGGGGCGGATGAACCTGATCCTCGTCGTCGTCACGGCGACCCTCGGCGCCTACCTCGGCGGGCTGATCCTGTACTGGCTCGGCTACCGCATCGGCACGGAGCGCTCGATCCGCCTCCTCTCCAAGCTGCCTCTCGTCGACCGCGAGGACTTCGAGAAGGCCGTCGGCTGGTTCCGCCGTCACGGCACCTGGGCGGTGCTGTTCGGCCGGCTGATCCCGGGGGTCCGGAGTCTCATCTCGCTGCCCGCGGGATCGGAGCGGATGAACCTCCTCCTGTTCTCGGGTCTGACGATCCTCGGCTCGGGCGTCTGGAACGGCCTGCTCATCGGTCTCGGTGCCGCGCTCGGCACGCAGTACGAGCTCGTCGACCAGTACGCGGGCGTGCTCGACGCGATCATCTACGGCGCCATCGGCGTGCTCGTGATCGCCCTCGTGATCCGGAGCCTCCGACGTCATCGCGCGGCCGGCATCCGCGGGCGGCGCTGAGCGGCGCCCCGACCGGCACTGGTGCGGAGGCGTCGCCCGCGCGAACGCGCTCGACTGAGCGGGGGGGCTCCGCACCGCCTCCCTCCACCTGCGCGATCGCGCCTCCTCGTCTCTTCTCTCGGGAATACCTGGGGGCCTCCCTCGTTGATACCCCCCGGGGGTATTGAGAGGAGAGTCCGCAGGAGACGACGGAGCACGCGCCCGTCGTCGGCGAGCACGAGCACGACCACTCGAGCGAGGTCGGAGGCGGTCACGACCACGCCGCGCACGACCGCGCCGGCGGAGGCGATCACGCCGGTCACCACGCCGGTCACGTCGCGCAGTACCGGCGCCTCTTCTGGGCGATGCTCGTCCTCGCCGTCCCGACGGTGCTGGCGAGCCCGATGTTCGCGGCGCTCCTCGGCTACCCGCTGCCCGACGCCGCCTGGGTCGACTGGGTCTCGCCCGCGCTCGGAACGGTGGTCTTCGTCGTCGGCGGCCGTCCGTTCCTCAGCGGAGCCGTCGACGAGATCCGCTCGCGCGCCCCCGGCATGATGCTGCTGATCGCCCTGGCGATCACCGTGGCCTTCGCCGCCTCGCTCGGCGCGAGCGTCGGGCTCCTCCCGCACGAGCTCGACTTCTGGTGGGAGCTGGTGCTCCTGGTCGTGATCATGCTCCTCGGGCACTGGATCGAGATGCGCTCGCTCGCCCAAGCCTCCAGCGCCCTCGACTCCCTCGCCGAGCTCCTGCCCGACGAGGCGGAGCGGCTCCTCGACGAGGGATCCGAGCGCGTGCGCCCCGACGAGCTCCTGGTCGACGACCTCGTGCTCGTGCGCCCGGGCGGTCGCGTCCCCGCCGACGCCGAGATCGTCGAGGGGGCGGCGGAGGTCGACGAGTCGATCCTGACGGGGGAGTCCCGCACCGTCGCGCGCTCGGTCGGCGACCGCCTCGCCGCCGGCAGCATCGTGACGGACGCGCGCCTGGGCCTCCGCGTGGTCGCCACCGGCGACGACACCGCGCTCGCCGGGATCCGTCGGCTCGTCGCCGCCGCGCAGGCCTCGACCTCGCGGGCACAGGCGCTCGCCGACCGCTTCGCCGCCCTCCTGTTCTGGTTCGCCCTGGGCTCCGCCGCGATCACGGCCGTCGTGTGGTTCGCCCTCGGCGCACCCGACACGGCCCTCGTCCGCGCGATCAGCGTCCTCGTGATCGCCTGCCCGCACGCGCTCGGTCTGGCGATCCCGCTGGTGGTGTCGATCGCGACCGAGAAGGCGGCGAGGGCCGGCATCCTCGTCACCGACCGCGGTGCCCTCGAGGCCATGCGCACCGTCGACACCGTGCTCTTCGACAAGACGGGAACGCTCACCGTGGGCCGCCCGGAGGTCGTCGAGGTCGTGGGCGCCGCCGACACGCTCGCGCTGGCCGCCGCCGTCGAGCGCGAGAGCGAGCATCCGCTGGCCGCCGCGATCGCGCGCGCCGCCGGCGACGGCGCACCGCGCTCCGAGGGCTTCACCACCCGGGGCGGCATCGGAGTGGAGGCGCTCGTCGGGAGCGACCGCATCGCCGTCGGCGGCCCCGCGCTCCTGGCCGAGCGCGGCCTCGAGCCCCTCCCCGCGGCGGCCTCGGCGGCGGAGCGCGGAGCGACCGTGCTGCACGTGCTCCGCGGACGCGAGATCGTCGGCGCCCTCGCCCTCGACGACGCCGTCCGGCCGGAGTCCGCGGAGGCGGTCGCGTCACTGCGCGCGGCCGGCCTGCGGGTCGCCCTGGTCACCGGAGACGCGGAGCCGGTCGCGCGCCGCGTCGCCCGCGAGCTCGGGATCGCCGAGGTCGTGTCCGGCGTCCTGCCCGGCGGCAAGAGCGAGGTCGTCGAGCGGCTGCGCCGCGAGGGTCGGCGCGTGGCGATGGTCGGCGACGGCGTCAACGACGCCCCCGCGCTGGCCGGCGCCGACGTCGGCATCGCGATCGGGGCGGGGACGGAGGTGGCGATCGCCTCGGCCGGGCTCGTGCTCGCCTCCGACGACCCCCGCGGCGTGCTGCGGATCCTCACGCTGTCCCGCGCCTCGTACGCGAAGATGCGGCAGAACCTCGCCTGGGGTGCGGGCTACAACGTCGTCGCGGTGCCGCTCGCCGCCGGTGTCCTCGCACCGATCGGGTTCGTGCTCCCGATGGAGGTCGGCGCCCTCCTCATGAGCGCCAGCACCGTGGTCGTGGCGGTGAACGCCCAGCTCCTGCGCCGCCTCCGCCTCTGATCGTCGCGGTGCGCAAGGCCGTCCCCGGCGGCGTCCGGGTGCCCTAACGTTCGAAGTGCCCTGTCCCGCCCCTCCGACGCGAAGGAACTCCATGTCCGAGACCACCCCCGCGCCCACGATGTCCCGCACCGCCGTCGAGCGCGGCTGGATCATCGGCGTCTCCCTGATCGCCATCGCGCTCGGGGTGATCGCCGTCCTCATCCCGGGGCCGACGCTGCTCACCGTCGCCATCGTGTTCGGCATCCACCTGATCGCGGCAGGGGTGTTCCGCCTCCTGCTCGCGTTCACCGCGTCGCGCCTCGAGACGCGGGTGCGCTGGGTGGCAGGGCTTCTCGGCGCGCTGATCCTCGTCGCCGGCATCCTGTGCCTCTCGAACCCGTTCGAGTCGCTGAGCGTGCTCGGTCTCGTGATCGGCGCGGGCTGGATCCTCGACGGAGTCTCGAGCATCACCAGCGGCCGCACCGTCGCCGGCCCCGCCTGGCTGCCGATCGCCGCCGGCATCGCCTCGGTGATCGCGGGCGTGCTGACGATCATCATGCCCGTGCTCGCGCTGGCCTCCTTCGTGACCGTCGTCGCGATCCTCCTGATCGTCGTCGGCGTCTCGGGCCTGCTGCTGCTGCCGGGTCGCACGAAGAAGGACTGACGCCCCGGGGCATCGCGCGGCGATGACCCTCGGCGCCCGTGCCAGCATGGCCGTGTGCCCGACTCCGACCCCGACCTCGTCCCCGAGCTGCTGGTAGAGGATCTCGGCCGCAGCCTCGCCTTCTGGTGCGGGCCCTGCGGCTTCACCGTCCGCTACTCGCGGCCCGACGAGGGCTTCGCGTACCTCGTCTCGGGCGGCGCCCACGTGATGCTCGATCAGATCGGTCACACCCGCGACTGGGTCACCGCCCCGCTCGAGCGACCCCTGGGCCGCGGCCTCAACCTGCAGATCCGGGTCGACGACGCGGACGCCGTCGCCGCCGCGCTGGCGTCCTCCGGGATCGAGCCCTTCGCGCCGCCCGAGACCCGCTGGTACCGCGTGGGCGAGGAGGAGGCGGGCGTCCGCCAGGTCCTCGTCACCGATCCCGACGGGTACCTCCTCCGCTTCCAGTCGTCGGTGGGTCGACGGCTCGGCCCCTAGCGACAACCGCTACCGGAGTCGCGCGCCGTCATGCCAGCGGAGGATGCCGCCGCCCCTCGCGGACTGGTTGCATCGAGCCCATGAGCACCTCTCCGTCCACCGGCACGCTCGCGCAGGTCCCGCCCGCGCTCCTGAGCGCCCCCGCCCCCGAGGCCGACGACGCCGAGTGGCGCGTCGTCCGCCCCGCCGATCTCGTCTCGGCGCTCACCGGCATCGCCCTCGCGTTCTTCTCCCTCTTCGTCTTCGCCGTGACCCAGTGGCAGTACCTCGGTCCCGACGTCGACAGCGTGAGCGTGCTCGGCTGGCTCGCGCCGCTGATCGCCGGTGCGGTCTGCGTCCTCGCCCCCGCTGTCGCGGTCGGTGCGCGCCTCGTCGCCCGCCGCTCGGCAGACCGGTCGGAGGGCGGCGCGTGAGCGCGTCGACCAGTCCCCGTCCCCTCGCCGGTCCGTCGGTCGAGCTCGCGGAGGAGCTCCTCGGCCGAGCGGGCTGCCTCCGCCCCGAGCACCCGTGGGTGCTCACCGCCGGCGACGCGCCCGTGGTCGACTTCGCCCTCCTCGAACGGCACGCCTGCCTCCTCGATCTGTCGGAGGAGGCGGTCGTCCGCATCGCCCTCTCGCTCGCGACCGGGCGCCCCGTCGACCTCCGCAGCGCGCTCGGCTACCTCACCCGCGACCACGCCGAGCTGGTGATGACCGCCGTCGCCTGCGCCGGCGGGCACGACCGAGCGGCCGGCCGGATCCGCGTCGTCGACGGGCAGCGCCTCGTCGAGATCGCGCCGCCGCTCGGCTCCTGGCGCGCCTGACGAGCGGTTTCCGCGACGCGATCGACGCCCCTCCGCGTCGCTACGGTCTTTCGGATGTCCCCGGCTTAGGGTGTCCGTGTGCAACGTGTCGACGATTTCCCAGGAGCCGGACCGGTGGCGACCTCACCCGAATCCGGTGACCCGCGGGAGGCGTCCTCCCTCCAGCTCCCCTCCACCTCCACCACCCCCGGTCAGGTGACCAGCGGCGAGGCCGGCTACCAGAGCGGCAACGTCGCCGATCCCGTGTGGCAGTCGTGGCGGGACGAGCTCGCCAAGGTGGGCGGCCCCTCTCCGCTCCTCCACTTCGTCGACTCGCCGCGGACGCGCATCGAGCTCTCGACGACCCACCCCGGTGGCCTGCCGCCCTTCATCTCGGGCAAGACGACCCTGCTCTCGTCCCTCATCCGCGACGAGCTGGCCCTGCGGACCGCGAAGAACGCCGCCGCAGCGATCACCGACAAGGGGATCGAGCTGCGCTCGGTTCGCGGCATCGAGGGCGTGCACCTCGCGATCGGCCTCGCCCAGTGGCGCGCCGGCGAGACCGAGTTCACCGCCCCGGTCCTCCTGCGCCCGCTCGCGATCCGCCGCTACGGCCGCGACTTCGAGCTCAAGCTCAAGGGCCAGCCCTACTTCAACCCGCAGCTCGCCCGCGCCCTCAAGCAGCAGTTCGGCATCACGATCGATCCCGAGCAGTTCGTCGAGCTCGCCGTGCAGAACGGCGTCTTCAAGCCCCAGCCGGTCATCGACCAGCTGCGCGGCCTGACCTCGCACCTGCCCTGGTTCGCCGTGCACCCGCGCCTCGTCGTGTCGAGCTTCGCCGACGTCGCGGGCGACATGCTCCGCGACGCCCGGATGCTCGAGCACCCCGTCCTCGACGCGGTCGCGGGCAACCCGGCCGCCAAGCGAGCGCTGCAGCAGTCGCAGAAGGTGGCGTCGATCATCCCGCAGGACGAGCGTCCTCCCGCGACCGACAACCTCCTCCTCGACGCCGACGCCGAGCAGGAGCAGGTCATCGCGAACATCGCGGCCGGCAACTCGCTCGTCGTGAAGACCCTCCCGGGCACCGGAGGGACGCAGACGATCGTCAACGCGATCGGCGCCCTCGCCGCGCAGCACAAGCGCGTCCTCGTCGTCAGCGCGCGCCGCTCCAGCCTCGACAGCATCCACCAGCGCCTGCTCTCGGCCGGGCTCGGCGGCATCGCCGTCAGCCCCCGGACCCTGCGCCGCGATCTGATCCAGTCGATCGGCCGCAACGAGAAGTCGGCGCGCCCCTCCGTCAGCGAGATCGACGACGCCCTGCTGCGCCTGCGCAAGGTGCTGCTCGACTACCGCGGCGCGCTCTCGCGCCGCGACGGCAGCTTCGGAGTGTCGGCGCTGCAGGCCCTCGAGGAGCTGGCGCGCCTCTCGCAGCTGCGCACGCCTCCGTCGAGCACCGCCCGTCTCGACCGCCGCTCGGTCACCGCGCTCGCGCACAGCCGCCCCGAGGCGACGCGCATGCTCATCGAGTCGGCTCGCCTCGGCGAGTTCCGCTACGGACCGGGCGACTCGCCCTGGTACGGCGCCCACTTCGAGTCGACCACCGACGCCGAGGCCGCCCACGAGCTGGCGAAGCGCCTGCACCTGCGCGACCTGCCCCGTCTGCTCGACCGGGCGCAGGACGTCATCGGCCAGACGAGGATGCGTCCCTTCGAGTCCGTCGCCGAGCTCGGCATCTACCTGCGCCTGCTGCAGGACGTCCGCGACACGCTCGACAAGTTCCAGCCCGCCGTCTTCGACCGCTCGATCCAGGACCTGATCGTCGCGACGTCCCCGCGCCGCGACGCGGCCGAGATGTCCTCGACCAACCGTCGGCGACTGAAGAAGCTCGCCCGCGAGTACATGCGGCCCGGAGCCCACGTCACCGACCTCAACGCGGCGCTGCGTCGCGTGCAGCAGCAGCGCACGCTCTGGCAGCGCTACGCGGTCGCCGGCACGGTGCCGGAGGTGCCGGTCGGCGTCGCCGACGTCCAGGTCGCCTTCCAGCACGTCTCCGACCAGCTCGGGCGACTCGACGAGCCGCTCGGCCGCCTGGGCGGCACGAACCAGCTCGCCTCGCTCCCACTCGCGGAGCTCGTCTCGATGGTCTCGGGTCTCGCCGAGGACAGCGAGGTGCTCGCGAACCTCCAGGAGCGCACCACGCTGCTCTCGACGCTCCGCGAATGGGGCCTCGACCCGCTGCTCACCGACCTCTCCCGCCGCCACGTGCCGGCCGAGCTGGTCGCGATCGAGCTCGACCTCGCCTGGTGGCGCTCGGCCCTCGAGATCATGCTCACCGACGAGCGCGCACTCCTCGGCGGCAACACCGGCGTGCTCGACCGCCTCGAAGCCGACTTCAAGCTCGTCGACGAGGCGCACGCCGCCTCGAGCGCCGAGCTGCTCGCCTGGAAGCTGTCCGAGACCTGGAAGATCGGCCTCGTCGACTGGCCGCAGGAGCGCGACGCGCTGCGGGCGCTCCTCCGCACCGAGTCGGCGACGACGCCGCAGGAGCTGCAGAAGGCGGCGCCGCACCTCTCGCGCGTGCTCGCCCCGGCCTGGCTCGCCTCGCCCTACGAGGTGCACCGGATCGGCACCGAGACCACGTTCGACGCGGTCTTCCTCGTCGACGCCGGAGCCACGACCCTCGCCGAGAACGTCGGAGCGATACGCCGCGCGAAGCAGGTCGTCGCCTTCGGCGACCCGGTCACGCAGACCCCGACCCCGTTCGGCCTCCGGGTCGACGAGGCCGTCGAGTTCGGCAACGCCGCGTCGCGCACCGACGTCGAGGCGCTGCACGCGCAGTCGGCGCTGGCCCGCCTCGGCGAGCTGCTCAACACCGTCACCCTGACCCGCAGCTACCGGGCGGGTGGCGAGGATCTCGCCGAGCTCGTGAACCGCCGCTTCTACGGCGGGCGCATCGACTCGCTGCCGTGGGCCGGCTCCTTCCTCGGCCACGACTCGCTCCGCTTCCACTACATCGCCAGCGGGCACGGCATGCCCGAGAACGACTCCGGGGCGGTCGAGTCGGTCGACGCCGAGGTCGCGAAGGTGGTCGAGCTGGTGCTCGAGCACGCGGTCATCAGGCCGCGGGAGTCGCTGATGGTCATCACCGCGAGCCCGCGCCACGCCGTGCGGGTGCAGCAGGCGGTGCTCACGGCCTTCGCCAAGCGCGCCGACCTCAACGACTTCATCCTGGGCGACCGGCCCGAGCCGTTCGCGGTGGTGACGCTCGAGCAGTCGGTGGCGCAGAGCCGCGACCGGGTGATCTTCTCGATCGGCTACGGACGCACGCCCCACGGCCGCCTGCTGTCGAACTTCGGCGCCCTCGCGGAGCCGGGGGGAGAGCGCCTGCTCGCCGTCGGCATGACGCGGGCGCGCCGCTCGATGGACATCGTCTCGTGCTTCCGCCCGGGCGACATCGACGAGTCGCGGATGCGCTACGGCATGGTCGCGCTCGCGCAGGTGCTGCAGGAGGCGGAGGACCGCGTCCAGCCGAGCGATCGCGACGACTACTCCGAGCCGATGCTCGTCGACCTCGCCGCGCGCCTCGAGCGCCGTGGACTCCGCGTCAACATCGGGCACAAGGGCAAGCTCGCCCTGGTCGCGGCGCACGGCACCCGCGCGGTGGTGGTCGAGACCGACCGCGACGTCAGCACGCAGAGCCTGCGCGTGTCGCTGCGCCTGCGTCCCGAGCTGCTGCGCCGACTCGGCTGGCACTACCTCCGGGTGCACAACTTCGAGCTGTTCGCCGACCCCGAGGCGGTCGCCGTCCGGGTCGCCGGGCTGATCGGTGCGCCGACGGAGGAGGGCGCCACCGGACCGATCACGGTCCCGGCGGGCGCCGGACCGAACGAGACGCACCCGATGCCGCCGCTGGCGCGCGACTGACCGTGGGCGAGGGCTCGTCGCCCGCCGGCTCCGACCGGCCGCTGCGCCGGTCGCGCGGCGGTCGGCGGGCGACCCTGCCGGCGAAGCCCGGCACCGACCCGGCGCCCCACGACGCTCCCGTCCCCGACCCGGAGGCGCCGCGTGCTCGCCCGGACACCGGCCCGAACGACGCCCGCCTCCGCCAGGACGTTCCCCCGCACTACTGACCTGCAGCCGTGCCGCGCCCGGCTGCTGCGGCACCGAGGGAACCCCGGTCCGTCGACCCCGCCCGCCAGCCCTGGCCCCCTCGACGGTCCACGGTTCCCTCGGCCAGGCGGTCTCTCCGCAGGGTGCTCCTCTCGGAGAGACGGCTTCTCTGAAGGGGGCCTCCCTCGCTGATCGAGTAGCCCGCGCAGCGGGCGTATCGAGATCCACCAGCGTCAAAAGGCATGGTCAGAAGCCCGATCCACTGACGCCGGTGGGCCTCGATACGCCCCTCCGGGGCTACTCGACCAGCATGGAGGGCGACGGCCCCCGCGCCTGGAACCGGATGCCCGCCAGGGCGACTCCCTCAGCCGCTCTGAACCGCACCGCGAGACGCATCCCGGAAGGCCGAGAGGCCGACCTCCCTGGGGAATAGGAGTCGTCGGAAACGCGTGCCAGCGTTTCGGCCGCTCCGTCCGCACAGCGCTCTGCGGAACTCCCCATCTCGCGAAGCCGACCGCGGTTCTTTCTCGCCGCTGGCGAGAAAGAACAGAACAACTCAGTCCACGTGCTTCCCCGAGTTGGCGGTGGTGGCGGTGCCGCCGTTGGCGAGGAGGTCGCGGATGTCGGCGAGCAGCTCGAGCTCGGTGGGGGCCTTGTCCTCGGCGGCGGGGGCGTCGTCCATCTTCTTCTTGAAGGCGCTGTTCTTGAGGTGGTTGATCGGCACGACGAAGGCGAAGTAGAGGACGAACGCGACGATCACGAACTGGATGAGCGCCGAGACGACCGCTCCGTAGGCGATGACCGTCGGGTCCTCTCCGCCGGTTCCCTCGCGGACGGTCCAGACCAGGGCGGAGAGAGAGGACGCGTCGAACAGCAGCCCGATGATCGGATTGAAGATCCCGGTGACGATGGCGTTGACGATCGTGGTGAACGCCGCGCCGATGACCACGGCCACGGCCAGGTCGATGACGTTGCCTCGGAGGATGAACTCTTTGAAGCCGTTGATCATGGTCTGGTCCGTTTCTGCCGGCGGGCGGGGGAGGGGGTCGGCTCAGCTCCCGGAGGAGGACGACCCGGAGGAGGAGGATCCCGAGGAGGAGGATCCCGAGGACGAGGATCCCGAGCTGGAGGACGAGGAGGAGGACGACGATCCCGACCCGTTGGACGCCGTCGAGGTCGACGCCGGCGCGGCCGCGCCTCCGGACTTCTCGCCGGAGCCCGATGGCGACGACTCGCCCGAGCCCGACGACGACTTCTCGCCCGACTTCGACTCCGACGAGCGCGAGTCGGTGCGGTAGAAGCCGGAGCCGTTGAAGGTCACGCCGACCGCGCTGAACACCTTGCGGAGCGCTCCCTGGCAGCTCGGGCACTCGGTGAGCGTGTCGTCGGTGAACTTCTGCTGGATGTCGAAGGCGTTGCCGCACTGCGTGCAGCGGTAGGAGTAGGTGGGCACGGGTGGCTCCTCAGGAGGGCGGATCAGGGGAAGGAGGGGATCAGCGGCGCAGGTCGACGATGCCGGAGGGAGTCACGACTCCGTCGACGGCCTGGTCGTGCACTTCGCTCGGCACGCGGTCGACGAGCTCGCTGTCGAACACGACCGCGTAGACCGGCGGGCACTTCTCCATCGAGCCGAGCGTCTTGTCGAAGTAGCCGCGGCCCCAGCCCATCCGCATGCCCTGACGGTCGACGGTGGCGGCAGGGACGATGATCAGGTCCACGTCGTTGATGGCGATGGGTCCGAGCAGCTTGCCGACCGGCTCCGGCATGCCGAACAGGCCCTGCGTCTCGGTGTGGCCGTCGCCGACGGCCCAGTCGAGGAGGCCGTCCTGCCGGGAGATGGGGAAGAGGACGCGGATGCCGCGGCCCTCGGCCCAGCCGAGGAACGGACGGGTGCTCGGCTCGTCGGGCGCCGAGAGGTAGCAGGCGAGCGAGGTGGCCTTCGTCCGGGTGGCCAGCTCGATCAGGTGCTCCGTGATGCGGGCGGCGGCCTGCTCGCGGGCCGTCGCGGTCTGCGTGCGTCGGCGCTCGCGCAGCTCGGCACGGAGCGCGCGCTTCTCGTGCGTGATGTCGGCGGGCATGCGCCCAGTCTAGATCCGGGCGGTTCGGCCCCGAGGCGGCGCGGGAGAGCGCGCTCTCTGCGCAACGATGGCCCGGGAAAGGGGGCGCGCGAGCTCCGCACACCGGCCCGACCGCGGAAACATCACCGACCACCGGCTCCGCTACTATGGCGCCCCATGGGCACTCGAATCCGCAAAGCCGTCATCCCCGCCGCCGGTCTCGGCACCCGGTTCCTGCCGGCGACCAAGGCCATCCCGAAGGAGATGCTCCCCGTCGTCGACAAGCCCGCGATCCAGTACGTGGTCGAGGAGGCCGCCGACGCCGGTCTGCAGGACGTCCTCGTGATCATCGGTCGCAACAAGAACGCGCTCGCGAACCACTTCGACTCGGTCCCCGAGCTCGAGCACAACCTCGCCAAGAAGCTCGACGACGCGAAGCTCGCCCACGTCAAGTACGCGAGCGACCTCGCCGATGTGCACTTCGTCCGCCAGGGCGAGCCGAAGGGCCTCGGCCACGCCGTCTCGCGCGCTCAGCGCCACGTCGGTGACGAGCCGTTCGCGGTGCTCCTCGGCGACGACCTGATCGACGCCCGCGACCCCCTCCTGACCCGGATGATCGACGTCGCCGAGCAGCGCGACACCACCGTGGTCGCCCTGCTCGAGGTCGACCCCGACCAGATCCACCTCTACGGCTGCGCCGCGGTCGAGACGACCGACGAGGACGACGTGGTGCGCATCACCGGCCTGGTCGAGAAGCCCTCGAAGGAGGACGCTCCGTCGAATCTCGCCATCATCGGCCGGTACGTCCTCAAGCCCGACGTCTTCGGCGTCCTCGACGAGACCGCGCCCGGCAAGGGCGGCGAGATCCAGCTGACCGACGCCCTCGAGCGCATGGCGCAGGATCCGGCCGAGTTCGGCGGCGTCTACGGCGTCGTCTTCCGCGGCCGCCGCTACGACACCGGCGACAAGCTCGACTACATCAAGGCGATCGTGCAGCTCGCGTCCGACCGCGACGACCTCGGCGTCGACCTCAAGCCCTGGCTCAAGGAGTTCGCCGCGACCCTCTGACGCCTCGCCGCGAGAGGCGTGCGAACGGCCGAGATCCCCTGGCGACACGGGGATCCCGGCCGTTCGCGCGTGAGGCGTGAGCGACTGACCCGCGCGAGTCCAGCCCCTTCTGCGGTCGCGAGTGCGCAGTAGGGTCGGGGCATGCCACTGCCGATACCGACCCTCTCCGAGGGTCGTGTCACCCTCCGCCCGATCAGGGTCAGGGACGCCCGTCCGCTCGAGCGCGAGCTGATCGCCAACCGGGCGTGGCTGCGGCAGTGGGAGGCGTCCGACCCCCGCGGCGGCGCCGCCTTCGACGTGCGCGCGAGCATCCGCGCTCTGCAGCAGAACGCCCGCGCCGGCGGAGGAGCTCCCTTCCTCATCGACTGGGACGGCGAGCTCGCGGGACAGCTGAACATCTCCGGCATCGGCTACGGCTCGCTCTCCTCCGGATCGATCGGCTACTGGGTCTCGGAGCGCTTCGCCGGTCGCGGCATCACGCCGATCGCGGTGGCTCTGGCGACCGACCACGCCTTCTTCGACCTCGGGCTGCACCGCATCGAGATCTGCATCCGCCCCGAGAACCGGCCGAGCCTGCGGGTCGTCGAGAAGCTCGGATTCCGCTACGAGGGGCTGCGCCGCCGCTTCATCCACATCAACGGCGACTGGCGCGACCACTTCTGCTTCGCTCTGGTGTCGGAGGAGGTGCCGCGCGGGGTCCTGCGCCGCTACCTCGACGGCCAGGTGCCGGCCGACGTCGGCGTGCCGACCGACGCCGACGTCCGCGCGTCGCGTCGCTCCGGGCTCTCGGGCCCGCCCGACGGCGCGGGCGTCCCCTCGTCGGGGGCCCGATTGATCCGCGATCCGTACGGACACACCTACCCGTAATCACGGACGCAGGCACCGCGTACTCCTAGCGTTGGCTCCATGAGTAGCGACTGGCTGGGTGGGGGCGTCGTCTGGGCGCTCGCCGCCGTTCTGTGGGTCGCCTACCTCATCCCCACGTGGATGCGCCGCCGGTCGTTCAACGCGACCGAGCGCAACGCGGTGAGACTGCAGCAGACCCTGCGCATCCTCGCCGAGACCGCGGAAGTGCCCGAGCACGTGCGTGCGGAGGCGACGGCCCGAGAGGTCGCGCTCCAGCAGCGCAGGCTCCGGGTGACCGAGACACGACGACGAGCCGAAGAGAAGGCACAGGCGATGGAGCTGGCACAGGCGGAGAAGGCGGCGCGCGAGGCGCTGCGGCGGGCGGCCGCGAGCACGAGGCGGAGCACCCAGTCCGGGCCGAGCGCGCTGCGCTGGCGCCAGGGTGCGGCGCTGACGGTGCTCGTGGGCTTCGTGGCCGCGCTGGTGGGGCTCGTGATGCTGCCCTTCGGCGGCACCGGAGCGGTGCCCCTGGTGGGAGCCCTCGTGCTCGCGGCCGGGCTGGGCACGCTGATCCTGCTCGCTCCGGGTCGCCGCCGGCAGAGCGCGCCTGCCGCGGTCGCGACCGACACGGGCGAGATCGCCCGCCGGCGCGCGGAGGTGTTCGAGGCGGAGCTCGCCGAGGAGTCCGAGGACGTCGAGGAGGCGCCCGTCGCCGCCGAGGCACGCTGGACCCCGCAGCCGCTCCCGAAGCCCCTCTACCTCTCCCGCGGCACCGTCGCGGCCAGCGCCATGGCGTCCATCGATGCGGTCGAGCGCCTGCGTGCAGCGGCAGCGGATGCGGAGCTCGCCCAGCGCGCTGCGGCTGCGGCCCCCGAGGTCGCACCGATCCGCGCGCCGCGCCCCTCGGCTCCGGCCCCGGAGGCGCCCCGACCGTCGTCGCGGTTCGCCTCGATGGGCGTCGTCGAGGGCGTCGACGCGATCGATCTCGACCAGGCGCTGCAGCGCCGTCGCGGGGCCTGAGCCCGTCCGAGCCCCGGCTCGCCGCGTGCTAGTGTGGACGAGTTGTTCGGGCCGGTGACGGTTCGAAGGGCACGGGTCCGTGGCGCAGTTGGTAGCGCGCTTCGTTCGCAATGAAGAGGTCAGGGGTTCGAATCCCCTCGGATCCACCAGTGCTGATCAGATCAGCACGTGAAGGCCCGCTCGTGAGAGCGGGCCTTCGTCGTTCCCGGGCCGTCCGGAGTCGATCCCGCGCCTCCGACCTGCGTCTGCGACAGTGAGGGCATGGCCCTCGAGATCGCCGCCCTCCGCGCGCACTTCCCCAGTCTCCAGTCCGGCATCGCGCACTTCGACGGGCCGGGCGGGACGCAGACTCCCACCGCGGTCGGCGAGGCGATCCTCCGCACGATCACGGGGCCGCTGTCGATCCGCGGGTCAGCGACCGTCTCCGAGCGCAACGCCGAGGAGTGCGTCGCCGGGTTCCGCTCCGCGATCGCCGATCTCCTGGGCGACGACGGCAGGGGTGTCGTCCACGGCCGGAGCGCGACCCAGCTCACCTACGACTTCTCGCGGCACCTGGCCACGACCTGGGCGCCGGGCGACGAGGTCGTCGTGTCCCGGCTGGATCACGACGCGAACGTGCGCCCGTGGATCCAGGCGGCTGTGGCGGCCGGCGCCACGGTGCGCTGGATCGACTTCGATCCCGCGACAGCGGAGATCGACCCGGGGTCGGTCGCCGGCGCGATCACGGAGCGCACGAGGCTCGTGGCGATCACGGCCGCCTCCAACCTGCTCGGCACGATCCCGCCCGTGCGCGCGATCGCCGACGCGGCGCACGCCGTCGGCGCTCTCGTCTACATCGACGGCGTGCACTACACCGCGCACTCGGCGGTCGACGTGAGCGCGCTCGGCGCGGACTTCTTCGTCTGCTCGCCGTACAAGTTCCTCGGTCCGCACTGCGGCGTGCTCGTCGCGGCCCCGGAGCTGCTCGAATCGCTGCATCCGGACAAGCTGCTGCCCTCGACCGACGTCGTCCCCGAGCGGTTCGAGTTCGGCACGCTGCCCTACGAGATCCTGGCGGGAGTGACGGCCGCCGTGGAGTTCCTCGCCGCGATCGCACCGGGCGACGCGATCGGTCGGCGGGCGCGACTGCTGGCGTCGGCCCAGGCCGTCCACGAGCACGAGCTCGCGCTGCGGACACGACTCGAGTCGGGTCTGGCGGCCCTCGGCGACGAGGTCACCGTGCACTCGAGGGCGCGGGACCGCACCCCGACGCTGCTGGTGACGTTCGCGTCGCACGCCTCCGCCGACGCCTCGCGGTTCCTCGCGGAGCGCGACGTCCTGGCACCGGCGGGCTCGTTCTACGCGCGCGAGGCCTTCGATCGTCTCGGCCTCGAGGATTCGGCGGGACTGCGCATCGGTGTGGCTCCGTACACCGACGAGGAGGACGTCGATCGCCTGCTCGCCGCGCTCGCCGAGTTCCTCGCCTGACGCGGACGGCCGGCTACTCCGCGTTCTCGTCGAGCAGCGCCGAGACCGAGCGGTGCACGTCGACGCGCTCCTTGCGGACCGAGTCGCTGACCGTCCGCATCGCCGTGATGCGGTCGACGATCACACTGACGCGCTCGACGGGGACGACGCGGGTGGTGACGACGGGCTCCTCCGCGTGCAGGACCATCGTCACCGGGCCGGCGACCGGGGAGTCGCCGACCGGCGAGCTCTCGACCGGCTCCCGCTCGATCACCAGCTCCTCGCGGCGGAGGCGGACCGTGACGGTGCGCTCCTCCGTCACGATGACCCTCCGGATGCGCAGGCGCTCGGTCGCGATGCGGACCGTCGTGACCTCGAGCCGCTCCTCCGAGCGGATCACCGAGACGGGGTCGCTCATTTCTGCGGCTTCCCGGCGCTCTCGCGCAGCTCGCGGCCGTCGGCCACGTCGTCCGCGTGCTTCTTCGCCTTCTTCTCGCTGAGGCGGGTGTCGCGCGGCGGGAGCTGGAGGACCTCCTCCGCCTCGATGCCGGCCTGCAGCTGACGGCCGCGCTCGAGCTCGGCGTCGAACTCGGCGCCGAACAGCAGCGCCAGGTTCGTGATCCAGAGCCAGAGGAGGAAGACGATCACGCCGCCCAGTGCGCCGTAGGTCTTGTTGTAGTTGCTGAAGTTCGCGACGTAGAAGGCGAAGCCGGCGGAGGCGAGGGCCCAGATCACGAGGGCGAGGACCGAGCCGAGGCTCGTCCAGGCGAACTTCGGCTGCTTCACATTGGGCGACCAGTGGTAGAGCACGGCGACGATGACCACCATGATCACGATCAGGACCGGCCACTTCGCGATGCTCCACACCGTGAGAGCGACCTCGCCCAGGCCGATGGCGTCGCCGATGGTCTCGGCGATCGGTCCGCTGAGCACGAGGATGAGGCCGGCGATCACGAGCAGCGCGACCGTCACGAGGGTGATGCCGAGCATCGTCGGGCGGAGCTTCCAGATCGGGCGCCCCTCGTCGATCCCGTAGATCCGGTTCATCGCGCGGCCGAAGGCGCCGACGTAGCCGGAGGCCGACCAGAGCGCGCCGAGCAGGCCGGCGACGAAGGCGACGCCGGCGGCGTTCGAGGAGGTCAGCTCCTTCAGCGGGCCGCGGACCGTGTCGAGGACGTCGGGGGAGACGAAGCCGCCCGCGAGCTCGAGCACGGTGCTCGTGGTCGACTCGGCCTGCCCGAAGAGCCCCAGGATCGAGACGATCGCCAGGAGGCCCGGGAAGAGGGCGAGGACCGCGTAGTAGGTGAGCGCCGCGGCGAGGTCGGTGCACTGATCGGCGCCGAACTCGCGCAGCGTCTTCTTGAGGACGTAGCCCCAGGAGCGCGCGGTGACATCCGTCGGATCGTCGGGCTTGCGGGAGTCGTCAGGATCGGGAGCGGTCTGCTCGCGCTCGGTGCTGGTCTGGGACACGGTTCTCCTCGGTGGTCCTCCCGGCGGGCGCTGCTGCGGCCGGGGTGCTGCGAACGCCGCAGCGGCGGAGGCGGTCATCGCCCCCGCCGCTGCGACGTGGTGTTCTCGGAGTCGTCAGACGCCGTCGGTCGTGCGGCGCGAGGTCGCGTCGTCGATCTCGATCTCCTCGTGGCTGACGTCCTCGGTCACCTGGCGCTCTTCGGTGACCGTCTCGGTGCCGAGCGAGACGCGCTCGACCGGGACGGTCTCCTTGGCGGCGACGACGCGGTCCTCGGTGAGGACGACCTCGTGCTCCTCCTCGCTGAGGTCCGGGCCGGCGGTCGCCGAGCCGATGTTCGCATCGGTGATCGGCTCGCGGACGACGCGGACCTCGTCGTGGCTGACCGGCACGGTGACGGTCTCCTGCTCGGTGACGACGTGCTTGCGGAGGCGGGCGCGCCCGGCCTCCACGCGCTCGGTGCCGACGTGCAGCTGCTCCTCGGAGCGCGTCATCGCGTCGTCGGTGGTCGGGCCGGAGGTGTCGTGGCCGACGGTGGTGTCGACGCCGGTGGTGGTGGCGTGGTCGGGAGTGGTGTCGACGTCGGTCGTTCCGCCGAAGCCGGCCGCGCTGTCGACGTTCTCGGTCTCGGAGGCCGAGGCCGCGCCGCCGAGGTTGTAGTAGCGGTAGAGGTCCGCCTCCTCGTCGGCGTTGAGCGCGCCGTCGGCGTCGATCCGCGGTGCGTCCTTCACGAACGACTTGTCGTAGGCGACGCTCAGGCGGCCATCGTCGAACGAGGCGCCCTCGAGCGGGACGAACGACTCCGAGGTGCCGAAGAGACCGGTGCGGACGGTCGCCCAGACGGGCGTTCCGCTCTCGTCGGCGACGTAGACCTGCTCGACCGAGCCGATCTTGTCTCCGTCGGAGCCGTGGACGGGGGATCCGATGATGCTGTCGATCGCAGTGCTGTCGATCATGTGACTTCCTTCTTCGTCGAGGGTGGGGTCGCGCTGACGCGCCGCCGATCACCGGGCGGTGGTGACCGTCCGGTGGGGGTGAGGGGGAGAGCGGCGTCGTCGATCCCGACCGTATGACCGGGATCCCGAGAGGTCACGGAGGTTGACAGCTCCCCCCGCCGCGCGAGAGAGTGCGCCGTATTCGGGGGACACGATGTGTCAGCGCACGGTCGCGTCCGGCTCGTCCCAGTTCTCGACGGTCTGCAGCACCCAGAACGCCGCGAACAGCGCCAGCGCGGCCGCCTCGCCGATCAGGAGCCACTGGTCGCCCAGCAGACTCGCGCCGCTGCCCGTGGCGACGAGCGCGATCAGCAGCACCTCGACCAGAGCGATCAGGGCCGCGAGGGCCGCGTAGCAGCGCGCGTAGACGACGGGCGAGCCCGGTCCGGTGACCCCCTCGGCGCCGACCTCCGCCGCGTGGATCCCGGCGACGGCGGCGATCAGCACGAAGAAGGCACCGGCGGCCGCGTAGTGCGCGACGAGGCCGAACGACGGCTGCGTCGACCAGAGCCCGACGGCCGCGAGCAGGAGCGCGGCGATGCCGCAGCGCAGGACGGCCCAGCGGTCGAGGGAGCGGTCGAGTGCGAGGAAGACGACGGAGGCGGCGAGCACCGCGGCCGACACGGTCAGGTAGGCGAGCATCCCCACCGCGACCTCGTCGACAGTGCCCGCGGGCAGGCAGCGCGCGGCGCCGTCGGCGCAGCCGGCGCCGGGCAGCTCGCCGGCGTCGAGCGGAACGGGGACCAGCGCGATGATCGGCGCGATCATCCCGGCCAGGAGGAGCAGGTAGCGCCGGACACTGCGGCCCGCCAGCACGACGAGCGCGACGGCTACGGCGACGAGGGCGCCGACGAAGACGCTGCGCGCCGGCGTGTAGTACGCGGCGCTGATCGAGCGGAGGGGACCGAGAGCGATCAGGTGCCAGACGACGCCGACGCCGAGCAGGAGAACGGCTGCGCAGAGCGAGACGCGGACGTAGCGGTAGGTGCGCTGCGACGAGACGGGTGCACCCCGGCCGAGGGCGTCGGAGCGGGGCACCCGGCTACTCCGCGCGGAGGCCCGAGGAGGCGAGGGCGAAGTCGACGTCGATGCGGATGGCGACGCGGAGCGGGTTCGGGCGCGGCGTCCGGTACCGAGCGGAGTAGAGCTCGACCGCGTGCGCGACGGCATCGGGCTCCTCCTCGATCGTCGCGGGGCCGCCGAGGCTGAGCCAGCGGATGCCGTCGACCTGGCTGACGGTCGCGGTGCCGCCGCGGCGGACGTTCAGCACCTTCTGGCTCTCGCGCGAGGTGATGACGCGCACCACTCCGTCCTCATAGGTGAACCCGACGGCGACGACGTGGAGGCGCCCCTGCTGCCACGGGGTCGAGAGGGTGGCCAGGTGGCGATCGGTCACGAAGGCGAGGCCGTCGGCGCTGAGGATGCTCATCCGTCGAGCGTATCCGGGAGCGGAGCTGCGGCCCTCGGGCTCGGTGCTCCTCCACGGCGTCGCACTTGGTTGCCTGTGCACGGCCGGCGTCGCGGAGTGCATACTGAGATGGTACTGCGACATATGCTCACCTCGTCGAGACGGATCGGCCGTCTCGCATCGAGGAGGAACACCATGTCACTGCGCACACGTCGGATCGCGGCAGCGATCGCCGCCGCTCTTCTCGCCGGAGCGGTCGCCGCTCCGGCGGAGGCGTACGGGTCGGGCCAGGCCAGGGTCACCCCGGGAGGCGGCTGCAATGCCGGCACCTACTACTACCGGAGCGATGCGGGCAGCGGCAGAGCCAACGCCTTCACCTCGTTCGACGGGTACTGCTGGGGCAACAAGTCGGCGGGGGCGCAGCCGATCGCCGGAGCGTCGGTCGGCAAGTGGCAGTACAACTGGGGCTCGGTGAGCGCCTCGATCACGAAGCCCGCGAACGCCACGGTGTACGGCAACCACTCCATCAACGGCGGATACGTGCGGAGCACCTGATGGGGCGTCGAGGTCTCGCGCTCTCCGGCTCGGGAGCCGTCGTGCTGCTCGTGCTCGCGGGCTGCTCGGGAGCGGTGCCGGACGACTCCGTCCGGCACGAGCCGCTGTCGTCCGCGCAGATCGAGGCCCTCGGGGAGCAGGAGCGCGAGTCGGGTCACGATGAGCAGGCGGAGTCCCTCGAGGACGGCGTCGTGACGTTCGAGGAGTACGACGCGTCCTTCACCCGCTACGCCGAGTGCCTGACCGGCAAGGGCTTCACGGTCGAGGGTCCTCAGGTCAGCCCGGTGGACGGTGTCAGATACGAGTCGTCGACCGACATCGGCACGCGGGAGCGGTCCGCCGCGCTCGCCGACATCGACGAGTGCCAGGCGAGGTACTCGACGAGCGTCGCCCAGGCCTACGAGCTGTCCCGACCGCAGGTCATGGATCCCCCGCTCGCGACGGCGGCCGGGGAGTGCCTGACCGGGAGGGGCCTCTCCGTGACGGGGGAGGAGGCGAACGTCGTCGACTTCGTCGAGTCGGTCGGAGAGGCCGAGGACGACGTGGTGATGGACTGCGTCCTCGATGAGGCGACCCGCCTCTATCCCGAGATGCCCGCCCTCTCGGTGGGGTACTGAGGCGGCACCGGACCGCGGGGAGCGGCATCGGCGGGCCCGCGATCGACGCTTCGCTCCTCCACAGGAGCGGAAGAGCACGCAGTCGTCCCGAGACGTGCCGATCACCATCCGAGTATGGGAGGCTGAGTCCTACGATCTGAGCACTACTCACCTCGGGGCGGATCCCACCCGCCCCGCCATCAAGGAGGAATCATGTCTCGTCGATCACGGCGCACAGCTCTGGTCGCCCTCGCCTCGGCGGCCCTCGTCGCAGGTCTCGCCGCGCCCACGGCTCTCGCCTACGGCTCGGGGTCGAGTCAGATCACGCCGGGCGGCGGCTGCAACTCGGGCGCGTACTACTACCGCAGCAACCCGAGCGGCGGTCAGGCCGTCGCCTTCACGTCCTTCAACGGGTACTGCTGGGGCAACAAGTCCGCGGGTGCCCGCGCGATCGCCGGAGCCTCGGTCGGATCGTGGCAGTACAACTGGGGGAGCGTCACCGCGAGCCGGTCGAACCCGCAGTCCGCGACGGTCTACGGCAACCACTCGATCAACGGCGGATACCCGCGGAACACGTGATGCGACGATCCATCACCGCGCTCGCCGGTCTCGCCGCGCTCCTCGGGCTCGCCGGCTGCGCCGCCGGAGGCCCGAGCGGCTCCGTCCGTCACGAGCCGATGTCGTCCGGTCGGATCGAGGCGCTCGCGGCCCAGGAGCGGGACGCCGGGCACGAGGAGCAGGCGGAGCTCCTCGAGGACGGCGTCGTGACCTTCGAGGAGTACGACGCGTCGTTCGTCCTCTACGCCCGCTGTCTCA
Source organism: Rathayibacter sp. VKM Ac-2803 (assembly GCF_009807175.1). NCBI lineage: Bacteria > Bacillati > Actinomycetota > Actinomycetes > Micrococcales > Microbacteriaceae > Rathayibacter > Rathayibacter sp. VKM Ac-2803. The sequence goes on along the minus strand of NZ_WUCD01000001.1, from coordinate 3,311,806 downwards.
CCGACAAGGGCCTGAGCGTCGAGGGCCCGCAGATCAGCCCGGTGGACGGGGTGAGGTACCAGTCCTCGGTCGACATCGGCACGCGCGAGCAGACCGCCGCGCTGGCCGACATCGACGAGTGCGAGGCCGTCTACCGCACGAGCGCGGCCCAGGCCTACGAGCTGTCGCAGCCGCAGGTGATGGACGCACCTCTGGCGGAGGCGACCGCCGAGTGCCTGCGCGGCAAGGGGCTCGCGGCGACGGGCGAGGAGACCGAGGTCGCCGACTTCGTCGACTCCGTCGGCGAGGCCGAGGCCGAGGAGGCGGTCGACTGCGTGCTGAGCGAGGCCTCGCGCCTCTACCCCGAGATGACGTCGCTCTCGGCGGGGTACTGACGTGGTGCGAGGGGTGGCGCGGCGATCGCGGATCTCCGCGGGTTCCGTGATCGTGCGCGCTCTCCTCACCCTCGGGCTGCTCGCGTGGATCGCGCTCCCGATCGGCGGGTACCTCGTGCTCGCGGAGTCGACCCGGACGGCGGGACTCGCACCGAGCATCGACGTCTGGTCGCCGGTGCAGGCGAGCACGGCCGCGTCCCGGCGCTCGGTCGGCGTCGTCGTCGGCAGGGGCGCCGCCGTCGAGCTCTACGCCCCGGCGTGGAGCGGGATCGTCGAGGCGACCGGGATCGCGCCGGGCACCCTCCTGCGCGACGGAGACGTCGTGGCGACCGTCGGCGGGATCGACCGGCCGGCCGTCGCCTCCGATCGACCGTTCGGCCGGGAGCTCCGGCGCGGCGACGAGGGGGCGGACGTCGCCTCGCTCAACCGCCTGCTCGCCCGCCGGGACCTCTCCGCCTCCGACTCGGATGAGTTCACCGCTCGGACCCTGACCGGAGTCCGCTCCCTCGCGGACGATCTGGGGGTGCCGGGGTCTGACGCGCTCGAGGCGTTCGACCCCGCCTGGCTGGTCTTCCTGCCGCAGCCGGAGGTGCGCATCGCGACGACGACGCTCCGCGTCGGAGCGCCGGCGCCCGCCCCGGGAGACGCCGTGGCGACGAGCCGGCCGCCCCTCTCGTCCGCGCTGCTCGACGCGGTGGGGACCTCGGAGGCGGGCGAGGGCGCCGAAGCGACCGTGCAGAGCGCCGTCGTCGCGGCCGTGGGGGAGCGGCTCGAGATCGGCGGGCGGGAGCTCCCCCTGTCGGTCGACCGGCTGGGTGTCGACGCCACCGGCTGGGGTGCGCTCGACGAGATGATCGATCCCGCTCTGGCGAGGATCGACGCCGTGCTGATCGCCGAGCCGACCCCCGGCACCTGGGTGGTCCCGAGCACCGCTGTCGACGAGAGCGGGTCGGGCGCGGCCTGCCTCCTCAGGCGGCGGGCGGGGGCGAGCGGGGAGCCGGTCGAGGTCACCGTCGAGTCGAGCGCGCTCGGTCGCAGCACCGTCTCGGGTCCGCTCGGCGACGACGACGAGGTGCTCGTCGCCTCCGCGACGGGGGAGCCGCCGTGCTCGTGACGCTCGACGGCGTGGGGGTCGTCCGCGGCTCCCGCCCGATCCTCCAGGACGTGTCGCTCGCCCTCTCGTCCGGAGAGACCGTCGCCCTCGTCGGCCCGTCCGGAGCAGGCAAGTCCACCCTCCTCGGCGTCGTGGCGGGAGACCTCCGCCCGACCCGCGGCACCGTGCGGACGGTGGCGCGGGAGAGTGCTGCCTGGATCGTCCAGTCGACCCCCGTGCTCGCCCGCCGCAGCGCCCTCGACAACGTCGCCCTGGGGGCTCTCTCCTCGGGAGCCACCCGCCGTGCGGCGGAGAGAACGGCGATCGGGGTGATGACGGCTCTCGGAATCGAGACGCTCGCTCCGCAGGCGGTGCACCGGCTCTCCGGCGGTGAGCGGCAGAGAGTGGCCGTGGCCCGGGCGATGGCCGCGGAGAGCGCGCTGATCCTGGCCGACGAGCCCACCGCCGCGCTCGACGCGGTGTCGCGATCCTTCGTGATCGACGCCCTGACGAGGGCGGCGCAGGAGGGCGCGGCGGTCGTCGTCGCCACTCACGATCCCGTCGTCGCCGAGGCCTGCGACCGCCTCCTCCGGATCGACGCGGGGCTGCTCGTCGACCCTCGGGAGGCCCGCAGTGGCTGACCGGCGCTTCCGTGGAGGCGTCCTCGCGCAGGAGGCGGTCCGGACAGTCGCCGGGCATTCGGCGTTGAGCGCGCTGGCGGTGTCGACCGCGCTCCTCGCGGGTCTGCTGGTGCCCGCGCTCACCGGCGCCGAGGTCGGCGCCGTCGAGACGGAGGCGGCGGAGCGCGTCCTCGCGGGCTCCACCGTCCTGACGATCTCGGCGAAGGATCGCGTCCCTCTCCCCGCAGCCCGCTGCGACGCACTCCGGTCCGTCGCCGGGGTGGCCGGGGCGGGAGGGGTCACCGAGAGCGCCACGGTGCCGGCGGCCGACGGCTCGTCCGTCACCCTGGTCACGGCGACACCGGGCTACGCGGAGGTGGTCTGGCCCGGCGCGGCACTCCGACGGGACGAGTCGCGATCGGCTGTGGCGGGCTCGCTCCTCGGCTCCCGCGCCGGACTCAGCGGATCAGGCACCCTGGCGGGCGTCGTCGTCGACGGCGAGTCCCGCGCCCTCCGGATCGATCAGGTGGCCGCCGCGTCACCCCGGATCCCCTTCCTCGATCGAGCCGTCGTCGTCGCGGAACCCGCCACCGGGACGGTCGTCGAGTGCTTCGTCGAGGCCGACGACGAGGCGCTCGCGGGAGTCGAGGCGATCGCCCTCTCGTGGTTCCCCGCCGAGTACGAGTCGACGATCGCGCCCTTCGATCCCGCTCTCGGCCCCGGCGACGCGCTCGACTCCCGCCTGGCCGGTCGCCTCTCCGCGGCCGGCCCACCGCTCGGAGCCGCGCTCGGCGCGCTGGGCATCGGCGCGACCTGGCTCGCTCGACGCCGCGACCTCGCCCTGTACCGCAGCCTCGGGATGTCGAGCCCGCGCCTCCTGCTCGCCCTCACCGTCGAGACGGCCCTGCAGACGGGAGTGGGGCTGCTGATCGGAGTGGGTGCGGCAGCGGTCCTCCTCCCGTGGTCACCGCTCGCCCTCCGGCTCGCCGCGAGCGATGTCGGAGCACTGCTGGCGCTCACCGCTCTGATCCCCCTGGCGGGCCTCGCCCTCTCTCCGCGCGGCCGAGGCCTGGAGGCGCTGCGGGGCCGATGAGCGAACGGTCACACCCGCAGCAGCAGCGCCTCGCCCTGTCCGCCGCCGCCGCAGAGCGCGGCGACCCCGAGGCCTCCGCCGCGCCGCCGGAGGGCGAGCGCGAGATGCAGGGCGAGGCGCGCCCCGGAGGCGCCGACGGGGTGCCCGAGCGCGATCGCGCCTCCGTCGACGTTGACCGACTCGGGAGCGACGCCGAGATCGTCGGCCGACTGCAGCACCACCGAGGCGAACGCCTCGTTGATCTCGATCAGGTCGAGGTCGGCCACCGCGGCCCCGCGGCGGGCCAGGGCACGGAGGATGGCGGCCGACGGCTGCGAGTGCAGCGAGTTGTCGGGTCCGGCGACCTGCCCGTGCTCGAGGATCTCGGCGATCCAGGGCAGCCGGCGCGCCGCAGCCCAGCCCTTCGACACGACGACGAGCGCGGCCGCCCCGTCGCTGAGTGGAGAGGAGCTGCCTGCCGTGATCGTCCCCTCCGGGGAGAAGGCGGGGGCCAGCCCCGCGAGGATCCCGACCGTCGTCCCGGGCCGGATCCCGTCGTCCTCGGTGACGACCAGGTCGTCGCCCCGGCGCTGGGGCACCGCGACCGGCGCGATCTCCTCGGCCAGGACGCCCGAGGCCCGTGCGGTGGCGGCGCGCTGGTGCGAGAGGGCAGCGTAGGCGTCCTGCCGTTCGCGGCGGATGCCCCGCTCGGCGTTGCCGTCGTCGGTGACCCGCCCCATGATGCGGTCGTCGAAGGGATCGAGCAGCCCGTCGTGTAGCAGCGCGTCCTCGAGCGGGCCTGCACCGACTCCGAGACCCGATCGCGCGCCGAGCAGGAGGTGCGGGGCGCCGGTCATCGACTCCTGACCGCCGGCGACCACGACCGACGCCTCTCCGGTGCGGATGAGACGCGCCGCGTCGATGACGGCGGTGAGGCCCGACAGGCAGAGCTTGTTGATCGTGACGGTCGGCACGTCCCAGCCCAGCCCCGCGCGGACCGACGTCTGCCGCGCCGGACCCTGCCCGGCCCCCGCCTGCAGCACCTGCCCGAGGATCACCGCATCGACGTCGGCCGGCGACGCACCCGAGCGCTCGAGGGCCGCCCGTACGGCGGCGGCGCCGAGCTCGACCGCCGACAGCGAGGCGAAGGCCCCTGAGAAGCGCGCGAACGGAGTCCGCGCTCCTCCGAGGATCACGGGGGTGGTGGCATCGTCCGGCACGGCGGGCTCCTTCGGTGCGGTGGGGGCGCCTACGGCACCAGGAGGATCTTCCCGCGGACGTGGCCGTCCTCGCTCAGCCGGTGCGCCTCCGCGACCTCGTCGAGCGAGAACCGCGGCCCGGTCTCGACCGAGAAGCGCCCCTCGGCGGCGAGCCGCGCCGCGTGCGGCACCGCCTCGCGGCGCAGGCGCTGCTCCTCGTCGGTGAGCGGCACCGGGCTGCCGCCCATCCACGCTCTGATGCCCAGCTCGGCCGCTCGCGCACCGACGACGACCGTCCCGACGTGCTGCGGGTCGTCCACGAGCGCGAGGGAGGCGGCGATCGCCTCGTCGGTGCCCGCCGCGTCGAGCACGCGGTCGACCCCGTCGGGGGCGGCCTCGCGCAGTCGCTCCTCGAGCCCCGGCCCGTAGGCGACGGGCACGGCACCCAGCTCGCGGAGTCGATCGTGGTTCGCCGGGCTGGCCGTCGCGATCACGGTCGCGCCGCGCTCGCGGGCGAACTGGACCGCCGCCTGCCCGACCGCGCCGGCTCCCGCGTGGACGACGAAGGTCGATCCCTCCGCGACTCCGAGCGACACGACGGCCTGGTAGGCGGTGCCGATCGGGATGCCGAGCGCCGCCGCCTCCTCGAACCCCAGGCCCGCGGGCTTCGCGTCGAGCGCCTCGGGCGCCACGACGACGGAGGAGCCGTACGTCCCGGTCGCGCCGGTCACGATCACCTCGTCGCCGATGCTCCAGCCGGAGACGTCGGCACCGACCGCGGTGACGACTCCCGCCCCGTCAGCGCCGAGTCGGCGGGGCGACGTGAGGGGCGGGCTCGGTCGGAGCCCCGAGCGGATCTTCCACTCGATCGGGTTGACGCCTGCCGCGCGGATCGCGACGACGACGCCGTCGGCGGGCGCCTCCGGCTCGGGAGCGTCGACCACCTCGAGCACCTCGGGTCCGCCGATCTCGCGGTACTGCACGATCCTCGCCACGGTGTCCTCCTCAGTTCAGCTGTTCGTGGCCATCAGCCGCTGGCGCACCTCGCGCCGCAGCACCTTGCCGATCAGCGACGTCGGCAGCTCGGTGACGACGTCGACCCGCTTCGGCACCTTGTAGGGGGTGAGGTGCCCGCGGCAGAAGTCGCGGAGCGCCTCGGTGTCGACCGCCGTGCCGGGGCGCAGCACGACCGCGGCGGCCACGCTCTCGCCTCCGTCAGCGCGGGGGAGCCCGACGACCGCGGCGCGCACGACGTCGGGGTGCGACTCGAGCACGCCCTCGACCTCGGAGGGCGAGACGTTGAAGCCGCCCGTGATGATGAGCTCCTTGGCGCGGTCGACGATCGTGACGAAGCCGTCGGCCGAGATGGTCGCGATGTCGCCGGTGCGGAGCCAGCCGCCCGCGAGGAGCGTCTCGGCCGTCTCGTCGGGACGCTTCCAGTAGCCCTGGAAGACCTGCGGGCCGCGCAGCAGCAGCTCGCCCGACTCGCCGGCCCTGCGATCGACGGAGGGGTCGGCCGGGTCGACCAGGCGGATCTCGGTGCTCGGGAACGGCACACCGACCGTGCCCGGGCGCCGGGTCGGACCGACCGGATTGCCCAGTGCGACGGGGGAGGACTCCGTCATCCCGTAGCCCTCGACGAGCAGGCCGCGGCTGGCGCGCTCCCAGCGGTCGACGGTCGCAACCGGGAGCCCCATGGCGCCCGAGATGGCGAAGCGGATGCTGCGCAGGTCGAGCTCGCCCCGCTCGGAGGCGCGCGCGAGCGCCTCGTAGACCGGCGGCACCGCGGGCAGGAACGTCGGGGGAGACGTCTTCGCCGCACCCTTGACCAGCGCCACGTCGAAGGTGGGGAACAGCACGACCTTCGCGCCGATGCTGATCGCGAAGGTGAGGCAGAGCGTCAGTCCGTAGGCGTGGAAGAGCGGCAGCACCGCGTAGAAGGTCTCGTCGCCCTCACGCAGGCCCGGCACCCAGGCGCGCCCCTGCATCGCGTTGGCGCGGAGGTTGGCGTGCGAGAGGATCGCGCCCTTGGGGGTGCCCGTGGTGCCGCTCGTGTACTGCAGCAGGGCGGTGTCGCCGAGCGAGGGCCGCGGGTGCGACCGCGCGAGGCGCCGAGTGCCCAGGAGGCGGTCGAACGGGATGAGAGTGCGGGTCCGGGGCTTCGCGGTCAGCTTCGCGCGCGTCTCCCTGACCTTGGGGAGCGGGAGGCGCAGCGCGAGGCGCTTGGCGAGCGGGAACGACTCCGTCATGTCGACCGAGACGACCCGCTCGATGCCGACGTCGGCCGGCATCGTCGCGACGACGTCGGCGACCTTGTCCCAGACCACCGCGAAGCGCGCGCCGTGGTCCTCGAACTGCCGGCGCAGCTCCCGCGGCGTGTAGAGCGGATTGTGCTCGACGACGATCGCGCCGAGTCGGAGCGCCGCATAGAAGGCGATGACGTGCTCGGGGCAGTTGGGGAGCACGAGCGCGACGCGGTCGCCGGGCCGCACGCCCAGGCGCCGCAGCCCCTCGGCGGCCCGCGCCACCTTCTCGCCGAGCTCGGCGTAGCTGGTCTCGGCGCCGAAGAACTCGAGGGCGGTGCCGCGCCGGTAGCGGGCCACCGAGTCCTCGAGCAGATCGACGAGAGTCTGGGTGGGCGGATCGATCTCGGTGGGGACGCCCTCCGCGTAGGAGGACAGCCACGGCTTCGTCGCCAGGTCGGGGGTTCCGGGGGTCACCCGTGCGAGTATCCGGCACCTGCCTCGGCGGATCCTCCGAGCCGGGCGCAAGGGGTGCCGGGCTCACCCCCTCCGCGAGCAGACTGGCGCCATGAGCGCAGCCATCGACCTCCTCCGCGACGCCTTCGGCCGGGTGCACGAGACCGTGCACGCCGTCCTCGACGACTCCACCCCCGAGCAGCTGGCGTTCCGCGCCGACCCCCAGGCCAACTCCGCCGCCTGGCTGATCTGGCACCTGACCCGCGTGCAGGACGACCACCTCGCGCCTCTCGCCGAGCGCGAGCAGGTCTGGACCGCCGACGGCTTCCACGAGCGCTCCGGTCTGCCGTTCGCGCCGGAGGCGAGCGGCTACGGCCACTCGCCGGCCGAGGTGGCGGCGCTCGCCGCGATGCCGGCCGATCTGCTCTCCTCCTACGTCGACGCCGTGCACGAGAAGACGCTCGCCTATCTCGACACGCTCGCCGACGACGAGCTGGCGCGGGTCGTCGACACCCGATGGGACCCTCCGGTCACCCTCGCGGTGCGCCTGGTGTCGGTCGTCGACGACGACATCCAGCACGCCGGCCAGGCCGCCTTCGTGAAGGGCCTCGCCGAGCGCGCGGGCCGCTGAGCCGACGGCCGTCGCCTCCCGCTACCCTTGACCCCGGCACCGTCGCTCGCGGCGGGGCTCGCGGAGCGAGGACCGCGCCACCGAGAGGACACACCCACGTGACGTCGACCATCCCCACCCCCCTGGTTCGCAAGGGGCGCGACGTCGCCCCCGAGATCGCGCGCTCGTGGCTGCTCGTCAATGCGACCCGCACCGAGACGTTCGACGCCGCTCACGCGTCGCGCGCCGACCAGATCGTGCTCGACATCGAGGACGCGGTCGACCCGAAGGCGAAGCCCGACGCCCGCGCCGATGTCGTCGAGTGGCTGAAGGGCGAGAAGCGCGCCTGGGTCCGCATCAACGACCACTCGACCCCGTTCTGGTCGGACGACGTCGATGCGCTGAAGGGCCTCCCGGGCCTGGCCGGCGTGATGCTCGCCAAGACGGAGGCGGCCGAGCACGTCACCGAGACCTTCGACCGCCTCGGCGGCTCCACCCCCGTCCTCGCCCTCGTCGAGTCCGCGCTCGGCATCGAGGAGGCGGTCTCGATCGCCCGCGCCCGCGGCTGCTTCCGACTCGCCTTCGGCAGCGGCGACTACCGCCGCGACACCGGAACCAGCGCCGACGACCTGGCGATGGCCTACCCCCGCTCGCGCCTCGTCGTGGCCTCGCGCATCGGCGACCTGCCCGGCCCGATCGACGGCCCGACCGTCTCGAACAGCCACCCCGTGCTCCGCGAGCAGTCGGCGCTCACCGTCTCGCTCGGCCTCACCGGCAAGCTCTGCCTCGACACCGAGCAGCTCGCGGTGATCAACGAGGTCATCAGCCCCACCCCGTCGGACGTGGCGTGGGCACGCGACTTCCTCGACGACTTCGAGGCGCGCGGCCGCGTGATCCGCGACGGCAGCGACCTGCCCCGCCTCGGACGGGCCAAGAAGATCGACAAGCTCGCGGCCGCGTTCGGCGTGAACCCGCTCTGACCCCGTCCGGCCGGGGGTGCTCGCGGTACGCGACGCTCCGGGCCGCACCGGCCTCGACGAAGGAGACGCTCATGGGTTCGGTCAGCACGTTCCTCTGGTTCGACAACGCGGCGGGAGAGGCGGTCGACCTCTACACGAGCCTCGTCCCGAACTCCCGCATCCTCGATCGGCAGGTGCTGCCGGAGGGCTCGCCCGCGCCCGGCACCGTGCTGTCGGTGACCTTCGAGCTCGACGGTCAGCGCTTCCAGGCGATCAACGCGGGGCCGCAGTTCTCCTTCACCGAGGCGATCTCGATCGTCGTCTCGGTCGAGGACCAGGCCGAGCTCGACCGGCTGTGGGACGCGCTGGTCGCCGACGGCGGGCAGGAGAGCCGCTGCGGCTGGCTCAAGGACCGCTGGGGCCTCTCCTGGCAGATCGTGCCGAGCGTGCTCGGATCCCTCCTCGGCGGCCCTGACCCCGAGGGTGGACGGCGTGCCCTGCAGGCGATGCTGGCCATGAACCGTCTCGACATCCAGACCCTCGAAGAGGCCTATGCCGGCGCGTGAGTCCGGGCGCCCGCGCCGCTCCACCTCGATGCGCCGCGCCTACCTCCGCGACTACCGCTACGCCTACTCGTCGCGCTTCGCGCACCTGCGCGACGGCTGGGACGTGTCGCACTACGCCTCCGGAGACGGCGCACCCGTGCTGCTCGTCCCGGGTGTCTACGAGACGTGGCAGTTCCTCCAGCCGATCGCCGACCGGCTGCACGCGGCCGGCCATCCGATCCACGTGCTGCCGGCCCTCGGCTACAACACCCGGCCGATCGTCGCCTCCGCCGCCCTGGGGCAGGAGTACCTGCGCGAGAACGACCTGCGCGGAGTCGTGATCGTCGCGCACAGCAAAGGCGGCCTGATCGGCAAGCACATGATGGTCGTCGACGACCGCGACGATCAGCGCATCGAGCGGATGATCGCGGTGTCGACCCCGTTCAACGGGTCACCGCTCGCCCGCATCGCGCCGGCCAGGGCGCTGCGCGAGTTCGCACCGCACCGGCCGGTCATCCGCACGCTGCTCGCCGAGCGCGACGCCGACTCCCGCATCACGTCGATCTACGGGATGCGCGATCAGTACATCCCGGGCGGGAGCCGGCTCGTCGGTGCGCGCGAGAACATCGCGGTCTCGGTGGTCGGGCACTTCGCGCTGCTGTCGCATCCGCGAGTGCTCGACCTCATCGCCGAGCGGGTCGACCCGGCGTGACCGTCAGGCCCAGGGGGTGAGCAGCACGAGCGGGATCTCGCGCTCGGTCTTCGTCTGGTACTCGGCGTAGTCGGGCCAGGCGGCGACGGAGCGCTCCCACCAGATCGAGCGCGCCTCGCCCTCGAGCACGGACGCGGTGTAGTCCTTCTTCTCCGCGCCGTCCTGCAGCTCGACGTGCGGCTCCTTGAGCATGTTGCCGTACCAGACGGGGTGCTCGGGGGCACCGCCCTTCGACGCGACGACGACGTACTCCCCGTCGTGCTCGACGCGCATGAGGGCCGTCTTGCGCAGCTTGCCGCTCTTCGAGCCGACCGTGGTCAGGACGATGATCGGCTTGCCGCGGAGGAGGTTCCCCTCCTGGCCGTTCGTGGCTTCGTACAGCTCCGCCTGCTCGCGGGCCCAGGTCGACGTGCTCGGTTCGTATTCTCCGGTGAGGGGCATGCTCCGATCGTACGACCGGTGTCGCACCACGTCGGCCGAGTCCGCCGGCGAGCTGCGAGAGGTCCTCGTGGCGGACGGTCTGCGGATCGCCCGTGCACGAGGATGGTCCGGTGCAGCCTGCAGACCAGCTCGACCGTGCGCTCCTCGCGCTCCTCCGCGACGACCTCGACCACGCCCACTACCGCGTCGACGCGGTCCGCGAGCTGTGGGGCGAGGCGGCCGGCGAGGCGCTGCACCGCGGCGACCGCGTGCCCGCCCGGCGCGCCCTCGCGGCCGACGACTCCCCGCTGGCGACGCTCGCCCGGCTGTTCCTCCTCGCCGACCCGGTCTCGACGGAGGCGGCGTTCGCCGCGTTCTCGCTGCTCGGTCTCGAGGGGGCGATCTCGCTGGGTCTTGTGCAGTCGGAGGCGGGAGCGGTCGTGACCGCCGCGGTCGACCTGCGTCCGTACGACCTCGTCGACCTGCGCGGTGCCGCCTCGTGGTGGATCGCCTCCGACCTGGGCGAGCTGGCTCTCGGCCGCGCTCTGTCGGAGGACCACGTGCTGGGAGTCGGCGGCGCGAGCCTGACCCTGACCGGCCTGATGATCCAGCGACCGGTCGGCAGCGTGCTCGACCTGGGCACCGGCTGCGGGATCCAGGCGCTGCACGCCTCCCGCCACGCCGAGCGGGTCGTCGCTACCGACATCTCGGAGCGGGCGCTCGCCTTCGCGGCGTTCAACGCGGCGCTGAACGGGATCGAGAGCATCGAGTTCCGGCTCGGCAGCCTCTACGAGCCCGTCGCGGGGGAGCGCTTCGACCACATCGTGACCAACCCGCCGTTCGTGATCACGCCCCGTGCCGCGGGGGTCCCCTCCTACGAGTACCGCGACGGCGGCCTCGAGGGCGACGAGATCGTTCACCGCGTGATCGTCGGCGCGGCCGACCACCTCGTCCCGGGCGGAGTGGCGCAGCTGCTCGGCAACTGGGAGTACCGCGCATCGGCCGACGCCTTCGACCGCGTGCGGGGCTGGCTCGACGACGTCAGGAGCCCCCTCGTGCAGGCGCTCGAGCCGGGCCCCGAGGGGCTGGACGCCTGGATCGAGGGCGCCGCCTCACCGCTCGACGTCTGGATCGTCGAGCGCGAGCGCCAGGATCCGGCGGTGTACGCCGAGACGTGGATCCGCGACGGAGGCACGACCCGCGGCGCGGAGTTCGACCAGCTCGTGGACGCGTGGGTCGGCGACTTCGAGCGCCGCGGAGTCACGGGCGTCGGCTTCGGCTACGTGACGCTGCGCCTGCCCGCGACGGCCCGCCCGCCGCTCCGGCGCTTCGAGCGGATCGACGCGGCGTTCGCCACCGCGGGTCTCGGTGGGCACCTGGCGCACTGCCTCGACGCGGGGGAGGCCCTGGCCGGTCTCGACGACGCGGCTCTCGCCGGTCTCGCGCTCACGGTCGCGGGTGACGTGACGGAGGAGCGGCACTACTGGCCCGGCAACGACGACCCGACGGTCCTGCGGCTGCGGCAGGGCGGCGGCTTCGCACGCGTCGAGGACGTCGACACGGCGCTCGCCGCAGTCGTCGGCGCTTCAGACGGCGAACTGTCGCTCGCGGCGATCGCGTCGGCCGTGGCGTCGCTCCTGCACGTCGACGAGGCGGCGGTGCTGGAGTCGGTGCTGCCGCCCGTGCGCGAGCTCATCGCGACGGGCCTGCTGCACCTGCCCTGATCTTCGGCGCTGCCCGTCCCTCCGTGGGCGGAGAACGTCGGTCCGACAGGATCCGCCGTTTCGCGACTGCGGTGAGGGCGAGAAGTGCCGAACGCCGACGCGGGCCCGGATCGATTCGACAGCTTCTGCCGTTTCCCCGCTCCGGAGAGGGCGAGAAGTGACCAACTCGCGGTCACGTCGGTCGTCGATGGCGAAGCGTGCGTCCGCGGCAACGTCTCGTTGAGAAGCGACTCCCTCGAGGCGCTCAGAAGAGGGTCGCGGGGGCGTCCTCGACGGCGGGGGCGGGAGCGGCGGCGGGCGCGGTGGGCCAGCCCGGCCCGGCGTCGACCGGCCGGCGGCGCTGGTAGGCCGTCGCGGCGGCGCGGGCGCGGACGTCGGCGGCCTCGTTCATCCGGTGATTCGCGTGGCCCTTCACCCACTCGAAGGTGACGGCGCGACCCTGGAGCGCCTCGTCGAGCGCCTTGATGATCTCCACGTTCATCACGGGCTTGCCGTCGGCCTTGCGCCAGCCCTTCCGCTTCCAGCCCGGCAGCCACTCGGTGCAGGCCTTGATGGCGTACTGGCTGTCGCAGAGGATGTGCAGCGGATCGGTCTCGTCCGCCGTCGAGCGCAGCAGCTCCAGCACGGCGGTCAGCTCGCCGATGTTGTTGGTGCCGTGCGACCAGCCGCCGGCGGCCCAGCGCTCGTCGTCGACGTACCAGGCCCAGCCGGCGGGGCCCGGGTTGCCCAGTGCCGAGCCGTCTGCGGCGGCGATGATGGTGCCCACGTGGTGCTCCTCGAGTCCTCGGTGCGCCCGACCCGGCGCCCTTCGAGGGTAGTCGCCCCCGTCCCAGGCCTCGTGCCCGGCGCAAGCCGGTGTCGGATGTCGGCGGTTCGCGGCAGGGTGGAGGCATGACCAGCATCCCCACCCTCACGCTCAACGACGGCACGACCATCCCGCAGCTCGGCTTCGGAGTGTTCAAGGTCGACCCGGAGGAGACCGAGCGCATCGTCTCCGAGGCGCTCGAGGTCGGCTACCGCCACATCGACACCGCGGCGATCTACGGCAACGAGGTCGGCGTCGGCCGCGCGATCGCCGCCTCCGGTCTCGCGCGCGACGAGCTGTACGTGACCACCAAGCTCTGGAACGACGACCAGGGTCGGGCGACCGCACCCGGTGCCCTCGACGCGAGCCTCGAGAAGCTCGGCCTCGACTCCGTCGACCTCTATCTCATCCACTGGCCCAAGCCGGCTCAGGATCGCTACGTCGAGAGCTGGGAGGCGATGCAGGAGCTGCGCGAGTCGGGCCGCACCCGCTCGATCGGCGTCTCGAACTTCCTCGTCCCGCACCTCGAGCGCCTGCTCGACGAGACCGAGGTCGTGCCGGCCGTCAACCAGATCGAGCTGCACCCCTACCACCAGCAGCCCACGGTCACCGCGTTCGGTGCCCAGCACGGCATCGCGACGGAGGCGTGGGGCCCGCTCGGCCAGGGCAAGTACCCGCTCCTCGAGCTGCCCGTGATCACCGGCCCGGCCGAGGCGCACGGGGTCACGCCCGCGCAGGTCGTCCTGCGCTGGCACCTCGACCGCGGCCACATCGTCTTCCCCAAGTCGTCGACGAAGGCCCGCATCGCCGAGAACCTCGACGTCTTCGGCTTCGAGCTCACCTCCGACGAGCGCGACGCGATCACCTCGCTCGAGCGCGCCGGCCGCGTCGGCGGCGACCCCAACGAGGTCTGACCCCCGTGGCCCGCTGCTCGAGCAGCCGCGGCGTGCGGCCCCTCATGCTGGTCGAGTAGCCGCCGCAGGCGGCGTATCGAGACCCACCGCCGTCAGCAGATGGAGCATGCAGAACCTTCTGCTGACGCTGGTGGATCTCGATACGCCCGCTGCGCGGGCTGCTCGATGAGCGGGGACACGCCGCGCTCCGCGGGCTCCGGGCTCGATCAGCGGGAGGCCCGCCGCGCGATCGTCACCCGCGTCGCGTACGGCATCGCGACGCGCCCCTCCGCGCCGAACTCCTCGTCGAGCACCCGCCCGACGGCCGCCAGAGTCGCCGCGCGCTCCTCCTCCGTCATCGCGATCACGTAGCTCCGCGACGCGAACATGTCGAGCACGCCCGCCCGGTCGAGCTCGAACACCCAGTCGAACTCGGCGTACGCCACTCGCGTCAGCGCGGAGCCGAGAGGCGGCTGCACCGTCTCGAACCGCTCCGCGGTCGAGGATCCGGCGACCTCGCCCAGCCGGCGCACCCACGGCACCGACTCGTCGCGGATGTTCCAGACCAGCGCGAGCACACCCTCCGGCACGAGTACCCGCGCGACCTCGGAGCTCGCCCGCTCGGCGTCGACCCAGTGCCACGACTGCGCGGCCGTGACCAGCTCGACGGACGCGTCGGCGAGCGGCAGCGCCTCCGCCGTCCCCTCCACCGCCGTGACCGTCGGCAGATGCTCGCCGAGCCGCGCCAGCATCGTCGCATCGGGCTCGACGGCCGTCACCGTCAGCCCGCGCGCGACGAGCGACGCGGTGAACTTGCCCGTCCCGGCGCCGAGATCCACCACCCGCACCCGGTCGGAGGCGTCCGCACCCGCCTCCCGCGCGCGCTCCGGCACGTAGGCCCCCGCCACGCGCGCCGGCGCGTGCGCGACCAGCCAGTCCACCGCGTCGTCCGGGTACCCGGGCCGTCCGCGGTCGTAGGCGTCGACGGCGGTGCCGAAGGAGCGGGAGAGATCGGAGTCGGTCATGCCCCCGACGCTACGCCTGGCGGGTGTCCGCCTCCAGGCGGCGGGCCAGCACGTCGACCGCGTAGCCGTACCCGGCGATCCCCGCGCCGACGATGACCGCGACCGCGATGTCGGAGAGGTAGGAGTGCTGCCGGAACTCCTCGCGCCGGTGCACGTTGCTGACGTGCACCTCGACCATCGGCAGCTCCGTCGCGAGCACCGCGTCGCGGATCGCGATCGACGTGTGCGTGTAGGCCCCGGCGTTCAGCACGATCCCGGAGGAGGTGCCGCGGGCCGCGTGCAGGCGGTCGATGATCGCCCCTTCCGCATTGCTCTGGAAGACCTCGACCTCGAGGCCCAGAGCGCGGGCGCGATCGGCGGCGAGCGCCTCCGCGTCGGCGAGCGTGTCGGAGCCGTAGAGCTCGGGCTCGCGCGTGCCGAGCAGATTCAGGTTCGGGCCATTGACGACGAGGATCGGGAGGGTCACGGTCCGACCCTACTGCGGGCCTCCGCGTCGGGCGGAGTGGGGCGCTCGACCCGTGCAGAACCGAGGTCCGCACTCCCGAAGCTCCCCTCAGCGCGCCGTCGGCCCCGCTCACCCTCTGTACTGCACGCCGAGCCGAGGCTCACCGGGTCGCGATCGGCAGCGGCGGCAGCTCCGCCCGCAGCCGGATCAGCTCCCGCGCGTGCGCATCGAGCCGCCGGTCCTCGTCCGAGTGCAGCGGGAGCGGCGGCACAGCCTCCGCAGCACCGTCGGACCCGCGTACGACGAACACGCTCATGCACTGCGTGGTCAGCTCGAGCACCCCCGTCCGCGGATCGCCCGAGCGCACGTGGATCGCGAGGTGCATGCTCCGCGGGCCCGTGTGGATGAGCCGCGCCTCCACCTCCACGAGATGCCCGATCCGCACCGGCCGGTAGAAGTGGATGCCGCCGGAGTAGACGGCGACGGTGTCGCGCCGCGTCCAGCCCATCGCGACCGCGTCCGCCGCCTCGTCGATCCAGCGCATCACGATGCCGCCGTGGGCGTTCCCGCCCCAGTTGACGTCGCCGGGAGCGGCGAGGAAGCGGAAGACGATCCGAGGCCCGGTGCCCGCCGCCGTGTACTCCTGCTCGCGCATCACCTCGTGCAGCGCTCGCCGGCCCGTGATGCGGGCCGAGGCGCCCTCGGCGAGCGCCGAGTCCTCGACCGACTGCGGCCGCCACTCCGGCACCGCGCGCGGCCGCTTCTCCTCGTCGACGGCGACGAAGATCAGGAGGCAGTGGGTCGCCTCCTCGTAGCGGCCGGTCCGCGGGTCCGCCTGTGCGACCTCGACCAGGACGTGCATGCTCGTGCGCCCGGTGTGGATGATCCGCGCGCTGGCCTCGATGAGGTTGCCGACCGCGATCGGCCGGGTGAAGTGCACGTTGCCGACGTAGGCGGTGACGCAGTAGCCGGCGCTCCAGCCGACCGCGCAGGCGTAGCCCGCCTTGTCGATCCACTCGAGCACGCGGCCGGCCTGGGCGCTGCGGCCGTCGGCGGTCGCATCCTGCGGGGCGGCGAGGAAGCGGAGGGTGATGCGGTCCATGACGTCCATCGATCGGGAGGGGAGTGGACCCGCGGAGAGGGGTGCGAGGAAAGGGGGGATGTCCCCTCCGCGGGCCACAGGGAGTGCCGGGAGCGCCGGCAGGTTCAGGGTGTCACGCGGCGACCGGCAGTCGCGCGGCCAGCAGCCGGAGGCGCAGCGCGCTCAGCTCGGCGGTCAGAGCGCTGGGGAGGCGGTCGCCGAACCGCGCGAAGAACCGCTCGGTCAGGTCGCACTCGTCGAGCCAGGCCTCGACCGGCACCGAGAAGAGCTCCTCCTTCACGTCGGCCGGCAGGTTCAGCCCGTGCGTGTCGATCGCGAGGGGGAGGTCGCCGATCGCGCTGGGACGCGCTTCCGCCAGCCCTTCGACCCGGCGGACGAGCCACTGGATGACGCGGGCGTTCTCGCCGAAGCCGGGCCAGAGGAAGGATCCGTCGGCGCCCTTGCGGAACCAGTTGACCTGGAAGATCGCGGGAGCCTTCTCGCCGAGGTCCTCGCCGACCGAGAGCCAGTGCGCGAAGTAGTCGGCCATGTTGTACCCGCAGAAGGGCAGCATCGCGAAGGGGTCGCGTCGCAGCTCGCCCACGGTGCCCTCGGCCGCGGCGGTCTTCTCGGAGGCGATGGTCGCCCCCATGAAGACGCCGTGCTGCCACGAGGTGGCCTGCGTCACGAGGGGCACGTTGGTCGCGCGCCGGCCGCCGAAGACGATCGCGTCCAGCGGCACGCCCTCGAACGAGTCCCAGTCGTCCGAGAGCGACGGGCACTGCAGCGCCGGAGCGGTGAAGCGGGCGTTCGGGTGGGCGGCGGGGGTGCCGGAGGCGGGGGTCCACGGCTGTCCGCGCCAGTCGGTCAGACGCTCGGGCGTCTCGTCGGTCAGGCCCTCCCACCAGACGTCGCCGTCCTCGCGGAGCGCGACGTTGGTGAAGATCGTGTTGCCCCACAGGGTCTGCACGGCGTTCGGGTTCGAGGACTGACCGGTCCCGGGGGCGACTCCGAAGAACCCGGTCTCGGGGTTCATCGCCCAGAGGCGCCCGTCCTCGCCCTTCTTCATCCAGGTGATGTCGTCGCCGAGGGTCTCGACGCGCCAGCCCGGGATCGCGGGCTGCATCATCGCGAGATTGGTCTTGCCGCACGCGCTCGGGAACGCCGCCGCCACGTGGTAGCGGCGGCCCTCGGGCGAGACGATGCGGATGAGCAGCATGTGCTCGGCGAGCCAGCCCTCCTCGCGGCCCATCGCCGAGGCGATCCGCAGGGCGAAGCACTTCTTGGCGAGCAGCGCGTTGCCGCCGTAGCCCGAGCCGAACGACCAGATCTCGCGGGTCTCGGGGAACTGGGTGATGTACTTCGTCCCGTTGCACGGCCAGGCGACGTCGTCGCGCGTCGTGCCGTCCGCATCGCGCAGGGGGAACCCGACCGAGTGCACGCCCCGGACGAACGCGGTGTCCTCGGTGAAGGCGGCCAGCGGAGCGGCGCCGACGCGGGCCATGATCCGCATGTTGAGCACGGCGTACGCCGAGTCGGTCAGCTGCACGCCGAGCTGCGACAGCGGACCGCCGACGGGTCCCATCGAGAACGGGACGACGTACATCGTGCGGCCCCGCATCGCGCCGCGGAAGTAGGGGGCGATCTCGTCCTTCATCGAGGAGGCCTCGCGCCAGTTGTTCGTGGGGCCCGCGTCGGCCTCGTCGCTCGTGCAGATGAACGTGCGGTCCTCGACCCGGGCGACATCGTCGGGATCGGTGCGCGCGAGGAACGAGCCGGGGCGCCACTCCGGGTTCAGAGCGATGAGCTTGCCCTCCGCGACCATGCGGCCGGTGAGGCGGTACCACTCGGCGGGCGAGCCGTCGCTCCACTCGATCGCGTCGGGCTCGAGGATCGCCGCCATGTCGCGCACCCAGCGGCGCAGCGCCAGGGGAGCGGCGGGGACTGTGGGCGCCGCGACGGCGGTCGGGGCGGTCATCGTGGCCGGCTCGATCCGGACGGTGTTGGTGAAGATGCTCATGGTGGCTCCGCTTTCTTGTCTGTCGTCGTCGACGGGTGGGGAGTCGTCCTCGAGCGGTGTCGCCGCGGTCGAGGGGCACTCTGTGGCGCCTGGAGCCAGAATGGGGGAGGATCGGGACGTATTCCCGGGACTGATGCAATCAAGAACGGCCGTTTTTTCGCCTCTGTCACAACCGATCACTGGAGCTCGCCGTGACCGACACCGCCGGTACCGATGCCGCCCTGCTGGGGCAGCGCATCCGCCACTTCCGCACCCGTCGAGGGCTGACGCTCGGACAGCTCGCCGAGCAGGTCGGGGTGTCGGGGAGCCAGCTCTCCCTGATCGAGACCGGCCGGAGGGAGCCGCGGCTCTCGCTCCTGCAGCGCCTCGCCTCCGCGCTCGGCGTCGAGCTCGCCGCGCTGCTCTCGGACGAGCCGCCGAGCGAGCGGGCGGCCCTCGAGATCGAGCTCGCCCGGGTGCAGAAGGGGTCGCTGTACCGTTCCCTGGGCCTGCAGGAGTTCAAGGTCAACAAGGCGCTGTCCACGCCCGTCCTGGAGGCGTTCCTCGGCGTGTACCGCGAGCTGGCCCGCCGCAAGAGCGAGGCCAGCGCGACACCGGAGGAGGCCCGCCGGGCCAACACGGCTCAGCGCCTCCAGCTGCGCGAGCGCAACGCCCACCTGCCCGAGATCGAGACGATCGCGGGCGAGATGCTCCGCACCGTCGGCCACCGCGGCGGCGCACTCACCCACAGCTCGGTCTCGAAGATGGCGCGGCACCTCGGCTTCGAGATCATCCACGTCGGCGACCTGCCGCACTCGGCGCGCTCGGTGATCGACCTGGCGAACGGGCGGATCTACCTCCCGCCTGCCTCGATCCCGGGCGGCCACGGGCTGCGAGCGCTCGCCCTGCAGGCGATGGCGCACCGACTCCTCGGGCACGAGCGCCCGGTGACCTACGCCGACTTCCTCCGACAGCGCCTCGAGATCAACTACTTCGCCGCCGCCTGCCTGATGCCGCTCGAGCCGGCCGTCGCCTTCCTCCAGGACGCGAAGCGCGAGCGCGACATCTCGGTCGAGGACTTCCGCGACGGCTTCGGCGTCACGCACGAGGCCGCGGCGCTGCGCTTCACGAACCTCCTGACCTCGCACCTCGACATCCGGATGCACTTCCTGCGGGTCCTCGGCGACGGCTCGATCCAGAAGGCGTACGAGAACGACGGCCTGCCGCTGCCGACCGATGTGACCGGGGCCGTCGAGGGTCAGACGGTCTGCCGCTACTGGTCGGCCCGCTCGGCCTTCAGCCGCACGAATCGCACGACGGAGTACTACCAGTACGTGGACACGCCCGCCGGCACCTTCTGGTCGGCGTCGCAGACCGGCACGACCGCGACGGAGGAGTTCTCGATCACCGTCGGCGTCCCCTTCGCCGAGGCCCGCTTCTTCCGAGGCCGCGACACCGACCGCCGCGAGCTCTCGCGCTGCCCCGACGAGTCCTGCTGCCGCCGCGCCCCCGCCGAGCTCGCCGCACGCTGGGACGGCAACGCCTGGCCCAGCGCGCGCCTGCACGCCCATGTGCTCGCCCCGCTGCCCTCCGGCACCTTCCCCGGCATCGACGACGCCGAGGTCTACGCCTTCCTCGACGCCCACGCTCGCGAATCCTGACCCCCTGGTCGGCTTCGCGAGATGCCACTTTGGTACGCGTGCACCGGCGTGTCGCGTACCCAAGTGGCATCTCGCGGAGGGGGCTGTGGACAACTCGAGCGGGGGAGGGTGCGCTCCGGGCACGCTCTCGTGCATGGAGCACGAGGAGAGTCACGTCATGGCGTCCCGGGATGGTGAGTCGCGGCGCCGCCTCGCCGCCGAGTACCCGGTCGTCGCCTTCCGAGGAGCACGCACGGATGTCGAACCGGGCAGCTATGACGAGAGGATCGCGGCCTACAGCGCGATCATGCGACCCGGCGAGTTCTTCTCGCACGACACCGCCGCCCATCTCCTCGGCCTCCCTGGTCCGATCCTCACGGAGCTGTCGCCGCTGCACGTCTCGGTGGCGCCTCCGCTGCGCGCCGCGAGGCGCCTGGGCGTGCGCTCTCATCACCTGTGGGACGAGGCTGTCTCGGTCGTCGACGCCGGCTTCCCCGTCGCGGACCCGGCGTCGACTTTCTGCCACCTCAGCGATTCCCGCTCCGCCGACGAGCTCGTCGTACTGGGTGATGCGCTCGTCCGCCCCGATGAGGGGGCCGGACGCCGGGGACTGAGGGTCGACCTCGAGATCCTCGCCGAGCGAGCGTCGAGGTTCCGGGGGAGGGGAGGTAGACGCGCTCGCGAGGCGATCGGCTTCGTCCGCGTGGGATCCGAGTCGCCGATGGAGACGCGGCTCCGGCTGCTGCTGATCCGCGCCGGACTGCCCGAACCCGAACTGAACGTGCGGCTCTTCGACGCCGACGGAACGTTCGTCGCCCGGGTGGATCTGCTCTATCGGGACCAGTGGCTCGTCATCGAGTACGACGGCGACCACCACAGAACCGACAAGCGGCAGTACGAGCGCGACATCGTCCGGATGGAGGCGATCGAGGCCCTCGGCTACCGGAGGATCCGGGTGCGGGCCTCCGGCATCTACGACCACCCGGAGGCGACGGTCGCGCGAGTGCGCAACGCCCTGCTCGCCGCCCGGTGACTCCCTGAATACCCCTCGCGAGATGCCACTTGAGTACGCGACACGCCGATGCGGGCGTACTCAAAGGGCATCTCGCGGAGCCCGCCAGAGGTCAGGAGGAGATCAGCGCGCGCGCCGTGCCCTCGTCGAGGATCAGGTCCGTGATGAGGCCGGCGGCCAGCGCCCCGCGCAGCCCCGGCAGCTTCGACGAGCCCGAGACCACGCAGATCCGCCGCGCCGCGCGTCGCACCGTGGAGAGGTCCGGACCGCTTGCACGTTCGTTCATGGGGATGTCGTCCCATGTCCCGTCCGCGCGATAGAACACCGTCGCCACATCGCCGACCACGCCCGATTCGCTCAGCGAGGTGAAGTCGCTCGCCTCGAGGTACCCGCCGATGTAGACCTTCGACGGCACCGCGGCGAAGGGTGAGCCGAGGCCGAAGAGCGCCACGTCCATCCGCTGCTGGAGCTCGAGCACCCGCTTCGTCGAGCGCTCGCGCCACACCGCCTGCTTCGTGAGCGGGTCGTCGAAGAACGCCTGCACCGGGAACTGCTGCACCTTGGCCGCGTACGCGTCGCCGAAGCGCCGGAGGATCTCGCTCGAGTAGTTGATGCCCGTCGTCTCGGTGTTGCCGGCGCCGTTGAGCTGCACGATCTGGGTGTTGTGCGTCTCCTTCGCGATCAGGTGCCGACTGATCGCGCTCATCGTCGAGCCCCAGGCGATGCCGACGATCATGTTGGAGTCGATGAACTGCCCGAGGATCCGCGCGGCCGAGAGCGCGACCCGCTCGAGCCGGTCGATCTCGCTGGTGTGATCCGGCACCGGCACGATGTGCGCCGTGATGTCGTAGTGCGCCCGCACCTCGGCCGACAGCGCGCTCGCCCGGTCGAGAGGGGAGCGGATCTGGATGTCGACGAGTCCGGTCGCCCGCGCGTGCGAGAGCAGCCGCGACACGGAGGAGCGCGAGGTGTGCAGCTCGTGCGCGATGGCGTCCATCGTCAGGTCCTGCATGTAGTAGAGCTGCGCCGCACGAAGCGCATCCCGCGTCTTGTCCGGATGGGTCGCGTGCGTCGTCTCGTCGAGTTCGACGACCGGTCGGACAGGGGTCATTGCCGCTCCTTGCACGTATTTCCACCCGTATTGACCGGATGTGTTGTCGGGTCAAGGATGGCTGTATTCCTCCGCGAAATCAATCGTCCACCTCTGAGATGGACACTCCGTGAAGGCCTCGACGAAACACCTACGACACGAAGGCGAGTACGAAGTGGCACAGTCTGCCGGAACTCCCGGAAACACCGACCTCCGCGAGAGCGTCACCGCCCTGCGCGACAACCCCCGAGCGACCGTCCTCGTGATCGGAGGCGGCATCAACGGCATCGGGACCTTCCGCGAGCTCGCTCTCAACGGCGTCGATGTCGCCCTCGTCGAGCGCGGCGACTACGTCTCGGGCGCCTCCAGCGCCTCGAGCCACATGATCCACGGCGGCATCCGCTACCTCGAGAACGGCGAGTTCCGTCTCGTCAACGAGGGCGTGCACGAGCGCAACGGTCTGCTGAAGATCGCTCCGCATTACGTGAAGCCGCTGCAGACCACCATCCCGATCTACTCGACCTTCTCCGGGATCCTCGCGGCCCCGCTGCGCTTCCTGACCCACAAGTCCGGAGCGCCCCAGGAGCGAGGCGCGCTGCTGATCAAGGTGGGCCTCACCCTGTACGACTTCTTCTCGCGCGACGGCGGCTCCGTTCCCCGTCACCAGTTCCACGGGCGCAAGCGCTCGCTGGCCGAGCTGCCCAAGCTCGACCCGAAGATCAAGTACACGGCGACCTACTTCGACGCCTCGGTGCACGAGCCGGAGCGCCTCGCGCTCGACGTCCTCCACGACGCGCTCATCGGCGGCAAGAAGGCCCGCGCGGCCAACTACGTCGAGGCCGTCGGCGCCGACGAGAAGGGCGTCGTCCTCCGAGACCGCGAGAGCGGCGAGGAGTTCACCTTCGAGGCCGACGTCGTGGTCAACGTGTCCGGCCCCTGGACCGACTTCACCAACACCGCGCTCGGGACGACCACGAGGTTCATGGGCGGCACCAAGGGCTCGCACATCGTGCTCGACAACCCCGAGCTGGTCGAGGCCTGCGAGGGCCGCGAGATGTTCTTCGAGCACAGCGACGGCCGCATCGTCCTGATCTACCCGCTCAAGGGCCGTGTCATGGTCGGCACGACCGACATCGACGCCGACCCGAACGAGCCTGCCGTCTGCACCGAGGAGGAGATCGACTACTTCTTCGAGCTGGTCAACCACGTCTTCCCGTCGATCCCCGTCGACCGCTCGCAGATCGTCTTCAAGTTCTCGGGCATCCGCCCGCTGCCCCGTCACGACGACGAGGCGCCCGGATTCGTCTCCCGCGACTACCGCATCGAGCCCTCCACGCTCCCCGGAGCGGGCGGCGCGACCGTGCTCAGCCTGGTCGGCGGCAAGTGGACCACGTTCCGCGCCCTCTCGGAGCACCTCTCCAACGAGGTCTTCAAGCGGATCGGCGTCACCCGCCGGGTCTCGACCGTGAAGACGCCCATCGGAGGCGGCAAGGGCTTCCCTCGCACCGACGCGTCCCGCGCGCAGTGGATCAGCCAGCACCGCTCGGGTCTCTCCTCCGCCCGCACCGGCCAGCTGCTCGAGCGCTACGGCACCCGTGCGCAGGAGGTCATCGAGGCGCTCGCCGACGGTCACGACGAGGCCCTCGACTTCGATAAGGACTTCACGACCGGAGAGATCCGCTACCTCGCCCAGCGCGAGAGCGTCGTGCACCTGATCGACCTCGTGATGCGCCGCACCAACCATGCGTTCACCGGTGGTCTCAGCCGCGAGCTGCTCGAGGAGCTCGCCGAGCACACCGGGGCGGTCCTGGGTTGGGACGAGGCCGCCCGCGCCTCCGAGGTCGACGCGACCATCGCGCACCTCAAGCAGTACAACGGGGTCGATGTCGGAGGCTCCTCCGTCCAGACCCCGACCGCCGTCCCCGCGTCCTAGACACGGCGACTGGCGCAGAACGACGGGAGCCCCGGCCGAGGCAGGACCTCGGGCCGGGGCTCCCGTCGCGACTCCGCACAAACGTGCACGCGTCGCTCCTTGTCGGAGGGTCGGGGCGCGGATAACTTCACACACGTCGGGCATCGATGCCCGCTGCGGACGCCCGCGTGCGTCCGTTCTAACAAGAGGAAAAGGTCAACGTGGACAATCTCGGAGTGGTCTTCCTTGCTGAGCTGGTGGGGACGGCGATGCTCGTCCTGCTCGGCTGCGGTGTCGTCGCCAACGTCGCGCTCGTCAAGAACAAGGGCTTCAACGGCGGATTCCTGATGGTCAACATCGGCTGGGGCTTCGCGGTCTTCGCCGGTGTGATCGTCTCCTACAACTCGGGTGCGCATCTGAACCCGGCGGTCACGCTCGGTCTGGTCGCGAGCGGAGCGACGGAGTTCGGATCGGGCGTCCCGGTCAACATCGTCTCGATCCTCATGTACATCCTGGCTCAGATGATCGGAGCCATCCTCGGCGCCGTCTTCTGCTGGCTGGCCTACAAGCAGCACTTCGACGAGGAGCCCGACGCGGCCAACAAGCTCGGCGTCTTCTCGACGGGTCCCGCGATCCGCTCCTACGGCTGGAACTTCGTCACCGAGATCATCGGCACCTTCGTCCTCGTCTTCGTGGTCATCGGCTTCGGCCGGAACGGCGACGCCGGCGGGCTCGCCGCACTCGGCGCTCTGCCCGTCGCCATCCTCGTGATCGCGATCGGCGCCTCCCTCGGTGGCCCGACCGGCTACGCCATCAACCCGGCGCGCGACCTCGGCCCGCGCATCGCGCACGCCCTGCTGCCGATCAAGGGCAAGGGCTCGAGCGACTGGAGCTACGCGTGGGTCCCGGTCGCCGGACCCATCGTCGGTGGTGTGCTGGCGGGCCTCGCGTCCACCGCGCTGCTCCCCATCCTCTGAGCAGACGCACTCCACTTCACCCCCATTACGAAGGAGTAATCACACATGGCTGACTACGTCATCGCTATCGACCAGGGGACCACGTCGTCTCGCGCGATCATCTTCGACAAGAAGGGATCGATCGTCTCGACGGGCCAGAAGGAGCACGAGCAGATCTTCCCCCGTGCGGGCTGGGTCGAGCACGACCCGATCGAGATCTGGAACAACGTCCGCGAGGTCATCGGCCAGGCGCTCTCCCGCGCCGACCTGACCCGCCACGACATCGCCTCCGTCGGCATCACCAATCAGCGCGAGACCGCAGTGGTCTGGGACAAGACCACGGGCGAGCCCGTCTACAACGCCATCGTCTGGCAGGACACCCGCACCCAGTCGATCGTCGACCGCCTCGCGGGCGACGAGGGCGCCGACCGCTTCAAGTCGATCGTCGGCCTGCCGCTGGCGACCTACTTCTCGGGCACCAAGATCGTCTGGATCCTCGAGAACGTCGAGGGCGCCCGCGAGAAGGCGGAGGCCGGCGACCTGCTCTTCGGCACCACCGACACGTGGGTCCTCTGGAACCTCACCGGCGGCACCGACGGCGGCGTCCACAAGACCGACGTCACCAACGCCTCCCGCACGCTCTTCCTCGACCTCGAGACCCTCGAGTGGCGCGACGACATCCTCGAGGCGTTCGGCGTTCCGAAGTCGATGCTGCCCGAGGTGTGCTCCTCGTCCGAGGTCTACGGCCACGTGGAGGCGTCCTCGCTGCTGCGCGAGGTGCCGATCGCCGGCATCCTGGGCGACCAGCAGGCCGCGACGTTCGGCCAGGCGGCGTTCGATCCGGGTGAGGCCAAGAACACCTACGGCACCGGCAACTTCCTGATCTTCAACACCGGCACCGAGATCGTGCACTCCAAGAACGGTCTGCTCACGACCATCGGCTACAAGCTCGGCGACGGCGAGGTGCACTACGCGCTCGAGGGCTCGATCGCGGTCTCCGGCTCGCTGATCCAGTGGCTGCGCGACAACCTGGGCCTCATCGGCTCGGCCCCCGAGGTCGAGGCGCTGGCCGCCACGGTCGAGGACAACGGAGGCGCGTACTTCGTCCCCGCGTTCTCGGGACTCTTCGCGCCGTACTGGCGCTCCGACGCCCGCGGTGCGCTGGTCGGTCTGACCCGCTACGTCAACAAGGGCCACATCGCCCGCGCCGCGCTCGAGGCGACCGCGTTCCAGACCCGCGAGGTCCTCGACGCCGTCAACGCCGACTCCGGAGTGCCCCTGCAGGAGCTCAAGGTCGACGGCGGCATGATCGCCAACAACCTGCTCATGCAGTTCCAGGCCGACATCCTCGGCGTCCCGGTCGTCCGACCGGTCGTCGCCGAGACCACCGCCCTCGGTGCCGCCTACGCCGCGGGGCTCGCGGTCGGCTTCTGGGAGAACCTCGACGACCTGCGCCAGAACTGGCAGGAGGACTCGCGCTGGACCCCGCAGATGGACCAGGACGAGGCCGCGCGCCAGTACCGCCTCTGGAAGAAGGCCGTCACCAAGACGTTCGACTGGGTCGACGACGACGTCGTCTGAGTTCATGTCCACGGCGGTCCTCGCCCGCCGTGGCGCAGTCGGCTTCACGGGGCGGTTGCGTCCCGAGGAGCGTCTCGCGTCCGGCTAGGAGAAATGGCTGACACGCGATCTCTCCGTTCGCCTCGGCCCTGTCTGCTGCTGTCCGGTCATCGACCGGCGGAGCGCCTCGGTTCGACCTTCGGGTCGGGCCGGGGCGCTTCGGCGTTCCGGCGAGGCACGCTCCCGCGAGGCCCGCTCCCGCGAGGCGGAGCCGTCCGGTCCGCCTTCCATGCTGGTCCAGCCCGCAGCCCAGCAGGGGCGTATCGAGCGGCGAAGCCGCGTCGCGTCTCGGTGGTGAGGGAGAAGTCGGCGCTCGTCGCCATGCATGCCGGTCGGGTAGCCCCGGAGGGGCGTATCGAGCGGCGAAGCCGCGCTGCGTCTCTGTGGTGAGGGAAAAGGGGCGCCCGTCGCCCTGCATGCTGGTCGAGTAGCCCCGCAGGGGCGTATCGAGACCCGCCAGCGTCAGCAGATCGGGCTTCTGATCTGGACTTCTGGCGCTGGTGGATCTCGATACGCCCGCTGCGCGGGCTACTCGATCAGCAAGGCAGGGACCACACGCAGGAGGTCACTTTTCCTAGGAGACCCACCGGCGTCAGCAGGTGAGGCGTCTGCCGTCGCCTTCTGATGGACGTGGATCTCGATACGCCCGCTGCGCGGGCTACTCGATCAGCGAGGAGGGGACCACGCGCAAGAAATCACCTCTCTTGAGAGACCCCTCTCCCTCCGAACTCCGTCCGCACGCCCGAGGGCGCCGTCAGCGCTCGAGCAGCGGCGGGAGCTCGTCGAGGGTGCCGATGCGCCGCACGCTGAGGGCCACCGCCTCCGTGGGGAGCTCGCGGCCGTGCTCCGGGCCGCCGGGCCGGTCGAGCCAGACGCCGCGGAGGCCGGCGCGGGCGGCGCCGAGGGCGTCGGTGGTGAGGCGGTCGCCCACGTACAGGGCGTCGGAGGCGGCGACGCCGAAGCGCTCGCAGGCGACCTCGAAGATGCCGGCGTCGGGCTTGGTGACTCCGACCTCGCCCGAGGCGATCAAGTGCTCGATCCACGGCGTCAGACCCAGCTTCTCGACCTTGTTCTGCTGGAAGGAGAGGTCGCCGTTCGTGATGATCCCGATCCGCGCACCGGAGGCGTCGAGGCGGTCGAGCACGCGCAGAGCGTCCTCGTGCAGGGTCCAGTTGGCCGTGTAGTGCTCGAGATACGCCGCGAACCACTCGCTCGCCTGCTCCGGTGAGAGCGCGACTCCCGACTCCGCAGCGAACGCGGTCGCCCGGGCGCGACGCTGGCCCTCGTAGTCGAGCTCACCGGCGAGGTAGCGGTGGTAGTGCTCCTCCTCGAGGAGGTACCAGCGGCGCTGGACGTCGTCCCGGGTCGCGGCGTAGGGCGCACCGAGCGCCGCGACCTGGTCGACGATGCCTTCGCGCACCGCGTGGGCGTGAGCGAAGAGGGTGTCGTCGAGGTCGAAGAGCGCCAGCCGGAGGGTCACGTCAGCGGCCGCGGCGGAGGAATCCGAGGCGCTCGTAGGCGACGGCGAGCGTCTGCTCCGCGCTCTCGGAGGCGCGGTCGGCGGCGCGGGCGAGGACCCGGTCGAGCTCGGCCGGGTCGGCCAGGAGCTCTGCGGTGCGCGCGCGGATCGGGTCGAAGGTCGCGGCGACCACCTCGACCAGCCCCTTCTTGAGGTCGCCGTAGCCGCGGCCCGCGTACTCCTGCTCGAGCGACTCGACGGTGCGGTCGGCCAGCACGGAGTAGACGGTGAGCAGGTTCGAGACGCCGGGCTTCTCGGCGCGGTCGAAGCGCACCTCCGACTCCGTGTCGGTGACGGCCCGCATGATCTTCTTCGCGGTCGCCTTCGGGTCGTCGAGCACGCTGAGCAGGCCGGCGTCCGACTCCGCCGACTTCGACATCTTGGCGGTCGGGTTCTGCAGGTCGTAGATCTTCGCGGTCTCGCGGACGATGTGCGGCTCGGGGATCGTGAAGGTGTCGCCGAATCGGGTGTTGAAGCGGTTGGCCAGGTCGCGCGTGAGCTCGAGGTGCTGACGCTGGTCCTCGCCGACCGGCACCGCAGCCGTCTGGTAGAGCAGGATGTCGGCCGCCATCAGGATCGGGTAGGTGAAGAGGCCGACCGAGGCGGCCTCGGTGCCCTGCTTCGCCGACTTGTCCTTGAACTGGGTCATCCGGCTGGCCTCGCCGAAGCCCGTCAGTGTGTTCAGCACCCAGGCGAGCTCGGCGTGCGCGGGTACGTGTGACTGGATGAAGAGGGTCGAGCGCTCCGG
The DNA here is from genome assembly GCF_009807175.1 of Rathayibacter sp. VKM Ac-2803. Taxonomy (NCBI): domain Bacteria; kingdom Bacillati; phylum Actinomycetota; class Actinomycetes; order Micrococcales; family Microbacteriaceae; genus Rathayibacter; species Rathayibacter sp. VKM Ac-2803. The sequence continues at coordinate 3,283,034 of NZ_WUCD01000001.1, read as the reverse complement.
GTCGATGCCCGCCGCGATGTACTGCGCGGCGGTCGCGCGAGTGCGCTCGCGGAGCTGCTCCGGATCCTGCGGAACGGTGATGGCGTGCAGGTCGACGACGCAGAAGTAGGCGTCGAACGCCTCCTGCATCGCGACCCACTGAGTGAGCGCGCCGATGTAGTTGCCGAGGTGCAGCGATCCGGAGGACGGCTGCATGCCGGAGAAGAGGACGGGCTTGGCGGGGGAGGTGCTGGTCATGGAGAGGCCTCGGTCGGTCTTCGGTCGTTCGGGGGAGGGGAGGATCAGAGGTCGTAGTCGACGACGACAGGGGCGTGGTCGGACCATCGCGTGTCCCAGGCGGAGGCCCTGTCGATCTCGTAGGTGCGTGCGAGGGCCGCGAGCTCGGGAGTGGCGAGCTGGTAGTCGATCCGCCATCCGGTGTCGGTGTCGAAGGCCTGCCCGCGCTGCGACCACCAGGTGTACGGCCCGGGGACCTCGCCGGCGAAGCGGCGGCCGAGGTCGACCCAGCCGAGGCCGGCACCGGCGTTGTAGTCCTCGTCGCCCTCGGCGCCGACGAACTCGTCGAAGTAGGCGCGCTCCTCGGGGAGGAAGCCCGCCTTCTTCGTGTTGCCCTTCCAGTTCTTGATGTCGAGCGTGCGGTGGCCGACGTTGAGGTCGCCCATCACGACGGCGAGCGGGTTGTGGGCCTGCAGCTCGGGCAGTCGCGCCCTCATCGCGTCGAGGAACTTGTACTTCTCGACCTGCTTCTCGGTGCCGACGCCGCCCGAGTGCACGTACGTCGAGACGACGGTGATCGTGCGGTCGCCGACCTCGTAGTCGGCCTCGAGCCAGCGGCCCGCGGAGTCGAAGTCGTCTGCCCCGAGGGAGACGCGGTGGATCGCGGCGCGCTTGCGCGAGGCGAGCGCGACTCCGGCGCGGCCCTTCGCGGTCGCCTCGTCGTGCAGGACGGCCCACTCGTCGCCCAGCAGGCCGGTGACGTCGTCGGTGGAGGCGCGGACCTCCTGCAGGGCGAGGATGTCGACGTCGCGCGAGGCGAGCCACTCGCCCATGCCCTTGCGGAAGGCGGCGCGGACGCCGTTGACGTTGACGGAGGCGATGCGGAGCTGTGTCACCGTGTCATTCTATTTGGAGCAGCTGCGCTGCTCTTCCGCGGCGGTCCTCGCCCGCCGCGGCGCGGTCGGCTTCTCGACGCGGTGCGCTCCACAGAGCGGGTTGCGACCGGCTACGAGAATTCGCTGCCACGCGAATTCCCGGTTCGCCTCGACCTTGAGGAGAACGCGCCGCTGGCTGCCGCGGACCGCGGACGGAAAAGCCGGCGGTGCCAGAGCCGCCGCCGCCCTCGGAGAAGGGGAGGCGACAGCGGTGGCACCGCCGGCAGGACCGCTCAGGACGGTCGGTCGGGGAGCGTCAGACCGCTACGGCGCGGGCCGCGGCGGGCTCCGGCACCTCGGCGACGATCGGAGCGCGCTTGATGCTCTTCGCGATGATCACGGCGATCGCCGTGACCACCATGCCGACGAGGATCGCGACCAGGTACAGAATCGGCTGGCCGACCAGACCGGTCACCCAGACGCCGCCGTGCGGGGCGCGGAGGGTCGAGCCGAACAGCGCGACGAGCGCGCCCGTCACGGCCGAGCCGATCATGGCCGAGGGGATCACGCGCAGCGGGTCGACCGCCGCGAACGGGATGGCCCCCTCCGAGATGAAGGACGCGCCGAGCAGGTAAGCCGCCTTGCCGTTCTGGCGCTCCGCATCGGTGAAGAGGCGCTTGCGCAGGGTGGTCGCGAGGGCGAGGCCCAGCGGAGGCGTCATGCCCGCCGCCATCACGATCGCCATCACCTTGAACTGCACCGAGTTCGGGTCGCCGTCGGCCGGGACGGAGGCGAGACCGGTGGTCGCGAAGGCGTAGGCCACCTTGTTGACCGGTCCGCCCATGTCGAACGCCATCATCAGTCCGAGGATGATGCCGAGGATGACGAGGTTGCCGCCCGAGAGTCCCGACAGCCAGGCCGAGAGACCCTCGCTCAGCGCGCGCAGCGGAGCGCCGAGCACCACGAACATCAGGAACCCGGTGATGAAGGTCGCGATCAGGGGGATGATCACGACGGGCATCAGCGATTTGAACGCCGCGGGCAGCTTGATCCGCGAGATGTAGAGCGCCGCATAGCCCGCGATGAAGCCGGAGGCGAGGCCGCCGAGGAAGCCCGCGCCGACGGTGACCGCGACGGCGCCGCCGAGGAAGCCGGGCGCGATACCGGGCCGGTCGGCGATGCCGAAGGCGATGAAGCCCGAGAGCACGGGGACCAGGAACGCGAAGGTCGCGCCTCCGATCAGGAACATCACCCCGGCCCAGTCGGTGATGTTGAAGGCGTCGAAGCCGTTGTCGATGATCTGCTGCGCCGAGAAGTCGACGATCTGGTAGCCGCCGAAGAGGAACGACAGGGCGATCAGCAGACCGCCCGCGGCGACGAACGGGATCATGTACGAGACGCCGGTCATCAGGTTCTGCCGGATGCGCGTGCCGACGCCGACCTTCTTCGGGGCGGCGGCGGGCGCGGGCGCGGCCGTGCGGGCGGGGGCGCCGGCGGCCGGCTTCGCGGAGCGCAGCGCGAGGGCGCGGTCGAGCACCTCGTCGGGCTTGGCGAGCGCCTCGGCGACGCCGACCTGGAGGATCGGCTTGCCGGCGAAGCGGTCCTTGCCGCGCACCTCGAGGTCGGCGGCGAGGATGACGACGTCGGCGGCGGCGATGTCGCCCGCGGTCATCTCCTCGGAGCCCGCGGCCCCCTGCGTCTCGACGTGGATCGGGTAGCCGCGCTTCTTCGCGGCCTGCTCGAGCGCCTCCGCCGCCATGTAGGTGTGAGCGATGCCGGCGATGCAGCTGGTCACGGCGACGAACCGCGGTGCGTCGGAGGAGACGGCCGCGGCGGGCGCGTCCTGCACCTTCGCGACGGCGCGGTCGATGACGTCCGCGGCCTTGGCGAGAGCCTCCGAGGTGCCGACCTCGAGGGTCGGCTTGCCGGCGAAGCGCTCCTTGCCGCGGACCTCGAGGTCGGCGGCGAGGATCACGACGTCGGCGTCGGCGATCGTCCGGTCGGACATGGGGTCGGAGCCTGCTGCGCCCTGGGTCTCGACCTGGATCTCGTAGCCCTTCTTCTTGGCGGCCTGCTCGAGGGCCTCAGCCGCCATGTAGGTGTGCGCGATGCCGGCGATGCAGCTGGTGACGGCGACGATCCTCATGAGACGACGACCTCTCGGGCGATGATGTCCGCGACCTCCTGGCCGCTGGTGGCGGCGCGGAGGGAGCCGGTGAAGGACTCGTGGATCAGCTTGCGGGCGAGCTGGGCGAGGATCTTGAGGTGCGCCTGGTCGGCGCCGTCCGGAGCGGCGATCAGGAAGATCAGGTCGGCGGGCCCGTCGGGGACGCCGAAGTCGACGCCCTGCTTCGCGATGCCGACGGCGACGCTGGGCGAGACGACGTGCGACGAGCGGGCGTGGGGGATCCCGATGCCGCCGGGCATGCCGGTGGCCATCTGGGCCTCGCGGTCGCGGACGTCGGCGAGGAAGCCGTCGAGATCGGTGACGCGGCCGGCGTCTGCGAGCGTCTTCGCGAGCTGCGCGGTGGCCTCGTCCTTCGTGGCGGCGGTGAGGTCGACGATGACCGTCGACGCCTCGGTGAGAGCAGTCATGCGCTCAGTTCTCCAATCGGGAGGTGTGAATCGGGGTTCTCGACGACGGTGACGTCGCCGAGGCGGAGGGAATCGGGTCCCGGGGCTTCGCTGCCCGGGAGCTGGACGGCGGCGGTACCCCAGGCGACGGCGGTCGCGAGGCGCTCCGCCTCCGTGGCGTCGGTCGCCGAGAGATAGCCCGCGAGGGTGCTGTCGCCGGCGCCGACGGTGCTGAGGGGCACGACGGCGGGGGCGCCCGCCCACCACGACGAGTCCGCCGTGACGAGGAGGGCGCCGTGCTCGCCGAGGCTGACGAGCGCTCGCGCGTCCGGAAGCTTCAGCAGCGCACGGGCTCCCGCGACGACGTCTCCGACCGTCGGCAGGGAGCGGCCGAGGAGCTCTTCGAGCTCCTCGAGGTTGGGCTTCACCAGGGTGGCGGTGCCGGCCGCGATGATCGCGGTCAGCGGGGCACCCGAGGTGTCGACGGCGAGAGGGACGCCGAAGTGCAGGGCGAGCCGGCCGAGGGCCGGGTAGAAGTCGTCGCCGAGTCCGGGAGGGACGCTGCCGCACGCGACGAGCCAGCGGGGGGCGCCGACCACGTGGTCGCAGATCAGCTGCGAGAAGGCCTTCGCCTCCTCCGGGGTCACGGCCGGGCCGGGCTCGTTGATCTTGGTGGTGCGGCCGGTGCGGTCGTCGACGACGGTGATGTTGGTGCGGATGGGCTGGGCGATCGGCGTGCTGGCCGACGCCACTCCCGCCGCCTCGAGCATCGTCGAGAGGTCGAGCCCGGTGGAGGCGTCCGCCGGGTAGACCGCCGTGGCCTCGACTCCGTTGCGGGCGAGGGCCCGGGCGACGTTGACGCCCTTGCCCGCGGGATCGCGGCGGACGTCGTGCGCTCGGTTGACCTCGCCGAGCTCGAAGCCGCTGGTCGAGAGGGTGACGTCGATGCTCGGGTTGGCGGTGACGGTGACGATCATGCGCGGACGACCTCAGGGCCGGCGGACTCGATGTCGTCGGCGAGCTCGTCGTCGACGTCCGCATCGGTGATGACCGTGTCGACCGCGGACAGCGGGGCGACGTGCCCGAAGTCCTGGCGGCCGAACTTCGAGTGGTCGGCGAGGACCACGACGCGGCGCGCGGAGGCGATGATCGCGGTCTTGACGACGGCCTCGTCGAGATCGGGGGTGGTGAGTCCGCGCTCCCGGCTGATGCCGTTGGTGCCGATGAAGGCGACGTCCACCGAGACGGAGGCGATCGCCTGGGAGACCCAGGGACCGACTGCGGCCTGCGTCACTCCGCGCAGGTGCCCGCCGAGGAGGTGGAGATCGATGTTGGGCCGGCCGACGAGCGCCATCGCGACGGGGAGGGAGTGGGTGACGACCGTCAGCCGGCGGTCCAGGGGGAGCAGCTCTGCGAGGCGGACCGTGGTGGTCCCGGCGTCGATGGCGATCGATCCGCCATCGGGGACCTCGGCCAGAGCGGCGGTCGCGATGCGGTCCTTCTCGGCGGCGAGGTGGCCCTCGCGGGCGGCGACCTCGGGCTCGATGCCCAGTCGCTCGACGGGGATCGCGCCGCCGTGAGCGCGGCGCAGCAGGCCGCGCTTCTCGAGGCTGGTGAGGTCGCGGCGGATGGTCTCGGGCGTGACCGCAAGGGACTGCGCGAGGTCGCGGACCTCGACCCGCCCGTTCGAGCGCGCACGGTCCAGGATCGCCTGGTGCCGCTCCGGTGCGTACATGTGGACTCCGTCGTCTCGCCGTGATGATGCTCGCGATCCGCGGTGTCGTTGCCGACCTCGAATCTGCGTTTACATCTTTTTAGACCCGTTCGTGTGGGATGTCAACAGAAACGGACATGTCCGACAGGAGTCGAGCATCGGAACGTCGTGCCGGCCCTAGGCGTCGAGCTCGGCCAGCTCCTCGTCGAGACGGGCCAGCTGCTTGTCGATCCTGCGGCGCCGGAGGAGGGACGCGTCCGGCAGGGCCGCCCGCAGGCGCTCGCGCTCGGACTCCGCGAGAGTGCGGCGGGCGTCTCGCAGCTGCTCCTCGCGCTCCTGCTCCCGTTCCTCCGCGGTGAGCTTGCGGGTCGCGATGCCCGCGTCGCTCATGCCGACCGAGATCCAGGAGGCGACGATCAGGACGACCTGGCAGACGAGGTTGAACCAGATCAGCAAACCGATCAGCACGGCGACGGAGGCGAGCAGCGGATTCCGCGAGGCACCGCCGAGCAGCTGCGTCCCGAGGATCTTGAGCGCGCCGAGGGCGACGCCGCCCATCAGCGATCCCACCCAGAGGTTCTTCCACGGGATAGGGATGCCCGAGAGGATCCGGAACGAGCCGGCGAGCGTGGCGGTGTCGAGCGCGAGCATGATGAGCAGACCGACGACGCTGCCCGTAACGCGGCCGAGCGTCGAGTCGCTGCCGATCCCGAGGAAGTCGTAGGCGATGTCGACGAGGGACGTGGAGAACACCGAGAGGGCGGCCGACACGATCAGCACCGCGCCGAAGACGAGAGCGAGCCCCGCGTCCTTCAGCTTGAGCAGGATGAAGAGCGTCGTGGGCCCGGGCAGCGCGAAGAGGATCCGGACCGCCTGACGGAGGCTGCCGAGGAAGTTCAGGGCGGTGACGAGGAGTCCGGCTGCGGCGATCGCACCGGTCCAGCCGAGGATGGACGAGTCGAGCAGGGTGTCGACCGACACCAGCGAGCCCTTCCCCTCCCCGATCAGGCCGGGGACGGAGCGGGTGAGCAGGTCGAGCAGCGACTCACGGATGACCGGGTTGGCGCGGACCCAGAATCCGAAGACCGCGAAGAACACGAAGAGCGAGGCGAAGACGGCGAACAGCGCCTGGAACGCCAGCCCCGAGGCGAACAGCGGCCCGCCGGTCTCGGAGTAGTGCAGGAACACCCGGACCGGCCGTGTTCGCATGACCCGCTCGAACAGCGCCGGGATCCCGCGCGGGGTGTCGGGTGCCGCGTCGGTCATGCCTCCAGGGTAGGGCCGCGGGCAGGCCCACCCGCGCCGTGCGGACCGCTTCCGTCGGCTCGTGGCTCGCGGAACCCCGTCGGCCATCTCCGGCTCGTCGTTCCCCGTTCGGCTCGCTGAATCGCGCGATTCCCGCGGGCCGGACGACTCTCCGCGAGCCTGACTCGACTCCGGATGACCTTCGGCTCGTGAAACGACGTTCGGCTCGCGGAAACGAGCGCATTCGACGAGCCGAACGCGATTCTGCGAGCCGAACGTGGCGCCGGAACGGGCGGTGGCCGACGAGACAGAGCTTCGGCTCGCGGAATCGGCTTCGGCTCGCCGAATCGCGCGGCTTCGACGAGCCGAATGTGATTCTGCGAGCCGGACTTCGTGCGCCAGCGGTTCGCGGCTCGCGGGAACGCGGAGGGCGTGCCGGGAATCGCAGATTCGGCGAGCCGAACCTGGTTCTGCGAGCCGAAGGCAGCGGGTCAGTGCGGGCGGCCGCGGGCGAGTACCGCGAGGATGCCGTCGAGGGTGCGCGGCCAGTCGTGCATCACGTCCGCGTAGGTGAGTCGGAGGGTCGTGAAGCCGAGCTCCGCCGCCACACGATCGCGGTGACGGTCCCGCTGGTACGAGCGCGGGTCGTCGTGCCAGGCGCGGCTGTCGACCTCGAGAATCAGCCAGCCGTCGATGACGAGGTCGACCCGCCCGAGGCCCGGGATCTCGACCTGCAGCTCGCACTCGATCCCGCCGAGCTGGAGCCGGACGCCCGTGATCGACTCCGTCCCCGCCTCCGCCCGGGAGTCGACCAGCGTGGCGAGCCGGGCGAGTCGCCGGGGGAGGGCGTCGATGATGCGGGCGACTTGGCCGGAGTCGATGAGACGGAGCCGCAGACAGGAGTCGATCACGGCGACCGCGTACTCGAGCGGCTGGCACTGCGCGACATGCGCGAGCGCCTCCTCGCGGGTCGTGCGGATCGAGCGGTACTCCGCCTCGCGCACGCGGTGACTCCAGTGGGTGACGATGTCGGGGTCGAGGGCATCGGGCCGCGGACGCGAGCTCGACGTGATCGCGAGATGCAGCCGTTCGTCGGGCGGGCGGAAGGCCCCCGCCTCGGCGAGCAGCGAGATGCACGTCAGCGATCCACAGGCGTCGGCGGCCCGCAGCTCCTCCGCGGAGGCGGCCGGTGACGCGTACCAGCCGCGCCGGATCCGCCGGAGCGCGCCGCCGCGCGCAGCCGCTGCGGCATCGACTCCGATGGCCCGTAGATACCCGATGTGGTGCACGCCGTACTGCATGCGCCGACTCTGTCCGAGTCGGTCCACCCCCGGCCCGCGCCCCCCGTCAACAGTGGACAACCGCGAAGCGCGCCGCCTGTGGAGGAGCCGACGCTGCACCTCCGGCTCGTGAGAACGCGTTCGGCTCGTCGAATCCGAGGATTCTGACGAGCCGAACGCGCTTCTACGAGCCGGACTTGCTTCTGCGAGCCGGAGGTGGTCAGGCGCGGCCGCGGATGACGGCCTGCTTCACCTCGGCGATCGCCTGCGTGATCTGGATGCCGCGCGGGCACGCCTCCGTGCAGTTGAAGGTCGTGCGGCAGCGCCACACGCCCTCCTTGTCGTTCAGGATGTCGAGGCGCGCTCCGCCCGCGTCGTCGCGCGAGTCGAAGATGAAGCGGTGCGCGTTCACGATCGCGGCCGGGCCGAAGTACTGGCCGTCCGTCCAGAAGACCGGGCACGACGAGGTGCACGCGGCGCAGAGGATGCACTTGGTGGTGTCGTCGAAGCGGGCGCGGTCGGCGACCGACTGCACGCGCTCCTTGCCCTTGGGGGCCGCGGTGTTGGCTATCAGGAACGGCTGCACCTCGCGGTATGACGCGAAGAACGGCTCCATGTCGACGACGAGGTCCTTCTCGAGGGGCAGGCCCTTGATCGCCTCGATGTAGATCGGCTGCGAGATGTCGAGATCCTTGATCAGCGTCTTGCAGGCGAGCCGGTTGCGGCCGTTGATCCGCATCGCGTCCGAGCCGCAGATGCCGTGCGCGCACGAGCGGCGGAAGGTCAGCGACCCGTCCTGGTCCCACTTGATGCGGTGCAGGGCGTCGAGGACGCGGTCGGTCGAGAACATCTCGACGTCGAAGTCCTGCCAGCGCGGCTCGGCGTCGACCTCGGGGTCGAAGCGGCGGATGATGAACGTGACGGTGAACGCCTCCGGGGCGGCGGGGGCCGCGGGCGGCTGCTCGAGGGTAGCGGTCGACATGGCTAGTACTTCCTCTCCATCGGCTGGTACCGGGTGATCACGACGGGCTTCCAATCGAGGCGGATGTGGTCGCCCGCATCGGAGGAGTGCGCGTCACCGGAGAGGTACGCCATCGTGTGCTGCATGTATCCGTCGTCGTCGCGCTTGGGGAAGTCGTCGCGCATGTGACCGCCACGGCTCTCCTTGCGGTTGCGAGCGGAGTAGACGACGACCTCGGCCAGATCGAGCAGGAAGCCCAGCTCGACCGCCTCGAGGAGGTCGGTGTTGAAGCGCTTGCCCTTGTCCTGCACCGAGATGTTGCGGAACCGGTCGCGGAGGCGCTGGATCGTGTCGGTGACCGACTCCAGCGACTCGTCGGTGCGGAACACCTGCGCGTTCTTGTCCATCTCGTCCTGCAGCTCCTTGCGGATCGCGGCGATCCGCTCGGTGCCGGTGGCGTTCCGGAGCGAGGCGAGCATGTCGCGGATCGCGCCGGCCGGGTTCTCGGGCAGGGGAGTGAAGTCGACGGTCTGCGAGTAGTCGGCGGCGTTGTTGCCGCTGCGCTTGCCGAAGACGTTGATGTCGAGCAGCGAGTTGGTGCCGAGGCGGTTCGAGCCGTGCACCGAGACGCACGCGCACTCGCCGGCGGCGTAGAGGCCGGGGACGACCGTGGTGTTGTCCGAGAGGACCTCGGCCTTCACGTTGGTCGGGATTCCGCCCATCGCGTAGTGCGCGGTCGGCATCACGGGCACCGGCTCGACGACCGGGTCGACGCCGAGGTAGGTCCGCGCGAACTCGGTGATGTCGGGGAGCTTCGTCTCGAGCACCTCGGCACCCAGGTGCGTGCAGTCGAGCAGCACGTAGTCCTTGTGCGGGCCGGCACCGCGCCCCTCCGCCACCTCCTGCACCATGCAGCGCGCGACGATGTCGCGGGGGGCCAGGTCCTTGATGGTGGGGGCGTAGCGCTCCATGAAGCGCTCGCCGGAGGCGTTCCGCAGGATCGCTCCCTCGCCTCGCGCTCCCTCGGTGAGGAGGATGCCCAGGCCCGCGAGCCCGGTCGGGTGGAACTGGAAGAACTCCATGTCCTCGAGCGGCAGGCCCTTGCGCCAGATGATGCCGACGCCGTCGCCCGTGAGGGTGTGCGCGTTCGACGTCGTCTTGTAGATCTTGCCGAAGCCGCCGGTCGCGAAGATGATCGCCTTCGCCTGGAACACGTGCAGCTCGCCGGTCGCGAGCTCGTAGGCGACCACGCCGGACGGCTTGTCGACTCCGTCGACCTTCGTCATCACGAGGTCGAGGACGTAGAACTCGTTGAAGAAGTTGATGCCGAGGCGGACGCAGTTCTGGAACAGCGTCTGCAGGATCATGTGGCCCGTGCGGTCGGCCGCGTAGCAGGCCCGGCGGACGGGCGCCTTGCCGTGGTCGCGGGTGTGGCCGCCGAAGCGGCGCTGGTCGATCTTGCCGTCCTCGGTGCGGTTGAAGGGCAGGCCCATGTTCTCGAGGTCGATGACCGCGTCGATGGCCTCCTTCGCGAGGATCTCGGCCGCGTCCTGGTCGACGAGGTAGTCGCCGCCCTTGACGGTGTCGAAGGTGTGCCACTCCCAGCTGTCCTCCTCGACGTTGGCGAGGGCGGCGGCCATGCCGCCCTGCGCCGCTCCCGTGTGGGAGCGCGTCGGGTAGAGCTTCGAGATGACCGCGGTCTTCGCCTTCGGACCGGCCTCGATGGCCGCGCGCATGCCGGCACCGCCGGCCCCGACGATCACGACGTCGAACTGGTGGTAGTGGACTCCGTCGGGTCCGACGGTCTGCGTGAAGGCGCTCTGGTCGGCGCCGCCGTGGGTGTGGCCTGGTGTGCTCACTGGGGAGATGCTCCGATGTGCGGGAAGGGAGGACGGGGGGAGGAGAGTGCCGGGTGCCTGTCGATCACGCCGAGCAGAACGACGCCAGCAGCGCCGGATCCGCTCCGGGCGGGCAGGGGTCGAACGCGAAGACGACCCAGGTGCCGAGGGCGATCAGCGACACCACCGCGACCAGGATGCCGCCCTTGAAGGCGCGGGCCAGCAACGGCGAGGTGGCGTAGTCGTTGACCAGCGTCCGCATTCCGTTGCCGCCGTGGATCAGCGCGAGCCACAGCATCAGGACGTCCCACCACTGCCAGAACGGGTTCGCGAGCTTGCCGCCCACGAAGCCGAAGTCGATGGCCTTGATGCCGTCGCCGAGGAGGAGGTTGAAGATCAGGTGCCCGAAGATCAGGACGATCAGCACGACGCCGGAGGCGCGCATGTAGATCCAGCCCCACTTCTCCCAGTTGGTGCCGGAGGAGCGGGTCGGGGTGTGCGGGGTACGAGGTGCTGCGACGGTGCTCACGGGGACCTACTCGCTGAAGACGTTGATCAGGTGGCGGGGTGCGAAGCCGAGCATCAGCACGACCCACAGGCCGATGACGACCCAGAAGAGCAGGCGCTGGTTGCGGGTCGCCCAGCTCCAGAAGTCGACCAGGATGATCCGCAGACCGTTCAGGGCGTGGAACGCGATCGCGCCCACGAGGCCCGTCTCGCCGAGACCCATGATCGGGTTCTTGTACGTGCCGATGACCGCGTTGTACGCCTCGGGGCTCACGGCGATGAGAGCCGAGTCGAGGACGTGCACGAGGAGGAAGAAGAAGATGGCGACACCGGTGATGCGGTGCAGCACCCACGACCACATGCCTTCGCGACCGCGGTACAGGGTGCCGGCCGGACGCCGGATCTTTCCCTGCTTCCGGGGTGCGAGGGTCTGAGCAGCTGAAACTGACACGGACAACCCTCCCTGGTTGTGCGCTCCGACGGCCTGACCTGATCCGCGTCTCGAGGACGCGGGCGGGGCGGGGGAGCGACGAGAATCTCGCCCTTGGATTGTAAGCATCGCCGCCGACATCCGCGGCTAAGGCGAGCCTTAGCTGCGGTGCGCCACCGCGGACGCGGCGCCCGCGGTCTCGTAGTGCAGCAGCAGCTCCTCGGTCAGCGCGCTCCAGGTTCGGTGGAGCACGCGGCGGCGGCCGGCCTCGCCGAGCCGGGCGCGGAGCCCGGGGTCGCGCACCAGCCGCTCGACCTGCTTGCGCAGGTCGGAGTCGCTCTCGGGTGCGTAGAGCAGACCGTCGACACCGTGCTCGATGAGGTCGGTGGGTCCGCCGGCGTGCGGGGCGACCACCGCGGTGCCCGACGCCTGCGCCTCCTGCACGGTCTGGCCGAAGGTCTCCTCTGTGCCGGTGTGCACGAAGACGTCGAGCGCGGCGAAGGTGGCGGGCAGTCGTTCACCGTCGAGCCGTCCGAGCATCCGCGCCTGCGGCCCGAGACGCGAGGCGACGCGAGCGGAGGAGGGGCCGTAGCCGCCGACCACGATCTCGGCACCCGGGACCGAGGTCAGGCACGAGAGCCGCTCGACCCGCTTCTCGGGCGAGACGCGGCCGATGTAGCCGACCAGCGCGTCACCGTCGGCGAGGGTGGCCCGGAGATCGAGGGCGTAGGGAGAGGAGCGCATCCGCGGGTGGAAGCGGTCGCTCTGCACGCCGCGGCCCCAGAGGGCGGTCCGCTCGATGCCGGCCGCGGCGAGGTCGTCGAGGGCGCTGCTCGAGGGGGCGAGGGTCAGGTCTGCGCCGGCGTGGATCTGCCGGATCACCTTCCAGGCCAGGGCGCGGGCCCCGCGGATGCCGTAGCGGGCTGCGAAGCGCGCCACATCCGTCTGATAGATCGCGACGCTCGGGACGCCGAGCCGGTTCGCGGAGGCGATGGCGCGTGCCCCCAGTAAGAAGGGCGAGGCGACGTGCACCACGTCGGGCGCGAAGTCGGCCAGCTCGCGGGTGAGGGCGAGCGTCGGGATGCCGACGGGGAAGTCGCGGTAGGCGATCGCGGGGTGCTCCACGACGCGGTGCCCCGCGTAGGAGGCGGGCGCTCCCGCGGCAGGACAGACCACCAGCGCTTCGATGCCGCGGGCCGCGAACTCGTCGAGCACCCGCAGGACGCTCGTGGTCACTCCGTTCAAAGACGGAAGGAAGCTCTCGGTGACGACCGCGACTCTCACACCCCGGACGCTACGGGCTCCGTGTGAACGACGGCGCGCGACCGGGTGAACGGCGGACGCTGTCGGGCGCCCTTGTATCCTGCGGTCATGACACCACCTGAGACCGATGGCCGCGCCCCGCTCGACCGCTTCTACAGCGTGATCCCCGCCGGTGGGATCGGCTCGAGGCTGTGGCCGCTCTCCCGGGCCGATGCCCCGAAGTTCCTGCACGATCTGACCGGCTCCGGCCAGACGCTCCTCCGCGACACCTGGGACCGCCTCGCGCCGATCTCGGGCGCCGACCGCATCATGGTCGTCACGGGCCGGGCGCACCGCGCCGCGGTCGAGCAGCAGCTCGAGCACCTGGAGGACCTGAACGTCGTCCTCGAGAGCGAGCCCCGCGACTCCTCGGCCGCGATCGGCCTCGCCGCGGCGATCCTCGAGCGCCGCGAGCCCGGAGTGATCATCGGCTCCTTCGCGGCCGATCACGTGATCAGCGGTCAGCCGCTCTTCTTCGACGCGGTCGCGGAGGCGGTCGTCGCCGCCGACGCCGGCTACATCGCCACCATCGGCATCACGCCCACCGAGCCCGCCGTCGGGTTCGGCTACATCCGCACCGGAGACCACCTCGGGATCGAGGGCGCACCGCACACCCTCGCCGTCGACTCCTTCGTCGAGAAGCCCGACGCCGAGACCGCGCGCGGCTACGTGGCGAGCGGTCAGTACCTCTGGAACGCGGGCATGTTCATCGCCCGCGCCGACCGCCTCCTCGAGGAGCTCGGCCGGTCGAAGCCGAAGCTGCTCGCGGGCCTCCTCGAGCTCGCCGAGGCCTGGGACACCCCGGAGCGCGGTGCGGTCGTCGACCGCATCTGGCCGGGTCTCGAGAAGATCGCCATCGACTACTCCGTCGCCGAGCCGGCGGCTGTCGAGGGCAAGCTCGCCGTCATCCCGGGTCACTTCTCGTGGGACGACGTGGGCGACTTCGCGTCCATCGCGAAGCTGCACGCGAGCGGCCTGCGCTCCGATCTGGCGATCCTCGGCGAGGACGTCCGCGTCCTGGCCGACTCCGCGACCGGCATCGTCGTCAGCGGCGGCAACCGCCTGATCGCCCTGATCGGCGTGAAGGACATCGTCGTCGTCGACACCCCCGACGCCCTCCTGGTCACCACCACCGAGAACGCCCAGAAGGTCAAGGGCGTCGTCGACGCCCTCCGCCTCTCGGGCCGCACCGACGTCCTCTAGCCCCCTCGCGAAGCGCGGCCCTCCCCTCGGAGGCGCCGCGCTTCGCCGTTCCCGCCTCCCCTCCGAGCCCGACCGCGCTCCGCGCGGACCCCTGCACCCGCCCACCCCTCGACCGCGCTCCGCGCGGAGCCCTGCACCCGCCCACCCCTCGATCGCGCGCAGCGCGGAGCCCTGCACCCGCCCACCCCTCGATCGCGCTCCGCGCGGAGCCCTGCACCCGCCCACCCCTCGACCGCGCTCCGCGCGGAGCCCTGCACCCGCCCACCCTCGATCGCGCGCAGCGCGGAGCCCACCCGCCGCCCCGAAGCGCAGCTCACAGCGACGCGCCGGCGTGCTGAGTCGCATCAACTCAGGAAGAGGGCCGCGAGCGGTAATCGCGTGCCAGCGATTCCCGCCAGCCCGACGCAACCCGCTCTACGAAACGCACCACCCCGCGAAGCCGACCGCGGGGGAGGAGGCGCCCGCGCCTCCTCCCCAATATCAACACTGTGTAACGCTTCCCGAGTTGCACCTCCGCGGCGACTGAGGGAGTTGTCACAGTGGGTAACGTGAGGCCATCGATGCCTGCCGCCCATGCGCGCAAGCCGAATCTTGGAGGACGAATCTTGACTATCACCACGCGTAAGGCCGCGTTCGGCGGTCTCGCCGCTCTGGGCGTCACCGCGCTTCTCGCCGGTTGCGCCTCCGCCCCCGAGGAGAGCGACTCGAGCGCTGCCGCGGGTGGCGACTTCCTGCCCTGCATGGTCTCCGACGCGGGCGGGTTCGACGACAAGTCGTTCAACGAGCTCGGCTACAACGGCCTGACGAAGGCCTCCGAGGAGCTCGGCGTGACGCCGAAGACCGTCACCTCGGAGTCCGAGACCGACTACGCGCCGAACCTCACGAGCCTCGTCGACCAGGGCTGCAACCTGATCATCACCGTCGGCTTCGCGCTGGCCGAGGCCACCTCGGCTGCGGCGGAGGAGAACACCGACATCGACTTCGCCATCATCGACGACGCGTCGATCGATCTGCCGAACGTCAAGCCGATCACCTTCGACACCTCGCAGTCCGCGTTCCTCGCGGGCTACGCGGCCGCCTCGTACTCGAAGACCGGCGTCGTGGGCACCTTCGGTGGCCAGCAGTTCCCGACCGTCACCATCTTCATGGACGGCTTCGCCGACGGCGTCGCCTACCACAACGAGCAGAAGGGGACCGACGTCAAGGTCGTCGGCTGGGACGTCGCTGCGCAGACCGGCTCCTTCACCGGAGGCTTCGCCGCCGGTGTCGAGGCCAAGTCGGCCGCGCAGTCGCTGATCGACCAGAACGCCGACGTCATCCTCCCCGTGGGCGGACCGATCTTCCAGTCGGCCATCGAGGCGATCCGCGACTCCGGCAAGGAGATCGCGATGGTCGGTGTCGACGCCGACCTGTACGAGACCTACCCGGACGGCGGCGACCTGTACCTGACCTCCATCCTCAAGGGGATCGAGGCCGGCACGTCCGACGTCACCAGCTCCGCCGGTGCGGACGCGTTCGACGCGACCCCGTACGTCGGCACGCTCGAGAACGACGGAGTCGGCATCGCGCCGTTCCACGACTTCGAGTCGAAGGTGTCCGCCGACCTCCAGGGCGAGCTCGACACCATCAAGGAGGGCATCATCGACGGCTCGATCACCGTCGAGTCGCCGTCCGCTCCCGCCGCCTCCTAGAGGCGCCCGACGACAGAGGCCGGTCGGCCCGAGAGCATCTCGGAGCCGACCGGCCTCCGTCGTCCCGGCGGGGTCCCTCCACCGGTCGGTGTCCGCTCGATCCCTCCCCGCGCCTCCCCTCCGGGCGATCCACTGGTCCGCACCGAAGTTAGATTGGTTCCATGAAGCTCGAACTGCGGGGCATCACGAAGCGCTTCGGTGCTCTCGTGGCCAACGATCACATCGATCTCACCGTCGAACCCGGCGAGATCCACTGCCTCCTCGGCGAGAACGGCGCGGGCAAGTCGACGCTCATGAACGTGCTCTACGGCCTGTACCAGGCCGAGGAGGGCGAGATCCTGCTGGACGACGTGGTCCAGAGCTTCTCGGGGCCGGGCGACGCCATGAAGGCCGGCATCGGCATGGTCCACCAGCACTTCATGCTCATCCCCGTCTTCTCGGTCGCCGAGAACGTCATGCTCGGCCACGAGCAGACCCGAGCGGGCGGCCGTCTCGACCTCGCTGCCGCTCGTGCGCGGGTCCGCGAGATCTCCGACCGCTTCGGCTTCGACGTCGATCCCGATGCGATCGTCGAGGACCTGCCCGTCGGAGTGCAGCAGCGCGTCGAGATCATCAAGGCGCTCTCCCGTGACGCGCGGGTCCTCGTCTTCGACGAGCCGACCGCCGTGCTCACTCCCCAGGAGACCGACGAGCTGATCGCGATCATGCGCCAGCTGCGGGCCTCGGGGACGGCGATCGTCTTCATCACCCACAAGCTGCGCGAGGTGCGCGAGGTGGGCGACCGCATCACGGTCATCCGCCTCGGCAGGGTGGTCGGCGAGGCCTCGCCCACCGCGAGCAACGCCGAGCTCGCCTCGCTCATGGTCGGCCGCGCCGTCGAGCTGACGGTGCAGAAGGAGCCGGCCCGCGCCGGCGACGAGGCGCTCGTCGTCAGCGCCCTCACGGTGCGCGACGCGAACGGGCAGGCTGTCGTCGACGACGTCTCCTTCGAGGTGCGACGGGGCGAGATCCTCGCCATCGCCGGCGTCCAGGGCAACGGCCAGACCGAGCTCGCCGAGGCGATCATGGGGCTGCAGGAGCGCGTCGAGGGCACGGTGACGCTCGACGGCAAGCGGCTCGACGGGCTCACGGTCCGCCGCGTGCTCGACTCCGGAGTGGGCTTCGTGCCCGAGGACCGCACCGAGGACGGCCTGGTCGCCGAGTTCACGATCGCCGAGAACCTGATGCTCGACCGCAGCGACGGCGGCCCGTTCGTGAAGGGCCTGAGCCTGCAGCTGAAGGATCTCGACCGCTTCGCCGAGGAGCGCGTGCGCGAGTTCGACGTGCGCGCCCAGGGCATCGGCACCCATGTCGGCCGTCTCTCCGGAGGCAACCAGCAGAAGGTCGTCCTGGCGCGCGAGCTCAGCCGCGAGCTGCGGCTGTTCATCGCGGCGCAGCCGACCCGCGGCATCGACGTGGGGTCGATCGAGTTCGTGCACAAGCGCATCGTCGAGACGCGCGACACCGGCGTCCCCGTGATCGTGGTGTCGACCGAGCTCGACGAGGTGGCCGCGCTCGCGGACCGCATCGCGGTCATGTACAAGGGCGGAATCATCGGCATCGTCCCCGCCGACACGCCCCGCGAAGTCCTGGGGCTCATGATGGCCGGGCAGTCGCCCGCCGAGAAGGGAGCGGCGGCGTGAGCGACGCGCAACTGCCGTCGGTCGACCCCGACGCCGAGTCCGAGAAGGCGTCCGGTCTCGAGCCGGGTCAGAAGCCCGGTCAGGAGGCGCGTCCCGGCCCGATCGAGAGCGGTGCGTCGCGGGTCCTCCGCGAGATCCTCTCCGGCACCGCTCTGATGTCGGTGCTCGCGGTCCTGCTGTCGCTCATCGTGGGCGGCGTGCTCATCGCCGCGACCGACAAGGACGTGCAGGCGGCCTCGGTGTACTTCTTCGCGCGACCGCTCGACACGCTGCAGGCGATCTGGCAGTCCGTCGCCGGTGCGTACTCGTCGCTCTTCCAGGGCTCGGTCTACAACTTCCGCCGCGAGGGCTTCGCGAACGGCATCAAGCCGCTGACCGACACGCTGGCGTTCGCGACTCCGCTCATCGCGGGCGGTCTCGGCGTCGCCCTCGCCTTCCGGGTCGGCCTCTTCAACATCGGCGGCCGCGGCCAGATGCTGATCGCGGCGGCGTGCGCGGGCTGGGTCGGGTTCTCCTTCGACCTGCCGTGGGGCGTCCACCTCGTCATCACCCTCGCCGCGGGCATCCTCGGCGGTGCGCTCTGGGGCGGACTCGTCGGACTCCTGAAGGCACGGACGGGCGCGCACGAGGTGATCCTCACGATCATGCTCAACTACGTCGCGTTCTACCTCGTGTCGTACCTGCTCCGCACTCCGGGGGCGCTCCAGGCCCCCGGCTCGAACAACCCGAAGTCGCCCGGGATGAAGGAGACGGCGATCTTCCCCGACCTGCTCGGCTCGGGCTACTCGCTCACGCTCGGCTTCGTGTTCTCGCTCCTCGCGACCGTCTTCGTCTGGTGGCTGCTCACACGCTCGAGCATCGGCTTCAAGTTCCGCGCCGTCGGCGAGAACCCGCACGCGGCCCGCGTCGCCGGCATCGACGTCAAGGGCAGCTACGTCTACGCCATGCTCCTCTCGGGCGGACTCCTCGGGCTCGCCGGGAGCGCGCAGGTGATGGGCACGGTCACCACCGGCTTCACCTCCGGCATCGACGCCGGGATCGGCTTCGACGCGATCACCGTCGCGCTGCTGGGCCGTTCACGACCGTGGGGCGTCTTCTTCGCGGGCATCCTGTTCGGCGCCTTCAAGGCCGGCGGGTACTCGATGCAGGCGGCCGAGGGCGTGCCGATCGACGTCGTGCTCGTCGTGCAGTCGCTGATCGTCCTCTTCATCGCGGCGCCGCCCCTGGTGCGCGCCGTCTTCCGACTCCCGACGCCCGGGGTGGCCCCGAAGCGCCGACCGAAGCGCCGCACCTCGGAGGTGTCCGCATGACCGCCGTGACCGCCTCCGCCGCGCCCTCCCGCGTCGCGATCCGCAGCTGGAAGGCTCCGATCGCGTTCGGAGTCTTCGCGCTGCTCGCCGTCGTCCTCTTCGTGGTCCTCGGCCGCGACGGCACGAGTTCGTTCCGGCTCGCAGCGGGCAACGACTTCTTCGCGCTCCCCGACATCCCGTTCCCGACCAGGGCCACCGGAGTCGTCGTGGCGATCGTGACGGTGGGACTGACCGTCCTCGCGTTCGTGATGACCCGAGCCGCCCGGCGGATCCCGCTCTGGCTGTCGAGCGTCTTCGCGCTCGTCTTCCTGATCGGCTTCCTCGTCTGGGCGTCGGCCGGCGCGGCGCTGCCCGTCTCCGGACTCCTGCTCGGCACCGTCGGACTCGCGACTCCGCTGATCTTCGGCTCGCTCGGCGGGGTGATCTCGGAGCGGGTCGGCGTCGTGAACGTCGCGATCGAGGGACAGCTGCTCGCGGGCGCCTTCACCGCCGCGATGGTCGGCTCGCTCACCCGCCAGCCGGTGCTCGGGCTGATCGCGGCGATGCTGGCGAGCGTGCTCGTCTCGTTCGTGCTCGCGGCCTTCGCGATCAAGTACGTCGTCGACCAGGTCATCGTCGGCGTCGTGCTGAACGTGCTGGTCACCGGGCTGACGAGCTTCCTCTACTCGCAGGTGCTCACGTCCGACGCGGCGACCTTCAACTCGCCCGTCAAGTTCGACCGGCTGCCGATCCCGGTGCTCAGCCAGGTCCCGATCGTCGGCGCGGTGCTCTTCAACCAGACGGTCATCGTCTACCTGATGTACTTCGCGATCTTCGCGGTGTGGTGGGGCCTGTTCAAGACCAAGTGGGGTCTGCGCCTCCGCGCGGTCGGCGAGCACCCGCAGGCCGCCGACACGGTGGGCATCGACGTCGCGCGCACGCGCTTCTGGAACGTCTCGCTCGCCGGGGCGATCGCGGGCATCGGCGGCGCGTACTACACGCTCGACGCCGTAGGAGCCTTCGGCAAGGAGATGACCGCGGGCGCCGGATTCATCGCGCTCGCCGCGGTGATCTTCGGCCGGTGGGACCCGATCCGCGCCACCCTCGCCTCCCTGCTGTTCGGCTTCGCGACGAACCTGCAGAACGTGCTCGGCGTGATCGGGTCGCCCGTGCCGAGCGAGTTCATGCTGATGCTGCCGTACGTGGTCACGATCTTCGCGGTCGCCGGCCTGGTCGGGCAGTCCAGAGGGCCGGCCGCCGCCGGCAAGCCGTACCTGAAGTCCTGAGAGGAGTCGTCGTGACCGACATCGACTGGGAGGCGCTGCGTGCCGCGGCCCTCGAGGCCATGGGCCGTGCCTACGCGCCGTATTCGAAGTTCCCGGTGGGGGCTGCGGCCCTCGTCGACGACGGACGCGTGATCTCCGGCTGCAACGTCGAGAACGCCTCCTACGGCATCGGGCTCTGCGCGGAGTGCGCGCTGGTCTCCTCCCTCCACATGACGGGCGGCGGCAAGCTCGTCGCCTTCACCTGCGTCGACGGCAAGGGCGCCACGCTGATGCCGTGCGGGCGCTGCCGTCAGCTCCTGTTCGAGCACTCCGCCGAGGGGATGGTGCTCGAGACGGTCTCCGGCCTGCGCACGATCGACGAGGTCATCCCCGACGCCTTCGGCCCGCGCACGCTCCAGGCGTACGCGGGGGAGTGATCCCCTCCCACGACGATCCGATCCAGAGGACCCGCATGACCGGCACCACCGCCCCCGTCGAGAGCTTCGACGCCGTCGACATCATCCGCACCAAGCGCGACCGCGGCACGCTCACGACCGCCGAGATCGACTGGCTGATCGACGCCTACACCCGCGGCTACGTCGCCGACGAGCAGATGGCCGCGTTCGCGATGGCGGTCCTGCTCAACGGAATGGAGCGCGACGAGATCCGCGACCTGACCCTGGCGATGATCGCCAGCGGCGAGCGGATGCACTTCGACGGCCTCGGCAAGCGCACCGTCGACAAGCACTCGACGGGCGGCGTCGGAGACAAGATCACGCTCCCGCTGATGCCCCTCGTCGCCTCGTTCGGTGTCGCGGTGCCGCAGCTCTCCGGGCGCGGCCTCGGGCACACCGGCGGCACGCTCGACAAGCTCGAGGCGATCCCCGGCTGGCGCGCGGAGCTCAGCAACGACGAGATGTTCGAGCAGCTGCGCACGGTCGGAGGCGTCATCTGCGCGGCCGGGTCGGGTCTCGCGCCCGCCGACAAGAAGCTCTACGCGCTGCGCGACATCACCGGCACTGTCGAGGCCATCCCGCTGATCGCGTCGTCGATCATGTCGAAGAAGATCGCGGAGGGGACCGACGCCCTCGTCCTCGACGTCAAGTTCGGCTCGGGGGCCTTCATGGTCGACATCGACCGCTCGCGCGAGCTCGCCCGCGCCATGGTCGATCTGGGCAACGACGCGGGCGTGCGGACCACGGCGCTCCTGACGAACATGAACGTGCCGCTCGGCCTCGCGATCGGCAATGCCAACGAAGTGCGCGAATCCGTCGAGGTGCTCGCGGGAGGCGGGCCCGCCGACATCCGCGAGCTCACCCTCGCCCTCGCCCGCGAGATGCTCGCGCTCGCCGGGATGCCCGACGCCGACGTCGAGGGCGCGCTCGACGGCGGGGCGGCGATGGACACCTGGCGAGCGGTCGTCCGAGCCCAGGGCGGCGACCCCGACGCCGCGCTCCCCGTCGCGCGGGAGACCCACGTGGTCGTCGCGGAGCGGGACGGCGTCCTCGTCGAGCAGCGGGCCCTGCCGTTCGGCATCGCGGCCTGGCGCCTCGGCGCGGGCCGGGCGCGTCAGCAGGACGCCGTCCAGCACGCCGCGGGCATCGACCTGCACGCGAAGCCGGGAGACCGCGTGCGCGCCGGCGACCCGCTCTTCACGCTCTCCGCCGACGAGCCCGCCCGGTTCGATCGCGCGCTGGGTGCTCTCGAGGGGGCCTACCGGATCGGCGTCGAGGGCGAGCCCGTCCTCGACGGCGGTCCGCTGGTCGCCGAGCGCATCGCCTGAGCCGGGGCACGATCGCCGTTTCATCGCCTCCGGCGCGCCGACCACCTCCGGCTCGCGGAATCCGGCTTGCGTGACACCTCCGGCTCGCAGAATCCGATTCGGCTCGCAGAATCCCTCGGTTGCTGCGAGCCGAACGCGATTCTGCGAGCCGGAGTTCCCCCCGAACGCGACCGCCCGGTGAGGCCGCGCGGCCGAAGCCCTAGGGTGGTCGGCGAACCGTCGCCCGACCCTGAGGAGCACCGTGACCGACACCATCGAGGAGTACCTCCTCCCGGGCGAGGGCATCCTGATCGACGACCTGCCCAAGGTCTCCCTGCACGACCACCTCGACGGCGGGCTCCGCCCCGAGACGATCGTCGAGCTCGGCACGGCGGCCGGAGTGCCGCTGCCCGCCGCCGACCCCGAGGCGCTGCGGGCCTGGTTCACCACGACCGCCGACTCCGGCTCGCTCACCGACTACCTGGCGACCTTCGAGACCACGATCTCGGTCATGCAGACCACCGCGTCGCTCGAGCGGGTCGCCCGCGAGTTCGTCCTCGACCTCGCCGCCGACGGAGTCGTCCACGGCGAGGTGCGCTGGGCGCCCGAGCAGCACCAGCGGGAGGGTCTCACCCTCGACGCGGCCGTCGAGGCCGTGCAGGAGGGTCTCGAACAGGGTGTCCAGGAGGCGGCGGCCCACGGCTCGCGGCTCCGGGTCGGACAGCTGATCACGGCGATGCGCCACACCGACCGCTCGCTCGAGATCGCCGCGCTCGCGCTGCGCCACCGCGAGCGCGGCGCCGTCGGGTTCGACATCGCGGGAGCCGAGGCGGGTCACCCGGCGTCGCTGCACCGGCCGGCTTTCGAGCTGCTCGCCGCCGCGCACTTCCCGACCACCGTGCACGCGGGCGAGGCCGACGGGCTCGACAGCATCCGCTCGGCGCTGCTCGACGGCCGCGCGCTCCGACTCGGGCACGGTGTGCGGATCGCGGAGGACATCGTGATCGAGCGCCAGGACGACGACGCCAGCTACGTCACCCTCGGGGAGCTCGCCGAGTGGGTCAAGGACCGCGAGATCGCGCTCGAGCTGAGCCCGTCCTCGAACCTGCAGACCGGCGCGGTGGCCGCCTGGGGCACCGACCTCGAGGACCACCCGTTCGACCTGCTCTACCAGCTCGGCTTCCGCGTCACCGTGAACACCGACAACCGCCTGATGAGCGGCACGAGCCTCAGCCGCGAGCTCGCCCTCCTGTCGGACGCGTTCGGCTACGACCTCGACGACCTCGAGGTGTTCCAGGTCAACGCCGCCCACGCCGCCTTCCTGCCGCTCGACGAGCGCCGCGACCTGATCGAGACGATCAGCGCCGGCTTCGAGGCGGCCTGAGCATGCCCCTCGACGCCCTCGCCGACGAGGCGATCGCGCTGCGGCATCCGGCCGCCAGCTGGCGGGAGGCCGTCCTCGAGGCGGGGCGCGCCCTCGAGCGCAGCGGCGCCGTCGATCCGGCCTACTCGCGCCGGATGGTCGAGCAGATCGACGTGCTCGGCCCGTACATCGTCATCGCGCCGGGTCTCGCGCTCGCCCACGCGCGTCCCGGGAACGACGTCCTCGCCGACGGGATCTCGGTCGTGACCCTCGCCGAGCCGGTCGCCTTCGGCCACAGGACCAACGACCCCGTCTCGGTCGTCATCGGCATCGCCGCCACCCAGGCGCACGGACACGTCGGCTTCATCTCGGGACTCGCCGACGTGCTCAGCCGGCCCGACGCGATCGGCGCCCTGGCAGTGGCCAGGACGCCCCGCAGCATCAACGCCGTCCTCACGGGCGACACCCTCGACCACGGAGGAAGCTCATGAAGATCGTCACACTCTGCGGAGCCGGGATCGGCACGTCGGCCATCCTCAAGCTCGGCGCCGAGCGCGCCCTCGAAGCCCTCGACCTCGAAGCGGAGGTGATCGCCTCCGACATCGCCTCGGTCGACGCGCTCTCCGCCGATGCGCAGGTCATCCTGACGTCCAGCGAACTCGTCGACCGCATCGGGAAGACGTTCGCCGAGATCGTCGTCATCGACAACTACCTCGACCAGACCGAGATCACGGCGAAGATCGAGCGCGCGCTGGGGTAGTCCGTCCTTCGGACGGACTACCCGGCGGTGCCGATTCCTGAGTCGCCCCCTGCGCGGCGCAGCGCGGTCGGCTCGGCGAGCTTGTGGGTTCCACGGAGCGGGTCGCGTCGCGCTGCCTCGAATCGCTGGCAGGCGATAGGTGCTCATCTCCGCGCCGCCCCCTGTGCGGTTCGGCGCGGTCGGCTCGGCGAGGTAGTGGGTTCCACGGAGGGGGTCGCGTCGCGCTGCCTCGAATCGCTGGCACGCGATAGGTGCTCATCTCCGAGCCGCCCCTTGTGCGGCTCGGCGCGGTCGGCTCGGCGAGGTGGTGGGTTCCACGGAGCGGGTCGCGTCGCGCTGCCTCGAATCGCTGGCACGCGATCCTCGGTCGCGCGCTCCACCCTGGGCCTGAGCGCCAGCATGCTGGTCGAGTAGCCCCGGAGGGGCGTATCGAGACCCAACAGCGACAGGAGATCGGGCTTCTGCCCCACCCTTCTGACGCTGGCGGATCTCGATACGCCCGCTGCGCGGGCTACTCGATCAGCGAGGGCTGGGTCCGCGTTCGAGGTCCGATTCACCGGACGCCCGACGCGCGCATCCGGCGTCCCTTCGTGGCCGGCGGCAGCCATCGATCCGGCGCAGACGCCCTGTGTGTCCGAGGCGGACGGTGCTTCTCCGACGGATCGATCGCCAGGCGGGTCAGCGCAGGAGCTCCGCGGCGCCGGTGCGCAGGGCGGTGAGGCGCGACTCGACGGCGGCGGAGCGGGCGGCGGCGTCCGGGGCGGACGACCAGGCGTCGAGGTAGAGCTTGACCTTGGGCTCGGTGCCGCTCGGGCGCGCGATGAGGCGCGCCCCGTCGAGAGTGAAGCGCAGCGCATCCGTCGGCGGCAGTGCCCCGCCCGCAGCCAGCAGGTCCTCGGAGCGCTCGACGGCGAGGCCGCCGATCGTCGGCGGCGGATCCGACCGGAGCCGGGCCATGATCCGCGCGATCTCGGACAGGTCGGTGACCCGCAGCGAGATCTGCGCCGACCCGAAGAGGCCGAAGCGCTCGGCGAAGGCGTCGAGCTCGTCCGCGATCGTCCGCCCCTCCTCGGCGAGAGCGCTGGCGAGCGAGAGGAACGCGAGCGCGGCCGAGATGCCGTCCTTGTCGCGGACGACCTCCGGATTCACGAGGTAGCCGAGCGCCTCCTCGAAGCCGAAGACGAGGTCGGGCACCCGCGAGATCCACTTGAAGCCCGTCAGCGTCTCGGCGAAGTCGAGCCCGTAGTCGGCCGCCACCGCTCCGAGGGCGGGAGAGGAGACGATCGAGCAGGCCAGCGCGCCGCCGGTGCGACCGGCGAGGCGTGCGGCCTCCGCCGCGCGCCAGCCGAGCAGCGAGCCGACCTCGTTGCCGGTGAGCCGCCGGAACCCGTCCGGCGCGGCCGCGTCCGGCACCGCCGCGGCGAAACGATCGGCGTCGGGGTCGTTCGCGACGATCAGCTCGGCGCGACCCGAGCGCGCGGTCGCCAACGCGAGGTCGAGCGCTCCGTCCTCCTCGGGATTGGGGAAGGCGACAGTCGGGAACGCGGGATCCGGCTCGATCTGCTCGACGACGACCGCCGGTTCGTCGAAGCCCGCGGCGGCGAGGACCCGGTGCGCCGTCTCCCAGCCGACCCCGTGCATCGCCGTGTAGACGACCCGCAGCGGCGCGGACTGGCGCCCGCCCGCGGCAGTGGCGCTGATGTAGGCGGCCACGACCGACTCGTCGGCGATCCGGTACTCGCCGCGGGGCAGCTCCGGCACGCGCCGATCGCGCGAGACGGCGAGGATCCGCTCCGCGATCTCGGAGTCGACCGGCGGCACGATCTGCGAGCCCTCGTCGCCGCCGCCGAGGTACACCTTGTAGCCGTTGTCCTGCGGCGGGTTGTGGCTCGCGGTCACCATGACTCCCGCGTCCGCGCCCAGGTGCCGCACTGCGAAGGCGAGCACCGGGGTGGGGAGGAGGCGCGGCAGCAGCACGGCGTCGACACCGGCACCCGCCATCAGCGCGGCCGAGTCCTCGGCGAAGACGGCCGAGTTCTTGCGACCGTCGTAGCCGATC
This sequence comes from Rathayibacter sp. VKM Ac-2803, assembly GCF_009807175.1. Classification (NCBI taxonomy): domain Bacteria; kingdom Bacillati; phylum Actinomycetota; class Actinomycetes; order Micrococcales; family Microbacteriaceae; genus Rathayibacter; species Rathayibacter sp. VKM Ac-2803. The sequence continues at coordinate 3,257,018 of NZ_WUCD01000001.1, read as the reverse complement.
ACGACGACCGGGCGGCCGCCGCCGCGCGCCATCAGGTGATCGGCGATCCCGACCGCCGCCTGCGCGACGAGCACCCGGTTCATCCGGTTCGAGCCCGCGGCGATCGCACCGCGGAGCCCGGCGGTGCCGAAGGCGAGGCGCTGGCCGAAGCGGTCCTCGAGCTCGGCGGAGGCGGTCGCGTCACCCGCCTCATCGGCCAGCAGCAGACCGACGAGCTCCTGTCGCGTCTCGGGGTCGGGATCCTGCGCGAGCCAGTCCTCGGCGAGGGCGCGGACGTCGGTCACAGCGCGCTCGTGATCGCGGCGAGCAGGCGCACCAGGTCGTCCTCGGCGTTCCGGCCCGCCTCGAGGACCTCCTCGTGGCTGAGCGGCGTCTTCTGGATGCCCGCGGCGAGGTTGGTGATCAGCGACATCCCGAGCACCTCCATGCCGGCCTCGCGGGCCGCGATCGCCTCGAGTGCGGTCGACATGCCGACGATGTGTCCGCCGATGATCCGCGCCATCTGCACCTCGGCGGGGGTCTCGTAGTGCGGGCCGCGGAACTGCACGTAGACCCCGTCGTCGAGGTCGGCGCGGGTCTCGCGGGCGAGGGCGCGGAGGCGGGAGGAGTAGAGGTCGGTGAGGTCGACGAAGGTCGCGCCCTCGAGCGGGGAGTCCGCGGTGAGGTTGATGTGGTCGCTGATCAGCACGGGCGTGCCGGGCGTCCAGTGCTCCTTGATGCCGCCGGCGCCGTTGGTCAGGATCATCACCGAGGCGCCGGTCGCCGCGGCGACGCGGACGCTGTGCGCGACCCGCCGCACGCCGTAGCCCTCGTAGTAGTGGGTGCGGGCGCCGATGATCAGCGCGCGCTTGCCGCTGGGCAGCAGCACCGAGCGGAGGAAGCCGCCGTGCCCGTGCACGGCGGGCTTCGAGAATCCGAGGATGTCGGTCGCCGGCACGGTGGCCGTCGTCTCGCCGATGAGGTCGGCGGCCTTGCCCCAGCCGCTGCCGAGCGTGAGGGCGATGTCGTGCCTCTCGACTCCCGTCGCCGAGGCGATCTGGGAGGCGGCTTCGGCGGCGATCGCGAAGGGATCGGCGTCGGGGGAATCGAGCGGATGGGGGGTCTGGTCGGCCATTCGTCCACCCTATCCACGGTGCGCCGGGGAGCGCCCGACTCCCGGGACGCTCCGCGATTGGGCGGTTTCCCAGCGAGAAGGGATGATGGACGCATGGCTTACGAGTTCGAGCGCACGCAGAGGATCGCCGTTCTCGGAGGAGGACCCGGGGGCTACGAAGCCGCCATCGCCGGCGCGCAGCTCGGCGCCGAGGTCACTCTGGTCGAGCGGGTGGGGGTCGGCGGGTCCGCCGTCATCACCGATGTCGTCCCGTCGAAGTCGCTCATCGCGACGGCGGAGGCGACCAACGCCATCGGCGAGGCCGCCGACCTGGGCGTCCAGTTCTTCACGCGCTCGGAGCAGACCAACAAGCCGGTCCGTCCCGAGGTCGCCGTGAACCTCGCGACCGTGAACAAGCGCCTCCTCGGCCTCGCGCGGCAGCAGTCGGAGGACATGCGCGCGAACCTCGTGCACCACGGCGTGAAGATCATCCAGGGCGACGGGCGTCTCGACGGCTCGAACGCCCTGATCGTGTCGACCGCCGCGGGAGGCGAGGGCATGGACTTCGACCGGATCGAGGCCGACACCATCGTCGTCTCGGTCGGCGCGAGCCCCCGCGTCCTCCCGACGGCCACCCCCGACGGCGAGCGGATCATGAGCTGGACCCAGCTCTACAACCTCAAGTCGGTGCCCGAGCACCTCATCGTCGTCGGCTCCGGCGTGACCGGCGCCGAGTTCGCCTCCGCCTACCGCGCGCTCGGGGCGAGGGTCACCCTGATCTCGTCCCGCGACCAGGTGCTGCCCGGCGAGGACGCCGACGCCGCCGCGGTCATCGAGAACGTCTTCAAGCGCAACGGCATGGTCGTGCTCTCGAAGTCGCGTGCCGACCGCGTCGAGCGCACCGAGAAGGGCGTCCGCGCCGTGCTGTCCGACGGCCGAGTCGTCGAGGGCTCGCACTGCCTGATGGCCGTCGGCTCCGTGCCGAACACCGCGGGCATCGGCCTCGAGGAGGCGGGGGTCCAGCTCACCGACTCGGGTCACATCCGCGTCAACCGCGTCGCGCGCACGAGCGTCCCCTCGATCTACGCCGCCGGCGACTGCACGACGTTCCTGCCGCTCGCCTCCGTCGCCGCCATGCAGGGCCGCACCGGTGTGTTCCACGCGATGGGCGATGCGGTGAACCCGACCGAGGTGCGCAACGTCGCCGCGAACATCTTCACCCAGCCCGAGATCGCGACGGTCGGCTGGAGCCAGCGCGAGATCGAGGAGGGCATCGCGCAGGGTGAGATCTACAAGCTGCCGCTCGCCGCGAACCCGCGCGCGAAGATGATGGGCATCCGCGACGGATTCGTGAAGCTCTTCGCCCGCACCGGCTCCGGCACCGTGATCGGAGGCGTCATCGTCGCCCCCAAGGCGAGCGAGCTGATCTTCCCCCTCGCCCTCGCGGTCGAGCACCGCCTCACCGTCGACCAGGTCGCCCGCGCCTTCACCGTCTACCCGAGCCTCACCGGCTCCATCTCGGACGCGGCGCGCGCCATGCACATCGTCGGCTGAAAGCCGACGATGTGCCGCGCCGTCTTCGGAGCCGCTCCCTGCGCGGCTCCGCGCGGTCGGCTTGTCGAGATGGTGAGTTCCGCAGAGCGGGCTCCGTCGGGCTGTCTCGAATCGCTGGCACGCGATTCTCGATCGCGCCCTCGACGGTGCTGATGTCGGAGCCGCTCCTCGCGCGGCTCCGCGCGGTCGGCTCGTCGAGGTGGGGAGTTCCGCAGAGCGGGTTCCGTCGGGCTGTCTCGAATCGCTGGCACGCGATTCTCGATCGCGCCCTCGCGCCTAGTTGGGAGACGTCTGGTGCGCCGCCGGGCCAGCCCGCTGGTCGAGTAGCCCTTGCAGAGGGCGTATCGAGACCCGCCCGCTTCAGACCGTGAGGCTGCAGAACCGGCCCGCTGGAGGCGGTGGGTCTCGATACGCCCCTGCGGGGCTACTCGACCAGCATGGAGGGGAGGGGGCGCCGACGTCTCTCTCCGCTGGTCGAGTAGCCCTCGCGGAGGGCGTATCGAGACCCGCCCCTTCAGAACGTCAGGGTGCAGAGTCGGCCCGCTGAAGCTGGTGGGTTTCGATACGCCCCTGCGGGGCTACTCGACCAGCATGGGAGGAGAGGGGAGGGGACGCCGACGTCTCTCCTCACTGAACGAGCCGCGCAACTGAGGCGGAGAGCCGCCGAAGTGGAAGAACTCGCCGATTCTGGCGTCTCAGCCTTATCGCTGCAGTCGCATCGCGGGGACCGCGCGAAGACGAGTTCGGTTCAGGGGAGAGCGCCGCGACGGGAATCGCGTGCCAGCGATTCACGGCAGCGCGACGCGACCCGCTCTGCGGAACGCACCACCTCAGGAGGCCGACCGCGCTGAGCCGCGCAGGGAGCGGCTCAGACGATGGACAACAAGACGTGGCCGGAGGACACGGTCGTGCCGGCCTCGGCGGCGAGGCCGCGGACGGTGCCGTCCTTGTGGGCGGTGAGCGGCTGCTCCATCTTCATCGCCTCGAGGACGACGACGAGGTCGCCGGCGACGACGGTGTCGCCCTCGGCGACGGCGACCTTGACGATGGTCGCCTGCATCGGCGCCGTGACGGAGTCGCCGGTGACGGTGCTCACGGATCCGGCGCCGCGGCGCTTGGGGGATGCGGCGGTGGTGCCGCGGGCGGGGGCCGCGCCGACGAGGTCGCTGGGCAGGGACACGTCGACGCGGCGTCCGTCGACCTCGACGACGACGTTCTGGCGGGCTCCCGGCTCCGGGATCGCGCCGGGCTCGCCGCTCCACGCCTCGATGGTGTTGTCGAACTCGGTCTCGATCCACCGGGTGTAGATCGTGAACGGGGCGCCGCCCTCGGGGGCGAAGGCCGGGTCCTCGACGATGACGCGGTGGAAGGGCAGGACGGTCGGCAGGCCGGTGACCTCGAACTCGGCGAGGGCGCGGCGCGAGCGCTCGAGTGCCTCCTCGCGGGTGCGGCCGGTGACGATCAGCTTCGCGAGGAGGGAGTCGAACGAGCCCGAGATCACGTCGCCGGCGATGACGCCGGAGTCGACGCGGACGCCCGGTCCGCCGGGGGCCTTGAAGACGTGGATCGGACCCGGGGCGGGCAGGAAGCCGCGACCCGCGTCCTCGCCGTTGATGCGGAACTCGAACGAGTGGCCGCGCGGCTCCGGGTCGTCGTAGTCGAGGGTGCCGCCCTCGGCGAGGCGGAACTGCTCGCGGACGAGGTCGATGCCGGTGACCTCCTCCGACACGGGGTGCTCGACCTGCAGGCGCGTGTTCACCTCGAGGAACGAGACCGTGCCGTCCTTGCCGATGAGGAACTCGCAGGTGCCCGCGCCGACGTAGCCGACCTCGCGGAGGATCGCCTTCGACGCCCGGTAGAGCTCGCTGTTCTGCGCCTCGGTCAGGAACGGCGCGGGGGCCTCCTCGACGAGCTTCTGGTGCCGGCGCTGCAGCGAGCAGTCGCGGGTCGAGACGACGACGACGTTCCCGTGCGAGTCGGCGAGGCACTGCGTCTCGACGTGGCGCGGCTGGTCGAGGTACTTCTCGACGAAGCACTCGCCGCGACCGAAGGCGGCGACGGCCTCGCGGGTCGCGGAGGCGAAGAGCTCCTCGATCTCGTCGCGCTCGCGGGCGACCTTGAGACCGCGGCCGCCGCCTCCGAACGCCGCCTTGATGGCGACGGGCAGGCCGTACTGGTCGACGAACTCGAGCACCTCGGCGGCACCCGAGACGGGATTCAGCGTGCCGGGGGCGAGGGGAGCGCCGACCTTCTCGGCGATGTGTCGGGCCGACACCTTGTCGCCCAGGCTCTCGATGGCGTCGGGGCTCGGGCCGATCCAGACGAGCCCGGCGTCGAGGACGGCGCGGGCGAAGTCGGCGTTCTCGGCGAGGAACCCGTAGCCCGGGTGCACGGCGTCGGCGCCGGAGCGGCGGGCGACCGAGAGGACCTTCTCGATGACGAGGTACGTCTCGGCGCTGGTGGTGCCGCCCAGGGCGTAGGCCTCGTCGGCGAGGCGGCTGTGCACGGCGTCGCGGTCCTGGTCGGCGTAGACGGCGACGGAGGCGATCCCGCTGTCACGGGCGGCACGGATGACTCGGACGGCGATCTCGCCTCGGTTGGCGATGAGCACCTTCGTAATGCGCGACATGGTCCCCAACACTAGGGGGCTGCTCGGCGATGCCCCGCGCGGCTCTCCACAAAGAAGGGAGGGGGCTTCGTCGGTTCCGCACAAGCGCGGCCGGGCGCCTCAGCGGTTCCAGAGCGAGGGCCAGTCGATCCCGAATCCGCGGACCAGCGAGCGCAGGGTGGGCACCGACATGCCGATCACGGTCGAGGGGTCGCCCTCGATCCGGCTGATGAATCCGGCGGCGAGCCCGTCGATGGTGAAGGCGCCGGCGACCTCGAGCGGCTCCCCGGTGGCGATGTAGGCGTCGATCTCGGAGTCGTCGATGTCGGCGGCGAAGGTGACGGCCGCCGAGGTGACGGCTCCGGCCTCGGCGTTCACCCGCCCGCCGCGGTGATCGATCAGCCAGTGGCCGGAGTGCAGACGGCCGGTGCGACCGCGCTGCGCCCGCCAGCGCTCCCTGGCCCGCTCGGGCTCGTGCGGCTTGCCGTGGACGACGCCGTCGAGCACGAAGGCCGAGTCGCCGCCGAGGACGAGCCCGTCGATGTCCGGCCCGAGGACCGCCGTCGCCTTGGCGCGGGCGAGGAGCGCGACGGTCGCATCGGCGTCGAGAGCGGCCCCGCCCTCGGCCTCGGCGCGGGCGACGGCCGCCGGCTCGTCCACCTGCGACGGCACGACGACGGGCTCGATCCCCGTGGCCCGCAGCAGCGCGAGCCGCGCGGGGGAGGTGGAGGCGAGGTAGAGGCGCACGCGGGCTCCCTGCGGTCGCACCCACGCTGTGGGATGCTCGACGGATGGCACAGACTCCGTCCCGCGCGCCGTCCCGCCCCGAGGGGGCCGACCCAGCACTCGGAACCGAGATCGAGGTCGACATTAGCAACGTCGCCCACGGCGGCGTGTTCGTCGCCCGGCACGAGGGTCGCGTGATCTTCGTCCCCGACGTCCTGCCCGGCGAGCGGGTGCGGGTGCGCATCAGCGAGGTCAGGCACGCCAGCTTCTGGCGCGGCGACGCCCTCGAGGTCCTCGAGGCCTCGCCGCACCGCGTCGCGCACATCTGGCCGGAGGCGGCTCTGGACCGGCGTCCCGAGGAGCGCGTCGGCGGGGCGGAATTCGGTCACGCGGCCCTCGATCACCAGCGCGCGTTGAAGCGCCTCGTGCTCGAGGACTCCTTCTCGCGCTTCGCCCGCCGCGAGGTCAGCGTCGAGGTGTCGCCGGTGCACGGCGACGACGACTCCGGCGGCCTCGGCTGGCGCACCCGCAACCGCCTGCACGTCGACGACGACGGTCGCGTCGGGCCCTACGCCGCGCGCAGCCACCACGTCGTCACCGTCGACTCCCTGCCGCTCGCGACCGCCGCGTCGACGGCGGCCGCTCCGCTCGGCCAGCGCCTCGCGCCCGGCTCGGTCGTCGATCTCGTCGACGCCGCGGGGTCGGAGGGGGCCGCCGTCCTCGTTCACGACCCCAGTGACAAGCGCGCGCGGAGGGACCGCACCGTCGTCACCGAGTTCGTCGCCGACCGCACGTTCCGCGTCGACCGCGCCGGCTTCTGGCAGGTGCACCGGGGCGCCGCGACCACTCTCTTCGACGCGGTGCAGGCGAGCGTCGACGCCGAGCTCGCCGATCTCCGCGCGGCTAACCACGACCTCTACGGAGGCGTGGGGCTCCTCGCCGCGGCGCTCACCGACCGCCTCGGCGCGGGCGTGCGCATCACCAGCGTCGAGAGCGACGCGCGGGCGACCGAGCACGCTCTCGAGAACCTGGCCGACCAGCCGGGCGCCCGCGCCGTGACCGCTCGCGTCGACCGCTACCTCCGCGACGCCGTGGCGCAGGCCGACGCCCGGGAGCGCGAGCGCTGGCGCGCCGCCACGGTCGTCCTCGACCCGCCGCGCTCGGGAGCGGGCAGGGCCGTCACCGACGCCCTGATCGAGCTCGCGCCCGCGCAGCTGGTCTACGTGGCCTGCGACCCGGTCGCGCTCGCCCGCGACGTCGGCTCGCTGACGGCCGGCGGCTACGAGCTCGAGCGCCTCGACGGCTTCGACCTCTTCCCGCACACCTCGCACGTGGAGGCCGTCGCCCGCCTCACCCGCCGCGGGGCGTGAGGGCCCGCCTCGCTACGATGAGCCCCGATGGAGTCGACGATGAGCACTGAGCCCCGGGTCCGCGTGGCGATCGTCGACGACCACGAGTCGGTGCGGCTGGGCGTCGCCGCCGCCATCGAGAGCGCGGGGATGCACGTCGTCGCCGCGGCCGAGACCGTCGGGGCGCTGGAGCAGCTGCTCGGAGGCGCCGAGATCGAGGTGCTCGTGCTCGACCTCTCGCTGAACGACGGGTCGAGCATCACCGCCAACGTCAAGTGGGGCCAGGTCCGCGGCTCCGCCGTGCTGGTGCACAGCATCGCCGACCGCGTCGTCGCCGTGCGGGAGGCGCTCGCCGCGGGAGCCGCCGGGGTCATCCCGAAGTCGTCGCCGATGTCGACGGTCATCGCCGCGATCCGCACGGTCGCGCGCGGCGAGGTGCTCAACAATCTCGAGTGGGCCTCGGCGATCGACGCCGACGACGACTTCGCGCGCGCCGTCCTCGGCCGCCGCGAGCGCGACGTGCTGCACCTCTACGCCTCAGGGCTCCCCCTCAAGCTGGTCGCCGAGCGCCTGCAGATCTCGGTCTCGACCGCCAAGGAGTACCTCGACCGCATCCGCGACAAGTACGTCGAGATCGGGCGGCCCGCGCCGACGAAGGTCGACCTCCTCCGCCGCGCAGTGGAGGACGGGATCCTGCCCGGCATCGACCCGGACGACGGCGATGCCGGGCGCTGAGACCCTCGCGGTCCGCGCGCCGGCCAACCGCGAGCGCATCGACCGGATCATCGGCACCGTCGTCTCGTTCTTCGGCTTCGGCTTCGCGCTGCAGACCGTGCCGCCGATCCTCAGCCAGCTCCCCGATCTGCGGCCCGCGGTGGCGTGGCCGGTCCTCGCGCTCGTCTTCGGGGCGCTCGCGGCCTCGGTGGTCACCGCGGTCCTCCGCCGGGGGATGCGGATCACCGCGATCCTGGTCGCGGGCGGGCTCCTCGTCGCCCTCGTCTCGTGGCCGTTCTCGGTGCTCCCGGACGCCGCGGTGCAGGAGACGCCGTGGATCTGGTACCTGATGACCATCGGCACCGCGTTCTGCACGACGGTGGCGTCGCTGCGGATCGCGATCGCCTACGCGGTCACGACGCCGCTGCTGTTCGGGGTGCTCCGCGTCCTCCCCTCGGGCGGCGCGGCGGAGCCCACGCGGGCGATCCTAGACGCGTTCTACGTCGGCATCGTCGGCTTCGTGATGCTCGTCCTGATCACCGTGCTGCGGCAGTCGGCCGACGAGGTCGACCGGGCGCAGACGACGGCCATGGACCAGTACGAGGCGGCGATGCGCCAGCACGCGGGCGAGGTCGAGCGCGTCGAGGTCGACGCCCTCGTGCACGACAACGTCCTCGCGACTCTCCTCGCTGCCGCCACGGCCGAGACGCCCGCCGAGCGCTCGCTGGTCTCGTCGATGGCCCGACGCACTCTCGCCGTGCTCCTCCCCGAGCGCGAGTCCGAGGTCGCGGACGGCGACGTGCCGCTCGAGCTCGTCGAGCGCCAGCTCACCCACGCCGCGTCGACCTTCGCGGCCGATTTCCTCCTCGAGATCGCGAGCGGAGTCGACGCGCGGGCGAGCAGCGTCCCGCGCGCGGTGGCGGAGGCGGTGCTCGGCGCCGTCTGGCAGGCGCTCACGAACAGCGTCCAGCACGCGGGACCGAGCGACCAGGTCCGGCGGACCGTCCGGGGCGTGCTCGACGACGGTGCGGTCGACGTCGTCGTCGAGGACGACGGCCGCGGCTTCCGGGTCGCCGAGGTGCCGCGCGAGCGCCTGGGCATCCGCCTCTCGATCGTGGAGCGGATCCAGAACGCCGGCGGCTCGGCCCGGGTCGACTCCGCACCGGGCGAGGGCACCCGGGTCGCCATCACGTGGCCGCCGTCGGCCGGCGGGGGGCGGCGCTCGTGATCACCTACCCGCGCCCGCTCCTCTACGCCCTCGCCGCGGGCTTCTCGCTCTACCACGTGGTCCTCGCGTTCTTCTCGTACCGCAGCACGCCGCCGAGCACCGCCGACCTCGTCGCCGTCGGGCTCTACGTCGCCGCGACGATCGTCGCCCTCTGGCCGGGCACCGCGATCCGGATGCAGGCGCTCGTCGGGTTCTCGATGACGGCGGTGGCCGTCGCCCTGCCGCTGCTCGTGGCCCCCTCGCTCGATCCGGGAGCCTCCAACGGCTACTCCACCTGGTACATCGCCGCCGTCGGCACCCTGATGACCATCGTCTGCGCGAGGCGGCGGCCGATCGCCGCCTGGGCGGGCATGGCCTTCCTCATCGTGCACACGACGATCTGGGCCGGGCCCGTCGCCCTGGCGACGCTGGGCGTGGTCGGCGGTCTCGCCTGGGTGGGGATCGCGCAGCTGCTGATCATCGAGCTCGGGCGGGCGAGCTCCGAGGCCCGCGTCCTGGAGGCGGCGGAGCGCGCCGCCGCCTCGTGGCGTGCGGCGGAGGAGGCGCATTTGAGCGAGCGCGAGGTCAGGCTCGAGCAGACGCGCGCCATCGCCTCGGACATGCTGCGCCGTATCGCGACGAGTGGATCGGAGCTGAGCGACGAGGAGCGCAGGGAGTGCGGCCTGCTCGAGGCCTCGGTCCGCGATGAGATCCGCGGCCGGCGACTGCTCGACGACGAGGTGCGCCGACTCGTGCTCGACGCGAGGCGCCGGGGCGTGACCGTGTCGGTGCTCGACGACGGCGGGCTCGACCGCACCTCGGAGGAGGAGAGCGGCCGGGTCCTGAGCGAGCTCGCCCAGGCGCTGGGAGGGATCCGGGAGGGCGTGGACCGCATCGTCGTCCGCACCGCCTCGCAGGACTCGCCGTCGGCGGTCACCGTCGTCGGGCTCCGGACGGCCGGGGACGGCAGCGCCGGGGCCCTCGGCTCGGATGACGCGGGCGACGAGGTCGAGGCCTGGGTCGAGATCCGGCGCGACGAGCGCGACTCCGCCCGAGCCTGAACTCTGCATCGAGCGCCGGTCGCCGATCGATGCTGAGCAGGCTCGCGTCTCGCGCGCCTGCTCGTTCGAGCTTCGTCGGCTGAGAAGTCCCGTCGGTTAAAAGAGTGCGGCGGGCCGTCCACTCCTCCGAAGAGGGGGCCCGGCCCGCCGTCAAACCCCGAGTGAGGGTGATAACCCGAATATCACCCTCACTCGCCCCCAAAACACCCGCCCGCTTACCCTGGTCGGCGAGTGATTGGCAGCGCCCCCTCCGAGGAAGGAGCACCGAACACGCATAATCATCCTCAGCGGGCGGAGATCCAGATAGTCGGCACTTTAGGGGACTAATCGGGGTACAAATCTCACGTTCGCCGAGACGTCCAGCGCCATCGGGGTACAGAGCCCGCCGCAGACGGGTCAGCCGGAGAAGGAGCGCCAGGCTCCCGGCCCCGGGACGAGCGGTGCGCGGACGGCCGACGCTCGTGCGCCCCAGCCCCCGTCGGCGACCTCCGACGGCTCGCGACGGGCGGAGGCCTGCGCCGCCAGCGCGGTCACCACGGCGGTGACGGCGGCGATCTGACGGGCGTCGAGACCCGGGGTCGAGATGACGACGTCGGGCCGGGAGTCGTGAGCGCTCATCCCGCGACCGTACCGCATCGGCCGCCGCGGGGGTCGGGCAGCACGGCCGTTCCGGCGTCGACGGGACGGCCCGCCCTTCACGGCCGGGAGTCGGCGGCACGCGGTTATGCTGACGCCGGGCGTCGCCGGAGCGGCGTCGTCCGCAGGTCTCGAACAGGAGTGCACACCATGCCGTCGTGGTTCTCGGGGCGCGGCGCCGCACTGGTCCGAGCCGGGCGGCACCTGGTGCGCCGATCGCCCGTCGCCGTCTCCGTGACCCTGGTCCTGCTGCTCGCGAGTGCGGCGACCGGGACCCTCATCGGGCCCGCGAGCGCCGAGACCTCGGCCTGGTGGGCCGCCGGGCCCGGGACGACGCTGGGCGGGCGCCCGTGGACCGCGGTGACGGCGCTCCTGATCGCCTCGGACCCGCCGCAGCTCCTCCTCGACGTCGTCCTCGTGCTGCTCCTGCTGGCCGCTGCCGAGCGCCGGCTCGGCTCCCTCCGCACCGTTCTCGCCTTCACCGTGACCGGCGCACTCGGAGCGGGCCTCGGCGCCGTGCTCCAGGTGGCGGGCGCGGCGGCGGGGGAGTGGTGGGCGACCGACACCGTCGGCGACGCGACCTTCGACCCGCTGATCGGCGCCGTCGGCGCTCTGCTCGCCTCGACCGCGTTCATGGGCGCCCTGTGGCGGCGTCGTCTGCGCGTGACGACCTTCTCGGTCGTGCTCATGTTCGTCCTCTACGCCGGCGACTCCGCCGACGTGTACCGCATGATCGCCGGAGTCGCGGGTCTCGCCCTGGGCGCCGTCCTCGCCGGCGGGGTCGGCGCCCTGCGCCCCCGCACGCCCGCGAGGAGCTCCCACCGCGAGTCGCGCGCGCTGATCGCCGCCGTGGTCGCGGTGACGGCGATCGGTCCGCTGGTCGCGGTGCTCTCCGACTCCGGGTACGGGCCGTTCTCGTTCCTCGGTCGCCTGCTGCAGAACGCCTTCACGGGCACGGGCGACCTCGAGGACCCCTGCGGCGGGATGGTGCGCCACTGCACCCACCACGTCCAGCTCAGCCTCGTGGCGCCGGGGCCGATCGTGCTGACCTTCGTGCCCCTCCTGCTCTTGCTGGTCGCGGCGGCGGGGCTGCGCTCCGGACGACGCCTCGGTCTCGTCCTCGCGATCGGCGTCAACGGCGCGATCGCCGTCCTCGAGGTCTTCTCGCTGCAGCGCGCGGCACGCCACTCCGACTTCCCGTACTACGCGGAGTACCTGCTCTGGGTCGCGACGACGGTGATCGTCCCCCTCGCCGTCGTCGCCCTGCTCGTGATCGGGCGTCGGCACTTCCGCATCAGGGCTCCCCGAGCGGCGGCGCGACGCTGGGGGCGGATCGTCGGCGGTGCCTTCGTCGTCGCGCTCGGCGGCTACCTCGCGCTCGCCGCGGCGACGCGGACCAGCTTCGAACCCGTGATCGGAGTCGGACGCCTGCTGATCGACGGGCTGCTCCGCTTCGTCCCGGTCAGCTTCCTCGGCGGTCTCGGCCTGATGGCGGTGCCCCGCGAGCCGGTCGCGCGGGTGGTGTTCGAATGGGTGGGCCCGGTCTTCTGGCTCCTGGTGATCGTCGCCCTCGTCTCGCTCCTGCGCGCCACCGATGTGCAGCGGGTGAGGGGCGACGAGGCCCGCTACCGGGAGCTCCTGGTACGCCACGGCGCGGGCAGCCTCGGACACCAGGGCACCTGGCAGGGCAACGAGCACTGGATCTCGGCCGACGGCGAGGGCGGTGTCGCCTACCGGGTGGTGGGCGGAGTCGCGATCACGCTGTCCGATCCGGCCTGCGCACCGGAGAGGCGGCCCGAGGTCGTCGCCGGCTTCGTCCGCTTCTGCGACGAGCGGAGCTGGACGCCCGTCTTCTACAGCGTCCACGACGAGCTGCTGCCCGTGTTCGACGCTCTGGGCTGGTCGCGGATCTCGGTCGGCGAGGAGACCGTCATCGAGCTCGACGGCTTCGAGCTGACCGGCAAGCAGTGGCAGAAGGTGCGGTATCCCCTCAACCGCGGCATCAAGCTCGGCATCGAGGCCGTCTGGACGAGCTGGCCCGAGCTCTCGCTGGGCACGGCGAACCAGATCGTCGACCTGTCGGAGCGCTGGGTCGCCGAGAAGTCCCTGCCCGAGATGGGCTTCACGCTCGGCGGCATGGACGAGATCCGCGACGCCGATGTCGCGCTCCTGCTCGCGGTCGGCCCCGACGGCGTGCTCCAGGGCGTGACGAGCTGGCTGCCCGTGCACCGCGAGGGACACGTCGTCGGCTGGACCCTCGACTTCATGCGCCGCTCCGACGACGCGATGCCGGGGATCATGGAGTTCCTCATCGCCTCGGCCGCGCTGCACGTCCAGCAGGAGGGGGCCGAGTTCGTCTCCCTGTCGGGCGCGCCGCTCGCCGTCGCTCCCCTCGAGGCGGGCCAGGAGGCGCCGGAGCCGACCGTGCTCTCGCGCCTGCTCGAGTTCCTCGCGCGGACTCTGGAGCCGGCGTACGGCTTCACCTCGCTCTTCCGCTTCAAGGCCAAGTTCCACCCGCGCTACGCAGGTCTCTGGATGACCTACCCCGACGCCCTGCAGCTGCCGCGCATCGGCGCCGCGCTCGGCCGGGCCTACCTCCCCGATCTGTCCGCACGGGAGGCGCTGGCCTTCGCCCGCACCCTCGGCGCCCGGCCCGAGGAGCGGGCACCCGCCGACGCGAAGGCGAGCCGACCTGCCGCGGAGCCCAGCGGTTAGAGCAGGAGCTCGCCGCGCAGGACGCGCCCTGCGACGACCGTGAGCGCGGTCGACGTCGATCGCGCGTGGCGGCGGAGGACGTCGAACGCCTCCTCGGTGCTGATGTCCCGCGAGTAGGCGACGGCTCCCTTGGCCTGCTCGATCAGCACCCGGCTGTCGAGGGCGCGCTGCAGCTGGCTGCGCACGAGGTCGCTCTCCTCCAGCGCGCGCTGGTGCAGGATGCCGATCGTCGCCACGTCGGCGAAGGCCTGCACGACCGCCACGTCCTCGGCGTCGAGGACGCCGGGCGCGGTGCCGAACAGGTTGAGTGAGCCGATGCACTCGTTGCGGAGCCGGAGGGGGACGCAGTGCACCGATCGCAGGCCCAGCTCGAGGGCGCGCTCGCGGAAGTGGCTCCACTCGGCCGGAGACTCGGTGATGTCGGCGACGACGACGACCTCCCCGGTGTGCAGGCAGCGCATGCAGGGCCCGGCATCGTCCTGCAGCTGCAGGAGCCCGATCAGGCGCGAGTCCTCGTTCGTCGACGCGAGCACCTCGGCCACGCCGTGCGCGTCGCGGAGCACGAGGCCTGCCGACGCCGCCTCGAACAGGGAGGCGCTCCGGTCGACGAGCAGCTGCATGAGCTCGACGGTGTCGTAGTCGTCGACGAGGGTGTCGGAGAGCGTCACGAAGGTCTCGATGAGATCGTGCTCACGGGCGCGGGCAGTCATGGTGTCGATCCTAGATTTCGGAGGGTGGCGGGGGGAATCCGGAGCGGCGATCGGCGATCTCCTCCGCGACGTCGGCGACCGTGCGGCCCAGCGCGAACGCGTGGGCCCTCAGCAGCAGGAGCGCATCGCCGGGAGTCGTCCGGTGGCGCGCCACGATCATCCCCGTCGCCTGGTGGATGACGCGCCTCGAGTGCGGATCGTCGGATCCGCCGGTGCCGCCGTCGACCAGCACCTGGACGACCAGCTCGAGGGCGGTGCCGGTGCTCCGTCGGCGGATCGCGTCGACCACCGACACGGGGAGGGGTCCGGGGCTGCTGTTGTGCAGGCCGACGACGCCCACGTCCAGCCCGCCGACGCGCAAAGAGAACGCGTAGACGGCGTCGACCGCGATCCTGGTCGCCTCGTCGGCGAACAGCGGCCAGCGCGGGATCGCCTCGCGCACGTCGTCGACGAGCACCGGTCCGCGGCTGCGCACGGCGTCCCAGCCGGGTCCCTCGCCGAGGTCGAGCTGGATCTCGTCGAGCCGTGCCGCGACGGCATCGCTGGCGGCGACGGTCTCGCCGGCGTACAGCGATCCGATCGTCGAGATCGCCGCTCCGCAGACCGGGAAGTCGTCGACGTAGGTCGCGCAGATCCTGCTCAGTGCATCGATCGGCATCGGCCCTCCGATCTGCACGCTGACCCTCGTCGAGGGCTCACGTTAGCAGCCCTGTCGCGAATCGTCGGATGCGGTCGGCCCGGATCCGAGTGCATCGGCGGGTCGCCATCGACTCGCTGACGGGTCAGAGCGGGATGTTGCCGTGCTTCTTCGCCGGGAGGTTCGCCCGCTTGGTCCGCAGCGCTCGGAGCGCCTTGATGACCGAGACGCGGGTCGCGGAGGGCTCGATCACTCCGTCGAGCTCACCGCGCTCCGCGGCCAGGAACGGGCTCGCGACGTTGTAGGTGTACTCGTTGGCGAGCCGGGTGCGGACGGCGGCGACGTCCTCGCCGGCCTCCTCCGCCTTGCGGATCTCACCGCGGTAGAGGATGTTGACGGCGCCCTGGCCGCCCATGACCGCGATCTCGGCGGTGGGCCAGGCGAGGTTGATGTCGGCGCCGAGCTGCTTCGAGCCCATCACGATGTACGCGCCGCCGTAGGCCTTGCGCAGGATGACGGTGACCAGCGGAACGGTGGCCTCGGCGTAGGCGTAGAGCAGCTTCGCGCCGCGGCGGATCACGCCGGTCCACTCCTGGTCGGTGCCGGGGAGGTAGCCGGGCACATCGACGAGGGTGAGGATCGGGACCGAGAACGCGTCGCAGAAGCGCACGAAGCGCGAGGCCTTCTCTCCCGCCTCGATGTTGAGGGTTCCGGCCATCGCGCTGGGCTGGTTGGCGATGATGCCCACCGAGCGCCCCTCGACGCGGCCGAAGCCGATCACGATGTTGGGCGCGAACAGCGGCTGCACCTCGAGGAAGTCGCCCTCGTCGACGATGTGCTCGATGACGGCGCGCATGTCGTAGGGCTGGTTCGGACTGTCGGGGATGACCGTGTCGAGGAAGCGGTCGGCGTCCGTCGTCTCGAGGTCGACCTCGTTGTCGAAGACCGGGGCGGGCGAGAGGTTGTTGTCGGGGAGGAAGGAGAGGAGCGTCCGCGCGTAGTCGAGCGCGTCGTTCTCGTCGCTCGCGAGGTAGTGCGAGACGCCCGAGATCTTGTTGTGGGTGAGCGCGCCGCCGAGCTCCTCCATGCCGACGTCCTCGCCGGTGACGGTCTTGATCACGTCGGGGCCGGTGACGAACATCTGGCTGGTCTTGTCGACCATGATCACGAAGTCGGTGAGGGCGGGGGAGTAGACCGCGCCGCCCGCCGCCGGGCCGCAGATGATCGAGATCTGCGGGATGACGCCGCTGGCCGCGGTGTTGCGGCGGAAGATCTCGCCGTACTTGCCCAGGGCGACGACGCCCTCCTGGATCCGCGCTCCGCCGGAGTCGAGGATGCCGATGATCGGGACGCCGGTCTTGAGCGCCAGGTCCATCACCTTGATGATCTTCTCGCCGGCGACCTCGCCGAGCGAGCCGCCGAAGATCGTGAAGTCCTGCGAGTAGACGGCCACCTGGCGGCCGTGGATGGTGCCGGTGCCCGTGACGACCGCGTCGCCGTAGGGCCGCTTCTTCTCCATGCCGAAGGCGTGGGTGCGGTGGCGCACGAACTCGTCCAGCTCGACGAACGAGCCCGGGTCGAGCAGAGTGTCGATCCGCTCGCGCGCCGTCATCTTGCCCTTGGCGTGCTGCTTCTCGATGGCGGCCTCGCCGCTCGCGGTGACCGCCTCGTGGTAGCGGGCCTTGAGATCCGCGATCTTCCCGGCGGTCGTGTAGAGATCGGGCGCGGGACGTTCGTTGTTCGCGGTCACTCGCTCACCCTACCGGCGGGGATGGGGCCACCCCCCTTGTCGGACGTGCACAGGGACAGGGGGTCCGCGCGAGAGGACCCGCACAAGCGGAGACGACCGCCGCCGGGTGCGAGCGGCTCCGAGCCGTCCGGGGATCGCGCCCGGTACCGTGGCCGCATGCAGCTCCCGCTCTCCCGGTCCGTCTCGCCCCGGCTCCTCCCGCTCGAGAGCGCCGGCTCGACGAACGACGAGCTGCGCGAGCGCGCGACGGCCGACCCCGCCGCCTGGCCGCACCTGTCGGTCGTCGTCACCGACGACCAGCGCGCCGGCCGCGGGCGTCTCAGCCGCGTCTGGCAGGCGCCGCCCGGGCGGACCCTGGCGGCGTCGACCCTCGTCGACGCGGCGGCCCTGTCCGCAGTCGCCCTCGGCTGGCTCCCGCTGCTCGCCGGAACCGCGCTCGCCCGAGCGCTCGCGCCGCTCGTCGACGTCGCCGTCTCGGTCAAGTGGCCCAACGACGTCCTGCTCGACGGCCGCAAGGTCGCGGGGATCCTCGCCGAGCGGCTCCCCGACGGGCGGGTGATCGTCGGGACGGGGGTGAACCTCCTCCTCGACGCCGAGGAGCTCCCGGTGCCGACGGCGACCTCGCTCGCGCTCGTCGGAGCCCGGACCACCGACGCGGACGCCGTGCTCTCGGCGTTCCTCACCGAGTTCGAGGCGCTGCTCGCTCCGCTCCTCTCTCTCGGCGACGCCGAGGCGGCCGGCTCCGCCGCGGCCGTGCGCGCCTCGTGCGGCACCCTCGGAGCCGCGGTCCGCGTCGAGCTCCCCGACGGCAGCACCGCCGAGGGCACGGCGGTCGACCTCGACGCTGACGGGCGCCTCGTCGTCGAGCAGGGCGGGGAGCGCCGCTCGTTCTCCGCGGGCGACGTCACGCACCTCCGGCAGTGACGGGTCGCCGATGACGCGCGATCAGGGGCGCGAGCTCGCCCGCCTCACGCCGCGGGCCCGCACGGCGTTCGCGCCGGTCGTCGGCTTCCTCCTGCTGACCTGGTCGGGCTTCTACTTCGCCGCTCAGTTCGAACTCGAGCTGCAGCGCTGGATCATCGCGCTGGGCACCGCGGTCCTCGTGCTGCTGCTCTGCGCACCCAGTGCCGCCCGCTGGGCGGGGATCCGCTACCGGATCTCGGAGCACGGTCTCCGCGCGCGTCGCGGGCTCTTCCGCGTGCGCCGGGCCGAGCTGGACTTCGACCCGCGGATGACCGTGACCGTCAGCCGGAGCCTCTCGCAGCGGATCGCGCGCTGCGCCGACGTCGCGATCGAGCAGGGCGGCGCGGAGGTGTTCGTCCTGCGCGACCTCCCCGACCCCGAGCTGGCCGCCGAGGTCCTCCGCGAGGCCATCGCCGCCGCCCCGGCTCCGGAATGGCCGGACCCCGTCGGCCCTGAGTGAGTGGCACGCCCTAGCATGGAGCCGCCCGGGGGCCCGGGCGGAGAGGGAGGAACGCCATGCGCGTCGGCGTGATCGGAGGCGGCCAGCTCGCCCGGATGATGATCCCCGCGGCGGTCGAGCTCGGCATCGAGATCGCCGTCCTGGCCGAGGGCGAGGGCGCCTCGGCGCAGCTCGCCGCGACCGTGGTCGGCGACTACCGCGACGAGGCGACGGTGCTCGCCTTCGCCGAGACGGTCGACGTCGTGACGTTCGACCACGAGCACGTGCCGCAGCCGATCCTCCGCGAGCTCGTCGCCCGGGGAGTCGCCGTGCACCCCGGCCCCGACGCCCTGCTCTACGCGCAGGACAAGCTGCTCATGCGCCGCCGCCTCAGCGACCTCGGCATCCCGGTGCCCGACTGGGCCGAGGTGTCGAGCTCGGACGAGCTCGCCGCGTTCCTCGAGGACCACGGCGGTCGCGCGGTCGTGAAGACGGCTCGCGGAGGCTACGACGGCAAGGGCGTGCGCGTGGTGCACGGAGCTCACGAGGCCGACGACTGGTTCCAGGCGCTCGCCGAGGACGGCCGTGGCGGAGCACTGCTGGTCGAGGAGCTCGTCGACTTCCGCCGCGAGCTCGCCCAGCTGGTGGCACGGCGCCCCTCCGGCGAGACGATCCTCTGGCCGGTCGTCGAGTCGGTCCAGCGCGACGGAGTCTGCGCCGAGGTGTTCGCACCGGCCCCCGCCTCCGCCGGCCGCGTCGCCGCCGCGGCGGCCGAGATCGCCGAGACGATCGCCGAGCGGCTGGGTGTCACCGGGGTGCTCGCCGTCGAGCTCTTCGAGACGACGGACGACCGGATCCTGGTCAATGAGCTGGCGATGCGACCGCACAACAGCGGGCACTGGACGATGGACGGCTCGACCACCTCGCAGTTCGAGCAGCACCTGCGCGCGGTGCTCGACCTGCCCCTCGGGGCGACCGGCTGCCGCGACCCGTGGACGGTCATGGTGAACGTGCTCGGCGGACCGGTGGGGGAGTCTCTGACCGACCGCTACCCCCGCGTCCTGGCCCAGCACCCGGCCGTCAAGGTGCACAACTACGGCAAGGAGCCGCGCCCCGGCCGCAAGGTCGGCCACGTGAACGCGACGGGCGACGAGCTCGAGCTGGTGGTCTACGAGGCGCGTGCCGCGGCGGCCGTTCTCACGGACTGACCCTTAGCATGGGGCGGTGACGAGCCAGACGACCACCCCCGCCCGCCCCCTCGGAGACCTCTCGTGAGCGGGCGGGTCGGCGAGGGCACGCCGCTGGTGGGCCTGGTGATGGGATCGGACTCCGACTGGTCGGTCATGCAGGCCGCCTCCGCGACCCTCACGGAGTTCGGGGTCGCGCACGAGGTCGGCGTGGTGTCGGCGCACCGCACCCCGCAGGCGATGATCGACTACGGCCGCGGCGCGCACGCCCGCGGGCTGAAGGTCGTGATCGCCGGCGCCGGCGGAGCAGCCCACCTCCCCGGCATGCTCGCGGCCGTCACCTCCCTGCCGGTGATCGGCGTCCCGGTGCCCCTCGCGCGCCTCGACGGTCTCGACTCCCTCCTCTCGATCGTGCAGATGCCGTCGGGAGTGCCCGTGGCCACCGTCTCGATCGGCGGTGCCCGCAACGCGGCGCTGCTCGCGGTGAAGATCCTCGCGACCGCCGACCCGGCGCTGACGGCTCGGCTCGACGCCTTCGCGGCCGACCTCGAGAGCCAGGTCGCCGCCAAGGACGCCGCACTGGTGGCCGGCCTGTGACGGCGATGACGCTGCCGCTGCGTCATCCGGACGTCCGCTCGCGCTCGTTCATGACGCGGCGCGCGTGGTGGCTGCTCCTGGGCAACTTCCTCGTCCCCGGCTCCGCGCAGGTGCTCGCGGGCAACCGCCGCCTCGGGCGCCTCGGCCTCGGCTTCACCCTCGGACTGTGGATCGCGCTGCTCGTCGCGGTCGTCCTCTACATCGTCTTCCCGACCGGTCTCTACACGCTGGTCACCTTCGATCTGTCGATGCTGGCGCTGCAGGCGGCGCTGGTCGTCTACGGCGTCGTCTGGCTGGTGCTCACCCTCGACACCCTCCGGCTGATCCGCGTGGTGCGGGTCCGGCCGAGGATGCGCGGCGTGCTCGCCTTCGCCACGATCGCGCTGATGGCCGTCTCGGTCGGCACGGCCGGTTACGGCACGTACCTCGTCGGAGTCACGCGCGGCACGCTCTCGTCGATCTTCGGCGGCGGAGCGATCGAGGCGCCCATCGACGGCCGCTACAACGTGATGCTGCTCGGCGGCGACGCGGGCGAGGACCGCGACGGCCTGCGCCCCGACAGCATCTCGGTCGTCAGCATCGACGCGTCCAGCGGCGAGGCCTCGATCATCGGAGTGTCGCGCGAGTTCGTCGACTTCCCGTTCCCCGAGGACAGCCCGATGCACGAGCTGTACCCCGACGGCTACAACACCGACAACTGCAACGTCGACGTCTGCAAACTCAACTCGGTCTACACCGAGGTCGAGCTGAAGGACTCGGACCTCTACCCCGAGGCGGTCGCGGACGGCAGCGAGCCCGGCATCGAGGCCACCCGGGACGCGGTCGAGGGGATCCTCGGGCTGAAGATCCAGTACTACGCGCTGATCGACATGGAGGGCTTCGCCCAGCTCATCGACGCGCTCGGCGGCATCGACGTCGACTACCAGGGCACCGAGCCGCTGCCCCTCGGCGGGCTCCCCGACTCCGACGGCGAGATGCAGGGCGTCAACCAGTGGATCGACCCGGGCCAGTACCACTTCAACGGCGAGCAGGCGCTCGCCTACGCGCGCTCGAGGTACACCACGAGCGACTACGACCGCATGGCGCGGCAGCGGCAGGTCCAGGAGGCGCTGCTCGCGCAGTTCGAGCCGGCCAACGTCCTCTCGAAGTTCCAGGACGTGGCCTCGGCCGGGTCGCAGGTGATCAAGACCGACGTGCCGCAGGGGATGCTCGGTTACTTCGTGCAGCTCGGGCTCAAGACCAAGTCGCAGCCGGTGCAGGCGATCGAGCTGGTGCCGCCGGCCGTCGATCCCGAGGATCCGGACTACGACGTCGTGCACTCGATGGTGCAGGACGGGCTGTTCCCCGACTCCGCCGCGCAGTAGCTCCTGCCGCCGCCGAGGGAGCCGGTTCCCGGTGAGAACCGGCTCCCCCGGACAGCGGCTACAGGTCCGCGTGCAGCGCCCAGACCCGCTCCGCGGAGTCGCGCCAGCTGAAGGCGCGGGAGCGGTCGCGGCCGGCGACGGCCAGGCGCTCGCGCAGTCCGGTGTCGCCGAGCACGCTGCTCATCGCGAGGGCGAGTCGCTCGGGATAGTCCTTCGCGTCGGCGCGCTCCACCGCGACTCCGGCGTCGGCGGCGACCTCGAGCAGGGCCGGGTCGTCCGAGTGCACGACCGGGACGCCGAAGTGCATGGCCTCGAGCACGGGGAGCCCGAAGCCCTCGGCGATGCTGGGATAGACGAAGAGGGTCGCCCGGTCGAGCACGACCGCGAGGTCGGCGTCGCTGAGCACGCCGAGCGCGCGCACCCGGTGCTCGTCGAGGCCCTGCTCGTCGGCGACGGAGGCGATGTCGAGCTCGCCCCATCCCGTCGGCCCGACGATCAGCAGCGGGATCTCGGGCGCGGACGCCCCGCCGAACGCCGTGATCAGCGAGACGAGGCCCTTGCGCGGCTCCAGGGTGCCGACGCTCAGCACGTACTCGTCGGGCAGCGCGAGGGCCTCGGCCCGGGCGTCGGCGTCGTCGGGCAGCACGAGCGAGGAGCCGACCGCGCCGCCGATGACGCGCAGCCGGTCGCCGAAGTCGAGCACCTGCGAGAGCTGATGGGCGACCGCGTGGGTCGGCACGACGACGGCGTCGGCGAACTTGCGGGCCCGCTTCGCCATCGCGCGGTGCCACTTCGCTCCGTGCGGGGTCAGGGTCTCCGGATGCGTCCACGGCACTGTGTCGTGGATCGTGACCGCGATCTGCTCGCCCTCGCGACCCTCGTGACTGCGCAGCGGCGCGAACAGGCTGGGGGCGTGCATCATCCCGCCGCCGGTCGGGATGCCGATCCCGTACTGCCAGGCGCGCGAGAGCTCGCGGCGGCCGAGGTGCAGGCGGTGGATCCGGGCGAGACCGGGGAGGCGGAGCCGCAGCTCCTCCTCCTTCTCGGGCGGGTGGGCCGACACGACGGCCTCGACCTCGCAGTCGCGGGGTGCCGTGCTGATGAGCTCGCGCGTGAGCTCCTCGGTGTAGCGTCCGATGCCGCCCGGGACCCGGGCGAGCATCTGGTCGACCACGACGCGGAGGGTGGTCGTCACGGGGTCACGGCGTCGAGCGGCGCGGCGGCGAGGGCCTCCTGCCACGAGCGGAGCGGCGGCAGGCCGGCGGCCGCCCAGCCGTCGTGGCCGAGCACCGAGTAGGCGGGCCGCGGGGCGGGGCGGACGAAGCTGCCGCTGTCGGTCGGGCGGATCCGCTCGGGATCGAGACCCGCCTTCTCGAACACGGCGCGGGCGAAGCCCAGCCAGGTCGTCTCTCCGGCGTTGGTGCCGTGGTAGACGCCCGCGGGTGCTCCCGAGTCGACGAGGGCGACGAGCCGCTCGGCGAGATCGCCCGTCCAGGTGGGCTGGCCGCGCTGGTCGTCGACCACCGAGAGGGTCTCGTGCGAGCCGGCCAGGCGCACCATGGTCTTCGCGAAGTTCCCGCCGTGGGCGCCGTAGAGCCAGGCCGTGCGGACGACGTAGCCGCGGTCGGGGTTCGCCTCGAGGACGAGCTCCTCGCCCTCGGCCTTGGTGCGGCCGTACGCCGAGATCGGCTCGCGCGGGTGCGACTCGGCGTAGGGGCTCGTGGCGGAGCCGTCGAAGACGTAGTCGGTCGAGACCTGGACGATCGCCGCGCCCACCTCGGCCGCCGCGACGGCGAGGTTGCCGGCGCCGAGCGCGTTGACCCGGCGCGCCTGGGCCTCGTCGCTCTCGGCGTCGTCGACGCGCGTATAGGCGGCGCAGTTGAGCACGGCGTCGTGGCCGGCGACCGCGGCGCGGACCGCGTCGAGGTCGGTGACGTCGAGGTCGCGGCGACCGAGCGCCGTGAAGGGGCGGTCGCCGAGTGCGGTGCGGAGGTCGGTGCCGAGCATGCCGGAGGCGCCCGTGATGAGGAAGGTCACTCCGACATCATGCCGGAGCCCCGTCGGCGGCGGGCGGTGCCGCACCGGCCCCCGGTGACGGCGCCGGACACGCTCTCGTTACACTGGCGACCGTGCAGATCAGAGAGCTCGGTATCCCCGACGTCTACGAAGTCACTCCGCGCCAGTTCCCCGATGATCGCGGGGTGTTCTACGAGTTCTACCGCTTCGATCATCTCGCCGAGAAGGTGGGCCACCCGCTGGAGCTCCGGCAGGGCAACACCTCGGTGTCCAAGCGCGGCACCGTGCGCGGCATCCACTTCGCGCAGATCCCGCCGTCGCAGGCGAAGTACGTGTCGTGCTTCTCGGGCGCGGTGCTCGACTACGTGATCGACGTGCGCGTCGGCTCGCCGACGTTCGGCCAGTGGGAGTCGATCCTGCTCGACGACGTCGACCGCCGCTCCGTCTACATCGCCGAGGGCATCGCCCACGCGTTCGTGGCGCTGACGGAGGGTGCGGTCGTCTCCTATCTCGTCAACGCGACCTTCGACCCGGTGCGCGAGAAGGGCATCGACCCGCTCGACGAGCAGATCGGCCTGCGCTTCCCGGAGGAGGCCGGCGAGCTGCTGCTCTCGCCGAAGGACACCGACGCGCCGACCCTGGCCGAGGCCGAGGCGGCGGGCATCCTGCCGACCTGGGACGAGGCCCGCGCGTTCTACGCCGAGCTCGACGGGGCCTCCTCGTGAAGGGGATCATCCTGGCGGGTGGTTCGGGGTCGCGGTTGTGGCCGATCACGAAGGGCATCTCGAAGCAGTTGATGCCGATCTACGACAAGCCGATGGTGTACTACCCGCTGTCGACGCTGATGATGGCGGGCATCGATGAGGTGCTGGTGATCACGACTCCCGAGTACAACGACCAGTTCCGCGCCCTGTTGGGCGACGGGTCGTCTCTGGGCATGTCGATCTCGTATGCGGTGCAGGAGTCGCCGGACGGGTTGGCGCAGGCGTTCCTGATCGGTGAGGAGTTCATCGGGGACGACTCGGTCGCGCTGGTGCTGGGGGACAACATCTTCCACGGGTCCGCGTTGGGGACGGCTCTGGCGGCGAACACGGACATCGAGGGTGCGGTGATCTTCGCGTACCAGGTCGCGGATCCGCGGGCGTACGGGGTGGTGGAGTTCGATGGGGAGTTCCGTGCTCTGTCGATCGAGGAGAAGCCGGAGAGACCGAAGAGCAACTACGCGGTGCCGGGGCTGTACTTCTACGACAACGCGGTCGTGGGGTATGCGAAGACGATCGAGCCGTCGGCGCGGGGGGAGCTGGAGATCTCGACGATCAACGAGCGGTACCTCGAGGCGGGCACGTTGAACGTGCAGGTCCTGGATCGGGGGACGGCGTGGCTGGACACGGGGACGTTCGACTCGATGATCGAGGCGACGGAGTTCGTGCGGGTGATCGAGCAGCGTCAGGGCTTCAAGATCGGCTGCATCGAGGAGATCGCCTGGCGCCACGGCTGGATCGACGACACCCAGCTCGCGACCCTCGCCGCACCCCTGGTCAAGAGCGGCTACGGCGCCTACCTCAACCGACTCCTCGAACTCGGTCGCTGATCCGTCAGCGGTGCGGGCGGAGCCGCATCAGGGTCACTCGCGCGCCGAGCCCGACCCGCACGGCCGCCCGCACCGGAGCCTGGTACCAGGCGCCGTACTTCTGCGCGAGGTAGAGGTAGGCGCTGCGGTGGTGCACCGCGAGCATCCGCGCCGATGCCAGGCGCGTCGAGTGCCCGCCGAGGTGCGAGACGACCGCGTCGGCGAGGTACACGTTCGACCAGCCGAGCCGGCCGAGCGAGTCGCCCAGCTGGACGTCCTCGAAGTACATGAAGTACCGCTCGTCGAAGCCGCCGATCTGCTCGAACGCGGTCCGGCGCACCATCACGCAGGCTCCCGAGAGCCAGCCCGCCGTCATGCTGCCGCGCTCGAGCGTCTCGACCGCGCGCGAGCGGCGGTAGGTGGCCGACCACGGGTTGCCGGGCCAGACGTGGGCGAGCAGGGCGTGGCCGATGCCGGTGCCGAGCGACGGCAGCGCCCGCGCCGAGGGGTAGATGCTGCCGTCGGAGTCGAGGATGCGCGGGCCGATCGAGCCGATGCCCGCGTCGGCGGTGGCCGCGGCGTACAGGGCGTCGATCGAGCCGGGGAGGAACACCGTGTCGGGGTTCGTCACCAGGATCCACTCGAACTCCGGTCCGAGCCGGCCGACGGCGTAGTTGACCGCCCTGCCGTAGCCGAGGTTCTCGCCCGTCTCGTGGAAGACCACGTGGGGCAGCCGCTCGACCACGGTGCGCACCGAGTCGTCAGTGGTCGCGTTGTCGACGACCACGACGCGGACGTCGTGCTCGGTCGCCTCCGGGATCGACTCGAGGCAGGCGCGGAGCACCTCGCCCGAGAAGTGGGTGACGACGACGACCGCGATGGGCAACGTCGAGCGGGCGATGAGAGCCTCCGGGGATACGCGTCGACGGAGGAGCCCGTCGGAAGAACTCGACGAGGCTAGCACGCGGCTCGCGATGGCCCGAGGAGGCTCAGCGCACCGTGTCCAGGGGCTCGGTGCTGACGGCGACGGCGGCGGGAGAGAGGGTCTCGCCGACCGAGAGGGCCTCGACCGCCGGGGTCTTGAAGACGACGAACTTGTACATGCAGAAGTTCCAGACAAGGCCGACGAACACGGCGGCCGCCTTGGCGACGTTGATCGCGAGGAAGGCGTTCTCGCCCGCACTCGGCAGGAACAGCAGCGAGGTGCCGAACCGGGTGTCGAAGAACACCTCGAAGCCGTAGATGATCAACGACTGCAGCACGAGCGAGCTGAAGCCCGTCACGGCGAAGAACTTCGCGAAGGTCCGGAACGAGGGCCGGCCCTCGTGCCGGAACACGAAGTAGTGGTTGAGCCCGTACGACACCGTGATGCCCACCAGGACCGAGAAGACGTTGGCCAGCAGGGTCGGCAGGCCGACCAGCAGCGACAGCGCGTTCAGGATCAGGAAGTCGAGGGCCGTGTTCAGAGATCCCGCCACCATGAATCGAACTGTCTGCGACTGCAGCCAACGTGGCACAGGTGCTCCTCCGCGTGGTCCCGACGGCACCCGGTCGGGCGCGGTGATGCCGAAGTTACCGCCCCCACCTGGGGTACAGCCTGCAAGGTGGGTGCCGGTTCTCAGGAGCAGGACCGCCGACGTTCAGCCGATGGACACCCTGCAGACGGTGAAGCGGCTCAGGGGACGAAGAGCAGGTAGCGCTTCGCCGGGTCCTCGCTCGTGAGCGACGGGGTCGCGGAGTCGGTGACGGCGCCGACGAGGGTCGACCAGGCCTGCGGGTCGTCGGGGTAGGCGGCCGTGTCGACCAGGATCGCGCAGGCACCGGAGTCGCGGAACTCCTGGGCGAAGCCCTCGGGCGTCGTCGCGCCGTTCCACTCGTCCCCGGCCACGGTGCCGCGGACGGCGCCGTAGCTGAAGCGCAGGTCGTCGTCGGTGCTGTAGACGTACGGCAGGCCCTCGTCGTAGTCGCCCATGCCGCCGATCGGGCCCGTCTCGGGGAACCCCTTGAACGGGAGCTGCGCGACACCGCAGCCCTCGGGCAGCTCCTGGTCCATCGTGGTCGTGAACTGGCGGAGGATCGAGTCGTCCGTCGGGTCGATCGGGACCGCCGCATTCACGCCCGCGAGCTGATCGACCGCCGCGATGACCGAGATCAGCGCGAGCGTCGGCACGAGCGCACGCAGCCGCTTCGCGAGCATGTCGATGAGGACGGCCAGGGCGCCCAGGGCGAGGAAGTCGATGACGATCGCCAGCCGCGACCACACGCGGATCTCGGGGCTGACGTAGTACGCGAGCATCGTGCCGAGGCCGCCGACGATGAAGAACAGCAGAGCGAAGACGAAGGCGACCGTGAGCGCGCCGACGCGGGGGTCGTCGAGGAAGCGCAGGTACGCGGGCTGCACGTCGCGGCGTCGGAGCGACGAGCCGGCGAGCATGCGGATCAGGACGACGACCAGGACGAGCACGATGGCGAGCAGGGCGATGACGGAGGTCGACGGGTTCTCGCCGGTCGTCACGAGCTGCGTCTCGCTCTGGTAGTCCCTCGCGAGGTCCCGGAGGAACGGGACACCGCTCGTGGTCGAGGGCAGCAGCAGCTGCTGCAGCTTCCCGCCGTAGTACTCCGACTCCTGCGGCGTGCGGCCGGAGAAGTACTTGGTGTACCGCTCGCCGAAGTCGAGGGACAGCAGCGCGACCTGCGCGAGGATCAGCACCCCGAGCGATCCGAGGGTGAACGTCGGCCAGGCGAGGTCGCGCAGCGGGCGCCGCCGGAGCAGCGTCACGACGACGGAGACCGCCCACGTGGTGCCGAGGACGATCGCGCCGAACACGTAGTAGTACGAGACCGTCCAGGCGACTCCGGCGGACAGCCCCACCAGCAGTGCGGCGGTGACGAGCCGGCGCCGACGAGCGGAGGAGATCCCCGAGACGACGCGCGCCACCGGATCGGTGGCGGGACCCGCGACGACGAGCACCAGGATCCCGATCAGCGGGACCGACCAGTAGTTCGCCAGGAACGGGTGCCCGTAGTCGATGCGGACGAAGTGGTAGGGGAGGACGGCGCCGATGACTCCGAAGACCGTGGCGATCGCCGGGCGGACCCGCAGCGCCCGGAAGAAGAGGTACGCGGTGGCGCCGATGCCGGCGAATCCCGCCAGGTAGTACAGGTTGAGCACCCAGATGCCGTTCGGCACGAAGGGGCCGGCCATCGCGACGAAGAGCGCCGAC
Organism: Rathayibacter sp. VKM Ac-2803; assembly: GCF_009807175.1. NCBI lineage: Bacteria > Bacillati > Actinomycetota > Actinomycetes > Micrococcales > Microbacteriaceae > Rathayibacter > Rathayibacter sp. VKM Ac-2803. Next base: position 3,228,898 of record NZ_WUCD01000001.1, on the reverse strand, counting down.
CACGGGTCGAACAGCGGCGAGAACAGGAGGTTCTGCGAGGCGGGGAAGCCGAGCTGCGTGTTCGGGAAGTAGGGGAAGACGTCCTGAGCGCTTCCGAAGATCGTGTAGTGCAGGATCTGGTCGTTGCCGCCGGCCGTCCACCGCAGGGCGAGGTCCGAAGGCGAGATGCGCAGGGCGAGGACGCCGAGCACCGTCGCGATCACCGCGGTCAGCGCGGTCCGGCCGAGCTCCACCAGCATCCGACGCCGCGTCGACCGGGGCTGCTCGCGATCGGCGCCCGCGGCGGTAGCGGGGCGGTCGGCGGCCCGGGTGTCGTGTGCCATGCTCGTGCGCGTCTCCTGTCGGGGGTCCTCGGCGCAGGCGGCCGGAGGGGCGATCGGGGATCGCGCGGGTCAGCATACGACACGCCCTCTCCGGACCGGGTGACGCCCCGACGCGGCGCGCCCTCCGCCTGGGAATCGCGTCCGCGCGGCACGGTCCCGGCGGCGGACGAGGGCGGCGCTGGTAGCCTTCCACCGCTTCCACCGGCGGACGGTGCTCGTTCCCGCGACGAAATCGGATACAGATGCTCTCCCTCGCAATAGTCACGCCCACCTACAACGAGGCCGCCAACATCGGCGAGCTCCTGCGTCGGATCGCGGCCGTCGCTGCGCTCGAGCCGGGCACGCGCATCCGCTCGGTGATCGTGGACGACTCGTCCCCCGACGGCACGGCCGAGCGGGCGCGGGTGCTGGGCGCCGAGCTCGCGACGCCGGACTTCTCGGTCGAGGTCCTCGAGCGAGCGACGAAGGAGGGCCTCGGCGCCGCGTACATCTGGGCGTTCCGGCGGATCCTCGAGGGCGAGGACGCCCCCGAGTACGTGCTCCAGATGGATGCCGATCTCTCGCACGACCCGAAGTACCTCCGCGACTTCCTGCGCGAGGTCCGGAACGGGGCCGACTTCGTCGTGGCGTCGCGGTACATCCCGGGCGGCGGGACACCCGACTGGACCTGGGACCGCAAGCTCCTCAGCCGTGGCGGCAACATCTACACCCGCCTGCTCCTGGGCTCGCGGCTGACCGACTGGACGGGCGGCTACAACCTCTTCAGCACCGAGCTGCTGCACCGGATCTCCTTCGAGACCGTCGATGCCACGGGGTACGGCTTCCAGATCGCCCTCAAGCACCGCACGCTCGCGGCGGCGAGGCGCATGCGCGAGATCCCCATCGTCTTCCTCGACCGCACGGAGGGGACCTCGAAGATCCCGGGTAACACCCTGCTGCGCAACCTGCTCCTGGTCCTGCGCATCCGCGCCGGTCGGAGCGGCGGGCGATGACCTCGACGGTCGCACCGACGGCGCGGGGGCGCTGGAACGCGATCGGCCGCGAGGCCGCGGGGCTCCTGCTCGTTCTCGCCGCCACGCTCCTGGTCCTCTGGCGGCTCTCGAGTACTCCGTGGTGGACCTATCTGCTCTCGGAGGGCGACTCGCTCGCCCTCCCGCTGCTCGTCGAGTCGGTGCAGCGGGGCGAGCCGATGCAGTGGGTCATGACGAGCCAGCTCCTGGTGTTCCCGGAGCTGCCGCTCTACCTCGTGAGCCTCGTGCTCGCCGGCGGGGGATCGGCAGGGTCGCTCGTCGCGAGCGCCTTCGTCAACGTCGCCGTGCTCTACCTCGCGCTGCGCTGGCTCGCGGCGAGCGTGCTCGCCGGCCGGTCGCCGCTCCGCCGCGTCGCCGCCGCGACCGTCGCGACCGTCGTCGTGCTCCTCCTCGTCGCCACCGAGGGCCGCGGGATGATCAACGGCGGAGCGTTCGCCAGCGGGATCCTGTTCACCACCTACTACTCGGGGGTCGTGCTCGCGGGCCTCGTCGTGCTCGCCCTGATGGGCCGGGCGACGGGCGGGTTCGACCCGGCGCGTCCTCCGAGCCGCCGTCGGCTGCTCCTCTCCCTCGTGGGCATCGCCGCCGTCTCGGCGGGAACGACTCTCTCGAACCCCCTGTTCGCCCTGCAGTTCACGGCCCCGGCGGTCGCCTCGCTGCTCGTCGTGCTCGTGCTGCGGCGGATGGCCTGGCGCCGCGTGGCCGTGCTGTCGGCGGTCCTCGTCGTCTCGGCCGCGGTCGGCCTGGCGGCACGGGGACTGCTGATCAGGTTCGTCGCCGTCGACGCCTCGACCTACCTCCACCTCGAGCGCGCCGGAACGGCGGTCGACGGCTTCATCCTGCAGATGCGCGAGGTCGGGGCCGCGCGGTCGGGCAAGCTCGAGATCCTCGTCGTCGCGTGCCTCCTCCTCGCGGCGGCGGTCACCCTGGTCGTCGCGGTCGCCACCCAGGTGCGCCCGGAGCGGGCACGGCAGGTGCGCGATGCGAGCGTGGTGCTCGCCACGTTCGTCCTGGTCGCCGCCGCCTCCCTCCTGATCGGACTGATCATCACGGGGAGCCTCGTGAGCCGGTACCTGCTGCCTCTGGCGGTCTTCCCGGTGCTGATGATCGTGCCGCTGGCGGGGCTGCGCCTGCCGCGCTCCGTCGCCGAGCGGCTCCCGGCACCGGTGGCCGGAACCGCCGTGAGATGGGGGGCGATCGCCGGGGTCGTCGCCGTGGTCGGGGTCTCGATCGCCGTCGCGCTCCCTCCGGTGCGGGCCGCCGCGGCGACCGCCGGCAGCACCGCCGACCGCGCCTGCCTCGAGAGCTGGATCGCCGGGCGCGAGGTCTCGGGCGTCGGCTCGTTCTGGAGCACGCGCGCCCTCGAGCTCTACGGGGACGAGGAGGTGGACGTGCAGCAGGTCAACTTCGACTTCAGCGTCCAGCTCTGGATGAACAACGCGGCGTCGTACCGGGACACGACCTTCAGCTACGTGCTGGCCGACCGCGATCCCGACTGGGCCGCGCTCGCGATCGCCCAGCTGGGCGAGCCGCGCGAGATCACCGCATGCCCGACCTTCGACGTCTACGACTACGCGGGCACCCCCGGGGAGGCCGTGCTCAACGAGCGGGTCGCCGCGAGCCTCGCCGCAGAGAGTGCCGCGCATGGCTTCTGAGCCCGGTGCCCGCACGAGACGCCGCCGCCGCCTCGCGCTCGAGCTCGGCTGGGCGGGCGCGGCGGCCGTCGTCAGCACCCTCGCCGCCGCTCTCGCGCTGAGGGTGACGCCAGACGCTCTCACCGAGCGCTGGCAGCTCGGCGGCGACGACCAGATCCTGCACTACCTGCTCTTCCGCAGCGCGACGCAGAGCTTCCCGTTCTCCGAGAACGGCGCGCTCGGCTTCCCCGACGGCTTCAACGCGTTCTTCACCGCGCAGTTCGACATCGCCTCCGCCCTGCTCGCCGCGGCGCTGGCGCTCGTCGTCCACGACGGCTTCGTGCTGCTCAACCTCTTCTACCTGCTGACCTTCGCGCTCGTCGCGCTCACCGGCTACGCCTTCTTCCGCTGCCTCCGCACGCCACCGTGGACGGCGGCCCTCACAGCGATCCTCTTCAGCCTCGCTCCCTACCACTTCCTCCGGCTGGGGGCGGGCCACGCTTTCCTCGCCAACTACTGGGCGATCCCGCTGCTGGGGATCCTGGTGCTCGCGGTCGCAGGCGAGCGCACGGACCCCTTCCGTGCGTGGATCGCGCGCGGGGCGACGAGGCGCGCTCGACTGCTGCGCGGTGCGGTGCCGGTCGTCGTGCTGCCGCTCCTGATCGCGAGCTCGGGCGGCTACTACTACGTCTTCAGCCTCCTCGTGCTCGCCGGGGCGTGGCTCCTGGGGTCGCTCGCCGCGGTCGCGACCGGCGCGAGAATCCGCGAGGCCCTCGTGCGCGCGCTGCCGCTCGTCTCCCTCGGGGTGCTGGTCGGCGTCGAGCTGCTGCTGCTCGGCGGCGGGTACGGGGAGCGGTCGGAGCGCTACTTCGAGAGCCGGGGACCGGGGGAGTCGGAGACCTTCGGCGGCAAGATCCTGACGCTGTTCCTGCCGTGGCAGGGCACCCAGGTGCCCAAGATCGGCGCGCTGACGAACATGTACGAGAACGCGGCGGCCGTCGCGAAGGCCACCGAGCCGCCCGGCATGCCGCTGATCGGCATCGCCGGACTCTGCGTCCTCCTGATCGCGCTGCCCCTGGTGGGTCTGGCGGGCGGTCGCGCTCTCCGCGCCACGGCACTCGGGCGACTGGTGTCCGACGAGCGCATCCGCGTGCTGGCCGTGGCGACCCTGTGGACGCTCCTCTTCTACGTCATCACCGGATTCGGCATGGCCGTCGCCGTGTTCGCCAGCACGACCGTGCGGGCGTGGTCCCGCCTGTCCATCGTCCTCGTGCTCTTCGCGCTCGGAGCCGTGGCCGTCGTTCTGGCGCGCGTCTCGGGCCGTCGGCTGCGGGCCGTCGTCGTCGCGGCCGTGATCGTCGTCGCCGTCGCCGACCAGCTCGCGGGAGTGGCGCGGTTCGTTCCGCTCGCGCCGACCGAGGACGCGGAGATGGTCGCGCTCGTCGACCAGGTCGAGCAGGCCCTGCCGGACGACTGCGGAGTGGTGCAGCTGCCGATCAAGAGCTTCCCGGACAGCGGGCGCATCGGCGCGATGGCCGACTACGACGAGGCGCTGCCCTACCTCTACACCGAGGAGGGGCAGCTGGAGTGGAGCTACGGGTCGATCAGCGGGACCAGCGGCTTCGAGGTCTTCGGCGACGCCGACACGCCCCAGGAGTTCGCCTCGGCCGTCGAGTCGAGCGGCGCGTGCGCGATCTACGTCGACACCGCCGCCTACACGGAGCAGGTCGGCGCCTGGCAGGACGACGTGGTCGCCGCGAGCGGTTCGCTGACCCCGCTCGCCGCGTCGTCGTCCGGTCGCTGGCTGGTGTTCGCCGTCGTCCGCTGACGCGGCCGGCGATCAGCCGACCAGGAAGAGCTCGTACCGTCCGTCCTCGGAGTCGAGCGCGGGCGCGTCGGCGTCGCTGACCTCGTCGACGAGGGGCTGCCAGCCGCCGACGTCCTCGGTGTACGCGCTCAGGTCGACCAGCACCGCGCAGGCGCCCGACTCCTGGACCTCGTCGCCGAAGACGGCCGGGGTGGTCGCGTCGTTCCACTCGTCGGCGCCGCGCGTGCCCACGACGGCTCCGTAGCTCCAGCGCAGATCGTCGCGCGAGCTGTAGATGTAGGGAAGGCTCTCGTCGTAGTCGCCCATCGCTCCGATCGCCCCCGTCTCGGGGAAGTCCTTCAGCGGCAGCTGCACGATGCCGCAGTCCTCGGGGAGCGTGTCGTCCACCTCCGCCGAGAACTCCCTCAGCGCCGTGTCGGGGGCGGGTCCGAGCGGCAGGGCCGCACTCACGCCTCCGAGCTGATCGACGAGGGCGACGGCGGCGACGAGCGCCAGCACGACGATGCGGACGACGCGCTTGCGGACGAGGGACTCCAGCGCGATCGCGGCGACGCCGAGGGCGAAGAGGGAGAGCACGATCGAGAACCGCGACCAGGCGCGGATCTCGGGGGAGGCGTAGTAGGCCAGGAGCGCCCCGAGCCCTGCGGTCGTGAAGAAGAGGAGGGCCACGACGAAGGCGCCCGACATCGCGCCGACCCGCTCGTCGGAGAGGAGCGCGGGCGTCGCCTCCTCCCCGCCGCGGGTGCGGAGGCGAGGAGCGAGCAGCCTGGCGAGGACGACGACGACGATCACCACGTAGGCGATCGACACGACGACGGCGGTGCTCGCGCTCTCGGAGGTCTGCAGGATCCCCGTGGTGTCGGCGTAGTCCTGCGCCAGCGACGCGAGGGGCGCGAACCCGCTCGAGCGCGCGGGGAGCAGGAGGTCCATGATCTTCCCGCCGTAGAACTCCGACTCCTGCGGGGTCCGGCCCGCGAAGTACTTCGCGTAGCGCTCGCCGAGGTCGAGCGACAGGATGGCGAGCTGCGCGCCGATCGAGGCGAGGAGCACGCCGACGGTCACGGTCGGCCACAGCATCGACCGCCATGAGCGGGTCGCTGCGGCGACGATGACGCGGACGAACCACACCGCCCCGACGACGAGGGCGGCGAAGACGAAGTAGTAAGACTGCGTGAAGGCGGTGGCCCAGCACAGCGCGAGGATCGGGACGAGGCGCCGGGCGAGCCGCATCCGCCTGCCGGCGCCCGCTTCGATCCACTCGCCGAACGGATCGGCACGACCGCCCGCGACGACGAGCACGAGCAGCCCGAGGAGCGGGACGGCCCAGTAGTTCGCCAGGAACGGGTGCCCGAGCGCGAGCTGCACGAAGTGGTACGGCAGCACGGCGAAGACGACCGCGACCACGAACGAGGTCGAGCGGTGCAGCCGCAGACCGCGGAAGAAGAGGAACGCCGTGAAGGCCGTGCCGACGAAGGCGAGGAGGTTGTAGACGTTCAGCGCCCAGACGCCGTCGGGGAGGACGAGCGCCAGCGCCGAGACCAGGACGGCCGACCACGGATCGAAGAGCGGCGCGAAGAAGAGGTTCTGCGAGGCGGGGAAGCCGAGCTCGTCGTTGGGGAGGAACGGGAAGACCTGCGAGGCGCTGGTGAAGATGGAGTAGTGCAGGATCTGGTCGGCGCCCCCGGTCGCCCAGCGCAGCCCGAGATCGGCCGGCGAGACGCGCCACGCGAGGACGGCGAGAAGCGCACTGAGCAGCCCGGCTGCGAGGGCCAGGGCGGCCTCGATGCCGAGGAACCGCCATGGCGCGACACCGCGGATCCCGGTGGCGGCAGGAGGAGCGGACGGGGATGGCGAGGTCATGCTCGTTCTTTTCGTTCGGTTCGGAGCGGTCGGGAATCGCAGCGTCCTCAGATCCCTTCCGAAGTGGCCGGCGCGACCGACCCCATCACGGCGGCCACAACCCTAGACCATCGGTCGAGGCGGCTCCGCGCGGCACGCGTTCGACCGGTCGGGCCCCGTGCTACTGTCGTCCGGTTCTCGCACCGGCGAGCGACCGAATGCACCGGAAGGCCGAAGCACCATGAGCAGACGATTCCTCGTCGCCGGAGGGGCCGGGTTCCTCGGTTCGAACCTGACCGCCGAGATCCTGCGTCGGGGCGACTCGGTCGTCGTGCTCGACAACCTGATCACCGGCTCCACGCGGAACATCGGCGAGTTCCTCAGCCACCCGTCCTTCACCTTCGTCGAGGACGACGCCGAGAAGGCCGCCGCGATCCCCGGCCGCTTCGATGTGGTGCTGCACTTCGCGTCTCCCGCGTCGCCTCCGCGCTACCTCGCGCACCCGATCGAGACCCTGCACGCCGGCTCCTCCGTGACCGAGGCGCTTCTCGAGGTCGCCAAGCGCGACGGCGCCCGCTTCGTCGTGTCCTCCACCTCGGAGGTGTACGGCGACCCCGCCGTGCACCCGCAGACGGAGGAGTACTGGGGCAACGTGAATCCGAACGGCCCTCGCAGCGTCTACGACGAGGCCAAGCGCTACGCGGAGGCGATCACCTTCGCGTACCGCCGCTACTTCGGGGTCGACACCGGGGTCATCCGGATCTTCAACACCTACGGCCCGAACATGGACATCGACGACGGCCGCGCCGTGCCCGCGTTCGTGAAGGCGGCCCTGGCGGGGCTGCCGATCCCGATGCACGGCGACGGCACGCAGACCCGCTCCCTCCTCTACGTCGACGATCTCGTCGACGCGATCCTGCGGATGGCCGACTCCGACGACTCCGGCCCGATCAACCTCGGCAGCGTCGACGAGCTCGAGCTGGGCGAGATCGCCCGCCGCATCGTGGCGATCATCGGCAGCGACTCCGAGATCCGCTACGAGGCGCGCCCGATCGACGACCCCGAGCGGCGCAAGCCCGACATCAGCAAGGCCCGCGAGATCCTCGGCTGGGAGCCGACCGTGTCCGTCGAGGACGGCCTCGCACGGACCATCGCGTGGTTCGAGTCCACCATCGTCACCGCTGCGCCGTAGAGCGCCGCGCACCGACGACGCCGCAGCGACCACACCCGTAGAAAGAGACCCGCGACCCGTGAAGCTCTCCATCCTCATGCCCGTCTACAACGAGCAGGCGACGCTCCAGAAGGCCGTCGACCGCGTTCTCGCGATCCGGTTCCAGGAGGGCGTCGAGATCGAGTTCGTGATCGTCAACGACGGCAGCAGGGACCGCACGAAGCAGATCCTCGACGCGCTCGAGGACCCGCGGATCCGCGTGTTCCACCAGAGCGTCAACCAGGGCAAGGGCGCGGCGATCAGCCGGGCCGTCCAGGAGGCGACCGGCGACTACGTCATCATCTGCGACGCCGACGAGGAGTACCGGCCCAGCGAGATCCCGTCTCTGCTGCAGCCCGTCCTCGACGGCGACGCCGAGCTCGTCTACGGCAGCCGCACCTTCGGCAGCCACACGTCGTTCTCGTACTGGTACGTCATCGGCAACAAGGGCGTGAACCTCGTCACGAACATCCTCTTCAACGCCTACATCTCGGACGTCGAGACCTGCTTCAAGCTGATGCCGCTCGCGCTCTACCGCTCGCTGGACATCAAGGAGAAGGGCTTCGGCATGGAGGCGGAGGTCACCGCCAAGCTCCTCGCCCGCGGACACCGCCCCTACGAGGTCCCGATCAGCTACAAGGCCCGCACCCGCGAGGAGGGCAAGAAGATCACCGTCAAGGACGGCTTCGAGGCCCTCTGGATCCTCGCGAAGATCCGCGTGCGCGAGGGCTCGCGCACCCGCCCGCCAAAGACCTCCTGAGATGAGCGGAGCCGAGACGGGCGCCACCGCTCGACCGGGTCTCGTGGCCCGGGGCAAGGCCGTCTACCGCGGTCTGATCGCCTACGCCCTCAAGTTCGGGGTGGTCGGCGTCCTCGGGCTCGTCGTCGACATCACCGTCTTCAACCTGCTGCGCCTCAGCGGCGAGCATCTCCTCTCGGGTCCGATCGGCGCCAAGGTCGTGGCCGTGGCGGCGGCGACGGTGGTGACCTGGTTCGGCAACCGCTACTGGACCTTCCGGGAGCACCGGCGCTCGAACTACCTGCTCGAGCTCGCCGAGTTCGCGACCGTCGCCGTCGCCGGCATGGCGGTCAACCTGCTCCCGCTCTACATCTCGCACTACGTCCTGGGCTTCGACAACCTCGTCGCCGACAACATCTCGGCGAACGTCATCGGGCTCGGTCTCGCGACCGGCTTCCGCTTCGTGCTCTACCGCTACTGGGTCTTCGGGCACCACCGCTCGGGCGGGGTCGTCGAGGCGCGGGAGGCCGAGATCGCCGCGGCGGCGATCTTCGAGGACGACGTGGCGGCGGTCAACGACACGGCGCCGATCCGCCGCCCGGAGTGACGCGACCGGGCACCGCCCGCACCTCCGATTAGAATGTCGGGGTGACAGACGTGAGCGGTGACCCGCGCCTTCGAGCGGGCGATGAGAAGCCAGAAGCCGGTTCCGCGGAGGTCGTCCCCGAGACGGCCGGCGCCCCCGCCCGCACGAGTGCCCGGGTCGAGACCCTCGAGGAGCTCCGGGCCGAGCGCGACGCCCTCCTCAACGATCCGCTCGATGCGTGGCTCAAGCACATGCACGTCGGCGGAGTCGTCGCCTCGGCACCGTTCGAGCAGACGCTCTCGTGGCGCGTGACGAAGCCCCTCCGCGCCGTCCGACTCTTCCAGATCCGCGCCACGCAGCTCGGTCTCCGCGGGGCGATGGGCCACACGGCCCGCTACGCCCAGCGCCGGTTCGGGCGCCGCGGATGAGCAGCACCGACGATCTCGACGCCCCCCTCCGCCGCGCGCTGCTCACCGAGCGCCTCGAGCAGCTCGCGCCCTTCCTCCTGGAGCCCGACGAGATCAAGGCTCTCGCGGGTCGCGGCCCCGGCCCCCTGCTCGACGCGATCGCGCGCCGCACCAAGGAGCGCGCCTCCGACGACCTGACCTGGCTGGCCCTCACCTCGTTCCTCGCGGTCTTCCCGGTCGAGCACTTCTTCCTCTGGTTCCGCCGCTCGCTCGAGTTCTGCGAACCGCACGAGGCCCTGCGGGTCTTCCTGTCGGCCGGCGCGCGCGCCTCCACCGGCTACGCAGACCTCGGGTCGCGGCTCGAGATCGTCACCGACGCGGTCATCGCCGATGTCGACTTCTGCGCCCGTCACGCGCACCAGACCGGCATCCAGCGGGTCGTCCGCAACACGATGCGCCGCTGGCACGGCCGGCACGAGGTCACCCCGATCGCCTGGGTCAACGGATCGATGGCGATGCGGCGCCTCAGCGAGATCGAGCTCTCGCGCGTCATCGACTACGAGAACATCCGGTCGGAGCCGTGGCGCGACGGCGACCCCGAGGAGGTCCGCTTCGTCGTGCCCTTCCGCTCGACCGTGCTCGTCCCCGAGGTCCCCGGCCTCAACCTCTGCGCGCCCTACGCGTCGCTCGCGGCGTACTCGGGCAACCGTGTCGGGCTGATCGGCTACGACGCGATCCCGGTCGTGAGCGCCGACACCGTCCCGGGCATCGAGACCGCGCGCTTCGTCAACTACCTCTCGATCGTCAAGCACGCGAGCCACGTCGCGGGCATCAGCGAGTCGGCCTCCGACGAGTTCCGCGGCTTCGTGGACGCGCTGCCCGCACAGGGCCTCACCGGTCCGCAGGTCGACACCGTCGCGCTCCCGGTCGACCGCCCGAACCTCGTGGACGCCTCGATCGCGCCCTCCACGGTCGGTCCGCTCGTCCTCTCGGTGGGCAGCACCGAGCCCCGCAAGAACCACCTCGCCGTGCTGCACGCCGCCGAGCGGCTCTGGCGCGAGGGGCACGTCTTCACGCTGCGCTTCATCGGCAACGGCAACGACTGGTCGACCAGGGTCTTCGACGTGCGGATCCGCGAGGCTCAGCAGGCGGGCCGCTCGGTGGAGCTGTGGCGCGGGGCGAGCGACGAGAAGCTCGTCGCGTCCTACGAGAACGCGCGGTTCCTCGCCTTCCCCTCCACGCACGAGGGCTACGGCCTCCCCGTCGCGGAGGCGCTCGCGCTGGGCGTGCCCGCACTGACCTCGAGCATCGGCTCGCTGGCCGAGATCGCGGCCGACGGCGGCTGCGTCACCGTGGATCCCGGCGATGACGACGCGATCCACGAGGCCATGCGCGAGATGCTCGAGTCCGACGAGCTGATCGACCGGCTCCGCGGAGAGGCGCTCGCGCGCCCGCGGCGGACGTGGGACGACTACGCGGAAGACCTGTGGGGCGTCCTGGTGGGCGCCGACGAGAACGAGGGAGCGCCCCGTGCGTAAGTCCGTGGCGATCGACCGCATGAGCGTGCTGCTCGAGACCCTCGCGCCCGAGCTCGCGCCCGACGCCGAGGTCGACGGCCTGGTGCGCCAGCTCGCCGGCGTCCTCGTGGCGCCGTCCACGGAGGAGGTCTGGCTGACCCTCTCGGTGCTCACCGGCGCTCTGCCGCTGCGCGACGACGTGGTCGACGCGGTGCGGCTCGTCCGCCTCGACGGGGCGACCGCGCTGCTGCGCTCGCTCCTGCGCGAGCGGGCGAACGGGTTCATCCTCAACCGGCTGCAGATGCCGCGCGTCCGCGTGGTCACGGCCGCCGTCGTCGTGGATGTGCACCACACGGCGCGCACCGGTCTCGCGACCGGCATCCAGCGGGTCGTCCGCAAGTCGATCGCCGAGTGGACCAAGCAGCACCAGATGGTGCTCGTCGGCTGGGACAGTGCCGACCGCACGCTCCGCGAGCTCGATCCTCCGCTGCGCCGCAACGCCCTCTACGGCACCGTGCCCGACGCGAAGGCCGACCCCTCGAGCGACATCCTGGTGCCCTGGCGCTCGCGCTACGTCCTCCCCGAGCTCGCGACGGAGGACGAGCGCACCTCGCGGATCGCGGCGATGGCCGAGTTCAGCGGCAACGCCACCTCGACGATCGGGTTCGACTGCGTGCCCCTGACCACGGCCGAGACGGCCCACATCGGCATGAGCGCCGCGTTCTCGCGGACCCTCGTCGCCGTGAGCCACATGGACCGCGTCGCCACGATCTCGGAGGCGGCGGCCGTGGAGTACCGCGGCTGGCGCGAGATGCTGGCCGGAGTGGGGCGGAAGGGTCCGGACATCGAGCCGATCCTCCTGCCGTCCGAGGCCGGAGTCGTCGACGTGGCGGCCCTCGCCAGGGCGAAGGAGAAGCTCGTCACGGGAGACCTCCCGCTGGTCGTCTGCGTCGGCAGCCACGAGCCGCGCAAGAACCACCTCGCCGTGCTGCACGCCGCCGAGCTGCTCTGGCGCGAGGGGCACGAGTTCAGCCTCGTCTTCATCGGCGGCAACGCCTGGAACAGCGAGGGCTTCGACGCCCAACTCGCTCGGCTGCAGGCCGAGGAGCGCGAGGTGTCCTCCTTCTCGGCGATCACCGACGAGCTCCTCTGGAGCGCCTACCGGCTCGCCCGGTTCACGGTCTTCCCCTCGCTCAACGAGGGATTCGGGCTGCCGGTCGCGGAGTCGCTGGCCGTCGGCACGCCCGTCCTGACGGCGCAGTACGGCAGCATGGCCGAGATCGCCTCGCAGGGCGGAGCGGTCACGGTCGACTCGCGCGACGACCACGACATCGCGCGGGGGATGCGCGAGCTGCTCACCGACGACGAGCTGCTGGCGCGTCTGCAGACGGAGGCGTCTTCGCGCGACAACTCCTCGTGGGCCGAGTACGCCGCCACGCTCTGGGACTTCGTCGCCGCCGAACGCTAGGCGGCGTCGTCACCAGGCGAGACGCGTGTTTCCCGAGTCGGAATTCTCCTCGGCGGTGCTCGGCGCTGGTGCCAGGTCACTCCGCACGGGTGGATTGTGCTCCCGAGCCGTTTCGCCGGTCTGATTCGACTCATCGACGGCGAACCCCTCGGCCACATCGGCCGCGGTGCCTTCTCTGCTCGTCGCGCCTACACCCTCACCTCGACGGTCGTCCCTCTGCCCAGTCGGTTGTGGTTGCATCGCCGGATCTGGGTCCCCTCGGCTTTCAGCGTCGGCGCTACTCGATGTCTTCGCCACTGGACCGCGCGGAGGTGAAGCCTCACCGTCCGATGCTCTCTGTGTCGGCTTCGCTTTGACTGTCGCGGTCTGGACCGCCTGGCTCCCGAAGTAGAAGGCGGCGATAGCGACGACGAGCGTTCCCAGCGTGGTCTGGAGTTGCTGAGACATTTGGAGCGATGGGGAGTCTCCGCCGTCGAGGACGACAGTGACCAGGCGGCCGCCATCCTCGTCGAGGCCGGATCCCTCCTCTAAGAGAGTCCTGGAGACCACTTCCTGGGCAGGATACTGGTCTGCCTGCTCTTGCGTGATGCCCTCTATCCTGCGCACGTCACGGCGGTCGGCGTTGGCGATCAGAAAGACTGACACGACCGCGAATATAACCAGGAGGAGTAGGGCGATGATCGCGCGAATGCTTCCCTCCGGTAGACCCATGGCGTGGTTTCGATTCGCCAAATCGAGCCGGCTGAAGATGATGGCTGCGGACGCGAGCGCAAGGATCAGCACCATCGCAGACGCGATGACGAGGATCGGCAGCGCGATCTCGGCAAGGAAGACCCCTTGGCGGTTGAGGAACCAGAGGGTGAAAGCGAGGGTGGCTATCACGACGAAGAATCCGAAGATGAGAGACCAGACCACGCGAGCGGCACTGCGAACCTGCTTCTGACCGGCTCGCCAGGGTCGATACGCCGGATCGCGTCGTTCGCGCAGGGAGCCGTGGTCTTCCTGGGAAGAAGATGCACCAGTAGATCCCACCACCATGACCCCGCTCCTCACGCCGTCGTGATGGCGCAACGCTACGACCTCTGCTCTCCTGCGTCCAGGAACACGAATCGGCCATGACACTTTCCGCCTGAACCGCCGCGTCGGCACAGGCTCACGCGGCGAGCTCCTCCGCAGTCCGGACGAGAACCTCTGCAGCGTCGGTCCACGGGCGAATGCGCCCGGGATCTACCCGCCGAGGGGCCGCCATTGCGATTTCAAGGGCCTGGACGAGTTCGTCCTGCCGCTCGGGATCAACGAAGACGGCGGCGTCCTCGTGGCCGGCGAGGGCGTCGCGAATTCCCGGGACGTCAGAGGCGATGACCGGCGTACCTGATGCCACGGCCTCGAGAGCCGGCAGTCCGAACCCCTCGTGGTGCGAGACGAGGACGAGAGCTTCAGCCCCCGAGATCAGGGCCGGCAGCACCTCGGCCGGAATCGGCCGTGTGACGATCCGCACATCGGCGCCCGCCTCCGTCGCACTGCGGACTTCCGCAACGATCTCCCCGTCGTCCCACCCGGTCGCACCCACCAGCAAAAGGGTGTGCCCGACCGGTCGGTCGGCGGCAGCGTAGGAACGGATGAGTAGCGGCAGATTCTTCCGGGGCTCGCGCGCTCCGACGAACAGCAGATATCGGTCGACCTGCAGCTCGCCAGCGACGGCGCGCTCCTCCTCGCGGGGACGCGGTCGGAAGACACCGGAGTCGACGGTCGTGGGGAGGACTCGGATCCGGTCGGCGCCGACGCCGAGGAGCTGCTCGATCTCGCGCGCCGCCGACGGCGTTCCCGTCGCCACCAGGCTCGTGCGCCGCAGCCATCCCGGCACGTGGGCGCGGAGGAAGCGGCGCCGCTCCTCCGGGACCATCGCCGGCTGCGCGGCGAAGCAGACGTCGTGCACGAAGGTGATCGACGGGCTGAGCGTCCGCCAGTTGCGGAAGTTCGGGAAGAAGTAGACGCCCCGGCCGATCAGCACGTCGATCGGGAGCGGGGTGCGGGTCAGCAGCCCGAAGACGCGGCGGGGGAGCGGCACCCCGCGCACCCGGACGCCGTCGGGGGCGCGGCGCGCGACGGCGGCCCGCTCCGAGAACGGCGCGAAGAGCGTCGTCTCGACCCGGCCGGCGAAGCGCGGGTCGGCGAGCGCGCGCACGGTCTCGAGAAGGACGACTCCGACCCCGGTCAGCGCCTCCGCCGCGAGCGGTGTCGCATCGACGCGGAGGCGGACGCGACGGCTCACGCCCGGGTGACCCCGCCCACGGTCGCCGAGGCGGCCACGCTGACGAGACCGACCCGCTTGTCGCTCCGCTCGACCGTGAAGCGCGCGCCGACGGGCACGCGGGTGAATTCGCCGTTGCCGAGGGTCGACGCCGAGGCGTGCACCGCGTAGGTCCCGCCGCCGAAGCGGATGTCGGGGAGGTGGAACGCGACGGTGGTCTCCTCCGTGAGCGGAGGGTGCTCGAAGCCGAGCCGCATGGTGTTGGTGCCGAAGACGATCTGCCCCATCGGGGTGTCGACGCCCATGCCCAGGAACCAGTTCTCGAGCGGCGTCGAGCTGAGCGGCCGCAGGGTCACGCGGACCTCGAGGTCGTCGCCCGGGCGGAGCGTGCGGTTGCCGTCCTCGACGGTGCCGCCGTCGAGCTCGATGCTCACGATCTCGGCGGGCTGGATCTGCTCGACCTCCTCGCCGGACTCCTCCGCCTCGACGATCGCCTCAGCGGTCTCGCGCTCGACGCGCTCCTGGCGGGAGGACTCGAAGCCGTTGCGGAGCACCTCGAGGCCCCGGGCGGTCTCGCCGTCGTAGATCACGTGGCCGTGCTCGAGGACGATGGCCCGGTCGCAGAGCTCGCCGACCTGCTCGAGCGAGTGGGTGACGAGGACGATGGTCTTGCCGGCGCGCTGGAAGGCGCGGATGCGGTCCATGCACTTGCGCTGGAAGGGCTCGTCACCCACCGCGAGGACCTCGTCGACGAGGAGCAGGTCGGGGTCGGTGTGGATCGCGATCGCGAAGGCGAGCCGTACGTACATGCCGGAGGAGTAGAACTTCACCTGGGTGTCGATGAAGTCGGCGATCTCGGAGAAGTCGACGATCGAGTCGAACTTCTCCTCGAGCTCCTTGCGGGAGAGCCCGAGGATCGCGCCGTTCAGGAAGACGTTCTCGCGGCCGGTGAGGTCGGGGTGGAAGCCCGCGCCGAGCTCGAGGAGCGCCGCGAGGCGGCCCCGACGCTCGACGATGCCGGTGGTCGGCTGGATGATGCCGCCGATGAGCTTCAGCAGCGTGCTCTTGCCCGAGCCGTTCGCGCCGATCAGGCCGACCGTCGAGCCGAGCGGGATCTCGATGTCGATGTCGCGCAGCGCCCAGAAGTCGTCGCGGTGCTGCTTGCCGCGGCCGAAGTTGACGACGCGCTCCTTGAGGCTCTTGTCCTTGCGGATCACGAAGCGCTTGGAGGCGTTCTGCACGCGGATGATGGTCGGCATCGCCGCCGCAGCGGGGAGGCCGATCTCGGTCTCGAGGGTCATGGGGTCAGATCTCCTGGGCGAAGTTGCCCTCGAGGCGGCGGAAGATGCGGTGGGAGACCCACACCAGCACCAGCCCCACGAGGAAGACGATGAGCAGGTGGAGGGCCATGTCGGCCGGCCACGGCTGCCCGGCGACGGCGCGGAAGGTGCCGTCGGTCTGCTCGACCTGCGTCTCGCGCGAACCCGGTCCCCAGATGGCGCGCTGGAAGGCGAGCATGGCGTTGGTCATCGGGTTCAGCAGGTAGATCTGCTCGAGCCACGGCGGCACCGTCTCGACGACGAACGACCAGGCGTACGTGATCGGCGAGAGCCAGAAGAAGATGAGCAGGCCGACCTCGACGAGGAACTGGATGTCGCGCAGGTAGACGTTGAGCGCCGACAGCGCGAGAGCGAGCGCCAGCCCGTAGACGAGCGTGACCGCGAGGGCCGGGAAGATGAAGAGCAGCTGCCAGCTGAACTCGAACGCGCCGAGGGCTATGGCGCCGACGATCAGCACCAGGAACTGCACCGCGAAGTTGAACAGGGCAGCGCCGATCGTGGCGACGGGGAAGATCTCGCGCGGGAGGTAGACCTTCTTGATGAGTCCGGCGTTCGCGAGGATCGAGGTGGTGCCGGTGGCGACGATCTCGCTGAAGAGGTTCCACAGCGTCAGTCCGCAGAAGACGAAGATCGCGAACACCGGGATCCCGCGGGCAGCGCCGAGGAACTGGCCGATCGCGACGTAGTAGATCATCAGCATCACGAGCGGGCGGATGAGCGTCCAGACGAAGCCGAGGCTCGAGTCCTTGTAGCGGGCCTTGAGCTCGCGGTTGACGAGGAGCTTGAGGAGCTCGCGGTGCTTGAAGATGTCGACGAGGGACGAGACGAAGCCGCTCTTGCGCCCGACGCCCGGCTGCGTGCCGCTCTGGTGGAAGGGCTCGCGATCGATCGCGTCGACGCGGTCAGCCGCGCGCGTGATCGTCGAATTCCTGGTGCTCATCGGTCTCCCAGCCATAGCACTGCCGTGGCGGCAGCCAGATCATTGTACGTACCCTCCCCGGAGCACCGCCGTGGCGGCACGGGAGGGAGCGTGTGCGGCGTCAGCGTGCTCGGCGGGCGAGCTCGAGGTCGTTCTCGACCATCCTCGCGACGATGTCCTCGAAGCCGACGGTCGGCGCCCAGCCCAGGGCCTCGCGGGCCTTGGAGGCGTCTCCGCGCATCTCGGGGGCGTCGACCGGGCGGGCGAAGCGCGGGTCGATGACGACGCGGTCCTCCCACTCGTCGATGCCGGCGGCCGCGAAGGCGGCGCCGACGAACTCGCGGACCGAGTGCGCGACCCCGGTGGCGACGACGTAGTCGTCGGCGCTCTCGGCGCGCGAGGCGCGGAGCAGGGCGTCGACGTAGTCGGGCGCCCAGCCCCAGTCCCGGCGGGCGTCGAGGTTCCCCAGCGAGAGCTCCTCGGCCGCGCCGACGGCGATGGCCGCGACTCCGGCCGTGATCTTGCGGGTGACGAAGCTCTCGGGCCGGCGGGGCGACTCGTGGTTGTACAGGATCGCGGAGGACGCGTGCAGGCCCCGGCCGCGGTAGACGCCGACGAGGTGGTGCGCGAACGCCTTGGCCGCGCCGTAGGGCGAGACCGGGCGGATCGGGGTCGACTCCGTCTGCGGGTTCTCGGTGGCGGCGCCGAAGATCTCGGAGGAGGAGGCCTGCACGAAGCGGACCTCGCGGCCCGACGACTCCTGCAGCGCCATCGCGGCCTCGAGCAGCGCCGCGACGGCGGTGCCGGTGACCTCGGCGGTGAGGACCGGCTCCTGCCAGGACTGCGCGACGGAGGAGATGCCGGCGAGGTGGAACAGCGCGTCCGGTGCCGCCGCCGCCACGGCGCGGCCGAGGCCGGCCGCATCGCGGAGGTCGCCCTCGAAGGGACGGACGGCGGAGGGGAGCGACGAGTCGTCCCCTCCGCGCACGAGGGCTGCGACGTCCCAGCCGTCCGCGAGCAGGCGCTCGACGAGGTAGCCCCCGTCCTGCCCGCTCGCCCCGGTGACGAAGGCGACCGGCACGGCGACTACCTGTTCAGCTGGGTCTGCTCGGCGAGGTCGTTCTCGACCATCATCGCGACCAGCTCGGGGAAGGAGACCTTGGGCTCCCAGCCGAGGACGGTGCGGGCCTTCGCCGGGTCGCCGATGAGCAGGTCGACCTCGGCGGGACGCATGAACGCGGGGTTCTGCGTGACGTAGGGGGTCCAGTCCTCGATGCCGACGTGCCGGAAGGCGATGTCGAGGTACTCGCGGATCTCGTGCGTCTCCCCGGTCGCGACGACGTAGTCGTCACCCTCGGGCTGCTGCAGCATGCGCCACATCGCATCGACGTAGTCGCCGGCGAAGCCCCAGTCGCGCTTGGCGTCGAGGTTGCCGAGCTCCAGGGTCTCCTGCAGTCCGAGCTTGATGCGGGCCACCGCGAGGCTGATCTTGCGGGTGACGAACTCCGGGCCGCGGCGGGGCGACTCGTGGTTGAAGAGGATGCCCGAGGAGGCGTGCATGTCGTACGACTCGCGGTAGTTGATGGTCATGTAGTGACCGAAGACCTTCGCGACACCGTAGGGCGAGCGCGGCCAGAGGAGGGTCTCCTCGCTCTGGGGGACCTGCTGCACCTTGCCGAACATCTCGGAGGAGGAGGCCTGGTAGAACTTCACGCGCGACATGTCGGAGCCGGCGTAGAGGCGCGTGGCCTCGAGGATGTTCAGGACGCCCTTGCCGGTGACGTCGGTGGTGAGCGACGCGTTCTCCCACGAGTAGGCGACGAACGAGATCGCGCCGAGGTTGTAGACCTCGTCGGGCTGGGCCACGGCGAGCACGCGGACGAGGCTCGAGACGTCGGTCAGGTCGCCCGTGAGCAGCGTGACCTCGGGGACGGTGCGGCGGACCAGCTCGTACTTGGGGTTGTTCTGCCCGCGGACCAGGCCGAAGACCTCGTAGCCCTTCGAGACGAGCAGTTCGGCGAGGTACAGGCCGTCCTGGCCGGTGATTCCGGTGATCAAAGCGCGGGGCACGTGGTGGTCCGTTTCGTCGTGGGTCGATGACAGCGGGCTACATACTACCCATCGGCCTCCCGGAGGCCGGGGATCCGGCCCGGGGCGGCGCCCGAGTGGACGTCCGCCGCCGCCGCCGCCGGGAGCGGGCCGCGCGGGTATCCTGACCCGGCTCGGGAACGACCGGGACACCGGATCGATCGGCTTCGCCGGGATCGGAACGCGATTGGACGCCATGCCCGAGAACCTCCCCGTCACCCTCGCCGTGCTCACCGTCGATCCGGGCGGGATGGGCGGCGGCGAGACCTACGCCCGTGCGCTGACGCGCCTCCTGGTGCCCCGCGCCGGCGAGGAGGGGCTGCGCGTCCGTGCGCTCGTGCCCGAGAACGCGCGGGGCTTCAGCGAGGGAGTGCCCGAGGTCGTCGCGCGCGGAGTGGTCAGCGGCGCCGGGCACCGCCGCCGCGCGATCGGGATGCTCCAGGCGGCCGTCCGCACGCTCCGGCTGCGCCGGCTGCTCGGCCGCGACGAGATCCTCTACTTCCCCTTCACCGTGCCGCTGCCCTACCCGTCGCGCAGGCAGGGGCACGTGCAGATGGTCTTCGACCTGCAGCACCGCGACCTCCCGCAGCTGTTCCCGCGCATCGAGCGGGTGTTCCGGAGGGTCGCCTACGAGGCCACCGCGCGCCGCGCCGACGCCGTCATCACCATCAGCGCCTTCACGAAGAGCCGCATCGTCGAGCTCCTCGGCATCCCCGAGGAGCGGATCCACGTCTCGCACCTGGGCGTGGACACCGAGCGGTTCCGCCCGAACCTGGGGAAGCGGGAGGACTTCGTCCTCTACCCGGCGCGCGCCTGGCCGCACAAGAACCACGCGCGGCTCTTCGAGGCGATGCGCCTGCTGCGCGCCGACGGCCACCCGTTCCGCCTGGTGCTGACGGGCGGCGACCTCGACCGGCTCGCTCCGCTGCCCGACTTCGTCGACTGGCGCGGTCACGTCACCGAGCAGGAGCTCGCCGAGCTCTACCGCCGTGCAGCGGCGCTGGCCTTCCCGAGTCTCTACGAGGGCTTCGGCTTCCCGCCGATCGAGGCGATGGCGTCCGGCTGCCCCGTCGCCGCCTCCTCTGCGGGCTCGCTGCCCGAGATCTGCGGCGACGCCGCCGTGTACGTCGATCCGCTCGACCCGCGCTCGATCGCCGACGGGATCCTCGAGGCGATCGGGCGCGGCCCCGAGCTCGGGCCGCTCGGTGTCGAGCGCGCCCGCCGCTTCAGCTGGGAGCGCTGCCGCGAGGAGCACCTGGCCGTCTTCCGCGCGGTCGCCGCGCAGAGGGCGGCGTCGAGGGTCAGTCCCTCGGGTGCAGGAGGCGCCGCCAGCTGAGCCCCTGCGCGGCGCGCATCGCGCAGATCACCACGAGCAGCCAGCCCGCGTCGAGCAGGATCGAGCTCTCGGCGAGCGCGGTGATGATCAGCACCGTGAGCACCAGGACGGGCCAGACGTGCACGACCGCCTTGCGCTCGGACGCGATCAGCCAGGAGCGCCACAGCGCGAGTCCGATCAGGACCAGGAACAGCACCACTCCGACGACGCCGACCTGCAGGGCCAGGTCGAAGACCGCGTTGAGACTCGACGAGTGCGGCCGGCCCGAGAGGTAGTCGATGGCGGTGAAGGGGTACAGATCGGTGCGCCAGTACCCCACCCAGCCCCAGCCGATGATCGGGGCGAGATCGGTGAACCGCCCGACCTGCTCCCAGAGCCGCACCCGGAACTCGAACTCGCTGCCCGCGTTGAGCATGTCGATGATCCGCGAGCGGAAGATCCACGCGGTCAGAGCGGCGGCGGCCGCGATGCTCACCGTGACGTACTGCCGGCGCCGCCGCTGACCGCCGTCGCCGCGCCGCACCCAGCGGAGGGCGAGGGCGACGACGGCGGCGACGACCAGCACCCCCGCGCTGACGGCCGAGCGCGTGAAGAGCAGGGTGAGAGCGGCCAGCACGATCGAGGCGATGGCGGGGCCGCGGGCGAGCGAGCGCGTCACGAGCTCGATCGAGAAGGTGACGATCGCCAGCAGGCAGACCAGGCCGAGCTGGTTGCGCGTGCCGACCAGCCCCTGGACCGGGCCGCCCGAGGCGAGCAGGCCCTCGACGCCGAGGAAGCGCAGCGGGCGGTCGATCAGCACGCCGGCCAGCACCTCGACCGCCAGGGAGGCGACCAGGACGACTCGCATCACGTCGCCGACCGCGCGGATGATCTGGATGATGTCCCGCGTCAGCCCGATCGCGATCGCGAGGAACGCCAGGGCGAACTGGTACGCCACGCTCGAGACGGTCGCCCACTGGTAGCCGCTCCACAGCACGCTCAGGCCGATCCAGCCGAGGAAGACCAGGATGCTCGTCGGCAGCAGGCCCTCCCAGTCGAGCATCCCGCGCCGGAGGATCAGCATCCCACCCGCGAGGATCGTCAGCGTCGCGATCGCGGCGACGTAGCCCGGCCAGCCGATGACACCGCGGACAGCGGGCGCGCAGAGCACGACGACGAGGGAGGTCTGCGCGAGCGCGGCGGCGAACTGCGGCGAGACCAGTGCGTCCGCGAGGGACGCCGGGAGCGCGGACGGCGTCCGATCGCTCATCGACCGGAGCGCTCGACGGCGAGGGGGATCGGCTCGGCGGTGAGCGCATCCTCCGTCTCGTTCGCGGGCTGCTTCGTCAGGACGGCGAGGGCGACCAGGAGGAGCCAGCCGCCCTCGATCAGGATGCGGCTCTCGGCCAGCGACTGGGCGAGCAGCGCGACGCTCAGCAGCAG
Source organism: Rathayibacter sp. VKM Ac-2803 (assembly GCF_009807175.1). Taxonomy (NCBI): domain Bacteria; kingdom Bacillati; phylum Actinomycetota; class Actinomycetes; order Micrococcales; family Microbacteriaceae; genus Rathayibacter; species Rathayibacter sp. VKM Ac-2803. The sequence continues at coordinate 3,206,960 of NZ_WUCD01000001.1, read as the reverse complement.
CGGTGCGAGCGACGTCGCCGAGTAGGGGAGCGTCGTGGTGGCGCTGCGGCGGGGGCGGTCGACCGCGCGGAACCACGAGCGCCAGAGCGTCGAGGCGGCCAGGGCGACGAAGAGGACGAGGCCGACGATCCCGAGCTGGAACCAGACGTCGAGCCAGGCGTCGTGCGCCTGCAGGTAGAGCACGCCCTTGCGCTCGGCGAGGGTGTCGAAGGGGGCCGCCCACGGCGCCCAGTAGCTGACCCAGCCCCAGCCGAGCACGGGACGCTCGGAGGCGAGAGCCCAGACGGCCCGCCAGATGTCGAGCCGGCCCGTCGCGTCGTCGCTCTTGCCCAGGAGGCCGAGCAGGGCGCTCCAGCCGACGATCGTGCCGGCGACGGTGACGCCGACGATCCCGAGCGCGGTGGCGTACACGGGCCGGCGCCCCGACTCCCCGCGGCGCCGGGCCCAGAGGGCCAGGGCGGCGGCCAGCGCGACGGCGACGGCGCACAGGATCACGGTCGAGGAGCGCGTGAGCAGCAGTGCGGCGACGAAGAGGACGGCCCAGAGCGCGCCCCACCGACGGCGGATGCTGTGCGACGCGAGCTCGATCGCGACGACGATCAGGCCGAGCAGCGCGACGAAGCCCAGCAGGTTGCGGTTGCCGACGATGCCCTGGATCGGCTCGCCGGTGAAGAGGTCGGCCAGCGACCAGTAGAACGCGTCGGGGATGCGGCCGTCGGGCAGGTCGATGACCACCGGCAGGACCGGCTGCCGCACGAACACCGCGATCACCAGCTCGAACAGGAGGGAGAGGCCGACCGTGATCCGCAGCGCTCGCCCGAGGGCGGTCACGAAGGAGCGGACGCCGAGCGTCAGGGCGATGACCACGCCGCCGAACGTGGTGGCCAGCTGCGCGACGATGCCGATCGCGCTCGCGCCGGGGTAGGCCGACCACAGCAGCGACAGGACCGCCAGTGCGAGGAACGCGACCAGCGACTTCGGGGTCCGGCTCCAGCGCAGGCGCGGCCGCTCGCGGACGACCAGCGCGACGCACGCGACGAGGAGCGCCGCGACGACGGCGCCCCAGCCCCACCAGCCGAGCAGGTTGCGCAGCGCCTGGCCGCCCACCATGACCGTGAGCACCGCGACCGCGAGCGCTCGGGGAGCGGCGGGCGCGGCGCGTCGGATCATGGCGATCAGTCTAGGGAGCGGGCGGGTCGGCCCGGCTCAGACGAACGCCGCGCTGCCGGTGATGGCGCGGCCGACGATCAGAGTGTTCATCTCGCGCGTGCCCTCGTACGAGTAGAGCGCCTCCGCGTCGGCGAAGAACCGCGCGACTCCGTAGTCGAGCACGATGCCGTTGCCGCCCATCACCTCGCGGCACCAGGCCACCGTCTCGCGCATCCGCGATGTCGTGTACGCCTTGGCGAGGGCGGAGTGCTCGTCGCGCTGCTCGTCGTCGTCCAGCATCTCGGAGACCCGGGTCGCGAGAGCGATGCTGGCCGTGATGTTGCCGATGCTCTTCACCAGCAGGTCCTGCACGAGCTGGTGCTCGACGAGCGGCTTGCCGAACTGGACGCGCTCGCGGGCGTAGCGCAGGGCCGCGTCGTAGGCGCCGATCGCGACTCCGATCGCCTGCCATGCGACCTCGGCGCGGGTGAGGCGGAGGACCTTCGCGGTGTCGCGGAAGGAGTTCGCGCCCTGCAGGCGGAGCGACTCGGGCACGACGACGCCCTCGAGCACGATGTCGGCGTTCTGCACGGTGCGCAGGCTCTGCTTGCGCGCGATCGCCGTCGCCCGGTAGCCGGGCGCCTGGGTGGGGACGAGGAAGCCCTTCACCTGGCCGTCGGCGACGTCCTTCGCCCAGATCACGGTGATGTCGCTGAAGGTCGCGTTGCCGATCCAGCGCTTGGCGCCGTCGAGCACCCAGCTGTCGCCCTCGCGGCGGGCGGTGGTGCGCAGGCCCTGCGCCGAGTCGGAGCCGGACTGCGGCTCGGTGAGGCCGAAGGCGCCGATCACCTCGCCCGAGGCGAGCTTCGGGAGCCACTCGGCGCGCTGCTCCGGCGACCCGGCGACGCCGACGGTGCCCATGACGAGTCCGTTCTGCACCCCGACGTAGGTCGCGATGCCGGCGTCGACCCGGCCGAGCTCGAGCGCGACCCAGCCGCGGAACACGGCCGAGTTCTCGATCGCCCGGGTCTCGGGCCACGAGAGGCCGACGACTCCGGAGGCGTGGATGCCGGGGATCAGCTGCCGCGGGAACTCGGCGCGCTCCCAGTAGTCGTCGGCGATCGGACGCACCTCGGCCTCGAGGAAGGCGCGGACGCCGGTGATCAGCTGCTTCTCGGCGGGCGTGAGCCGCCCCTCGAACCCGTAGAAGTCGGCCGCCAGGATCTCGAAGGTCGTGCTGTCCATGCTCCATCGCTCCGTTGCTCTCGTGGCGCATCGACCGGTGCCGCGGGAGCGGCGACGATGCGGCTCCTCCCAGCGTACGAAGGAGGGGCGCGCCCGCCGCGCCCGCTGGCGGAGAGCGCCAAGGGCGCCGCCGTCAGCGGCCGTCGGCCTTGTAGATCCTGCTAGCGTCGGGGCGGAGCGGCCCCGGGACGTGCGGCTCCGACCCCACTGTCTCGACGGAAGGCGGCCGCCCCGTGTTCATCCCGATCGGCAACACCCCCCGCGACTACGCCTGGGGCTCGCTCACCGGCATCTCGGAGGCGCTCGGCACCCCGGCGTCCGGATCGCCCGAGGCGGAGCTCTGGCTGGGGGCGCACCCCGGCTCGCCGTCGCGCATCCTCGACCCCGCCTCCGTCGGCGCCTCGACCCTCGCGGAGTACCTCGCGCACGACCCGGAGGCGGCGCTCGCCGGGGTGCAGGGCTCGGTGGACCCGGTCTCGGGCGCACCCCGCCTGCCGTTCCTCCTCAAGATCCTCGCGGCCGGCGGACCGCTCTCGCTGCAGGCGCACCCCTCGTCCGAGACCGCGCGGCGCCGCTTCGTCGAGGAGGACGAGGCCGGCGTCCCGCGCGACGCGGCGAACCGCAACTACAAGGACCCTTTCCACAAGCCCGAGCTGATCTACGCGCTGAGCGAGACCTTCGACGCGCTCTGCGGGTTCCGCGAGCCCGCCGGCACCCGGGCGCTCCTCGCCGACCTCGCCGGCCGGGCCACCGGGCCCGCGGCAGAGGCGATCACCGCGTTCGCGCGGACGCTCGAGGGGGAGCCGGAGGCGGTGCTGCGCCACGCCGTGACCTGGCTGCTCGAGGACGGCAACCGCGACGAGGTGGCGGCGCTGGTCGCCGCCGTCGTGGCGTCGTCCGAGGGCGACGACCGGCTCGAGACCGCCACCGTCCGCGATCTCGCGGACAGCTACCCCGGCGACCCCGGGATCGCGCTCTCGCTGCTGCTCAACCGGGTGCGCCTCGCGCGGGGCGAGGTGCTGTATCTGCCGGCCGGCAACATCCACGCCTACCTCCTCGGCACGGGCGTCGAGCTGATGGCGGCCTCCGACAACGTGCTGCGCGGCGGGCTCACCCCCAAGCACATCGACGTGCACGAGCTGGTGGACGTCCTCGACTTCTCGCCGCTGCCGGTGCCGTACCTGCACCCGGAGGAGCCGGCCGCCGGGCTGAGCGTCTACCGCCCCGACGTCCCCGACTTCGTGCTCTCGGTCGTCGAGCCGGTGTCGGAGGAGCCGGTGACGGTGCCGATGACGGGTCCGGCGATCGCGATCGCGACCGCGGGGGAGTTCACGCTGCGCGGCGCGGACGGGGAGACCCGGATCGAGCGGGGCGGGAGCGTCTACGTCACTCCGTCGGAGCAGGCGCTGGCCGTGACGGGGCACGGGACGCTGTTCGTCGCCACGGTCTGACGCGATACTGCTGCGAGAGGCGCCTCCCGACGCCTCTCGGGCTCGTGGAACGACTTCCGGCTCGGAGAACTGCGTCCGGCTCGCGCGATGACGTCCGGCTCGTCGGAATCACCTGATCCTGCGAGCCCGTGTGGATTCCACGAGCCGGAGGTGCGCCCGGCGGCGGTCGTCGGCACTGCTCAGGAGGCCTCGGCACAGGCGAAGGTGCGGCGGTAGGCCGCCGGCGTCGTCTGCAGCACCCGCACGAAGTGGTGCCGCATGACGGCGCCCGTGCCGAACCCCACGCGGCCGGCGATCGTCTCGAGGGGCAGGTCGCTCTCCTCCAGGAGCTGCTGCGCGCGCAGCAGGCGCTGGCGGTTCAGCCAGGCGAGCGGAGTGGTGCCCAGGTCGGCGCGGAACCGGCGCGCGAAGGTGCGCGGCGACATCAGCGCGCGGCGGGCGAGGACCTCGACCGTCAGGTCCTGGTCGAGGTTGTCGAGCATCCAGTCGGTGACACCCGCGAACGAGTCGGCGCGCACCTCGGCGATCGGGGTGCGGATGTACTGCGCCTGGCCGCCGTGGCGCTGCGGGGGCACGACCATCCGCCGGGCGACGACGTTGGCGACCGCGGCGCCGAGCTCCTCGCGGACGATGTGCAGCGACGCGTCGATCCCGGCCGCGGTCCCGGCGCTGGTGACGATCCGGCCCTCCTGCACGAAGAGCACGTCGGGGTCGACCCGGACGGCGGGGAAGCGCTGCGCCAGCTCGTCGGCGTGCATCCAGTGCGTCGTCGCGCGCCGGCCGTCGAGGAGCCCCGCCTGCGCGAGAGTGAAGGCGCCGCTGCAGACGCTGAGGATCCAGGCGCCGCGGGCGTGCGCGCGCCGCAGCAGCTCGAGGACGCGCTCGTCGACGGGACCCCGGGAGTGCGCGGGCACGGCGATCAGGTCGGCGCCCTCAGCGGCCTCGAGCCCCTCGGTGATCACCATGTCGAAGCCCAGGCTGGTGCGGACGGGGCCCGGGTCGGCGGTGACGATCGTGAAGTCGAAGGCCGGCCCGCCCTGCTCGCTGCGGTCGATGCCGAAGACCTCGCAGACGACGCCGAACTCGAACGGCGCGAGGTCGGGGAGGGCGACGAGGGCGACGGAACGGAGCATGGCGGCAGGATAGCCCGCTGCGTCGAGTTCCTGCCAGGCCGAGCCGTTCCCCGGGCGCCGATAGGGTGTCATCCGGCGCGCGGCGCGGGCGCCGGACAGCGAGGGAGAAGCGCATGGCATGGCTGGTCACCGGGGGAGCCGGGTACATCGGGGCGCACGTGGTGCGCGCGTTCTCCGAGCAGGGCATCGACCCCGTCGTCATCGACGACCTGTCGTCGGGTCACGAGTCGTTCGTCCCCGAGGGCGTCCCGTTCCACCGCGGCTCGATCCTCGACGAGGCGCTGCTCGACAGCGTCTTCGCCGAACACTCGATCGAGGGCGTGGTGCACGTCGCCGGGTTCAAGTACGCCGGAGTGTCGGTCCAGCGCCCTCTGCACACCTACGAGCAGAACGTGACGGCGACGATGCGCGTGCTGGCCGCGATGCAGCGCGCCGGAGTCTCCTCCATCGTCTTCTCCTCCAGCGCGGCCGTCTACGGCGCGGTCGACGTCGATCTGGTGACCGAGGCCACCCCCAAGAGCCCGGAGTCGCCCTACGGCGAGTCCAAGCTGATCGGCGAGTGGCTGCTGGCCGACGCGGGCCGGGCGCACGGCGTGCGGCACGCCTCCCTCCGCTACTTCAACGTCGTCGGCTCGGGGTACCCGGACGTCTACGACACGAGCCCGCACAATCTCTTCCCGCTCGTCTTCGAGGCGCTGCTCGCGGGGAGGACGCCGCGCATCAACGGCGACGACTACCCGACCCCCGACGGCACCTGCGTCCGCGACTACATCCACGTCGCCGACCTCGCCCTCGCGCACGTCGCCGCGGCCCGCCGCCTCTCGGCCGGCGAGCCGATCGACCCGGTCTACAACCTCGGCAGCGGCACGGGCGCCTCGGTCGGCGAGATCATGCGCGCGATCGCCGACAGCACGGGAATCGCCTTCACCCCCGAGGTCGCCCCGCGCCGCCCCGGAGACCCGCCCCGCATCGTCGCCTCGGGCGAGACCGCGGCGCGCGACCTGGGCTGGGAGATGCGCCACAGCATCGCCGAGATGGTCGAGAGCGCCTGGCAGGCCCGGAGCAGCGCCGCAGCCTGACGTCGTCCGCGAGATCGGACACGGTCGCGACACGCCGGTGTGTCGTGAACCCTCCACGGAGGGTTGAGGGTTTACAGTCCGCGACTTGACCTGAGCGAATGACACCGGTGTAATTACCTTGCGGCAGCTCCGGTGACGAGCGGCTCGCTGTTCATCGGTCGCAGGCGGGGTAGGAGACGTTATGGCACTTCCCGACAGTCTCCCCGAAGGCAACGATCTCCCCGAGAACCACGGCGTCCCCGGTCGCTCCGGAGTGCCCGAGGACTGGTTCGTCGATCCGGTCCGGCTCGGCGTCCCCGGTGTCCGCCGCGGTGTCGACACCGAGAGCGAGGCACCCGGCGGCGCGCTCTCCTGGCAGGTCGACTCGCTGTGCGCGCAGACCGACCCCGAGGCCTTCTTCCCCGAGAAGGGCGGCTCGACCCGCGACGCCAAGAAGATCTGCACCTCGTGCGAGGTGCGGGCGCAGTGCCTCGAGTACGCCCTCGAGAACGACGAGCGCTTCGGCATCTGGGGCGGCCTCTCGGAGCGCGAGCGCCGCAAGCTCCGCCGCCGGGCGTAGCGCACGCCTGCCTCCCCTCCTCTCCTCTTCGCCCCCTCCTCTTCGCCCTCCCGGCGGGCCACGCGATGCGGAGGATCGCTTGCTTGCTGCCGCTTCATCGCGTGGCCGTGAGTGCGTCGGGGGAGGGCGGCGAGCCGCAGGCGGCGCCCCGGTCGCCATCGCCTAGGGTGGTCCGCGATGTATCCACGAGTCACCGCCGTCCTCGTCGCGCGCAACGGCGCGGCGTACCTCGAACGAACCCTCGCGGCGCTGCGGACGCAGACCCGCCAGCCCGATGCGACCGTGTTCGTCGACGGAGGATCCCGGGACGCGACGGGTGAGCTGCTCGCGGGATGGGGGCCGACCCAGCTCGTGCAGGTGGCCGAGAACCTGCCCTTCGGTCAGGCCGTGGCACGCGCCGTGCGCGTGATGCAGCCTCCCGCGGGCGAGGACGAGTGGCTCTGGCTGCTCGCCCAGGACTCCGCCCCCGACCCTGGCGCCCTCGCGGCGCTCCTCGGAGCCGTCGAGGTCGCTCCGTCGGTCGCGGTCGCCGGACCGAAGGTCATGGACTGGACGCGCACCGGCTACATCCGGAGCTACGGCGAGTCGATCACGCGCTACGGCACCACGGTCCACCTCGTCGAGGACGAGCTCGACCAGGGTCAGCACGACGCGACTCCCGATGTGCTCGCCGTGTCGGCGGGCGGCATGCTCGTGCGGCACAGCCTCTGGGAGGAGCTGGGCGGCTTCGACCCGGGACTCCCCGTGGTCGACGACGCCCTCGACTTCTCCCTCCGCACCCGCCTCGCGGGTCACCGTGTCAGCCGAGTGCCCGACGCCCGGGTGTCGACGGCGCGCATCGGCCTGCAGCGCCCCGATGGACGCCGCATCGACGGCGGCGAGCGTCGCCGCGCACGGCAGCACCGCACCGCCCAGCTGCACCGCCGGCTCGCCTACGCGCCCGTCGCCCTGCTCGTCCTGCACTGGCTCACGCTGGTGCCGCTCGCCGTCGGACGCGCCGTCGTCCGCCTCCTGCGCAAGCAGCCGGGGCTCGTCGGAGGCGAGCTGCTCGCCTCGTTCGTCGTGGCGTTCGGCGGCACCAAGGTGTTCCGCGCTCGCCGAGTGCTCCGCTCGTCGAAGAACGTGGGCTGGAAGGCGATCGCGCCCCTGCGGATCCCGCTCGACGTGGTGCGGCAGCTGCGCTCGGTCCGCCACGACGCCGTCCGCGTCCAGGCGAGTCGCGAGCGCCACCCTCTGCAGTTCTTCCAGGGCGGCGGAGTGTGGATCGTGCTCGTCGCCGCGCTGGCCGGTCTCATCCTCTACACGCCGCTCATCGCCGCGTCCGCGATCAGCGGTGGCGGGCTGCTCACACTGTCCCCGACGGTCGGCGAGCTGTGGCAGAACGCCGCCTACGGCTGGCGCGACCTCGGCTCCGGCTTCATCGGAGCGGCGGACCCCTTCGCCGCCGTCCTCGCCGTCCTCGGCTCGCTGACCTTCTGGGCCCCGAGCTTCTCGATGGTCCTGCTCTACCTCACGGCATTGCCGCTCGCGGCGATGGGCGCCTGGCTGATGATCGCGCGGATCACCCCGCGACCGATCGCACGCGCCGCCGGAGCCCTCGTCTGGATCCTCGCGCCCGCCTTCTTCGCGGCGCAGGCCGACGGGCGTCCGGCCGCGATCCTCGTGCACGTGCTGCTGCCGTGGCTGTTCTTCGCCGGCTTCGGCGCGTACCGCTCGTGGTCGGCCTCCGCCACCGCGTCGATCCTCGCCGCGATCATCGTGGCCTGCGCCCCGGTCCTGGCGCCGCCGCTGCTGGTCGTCTGGATCGTCGTGCTCGCCACGGCCGGTCGCCGCATCGGCCGCTTCGCCGGGCTGCCGATCCCGGGCCTCGCCCTGCTGTTCCCGATCGTGGTCGCTCAGGGCGGCCGGGGCGACTGGTTCGCGATCCTCGCCGATCCGGGGGTCCCGCTCGCCTCGGCGCGCGTCGACCTGTTCTCGCTGCTCGCGGGCTTCCCGTCGCAGCTCCCCGACAGCTGGCTGGGCTTCCTGCAGGATCTGAGCGTCCCGGCCTCGGCCGCGACGCTGGCGACGGCCGTGCTGATCCTGCCCCTCATCGTCGCCGCGCTCGCGTCGCTCCTCCTCCCGAACAACCTCTCGGCTCTCGGCGGTGTCGGTGTCGCCGCCCTCGGGCTGGTGACCGCGACGCTGGCGCAGGGCCTCGAGGTCGCGACGAGCGGATCGGAGTCGGTCGCCGTCTGGAGCGGGACCGGCCTCAGCCTCTACTGGCTCGGCCTCGTCATCGGCTTCTCGCTCTCGGTAGCGGCGCTGCCGTCCTTCCGCCTCGTCCCGGCCGTCGTCGTGACCGCCGCTGTGGTCATCGCCGTCGCGCCGCTCGCCGGTGCGTTCCCGCTCGGGACCGGCTCGGTGTCGACGACCTCCGACCGCTCACTGCCCGCCTACGTCGCCGCGGAGGCGCAGAACGACCCGCGGGTCGGCACGATCGTGCTCGTCCCGCAGGCCGACGGCGGCATCCTCGCCCGCCTCGAGCGCGGAGCGGGCGCGACTCTCGACCAGCAGTCGACCCTCGCGGCGACCGGAGCCGAGAGCACGGACGCCATCGACGAGCTCGCGGGCAATCTCGTGTCGCGCACCGGCCTCGACGTCGACTCGGCCCTCGACGAGCTCGGGGTCCGCTTCGTGGTGCTGACGGAGCCGACCGAGTCGCAGGCGAGCGGCGCGGCCTCGGCCGTCCGCTCCCGCGCCGCCGTCTCGCTCGACGCCAACGCGGCGTTCTCCGCCGTGGGCGACACCCGCTACGGCCTCCTCTGGAGCGCCGTCGACGACGACGGCGTCCGCGCCGATCCCGCACCGAGGGGAGTCGTCGGGCCCTTCGGCCTCGCCTACACGGTCGGCGTCCTGCTCGTCTTCCTCGTCGCGGTCCTGCTCGCGGTGCCGACGGGCCTCTCGCTCGAGCGCGCCCGCTCGGGCGCCGCGGTGGCGGGGATCGACGACGAGCCCGGCGAGGCGACCGGCCAGTTCGACGACGGGAACGACGATGTCTGATCCGACCGACCAGGAGACGCCGGCGAAGGCCGTGTCCTCCGCCCGCACGAAGCGCGCCGACCGCCGCAGGGCCCCGAGCGAGAGCTCGGCCTCGACGCCCACCCGCCGCGGGCCGTCCGCCGCCCGTCGGCGCCGCTCGGCCCTCCGGGGTGCAGCAGGGATCGCGGGGCTCGCCATGGCGGCCGCCGCGGTCGTCGTCCCGCAGCTGATCCCGCTGCCCGCGGAGAGCCGCGCCGCGGAGGGCGTCGTGATCACGCCGGTCGCCGCCGACGGCTCCCTGGTCTGCGGGGGCGACCTCATCGACGCCGGTGAACCCGAGGAGCTGCGAGCATTCAGCGGCTCGGCGACCACGGTGTGGCCGGCCGGCTCGACCTCGGGCTCCGCGGTGCTCACGGAGGCGGATGTCGCGGCCCCGGGCTCCGGAATCGACGGTCTCAGCGTGCCCGCCGACTCCGACCCCACTCCCGGCGGAGTGACGACCCAGTCGATCGCGAACGAGTCGATCTCGGGCCTCTCGGCGCACGGCTGCGCCGAGCCGACGGCCGACAGCTGGCTCGTCGCCGGGTCGACCGACGTCGGTCGCACGTCGGTGCTCGTGCTCGCGAACGCCAGCGAGGTCGCCGCGACAGTCGATCTGACCCTCTACGGCGAGCAGGGCCTCGTCAGCGCCACCGGCGCGACCGGGATCGTGGTGCCGGCGGGCTCCGTCCGCACGCTGCCCCTCGCCGGACTGGCGCCCGATGTCGTCCAGCCGGTGGTCCGGATGACCGCGCGCGGCGGAGAGATCGCCGCGAGCCTCCAGAGCAGCGCCATCTCGGGGCTCACTCCCGAGGGCGTCGAGACCTCCTCGCCCTCGGCCGGCCCCGACACCGTCACCGTCATCTCGGGCTTCACCGTCGCCTCCCCACCCGCCGACACGGCGAGCGACGACGGCAGCGGAGGAGCGGGCAGCCCGGTGCTGCGCATCCTCACCCCCGGCGAGGCCGACAGCACGGTGTCGATCGAGGTCTCCAACGAGGATCCGAGCGGGCTGGGCGCCTCCACTCAGGTCGTCGTGCCGGCCGGTCGCGTCGGCGAGGTGCCCCTCACCGGGCTCGCCGACGGCTCCTACCGGGTGACCCTCTCCTCCGACCAGCCCATCGTGGCGGCCGGACGCTCGAGCTCGACGGGCTCGGCCGGCACCGACTTCGCCTGGTTCGCCTCCGGGACGGCGACCTCCGTCCCGTTCGGCATCGGCAGCACCGGAGAGGCGGGCGCCCGCCTGCATCTCGCGAACGCGAGCGACTCCTCGGCTTCGGTCGTCCTCGAGTCGGCGTCAGGATCGCGCACCCTCGAGATCGGGCCGTTCGCGGCCGCGACGACCGAGCTGGGCACCGACTCCGTCGTGGTCTCGAGCGACCAGCCCGTCCAGGCGTCCGTGTCGATCGCGGCCGACGGCCGGATCGCCTCCTACCCGATCGTGCCGCCCGGACCGCTCTCCTCGCCGGTCACCGTCTACTCGCACTGAGGCGCGATCCACGAGCGTCAGGGGATCGGGCTCTCGGGCTGTCTGTCCGACGCAGGTGGATCTCGATACGCCCGCTGCGCGGGCTACTCGATCAGCGAGGGGTGGGAACCCTGCGCGAGCCGTGCGAGCCGTGCGAGCCGTGCGAGCTCGCTGGTCGAGTAGCCGCCGCCGGCGGCGTATCGAGACCCACCTCCCTAGGGACGTGGGCGCCCGCGTCAGTGGTGCCGGAAGCGGTCGGGCGAGATGTCCCAGGGGTCGCGGCCGAGGAGCTCTGCGACGGCGCGGAAGACGTAGCTCTCGATGAGCATGCGCTGGTGCCAGTCGTCGCGGCGATGCAGCTTGGCCAGCCGCTCGATGGGGACGCGGTAGAGCGTGATGCGCCGGGCGGCGTGGTCGACGCGCCACCGGGCGATCCCCGTGCCGTGCAGGCGGGCGGGGTCGACGTCGGGTGTCGTGGCGACGTCGACGTGGATGCCCGCCAGTTCCTCCGGCCACATCCCTCGGAGGTAGTCGATCGCCGATCCGATCGTCATCTCGAAGAAGTCGGTGCGCGTCTGCAGCGGCGGCAGGTGCGGCCCGGTGACCTGGCCGCGGATGCCCCGCCCGTGCCGATCGCGGGATCCGCTGCGCACGGTGCTCGCCTGACGAGTGGTGGAACGACGTGCGCGGGGCATGTCTCCAGCCTATTGCGCCCGCGACCGCCCGCTCCGTCGCCCCTTGCTACCCTGAGCCGGATGGACGGTCAGGGCGCGGTGGACCACGAGCGCCTGTGCTCGCGGACGGGCTGCCGCTCCGAGGCGGTCGTGACTCTCACCTACGACTACCGCGACTCCGTCGTCGCCGTGGGCCCGCTCAGCCCATCGCCCGATCCGCACGGCTACGACCTCTGCGCCGAGCACGACCGGCGACTGCTCGTGCCGAGAGGCTGGCAGACGATCCGCTACAGCGACCCGTCGGCTCCGACCGTCGGCTGATCGACCGGCCGACCGGGCTCGCGCTCGGGGAAGCCCCGAGGAGCGTCCGCGAGGACCGGTGCGAGGCGTCGGAGCCGCTGGTCGGCGAGGCCGAGCGCGCGCCCCTCCCGCGCCCGGCGCAGCGCGGCGACGCCGAGCAGGAAGTCCTCGGCCGGAGCGTTCGGCACCGGCGAGACGAACGCCGACGCCTCCTGGGCGAGCGAGACCGCCAGCTGCGAGCGCGACGGCTCGGTCATCCGCCCGCGCTGGCGGAGGAACTGCGCGAGCCGGCGGGCGAGGGCGTCCGGGAGGCGCGCCACGTCGGCCGTCGCGGCCCAGCCCAGCAGCGGGGCCGGCACCTCCGCCTCGAGCGGCTCGACCCGGGGGACGCGTTCCAGCTGGCTGCGGGTCCCGGCGAGGATGTCGCCGAGTCGACGCGACTGCCGCGAGAGCAGTCCGACGACCGCGGCGAGGCCGCCGGCCGTCATCAGGATCTCGAGCACCCCGGTCAGGCCGCGCACGAGGGCGTGCCGGAACCCGATGGCTCCTCCGTCGTCGCGCACGATCCGCGCTCCCACGGCGAGCTTGCCGAGCGATCGGCCGCGCGTGGCCGTCTCGACGACGACGGGGACGACGACGATCGAGACGACCAGGGCCGCGATGCCGACCGCCGCGAGTGCTGCGTCGTCGAGGCCGCCGTCACCCGCGAGCGAGGCGACGAGGTAGAAGAGGCCGAAGGCGAGGATCAGCTCGGCGAGGAGGTCGATGATCGCGCCGCACGCGCGCAGCACGAACGACGTCACCGGGACGTCGAGGGCGATGGCCTCGCCGGTGATCAGGCCGGGATCGCCGTCGACGTCGTGGTCCATCGCACTCCTCGGGTCCCGTCCTCCGTCGCAGCGGAGAGATCACTCCGGGCTATCCTCTCAACAGATGGACATCGACGCTCTCTCGGCTGCTCGCAGCACCCAGTGGACGCGCCTGGACGAGCTCTCGCGCAAGCGCCGGCTGAGCGGCGGTGAGGCGGACGAGCTCGTGGAGCGCTACCAGTCCGCCTCCGCCGATCTCGCCGCGATCACGTCGACCGCGGGCTCGACGGCCGTCGGCACGCGGCTCGCCGTCTCGCTGTCGCGTGCGCGGGGCCGACTGACCGGCACAGGAGACGAGCCCCTCGCCGCCGTCTCGCGCTTCGTGGTGCTGTCGCTCCCGGCCGCGCTGTTCCGCCTCCGCTGGCTGACCCTCGCGGTCGCCCTCGCGACGGCCCTGGTGGCCACGCTCTACGCGGTGTGGATCCTCGGCGACGCCCGGCTCCTCGCCGCGCTCGGCGACGACGAGGAGCTCCGCCGCTTCGCGCAGAACGACTTCATCGACTACTACTCCGAGAACCCGGCCGCCTCGTTCGCGGGCCAGGTCTGGACCAACAACGCCTGGATCGCCGCGCAGTGCGTCGCGTTCGGCATCGTCGGCGTCTACGTGCCGTACATCCTGCTGCAGAACGCGCAGAACCTCGGCACGTCGATCGCGGTGATGTTCCACGTGGGCGAGGGCGACACGTTCTTCCTCTACATCGCGCCGCACGGCCAGCTCGAGCTGACGGCCGTGTTCGTCGCGGCGGCGGCCGGCCTGCGCATCTTCTGGGCGTGGATCGCGCCCGGGCCCCGCACGCGAGCTCAGGCCCTCGCCGAGGACGCCCGCAGCCTCTTCACCGTCGCGATCGGCCTGGTCTTCGTGCTGCTGGTGTCGGGCGTCATCGAGGGCTTCGTGACGCCCGCTCCGTGGCCCTGGTGGCTGAAGATCGGCATCGGCGCGGTCGCGCTCGGTGCGTTCCTCGTCTACATGATCGTGGTCGGGGGCCGCGCGTCGCGGGCCGGTGAGACGGGCGATCTGGATCGGTTCGGGGCGGGCTCGCGGAGCATCGCGGAGAGCTGAGCCGGGTCTCACCGGACGCCCGCTCGGGACTCAGAGCCGTCCGGCCGCCTTCAGCGCGATGTAGCGGTCCGCGAGCAGCGGAGGGAGCCGCTCCGGCGCTCCGAGGACGACGTCGCCGCCGAGCCGGCGCACCGCCGCGGCGAGGCGATCGGAGTCGGTGAGCGAGCGCTGGGCGGCGGCGGCGGTGTAGACGGCGCTCCGGTCGCTCCGATCGGCCGCCATCTCGACCAGCTCGGGATCGAGCGCGCACGCGACGACGACGGTGTGCTGCCGGGTGAGCTGGGGGAGGACGGCGAGCATCCCCTCGGCCGAGCCGACGGAGTCGAGCGCGGTCAGCAGGACGACGAGCGAGCGCTGCGAGGCGAGCGTGCGCACCTGGCCGGGCACGGCCGACCAGTCGGTCTCGAGGAGCTGCGGCTGCACGGGGGCGAGCGCGTCGACGACGCGGCTCAGAACCTCCGTGCCGGTCGCACCGTGCACGCGGGCTCGGCGGGTGCGGTCGAAGGCGAGGACGTCGACGCGGTCGCCCGCCGAGGCGGCCAGCGCGGCGAGCAGGAGGGACGCCTCGATGGCCGTGTCGAGCCGCGGCTCGTCCTCGATGCGCGCGGCGCTGGTGCGCCCGGTGTCGAGGACGAGGATCACCCGCCGGTCGCGCTCCGGACGCCACGTGCGCACCACGGGCTCGCGGCGGCGCGCGGTCGCCCGCCAGTCGAGCGAGCGGACGTCGTCACCGCGGACGTACTCGCGGAGGCTGTCGAACTCGGTGCCCTGACCGCGGATCATCACGCTCGTGCGGCCCTCGAGCTCGCGCAGGCGCGCGAGGCGCGAGGGCAGGTGCCGCCTCGACCGGAACGGCGGCAGGACGCGGATCGCGGCGGGAGCGGCGTGGGTGGCCTGCCGGCCGGCCAGGCCGAGCGGCCCCTCCGACCGCACCGTGACGTGCAGGGCTCGACGCTCGCCCCGGCGGCGCGGGACGAGCGCGGTCGTGACGGCCCGCCTCTCCCCGGGTGGGAGGCGCAGGGCCGAGCGCGTGGCGATCGCACCCGCCGACGGCTCCCAGGCGTCGCGCAGGACACCGCGGATCCGCCTCCGCCCCGTGTTCGTGACCAGCAGCTGCGCCTCCGCCCGCTCGCCGAGGCGCACCCGGTCGGGGACCCGGCGCTCGACGGAGACGGACCGCGGCGATCCCGCGATCGCCAGGTCGACCCCGACGAGGACGAGCCAGAGCAGCAGCCAGAGCCCGAGCACGCCGAACGCGGTCTCGGCGCGGCCGCCGAAGAGGACGACCGGCACGAGGCCGACCAGGAGGACGAGGACGGAGCGCCCGGTGAGGTGCACGGCTCAGACCGGGACGCGGACCTGCTGGAGGATGCCGCCGAGGACCGCCTCCGTGCGCACGCCCTCGAGCTCTGCCTCCGGCTGGAGCTGGATGCGGTGGCGGAGCACGGGGAGCACCATCGCCTGCACGTGGTCGGGCGTGATCGAGGTGTAGCCGTTCAGCCAGGCCCACGCGCGCGACGCGGCGAGCAGGGCGGTCGAGCCGCGGGGGCTCGCGCCGAGCTTCACGCTCGGGCTCTGCCGGGTCGCCCGGGCGACGTCGACGATGTAGCCGAGCACGTCGGGGCCCGCACCGACGCGGCGCACCGCCTCCTGGGCCGCACGCAGTCGCGAGGCGTCGAGCACGGGGTGCACGCCGGCGGCGGCGAGGTCGCGCGGGTCGAAGCCCGCGGCGTGGCGGGCCAGCACCTCGACCTCGACGTCGCGCGGGGGCACCTCCAGCACCAGCTTGAGGAGGAAGCGGTCGAGCTGCGCCTCGGGCAGGGAGTAGGTGCCCTCGTACTCGACGGGGTTCTGCGTCGCCGCGACGAGGAACGGATCGGGCAGCGGCAGCGTGCGGCCGTCGACGCTCACCTGGCGCTCCTCCATCGCCTCGAGCAGCGCCGCCTGGGTCTTCGGAGGCGTCCGGTTGATCTCGTCGGCGAGGAGCAGGTTCGTGAAGATCGGCCCCTCGCGGAAGGCGAAGCCCGAGGTGGAGGCGTCGTAGACGAGCGAGCCCGTGATGTCGCCCGGCATGAGGTCGGGGGTGAACTGCACACGGCGCGTGTCGAGCCCGAGCGAGACCGACAGGGCGCGCACGAGCAGCGTCTTCGCGACTCCGGGGACGCCCTCGAGCAGCACGTGGCCGCCGGCGAGGAGCGCGATCAGCAGGCCCGAGACCGCGCCGTCCTGCCCGACGACCGCGCGCCCCACCTCGGTGCGGACGCGGTCGAGCTCGACGCGCAGATCGTCGTCGCCGATCGGCGGGAGGGAGGTGTCGCTCATCGGTGGGGGCCTTCCGGTCGTCGGTCGGGGTGCGTGGTCGCGGGGGAGAGGGCGGTGCGGATCGCGCTCTCGAGACGGAGGAGCTCGTCGGACGCCGAGACCAGCGCCGCGTCGTCGCCGGGCAGGTCGTCGACGAGCAGACGGCGGACGGCGACCGGGTCGCGGCCGAGGAGGTCGGACGCCACCGACACGATCTCCTCGACCGCGGCCGAGGGCGAGAGCCCGAGCAGGGCGCCGACGCGGTGCAGAGTGCCGATGCGCAGGGCGTCGAGGGCCCGGACCCGGGTGTCGCCGCGGGCGTAGAGGCGTGCCCTGCCGCGGGCGGTCTCGCTCGCGTGGACGACGACCGGCAGCGGCTCGACGGCGAGCGGCCCGAACCGGCGCCCGCGCCAGACGGCGGAGGCGACGAACACGCAGACGAGCAGGAGCAGCGCCGGCGTCACCCAGCCGGGCGCGAGATCGGCCGGGTCGGGGGTGGCGCCCCCGGCGAGGTCGTCGAGTCCGACGCGGTACCAGACCAGTCGGTCCTCGCCGCCGAGCAGCCCCAGGGCCAGGGCGGCGCGCCCCGCCTCGTCGATCGTGCCGTTGCGGAGGAGGTCGGCGTCGCCGACCGCGGTGACGGGCGCACCTCCGGGGCCGGTGGCCGAGGCGAGTGCGAAGGCGTCGTCGCCGGTGGGGAAGCAGCCGACGGCGTCGCCCTCGAGGACGCGATAGGTGCTGCCGCCCGACGGGATGCTCTCGGCGCGCTCGGCCGCGGGGAGCGAGCAGCGGGCCGGGAGATCGCCCTCGTCGAGCGGGACGCCGGCGAACGCCACCTGCGGCAGGAGGGCGTCGAGCGCGGCGCCGGTCGGCTCCACGAGCACGATCGCTCCGGCGGCGGCGCCCAGGCCCGCGTACTGCGACTCGTCGAGGACCGCGTTCGGGTCGTCGATCAGCAGCGTCGTGCCGTCACCGACCGTGTCGAGCGCCGCATCGAGGTCGTCGGCGCGCACGACGTCGACGCCCTGCTCGCGCAGGACCTGCGCGACGGCGCGGGCTCCGCCGGGGGCCGCGCTGTCGAGGTCGAGGTCGGCCCCGGGAGTGGGCGCGCCCGTGGCGACGGTCAGCAGCAGCGTCCCGACGGCCACGAGCGCGAGCAGCAGAGCCCAGAGCCGGCCGCGGCGCAGCAGAGCGCCGAGGGTCGGGGTGGTGACGGAGGCGGTGGTCGTCATCGGCGGGGAGCGAGGGCGGCGAGTGGATCGAGCGCCGGCCCGAGATCGGGAGTCGTCGCGGCGAGAGAGCGGTCGAGGTCGCGGATCCGCTCGTAGTCGGCCGCAGTGCCGTGGCCGTCCAGGTACCGGACCCGGTCGAAGTCGTCCGCGCAGCGGCGCAGGGCCTCGGCGGATCCGGGGAAGGCGGCGGAGGCCCGGCGGGCGAATCCGTGCGCCGTGGTGCCGGGAGAGTGGCTCACCACCGTCCGCTCGTCGAGGGCGCGCACCAGCGCGCGGAACCGCTCGACGAGGGCCTCGTCGAAGTCGCCCCGAGCAGCGGCCGCCTCGGCGAGGGCCCGGATGCTGTCGGCCGATCGGCCGTCGTCCGCGGCGAGCACCGCGCCCCTCGAGAGGGCGCTCCGGCGGCGCCGACGCGGCGCGCCGGCGATGAGCAGGGCCGCGACGACCAGGGCGAGCAGCACCACGACTCCGATGACGGCCGCGAGCGGCACCCCCGCGCCGTCGGTGGGCACCGAGAGGGAGGCGAACCAGTCGCGGATCGCCTGCACCGTGCGGTCGAACCACGTCGGCTCGGCGGCCCGGTAGCGCGGATCGGCGAGCTCCTCGAGGAGGAGGCGCCGCGCCTCCTGCGCATCGGGATCGAGCGGCACGCCGACGAGGATCACCGGGGCGCCCGCTCGGGGGTGGGGAACGGGTCGGTGCTCGGGCGCCCGGCCGCGCGGTCCTCGACGTGCCGCAGGAGCACGAGATCGAAGCCCTCGCGCCGCATCCGCCGGTCGAGGTAGGCGAGACCGGTGACGGCCGACTGCAGCACCGTGCCGACGGCGCCGATGACCAGTCCGACGGCGACCGAGAGGAGGGTCACGATCAGCGAGGAGACGATCTGGGCGCCGGGGTCGGTCGGGGCGATCAGGGCGCCGGCGATCGGCACGAGCAGGCTCAGCGGAGTGGCGATCACCTGGCTCGCGAACTGGACGATCACCAGCATCAGCGCCAGAGCGCCGAAGGTGCGCCAGAACCCGCCGACGACGAGACCCCACGAGCGGGCGACGGCCCGCCTGATCGAGAGGCGCTCGACGACGAGGATGCTCGGCACCAGCGCCAGCTTCGTCCCGATCCAGACGCCGAGCGCCGCCGCCGCGAGGCTCGCGAAGACGAGGACGAGGATGCCGCCCACGATCGTGCCGGCACCGCCGTTCTGCGCACCGAGCAGGAAGAGGGGGACGGCGAGCGCGACGGCCGCCGCGACCAGGAGCGCCGTCCCGATGCCCTGCAGCACCGTCCAGCCGACGAGGGCCCAGAAGCGCCCGCGGAGGCGCCCGAGGAGCTGGCGCAGCGTCGGGCGCTCGCCGAGGACCCCGCGCGAGACCTCCAGCACGACGACGCCCTGCACGAGCGCGCCGGTCGCCAGGGCGACGGCGAGGGGGATCAGGGCGGCGAGGATCACGATGGCGAGGGCTCCCGCTCCGACCGCGTCCTGGTCGGCGGCGTCCGCCTGCTCGATGCGTCCGACGGCGAGGACGGCGATCACGCCGTAGAGCACGAGCGCGAGGACCGAGCCGACGCCCTGCACGAGCAGCGCGACGCCGAGCGTGGTGCGGGGACTCCGTCGCAGCACCTGGAACGGCGCTCCGAGGAGGGTGCCGAAGCCGAGGGGGCGCAGCGGGATCAGACCGGGCTTGGGCGGGGGCGTCCAGCCGGGCGTCGTGCCCGACGGGGGTGCCGACTGCTGCCCCGGGCCGGTGGGCGCCCAGGCGACCGGGGGCGCCGGTGCGACGACGTCGCGGATCGGGGGCGCCGGCGGGACCGCGTCGCGAGGGGTACCGGCGACGCCGCTGTCCGCGGGCCCTGCGGGCGGGGGCCACTGAGCTGCATCGGTCATCCCTCCCATGCTGTCACAGGCCCGCGCGGCGCTCCTCCTGCGCGCCCGGCGCCCTCCCGGCCGCGTCGGTTAGCCTGAGCCGGTAACCGCGGACGCCCAGGGGGGTGAGCGCGACCCGAGACGAGGAAGAACAGGCTCATGAGCGCGCGCATTCTGGTGGTCGACGACGACGCGGCCCTCGCCGAGATGATCGGCATCGTGCTGCGGGCCGAGGAGTACGACGTCTCCTTCTGCGCCGACGGCTCGGGAGCGCTCGAGGCCTTCCGCCGCGCCCGCCCCGATCTCGTGCTGCTCGACCTGATGCTCCCGGGCAAGGACGGCATCGAGGTCTGCCGCGACGTGCGCGCCGAGTCGGGCGTTCCCATCATCATGCTCACCGCCAAGTCCGACACCTCCGACGTCGTGCAGGGCCTCGAGTCGGGCGCCGACGACTACATGGTCAAGCCGTTCGACCCCAAGGAGCTCGTCGCGCGGATCAAGACGCGGCTGCGGCCCGCCCAGGTGGCGGCCAACGCGGTGCTGCAGGTCGGCGACCTCAGCCTCGACGTCGCCGGTCACGAGGTGCGCCGCGGCGACCTGCGGATCGGGCTGACCCCTCTCGAGTTCGACCTCCTCCTCGCCCTCGCCTCCAAGCCCCAGCAGGTGTTCACGCGCGAGATGCTGCTGGAGCAGGTCTGGGGCTACCACTACAAGGCCGACACCCGCCTGGTGAACGTGCACGTGCAGCGCCTGCGCGCGAAGGTCGAGAAGGATCCCGACGACCCCCGGATCGTGATGACCGTCCGCGGCGTCGGCTACCGCGCCGGCGCCGTGCTCCCGAGCTGACCGTGTCCGTCGCCCGCCGGTTCCGGCGCCCCGCGATCCGCCGGTGGCCGCGCAGGATCCTCGGCGCCTGGCGCAGCTCTCTGCAGTTCCGCGCGGTGGCGATCACCGTCCTGCTGAGCGGCATCGCGATCGGCTCCACGGGGGCGTACCTCTCGTACAGCATCAGCGACAACCTCTTCCAGTCGCGCCTCAGCCAGGTGACGGGGGACACCTCCCGCGCCACGCGGGCCGCCCAGGGCTACCTCGACGCCGCCACCGTCTCCACCCGCCAGGACATGGAGGAGGTGATGAGCTCGGTGCGCACCGCGGTCCGCGACGCCTCGTCGTCGGCTCTGATCGCGATCGTGCGCTCGCCCGACCAGGAGGCGTCCTCCCTCGCGCCGCAGGACATCTACAACCGCGAGCTGCAGAACGGCGTGATCAGCGACGAGCTGCGCCAGCGGGTGCAGGACGGCGCGGACGGCCAGTACTGGCAGTCGGTCACCCTCGACGCGTCCGGCGAGGAGCAGCCGGGCATCCTGGTCGGATCCACCCTCGAGCTGCCGAGCAGCGCGGGACGGTACGAGCTCTACATCGGCTACTCGCTCGCCGACGCCGAGCGCACCCTGCAGTTCGTCCAGCAGGTCCTCAACGTCGCCGGCATCCTTCTCGTGCTGCTGATCGGCGCCGTCAGCTGGATCGTCGTGCGCCTGGTCGTCGCGCCCGTCCGGGTCGCCGCCGAGACCAGTCAGCGTCTGGCGGCGGGCGACTTCGACGTCCGCATCCCCGAGAAGGGCCAGGACGTGATCGCCACCCTGGCCCGCTCCTTCAACGGCATGGCCGACAGCCTGCAGGACCGCATCAGCGAGCTCGCCACGCTCAGCCAGGTGCAGCAGCGCTTCGTCTCGGACGTCTCGCACGAGCTGCGCACTCCGCTCACCACGATGAAGCTGGCCGGCGACGTGCTCTTCGACCAGCGGGAGGCGTTCCCACCGGTCGCCGAGCGCACCGTCGAGCTCCTGCACGGGCAGATCGACCGGTTCGAGAGCCTCCTCGCCGATCTCCTCGAGATCTCCCGCCACGACGCGGGGTCGGCCGAGCTCGAGCTCGAGCCGGTCAATCTGGTGCGCCTGGCCAGCGAGGAGATCGCCGACATGAGCGGGATCGCCGCCGCGAACGGCTCCGAGCTGACACTCTCGGCGCCCGGAGGCTACTTCGACGCCGACATGGACGCGCGCCGCATCCGCCGGATCGTGCGGAACCTCCTCGGCAACGCGATCGAGCACGGCGACGGGCGCGAGATCGTGGTGACGGTCGACAGCAGCGCGACCGCGGTCGCCCTCGCCGTCCGCGACTACGGTCACGGCATGAGCTCCGAAGAGGTCGCAAGGGTGTTCGACCGGTTCTGGCGGGCCGACCCGTCCCGTCGGCGCACCCTCGGCGGGACGGGGCTCGGCCTCTCGATCGCGCAGGAGGACACCGCGCTGCACCACGGCTGGCTGCAGGTCTGGTCGATGCCCGATCGCGGAGCCTGCTTCCGCCTCACCATCCCGCGGCGCCGGGGCGAGCGGATCGAGTCCTCGCCCCTCCCGCTCCCGCCGATCGACGCCGGCGAGCAGGCCTTCACCGGGCCGATCGTGATGCCGCCGCTCCCGACCCCCGACGGAGCGCTCTCGTGACGAAGTTCCGCACCCTCGCCTCCGCCCTGCTGCTCGTGCTCGCTCTCGCGGGCTGCGCGGGGATCCCCCGCGACGGCGGTGTCGGCGTCGGGCAGCCCGACGCGGCGCCGCAGGACCTCGAGTACGACTTCCTGCCCTCGGGGCCGGCGGCCGGCGCCTCGCAGCGCGACATCCTCAACGGCTTCATCGACGCGGCCTCCAGCCCGCAGGGCAACTACAAGATCGCCCGCGAGTTCCTCTCGACCGGAGCCGACTGGACGCCGAGCGAGCACGTGACGGTCGACGAGGGCCAGCGCTCGCAGGTCCAGCCGTCGACCTCGACCCTGACCCTGACGATCACCCCCGTCGCCGAGGTCGACGCCAGCGGCGTGTACACCGAGGTGGCGACGACCGCCGCGCTGAACCTCGACTACGGCTTCGTGCAGGAGAACGGCGAGTGGCGCATCAGCGCGCCGCCGAGCGGAGTGGTGATCGACCGGACCACCTTCGAGCAGGTCTTCTCGACGCACGCGCTCTACTTCTACGACCCGAGCTACAGCTACCTCGTGCCGGACCTGCGGTGGTTCGCGTCGAGGGCGGACAGCTCGACGAGCACGACGATCGTCACCGAGCTGCTGCGCGGGCCCACCGCCTGGCTGCGCGACTCCGATGCGGCCGTCTCGGCCTTCCCGACGGGGACGGCGCTCGCCGCCGAGACGGTGCCGGTCGAGGCGCAGCGGGCAGTGGTCGATCTGAACTCGGCGGCGCTCGAGGCCGACGAGCGGCAGTGGCGCCTGATGTCGCTGCAGCTGAGCCGGAGTCTCGCCAACGTCTCGAACGTCACCGGCGTGACTCTCTCGGTCGAGCAGAACCCGATCGAGGTCGCGGCCGAGACGACGGGACTGCCCACGTCGCCGCGGGTCGACACGCGGCCGCTCGTGCTCACCGACGACGCCTTCGGCTTCCTCGGCTCGTCGGGCCTCACCGAGACGGCGGTGTCCGACCGGGTGCGGGAGCTGGCGCCCACCGCGGTGGTGCTGGGGGAGCAGCGGGGCGCCGACTCCGACGCGGCGGCCGCCGTGCTCTCGAACGCCGGAGTCGCACTCGTCACTCCCGGCCGGAGCGACGTGCTGCTCGACGCTCGATCGGGCCTGACGGCGCCGAGCATCGACCCGCTCGGCTACGTCTGGTCGGTGCCCGCCGCCTCGCCCAGCCAGCTCGTCGCCTACTCCTCGGACGGAGCGACCTCGTACCAGGTCGCGACCGCCTGGTCGGAGATCGACTCGATCGCCTCGCTGGCGGTCTCGCGCGACGGCACCCGCATGCTCGCGCTGGCGCAGGACGGCCAGCAGGCGACGGTGCTGATGGCCGGCATCAGCCGATCCGCGACGGGGGAGCCCCTCGCCGTCGGCGAGCCCGTGGTGCTCCGCTCCTCCCTCGGCACGGCGATCGCCGCGAGCTGGACGGACGAGCTGGACGTCGTCTCGGTCGTGCGCGCCTCGACGGGCGAGGACGCCGTGACCCTGAACCAGATCGGAGGCGGCGCCACGTCGCTCGGCACCACCACCGGCACCCTGCAGATCGCGGCGGGCAACGCGTCCACCCAGGTCAGGATCCTCGCCGAGGGCGGCGAGCTCCGCCAGCAGCGCGGCTCGGCGTGGCAGACCATCGCGACCGACGTGCGGCTGCTGGCGGTGCAGACCGGCATGGGGTCCTGACCCGTCCGGCTCTCGCGCGACTCCGGGCGCACCTCCGGCTCGCGGAATCGCGTTCGGCTCGCAGGAACCGGCGATTCCTGCGAGCCGGGGCGGATTCCGCGAGCCGGAGGTCTCCGAGCGGGGCGCGACCCTCCTCCACAGGCCGTCGGGCGTCGGAGTAGGGAGGGTGGCGCGTCACGTCGCACGCGCTCCGGGCAGGCTCGGCGCATGCTCCGCGACTCCCTTCTCGACGCCCTCGCCGTCCTCCTCCCCGTCGACTGCCCGGCCTGCGGAAGCCCCGCCCGCGCGGGGCCCTGCGGCGGGTGCCGCGCCGAGCTCGCCGAGGCGGGGCGGCCCGGTCGGCGCACGCTCGGCCCGGCGGAGCACTCGCTCGGAGTCGTCACGGGCGCGGCGTACTCCGGAGTGGTCCGCCGGCTCGTCCTCGCGCTGAAGGACGAGGGGCGGGTCGGAGCCGCGCCGCCTTTGGCCGTGCTGCTGCGGCCCGCTCTGCGCCTGGCCCTGCGTGAGGAGCCCGCCGTGCTCGTCGGCCCGCCGGGCTCCTACGGCCGGCGGCTCCGTCGCGGCTACGACCCGGTCGACCTGATCGTGCGGGCTGCGGGGGGCCGGCCGGCGCGCCCCCTCCGCCGTGCGCGGCACTCTCTCGACCAGGTCGGTCTCGGGCGGTCGGACCGCCTCGGCAACCTCGACGGCGCCTTCCGGGCGCGCCGTCCGCTCGTCGACTCGCCCCCGATCCTGCTCGTCGACGACGTCGTGACCTCGGGCGCGACCCTGCTCGAGATGCGGCGCGCCGTCGAGGCGGCGGGCGGCAGGGTACGCGGCGCGGTCGCCGTCGCGGGCACGCCGCTGCGTGCTGAGGCGGGATTGCCGGGCGACTCACCGCGGTCGCCGATGATCCTCCGGATGAACACTCGGTGACACTCCGGTGGCCGGGGTCTACGCTCGGTGGCACGGCGTGAACGGTCCGCCCCAGAGAAAGGCGGCACGCCGTACTCGACTGGGAGGTTGTCATGGACATCGACATCACAGGACGCAACTTGGGCATCACCGATCGCTTCCGCGCGTACGCGACGGAGAAGGCGGAGAAGGTGGGGCACCTCGCCGATCGAGCCCTCGCGCTCGAGATCAAGGCGAGTCGGCACAGCGAGGGCAAGGGCGCCCCGGGGGGAGACCGGGTCGAGCTGACCCTGATCGGGAAGGGCCCCGTCGTCCGCGCCGAGGCGAGTGGTGCCGACAAGTACGCGGCCTTCGATGTCGCCCTCGGGCGCCTCCTCGAACGGGTGAGGCGAGCCAAGGATCGCAAGAAGGTGCATCGGGGCCAGCATCGGCCCACCTCGCTCCGGGATGCGGCCGCCGACGACTTCAGCGTCGTCGCCATCCAGCCGGCCGATGCCGCCATCCTCGAGCAGGTGAGCACGGGGGTCGTGCCGGTGCAGGCCGAGGCGCCGGCGCCCGCGGAGGACGAGGTCGAGGAGGAGCCGTACTGCCCCGTCGTCATCCGCAAGAAGGTCTTCGCGTCCGTCTCGATGACGGTCGACGACGCCGTCGACTACATGGAGCTGGTCGGCCACGACTTCTACCTGTTCATCGACGCCGACACCGGCCGCCCGAGCGTCGTCTACCGGCGCAAGGGCTGGGACTACGGCGTGATCGGGCTCGGCGACGAGGCCGACGAGCTCGCGGAGCAGACCGCGGTCTGACCTCCGCCCCCTCCTGACGGGCCCCGGTGCCTCGCGCACCGGGGCCCGTCGGCGTCCGCCCCTGGCGGACAGCACCTCAGACCGCGCACAGCCCTCCCCGGCTAGGCTGGTCGCGGTCCGCGCTCCGGTGCGGAACCCCTGCCTTCTACGTTTTGGAGTACCCCGTGGCCTCAGTTCTCGAAAAGGTCCTTCGCGTCGGGGAGGGGCGGGTCATCCGTCGCCTCGAGAACTACGCGAAAGCCGTCAACGCCCTCGAAGAGGACTTCACGCACCTCAGCGACGAGGAGCTGAAGAACGAGACCGTCGAGCTGCGCGAGCGCTACTCGAACGGCGAGTCGCTCGACGACCTCCTGCCGGAGGCGTTCGCTGCGGTCCGCGAGGCGTCGCGCCGCACCCTCGGGCTCCGTCACTTCGACGTGCAGCTGATGGGCGGCGCGGCACTGCACCTGGGCAACATCGCCGAGATGAAGACAGGAGAGGGCAAGACGCTCGTCGCGACCCTCCCGGCCTACCTCAACGCGATCGCCAGCCGCGGTGTGCACATCGTCACAGTGAACGACTTCCTCGCCTCGTACCAGTCCGAGCTGATGGGCCGCGTGTTCCGCGCCCTCGGCATGACCACGGGCGTGATCCTCTCGGGTCAGACGCCCCAGCAGCGCCGCGAGCAGTACGCGGCCGACATCACCTACGGCACGAACAACGAGTTCGGCTTCGACTACCTCCGCGACAACATGGCGTGGCAGGCGCAGGACATGGTCCAGCGGGGCCACTTCTACGCGGTCGTCGACGAGGTCGACTCGATCCTCATCGACGAGGCGCGCACCCCGCTGATCATCTCCGGCCCCGCCTCGGGCGAGGCGAACCGCTGGTTCTCGGAGTTCGCCAGCCTCGCCAAGCGCCTCATCGAGGGCGAGGACTTCGAGGTCGACGAGAAGAAGCGCACCATCGGCGTCCTCGAGCCCGGCATCGAGAAGGTCGAGGACTACCTCGGCATCGAGAACCTCTACGAGTCGGCCAACACTCCGCTGATCTCGTTCCTCAACAACGCCATCAAGGCCCGTGCCCTGTTCAAGAAGGACAAGGACTACGTCGTGCTGAACGGCGAGGTCCTGATCGTCGACGAGCACACCGGCCGCATCCTCGCCGGACGCCGCTACAACGAGGGCATCCACCAGGCGATCGAGGCCAAGGAGGGCGTGCAGGTCAAGGCCGAGAACCAGACGCTCGCCACGGTCACCCTGCAGAACTACTTCCGCCTCTACGCGAAGCTCTCGGGCATGACGGGTACGGCCGAGACCGAGGCGGCCGAGTTCATGGCCACCTACAAGCTCGGTGTCGTGTCGATCCCGACCAATCGCAAGATGCAGCGCCTCGACAACCCCGACCTCGTCTACAAGAACGAGCAGGTCAAGTTCGAGCAGGTCGTCGAGGACATCGTCGAGCGCCACGCGGCGGGCCAGCCCGTCCTGGTCGGCACGACCAGCGTCGAGAAGAGCGAGTACCTCTCGCGCCTCCTCGCCAAGAAGGGCGTGCGGCACGAGGTGCTCAACGCGAAGAACCACGCTCGGGAGGCGGCGATCGTCGCCCAGGCGGGTCGCCTCGGCGCCGTCACCGTCGCCACGAACATGGCCGGTCGCGGCACCGACATCATGCTCGGCGGCAACGCCGAGTTCCTCGCCGTCACCGAGATGGCGGGCAAGGGTCTCAGCCCGTCCGAGACTCCGGAGGAGTACGAGGCGGCGTGGGACGGCGTGTTCGCCGAGGTCAAGGCGAAGGTGGCCGAGGAGGCCGAGAAGGTCCAGGCCGCCGGCGGCCTCTACGTGCTCGGCACGGAGCGCCACGAGTCGCGCCGCATCGACAACCAGCTGCGCGGTCGCTCCGGCCGCCAGGGCGACCCGGGTGAGAGCCGCTTCTACCTCTCGCTCACCGACGACCTGATGCGCCTGTTCAACTCCGGTGCCGCCGAGGCCCTGATGGGCCGCGGCAACGTGCCCGACGACATCGCGATCGAGTCGAAAGTCGTCTCGCGCGCCATCCGCAGTGCGCAGTCGCAGGTCGAGGCGCGCAACGCCGAGATCCGCAAGAACGTGCTCAAGTACGACGACGTGCTGAACCGCCAGCGCGAGGCGATCTACTCCGACCGCCGCCACATCCTCGAGGGCGACGACCTGCACGAGCGCACGCAGAAGTTCCTGGTCGACGTGATCGACGAGATCCTCGAGGTGCACACCGGCACCGGCAACGGTGACGACTGGGACTTCGACGCTCTCTGGACCGAGCTCAAGACGCTCTACCCGATCAGCCTCACGATCGACGAGGTCGTGCAGGAGGCGGGCAGCCGCGGGCGCATCAACAAGGAGTTCATGCGCCGCGAGATCCTCTCGGACGCGAAGATCGCCTACGAGCGCCGCGAGGAGCAGCTCGGCTCGCCGGCGATGCGCGAGCTCGAGCGCCGCGTCGTGCTCTCGGTGATCGACCGCCGCTGGCGCGACCACCTCTACGAGATGGACTACCTCAAGGACGGCATCGGCCTGCGTGCGATGGCGCAGCGCGATCCGCTGGTCGAGTACCAGCGCGAGGGCTTCGCCCTGTTCCAGCAGATGATGGGCCAGATCCGCGAGGAGACCGTCGGCTTCCTGTTCAACCTCGAGGTCGAGGTGACGCAGAAGCAGGGCGAGGTCGCCGGAGTCGCCGCCAAGGGGCTCGCGGAGCCGGTCGCCCCGGTCGAGAAGCTGAGCTACTCGGCGCCGAGCGACTCGGGCGGAGTCGAGGTGCGCAACCAGCGCGGCCAGGTGCAGCAGGCGGCCACCGCCAAGGCGAGCGCCGCGGCGGCCCGCGAGGCGCGCCCGCAGGACGACGCCGCGACCCCCGCGACCGGCGCCTTCGGGCAGAAGCCGGGTGCCGCCGAGGACGACGTCCCGAACAACCGCCAGGAGCGCCGCGCGCAGCAGAAGCGCCGCTGACCCGCTCGACCGAGGGCCCCGACACCGCTGCTGCGGAGGTCGGGGCCCTCGGTCGTCTCCGCCGTCGACGCGACCGCACACCGCGGGGGCTGGGTCCGCGTATGGTCCGACGCCGCTGAAGCAGGTGGTGCCCCTCAGAGAAGTGAACTCCTGCGCGTGGTCCCTCCCTCGCTGATCGAGTAGCCCGCGCAGCGGGCGTATCGAGATCCACCAGCGTCAGAAGGCGAGGCCTGAGGACCGATCTGCTGACACTGGTGGGTCTCGATACGCCCCTCCGGGGCTACTCGACCAGCGAGGGGCCGGCGGGCGCCGACTTCGCTCTCCTCGCCGAGAGACGAAGCGGCTCCGTCGCCGGAGGGGCGCGACGCGGCGTCGCGTCTCGGTAGGTTGTGGGGCGGACCGACCAGCTGACGACGGAGGCGACGATGACGGTTCTCGACAGCGCGAGCCGCTCGGACGGGGAGTCGCTGGAGGGCGCAGTCGCGCAGGTCGTGGGGCGGTACCCGCAGATCGCCGAGCTCGTGTTCACGCCGGTGGCGGCGCCGCACCCCCTGTCCGACGCCGCCGAGGTGTTCCACCACGCCGCCGGACAGCTGCTGAAGAGCGGGACGGAGCGTCCGCTCGCGTTCTTCGGCTACCACTCGATGAACCGCTTCACGCGATCCCGGGAGGCGGTCGGCCTCCTCCTGACCGACCGCGCCGTGCACGTGAAGGACTCGCCCGCCGGACTCTTCGGCGAGAAGGTCCCTCGCGTCGTCCCGCTCCTCGCCGGCCGGGACGGCCCTGCCGCGTCGGCCGCCGCTGCCGTCGCCTCTGCGACGAGCGACTTCGACTGGAAGTCGGCCGATCGGGTGATCACCGTCGAGCGTCGCCCCCTCCTGCTGCAGGCCGTCACCGATGCGATCGTCGTGGTGCTCGGCAGGGCGGCGGTCTCGGCAGCCCTGCCGACCGAGGTGCCCCGCGCGACCGGCCTCCTGGAGCGCGCCGACGAGCTCGGCCTCGGCGCGGTGCTGAAGCTCCCGGACGAGAGGACCCGCAAGCACTTCGCCAAGCTCGTGAAGGGCTTCGCGATACCGGCCGACGAGACCGTGCTCTTCGGGGTGACCGATCAGACGCTCGGTGGCTCGTACGGGATCGTCGCGACCGACCGCGCGCTCCACTCACGGGACCTGATGGAAGCGCCGATCGCGACTCCGCTGGCCGACATCGTCCCCGAGCAGGTCAGGATCGTCGAGAAGAACCTGCTCGCCGGGACGACGCACACCCTTCCGATGCACCTGACCGACGCGAACAGGGCGGCGCTGGCGACCCTCGTCTCGGAGTACGCCGCCGGCACTCTGCACTGACGACCGTCGCGGTCGGCGCCGAGCCGCTGGTCACAGCACGTTGATCGCGGTCGCCCGCCAGCGGGCGTCCCGGCCCTCGAGCCGGATCGCGACCGCACGCGTCCGCACGCGGTTGTGCACGAGGACCACCGCCTCGACGATCCCGTCGCGCGGCTCGGACAGCACGACCCGTCCGACGGTGAAGGGGATCCGGTGCGCCGGACGCCCCTGCGCGGCGCGGGAGCGCGCCGCGAGCACCACCCGCTTCTGCAGATGCCGGTAGACGTCGTCGCTGAGCCAGCGCGCCACCTGGTCGATCTCCCGCGAGCCCGCCAGGATCTCGATCACCAGCAGGGTGAGGCGCTCGAGGACGGGCTGCGGGTCGGGCAGCTCCGCCCTCGTCGCCGGCTGGGCCTCGAAGAAGCCGATGGCCGGCGCTCGCGCGGAGTCCGCCCCCGCCTCCAGGGGCAGGGTGCGGTAGTCGAAGGCGTTCGAAGGGCGGCTCATGCAGGATGCTCCAGTGGCATGACGAGCGACTCATGGGTCGGGTCACCTCTCGGCTCGGGCGGTGCGTGGTGCGCTCAGGGTGGGGCGCGGGGACCTGCTCATCGAAGCAGTCGAGGGATGCTCACATGCGTGTCGACGCGACACTGTGGATAAGACGTCGCCGGACGCACCCGGTGCGGTGCGCGTGGCGTCGCCTCCCGGACTCCATCGGGCACGAGCGCCGTCTCGCGGAGGGGGTGGATCGAGCGCCTAGGCTTGTCGGGTGTCGACCCTCAGTGACCTCGTTCTCGCCCACGGCCGCTCCACCGACGCGGATGTCGAGTGGCTCCACCTGCTCGTGGGCGACGCCCAGCTGCTGGCCGACCTCGCGTTCGCCGACATCGTCCTCTGGGTGCCCACGTCCGACGACAGCTTCGTGGCCGTCGCCCACGCCCGCCCCTCCAGCGCCGCGACGCTGTTCTACCGCGACTTCGTCGGGCAGCGGATCAAGTCGGAGTGGCGCGCCCAGGTCGTCGAGGCGTTCGAGACGGCGCGCATCGTCGACACCTCGGCGCCCGACTGGTTCGAGGAGACGCCCACGCGGGTCCGGGCGGTCCCCGTCCTCCGCCGCCTCGGCCCGTCCGACTCCACGACCGCGGACCGGCCGATCGCCGTCGTCACCCGCCACACCAACCTCAGCGAGACGCGCACGCCGAGTCGTCAGGAGCTGACGTTCAACGACTGCGCCAACGACCTCTTCTCGATGATCGCCTCGGGCGACTTCCCCGACCTCGGAGCTCCGACCGGCCCGCGGCGCGGAGCCCCGCGCGCCTCCGACGGCCTGATCCGCCTCGACGTCGACGGCATCACCACCTTCGCGAGCCCCAACGCCCTGTCGGCGTTCAACCGCATCGGCTTCGCGGACGAGCTCGAGGGGGAGTCGCTCGCCGAAGTCACGACGAAGCTGCTCACCGGCAAGCTCGTGATCGACGAGTCGCTGCCGCTCGTGGTGACCGGGCGCGCGCCCTGGCGCACCGACATCGAGGCCCGCGGAGTCACGGTGTCACTCCGCGCGATCCCGATCCGCGATCGCGGCGAGCGGGTCGGCGCCGTGGTGCTCTGCCGCGACGTGACCGAGCTGCGGCACCAGGAGCGCGAGCTGATCACCAAGGACGCGACGATCCGCGAGATCCACCACCGCGTCAAGAACAACCTCCAGACGGTCGCCTCGCTGCTGCGGATCCAGGCCCGGCGCACGCACTCCGACCTCGCGCGCGAGGCGCTCACGCAGGCCATGCGGCGCGTCGCGGCCATCGCGGTCGTGCACGACACCCTGTCGGAGGGGCTCAACCAGAACGTCGACTTCGATGCCGTCTTCGACCGCGTGCTGCTGCTGATCGCCGAGGTCGCCTCGACGCACAACACGACGGTGCACCCCAAGCTCAGCGGGAGCTTCGGCAACCTGCCGAGCGAGTACGCGACTCCGCTCGCCCTGGCGCTGACGGAGCTCGTCACCAACGCCGTCGAGCACGGGCTCGCCGGCCGCGAGGGCGACGTCGAGATCGTCGCCACCCGCACCGAGGACGTGCTGACGGTCAAGGTGCGCGACACGGGAGTGGGTCTGCCCGAGGGCAAGGTGGGATCGGGGCTCGGTACGCAGATCGTGCGCACCCTCATCCAGGGCGAGCTCGGCGGCACGATCGACTGGCACACGCTGGTGGGGCGCGGGACAGAGGTCACCATCGAGATGCCGCTGCGCTGGCTGGCCCGTCCGAAGGCCTGACGAGCCCGAGAACGACGAGACCCCCGCTGCCCTGAGGCGGCGGGGGTCTGAGGTCGCTGTACGGCGCGCTACGAGGCGCGGCGGGCGCGGGCGGCGCGGCGCTTGAGAGCGCGGCGCTCGTCCTCGCTGAGGCCGCCCCACACGCCCGAGTCCTGGCCGGTCTCGAGGGCGTACTGGAGGCAGACCTCGGTGACCGTGCATCGTCCGCAGACGGTCTTGGCCTTCTCGATCTGGTCGACGGCGGGTCCGGTGTTGCCGACCGGGAAGAAAAGCTCGGGGTCAGCGGTGAGGCAAGCGGCCTTGTCGCGCCAGTCCATGCAGGTGCTCCTTGTGTGCAGGCGTGCGTGGAGGAACCACGCAGTGTTCGAATGGGATGATCGGATCACGCCGACGATCGAACTCGACGGGAAGTCCCAGCGCACCCTCCTGAGCACGCCACGAAGCCCCGCGCAGCTGCGCAAGGCGATTCGAGAGGGTGGACGGGGGCGGCTCGGTTCTTCCGGAGAGCTCACCCGGCTCCGTGTCACACCCTGGGGCAGGACACACGAGCCTCTCGGCTCGAACGGATCGGGTTGTTCACATCGGCGGAAACCCACGACCCTGTGAGCGGTGAAACGAACTCAAGTAGCCTCTCACGGAGGTACGCCCGAATCAAGAGTCCAGGATGGGATGAGGCTGTGATGACCGACGAGAATCGGCCCCCGACCGGCCGGAACGCCGTCGCGCGGCCGCCCGGACTGCTGGTGCTGATCGCGGTGCTGGCACTCGAGACGGTGGGCGTCGCGGCCGTCGCGGCCTGGCTGCTGATCGAGCTGGTGACCACCACGGCCGACACTCCCGGCGGCGGTGTCGCCATCGTCGTCCTCGCCGTGATCGCCCTCTGCTGGGCCGCCGCGACGACACTCGGAGCCGTCCGCCGGCGCAGCTGGATGCGCGGCTCAGCCCTGACGATGCAGCTGGTGCAGATGGCCGTCGCGCTCGGGGCGTTCCAGGGGCAGTACGCCGTGCCCGACGTCGGCTGGGCGCTGCTCGGGCCGGCGCTGGTCGCCGTCGTCGCGATCTTCCTCCCGAGCGTCGTCGCCGCGACCCGCCGCGATCCCGCAGGCGGGTAGCCACCGCCCCCGTCCGGTGCGAGGCTGAGGGGCCCCCTCCCCGATGCGAAAGCGACGCCTCCCATGGACTACACCCGACTCGGCTCCAGCGGCCTGCAGGTCTCCTCGATCATCCTCGGCTGCATGAGCTACGGAGCGCCCGATCGCGGGGCCCACGCCTGGAGCATGGGCGAGGAGGAGTCGCGGCCGTTCCTCCGCCGGGCCCTCGAGCTCGGCATCACCACGTTCGACACCGCCGACGTCTACTCGGACGGCACGAGCGAGGAGTTCGTCGGTCGCGCGCTGGCCGACTTCGCCGTCCGCGAGGAGGTCGTGATCGCGACCAAGGTGCACGGCACGATGCGCCAGGGCCCGAACGGCGGCGGACTCTCGCGCCGCCACATCCTGAGCGCGATCGACGACAGCCTGCGCCGCCTCGGCACCGACTACGTCGACCTCTACCAGATCCACCGCTGGGATCCCGAGACGCCGATCGAGGAGACGATGGAGACGCTCCACGACATCGTCCGCTCGGGCAAGGCGCGCTACATCGGCGCGTCGAGCATGTGGGCGTGGCAGTTCGCGAAGGCGCAGTACACGGCCGACCTCGGCGGCTGGACGCGCTTCGTCTCGATGCAGGACCAGTACAGCCTGATCCAGCGCGAGGACGAGCGGGAGCTGCACCCGTTCTGCCTCGACCAGGGCATCGGAGTGATCCCGTGGTCGCCGCTCGCCCGCGGACGCCTCACCCGCGACTGGGACGAGACGACCTCGCGCACCGAGACCGACCTCTACGGCAAGACGCTCTACCACCAGCAGGAGGAGGGCGACCGCCGGACAGCCGCCACCGTCGCCCGGATCGCGGGGGAGCGGGGCGTCCCGCGCGCGCAGGTCGCGCTCGCCTGGGTGCGCCAGCAGCCGGTGGTGACGGCGCCGATCGTCGGCGCGACGAAGATGCAGCACCTCGAGGACGCGGTGGCGTCGGTCGAGCTGGAGCTGACCGTCGAAGAGCTCGGCGCGCTCGGCGCCGACTACGCGCCGCGCTTCAACGAGGGCTTCTGACGCCGCTTCGGCTCGCGGAAAAAGGTTCGGCTCGCGAGAATCCGCGATTCCTGCGAGCCGAACGTGATTCCGCGAGCCGGAGGCCTTCTCCGGGGGAGGTCGGTCGACCCGGGCGGGTCAGACGAGCTTGAGCTTCTTGCGCAGCGCCTGCACGTGGCCGGTCGCGCGGACGCCGTACTGCGCGAACTCGAGGACGCCGTCGGCACCGACGACGAAGGTCGAGCGGAGCACGCCGACCACGGTCTTGCCGTACATGCTCTTCTCGCCCCAGACGGCCCAGGCCAGGTGCACGGCCTTGTCGGGATCGCTCAGCAGCGGGTAGGCGATGCCCTGAGCGTCCGCCCAGCGGCGCAGCGCCTCCGGGGTGTCGCGCGAGACGCCGAGCACCTCGTAGCCGGAGTCGCGCAGCGAGGACGCGTTGTCGCGGAAGTCGCACGCCTCGGTGGTGCACCCGGGGGTGTCGGCCTCGGGGTAGAAGAAGACGATCACGCGTCGCCCGCGGTAGTCCGACAGCGAGACGCTGCGGCCGTCCTGGTCGAGGAGGGTGAACTCCGGGGCGACGTCGCCGGCGGCGAGGCGCTGGTCGGCGGGGATCGGGGAGAGGGCGGGGTCGGTCATCGTCTGCTTCCGTCGGTGGGTGCGAAGGTGGTCAGGAGGCGCTGGAGGGAGTCGAGGCGCTCGGGTCCCGTCGGGCCGAGTCGCCCCTCCCCGACCGCCTCGATGATGGCGCAGTCGGGGGAGTCGGGGAGGTGCGTGCAGCCGCGCGGGCAGTCCTCGGCGAGCTCGGCGAGAGCGGTGAAGGCTCCGAGGATGTTGTCGACGTTCACGTGCCCGAGTCCGAACGAGCGGACGCCGGGGGTGTCGATCACCCAGCCGTGCCGGTCGCCGCGCTCGACTCGCAGCGAGACGGTGGAGGAGGAGGTGTGGCGTCCGCGGCCCGTCACGGTGTTGACGCGGCCGATCGCGCGGTGCGCGTCGGGCACGAGCTTGTTCACGAGCGTCGACTTGCCGACTCCGGAGTGGCCGACGACGACCGTCTCGTGGCCGAGCAGCGCCTCGGCGATCTCGTCGACGGGCGGCTCGTCCTGGCTCGAGAGGAAGACGCGCAGGTCGAGGCCCTCGAAGTTGCGGAGGAACGGGCCGGGGTCGGCGAGGTCGGTCTTCGTGATGCAGAGCATCGGGGTGATCCCGGCGTCGAACGCGGCCACCAGGTAGCGGTCGACGAGACGCGTGCGCGGCTCGGGGTCGGCGGCGGCCACCACGCAGAGCATCTGGTCGGCGTTGGCCACGATCACCCGCTCGATCGCGTCGGTGTCGTCGGCGCTGCGCCGGAGGAGCGTCGAGCGCTCGCGGATCCGCACGATCCGGGCGAGGGTGCCCTCGTCTCCCGTCGAGTCGCCGACCACGTCGACGCGGTCGCCGGCGACGATCGCCTGGCGACGCAGCTCACGGGCGCGGGCGGCGGTGAACTCGTGCTCCTCCGGGGTGCCGTCGCCGATCATGACCGTGTAGCGGCCTCGGTCGACGCCGAGCACCATCGCGATCTCGGCGTCCTCGTAGGCGGGGCGCTGCTTCGTTCGCGGCTTCGTGCCCTTGGGGTTCGGCCGCACCTTCGCGTCCGACTCGTCGTAGCCGTCGAAGTCGTCGAGTGCTCCGTCGGCGTCGAGGCCGCTGTCCGTCCACCACGACACGGCTCAGACCGATCCCGCCGGTGCCGACGACGCCAGGGCCGACCACAGCTGCGGGAACTGCGGCAGGGTCTTCGACGTCGTCGCGATGTCCTCGATCTCGACGCCCGGCACGACGAGGCCGAGCAGGGCGCCCGCGTGCGCCATCCGGTGATCGGAGTAGGTCCTCCAGCGACCGCCGTGCAGGGCGGCCGGCTCGATGCGCAGGCCGTCCTGGAACTCGGTGACCGCGCCTCCGAGGCCGTTGATCTCGGCGGCCAGAGCGGCGAGCCGGTCGGTCTCGTGGTGGCGGATGTGGCCGATGCCGGTGAGGGTGCTCGGGCCGGAGGCGAGCGCGGCGAGTGCCGCCAGGGCGGGGGCGAGCTCGCCGCCCTCGGAGAGATCGAGGTCGACGCCGAGGATCTCGTCGCCGCCGGTGACGACGAGGTCGCCGCCGTCGCGCTCGACCGTCGCGCCGAAGAGGGGGAGGATGCGCTCGAGGTGCGCGCCGACCTGGGTGGTCTCGGCCGGCCAGTGGCGCAGGCGCACGCGGCCGCCGGTGGCGAGGGCGGCGGCGAGGAACGGAGCGGCGTTCGAGAGGTCGGGCTCGATCAGGGTGTCGGCTCCGGCGATCGGCTGCGGATCGACGGTCCACTCGCCGGGCGACGGCGTGCCGACGACGACTCCGCGTGCCGCGAGCGCGGCGATGGTCATCTCGATGTGCGGCTGGCTCGGCAGGTGCTCGCCCTCGTGGCGGAGGCGGAGGCCCTCGTCGAAGCGAGCTCCGGCGAGCAGCAGGGCCGAGACGAACTGGCTCGAGCGGGAGGCGTCGATGACGATGTCGCCGCCCCGGACGGATCCCGAGCCGTGCACCGTGAAGGGGAGCGAGCCGCGGCCGTCGTCGGCCACGTCGACGCCGAGCGAGCGGAGCGACGTGATCGTCGCGCCCATCGGGCGCTTGTACGCGTAGGCGTCACCGTCGAAGGTGGTCGGGCCGAGGGCGAGGCCCGCGAGCGGGGGCACGAAGCGCATGACCGTGCCGGCGAGGCCGCAGTCGATCGTGGTGGAGCCGAGCAGCTCCTCGGCCGGCTCGACGACGAGGTCGGCGCCGAACGCGCCGCTGGCTCCCGACTCCCGGATCGTCGTGCCGAGGGAGCGCAGCGCCTCGATCATCAGAGCGCTGTCGCGCGAGTGGAGGGGAGCGCGCAGCGTCGACGGCCCCGTCGCCAGGGCGGCCAGGACGAGCTCCCGGTTCGTCAGCGACTTGGAGCCGGGCAGCTCGACGACCGCGTCCAGGGCACCGGAGGCGGCGGGCGAGGACCAGTCGTCCTCACCGGGGAGCGCTCGGGCGTCGCCGTACGGATCGAACTCGGGGGCGGAATAACGCGAGAAGACCATCGGTTATCAGAGTAGTCGGCAGGCACACGGTCAGCGGCGACGGGAGAGGGGTGGCGCATGGTCTCGACGACGATCGCACGCCCCCTCGTCACCCGACGCGTGCGCGCCGGGGCAACCCCGGGCCGCACGGCACCCCGCGGCCTAGAATCGCTCGTGATGACACGCGACGACTCCCCCCGCCCCCTCACCGCCGACGAGGCGCCCGCACCGGCCGAGCCCACGGTGCCGCAGACGTCCGCGGCCGAGCCCTCAGCGGCCCAGCCGTCGACGGCGGAGACCGAGCAGACGATCGAGGCGACCGTCGAGGAGTCCCTCGGCGACCTCGCACCCGAGGCGCCGGTCGACGTCCGCTCACTGTTCGAGGAGCAGGCGCTGCCGTTCATCGACCAGCTGTACGCCGCGGGTCTGCGGATGACGAAGAACCCCTCCGACGCCCAGGACCTGGTGCAGGAGACGTTCGCGAAGGCGTTCGGCGCCTTCAAGCAGTTCGAGCAGGGCACGAACCTCAAGGCGTGGCTCTACCGCATCCTCACCAACACCTTCATCAACTCGTACCGCAAGAAGCAGCGCGAGCCCTACCAGAGCGCGATCGACGAGCTCGAGGACTGGCAGCTCGGCGGCGCGGAGTCGACCACCGCGACCTCGAGCCGCTCGGCCGAGGCGGAGGCGATCGACCACCTCCCCGACACCGCCGTCAAGGAGGCCCTGCAGGCGATCCCCGAGGACTTCCGGCTCGCCGTCTACTTCGCGGACGTCGAGGGATTCTCCTACCAGGAGATCGCGGACATCATGAAGACCCCCGTCGGGACCGTGATGAGCCGGCTGCACCGCGGTCGGCGCATGCTGCGCGAACGACTGACCGACTACGCACGCGAGCGCGGGATCCGCGCCGCTTTCACCTCCGGGAGCACGAAATGACCGACTGCGGCTGCACCAAGGCGAAGGCCGAACTCGAGGAGTACCTGCACGACGAGCTCGGCAAGGAGGACGCCGCCGACATCCGCGAGCACATGGCGAACTGCCCCGACTGCTCCGGTGAGGCGAAGGTCGGCGTCGTGCTGACCGTCGCCGTGCAGCGCGCGTGCAAGGAGACGGCGCCGGAGGATCTCCGCGCCCAGGTGCTCGGCATGCTCCGCGACTCGCAGGCGACCCACACGCAGGTCCAGGCGCGCGTCTAGCGCTCGCCACCGCATCGAGGGAACCCCGGTCCGTCGAGACGGCCTGCAGCAGCAGGCTCCCTCGACGCACCGGGGTTCCCTCGTCTTACGAGGCATCCGGCGCCACCTCCGGCCCGCAGGAACACGTTCGGCTCGTCAGAACCCGGAGGTCTGACGAGCCGAACGACGTCTCACGAGCCGGAGGTCACCGGGTGAGCGCCCGCGACAGCAGGTCGGCCTGCTCGGAGGCGTGGCGCTTGGCCGAGCCGGCGGCCGGCGAGGCCGCGGACGGCCGCGACACCACGCGGATCGGACGCCCGAGGTGCGGAGCGACCTCGAGCGCGATGAACGGCCACGCGCCCTGGTTCTCGGGCTCGTCCTGCACCCAGACGAACTCGGCGTCGGGGTAGCGCTCGGCGATGCCGCGCAGCTCCTCGAGCGGAGCGGGGTAGTACTGCTCGAGGCGGACGAGCGCGATGCCGTCGTCGGGCTTCTTCTCGAGCTCGGCCTTCAGGTCGTAGTGCACCTTGCCGGCGTGCAGCAGCACGCGCTTCACCGCCGACGCGTCCTGGATGCGCGCGTCGTCGATCACGGGCTCGAAGCGCCCCGAGGTGAAGTCCTCGACGGGGCTCGACGCTCCGCGCAGCCGCAGCATCGCCTTCGGGGTGAAGACGATCAGCGGGCGGCGCGGACGCGAGTACGCCTGGCGGCGCAGCAGGTGGAAGTACGACGCCGGGGTCGACGGACGCGCGACGGTCATGTTCCGCTCGGCGCACATCTGCAGGTAGCGCTCGATGCGGGCCGACGAGTGGTCGGGACCCTGACCCTCGTAGCCGTGCGGGAGCAGCAGGACGAGCGACGAGCGCTGGCCCCACTTCTGCTCGGCCGAGGAGATGAACTCGTCGATGACGATCTGCGCGCCGTTCGCGAAGTCGCCGAACTGCGCCTCCCACAGCACGAGGGAGTCGGGGCGCTCGACGGAGTAGCCGTACTCGAACGCCATCGCGGCGTACTCCGAGAGCAGCGAGTCGTAGATCCAGAGCCGGGCCTGCTGGTCCGACAGGTTCATCAGCGGCAGCCACTCCTGGCCGTTCTCGCGGTCGTGCAGCACCGCGTGGCGCTGGACGAAGGTGCCCCGGCGGGTGTCCTGGCCGACCAGGCGCACCGGAGTGTCCTCGAGCAGCAGCGAGCCGAGCGCCAGCAGCTCGCCGAACGCCCAGTCGATCGAGCCGGAGCGGCTCATCTCCTGGCGCTTGGTCAGCAGCTGCTGCAGCTTCGGGTGCACGGTGAAGCCCTCGGGCGGCGAGTTGAACGCGTCGCCGATGCGGGTGACGACCTCGTTCTTCACTCCGGTCACCTCGGGCTCGCCCGGGTAGTCCTCGCCCTGCTGCGCGTCGGGCAGCTCGAGGTCGGCCACGGAGTCGCCGTCGGCGCTGATCACGGGGATCGCGCCGGTCTGCGCCGCGTGGGTCTCGGCGAAGGCCCGCTCGAGGCGGTCCTGGAAGTCCTGGTGCGCCCGGTCGTACTCCTCCTCGGTGATGTCGCCGCGACCGACGAGCGCTTCGGTGTAGAGCTTGCGCACCGAGCGCTTGGCCTCGATCAGGCTGTACATCAGGGGCTGGGTCATCGAGGGGTCGTCGCCCTCGTTGTGACCGCGGCGGCGGTAGCAGATCAGGTCGATGACCACGTCGCGGTTGAACCGCTGGCGGTACTCGAACGCGAGCTGCCCGACGTGCACGACGGCCTCGGGGTCGTCGCCGTTCACGTGGAAGATCGGCGCCTGGATCGTCTTGGCCATGTCGGTCGAGTAGATCGAGGTGCGGGCCTCGTGAGGCGGGGTCGTGAATCCGACCTGGTTGTTGATGTTGATGTGGATCGTGCCGCCGGTGCGGTAGGCGCGCAGCTGCGACATCTGCAGCGTCTCGACGACCACGCCCTGGCCGGCCATCGCCGCGTCGCCGTGGACGAGGATCGGGAGCGTGGTGAAGGTGCCGATGGGCTTGCGGTCCTGCTTGGCGCGGACGATGCCCTCCAGCACGCCGTTCACGGCCTCGAGGTGGGAGGGGTTGGCCGCGAGGTACACGGGGATCTCCTCACCGCCGGCACCGCGGAAGGTGCCCTCGGTCCCGAGGTGGTACTTCACGTCACCGGAGCCCTGGACCGTCTTGGGGTCCTGGGTCCCCTCGAACTCGCGGAAGATCTGGCCGTAGGTCTTGCCGGCGATGTTCGTGAGCACGTTGAGGCGGCCGCGGTGGGCCATGCCGATCGCGACCTCGTCGAGTCCGTCGTCGGCGGCGCCCTGCAGCACGGCGTCGAGGAGCGCGATCAGCGACTCCCCGCCCTCGAGCGAGAAGCGCTTCTGACCGACGTACTTGGTCTGCAGGAAGGTCTCGAACGCCTCGGCCTCGTTGAGTCGGCCGAGGATCCGCAGCTGCTCGTCGTGGCCCGGCTTCTCGTAGCCGCGCTCGAGCTTCTGCTGCATCCAGGCGCGCTGCTCCGGGTCCTGGATGTGCATGTACTCGACGCCGACGGTGCGGCAGTAGGAGTCGCGGAGGATGCCGAGGATGTCGCGCAGCTTGAGCTGGCGCGCCCCGCCGAAGCCGTCGGTGACGAACTCGCGGTCGAGGTCCCAGAAGGTGAGGCCGTGGCTCTCGATCGCCAGGTCGGGGTGCGAGCGCTGCACGTACTCGAGCGGGTCGACGTCGGCCATCAGGTGGCCGCGCACGCGGAAGGAGTTGATGAGCTCCTGCACGCGCGAGGTCTTCGAGACGCGCTCGGCCAGGTCGACGGCGATGTCGGTCGACCAGTGGATCGGGTCGTAGGGGATGCGCAGCGCGGCGAAGATGTCCTCGTAGAAGCCGCGCTTGCCGATCAGCAGCTCGTGCACGATCTTGAGGAACTCGCCCGAGCCGGCGCCCTGGATGACGCGGTGGTCGTAGGTCGAGGTCAGCGTGATGGTCTTGCCTATGCCGAGCTCGACGAGGGTCTTCTCGGACGAGCCCTGGAACTCGGCCGGGTACTCGAGGGCGCCGGCGCCGATGATGCAGCCCTGGCCCTTCATCAGGCGGGGCACGGAGTGGACGGTGCCGATGCCTCCGGGGTTGGTGAGCGAGAGCGTGGTGCCCGCGAAGTCGCCGGCGACCAGCTTGTTGCCGCGGGCGCGCTTGACCAGGTCCTCGTAGGCGGAGAGGTAGGCGGTGAAGCTCAGGGTGTCGGCGCGCTTGATGCTCGGCACGAGCAGCGCGCGGGTGCCGTCGGGCTTGGGCATGTCGATGGCGATGCCGAGGTTGACGTGCGCCGGGGCGACGACCGAGGGCTTGCCGCCGGGCTCGTCGTAGTAGACGTTCTGGCTCGGGAAGTCCTTGAGCGCGCGGATCAGCGCCCAGCCGATCAGGTGGGTGAACGACACCTTGCCGCCGCGGGTGCGGCGCAGGTGGTTGTTGATCACGATGCGGTTGTCGATCATCAGCTTGGCCGGGATCGTGCGGACGCTCGTCGCCGTCGGGATGCTCAGGCTGGCGTCCATGTTGGTGGCGAGGCTCTTCGCCATCCCGCGCAGCGGCGAGACGACGTCCTCCTCGGCCGGGGTCGTGTCGGCCTCGGCGGGCTTGCTCACGGGCGCGTCCGCAGGGATGGGCGCGGACTTGGGCTGCTTCGAGGTGGTGCGCGAGGGCGGAGTCGCAGCGGCGGAGGTGACGGGATGGGTCACCGTGGCGCCCGCGCTGCTCGAGGCGCTCTCGGCCGGCTTCTCCGCGGGGGCGGGCTTCTCCGCAGCCGCCGGGGGAGTCGCTGCGCCCTTGGCGGCGAGCTGCTGGCCGTATCGCTCCAGGATCGGCCACCAGGACTCGTCCACGGAGGCCTTGTCGGCGCTGTACTGCTCGTACAGCTCCTCCACGAGCCACTCGTTGGCTCCGAAGTCCTCCGAGCCCTGGTCCGTACCCACACCGGTCAATTGGCTCGACACAGCCGATCGCCCACTCTCTCCGTTGATTCGTTCGTGCATGGTCTCGCTCCGGCGCTGACGCCTCGGCGGTCATCCGGACGGGCCCGCCGCATCCCTCGACGCACGGATCCCGGCGGAGAGAAGGTCGTCCTCGTCCGCTGGACCGGCGCCTCCGCCCGGTCCCGTCCCGGTCGTCAAGCCTAGCCCGGATCCCGGCTGCGGCGGCCTCGCGCGCGGGTCGGAGTAGCGTCTGTGGCATGCGCTTCTACGGCGGGACGCCCTCGGGCGACCTCACCTACTCCGACGTCTTCCTCGTTCCCGGACGGTCCTCGGTCACCAGCAGGCTCGACGTCTCGCTGGCCCCCGGAGACGGCACGGGCGCCACGATCCCGCTCGTCTCCTCGAACATGAACTCGGTGACCGGCCCGAGGCTCGCCGCGACGCTCGCCCGCCGGGGCGGCCTCGGCGTCCTGCCGCAGGACATGCCGTTGCAGGCGCTCGACGCCGCGATCCGCTGGGTGAAGGAGCAGCCGGTCGCCTTCTCGGGGGCGCTGACCGCGACTCCGGACACCACGGTGGAGGAGGCGCTCACGATCCTGCCCGCCGTCGCCGGCCACGGCTTCGTGATCCAGGAGCAGGACGGCACGATCCTCGGCACCGTCCCCGCCGCCCGCCTCGGCACGGCGCTGCCCGATGCCCGCCTCGGCGACCTCGTGCACGGGGCGGCACCCGCGATCGACGCCGACGACGTGCCGACCGGCCGCGCCGCTTTCGACCTGATGACGGCGGCCGACCTCGACTTCGCCCCGGTCCTGCACCACGGAGCGCTCGTCGGCACGCTCTCGCGCACCGGCGCCCTGCGCTCCACCCTCTACGACCCCGCGCTCGACGCGCACGGCCGCCTCCGGGTCGCCGCCGCGGTCGGCATCAACGGCGACGTGGCCGCCAAGGCCGGGGCGCTCGTGGAGGCCGGAGTCGACGTGCTCGTCCTCGACACGGCGCACGGCCACCAGGAGGGGATGCTCCGCGCCCTGCGCACGGTCTCGGCGCTGGAGCTCGGCGTGCCGATCGCCGCCGGCAACGTCGTCACGGCCGAGGCGGTGCACGACCTCGTCGAGGCCGGCGCCGACATCCTCAAGGTGGGAGTCGGACCCGGCGCGATGTGCACGACCCGCATGATGACGGCCGTCGGCCGGCCGCAGTTCTCGGCGGTGCTCGAGACGGCCGAGCGCGCTCGCGAGCTCGGGGCGCACGTCTGGGCCGACGGCGGGGTGCGCTACCCGCGCGATGTGGCGCTCGCGCTCGCGGCGGGCGCCTCATCGGTGATGATCGGCTCCTGGTTCGCCGGGACCATCGAGGCGCCGGGCGACCTGCGCAGCGACGCGGCGGGCCGGCTCTA
The DNA here is from genome assembly GCF_009807175.1 of Rathayibacter sp. VKM Ac-2803. Classification (NCBI taxonomy): domain Bacteria; kingdom Bacillati; phylum Actinomycetota; class Actinomycetes; order Micrococcales; family Microbacteriaceae; genus Rathayibacter; species Rathayibacter sp. VKM Ac-2803. Next base: position 3,163,347 of record NZ_WUCD01000001.1, on the reverse strand, counting down.
CAAGGAGAGCTGGGGGATGGCGTCGGCCAAGGCCGTCCAGGAGCGCTTCGAGCGCCTCGACGCCTACGAGCTCGCCCGCAAGCGCCTCTTCGCCGAGGGAATCTCGTCGTCGACCATCTACCTCGACCCGCTGCGTCCCTCGCTCGAGGACCTGCTCGACATGATCACCTCGGGGGTCCGCTCCTCCTTCACCTACGCGGGAGCGCGCAGCGTCGCCGACTTCCACGACCGCGCCCTGGTGGGCCTCCAGTCGGCGGCGGGTTACGAGGAGGGCAAGGCGCTGCCGGTCAGCTGGTGACCGGCCGCCGCGTGCTAGAACCGTCCGCATGACCATCGTCGACAACGCCGTGTACGTCGGCGGCCGCCGCATCCGCAACCCGGATTCGCTCGAGGACACTTTCGAGCTGATGCGCGAGGAGCACGGGATGGCGTGGATCGGGCTCTACCGCCCGACCCGCGAGGAGGTCGAAGCGGTCGCCGAGGAGTTCGGGCTGCACCCGCTCGCGGTCGAGGACGCGCTGAGCGGGCACCAGCGGGCCAAGCTCGAGCGCTACGACGACGGGCTCTTCGTGGTGCTGAGGCCTGCCCGCTACGTCGACACGGCAGAGACGGTCGTCTTCGGCGAGCTGCACGTGTTCGTCGGTCCGGACTTCGTCGTGACGATCCGGCACGCCGACTCGCCCGACCTCGCCCGGGTGCGCCGGCGCCTCGAGGAGGACCCCGCCCTCCTCGCCCGCGGGCCGGAGGCGGTGCTGTACGCGATCCTCGACCAGGTCGTGGACGAGTACGCGCCCGTCGTGCAGGGCGTGCAGGGCGACGTCGACGAGATCGAGGACCAGCTGTTCGGGGTCGACTCCGACGACGGACTGTCCGAGCGCATCTACCGGCTCTCGCGCGAGGTCATCCACTTCCAGCGGTCGGTGCAGCCGCTGACCGCGCTGTTGCACCTGCTGGCCGACGACGCGACGGCGGCGGCGGCGAGTCCCGAGCGCGTCGAGCTCCACCGCTCGCTCCGCGACGTGCTCGATCACACGATCCGGGTGACGGAGGCGGTGGACGCCCTCCGCGCGATCCTCGACAAGGCCCTCACCGTGCACTCCACGCTGGTCTCGCGCCGCCAGACCGAGACGGGGCTCGCGCAGAACGACGTCGTGCGGAAGATCTCGTCGTGGGCGGCGATCCTCTTCGCACCGACCCTGGTCGCCGGCATCTACGGGATGAACTTCGACGTCATGCCCGAGCTGCACTGGCAGCTCGGCTACCCCTGGGCCATCGGGCTGATGCTCGTCTTCGGCTTCGCGCTCTACGCCGTCTTCAAGCGCAAGAAATGGCTTTGATCCGGCTCCGACCACGCCGCCCCGGCCGGTAGACTCGACGCCACAATGGACGACCCCCCTTCTGCCCATCCGCCCTCGGACCGGCTCGTCCGGTACCTCTCGACCCCCCTCCTCGTGACGGGGGGTGGCCCCCGTGGGCAGTGAGTGGATCCTGCTCGGCGTCGGACTCCTCCTGACGCTCGGCACCGGCGTGTTCGTCGCGAGCGAGTTCGCGCTCGTCAACCTCGACCGGGCCGACCTCGAGGCCCGCCGAGACCGCGGCGAGACCCGACTCGGCATGACGATCGCCGCGCTCAAGGTGACGTCCACCCACCTCTCGAGCGCGCAGCTCGGCATCACGCTGACGACCCTCCTCACCGGCTACACGATGGAGCCGGCGCTCTCGACCCTCCTCGAGCAGCCGTTCAGCGGACTGGGCCTGCCGGAGGACGTGCTGGACCCGGTCATGACCGTCGTCGCGATCGTCATCGCGACCCTGCTGTCGATGATCCTCGGCGAGCTCGTCCCCAAGAACTTCGCGCTGGCGCTGCCGCGCGCCACGGCGAAGCTCGTCGTGCCGCTGCAGACCGCTTTCACCACCGTCTTCCGCCCCGCGGTCGCGCTGCTGAACGGCAGCGCCAACGCCCTGCTGCGCCTCGTCGGCATCGAGCCGAAGGAGGAGCTCTCGGGCGCCCGCAGCGCCGAGGAGCTCTCGAGCCTCGTCCGCCACTCCGCGAGCGCCGGGCTGCTCGAGGAGGACACGGCCGACCTGCTCGGGCGCACCCTCCGCTTCTCGGCCCTCTCCGCCGGCGACGTGATGACCCCGCGCCTGCGGCTCTCGACGCTCGAGCGCGCGAGCACCGCGCAGGACGTCCTCGACCTCGCCCGCACGACCGGGCTCTCGCGCTTCCCGATCACCGACGACGACATCGACGACATCCTCGGCGTCGTGCACGTCAAGCAGGCCGTCGCCGTGCCCCGCGGCAAGCGCTCCGACGTGCCGGTCACGGCGCTGCGCTCGGAGCCCCTCCGCGTGCCCGAGACGATGAAGCTCGACGTGCTGCTCACCGAGCTCCGCGGCCGCGGGTTCCAGCTGGCCGTCGTGGTCGACGAGTACGGCGGGACCGCGGGGGTCGCGACCCTCGAGGACCTGGTCGAGGAGCTCGTGGGCGAGGTCGCCGACGAGCACGACCGCTCGCGCGCCGACGTCGTGAAGCTGCCGGGGTCGACGACCTTCCCGGGCATGCTCCGGCCCGACGAGGTCCGCGACCGCGCCGGCGTGCACATCCCGGAGGAGGGACCGTACGAGACGGTCGCCGGCTTCGTGATGAGCGAGCTCGGCCGCCTCCCCGCCGTGGGAGACGAGGTCGACGTCGACGGCGGATCGCTCCGCGTCGAACGCCTCGACGGACGGCGCATCGACCGGATCCGCTACACCCCCGACCCCGACGCAGGGACGGACGAGATCCCGGACCCCCTGGCCGACGCCGGACGCCCGCACCGAGCACGCAAGGAGGTCGACCATGAGTGACTGGGCAGGAATCGCCTGGCTCGTGGTGCTGCTCGCCGCGAACGCCTTCTTCGTCGGAGCGGAGTTCGCGGTCATCTCCGCGCGCCGCTCCCAGATCGAGCCCCTCGCCGAGAGCGGCCGCCGCAGCGCCATCACCGCCCTCGCCGCGATGGAGCACGCCACCCTGATGCTGGCGACCACCCAGCTCGGCATCACCGTCTGCTCCCTGCTGATCCTCAACGTCAGCGAGCCCGCGATCCACCACCTCCTCGAGGTGCCGCTGCACGCCGTCGGCATCCCCGACGAGTTCTCGGGGACCGTGGCCTTCGTGATCACGCTGCTGATCGTGTCGTTCCTGCACGTCGTCCTCGGCGAGATGGTGCCCAAGAACATCTCGTTCTCGATGCCCGACAAGGCGGTCCTGCTCCTCGCGCCCCCGCTCGTCGCCATCGCCCGGGTGCTCCGCCCGATCATCGTCGCGCTGAACGCGATCTCGAACGGCGTGCTGCGGCTCTTCCGCGTCGAGCCGAAGGACGAGGCGAACAGCACCTTCACGCTGGAGGAGGTGCAGACGATCGTCGACCAGTCGACCCGCGAGGGGACCCTCCGCGACTCGACCGGCACGCTCCTCGCCGCGTTCGAGTTCACCGAGAAGAAGGTGCACGACGTGGCCCTGCCGCTCGACGGCATCGTCAGCCTCCCCGCAGGAGCCAGCCCCGCCGACGTCGAGCGCGCCGTCGCCAAGCACGGCTTCTCGCGCTACGTCGTCCTCGGCGAGGACGGGCTGCCCGAGGGGTACATCCACCTCAAGGACGTCCTCGACCTCGACGGCGACACGGAGGGACCCAAGTTCCGCCTCCCGATCCCCACCAAGCGGATCCGCCAGCTCGCCTCGATCTTCGAGGCCACCGACCTCGAGGACGCCCTCGCGATCATGCGCCGCACCGGCGCCCACCTCGCCCGCGCCTTCGACGAGAAGGGCCAGGCCACGGGAGTGCTGTTCCTGGAGGACATCATCGAGGAGCTCGTCGGCGAAGTGGACGACGCCACCCGCCGCTGACGCGGGCCGCGGAGGGGTCATCTGCGGCGTTGCCGTCGGTCGCGGTACCGCCGGTATCGCTCCCTCCTCCGCCTTGCAGCTGACCCCTCCGCGGCCCGCGTCCACCTCCGAAGGAAGAGGGGGAGCGGGCGGCGCTGCGCGCGCCCAGCGGAGGTTCGTCCAGCGGCGGAGCCGTTCCTCGTCTCAGGGGTGAGGGGGAAGGCGGCGCCGCCGGTCGCCCTCCCCATGCTGGTCGAGCCCGCAGCCCCGCGGGGGCGTCTCTCCCTGCTGGTCGAGTAGCCCCGCAGGGGCGTATCGAGACCCACCAGCGTCAGCAGAACAGTCTTCAGCCCTGCCCTACTGACGGACGTGGATCTCGATACGCCCGCTGCGCGGGCTACTCGATCAGCGGGAGGGGGGGAGAGAACCGCGGGGGCGGGCTCGAGCGGCGAGCGGTGGCGAGCGGAGGGGCGGACCTAGGCTGGCGGGATGAGCGGGTTCGAGCGGTTCGGGGTGGGGGAGGCGGCGGCGGTGCTGCGCGCGCCGACGGCGGACGACGACAAGTACAGCCGGGGGGTGCTCGGGGTCACGACCGGGTCGGAGCGGTATCCGGGGGCGGCGGTGCTCGGGGTGGAGGCGGCGGTCCGCACGGGGGTCGGGATGGTGCGGTACCTCGGGGACGAGCGGCCGACGGGGCTCGTGCTCGCGCGGAGACCCGAGGTCGTCACGTCGGCCGGGCGGGTGCAGGCGTGGCTGATCGGGTCGGGCACCGATGCGGCCGACCGCTCGGAGGACGAGCGCGGTGCGCTGCTCGAGCGGCTGCGGTCGGGGGTGCCGGTGGTGCTCGACGCCGGCGCCCTCGATCTGGTCGGCGAGGCGACCGGGCCCGTGATCGTGACTCCGCACGCCGGCGAGCTCAGCGGCATGCTGGCGCGGGACGGGGTCGACGTCGACCGGCGCGCGGTCACGGCCGACGCGGCCGGCTGGGCGAGGCGCGCGGCCGAGCGGTTCGGCGCCTGCGTGCTCCTCAAGGGCTCGACGACCCACGTCGTCGCCGGGGCCGCGGCGCACGCGGTGAGCGGATCCACTCCGTGGCTCGCCACCGCGGGCAGCGGCGACGTGCTCGGGGGAGTGCTGGGCGCCCTGCTCGCGGGACGCGCGGCCGACGCCGAGCGCGACGGGCGCACCCTGGCCGACGACGATCTCGCCGGGGTCGCCGCCGCCTCGGCCGTGCTGCACGCCGAGGCGGGAGCGTCGGCCTCGCGCGGCGGCCCGATCGCCGCCCTCGACATCGCGGAGCACCTCCCGGGCGTCGTCGCCCGCCTCCTGGGCTGATGACCGACCGCGGACGGGAGCGGCCCCGGACGAGCGTCGCCCTCGGATGAGCTGAGAACACGGACAGGCACTGAACCGTTCTCGAGACGCCCCCGTTGTCAGAGGGAGAAGAGGCTCCGTGCGACTCCGCCCCCATCGGAACCGCACTGCCGCCTCATCGGAATCTCGAAGCTCCCCTCCGTAGCGTCGCCAGCGACAGGCGCGTCCGCCCCCCTCACCCCAGGAGAACAGACATGACCGCGAAGACCACGACCCCCGCCCGCTACGCCCTCACCCTCCTGGCCGGAGCCGGCACTCTCGCCGCGCTCGCCGCCTGCTCGAGCACCGCCACCGCCGGCACCGACACCGCGGAGGAGACCACCACCCCCGCCGCCACGACCGAGTCGACCGCTGCGGCGACCGACGATTCCACCGCCGCGGCGACGGGCGACAGCGCCTACGCCGACGGCACCTACGACGCCGAGGGCTCTTACACCTCGCCCGGCGGAAACGAGTCGGTCGGCGTCTCGATCACCCTCGAGGGCGGCGTCGTCACCGCCGTGACCGTCACCCCCGAGTCCGAGAACCCGACCGGCGAGCAGTACCAGGAGCGCTTCGCCAGCGGCATCTCGGGCGAGGTCGTGGGCAAGTCCCTCGACGAGCTGGACGTGACGAAGGTGTCGGGATCCTCCCTCACCTCCGGCGGCTTCAACGAGGCCGTCGAGACGATCAAGGCCGATGCCGCGGCCTGACGCTCTCGCGCACGAGTGGCGCTTCGACGCCATCGGCACCTCGTGGCAGATCGACACCGATGCGCCGCTCGACGAGCCCGCCCGCGCCCGGGTCGCCGCCCGGATCGAGGCGTACGACCGCACCTGGTCGCGCTTCCGCGACGACTCGGCGGCCTCCGCCCTGCGCGCACGACCGGGCGAGCACCTCTTCCCGGCCGAGGCCGAGGCGCTCTTCGGCCTGTACGACGAGCTCTTCGCGCTGAGCGGAGGGGCCGTCACGCCGTTCGTCGGTGACGCCCTCGAGCAGCTCGGCTACGACTCCGTCTACTCGCTCGTCTCGCGCGGACCGGCCGAGCCCGCCCCCTCGTGGGGCGAGGCGCGGGTCGCGGGCGGCGTCGGCGTGCGGACCACGACCGGCGTCGTCCTCGACGTGGGAGCGGCCGGCAAGGGCCAGCTCGTCGATCTCGTGCTCGCCGAGCTCGAATCGGCGGGAGTCGACCGGGCCGTCGTCGACGCGAGCGGCGACCTGCGGGCCCGCGGCGCCGGTGCGCTCCGCATCGGTCTCGAGCACCCGTACGACCCCGCCCGGGCGATCGGAGTGGCGGAGCCGGCCGAGCGCGCACTGTGCGCCTCCGCCAGCAACCGCCGCGTCTGGGGCGAGGGCCTGCACCACGTGCTCGACGGCCGCACCGGGCGACCGGTCGACACCGTCGTGGCGACGTGGGTCGTCGCCGACACCGCGCTGCTCGCCGACGGCCTGGCCACCGCCCTCTTCGTCTGCCCGCCCGAGACTCTCGCCGAGCGCTTCGACTTCGAGTTCGTCCGCGTCCTGAGCGACGGCACCCTCCACTACTCGCCCCGCTTCCCCGGAGAGGTCTTCCGATGATCGGCACCCTCGATCGCGCCCTCGGCCGCATCACCATGTACCGCCTGGTCTGGATGACGCTCGCCGCGCTCCTCCTGATCGCCCTCGGCTACTCCGCTGCCGGGCTGATCTTCTTCACCCCGCTCGAGATCCTCGCGACGGCGGTGGTCGCCGTCGTGTCGACCACCGGGGTCACCTGGCTCATCGCGACGGCGGTGCGCTCGCCCGCGCACCTCGAGTCCTCGCTGGTCACCGGGCTCCTCATCGCGTTCCTCCTCTTCCCGTCGGCCGAACCGCGCGCGCTGCTCGTGGTCGCGCTGGTGGGGGCGGTGGCCGCGGCATCGAAGTACGTGCTCGCGTGGCGCGGCCGCCACCTCTTCAACCCGGCCGCGGTCGCCGTCCTGCTGATCGCGCTCGCCCAGGGCCTGCTCGAGGGGACGGCCCTCGACGGCTCGCTCACCGCGGCCGCCTGGGTGCTGCCGACCGGCGCGCTCTGGCCGTGGGTGCTCGTCGCCTCCCTGCTGATCGTGGCGCGGGTGCGGCGGTGGTCGATCTTCCTCGTCTTCGTCCTGGTCGCCTCCGCCGTCTCGGTCGGGCAGTCGGTGCTCGTCAACGGCCAGGACGCCGGCGCCGCCCTGATGTCGGTGCTGACGGCCTACCCGTTCGTGTTCGCCGGCGCCTTCATGCTCACCGAGCCGCTGACACTCGCGCCGCGCCGCTCGCAGCAGATCGTGGTCGCGGTGGTCGCGGCGCTGCTCACCAGCGTCCCCTTCCATCTCGGGCTGCTCTACTCGAGCCCCGAGCTGGGTCTCGTGGTCGGCAACGCGATCGCCTTCGCCTTCGCGTACCGGCAGCGGAGGCGGCTCTCGCTCGAGCTGCGCTCCTCGAGCGAGATCGCCCCCGGCATCACGGAGTACCGCTTCCGTCCCCGGGTCCCCGTTCCGTTCGAGGCGGGCCAGTGGCTCGAGCTCGACCTGCCGCACCGTGCCGACAGCCGCGGGAGCCGCCGGACGTTCTCGATCGCCTCCGCTCCCGCCGACGGCGAGATCGCGATCGCGACCCGCAGCCCTGAGAAGCCGAGCAGCTTCAAGCGGGCTCTCGCCGGCCTCGAGCCCGGCGCCTCGGTGCGCGCCACGAGTGTCGGCGGCGACTTCGTGCTCCCGGCCGACCCCTCGACTCCGCTGCTCCTCGTCGCGGGCGGCATCGGCATCACGCCGTTCGCGAGCCAGTTGCGAGCGATCGCCGACGGCCAGGAGCGGGACGTGGTCGTCGTCTACGCGGCCGCGCGGATCGAGGACGTCGCGTACCGCGAGCTGCTCCGGGAGTCGGGCGCCCGCGTGGTCCTCGTGTCGCGCGAGACGCCGTCGTCGCTGCCGGAGGGCTGGACCCACGTGCCCGGCCGGTTGAGCGCCGAGAAGCTCGCCGACGCCGTCCCGGACGCCCCGCGGCGCACCGGTCTCGTCTCCGGATCGCCGTCGTTCGTCGACTCCGTCCGCGGTGCGCTGCGCGCTGCCGGGGCGAAGAGCGTCCGCACCGACGCCTTCGCCGGCTACTGAGGCTCTCAGGGAGGCGCGGCTCCTGCCAGGACCACGCCTTCCTGCCCCTCTACACTGACGCCGTGTCGACCCCAGGAACCCGAGCGCCCCGCCGCCCCGTCGCGTGGCTGCGCGAGAACCGCGACTCCGCCTCCGTGCTGTGGGGCGGCTTCGCCCTGGTGCACGTGCTGCTGTCGCTCCTGGCCCTCTTCGCGCCGGGCCTGCCGATGGGCGACGTCAGCATCGTCTACAAGCAGTGGATGCAGACCGCGGTCGACGGCGGCGCCATCGCCGGCATCGACACCGGCTGGGTCTACCCGATCCTCGCCTGGGCGCCCATCGCCGCCTCCTGGCTGTTCGGCGCCGCCGGCTACGACCTGATGTGGCTGCTGCTCGTGGCCGTCGTCGATGCCGCGGCGTTCGCGCTGCTGCTGCGCGGCGGCAATCCGGTGCGGCTCGCCGCGGCCCGCTGGTGGCTCCTCTTCCTCGTCCTGCTCGGGCCGATCGCGGTAGGGCGGATCGACGCGTTCACCGTTCCGCCCGCCATCGCCGGGATGCTCTGGGCCGGCACCCGTCCGGCCGCGTCCGCTCTGCTGCTCACGATCGCGACGTGGATCAAGGTGTGGCCGGCGGCGATCCTCGCGGCCGCCGTGCTCGTGCTCCGAGGTCGCCTGAAAACCGTGCTGGTTCCCGTCGCGACCTCGGTCGTCATCGTGCTCGCCGTCGTCCTCGTCGGCGGAGGCGACCAGGTCTTCAGCTTCGTCGGCGACCAGACCACGCGGGGGCTCCAGATCGAGGCCGTCGTCAGCACGCCGTGGATGTGGGCGGCGTCGCTCGGCCCCGACGGCGGCAGCAGCTACGTCTGGTACGCCGCCGACATCAACACGTTCGAGATGCACGGGCCCGGCACCGAGATCGCCGCGGCGGTGATGACTCCGCTGCTCGCTCTCACGATGCTCGGGGTCGCGCTGCTGGGACTGCGCGCCCTGCGCGCCGGCGCCGCGCCGACCCGGCTGTTCCCCCTGCTCGCGCTGACCTTCGTCGTCGTCTTCATCGACACGAACAAGGTGCTCTCGCCCCAGTACATCGTCTGGCTGGCGCCGCCCGTCATCGCCGCTCTCGTGGTGACCCGGGACGGATGGTTCGCGACGCCGGCGAAGCTGACCCTGGTGATCGCCGCGCTGACGCAGCTCGTCTATCCGTACCTCTACCTCTTCCTCCTCTGGGAGCACTGGTGGATGGTGCTCGTGCTGACCGCCCGCAACGTCGTGCTCCTCGTGCTGCTCGGATGGCTCGTCCGCGAGCTGTGGCGGGCGGGGCGGGTGCAGGCCGACGGTCTCGACGCCTCCGCGAGTGCGCGGATCGGCGCGTCGCCCGTGACGGCCTCGTAGGCTCCTCGGAGCGGTCGAGACGCGGCCGCGGCAGGGAGTCCCTCATGCTCGTCGCATTCTCGGTCGCACCGTCCGGCGGCGAGGGCCCCGACGCCTCCGTGCACGACGCCGTCGCGGCCGCCGTCCGCATCGTCCGCGAGTCCGGCCTGCCGAACCGCACGACCTCGATGTTCACCGAGATCGAGGGGGAGTGGGACGAGGTCTTCGACGTCGTCAAGCGGGCGACGGAGGCGGTGGGCGCCTTCGGGACGCGAGTCTCGCTGGTGCTCAAGGCCGACATCCGCCCCGGCTACTCGGGCGAGATCGACGCCAAGATCGAGCGGCTCGGTCGCGCGCTCGACGAGTGAGCCCTCCCGGGGGCGCGGTTCTCGAATCGTTTCGATTCCGCTCCGGTTCTCTGTACCCTTGACCGGTGACACTCTCTCCGGCCCGCACGCGCCTCGCCCTCCTCGCCCTCGCGATGGGAGGCTTCGGGATCGGCTCGACCGAGTTCGTCGCCATGGGACTCCTCCCGCAGCTCGCGGCCGACCTGCTCCCCGACGTCTACGCTGCGAGCTCGGAGCAGGCGAACTCGCAGGCCGGACTCCTGATCTCGGCCTACGCCCTCGGCGTGGTGGTCGGCGCACCCACCATCGCGGCCGCCGCCGCCCGCTGGCCGCGCAAGCGCCTCCTCCTCAGCCTGCTGGTGGCCTTCACGCTGGGGACGATCGCCTCGGCGCTGCTGCCGACCTTCCCGCTGGTGCTCCTGGCCCGCTTCGTCGCGGCGCTGCCGCACGGCGCGTACTTCGGCATCGCCTCCCTCGTCGCGGCCGACCTGATGGGGCCGGGCAAGCGCGGCAAGGGCGTCGCCTTCGTGCTCTCGGGCCTGACGATCGCGAATGTCGTCGGCGTGCCCGCCATCACCTGGGTCGGCCAGAACGCCGGCTGGCGCAGCGCCTACCTGGTCGTGGCCGCCATCTTCGCCGCGACCGTCGTCGCGGTCTGGCTGCTCGTGCCGTTCCAGGCGGGCGACCCGGGCGCGACGATGCGCAACGAGCTCAAGGCGTTCGGTCGACTGCAGGTCTGGATGACCTTGGCGATCGGCGCCATCGGCTTCGGCGGACTCTTCGCGATGTACAGCTACATCACTCCGCTCTCGACCGAGGTGACCGGGCTGCCGCTCGGCGTCGTGCCCTGGGTGCTGGTCGTGATCGGCCTGGGCATGACGGTCGGCAACCTCGTGGGCGGCTGGGCGGCCGACAAGAACGTCACGCGGGCGCTGATGGTGCTGTTCGCGGGTGTCGGAGTGTCACTGGTGGGCCTCGCCCTGACCGCGACGAGTCCCGCGGGCCTGCTCGTCTTCACGTTCCTCGCGGCCGGGTTCTCGGCCGGCGCCTCCCCGGCGATCCAGACCCGGCTGATGGACGTCGCGCGCGACAGCCAGACCATCGCCGCGGCCCTGAACCACTCGGCGCTCAACATCGGCAACTCGGTCGGCGCGGCCCTCGGAGGCGTCACCATCGCCGCCGGCCTCGGCTACGTCTCGCCCATCTGGGTCGGCGTCGTGCTCACCGCCGCCGGCATCCTCCTCGCCTTCGCGAGCCTCGCCGTCGACCGCGCTCGCGGCACCGTCTACCCCGCCCCGCGCGAGCCCTCCGCCCCCGGCACGAACGGCATCCCGATCAACGCCCTCTGACCCACCCGCCTCGGAGCCGGCCGGTGAGGGAACCCCGGCCAGCCGAGACCGCCCTTGGGAGCCGGCTCCCTCGACGGGCCGGGGTTCCCTCGCTGTCGGGCGAGGTGCAGACTTCGCCCGAATGCGGGCGCCCCAGCGGAGGAGCGAAGCCTCACCTGTCGACGCTGGTGGGTCTCGATACGCCCCTGCGGGGCTACTCGACCAGCATGCATGCGGTCATGCGGGTGAGCGGGCGTGCGGACGGGCGGACGTGCGTGCGTGCGTGCGTGCGCCTCTCGCCCGTCTCGGGGCGGAGCCACGCAAGCTCAGCAGGCCGAATCAGATGACGGATCTGTTGACGCTGGTGGGTCTCGATACGCCCCTGCGGGGCTACTCGACCAGCATGCACGCGGACGAGCGGGCGCAAGCCTCGCGCGCACATCAAGGTGGAGCCGTTCGGAAATCCGCGTGCCAGCGGATTTCCGCAGGCGTCGTCAGACGCTCTGCGGATCGCAACCACCTGGAGGAGCCGACCGCGGCACGGCGGGCGGGGACCGCCGTGCAGAACGGCTCAGTCCGTCTCGATCAGGATCCCGTCGTGGATGGCGCGCTTGCGCAGGGCGACCTTCGTGCCGACGTCGATGCCGACGACGCGGTACTTCTCGCGGATGCGCTTGAGGTACGACTTCGCCGTCTCCTCCGAGATGCCGAGTTCGAAGGCCACCGACTTGACCGGTTCGCCGCCTCCGTAGAGCGCCATCACCCGGCGCTCCTGCGCGCTGAGCTTCGGGGCGCCGTCGGAGTCGCCGGTCGACAGGGCCATGTCGAGCTCGTGCGAGATGTACGAGTGGCCGTCCTTCGCCGCGCGGATCGCCTCGACGATCATGTCGGCGTCCTCCGTCTTGACGAGGTAGCCGAGTGCTCCGGAGGCGAGCGCCTCACGCACGACGGCCGGCTCGGAGTAGGTGCTCATCAGCACGGTCTTGACGCCGGTCGTCTTGAGAGTCGAGAGCTTCACCGAGATCGGGATGTTGTCCTTGAGGTCGAGGTCGAGCAGGACGACGTCGACGGGGAACTCCGGGTGGGTGAGCAGCTCGGGCCAGGAGGCGACCGCGGCGACCAGCTGGATGTCGGACGCGGCGCCGCGGATCCACTCGGTGAGGGCGCCGAGGAGCATCTTGTGATCGTCGACCACCGCGAGGGTGATCTTCGGTTCGGCGGTGTTGGTCATCGGGGTCCTTCGGCTCTGCGGGCGATTCGCGGATGCTGATCAGCGGTCGGCGGGGTTCTCGACCAGACAATCGATCTCGACCACGAGCTCTCCGTCGTGGGAAGCCTCGCGGAAGGTGCCGACCTGTGCGATAGCTTCCCATGTCGCAGGGTCCACTTCGCGCAGTGGCACGCCTTCGGAGCGGAGAACGAGCGGCACGAGCAGGGTCCGCGGGGGTGCGTCGGGGCCGGGATCGCGCGGGGGGCTCGCCTCGACGTGCAGGGGAGAGGTGGATCCGTCGACGATCAGCCAGATCGCCGACAGCAGCCCGTCGCGCTGCTCGTGGCCGAGGAGTCCGGCGGCGCCGTCGGGGTCGTGCAGGTCGACGAGGGGCGCGAGCAGCTCCGACTCGAGGATCGCGTGGTGCAGCCACGTCTCCCGCCGACCCTCGATCAGGTGGAGGCGCAGCTGCGTCGCGAGGGAGGCGGCGAGCGCGGCGCGGTGCGCGTCGAGCGGCAGCGGGGTGCTGCCGTCGCCGACCTCGGCGAGCAGGCGCTCGGCGGCGAGGTCGAGGCGCGCGAGCTCCTCGGAGGCGAGCATCCCGACCGCGTAGCGCGGCCCGAGCGTGGTGCTCTGCACCAGGGCCCGGTCGATCTCGAGCTGCACCATCCGGCGGAATCCGCGCATCATCACGACCACCACGACGGCCGGCGCGATCGTGACGACGAGCGCGCTGACCCGCACCGAGAACGACGTGGGATCACCGGCCGACATCGCCCCGAAGGTCACCAGCTCGGCCACGGCGACGACGAGTGCCAGGGCGAGGATCTCGACGCTCCGGCGGTGGACGATCATCGCCGCGTGCGACACCGCGGCGGCGACCGCGGCCGTCGGCGCGACCGCGGCGCTGCCCGGCTCGACGACGGCGATCAGGTCGAGCACGACCGTGCCCGCGAGGCCGAGGAGGAAGGCGGTGTACGCCATGGTGAGCAGCCGGTCGCCCGAGGAGCGGATGGTGATGACGACGGCGGCGAACGACGCCGCGAGCAGGAACCAGGCGGCCAGGACCAGTCCCGGTCGCGCGTAGGAGTCCATCGTGGTGAAGAAGACGAGGAACTCGTAGGCCATCAGCGCCGCGGCGATGCCGTTCAGCCCGCTGCCGAGGTAGCTGGTGCCGAGCCCCTCCTGCTGGCCCTTCGCCGATCGGGCGGCGCGCGACGGCCGACCCCGCCAGGCTCCGGTTCCGCGCAGCAGCGGAGCGATCTCGTCCGCGCCGTCCCTCACTTGGGCACCTCGAGCACGACCGTGGTGCCCGAGCCCGGCGAGCTGAAGAGCCGGGTGCTGCCGCCGACATCGGCGAGCCGGGCCACGACCGACTCCTTGAAGCCCAGCTTCGTCGAGGGCACGGTCCCGATGTCGAAGCCCACTCCCGCATCGGTGACCATCGCGCGCACGGTCCGCTGGTCCTCCGTGATGGTCACGTCGGCGCTGTTCACACCGGAGTGACGTCGCACGTTCTCGAGGCACTCGGCGAGCGCGAGCACGAACGAGTCGAGGGCGGCCCCCGTCAGCACGACCTGGCCCGAGCCGTGCCAGATCACGTCGAGCCCCATCCGGCCGAAGCGGCTCTTGACGTTCTCGAAGGAGTCGGCGGCCGGCGCGCTGGTGACACTGGTGAGCTGGTACGAGCCCGACACGCTCGGAGTCGGGGTGCCGCCGAGGCGCAGCTGCCGCAGGAGCTGCGCGTCCTCGGCGGCCTGCTGTCGGAGGGCCTCCACCGAGACACCGCGGCCGGAGTGGGCGAGCAGCGTGAGTGTGGCGAGCACCGTGTCGTGGAGCAGGCGCGCGCCTTGGCGGCGCTGCGCCTCCGTCTCGCTGGCCTGGCGCTCGACCCGGTGGGCGTTGCCGATGCTGTCGATGCGGCGCACGACGCGGGGCACCGCGGTGCTGATCCAGAGCGCGAACCCACTGAGCACGCCCCAGGGCAGCAGGCTCTGGACGATCACGGCCAGGACCATCGCGTCTGCGCGCACCAGCACCGTGAAGAAGATGCTGGGCAGCATGACGGGGAGCAGGAGGGCGACGCGTCGGAGCGAGGTCGTGACGGCGACCGCGATGCTCGACGTGATCGCGTTGGCCGTGCTGACCAGCACGAAGCCGGCGAAGGCGTTGCTCTGGGTGAGGTCGACGGCGAGCCCGGCGCTCAGGAGCAGCCCGCCCAGACCGGTCAGGACCACCCAGAGCCGCCCGCCGGTGCGGCCGAGGCCGATGTGGGCGACGGCGAGACCGGCCAGCATGGCGACCGCGAAGGGCACCGCGTGCTCGTGCAGGGTGCCGGGGACGAGGACCATCGACAGGGCGGCGGCGTCCGTGAGCAGTCCGATCCCGCAGGCGGACTGGCGCAGGAGCCGATCGCGCTCGCGTGCACTGCGCTTCAACGGCACGGTCGCTCCTCCTCACGTCGAGGTCCCGGGGCGGACCCCCGACACACGATAGCCGCGGACGGGGGGCAGGGGCGGGCCGCCGCGGCGAGCGGCTACAGGCGCAGGAGGCGGTCGAGGTGCGCGCCGACGGCGTCGTCCTCGATCAGGAAGCCGTCGTGGCCGAAGGTCGAGGTGATCACGGCCACCTCGTCGCCGTCGATGTTCCCGGGGGCGTGCGTGGCGATGATCCGCTGCCCCTCGACGGGGAACAGCCGGTCGCTGTCGATGCCGAGCACGAGGGTCGGGCTGGTGATCCGCGAGAGCGCCTCGGCCTCGCCGCCGCGTCCGCGGCCGACGTCGTGCGAGTTCATCGCCTCGACGAGGGTGATGTAGCTGTTCGCGTCGAAGCGGCGGGTGAACTTGTTGCCGTGGAAGTCGAGGTAGGACTCGACGGCGAAGCGGCCGCCCCCGCCGAGCGGGTCGAGACCCGACTGCCAGCTGCGCTCGAAGCGGTCGTTGAGCTCGGAGGGGCTGCGGTAGTTGAGCAGCGCCATCCGCCGCGCGAGCGCGAGGCCGCGGTACGGGCCCTGGCCGTCGCCGGCGTCGTAGTAGGAGCCGCCCGCGAACCCGGCATCGTTGCGGATCGCCTCGAGCTGCACGAAGTTCAGCGCGATCTGGTCGGCCGTGGCGCGCGGGGGAGCGGCGAGCACGGCGAGGCGGGCCACCCGCTCCGGATGCTCGATCCCCCACTCGAGCGCCTGCATCCCGCCCATCGAGCCGCCGATGACGGTGTGCCAGCGGTCGATCCCGAGGAGGTCGGAGAACAGCACCTGCGCGCGGACCTGGTCGCGGATGCTGGTGTACGGGAAGCGCGCAGCCCACTCGTGCCCGTCGGGGGCGAGGGAGGCGGGGCCGGTCGTGCCCTGGCAGCCGCCCAGCATGTTGGGCGCCACGACGAAGAAGCGGTCGGTGTCGATCACCTTCCCGGGGCCGACGAGTCCCGACCACCAGCCGTCGGTGGCGTGGCCGCGGTCGCCCCGCCCGAGCAGGTGCGAGTCGCCGGTCAGCGCGTGCAGCACGAGCACGGCGTTGTCCCCGGCGGGCGAGAGCTCGCCCCACGACTCGTAGGCGAGGCGCAGGTGCGGGAGGTGTCCGCCCGCCTCGAAGTCGAAGGGGCCGGCGTCGAGGAACCGGCGGTGGCCGGGGTGGTCGCCGTCCCGCCAGGCGCCGGTCGCGGGCGGCTTGCCGATCACGGAGCGGAGCTGGCGCTCGGTGATGAAGGCCGACGGGACGGTGTCCTCGGGTGTCTGCTGCCAGTCCATAGCGTGGTCCATCGTGTCACGGCGTGCCGACGGCCCGCCCTTTGTTACGCCCGCCTCCGCTCCGCGTGCAGAACGGACGAGGCCCCGCGCAGGATCGGGGCCCCGTCCGTTCTCGAGCGACTCAGGCGTTGGCGCGCGACGCCTCCACGACGGCACGCGCGGCCTGCAGCGCCTGAGCGAGGTCGGCGCGCAGGTCGTCGATGCTCTCGAGGCCGACCGACAGGCGCACCAGGCCCGGCGTGACGCCGGCGGTGAGCTGCTGCTCCGGGCTGAGCTGCGAGTGCGTGGTCGAGGCGGGGTGGATCACCAGCGAGCGCACGTCGCCGATGTTCGCCAGGTGCGAGAACAGCGAGAGGGAGTCGACGAACGCGCGACCCGCGTCCACCCCGCCCTTGAGCTCGAACGAGAGCACCGCGCCGACGCCCTTGGGCGCGTAGTGGTTCGCGGCCGCGTACCACGGCGAGGTCGGCAGGCCCGAGTAGTTCACGGTCGCGATGTCGGGGTGGTTCTCGAGGTACTCGGCGATCTCCTGCGCGTTCTGCACGTGGCGCTCGATGCGCAGCGACAGCGTCTCGATGCCCTGGATCAGCTGCCAGGCGCTCGCCGGGGCGATGGAGGCGCCGAGGTCGCGGAGGAGCTGCACGCGCGCCTTGATGATGTAGGCGAGGGAGTCGCCCACCGCCGCGGTGTAGACGGCGCCGTGGTACGACTCGTCGGGCGTGGTCAGCCCGGGGAAGCGGTCGGCGTTCGCCGTCCACGAGAAGGTGCCGCCGTCGACGATCGCGCCGCCGATGACGGTGCCGTGGCCGCCGAGGAACTTGGTCGCCGAGTGCACGATGATGTCGGCGCCGTGCTCGAAGGGGCGGATGAGGTAGGGCGTCGCGATCGTGTTGTCGACGATCAGCGGCACCCCCGCCGCGTGGGCGACGTCGGCGACCGAGCGGATGTCGAGGATGTTGATCTTGGGGTTGCCGATGGTCTCGGCGAAGAAGAGCTTGGTGTTCGGGCGGACGGCCCGGCGCCACTCCGCCTGGTCGTCCTGGTTCTCGACGAAGGTCGTCTCGATGCCCAGCTTGGCCAGTGTGTACTTGAAGAGGTTGTAGGTGCCGCCGTAGATCGACGAGGACGACACGATGTGGTCGCCCGCCTGCGCGATGTTGAGCACCGCGGCGGTCTCGGCCGCCTGGCCGGAGGCGAGCAGCAGCGCTCCCGATCCGCCCTCGAGCGCGGCGAGGCGCTCCTCGACGACGGCCTGCGTCGGGTTCTGGATGCGGGTGTAGATGTTGCCGAACTCGGCGAGCGCGAACAGGTTCTTCGCGTGCTCGGCGTTGTCGAAGACGTACGACGTGGTCTGGTAGATCGGGGTCGCGCGAGCCTTGGTGACCGGGTCCGGAGCGGCTCCCGAGTGGATCTGCTTGGTCTCGAACTGCCACTGGGTCGGGTCGGTCATGGTGCGTCCAATCGGTTCGTCGAAGTCTGCGGGTGGAGGCCGTTCTCCGCCGCGACGAGCCTAGGCGCGGCCGTCGGGGCGGTCGAGACCACCCGACACACGCGGTAATCCGATCAGCGGTGCCCCGGCCCGGGCTCCCGCACGTCGCGCTTCGACCCCGTCGGGTCGGCGCGGCGGGGCCGCTCCGGACGCTCGTCGGCCACGGGGGCGAACAGCCAGTCGGCGCGCGGCTCGACCAGCTTGTGGAACACGGTGCGCGGCCAGCCGAGCGAGAGCACCACCGAGACGAGCACGCAGAAGACGATCACCGCGATCAGCGCGAACGTGCTGTCGGCCTCCGAGAGGATCCCCGACTCGCGCAGCGGGTAGAGGACGAAGCTGTGCAGCAGGTACACGTACATCGTCGACTGACCCCACGTGGTCAGGGCGCTGCGCGAGCGCGGGACCAGGCTGAAGAAGGCGAGCGAGAGCGCGACCGCCGTCAGCATCAGCCCCAGGCGCACGAGGCCCGCCCACCACTCCGTCTCGCCGAGAGCGTCGTAGGGGCGGTCGTAGAAGAACCAGTAGCGCAGGTCCGCGGCGCGGAACGCCTCGATGTTGACGGTCATCACGAGGACGGTGACCGCGAACAGCGCCGCAGCCGCGACGCGCCAGGCGAGCAGCTGAGCCGGCCGCAGGTCGAGCCAGCGGTCGATGAGCGGAGTCCCGCCGAGCGTCCAGGTGCGCAGCCGCCAGCCGAAGACGAAGAAGGGGAGGATCCCGATCGCTCGCGCCAGCGAGAACGTCGAGTCGATGTTGTCGTAGTAGCTGACGCCGACGGCCAGCGCGACGCTGATCAGCAGAGGCCAGCGCAGCAGCGCCAGATAGGGGAGGACGAGCCGGAAGATCCCGAGCGCGAGCAGGAACCAGAGCGTCCAGCTGGGCTTGGTCGGGTTGAACTCCTGCTTGCCCTCGACGGCGAACTGCACCAGCGTCCAGACCGTCTCCATGATCAGGTAGGGCAGCAGGATGTCGGTCATCACCCGGCGCATGGTGCGGGTGCTCGGCGGTCCGCTCTTGGAGAAGTAGCCCGAGATGATCGCGAACGCCGGCATGTGGAAGGCGTAGATCGTCAGGTAGACGATGAGCGACACGTCGGACTGCGAGGTGAGGCGCTGGATGCCGTGCCCGATCACGACCAGGGTCACGCAGACGAATCGCGCGTTGTCCCACAGGGGGACGCGGCGCTTGGGGTGAGCGGCGACCGCGCCCGTCGCGGGAGCGGGGTCGGCGGGCTGCATGCGGTCAGGCTAGCGTTGGGCGGGACGACGGAGTCGGTGGTGCCGGAGGCTTGACGGAAGGGGACGATCGTGGTTCGACGCGTCGTCGTGACAGGAGCGAGTTCAGGGATCGGTGCGGCCACGGTCCGCCTGTTCCGCGACCACGGCTGGGAGGTCGTCGCCGTCGCGCGCCGCCGCGAGCGTCTCGAGGCGCTCGCCGCCGAGACCGGCTGCGAACTGTTCGTCGCCGACCTGACCGATGCCGCGCAGGTCGATGCACTCCGCGATCACCTCGCCGCGACCGGCCCCGTGCACGCCCTCGTCAACAACGCGGGCGGCGCCCTCGGGCTCGACTCGGTCGAGGCGTCCGACCCGTCCGACTGGACGCGCATGTTCGAGATCAACGTCCTCTCGGTGAAGCTGGTGACGAGCGCGCTGCTGCCGCTGCTGCGCGCGGGGATCGCCGACACCGGCTCCGAGGGATCGGCCGACATCGTCACCGTCACCTCCATCGCCGGCCACGTCGCGTACGAGGGCGGCGGCGGCTACAACGCCGCGAAGTTCGCCGCGCACGCCCTGGTGGCCGTCCTCCGGCTCGAGCTCGCGGGCGAGCCGATCCGGGTCATCGAGATCGCACCGGGGATGGTGCACACCGACGAGTTCTCGCTCGTGCGCTTCGGCGGCGACCGCGCCCGGGCCGACGCCGTCTACGCCGAGGTGCCGGCCCCGCTGGTGGCCGAGGACGTCGCGGCGGCGATCGTCTCCTCCGTCGAGCTGCCCGCGCACGTCAACCTCGACCTGGTGACGATCAAGCCGGTGGCGCAGGCGGCCCCGCACAAGGTCGCCAAGGGGACGCTCGCTCCGAAGGCCTGATCGGGGCCGGGACGGGATGTGACGCGGAGGGTCGCGACGCCCTAGCCTGTCCCTCATGGTTTCCGACGCCGACGACTCAGCCGACCTCCTCGCCGCCACGGAGAAGGAGGTCCTCGGCTGGCTCGAGTTCGGCGACGCCGCTCGCCACCTCGCCGACGACGTGGTCGCCTCCGGCTACCGGCCCGAGCTCGTCGTCGCGATCGCCCGCGGCGGTCTCCTCCTCGCAGGCGCGATCGCCTACGCCCTCGGGATCAAGAGCTGCGGCGCGCTGAACGTCGAGTTCTACACCGGTGTCGAGGCGCGGCTGGCCGAGCCCGTCGTGCTCCCGCCCCTGCTCGACGAGGCGTCGGTGCGCGGGAAGCGCATCCTGCTCGTCGACGACGTGTCCGACTCCGGGCACACCCTCGCGCTCTCGGTGAAGCTGATCCGAGCGATGGGCGCCGAGGTGCAGACCGTCACGCTGTACACCAAGCCGCGCACGGTCCTCGAGCCCGACTTCTTCTGGCGCCGCACTCCGCGCTGGATCGTCTTCCCCTGGTCGGCCCTGCCCCCGGTCGCCGGAGCACTCGCCGAGGACGACGAATGAGCGTCCACCTGATCGGCGGCGGTGGCGGCGCCGAGCACGACGCGCAGCTCTACTCCGCGTTCCTCGCCGAGGCCAGGACGCACGCCGTGGACGCGGGCCGCATCGAGGGGCCGCGCATCGCGATCGTGGTCGTGCACGACGGTCTCGGGTCCGAGGCCTACGCCCACTACTCCACGATGCTCGCCGCGGTGGGGCCGCTCGAGCCGGTCGCCGTGCTCAAGCCCGAGGGCGGTCGCATCGACCCCGCGGTCTTCGACGGCATCGACGGCGTCTTCGTCGGGGGAGGTCTGACGCCCGCGTTCCGAGACGCCCTCGAGCCCTCGTTCGCCACGCTGCGCGACCTCGTCTCCGCCGGTCTGCCCTACGCCGGGTTCTCGGCGGGGGCCGCCATCGCGGCCGACCGCGCGATCGTCGGCGGGTTCCGCGTCGGCGGTGTCGCGGTCGCTCCGGAGCAGGCCGCCGAGGAGCTCGACGAGGTGACCGTCCTCGAGGGCATCGGCCTCGTCGACGTCTCGATCGAGGTGCACGCCGCGCAGTGGGGCACCCTCGGGCGCCTCGTCGCCGCCGTCGAGGCGGGACTGGTCGACGGGGGAGTCGCGATCGACGAGTCGACCGTGCTCACGGTCGGCACCGGCGCGCTCCAGGTGCGCGGCGCGGGCTCCGTCTGGCGCGTCAGCGGCGGCTCGGCCGGGGTCGTCGTCGCGACGCTCGCCGCGAACTGACCCGATGGACCTGCAGGAGCTCGCCGGAGCGGGACTGATCGATCGGGGCTGGGCCGAGGCGCTCGCGCCCGTCGGCCCGGACATCGCGCGGATGGGCGACTTCCTGCGTGGCGAGGTGGCGGCGGGGCGGCAGTACCTCCCCGCGGGCAAGGACGTGCTGCGCGCCTTCGCGGCGCCGCTCGCCGACGTCCGGGTGCTCGTCGTCGGTCAGGACCCGTACCCCACGCCCGGCCACCCGATCGGGCTGTCCTTCGCGGTCGAGCGGCACGTCCGCCCCGTCCCCCGGAGCCTGCAGAACATCTACCGCGAGCTGCACGACGACCTCGGCATCGCGACTCCCTCGCACGGCGACCTCGGCGACTGGACCCGGAACGGCGTGATGCTGCTCAACCGAGTGCTGACCGTCGCTCCCGGGGCGCCGGCCTCGCACCGCGGCAAGGGCTGGGAGGCGGTGACCGAGCACGCCATCCGGACGCTCGCGGCCCGCGACCAGCCGCTCGTGGCGATCCTCTGGGGCAGGGACGCGGCGAACCTGCGACCGCTCCTCGGCGACGCGGGCATCGTCGAGAGCGCGCATCCGAGCCCGCTGTCGGCCTCGCGGGGCTTCTTCGGCTCGCGGCCCTTCAGCCGGGCGAACGCGCTGCTCGCCGAGCGGGGCGCGGAGCCGGTCGACTGGAGCATCGCCGAGTGATGACGGTGTCGGCGCGGGAGCCCCGCACGCCGCTACGCTGACTCGGATCATCGGAGAGGGGAGCAGAAGATGCTTGAGGAAGAGTACGAGCAACGCCGCGTCCTGCCGCCGCACCTGCGGAAGGCGCCGCCGCCCGAGCCGGACTTCTCGTTCGAGATCCGCGAGGCGCAGGAGCCCGATCTCCCCGACATCCGCGAGATCTACAACCACTACGTGCGCAACACGGTCGTCACCTTCGACGAGGACGACTCGACGCTGAAGGAGTGGCGGTCGAAGTTCCTCCGCAACCAGAAGCTCGGGCTCCCGTTCATCGTCGCGGTCTCGCCCTCGGGTCAGATCCTCGGCTACGCGATGGTGTCGCCGTGGTCGTCGAAGCGCGCGTACCGCTTCACGGTCGAGAACTCGATCTACCTGCGCGCCGCGTCGACCGGCAAGGGACTCGGCAAGGCGCTGATGGAGGAGCTGCTCGAGCGGTCGAAGGCCGTCGGCATCCGCCAGATCATGGCCGTCATCGCCGACAAGGGCGCGGAGGCGTCGCTCGGCATGCACGCGCGGTACGGCTTCGTCGAGGTCGGCCGGATGGGCCGCGTCGGCTTCAAGTTCGAGCGCTGGCTCAGCACCGTGCTGATGCAGAAGACCCTCAAGTAGGTGGGTCTCTCAGGAGAAGTCACCCCACCCGTGTGGCCCCTCCCTCGCTGATCGAGTAGCCCGCGCAGCGGGCGTATCGAGATCCACGTCGGTCAGAAGACCCGGTCAGGCGTCCGATCCACTGAAGCCGGTGGGTCTCGATACGCCCCTGCGGGGCTACTCGACCAGCATGCGGGGCGACGGACGCAGGTTGTTCCCTCACCACCGAGACGCAACGCGGCTTCGCCGCTCGATACGCCGCCTGCGGCGGCTACTCGACCAGCAGGGTTCGAGTGCCGCCCGCACTCGCTGATCGAGTGACTCGCGCAGCGGGCGCATCGAGATCACCGGCATCGGAGGTCGAGGCCGCCGGTCGATCCGCCACACTGCGAATGCGCCGAACCGGCGGGGCGGCGTGAGGGCCCAGTCCTACACTTGTCGGCATGGAATGGCTCGTCCCGCTCATCATCGTCGTGGCCCTCGTCGTCGTCCTCGGGGTCTACCTCTGGGCGACCTACAACTCGCTCGTGACCCTCAACGTCCGCGTGGACGAGGCCTGGAGCGACATCACCGTCCAGCTCAAGCGGCGGGCCGATCTGATCCCCAATGTGATCGACTCCGTGAAGGGCTACGCCGCGCACGAACGGCAGGTATTCGAGTCGGTGACCCGTGCTCGCGCCGAGACCCTCTCGGCCGAGGGCCCCGCCGAGGCGTCCGTCGCCGAGGACCACATGCAGAAGGCGCTGCGCTCGATCTTCGCGGTGGCCGAGGCCTACCCGCAGCTGCAGGCGAGCCAGAACTTCCTCCAGCTGCAGGGCGAGCTGGTCGACACCGAGGACAAGATCCAGGCCGCGCGCCGCTTCTACAACGGCGGCGTGCGCGAGATGAACACCAAGGTGAAGGTGTTCCCCAACACGCTCTTCTCCCGTCGGCTCGGCTTCTCGGAGCGCGAGTTCTTCGAGGTCGGCGATCTCGCCGCGATCTCGGAGCCCCCGCGCGTCCAGTTCTAGAGGCGCGCGGTGTACAGCGCGATCGCGAGGAACAAGCGCAACACCGTCCTGATCCTCGTGCTCTTCCTGGCGATCATCGGCGGTCTCGGCGCGCTGGCCTCCGCGATCTACCGCAGCACCGCGATCGTCGTCGTCGTGCTGATCGTGGCCGCCGCGTACGCGGTGTTCCAGTACTTCTTCGCCGCGAGCCAGGCCGTCGCGATCAGCGGAGGCGTCCCGATCGAGAAGGCGGACGAGCCGCGGCTGTACCGCATCGTCGAGAACCTCTCGATCACGACCGGCACCCCGATGCCGAAGG
The DNA here is from genome assembly GCF_009807175.1 of Rathayibacter sp. VKM Ac-2803. Taxonomy (NCBI): domain Bacteria; kingdom Bacillati; phylum Actinomycetota; class Actinomycetes; order Micrococcales; family Microbacteriaceae; genus Rathayibacter; species Rathayibacter sp. VKM Ac-2803. The sequence continues at coordinate 3,139,521 of NZ_WUCD01000001.1, read as the reverse complement.
TGTACCTGATCGATGACCCGGCTCCCAACGCGTTCGCCACGGGACGCGATCCCGAGCACGCGGTCGTCGCCGCGACCACGGGGCTCCTGGCGATCATGGACGACGCCGAGCTCGAGGGTGTCATGGCGCACGAGCTCGGGCACGTCCGCAACTACGACATCCGCGTCTCGATGATCGTCTTCGGCCTCGTCGTCGCCGTCGGCTTCCTGTCCGACGTCTTCCTCCGCTTCGCGTTCTTCGGCGGCAACCGCAACGGGAGCGGGGGCGGCGGCAACCCGATCCTGCTCGTCGTCGGCCTGGTCTCGCTGGTGCTCGCGCCGATCGTCGCCACCGTCGTCCAGCTCTCGATCTCGCGGCAGCGCGAGTACCTCGCCGACGCGACGAGCGCGCTCACCACGCGGCACCCCGACGCGCTGGCGAGCGCCCTGCTCAAGCTCGAGTCGGCGGGCCGGCCGATGCGCCGACAGAGCACCTCGATGGCGCACCTCTGGATCGCCGACCCGGCCAAGCCGAGCGCGATCTCGCGTCTGTTCGCCACGCACCCGCCGATCGCCGACCGCGTGGCGCGCCTGAGCGAGATGGGCTCGCGCTTCTAGAGACCTCTAGATGTCGTACTCCTCGTCCGGCCCCGGCACCGGAGTGGGTGCCGCGAGCGGACCGCCGTCGAGCGTCGTGAGGTACTCCGCGAACACCGGCGCGGGATCGGTGCCCGTGGCGACCGCGTCGACGAGCGCCCGTCGGACCAGGGCGAGCACGACGGTGGCGAGCACGGCGGCGCGCGGGAACGAGGCGGGGCCGAGGCCCATCCGCTCGGCGATGCTCGGGGTGAGGGCGGCCTCGCCGTCGTGCAGCGACTGCGCCCAGACCGCCCGCATCGCGGGGGTCTCGGTGAGCAGCGGGATGAGCCGGAGGGTGCGCTCGAGCTGCCGGCCCGATGCCGCGGCGGCGAAGGCCGCGCCGAGTGCGGTGTTCAGCGGCTCGGAGGCGGGACGCGCTGTCAGAGCGCGTCCCATGGCCGCGATCGCCGCGTAGAGGACGGGACGGACGCAGTCCTCCTTGCCGCCGAGGTAGCGGTGGAAGGTGCGCAGCGAGATCCCGGCCGCATGGGCGAGATCGATCGAGCTGACGCCCTTGACGGTTCCGCGCTCGAGGAGGAGGGCGACGCACTTCTCGGAGAGGGCGAGCGCGATCGTCCCCTGACGCTGCGGCGTCGCCGCGCTCATTCGACCACCTCCGCGTGGTGGAGCGACAGTGCGGCCGAGAGTGCCGGGGCGAGCGTGCCGCGGCCGACGACGTCGACCGCGTCGAGTCCCTGCCACCGAGCCGCCTCGACGAGCAGAGCGGCGAGCCTCTCGGCGGTGTCGGCGGGAGCGCCGGGCTCGAGCCAGGCGGCCTGGACGCGGAGCATCTTCTGCTGACGGTCGCTCTTGAGGTCGATCCGCGCCGCGATCACGTCGTCGAGCAGCACCGGCAGCACGTAGTAGCCGTGCACCCGCTGGGCGGCCGGCGTGTAGATCTCGATCCGGTAGTGGAAGCCGAAGAAGAGCTCGGCCCTCGGGCGGTGCCAGACCACGGGATCGAAGGGGGAGAGGAGCGCGTCGGCGCGGAGGGCGCGCGGGCGCCGGGCCGCGGTGTGCAGCCAGAGCGGCACGGGCCGGCCCGAGCGCTCCCAGCCGCGGACCTCGACCGGCACCAGCTCACCCGCATCGACGAGATCCCGCACGGCCGCGAGGGTCGGCGCCTTGAGGAGCCGGTGGTAGTCGGCCAGATCGCCGAGGGTGCCGATGCCGTGCGCGACGGCGGCGCGCCGCACCAGCTCGCGGATCGCGTCGTCGGTCGAGACCTCGGCGTCGAGGACCTCGCGGGGGAGGGCCTGCTCGGCGAGCGCGTAGGAGCGCTCGAAGCGCGTGCGCCCTGCGCTCACCACCTCGCCCCAGCGGAACAGCACCTCGAGCCCGCGCTTCATGTCGGACCAGCCCCACCACGGGCCGGTGCGGACGTTGGCCTCGTGCTCGATCTCGGAGGCGCGCAGCGGCCCGTCGGCGAGCGCCGCCCGCAGCCAGTCGAGGGTCGCGCGGTTCTCGGCCGCCCAGCCCTCGTGCTCGGGGAGCCCGACGCGGCGGTAGTGCTCCATCCGCCAGCGGTAGAGCGGGACGTCGGCCCGGCGGATCAGCGCGGCCTCGTGCGCCCAGTACTCGAGGTAGTGGCCCTTCGGCGAGAACGCGACGGCGTCGAGCTGCGCGCGATCGTAGGCGCCGAGGCGGGCGAGGACGGGGAGGTAGTGGCTCCGCTCGAAGACGTTGACCGAGTCGAGCTGCAGCGGCCGGATCCGGTCGATCACCCCGAGGATCTGCCGTGTGCCGACCCGGGGCGGCCGCGCGGCGCCGAAGCCCTGCGCGGCCAGGGCGATGCGGCGCGCGAGCGCGGGAGTGAGCTGCTCGGTCATGGTGCCCCACGCTAGCGAACGCCTCCGACATCGGCCGTTCCGGAGGATCCCGCCCCGCCGCCGGATGTTCCCATCCGGTTCACCTGGGCATCCCCGTCTCGTCGCGAGGCGCTCCTAGGTTTCCGGAGGCGACCCGCCGGGTCCGCCCACCCGACTCCTGGAGGACTCTTGAAGATCCAGCGCTTCCCGCGCGCAGGCGCGCTCGCTGCCGCGACCGCCGCACTCGCCCTCACCCTGACCGCCTGCTCCGGCGACGCCGGGGCCTCCTCCGACGCGTCGTCCATCGACGCCTCGACCGCCACCTCGGCCGCCGACGTCGGCGGTCTCGACGCTCTGGTCGAGGCCGCGAAGGCCGAGGGCGAGCTGAACGTCATCGCCCTGCCCGACAACTGGGCCAACTACGGCGAGCTCATCTCGGGCTTCGAGGACGAGTACGGGATCACCGTCAACTCCGCCGACCCCGACGTCTCGTCGGCCGAGGAGATCAGCACCGCGAAGAACCTCGCCGGGCAGGACACCGCGCCCGACGTCTTCGACCTCGGTGCCGCCGTCGCGCTCGCCAACACCGACATGTTCGCGCCGTACCAGGTCGAGACCTGGGACGACATCCCGGACGAGAACAAGGAGGAGACCGGCCTCTGGGTGAACGACTACACCGGCCTGATGTCGATCGGCTACGACGCCGAGGCCGTCCCCGAGCCCGCGTCGCTCGACGACCTGCTCGGAGCCGACTTCCGCGGTTCCGTCGCGATCAACGGCGACCCGACCCAGGCGGGAGCCGCGGCGGCTGCGGTCCAGCTCGCCGCCGTCCAGTCCGGCGGCTCGGCCGACGACATCCAGCCGGGCATCGACTTCTTCGAGAAGCTCAACGACGCCGGCAACTTCCTCCCGCTCGACCCGACCGACGCGACCATCGCCTCCGGCGAGACCCCCGTCGTCTTCGACTGGAGCTACAACAACCTCGCCGCCGCGAAGACGAACGAGGGCACCCGCGAGTGGACCACCACCGTCCTCCCCGGCACCGCCGTCGGCAGCTACTACAACCAGGCCGTGAACGCCGACGCGCCGCACCCGGCCGCCGCGCGCCTCTGGCAGGAGTACCTCTACTCCGACGCTGCGCAGAACCTCTACCTCGCGGCCGGTGCGTACCCGGTGCGCCTGGCGGCGATGGTCGACGCCGGCACGGTCGACCAGGACGCGCTCGACGCCGTCGGTGCGGCTCCGGCCGACCTCGTCCAGTTCACGTCCGAGCAGACCGAGGCCGCCTCGGCGCTGCTGGCCGAGAAGTGGGCCGCGGCGATCCAGTGACGTCCGCCTCCGTCCGCGCCGTCTCCGGGGCCTCGGCGCCCCGGAGGCGGCGCGGCCTCCCCGAGACTCTCGGAGTCGCGCCGTTCGCGGTCTACGTCCTGCTGTTCCTCGCGGTGCCCACCGTGCTCGCGGTCGGCACCGGCTTCGTGGACGGCGACGGCCGACCGACTCTCGCCAACGTCGCCGCGCTCGGCGACCCGGTCGTGCTGTCGGCGTTCGGCGCCTCCCTCGGCCTCTCGGCCCTCACGGCGGTCGTCGGCGCGATCCTCGGCGCGATCATCTGCCTGGCGCTCCTCGGCGCCGACCCCCGGGGCCCCCTCCGCACGGTCGTCGACGCGGCGGCCAGCGTGCTCGCGCAGTTCGGAGGCGTCATGCTCGCCTTCGCGTTCATCGCGACCATCGGCGTGCAGGGTCTGGTCACCAGCCTCCTCGCGGGCGTCGGCGTCGACCTCTACGCCGACGGCGTCTGGCTCTACCAGATGCCCGGACTCGTGCTGCCCTACCTCTACTTCCAGGTGCCGCTGATGGTGCTCACCTTCCTGCCCGCGCTCGAGGGGCTGCGGCCCGAGTGGGCCGAGGCCAACGCGGTGCTCGGCGGAGGCGCGCTGAGCTACTGGTGGCGCGTCGCGGTGCCCGTGCTCGCCCCCTCCTTCCTCGGCTCGGTCCTGCTGCTCTTCGCCAACGCGTTCTCGTCGTTCGCGACGGCCGCCGCTCTGATCAGCCAGGGAGCGCAGATCGTGCCGCTGCAGATCCGCGCGGCGCTGGTCAGCGAGACCGTCCTCGGCCGCGAGAACCTCGCCGGGGCGCTCGCGCTCGGGATGCTCGTCGTGATGATCGTGCTGATGTCCGGCTACGCGCTGCTCCAGCGCCGCGCGCGGCGGTGGCAGCGATGAACCGGCGGCTCCTGTCCCGCGCGGTCCTGGTCGTCACCGGGCTCGTCTTCGCGGTGCCGCTGGTCGCGATGGCCGAGTTCACCCTCCGCGGCGCCGGCGGCTACGACCTCTCGCACTGGACGGCGATCCTCGACCCCGAGAACGAGCGCGGCTACCGCGCCCTCTTCCAGGGCATCGGCAACTCGCTGATCCTCGCCGTCGTCACCGCGCTGATCGTGCTGGTCCTGCTGGTGCCGACGATGCTGCTGGTCGAGATCCGCCTGCCGCGCCTGCGCCGGGTGCTCGAGCTGGTCTGCCTGCTGCCGCTCACCGTCCCCGCGATCGTGCTCGTCGTCGGGCTGGCCCCGGTCTACTCCGTGGTGACCCGACTCGTCGGCTCGGCGCCGTGGACGCTCGCGCTGGCTTACGGCGTGCTCGTGCTGCCCTACGCGTACCGCGCGATCGCCGCGGATCTCGCCGGGCTCGACGCGGTCACCCTCTCGGAGGCGGCCCGCTCCCTCGGCGCCGGCTGGTTCGGCGTGCTCACCCGGGTGCTGCTCCCGAACCTGCGGCGCGGGCTGGTCGCCGCCGCGCTCATCACCGTCGCGGTGGTGCTCGGCGAGTACACGATCGCGTCCCTGCTCAGCCGCACGACGCTCCAGACCGGGCTCGTGCAGGTGTCGAAGTCGGACGCCTACGTCGCCGTGATCTTCTCGCTCCTCTCCCTCCTCTTCGCGTTCGCGCTCCTGCTCGGGATCGGCCGCCTCGCGCGGATCGGCCTGCCGCTCGCCGACCGCGCCCCGTCGAAAGGCACCTCGTGACCACCTCCGCCCCGGGAGCGCGCGTGCGCTTCGTCGACGTCGCCCGGCACTACGGCACCGCCCGCGCCCTCGACGGGGTCTCGTTCGACGTGGCGCCGGGCGAGTTCATCGCCCTCCTCGGCCCGTCCGGCTGCGGCAAGACCACGGCGCTGCGGGCGCTGAGCGGGCTCGAGCGGATCGACTCCGGCCGCATCCTGGTCGACGAGGACGATGTCGCCGACGTGCCGGTCGCCCGCCGCGACATGGGCATGGTCTTCCAGTCGTACTCGCTCTTCCCGCACCTCCGGGCCCGCGAGAACGTCGAGTTCGGCCTGCGCACCCGCGGAGTCGCCGCGCGCGAGCGCCGCGTCCTCGCCCAGGAGTCGCTCGACCTGGTCGGGCTCGGCGCGCTCGGCGACCGCTACGCGCATCAGCTCTCGGGCGGTCAGCAGCAGCGCGTCGCGCTCGCCCGCGCGCTCGTGACGCGGCCGCGGGTGCTCCTGCTCGACGAGCCGCTGTCGGCGCTCGACGCCAAGGTGCGGGTGCAGCTGCGCGACGAGATCCGCCGCATCCAGACCGAGATCGGCATCACCACCTTCTTCGTCACGCACGATCAGGAGGAGGCCCTCGCGGTCGCCGATCGCGTCGCCGTGATGAACGCCGGCCGCATCGAGCAGCTCGGCGCCCCGGAGGACCTCTACGCGCGCCCGTCGACGTCGTTCGTCGCGCACTTCGTCGGGCTCTCCAACTCCGTCGCGGGCTCGGTGTCGGGCGGAGCCGTGGCCGTCCTGGGCTCCCGCGTGCCGCTGGTCGACCCGAGCGTCGCCGACGGAGCGGTGTCGGCCTTCCTCCGTCCGGAGGACATCGACATCGTGCCCGAGGCGACACCCGGAGCGCTGCCGGCGGTGGTCGTCTCCTCCAGCTTCCTCGGCCCGGTCCGCCGCTCGACGGTGCGCACCGAGCAGGGGGAGGAGCTCGTCGTCCAGCACTCGGCCGGCCAGCGGCTCGAGCCGGGGGAGCGGGTCGGGCTCGTGCTGGCGCTGCGCCCCGTCGCCGTCCGCGCCGTATCGTGACCGGCGCCGATTCCTCACGCGGAATGCACCGGGGATTAGTCTGAGCAGATGAGAATCGGCAGGTCCCGCCGCACCTCCGGCTCGCGCGCCGTCGACAGCGCTCCGCGCGTCGTCCGGAGCAGCCCGGCCGATGCCGATGCCGGGTTCGTGACCGACGGCATGCGCATCGCGGGAGCCTGGGCCTGGCGCCTGCTCGTCGTGGTCGCCGCGCTCGCCGTCCTCGCGCTGCTCGTGATCGAGCTGCGCATCATCGTCATCCCCCTGCTCCTCGCGGTCGTGATCGCGGCACTGCTCGTGCCCTTCTCCTCGTTCCTGCAGCGGCACCACTGGCCCAAATGGGCGGCGATCGCGGTGTCCGAGATCGGCCTCCTGGTCGTCGTCGGCGGCCTGCTCTTCCTCGTCGTCACCCAGGTCTACTCGGGCTTCGACGACCTCAGCCGGCAGACCGTGCAGTCGTACGACGACTTCAAGGCGTGGCTGCTCGACGGCCCGCTGCACCTGACCGAGGGCGACATCAACCAGTACGCGCAGCAGGCGCTCGACGCGCTGCAGCAGGACTCGGGGATGCTCGTCAGCGGAGTCGTCAGCGTCGGCGCGACCGTCGGCCACCTCCTCGCGGGCGTGCTGCTGACCCTCTTCTCGACGCTCTTCATCCTGATCGACGGGCCCAACATCTGGAGCTGGGTCGTCCGGCTCTTCCCTCGTCGGGCCCGTCCCGCGGTCGACGGTGCCGGCCGCGCGGGGTGGATCACCCTCACGAACTTCGTGAAGGTCCAGATCCTGGTCGCGTTCGTCGACGCCGTCGGCATCGGCCTCGGCTCGTTCCTCCTCGGAGTCCCGCTGGCGATCCCGATCGGCGTCCTGGTGTTCCTCGGCTCGTTCGTGCCGGTCATCGGCGCCGTCGTGACGGGCGCCCTCGCCGTCTTCATCGCCCTGGTCTACAACGGGCCGGTCGTCGCGCTCATCCTGCTGCTCGTCGTCCTCGGCGTGCAGCAGCTCGAGGGCCACATCCTCCAACCGCTCATCATGGGCTCGGCGGTCAAGGTGCACCCGCTGGCCGTGGTGCTCGCCGTCGCCGGAGGATCGATCGTCGCCGGCATCGCGGGCGCCTTCTTCGCGGTGCCCTTCGTCGCGACCCTCAACGTCATGGTCAAGTACGTCGCGAGCGGTGCCTGGCGCTCGCAGCAAACCCCTCAGAGAGCAGCCGCAGAGCATGCAGACTAGCCGCGTCGTCGGTCCCACCCTCCACGAGTTCGAGGCGGCCCGAACCGTCATCGCCCCCGTGATCGCCTCCACCCCGATGGAGACGAGCAACTTCCTCGCCGAGGTGCTGGGCTCGCCCGTGTTCCTCAAGTGCGAGAACCTCCAGCGGACGGGGTCCTACAAGATCCGCGGGGCGGTCTTCCGCCTCTCGCGCCTGTCCCCGGAGGAACGTGCCCGCGGAGTCGTCGCCGCCTCCGCCGGCAACCACGCGCAGGGCGTCGCCTTCGCCGCGCGCGAGCTCGGCATCGAGGCGACGATCTTCATGCCGATCGGAGTCGCGCTGCCCAAGCTCTCGGCGACCCGCGACTACGGCGCCGAGGTCGTGCTGAGCGGCCACATCTTCAACGAGGCACTCGCGGCCGCGGCCGAGTTCGCCGAGCGCACCGGAGCCGTCTTCGTGCCGCCGTACGACCACCCCGACGTGATCACCGGCCAGGGCACCCTCGGCCTCGAGATCCTCGAGCAGGCCGAGGGCGTCGAGACGATCATCGTCCCCATCGGCGGAGGCGGCCTCATCGCCGGAGTCGCCTCGGCGGCGAAGCAGAAGGCCGCCCAGGAGGGGCGCACCCTGCGCGTCATCGGGGTCCAGGCCGCCAACGCCGCGCCGTACCCGCTGTCGCTCGCGAGCGGCGAGCCCACCGCCATCACGATCACTCCGACGATCGCCGACGGCATCGCCGTGGCCAAGCCCGGACTGCTGAACTTCGAGATCATCCGCGAGCTCGTCGACGAGGTGGTGACGGTCGAGGACGACGACATCGCCCGGGCGCTGCTCGTGCTGCTCGAGCGCGCGAAGCTCGTCGTGGAGCCGGCGGGCGCCGTCGGCATCGCCGCGATCCTCACCGGCAAGGTCCGCAACGCGGGGCGGACGGCCGTGATCCTCTCGGGCGGCAACATCGACCCGCTGATGATGGAGCGTGTGATCAGCCGCGGCCTCGCCGCCTCCGAGCGCTACCTCAAGATGAGCATCGGCCTGCCCGACCGGCCGGGACAGCTCGCGCGCATCGCCGAGCTGATCTCGGAGGCGAACGCGAACGTCGTCGAGGTGCTGCACACCCGCCACGGCCGCGGCCTGCAGATCAGCGAGGTCGAGCTCGAGATCAGCGTCGAGACCCGCGGCCCCGAGCACGCCGACCGCGTCCTCCAGGTGCTGACCGACGCCGGTTACCACCCGCGCCTCTCCAACGCCTGATCCGCCGGCCGCGGCCGCCATCCCGTAGGAGGGATGCTGCTGCCTGCTGCCTCGCTGATCGAGTAGCCCGCGCAGCGGGCGTATCGAGATCCACCAGCGTCAGAAGTCCGGATCAGAAGGCCGATCTGCTGACGCTGGTCGGTCTCGATACGCCCCTGCGGGGCTACTCGACCAGCAGGCCGGCGACTCGACTTCGCTTCTCGCGCCTCGTTCGATCGCTGATCGCGGCCTGGTGGTCCGTCCGCAAGGCGGAGGAGGAGGCGATACCGGCGGTATCGCGCCCGATGACAACGCCGCGGGAGGTGCTCGTTCGGACCCTGATCGCGGCCTGGTGGTCCGTCCGCAAGGCGGAGGAGGAGGCGGTACCGGCGGTATCGCGCCCGACGACAACGCCGCGGACGGACCACCAGGACGGGATCAGCGGGTCAGTGGCCGTTCCAGGTCTCGACGTTGACGACCTTCACCGTGATCTCGCGGCCGGTGGGGGCGGTGAAGCTCGTCGAGTCGCCGACCTTCAGGTCCATGATCGCCGCGCCGAGCGGGCTCTGGGGGCTGTAGACGTCGAGGTCGCTCTCGCCGGCCATCTCGCGGTTGCCGAGGAGGAACCGCGACTCGTCGCCCGCGATCTCGGCGGTGATGATGGTGCCCGCCTCCACGACTCCGTGGCTCTCGGGCGGCGTGCCGATCTCGGCGTAGCGGATCAGCGCGGTGAGCTGGCGGATCCGCGCCTCCATCTTGCCCTGCTCCTCCTTGGCGGCGTGGTAGCCGCCGTTCTCCTTCAGGTCGCCCTCCTCGCGGGCGATCTCGATCCGCTTCGCGATCTCCTCGCGTCCGGCGGTGGACAGCTCGGCGAGCTCCGCCTGGAGGCGGTCGAACGACTCCTGGGTCATCCAGGTGACCTCGGGCTGGTCTGCCACGGTGGGCTCCTCACGTGACGGCCGCTGTCGCGGGGCCGGACGTGGCCGTTAGAGCGCATAGGCGCCCGGCGGCCGTGTCGGCCGAGGTCCGGCGGCGGTGGAAAAGACAAGGCCCCGACGAGTCCGTCAGGGCACCCGGCAACCCTACGGGAGCCAGCAGGACGAGATCAAACCTGTCGTGGCCAGCTCGGTGGTCCGCACGGTCTCGGTGAACGAGCGGAACCGCTCCGTCGAGGCGGGGTACTCGACGACGAGCCAGCCGACCACGGCCGACTGCTCGTTCAGCGCCTGCACCGCGCAGGCGACCGCGGTGCCCGTGGGCGCGGTCAGATCGAACGACACCTCGACGGTCCGGTCGTCGACGACGGTGTGGGCCGTGTCCTGCGCGTCGACGCCGCCGCGTGCCCCGTCGAGCCCCGCCCAGGTCACCCAGGCGGCGAAGACGGCGACGAAGGCCAGGGCGACGCCGCCGAAGAGCCAGCGATTGCCGCGCCTCGTGCGGCCGTTCCGGCCGTAGCGGGAGGCGAGCGGACCCGCCGCGCGGACCTCGTCCGGGTCGAGCGACACGGCGTCGCTCGGCTCGGCGGTCTCGGACGTGCGGGCGGCCACGGAACTCCCCGGGTGTTGCGTCTACTCTGGACGGATGGCGCGGGCTCCGGTCGAGCCGCCGCGCCGCCCCCATTAAACCCCGAGGAATCGAGCGATCGTGTCCCAGGCCGTCGAGGTCTCCGTCGATTCGGAGGTGCGGGAGGCTCCGCGCCTCCTCGCCGTGCACGCCCATCCCGACGACGAGTCGAGCAAGGGCGCGGCGACGCTGGCCGCCTACGCCGATCGCGGCGCCGAGGTCATGGTCGTCTCGTGCACGGGAGGCGAGGAGGGGTCGATCCTCAACGAGGCCCTCGCCGCCCGCGCCCACGCCGAGCGCGACATCGGCGGCCTCCGCCGCTCCGAGATGGCCGCCGCTCAGGAGGCGCTCGGCGTCGAGCACACCTGGCTCGGCTTCGTCGACTCGGGGATGCCGGAGGACGGCGCCGTCAGCGCCTCCTCGTTCGCCGGCCTGCCGCTGCGGATCGCCGCTGCGCCGCTCGTGCGCCTCGTCCGCCGCTTCCGCCCGCACGTGATCATCAGCTACGACGAGAACGGCGGCTACCCGCACCCCGACCACATCCGCGCGCACCAGGTCGCCGTCGAGGCGTTCCGCGCCGCCGGGCTGGCGGAGGAGTACCCGGACCTCGGCGCGCCGTGGTCCGTCTCGAAGCTCTACTACGACCGCGTGTTCAGCAGCCAGAAGCTGCACGCGATCGCCGAGCACCTGCGCTCCCTCGACCCGGAGGACCCGCGGCTCGCGACGTTCGAAGAGATGAAGCGCTGGGGCGACGAGACGCCCTACCTCGCGACCACGCAGATCGTGATCTCCGGCTACCACGACCGTCGCGACGCCGCCCTCCGCGCCCACGCGAGCCAGGTCGCTCCCGACAACGCCTTCTTCTTCCTCCCGCACGAGGCGATCGACGCCGCCTGGCCGACCGACGACTTCCAGCTCATCGAGAGCCGCGTCGAGGCGCCGACCCCAGAGACCGATCTCTTCGCCGGAGTCGACCTCCGCGCCGACGCCGAGGTGACCGCATGATCGCCGCCGCCCTCTCCTCCGGGTTCGACACCGTCGCCTCCGCACTCCTCCGGGCTGCGGAGGCCACTCCGATGCCGACCCCCGGCCCCGAGTTCAACGAGGACACGGTCACCCCGGGCCTCTTCGGCTTCCTCACGATGTTCGTGATCGCCGGAGCCGTCGTCCTGCTCGCCCTCGACATGGTGCGCCGCGTGCGCCGCACCACCTACCGCGCCCAGGTGGCGGAGCGGCTCGACGCCGAGGAGCAGGAGCGCGACGCCTCCGAGCGCTGACGATCGGCCGGCGTAGCGCTCAGCCGGCGTCGCGCTCAGCCGGCGTTGTAGGCGGGGTCGAGGCACACGAGCAGCGCCGCGGTCCAGTGGCAGAGGAACGCCACCGCGGTGAGCGCGTGGAAGATCTCGTGGAACCCGAAGACCCCGGGGATCGGGTTCGGCCGCTTGAAGCCGTACACGACCGCGCCGACGGTGTAGCAGAGCCCGCCCACCAGGACGAGGACCATCATCGCCGCGCTCGCCTCGAAGAGCGGGCCGAGGTACATCACGGCGGCCCAGCCGAGCAGCAGGTAGAGCGGCACGTAGAGCCAGCGCGGCGCCGAGATCCAGAAGACGCGGAAGCCGATGCCCACGAGCGCCCCCGCCCAGACGAGCGCCAGCAGCAGCCAGCCCTGCGACGGGGGCAGCGCGAGCGCCGCGAGCGGCGTGTAGGTGCCGGCGATGAGCAGGAAGATGTTGGCGTGGTCGATCCGCTTCAGGATCACCTTCGTCCGCGGCGCCCAGTCGAATCGGTGGTAGAGCGCGGAGTTGCCGAACAGCAGCAGCGACGTCGTCGTGAAGACAGCCGCCGCCCACTTGGCCGTCGCGCCGTCGGCCACGCCGATCAGCACCACTCCCGCCACGATCGCGAGCGGGAAGAGGCCCGCGTGGATCCAGCCGCGCCAGGTCGGCTTCGCCTCGGCGGCGCTGCCGTGCTCGATCTCGTCCTCGACGAGCGGCAGGTTCGGCAGGTCGGGTCCGTTCGCGTCGTCCTGCGCGACCGCGAGATCGGCGGCGCGTGCTGACGACGCCTCGGCCGGGTCGGGGGAGGCGGGCGTCGAGGTCATACGCGACAGGATACGACGCGCTCCCGGGCGGCTCCCGGCCCCGCACAGGCGAGCCCCGCGTGCCGACTGCCGTGGACCATCGACTACCGTGTCCCTGTGCCGAAGTCGAGACTGCCTGTGGGGAGGGACCTCCTCTACGGCGTCTACAAGAAGCGCCTGCGGTCGAGCTTCGCTCCCGGGACGCTGCCGAACCACGTCGCCATGATCATCGACGGCAACCGCCGCTGGGCGCGTCAGCGCGCGCTCGAGACGGCCGCGCACGGGCACCGGGCGGGCGCCGCGAAGGTGCACGAGTTCCTGCAGTGGTGCGACGAGCTCGGCATCCGCCACGTCACGCTCTACCTGCTCTCGCAGGACAACCTCGTCGGTCGCGAGACCTCCGAGCTCACCGAGCTGATCGCGATCATCGCCGACCTCGCCGAGGAGGTGTCGCAGCAGCCCGACTGGCGCGTGCAGCACGTGGGCTCGGACGACGGACTGCCGGAGTCGCTCGTGACGGCGCTCGACAGCGCGGAGGAGCGGACCGCCGACCACACCGGCCTGCACGTGAACCTGGCCGTCGGCTACGGCGGGCGGCACGAGATCGCCCAGGCGGTCAGGAGCATCCTCGACGAGCACGGCAAGCTCGGCTCCTCGATCGAGGACGTCGCCGGCCTGCTCACTCCCGAGCTGATCGGCGAGCACCTCTACACCAGCGGGCAGCCCGACCCGGATCTGGTGATCCGCACCTCCGGCGAGCAGCGCCTCTCGGACTTCATGCTCTGGCAGAGCGCGCACAGCGAGTTCTACTTCATGGAGGCGCTCGGCCCCGACATCCGCGAGGTCGACTTCCTCCGGGCGCTGCGCGACTACGCCGGCCGCCACCGCCGCTTCGGCAGCTGACCGACACCCGACCGGAAGGGCCGGCATGACCGCGCACGACGCCGCACTCGCCGCCTACCTCGAGACGTTCGACGAGGAGACGGGGTACCTCGACTTCGCGCGGGTGGGGCCGATCTCGTCGACCGCTGTGGCCGAGCAGGCCGCCGCCTCCGCGCTGCTCGCGCGAGCCGCCGCCGAGACACTCGACGAGCTGTTCCGGCAGGACGCGCGGGTGCGCGAGGCCGTCGCCGCTCTCGTGCGCTTCCCGGCCGATCGGATCGTCTTCCAGCCGAACACCTCGACCGGCCTGATGCACGCCCTGCTCGGAGTGCCGGGAGCGGTCCTGCTGTCGCCGGGGGAGTTCCCGAGCCTCCCGTTCGCCGCGGTGCGCACGGCAGCGCTGCGCGGAGAGAGGTCGCCGGTGTGGCTCGAGGGCGCGGCGGGGCACGTGACGCCCGCCGGCGTCCGCGAGCAGCTCACGCCCGAGATCGCCGCCGTCGCCCTCAGCCTGGTCGACTCGCGCACCGGCTACGTCGCCGATCTCGAGGGGATCCGCGACGTCATCGGCGACCGCCTCCTCGTCGTCGATGCGATCCAGGGCTTCGGAGTCGTGGGCGCTCCCTACGAGCTCGCCGACGTCGTCGTCTCGGGCGGTCAGAAGTGGGTGCGGGCCGGCTGGGGGACGGGTTTCCTCGCCCTCGGCGATCGCGCCCTGTCCCGCCTCGCTCCGCTGCTGTCGGGATGGACGGGCGCCGACGCTCCGGAGCCGTGGGACGAGGTGGGAGCTCCTCGGGCGGGCGCAGGAGCCTTCAGCATCACGAACCCCGACCCGATCGCGCAGGCCCGCCTGGCGGCCGCGCTCGAGGACATCGCGGCGGTGGGCGTGCCCGCCGTCGCCGCTCGCGTGGCCGACCGGGTGAGCGCGATCATCGACCTCGCCGACGAGTTCGGCCTCGCCGTCGTCGGCTCTCGCGACGAGCGGAGCCGTGCGGGGATCGTCGTGCTCGAGCCGGCGCCGGAGGAGCTCGGCCCGCTCTCCGCGGCGCTCGCGGCCCACGGAGTCACGGCGCGGCTCCGCCCCGGCACCGTGCGATTCAGCGCTCACGCGAGCACCACCGACGAGACCCTGGCCGTGCTCCGCTCCGCGCTCGTCTCGGCGGCGACCGTCGTCGAGTACTGACGGCTGTTCCGCCGACGGCCGTTCACATACTGGTTACACGTTCGTAGCGCAAGAAAGCACACGCCTGTCATTCGCGGGGTTAGGTTCGAGTCATCAGGTACAGCGCCTGGTCGAGACGGCCACACAAGTACGGCTCGATATCGCGCAGACCACCGAAGGGAACTGCGCGGTGCACCAGTTGCACCCATGGGGCCGGCTCGCAGCATGAGTCGGGGGCCCGCGCCCCCGAGTGTGGAGAGTCGACGTGACAGTTCCCCAGGGCATGGATCCGCAGACCGCAGCGCAGGGCGGCGTCCACCGCCGAGCGCAGCGGGACTCTGCGAATCCGACCGGACAGCTCCAACGCACCTACGTCCTCGACACGTCGGTGCTGCTGTCGGATCCCTCCTCGATGTTCCGCTTCGCGGAGCACGCCGTCGTGCTGCCGGTCGTGGTGATCAGCGAGCTCGAGGGCAAGCGCAACGATCCCGAGATCGGCTACTTCGCCCGGCAGGCGCTGCGCAATCTCGACGAGCTGCGCATCCAGCACGAGCGGCTCGACTTCCCGA
Organism: Rathayibacter sp. VKM Ac-2803; assembly: GCF_009807175.1. Lineage (NCBI taxonomy): Bacteria > Bacillati > Actinomycetota > Actinomycetes > Micrococcales > Microbacteriaceae > Rathayibacter > Rathayibacter sp. VKM Ac-2803. The sequence continues at coordinate 3,124,332 of NZ_WUCD01000001.1, read as the reverse complement.
TCGCCGTCGGCAACGGCGGCACCCTCCGCGTCGAGCTAAACCACTCGAACATGTCGGTGCTGCCGAGCGGTCTGCAGCTCGGCGACAACGACGCCCGGATCCTGGCCGTCGCGATGAACCTGCAGACCGAGGGCGCTCTCGTGACGGTCGTGTCCAAGGACATGCCGATGCGAGTGAAGGCCGCCTCCATCGGCATCGCCGCCGAGGAGTATCTGGCCGAGCTGGCCCCCGAGTCGGGCTGGACGGGGATGGACGACATCACGCTGGCCGGCGACGCGATGAGCGAGTTCTACGACCGCGAGCGCCTCTTCACCGACGTGGTCGCCGAGATCCCCGTGAACACCGGGCTCGTCGTGCACTCCGACCGCGGCTCCGCGCTCGCGAGGGTCACCGGCAAGCGCCAGATCACGCTCGTCCGGGGTGACCGCGACGTCTTCGGGCTGCACGGGCGCTCGGCGGAGCAGCGGCTCGCCATCGACCTGCTCCTCGACCAGGAGGTGGGCATCGTCTCGCTCGGCGGCCGGGCCGGCACCGGCAAGTCGGCCCTCGCCCTGTGCGCCGGACTCGAGGCGGTGCTCGAGAAGCGGCAGCACAAGAAGATCATGGTGTTCCGCCCGCTCTACGCGGTCGGCGGTCAGGATCTCGGCTTCCTCCCGGGTGACGCCGCCGAGAAGATGAACCCGTGGGCCCAGGCTGTCTTCGACACCCTCGGCGCCCTCGTCTCGCAGAACGTGCTCGACGAGGTGATCGAGCGCGGGATGCTCGAGGTCCTGCCGCTGACCCACATCCGCGGTCGGTCCCTGCACGACGCGTTCGTGATCGTCGACGAGGCGCAGTCGCTCGAGCGGAACGTCCTGCTCACGGTGCTCTCGCGCGTCGGCCAGAACTCGCGCGTGGTGCTCACCCACGACGTCGCGCAGCGCGACAACCTGCGGGTCGGGCGGCACGACGGCGTCGCCTCCGTGATCGAGACGCTGAAGGGGCACCCGCTCTTCGCGCACGTCACTCTCACGCGATCGGAGCGGTCGGCGATCGCGGCCCTCGTCACCGAGATGCTGGAGTCGAACGAGCTGGCCTGAGCGCCGGCCGGGGCACCTCCGGCTCGTCAGAACGCGTTCGGCTCGCGGAATCTCCCGATTCCTGCGCGCCGGACGCGTTTCTGCGAGCCGGAGATGTTCGTGCGAGCCGGAGGTGGCGCCGGGGCGGGCGGCGTACCGTGGGGAGGTGAGCATCCTCGATGACGCGCTCCTCGAGCGCTTCCGTCTCCGCGCCGCCGACTACGACGAGCGCAACGCCTTCTTCGCCGAGGACCTCGACGAGCTGCGGTCGATCGGCTACCTGGCGCTCTTCGTCCCCGAGGATCTCGGCGGCCCGGGCCTCGGCCTGGAGCAGGTCGCGGCCGAGCAGACGCGCCTGGCGACCGCCGCTCCGGCCACCGCGCTCGCGATCAACATGCACCTCGTCTGGACGGGCGTCGCGCGCGTCCTCCGCGAGCGCGGCGACGACTCCCTGACGCACGTGCTGCGCGACGCGGCCGCCGGTCACGTCTTCGCCTTCGGCAACAGCGAGGCCGGCAACGACCTCGTCCTCTTCGACTCGCTCACGCGGGCCGAGCCGCTGCCGGACGGCGGCCACCGCTTCACCGGCACCAAGGTCTTCACCTCGCTCTCACCGGCCTGGACGCGGCTCGGAGTGTTCGGCCGCGACGACAGCGGTCCCGAGCCCCGCCTCGTGCACGGCTTCATCGACCGCGAATCGCCGGAGTCGCCCGTGGCGGGCCTCAGCGTCCGCGACGACTGGGACACGCTCGGCATGCGCGCGACGCAGAGCAGGACCACGGTGCTCGACGGCGTCGAGGTGCCGGCCGAGCGGATGTTCCGCTCGCTGCCCGTCGGCCCCTCCGCCGACCCGCTGGTCTTCGCGATCTTCGCGAACTTCGAGCTGCTGATCGCCTCCGTCTACCTCGGGATCGCGCAGCGGGCGCTGACCCTCGCCGTCGAGGCGGCTCGGCGCCGCACCTCGCTCAAGGCGGGCGGCCGCTCGCTGGCCGACGACCCCGACATCCGCTGGCGGATCGCCGACGCGGCCATCCTGCTCGACGGCCTGGAGGCTCCTCTGCACTCGGCCGCCGCCGATGTCGACGCGCTGATCGACCGGGGCGCGCGCTGGTTCCCCTCGCTGGTCGGGGTCAAGATCCGCACCACGGAGGCGGCGCTGCGCATCGTCGAGAGCGCCGTGCGTGCGTCGGGGGGCTCCGCCTACTCGCGGCACTCGGAGCTGTCCCGGCTCTACCGCGACGTGCTGGCAGGGCTCTTCCACCCCTCCGACGACGAGTCGGCGCACTCGACGTTCGCGAACGCCTGGCTCGGCCCGGTCACGGCCCGGGACTGACTCCGCGAGAGGTCCTTCGAAGGGGCCCACTCCAGTGGACGGCCGGGCTGTGGAGAACTTCTGCAGGGCGGGCGCCGTTCGGTCTACGGTCGGCGGATGCGCCAGGGCCCCGTACTCGATGGGGTCGCCGTCGTGCTCGGAGCTCTGACGCTGGGGGTGGTCGCCGTTGCCGGGGGAGCGGGTGTCGCGGGGCTCGTGATCGCGGCGGTCTCGGTGCCGCTCGTGCTCGCGGACGTGCGCCGGCACCTTCTGCCGAACGTGCTCACCGTGCCGATCCTCGCTGCAGGCGCCGTGCAGGCGCCGGAAGAGGTGCCGACGGTCGCCGAGGTCGCGCTGGTCCTCGGTGCGCTCCACCTCGCCGGCGGGCTCGGGATGGGCGACGTGAAGCTCGGAGCAGGGCTGGCGTTCCCGCTCGCGGCGCTCGGATCCGGTCGTGCGGCCGCGGGAGTCGGAGCGGCCTTCCTCCTCGCCGGCGTCTGGACACTGCCGCAGCTGCTCGCCGGCGACCGCTCACGGGTCGCGTTCGGACCCTTCCTGCTCGCCGGCTTCTGGATCGTCGTCGCGGCCGGCTGAGCGGGCCTGGTCTCTCCGTCGGCGCGGTGGTAGACCGGACGCGGCGGTACTCGCCGCGGGGGGAGGCTCCGATGGATCGGGACGCGCGGACGACCTGCGTGATCGTGGGAGCCGGGCCGGCGGGGCTCGTGCTCGGCCTGCTGCTCGCGCGCGCCGGCGTCGAGGTGACGGTGCTAGAGAAGCACGCGGACTTCCTGCGCGACTTCCGCGGCGACACGGTGCACCCGACGACGCTCGGGCTCCTCGACGACCTCGGGCTCCTGGCCCGCTTCGACGCGCTGCCGCAGTCGAGGATCCGGCGCGTGAGCGTCCCGACGGCGAACGGTGCCCCCGCGGTCCTGGCCGACTTCTCGCGGCTGCCGGTGCGGCATGCGTACATCGCGATGGTGCCGCAGTGGGACCTGCTGGATCTGCTCGCCGAGGCGGCAGCGGCCGAACCGTCGTTCACCCTCCTCACCGAGCACGAGGTGACGGAGGTCGTCCGCGACGGCGACCGCGTCGTCGGAGTCCGGTTCACGGCGCCGTCGGGGTCGGGGCGACTCCTCGCCGACCTCACCGTCGCCTGCGACGGGCGATGGTCGGCGGTGCGCCGCTCGGTCGGCCTCGAGGCGCGGGAGGTCGCCGTCGGCTTCGACGTCTGGTGGTATCGGATCCCGACCGGGCGCGCGGTGGGGGAGTCGCTGCTGCCGCGGATCGGGGCGGGCCGGGTGGCGATCGCCATCCCGCGTCGCGGCTACCTCCAGGTTGCGCGCCTGGGGCGGAAGGGCACCGATGCCGAGGTGCGCGCCCGTGGGATCGAGGCCTTCCGGGCGGAGGCGGCGGCACTCCTGCCCGAGGTGGCCGACGACGTCGACGCGATCGCGTCGATGGACGAGGTGAAGCACCTCGACGTCCGCCTCGACCGCCTCCGCCGCTGGCACGCGCCGGGCGTGCTCTGCATCGGCGACGCCGCGCACGCCATGTCTCCCGTCGGCGGAGTCGGCATCAACCTCGCCGTCCAGGACGCCGTCGCGACGGCCCGGCTTCTGGCCGGCCCCCTCCGCAGGGGCGTCTTCGGGAGCGGAGGCGACACGCTGCTCGCGCGCGTCCAGCGCCGTCGCGGACTCCCCGCCGTACTCGTCCAGACCCTGCAGAGGCTCCTGCACGCCCGCCTGATCCTGCCGGCGCTGAGCGGCCGCCTGTCGGGCCCGCCGCCGTCCGTCGTCGCGCTCCTGCGCACCCTCCCGGCCCTCGCGGTCGTGCCCGCCCTCCTCGTCGGAGTCGGCCCGCGCCCCGAGCGCGCGCCCGCGTGGTCCCGCCGTCCGTGATCGTCGGCGGACCGCTGCCCCCGACTTCCGACGCTGGCGGGTCTTCTCCCTTCGCTGCCGCTCGAGTGGGCCGCGGAGCGCGCCCCCTCCTCGCTGGTCAGCAGCCCACGGAGCGGGCCCCCTTCCCCGCTGATCGAGCGACCCGTACAGCGGACCCCCTCCTCGCTGATCGAGCGACCCGTACAGCGGACCCCCTCCTCGCTGATCAAGCAGCTCGTATGGCGGGCTCCTTCCTCGCTGATCAAGCAGCTCGTGTGGCGGGCTCCTTCCTCGCTGATCGAGTAGCCCGCGGAGCGGGCGTATCGAGATCCACCAGCGTCAGAAGGCCGGATCGGAAGGCTGGTCTGCTGACGCCGGTGGGTCTCGATACGCCCCTGCGGGGCTACTCGACCAGCATGGGGAGGACGCCGCGCGCCGATTCGCCGCCGTCGGCAGGAGAAGCGGCTTCGCCGCTCGATAGGCCCGTTCTGCGGGCTCGGTCAGCATGCCCAGGCAAGGGGATCCACCGAGTCCGCCGTGCGCGCCCGGATCACCTCGACCGAGCAGCCCGTACCCGGACCAGCCGACCACCGCGGAGGCGAACCGGCGAAACGCGTGCCAGCGTTTCGCCGTAGCCGTTCGCACCCCGCTCTGCGAAACGCCCCCTCCGCTCTGCCGACCGCGGTGAGGTCTGCGCTCGCGCAGACCTCACGAAACGATTCAGCCCGGCCGGGTCATCGACATGACGTCGAGGGCCGCGTCCAGCTGCTCCTCCGTCACCTCGCCGCGCTCGACGAAGCCGAGGTCGACGACCGACTCGCGGACGGTGATGCCCTTCGCGACCGAGTTCTTGGCGACCTTCGCGGCGGCCTCGTAGCCGATCACCTTGTTGAGCGGCGTGACGATGGACGGCGAGGACTCGGCCAGGGCGCGGGCGCGCTCGACGTTCGCCGTCAGGCCGTCGACGGTCTTGTCGGCGAGGAGGGTCGCCGAGCTCGACAGGAGGCGGATCGACTCGAGCAGGGCGGTGCCCATGACCGGGATCGCGACGTTGAGCTCGAAGGCGCCCGAGGCGCCGGCCCAGGCGATGGTGGCGTCGTTGCCGATGACGCGGGCGCACACCATGAGGACCGCCTCCGGGATGACCGGGTTGACCTTGCCGGGCATGATCGACGAGCCGGGCTGGAGGTCGGGGATGTGCAGCTCGCCGAGCCCGGTGTTGGGGCCGGAGCCCATCCAGCGGATGTCGTTGTTGATCTTGGTGAGGCTGACGGCGAGGACGCGCAGCGCGCCCGAGGCCTCGACGAGGGAGTCGCGTGCGCCCTGCGCCTCGAAGTGGTCGCGCGCCTCGGTGACGGGCAGCCCGGTCTCGTCGGCGAGGCGGGCGATGACCTTCTGCGGGAAGCCGGCCGGGGTGTTGATGCCCGTTCCGACCGCCGTGCCGCCGAGCGGGACCTCCGCGACGCGGGGCAGCGCCGAGCGGACGCGCTCGATGCCGAGCCGGATCTGCATCGCGTAGCCGCCGAACTCCTGGCCGAGGGTCACGGGCGTCGCGTCCATCAGGTGGGTCCGCCCCGACTTGACGACCTCGGACCACAGCTGAGCCTTGACCTCGAGGGCCTCGGCGAGGTGCTCGAGCGAGGGGATGAGGCTCTCGATCAGCGCGCCAGTCACGGCGACGTGCACCGAGGTCGGGAAGACGTCGTTCGAGGACTGCGAGGCGTTGACGTGGTCGTTGGGGTGCACGGTGCGGCCGAGCGCGGTCGTCGCGAGAGTGCTGAGCACCTCGTTCATGTTCATGTTCGACGAGGTGCCGGATCCGGTCTGGTAGACGTCGATCGGGAAGTGCTCGTCGTAGCCGCCGCCGACGACGAGGTCGGCCGCGTCCGCGATGGAGCGGGCGATATCGGCGTCGAGGACGCCCAGCTCGGCGTTCACGAGTGCTGCGGCCTTCTTGATCCGCGCGAGGGCGGCGATCTGCGCGGACTCGAGGCCCGCCCCCGAGATCGGGAAGTTCTCGACCGCGCGCTGCGTCTGCGCGGCGTAGAGCGCATCGCGGGGGACGCGCACCTCGCCCATCGTGTCGTGCTCGATGCGGTAATCGCCGGAATCGGTCGGGGAGTGATCCACCACGCTGTGTTCGTCCTTGTCTTCTGTGTCGTCGGCGCCGTGCGGGTTGTCGGCGTCGTCTGGAGTGCCGGCTGACGTGTGTCGCGCCGGCCGGCTAGAGGAGCGGTGAACCGTCGGGCTCGACGGCCTGGAGCGGCGTCAGCATCCGCTCCTGCTCGGAGAGGTACGGGCTCAGCTGCGGCGGGTCGATGCCGAGGACGACGTCGGAGCCCACGGTGCCGTCCGAGAGGCGGTAGTTCGCCCCCACGACGGCCAGCTCGCCCGAGGCGACGGCGTCGGCGATGAGCGGGGAGCGCTGGAGCAGCTCGGCGACGGTGTCGCGCAGGTGCTCCCTCCCGACGGCGAGGGCGTCGGTCGCCGACGGGTCGACGAGGACGCGGCCGTCGGGCTGGGGGCCGACGATGCGGCGCACCGCGGGGATGATCGGCTCGATGAGGTGCTCGATGTGCGGCGGGAGGCGCTCCGCGCCGGGGGCCTGCGACTGGATCGCCGCCTTCACGGCGCCGCACTCGTCGTGGCCGAGCACGAGGATCAGCTTGACCCCGAGGACGGCCACGCCGTACTCGAGCGAGCCGATGATCGAGTCGGCGATGACCTGACCCGCGTTGCGGACGACGAAGAGGTCGCCGAGGCCCAGGTCGAAGATGATCTCGGCGGCCAGGCGCGAGTCGCTGCAGCCGAACAGGGCGGCGAGCGGCTTCTGCTCGGCGGCGATCTCGGCGCGACGCTCGACGTCCTGGCGCGGGTGGCGGGGCTCGCCGGCGACGAAGCGCTGGTTGCCCCGCAGCATCTCCTTCCACACCCAGGCGGGCGGTCGGGACTCCCGGGGGACGGGGATGGACTGCGGTGCGTCCCGGTCGTTCAGGTCGTGGCTCATCGTGACTCCTCCTTGCCGATCTGCGGGGCGATGGCGTCGACGACCTCGCGGATCTCCTCCGTCGACGCGGTGCCGTAGACGAGGTAGGTGCTCGACCCCTCCGTCGTCTCGAGAGCGTACGGGGTGTTGCCCGTGTCCGCTCCCGAGTCGCGGCGGTCGTAGACCGTCCAGTCGCGGCCGTCGATCTGCTCGACTCCGGTCGCGGCGGCACGGTCGAGCTGCGAGCCGACCCAGTCCTCGTCGGCCTCGAAGCCCTGGCTCACGCCGATGTAGCCCGCGTTCGGGGTGAGCAGGCCCACGTACCAGTAGTCGACGCCGCCGTCGGTGCGCAGCTCGGCGGCGTTGGCCGACCAGCCCTCGGGCATCTCGGGGACGACGAGAGTCTGCGTCTCACCGAGCTGCAGCTGCGACGCGACGTCGGAGACGTCGACCGGGGGACGCTCCGTGCCGTCGCCGCGCGGGACGACCAGCACGATGAGGGCGACGACGCCGACCGTGGCCAGGAGGGAGAAGACGAGGTTGTTGACGGTCTTGCGCTGGCGGTAGAGCCGGGAGTTCTCGGCCTTGCGGGCGGCCATCTCGGCCGGGGTCTCGGGACGGCCGAGCTCCGCGACCACGCGGGCCTGCTTGCCGCTGCGGCTCATCCGGCGCTCGATCCGCCGGAGCGGGCGGCGTCGAGGCGCGCCCGCGCTCCGATCAGCCACTCCTCGCAGCGTGCCGCGAGGGCCTCGCCTCGCTCCCACAGTGCGAGCGAGCGCTCGAGGGTCGAGTTGCCCTGCTCGAGCTCGGAGACGACCCGGACGAGCTCGTCGCGGGCCTGCTCGTAGCTGAGCTCGGCCGTGCCCGGGGACGATGTGCCCTCCGAGGCGGGGGAGTCGGTGCGGGCGTCGGCCATGGGGATGATCCTATCGATCGGTGCTGGAGGGGGACTCGGTGCGGATGTTGTCATCCGCGCCCGGCGGGATCGGCCGATGCGCCCTCGGACCGCGCCGCGACGCCGCCCTCCGCCAGGGTCAGGACGAGCGCCTCTCCCGACGCCGCGTCGGCGGGAGCGCGGACCACGTGGCCCGAGGCGTTCTGCACGATCGCGTAGCCGCGATCGAGCGTGTGCTGCGGCGACAGCGCGCGGAGCTGCCCGTGGAGGCGCTCCACCTCGAGGTGGGCCCGCTCGATCCGCCGCTCGACGAGCTCGGCCCCGCGCGCGACCCAGCGGGTGAGCTCCTCGGCGTGGCGGTCGACCAGGACGTGGGGCTGCGCGAGCACGGGCCGCGTGCGCAGCTGCGAGAGACGATCGACCTCGTGCGAGACGAGCCCGCTGACCCGGCTGGTCATCCGCAGTCGCGCCTGCTGCATGCGCAGCAGCTCGTCGGAGACGTCGGGGACCACGCGCTTGGCCGCGTCGGTCGGTGTGGAGGCTCGGAGATCGGCGACGTCGTCGAGGAGCGGCCGGTCGGCCTCGTGGCCGATCGCGCTCACGACGGGGGTCGTGCAGGCGGCCACCGCGCGCACGAGCCTCTCGTCGCTGAAGCCGAGCAGGTTCTGGAAGTCGCCGCCGCCGCGGGCGATCACGATCACGTCGACGCTCTCGTCGGCCTCGAGCGTGCGAAGGGCCGCGAGGACCTCGGTCACCGTGCGCTCGCCCTGGACCGCGGCGTGCACGACGCGGAACCGCACGGCGGGCCAGCGCAGCTGGGCGTTCCGGAGGACGTCCTTCTCGGCGTCGGAGTCCTTTCCCGTGATCAGGCCGATGCCGTGCGGAAGGAAGGGGAGCGGCTTCTTGCGGCCCGCCTCGAACAGCCCCTCGGAGGCGAGCTGCCGGCGCAGGCGCTCGAGCTTCTCGAGCAGGTCGCCGAGACCGACGTGCCGCATCTCGAAGACCTGCATCGAGAGCGTGCCGCCCTTGACCCAGTAGTTGGGCTTCACGAGGGCGATGACGCGGTCGCCCTGCGCCAGATCGGCGGGGAGGCGGGCGCGGACCGAGGACCACACCGTGAATCCCACCGTCGCGTCGCCCGAGAGATCCTTGAGCTTTCCGTAGACGTTGCCGCCCGACACGCCCCACTGCGTGATCTCGCCCTCGACCCAGGCGGTGCCCAGCCGCTCGATCCAGCCCTTGATCTTGCTCGCGAGCAGGCCGACCGGCCAGGGGGCGTCTGCGGTGGGAGGGGCGTCTGTCATCGGTGCCTTCGCTGGAGCGGGCGGGGGGAGCGGGGGGGCGGACCCGCGTCGACAACGGTACGGGATGCCTCCGACACCGCGGCGGCTCAGGATCGAGCCCGTAGAATCATGGAGTGAGCGAAGCCCAGATCAGTCTGCCCATGCCCCGCATGCCCCGCGCTGCGGGACGTCTGCGCGACATCCCCGTCGACGGGCCCAAGCGCGTCCTCCTCGCCGCCCCGCGCGGCTACTGCGCCGGTGTCGACCGCGCGGTGGTCGCCGTCGAGAAGGCGATCGAGCACTACGGCGCCCCGGTCTATGTGCGCAAGCAGATCGTGCACAACGTGCACGTCGTCTCGACGCTCGAGAGCCAGGGCGCCATCTTCGTCGACGAGGTCGACGAGATCCCCGAGGGATCGCACGTGGTGTTCAGCGCCCACGGGGTGTCGCCCGCCGTCGTGCAGGGTGCCGCCGACCGCAACCTGCAGGCGATCGACGCGACCTGCCCGCTGGTCACGAAGGTGCACCGCGAGGCCGTGCGCTTCGCCCGCGACGACTTCGAGATCCTCCTCATCGGCCACGAGGGACACGAGGAGGTCGAGGGCACCGCGGGAGAGGCTCCCGATCACGTCACCCTCGTCGGCAGCCCCGACGACGTGCCGAACATCCACGTGAAGGACCCGGACAAGGTCGTCTGGCTCTCGCAGACGACGCTCTCGGTCGACGAGACGATGGAGACGGTGCGCCGCCTCCGCGAGCGCTTCCCCAACCTGCAGGACCCGCCGAGCGACGACATCTGCTACGCGACCCAGAACCGCCAGGTCGCGATCAAGAAGGTCGCGGCCGGCGCCGAGCTCGTGATCGTGGTCGGCTCGGCGAACTCGTCGAACTCCGTCCGCCTCGTCGAGGTGGCGCTCGAGTACGGCGCGAAGGCCTCGTACCGGATCGACTACGCGAGCGAGATCAAGCAGGAGTGGCTCGACGGCATCCGCACCGTCGGCGTCACGAGCGGCGCCTCGGTGCCCGAGATCCTCGTGCGCGAGGTGCTCGACGACCTCGCCGCCGCCGGCTACGGCGACGTCGAGGAGGTCAAGACGGCCGAGGAGGACCTGATGTTCTCGCTGCCCAAGGAGCTGCGGAAGGACGTCGCCGGCAAGCGCGACGCCCGCGGCGTCGGCGGACGGATCAGCGCCGCGAGCTGACGCTCGCACCGCACAAGCGAAGAGGCCGCCACTCCCGAGGGAGGGCGGCCTCTTCGCGTGAGCGCGGGATCAGGCGTCGATGCCGGCCGAGCCCTGCGCGGACATCTGGTTGACGTACTCGCTGAAGGTCGGGTCGCCGAGGATCGCGATCGCGGCGACGATCATCGAGAGGACGACGGTCGCGACGATCCCCAGGATGGGCACCAGCACGGCGCGCTTGCCGGCGCGCAGCCGGCGGATCGAGATCCAGACGGCGAAGGCGACGATCAGCGACTGCGCGAGGGCGAGGACGACTCCGAGGGCCCGAGCGAGATCGGGCGAGGCGTAGGTGCCGATGCCCTGGCTCTGGTAGAGCTCCTCGAGCGTGGTCGCGAAGCTCGACGGGTCGAGCAGAGTCGGCACGGCGAAGAAGACGCCGAGGGCCAGCAGCACGATCGTCAGCAGCCGGTCGACGGGGTGCGCCGCGGCCGGACGCGCGGCCGCCGTGGCGGGCCGCGGGTCGGAGTCGGAGCCGCGCGGGTCCGGGACGACCACCGCCTCCTCGGGAGGCTGCCACGACCAGCCGGGCGGCGCGTACTCGCCGTACTGCGGCTTCGGGCGCTCGGCGCGGCCCGGCTGGTCGTGTGCGTTCGTCACGGAGTGCTGTCCTACTTTCCGGAGTGCCCGGCGGAGCCGAGCTGGCGGGTGGCCTCGGCCACGCGGGCGGCCATGGCGGTCTCGGCGATCTTGCCCCAGGCGCGCGGGTCGTAGACCTTCTTGTTGCCGACCTCGCCGTCGACCTTGAGGAAGCCGTCGTAGTTCTTCAGCACGGTGTCGGCGATCGAGCGGCTGAACGCGTACTGCGTGTCGGTGTCGATGTTCATCTTCACGACACCGTTGCGGACGGCCTCGGCGATCTCCTCGTCGGTCGAGCCGGAGCCGCCGTGGAAGACGAGGTCGAGCGGCAGGGCGGCGGTGCCGTACTTCTGCTGCAGGCCGTCCTGGATCTCGCGGAGCAGCTCGGGACGCAGGCGCACGTTGCCCGGCTTGTAGACGCCGTGCACGTTGCCGAAGGTCAGCGCCGCCATGTAGCGGCCCTGCTCGCCGAATCCGAGTGCCTCGACGGTCGCGATCGCGTCGTCGAGCGTGGTGTAGAGGTGCTCGTTGATGTCGTGCGAGACCCCGTCCTCCTCGCCGCCGACGACGCCGATCTCGACCTCGAGGATCGCGTTGATGTTCTTGACGCGGGGGAGGATCTCCTTCGCGATGGCGAGGTTCTCGTCGAGGGGCACGGCGGAGCCGTCCCACATGTGCGACTGGAACAGCGGCTCGCGGCCGGCCTTGACCTCTTCCTCGGAGGCGGCGATCAGCGGGTAGACGAAGCCCTCGAGCGCGTTCTGCGGGCAGTGGTCGGTGTGCAGCGCGACGGTGACCGGGTAGTTCTTGGCGACCTCGGTCGCGAACTTCGCGAAGGCGATCGCGCCCGCTGCGCGGTTCTTCACGGTGTGGCCGGCGAAGTAGTCCGCGCCTCCCGTGGTGACCTGGATGATGCCGTCCGAGCCGGACTCGGTGAGGCCCTGCAGCACGGCGTTGATCGTCTGCGAGGACGAGACGTTGAAGGCGGGGTAGGCGAATCCGCCGGCCTTCGCCTTGTCGAGCATCTCTGCGTACTGGTCCGGGGTAGCGACGGGCATGGCATCTCCTTTGACGGATGAACGGGAGTGGGTCGGGCGAGGCCCGCGTCGCCGATGAGTCTAGCGAGGCGGGGCTGGGCCGCCCCCGGGGTGCGTCGGGCGCCTCCGGTAGGCTTCGAGCCGGGATGGGGATCCGCGACAGCGGGTCCTGCGACGACGCCGTCTGCACGAATCGAATGCGAAGGACTCCGCGCTGTGACCGACAACGACTCTCTGTATCTCCACCCTGACCGGAACCTCGGCATGGAGCTCGTCCGTGCCACCGAGGCCGCGGCCATCCGTGCTGTGCCCTTCATCGGCAAGGGCGACAAGAACGCCGCCGACGGTGCCGCCGTCGACGCGATGCGCACGTTCCTCGGCACCGTCAACTTCGACGGCGTGGTCGTGATAGGCGAGGGCGAGAAGGACAACGCGCCCATGCTCTACAACGGCGAGCACGTCGGCAACGGCTCGGGTCCCGCCGCCGACATCGCGGTCGACCCGATCGACGGCACCTCGCTGACCGCGGCGGGTCGCCAGAACGCGCTGTCGATGATCGCCGTCGCCGACCGCGGAGCGATGTTCGATCCCTCCGCCGTCTTCTACATGCAGAAGATCGTGACCGGGCCCGAGGGCGTCGGCATCATCGACATCGAGCGGCCGATCGGCGAGAACATCCGCGCTCTTGCCCGCGCCAAGCGCAAGCCGGTCGACGAGATGCGCATCGCGGTGCTCGACCGGCCGCGGCACGCGCAGCTGATCGACGACATCCGGGCCGCCGGTGCGGGCACGCGACTGCTGCTCGACGGCGACGTCGCGGGTGGCATCAACGCGGCCCGCCACGACTCGCGCCTCGACATGTGCGTCGGCATCGGAGGCACCCCCGAGGGCATCATCACGGCGTGCGCGATCCGGGCGCTCGGCGGAGTGATCCAGGGCAAGCTCCACCCGAAGGACGACGACGAGCGCCAGCGCGCCCTCGACGCCGGACACGACCTCGACCGCGTGCTGCACGCGAACGACCTGGTCCGCAGCGACAACACCTACTTCGTCGCCACCGGCGTCACGAACGGCGGGCTCGTGAAAGGCGTGCGCAAGGAGGGCCACGTCATCACGACGGAGTCGATCGTCCTGCGCTCCCGCTCGGGCACCATCCGCCGCGTGACCGCCCAGCACCTCGCGGAGAAGTGGCTCTAGCGAACCTGTCCGCCGCGCCCCGGGTCACGTCGAGTCGCCTCGCCGGCATGTTGGTCGGGTAGCCCCGCAGGGGCGTATCGGGACCCACCGGCGTCAGCAGATCAGGCTTCTGCCCGGCCTTCTGACGGATGTGGATCTCGATACGCCCGCTGCGCGGGCTGCGGGCTCGATCAGCATGGATGGGGCGACAGCGGTGAGGTGACATCTCCCGGGAGAACCGTCTCTCGGGAGGACGCCCCGCCGGCCCGCCGGTCGAGTAGCCGCCGAAGGCGGCGTATCGAGACCCACCTCCCTACGGGCGCTCCTCTCGATGACGCGCGAACGGGCGCGATCCTGCCCGTCAGGCGCTCCGCTCGTCGTCGAGGGTGTCGGGAGTCAGGAGCTCGACAGCGGTGAGGCGACGGGGTGAGGCGGTGACGCCTCCGAGCGGGGCGATGACCCGCGACTCGTCGAGGGTGTCGAACTGGCGCGCGGTGACGAGCACGCGGCTCTCGAGCGAGCCGGCGAAGGCGTTGTAGGAGTCGACCGTCTTCTCGAGGGAGCGGCGCAGCCCCTCGGCGTGGTCGGCGAGCGTGCCGAGCCGCGCGTAGAGCGTCTTGCCGAGGTCGAGGAGGCGCTTCGCGTCGTCGGTCAGGACGTCCTGCTGCCAGGTGTACGCCACGGTCTTGAGGACCGACCAGAGGGTGACCGGGGAGGCGAGCGCGACGCGCTTGCGGAAGGCGTACTCGAGCAGGCTCGGGTCGGCGTCGAGCGCGCTGGCGAGCAGCGGCTCGCTGGGGATGAAGGCGATCACGAACTCCGGGCTCGCGGGGAGCCCGCTCCAGTACTCGCGGGCGGCGAGCGCGTCGATGTGGCCGCGGAGCGCGCGGACGTGGGCCCGCAGGAGCGCCGTGCGGCGCGCCTCCTCGTCGGTGCCCGCCCCGACGGGGATGGCGCTCGCCTCGAGGTAGGAGTCGAACGGGACCTTGGCGTCGACCGCGATCGCCTTGCCGCCGGGGAGGCGGACGACCATGTCGGCGCGCCCGCGACCGGCCTCGCCCTCGAGCCCGAACTGCACGTCGAAGTCGACCCGCTGGGTGAGCCCGGCCGCCTCGACGACGTTGCGCAGCTGCGTCTCGCCCCAGGCGCCCCGGCTGGTGCTGGATCGCAGCGCCGAGGCGAGGGTCTCGGTGGTCGAGCGCAGCCGCTCGCCCGCGACGCGTTGCACCTCGAGCTGCTCGGTGATCGCGCCGAACTGGGCGGCGCGCTCGCTCTCGAGCCGCCGCACCGACTCCTGCATGCCGCGCAGGCTCTCGGCGACGGGGGAGAGGGTCTGCAGGATCCGCGCGTCGTGCCGCTCGCGCTCGGCGACGACCCGGAGCTGCTCCTGCAGCTCGCGGATCTGCTCGCGGGCCGAGCCGAGGTGCTCGCGGTGCTGCTCGACGACGGCCTCGTGCCGCTCCTCCAGACCCTCGGCGCGAGCGCGCGCGGTGGCGAGCTCGAGCGAGAGGGCGGCATCGGGAGTACGGGAGCGGATGAGGAGGAGCGCCGCGATCGAGGCGAGCAGGGCGCCGATCGCGAGGCCGATGACGAAGGAGTAGTCCATGCCGGTGATGACACCACGGACCTCCGACATCCGTGCTCCTGCCCCTCGGAAGGGTGTAGTGGCCGGGGAGCGGTGGCGTCGGTGCTTGCCCGTAGGCTTCGCAATCATGGGGAATCACCGCCGCTCATCGCGCCTGCTCACCGCCGCGCTCGCCGTCGCCGTCGGGCTCGGAACCGCTATCGTCCCGATCTCGTCCGCCTCCGCTGCCGAGGACGTCGCCCCGCCGGCGTCCGTCCTCGTCGACCCGGGTACGACCGATTCGCTCGTCGCGGTCGACGACGGCACCGGGCTGCCCGACCAGGCGGTGCAGTACGAGGCGAGCAGCACCAAGAGCTTCCGCGCCGGGTACATCTTCAGCGACGCGAACTTCTTCGACAGCGATTCGCGCACCGCTTCGCAGATGCAGGCGATCCTCGACGACAAGGGCCAGAACTGCTCCGGCACCCCCAACGGCGTCCCGTGCCTCAAGGCGTTCAGTCAGCAGACGCCGAGCAAGGCGGCCGACGCGATGTGCAAGGCGTACACCGGCAGCTCGCGGGAGTCGGCGGCGTCGATCTTCACCCGGGTCGGTGAGGCCTGCGGCATCAACCCGCTCGTGCTCGCCGTGCTGGTGCAGAAGGAGACCAGCCTGGTCACGACGACCAGCCCCACCGAGCGCCTCTACAACCGTGCGACCGGCTTCAACTGCCCCGATTCGACCGGCTGCGACAACGGTTCGGCCGGCTTCTTCACCCAGGTCTACGGGGCCGCGCGTCAGTTCAAGAAGTACGCGAACCCGCCCGGATCGGGTTCCACCTTCACCGCGTACGCGAAGGACACGACGCCGAGCATCCTCTACAACCCCGACACCTCGTGCGGTTCGTCGCCCGTGACGATCCGCAACCAGGCCACGGCGAACCTCTACTACTACACGCCCTACCAGCCGAACGACTACGCGCTCACCAACAGCGGCAACCAGGCCTGCGCGACCTACGGCAACATCAACTTCTGGTACATCTTCAGCGACTGGAACGGAACGCTCGCCAACGCGGGGATCGCGCCGGTCGGCCGTCAGGACGCGCCGCGCATCTCCGGTGGCACCCTCACCGCCTCCGGCTGGGCCGTCGACCCGACCACCCAGCAGACGGCCCTCTCGACCACGGTGACCGTCACCGCTCCCGACGGCTCCAAGACCGTCCGCACGCAGAGCGCAGGCGGCGACCGCGGCGACATCCCCGGCGAGTACCCGGCTGCGGGTCGCCGGCACGGCTTCACCGCCACGGTGCCGGCGTCGGCGCAGGGCACCTATACCGTCTGCGTGAGCGCCGCCTCCGTCGCCTGGAACCTCTGGACCGGCTCCGGCGACTCGAAGGCCCCCGGATCGAAGGACCTCGGCTGCACGACTGCCAGCAACCAGGGCTCCGTGGCCGTCAGCCGTCTCGCCGGCAGCGACCGCCAGGGCACGGCCGTCGAGATCTCGAAGGCGACCTTCGGTGCGAACGTGCCGGTCGTCTACGTCGCGACCGGCGGCAACTTCCCCGACGCGCTCAGCGCAGGGCCGGCGGCCGCGAAGCAGGGCGGCCCGCTCCTCCTGGTCGACCGCGACTCGATGACCCAGGCCGTGCGCGACGAGCTGACCCGGCTGAAGCCGGCCAAGATCGTCGTCGTCGGATCGGCGCTCAGCGTGAGCGACGCGCTCAAGAACGACCTCGCCGAGTACACGAAGTCGATCCAGCGCATCGGCGGAGTCGACCGCTACGACACCTCGAAGCAGATCATCCAGTACGCGTTCCCGCAGGGCTCCACGAAGGCCTGGCTCGCGACGGGCGAGAAGTTCCCGGACGCTCTCAGTGCGAGCGCGGCCGCGGGATCGGTCAGGGCGCCGGTCGTGCTCGTGAACGGCGGTCTCCCGACGGCCGACGCCACGACGAAGAGCCTCGTCAGTCAGCTGGGCGTCAAGACCCTCACCATCGCGGGCAGCGCGCTCTCGGTCAGCGAGGGGATCAAGAACTCCCTGCCGGTGACCTCGACGCGCATCGGCGGCGTCAACCGCTACGACACCTCCGAGAAGCTCAACCGCGCGGCGTTCACGTCGGCGAGCACCGTCTACCTCGCGACGGGCGAGAAGTTCCCGGATGCTCTCGCGGGGGCGACCGCGGCCGGGTTCACGAGGAGCCCGCTCTTCGCCGTGCAGCCGACCTGCGTCCCGCAGGCCGTGCTCGACGACATCCGCACGCTCGGAGCCAAGAAGGTTGTGCTGCTCGGCGGTACCGGGACGCTGTCCGACTCGGTCGCGCGACTCGAGTCCTGCGGCTGATCGCCTCCGCCCCTGCCGCTAGCGTGGAGGCATGAGCGCCTCCTCGACCGACGCCCGGCGTCGGCGGGGAGGCGCTTCCGTTCTCGCCGCGCTCCTCGCCGCCCTCCTGCTCACGGGAGCGACCGATCTGACGGCGACGGCGGCTCCCGAGCCCGAGCCCACGAGCATCCGGATGTGGACGGACCTCGCCGGCGGAGTGGACGGCTCGGGCTTCGACGCCGGGGACATCGTGTCGGACGAGGTGTTCTTCGACGGCCAGGCCCTCGGACCGCTGACCGTCCAGGCGTTCCTCGACGCGCGGGTCCCGGAGTGCGAGGGCACCGACGTGCCGTGCCTGCGCGACTACGCGGAGGACACCGGCGACGTGGCCGCGGACGAGCAGTGCGCCGCGTACCGGGGCGGGCCGAACCGCTCCGCCGCCGAGATCATCGGATCGGTGGCCGTCGCCTGCGGCGTGAGCCCCGCGGTGCTCCTCGTCCTGCTGCAGAAGGAGCAGTCGCTCGTGACCGACGCGTCGCCGAGCGAGCGCCAGTTCCGCAGCGCGACCGGCTACGGCTGCCCCGACACGGCCGACTGCGACAGCGACTACTTCGGGTTCTTCGGCCAGGTCTATGGAGCCGCCTGGCAGTTCCAGCGCTATCGCAACCCGGACAGCAGCTTCGACTGGTACCCGGTGGGCGAGACGAGCGAGATCCAGTACTCGCCCGACGCGACCTGCGGGACGGCTCCGGTGCTGATCGAGAACGCGGCGACCGCGGGTCTCTACTACTACACGCCGTACCAGCCGAACGCGGCGGCGCTCGAGAACCTCTACGGAGAGGGCGACGCCTGCTCCGCCTACGGCAACCGCAACTTCTGGCGCATCTTCAGCAACTGGTTCGGCGACCCGCGCGCGGGGGAGTGATCAGGCGGCGACGGGCGCCTTCGGCCGCAGCCGCTTGACCGAGACGCCGGCGAGCTCGCCGAGCGCGGCCATGCTCGCCGCACCGTGGCGCCGGGCGGCGTGCACGACGATCGCGGCGCACGCCTCCGCGTCGGCCGAGGCGTCGTGGTGGCGGAAGTCCTCGAAGCCCGCGGCCATGGCGACGACGGGCAGGCGGTAGGAGTCGAGCTCGTAGGTCTTGCGGGCGAGCTGGAGCGAGCAGAGGTAGTCGTACTCGGGGTGCTCGAGGGCGGTCGCGGCGCAGGCGGCGCGGATGACTCCCATGTCGAAGCCGGCGTTGTGGGCGACGAAGACGTCGTCTCCCGCGAAGGCGACGAGATCGGCGAACTGCTCGCTCCAGGTGGCGGCGGCGTGCACGTCGTGCTTGCGGATGCCGTGGATCCGCGTGTTCCACTCGAGGAAGTCGTCGAAGCCGTAGGGCGGGCGGATCAGCCAGCCCGCGCGGTCGACGATGTGGCCGTTCCGGACCTTCACGAGCCCCACCGAGCAGGCGGAGGCCCCGTGGGAGTTGGCGGTCTCGAAGTCGATGGCGGTGAAGTCGATGGGCACGCCTCACCCTCTCACGCACCTCCGACGCCGCCGTCCGCGGCACGCGGCCCCGCGTAGGATGGTCGCCCGTGGCTCTCACTATCGCAATCGTCGGACTCCCCAACGTCGGCAAGTCGACGCTCTTCAACGCGCTGACCAAGAACACGGTGCTCGCCGCGAACTACCCGTTCGCGACCATCGAGCCCAACGTGGGGGTCGTGAACCTGCCCGACTCCCGTCTCGAGGTGCTCGCCGGCATCTTCGGCTCCGAGCGCATCCTGCCGGCGCCCGTCTCGTTCGTCGACATCGCCGGCATCGTGCGCGGCGCCTCCGAGGGGGAGGGGCTCGGCAACAAGTTCCTCGCCAACATCCGCGAGGCCGACGCGATCGCCCAGGTCATCCGCGGCTTCGAGGACTCCGACGTCGTGCACGTCGACGGCAAGGTCGACGCGGCGAGCGACATGGAGACGATCAACACCGAGCTGGTGCTGGCCGATCTGCAGACCCTCGAGAAGGCCGAGGCGCGGTACGAGAAGGAGCTGAAGGGCCGCAAGATCGAGCCGATCGTGGTCGAGACCGCCAAGAAGGCGCGCGAGTTCCTCGATCAGGGCAAGCCGCTGTCGGCGTCCTCGATCGATCTCGAGCCGATCCGCGAGCTGGGCCTGCTGACCGCGAAGCCCTTCATCTACGTGTTTAACGTCGACGAGGCCGTGCTGACCGACGACGCGCGCAAGGGCGAGCTGGCCGCGCTCGTGGCGCCCGCGCAGGCGATCTTCCTCGACGCGAAGCTGGAGTCGGAGCTCATCGACCTCGACGCCGCCGACGCCGCCGAGATGCTCGAGTCGACCGGCCAGACCGAGTCGGGCCTGAACCAGCTCGCGACCATCGGCTTCGACACCCTCGGGCTGCAGACCTACCTGACGGCCGGCCCGAAGGAGACGCGCGCCTGGACGATCGGCAAGGGCTGGACGGCTCCGCAGGCGGCCGGCGTGATCCACACCGACTTCCAGAAGGGCTTCATCAAGGCCGAGATCATCTCGTTCGACGACCTGGTCGAGACGGGCTCGATCGCGGAGGCGCGCGCCAAGGGCAAGGCCCGCATCGAGGGCAAGGACTACGTGATGCAGGACGGCGACGTCGTGGAGTTCCGCTTCAACGTGTAGCGGTGCCGGGATTCAGACCGACGCCGACCGCGAAGTCGGTGCTGTTCGGGGGGTGCGCACCCGGCTCGGCCCGGCCCGCGTTCCTCCGTCGCACTGACAGGATGACGGATGTCACCTCCGTCAATGCCCCGGATCGGAGCAGCGGGCGCGTGATGCGGCAGCTGCGCGAGTCGGAGGGCAGCCGACGTGCGCACGGCAGGACCGCGCCTGCATCACCCCCAGTCCGTCTCGACGGGCGGAATGGACACCATGGATCCGGCTCCCCTCTCCCGACGGAGCATCGTTCGCGCAGCCGCGTGGACGACGCCGATCGCAGTAGCGGCCGTCGCCGCCCCCTCGGCAGCGGCCTCCGACGCCGCCCTGGAACTCCTGGTCGACCTGTCGATCGAAGTGCCCGAGGACCCGATCGACGGCTCCCGCAACCTGTACGCCGCGATCGGCCGACTCGACGGAGAGCCCTTCTCGGAGCCCTTCACCGGTCGCGTCGTCGTCCTGATGTCGGCTCTCGTCGGGGAGGACCGCGCCGATCTCGACGGGTTCGGCGTCATCTACGGCGAGGGCTGGGGCTATCAGAACCTGTCGGGCCGAGTGCTCCTGACGTGGGAGGGCACGGTCTCGGGATACGACCGAGCCGAAGGATTCCTGACGAACGACGACGGGGCGGGACTGAGACTGCGTGACGACGACTCCGGTGTCGACACTCGGATGCGCTACGAGCCGATGGTCGAGTCGGGTGAGGCGACGGCAGTCGTGCTGGGTCCGCGCAACGTGCAGTGGGGCCCTCCCGCAGACTGACCCGATCCGGCTCGCCGGATCAGCGGGGGTGGAGGTGCACGGGTCGGTTCAGCAGATCGCCGATGATCCAGCTCGAGAGGCCCACGAGGACCGAGATCCCGACGACCACCCACGCGCAGGAGCCGTCCCGCCAGCGCATCGACTCCCGGTCGGCGTCGTCGCTGTACCAGCCGCCGGTGCGGCTCGTTCGTCGTCCACCGGGCTCCGTCCTCTCGGCGCGTCGAGTCCACGAGGGGCCGCAGAGGCGTCGTGCGCGGGGCCGCGGCCCTCGACACTCCAGAAGCGAGCGGCGGTGCTGTTCTGGGGGTACGTGGGCGCGCGGATCCGCCGTCGGGGGCGACCGCCCGCTGACAGGATGAGCGAGCACCCCCTTCACGACGCGACCCGCAGCCGATCGCGTCGTTCCGCCTTGCCGCGGGGCCACGCCTCCGCAGCTTCCCGACGACCGGAGCACCTGTGAACCGCGACATCTCCTCCGCATCGCCGTCGATGCCGACCCGCCGTTCCCTTGTGCAGGCCGCGGGGTGGACGGCGCCGGTCGTGGTCGCCGCGGTGTCGGCGCCGGCTGCCGCCGCGTCGACCACTGCGCCCAGCCTCCTGGTCTACTGGACGTTCGTCGAGGCCGAGTTGAAGGTCGGAGAGTCGACCGCCATCCAGTTCGGTGCTGTGCTCACCGAGGGGGAGGTGTTCACCGGCTCCATCTCGTTCCTCGCCTCCGCCTACACCGACCCGGACGAGGTCCTCGCGACGATGACGGGGGTCGGCGACATCGGCGGCGACCCCGGCTGGAGCTACACCCAGGTCGGGCCGGACCTCCTCCTCTCCTTCACGGGTTCCTTCGACGCGAGCGCCGCGACCACCGGGTACCTCGGCGACTCCGGCACCGGGAGCCGGGTCGACATCGACACCGATGGCAGGTACGTCGACACCTTCACCAGGACGGTCCTCGTCACGAGTCCCGAGGGGGTCGAGGTCGCCGTCTCGGCGCCGGAGCAGGCGTACTGGGGAACGGACGGAGAAGGAGCGCCGGACGACGGCGGCGACCCGTCGACCGCTCCGACCCTCTCGGTCAGCTGGGGCCTCTACGACTCCGTCCTCCCCGTCGACGGGACGACCAGCCTGGATGTGACGTTCTCGGTCGCCGAGAACACCGAGTTCACGGGGTCGTTCACAGCGTCCCTCTCCGCGGCGGTCGGTCCCGAGGCCGGCCGCGCCGCGTTCAGCGCTTACGGAGACTTCGACCGGGAGGGTTGGACCTGGGAGACCCAGTGGCCCGACCTGGTCGTGACGTGGAGCGGGACGATCGCTGTCGACGAGACGATCACGGCGACGCTGACCGGTGAGAGCGCCGGCGTCGCGGTCGACACCAGCGGGCAGTACATCGAGACGGAGGTGGGGGCGACGATCACGACGGAGTCGGACGCTCTTGTCGAGATCACGTCTCCGCCCGGGCTCTTCGTCTGGGGGTCGGACGGAGACGGTGCACCGCAAGAGGAGGAGCCGAGTGACGGCGAACCGGGGAACGAGGAGCCCCTCGACGGGGAGCTGGACTGACCACTGCTGTCGGAGCGCCGGGTCCTCCGGAGCGATCGCGACGAGGTCCTCCATCGCTCCCGATCCGCTCGACAGCGGCACCACGGCGGGCGGTCTCCACCCCCGCCCCGTGCCGGCGACGATTCGGAGGCGATCGCCCCCGTGATCAACCGGCGCACGTGGCGGGCATGACCTCGGTCCATCGGGGCGGGGTCCTCCAGGACCTCCACCAGACGATGGTGCACGGCACGGCTGTCGGGACGTGACAGGCGTCCACGCTGGAGAGACGCGCTCGTCGACCGAGTCCGGGGTACGGCAGAGCGTCGGGGGGCCGGACCCCGCACCGCCTGCTTCCTCGGAGGCGGGAGGAGCCGGCGTCCGGATCGACGGCATTGCGGACCTGTCCGAGCACGGGCGGGCTCGGTACGCGGATCTCCTCGACCGTCTCGGGCAGTAGAGCCTCCCCCCGGAGCGTTCGCTCCCGCCTGAGAGACCGGGATGTGAACGTCAGTTGAGCAGGTCTCCGATGATCCAGCTCGAGAGGCCGACGAGAGTCGCGATGGCGACCACGACCCGGGCGATGAGGCGGCGGGTCGAGCGACTGATCGCCTCCGAGGTGCGGGAGGAGCGGCGCAGCGGGCGGACGTACGCGGCGGGCACGTCGTAGCGCTCGGTCGCGGGCCCGAGCACGGGCAGCGTCACCGCTGGCCCGTCCACCCAGTGCGCGGGCAGCTCGGAGGCGCGCGCCGCCTGGAGCGTCAGCTCGGCCTTCAGGGGCGAGCTGCGCAGTGCGGCGTAGGCCGTCGCCGTGAGCCCGAGCCCCTCCAGATGGCGGACGGTGGGCGCGAAGTGCGGCGAGGTGCCGGGCGAGAGCTCGCCGACACGGGCGCCATTCAGTCGCACCTCGATCAGCTCGCTCGGGAGCAGGTGCAGCGTCACCAGGACGAGGGCGCGGCCCTCGACGATCCCGGTCAGCTGCGCGAAGTGCTCGTCCTCGCGCTGCACCTGCAGCCCGCGACCCCAGGGCAGCACGGAGTAGCGCGACGTCGGGGGCTGGTTGACCGGCACCACGAGGTCGGGCGCCGGCAGTGCGAGTCGGAGGGACGCCCGCAGCCCCTGCTCGCCGCGCTCGACCCGGAGGCGCGCGCCCGTCACGGGGACGACTCCGCTCGCGACGATCCGGTCGATAGCGGGCCGGTAGGCGATCGCGTCGGGGAGGTAGCCGATCACGCGGCCCCGCGCGCGGACCGAGATCGCGGGGGCTCCAGTGGGATGGTCGGGCTCGGGGACCAGCTCGACCTCGAGCGACTCCTCGACCACCTCGGCGGCGCGCAGGGGCCTACCGAGGACGTCGGCGATCTCCTCGATCCGCTCGGCCTCGTCGATCGCGTCGACGGTCGGGGTGCCGTCGGCGTTCGGGAGGCGGAGGACGGGACGCGACTCGGCGCGCGACGGCGGGCGATCGGCGGCGGGCATGCGGTCCTCGGTCCACCGGGTGCCGTCCCACCAGCGCATCGCCGCGCCCTCCGGATACCAGCCCGCCGGAGCGCGTCGATCCTCGTCCACCGGCTCCCCGTTCTCTCGGCCGATCGAGTCTACGAGGCGCTTGAGGGCACATCCGATTCAGCGAAAGTTGCGGTAGTCGCGTGCGACTACCGCAACTTCTGAGGAGTCGAGGGCTCAGAGCGCCGGGTCGTCCTCGGCCGCGTCGTCCGGCGCGATCGCCGCGCGCTGCTCGACGGCGCCCGCGCAGGGCCTCGTCGACTGCTCCGCGACCGAGGTCGCGTCGATGAGACCGCGGACGTAGTGCGCGTGGCCCCGGTTGATCGGGTCCGGATCCTCGAGGACCTCGGAGAGTCGGCGGAGCGAGGCACGGGTCGCGAGGCTCGACATGGCGTTCAGGCTAGGGCCCCCCGAGCGGGGACGGTAGAGGCGATCCGCGCCAGACCCCCCGCCTAGGCTCGGGGGCATGACCCGACTCGATAGCGCCGTCGTCCTCGTCCTCGGAGCCTCCGGTGGGCTCGGCCGGCTCATCGCCGACGAGCTGGAGGCGCGCGGCGCCCGAGCCGTCCGCTCCGGACGAGACGCGGACGCGCTGGGTTCCGAACCGCTGGTCGCCGATCTGCGCGGCGAGGAGGCTCCGCGGCGGCTGATCAGCGAGGTGCTGGCGCGGCACGGTCGTCTCGACGGCGTAGTGGTCGCCTCCGGTGTCGTCGCCTTCGGCCCGTCGACCGAGCTCGATCCCGCGGTGCTCGAGGAGCTCGTCGAGGTGAACGCACTCGCACCGATCCGGCTGCTGACGGCCGCCTTCGAGGCGCTGTCGCAGTCGGCGACGGCCGGGCGCGAGCCGTTCGCGGTCACGATCAGCGGAGTGGTCGCCGAGGCTCCCACCGCCGGTCTCGCCGCGTACTCCGCGTCGAAGGCCGCCCTGTACTCGTTCGTCAGGGCGTCGGCGCGTGAGTACAAGCGGGCGGGCGTCCTGCTGCTCGACGCTCGGCCCGGCCACACCGAGACGGAGCTGTCGACGCATCCGCTCGCCGGCTCGGCCCCGAGGTTCGGCGCTGGGCACTCGCCGGCGTCGGTCGCCGGCCGCATCGTGGACGCGATCGAGGCCGGCGAGACGGACCTGCCGCCCGCCGCGTTCTGACGCCGGCGACCAGAGGTGTGGAGGTGACGAGCGGCGCTCCTCCACAGCGGGCGATGAACGGGAGCCGTCCCCACGCGGGGCGGATTCGCCGATGCGGCCGCGCTCTGCTCGGCAGGATCGGCGGATGGGAATCAGATACTACGCATACGCTTTCGACGCCGATCGGACCGAGGCGGCACTGGCCGATCCACGGAGCGTGATCGGCGACGATCCGCTGGCGTATGCCTGGGGCATGCCCCACGGTGCTGCGATGGCGGTCACGAACTTCGAGCAGTCCTTGCCGGAGCGGGACATGGTCCACCTGGACAAGGCCTGGTCGCCGTTGCAGGCGCTGACCGCTGCTCGAGCGCCGGGCGGGACTCCGCGCCCGGCCCACCGGATGTTCGAGGGCCGGGTGACGCCGAACGGGTACGGCTGGATTCCGTGGATGCGGGCTCTCGTGCCCGAGGAGATCGCGGAGATCGCGGACGACCTCGTCGAGCTGCAACAGGTGTTCGACGCCGGAGATCCGACGAAGGACGACGCGGAGTACATCTCCCGCTTCCTCGACAGAGCAGTGAGATTCACGACCGAGGTGGCTCGGTCGAAGCGCGGACTCGTCTACTACATCGGCTAGCGACGCTCAGGCCGTGGCGAACCGCTTCGCCGAGCGCTCGCGCGCCTTCGCCGCCTCGACCTCGCGGTCCTTCGGCGGCACCGTCGCCACGAGGTCCTCGAGGAGGTGACCCGTGACGTGCGCGATCTCGGCGACGGCGCGGTCGAACGCCTCCTGATTCGCCTTCGACGGCTTGGTCGTGCCGCTGATCTTGCGCACGTACTGGAGTGCGGCGGCCTGCACCTCCTCGTCGCTCGCGGAGGGCTCGAAGTTGTGAAGAGTGTGGATGTTCCGGCACATGCGACGAGGGTACGTCCGGCCGCCCACATCCGCGAGGGACACCCGCCGTTCACCGGCGCGTCGCCCGCCGGCTCTAGCGTCTCTGCGTGCCTGCCTTCTCCGACTCCTCTCCGCAGCCCCTCTCCGCGCTTCACCCCGAGACCGAGCTGATCCCCACACCCGAGCTCCTGCGCACGCTGACTCCCGAGGACGCCCGGGATCTCGTCGTGCTCGACGAGGACGACGACGATCCCGTCCTGCTCCGCCGCGACGGCACGCAGATCGACACCTGGCGCGAGGGCTACCCCTACGACGAGCGGATGTCGCGCGAGGAGTACGAGGCGGGCAAGCGCCTCCTGCAGATCGAGCTGCTGAAGCTGCAGAACTGGATCAAGAAGAACGGCCGCCGGCTCGTGGTCGTCTTCGAGGGGCGCGACGCCGCGGGCAAGGGCGGCACGATCAAGCGCTTCACCGAGCACCTCAACCCGCGCGGAGCCCGCGTGGTTGCGCTCGAGAAGCCGACCGAGCGCGAGGGCACCCAGTGGTACTTCCAGCGCTACGTCTCGCACCTCCCCGCCGCGGGAGAGATCGTGCTGTTCGACCGCTCCTGGTACAACCGCGCCGGCGTCGAGCGCGTGATGGGGTTCTGCACGCCGGAGCAGTACGACGAGTTCATCCGCCAGACCCCGCTGTTCGAGAGCATGCTCACGGGCGACGGGATCGACCTGGTCAAGCTGTGGTTCTCGGTCTCGGCGGAGGAGCAGCGCACGCGCTTCACGATCCGCATGATCGACCCGGTGCGGCAGTGGAAGCTCTCGCCGATGGACCTCGCCTCGCTCGACAAGTGGGGCGACTACACGGCGGCGAAGGAGGCGATGATGGCCGCGACCGACACCTCCGACGCGCCGTGGACGATCGTCAAGAGCAACGACAAGAAGCGCGCGAGACTCGAGGCGATGCGCTACGTGCTGAGCCTCTACGAGTACGACGGCCGTGACGACGAGGTCGTCTCGCCGCAGGGACCGGACCCGCTGATCGTCGGCTCCGCGTCCGAGGTCTACGAGCGCGGCGAGCACGTCGCGACGGCACG
The DNA here is from genome assembly GCF_009807175.1 of Rathayibacter sp. VKM Ac-2803. Taxonomy (NCBI): domain Bacteria; kingdom Bacillati; phylum Actinomycetota; class Actinomycetes; order Micrococcales; family Microbacteriaceae; genus Rathayibacter; species Rathayibacter sp. VKM Ac-2803. Next base: position 3,097,413 of record NZ_WUCD01000001.1, on the reverse strand, counting down.
GTAGTGCCGGCCGGGGGGCGGCGGTACGACAGGGGGGAGCGCGGAGTGGAGGACAGGGAGCACGGCCTCGACCTGCCCGGCGTGCATCTGCGCTGGCTGGCACTGGAGGAGCAGAGTCTCGACCCCGAGTCGCTGCTGCCTCTCCTGACGGCGCTCGAGTGCGAGCGCTACCGGAGCACGGTGTCGGCCGCGATCGCGGAGCGCTTCGTCTTCGGGCGGGTGCTGCTGCGGCTGCTGGCGGCCGAGCTGACGGCCGGGGATCCGACCGCGATCAGCGTGGTGGCGCGCTGCGCGAGCTGCGGAGGGCCGCACGGCCGCCCGGCACTCGAGGGGCCCGATGCGGCGCTCGCACGGCTGTCGGTGAGCATCGCGCACTGCGCCGGTGCCGTCGTGGTCGCGGCGAGCAGCGCGGGGACCGTCGGCGTCGACATCGAGCCGGTCGAGGGGCCGGCCGATCGGGGCGCCCGCATCACGCAGGTCGCCGGGGCGCCGTTCTCGATGGGAGCGATGCGGCCGGCCGACCCGATCCTGCACTGGACGCGGGTCGAGGCGGCGCTGAAGGCCGACGGCCGCGGGCTCGAGGTCGACCCGCGCCGGGTCCGGATCCACGAGTCGCGTCTGTCCGCGGAGGCGCGGATCGACCAGGCGCGCTACCGGCTGGCCGAGCCGCAGCTCGACCCGGCGTTCCGCGTGAGCGTCGCGCTCGGGCCGATCGAGGGGCGGAGCGTCGGGCCGATCATCGGCTGGCGCCGCGAGGACGCCGATGCGCTGGCGGAGTCGCTGGTGCCGGCGGGCGGCCGTTAGCAGGCGTCAGCGAGCGGTCGGCAGCGCGGGCAGCGCCTCGTCGAGCAGCCACGCGTCGAGCAGGTCGTCGACGCCGTCGGTCAGCTCGGCGCAGAGCTCGCGGAAGTCCTCGTCGGTGACGGTCGCGGAGGCGTGCCGTGACGCCCACGCGCGCAGCAGCGCGAAGAAGACGGCGTCGCCCACCCGGAGGCGCACCGCGTGCAGCGTCAGCGCACCGCGCTTGTAGACGCGGTCGTCGAAGAGCGCAACCGGGCCGGGATCGCCGAGCACGAGGTCCTGCGGCTGGGAGCGCAGGAGCGCGTGGTGGCGCCGGGCCAGCGTGTCGGCGGACGGGCCGCCCGACTCCTCCGACCACAGCCACTCGGCGTAGCAGGCGAAGCCCTCGTTGAGCCAGATGTGCCGCCAGCTCGCGATGCCGACACTGTTGCCGAACCACTGGTGGGCGAGCTCGTGCGCGATCAGCCGCTCCGAGCCTCCGCGGCCGTCGGCGTGGTTCGCGCCGAAGATCGCCATGCCCTGCGCCTCGAGCGGGATCTCGAGCACGTCCGCCGTGACGACCACCGTGTAGCGGGCGAACGGGTAGGGGCCGAAGACGCGCTCGAAGAAGGCGATCATGTCGCTGAGCGGAGCGAAGTCGCGGGCCACCCGGAGGGCCAGCGCGGCCGGGCGGGCGATGCTCACCGCGACTCCCGCCAGGATGCGGTCCTCGATGACGTAGCGGCCGATCTGCACCGAGGCCAGATAGGTCGCGGTCGGCTCGCGCTGCTCGTAGAGCCACGTCCGCCGGCCCGAGCGCCCGCTGGTCTCGAGGAGCACGCCGTTCGCGAGGGCCGAGTAGCCCTCCTCGGCGGTGATGCGGATCCGGTACGGCGCCTTCTCGGCGACGTCGTCGTTGCAGGGGAACCAGGTCGACGCGCCGGAGGGCTGCGAGGCGACGAGCACGCCGTCGGCGAGCTCCTCCCAGCCCAGCTCGCCCCAGTGGCTGACGCGTGGCCCGGGGTGGCCGCCGTACTCGATCTCGAGCACGAACGACTCGCCCGCCTCGAGCGGCTCGGCGGGCGTGATCCTCAGCTTGTGCGCCGTCTGCTCGGTGCGCGCCTTGCGCCCGGCGACGCGAGCGCGGGTCACCCGCAGGCGGCTCAGATCGAGTGAGAAGCGGCGCAGCGGCTGCAGTGCGACGATCTGCAGGGTCGCCCGAGCGGCGAGCCGGTTCGTCGCGACCCGGTAGTCGAGGTCGAGGTCGTACGACTCGACGCGGTAGCCGGTGTTGCCGATACCGGGGAGGTACGGGTCGCCGGCGGTCTCGAGTCCTGTCTGCGCGGGGCTCACGCGACGGGCGCGTGGTAGTCGCCGACGCGCACGTCGCGCCACGGTCCGATGGGGTTGCCGCTCCAGCGGCTGCCGGCGGGCACGAGCTCGCCGCGCATGACCAGGGAGGCGGGCCCGACCGTGCCGTGCGCGGCGATGCGCGCCGCGGGCAGGATCACGCTGTGCGGGCCGAGGGTCGCACCGGGGTCGAGACTCACGAGATCCATGCTCATGATTCGATCATGGAACAGGTGCGTCTGCACGACGCAGCCCCGGTTCACGGCCGCTCCGTCGCCGAGTTCGACGAGATCCGCCTCCGGGAGCCAGTAGCTCTCGCACCAGACGCCGCGCCCGATGCGCGCGCCCAGGCTGCGCAGCCACCAGACGAGCGCGGGAGTGCCGGCCGCCGCGTGGGCGAACCAGGGAGCGGCGACCATCTCGGTGAAGGTGTCGGCGAGCTCGCTGCGCCAGACGAAGGACGACCAGAGCGGATGCTCGCTCGGCCGCACGCGCTGGATCAGCAGCCACTTCGCCGCCGTCGAGACCGCCGCGGCCACCGCGCCCGCGACCAGCAGGACCAGGCCGCCGAGCAGGGTCGTCACGATCGCACCGACCGTCTGCACCAGCGCGAGCAGGCTCACGACGACTCCGAAGCCGATCGCCACCGAGACGACGACCGGCACGAAGCGCAGCAGCTCCCAGACGATGCGGGCGATGCGGAGCCGCGTGGCGGGGCGGAACGTGCGCGCCGACTCCGCCTCGACCACGGTCCGTCGCAGGCGCACCGGAGGCGAGCCCAGCCACGACGAGCCGGCCTTCGACTTGCGCGGTGCCGACGAGAGCACGGCGACGAGGCCGCCCGCGGGGACGGTGTGCCCGGGGGCCGCCATCCCCGAGTTGCCGAGGAACGCGCGCTCGCCGATCTCGGCGCGGGCCAGCCGCATCCAGCCGCCGCCGAGGGCGTAGGAGGCGACCAGGGTGTCGTCGGCCAGGAACGCGCCGTCGCGGATCGTCGTCATCGCGGGCAGCAGAAGCACGGTCGAGGCCTCGACGTCGCGGCCGACCTTCGCTCCGAGCAGGCGCAGCCAGACCGGGGTGAACAGGCCGGAGTAGAGGGGGAAGAGGAGCGTGCGCGCCTGATCGAGCAGGCGCTCGGTCGACCAGACCTGCCAGCCGATCCGCCCGCGCACGGGATAGGTGCCGCGGTCGACGCCGAGCCCGAGGAGGCGGACGAAGGCAACGACGAGCGCGGCGAGCACGAGGCCGGTGACGAAGACGGCGGGGACGAGTGCGGCGAGGGCGCGCGGCACCGCCTCCGCGAGACCGCTCGATCCCTGCGTGACGATCGCGACGACTCCGGTGCCCGCGCCGAAGGCGAGGACTGGGACGGCGGCGAGACCGACGGCTGAGACGCCGTACGCCCACACCCAGGCAGTGCGCTTCGGCGGCCGCTCGGCGGGGAAGCCGGCATTGGCCTTGCCGAGGCGCTGGGCGGGGGAGCCGCCCCAGCGCTGACCGGCGGGCACGCGGCCGAAGACGGCCGAGCCGGCTTCGATCTGCGCGTTCTTGCCGATCCGGGCGCCGGGGAGCAGCGTGCTCCGAGCGCCGACGGTGCTGCCGGCGCCGACGCGCACGGCGCCGACGCGGACGACGTCGCCGTCGATCCAGTAGCCCGAGAGGTCGACCTCGGGCTCGATCGCGGCCCCGCGACCGAGTGTGAGCATGCCGGTCAGCGGCGGGAGCGAGTGCAGGTCGACGTCGTCGGCGATGCGGGCCCCGAGCGCGCGGGCGTAGTAGGCGACCCAGGGCGCTCCGGCGAGGCTCACCGCGCCGAGCTGGTGCGCGATCTGCTCCGCCAGCCAGAGCCGGAGGTGCACCCCGCCGCCGCGCGGATGATCGCCGGCGCGCACGCCGCGCAGCAGCAGCCGGGCCGCGACGACGGTGAGGCCCATCCGCCCGAACGGAGTGCAGAACAGCGCGAAGGCGGGGATCAGCACGGCGAGCCAGACGGTGGGCAGCCAGTCGAAGCCGGGCAGCAGGTCGAGGATCGCGGTCACCGTGAGGATCGCGGTCAGCCAGCGGGCGCTGCCGAGGACGAGCAGCGGGGCGCCGAGGAGGGTCTGCAGCACGCGCATGCGGCGGGGGACCGGGGCGATGCGGTGGTCGGAGACCTCGGAGAGTCCGGTCGCGCGGCCGGTGATCTCGGACGCCATCGCTGCGAGCCGCGGGTGGGCGTAGACGTCGGCGACGGTGAATTCGGGATCGCGCTCGCGGATCCGCGCGACCAGCTGCGCCGCCGCGAGGGAGCCGCCGCCGAGATCGAAGAAGTTGGCCTTCTCGTCCACGGGGACACCGAGCACCTCGCGCCAGCGCGCGGCCAGCCAGGCGGTCTCGGGGTCGAGGGCGGAGTCGTCCTCGGTACCGCCCTCGAGCGGCCACGGCAGCGCGGCGCGGTCGACCTTGCCCGACACGCGCGTCGGCAATTCGGCGACGACCGCCAGGAGGGGTACGAGAGCGGCCGGCAGCTCCTCTCGGAGCCGCGCGAGCGCCGCATCCCGGTCGAGTGCGCGCCCGTCGGGCAGGGCGAGGTAGCCGACGAGCACCTGGTTGCCTGCGCTCGTCGTGCGGACGGCAGCGGCGGCTCCGGCGACTCCGGGAAGCGCCTGGAGGGCGGCCTCGACCTCGCCGAGCTCGATGCGGCGGCCGCCGAGCTTGACCTGGTCGTCGGCGCGGCCCTGGAAGACGAGCCCGGCGCTCTCGAACCGCACCAGGTCGCCCGAGCGGTAGGCACGGTCCCAGCCGAGGGTCGGAGCCGGGGCGTACTTCTCGGCGTCCTTGGCGGCGTCGAGGTAGCGGGCGAGCCCGACTCCGCCGATCACCAGCTCGCCGACCTCCCCCTCGCCGACGCGCGCGCCCTCGGCGTCGACGACGGCGAGGCGCCAGCCGTCGAGGGGGAGGCCGATGCGCACCGGACCCTCGCCGCCGAGCGGGGCGGCGCAGGCGACGACGGTGGCCTCGGTCGGACCGTAGGTGTTCCAGACCTCGCGGCCGTCGACCGCGAGGCGCTCGCCGAGCTCGGGCGGGCAGGCTTCGCCGCCGAAGATCAGCAGACGCACGTTCTCGAGCGACTCCGCGGGCCAGAGGGCGGCGAGGGTCGGGACGGTCGAGACGACCGTGATGCCGTGGGTGGTCAGCCACGGGCCGAGGTCCATGCCGCTCCGCACCAGCGAGCGCGGGGCGGGCACCAGGCAGGCGCCGTGGCGCCAGGCGAGCCACATCTCCTCGCAGGAGGCGTCGAAGGCGACCGAGAGACCCGCCAGCACGCGGTCGCCCGGGCCGAGCGGCTCCTGCTGCAGGAAGAGCCGCGCCTCGGCGTCGACGAAGGCGGCGGCCGACCGGTGGGTGACGGCGACGCCCTTCGGGGTGCCGGTCGAGCCCGACGTGAAGATGATCCAGGCGTCGTCGTCGAGGGTGGGCGGCTGCAGCAGCGGGATCGAGGCCGTGCTGGGGTGCGGCGCCGAGCCGGCGAAGAGGCGGGTGGGCTCGCCCTCGCTCCGTTCGAAGCGCCCCGAGCCGGTGATGACGCCGACGACGGCGGCCTCGCCGAAGACGAGCTGCGCCCGCTCCTCCGGGTCGTCGGCGTCGACGGGCACGTAGGCGGCGCCGGCGGCGAGGATCGAGAGGATCGCGAGGTACAGCTCGCGGGAGCCGCTCGCCATCCGGACGCCGACCCGATCACCGCGGCGGACTCCGGCGGCGGTGAGCTCGCCGGCCGTGCCGACGACGCGGGCCAGGAGCTCCCGGTAGCTCAGCGCACCGGCCGGGTCCTCGAGGGCGGAGGCGTCGGGGTGCCTCTCCGCGGTGTCGCGGAGGACGTCCACCAGCGTCCGCGGAGGCGTCGCGAGCGCTCCGGCGTCGAGGAGGTCCTGAGGATTGCCGGTGCTCGTTCCACCCACGTGTCGTCTCCGTTCCGGACCCGCGATCCGACGCGGCGACCGGGGCGTCACCGTAGAGCGGCCCGGTGTCGCGGAGGTGAACAGCCGCCGATCGCGCCGAACCGCCTCCGCGCTCGCGGCAGCCTAGTGGCCGACGGGCAGCGGAGCGTCCGACTCGGCCGGGCGTCGTACGAAGAAGGCCGCGATGATGGCCGCCGTCGCGATGGATGCACCCCAGACGAACGCGGAGTGGATGCCGCCGGCCGTCGCGACGACCTGGTCGGCGCCGTCACGGGCCAGTGCGGCCGACTGGATCGAGAGCACGGTGACGAACAGCGCTGTGCCGGCCGCGCCTCCGAGCTGCTGGACCGTGCCGATGATCGCGCTGCCGTGCGAGTAGAACCTGGGCCGGACGGAGCCGAGGCCCGCCGTGAAGAGGGGAGTGAAGACGAACGCGAGGCCGAGGCTCAGCACCACGTGCAGCGCGAGGATGAACCACGAGGTCGAGTCCTCGTCGAGCGTGGTGAAGCCCCACAGCGCGGTGGCGACGACGATCGAGCCGGGCACGAGCAGCACGCGCGGGCCGAACCGGTCGAACGCGCGACCGACGAACGGCGCGAGGAGCCCCATCAGCAGCCCACCCGGGAGCAGCAGCAGGCCCGTCTCGAGCGGGGTCAGCCCCAGCACGTTCTGCGTGTAGAGCGGCAGCAGGATGAGCGTGCCGAACAGCGCCGACATGCTGATCGCCATCATGACGATCACGATCGTGAAGTTGGCCGAGGTGAAGGTGCGCAGATCGAGCAGGGCGCGGTCGGTCTTCTGAAGCGAGAGCTGGCGCAGCACGAAGCCGAGCAGGCCGACGGCCGCGACGACGAACGGCACCCATGGGGCGACGATCGCGTCGCCGCCCTCGCTGAGGCTGCTGAGGCCGTAGACGAGGCCGCCGAAGCCGAAGACCGAGAGCACGATCGAGAGCGCGTCGATCGGGATCGAGCGGGGCTCGGTGACGTTCTCGACCTTGCGGAGCCCGAGTAGCAGCGCGCCGATCGCGATCGGCAGGACGATCCAGAACATCCAGCGCCAGCTGAGGAAGTTGAGGATGACGCCCGAGATGGTGGGCCCGACCGCGGGGGCGACCGAGATCACGATGGAGATGTTGCCCATCATCCGGCCCCGGATCGCCGGCGGGACGAGGGTCATCACGGTCGTCATCAGCAGCGGCATCATGATCGCCGTGCCGCCGGCCTGCACCACGCGCGCGGCGAGCAGGACGGCGAAGCTCGGTGCGAGCGCGGCCGACAGCGTACCGATGCTGAAGAGGGTCATCGCGGCGGTGAACAGCGTGCGCGTGCTCAGCCGCTGGATCAGGTAGCCCGTGATCGGGATGACGACCGCCATCGTCAGCATGAACGCCGTCGAGAGCCACTGGCCCACGTGCGCCTCGATGCCGAAGTCGGCCATGAGATCGGGCAGGGCCACGCTCATGATCGTCTCGTTGAGGATGACGACGAACGCCGACACCAGCAGCAGGCTGATGACGAGGCGGCTCTTGGGGTCGAGGGCCGTCGACCGGTCGGGGGCGGCGGGCCGCGTGTCGGTGAGGGTGCGCTCGGTCACAGGTGAGTCTCCGGTCGTGGGGGGATCGTCGTGAGGGGGCGCATCGCCTGGCTGGACGTCGATGCGACGAGTGGTACGAGGCTCAGAACACTGCCGGGCACCTCCGACATTCCCGAACGGCCGACATCCGTCGAGCATCCGGCGTGTCGGGAGCCTCAGCCCGCGAGCACCGCCGCGAACGCGTCGGCCGCCGCCTCCGCCTCGGGGAGCGTCGACTCCGCGCCGAAGCTGAAGCGCACGGCCGTCTGCGCCATGACCGGCTCCAGCCCGAGCGCCAGCAGCACGGCCGACGGTTCGTCGCGACCCGCCGCGCACGCCGAGCCGCTGGACACGACGACCCCGCGCTCCTCCAGCGCCAGCAGGATCGACTCGCCGCTGCGCCCCGGTACGACGTAGGAGGCGATCGAGGGGAGGCGGTGCGCGGCCGATCCCGTCGGCACCGCCCGGGGCGCCAGCGCCGCCACCCGTGCCGCGAAGGCGTCGCGGACCGCGGCGATCCGGGGTGCGCGCTCGGCGTCGACGAGCCGCACCGCCGCTCCGAGCGCGACCGCGAACGCGACGTTCTCGGTTCCCGAGCGCCGCTCGCGCTCCTGCCCGCCGCCGTGGACGAGCGGTTCGAACGGCAGGCGGCTCCGCAGCATCAGCGCGCCGACCCCCTTCGGCGCACCGAGCTTGTGTCCCGAGATCGAGACGGCGTCGGCGCCGAACGCCGTCAGGTCGAGCCAGCCCGCCGCCTGCACCGCGTCGACGTGCAGCGGGATGCGGTGCTCCCGGCAGAGCGCGGCGACGGCGGGGACGTCCTGCACCGTCCCGATCTCGTTGCTGGCCGCGACGATCGAGACCAGCGACGTGTCGGGCCGGAGGAGCGCCGCCAGAGCCGCGAGGTCGAGCCGCCCCGAGGCGTCGACCGGAGCGACCGACACCTCGAAGCCGTGCAGGCGGCGGAGGTGGTCCACCGACTCGACCGCGGCCTCGTGCTCGATCGCCGAGACCACCACGTGCCGCCCGCGCGGGTCGCCGAGCGCGATGCCCTTGACGGCCGTGTTGATCGACTCCGTCCCTCCCGACGTGAAGAGCGTCTCGGAGGCGCGCCCGCCCAGGAAGGAGGCCACGCGTCCGCGCGCCTCCTCCAGTGCCCGGGCGGCCGAGTCGCCGAGCGAGTGGCTGCTCGACGGATTGCCGTACTCGCTGGTCAGGAACGGCCACATCGCCCCGAGCACCTCGCGCCGCACGGGGGAGGAGGCCGCGTGGTCGAGGTAGATCACGCCGGCGCCGAGGACACGGCGATGTCGAGCCCGAGGTCGAGCGAGCGGACGCTGTGCGTCAGTGCGCCGACCGAGATCACGTCGACCCCCGCTTCGGCGATGGCGCGGACCGTCTCGAGGTTGACGCCTCCGCTCGCCTCGACCACGGCTCGGCCGCCGATGAGCGCGACGCCCTGCGCCAGTTGCTCGGGCGTGAAGTTGTCGAGCATGATCGTGTCGGCACCGCCCGCGATCGCCGCCTCGACCTGGTCGAGCCGGTCGACCTCGACCTCGATGTGCGTCGTGTGCGAGACCGTCGCGCGTGCGGCGCGCAGGGCGGTGGTGAGGTCGATTCCGCGCTCCGCGAGGATCGCGAGGTGGTTGTCCTTGGCGAGGATCGCGTCCGAGAGCGAGAAGCGGTGGTTGTACCCGCCGCCGCTGAGCACCGCGTGCCGCTCGAGGGCCCGCAGCCCGGGGGTGGTCTTGCGGGTGTCGACGATCCGCGCACGCGTGCCCTCGACCGCGGCGACGTAGCGCGCGGTGAGCGTGGCGATGCCGCTCATCCGCTGCACCAGGTTGAGGGCGACGCGCTCGCCGCGCAGCACGCCGCCGGCCGGCCCGTCGATCCGGGCCAGCACGGCACCGGTGTCGAAGCGCGCGCCGTCCTCGGCGATGTCGGCGATGCGGATCCGCGAGTCGGCCTGCAGAAAGGTGCCCAGCAGCACCGCACCGCCGCTGAAGATGCCGGGCTCGCGGGCGACCAGCTGCGCCGACGCCGTCGCATCCGGAGGGATCAGCGTGTCCGAGGTGAGGTCGCCCCAGGGCGCGTCCTCCTCGAGGGCGAGGGTGACGAGGCGTTCGATGCTCTGACGGGTCAGCACGTGACGGCGACCTTTCTCGTGCCGGCGACGCGGTAGGCGGTCGCGGAGGTGTCGGGGTGGTCGGTGCGGTGGTGGGCGCCGCGCGATTCGGCGCGGGCGAGGGCCGCGTCGATCAGCGCGAGCCCGGCGGTGCGGAGGTTCGCGTTCTCGAGCGTCTCGAGCGTGAGAGTAGTGGGAGCGCCGGCGGAGAGCGCGTCGCGCGCCTCCTCGAGCCCGGCCGCGTCGCGGGAGAGCCCGGCGCCCGTCCACATCGCGGCCTGCAGGGCCGCGCGGTCGAGTGCGACCGGCACCACGGTCCGGGGCTCGCCGGCGACGGAGGCGGCGACGGCCGCCCGATCGAGCGCCGCGGCCGCGCGCCGGGCGAACACCGCGCCCTCGAGCAGGCTGTTCGACGCGAGGCGGTTCGCCCCGTGCACCCCCGTGCAGGCGACCTCGCCCACGGCGTACAGGCCCGGGAGGCTCGTCCGCCCGTCGAGGTCGGTCGCGATCCCGCCCATCCAGTAGTGCGCGGCGGGGGTCACGGGGATGAGGTCGTCGGCCAGCGAGAGCCCGCCCGCGCGGCACGCGGCCGAGATCGTCGGGAACCGGCGCGCGAGAACCTCAGCGGGGATCGCCCGCGCGTCGAGATGCACGGGCAGCCCGCCCTGGAGGCGCATCCGCTCGGCGATCGCGCGCGCCACGACATCCCGCGGAGCCAGCTCGGCGTCGGCGTGCACCGCCGTCATGAAGCGCTCGCCCGAGGCGTCACGCAGCACGGCGCCCTCGCCGCGCACCGCCTCCGAGACGAGGAACCCGCTCGCGAGCGCCGTGGGGTGGAACTGGTAGAACTCGAGGTCCGCCGTCTGCGCCCCCGCGCGGATCGCCGCAGCGAGTCCGTCCCCGGTCGCGACGGCCGGGTTGGTGGTGTGGCGGTAGAGCCGCCCCGCCCCGCCCGTGGCGAGGACCACGGCGTCCGCGTCGATGCGCTCGACCCGTCCGTCGCGCAGCAGGTCGACTCCGGTTACCGCATCGCCCGGCCGCACGAGGTCGACGAGCGCGGTGTGCTCCCGCATCGTGACACCGGAGGCGGCGCGCACCGCCGCGACGAGGGCAGCCTCGATCGCGGCGCCGGTCGCGTCGCCTCCGGCGTGCAGGACCCGCGGCCGCGAGTGCGCCGCCTCGAGCCCGCGAGCGAGCTCGTCGCCGTCGCGGTCGAAGCCGACGCCCCACTCCCGGAGGGCGGCGACGGCCGCCGGCCCCTCACCGCAGAGCACCTCGACGGCCGAGCGCGAGCAGAGCCCGGCTCCCGCAGCGAGGGTGTCCTGGATGTGCAGAGCGACGGAGTCGGCGGGGGAGGTGACCACCGCGATCCCGCCCTGCGCGTAGCGCGTGTTCGACTCCGCGAGCTCGCCCTTGCTCACGAGAACGACCTCGTGCCGGCGCGAGGCCAGCAGCGCGGTGACGAGTCCGGCGATGCCGCTGCCGACGACGACGACGCGAGACACGTCAGGCCGCCGCGACGGGGCCGGTGGGCGGCACGGCGGCGAGCATCCGCTCGAGGGCGACGCGCGCCTCGGCCTGCACGGAGTCGTCGACGCTGATGCGGTTGAGCACGCGACCCTCGACGAGACCCTCGAGCACCCAGGCGAGGTAGCCCGGGTGGATGCGGTACATCGTCGAGCAGGGGCAGACCACGTCGTCGAGGCAGAAGATCGTGTGCTCGGGGTACTGGGCCGCGAGGCGCTGCACGAGGTTGATCTCGGTGCCGATCGCGAAGGTGGTGCCCGCGGGCGCCGCCTCGATCGCCTTCACGATGTAGTCGGTCGAGCCGTACTCGTCCGCCGCGTCGACGACCGCCATCGGGCACTCCGGGTGCACGATCACGCGGACGCCCGGGTGCTCGAGGCGCGCCTTCTCGATCTGCGCGACCGTGAAGCGCTTGTGCACCGAGCAGAAGCCGTGCCAGAGGATGACCTGCGCGTCGAGCAGGGTCGCGGTGTCGGAGCCGCCCTGCGGCTTCCGCGGATTCCACATCGGCATCCGCTCGAGCGGCACGCCCATCGCCTTCGCCGTGTTGCGGCCGAGGTGCTGGTCGGGGAAGAAGAGGACCCGCTGCCCGCGCGCGAACGCGTCCTCGAGCACCGTGGCGGCGTTCGAGGAGGTGCAGACCACGCCGCCGTTGCGCCCGCAGAAAGCCTTCAGAGCGGCGGAGGAGTTCATGTAGGTCACCGGGACGAGCGGCACGCGGCCGTCGGCGTCGGGCTCGGTGCCGTAGAGCTCGGTCAGCTCGGCCCAGGCGTCCTCGACGGAGTCGATGTCGGCCATGTCGGCCATCGAGCAGCCGGCGGCGAGGTTCGGGAGGATGACGGCCTGCTCCGGACGCGACAGGATGTCGGCCGTCTCGGCCATGAAGTGCACGCCGCAGAAGACGATCGCCTCGGCGTCGGGGCGGCCCTTCGCCGCCTTCGCCAGCTGGAACGAGTCGCCCACGAAGTCGGCGTACTGCACGACCTCGTCGCGCTGGTAGAAGTGCCCGAGCACGACGACGCGGTCGCCGAGGGTCTCCTTCGCCGCGAGGATGCGGCGGTGCAGCTCGTCGGCGCTCGCCGCGGTGTACTCGTCGGGCAGACGGCCCTGCACCGGCGCCTCGGCCGGGATCGGGTCGGCCTGGGAGGCGCCGGGGCCGTAGGCGGGGAAGCCGAGGTCGAACGACCAGGGTGCGTCGGCGAGCTCGGGGGCGCAGGTCGCGCCGGGGGCTCCCCGCTCGATGAGCTGGATGGTGCTGTCGACCGATGTCACGGTGTCTCCTCGGATGGTGCGGACTGACGGGGCTCTCAGACGGGGAGCGGACCGTTGTCGACGAGTGCCACTGACCCGTCGTAGCGGTAGAGCCGGGGCGGACGGTGACGGGTGCCCGTCAGGCGCTGCTCGGTCGGAACCACGGTCTTGGAGGCCTCGATCGTGCGGCGGAAGTTCGCCGGATCGAGGGGCTTCTGGAGCACGGCCTCGTGCACCTCGCGCAGCTGGGCGAGCGTGAACGTCTCGCCGAGGAAGGCGTGCGCGATGCGGGAGTACTCCATCTTGTTGCGGAGCCGCCAGAGCGCGTACTCGACGATCACGCCGTGATCGAAGGCGAGCTCGAGGGGCAGGTCGGTGCAGAGCCAGGTGACGTTCTCGCCGACGATCGCCTCGTCCGCCTCCGAGGTGCGCACGAGCGCCCAGTAGACGATCGAGACGACGCGGCGCTCGCCGGGGGAGCGGTCGGTGCCGCCGACGGCGTAGAGCTGCTCGAGGTAGCGGGGGCCGAGGCCGGTGGTCTCGCGGAGGGTGCGGCGGGCCGCCTCCGCCAGGTCCTCGTCGGGGCGCAGGGGTCCGCCGGGCAGAGCCCAGAGCCCCTCGAACGGCTCGCGGATCCGACGCACGACCGGGATCCACACCGTGCTCGCACCCGTCACGGGGTGCGGGCGCAGCGCGAAGATCACGGTCGACACCGCGAGCTGCGGCTGAGCGTCTGTCTCCACGGGGTGTCCCTACTAAAAGTCGTCGTGACCCTAACTGCTGGAATGAGCTTAGTGTCATCCGGACCCGAACACCAAACGCCGTGCGCCCGCGCCGCCGCCCCCGCTAGGCTGACCGCACAACCGAATACCGGGCCGCATACGCGACGCGGGAGAGCCGACTCCGGTCGGCACCGAAGGAGCAAGCCTCCCCGCCAATCTCTCAGGTCTTGTACCGCGTCGAACTGGCCACTCTGGAAAGCGATCCGATCCCGGGATCCGCCGATGGTGAAAGCGCTCAGTCCTCGCGGACGGCGCGAATCTCTCAGGCACCGCGACAGAGGGGGAGTTCCCACGGCACTGCTGTGCCTCGCACCATCGACCTGTGCGGGCGCGTGCGCAGCACTGCGACGAAATGGAGAACTCCCATGTCCCCAGAGAACCCCGAAGAAGCGACCGGCGCCCCTGAGACCGGCGGCATCGCGATCGACTCGCCCGACGCCACCGCGCCGAGCACCGAACCGCGCTACTCGCCCCTCCACGAGGTGCACGTCGCGGCCGGCGCGTCCTTCACCGACTTCGCCGGCTGGCAGATGCCGGTCCGCTACTCCGGCGATCTCGCCGAGCACCACGCCGTCCGCACCGCGGCCGGACTCTTCGACCTCTCGCACATGGGCGAGATCCTGGTCGTGGGCCCGGAGGCGGTGGACGCCCTCGACTACGCCCTCGCGAGCGATCTCTCCGCCGTCGCCGTGGGACGTGCCAAGTACACGCTCCTCCTCGACCGCACGGGAGGCGTGATCGACGACCTCGTCGTGTACCGCACCGGCGAGGACCGCTTCATGGTCGTCGCGAACGCCGCCAACCGCCACGTCGTCGCCGAGCAGCTCCGCGACCGCACCGCGATGTTCGAGTGCGAGCTCTTCGACGAGAGCGACGATGTCGCGCTGATCGCGCTGCAGGGGCCCCGCTCGCTCGAGATCCTGCAGAACGTGCAGGGCCTGGCGATCGAGACCGAGCGCGGAGCGGAGTCGGTGCTCGACACCGACGACGCCGCGCGGCTGCTCGAGGAGCTCCGCTACTACCGGGCCGTCCCCGGCACCTTCGAGGCGCACCCCATCCTGATCGCGCGCACCGGCTACACCGGCGAGGACGGCTTCGAGATCTACGTCGCGCCCGAGACCGCGCCGTCGCTCTGGCAGGCGCTCGCCGAGACGGGAGCGGGCGCAGGCCTTGTCCCCGCCGGCCTCGCCGCGCGCGACACCCTCCGGCTCGAGGCGGGCATGCCGCTCTACGGGCACGAGCTCTCGCGGGAGGTCTTCCCCGCGCAGGCCGGGCTCGGCCGCGTCGTCGCCCTCGGCAAGCCGATCGACTTCGTCGGACGCGCCGCGAGCGAGGAGGGGCCCTCCGGCGAGGCCCCCGTGCTCGTCGGCCTGACCGGCGAGGGCCGCCGCGCCGCCCGCGCCGACTACCGCGTGTACGCCTCCGACGACGCGACCGACCCGATCGGGGTCGTCACGAGCGGCGTGCTCTCGCCCACCCTCGGCGTCCCGATCGCGATGGCCTACGTCGCCCCGACCCAGGCTCAGCCCGGCACGACTCTCTCCGTCGACATCCGCGGCAGCCGCCTCCCGATGACCGTCACCGCCCTCCCCTTCTACTCGAGGAAGAAGATCTGACATGGCCGTTCCGTCCGAACTGCAGTACACCTCCGATCACGAGTGGATCCTCGTCGACGGGGACACCGCGACCGTGGGCATCACCGCCTACGCCGCCGACAAGCTGGGCGACGTCGTCTTCGTCGAGCTGCCTGACGCGGGCTCCCGCGTCGAGGGCGGCAGCGTCGTCGGAGAGATCGAGTCGACGAAATCCGTCGGCGAGCTCTTCGCGCCCGTCGACGGCGAGGTCCTCGAGACCAACTCGGCCGTCGTCGACAGCCCCGAGCTGGTCAACTCCGACCCGTTCGGCGAGGGCTGGCTGATCAAGGTGCGCTTCGACGCGCTGCCCGACGGCCTCCTCGACGCCGCCGCCTACGACGCACTGGTCGGAGAGTAGATGTCGGCGCTCCGCACCCCGTCCGAGTTCGAGTCCCGCCACATCGGGACCGACGCCGACGCCCAGCGCACCATGCTCGCGGCGCTCGGCTACGACTCCGTCGACGCGCTGGTCACCGCCGCCGTCCCCGAGTCGATCCGGGTCCGCGACCTCGATCCCGTGCTGCCCGCCCCCGCGACCGAGACGGAGGCGCTCGCCGAGCTCCGCGCGCTCGCGTCGCGCAACACGGTGCGCCGCCCCCTGATCGGCCTCGGCTACCACGGCACGCACGTGCCCGCGGTGATCAAGCGCAACGTCCTCGAGAACCCGAGCTGGTACACGGCCTACACGCCCTACCAGCCCGAGATCTCGCAGGGCCGCCTCGAGGCGCTGATCAACTTCCAGACCATGGTCTCCGACCTCACCGGGCTCGACACCGCTGGCGCCTCGATGCTCGACGAGGGCACCGCCGTCGTCGAGGCGATGCTGCTGGCCCGCCGCGCCTCGAAGGCGCGCACCGACGTCTTCGTCGTCGACTCCGACGCCCTGCCGCAGACCCTCGCGCTGCTGCGCGGCCGGGCGGAGGCGGTCGGCATCCGCATCGTCGAGCTCCCGCTCTCCGAGACCCCGGCCGATCAGATCCCGGAGGCGTTCGGCGCACTCGTGCAGTACCCGGGCGCCTCAGGACAGCTGTGGGACCCGTCGGCCGTCCTCGCCGCCGTCAAGGACCACGGCGGTCTCGGGATCGTCGCCGCCGACCTCCTCGCGCTCACCCTCGTCCGCTCGCCGGGCGAGCTCGGCGCCGACGTCGCTGTCGGCACCTCGCAGCGCTTCGGCGTGCCGATGGGCTTCGGCGGACCGCACGCGGGCTACCTCGCCGTCCGCAAGGGACTCGAGCGCCAGCTCCCCGGCCGCCTGGTCGGCGTCAGCCAGGATGCGGCGGGCAACCCCGCCTACCGCCTCTCGCTGCAGGCGCGCGAGCAGCACATCCGCCGCGAGAAGGCGACCTCGAACATCTGCACCGCTCAGGTGCTCCTCGCCGTGATGGCGGCGATGTACGCGGTCTACCACGGCCCCGACGGGCTCGCCCGGATCGCGGAGCGCGTGCACACGCACGCCGCGCTGCTGGCACGCGTGCTGGTCGACGCCGGTCACTCCCTCCGCCACGGCGCCTTCTTCGACACCGTCGCGGTCGTCGTGCCGCACGGCGCGGAGGCGGCCGTCGCCCGGGCCCGCGACGCCGGCTTCGACGTGCGCCTGGTCGACGCCGACACCGTCGCCGTCTCGATCGATGAGACCGTCACCGCCCAGGAGGTGATCGCCGTCGCCACCGCGATCGGCGACCTCGACCCCACCGCCGGCTTCCTCGGCGCAGCGGCTCGCCGCATTCCGGAGGCACTCGAGCGCGCGACGCCGTTCCTGGTGCACCCGGTCTTCAACACCCACCGCAGCGAGACCTCGATGATGCGCTACCTCAAGCGACTCGCCGACGCCGACTACGCGCTCGACCGCGGCATGATCCCGCTCGGCTCGTGCACCATGAAGCTCAACGCCGCCAGCGAGATGGAGGCCGTCAGCTGGCCCGAGTTCGCGAACCTGCACCCGTTCGCGCCCGAGTCCGACGTCGAGGGCTCGCTCGCCCTCATCGACCAGCTCGAGCGCTGGCTCGCGCACCTCACCGGCTACGACTCCGTCTCGCTGCAGCCCAACGCGGGATCGCAGGGCGAGCTGGCGGGCCTGCTCGCGATCCGCGGCTACCACCGCGCGAACGGCGACCTCGAGCGCACTGTCTGCCTCATCCCCTCGAGCGCGCACGGCACGAACGCCGCCAGCGCCGTGCTCGCCGGCATGAAGGTCGTCGTCGTCGCCTGCGACGAGCTCGGCAACGTCGACCTCGACGACCTGCGCGCCAAGATCGCCGAGCACGCGGCGGGCCTCGCCGCGCTGATGATCACCTACCCGTCGACGCACGGCGTCTACGAGCACGAGGTCGCCGAGATCTGCCGCCTCGTCCACGAGGCCGGCGGCCAGGTCTACGTCGACGGCGCGAATCTCAACGCCCTGCTCGGCTTCGCCCGCTTCGGCGACTTCGGCGGAGACGTCTCGCACCTCAACCTGCACAAGACGTTCTGCATCCCCCACGGCGGAGGCGGCCCCGGAGTCGGCCCCGTCGCCGCCAAGGCGCACCTGGCGCCGTTCCTGCCCGGGCACCCGCTCGCGCAGCGCCTCGAGCACGCCGTCGGCCAGGAGGGCGGGACCGTCGTTCACGGCGGCGCTCCCGTCTCGGCCGCCCCCTACGGCAGCCCCGGCATCCTCCCGATCTCGTGGGCGTACGCCCGCATGATGGGGGAGGAGGGTCTGCGCGCCGCCACCGGCGCGGCCGTCCTGTCGGCGAACTACGTGGCCGCGCGCCTCCGCGAGCACTACCCGGTGCTCTACACGGGCGACAACGGTCTCGTGGCGCACGAGTGCATCCTCGACATCCGCCCGCTCACCGCGGCCACCGGAGTCACCGTGGACGACGTCGCGAAGCGCCTCGTCGACTACGGCTTCCACGCGCCGACCATGAGCTTCCCCGTCGCCGGGACGCTGATGGTCGAGCCGACCGAGAGCGAGGACCTCGCCGAGATCGACCGCTTCATCGACGCGATGATCGGCATCAAGGCTGAGGCCGACCGCGTGGGCGCGGGGGAGTGGCCGGTCGACGACAACCCGCTCCGCGGCGCCCCGCACACCGCCGAGTGCCTCGTCGCCGAGGAGTGGACGCACCCGTACTCGCGCGAGGAGGCGGTCTACCCCGTCCGCTCCCTCGTCCGCGGCAAGTACTGGCCGCCCGTCCGCCGCGTCGACCAGGCCTACGGCGACCGCAACCTCGTCTGCGCCTGCCCTCCCATCGAGGCCTTCGCCTGATCCGAGGGCTCTGGCCCCGCACAACCAAGGCTGGACGGCCGATTTCGGGAGATTCTCGCGGATTCGGACCATCCAGCCTTTGTTGTGAGGCGGTTCGGCGCTCCTCCCGACGGGCCGGCGCTCGTCAGCTCTCCACCGTCTCCGGATCCTCCGTCCACAG
Source organism: Rathayibacter sp. VKM Ac-2803 (assembly GCF_009807175.1). Taxonomy (NCBI): domain Bacteria; kingdom Bacillati; phylum Actinomycetota; class Actinomycetes; order Micrococcales; family Microbacteriaceae; genus Rathayibacter; species Rathayibacter sp. VKM Ac-2803. Next base: position 3,079,044 of record NZ_WUCD01000001.1, on the reverse strand, counting down.
CAGGTCCCAGCGGGGCATCCTCGCCGGATGGACCGCATCCTTCTCGCCCTCGCCGCTCGCGGCGGGGTCGCCTCCGCCCGTCAGCTCGCCTCCGCCGGGTGCACGCGGCACTTCCTGGAGCTGGCCGTGCGGGACGGCCTCGTGCTCCGCCTCCGCCGAGGCTGGTTCGCTCTGCCGTCCGTCTCGATCGACGAGCGACGGGCCGTCGCGGCGGGCGGAGTGCTCACCTGCGCCTCGGCGCTCGCCTCCCGGAAGGTGTGGGTCCTCGCAGAGCGGGAGCTGCACGTCGCCGTCGCGCCGAACGCCGTGCGATCGCCCGCGCGAGGTGTCCGCCTGCACTGGAGCGAGTGGCCGGGCTGCGGTCGGGAGTCGTCCTCGCGCGACGGGATCCGCGCGAGCATCCTGCATGCGGTCGAGTGCCTCCCCGAGGAGGAGGCCGTGATGGCTCTGGACTCGGTGGTCGACAAGGGCCTCCTGCCCTACGACGACCTGATCGAACTGAGCTCTCTCGCCTCCGCTGGGCGGCGGCGAGTCTTCGACTTGGTCGTGAGGGGCTGCCAGTCCGGCCTCGAGACGAGGATCCGTCTGGCGGGAATGCGTCTCCGGGCACGGGTTCGCGCACAGGTTCCGGTGGAGGGGGTCGGCTCGGTCGACAACGTGATCGGCGACTGCCTCGCGGTGGAGACGGACGGCCGGGCCTTCCACACCGGTTCGGTCCAGCTGGAGGAGGACTACCGCCGCACGCTCGCGTTGCAGGCGCGCGGCTTCGTCGTCGTCCGCCTGTCCTCCCGTCAAGTCCTGCACGAGTGGCCGGCCACCGAGGCGACCCTCGCCAGACTCGTCCGCCGCCGCGTGCACCTCTGGACTCCGGGTCAGCGGCAACGTCTGCACAACGAAGGCTGGGAGCCCGGAACCCTCAAGTATTCCGCGGGATCGGCGAACCAGCCTTAGTTGTGCGGCGCTCGCTCCGCCGACAGCTCACATCAGGGAGTCGGCGTCGGAGTCGCGGCCGGCGCCGCGAACAGCTCCGGCCACAGAGCGACCGCCAGCGGGTACCCGACGAACGACACGATGTCGATGATCGAGTGCGCGATCACGAGCGGCAGCGTCCGCCCGAAGCGCTGGTAGAACAGCCCGAACACGACGCCCATCACCACGTTGCCGATGAACGGCCCGATGCCCTGGTAGAGGTGGTAGCTGCCGCGCAGCAGCGCGCTCGCGAACAGGATCCGCCACCGGCCCCAGCCGAGGTCCTCCAGGCGCGCGAAGAGGTAGCCGACGACGATCACCTCCTCCTGGATCCCGGCGCGGATCGCCGACAGCACCAGCACGGGGACCGTCCACCAGAAGGTGTCGAGCGGCGAGGCGACGACCGCGACCGTGATCCCGAGCGCCCGGCCGAGGGCGTACAGCCCGATGCCCGGGGCGCCGATCGCGATCGCGAGGATCACGCCGGTCCCGAGGTCGAAGCCCGGGCGCCGCAGATCCAGACCGAGGCGGCCGAGCGGTCGCCCGACGCTCTGCCAGAGCAGGAAGGCGCACAGGGCGACCGGCACCAGGTCGAAGAACAGCGCGAGCAGCTGGTAGATCAGGTCGAACGTCGGGCGGTCGCTGAGCGAGCCGTTGATAGTCGTCGTCTGGTCGCCGAGCGCGACCGACCGGGTCAGCTTGTTGGTGATCGAGACGACGGAGTAGACGGCCGACGCGCCGAGCGAGAGCCCCAGGACCAGGAGGATCTCCACCCTGATCCGGCGCCGCGACGCGGTGTTCGCTGGAAGATCGTTGGACACCGTCCGAATCCTTTCGCAACTTCGATGACGTGCGTGAACATGCTCGTGCACGCAGGATTCGTGCGGCTCGACGCAAGGATTCCACCTCCCGGTTACCGCTGTGTAACGGTTCCCACATGCTTTTGCAGAGATAGCGAGTCAATACATAGTCTCGTCCAAGGCATTCGCGCGGTGGCCACCAGTCTCCCGTGCGCCGACGCCGTCGCCACGCGCACGGCCCTCTTCGCGTCAGGGAAACCACTTCTCGCGCGCCCTCACACCATCGGAGGAATAGTGAAAATCAGACGATTCGGCCTCGGGGCTCTGGCGCTCGTCGCCGCGAGCACCCTGGTCCTCGCCGGCTGCAGCAGCTCGGACGACAACGGCGGGGGTGACGCGGGAGGCGACTCCAGCGCGATCATCACCACCAACGGATCCGAGCCGCAGAACCCGCTCATCCCGACCAACACCAACGAGGTCGGCGGCGGGAAGATCCTCGACGAGATCTTCGCCGGACTCGTCTACTACGACGCCGAGGGTGCGCCGCAGAACGACGTGGCCGAGTCCATCGAGTCGGACGACGCGCAGAACTACACCATCACCATCAAGCCCGACCTCACCTTCACGAACGGCGACCCGGTCACGGCGAACTCGTTCGTCGACGCCTGGAACTACGGCGCGAAGCTCTCGAACGAGCAGCTGAACAGCTACTTCTTCGAGGACATCGAGGGCTTCAGCTACGACGAGGACAGCGAGCTCACCGGTCTGAAGGTCGTCGACGACACCACCTTCACCGTCGCGCTCAAGGAGCCGAAGTCGGACTTCCCGCTCCGCCTCGGCTACTCGGCCTACTACCCGCTGCCCGCCGCCGCGTTCGAGGACATGGACGCCTTCGGTCAGAACCCGATCGGCAACGGCCCGTACATGCTCGCGAGCGATGACGCGTGGCAGCACAACGTGCAGATCGACCTCGTCGTGAACCCCGACTACGCCGGTGGCCGCACGCCCGTCAACGGCGGACTCACCATCACGTTCTACGCGACGCAGGACGCGGCCTACTCCGACCTCCAGGGCGGCAACCTCGACGTGCTCGACGCCATCCCGGACTCGGCCTACGGCACCTACGAGAGCGACCTGGGCGACCGTGCGGTCAACCAGCCCGCCGCCGTCTTCCAGTCCTTCACCATCCCGGAGCGCCTCGCGCACTTCGGTGGCGAGGAGGGCCAGCTGCGCCGTCAGGCCATCTCGATGTCGATCGACCGCGCTCAGATCACCGACGTCATCTTCGAGGGCACCCGCACCCCCGCCTCCGACTTCACCTCCCCGGTGATCGACGGCTGGAGCGACTCCCTCGAGGGCGCCGAGGTGCTCGAGTTCAACGCCGACGAGGCGAAGGACCTGTGGGCCCAGGCCGACGCCATCAGCCCCTGGGAGGGCACCTTCAAGATCGCGTACAACGCCGACGGCGGGCACCAGGGCTGGGTCGACGCCGTGTCCAACTCGATCAAGAACACGCTCGGGATCGAGGCGGAGGGCGAGGCCTACCCGACCTTCGCCGAGGCGCGCACCAAGATCACCGACCGCTCGATCGAGACCGCGTTCCGCACCGGATGGCAGGCCGACTACCCGGGTCTGTACAACTTCCTGGGCCCGCTGTACGCGACCAACGCCTCCTCGAACGACGGAGACTACTCGAGCGCCGAGTTCGACCAGCTGCTCGGCGAGGGCGCTGTCGACACCGACCTCGACTCGGCGAACGAGAAGTTCCAGCAGGCGCAGGAGGTCCTCCTGAAGGACCTCCCGGCGATCCCGCTGTGGTACTCCAACGTGACCGGCGGATACGGCGAGACCGTGTCGAACGTGCAGTTCGGCTGGAACTCGGTGCCGCTCTACTACGAGATCACCAAGAACTAAGCTGCTAGAACTGGGGCGCTTCGCCCGCGTGGCCGACCACCGTCGGCCCGCGGGCGGAGCGCCCTGTTTCGGTCCGAATCGAATGAGGTCTCCCACCATGCGACACCGGAATCGGCGGGGCTGAGATGCTCGCCTACATCGTCCGACGCATCCTGCAAGCCGTCCCCGTGCTGATCGGCACGACGTTCCTCATCTACTTCATGGTCTTCGCCATGCCGGGGAACCCCCTGCTCTCGCTGTTCGGCGACAAGACGCCGAACCCCGCGCTCCTCGCACGGCTCGAGGAGCAGTACCACCTGAACGACCCCTTCATCGTGCAGTACCTCTACTACCTCGGCGGCGTCGTCCGCGGTGACTTCGGCATCTCGTTCTCGGGGCAGTCGGTCAACGACATCCTGGCCCGCACGTTCCCGGTCACCCTCACGCTCGCCATGATGGCGATCATCATCGAGATCGTCATCGCTCTCACCGTGGGTCTCATCAGCGGCCTCCGGAAGGGCTCGTTCTTCGACGCGAGCGCCCTGGTGGTCAGCCTCCTCCTGGTCTCCGTGCCGATCTTCGTGCTGTGCTTCATCGCGCAGACCTTCTTCGCGGTCCAGCTCGGCTGGTTCCCACCGACGGTGGGCGGCCAGGCGACCTTCGAGCGGCTGCTGCTGCCCGCGATCGTGCTGGCGCTGTTCGTGGTCGCGTCCGCGATCCGCCTCACCCGCGGCTCGGTCATCGAGACGGCCGGCTCCGACTTCGTCCGCACCGCCTACGGCAAGGGGCTCTCGCGCCGTCGCGTCGTCCCGGTCCACATCCTGCGCAACTCGCTGATCCCCGTCACGACCCAGTTCGGCGCCGACTTCGGCCTGCTGATCGTGGGTGCGACGGTGACGGAGGGCATCTTCAACGTTCCCGGAGTCGGGAACACGCTCTACCAGGCGATCATCCGAGGAGAGCGGCCGACCGTCGTCTCCTTCGTCACGGTGATGGTGTTGTTCTACCTCGTGGTGAACATCCTCGTCGACCTGCTCTACGCCGTACTCGACCCGAGGATCCGCTATGCCAAATGAGACGCCCGGCGCCGCGCGCCGCATCGATCACTTCGTCGCTCCTCTCGAAGAGACACCGATCGCCTCGATCGACGCCGTCTCGCTCGACGAGAAGCCCAGCAACCTCTGGACCGACGCCTGGCAGGACCTCCGCAAGCGCCCGATGTTCTGGATCTCGGGGGTGCTGATCGTCGTGATCATCGCGGTCGCCCTGCTCCCGAACCTGTTCACCTCCGCCGACCCGCGCGCCTGCGACCTCGGCCGCAGCCTCGACGGGCCGGGCAACGGCAGCGTGCTCGGCTTCACGAAGCAGGGCTGCGACATCTACGCGCGGATCATCTTCGGGACCTCGACGTCGCTGTCCGTCGGCCTCATCGTCATCGCGATCACGACGATCACCGGAGTCATCGGAGGCGCCCTCGCAGGCTTCTTCGGCGGCTGGGTCGACACCGTGATCATGCGTGCCGGCGACATCTTCTTCTCGATCCCCTACATCCTCGCCGCGGTCGTCATCATGTCGGTCTTCTCGGCGTACCGGAACGTATTCGTGATCGCCCTGGCGATCGGCGCGTTCGCGTGGCCCACCACGGCACGCGTGCTCCGCTCCGAGGTGCTCCGGGTCAAGCAGTCCGACTTCGTCGGCGCTGCGACGGCGACGGGCCTCTCGCGGATGGCGATCCTGTTCCGTCACGTGATGCCCAACTCCATCGCCCCCGTGATCGTCGTCACGACGATCTCGCTCGGCGCGGCCATCACGGCGGAGGCGACACTGTCGTTCCTCGGCGTCGGCCTCCCCGGTGCGGTGATGTCGTGGGGCAACGACATCAGCCAGGCGCAGCGCGACCTGCGGACCGACCCGCAGACGCTGATCTACCCGTCCGCCGCGCTGACCATCACGGTGCTGAGCTTCATCCTCATGGGTGAGGCCCTGCGCGACGCGCTCGACCCGAAGGCGAGGGCCCTCCGATGACGACGACGAACACCCCCATCCCGACCGGGCCGCTCCTCGAGGTCCGCGACCTCGAGGTCGGCTTCCAGACCGGCAGTGGTCTCGTGCAGGCCCTGCGCGGTGTCAGCCTCACGATCGAGCACGGCCAGACCGTCGCCATCGTGGGCGAGTCCGGCTCGGGCAAGTCGACGACCGCCGCGGCGATCATCGGCCTGCTGCCCGGCAGCGGCAAGGTCACCGGCGGCTCCGTGCTGTTCGACGGCAAGGACCTCGCCAAGGCGACGCGCACCGAGCTCGAGGACCTCCGCGGTCGTCGGATCGGGTACGTCCCGCAGGACCCGATGTCGAACCTGAACCCGGTCTGGTCGATCGGCTTCCAGGTCGAGGAGACGATCAAGGCCAACGGCCTCGCCACCGGTCGCAAGGAGATCCGCGCGAAGGCGATCGAGGTGCTGCAGAACGCCGGCCTGGCCGACGCCGAGAAGCGCCTCAAGCAGTTCCCGCACCAGTTCTCCGGAGGCATGCGCCAGCGCGTGCTCATCGGCATCGGCCTGGCCGCCGCGCCGCAGCTGCTCATCGCCGACGAGCCCACCTCGGCGCTCGACGTCACGGTGCAGCGCCGGATCCTCGACCACCTCGAGACCCTGACCAAGACCGACGGCACGGCGCTGCTCTTCATCACGCACGACCTCGGCCTCGCCGCCGAGCGCGCCGAGAAGCTCATCGTCATGTACAAGGGCCGCATCGTCGAGTCGGGCGCCTCGGTCGAGGTGCTGCAGAACCCGCAGCACCCCTACACGCAGCGCCTGATCGCGGCGGCGCCGAGCCTCGCCTCGCGCCGCATCCAGTCGACCGCGGGTGCGGCGACGGAGGCGGTGCCCGGCGAGTCCGCCGACGTCCGAGAGGTCGACCTGGTCCGCGCCGCAGGCGTGCACACCGGCGCTCCCGTGGCCGCGTCGAAGCCGATGATCGAGGTCGAGAACCTCACCAAGGTCTTCAAGATCCGCCGAGGCGGACTGAAGGCCGAGGACTTCACGGCCGTCGACCAGGTGTCGTTCTCGATCCCCAAGGGCACCACCACTGCGCTCGTGGGGGAGTCGGGCTCGGGCAAGTCGACCATCGCGCGCCTCGTGCTCGGCCTCGAGACCGCGACGAGCGGAGCGATCTCGATCGACGGACGCCGCACCGAGAAGCTGCGCGGCAAGGAGATGCTGGCCCTCCGGCGCTCGATGCAGCCGGTCTTCCAGGACCCGTACGGCTCCCTCGACCCGCTGTACAACATCGGCAACACCATCTCGGAGCCGCTGAAGGTGCACGGCGTGGGAGACCGCACCTCGCAGCGCGAGCGCGTGTTCGAGCTGCTCGACCAGGTGTCGCTGCCGCGCGTCATCGCCGGCCGCTACCCGAACGAGCTCTCGGGCGGACAGCGCCAGCGCGTCGCCATCGCGCGGGCGCTCGCGCTCAAGCCCGAGATCGTCGTGCTCGACGAGGCGGTCTCGGCGCTGGACGTCCTCGTCCAGGCGCAGATCCTCCGCCTCCTGGCCGATCTGCAGGCCGAGCTCGGTCTGACCTACCTGTTCATCACGCACGACCTCGCCGTGGTCCGCGTGATCGCGGACGACGTCTGCGTGATGCAGTCGGGGAAGATCGTCGAGCACGCGTCGACCGACACCGTGTTCGACTCGCCGCAGAAGGAGTACACCCGCGAGCTGCTCGCCGCCATCCCGGGCGCCGGGATCGAGTTCGCGGTCTGATCCGCCCGATCGAGGGCCCCGTCCCGTGTCGTCCACCCCGTGTTCATCGGGGCGGGCGGCCGGGATCGGGGCCCTCCGTCGTGCCGCCGCGCGCCTGCGCTACGATTGAGGGTCCCCCTTTATGCACGAGAACACGAGACGAGTCCGTTAATGGCAAGTGCCACCCGCTCCGACCTGCGCAACGTCGCGATCGTCGCCCACGTCGACCATGGCAAGACCACGCTGGTCGACGCCATGCTCAAGCAGACGAACTCCTTCGACGCGCACGCCCACGTGGACGAGCGCGCGATGGACTCGAACGAGCTCGAGCGCGAGAAGGGCATCACGATCCTCGCGAAGAACACCGCTGTCTCGTACAGCGGCAAGCACGCGACCGACGGCCCCATCACGATCAACGTGATCGACACCCCCGGCCACGCCGACTTCGGTGGAGAGGTCGAGCGCGGCCTGTCCATGGTCGACGGCGTCTGCCTCCTCGTCGACGCCTCGGAGGGCCCCCTCCCGCAGACCCGCTTCGTGCTCCGCAAGGCGCTCGAGGCGAAGCTGCCCGTCATCCTGCTCGTCAACAAGACCGACCGCCCCGATGCGCGCATCGACGAGGTCGTCGCCGAGAGCCAGGACCTCCTGCTCGGCCTCGCCTCCGACATGGCGGACGACGTCCCCGACCTCGACCTCGACGCGATCCTCGACGTCCCCGTCGTCTACGCCTCGGGCAAGGCCGGCCGCGCCTCCTCGAACAAGCCCGAGAACGGCACCCTGCCCGATGCCGAGGATCTCGAGCCGCTCTTCGAGGCGATCCTCAAGCACATCCCCGCGCCGACCTACGAGGACGACGCGCCCCTCCAGGCGCACGTCACCAACCTCGACGCGTCGCCGTTCCTCGGCCGTCTCGCCCTCCTCCGCGTCTTCAACGGCACGATCAAGAAGGGCCAGACCGTCGCCTGGGTGCACCACGACGGCTCGCACACCAACGCGCGCATCACCGAGCTGCTGATCACGAAGGCGCTCGACCGCTACCCGGCCGAGTCCGCCGGCCCCGGCGACATCGTCGCGATCGCGGGCTTCCCCGAGATCACGATCGGCGAGACCATCGCCGACCCCGAGGACATCCGCCCCCTGCCGGCCATCACGGTCGACGACCCGGCGATCTCGATGACGATCGGCACCAACACCTCGCCGCTCGTCGGCAAGGTCAAGGGCCACAAGCTCACCGCGCGCATGGTCAAGGACCGCCTCGATCGCGAGCTGATCGGAAACGTGTCGCTCAAGGTCCTCGACATCGGCCGCCCCGACTCGTGGGAGGTCCAGGGCCGTGGCGAGCTCGCGCTGGCGATCCTGGTCGAGCAGATGCGCCGCGAGGGCTTCGAGCTCACGGTCGGCAAGCCCCAGGTGGTCACCCGCCAGGTCGACGGCAAGGTGCACGAGCCCTTCGAGCACCTCACCATCGACGCTCCGGAGGAGTACCTCGGCGCGATCACGCAGCTCCTCGCCGCCCGCAAGGGACGCATGGAGAACATGGCGAACCACGGCACCGGCTGGGTGCGCATGGAGTTCATCGTCCCGTCGCGCGGCCTGATCGGCTTCCGCACCGAGTTCCTCACCACCACCCGCGGCACCGGCATCGCGAACGCGATCCTGCACGGCTACGAGCCGTGGGCGGGCGCCATCGTCACCCGCAACAACGGCTCGATCGTCGCCGACCGCACCGGCGTCGTGACTCCGTTCGCCATCATCGCGCTCCAGGAGCGGATGACCTTCTTCGTGAACCCCACCGAGGAGGTCTACGAGGGCATGGTCATCGGCGAGAACTCGCGCAACGACGACATGGACGTGAACATCACCAAGGAGAAGAAGCTGACCAACATGCGTCAGTCCACCTCCGACACCTTCGAGTCGATGACGCCGTCGCGTCAGCTGACCCTTGAGGAGTGCCTCGAGTTCGCCCGCGAGGACGAGTGCGTCGAGGTCACCCCCGAGATCGTGCGCATCCGCAAGGTCGAGCTCGACGCGAACGCTCGCGCCCGCGCGACGAGCCGCCTCAAGAAGCAGAACTGATCCCCGCGGAAGGCCGGCCGGACTCCCTCCGGCCGGCCTTCCGCATGTCCGCGGTCAGCCGTGCGGCGACGGCATCCCTCGTCACCCTCCCGTCGGTCGACGCCCGCTGCCCCCCATGTGGGTCCAGCCCGCAGCCCCCGAACGGCGCCTCCCCATGCTGGTCGAGTAGCCCCGTAGGGGCGTATCGAGACCCACCAGCGTCAGCAGGTCAGGCCTCAGCCCTTGTCTTCTGACGGACGTGGATCTCGATACGCCCGCTGCGCGGGCTACTCGATCAGCGAGAAGGGGGGCGACACCTCCCGCCGGAGCCGGCCCTCCGCTCCGCTCACCCCGCCGGAATCGGCCCGCCGCTTCCGCTCACCCCGCCGGAGCCGGTGTCGGCGTCCCCGTCTCCGTCGCCCCCGACGACTCCGCCTCGAGCGTCGAGCTGATGAACGACACGAACGCGTCGGCGTCGTCCGGCGCTCCCGTGTACTGCTGCCCGTTGACGAGCACGGTCGGAGTCGAGACCAGCTTCTCGAGCGACGAGTTCGCCAGGGGCTGCGTGGTCGCCCGCTCGGTCGCCGCGGCGACCCACGGCCGGAACTCACCGCTCGTGATGCAGGCGAGCACGTCCTCGTCGGTGACGCCCGCATCGGTGACCAGCGTCCGGATCGCGTCGTCGTCGAGCCCGGTAGTCCCCTCCGCGGGCTGCTGGGCGAACAGCGCCTTGTGCACCGCCAGGAACCGGTCGGGATCCTCGTCCGCGACGCACGCCGCGGCGTTGGCCGCCCGGCTCGAGTACTGCGAACCCGCCGACGAGGAGTCGAGGATCGCGATCGGATGGATCTCGAGGGTGATCGCGCCCTGCGTCAGCCACGACTCCAGATTCGCCGTGTTGGTCGACTCGAACTGCCCGCAGTAGGGGCAGAGGTAGTCGACGTAGAGGTCGACGGTCACCACGCCGCCGGCGCGCACGGTGTCCTCGTCGGTCGCGACCGGCTCCGCGCCGGCCTCGATCGGCGCCGTCGTGACGGCGGTGACGGTCGAGTCGGAGCCCGACAGCACGATGCCGTCGCTGAGCATGTTCGCCGGACCGATGCTCGCCACTGCCTGCTGCGACCACACGTTCCAGGCGACGAGGGCGACGACCGCGAGCACTCCGAGCGCCGCACCGCTCTGCCCGAGGATGCGGTTGCGCCGTCGGCGTCGCCGCTCGACCTCGCGCCGCTCCCTCGCCTCCTCGCGCGCCAGCTCCTGCCGCTCGCGCTTGGTCAGCCCGCTCTTCGCACCGTGTCCAGACATCGGCCCGACGCTAGGCAGCCGATCTCTGCGGAGGATAAGAGCGACCGGCACAGCGGCTGGGACCGCATGCGCGTCTCCTCAGGCCGATCGGGCGTCAGGCGAAGAGCCCCGACCCGACGAAGTCGCTCTCGTCGCGCGCCCCGGGCGGGACCGCGAACACCGCAGACCCGACGTGCTTGATGTACTCGTTGAGCGCGTCGTTCGCGAGGTTCTGCTGCACCGTGACGAACTGCTGCGGCGACCGCTGGAACGAGAGGAAGAACAGCCCCGCATTGAGCCGCCCGAGCTCGTCGTTCCCGTCGACGAAGTTGTAACCGCGCCGCAGCAGCCGCACCCCGCCGTTCACGGTCGGGTGCGCGAGCCGCACGTGCGACTCCTTGTCGATGAGCGGAGTCCCGGTCGCACCGGCGGTGTCGAAGTCGGGTTCGGTGAACTCGTCACCGCCCGACAGCGGGGCGCCCGATCCCTTGCTCCGGCCGATCACGCGCTCCTGCTCGCCGAGCTGGCTGCGGTCCCAGGTCTCGATGATCATCCGGACCTTGCGCGCGACCAGGAAGCTGCCGCCGACCAGCCAGTCGGGGCCGTCGGATCCCTGCACCCAGACGTGCTCCTCGACGGCGTCCGCCTCCTCGGACTTCACGTTCGCGGTGCCGTCCTTGAACCCGAAGAGGTTGCGAGGGGTCGCCTGCGCGGTCGAGGTCGACGACGTGCGTCCGAAGCCGAGCTGCGACCAGCGGATCGACGCGCGGCCGAAGGCGATGCGACTGAGGTTGCGGATCGCGTGCACGGCGACCTGCGGATCGTCGGCGCAGGCCTGGATGCAGAGGTCGCCTCCGCTGCCCGCAGGCAGCAGCGCGTCGCCGCGGAAGCGGGGGAGCGCCTCGAGCTCCGGCGGTCGGCGATCGGCGAGGCCGAAGCGGTCGGTGCCGTCGGCGTCCGTGAAGAGGGTCGGCCCGAAGCCGAACGTCACGGTGAGCGACGCGGCGTCCAGGCCGAGTGCCTCGCCCGTGTCCTGGGGAGGAGCCGTGTCGGGGCCGCCGACCGCGCCCTCCTCGCTCATCTCGAGGCCCCGGGTGAGGCGGGAGGCCGCGAGCGTCCAGTCCTGGAGCAGCTCGATCAGATCCTCGCGCGTGGTCCCCGAGGCGACGTCGAAGGCGGCGAAGTGCAGGCGGTCCTGCGCGGCGGTGGTGATGCCGGCCTGGTTCGCGCCGAAGAACGGCACCGTATTCGCGGCACCGGAGTCGCTCGCGCTGGCGGCCGAGGTCACCGCGAACGTGCCGCCGACCCCCGCGGCGATGCCGGCGGTCCCGGCCGAGACGAGGCCGAGCAGCCCGCGCCGCGAGAGGCGGCGGGGCTGCTCGGCCGGGGCGGTCGACTCGACGTCGTCCGCGGTCTGGTCCTCGTCCACTACTCCGCGGGCTCCTCGACGCCGAGCACGGTGTGGGTGAGCTGCGAGAGCGGCTCCGAGAGGGCGTTCACCTGGTCCGAGAGCTCCTTCTTCTGATCGGCCGTCAGTGTCGAGTAGGCGACGAAGCCGGAGTCGATCGAGCCGTACTGCGCGAGTATCGAGTCGAGCTCGGTGAAGCGCTCGGAGATCTGCGCGGTGAGGTCGGCGCCGTCGTCTCCGGTCGCGGTGGCGATGGGCTCGACGTTGCCGAAGGCGACCTCGGCGCCCTGCACGTTGGCGGCGAAGTCCATCAGGTCGGTGCTCGACCACCAGTCCTCCTCGCCGGTGATCTTGCCGGCGGCGACCTCGTCGAGCAGCCCGATGGCTCCGTTCGAGATGTCGCCGACCGAGACGGTGAAGTCGGAGGCGTACACGAGGTCGTAGAGGCTCTGCACGTCGTCGACGAGGCCCTGCCCGAACTCGGCGCGCTGCTCGGGCGTCGACGGGGCCCAGTCGAGGTAGGCGCTGGTGCCGTCCGAGTTGAGCGCGTCCGGCGCCGGCACCCAGAGGTCCTTCTCGATGCGGTGGAAGCCGGTCCAGTCCAGGCCCTCGGCGACGGCGTCGACCTCGCGGTAGTCGATCTTCGGGTCGAGGTCGCCGAACGCCTCGGCGGTCGGCTCGATGCGCTCGTAGAACACGCGCGTCGAGGCGAAGAGGCTGCGGGCGGTCTCGTCGTCGCCGGCGACGTAGGCGTCGGTGAAGGCCTTGATGGCGGGGAGGAGCTCGCCGGCCTGCGACTTCACGTAGGCGATGTAGTTGGTGACGGCGGCCTCGGTGGCGGCCTTCTCGTCGGCCGACTGCTCGGTCGCCTCCCCGGTCACCGTGAACGCGGTGAGTCCGATCGGGGCGCCGACCTGCTGGAACTTGCAGGCCGTGTAGTAGGTGCCCGGCTCGAGCTGCGCGACGTACGAGACGCTCTGGCCCGGAGTGACGTTCTCCTTCTCGCCGACGATGCGCAGCTTGTCCTCGGCGAGGATCTCGAACTCGTTGACGTCGGTCCCCGTGTTCTCGAGCGCGAACGTGACGGCCCCGGCCTCGGCCGTGGCCGTCGACACCTCGCACGCGTCGTCGCTGATGGCGACGTCGAGCGCGGCGGAGGAGGAGGCGGTCGCGTTCGGCACGCAGCCGGTGAGGATCAGCGCGAGCGCGCCGGCGCCGGCGAGGCCGGTGAGGACGCGGGGGAGCGGGGGTCGAGTGCGCGAGGGCATTGTTCTCCTGGTGTCGAGGGAGGTCGCTCCGGCGTTGCCGGAGCGGGAAGAGTCAGACCGAGGCGGTCGTGGGTGCCGCAGTCGGGGCCGCACTGCCCCGACGCGGCCTGCGGAGGCGGACCTGGCGGACGAAGAGCGCTCCGACGACGACGAGGTAGAGCAGCCACGCGGCGAACTGCAGCGCGGTCGGCTCGGGCGTGTAGTTGAAGAGGCCGCCGAGGACGGCCGTGATCGGCGCCGGGAGGATCGAGCCGAGGCTGAACAGCGGCGCGCTCCCGCCGGGCAGAAGCGACGCCTCCTGCAGATCGCCGACGCCGTACGACAGCACGCCGGCCGCGACCAGGATCAGGAATCCGCCTGTCCAGGTGAAGAACCGGCCGAGGTCGATGCGGACGAAGCCGCGGAAGATCAGGTACGCGATGACCACCGCGCTGAGGATCCCGAGGAACGCGCCGATCGTGCCGACCCACGCGTCCGATCCGGAGTCGGCGCTGCTCGCGGAGACGCTCGCCCACACGAAGAGCGCCGTCTCGATGCCCTCGCGGCCGACGCTGATGAAGCCGAGCACGACGATCCCGATCGCCGAGCCCGCCACCGCGCCGTCGAGCTTCGACTCGAGCTCGCCCTTCAGGCTCCGGGCGTTGGCACCCATCCAGAAGATCATCCAGGTGACCAGGCCGACGGCGAGGATCGAGAGACCGCCGCCGAGCAGCTCCTGCGCCTGGAAGGACAGGCCGTACGGGCCCCAGGTGAGGATCGCGCCCGTGGTGAGCGAGAGCACGATCGCGGCCGCGATCCCGACCCACAGCCGGGGCAGGACGTCTCTGCGGCCGAGCTTGGTGAGGTACGCCACGAGGATGCCGACGACGAGGCCGGCTTCGAGGCCTTCGCGAAGGCCGATGAGGTAGTTTGCGAGCACGCGTGTTCTCTTGGTCGTGGGCGGGGAGGACGGGGCGGCACCCGCCCCGGGCCGCTTTCCTTCGGTAAGCCTTGCCTTACCGAGGTCGACTGTAGCTCGACGCCCGCGCGCCTGTCCAGAAGTGGCGCGGGCCGGAGGAACACGCCGGACGAGAGGCGGAGAGTGGACGCGACCATTGCCGGCGTGACCGAGAGGGTCGTGGCGGTCCACGCCCACCCCGACGACGAGAGCATCACCATGGGCGGAACTCTGGCCCGCCTCGTGGCCCAGGGCGCGGCCGTCACCGTCGTCACCGCGACGCGGGGCGAGCGCGGCGAGGTGATCCCCGACGACCTCGCGCCCCTCGAGGGCTCCGACCAGCTCGCCTCCCACCGCACCAGTGAGCTCGTCGTCGCCCTCACCGCACTCGGAGTCGCCGATCACCGCTTCCTCGGCGACGCGGGGGCTCGCGCGCCCGGGCTCGCTCCGCGGGTCTACCGCGACTCCGGCATGCAGTGGGGCCCCGGGCGCGTGCCCGTCCCACTCGAGCCGGCCGATCCCGCCTCCCTCACCAGCGCCGACGAGGAGGAGGAAGTCGCCGATCTCGTCGCGGTCCTCGTGCAGACCGGTGCCTCGACCGTGCTCTCCTATGACGACGGAGGCGGCTACGGCCACCCCGACCACATCCGCATCGCGAGCGTCGCCCGGCGGGCGGCCGAGCACCTCGGCCTGCCCTTCCTCGCGGTCCTCCCGGTCGACGCCGAGCCGCTCCCCGGCGATGTCGTGATCGAGCTGAGCTCCGACGACCACGACCGCAAGCGCGCCGCCCTGCAGGCGCACGCGACGCAGCTCGTCGTCGAGGGGGACGACGCCCGGCTCTCCAGCGGGCCGCCCTTCCCGATCGGCCGCATCGAGCGCTTCCGCCCGGCGGCGCGACCGGCCGCCGTCGAGCCGGATGTCGAGGAGCGCCCCGACCTGCGCTCGCGCATACTCTCGGGTGTCGCTGCGGTCGCGGTCGGAGCCGTGGTGGGCACCATCACCACGGTCGCGCACCAGAGCACCGTGACCATCGGCGACGCCGTCCTCCCGCTCGGTCTCGCCGCCTCGCTCGCCGCGGTGCTCCTCCTCCTCCTGGGTCTGCGCCTCGTGATGGTCGACCGCCTCGTGGCCTTCTGCACTGCGATGGGGCTCCTCGGAGTCATCGGCCTGCTCGCCCTGCGCAGCGCCGGCGGCTCGGTGCTGGTATCGGCCAACGGCCTGGGGATCGCCTGGACGTTCCTGCCCGCGCTGATCGCCCTCGTGGTGATCGCGTGGCCACGCCTGCGCCCCCCTCGGCGCAGCGACGCCGCGGCCCCGCCGCTCCCCGTACGATAGAGACCTCTGTTCGAAGGGACGTCCACGACCGTGACCTACGTGATCGCACTTCCGTGCGTCGATGTCAAAGACCGCGCCTGCATCGACGAATGCCCGGTCGACTGCATCTACGAAGGCGAGCGCTCGCTCTACATCCACCCCGACGAGTGCGTCGACTGCGGTGCCTGCGAGCCGGTCTGCCCCGTGGAGGCCATCTACTACGAGGACGACCTGCCCGAGGAGTGGTCCGACTACTACAAGGCCAACGTCGAGTTCTTCGACGAGATCGGCTCGCCCGGCGGTGCCGCGAAGGTCGGAGTGATCGCGAAGGACCACCCGGTCATCGCCGTCCTGCCTCCCCAGAGCCACTGAGCGGTCCCTCCGTGGCACTCGGAGCCCTGCCCGACTACCCGTGGGACCTCATGGGTCCCTACGCCCGCACCGCGGCCGCGCACCCGGGCGGGATCGTCGATCTCTCGATCGGATCGCCCGTCGACCCGACTCCGGGCGCGATCCGCGAGGCGCTCGCCCGCGCGACCGACGCGCACTCCTACCCGACGACCGTCGGCACCCCCGCTCTGCGGGAGGCGATCACGGCCTGGTACGCCCGTCGTCGCGGGGTGACCGGACTCGGTCTCGACGAGGTGCTGCCCACCATCGGCTCGAAGGAGCTCGTGGCCTGGCTGCCGTTCCTCCTCGGGCTCGGCGAGGGCGACGTCGTGGTGCACCCCCGGGCGGCCTACCCGACCTACGCGATGGGCGCGGCGATCGCGGGGGCCGAGGTCCTCGCCTCCGACGATCCCGACGAGTGGCCCGAGGCGACGCGCCTGGTCTGGCTGAACTCGCCCGGCAACCCCGATGGAGCGGTGCTCGACGTGCAGGCGCTGCAGCGCGCCGTCGCTCGGGCCCGCGAGCTCGGAGCCGTGATCGCGGGAGACGAGTGCTACGCCGAGCTCGGCTGGGACGGCCGCTGGGCCGCAGAGCCGATCCCGAGCGTCCTCGACCCCCGCGTCGTGGGCGAGAGCCGCGACGGCGTCCTCGGCGTGTACTCGCTGAGCAAGCAGTCGAACCTCGCCGGTTACCGCGCCGCCTTCGTCGCCGGAGACGCGGCCCTCATCGCGCGCCTGGTCACGGTCCGCAAGCACGCCGGCATGATCGTGCCCGCCCCGCTCCAGGAGGCGATGATCGTCGCCCTCGCCGACGACGAGCACGTCGCCGAGCAGAAGGAGCGCTACCGAGCCCGCCGCGACCTGCTGCGCCCCGCTCTCGAGGCCGCCGGCTTCCGGATCGACCGCAGCGAGGCGGGCCTCTACCTGTGGGCGACCGAGGGGCGACCGGCCTGGGAGTCGATCGAGCGGCTGGCCCGCATCGGGGTCCTCGCGGGCCCCGGCGTCTTCTACGGCGACCACTTCACCGAGCACGTGCGGCTCTCGCTGACCGCCACCGACGAGCGGATCTCGGCCGCCGCCGACCGCCTCGCCGCCGGACTCTGACGCGCCTCCGCAGCCGATCCTGGAGGGATCCCACAGAGCGAGGCCGGCAGCGCTGGGGGGTGCAACAGTGCCCCCGCTTTGCCCATAGGCTGTATGTGGTTCGGTCGATGTCGCCTCACAACGGCGCAGGCTGCGCCACCATCCAGACCCGGCGCCGCCCGCTCCGTGCGAGCGTGCGCAGGGGTGCGACGTGACGACCTGGGAGGCGTTGTGACCGAATCCGGTACGCAGAGCGACGGACCCGCGACGGTGGAGACGCCCGAGCCCGCCACGGAGAGCGCGCCGGCAGCGGCCGAGGCCCAGCCCGAGAAGGTCACGCTGACCTTCGGCGATCGGACGGCGGAGTTCCCCGTCCTCCGCAGCGTCGACGGCTCCTCGAGCATCGACTTCTCGACGCTGTCGAAGCAGACCGGCTTCATGTCGCTCGACTACGGCTTCGTGAACACCGCGGCGACCAAGTCGCACATCACCTACATCGACGGCGACCAGGGCATCCTCCGCTACCGCGGCTACCCGATCGAAGAGGTCGCCACGAACGCGACCTACCTCGAGGTGGCCTGGCTCCTCATCTACGGCGAGCTGCCCACCGCCGACGAGCTCGCGGGCTTCGACGAGCGCATCCGCCGTCACACGCTCCTGCACGAGGACCTGAAGCGCTTCTTCGACGCCCTCCCGCACAACGCGCACCCCATGTCGGTGCTCTCGGCGGGAGTCTCGGCCCTCTCGACCTACTACGAGGAGACGTCGAACCCGAAGGATCCGGAGGCGGTCGAGCTGACCACCATCCGCCTCCTCGCGAAGCTGCCCGTGATGGCGGCCTACGCGCACAAGAAGGCGATCGGCCAGGCCTTCCTCTACCCCGACAACTCGCTGAGCTTCGTCGACAACTTCCTGCGGCTCAACTTCGGCACCATGGCCGAGCCGTACGAGATCGACCCCGTGCTCTCGAAGGCGCTCGACCGCCTCCTCATCCTCCACGAGGACCACGAGCAGAACGCGTCGACGTCGACCGTCCGCCTCGTCGGCTCCACCGAGGCCAACCTCTACGCCTCCGTCTCGGCCGGCATCAACGCGCTGTTCGGGCCGCTGCACGGCGGCGCGAACGAGGCCGTGCTGACCATGCTCGGCCGGATTCGCGAGTCGGGCGAGAGCGTCTCCACCTTCGTCGAGCGGGTGAAGAACAAGGAGGAGGGCGTGCGCCTGATGGGCTTCGGCCACCGCGTGTACAAGAACTACGACCCGCGCGCGAAGCTCGTCAAGGAGAGCGCGGGCGAGGTGCTTCAGGCTCTCGGAGTGAAGGATCCGCTCCTCGACATCGCGATGGAGCTCGAGGCCCTCGCGCTCGAGGACGACTACTTCAAGGAGCGTCGCCTCTACCCGAACGTCGACTTCTACACCGGCGTCATCTACAAGGCGATGGGCTTCCCGACGCGGATGTTCACCGTGCTGTTCGCCATCGGCCGGCTCCCCGGCTGGATCGCGCACTGGCGCGAGATGAACCTCGACCCGCAGACCAAGATCGGCCGCCCCCAGCAGCTCTACATGGGCGCCCCCGAGCGCCACTGGCCCGAGGGCCGCTGAGGCGCCTGCGGCTCCCGCTCTCGGGCCCACCCTTCGCTGGGCGGGCCCCGCGGAGGGCCGGCCCGACGCTGGCGGGCCATTCCTTGCTGATCGAGTAGCCCGCCTAGCGGGCGTATCGAGATCCACGTCCGTCAGAAGGATGGGGCAGGGGCCTCGTCCGCTGACGCTGGTGGGTCTCGATACGCCCCTCCGGGGCTACTCGATCAGCATGGACTGCGCCCCTTCCATGCTGATCGAGTAGCCCGCGCAGCGGGCGTATCGAGATCCACGTCCGTCAGAAGGATGGGGCAGGGGCCTCGTCCGCTGACGCTGGTGGGTCTCGATACGCCCCTCCGGGGCTACTCGATCAGCATGGACTGCGCCCCTTCCATGCTGATCGAGTAGCCCGCGCAGCGGGCGTATCGAGATCCACGTCCGTCAGAAGGATGGGGCAGAGGCCTCGTCTGCTGACGATGGTGGGTCTCGATACGCCCCTCCGGGGCTACTCGACCAGCATGGACTGCGCCCCTGCGGGGCTGCGGGCTCGACCAGCGTGCTCGCGGGGGCTGAGCGAGCGTGCCGCCGGCCGTCAGGCGTGCAGCGCCGCGTTCAGCTCGATGCCGGCGCCGGTGCGGGCCAGCACCTCGACGGCGCCGCTGAGCGAGTTGCGGCGGAAGAGCAGGTTCGGCACGCCCGAGAGCTCCACGGCCTTGACCGTCTGCGGTCGCCCGTCGGGTCGCGGCGCTCCGCCCACGATGACGACCTTCGTGCCCGCCGTCACGTAGAGCCCGGCCTCCACGACGGAGTCGTCGCCGATCGAGATCCCGATCCCGGAGTTGGCGCCGAGCAGAGCCCGTGCCCCGATCGACACGCGCTGCACGCCTCCGCCCGAGAGCGTGCCCATGATCGAGGCGCCGCCGCCGATGTCGGAGCCGTCTCCCACGACGACGCCCTGCGAGATCCGCCCCTCGACCATCGAGCTGCCGAGCGTTCCGGCGTTGAAGTTCACGAAGCCCTCGTGCATCACGGTGGTCCCCGGAGCGAGGTGGGCGCCGAGCCGCACGCGCGACGTGTCCGCGATGCGCACCTTCGCCGGCGTGACGTAATCGGTCAGGCGCGGGAACTTGTCGATCCCGGCCGCCTGGATCCCGTGGCGGCGCAGCGACGGGCGGAGCCGGGTGAACGACTCCGGTGCCACGGGCCCGGCGTTCGTCCACACCACGTTCGGGAGGTGCGCGAAGACGCCGTCGAGGTTGATCGTGTTCGGCCGCACGAGCAGGTGTGAGAGCAGGTGCAGGCGGAGGTACGCGTCGGAGGTCGAGGTCGGCGGCGCCTGCGTGTCGATCTGCAGGGTGACCACGTCGATGCGGACCTCGCGGCGCGGGTCCTCCTCCGCGAGCGCCTCGAACTCGGCCGGCACGATCCACGGGTCGCGGCCGGCGGGGACGACGCCCAGGCGCGGCTCGGGGAACCAGGTGTCGAGGACGGTGCCGTCCGAGGCGATCGTGGCGAGCCCGTAGCCCCAGGCCGAGGCGGGCACGGCGGAGGCGGGCGCGGCGGAGTCTGCGGAGTGCTCGGGGGTCATGCGCCCAGGGTAGCGCGGGCGCCGCGGCCGGTACCCTGGGCTCCATGCCCGCTCCGACCCCCGTCGTCCCCGCTGTCGCGGCGCTGGATCTCCGCTCCGATCCGATCGCGCTGACCCGGGCGCTCTGCGACATCCCGTCGGTCTCGGGCGACGAGTCGGCCCTGGCCGACGCCGTCGAGAAGGCCCTCGCGCCGTTCGAGCACCTCGAGGTGATCCGCGACGGAGACACCGTCGTCGCCCGGACCGCCCTCGGTCGCGCTCAGCGCGTCGTGATCGCGGGCCACCTCGACACGGTCCCGATCAACGACAACCTCCCCGTGCGCGACGAGACGATCGACGGGGTCGAGCACCTCGTCGGGCGCGGCACCGTCGACATGAAGGCCGGAGTCGCGGTGCAGCTCGTGCTCGCCGCCGAGCTCGTCGATCCGGTCGTCGACATCACCTGGATGTGGTACGACAACGAGGAGGTCGCCTCCGATCTGAACGGGCTCGGCCGTTTAGCGCGTACTCGTCCCGAACTCTTCGCCGCCGATTTCGCCGTCCTCGGCGAGCCGACCGCCGCCGAGGTCGAGGGTGGCTGCAACGGCACCCTCCGCGTCGATGTCACCACCCGCGGTCGCCGGGCGCACGCCGCGCGCAGCTGGGTCGGCGAGAACGCGATCCACGCGGCCGCCCCGATCCTCGACCGCCTCGCCGCCTACGAGCCGCGCAGCGTCGAGGTCGACGGACTGGTCTACCGCGAGGGCGTCAACGCCGTCCGCATCTCGGGCGGAGTCGCGGGCAACGTCATCCCCGATCTTTGCACCGTGCACGTCAACTACCGCTTCGCGCCCGATCGCAGCGGCGAGGAGGCGGTCGCGCACCTCCGCGAGCTCTTCGACGGCTTCGAGGTCGAGGTCGCCGATCTCGCCGAGGGCGCGCGCCCCGGGCTCGACGCCCCGCTCGCCGCGGCCTTCATCGCCGCCGTGGGCGCCGAGGCCAAGCCGAAGTACGGCTGGACCGACGTCGCCCGCTTCTCGGCATTGGGCGTCCCCGCCGTCAACTACGGGCCCGGCGATCCGCTCCTGGCCCACGCCGACGACGAGCGCGTCGCCGTCCACGAGATCACCGACTGCGCAGCCGGCCTCCGCCGCTGGCTCGGGGGCTCGGCATGAGCGCCGTGACGGCGCAGCCCTCGGTGCGGAGGAGGGCGCGGCTGCGACTCGTCCCGTGGTGGGTGCGGGTCCTCGCCGTCTTCCTCCTGACCCGCGTGGTCACGACGGTGATCCTGCTGCAGTTCGCCGCGAACCAGGCGCAGAACTCGTGGACCGGCCCGTCCCCCTCCTACGTCGACTTCGCCTCGATGTGGGACGGCCGCTGGTACGAGATCATCGCGTCGGCCGGCTACCCGTCGGTGCTGCCGGTGACGGACACGGGCGAGATCGGCGAGAACGCGTGGGCGTTCATGCCGCTGTACCCGGCCGTGGTGCGACTCCTGATGGCGGTCACCGGCCTCGGCTGGGCCACGGCCGCCGTCGCGGTCTCGGTGGTCTGCGGAGCGGTCACCTGCTTCGTCCTCTACCGCCTCTTCCGGCATTCGCTCAGCGAGGCGCAGTCGCTGATCGCGGTGCTGCTCTTCTGCGTCGCGCCGACCTCGCCGATGATGCAGCTCGCCTACGCCGAGTCGGCCGCGATGATGCTGACGGCGATCACGCTGCTCCTGCTCGTGCGGCGGCAGTACGCCTGGGTGTTCCCGGTCGTGCTCCTGCTCGGACTGACGCGTCCGAGCGGTCTCGCCTTCGCCGCGGCGATGGGCCTCTACGTCGTCGTGCGCTACGTCCGGCGAGCGCGGGAGCCGTTCCCGCGCAGCGACTGGCTGCCCGCGGTCGCGCTCACCGGCTGGGGCCTCGTCGTCGGCTTCTCCTGGCCCGCCGCCGCCTGGGCGGTGACCGGGTCGCCGACCGCCTACACCGACACCGAGCTGGCGTGGCGGTCGGCCTACATCGGCTACCAGGAGCTGTTCCCCTTCACCTCGTGGTTCCAGAGCGGGGCGTGGTGGGGCGACTGGTGGTTCGGCGCTCCGCTGGTCGGCATCGCGATCGTGGTGCTGCTGGTCGCGGTCTTCGTGGGCATCCTCGCCGCCCCGTGGACCAGGCGGCTCGACCTCTTCAGCCGGGCCTGGGTCGCGGGCTACGGCGTCTACCTGTTCGCCTTCTTCTTCCCGCAGTCGAGCACCTTCCGGCTGCTGGGGCCGATGTTCCCGCTGGTCGGCGCTCTCGCCGTGCCGCGGTCGCCGCTGTTCCGCTGCACCCTCGTGGCACTCGGGATCGTCGGTCAGATCGTCTGGATCTCGATCTGCTGGGCCGTCGACGGCTACGACTGGACTCCGCCGTGATCGGCAACCCCTGAGCGCCCTCCCAGGGGCGGATTTCGTGAGGGACGCGGATGCACGATAATAGAGGGATACGTCACGAAAGGGGAACTCTATGGCGGCCATGAAGCCGAGGACCGGAGACGGACCGATGGAGGCTGTTAAGGAGGGGCGACTCATCGTCGTGCGCGTTCCGCTCGAAGGAGGCGGACGCCTCGTCGTCTCAGTCAACGATGCAGAGGCGAAAGAACTCCACGACGCTCTCGCGTCGGTGGTCGCTCCCGCCTGACCTGCTCCATCGAGAACGCCCGTCGCACCCCGTGCGGCGGGCGTTCCCTCGTTGACGGGACAGTTCGAGCGGCTCAGGCGCGGCGCTTGTTGGCCTGCAGCAGTCCGTCGCCGATGGGGGAGAGCACGCTGACGACGGCGGGCGAGGCGCAGACCTCGGCGACGAGCGTGCGGAAGGCCGACGCGATCTCGTCGCGCTGGGCCGGGTTCGAGACGCGGCCGCGCCAGAGGGCGTGCGGCACCAGGACGGTCCCACCCGGACGCACCAGCCGCAGGGCGTGCTCGACGTTCTCGATGACCTGCAGCGGGTCGCCGTCGACGAAGACGATGTCGTACGAGTTCTCGTTCATCCGGGGGAGCACCTCGAGCGCGCGGCCCGGGATGAGCCGGAGGCGGTTGGGCGAGACGCCGGCCTCGTGGAACTGGGCGCGCGCGTGCTGCTGGTGCACCGCCTCCGAGTCGATGGAGGTGAGCATCGCCTCGGGGGCGCCGTCGAGGAGCCAGAGGCCGCTCACGCCGGTGCCCGTGCCGATCTCGATGATCGACGTGGCCCGCGCGGCGGCCGCGACCAGGGCCGACTGTGCGCCGATCGACGGCGCGACGGCGTCGATGCCCAGCTCGATCGAGAGCCGGCGGGCGGAGGCGATCGCCTCCGGTTCGACGATGGCGTCCTCGGCGTACTTCCAGTTGGCATCCTTGTCGGACACGGAGGGACTCCCTTTCGTCGATGCGGCGGGCGGATCGCGCCTGCTGCACGGTCAGGCTACGGTGGCGCGCGAGGTCGGTGACGCAGGCGCGGCGGGTTACTCTTGTCTCGTGTTCGGTTTGACGTTCGACAAGCTCCTGATCATCGGGATCATCGCGGTCTTCGTGCTGGGCCCCGATCGTCTGCCGCACTACGCCGCTCAGCTCGGCCAGCTCGTGCGCAAGGTCCGCGGATACGCCACTCAGGCGCGCGAGCGGGTCAAGGACGAGATGGGCGAGGAGTTCAACGAGGTCGACTGGAAGAAGCTCGATCCGCGCCAGTACGACCCGCGCCGCATCATCCGAGACGCCCTCCTCGAAGACGACACGCCTGCTCCCACGGTGAAGCCGCCGACCGCGGTCGCCGCGCCCGTCACGACAGCCGCCGCGTCTCAAGACAGCTACTACACGACGATGAAGCGCTCCGCCGGTGCCGGCGAGCTCTCGACGGTGGCCCCTCCGCCCGTCGACTCCGAAGCCACCTGAGCTCCTCCGCCGGCTGGGGCCGGTATCGCTTCAGTTCCCGGGCCGACCGCACTGGCGACGTTGCTCTCTCGCGTGAGCTGAACGCTCTCTCCGGTCAGCTGACCGACATCGGGAGGCGCCGGCCCGTCAGTCCGCGCGGCCGCGCTCCGAGCCTCTGCGCCAGATCCGTGATCGCTCGTGCCGCAGGATCGACGGGGTCGCCGACGACGACCGGCACGCCCTCGTCGCCGCCCGCGCGCAGCGCCACGCTGATCGGCAGCGACGCGAGCACCGGCACCGGATCGCCGCTCGCGGTGAGCCGACGGGCCACCTCGTCGCCGCCTCCGCTGCCGAAGAGCTCGAGCACGGTGCCGTCGGCCTGGGGGAGCCCCGCCATGTTCTCGACGACGCCGATGATCCGCTGGCCCGACTGACGGGCGAGCGCACCGCTCCGCTCCGCGACGTCGGCCGCCGCGGGCTGCGGAGTCGTCACGATCAGCACCTCGGCGTGGGGGAGCAGCTGGCCGATCGAGATCGCCACGTCACCGGTCCCCGGCGGCAGGTCGAGCAGCAGCACGTCGAGGTCGCCGAAGTAGACGTCGGTCAGGAACTGCGAGATCGTGCGGTGCAGCATCGGTCCGCGCCATGAGACGGCGGCGCCCCGGGTGTCGCCCTCGAGGAACATCCCGATCGAGATCACCTTCACCCCGTGGGCGACGGGAGGCAGCATCAGCTCGCCCACCCGTGTCGGGCCGGCGACGCGGCCGTCGTGCATGAGCCCCAGCAGCCCGGGGATCGAGAAGCCGTGCACATCCGCGTCGACCAGGCCGACCGAGAGCCCCTGCTGGGCGAGGGCGACCGCGAGGTTGGCGGTGACGGTCGACTTGCCGACGCCTCCCTTGCCGCTGGTGACCGCGATGACCCGCGTGAGGGAGTCGGGGCCGAACGGCATGGTCCGCCGTGCACCGCGGAGGCGCTCGGTGAGGGCCGTGCGCTGCGCCGGCGTCATCACCCCGACCTCGAGGCGGGTGCTGGTCACTCCGGGAGTGCGCTCGACCGCCTCGCGGACGTCGCGCTCGATCGCCGACGCGGCGGGGCAGCCGACGATGGTCAGCCGGATCTCGACGTCGACCGCTCCGTCGCCGGCCGCCACGACCGACTCGACCATGTCGAGCTCGGTGATCGGCTTGCGGATCTCGGGGTCGACGACGCGGGCGAGGGACTCGCGCACGGCGCGCTCGAGCCCGGCCGGATCGACCGCCGTGGCGTCAGGCATCGCCGCGCTCGGGCGCGCCCGACTCCGCGCGGTCCTTCTCGAGCTCCTCGACCAGGGTGCGCAGCTCGGAGCGGATGAAGTCCTTGCTGGCCATGTCGCGGATCGCGAGACGGAGCGCGACGACCTCGCGGGCGAGGTACTCGGTGTCGGCGAGGTTGCGCTCGGCGCGCTGGCGGTCCTGCTCGATCTGCACGCGGTCGCGGTCGTCCTGGCGGTTCTGCGCGAGCAGGAGGAGCGGGGCGGCGTAGGAGGCCTGCAGCGACAGGATCAGGGTGAGGACCGTGAAGCCGAGGGCCTGCGAGTCGAAGCGCGCGTCCTCGGGCCCGTAGGTGTTGAAGATCAGCCAGAAGACGCAGAAGACCGTCATGCCGAACAGGAACCACGGGGTTCCCATGCCGCGGGCGAACGACTCGGTCAGGCGGCCGAAGCGGTCGCTCCGCTGCCGGTTGCGCATCGGGAGGACCCGGCTGCGGAGTCCCTTCGGGGCGTCGAGCCGCCTGTCCTGCTTAGTCTCCCGTGCCACGGGCGCCCCTCCATCCTCGTCGTCGTGCTCTGACCGCTTGCTGCGGCGCCACAGGGATGCCCTGGGTCGCCGTCGTCACGGGTTTCCGCGGTTCGTCGTCGTCGCCGTGGCTGCGCCAGTCGTCCGGCAACAGGTAGTCGAGGACGTCGTCGATGGTGACCACTCCGACGAGCCGGTGCGATTCGTCGACCACGGGGACCGAGACGAGGTTGTAGCTCGCCAGGATGCGGGCGACCTCGGCGGCCGAAGTGTCGGGGGTGATCGGATCGAAGCTCTGGTCGAGCAGCGTGCCGAGGCGCTCGTGCGGCGGGTAGCGCAGCATCCGCTGGAAGTGCACCATGCCGAGGAAGCGCCCGGTCGGCGGCTCGTACGGAGGGAGCGTGACGCAGACCGCGGCGCCGAGTGCGGGCGCCAGCTCGTGACGGCGGATGAGGGCGAGGCCCTCGGCGACGGTGGCCTCGGACGAGACGATGATCGGCTCGGTCGTCATGAGGCCACCCGCCGACTCGGGGGCGTAGGTGAGGAGCATGCGGACGTCGTCCGCCTCCTCGGGCTCCATCAGCTCGAGCAGGGCCTCGCCGCGCTCCTCCGTCAGCTGGGCGATCAGGTCGGCGGCGTCGTCGGGCTGCATCTGGTCGAGGACGTCGGCTGCGCGGTCGTCGTCGAGCTGGCCGAGGATCTCGACCTGCTCGCTCTCGGGCATCTCCTCGAGCGCGTCGGCGAGCCGGTCGTCGGACAGCTGGCCGGCGACCTCGAGCATCCGCTGCTTCGGCAGATCGAGCAGCGTGCTCGCGAGGTCGGCGGGCTTGAGCTCCGAGAGGCTGGCGACGTACTGCTCGGCCGACTGGGCCTCGCGCGAGATGCTCTCGCGGACCTCGTGCCAGCCGGCGAAGGTGGTGGCGCCCTTGGCGAAGGGCGATGGGCTCGTCTTGGGGCGGCGGACGAAGAGCTGCGCGAGCTGCCACTCGCCGGGGCCGACCTCCTCGATCGCGACGTCCTCGACGATCGCGTCGCCCGAGCCGTCGACGAAGCTCATGCGCCGGCCGAGGAGCTCGGCGATCACGCGCACCTCGCC
This sequence comes from Rathayibacter sp. VKM Ac-2803, assembly GCF_009807175.1. Lineage (NCBI taxonomy): Bacteria > Bacillati > Actinomycetota > Actinomycetes > Micrococcales > Microbacteriaceae > Rathayibacter > Rathayibacter sp. VKM Ac-2803. The sequence continues at coordinate 3,052,020 of NZ_WUCD01000001.1, read as the reverse complement.
GCCGCGCTGCTCGAAGCGGCGGACGTTGATGAGTCCCGTGGTGATGATCTGCCCGCTGCCGATGCTGGTCACGCGGCCGATCGAGACGAAGACGCGGCGTCGGCCGGGGATCTCGACGACCAGCCCCACGACGCGCGGAGGGTCGTTCTGCCGGTAGACCAGCAGCACGTCGCGGACCTTGCCGACGCGATCGCCGGCGGGGTCGAAGACCGTGCATCCGGCCAAGCGCGCGACGAAGACTCTGGCAGAACTCACGGCTACAAACCTAGTGCCGCGCGACCGAGCGGGAGCCGAGGGCTCTCGGCTCACCTTCGGGATGCTCTCGAGCACTGTTCAGAAGGCTCCAAGAGTGCTGTGGGACCCTGAACAGGTGACTCAGCAGATGCCGTTCAACGGCCGCGGGCCGGCCTTCCCGACCATCCCTCGCGGCGAGATCCTCGCCACCTTCGACACCTACCAGGAGGCGCAGGCCGCCGTCGACGTGCTCGCCCGCGCCGACTTCCCCGTGCGTCAGCTCGCGATCATCGGCAACGAGCTCAAGAGCGTCGAGCGCGTGACCGGCAAGCTCACCTGGGGCCGCGTCGCCCTCGCGGGAGCCGCCTCCGGCGCCTGGCTCGGTGTGTTCCTCGGCCTGCTGCTCATCATCTTCTCGCCGACCACCGACTTCTCGTTCCTGATCGCCGCGATCCTCCTCGGTGCCGGCTTCGGGATGCTGTTCGGCCTCGCCTCCTACGCCGTGAACCGCCGTCGCCGCGACTTCACCTCGACCATGCAGGTCATCGCGTCCAGCTACTCCGTGCTCGTCGACCCCGAGGTCGTCAACCGGGCCCGCAACCTCCTCGACGGCCAGAGCGCCACCACCGAGACCACGCAGGCCGTCTGGGCGCCCCCGCCCGTGACCGGCGACCCCCAGCCCGTCCGCCCCGAGGACGACCCCCGCTAGTCGACGTCACCGCCCGCCACCGGCGCTGAGTCTCTGCTGCTCGAGGAGTCGAGGCTGAAGGCCGCATCGGCGCAGAGCATGCTGGTCGAGTAGCCCCGCAGGGGCGTATCGAGACCCGCCCGCGCGCATGCTGGTCGAGTAGCCCCGCAGGGGCGTATCGAGACCCACCCGCGCCCATGCTGGTCGAGTAGCCCCGCAGGGGCGTATCGAGACCCACCCGCGCGCATGCTGGTCGAGTAGCCCCGCAGGGGCGTATCGAGACCCACCAGCTTCAGCAGATGCGGCATCTGTCCCGACCTTCTGGCGGACGTGGATCTCGATACGCCCGCTGTGCGGGCTACTCGATCAACAAGCGGGGCGTGCTCCTCCGTGGGAACGCCCCCACCCCCGTCACCGCCCCGCCGACCCCACCGGCGGCAGCACGATCTCCACCGCGAGCCCGTGCGGCTCCCGGTTCGACAGCGTCACCGTCCCTCCGGCAGACAGCACCGTCGTGTGCACCAGCGCCAGCCCGAGCCCGCTCCCGCCCGACGCGAGCGTCCGCGAGTCGTCGGGCCGCGAGAACCGGTCGAAGGCCACCGGGATGAACGCGTCGGGCATGCCCGGCCCGTCGTCCGACACCGTGAGCAGCAGGCGCCCGTCCTGCTGGCTGAGCGCTGCGACGATCATCCCACCTCCGTCGATCGCCTGGATGGCGTTGCGGACGAGGTTGTCGATCACCCGCCCGAAGTCCTGGGCCGCGACGCCGTAGAGCCGCAGCGGTTCGCGCTCGTCGATGTCGTAGTCGATCTCGACGCCCGACTCGCTCGCCAGGAGCCGCGTGCGGTCCACCGCGCCCACGAGCTCGTCGACCAGCTCGTCGAACGGAGCCGTCGGCCGGATCGAGCGGCTCTCGATCCGCGAGATGTCGAGGAGCGCGGACGCCAGCCGCACCAGCCGGTCGACGCTCTTGCGCGCGTCGAGGATGACGCGGTCGACCGCCACCGGATCCTCCACACGGTGGTGGGCGATCTCGAGCTGCGCCGACAGGGCGGCGAGCGGAGTCCGCAGCTCGTGGCTCGCATCCGACACCATCTGCTTCTCGCGGGCGAGAGAAGCGGTCTGCTTGGTCAGGAAGGCGTTGAGGGTCTCGGCCAGCTCGTCGATCTCGTCGTGGGTGCCCACCACCGGCAGCTGGTCGCCGTGGCCGGGTTCGGCGGCGATCTGGTCGGCTCGGGCGCGCATCCGCCTGACCGGCGCGAGCGCCGCCCCCGTGAGGATCCACGACGCCAGACCGAAGGTGACCACGAGGAAGATCGCGGCGTAGACCAGGACGTGCGCGAAGTCGTCGAGCACGAGCTGCGAGGCGGCCTGGTCGCGCGCGGTCGCGACCGACCAGGTCCCGTCGTCGGCCTCCACCGCGGTGATCCGCACCAGGTACCGGGTCGAGCCCGTCGTGATCTCGGTGTAGCGCGGAGTCGAGTCGGCGGCGGTCGTCTGGAGGTCGCCGAGCACCGCGCTCGAGAGGCGGGCCGGCATCGTCGTCGCGGTGCCGTCTCCCTCGGGGCTGAGGGCGAGGTAGAGCTGACCGGTCGTCGAGCCCTCGGCGCGCGGCACGTTGCCGGCCGAGATGTCGCGGCGGATCTCGTCCTCGATCGACACGAGGATGGTGCGCTCGCTCCGCTCGACGATCCCCGAGACCACCTGGTAGAAGAGCATCGCGGCCAGCGCGAAGAGCACGGTCGCGACCGCGACGCTGCCGACGGTGATGCGCGCCCGGATCGAGAGTGCAGTCGAGCGGCGGCGCTCGGGCTCCGGTGTCGTCACAGCCCTACTCGACGGGGCGGAGGAAGTAGCCCTTGCCGCGCACCGTGACGATGCTGACGCCGGTGTCCTCGGTCGGGAGCTTCTTCCGGAGGTAGCTGACGTACTGGTCGACGATGTTGTTGTCGACGATCTCGCCGCCGCCCCAGATCTCCGAGAGGATCCGCTGCCGGGTCACGACCGAGCCGACCGGAGTGATCAGGAGCTTCAGCAGCTCGAGCTCCTTGGGGCTGACGTGGATGCGGCTGCCGTCGGCGGTGCGGCGGATGCTCGATCCGTCGACCGTGATGCGGCCCACCTCGATCGAGGTCGACATCAACGACGGGCTGCGCCGCAGCAGGGCACGGAGGCGCGCGTTCAGCTCGGTGAAGGCGAACGGCTTCGTGAGGTAGTCGTCCGCGCCGGCGTCCAGTCCGAAGACGCGGTCCTCGATCGCGTCGCGCGCGGTCAACAGCATGATCGGAGTCGACCGGCCGAGCTCGCGGATGCGCCTGCAGATCTCGAAGCCCGACATCGCCGGCAGCATCACATCGACGATCGCCGCCGAGAACTCGGCGTTGTTGAACGCCACGAGGGCGTCGACGCCGTTCGTCGTCAGCACCGCCTCGTAACCGGCGTCTTCGAGGCCGCCCACGAGGGCCTCACCCATGGCTGGATCGTCTTCGACGACAAGGATGTTCACGCGCTCACCCTACGACTCGGCTCTCAGGAACGGGCCGTTTCTGAGAGCGTTTCGAGGGAGGTTCGGGGTGCGCCGCGAGGAATCCGGACTCAGTCGTAGTACATGAAGGTCTCGGCGCACTCCTGAGAGCAGAAGGGGGAGTGGCGCCGGGCACGCTTGCGTCCACACGCTTCGCACAGGCGGTGGCCGAGGTGCAGGGTGAGAGACGGCTTCGAGTGGGTCTGTCGTTCGGTGAGCATCGGTGCTCCAGGGTTGCGACCGCCGGGGTTCCATCGGGTGAACGAGTGAGTTTTCGGGTCTGCACTCGGGAGGCGGGTGCGACAAACGTAATGCAATTCACGCCGATGCGACACCCGTTGGGGTGTCAACTTGCTGAACTCTTCTGCGAGTCGCCGAGTCAGTTCGGCCCATACGTGGTCTCGCGATTGGTGCAAACGGTTCCGGCACCCACCGTTGCGGTGAAAGGGCGGCCGGCGCTACCCAGAGCTCCGCCGAGGATGACGCCGTGGCCGTCCTAGGGTAGGGATCGGTTCCCTGGCGCCGCCGGATCTGACAGCTCGGAGGCGCCAGGGAACTTCCTCTCATCGTTCGCTGATGCTGACGTCTTTCACGACAGGATGGCCGGTTCAGCGAAGTCTCTGAAGCGATGGTGTCAACCGACGCCCGACGGACGTCGACGGCTTCTCCACGAAGTGGTGGAGGACGCCGGCGGCGAGGATCGAGAGTCCGATCACCAGGCCCACCGAGAGCAGGGCGGGCAGCGCAGCGAGCCCGACGAGCTCGATCACGGTGATATGGATGAGATAAAGCGCGTAGCTCACAGCTCCCAACCACAGGACGGACGGCGGCATCAGTCGTCGACGGAGTGCGTGAAGTCCAACGAACAACCCACCGCCGATCAGGTAAGACGAGAGGAACGCGACCGGCGACCATATCTCACCGTTCTGGGAGGTGAGGAGTGCGATGGCGCCGAGGGGAACGACTACGGCACCCGCGACCAGGAGGGGAAGTAGATCCCTGCGACCGCTTGATTCATTGACGTAAACGGCGTACCCGACGGAGGCGGTGTAGAGCATCAAAGGCATGAGCGCTGTGTAGTCCGATCCCGCCAGGAGGTTCGAAGCGCTCATCGCTGCGTAGGCCGCCAACCACAGGTAGCCGAGCCAGGCTGCGCGAGGAAGAACGCCGAGCGCCTTCGCCACAACGCCTTGGACGTAGTAGGCAATCTCGACGCCGAGTGTCCACGCAGGGCCGAGAATGCTGGTGATCCCGAGAAACCCTTGCAGCATCGTGATGTTGATCAGGACGATGAATGCTGTGAACTCCAGCGATGCGGGGTGGCTCATCGCCACCGCCGCTACGTAGAGCGCTGTGCACATCCAGTAGATCGGATAGAGACGCCAGAAACGCCGGATCGAGAAGGTTCGGATTGTCTGCTTGCTCAAGGTCAGCCCGACGACGTAGCCACTGACCACGAAGAACGCGGTGATGCCGATTCGTCCTAGGTTGATGTAGCTGAGGGTCCACTCTCGATATTCCGGGAACCAGTGAGCGATCGCGTGATCGAAGAGCACCATCACGGAGGCGATACCGCGGATGGCGTCGATGTACTCGATCCGCCTCCCGTCCAGGGAACCTGCTTCTTTCGTTCGTTCCGTCATCGAATCCATTCCGGTAAGCGTAGGAGAGTGGCGGGGATTGCTTTCATCGACGGCGCGAACCGATTCGACGAGCCGGTCGGCGCCGCTTCGGTGCGGTTCGCGCCCTCGACGCAACCGACTACGAACGCCTTGAGGAATCCCGCGCTCTGGTAGGCGTACTGCCGCGCCCAGCCCAGAACGCCGCGGTCCCGCTCGGGCGCCTCCAGCACCTCGGTGTTGACAGTTGCGCAGGTCGTGAAGATGTAGCGGGCCCGCGTCACGTGCGGTGTCCCGGTGACGATCGCGACAGTAGTCCAAGCATGGTCTCGAGCCATGACGCTCACATCGGCGGCTTCACCTCGGGTGGTGGCGGGATCAGGCAGGAAGCAGATGACTTCCGGCTGCGTGCAGGCGGCGTTCTCCGGGGCGCTCGTGACCTTCGACGGGTCTCGCGAGATGACGAGGACTCCCGCCCGTCCATCATCGACGAGAGCTTGGGCCAGCTGGACTCGATCGCCGGAGGCGGGGCCGAGGACGACTACGGCATCGACCGATGGTTCGGCGACGCCCGAGGGAGGGAAGACGTAGAGCGGCAGCCCCGCAGCCACGATGGCCAGAACAACGACGGCACCGACGAGTAGCACGCGGGTCAAAGAGCGGCCGATTCGCACGGTCGACGAGGGCGGAAGGCGAGGAGTGGCCGGTGCTGGGGGCTCGGTCATGTCTCAACGGTAGAGCGAGACGCGCCGGATCCTCCGACAATCACCCCTAGTGGGGCATGTCAGGCTGCGGTCAGAAGGGTTCGTGTGGCCTGTGCAACCTCCGAGGCGCGATCAGCGGCCGACCCGACGCTGCGCAGGCGTTGATCCACGAGTGCCGCGGAGGCCGGCCGCCGCGGGAACGAACTTGCCCGTATCTGCGGGGAGGGTCGGTCGAACGGAATCCTCTTCGGAAAAGAGCCGACGCCGCGCACTCGAACTCATGAAGTGGCTGTTATCGGCCATGCCGATGATCAGGAAGAAGGTGAGACTTGGCCCCGCCCAACGTAAGAAGTCGAATGACATGAACATGACGAGCATCACCAGTACTGCCGTCTTCACGAAGATGTCGCCGACCCACACCGACCGGACCACGATGCAGAGCAGAAGCATCACTCCGACGAGCCCGCTCACGACGAATGTCGTCACGATCTGGTTGTCGATCACGCGCAGGCCGTCCTGCTGCAGGAAACCGAGATCGAACAGCGCACCCTCGGATGAGTACCCGTTCCCGAAAATCGAGGTGATAGTGGAGCGTCCGTCGATCAGAGGGGGGATGCTCTCGAAGGCTCCGGTTCGATGGGTGTAAGAGCCCGATTCGGTCAGTGCTCCGACGACTTCGCCGAGGTAGGCGCGTACACCGCTGTTGAGGCTCAGGACCCCGACCAGCCCGCCGAGGACCATGAAATTGCGGAGTCGTGCTCCGAACGAGCTCCCGCTTCTGACGATGAGGAAGAGGATGCCCACACCGAGAGCGAGTGCTGCGCTCCGCGTGCCCGAGAGGAGAAGTGCTCCTGTGAGGGTGATCGCGGCCATCACACGGAGCAGGGCCGCCATCCGCCCCGTGTCTCTCCAGATCATGATGATTCCGATGATGATGATGACGCTGAACACGATCGGGTGACCTGCGAGACCTTGTGCTCGAGGGAACGACTCGCCGAACAGGGTGTTCTCGAGGCGGAACTCCCCGATGAGCGAGTAACCGAAGCCGGGCACGCTAGTACCCGACCAATCGAGGAACGCGATCAAAGATTGAAGAATGCCGAACAAGATGAATGCTCTGCTGAAGAACAAGAAGTCGAGGGGCGTCATGCGTCGACCCGCGACGAGTATCAGGACCCACGGAATGATCAGCCTCAAGGTGAAGAGGAGAGGGTCTTCCGACTCGGTGGCGATCGTCGGGAGAAGGGTTGCGATGATGAAAGTGGTGGCCAGCGCAATGATGGCGCTTCTTGTCTTCTTCTCGACACCGCCGGACGAGCGGAGAAACCCGATGCTCAGGCTCGCTATGACCACGGCGCTTCCGATGTACTGGTAGATGGCCGGACCGTTGTTCGGTGAGAAGAGGTATGCACCAGCGATAGCGACTATCGAGGCTGCACCGAGCGCGTATTGAGCAGGTACGCCGAAGAGAAGAACCAGAGCTCCCAGCGCGAGTAGCGCGAGAGAAGGGTTGGACCCGATACCCGTCCCGACGACAGTGAACGTCGCTGCGACGAAGATCACGGCGGCCGAGTATCCTGCACCGGCTGATGTACGGGTGCGCGGTCGGTCCGGCGGGGAGTACCGGTCATGCAGCATCATGCGCCGAGCGTAGCCGAACCCTCGACGACCGATCCGGCCGCTGGAGGCGACCACGTCGCCCGCCGAGCTCGGCGGGTAGGATCGAACGACACTTCCTCACGTGGCCACGGCGGCGGCGGCCGACGCGCCGCCATCTGACGTAGCACTGATCTGTTCAGGAGCACGGTGCCCGCACGAATCGCCGCCAGTCGACCGGTCGTCAACACTCAGAAGGTCCGACCGGAGATCCAAGCGCTTCGCGCACTCGCCGTGAGCCTCGTCCTTCTCTACCACCTGTTCCCCGGGGCTGCCGCTGGCGGATACGTCGGTGTAGACGTCTTCTTCGTGATCTCCGGCTACCTGATCACCGCTCATCTGCTTCGCGAGCTGGACTCGACGGGAGGGATCCGGCTCGGCCGGTTCTATCTCAGGCGGGCGCGTCGCCTTCTCCCTGTCTCGCTGGTCGTGCTGCTCGCCACAGCGATAGCGACCGCCCTCTTCGTACCTCAGGTCCACTGGATCGCGTTCGCGCAGCAGTTCGTCTCGAGCGCTCTGTACTTCCAGAACTGGCAGTTGGCGGCCAACGCTGTCAGCTATTCGGCGATCTCCTCGGACGCGAGTCCCGTGCAGCACTTCTGGTCTCTCTCCACCGAGGAGCAGTTCTACCTCGTGTGGCCGGCGATCCTGTTGATCGCGTGGGCCACGGCCGTGAGGGGTGGTAAGTCAGGACTCGTCTCGGCCCGGGCGATCCTCTTGGTCGTAACCCTGGCTTCCTTCGCCTACTCCCTTTACTTGACGTCGACGAACCCGGACGTCGCGTACTTCAGTACTTTCACGCGCGCTTGGGAGTTCGGGTGCGGTGCTCTGCTTGCGGCCTTCGCGCTCGCTCTGAAACCCACCCGCTCGTCCACTTCGGCGCTGTCGTGGGCAGGGATCATCGCAATCGCAGTGTCGGCCCTGCTCTATGACGACCAGACCCCCTTCCCGGGATTCGCCGCAGCCTTGCCAGTTCTAGGAACCGCCGCGATCATCATCGCCGGGTCGCCGTCGACGCGGTTCGCGCCAACCGCGCTCTTCCGGTTGAGACCCGTTCAGTACCTCGGCGACATCAGCTACTCGGTCTATCTCTGGCACTGGCCGGTCATCGTCATCGTCCCGCTCGCCGTCTACGGCATCTCCAAGATCGCACTGGTCGCCATCGTTCTTGCGGCGACCTTCACCCTCGCGCCGCTCTCCAAGAAATTCATCGAGGACCGCTTTCGAACAGCGCGTCCGGCGTCGTCGTCCACGACGAGCAGCGCTCGACGGGGTGATCTGTCGACCGTGCTACGACTGGTCGGCGGGATGGCAGTCGTCTGCGTCGCGGCCGGTGGGTTGTGGTACGCGACGACGGAACGCGCCGCTTCGGCGGAGCGGACTCTGGCCGAGGTTCGCTCCACGGTAGGAGTGACCTGTTTCGGCGCTGCGTCGCTCACGTCGCAGGGAGCCTGCGCACCCACCGGTTCACCGGTGGTGCCGGACCCCGTCTTCGCGACGGACAACAACCCGAACGAGGCATGCAAGCAGGCGCTGTCGAGCGCCGAGGTGATCACCTGCGGATTCGGTTCAGAGCGGAGCGACGCCGAGAGCGTCCTGCTGGTCGGCGACTCTCACGCGCAGCGGTGGCTTCCGGCGTTGCTCCCTATCGCGGAGGAGGAGAACTGGCACATCACGACGATGTGGAAGTCGTCCTGCGCTCTCTCGACCGTCGCTCTCGAGGCGGACCGAGCGAATGGGACCTGCTCCACGTGGAGTCGAGATGCTCTGGCGCAGATCGAAAAGGGAGGTTTCGACGTAGTCATCGCGACGTCGGTCAACGGTGTGGAGTTCGTGCATGACGAGGGCGAGTCGTCGATCGAGGCCGGAGCGCGCGGGATGGCCGACGCCTGGGAACAGATCGAGGCTGCCGGGATCCCGGTGATCGCGATCCTTGACAATCCTCGGCCTGGCCTGGCGGGGTTGATGGACCCGCCGAGTTGCGTCCTGTCACAGGACGATCCGAGCCGATGCGACTTCTCTCGAGAAGAAGCTCTACCCGAAGACCCGATCCGGCTGGCTGCGAAGGCGGCCGATGTGCCTCTTGTCGACATGACCGAGTACTTCTGCAGCGGTGAGACCTGCCAATCAGTCATCGGTGACGTTCTCGTCTACCGAGACGACAGTCACGTAATCGATGTCTACGCGGAGACGCTGAGCCCTTTCCTCGAGGAGAAGCTGCTGCTCGCCGATCCCGCGCTCTCCTGAGGGACGGAGTTTCCTCGGAGTCGCTGATCGGTGGTCCGACGGGTCCCCGGGTAGGACGACGCGCGGCCCAGCGGACCGGGCCGGCGTGAGGTGGCCCTGACGGTGACCGGTGACTCGTTCTCCCCTCACGTCGTCGGTCGACGTGGTCCAAGTCCTCTGCCCTTGCAGGTTCACCGAGTGCCCGGTGAGCGCCTTGCGAGTCGCATACGCACCGGCTGGTGGCCGAGGATCCCTTTCTGCGCCGCCGATCCTCCGCGCCTGCTGCCAAGGGCCTCGGCGGGCATGGGTGCAGCGTGCCTCGGTTGCGGAATCGAGGTGGCCGCCCGTGTGGTGGGCTTCGCCCGGTCGGACTTGGTCATCCCCTTCCCGGACGGCCGCCACCGAAACCGGGTCGTCGATAGGCTCGCCCTCATGAAGCGCTTCCTGCCCGTCCTGGCTCTCGTCTTCGCTCTGACGAGTTGTTCCCCCAGCGTCGCGTCCGGCGGACTGGCGTCAACGAATCCGCCCGCTGAAGACGCGATGGTCGTGGTCCCGGATGTCGCCGGTATGGCCGGCACCGACGCCCGCGACGAGATCGAAGACGCCGGCTTCCAGGTCCAATTCGATGCGGGCGTGGACGCGGGAGTCCCGGAAGAAGACTGGGTTGTCGCTACTCAGAAACCTTCCGCGGGTGAGCGGGCAGCCGAAGGGTCGGCAGTGACCGTCACGGTCTCGAAGGAAGAGGAGACGGTGGCTCCGGTCCTACCTACCGATACTGCTGCATCTGCGCCGGCCGATGTCCCACCCCCAGCGCCGGCGGACGCTGCGCCTTCGGAGGCGGGGGACACGGTGCCTTCGGCCGAGAGGGACACGCGCACCACGCCTTCGGGGCTGACCGTCGGAAACGCGATCCTCATCTGCGATCAAGAAGGTCTGACGCAGGCGCCACGAGGGTGGAATGCCGACTTCCTCGAGGACGGCAGCGCCGCAGTGGAAGGCGACAGCATCGCTCTGGAAGCCGGAGTGACGATCACGGACGAAAACGGCGTCGAAGGGCGTTTCACGGTTCTCTGCAAGGTGTCTGGAACGAATGAGTCGACCATGATCGACTCGTTCGAGGTCTATTGACGCGTCATCGGTGGATTCGCCGTTCTGAACAAGCCTCGGCGCCGGCCGTCCGTGATCAGACGGCATCGAAGGCTGCCCTATTGCGAGGCAGCGAGGCGCACTTCGCCTTGGACGCAGACGGAATCGGTCTCAGCAGCGAACACGTTTGGCGCTTTCGATCGAACCCGCGGGCTGCTCAATCGCTGGACAACCCACCAGAGGCACCTTCTTGTGCCCCCAGTAGGATTCGAACCTACGCCCCTGCCTCCGGAGGGCAGTGCTCTATCCCCTGAGCTATGGGGGCCAGGAGTACCGGACAACATTAGCACTCGGGCGGGGGCCTCCCCGACGCCGATCCGGGCTCGTCGGCGTGCCACGATGGTGCCATGCTGCGCACCGTCTCCGCCTCGCTGGGCCTGCGTCTGTCCGGGCCGACCGACCTGATCTTCCTGATGTCCGCGACCCCGACCGGCGCCGCGTTCGAGGACTCGTTCACGGTCCTGCTCGACGGCGAACCGGTGCCGGTCCGCGAGTTCGACGCGCGGCACGGCGCGCGCATCCATCGCGTGGAGGCGAACCGGGGCGAGATGACCGTCGAGTACCGCGCCCGGGTCGAGGGCCACGGTGCTCCCGACGAGCCCAGCGAGCTCGAGCTCGTCGAGTACCTGCGGCCGAGTCGGTACGCCGAGGCGGACGCGCTCGGCGGCATCGCTCGGCGCGAGTTCGGTCGCGCCCGCGGCTTCGACGCGCTCGTCGCGGTCGAGGAGTGGGTGCACGGGCGCCTCTCCTACGTCTACGGGTCGACGGTCGCCACCGGGGGAGCGGCGCAGGTGATCGAGAGCGGGCAGGGCGTGTGCCGCGACTTCGCGCACACCGTGGCCGGTCTGCTCCGCGCGCTCGATGTCCCGGCTCGGGTCACCGCGGTCTACGCGCCGGCGCTCCAGCCGAAGGACTTCCATGCGGTGACGGAGGCCTGGGTCGGCGGCGCCTGGCACGTGGTCGATGCGACGCGGCTCGCTCCGCGCGGGTCGATGCTCCGGATCTCGTCGGGGCGGGACACGGCCGACACCGCGTTCTTGAGCAGCTACCTCTCCGACCTCCGGCTCGAGACCATGAGCGTGGACGCGGAGTGCGACGAGCTGCCCGACGACGATCACGTCTCACCGATGCGGCTGGGCTGACGCTCAGCCCGTCAGGGCGTCCAGCGCCGCGCGGACCAGCGGCTCGGGATCGCCGGGCTCGACGAACGACTCGCTGGACGCCTCGAGCCAGTACTGCTCGACGAACGCATCGGCGACGCCGCGGCCGCTCGCGACCTCGTAGTACCCCTCGACCGCCGGCGGCTTGCCGTAGGTGGGCACTGCGTTGCTCGTCGTGTAGTACTCGTTCTTCAGAGCCTCGATGATGGCGGGGTCCAGCTGCGCGACCGCGAGCTGGAATGTCGCGCCCGACTCGTCCGCCCAGCCGCAGACGACTCCGTCGTAGCCGGCTATCTCGGTCGAGACCGCGGTGGGGTCGACGTCGCTCGGCGAGTAGCCCGCCCAGAGCCCGGTCAGCGCCGACGCGGGGACGAGCTGCTCGCAGGACAGTGGGACGGGGGTGCCCGTGACCGCGGCGTCCGCGCTCGCCGACGGCTCCTGCGCCTGCGTGCACCCGGAGAGCGCGAAGGCGACCGCGACGGCGGCGAGGAGGGCGGCGGGACGGCGCATGCGACGCACCCTAGCAACCGCCCCGGGGGCGCGCGGACGGTCGGGGAGCCGCGACGGCCCCGGCCGGTAGAATCGTGACCCGTGACTCCCGAACAGCTCGCCGCCTCCCTGCACGCCCTCGTCCTCGACGCCGTGCAGCGACGAGGCGGCGACGTCGAGGTCGCGCTCGCCGAGGTGGTGCTCGAGCGCCCCAAGAACCGCGACCACGGCGACTGGGCGTCGAACATCGCGATGAAGCTCGCGAAGAAGGTCGGCGCCAACCCGCGCGAGCTGGCGGCCGAGCTCGCCGAGGGCCTGACCGCCGTCGACGGCGTCGCCACGGTCGAGGTCGCCGGCCCCGGGTTCCTCAACGTGCGCCTCGAGGCCGCGGCCGCAGGGGCGCTCGCCGGCGTGATCGTCGAGGCGGGGGAGGCGTACGGCACCGGCTCCGTCTACTCCGGCGTCCGGATGAACCTCGAGTTCGTCTCGGCGAACCCCACCGGCCCCATCCACATCGGCGGCACCCGCTGGGCTGCCGTCGGCGACAGCCTCGCCCGCGTGCTGATCGCGCAGGGTGCCGAGGTGACCCGCGAGTACTACTTCAACGACCACGGCGCGCAGATCGACCGCTTCACCCGCAGCCTGGTGGCCGCCTACAGCGGGCAGCCGACCCCCGACGACGGCTACGGCGGCGCCTACATCGCCGACATCGCCGACCGCGTGGTCGCCGCCTACCCCGGCGATCTGTCGGTCCTGCCCGAGCAGGAGCGCGACGAGACCTTCCGCTCGATCGGCGTCGACCTGATGTTCGGCGAGATCAAGCAGAGCCTGCACGAGTTCGGGGTCGACTTCGACGTCTACTTCCACGAGAACTCGCTGCACGAGTCGCGCGCCGTCGAGCGCGCGATCGAGCGCCTGCGCGAGCTCGGCCACATCTTCGAGGCCGACGGAGCGACGTGGCTGCGCACCACGGACTTCGGCGACGACCGCGACCGGGTCATCATCAAGAGCGACGGAGAAGCCGCCTACATCGCAGGTGACCTCGCCTACTACCTCGACAAGCGCGAGCGCGGCTTCGACCGCGCGATCATCATGCTCGGCGCCGACCACCACGGCTACATCGGCCGGATGATGGCGATGTGCGCCGCCTTCGGTGACACCCCGGGCGTGAACCTCGAGATCCTCATCGGCCAGCTGGTCAACCTGCTGAAGGACGGCGAGGCGGTGCGGATGTCCAAGCGCGCCGGCACCGTGGTGACGATGGAGGACCTGGTCGAGGCCGTGGGCGTCGATGCCGCGCGGTACTCGCTGGTGCGCTCCTCCGCCGACTCGACCCTCGACATCGACCTCGATCTGCTGACCAAGCGGAGCAACGACAACCCGGTCTACTACGTGCAGTACGCCCACGCCCGCACCCGCCAGGTCGCGGTGAAGGCCGAGGCTTCGGGAGTGCCGCGCGAGCCGTTCGCGCCCGAGACCCTCGTGCACCCGACCGAGTCGGCGCTGCTCGGCGGGCTCCAGGAGTTCCCGCGCATCGTCGCCCACGCGGCCGAGCTGCGCGAGCCGCACCGCATCGCCCGCTACCTGGAGGAGATCGCCGGTCTCTACCACCGGTGGTACGACAACTGCCGCGTCGTGCCGCAGGGCGACGACCCGATCGAGGCCGTGCACTCGACCCGCCTACGCCTCAACGAGGCCACCGGGCAGGTCCTCCGCAACGGCCTCTCCATGCTCGGCGTGACCGCTCCGGACCGGATGTGAGCGCCGCGGGGGCGCCGCGGTGGGGGCGCCGTGCTCTGATCGTCACCGCGATCGTCGTCGTCCTGCTCGTCGTCGCGGCCGTCGTCGGCGACGCGGTGGCACGCCGAGCGGTCGCCGATCAGGCGGCGACGAGCATCCGGGAGGCGCTCTCGCTCCCGGCCGACCACCCGGTCGACGTCGAGGTGGCCGGCTGGGCCGTGCTGCCGCAGCTGGTGGCGGGGCGGCTCGACCGCCTCGACATCCGCAGCGACGACGTGGCCTTCGGCGACCTGAACGGCGATGTCGACGCCTCCCTCGTGGGAGTCCCCGCGAGCGGGTCGGGTGCGCTCGACTCCGGCACGGCCACCGTCGCCCTCGACCCCGCCTCGGTGAGCGACCTGGTCGCCGCCCGCAGCGAGGTGCCGATCGACGGGGTCACCCTCGACCCGCCGCTCGTGCGGGTGAGCACCTCGGTCGAGGTGCTCGGCCTCAGCCTCGCGGCCGGGGTCGGGATCGAGCTCGCTGCGGCCGACGGGGCGATCGAGCTCACGCCCTCCGAGGTCACGGTCGCCGGGACGACCATCGCCGCCGCCGACGTCGAGGACCGCTTCGGCGGTGTCGCCGACGGACTGCTCGGGCCGCGGTCGGTCTGCATCGCCGACTCGGTGCCGCAGGGGCTCACCCTCACCGACGCGGTCGTCTCGGCGGAGTCGCTGGACGCGACCTTCGCGCTCGCCCCGACCTTCCTCAGCGATCCCGCCCAGCAGGAGACCGGCGTCTGCAGCTGATCCCGGTCGGCCTCCGCGCCGCCGACCGGTAGGATCGGAGCCCTGTGCCCGCGGGAGACCGCGGCCCGACAGTGACGGCACACTGCACTGCGCAGACGCCGTACTGACAGCACACGACGAACTTGCTGGCTTCAGGGGTCAATCCGGACTCGCTCGCCACGCAGTGACGCTCCCACTCTCTCCTGTGAGGTCTCACCCGTGGAAAACGACGACGCGCCCGCCCGCGCCCCGCGTCACCCGCTCGCGCCCGAGTGGCTCGTCGCCCCCGACGATGCGAACGCGCTCGTCGACGGCGTCTGGTCGGACGGCGCCGTGCGCGACGACGACGGAGGGCTGACGATCGCGGGAGTCCCGGCGTCGCAGCTGGCCGAGCAGTTCGGCACCCCGCTCTACGTGGTCGACGAGGACGACGCCCGCCGCAGGGCGGTGCAGACCCGCGACGCCTTCGCCCGCGAGCTCGCCCGCATCGGCACCGGCGTCACCGTCTACTACGCGGGCAAGGCCTTCCTCTCGACCGAGGTCGCCCGCTGGATGCGCGACGAGGGCCTCAACATCGATCTCTCGAGCGGAGGCGAGCTCGCCGTCGCCCTGGCCGCCGGCGTCGAGCCCGCGCGGCTCGGGCTGCACGGCAACAACAAGTCGCTCGGCGAGATCGACCGCGCGGTCGAGGCCGGGCTGGGCACGATCGTCCTCGACAGCCTGATCGAGATCGACCGGGTCGCCGCGGCGGCCGAGCGCCACGGCCGCGTCCAGGCGGTGCGGCTGCGGGTGAACAGCGGAGTGCACGCGCACACCCACGAGTTCCTCGCGACCGCGCACGAGGACCAGAAGTTCGGCATCACCCTCGTCGACTGCCCGGAGGCGGTCGCCCGCATCCGCTCGCACGCGAGCCTGCGCTTCCTCGGGCTGCACTGCCACATCGGCTCGCAGATCTTCGGCTCCGCCGGGTTCGCGGAGTCGGCGTCCCGCCTCCTCGAGGTGCACGCGGCGCTGCTCGCCGGCGGCGACGTCCCCGAGCTCAACCTCGGCGGCGGCTTCGGAATCGCCTACACGAGCGCCGACGACCCCACCCCGATCGACGAGATCGCGGCGGCCATCGCCGATGCCGTCGCCGAGCAGTGCACCGGCCGCGGGATCCCCGTGCCGCACATCGCGATCGAGCCCGGCCGCTCGCTGATCGGCCCGTCCGGTCTGACCCTCTACGAGGTCGGCACGATCAAGGACGTCGTCGTCGGAGGTGAGCTCTCGACCGCCGTGCGCCGCTACGTGAGCATCGACGGCGGGATGAGCGACAACACCCGGCCCGCCCTCTACGGAGCCGACTACACCGCGCGGATCGCCAACCGCTCCTCCGACGCCGAACCCGCCCTCGTGCGGGTCGCGGGCAAGCACTGCGAATCCGGCGACATCGTCGTGCACGACGACTACCTCCCCGCCGACGTGCGGCCCGGCGACCTGCTCGCGGTCGCCGCGACCGGCGCCTACTGCTGGTCGCTCTCGAGCAACTACAACTACCTCGGACGTCCCCCGGTCGTCGCCGTGCGCGACGGCCGCGCCCGCGTGATCGTGCGCGGCGAGACCGAGGAGGACCTCCTCCGCCGCGATGCCGGCATCGAACGAAAGGCCATCCTCCGATGATCGAGTACCGCAGCCTCCGCGTCGCCCTGCTGGGCGCCGGGTCCGTCGGTGCCCAGGTCGCGCGCCTCCTGCTCGACCACGGCGACGAGCTCGCCCAGCGCGTGGGGGCGCCGCTGGAGCTCGCCGGTGTGGCCGTCCGCGACCTCGACGCACCCCGCACCGCCGACATCCCGCGTGAGTACCTGACGACCGACGCCGAGGCGCTCATCCTCGGCGCCGACATCGTCGTCGAGCTGATCGGCGGCCTCGAGCCGGCGCGCAGCTACATCCTGAAGGCGATCTCGTCGGGTGCCGACGTGATCACGGCCAACAAGGCGCTGCTCGCCGCGCACGGCAACGAGCTCTTCGAGGCGGCCGACCAGGTCGGCGCGCAGCTGAACTACGAGGCCGCCGTCGCGGGAGCCATCCCGATCATCCGCCCGCTGCGCGACAGCCTCGCCGGCGACCGGGTGCACCGCATCATGGGCATCGTCAACGGCACGACCAACTACATCCTCGACCGCATGGACACCGAGCACTCGACGCTCGAGGAGGCGCTCGCCCGCGCGACCGAGCTCGGCTACGCCGAGGCCGACCCGACGGCCGACATCGAGGGCTACGACGCCGCGCAGAAGGCGGCGATCCTCGCCCGCCTCGCCTTCCACACCGACGTGCCCGTCACCCTCGTGCACCGCGAGGGCATCACCGGCATCACCAAGCGGCAGATCGACCAGGCGCGCGACTCCGGCTACGTGGTCAAGCTGCTCGCGATCTGCGAGCGACTCGTCGATGCCAAGACGGGGGAGGAGGGCGTCTCCGCCCGCGTGTACCCCGCGCTCGTGCACCGCTCGCACCCGCTCGCCGCCGTGCACGGCGCGAACAACGCGGTCTTCGTCGAGGCCGAGGCGGCCGGCAGCCTGATGTTCTACGGAGCAGGTGCCGGCGGCATCGAGACGGCCTCCGCCGTTCTCGGCGACGTCGTGTCGGCCGCGCGCCGTCACGTCGTGGGCGGCCCGGGCCTCGTCACGAGCGCCAGCTCCGGCCTGCCGGTGCTGCCGATCGGCCGCGTGACGACGCGGTACCAGGTCACCCTCGAGGTCCTGGACCGTCCCGGCGTCCTCGCTCAGATCGCCGGCGTCTTCGCCGACCACGGAGTCTCGGTCGAGACCCTCGTGCAGACCCCGCCCGTCGCCGACCCCCTCGACGAGGCCGCCCCCGGTGCGGAGCGCCGCGAGCCGACCGCTACCCTGGTCATCGGCACGCACGCCGCGGCAGAGTCCGATCTGGCGGCCACCGTCACCGCCCTCCAGTCCCACGGATTCGTCGGCGCCGTGACGTCTGTTCTACGAGTTGAAGGAGCCTGAGATGGCCAAGCAGTGGCGCGGAGTCCTGCACGAGTACGCGGATCGCCTCGATGTCACCGAGGCGACCCCGGTCATCACCCTCGGCGAAGGCGGCACCCCCCTCATCCCGGCGCCGGCCCTGTCGGCCCGCACGGGCGCGAAGGTCTGGGTCAAGTACGAGGGCATGAACCCGACCGGCTCCTTCAAGGACCGCGGCATGACCATGGCGATCTCGAAGGCCGTCGAGCACGGCGCGAAGGCCGTCATCTGCGCCTCCACCGGCAACACCTCGGCGTCCGCCGCCGCCTACGCGACCCACGCCGGCATCACCGCCGCCGTGCTGGTGCCCGAGGGCAAGATCGCGCTGGGCAAGCTCAGCCAGGCGATCGCCCACAACGCGCAGCTGCTGCAGGTGCAGGGCAACTTCGACGACTGCCTCGACATCGCCCGCGACCTCGCGAAGAACTACCCGGTGCACCTGGTCAACTCGGTGAACCCCGACCGCATCGCCGGTCAGAAGACGGCGGCCTTCGAGGTCGTCGAGGTCCTCGGCGACGCCCCCGACTTCCACATCGTCCCGGTGGGCAACGCGGGCAACTACACCGCGTACTTCCGCGGCTACTCGGAGGAGCTCGAGCGCGGCGCCACCACGCGCCTCCCGCGGATGTTCGGCTTCCAGGCCGAGGGCTCGGCTCCCATCGTGCACGGCGCGGTCGTCCGCCACCCCGAGACCATCGCCAGCGCTATCCGCATCGGCAACCCGGCCTCGTGGGAGCTCGCCCTCAATGCGCGCTCCGTCAGCGACGGCTACTTCGGCGCGATCAGCGACGACAAGATCCTCGAGGCGTACCGCATCCTCGCGGGCGAGGTCGGCGTGTTCGTCGAGCCCGCCTCCGCGATCAGCGTCGCCGGGCTGCTCGAGCGCGCCGAGGCCGGAGCGATCCCGAAGGACGCCACCGTCGTGCTCACCGTCACCGGTCACGGACTCAAGGACCCGCAGTGGGCCCTCCGCACCGCCGACGGCGCCGACATCACGCCGACCGTCGTCCCCGTCGACACCACCGCGATCGCGGGCGTGCTGGGGCTGGCCGGCGCATGACCTCGGCGGTTCCCGTCGGCCGCACCGTGCACGTCAAGGTCCCCGCGACCTCGGCGAACCTCGGCCCCGGGTTCGACACGCTCGGCCTCGCGCTCTCGTCGTACGACGAGCTCGACGTGACGGCCGTGGCCGCCTCCGGTGCTCGAGTGACCGTGCACGGAGTGGGCGAGGGCGAGGTACCCACCGACGAGACCAACCTGGTGGTCCAGGCGATCATCTACACCTTCAAGGACCAGCGCCAGGAGATGCCCGGCATCGAGGTGATCGCGCGCAACATCATCCCGCACGGTCGCGGGATGGGCTCCTCGGGGGCCGCGATCGTCTCGGGCATCATGGCCGCGAAGGGCCTGCTCGACGGGATCGTCTCGCTCGACTCCGACGACCTGCTCCGCATCGCCACCGAGATGGAGGGGCACCCCGACAACGTCGCGCCCGCCCTCTTCGGCGGCCTGACCATCGCGTGGGTCGAGCCCGACGCGGCGGGCGGGGCCGAGAGCCCGCTGCGCCCTCGCTCGAAGCGGCTGATGGTGCACCGGGGTGTCTCGCCGGTGGTGTTCGTGCCCGAGCACACCATGTCGACCAAGCTGGCGCGGTCGCTCCAGCCGCAGAGCGTGCCGCACGAGGACGCGGTGTTCAACGTGTCGCGCTCGTCGCTGCTCATCGCGGCGCTCATCCAGAGCCCCGAGCTTCTCTTCGCCGCGACCGAGGACAAGCTGCACCAGAACTACCGCGCGGCGGCGATGCCGCAGACCTCGGAGCTGATCGCCCTGCTCCGCTCGCACGGCTACGCGGCCGTCGTCTCGGGTGCGGGGCCGAGCGTCCTGGTGCTCTGCAGTGACCCCGCGCAGCGCCTCGCAGCGGCCGATCTGGTCGAGAAGGAGGCGGGCACGCCGTGGCGCGCCCACATGCTGGCCGTCGACTTCAAGGGTGCTACAGTGGGGATCGCATCCCAGGGAACCGCGTAACGAGCGGAATCTGTTCTTGGGATCGTCCCGATAACCACGGCCATCGAATCGTGTGAAGGGCGCCCGTCCTGCTCCTCTTGCAGATCGGCGTCCGGCGGTCCATCCTCCTCCTCTGCCTCGTCGCAGCGGGTGCATGGCCTGCCGAGAGCATCGCGTGGATCAGAACACGCGATGGAACCGCACAGTCGATGCGCTCTCCCGGTGAGCAGTCGCTCCCGGAGGGAAGGAACCCTCTCCAGTGACAGATGTCAACACCCACGGCTCGGCCGTGGACACCAGCGCCGACCTCTCGGCCCTCCGAGTCGCCGAACTGCAGGCGCTCGCCACGCGCCTCGGCCTCGGCGGAGCGTCCAAGCTCCGCAAGGGCGAGCTCGTCCAGGCGATCACGGCGCTCCGCGACGGTGCGGCAGCCGAGGCGGCCGCCGTCGTCGACGCCGCTCTCGTCGAGGCCGAGCCGGCCGACGTGGTCGAGCAGACCACCCCGGAGCCCGAGGCCCCGGCAGAGCCCGTCATCGAGAGCGCCGAGGCCGACACCGCCGACGCGGTCGAGCAGGCTGCTCCCGTCGTCGACGAGGCTCCGTCGCCCGCCGCCGAGGCCGCTCCGGTCGAGTTCGAGTCGCCCGCGGCGACCGAGCCGGCCCCCGAGGCCGTCGAGGCCCCCGCGATCGAGGTCGCTCAGCCCGAGGCTGCTCAGCCCGAGGTCGCCGAGCCCGTCGCGGCCGAGGCGCCCGCGGAGCGCACCCCGCGCCGTCGCGCCTCGCGTCGCGCCTCCAGCGGCACCGTCGCCGCCGGCGAGCACCTCAACATCGAGGGCGGGACCGGCGTCGAGTCGCTCATCCCCGACCTCCCGGTCATCGAGCCCTCGGCCGAGGCCGACCAGGCTCCCAAGACCGTCATCGACATCGAGCTGCCCAACGGCCCCGAGTCCTCCGACGCTCCGCGCGACGGCGGACCGCGCGAGCGACGCGGTCGTCGCCGCAGCCGCGGCGGCAATGCCGACCAGAACGACGCCGCCGAGAGCACCGCGGACGACGCGGTCGAGTCGCAGGACTCCGACAGCGACCAGCAGGGCTCGGGCGACGAGCAGGGCTCGAACGACCAGCAGGGCGACCAGCAGAACTCCGGCGACCAGCAGGGCTCGAGCCGCGGCCGCAACCGCCGCAACCGCAACCGCAACCGCAACGACGACCGCCAGGGCGCCGACGGCGGCCAGCAGAACGGCCAGGGCAACCAGGGCCAGAACGGCCAGGGCTCGAACGGCCAGGGTCAGAACGCTCAGGGCCCCAACGGCCAGGGTCAGAACGGCCAGAACGCGAACGGTCAGGGCGGCAACCAGCCGCAGGCCGCCGCGAACGGCCAGAACTCCGGTGGCCAGAACGGCAACCAGCCGCAGAACGGCCAGCAGGCCGACGGTGAGGACGGCCGCCGCAGCCGCTACCGCGACCGCAAGCGTCGCGGCGGCGCCGTCGGCGACGACTTCGAGCCCGAGATCAGCGAGGACGACGTCCTCATCCCGGTCGCCGGCATCCTCGACGTCCTCGACAACTACGCCTTCGTGCGCACCACGGGCTACCTGCCCGGCGTCAACGACGTCTACGTCTCCCTCGGCCAGGTCAAGAAGTACAACCTGCGCAAGGGCGACGCCGTCGTCGGTGCGATCCGCCAGCCCCGCGAGGGCGAGGGCAGCGGCCGCCAGAAGTACAACGCGATCGTCCGGGTCGACTCGATCAACGGCCAGACCGTCGAGGAGGCCGCTGCGCGAGTCGAGTTCCAGAAGCTCACGCCGCTGTACCCGACCGAGCGCCTGCGCCTCGAGACCGAGCCGGGCAAGCTGACCCAGCGGATCATCGACCTCGTCGCCCCGATCGGCAAGGGCCAGCGCGGCCTCATCGTCGCGCCGCCGAAGGCCGGAAAGACCATCGTTCTGCAGCAGATCGCGAACGCGATCGTCCAGAACAACCCCGAGGTCCACCTGATGGTCGTGCTGGTCGACGAGCGCCCCGAAGAGGTGACCGACATGCAGCGCACCGTGCGCGGCGAGGTCGTCGCCTCGACGTTCGACCGCCCGGCCGAAGACCACACGACGGTCGCCGAGCTCGCCATCGAGCGCGCGAAGCGCCTCGTCGAGCTGGGCCACGACGTCGTCGTGCTGCTCGACTCGATCACCCGCCTCGGCCGCGCCTACAACGTGACCGCCCCCGCCTCGGGCCGTGTGCTCTCGGGCGGAGTGGACGCCTCGGCGCTGTACCCGCCCAAGAAGTTCTTCGGCGCCGCGCGCAACATCGAGAACGGCGGCTCGCTCACCATCCTCGCCACCGCGCTCATCGAGACCGGTTCGAAGATGGACGAGGTGATCTTCGAGGAGTTCAAGGGCACCGGCAACATGGAGCTGCGCCTCTCGCGTCACCTGGCCGACAAGCGCATCTTCCCGGCGGTCGACGTCAACGCGTCGGGCACCCGCCGCGAGGAGATGCTGCTCAGCGCCGACGAGGTCAAGATCACCTGGAAGCTGCGTCGCGCCCTCGCCGGCCTCGACCAGCAGCAGGCGCTCGAGATCATCCTGTCGCGCCTGAAGGAGACGACGTCGAACGTCGAGTTCCTGATGCAGGTCTCGAAGTCCGCCGTCGGCCCGACCACCGCCGGTCACGGCAACGGCCACCACTAGCGCCCCGACGTCCGCGGTCGCCCCCACCCGGGGCGACCGCGGACGTTTTCGCGTCCCCACCGCTTGTCGCCCGCCCAACGGGCGCACCCCCTCGCTGGTCGAGTAGCCCGCGCAGCGGGCGTATCGAGACCCACCTCCCTAAGAACGACATGCTTGTCGAATAGCCCGAGCGGCGAACGCACCATCCCGTTGCATGCTGGTCGAACAGCCCGAGCGGTGACAGCACCGTCCCGCTGCATGCTGGTCGAGTAGCCCGAGCGGTGAAAGCACCGATCGGTTGCATGCTGGTCGAGTAGCCCGCGCAGCGGGCGTATCGAGACCCACCTCCCTACGAACACCCGGAAGCCAGGCCCCCCTCATGTTCGAATCCGTCAGCGTCCTCTTCGCCGAGTACGAGGATCTCCAGACGCAGCTCTCCGACCCGGCTCTCCACGCCGACGCCGCGCGCTCGAAGAAGGTCAACCGCCGCTACGCCGAACTGAGCCAGATCAAGGCCGCGCACGCCGCGTGGATCGAGGCGGGGGAGGACCTCGACGCCGCCCGCGAACTCGCGCGTGAGGACGACGCCTTCGCCGAGGAGGTGCCGGCGCTCGAGGAGTCGCTGCGCGTCGCCCAGGAGAAGCTGCGCCGCCTCCTCATCCCGCGCGATCCCGACGACGGACGCGACGTGATCATGGAGATCAAGGGCGGCGAGGGCGGAGCCGAGAGCGCGCTGTTCGCCGCCGATCTCCTCCGCATGTACCTGCACTACGCCGAGGCGAAGGGCTGGAAGACCGAGATCCTCGATCGCGACGAGTCCGACCTCGGCGGCTACAAGAACGTCCAGGTGGCCATCAAGAGCAACGCGACCGACCCGTCGCAGGGCGTCTGGGCGCACCTGAAGTACGAGGGCGGCGTGCACCGCGTGCAGCGCGTGCCCGTGACGGAGTCGCAGGGACGCATCCACACGTCGACCACCGGAGTCCTGGTGTTCCCCGAGGTGGACGCACCCGAGGAGGTCGCGATCAGCCAGAACGACCTCAAGATCGACGTCTACCGCTCGTCGGGCCCCGGCGGCCAGTCGGTCAACACCACCGACTCCGCCGTGCGCATCACCCACCTCCCGACCGGGATCGTCGTATCGATGCAGAACGAGAAGAGCCAGCTGCAGAACCGCGAGGCCGGCATGCGCGTCCTGCGCGCCCGCATCCTCGCCCGTCAGCAGGAGGAGATCGCCGCCGCCGCGTCGGACGCCCGCAAGACGCAGATCCGCACGATGGACCGCTCCGAGCGCATCCGCACCTACAACTTCCCCGAGAATCGGATCGCCGACCACCGGACGGGCTATAAGGCCTACAACCTCGACGGCGTCATGAACGGAGCCCTCGACCCGGTCGTCGAGAGCGCGATCCAGTTCGACGAAGAGGCCCGTCTCGCCGACATCGGCAGCGACGAGTCGTGATCGCCGTGACCACCTCCGTCGACGGGCGGACGCTGCTCGCCGATGCCACGGCGCGCCTCACCGCCGCCCTCGTGCCGACCCCCGCGGTCGACGCTGAGCTCCTGCTGGGGCACGTCCTCGGCCTCCGCAGGGGCGAGCTCCAGGCCCGCCTCATCACCGGCCTCCAGGTCGAGGAGTCGGTCATCGCCGCCATCGACCGGATGATCGAGCGTCGCGCGGCCCGAGAGCCGCTCCAGCACATCACCGGCGTCGCGCCGTTCCGCTCCCTCGAGCTGGCGGTCGGCCCTGGCGTCTTCGTGCCGCGGCCTGAGACCGAGGGAGTCGCGCAGATCGCGATCGACGCCCTGCGCGCGGTCGTCGACCCGTCGCCGATCGCCGTCGACCTCGGAACGGGGAGCGGCGCCATCGCGCTGTCGCTCGCCCACGAGGTCCCGCACGCTCGTGTGATCGGGGTCGAGAACGCCGTCGAGGCCTTCATCTGGGCCCGCGGCAACCGCGACCGGCTGGAGCTCGAGAACGCCCGGATCGTCTTCGATGACATCGCGCGTGCACTCCCGGAGCTCGACGGGACCGTCTCGGTCGTCGTGTCGAACCCGCCGTACATCCCCTCGGCCGCCGTCCCGCGCGATCCGGAGGTGCGTCTCTACGATCCGCCCTCGGCGCTCTACGGCGGAGAGGACGGACTCGACGTCGTGCGCCAGCTGTCGCACACGGCGCGCCGGCTGCTGCGCGCCGGGGGAGTGCTCGTGATCGAGCACGGAGAGCTGCAGGGGGCGGAGATCCGGGAGCTGCTGACGGCCGACGGGTGGCGCGGGGCGACGACGCAGCGGGATCTGACGGGGCGCGATCGGGCGACGGTGGCGGTGCGGTGAGGCATTTTGTCCCGGCTCTGCGTCCAGGCGGAACTGTTGCAGGTTCCAAAGATTGACTGCGCGATTACACTGATCTGCGCCGTGATTGCGCGCCGCCCAGTCCGGTCGCGAGCAAAGGAGTCAGATCGTTGATGCGGAAGGATGACGAGATCGAGGAATTACCGCTCGCGGTGGCTGTTGATCTTGCGCATGCGCTCGTCGCTGGCGTGGCAGAGAGCGCGGGGATCCGTGCTCTCTTCATCAAGGGGCCGATAGCCAACTTTCACCGGGTTCGACCTCACCGAATCTCGTCAGACGTCGATGTCCTGGTGCATCCGACTGATGTGAACGTGCTTCGCGATGAATTGATGAAGCGGGGCTGGGTGGAGCGTCCGGAGTCATTCGCTCATCGCTCTTTCGTGACTCACTCCCTGACGCTCCTCCATCCCGACTGGCCGTGCGACGTGGATGTGCATCGCAGCTTTCCCGGATTCCTGAACGACGACGACAACGTGTTCGAGGAGCTATGGAGAAGGCGTATCGAAGTCGAGATCGCGTCGCGGCCCGTCGTCGGCACAGACTTCTCGTCCAGCGTCGTCATCGCGGCTCTTCACGCGCTCAGAGCGATGTATCTCGATAGGCACGCTCAGGAGTTCGACCAGGCGTTGACCGCTGTTCGTGAGAGTCCTCAGACGGACGTCGTCGTCGAAGAACTCCGTCAACTCGCCCTGGACACCGGTGCGACGACGACACTGGCCCCGTTCCTCACTGAATTCGGGCTTGCAACACAGCAGGTTCCTGTACATGGGCGCAAGTACCTGGAATGGCAACGGAACACACGCCAGCTCAATCGGGCGGCGAGTTGGATCTCCGCAATCCTCGAAGTTCGGCTGATCGACAGGCCCCGCTTCCTCTGGAGGGCTGTGTTTCCGGGCGTTGAAGATCTTCTCATCGATCATCCTGCGACTCCACGGACGTCTCGAGGCGTGATGAAGACGTGGTTCCTCCGACTGGTCGACGCATGTCGCGCACTTCCAACTGCAGTGCGAATAGTGCGGCGTGAACGAAGTCGAGCTTCTTTCGAACAGGTCGTTCGACACGCGGATCGAGCTTCCGCGGCGGTGTCCCATTCCGGGGGACAGATTTCTGAAGTGCCCGTCGCGCGACGTGTCCTCGAAAGAGCGGATGAAAGCCGCGCTCCGAGCCCACCTCTTACCCGCGCCGAGCGCTCCGCACCGCTGACGGACGCTGACGACATCCGTCCTCTTCGACGCGCGGCTGGGGTCGCAGCGGTCGATCGAGGAGAGTCGACGTTCCTTCTCCCAGTCAGGAGCACGGTTCCGGGCCTGCCGCTCCTGGTGGCAGGCTCCGGCCGAGCGGTATGGGATCTTCTCGAGACTCCTCGGTCGCTCGAGTCGGTCGTGTTCTCCGCAGCAGCCGACTACGGCGTCTCGCCCTCCGATATCCGAGGCGACGTCTCGCGATTCGTCACTCAGCTCCTCGAGGCACACGTGCTGGAGGTCGCGGACGCATAACGGCGGTCCTGTACTGTTGCCGCGGAGAGTCGCCCTCGCGTTGAGGGCAGCGGCCCTCCGGTCTCTCATTCGGTAAACCCGCTGGCCGCTTGCGAGCGGCGAGCCAGCGCGACCCACAAGTGTCGTACGGCGTTGCCGAATCAGGAGCCGGCCGGAGTGCCGGGGCCGGAGCGGGTCCAGGACTTGAAGCATCGAAAATGCGCCAGCGAGGGCGAGTAGGCGCTCGGTGATCTTTGGCGCCGATCGACAACGGTAGAAAGCGGAGGAGGATATTTGGCGCAGGCGCCGTTCGTCTCCCTTCGGGTCATGCCCCCCGTTCTGGGCAGTGGCTTCCGCGATCTACCGGATTCTCTCGTCCACCACCGAAACATCCAGCACCGGAGGGTTCTTTGACTAGATCCGTGGCAATCATCGGGACCCGCGGGTACCCGAGCTATTACGGCGGATTCGAGACCGCAGTACGACGGCTGGCTCCGTACCTCGCGGACTCGGATTGGGACGTCACCGTCTACGGTCGGGATGCGGGTCTGGGAACTCATGGCGAGGCAGCTGATCCTCGAATCAAGAGTGTCATCACGATCGGACTCGAGTCGAAATCGCTGAGCACGCTGAGCTACGGCCTGACTGCGTGTCTCCACGCCATGATCCACAAGCCCGACGTCGCACTCGTCATGAATGTGGCGAACGGGTTCTGGCTTCCGTTGCTTCGCCTCAGGGGCATTCCGACCCTCGTCAACGTCGATGGAATCGAGTGGGATCGGGCGAAGTGGGGACGCATCGCGAAGGCTGTGTTCCGTCGCGGGGCGGTCGCCACGGCTCGCTGGGGAAACCGGATGGTATACGATTCCACCGTCATCGCTGCACGCTGGCGTCGAGAGTTCAAGGTCGACGGCGACTTCATCCCCTATGGCGGCGACGTCCCTCCGCCGCTTCCGGTGCTCGCCGGGCTCGAACGACGCGCCTATGTACTGGTTGTCGCACGATTCGTTCCGGAGAACTCCATCTCAGAATTCTTCGCAGCGGCATCGAAGCTCGCCGAGACAACCGATGTCGTGATCGTCGGATCCTCCGGTTACCAGGGCGAGCTCGAC
Organism: Rathayibacter sp. VKM Ac-2803; assembly: GCF_009807175.1. Lineage (NCBI taxonomy): Bacteria > Bacillati > Actinomycetota > Actinomycetes > Micrococcales > Microbacteriaceae > Rathayibacter > Rathayibacter sp. VKM Ac-2803. The sequence goes on along the minus strand of NZ_WUCD01000001.1, from coordinate 3,024,439 downwards.
GAGCAGGCGCAGCAACTGGCTGACTCCCATGAGCGCGTGCGGTGGCTCGGTCACGTGAGTGACGATGAGAAGCTTCAGTCGTTGTGGCAGCACGCCGGTGCCTACTTCCACGGTCACAGCGTGGGCGGTACGAATCCTGCCCTCGTCAGTGCAATGGCAGCCGGCTCTCCGACCGTTGCGAGGGACACCCCCTACAACCGTGAAGTACTCGGGGAGGCGGGTGTTTTCGTGCAGCCCGATGCCGACGAGATCGTCGTCGCTGTCCGGGCTCTCCTGGCCGATCGTGCGAAGCAGGACGACCTGAGCGCTCGGGCGGTGGAGCGGGCGACCTCGGTCTACAGCTGGGAGGGTGTCTGCGCGTCCTACGAAGCCGCGCTCGAGGATCTCGTCCGCGGACGGCGGCTTTCGAGGTGAAGGTGCTCTTCGATGCCTTCTGGTGGAAGGAGGGCCCTGTTTCGAACAAGCAGATCGTCCACCGCATCGTGCTGGGCTGGCTTCAGGATTTTCCTGAGGACGAAATGGTCCTAGCTGTTCCGAACGGGGATGTCGCTGTTGTGCAGCGAGAGTTGGGACCGCGGGTTGAGGTCGTAGGTCTTCGATTCAAACCGCAAGGGGTCGCGGTGATGGCCGAGCTTGGGCGTGTCGCTCGACGTTCCTCGGCAGACGTCATCCTCGCGCACAACTTCACTCCGTTCTCGGGTAAGAGCGCTGTCTTCATACAGGATGTCCTGTTCATGACGAACCCTAATTGGTTCACGAGAGCCGAGAGGCTCTACTTCGCCTTCATGCCACTGAGCGCTCGACGCGCAGTTCGGGTTCTCTCCTCCAGCTCCGCCGAGGCCGAGCGCATCGATTCGAACGTCCGGTTGCGCCGTCCCGCACAGCCGGTCGGGCTGGCTCCCAATCCGGCTCTACTCGAAGCAGACCAGGTGAAACCTCACCTCGACATCGAGCGCAACGCCTTCGTCCTGACGGTGGGTCGCCTGAACGTGCGGAAGAACCTGGAGAGAGTGTGCCAGGCTGCGCTCCTCTCGAAAGGGGTCACCAAGGCATCCCCCCTCGTTGTCGCGGGCGGCTACCAAGGAAAGTCGGTCAAGTTCAGCGACGAGGTGCAGCAAGCGGTACGCGAAGGGCGGATCCTGCTCGCGGGAAACGTCACCGATAATGAACTCGCGTGGCTCTACGCCAACACGTCGACCTTCGTGTTCGCCTCGCTGGATGAAGGTTTCGGCCTGCCACCCGTTGAGGCACTCGCTTTCGGCGCGCCAGTCGTCGCGAGCGATATTCCTGTTATGCGAGAGAATCTCGGTCCGCACGCAGTGTATGTCTCACCTACAGATGTCATTGCGCTGGCGGCCGCTCTTGAACACCCGAATCGCGACGATGGAAATGCGGAGAAGCGGATCGCTTACGCGAGATCGCAGTTCTCGTGGACCGCAGTCGTCGCGCGGATTCGGTCGTCACTGGTCGACGTCATCGCCATAGGGAAAAGGGGATGACGAGGTTGCGCCATTCCGTAGTCATTCCTGCGTACAACGCGGAGGATTTCATCGGCTCCGCCATCGCGAGCGCATGGGAATCCGGCGCCGACGAAGTAGTCGTCGTAGATGATGGGTCATCTGATCGCACCGCTGAGTCGGCGGAAGCGATGGGCTGCCTCGTCGTCCGACAGCCGAATTCGGGCGCGGCGCAGGCCCGACGGGAGGGGGTTCGTCGGGCGACAGGTGACGTCGTATCGCTTCTCGACGCAGATGATCGCCTGCTCGCGGAGGGAGTCGCACGATCCAAGGCGCTGGCGTCGTCCTCGAAGGATTGGTCGATCGTGATGGGCGGAACCGTCGGGGTGACGGCGGGGGGTGAGCGCACGCTCTATCACCATTGGTCTCGGCGGATAACACCTCAACTGCTGATCCGCACGGGGTTCTCGCCTGCCCCCCCTGCGGCGCTGCTGTGGAACAGGTCACGACTCGAGGAAGCCCTCTTCGATCACATGCCGGCTGTCTGGCCGCGATATGCCGAAGACTACGAGCTCTTCATCCGCGGCAGCCTCCGCGGCAGCGTGATAGTGCACGACACGGTCGCGGCGGAGTACTCTCTGGACGGCGGAAAATCGACGACCGACCCGAGGAACAGCATTCGCGCCTCCGAGGACATCCGAGCCCATTACGCCGAACTCCTGGGACTCCGCGTACGCCGTCGTAGCGAGCGTCAGATAGCGAGCCGTGGTCTGATCCGGATCGCCAAGAATAGCGACGCGCCAGGCACTCGCGGCCGTCATGTCCGCACAATCGTGAGAGCAGCGCAGCTCGACCCGGTCTTCGTGGTCGGCCTCGTCGTGAGTGGCGTGATGAAAAGAGTTCGCAATGCCGTCAAATGACACCGGCGACGGGCGTGTGAAGATTCTCTACTACCGCATCGAAGATCCCTCTTATCCACGTAATCGTGAGATTCGTCGGCGCTTGGAAGATGACGGGGGTTTCATTACACATGTCGTCCTCAAGGCCCGCGGTGCGGGGAGGATATCGCGTGTGCTCCGGGACGTCGGAGCTCTCTGGGGGGCATCGCGAGGGGCTGATGTGATCGTTCTGGCCGAGATGAACTGGAGTCATGCCCCGCTCGTCTGGGCGGTCGCTCGACTCCGCCGCGCAGCAGTCGTCATCGATGCGTTCGTCGGGCTTTACGAAACGGCTGTCGGAGACTGGCGTCAGGCCCCGGAGGGTTCGCTCAAGGCACGGCTGTTCCTGCTCCAGGATCTCCTCGCCGTTCGCAGCGCAGATCTCCTTCTCATCGACACTCGGCACCGAGCTCGTATCCTCGAGTCCGAGCATCGGAACATCTCGCGAGTGGTGTCGGCCCCGGTGGGAGCTCCTTCCTGGGCTCGCCCCACTCCTCGGCGTGGCAGTGGCGGACCGCTTCGCGTGCTCTACTACGGCAACTACATCCCGCTTCATGGACTCGATCTCGTCCTGGAAGCCCTCACGCGCCTTCCGGCGAAGGTCGAGGTGGAGGTCGTGCTGATCGGCGGCGGAAGCAGAAGAGCGTCTGTCGAGAAACGAGTCGCAGACCTCGGCCTGGGCACGGTCTGTCGGTTCGTGGATCCTGTCGCAGAGGAGCAGCTCGCCGGCCATATCGCCTGGTCGGACGTCGTCCTGGGCGTCTTCGGCTCGTCGCCGAAGGCGAAGTCTGTGATAGCGAACAAGGTGTGGCAAGGACTCGCCTGCGGAAGGACTGTCCTGACTCAGTCGAGCGAGTCCTTGAGCGAGATCACAGACCTTGTACCGAACCTGCTCCGTACGACTCGTCCCGGCTCGGCGGCGAGCATCGCCGAGTCGCTCGCTGCTCTCGCTGAGCAAGAGTTGCCGGAGGACTTGGCTGTCGATACGAGGCTCGATGCGTATGTCGAGGACGAGTTCAGGGGGGTCGCGGAGGCCGTCCGCTCTGTGGCGAGAAGGGGCGAAAGCTGATGCGCATACCCACGTCCGTCGGTGACGCTCGAGATGCGGTGGCGCTGAGGCTCGCCCGGCGCGATCACGAGAAGACGCTTCGAACTGTCGAGGACGGACCGTGGCGGAGCTTCGAAGGTCTCACCCGCTACAGCACCGTGCTCGCGGGCATTCGACCGCGCCATGGCACCGAGCCCTTCGTCAACGTCCTTCTGCCCGAGATCGGCCCCTCCTCGTACTTCGCGGGTGTACGCACGGCGCTCCTGGTCGCCGCTATGACCGCGAAGGGCCTCGGGCGCGCACTACGTGTCATCAGCTTCGGTCCTCTTCCGCGCTCCGGAGACGAGAAGTGGTTGGCGGGTGCGGTCGCCTCCGATCTGGGGACCCCGCTTCCGGCTGTCGAGCTTTACTCCGTCTGGCATGTCGCACGAGAGTCGTTCTCGACCGACGACGTCTGGTTCGCGACCTACTGGACGACTGCGCACGCCCTCGATGTCGCGGCTCGGAGTGGGCTGCTCGACCCGGCGCGCGTGGTCTACCTGCTCCAGGACTACGAGGCCGGCTTCTATCCAGGATCGACTGTCTCCGCAGTCGTGCAGTCCACTTACCACGCAGGGTTCGTACCCCTCGTGAATTCGCGACCGGTCGCCACCACCCTCGAGAGGCGTGCGGGCCTGATGGTCCCTTCCGAGCAGATCTTCGCACCGCAGATCGACCTGACTCGCCTCGAAGCCGCATCGGGGCTTCGTACGCCCGACGGACCGCTTCGAGTCGGCTTCTATGGGCGCCCGAGCAAACCCAGAAACGCGTTCGCGCTGGGGGTCGCCGCGTTGCGATCGGCGAGTGCTCGGCTCAAGGGTCCCCCGGACACCGTCGAGTTCTGGTCGATCGGTGAGAAGCACAACGATGCTGTCCTTCCTGGCGGACGCCGGCTGCGATCCATAGGGAAAGTCTCCTGGGCCGGCTACTTCGAGCAACTCGCGGGATTCGACGTGCTCCTCTCCCTTCAACAGAGCCCTCACCCCTCGCATCCCCCTCTCGACATGGCGACCCTCGGAGGGTTCGCTGTGATGAACGACCTCGAGGGGACGCGTTCACAGCTGAGCCCCCGCCTCATCGCCCGTGCGAATGATCCAGACGCACTCGCGGGCGGGCTTGTCGACGTCCTCGCGAACCCGGCCCTGCGAGAAGCCCGATCCTTCGACCCATCTCTGATCGATGTGCTCGGGGTACCGCTCGATCGTGCTGTTCACGCCGTGCTGCAGACGCTCCCATGAGGCGACTGTCTCCTCTCGGTGCTGGGGGTCAGGGAAGGAGCCGCGGAATCGCCTCCCTCCTGCTCTACTTCCTGATCCCGGCGATCAGCGCTGCGGCCCCTCTCGCTGTCATCCCCGCCGTCTCGAGCCAGTACGGGGCAGCAGGCTGGGCGAGTGTCGCGATCGCTTTGTCCATCGGCAATGCGGCGGCGGTGCTGGCCGAGCTCGGATGGGGTGTCGTCGGGCCGCAGCGAGTCGCTCGCGAGGCTAGCAATCGGATCCGCATCCTGGAGGAGTCCCTGACGTCCAAGATGGTCGCTGTCGCGGTCCTGGCGCCGTCGGCCGGCTTGTTGACCGGCCTCCTCGTCCACGATCACCAGATCGCTGCCGGGTTGCTCGCGAGCGCTACGGTCGTCGGCGCGATGAGTTCGGCGTGGTACTTCATCGGTCTGGGTCGTCCCTTGACAGTCCTTCTCATCGACACGGTTCCACGAGTGCTGGCGGCGGCGGTGACGGCGGCGGCCATTTTCCTCGGGGCCGCTCTGGAGACCTATGGAGTGCTCTCTCTCGTCGCTGCGGTCGCCGGATACGTCCTCGCGACCCGAACAGCCCGAGCCCCGATCTGGCCGCACCGCCAGTCGTTCAGGAACTCGCCCTCCGTCATCAGAGCGCAGTCGATCCTCATCCTCGGCAGGGGCGTGAGCACCGTCTACACAGCACTTCCGGCAGCGGTTCTCGGCGTAGTGAGCGCCGGTTCCGTGTCCGCCTTCGCCGCTGTGGACCGGCCGATGAGGATGGGATTGACCATCATCGCTGCTGTGCCCAACAGGTTGCAGAGCTGGATCGGTGTTCCGGACCCCGCAGTGTCGAGAGAGCGGAGTCGACAGTCTCTTCTCATCAACGCGGCGCTGGGTGTGCTCGCCGGCACCTTCTATGCCGTCGCCATGCCTTTCATCGCGCCCCTCCTGTTCGCTGGAGAGATCGAGGTCGGGTTCGATCTCTCGGTACTCGGAGGGGTGCTGATCCTGATCATCTCCGCCTCTCGTGGAGTGGGCCTCGCCCTGGTCGCGGCTGATCGGGCCAACCACATCACTGCGGCGATCTTCTCCGCCGCAACGGCAGGGCTGGTCGGTCTCGTGATCCTCGGCGGCCTCTTCGGAGCGGCGGGCGGCCTCACGGCCCTGATCGCCGCGGAGGTCGTCGGACTCGTTGTCCAGGCGGCGATCCTCCGTCGAGCGTGGCGAGCTGGCCGGAACTCCTGAGACGACTGAGCTCCTTCCCTGAATCGCACTTCTCGCCGACCGTCTCCGGCAACTGTCAATTCGGTTCGTAAGAGGTCGTCACCGTCAAGATCGGCTTCTTGGGCGAGTCCTTTCCGTAGAGGATGACGAGCAGGCCTGAGCCTTGAGGCGGTGCGTCCTGGGTGAAACCGAACTCAGCCGTCTGCGCGCCGGCTCCCGCTTGTGACTGCACGTAGGCAGTGACATCGATCTCGAAGGATGCGAGGGAGGACGTGAGATGCGCACCGCCGAGCCTGGCTCCGAGAGTGGGTTTCGTGGCGTAACTGACAGTCGATTCATTCCACGGCGTCGTGACGGAATGGAGGTCGATATCTGCCTCCGTGCCCGTCGAATCCGTGACATTCCCATAGACGAGCAGCTTCGCGGATTCGATCGACTTGCCTGTGTAAGCCGAGAGGTCGTATCTCATGTACGCCTCTCGATTCAGCGTCGAGTACACCGTGTGGCGTTTCACGAAGAGGGCTGCCGAGGAGCCGTAGTTCGTGCTGCTGGTACCGGCTGAATTGCTGACGTAGGTGTCCGCGGTAGCGCCGAGACCGACCGTCCAGGGGTTCGCGGCCCCTGCGCGCAGCCCGGACTCGCTCGTCGCTCCTCCCGCAGTGCTGACGACCGCCCCGACCGAAGCGGGTCCCTGTGCCCGAACGACGTACGTCCCGTCAGCGGCGACCTCGATCACCGCCGAATCGCTCGAACGGTACTGAACCGTGTACTGACTCGAGGCGAGAGCGGCGCCGGTCGTGGCATCCGCGACGGCCGCTCGCAGCTGGCCCGAATCTCCGACACGGGGACTGGCAGCGATCCCCGAGAGCGTCACCTTCGTCAGGGGGGCGGGCGCCGACACCACGACAGGGTCGCGGTAGAACTCGATCTCGTGAACGCCTGTGTACTTGTTGGCGAGGTTCTGATTGTCGATGTTGATGCCGAAGTACCGAGCCGTCTTGGTCGGGAAGGAGTAGGTGACCCAGTCCGTGTTGCTCGGCAGGCCGGATGCGGTCAGTGTGACCCATTTCCCTACCTCGTTCTTGTAGACCAGCCCGAACTTCGTGTTGCTCGGTGCCGAGGCGGCCCAGCGGATGCGAACGTAGGAGATCGGCGTCGGAGTAGCGAAGTCGTATTGGAGGGATTGGTTCCCTCCGCCGACCCACTTGGTGCTCATGTTGCCGTCCTTGGTGAACTGAGCCGCCGCCCAGGTCGTCGTCGACGTAGCGTTCACGATGGTCGTCGCGCCGACCGAGATGCGCACGATGTACTTCACGGTGCGCAGACCAGGTGCGGAAACGGTGATCGTGCCGACCCCTGGGGTGGAGGACGGCTGGCTGATCGCCACCGATGTGCCAGGGGGAGCAGTCGCCGCAAGAACGGCAGCCCCGGCGCCGGGGGACAGGTCCACGTCATAGGAGAGCGCAGTGGAAGAGAATCCCGGCACCGGCACCCCTGAGAGCGAGATGCCGGTCAAGGTGGCGGCGGGTGAGGAATCGACGGTCCAACTGCTGAGAGGGCTCACTGGCGAAGGGGCCGGGGCGGTGAGCCCGGGCCTGATCGGAGTCAGCTGAACGGCGATCGTCGCCGATGTCGCATTGGAGACTTCCACCGTGAGCTTGCGAGTGCCACTGTTCGCAGTCTGCCCATTAGGTGCGGGACTGATCCAGGACGGTTGAGCAGCCGTCTGGGTGAATCGCGTACCCGCCGGCGAGAGCAGTGTCGCGCGCAACTGCTGGCCCTCCTGAGTGAGGACCGCCGATCGTCCGTCGGCAGCGATCGTGATCGCGGCTCCGGTGTGCATTCCCCAGACCAGCGTGGTCGGCTTGCTCGCCACGACTTCATCCTGGACCACGACATCCGATCGAGACTCGACTAGCTTCACTCCTCTCTTCCAGGAGGTCACCTCGCTGGATCGACTCGACGTGAGATCAGCGACGGCGAATGCACTCTCGGGGGAGCTTCCCCTGGCGGAGATGACCGATGACTTCGTGCTGTCCTGGTCGTCGCCGTACCCCGGATTGATGCGGAGGGTGTTGTTTCCTTCTGCTCGCTTCCTGTAGTAGGTCCAGCGCTCACCGCCGGCCAGACCCTTCTCGTAGCCCGGCAGGGAGTACTGGTCCGGCCCCAGTTCAGTCGCCCAGTTGACACCGAGCGCGCTCATCGTGAAGGTCCCGGCGTCGAGCTCGGGGTGACCGTTCGCGGAGGGTGTTGCCGCCTTGAATCCGACGTAGGTCGCGTCGGGCTGGTCCCAGGCGGATCGGAGAGTCGCGACTTCCGCGCCTTCGAAGTACGAGTCCAGAGCAGTCCCGATGGAGCTCGCCGTCGCCTTCGGAGCCGCTGGGTCGTACCAGAGCAGCGCGAACTGGTTGATCGCGGCGGTTTGAATAGCGTCCGCCGCGACCTTCGCGGCAACCGGATCGTTGTACTCCTTCGCGAGCGCCGACAGCGCAGGAACGATGTACGAGACGAGATTCGAGTCCGAGTAGTTGAAGGGGATGCCGTCAGGATCGGCGTTGCGGTAGGACATGCTCGCCGTCTTGCTCATCCCGGGGGAGCTGAAGATCCCCTGATCCGAGCCGGTGGAGATGCGCAGTGCAAGGGCGAACGGGACGAGGTTCTGTACTGCATAACTCCAGTACTGCGCGCCCTCGCGGTAGCCGCCTCCGGGCGCGAAGCCTTTCAGCCCGAACTTCAGGCTCGCGAGCGATCGGTCGAGCACGGTGCCGGCGAAAGCAGTGTCGCTCTCATAGATGGCTAATGCCCCCATCCCGATGCTCGAGTTGGAGACGACATTCCAATTGCCGTCCTGGGTCGTCCATCCCGCGTTGGCATCATAAGCATCCATCGCCGGTTCGAGGCCCTTGTCGATGATCGCGGTGCGGAGAGTGGCGCGCTGGGCCTCTGTCCAGTACGAGTACGCCGAGTCGTAGCCGATACCGAGGGCCTGCGTCAGAGTCGCAGTATCGAGGAAGTGCCCTGGGTTCCAGTCGGGGAACGCGGCAGCGGCAGAAAGCTCAGCCCAGAGGCGGTCGGCGTAGGAGTTGTCGCCCGAGAGTTGCCAGGCGATGCTCAAGGTCGAGCTGCGGTCGAGCACAGTCTGACTGATGCCGTAGAGGGAGCCTGGATTCGCGGGATTGTATGTCGATGCTGCTTGCGCCTTGATGGTGGAAGCCTTCGACTTCACGCGCTCGAGCAGGGCGGCGCGCTCGGGGTTCGATGCAGAAGACTGCCGAAGTGCATTCCAGGTCTGGGCGCTGTTCAGAATCCGAGGATGCGCTTCGGTGACCGAGCCGATGATTGCGGCCTCTGCCCTCGGCGCGCTCAGGATGGACGATACGAGAGACATGACAACGGCCGCGAGAATTGCGAACCGAAGTGTTGCCTTCCACTGGTGCCGACCGTATTGACGCGTCTCGCTCATATGTCGCCCGTTAGTTCTCTTCGATGTAGCTCGAGTGATGCGCACTGTCGAACGATCGCAGAGGGTGGGTAGTGCAGTGCGGAGTCGCGACCGCGATTAACCCAAAGACGTGTTGCCTTGCTAGTGAATTCCGAGATGCTAGAGTCGCGATTCCACTATTGCCTGGTGCGGCTCACGCTTAGCTTCACTCAAAGCGACCGTTACTGTTCGTGACTCTAAAGGGAAAGAGCACCCCGAAAGAGGTGTCGAGCGATGGTACGCGTTTGCCCCCCCCAAACGTGGGCGGACAATTTTTCGTTACCCTTCGGTCAGTCGAGTGGCCGCATTGACAATGCGGCTCGAACTGAGGTCGGTTGAGGACCGGATCGCTCAGATCGCTGGCCTCGTCGAAGACGGTTGCGTCGAACTGGCTCTGGAATGCTCCGCTCGCCCCGACAGCGGGCCGTCTCAGCGCCACGGACGTGCATCGGATAGTTGTCCGCGCAGGTCGGCCAGCGTAAGCCCACTCGCGGTATTGCCGGAGTGGTCCGTTCGTCGCAGGACTCGGGTCCGTTGGTCATGGCCACCATGAAGAACTTCAGTCTCGAAGGAGCTGCCTCAAGGCCGTAGCGGGGGCCCGACGGAGTGGTACGAGTCTGGTGCTCCCCCCGCATGTGCTCTCCTCGACTCGAGTCGCGAAGAGCGCGCCTAGGCCGAGGAACGTCAAACGGTGCTGGTCTGCGCCGCGTACTTCGCCTCGGTCGCCGCTTTCTGCGGGCGCCACCAGGCCTCGTTCTCGCGGTACCACTGCACGGTCGCGGCGAGTCCCGACTCGAAGTCGGTGTAGCGGGGCTGCCAGCCGAGCTCGGTGCGCAGGCGCGTCGAGTCGATGGCGTACCGCAGGTCGTGGCCGGGGCGGTCGGTCACGTGGTCGAACGCCGTCTCGGGCAGGCCGAACTCGTCGAGGATCAGCTTCACGACCTCGAGGTTGTTCTTCTCGCCGTTCGCGCCGATGAGGTAGGTCTCGCCGATCTCGCCGCGATCGATAATCGCCCAGACGCCGCTGTTGTGGTCGTCGACGTGGATCCAGTCGCGGACGTTCTCGCCGGCCCCGTAGAGTTTGGGACGGATGTCGTCGATGACGTTGGTGATCTGGCGCGGGATGAACTTCTCGACGTGCTGGTACGGGCCGTAGTTGTTCGAGCAGTTCGAGATGGTGGCCTTCACGCCGAAGGAACGGACCCAGGCCCGCACGAGCAGATCGCTGCCGGCCTTGGTCGACGAGTACGGGCTCGACGGGTTGTACGGGGTCCGCTCGGTGAACTTCGCGGGGTCGTCGAGCTCGAGGTCGCCGTAGACCTCGTCGGTCGAGATGTGGTGGTAGCGCACGTCGTGCTTCCGGACGGCCTGCAGCAGCGTGTAGGTGCCGATGATGTTGGTCTCGAGGAACGGGCTCGGGTCATTGAGCGAGTTGTCGTTGTGCGACTCCGCGGCGAAGTGCACGACCAGGTCGGAGTCGGCGACGAGGCGGTCGACCAGCTCGGCGTCCGAGATGTCGCCTTCGACCAGCGAGATGCGGTCGGCGACGGGGGCGAGCGAGTCGCGGTTGCCCGCGTAGGTGAGCTTGTCGAGCACGGTGATCTGCGACTCGGGGCGCTCGTGCAGCGTCAGGTGGACGAAGTTGCTGCCGATGAAGCCGGCACCGCCGGTGACGAGGATTCGCACGAGTACTCCTGCTGATTCGGGGGAGAAAGAAGGGGAAGAAGACCGAGGGGGAGGCGAAGGCTCTCAGGATCGACGGTATCGCACGAGCGGCGTCGCCCCGCTCGGGGTCACCGAACGGGGGAGGAGTCGCCGAGTTCGAGGAGTCGGTTGAGGTAGGCGCCGTAGCCGCTCTTGACCAGCGGCGCCGCGAGGGCCGCGAGCTGGGTGTCGTCGATCCAGCCGTGGCGCCAGGCGATCTCCTCGATGCAGCCGATCTTGAACCCCTGACGCTGCTCGATCACCCGCACGAACTCCGTCGCCTCGATCATCGAGTCGAACGTCCCCGTGTCCAGCCACGCCGTCCCCCGATCCAGGACCTGCACGTTCAACGTGCCCGCCTCGAGGTACCGCTCGTTGACGGTCGAGATCTCCAGCTCCCCCCGCGCGGAGGGCTGGATGGTCTTCGCGATCGCCACGATGTCGTTGTCGTAGAAGTACAGCCCCGGAACCGCGTAGTTCGACTTAGGCCTCTCGGGCTTCTCCTCGATCGACAGCGCGTGGAAGTCCGCATCGAACTCCACCACCCCGTAGGCCCGCGGATCCGCGACCTGGTACGCGAAGATCACCGCACCCTCCACATCGGTGTTCGCCGCAAGAGCGGTGCCCAGCGCGGTCCCGTGGAAGATGTTGTCGCCCAGCACCAGCGCGACAGAGTCGCCGCCGATGAAGTCCTCACCGATGAGGAACGCCTGCGCCAACCCGTCCGGCGACTCCTGCACCGCATACGAGATCGACATGCCCAGAGACGACCCGTCGCCCAACAGGGCGCGGAACTGGTCGTTGTACTCCGGGGTCGTGATCACGAGTACCTCATCGATCCCGGCCATCATCAGCGTCGACAGCGGGTAGTAGATCATGGGCTTGTCGTAGATCGGCATCAACTGCTTCGAGATGCCCTTCGTGATCGGCCACAACCGCGACCCCGAACCACCCGCCAGGATGATCCCCTTCACGACTGCGACCCGATCGATCGACCGCGCTGAGCGGCGGTCGTCGGGGGCTGAACGGCGGTTGGCGGGAATGGGGGGAGGTTCACGGTCGACGACCCTATGCGGTCCGTGTTTCCATCCGGTTGCGGCGGGCGCGAAGAGAACGCTTTCCTGGCGCTGATCGTGTCCCCAGTTCGGAAGGCACCGGGGGCCTCCAACTCTCGCGGCGCCCCCGCCGGTATCATTGCCGCGTTATGGCTCGCATCTACGACTGCTCCGTCGACACCGACCTCCTCACCGGCACCCGTCTCGCTCGGACGGCGATCGGCCGTGGCGAGCTCGTCGTGATCCCCACCGACACCGTCTACGGCGTGGCGGCGAACGCGTTCGACGCGGCCGCCGTGCAGCGGCTGCTCGACGCGAAGGGACGGACGAGGCAGTCGCCGCCTCCCGTGCTGATCGGCGATCTCGCGGCGCTCGACGCCCTCGCCGAGAACGTCCCGGAGCCTGTCCGCGAGCTGGCGAAGGCCTTCTGGCCCGGCGGGCTCACGATCGTGCTGCACGCCCAGCCGTCGCTGGTCTGGGACCTGGGGGAGACCCGCGGGACCGTCGCCCTGCGCATGCCCGACAACCCCGTCACGATCGAGCTGCTCGCCGAGACCGGACCGCTCGCGGTGTCGTCGGCGAACAAGACCGGGCAGCCCTCCGCCACCACGGCCCAGGAGGCGTTCGACCAGCTCGGTGACGCGGTCGACGTCTACCTCGACGCGGGCGCCGCCGGCACGCGCTACACCGATCGCCCGACGGGCGCCAGCGAGTCCTCCACGATCGTCGATGCGACGGCGCTGAGCTTCGAGGGCGGCACTCTGCGCATCCTCCGCCAGGGCGTCGTCTCGGCCGAGCAGATCCGAGAGGTCATCGGCGACCTGCTTCCGGATCCCGATAGCGCGGCCTCCGCAGTGCCGTCCTACGACGCGTCGACCGACACCTCTCTTCCCGACGCGGAGGCGGACGAGCCCGCAGTGTCGAACGAGCCTGCAGCATCGGATGAGCCCGCACCGTCGGACCAGCCCGCGCCGAGCGCGCGCCCCGACTGGGCGTCCGGCGCCCGCCTGCAGGACGAGCCGGCGGCGAGCGGACGCGCGCGCCCCGACTCCGCTCCGGGTGAGTAACCGATGATCACCTTCGCCCTCGTCTCGCTCGCTGTCGCGATCGTGACCGGCGCCCTGTCCTTCGTGATCTGGAAGCTGAGCCTGAAGTACCGGCTCTACCCCAAGATCCGGGTCAGGGACATGCACACGCGGCCGACGCCCCGACTCGGCGGCATCGCGATGTTCCTCGGGATCGTGGTCGGCTTCGCGATCGCCTCGCAGCTGCCCTACTTCCGGCTGGTGTTCTCGAATCCGGAGCCGATCCTCGCGATCCTCGGCGCGAGCCTCCTCATCGTGCTCATCGGCGTGGCCGACGACATCTGGGACCTCGACTGGACGACGAAGCTGGCGGGCCAGCTGATCGCGGCCGGCCTGATCGCGTGGAAGGGCGTGCAGATCGTCTCGCTGCCCATCGGCGGGCTCACGGTCGGCTCCCCGTGGATGTCGCTCATCATCACGGTGCTCGCGATCGTCCTCGTGACCAACGCCCTCAACTTCATCGACGGCCTCGACGGCCTCGTCGCCGGCGTCGCTCTCATCTCCAACGGCGTGTTCTTCCTCTACAGCTACCTGCTCGTGCAGCAGACCTCGCCGACGGACTACTTCAATCTCGCCTCGCTGATCGCGGTCGTGCTGGTCGGCGCCTGCGCCGGCTTCCTGCCGATCAACTGGCGTCCGGCGAAGATGTTCATGGGCGACGGGGGAGCGCTGCTCGTCGGCATGCTGATGGCGACGTCGGCCATCGCGGTGACGGGGCAGATCGACCCGGCCCAGCTCGCGGCGAAGGAGCTTCTCCCCGCGTTCATCCCGATCATCCTGCCCTTCGCGATCCTGGTCGTCCCGCTGATGGACTTCGGTCTCGCGGTGTTCCGGAGGCTGCGAGCCGGCAAGTCGCCCTTCAGCGCCGACCGGAAGCACCTCCACCACCGCCTGCTCGACATGGGGCACTCGCACCTGCACGCCGTCCTCATCTTCTACGCGTGGACCGCCGTCATCGCCTTCAGCTGCCTGCTGATGTTCGTCGTCGACGTGCTGTGGGTCCCGCTCGTGTTCCTCGCGGTGGGCCTGCTCGCCTGCACGATCGTGACGCTCGCCCCGCTCAGCCGGCGCAAGCGGCTCGAGGCGGCTGCCCAGCTCGCCGAGGCCTCGCCCGTCCTCGACCCCCTCGACCGCGCCTCCGAGCCCGGTCGTCCGTCCGCCGCGCTCCCGCTCGGTCGTGACACGACAGCGTCGCCCGCGGCGCGGAAAGAAGCATCATGACCGGAGAGAACCCGGCCGCCGTCCGTCAGCAGCCCGCCTCGGTGCCCGTCCTGCGCCGCACCCTCGTCATCGGAGGCGTCTTCGTCCTCGCCCTGGCGGTGATCGGTGCCGTCGTCGGCTTCCTCGCCGCCGGAGCGGAGGGTGCGCTCGGCGCCCTGCTCGGCGCGATCGTCGGGGGAGTGATGGTCGCCCTGACCGCCGCGAGCATCCTCGTCGCCAACCGCCTCGACATCGGCGGCTTCTTCGCTGTCGTCCTCGGCACGTGGCTGGCCAAGTTCGTGCTCTTCATCATCGCGGCCCTGGCGCTGCGCGATCAGCCGTGGCTGAACAGCACGGCGATGTTCGTCACGATCATCGTCGCCGTGCTCGGATCGCTCGTGATCGACGTCCTCGTGGTCTCGCGCTCGCGGATCCCGAACGTCAGCGACATCGCTCGATGAGCGGGAGCCGAGTGCTTTCTGAGAGGCTGGCGATTCGGCTCTCAGGCCGTTCTGTTGCTACAGTAGGGATGAATCCGCAGGCGAACGTGTCCTCAGGTCGTCTCATCGTTGATGTCGGCCGTCGAGTACGAACGCCGACCCAGCGGATGACCCCACCTTTCGTCGTCGCGAGAGCGTTGCGTCCGAATGATTCGATTCGGTCGGCTGCAACGTGCCACGCCCCGAATTCCAGGAGCTAGCGCTGTTTGCTAACGCTGTGACCCTGTTGGTCTCGTCCTCGACCGGTGAGAGTGACTTCCACACCCCGTCGATCTCCGAGTTCTTCCCGCCCGGATTCCTCTTCGAGGGATCCCCATTCGAGATCAACCGCGTCATGCTGGTCCGCTTCATCGCGGTCATCGCACTGATGCTGTTCTTCTACTTCGGGACGCGCAGGATGCGCATCGTCCCGGGCCGCTTCCAGAGCATCGTCGAGATGGCTTTCGACTTCGTGCGCGTCACGATCGCCAAGGACATCCTCGGTGAGAAGGACGCCCGCCGCTTCCTCCCCATCCTGGTCACGATCTTCTTCGCGATCCTCTCGATGAACCTGACCGGCATCGTGCCGTTCCTGAACATCGCGGGCACCTCGGTGGTCGGCATGCCGCTGTTCCTCGGCCTGGTCGCGTACGTCACCTTCATCTACGCCGGCATCAAGGACCGCGGGATGGGCTTCTTCAAGAACGCCCTGTTCCCGCCCGGGGCCCCGTTCCTCATCTACTTCATCCTCACGCCGATCGAGCTGCTGCAGACGTTCATCATCCGTCCGCTCTCGCTCGCGCTCCGACTCGTGATGAACATGATCGTCGGGCACCTCCTCCTGGTGCTGTGCTTCTCTGCGACGCAGTTCTTCCTCTTCAGCTCGCAGGTCGACCCGGGCTTCAAGCTCTTCGGCATCCTGACCTTCGGCTTCGGAGGCGCGTTCACGCTCTTCGAGCTGCTGGTCGCCGTCCTGCAGGCCTACATCTTCACGCTCCTCACCGCGGTCTACATCCAGTTGGCCGTCGCCGAGGAGCACTGACCCCTCAACTCACGGGCTCCCGCCCGTTCTCACGATCCCCCCACTGAAAGGACCCACTCGTGGACTCAGTCACCGTTCTCGCCGAACTCACCGGCAACATCGCGACGGTCGGTTACGGCCTCGCAGCGATCGGCCCCGGCATCGGTGTCGGCATCGTCGCGGGCAAGACCGTCGAGGCCATGGCGCGCCAGCCCGAGATGGCCGGCCGCCTCCAGACCACGATGTTCCTGGGCATCGCGTTCACCGAGGTGCTCGCGCTCATCGGCCTCGCCACCTACTTCATCTTCGCGGCGTAGTCGTGATCAGCACCGCTGTGAACATCGCTGCGGGAGAAGGTGACGTTCCCGAGATCATCCTGATCCCGGAGTTCTACGACTTCTTCTGGTCGGGGGTGATCTTCCTCATCCTCCTGTTCTTCTTCTGGAAGCTGGTCCTGCCGCGCCTCCAGAAGCTCCTCGACGACCGCTCCGCGGCCATCGAGGGGAACATCGCGAAGGCGGACGAGGCTCAGCGTCAGGCTGAGGCAGCCCTCGAGAAGTACACCGCTCAGCTGGCCGAGGCTCGCGCCGAGGCCGGAGTGATCCGCGAGAAGGCGAACGCCGACGGCAACGCGATCGTGGCGGCGAAGAAGGAGCAGGCGCAGGTCGAGGCCGAGCGCATCCTCCAGAACGCGCACGCCCAGATCGAGGCCGACCGCCAGGCGGCCGTCGTCGCCCTGCGCTCCGAAGTCGGAACCCTCGCCATCGACCTCGCCTCCGGCGTGATCGGCGAGAGCCTCAACGACGACGCGAAGGCGTCCGCGATCGTGGACCGCTTCCTCGCCGACCTCGAGGCCTCGGAGAAGGCGAGCAGCTGATGGGCAGCGCGTCAAGGCAGGCACTCGCATCGGCGAAGGCGGAGCTCTCCGCCCTCGGCGGTCAGGCGTCCCTCGACACGGCTCAGCAGCTCTTCGAGGCGGCTCGGGTCATCGACGGGCAGGCGCAGCTGCGCTCCGCCCTGTCCGACCCGAGCGCCGAGGCGGACCTCAAGCGGGCGCTCGTCGCCCGCGTGTTCGGTCCGTTCGGCGAGCCGGCCAAGCGCCTGCTCACCGTCGTGGTGGGTCACCGCTGGTCGAGCTCGAGCGACCTCGTCGCCGGGATCGAGGAGGTCGGGGTCCGTGCGATCGCCGCCTCTGCTCCCGCGGACGTCTCGCTCGAGACCGAGCTGCAGGCCTTCGGCGCCGTCGTGTCGTCGGACGCCCAGCTCGAGCTCGCGCTCGGCAGCAAGCTCGCCGCGGCCGACTCGAAGGTGGCGCTCGTGCAGCGGCTCCTCGAGGGCAAGGCCTCGGCCGAGACCCTCGCCATCCTCCGTCAGCTGATCGCGCACCCGCGCGGCCGGCGCATCCCCGAGCTCGTCCGCTTCGCCGCGGGCGTCGTCGCCGACCAGGGCGGATTCACCATCGCCACGGTCTCGGTCGCCGCACCGCTCGCCCCCGGGCAGCTCGACCGGCTCCGCTCGGCGCTCTCGCGTCAGTACAGCCGACCGGTCTCCGTCAACGTGCTGGTCGACCCCTCCCTCCTGGGCGGGATGCGACTGCACGTCGGCGACGAGGTCATCGACGGGACCGTGTCCGCGCGGCTCTCCGACCTGAAGCTCCAGCTCGCGTCCTGACGGGCGCACGTATCCTCAGGGAGCGGCTCGCGCCGCCTCCGACCCCCGCACCATCCAGGTCAGGCCCCGACGACCGCTTCGGCTCGCACGGACCCAACGAATAGGAATTCCCATGGCAGATATCACCATCAGCCCGGATGAGATCCGCGACGCGCTGAAGGACTTCGTCTCGTCGTACGAGCCGGGCAAGGCCTCCACCACCGAGGTCGGCTACGTCATCGACGCCGCCGACGGCATCGCCCACGTCGAGGGCCTCCCCGGCGTCATGGCCAACGAGCTGATCCGCTTCTCGAACGGCGTCCTGGGCCTCGCCCAGAACCTCGACGAGAACGAGATCGGCGTCGTCGTGCTCGGAGAGTTCTCCGGCATCGAGGAGGGCATGGAGGTCACCCGCACGGGCGAGGTCCTCTCGGTCCCCGTCGGAGACGGCTACCTCGGCCGCGTCGTCGACCCGCTCGGCAACCCGATCGACGGACTGGGCGACATCGCCTCCGAGGGCCGTCGCGCCCTCGAGCTCCAGGCGCCCGGCGTCATGTCGCGCAAGTCGGTCCACGAGCCGCTGCAGACCGGCATCAAGGCCATCGACGCCATGATCCCCGTCGGCCGCGGCCAGCGTCAGCTGATCATCGGCGACCGCCAGACCGGCAAGACGGCCATCGCGATCGACACGATCATCAACCAGAAGGCCAACTGGGAGTCGGGCGACACCAACAAGCAGGTGCGCTGCATCTACGTCGCCATCGGCCAGAAGGGCTCGACCATCGCCTCGGTGAAGGGCGCGCTCGAGGACGCCGGAGCGATGGAGTACACGACGATCGTCGCGTCCCCCGCCTCCGACCCCGCCGGCTTCAAGTACCTCGCCCCCTACACCGGCTCGGCCATCGGCCAGCACTGGATGTACGGCGGAAAGCACGTCCTGATCATCTTCGACGACCTGTCGAAGCAGGCCGAGGCCTACCGCGCCGTGTCGCTCCTCCTGCGCCGCCCGCCGGGACGCGAGGCGTACCCCGGCGACGTGTTCTACCTGCACTCCCGCCTGCTCGAGCGCTGCGCGAAGCTGTCGGACGAGCTCGGCGCCGGCTCGATGACGGGGCTCCCGATCATCGAGACCAAGGCGAACGACGTCTCGGCCTACATCCCGACCAACGTGATCTCGATCACCGACGGCCAGATCTTCCTCCAGTCCGACCTCTTCAACGCCAACCAGCGTCCGGCGGTCGACGTGGGAATCTCGGTCTCGCGAGTCGGCGGTGACGCCCAGGTCAAGTCGATCAAGAAGGTCTCGGGAACGCTGAAGCTCGAGCTGGCGCAGTACCGCTCGCTCGAGGCGTTCGCGATGTTCGCGTCCGACCTAGACGCCGCCTCGCGCCGTCAGCTCGCCCGCGGCGCCCGCCTGACCGAGCTGCTCAAGCAGCCGCAGTACTCGCCGTACCCCGTCGAGGAGCAGGTCGTCTCGATCTGGGCCGGAACGAACGGCAAGCTCGACGAGGTGCCCGTCTCGGACGTCCTGCGCTTCGAGCGCGAGCTGCTCGACTACCTGGGCCGCAACACCCAGGTGCTGAGCACCCTCCGCGACACCAACGTCCTCTCGGATGACACGGTCGCCGAGCTGAACCGCGCCGTCGACGGCTTCAAGCTCGAGTTCCAGACGGGTGAGGGCAAGCCGCTCGCGTCCGTCGGACGCGAGGAGCACCAGGCGATCTCGGCTGACGAGGTCGGCCAGGAGAAGATCGTGAAGGGCCGCCGCTAAACCAGCGGCACCCCCACGATTCGAGACACAAGGACTACAGGAGACACATGGGAGCGCAACTTCGGGTCTACCGGTCGAAGATCCGTTCGGCCCAGACGACCAAGAAGATCACTCGGGCCATGGAGCTGATCTCGGCCTCGCGCATCCAGAAGGCGCAGAACCGCGTCGCTGCTGCAGCCCCGTACTCGAACGCGATCACGCGGGCCGTGTCGGCCGTCGCGACCTACTCGAACGTCGAGCACCCGCTCACGACCGAGCGCGAGAAGCTCGACACGGCCGCGATCGTGATCTTCACCTCCGACCGCGGACTCGCGGGCGCCTTCTCCTCGAGCGTGCTCAAGGAGGCGGAGGAGCTCGCTGCTCTCCTCCGCAGCGAGGGCAAGCAGGTCGTGTTCTACCTCGTCGGCCGCAAGGCCAACGCGTACTTCTCGTTCCGGAAGCGCCCGAGCGTGCGCGTCTGGACCGGGGGGACCGACCAGCCCGTCTTCGAGACGGCGAAGGAGATCGCGGACGCCGTGGTCGAGGCGTACAACCTCGACGACGAGGAGGGCGGCGTGGACGAGATCCACCTCGTCTACAACCGCTTCGTCAGCATGGTCACCCAGCAGCCGACCGTCGTTCGGCTCCTGCCGCTCGAGGTCGTCGAGGGCGCGGAGGATCAGAACACCGACCTCTACCCGCTGTACGAGTTCGAGCCCGACCCCGAGACGGTCCTCGACCGCCTTCTGCCGGTGTACGTCGAGAGCCGCATCTTCAACGCGATGCTGCAGTCGGCGGCGTCGGAGCACGCGGCACGTCAGAAGGCGATGAAGTCGGCGAGCGACAACGCCGACACGCTCATCAAGACCTACACGCGCCTCGCCAACAACGCGCGCCAGACCGAGATCACGCAGCAGATCGCCGAGATCGTCGGCGGCGCCGACGCCCTGTCGTCCAGCAAGTAGACGGCTCTCCTCCCCAGACATGAAGACTCCGCCCTCCGGGAGCGGTGAGACCCAGAAGGAAGAAGCAATGACACTGACCGCACCTGAGGCGGCGACCGGGACTCCGGGCGGGGCCGTCGGCCGTATCGCCCGCGTCACCGGCCCCGTCGTTGACATCGAGTTCCCCCACGACGCGATCCCCGAGGTCTACAACGCGCTCTACACGCACGTCGAGGTCGAGGGCGTGTCGAGCAAGCTGACCTTCGAGGTCGCGCAGCACCTGGGCGACGACCTCGTCCGCGCCATCTCGCTCAACCCGACCGACGGACTCGTCCGCGGCCAGGAGGTCCACGACACCGGCCTGCCGATCTCGGTTCCGGTCGGCGACGTGACCAAGGGCAAGGTCTTCAACGTGATCGGCGAGGTGCTCAACGCCGACGCCGACGGCAAGATCAACGGCGAGTCGTTCGAGATCACCGAGCGCTGGCCCATCCACCGCAAGCCTCCGGCGTTCGACCAGCTCGAGTCCAAGACCGAGCTCTTCGAGACCGGCATCAAGGTCATCGACCTCCTCACCCCGTACGTGCAGGGCGGCAAGATCGGCCTGTTCGGCGGAGCGGGCGTCGGCAAGACGGTCCTCATCCAGGAGATGATCCAGCGCGTCGCGCAGGACCACGGTGGAGTGTCGGTGTTCGCCGGAGTGGGCGAGCGCACCCGTGAGGGCAACGACCTCATCGCCGAGATGGAGGAGGCGGGCGTCTTCGACAAGACCGCCCTCGTCTTCGGCCAGATGGACGAGCCGCCGGGAACCCGCCTCCGCGTCGCGCTCTCCGCGCTGACGATGGCGGAGTACTTCCGCGACGTGCAGAAGCAGGACGTGCTGCTCTTCATCGACAACATCTTCCGCTTCACGCAGGCCGGCTCGGAGGTGTCGACCCTGCTGGGCCGCATGCCCTCCGCGGTGGGCTACCAGCCGAACCTCGCCGACGAGATGGGTGTGCTCCAGGAGCGCATCACGTCGACCCGCGGACACTCGATCACCTCGCTGCAGGCGATCTACGTCCCCGCGGACGACTACACCGACCCGGCGCCGGCGACCACGTTCGCGCACCTCGATGCGACCACCGAGCTCTCCCGTGAGATCGCGTCGAAGGGCCTCTACCCGGCCGTCGACCCGCTGACCTCGACCTCGCGCATCCTCGACCCCCGCTACCTGGGCGCCGACCACTACCGCGTGGCCACGAACGTCAAGCAGATCCTGCAGAAGAACAAGGAGCTGCAGGAGATCATCGCGATCCTCGGTGTCGACGAGCTCTCGGAGGAGGACAAGATCACGGTGTCGCGTGCGCGCCGGATCCAGCAGTTCCTCTCGCAGAACACCTACATGGCGAAGAAGTTCACCGGTGTCGAGGGCTCGACCGTGCCGCTGAAGGCCACGATCGAGTCGTTCGACGCGATCAGCAAGGGCGAGTTCGACCACGTGGCCGAGCAGGCGTTCTTCAACGTCGGCTCGATCTCGGACGTCGAGGAGAAGTGGGCTCAGATCCAGAAGGACAACGGCTGATCATGGCCGGCACCCTGAAGGTCAGCGTCGTCTCCGCGAACGCGGAGGTGTGGGCCGGTGAGGCTCGTCAGCTCACCGCTCGCACGGTCGAGGGCGAGATCGGCATCCTGGCCGGTCACGAGCCCCTGCTCGCGATCCTCGCGTCCGGCGAGGTCCGGGTGACGACCGTGGACGGCACGCGCATCACCGCGCAGGCCGACGACGGTTTCCTCTCGGTCGAGAACGACGTCGTGACGGTCGTCGCCCGCGAGGCGGCACTCGTCTGAACCATCGCCGCGTTGAGCGGCATCCGGAGGGGCCGGGCGATCATCGAGATCGCCCGGCCCCTCCGTCGTCCGTCCCCACTCGAGAAGGAGCCCTGTGCACGTCCTGCTGCCGCCGTCGGAGACCAAGCGGAGCGGCGGCTCGACGCCGTTCGTGCTCGAGGAGCTGGCGTTCCCGGAGTTGACGGAGCGGCGGGGGCTGCTCCGCGACGCCCTCGTCGAGCTCTCCCGCGACAGGGAGGCGTCGGCGCGCGCCCTCAAGCTCGGGCCGAGGCAGCTCGAGGAGATCGATCGGAACGCGGCGCTGACGGCACCGGTCGGGATGGCGGCGGTCGATCGCTTCGACGGGGTGCTCTTCGACGCGCTCGATGCGGGTTCGCTCGACGCCGAAGCGCGGGAGGCGCTCGGCCGGACCGTCCTCATCCAGTCGGCGCTGTGGGGGCCTGTCGGCGCGCTCGACGAGATCCCCGCGTACCGGCTCTCGCACGACTCGCGGATCCCCGGCTTCCCGCTGAAGCGCTGGTGGTCGCAGCCGGCCGCGGCCGTGCTCGCGGGTCTGGGCGGTCTCGTCCTGGATCTGAGGAGCGAGGCGTACGCCGCGCTCGGGCCGCTCGTCGCCGGGGAGGACCGCCGATTCGTGCGGGTGCGCTCGCGGGATGCTTCGGGGACGCTGCGGAATCTCAATCACTTCAACAAGCAGGGCAAGGGGCGATTCGTGCGAGCGCTCGTCGAGGACGGCGTGCAGACCGACTCGCTCGGGGAGCTCGCGGACTGGGCTCGAGGGCGCGGCTTCGAGCTGGCTCCGAACCGCGAGAGCGGCGAGCTCGACCTGGTGGTGCGCGAGGGCTGACGGCTCACGCCGCTCTGAAGCACCCCGCGAGATGGTCGTCGACGACGCCGGCCGACTGCAGCAGCGCGTACATCGTGGTGGGCCCGACGTAGCGGAAGCCGGCGGCGCGGAGGGCCTTCGACAGTGCCAGCGAGGCCGGGGTCGACGTCGGGATGTCGGCGAATGCCCTCGGCGCGACCGGGGCCGGGTCGTGGAACGACCAGACGAGCCGGTCGATCGCGTCCGCCCCGTCGCGGGCCTCGAGAGCGAGTGCCGCACGCGCGTTGTCGATGGTCGCCAGGATCTTGGCTCGGTTGCGGATGATGCCGGTGTCGTCCATGAGCCGGTCGACGTCCTCGTCGTCCATCTTCGAGACGGCCTCGAGGTCGAAGCCGTGGAACACCTCGCGGAAGCGGGGGCGCTTGCGCAGGATCGTGATCCACGACAGGCCGGACTGGAAGCCCTCGAGGCAGATCTTCTCGAAGAGCGGGCGATCGCCGTGGAGCGGGACGCCCCACTCCTCGTCGTGGTAGCGCCGGTACTCCGGGTCGGCTCCGCTCCAGGCGCACCGGACGCGTCCGTCGTCTCCTGCGACGAGACCGTCGGGGATCGTCATCGGTGCGCGATCCCTTCGTGATCGAGCAGCCAGGCCTTCGTGGCGATGCCCTCGCCGGCGCTGAAGCCGGTGATCCGGCCGTCGCCCGCCAGCACACGGTGGCAGCCCACGATGATCGGGATCGGATTCGCGCCGACCGCGCCTCCGATCGGACGCCCCGAGCGGAGCCGCCCGGTCGCCTGGCCGAGTGCTCCGTAAGAGGTGATCTCTCCCCAGGCGATGCGCTGCAGCTCCTCCCAGATCTCGAGCTGGAACGGCGTTCCCCGGAGGACGATCGGCAGATCGAAGCGACGGCGTTCGCCCGCGAAGTACTCGGCGAGCTGGTGTGCGGCCGTCTCGAGGATCGGCGCCTCGCTCTCCGGCAGGTGGTCGTGGGGGAGCACGCCGCCGCTCTCGATGAACAGCGACACGATGGCGTCGCCGTCGCTGCCGATCTCGATGCGGCCGAGCGGGCTGTCGACGCGACGGACGTGGAGGGGAGTCGTTCTCATGCTTCGAGAGTATCGACGGTCCCTCACCCCCTCTCGCGGGAATCGGACATCGGTGCAGAGGCCGGGTGCATTGCGGTCTGGGGAGGAGCGAGGCGTGCGCGCGGTCCGATTCCTCCACAGGGCCGGATCGCTCGATCTCTCTCCCGATAGGAGGGATGACCCCGCGACGCGGTCCGCTTCAGCAGCACGATCTCGGCATGACCCTCACAGCACTCGCACCCCACCGCACCCACCACAGCGTCCTCGCCGCCATCCCGGATCTCGTCGGCTTCGCGCCCCGCGAGAGTCTGGTCCTCGTTCCCTTCCGGGGCGGCAGAGCGACGGGAGCGCTCCGCTTCGACCTCCCCGAGGGCGATGAGACGACCTGCGCTCGGGCGTTCCTCGGTGCGCTCGGCCGCTTCGGTCGTGCGGAGTCCGTCGTCGCCGTCCTCTACCGAGATCGCGTCGCCGCGCCGTCCGACCACGCGTTCGCCGACGCCCTCGCCTCCGCGGCTCGACACGTGCGGATCGACGCGTTCGACGTGGTGATCGTGTCGGGATCGCCCGGTGGTCAGCGCAGTCGACCGCCCGTGCAGGCGGGGCCGCGCGAGGGCACGGAACGACAGCTGCTCCCGGACGTCCCCCGGGACGACGTCCTCGCCGTCGGCGCGCAGGTCGACGCGCTGCTCGACCGGCATCCGCGCGCGGAGCTGCCCGCACCCGTCCGAGCGAGTGTGGACGCGCTGCTCCGACGTGCGGCAGCGGGGAGTCGCGGTGAGCTGCGGCACGCCTCCCTCGCCGCGCTCATCGTCTGCGCGCAGAGGCCCGGATGGTGCCGGCATGCGCTCCGGATCGTCTCTGCCGGCACCCGGACGCCATCCGGCGAGCTGCTGGCGCTCGTCGGTGCCGCCGCGGTGTCAGCACCCGCGACCGAGCGCGTGCCCGTGCTCGTCGTGTTCGCGTCCCTGTCGTGGGCGGCAGGCCGACGCGACGATGCCGTCCGCCTGGCCGCGTGGGCGGCTCGCTCCGATCCGCACGACCCCGATGCCCGAGCACTGGTCTGCGCTCTGCAGCAGTCGGCGGAGGCGCCGTGGCGGAGCAGCGCGGACCGCGCCGCGTGACTCCGCCACGGGCCGTCGGGTCAGAGTCGCGCCCAGGCCTCGGTCAGGACGCCGCGGAGGATCTGCTCGATCTCGTCGAACTCCTTCGGCCCGATCGTGAGCGGAGGCGCGAGCTGCACGACGGGGTCGCCGCGGTCGTCGGCCCGGCAGTAGAGCCCGGCGTCGAACAGGGCCTTCGACATGAATCCGCGGAGCAGGCGCTCGGACTCGTCGTCGTCGAACGTCTCCTTCGTCGCCTTGTCCTTGACGAGCTCGATCCCGAAGAAGTAGCCCGCACCGCGGACGTCGCCGACGATCGGCAGGTCGAGCAGCTTCTCGAGAGTCGAGCGGAAGATCGGCGAGTTCTCGCGGACGCGCTCGTTGAGCTTCTCCTCCTCGAAGATGTCGAGGTTCTCGAGCGCGACCGCCGCCGAGACGGGGTGGCCGCCGAAGGTGTAGCCGTGCGGGAAGGACGCCTGGCCGTGGCGGAACGGCTCGTAGATGCGGTCGCTGATGATCGTGGCGCCGATGGGGGAGTAGCCGCTGGTCATCCCCTTCGCGCAGGTGATCATGTCGGGCACGTAGCCGTACTCGTCGCAGGCGAACATGTGGCCGATGCGCCCGAAGGCGCAGATGACCTCGTCCGAGACGAGCAGGACGTCGTGGCGATCGCAGATCTCGCGGACCCGCTGGAAGTAGCCGGGAGGCGGCGGGAAGCAGCCGCCGGAGTTCTGCACCGGCTCGAGGAACACGGCGGCGACCGTCTCGGGCCCCTCGAACTCGATCATCTCCTCGATGCGGTCGGCAGCCCAGACGCCGAACGCCTCGAGGTCGTCGCCGTGCTCCGGTGCCCGGTAGAAGTTGGTGTTCGGCACGCGGAACCCGCCGGGGACGATGGGCTCGAACATCGCCTTCATCGCCGGGATGCCGGTGATGGCCAGCGCGCCCTGCGGGGTGCCGTGGTAGGCGACGGAGCGGGAGATGACCTTGTGCTTGCCCGGCTTGCCCTGGAGCTTCCAGAAGTGCTTCGCCAGCTTGAAGGCGGTCTCGACCGCCTCGCCTCCGCCGGTGGAGAAGAAGACGCGATTGAGATCGCCGGGCGCGTAGTCGGCGAGACGGTCGGCGAGCTCGATCGCCGAGGGCGTGGCGTACGACCAGAGGGGGAAGAACGAGAGCTCGGCGGCCTGCTTGGCCGCGGCCTCCGCGAGTCGGCGGCGCCCGTGCCCGGCATTCACGACGAAGAGGCCCGAGAGGCCGTCGAAGTACTTGCGCCCGGTGCTGTCCCAGATGTGGTGGCCCTCGCCCTTGGTGATGATCGGCACTCCGGCGCCGGAGTCCATCACCGACTGGCGGGTGAAGTGCATCCAGAGGTGGTCCTTCGCCTTCTGCTGGAGGGCGGAGTCGTCGATGCCCGCGGGTGCCTCGGCGCCGGTCACCGTCTCTCCGGTCTCGAGTCCGGCGGTCGAAAAAGCTGTATCGGTCATTGGTTACCGCGTTCCCCAGTTGTAGAACTGCTTGTGGAGTTTGAGATAGACGAAGGTCTCGGTCGACAGCACGCCCGGCAGCGAGCGGATCTCCTGGTTGAGCAGAGCGATCAGGTCGTCGTCGTTCTCGCAGACGACCTCGGCGAGGATGTCGAACGTGCCGGCGGTGAGGACGACGTAGTCGACAGCCGGGATCGCGGCCAGTCGATCCGCGACGTCCCGGGTGTCGCCCGTGACGCGCACTCCGATCATCGCCTGCCGGTAGAAGCCGAGCTGCATGGGGTCGGTCACCGCGACGATCTGCATGACTCCCGACTCGGTGAGCTTCTGCACGCGCTGGCGCACCGCGGCCTCGCTGAGGCCGACCGCCTTCCCGATCTCGGCGTACGAACGGCGTCCATCGGCCTGCAGCTGCTCGATGATCGCCTTCGACACGTCGTCGAGCTGGATCGGGCGCTGAGAAGGAGGGCGGGAGGGGGTCATGCGAGGATTCTGACAGTCCCACAGGGGCTGGGCAAGTGAATCCGTACACTCCGGGGTCGCGCGGAGCTGTATTCCGCCGTCACGAGACGGGCGGGCCGAGGCGGGCCTCCTCGGGGCGGACGCCGCTCGAGGCGACCGCGTGTCCCGTCGGCCGGGCGCGGTCGCCGAGCCGTTACCATCGGAAGGTTCGTCCGGCCCCGAGGTGCGGAGCCGAGGTGAGGCGAGGAGTCGCGATGACGCAGATCGGCCGCAGCCGCGCCTCCGTCACCGTGCCGGTCTCGGCCTGGAGCTCGGACTCGCCGTCAGCCGAGGTGCGCCTCGGCTGGGCCGCTCGCACGGACACCGGACTCGTCCGCAGCGCCAACGAGGACAGCTACCTCGCGAAGTCCCCCCTCTTCGCCGTGGCGGACGGGATGGGCGGGCACGCGGCGGGAGAGGTCGCCAGCGACGCCGTCGTCTCGAGCCTCTCCCGCGCGGCGACCGGTGCGACTGTCGGCACCGAGGAGATCGACCGCGCTCTGAGGGACGCCGTCGACGACATCGCGCGTCACGCCGGCGACGCCGACGGCGGGACCGGCACGACCGTCACCGGAGCGGCGCTCACGGCGGTGGGCGGCGAGCCCTACTGGTCGATCTTCAACATCGGCGACTCCCGGGTCTACCTCTGGATCCCGGGCTCCCTCGTGCAGCTGACCGTCGACCACTCGATCGTGCAGGAGCTCGTCGACGCCGGGCTCATCACTCGCGACGAAGCCGACGTCCACCCGCACGGCAACGTGATCACGCGCGCGGTCGGCTTCCACGAGGCCCCCGTCCCCGACTACCGACTCGTGCCCGTGATCGCGCCCTCCCGATTGCTGATCTGCTCCGACGGACTCACCAAGGAGCTGACCGACGCCGGGCTCGAGCACCTGCTCTCGAGCACGGCGAGTGCGCTGGAGGCGGCGGACGCGCTGGTCGAGGCCGCCCTCGAGAACGGCGGCCGCGACAACATCACGGTCGTCGTCGTCGATGTCCTCGCGGTGACGGGGGACCCGGGCTGATCCCCGTCATCAGGGAGGACACCCACCGCCCCTGGCTACGATGGGGAGAGGAAGGGCGTTCTCGGTGATCTGCAGCACGTGTGGCTCCAACCTCGCCCCCGGGGCGATCCTCTGCGGTGAGTGCGGATCCTCGGTGGCGTCGCACGCGACGCCCGGGGCGTCGCGACCGACGTCCGTCGGCGACACGACGGTGCTCGATCCCTCGCGCCGCGCCTGGCTCCCGGGTCTCGCGCCGGGCCGCCACCGCCGTCCTGCGCCCGGCGCACCGATGGCGCCTCCGGCGCAGGGACTCGTCCGGCTCAGCTTCGCGTCGGGACAGCACGCGATCGTGACCGGCAACGGGCTCGTCGGCAGGGAGCCGCTCCCCGACCCCGGCGAGACCTTCCGGCACATTCTGGCGATCCCCGACGTCTCGCGCTCGCTCTCGAAGACGCACCTCGAGTTCGGCTTCGACGAGGGCGGCCTCTGGGTGCGCGACCGCTGGTCGGCCAACGGCTCCGTGCTGGTGACGACCACGCAGGCTCCGCTGCCCCTCGAGGCGGGGCGCCGGTACCGCGCCAAGATCGGGAGCCGCGTCCTGCTGTCGACCGTCGAGATGGGGATCGAGCGCGTCGACGGCTCCTCCACAGGCTCCGGCCGTCCACCGATCACCCGCTGAGCCCCCGCGGCGCGCTCGCCTCCGGTGAGCTTGACGCCATGACGATCCGAACCGCCACCGCTCCACCGAGTGCGCCCGCTCCTCCCGCGGCACCGACCCGGGCGTCCTTCCCGTGGATCGCGGCGCTGGCGCCCGTCCTCACCTCGCTCGTGCTCTACGCGCTCACCTCCTCGCCCTACACGCTCGCGCTCGCCGCGCTCGGGCCGATCGTCGCCGTCGCCTCGTACCTCGACGGGGCGCGGCAGCGACGGCGCTCGGCGCGCATCGAGACGGAGCGCTACCGCCGATCGCTCCTCGAGTACGAGGCCGCCCTGGTCGAGACCCGCGAGAGCGAGCTCGCGGCGCTGCGTCTCGCCGCCCCGGGCGCGCTCGCGGTCCTCGAGGGCGCGCTGCCGGTGGACACCCGCTGGCGCCGATCCGCCGCCTCGCTCGAGCTCGTGCTCGGAACGGGTGAGCGCGTCGCCGCGGCGCCCGGGCGGACGCCGGGGCCGACCCTCCCCGACGCGCCGCTGACCGCTGCTCTCTCGGCCGGCATCGGCGTCGTAGGACCTCCCGTGCTCGTCCGGGCATTCGCGCGGGCCCTGATCGTGCAGTGCGCAGAGCTCGTCGCGCCGGCCGATCTCTCGATCGTGCTGCCGTCCGGGTCGGAGTGGGCCGGGTCGCGGGCGCTGCCCCACGCGCGGACGGCCGCTGCCCCGGTCGTGCTGAGGGTCGTGGAGCAGGACTCGGACGACGAGCCGGTGCCCGACGGGAGGCTGATCGTCCTCACCGACGACCCGTCGCGCCTGCCCACCTCCTGCCGCGTCGTCGTCGTGCTCGGCGGGCGGGAGGGCGACCTCGTGGTGGGGCGGCTGCTGCCCGGGGTGACGGAGCACCTGCGCGTCGACTACGTCTCCCAGGCGCAGGCGCAGGCCTACGCGGTCGAGCTCGCCGGCGCGTCCGGCGGCTCCGGGGGTCGCGACCTTCCCGCCCGGGTGCTTCTCACCGAGTTCGGCGCACTGCGCCGCGGCGGGGGAGAACCGGGGCTCCGCGCGGTCGTCGGCGCGGTCGAGGACGGTCCGTTCGAGATCGACCTCGTGCGGGACGGTCCGCACGCGATCATCGGCGGGACGACGGGCAGCGGCAAGAGCGAGCTGCTCATCGCGTGGATCACGGCGCTCGCGGCGCGCCACGATCCGGCTGCGCTGACCTTCTTCCTCGCGGACTTCAAGGGCGGCGCGGGCTTCGCCGCGCTGGCCGGGCTCCCGCACGTGACCGGAGTGATCACGGACCTCGATCCGGGCGGCGCCGCCCGGGCCTTCGCCAGCATCGCCGCCGAGCTGCGACGTCGGGAGGTCGTCCTGGCGCAGCACAGCGTGCCGGACATCGCGAGGCTCGCGCCCGGCACTCTGGCGAGGCTCGTGATCGTCGTCGACGAGTGCGCGGTCGTGCTCGAGCGCTCGCCCGAGCTGCACCGGGCGTTCGCGGACATCACGGCGCGCGGGCGCTCGCTCGGCGTCCACCTCGTCCTCTGCACGCAGAGGCCGGTCGGGGTGGTCCGCGATGCGGTCGCGGCCAACTGCGGCCTGCGCATCGCCCTGAGGGTGCAGGACACCGCCGACTCGAGAGCTCTGATCGGCTCGGACGCGGCCGCCCGCCTTCCGCACGGCACTCCCGGCCGGTGCATCGTCTCGGTCGGCGGCCGGCAGAGACTCGTGCAGTCTGCGATCGCCCGGAGCGAGGATCTCGCGGCGGCCGTGCAGCCGGGTGACGAGGAGGTCGCGGTGCACCGGCCGTGGCGCGACCCGCTGCCGGCGGTGCTCCCGCTGCCGGGCGGAGGAGACGGGCGCCTCCTCCTCGGGCTGGTGGACCGCCCCGAGGAGCAGAGTCAGGTGGTCGTCGCGCTCGAGCGCCGGTCCGTCCTGGTGCTCGGGGCCTCCGGCTCCGGGCGCTCGGGGGCGCTGCGGACGATCGCGACGCAGCTCAGCCCGGCGCGCCTCGTCGGACCGCACGATGCGGAGGAGGCGTGGGACGCGATCGTCGACGACTCCTCCGGTTCCGGGCCGCTCCTCGTCGACGATCTCGACCTGCTGCTGAGGCGCTGCACCGACGAGGAGCGGCGGCGTCTGCTCGACGCCCTGCAGACCGCGGTCAGAGCGGGGGAGCGCCTGGTCGTCGCCGCCGCGCGCCGCCCCACGGACGGTCTCGCCGCGCTGCGGGACGCCTTCGACGACGTCCTGCTGCTCCGCGCATCGAACCGCCAGGAGCACCAGCTCCTCGCGCTCGCCGGGGAGGTCTTCGATCCCGAGCTCCCACCCGGCGGCGGCTGGTGGCACGGGGAGCGGATCCAGGTCTTCGCGCCCGCCGAGAATGCGTCCGACGTCGCCTCATCGACACCACCCGAGGTGTCGTTCGCTCGGGGCCCGGTCGCCGTCCTGACGAACCGCGCCCGGGCGGTCCGCTCGCGCCTGGAGGCGCTGGGGGTCGCGGTCTCGAGCACGGAGGAGGCGCTCGCCGCAGAGACACCGCGAGGCGCCGTGATCGGCTCTGTCCTCGAGTGGTCCTCCGCCCGCAGCCTCCTCACCGCGGTGCGCCGAGCAGGGACGGTCGTGGTCGATGTCGCGCCGAGCGAGGCGCGACTCGTCCTCGGGGCGCTGGGGCCCCCACCGCTCTGCTCCGGAGACCGCGTCCTGGTCGAGCGCGACGGCACGCTCCACCGAGCGCGCTGGCCGGCGACGGACCGGCCCGAACACAGGGAATCCTCCGTATGACGATGCCTCCAGCACGGAATTCGTGACGATCGTGTTTCCGGATGCGCGATCTCGTCGGTCCGCCGTCGACAGGCGGTGGGGGCTGTGCCAGTATTTCCTCACATTCACGCCGGTCGGCCGGAGCACCGATCCAGACAGGAGTCGCAGCATGACCCGTCCCCTCCCGAGGGATCCCGTCCTCCGCGACGCCATCGCCGTGGCGCGCTCCCGGGATCGCGAGCGCAGGGCCGTCCTCTCGCGACGGGCGGTCCTCGGAGGGCTCGGACTCGGGGCGGGAGCGCTGGCGCTCGCCGCGTGCGCTCCGGTGAGCCGGCCCGCTCCGACGGCCGCGGCGGACGCGTCGGCCTCCGACCCGGCGCTCGTGTGGGACAACTGGCCCGCCTACCTCGACGAGGACGACGACGGGGCCTATCCGACGCTGCTCGCCTTCGAGGAGCAGACCGGCATCTCGGTGACCTACAACGTGGCGGTCGACGACAACAACTCCTACTACGGCAAGGTCAAGGACCAGCTCGCGCTCGGCCAGTACATCGGAGCGGACACGGTCTGCCTGACCGAGTGGATGGTCTCGCGCCTGGCCCGACGCCAGTACATCCAGGAGCTCGACCACGCGAACATCCCGAACATCGCCAATCTGACGCCGTCGCTCGCGAACCCCGACTTCGACCCCGGACGTCATCTCTCGCTGCCGTGGCAGGCGGGCTTCGCCGGCATCTGCTGGAACAAGGAGAAGCTGCCCGGCGGGCTGGAGAGCATCGACGACCTGTGGGACCCCGCGCTGCGCGGGCGCGTCGGGGTGCTCAGCGAGATGCGCGACACGATCGGCCTGATCATGCTCGCCCAGGGCACGGACATCGCGGGGAAGTGGGGCGACGACGAGTTCATGAACGCGATCGACGTCTTCCGCGAGCAGGTGGACGAGGGCCAGATCCGCAACATCAAGGGCAACGCCTATCTGAACGACCTGCAGAACGAGGACACCCTCGCCGCCATCTGCTGGTCGGGCGACATCACCCTGATCAACGCGGAGGCCGGCGACAAGTGGGAGTTCGCCCTCCCCGACTCCGGTGGCACCCTCTGGAACGACACCTTCGTCGTGCCGATGGGCTCGCAGCGCAAGGCCAACGCCGAAGCCCTCATGAACTACTACTACGAACCCGAGGTGGCCGCCCAGGTCGCCGCGTGGGTCAACTACATCACCCCCGTCGACGGAGCGAAGGAAGCCATGGAGAGCATCGATCCGGATCTGGCCGAGAACCAGCTGATCTTCCCCGACGAGGAGACGCTGTCGCAGGCCCACGTCTTCCGGACGCTCACGGCGGACGAAGAGAAGGACTACCAGGCCGAGTTCCAGAAAGTGCTGCTGGGCATCTGATGGCCGCCGGAACCTTCGCCGAGAGCGGCGCCGACCTCGAACTGGTCGGGATCAGCAAGCAGTACCCGGGCTTCACCGCCATCGACTCCCTCGACCTCACCATCCCCGCGGGATCCTTCTTCGCGCTGCTGGGCCCCTCGGGCTGCGGCAAGACGACGACGCTGCGCCTCGTCGCAGGCCTCGAGGAGCCCTCCGGCGGCCGCATCCTCATCGGCGGCAAGGACGTCACGGCGACGAAGACGTACCAGCGCCCCGTCAACACGGTCTTCCAGTCGTACGCGCTGTTCCCGCACATGTCGATCCTCGAGAACGTCGCCTTCGGCCTGAAGCGCCGGAAGATCGACGACCCGGTCGGGAAGGCGCACGAGGCCCTCCGCCTGGTCGAGCTCGACCACCTCGCCCAGCGACGCCCCGCGCAGCTCTCCGGTGGGCAGCAGCAGCGGGTGGCCCTCGCACGCGCCATCGTCAACCGTCCGGCACTCCTGCTCCTCGACGAGCCGCTCGGCGCACTCGACCTCAAGCTGCGCCGGCAGATGCAGCTCGAGCTGAAGTCGATCCAGGAGGAGGTCGGCCTCACCTTCCTGCACGTCACCCACGACCAGGAGGAGGCCATGACCATGGCCGACACGGTCGCGGTGATGAACAAGGGGCGCATCGAGCAGATGGGCGCCCCCGAGGAGCTCTACGAGCTGCCGCGCACCGCCTTCGTCGCCAACTTCCTCGGGCAGTCGAACCTCTTCACGGGGGAGGTCGTCGGCTCGAGCTCCACGGCGCTCACCGTCGAGGCGGGCGGCAACCGGATCGTGGTGCCGACCGCGAGGTCGGCGCGCGAGTCGGGGGAGATGACCATCGGGGTGCGCCCCGAGAAGCTGCTCCTCCTGACCGAGGCTCCCGCCGACGCTCCCGATCGGAACGTGCTCGGCCCGGGCCGCGTGGTCGACGTCTCGTTCAGCGGGGTGAGCACGCAGTACACGATCGAGTTCCCGAGCGTCGGACCCGTCGTCGTCTTCGCGCAGAACATGGTCTTCGGGCCGGTCGTCGGCGAAGGTGCAGAGGTCTGGGTCAGCTGGAGCATCGAGCACGGCTTCGGCCTCGCCGACGAGCCGGGCACCGTCCCGCGCTTCGACCCCGACGACTCCACGCGGGCGATCGCACTGCAGAAGCGCGGGCTCCTCGCCGGGCGAGCCGGAGGGTCGTAGGCATGGCCTTCGCCGCCTTCGCGTCCGGCACCGCGGATCCGCTCGACGCGCCCGTCCGGAAGCGGTCGACCATCGCGCTGGTCCTGCTCCTGCCGGGCATCGCCTACATGCTGCTGTTCTTCCTCACGCCGCTCGTCTCGCTGGTGCTGACCTCGTTCCAGGTCGAGATCCCGGACGGCGACATCGGCGAGTACGCGCCCGGCTTCGCCTGGCAGAACTACCTCGTCGTGATGGCGGACTACTGGCCGCACGCGCTCCGCTCGTTCGGCTACGCCCTGATCGCGACGGTGCTGGCGCTGGTCATCAGCTACCCGCTGGCGTACTTCATCGGCGTGAAGGCGCGGCCGTGGCCGCTGCTGCAGAACCTGCTGCTCACTCTCGTCATCGCGCCGTTCTTCATCAGCTTCCTGCTGCGCACCCTGGCCTGGAAGCAGATCATGTCGGACGAGAGCCCGCTGGTGCAGACGCTGAAGGCGATCGCGATCCTCCCGAGCGACGGCCACCTCACGGGGACCCCGTTCGCGGTGATCTTCGGCATCACCTACAACTTCATCCCGTTCATGACGCTGCCGCTCTACACGACCCTCGAGCGACTCGACACGAGATTCCTCGAGGCGGGATCGGATCTCTACGCGCATCCCGCGTCGGTCTTCTGGAAGGTGACGGTGCCGCTGTCGATGCCCGGCATCGTGTCGGGGACCCTGCTCACCTTCATCCCGGCGGCGGGCGACTACATCAACGCGAGCCGCGACTTCCTCGGCTCCTCGCAGACCTCGATGGTCGGCAACGCGATCGAGGCGAACTTCCTGACCCTCGAGAACTACCCCGCGGCGGCGGCGCTGTCCATCGTCCTGATGGCCGTCATCCTCGTCATCGTCGGCTTCTACGTGAAGCGCAGTGGAACGGAGGACCTCCTGTGACCGCCACCGCCGATCGCCCCGTCGCGAGCGCCCAGGAGATCCTCGGCGCCCCGGCCCCCGCTCCCGTCAGGGGACCGCGCCGGTTCAAGGGTCTCGGGCTCGGTGTCTACACCGCGCTCGCGCTGATCTTCCTGCTCATCCCCATCGGATACACCTTCGTGTTCTCGTTCAACGACTCGGGCAAGAGCAACCTCGCCTGGCGCGGCTTCACCTTCGACAAGTGGGTGTCGGCCTGGACGAGCCCCGAGGTCATGACGGCGTTCGGGAACAGCCTCCTGGTCGGCGCCGTCGCGACCGTGCTCGCCACCGCGCTCGGCACGATGATCGCGATCGCGCTCGTGCGCTTCCGCTTCCGGTTCCGGTCGGCGATCAGCCTGCTGCTGTTCCTCCCGATGGCGACCCCCGAGGTCGTGCTCGGAGCCGGTCTCGCGGCGCAGTTCCTGGCGGTGGGGGCCGAGAAGGGGCTCGTCACGATCATCCTGGCGCACACGATGTTCTGCATCAGCTTCGTGGTGGTGACGGTGAAGGCCCGCGTCGCGAGCCTCGATCCGCGCCTGGAGGAGGCCGGCCGCGACCTCTACGCCTCGCCCGCTCAGGTCTTCTGGCGCATCACCTTCCCACTGCTGCTGCCGGGGATCCTCGCCGCCGCGCTGCTCTCGTTCGCGCTGAGCTTCGACGACTTCATCATCACGAACTTCAACTCCGGCTCGGTGACGACGTTCCCGAAGTACATCTACATCGCGGCCGCCCGCGGCATCCCCGCCGAGGCGAACGTGATCGCGTCGGCCGTCTTCCTCCTGGCGATCGTGATCGTCGTCGTCACGCAGGTGTCGTCGGCGGCCCGGGCGAAGAGGATCGCGCAGAGCCAGTGAGCCCGGCGGCTCCTACCGGGGCGCGGTCTCAGACGTAGGAGGCGCGTATGGCGCCGACCGGGCGCCCGCCGCCCGAGACCACCGGGTTGAGCTTCACCAGGACGTCGTTGGCGGCGGCCCGGTCGACCGCGCCGATCTCGACGAGCAGCTTCAGGGCGACGACCGTCGCGGCCCGGAGGCTGCCGTCGAGGATCTTCAGCGCGACGGTCGTCCCGTCGGGGGACGCCATCACCAGCACGCCCTCGGCACCCAGCTTGGCGACGAGGCCCAGGCGCTCGATGACGACGGTGTTGTCGCGACCTGGTCCGTCGATCGCCCAGGCGTTCTCGAGGATCGCGTTCGTCAGGACGCCGGCCTGGCGGTAGAGGCCGAAGGGCGACGCCGCGGAGGAGGAGACGATCCGCGAGATGCCCTTGGCCAGGGCGGTCAACGGCAGTGCGTGCACCGGCGTTCCGCAGCCGTCGATCCCGGAGGCGACGACGCGCTCGCCGGTCAGGCGCTCGATCGTGTCGACGATGTGCTGCTGCAGCGGGTGCGAGCGCTCGAGGTAGTCCTCGGTGCTCCAGCCGTTCTGCACGCAGGCCAGCAGCATCGCCGCGTGCTTGCCCGAGCAGTTCATGTACAGCGGGTCCTGGGTCGCGCCGGCGCGCATGAGCTGTGCGCGCGTCGTGGAGTCGCCGGGCCAGTCGGCCGGGCACTGCAGCGCCGTGTGGTCGAGGCCGGCTCGGAAGAGCAGGTTCTGCACCAGGGCGACGTGCTGCGGGATGCCGGCGTGGCTCGCGGTCGCGATGACCGCCTCCGCCCCCGTGAGATCGACGCCCGCCGTCATCACCGCGAGGGCCTGGAACGGCTTGAGGCAGGATCGCGGGAAGACGGGCGCGGTCGGCGTGCCGAGGCTCCGGGCGACGCGGCCGTCGGAGTCGAGGACGACGGCGGAGCCGGCGTGACGCGACTCGACGAAGCCGGATCGCTCGACGACGGCCAGTTCGACGGACTCTGCGACGGTGAAGGTTCCTTCGGGCATCCCTCCATCTTGCCCGACGCCCGGACGGCTCCCGTCCGCTCAGGCCGCGAGACGACCCCGGGGCTCCCTCAGCGCCGCGCGCCGGGAGCCCGCGGAGTCGACCGCGATCGTCGTCAGAGCGTCGCGAAGGCCTCGGCGAGGACGGACACGGCGTCGTCGAGCAGCTCGTCGGTGAGGGCGAGGCTCGGCAGGAACCGGACGACGTTGCCGTAGGTGCCGGCGCTCAGGACCAGGACGCCGTGCGCTGCCGCGTAGTCGATGATCGCCGTGACGGCAGCGGTGTTCGGCGTCTTCGTCGTGGCGGCCGTACCCGGCTGAACGAGCTCGATCGCCATCATCGCGCCGATGCCGCGGACGTCTCCGATGATGTCGTACTGCTCCTGCAGAGCCCGGAGGGCCGCGCCGAGGCGGGCGCCGATGCGGTCGGCCTCGGCCAG
Organism: Rathayibacter sp. VKM Ac-2803; assembly: GCF_009807175.1. NCBI lineage: Bacteria > Bacillati > Actinomycetota > Actinomycetes > Micrococcales > Microbacteriaceae > Rathayibacter > Rathayibacter sp. VKM Ac-2803. Next base: position 2,987,043 of record NZ_WUCD01000001.1, on the reverse strand, counting down.
CAGGCCGTCCTGCTCGATGCGCTCGAAGACGGCGACGGCGGCGGCCGCGGCGACCGGATTGCCGCCGAAGGTGCCGCCGAGCCCGCCGGCCTGCGCCGAGTCCATGATCTCGGCCCGGCCCGTGACGCCCGCGAGCGGCAGACCGCCGGCGATGCCCTTGGCAGAGAGGACCAGGTCGGGGACCAGCCCGAAGTGCTCGCTCGCGAAGTACGCGCCGGTGCGCGCCATGCCCGACTGGATCTCGTCGGCGACGAAGACGATGCCGTTCGCCGTGCACCACTCCTGCAGCGCGGGCAGGTAGCCCTGCGCGGGGACCATGAAGCCGCCCTCGCCCTGCACCGGCTCGACGACCAGGCAGGCCAGCGCGGAGGCGCCGACCGTCTTCTCGAGGTACGAGATCGTGCGCTCGGCCGCCTCGGCACCCGAGAGGCCGTCGTGGTAGGGGTAGGAGCTCGGCGCGCGGTGCACGTCGCTCGCGAACGGGCCGAAGCCGAGCCCGTAGGGCAGGGCCTTGAAGTTCATCGCCATGGTGAGGTTGGTGCGGCCGTGGTACGCGTGGTCGAGCACCGCGACTCCGGGACGACCCGTGTGCTTGCGGGCGATCTTGACGGCGTTCTCGACCGCCTCCGCACCGGAGTTGACGAGCACCGTCTTCTTCGCGAAGTCGCCGGGGGTGTGCTCGGCGAGCAGCTCCGCCACGCGGATGTAGGGCTCGTAGGGCGTCACCGTGAAGAGGGTGTGCGTCAGGCGGCCGAGCTGCGCGGTCGCGGCGGCGACCACCGCGTCGTCGGTGTGGCCGATGGTCGTGACGCCGATGCCCGCGCCGAGGTCGATGAACTGGTTGCCGTCGACGTCGACGAGGATCGCCCCGTGCGCGCGGTCGATGTAGACGGGCAGCGCCGTGCCGACTCCCGACGGGACGACGGCGAGGCGCCGCTCGTGCAGTGCTCGCGATCGCGGCCCCGGGATCTCGGTCGCGAGGCGCCGCTCCTGGGGGACTGCCGACGTGGGAACCTGGGGGGCGAGCGTGTCTGTCATGGTCCGTCGAGTCTATCCGCGGGCCGTCGGAGCTCAGGGGTCCAGACTGTCGAGACCGGCCTGATCCACCGGCGAGAAGGGGCATTCCGATGAAGTCAGCGCACGATTACGCGGTTTCCGTCGTCTGGGAGGGCGATCGCGGAACGGGCACCAGCGGGTACCGGGAGTACGGGCGGCAGAATCTGGTCCGCGCGGAGGGACCCGCGCCGATCCTCGGCTCGGCCGACAAGCCCTTCCGCGGCGACCCCGACCGGTGGAACCCGGAGCAGCTGCTGCTCGCCTCCCTGGCGCAGTGCCACCTGCTCTCGTACCTGCACGTCGCCGTGAAGAACGGAGTCGTCGTCACGGGCTACGCGGACGACGCGATCGGCCGGATGGTGCAGGAGGGCGAGGGCGGCCGGTTCGAGTCGGTGACCCTCCGGCCACACGTGCGCGTGGCCGACGAGTCGATGATCGAGCTCGCGCAGACACTGCACGCCGAGGCGTCGCGGCTGTGCTTCATCGCCAACTCGGTGAACTTCCCGGTGGGACACGAGCCGACGACCGAGGCGGGGCCGAGCTCCGCGAGCTGAACGGCTCAGCGCCGTTCGTGCGGCAGGGCCCTCTTGAGGCGCTCGACCGCGCTCGCCGGCGGCGACTCGTTGTAGACGCCCGCGAGCTCCTGACCCGACAGGGCGTGGATCGCCGCCATCACCTCGTCGGTCGCGTGGCGCCTCGCGCGCCCGGAGTCTGCGGAACCGTGCGGGGACAGGTCGAGCGGGTCGCCGAAGCGGACGGTGATGCGGTGCAGTCGCGGGATGCTCGACCCGACCGGCTGCAGCTCCTGGGTGCCGATCAGCCCGACCGGGACGACCGGGGCGCCCGTGGTGAGGGCGAGCCACGCGACTCCGGTGCGGCCCCGGTAGAGGCGGCCGTCGCGCGACCGGGTGCCCTCGGGGTACACAGCGAACGCCTCGTCGCGCTCGAGGATCGCGCGACCGAGGTCGAGCGCCTCCTGCGCCGCCTGACCCGCCCCGCGCTCGACCGCGACGGCTCCGACGGCCGTGAAGAACGAGCGGGAGAGCGCACCGCGCACGCCCGGCCCGGTGAAGTAGTCGGCCTTCGCGAGGAACTGCACGGGCCTCGGCGCCAGCAGCGTCAGCACGGGGGAGTCGATGAACGAGAGGTGGTTGCTGGCGAGGATCACGCGACCGGAGGAGGGGACGTTGTCGCGCCCCTCGACGATCGGCCGGTAGATCAGCCGTCCGGCGCCGCCCATGGTGAGGCGCGCCAGACGCGCCGAGAGGCCGATCCCGGGTGGGGTCGGCCTCTCGTGATCGTCGTCGGTCCGCATTCGGACGAGGCTACCGGCGGGTGCATGCCGCCGGAGTCATGCGGTCAGCTCAGCGTGGCGAGCGCCTCCTCGATGACGCTCGCGGCGTCGTCGATCAGCTCGTCGCTGATGACGACGCTGGGCATGATGCGCAGGACGCTGTCCCAGCTTCCGGCGTCGAGCACGATGACGCCGTGGGTGGTCGCGTGCTTCAGGATCGCCGCGAGCGCCTCCGGATTCTGGCGCTTCGTGCCGGGGTGCACGAGCTCGACTCCGAACATGGCGCCCTTGCCGCGCACCTCGCCGACGACCGGGAACCGCTCGGCCCAGTCGCCGATGCGGGCCCACAGAGCGCGCTCGACGCGCTGCGCCTCGGCGAGGAGCCCCTCGGACTCGATAGCCTCGAACGTGGCCAGGGCGGCGGCGGTCGAGACGGGGTTGCCGCCGAACGTGCCGCCGATGCCGCCGGGCTGCACGGCGTCCATGATCTCGGCGCGGCCGGTGACCGCCGCGAGGGGGAAGCCGCCCGCGATGCCCTTGGCCGTCGTGACGAGGTCGGGGACGACTCCGAAGTGCTCCATCGCGTACCAGGTGCCGGTGCGCGCGATCCCGGCCTGGATCTCGTCGGCGACGAAGACGATGCCGTTCTCGGTGCAGAACTCGGAGAGGCGCTCGAAGTAGCCGGGCGCGGGGATGATGATGCCGCCGTCGCCCTGGATCGGCTCGACGAAGAGGGCCGCGAGCTCCTGCGCCCCGATGTGGGTGCGGATGTAGTCGATGGCGCGCTCGGCGGCCTCGGCTCCGGTCATGCCCTCGGGGTCGCGGAACGGGTAGCTCATCGGGAGGCTGTAGATCTCGCCGGGGAACGGGCCCATGCCGGCGCGCTCGGGCCAGGGGCGGTAGGTCATCGCCATGGTCAGGTTGGTGCGGCCGTGGAAGGCGTGGTCGAGGGAGGCGATGGCACGGCGGCCCGTGTACTTGCGGGCGATCTTGACGGCGTTCTCGACCGCCTCGGCGCCCGAGTTGACGAGGATCGAGTGCTTCTCGAAGTCACCGGGGGTGATCTCGGCGAGCTTCTCGGCGACGCGGACGTAGTTCTCGTAGGGCGTCACCGTGAAGAGGGTGTGGGTCAGCTTGTCGGCCTGGGCGGCGGCGGCCGCAGCGACGGCCGGGTGCGCGTGGCCGATGGTCGTGACTCCGATGCCGCAGCCCAGATCGATGTGGCGGTTGCCGTCGACGTCGACCAGGACGGCGCCCGAGGCGTGGTCCATGTAGATGTTCGCGAGGGTGCCGGCGCCTCGCGAGACGCTCGCGACGCGTCGCTCCTGCAGGGCGACGGAGCGAGGGCCGGGGAGCTCGGTGACGAGCGCGCGGGACTGGGGGACCGAGAATTCACGCATGCCGCCATGGTAGGCGAGCGGTATCGGAGGACCCCGTGCCGACGCTCCGGGGGTCTCCCGCATCCAGGCCCTCCATAGGAGGGTCGCGCAGGATGGTCTCCTCCCCGTACGTGCCGGCTCCGCCGGAGAGGAAAGGTGCGCTGTGCGCAGAACATTCGCGATCGTGGCCGTCGTCGCCGCGACCCTCGGCCTGACGGCCTGCACCGATGCCGCCGAGGAGGCGTCCCCGAGCGCCTCGGCGACTCCGCTCTCGTGCGTCGCGGAGGGAGATGCGACGAGCGCGGTGCAGACCAGTGGCGACTTCGCGACCAAGCCGGTCACCGTGTTCCCGACCCCGATCGAGGTGGACGAGACCGAGCGCTCGATCGCCATCGAGGGCACGGGCGCAGAGGTGGCCGAGGGCGACACCGTCCTCGTCGACTACACCCTCTACAACGGGACGAGCGGAGCCGAGTTCTCGGCCAGCAGCTACGCCTCCGGTGGCCGCGCCGCGTTCGCGGTCGACGTCGACAAGTACCTCGCGGGCCTCGTCAAGGCCGTCAACTGCGCGACCGTGGGATCGCGCGTCGTCGCCGTCGTGCCTCCCGCCGACGCCTTCGGTGATGCCGGCAACACCGACCTCGGCATCGCCGCGACCGACTCGATCGTCATGGTGATCGATGTCGAGGGCATCATCCCGTCGACCGCGACCGGGGAGCCGCAGCCTCCGGTCGACGGCCTGCCGACGGTGGCGCTCGCCGAGGACGGCACGCCGACCGTGACGATCCCGGCGACCGACCCGCCCGCCGACCTGCAGCTCGAGGTGCTGAAGAAGGGCGACGGCCAGGTCGTCGCCGACGGCGACTCGCTCGTGGTCCAGTACCAGGGCGTCGTCTGGGGCACCGGCACGGTCTTCGACCAGAGCTGGGGATCCGGCACTCCCGCGTCGTTCAGCACCGGAGACGTGATCGAGGGCTTCAAGCAGGCGGTGGTCGGTCAGACGGTCGGCTCGCAGGTGCTCGTCGTCATCCCGCCCGCCCAGGGCTACGGCGACGCGGGCAATGCGGATGCGGGCATCAGCGGCACCGACACGCTCGTCTTCGTGATCGACGTCCTCGCCGTCAGCTGACCCGGTCGCGGGCGGGCGCTCCGTGCCAGGATGGGCGGATGCGCAGGGTCATCATCCTCGGCTCGACCGGGTCCATCGGCACGCAGGCCCTCGACGTCATCGCCGCGAACCGCGACCGCTTCGAGGTGGTCGGGCTCTCGGCCGGGACGAACCGCGCCGTCGTCGCCGAGCAGGCCGCGGCCTTCGGTGTCGAGCACACGGCCTTCGGCGAGATCGAGGCCGAGCAGCTGGTGCGCGGCGTGGAGGCGGACGTCGTGCTGAACGGCATCACCGGCTCCGTGGGCCTCGGCCCGACCCTCGCTGCTCTCGAGGAGGGGCGGACGCTCGCCCTCGCCAACAAGGAGTCGCTGATCGTCGGCGGCGAGCTCGTCACCTCGATCGCGGCCCCCGGGCAGATCGTCCCGGTCGACTCCGAGCACTCGGCCATCGCGCAGGCCCTGCTCGCGGGGGAGCATCGCGAGGTGCGCCGGCTCGTGCTGACCGCCTCGGGCGGGCCGTTCCGCGGGCGCGACCGCGCCTCGCTCCGCGACGTGACTCCGGCGCAGGCGCTCGCGCATCCGACCTGGGACATGGGCCTCGTGGTCACGACCAACTCGTCCACCCTCGTCAACAAGGGCCTCGAGGTCATCGAGGCTCACCTGCTCTTCGACGTGGCCTACGACCGGATCGACGTGACGGTGCACCCGCAGTCGGTGATCCACTCGATGGTCGAGTTCGTCGACGGCTCGACCATCGCGCAGGCGTCGCCGCCCGACATGCGGCTCCCCATCTCGCTCGGCCTCGACTGGCCGCATCGCGTCGCCGGCGTCGGCGCGCCGCTCGACTGGACGCGGTCGCACAGCTGGACGTTCGAGCCCCTCGACGAGGAGGCGTTCCCCTCGGTCCGGCTCGCCAAGCGCGTCGGAGTCGCGGGGGCGTCGTTCCCCGCCGTCTTCAACGCCGCGAACGAGCAGGCCGTGCAGGCCTTCCACGCGGGACGGATCGGCTACCTCGGCATCCTCGAGACGGTCGAGGCCGTGGTCGACGCGCACACCGTCGACGGCGCACTGACCCGGGAGTCGCTGGCCGACGCCGAGACGTGGGCGCGCCGCGCGGCGGACGAGCGGATCGCCGCGGCCTGACGTTCCCCGGTCACGGCGCGCACGTCGACAGCGCCGCTACCGCGGAGGAGAGCGTGCCGGTGCCGCCGAGGAGCACGAAGCGGTCGATGCCGAGCTGCTGAGCGGCGTCGAGGACGCTCTGGCGGATGCAGTCGCTGTCGGTCAGGTAGATCCGCCGGTGCAGCTCGGATGCCGCCGCGATCGAGCCGAGTGCGTCGGCGAACGAGTCGGCCCGGACGAGGTAGGCGGTGTCGTTCAGCGGGTCACCGTTGCTGCCGCGGTTCACCGCGACGCTGGTGCGGATCCTGTCGCCGCCGGAGACCCTGCGGACGTCGATGTCGGGCAGGGCCGACTCGACGTCCGCCGCGATGCCCGCCGAGATCGCCGACTCGCTCCCGATGATCTGCACGCCCAGCGGTGACCGCGCTCGCAACGCGGCCTCGGTCGGCGCGTCGAGAGCGCTCTGTGCGCCGTCGACGAGCAGCACCGGGTCGCCCGCGTACCCGGCGACCGGGCCCACCGACAGCGCGTCGGGGAAGTTCGTCCCCGTGGCGAGGAACACGGTGTCGGCCTCGAGATCGCCGAACGCGTCCACCACGACGAGTCGGGACGTCTCGTAGCGGTCCCGACCGCCGATCCTGTCGACCACGGGTGAGAGCTCGCGGAGCCGTTCCTCCACCCCGGTGGAGACCGAGAGGGAGGAGCCCACTACGACGATCCGCTCGGGAGCCAGCCGGCGGATCTCCGCGGTGACCACGTCGGGGAGGATCGTCGGATCCGTCAGCAGCAGCGCCCCGCCCTGCAGCGCGGCAGCGGGTCCGGCGCTCAGCGCATCCGGCCAGTTCGCCCCGCTGACGAGATAGAGGACGGGCACCGGGGCGGTGAAGGCGGATCTCGACACAGAGACCGCAGTGTCGTAGCGGTCGGAGCCTGCGACACGGTCCGTGAAGTACTGCCAGGGGCGCAGCCGCAGGTCGATGCCGGTCGTCGTCGAGCCGGCATCGACTCGGACGGTCGTCGCTCCGGCGAGTGTCGGCGAGTCCTTCCAGTACCGATCCGAGAAGAAGCGGCGGCCCTCCCCGTCCGGCTCGCGCTCGGCGCGGACGGCGTACTCACCGGCCGGAAGAGAGTCGAGGGTGTAGCGGCCATCGGCGACGACCGCGTTCGCGTCGCGGCTCATGCTCTCCCAGTCGCCGGTGGCCGGGTCCTGCAGGTACGCGTCGACGCTCGCGTTCGAGCCGACGACTCCGGACACGGTGCCGCCGGGGTGGAGCTCGACGACGAACGTGCGCGTCTCCCCGGCCGCGAGCACCGCGACCTCGGCCGACTCGGCGAACGGCGTCCCGCCGAGCCAGCTGTGCGCCCAGCCGTCCGCCGACGCACGCACTGTCCAGGCGCCCGGCTGGACGGAGAAGCTCGTGGTGCCTCCGAAGACGCTCCCGCTCGAGGCGCCCCCCGGACCTCCCCAGCCGACGCCGTCGGAGTCGCCCGGGGAGAGCTGGAACGTCGTCATGGCGGGGCCCTCGGCGGGGCTGCCGTCCGCGGTCACGTAGTCCGCGGTCACGATGAGAGTGGCAGTGGTCTCCTCCGCGGAGGCGTCGACGGCGATCGAGCCGGAGACGAGGACCAGCGCGGTGATCGCGGCGGTGAGGAGGTGGGGCGTCTTCACGGTCGTCAGCTCCTGCACGGCTGCTGTGCGGGGACCTGAGGACCGAGGGTCCCCTCGCCGCCGACGAGGACGAGGGTGTCCGCTCCGCTCGATCGCGCGCTGGCGGGGATCGCGGTGCGGAGGCAGTCCGATGGGGTGAGGGCGACGTTCGCACCGCCCGCCGCTGCGACCGTGGAGACCGCCAGCGCATCGGCGAAGCCGGCCTCGTTCACGACGTAGACGGACTCGGACGAGGAGGGGAAGCGGCCGTTCAGCGCGAAGCTTGTCTCGGAGCGGTCCCGACCGGCGATGCGCTCGACGGTCCACGGACCGCCCGAGAGGGAGTCGAGGATCGTCTGGCGGATCGACGGGTCGGCGCCGAGCGCGATCACCTTCCCCGGGGCGAGACGGTCGAGCAGCGATCTCGTCGACGTATCGGCGGACTGCCGCGCGCCGTCCACCAGCAGCACCGCCTCGTGACGGCGGCCGGCGATCGGGCCGACGCTCAGCGCGTCGGGGTAGGAGTTGCCGGTGGCGAGGAAGACCTGAGCGGTGCGATCGCGGTCGAAGACGTCGTCGACGATCAGCCGCGACGTGTCGTAGCGATCCACTCCGCCGATCCGGGTCGTCGGGGCTGCCGAGGCGTCCCGGATCGCGCGCAGGACCTGCTCGCTGACCGTCCGGTCGCTGCCGACGACCACGACGCGCTCCGGTCGGAGACGGCGGAGCTCGGCGGCTACCGTCTCCGGGAGCTCGTCCGGATCGGTCAGAAGGAGCGCCCCGCCGAGCGCCGAGGCGGCCGGTCCGGCGCTCAGCGCGTCCGGCCAGGTCGCACCGCTCGCGACGTACACCACCGGCACCCCCGCACCGAACGTGGAGCGCGTCAGCCGGGTGGCCGTGTCGTAGCGGTCGCCGCCGTCGATCCGCGGCTGGTCCCACACCCACGGCGGGAGCCGGAAGGCGATGCCGGAGACGTCCGCCCCTTCCGATACGTCGATCAGAGTCGCGTCTCCGGAGGCGGCCGCGTCCGACCACCAGCGGTCGCCGTAGCTCGGCTCCGAGAACCACTGCTGCGCTCGGAGGGCGTACCGGCCGGGAGCGAGGTGGTCGATCCGGAAGCCCGGTTCGCTGCCGGTGGAGTAGTCGACCCAGCCCGAGGTGGGGACCCGCTCGAACGACTCCGCCTCCGGGTCCCACAGGTAGGGAGTGATCACGATCTCCGGACGCTGTGCCGGCAGCGGGCCGCCGAACGCCGCGGTCCCGGAGACGGATCCTCCTGCACGCAGGACGATGTCGGCGGTCTCGGTCGATGCCGACACGATGGTGGCGCCGCTGCGCAGTGACGCCTGGCCGTACCACGTGGCCGCCGCGGCGTCCGTCTCGGCCTGGATCAGATAGGAGCCCTCGACGAGCCCGTTGAGGGCGTAGAACGTCTGCCCGTAGGACGAGGCGACGACATCGCCGTGCAGCGTGTACGCCCGGACCGACACCTGCGTCGTCTCGTCGCGAGTCCCGTCCTCACGGAGCAGTGTGATCTCACCCGAGATTCGGATCTCGGCGGGCTCGGCTGCGGAGGCGGTCAGCGGAGCCGCGAGGAGCGCGAGGACGATCGCGCCGGCGGCGGCGACTAACGGCAGTGTCTTCATGTCGCTCCTTCGAGGAGGGCGACCGTTCGCCCACCGAACTCTAAGCGAGCGCATGGAGGTCGGCTCTCCTGCTCGCTTCCCCCCGTTCGCGCGACTCATCGGCGACGCCCAGCCGCAGCCCAGCGGGATGTCCGACGCCCGGCCTACAGTGACCCAGTGGAATCCGTGCTGCTCTTCGTCCTCGGCGTCGTCATCATCGCCGTCGGCGTCGCGCTCTCGATCGCGCTGCACGAGGTCGGCCACCTCCTGCCCGCCAAGCTCTTCGGCGTCAAGGTCACGCAGTACATGATCGGATTCGGCCCCACGATCTTCTCGAGGCGGCGCGGAGAGACGGAGTACGGGATCAAGGCGATCCCGCTCGGCGGCTACATCGCGATGATCGGCATGTACCCGCCGAAGCACGAGGGCGACCCGCTCACGGAGTCGGCCGTCGGCATGTTCAAGGGCGTCGGCCAGCAGTCCGCCGACATCCGATCCAGCAGCCGCCCCTCGATGATCGACGAGGCGCGAGCCGCGAGCGCGGAGACCATCGGCGAGGGCGAGGAGCACCGCGCCTTCTACCGCCTGCCGGTGTGGAAGCGCGTGATCATCATGTTCGGCGGCCCGTTCATGAACCTCGTGATCGCGACCGTGCTCTTCACCGTCCTGCTCTGCGGCATCGGAGTCGCGCAGAGCACGTCGACCATCGCCACGGTCTCGCAGTGCGTGGTCCCGGCGTCCTCGACCGGTGCCGAGACCTGCTCGCCCGACGACCCGCTCTCGCCGGGCGCCGAGGCCGGCATCCTCCCCGGCGACACCATCGAGTCGATCGACGGCACCGCCGTCTCGTCCTGGGACGACCTCACCCCGATCATCCGCGAGTCGGCGAACACGCCGCTCAGCGTGGTCGTCGACCGCGACGGCCGGGACGTCACCCTGACCATCACCCCCGTCGAGAACGAGGTCGCCGTCACGGACGCGTCCGGAGCCGTCGTGACCGACGCCTCCGGAGACGTCGAGACGCAGACCGTCGGCTTCATCGGCATCTCGCCGACCAGCGCCCTCGCACAGCAGCCGATCACCGCCGTTCCCGAGACGGTGTGGACCAACATCACCAGCGTCGCGAACGTGATCCTCAACCTCCCGCAGCGGCTCTACGACGTCGCGCAGGCCGCCTTCGGCAGCGAGGAGCGCGACGCGAACGGCCCGATCAGCGTGGTCGGCGTGGGCCGCATCGCCGGCGAGATCGCCGCCTCCGACCAGCTGCCGATCGTCTCGAAGGTGCAGACGATGGTGGGCGTGCTCGCCTCGCTGAACGTGGCGCTGCTCGTGTTCAACCTCGTGCCGCTGCTGCCGATGGACGGCGGGCACATCGCCGGCGCGCTCTGGGAGGGCCTGCGCCGCCGCGTCGCCAAGCTCTTCGGCAAGCGCGACCCCGGGCCCTTCGACATCGCCCGGCTGCTGCCGCTGACCTACGTCGTCGTCATCATCCTCGGCGGGATGAGCGCGCTGCTCATCTACGCGGACATCGTGAACCCGATCCGGCTGTTCTAGCTCGCACGCCGGTCCTTGCCCGGCGTGCCGCGGTCGGCTTGTCGAGGTGGTCGCGTGGGTGGAGCGTGGAGCGGTCGGCCAGCGCGAATCGCTGGAACGCGATTCACGCGTTCGCCTGCGAGGTGGTCGCCGGTCTCTGGTACGGAGGTGCGGACGGGTCGGCTTGAGGGATGGGTACCCTCTCGTCATGGCCCGACGCTCGCTGATCGAGTAGCCCGCGGAGCGGGCGTATCGAGATCCACCTCCTTCAGAAGACCCGGTCAGACGCCTCATCTCTTGAAGCCGGTGGGTCTCGATACGCCCCTGAGGGGCTACTCGACCAGCAGGGAGGGTGATGCGGGTCGCGGCTCCGCTGGCTGACCGGTCGCTGAACGGAGAGAGGGTCCGAGGTGGACGGCGGCGGCGCGCGCGTACGATGGTGGGCGTGCCAGCAGTCAATCTGGGTTTGCCCAAGGTCCCCGAGATCCTCGCTCCCCGTCGCAAGTCCCGTCAGATCAAGGTCGGCAAGGTGCTCGTGGGCGGTGACGCCCAGGTGAGCGTGCAGTCCATGTGCACGACGCCGACGACGAACATCAACGCGACGCTCCAGCAGATCGCCGAGCTCACGGCGTCGGGCTGCGACATCGTCCGCGTGGCGGTGCCGAGCCGCGACGATGCTGAGGCGCTTCCGATCATCGCGAAGAAGAGCCAGATCCCGGTCATCGCCGACATCCACTTCCAGCCCAACTACGTCTACGCGGCGATCGACGCGGGCTGCGCCGCCGTCCGCGTGAACCCGGGCAACATCCGCAAGTTCGACGACCAGGTGGGCAAGATCGCCGCCGCCGCGAAGGCCGCCGGCGTCTCGATCCGCATCGGCGTCAACGCGGGCTCGCTCGAGCCGAGCCTCATGCAGAAGTACGGCAAGGCCACCCCGGAGGCGCTCGTCGAGAGCGCCGTCTGGGAGGCGAGCCTCTTCGAGGAGCACGACTTCCACGACTTCAAGATCTCGGTCAAGCACAACGACCCGGTCATCATGGTCAAGGCGTACCGCCAGCTCGCCGAGCGCGGCGACTGGCCGCTCCACCTCGGTGTGACGGAGGCGGGGCCCGAGTTCCAGGGCACGATCAAGTCGGCGACGGCGTTCGGCATCCTCCTCGGCGAGGGCATCGGCGACACCATCCGCGTGTCGCTGTCGGCCCCGCCCGCGCAGGAGGTCAAGGTCGGCCTTCAGATCCTGCAGTCGCTGAACCTCCGCGAGCGCAAGCTCGAGATCGTCTCGTGCCCGAGCTGCGGCCGCGCGCAGGTCGACGTCTACACGCTCGCGAACGACGTCACCGCCGGTCTCGAGGGCATGACCGTCCCCCTCCGCGTCGCCGTCATGGGCTGCGTCGTCAACGGGCCGGGCGAGGCCCGCGACGCCGACCTCGGTGTCGCCTCCGGCAACGGCAAGGGCCAGATCTTCGTCAAGGGCGAGGTCGTCAAGACCGTCCCCGAGTCCGAGATCGTCGCGACGCTGATCGCGGAGGCCAACCGCCTCGCCGCAGAGATGCCCGCAGACGACACGTCGACCGGTTCCCCGGTCGTCACGGTCGCCAACTGAGCCGCGGCGGGAGCGGGTCGCCCGAGGACTCCGGATAGGATCGTCCCTCGTGGTTACCCGTCTCTCGCACCTGTTCGTCCGCACCCTCCGAGAGGATCCGGCCGACGCCGAGGTCGCGAGCCACCGCCTCCTGGTCCGCGCCGGCTACATCCGGCGCCAGGCGCCCGGTGTCTTCGCCTGGCTGCCCCTCGGGCTGCGCGTGAAGCGCCGCATCGAGCGCATCATCCACGAGGAGATGGAGGCGGCCGGCGCACAGGAGGTCCACTTCCCGGCGCTGCTGCCCCGCGAGCCCTACGAGCTGTCGGGCCGCTGGACCGAGTACGGCGACGGCGTCTTCCGCCTGAAGGACCGCAAGGACGCGGACTACATGCTCGCGCCGACGCACGAGGAGTTCTTCACCCTCCTGGTGAAGGATCTGTACTCGTCGTACAAGGACCTGCCGCTCTCGATCTACCAGATCCAGGACAAGTACCGCGACGAGGCGCGCCCCCGTGCCGGCCTCCTGCGCGGCCGCGAGTTCACGATGAAGGACGCCTACTCCTTCGACTACACCGACGCAGGCCTCGACGCGAGCTACCAGCTGCAGCGCGACGCCTACGAGCGGATCTTCCGTCGCTTCGGCCTCGAGTACGTCATCGTGCAGGCCGACGCCGGCGCGATGGGCGGCTCGCGCAGCGAGGAGTTCCTGCACCCCACCCCTGTCGGCGAGGACACCTTCGTCCGCTCGGCCGGCGGCTACGCGGCCAACGTCGAGGCCTACCGGACTCCGGTGCCCGACGCGCTGCCGATCGAGGGACTCGCCGCGGCGCGCGTCTTCGACTCGCCCGACACCCCGACGATCCAGACCCTCGTCGACCTCGCGAACGCTCAGCAGCCCCGCGAGGACGGGCGTGCCTGGACCGCCGCCGACACCCTCAAGAACGTCGTGCTCGCCCTCACGGCGCTCGACGGCACGCGCGAGCTCGTCATCATCGGGCTGCCCGGCGACCGCGACGTCGACCTCAAGCGCGCCGAGGTCGCCTTCGCGCCCGCCGAGGTCGAGGCGGCGACGGAGGCCGACTTCGCGAAGCACCCCGGTCTCGTGAAGGGCTACATCGGTCCCTGGTCGGCCGACGGCGCGGTCCTCGGTGAGGAGTCCGCGACCGGGATCCGCTACCTGGTCGACCCCCGCGTGGTCGACGGCACCGCGTGGATCACCGGAGCGAACACCTCGGGCCAGCACGTGCTCGACCTCGTCGCCGGTCGCGACTTCACGCCCGACGGCGTCGTCGAGGTCGCGGAGGTGCGCGCCGGCGACCCGGCGCCCGACGGCTCCGGCCCGATCGAGACCGCCCGCGGCATGGAGATCGGCCACGTCTTCCAGCTCGGCCGCAAGTACGCCGACGTGCTCGGCCTGAAGGTGCTCGACGAGAACGGCAAGCTCGTCACCGTCACGATGGGCTCCTACGGCATCGGCGTCACCCGCATCCTCGCGATCATCGCCGAGAGCAACCACGACGACCGCGGCCTGATCTGGCCCGAGAACGTCTCGCCCTTCGACGTCCACGTCATCGCGACGGGCAAGGACCCGTCGGCGCTCGCCCTGGCCGAGTCGGTCGGTGCCGCTCTCGAGGCGGCGGGCCGCGACGTGCTGATCGACGACCGTCCGAAGGTCTCGCCCGGCGTCAAGTTCGGCGACGCCGAGCTGATCGGAGTCCCGGTCATCGTGATCGCGGGCCGCGGCGCTCCCGACGGCATCGTCGAGCTGTGGGACCGCCGCACGGGGGAGCGCGAGCAGCTGCCGTCCGCCGAGGCCCTCGCCCGCCTCGGAGCCTGAGGGCCGGGGAGCCCCCGAGGCGGAGCCGTCGTCGACTCGTTCGGGTAGGATCAATGGTTCCGACGCGCGGGAGCGGCTCCCCCCGAGGCCGCCGCACCGCCTGACTTCGGACCGGACTTCGACGAGGTCGCGCATCCGCGACGCCAAGTTAATAGAGAGAAAGGCCCGCCCGTGGACATCGACCTGAGCGTTCTGCGCCTCCTGGAGCGCGAGCGCGAGATCCCCTTCGAGGAACTCGTGCAGATCATCGAGCAGGCGATCCTCACCGCCTATCTCAAGCACATCGGACAGGCCGACGACGCCGACAAGGCGACCGCGGTCGACGCGCGCGTGCACCTCGACCGCAAGACCGGGCACGTCACGGTCTTCGTCCCTGAGCTCGACGAGGAGGGCGCCGTGATCGGCGAGTCCGAGGACTCGCCGCGCGACTTCGGCCGCATCGCCGCCTTCGCCGCCAAGCAGGTCATCAACCAGCGCCTGCGCGACATCGGCGACGAGAAGGTCCTCGGCGAGTTCAAGGGCCGTGAGGGCGACATCGTCGCCGGAGTCATCCAGCAGGGCCCGAACCCGAAGATGATCCACGTCGACCTCGGCTCGATCGAGGCGATCCTCGCCCCCGAGGAGCAGGTGCCCGGCGAGGACTACAGCCACGGACGCCGCATCCGCGTGTACGTGACGAGCGTCGGCCGCGGGCCCAAGGGCCCGTCGGTCCAGGTCTCGCGCACCCACCCGTCGCTCGTGCGCAAGCTGTTCGCACTCGAGGTGCCCGAGATCGCCTCCGGAGTCGTCGAGATCGTCTCGCTCGCCCGCGAGGCCGGCCACCGGACCAAGATCGCGGTCCGCGCGACCGAGCCCGGAGTGAACGCGAAGGGCGCCTGCATCGGCGAGCTCGGGCAGCGCGTGCGCGCCGTCACCGCCGAGCTGAACAACGAGAAGATCGACATCGTCGACTACTCCTCCGATCTGCCGACGTTCGTCGCGAGCGCGCTGTCGCCGGCCAAGGTGACCAGTGCCTTCGTGATCGACCAGAGCCTCAAGGCCGTCCGCGCCCTCGTGCCCGACTACCAGCTCTCGCTCGCGATCGGCAAGGAGGGTCAGAACGCCCGACTCGCCGCGAAGCTCACCGGCGCGAAGATCGACATCCAGCCCGATTCGGTGATGGACGGGGAGTGACTCCGGAGCGTCGGCGTCGCGGGGAGGCGCTCCTCGGAACGAGGGAGTAAGGTGGAACCCGTCAGAACGTGCGTCGGCTGCCGTCTGCGAGCCCCCCGATCCTCTCTTCTGAGGATCGTCTCCCATTCCGATGTCCTCGCGGTCGATCCGCGGGCCGTCGCCGTGGGCAGGGGAGCGTGGCTGCATCCGACGAAGGACTGCTACGAACGCGCGGTCAAGCGCCGGGCGTTCAGCAGGGCGTTCCGGACACGCGAGAGCGTGGACGCGAGCGACCTCGAGCAGTACCTCACCCGCGATCCGACCGGCTCGGGCTCCTCATCCGGAGGACCCGACGCAGCGCACGATCACACCATAGAGAACAGGCAGAACGGCCCGTGAACTGATCATGAGCGAAGACTGATGAGCGGCTCGAAATGAGACCCGTCCGTTCGTGACGCCTGCCCCCGTCTTGGGTGCAGGCCCAAGACAGGAGAGAAGTGGCAAAACCACGCGTACACGAGATCGCATCGGAACTCGGTGTCGATAGCAAGGTCGCACTTGCGAAGCTGAAGGAACTGGGCGAGTTCGTCAAGGGACCGTCCTCGAGCATCGAGCCCCCCGTCGCCCGCAAGCTCCGCCAGGCCCTCCAGGGCCAGGCCGGTGCCAGCGCAGGCGGCACGTCGTCGACCCCGGCGGCCACCAGTACTGCGCGCCCCGGCGCCCCGCGCCCCTCGGGTGCACGACCCTCCGCGCCGACTCCCGGCCCGGCGAAGCCGCCCGCTCCGGCGCCGGCTCCTCCGATGTCGGTCGCCGAGCGTCAGCTCGCCGCCCAGGCGGCGCAGGAGGCCGCGGCCGCCCAGCGTGCCCAGGACGCCGCCAACGCGCCCGCCGAGGCTCCGGCTCCGGCGGCTCCGGCCGCCGCCGTCGCCGCCGAGACTCCGGCCGCCGAGGCTCCGGCCGCCGAGGCTCCCTCCGCCCCCGCGGCGGAGAAGCCCGCAGGCGGACCCACCCCCGGTGGGCCGAAGCCGGCGACTCCTCGCCCGGCTCCCGCGGCGAACACCCCCCGCTCCGGCGGCGCGGGCGGCTCCAGCCGACCCGGTGGCGCACCCCGCCCCGGCAACAACCCGTTCGCGAGCAACCAGGGCATGGGCCAGCGTCCCGCTGCTCCCCGCCCCGGCAACAACCCCTTCGCGAGCTCGCAGGGGATGGGCTCGCGCCCGACCCCGAGCAACATCCCCCGCCCCGCCGCACCCCGCCCCGGCGCCCCGCGCCCCGGCGGACCCGGCATGGGCCAGCGTCCCGCAGGCTTCGGCCAGCGTCCCGGCGGTCCCGGCGGCGGCGGAGCCGGTCGTCCCGGCGGCCCCGGTCGTCCGGCCGGCGGCGGCTTCCAGCGTCCCGGCGGCGCCCCCGGTGCAGGCGGCGGCTTCGCCCCTCGCCCCGGTGGCGGCGGCGGTCGCGGTCGCGGCCCCGGTGGTGGCACCGCCGGTGCGTTCGGTCGCGGTGGCGGCAAGAGCAAGGCCCGGAAGTCCAAGCGCACGAAGCGTCAGGAGTTCGAGCTCAGGGAGGCTCCGTCGCTCGGCGGCGTCAGCGTTCCCCGCGGCGACGGCAAGACGGTCATCCGTCTGCGCCGTGGCGCGTCCATCTCGGACTTCGCCGACAAGATCGAGGCCATGACCGGCGTGCCGGTGCCCCCCGGCAACCTGGTCACCGTCCTCTTCGCCCTCGGCGAGATGGCGACGGCGACCGAGTCGCTCGACGAGGCGACCTTCGAGGTGCTCGGTGGAGAGCTCGGCTTCAAGATCCAGGTCGTCTCGCCCGAGGACGAGGACAAGGAGCTCCTCGAGGGCTTCGGTCTCGACCTCGAGCAGGAGCTCGAGGACGAGACGGACGAGGACCTCGAGATCCGTCCCCCCGTCGTCACCGTCATGGGTCACGTCGACCACGGAAAGACGCGCCTGCTCGACGCGATCCGCAACGCCAACGTCGTCGCCGGCGAGGCGGGCGGCATCACGCAGCACATCGGTGCGTACCAGGTCGTCGCGGAGCACGAGGGCATCGAGCGCCCGATCACCTTCATCGACACCCCGGGTCACGAGGCGTTCACCGCCATGCGAGCCCGCGGTGCCCAGGTCACGGACATCGCGATCCTCGTGGTCGCGGCGGACGACGGCATCATGCCGCAGACCATCGAGGCGCTGAACCACGCCCAGGCGGCCAACGTGCCGATCGTGGTCGCGGTCAACAAGGTGGACAAGCCCGACGCCAACCCGGCCAAGGTGCGCCAGCAGCTCACCGAGTTCGGTCTGGTCGCCGAGGAGTACGGCGGAGACGTCATGTTCGTCGACGTGTCGGCGCGAGCCAACACGGGCATCCAGGACCTCCTGGACGCCGTGCTGCTCACCGCGGACGCCGGTCTCGACCTGCGCGCCAACCCGAACAAGGAGGCACGCGGAGTCGCGATCGAGGCGAAGCTCGACAAGGGACGCGGCGCGGTCGCGACCGTGCTCATCCAGTCGGGAACGCTGCGCGTCGGCGACGCGATCGTCGCGGGAACGGCCTACGGCCGCGTCCGCGCGATGGCCGACGAGAACGGCGTCGCCGTCCTCGAGGCCGTGCCGTCGCGACCGGTGCAGGTGCAGGGACTCTCGTCCGTGCCCCGCGCCGGCGACACCTTCCTCGTCACCGAGGAGGACCGCACCGCGCGCCAGATCGCCGAGAAGCGCGAAGCCGCTCAGCGCAACGCCCTGCTGGCCAAGGCCCGCAAGCGCATCTCGCTCGAGGACTTCACCCGCGCTCTCGAGGAGGGCAAGGTCGAGTCGCTCAACCTCATCATCAAGGGCGACGTGTCCGGTGCCGTCGAGGCGCTGGAGGAGTCGCTCGTCAAGATCGAGGTCGACGACTCGGTGCAGCTGCGCATCATCCACCGCGGTGTCGGTGCGATCACGGAGTCGGACGTCAACCTCGCGACGATCGACAACGCGATCATCGTGGGCTTCAACGTCCGCCCCGACCCGAAGGCCCGCGAGCGCGCTGCTCGAGAGGGAGTGGACATCCGCTTCTACTCGGTCATCTACAACGCGATCGAAGAGGTCGAGAACTCGCTCAAGGGCATGCTCAAGCCCGAGTTCGAAGAGGTCCAGTCGGGTGTCGCCGAGATCCGCGAGGTGTTCCGCTCCTCCAAGTTCGGCAACATCGCGGGTGTCATCGTCCGCTCCGGCACGATCACCCGCAACTCGAAGGCGCGCGTCATCCGCGATGGCGTCGTCGTCGGCGACAACCTCGCCATCGAGTCGCTGCGTCGCTTCAAGGACGACGTCACGGAGGTCCGTACGGACTACGAGGCCGGTATCGGGCTCGGAAAGTACAACGACATCCAGATCGGCGACGAGATCGAGACGATCGAGATGAAGGAGAAGCCGCGAGGCTGATCCCGACTCCCCAGAAGGCCCGGGTCCGCCCGGGCCTTCTGCCTTCCCCGGGGGGCTTCTCCGGGTGTTCTCCTGGAGGGGATCGGGAGGGTGCTGTCGCCCTCTCGCGCCATCCCGCGCCCTACGGGCGCCCGCCAGACCCGAGCCGGGCGCGAGAGGACGACAGCACCCTCCCTCCGCTTCGGTTCAGGAGAGCTTCGCGCTTCTGAGGGAGGAGCGGGTGGGGTGCCTCGTTGCGGCTCCTGGCTCGGGTCTGGCGGGAGCGCCGCAGGCGCTCGGGAGGGAGCCGTGACGAGGCACCCCACCCGTTCCGGTCGGCTCGCAGAAGCCACTGCCACTAGAGCACTCAGTACGGCAATGATGAGATGACGAGCCGAGAGGCGCGTCGAGAGAGATGTGAGGACCAGCTATGGCAGATCCGGCACGGGCGAGGAAGCTCGCCGAACGGATTCAGGTGATCGTCGCCAAGCGGCTCGAGCGCGGACTCCGCGACCCGCGGCTCGGCTTCGTCACCATCACCGATGTGCAGGTGACCGGCGACCTCCAGCACGCCTCCGTGTTCTACACGGTCTACGGCACCGACGAGGAGCGCACCGACTCGGCCGCTGCTCTGAAGGCGGCGACCGGGATGCTGCGCACCGAGGTGGGCAAGAACATCACGTCGCGTCTGACGCCGTCGCTCGAGTTCATCCTCGACGCGGTCCCCGAGAACGCGAAGCACATCGAGGATCTCCTCGCCGCGGCGCGCAACCAGGACTCGCAGGTGCAGACGCTGGCGGCGAAGGCCGACTACGCGGGCGACGCCGATCCGTACGTGAAGCCCCGTGAGGACGACGACGAGGACTAGGCGCTGAGCCTGAAGACTGCGGAGCCCGTGGCGACGTCGACCGAGACCAGGTCGACGGCGACACGGGCTCCCGGCGTGAGGGGGGCCTGCACGTCGACGGTGATCTCGGGGTCGAGGAGCTGCACGGAGGAACGGGTCCTCGCGGACTGGACGACGACGCCCTCGAAGCTCGACCCCTCGTGGCCCCGGAGGATCGCCGCTTCGACGATGGAGGTCGCCGCCCGGTTCGCGGCTCCTGCCCGACGGTCGCTCGCGGCCATCAGAGGCGGGATCTCGGGCAGGGCGGCGCGGAGCCCGGAGGGGATCTCGGCGCCGGAGGAGATCGCGAGGCAGACCGCGAGCCCGAAGCGGTCGACGAGGCGGCGCAGCGGTGCGGTCACGTGGGCGTAGGGGGCGGCGAGGGCGGCCTGCCGGGGCTCCTCGGGAACGGTGCCGTCGAAGGCGGTGTAACCGGCTCCGCGGAACAGCGAGGCGGCGGCGTACATGATGGCGAGCCGGCGCGGGTCGGTGGTGTCGAGGCGGCGGAGGTAGGCGCCGTAGGGCTCCTCGAGCGCCCACGGGGTGCCGAGCGCCTCGGCGCGGGCCCGGAACGCGGCGACGGTCGAGGGGTCGGCGGCGGGCATCGTGCGGAGGATCCCGATGCGAGCGTCGACCATCAGCGTCGCGGCGGCCATGCCGGTGAGGAGCGACACCTGCGCGTTCCAGCCCTCGACGGCGAGCGGTGCGCGGCGCTCGACGCGGTAGCCGCCGTCGACGGCGACGATCTCCTCCTCGGGGAGGGTCAGGCTCGCTCCTCCGCGCTCGGCCTCGCGCGCGAGGCGCTCGCGGCCGAACCAGGGCAGCAGCGCGATCGACGGATGCATCCGGTCGGTGTCGACGTCGCGCTGCACGCCTTCGTAGTCGAGGCGGGCGGTGCTGCGCACGAGCGCGCGCTCGAGGCGGACCGCGCGGGGCTCGACGCGGGAGTCGAGGGCGATCGTCCAGACGAGCGCTCGGCGCGACTGCCCGGGGAGGAGCGAGGCGGTGCCCTCGGAGAGGACCGCCGGGTGCAGGGGGATCCGCCCGTCGGGGAGGTAGTAGGTCTGGCCGCGGCGGCGGGTCTCGGCGTCGAGCGCGCCCCCGGGGCGGACGACCGCGGGGACGTCGGCGATCGCGTAGCGGAGGACGACGCCGTCGGCGGTGGTCTCGAGGTGCAGAGCCTGGTCGAGGTCGAGGGAGCCGGGCGGGTCGATGGTGACGAACGGGATCGCGGTGAGGTCGAGGCGGCCGGCGTCGTCGGCGAGACGATCCGCCTCCTCGGCCTCGGCGAGGGCGGCCGCGGGGAACTCGGCCGGCAGGTCGCTGCGCAGGGCGGCGAGAGCCTCGGCGACGTCGTCGTCGGGGCGGGGGAGGCGGAGGCGGCGATCGGTCACGGCGCCACGCTACCCGGCACGTCCGACAGGGCGGTCAGGAGTGGGGGAGCAGGTAGCCGGCGACCGGATCGCCGACCGCGAGGCCGTCGGCGAGCAGGCCGGCGAGGGCTCGGGAACGCTGCTCGCCGTCGGGCCAGACGGAGTCGATCTCGGCGGCCGTGACAGGGTGGTGCGACGCCCGCAGCTCGGCGAGGATCAGACCCCGCACTTGGCGGTCGGAGCCCTCGAACGTCTTCTGTCGGGCCTTCACCGGGCCGTCGTAAGCGGGGTAGCCGGCGGCGCGCCAGCGGCAGGAGTCGCGGATCGGGCAGCTGTCGCAGCGCGGGGCGCGAGAGGTGCACTCGATCGCTCCGAGCTCCATCATCCCGGCGTTGAAGGCGGCGGCGTCCTCGAGGCCGTCGGGCAGCAGCGCGTCCATCGCGGCGAGATCCGGCTTGGCGCGCGGCGGGCCCGCCTCCGCGACTCCGTCGACCGCGCGGGCGATCACGCGACGCACGTTCGTGTCGACGACCGGATGGCGTCGGCCGTAGGCGAAGACCGCGATGGCGCGGGCGGTGTAGTCGCCGATCCCGGGCAGCGCGAGGAGGGTGTCGACGTCGTCGGGGACGACGTTGCCGTGCTCCTCGGCGATCGCGGTGGCGCAGGCGTGCAGCCGGAGTGCTCGCCGCGGGTAGCCGAGGGACTGCCAGGCCCGCACCGCCTCGCCGGGAGGGACGGCGGCCAGATCGGCGGGCGTCGGCCAGCGCTCGAGCCACTCCTCGAGACGCGGGATCACGCGGACGACCGGGGTCTGCTGGAGCATGAACTCGCTCACGAGCGTGCCCCAGGCCGGGAACCCGTCGCGGCGCCAGGGGAGGTCACGGGCGCTGGTGCGGAACCAGTCGACGATCGCGGGCGCGAATCCTGTGGGCATCGGCTCACCCTAAGGGGTGGCGCGTATCGTGGTCGGATGACCCAGTGGGCTCCCCAGAAGGCCGATGTCCTCGACGCGCTCGCGGCGGAGGTGCTGCACAACTACGGGCGGGGCCGCGTCGCGGTCGGCATCGACGGGGACGACCCCGAGATCAGCGCCGCGTTCGCCCTCGAGCTCGCCGAGGCGATCCGCCGGGCCGGCCACGACGCGATGGTCGCGCACCTCACCGACTTCCAGCGGTCGCGCGCCGACCGCGAGGATGCGGATCTTCCGGAGGCGCAGCGCGCGTACCTGGGGCGCTACGACTACGAGCTGCTGCGGCGGGTGCTCATCGGCCCTTTCAAGATGGGTGGGAGCACCGGGTTCGTCCTGGCCGGCTTCGACGCCGTGCGCGACGAGCCGCGTCAGCCCAAGTGGCGGACCGCTGGTCGCGACGCCGTCCTCCTCGTCGACGGGGAGTTCGCGCTGCGGCCCGAGATCCGCGGGGCGTGGAACCTGAGCATCCGGCTCGACACGCAGGAGCCGCCGGTCGACGAGGCGTACCGCGCGAGCACGGATCCGCGCCGCCTGGCGCCCGTCCTCGTCGACATCCGCGACCCCGAGCACCCGCGTCGCGTCTTCGCCGACTCGTGCTGAGCCGACCCGCCTGAGCCGATCCCGCTGAGACGACCCGTGCCGTGCTGAGCCGACCCGCGCCGAGCGAACGGCGCCGCTAGAGCGCCGAGGCGCGGCGGGCGACCTCGGCCGGCGGCAGGAACGCCCCCGCCCGCTCCACCTCGTGGACCAGCTGCACCAGCAGCTCGTTGACCGGTGCCTCGCGGCCCAGCCGGTGCGCGGTGCGGACGACCGCACCCGCGAGGTGGTCGATCTCGCTCGGGACTCCGCGGCGCACGCTCTGCAGGGTCGAGCCGGGGTTGGGCACGTCGCCCATCCGGGAGGCCATCCGCCGCGGCAGGAGCTCGACGACCGGGAGCGGGGCGACCGCGAGGGCGCGGACCGCAGCGTCGGAGAGACCCTGGAGAGCACCGAAGCGCACGCCCGACGCGATCCCGATGCGGGCCGCCTCCTTCATCGCCCGGGCGAGGAGGCGACGGAGCGCCGCATCCGCGATCGTCTCCTGCACCGACAGCCCCGTGATCGCCGGCAGGGCGTTCACCTCGTTGATGAGCAGCTTCGTCCACTGCGCGCCGAGGAAGTCGTCGGTCGTCGCCGTCGGGATCGCCTCGCCGAGGATCGCGGCGGCTCGGCGCACGTCGTCGTCGGCCGGACGGCCGGGCACCCCGAGGGTCGTGGTCGCGGGCGCCGTGACGCTCACCCGGCCGGGTTCGAGGTGACTCGCGGCGAACAGCGCGAGAGCGCCGACCAGTCGGGCGTCGCGGACCTGGCGGGCAGCGGCCTGCAGCCCGTCCAGCCCGTTCTGCACGACGACCACGAGCGTGCCGTCGACCGTGCGCCGGTTCGCCCGCAGCGCGTCCTCGGCGTCCTGCGCCTTGGTGCAGACGAAGGCGATGTCGGGGACGAGGTCGAGCGTCTCGCCGCTGCGGACCCAGGCGGTGTGCTCGCCCCAGGCGCCGTCGAGGCGGACGCCGGAGCGGCGGATCGCCGTCAGATGGGCGCCTCGAGCGGTCACCTCGACGTCGTGTCCTGCACGGTCCAGGAGCGCGGCGATGGTGCCCCCGACGGCGCCGGCTCCGAGTACTGCGATCCTCATCCGGACAGCCTAGGACGGGTGCATCGACCGCCTGTGCGTCCGGCCTGCTGGCGCCGGGCCGACTCCCGAACGGCGCGTGTATCCTCGCACCCGTGCTCGAGACCCCCGGTAGTCCTGCGACGTCTCCGAACGGGATCCTCCTGCTCGACAAGCCCGGGGGCATCACGAGTCACGACCTCGTCGCCCGGACGCGTCGCCGTGCGGGCACGCGCAAGGTCGGGCACGCCGGCACGCTCGATCCGATGGCGACCGGGCTGATGATCCTCGGCCTCGGGCCCTCGACCAGGCTCCTCACCTACCTGGTCGGGCTCGACAAGCAGTACGAGGCGACGATCCGCCTCGGCGCCTCGACCAGCACCGACGACCGCGAGGGCGAGACGCTCGCGAGCGCCGAGGCCGGTCTGGTCGCCGCGATCACTCCGGAGGCGGTCGACGAGGTCGTCGCCGGCCTCACGGGCGCGATCGAGCAGGTGCCCAGCTCGGTCAGCGCCATCAAGGTCGACGGCCGCCGCGCCTACGCCCGCGCCCGCGACGGCGAGGAGGTCGTCCTCGCCGCCCGCCCCGTCACCGTCAGCTCATTCGAGGTCCTCGCCCGTCGCGAGGTCGACGGCTTCCTCGACCTCGACGTGCGCATCGACTGCTCGTCGGGCACCTACATCCGCGCCCTCGCGCGCGATCTCGGCGCCGCCCTCGGAGTGGGCGGGCACCTGACCGTGCTGCGCCGCACCACCGTGGGCCCCTTCTCGGTCGCGCAGGCGGGCGACATCGACGAGCTCGACGTGGCCTCGGCCCTCCTCACCCCCACCGCAGTCGCGGGCGAGCTGTTCCCGCTCCTGCACCTCGACGCCGGGGCCGCCGTCGATCTGGCGAACGGCAAGCGGATCGCCGCCACGGAGGAGGCGCTCACCGCGACGGGACTGCTCGCCGCGGTCGACCCCTCCGACCGGCTGATCGGCCTCGCGGAGCGCCGCGGGCAGCAGCTGAAGAGCGTCGTCAACTTCCCCACCGAGCAGACCCGGGCGGTCGCACCGTGATCGACTGGTTCACCACCCTCCAGGTCGGCGTCGCCGTCGTCGCCGGGCTGCTCTGCCTGATCCTCGGACTGTTCAACCGGCGCCCCTCCGACATCTCGGTCGGGGCGACCGCGATCGTCGAGCTGCTGCTCATCGTCCAGCTCGCCGTGGCGATCGTGTCGCCGCAGGTGGGCAACAGCCCGTCCGGCAGCCTGCCCGAGTACTACATCTACCTGATCTCGGCGCTGCTCCTGCCGCTCGCCGCGGGCTTCTGGGCGCTGATCGAGCGCAGCCGGTGGAGCACGGTCATCCTGGGCGTGGTCTGCCTCTCGGTCGCCGTGATGGTCTACCGGATGCACCAGATCTGGTTCTTCCAGGTCGCGTGAGCACCCCGCAGCCAGCGCCTACCATTGACCCTGCGATGTCGAATCAAGCCAGCGATGCGCCCGGACGGGCGTCCACTCCCCGAGAGCCCCGTACCCGGACAGCCCGCTCCACGCGGGCGAGGGGGATCGGCAGCCTCCTCGTCGTCGTCTACGCGATCCTGGCGCTGGCTGCGACCGGCCGCTCCGTCTTCCAGATCATCGACCGCTTCGACGAGGCGCCGCTCGCCTTCTCGCTCTCGGCACTGTCGGCCGTGGTGTACATCGTCGCGACCGTCGCGCTCGTCGCGCCCGGTCGCGTCTGGCAGCGCGTCGCCTGGGTGACCATCACCTTCGAGCTGATCGGCGTGCTCGTCGTCGGGGCGATCAGCGTGCTCGCCCCGCAGCTGCTCGGGCTCTCGAGCGTCGATCCGTTCGGCCGCCAGGCCACCGTCTGGTCGGCCTTCGGCGCCGGCTACCTGCTCATCCCGCTCGTCCTGCCCGTGCTCGGGCTGTGGTGGCTGCGGGTGCAGGGTCGCCGAGGCGCGGCGTGATGCGCGTCGAGACGACTCCGCAGGACCTCGCCGGGATCGGACCCTCGGCCGTGACCATCGGCAAGTTCGACGGCGTCCACTCCGGCCACCGCGCGGTCATCGGCACGCTGCACGAGCGGGCGCGCGAGCGCGGCCTCGCCGCGGTCGTCGTGACCTTCGACCGCAATCCGCTCAGCGTCATCGCCCCCGAGAAGTGCCCGCCGGCGCTCGTCGGCAACGAGCAGAAGCTCGAGCTCCTGGCCGGCACCGGCGTCGACGCGACGCTGCTGCTCACCTTCGACGAGGCGTTCCGCTCGCTCACCGCGGAGGAGTTCGTCCAGCAGGTGCTGGTCGACGCTCTCGAGGCGCGCATCGTGCTCGTCGGCTCGGACTTCCGCTTCGGGGCCAGGGGTGCGGGCGACGTCGACCGCCTGCGCGCCCTCGGCGAGGTGCACGGCTTCACGGTCGAGCTCATCGACGACGTGCGGCCCGAGCACGGCCGCCGCGTCTCGTCGACCTGGATCCGCGAGCTGCTCGCCGACGGCGACATCGAGCACGCCACGCGGCTCCTCGGCCACGAGCCGGTGGTGCGCGGAGTCGTGGTGCACGGCGCCAAGCGCGGTCGCGAGCTCGGGTTCCCCACCGCGAACCTGTCGCCGGAGTCGCAGGGGCTCATCCCGGCCGACGGCGTCTACGCGGGTCGGCTGACCGCCGAGGGGCGCACCTACCCGGCCGCGATCTCGGTGGGCAGCAACCCGACCTTCGTCGGCGTGCCGCCCAAGCAGGTCGAGGCCTTCGTGCTCGACGAGACGCTCGATCTCTACGATCTCGTGGTCGATGTGGCGTTCGTCTCCCGCATCCGCGGCCAGGTCGCCTACGAGGGGATCGAGCCGCTCATCCGCCAGATGAACGACGACGTGACCCGCGTGCGCACCGTGCTCGGCATCGCCTGACCGGCTCGCATAGCAGCGGTCGGCGCCCCGCACCAGGCCGCGAGGCTGTCGGAGGTGCGGCGTAGCGTGGTTCGCATGAGCGAATCCTCCCCGGCCCCGTCGCGCCCTCTCGCGCTCGTCACCGGCGCCACCGGCTACATCGGGGGACGCCTCACCCCGCGGCTGCTCGAGGCCGGCTTCCGCGTGCGTGTCCTCGTGCGCGACCCCCGCCGTCTCGCCGACGTCCCGTGGGCGGAGGAGGTCGAGGTCGCTCAGGGCGATCTCGCCGATCCGGAGTCGCTGGCCGCGGCGTTCGAGGGCGTCGACGTCCTCTACTACCTCGTGCACTCGATGGGCTCGGGCGCCGACCACGCGCACTTCGAGGAGGTCGAGAGCCGTGCTGCGACGAACGTCGCCGAGGCCGCCCTCGCGGCGGGGATCGAGCGCATCGTCTACCTCGGCGGGCTGCACCCCGACGGCGAGGAGCTGTCGAAGCACCTGCGCTCCCGCGCGGAGGTCGGCCGGATCCTGATGGCGTCGGGAGTGCCCACGATCGCCCTGCAGGCCGGAGTCATCATCGGCTCGGGATCCACGTCGTTCGAGATGGTGCGCCACCTGACCGACATCCTCCCGTACATGCCCGCCCCGCAGTGGGTGCGCAACTTCATCCAGCCGATCGCGGTGCGCGACGTCCTGCACTACCTGATCCGCTCCGCCTCCCTCGAGGACCGCACGCTCAACCGCACCTTCGACATCGGCGGCCCCGACGTCCTCCGCTACGGGCAGATGATGAACGGCTACGCGGTCGAGGCGGGTCTGCCGCAGCGGCCGATCGCCTCGCTGCCCGTCTTCACGCCGTGGCTGGCCTCGCAGTGGGTCAATCTCGTGACGCCGATTCCGCGCTCGCTCGCGGTGCCGATCATCGCCTCGCTGCAGTACGACTGCATCGTGCGGGAGCAGGACATCCGCGACCTGATCCCCGATCCCGAGGGCGGGCTCACGGGCTACCGCCGCTCGGTGCGGCTCGCGCTCGGCAAGATGCAGACGGGCGAGGTCGAGACGAGCTGGCAGAACTCCGAGGTCGTCGGCGCGCCCAGCGATCCGCTGCCCAGCGACCCCGAGTGGGCGGGCCACACGGTCTACGTCGACAACAAGGTGCGCCGGACGGACGCCGATGCCGCGAAGCTCTGGCGGGTCATCGAGGGCATCGGCGGCACCAACGGCTGGTACTCGTTCCCGCTCGCCTGGGCGATCAGGGGCTGGATGGACAAGCTCGTCGGGGGAGTGGGCCTGCAGCGCGGGCGCCGCGACTCCGAGCGGCTGCACGCCGGCGACGCCCTGGACTTCTGGCGGGTCGAGGCCATCGAGCGTCCGACCCTCCTGCGTCTGCGCGCCGAGATGAAGGTGCCGGGAGGCGCGTGGCTCGAGATGCGCGCCGAGCCCGCCGAGGGAGGCGGCTCGATCTACACCCAGCGGGCCGTGTTCTTCCCGCAGGGACTCGCGGGGAGGCTGTACTGGTTCGCCGTCCTGCCCTTCCACGGCGTGATCTTCAACGGCATGGCGAACCGCATCACGGCGACCGCCGCGGGCCTGAAGGACAGCGCCGATGAGCGCTCGCCTGGCGGTCTCACCCTCCAGCGGTGACAATGGGAGGGTCCGTGGGCGGCGACGCCGGCCCGGACGCTACCGAGAGGAGCACGATGAGCGAACGGTCGGACACGGACGCGGGGCGCGATCTCCAGCTGGGCAAGGTCCTCTTCGTCGGGGACAGCATCATCCAGGGCGGCTCCTGGGCCGAGTGGCTGTCGGCCTCGACGGTCGTCGACGAGGGGGTCGGAGGAGCGACGACGGCCGATGTCGTCGCGCGGCTCCCCGAGCTCGTCGAGCAGGCGCCCGACACGGTCGTGGTGCTCGTGGGCACCAACGACCTCGCCTGGCACCGCACGACCGAGCACATCGTCAGGAACATCGAGACGATCGTGGCGACGTTCCGGCGCGACCTGCCCGACGTGCGCCTGCTGGTCATCTCGGTGCTGCCGCGCGGGCACGAGTTCGCGCCGCAGATCCGCGAGATCAACCGGCACCTCTGGCAGTTCGCGCCCACGGCGCACGCGGGCTACCTCGACCTCTGGCCGGTGCTCGCCGGCGAGGACGGCGGGATCCTGCCGCAGTACTCGGAGGACGGCCTGCACCTCACGGAGGACGGCTACCAGGCCTGGCGCGACGCGCTCGGCCCCGCGCTCGGCGCCGTGCTGCGGATGCCGCCGCGGACCCGGCCGATCACCCTGCCGTTCGACGAGTTCGCGCGGCCCAAGACGGCGTGACCCGCGACTTCCGCGTGATCTCTTGGCCTGCTGATCAGATTCGCTGGGTGCATCCCTAGCGTTCGGGTCGACTCTCGAATCCGCGCCCCGCTCGGGGCGGAGGAGGAGAGGGCGACATGGGCAACGGCGGCGACACGATCGAGAACGAGCGGCGCGAGACCGCGACAGGGCGGACGGAGTGGGCACCGCCCTCCGCGGCGGAGGTGTCGGACGGCGGTTCCCCCGCTTCAGCACCCCGCCCCAGGCCCTCGTGGCGACGCCGGTCGGGTCTGATCCTCGCCGCCGTGCTCGCAGGGCTGGTCCTGCTCGGCGGCGGGTTCGGAGTCGGCTACGGAGTGGGGAACGCCGTCGGCTCCTCCTCCGTGGCCGGATTCGATCCCTCGCAGCGCGGGGAGACGCCCGAGGGCGGGTTCGGACAGGGCGGCCCCGGGTCGCAGTTCCCGGGCGGCACCGACTCCGAGAGCGGCGGCGCGAGCGGGACGACTACGAGCTGAGCGCGGCGGTGAAGGCCGCCAGCGCATCGTCCGAGAACAGGACGAAGCGGACCTCGTCGAGCGCGCCGTCGACCGTGGCGGCGCGCACCGACCTGACGGCCACCCGCGCCGCGTCGTCCATCGGCCAGCCGTAGACGCCGGCCGAGATCGCGGGGAACGCGACCGTGCGAGCGCCGAGTGCGCGGGCGGCGCGGATCGACTCCGTGTACGCCGACGCGAGGACGGCACTGCGATCCTCCCGGGCGGAGAAGACCGGACCCACGGTGTGCACCACCCAGCGGGCGGGCAGCCTCCCGGCGGTGGTCGCGACGGCGGAGCCGGCGGGCAGGCCGCCCGGCAGATCGGTCTCGCGGAGCCGGCGGCACTCGGCGAGGATCTCGGGACCGCCCGCGCGGTGGATCGCGCCGTCGACACCGCCTCCGCCGAGCAGAGACGAGTTCGCGGCGTTGACGATCACATCGACGTGCTCGCGGGTGATGTCGCCTCTCACGGCGGTCAGGACGGTCACGGTCACGACCGGTTGTTGGAGAGCTCGAAGATCTTCACGAGCTCAGCGATGGCGGCCTCGCGAGCGTCGCCGCCCTCCTCGAACATCGCGGTGATGTGCGTGCGGAGGTGGTTCTCGACGATCAGCTTGTTCAGCGAGCCGAGCGACTTCTGGATCGCGAGGGACTGCGTGACGATGTCGACGCAGTAGTCCTCGTTCTCGATCATCTTCTCGAGACCGCGCATCTGGCCCCCCAGGATGCGCGCTCGGTGCAGGGAGCGTTTCTTGAGGTCCTCGATCACGCGGTCAGCCTACGCCGCTCACGGATACGGGGCGGGGGTATCGCCCGTACCATCGGAGGGTGAATGCGCAGAGAGCCGGCTCCGGAGCCTCCGACCGCTATCCCTCCCGCGGGATCGCGAAGATGGCGCTCGCGCCGGGCATCCTGGCCGCGATCATCCTGCTCGCCGGTCTCGCCCTGGTCGGGGGCGACGCCTACGACTTCGTCCGCTACCCGGTCGCGATCCTCGCGGCCGTGATCGGCTGGTTCGCGATCCAGGCGAAGGCGTACCTCTGGCTCATCGGACTGGTGCCGACCGTCGTGCTGTGGAACCCGGTGCTGCCTTTCTCGTTCCCCGACGCGGTCTGGTCCTCGCTCCAGCTCGCCGCCGTGGGTGTCGTCGTCGCGGCCGGCCTGCTCATCAAGGTGCCCGTCGCGGACTGACCGTGTCCCGCCGCCCCGAGGAGTAAGCACCGAGGAGTAGACGCCGAGGAGTAGACTCGGGCTGCGTCCGCACGTCCGGGGATGCTGCGACCGGGTCTCAGACCCGTTGCTCGGAGCTCCCGACGGCCAGCTGGCGCATCGATGCCCGTCGCTCCTCGCGAGCAGCGTGGCGAGTGCACTGCGACGGCAGAGCGCGGGAATCCCTCCTCCGCCCCGTCACACGTGGAGGAGGAGCATGGCTCGCAGCGGCCAGCGTCAGTCCGGTCAGACGCGTCGAACCACGAACGCCGCCGGGAGCCGACCCCGCTCGCGCTCGCGCGGAGTGGACAACTCGGGGATCATCCCGATCCTCGCGCGTCGCGTCCGCGAGGTGGAGGCGAAGGCGCAGACCGGGAAGGTCGGGCCGACCAACCGGACCAAGTTCCTCGTCATCGCCCTGCTGATGCGCGAGGAGCGCAAGCGGGTCAAGGTCGACACCGAGCTCAGCGACTCGCAGCGCGCAGAAGAGATGAAGCGCCTCGACGGCATCGCGACGATCCTCGCGAAGACCGCCGCGCGCGACACGAGCCTCATCGCGCTCCTCGAGTCCGAGGCCGGCATCACCGCGGCCGCGAAGAAGCTGCGCCGCGACTGGCTCCTCGAAGCCGGTGCCGAGCTGAGCCCGGACGAGCTGCTCATCGTCACCGAGCCCGAGCCCAAGCCCGAGGTGCCGGTCAACCAGGTCGTGCCGCCGTCGGTGCGCGCCCGCCAGCTCGCCAACCCGTTCCTGCCGCCGGACTTCTCGATCGCGGCGCCCGCTCCGGCACCCCGCCGACGCCTCGACGACTGGGAGCTGCTCGGTCCGCTCTTCAAGGCCTTCGAGTACGGCGCCGGCGGACGCGCGGCCAGCATGGAGCTGCCCGAGCCCCCCGCCATCGACCGCGTGACCCCGCGCGGACGCGAGCTGATGCCGCACCAGGCGCGCTTCATCGAGAGCGCGCGGGAGGGGCACCGCAGCTTCCTCCTCGCCGACGAGCCGGGCCTCGGCAAGACGGCGCAGAGCCTCCTCGCCGCCTCGGTCACCGGGTCGTACCCGCTGCTCGCCGTCGTGCCGAACGTCGTGAAGATGAACTGGGCGCGCGAGGTCGAGCACTGGACTCCGCAGCGTCGCGCGACCGTCATCCACGGCGACGGCACCACCCTCGACGCGTTCGCCGACGTCGTGATCGTCAACTACGACATCCTCGACCGGCACAGCGGCTGGCTGGGCAGCCTCGGCTTCCGCGGCATGGTCGTCGACGAGGCGCACTTCATCAAGAACCTCCGCTCGCAGCGCTCGCAGAGCGTGCTGGCACTCGCGGCGAAGATCAGGGAGACCACCCCCGGTCACGACCCGCTGATGATCGCCCTCACGGGTACCCCGCTCATCAACGACGTCGACGACTTCCGCGCGATCTGGCGCTTCCTCGGCTGGATCGACGAGACCAAGCCCGGGCCCGACCTGATGCGCCAGCTCGAGGAGACCGGGCTCACCCCGGCCGACACGGCCTTCTACCCGGAGGCGCGCGAGGCGGTCATCGATCTCGGCATCGTCCGCCGCAAGAAGATCGACGTCGCCGCCGACCTGCCCTCGAAGCGGATCGTCGACCTGCCCGTCGAGCTAGACGACGACCTCGGGCGCTCGATCCAGAAGGCGGAGCGCGAGCTCGGCGCCCGGATGCTGCAGCGCTTCAAGGCGGTCACCGCCTCGATCACGCACGACCTCGACGACACCGAGCAGGAGCGGTTCATCCGGATCGTCGCGCAGAGCGAGCTCGAGGAGTCGAAGTCGGCCAAGACCGGCGAGAACGTCTTCACGATGGTGCGCCGCATCGGCCAGGCGAAGGCGGCGCTGGCCGCCGACTACGCCTCGCAGCTGGCGCGCTCGGTCGGAAAGGTCGTGTTCTTCGCGAAGCACGTCGACGTGATGGACCAGGCCGAGGACACCTTCGAGAAGCGCGAGCTCTCCTCCGTCTCGATCCGCGGCGACCAGACCGCGACCTTCCGGCAGGCGCAGATCGACGCGTTCAACGAGGATCCGGACGTCTCGGTCGCGGTCTGCTCGCTGACCGCGGCGGGCGTGGGGGTCAACCTGCAGGCCTCCTCCAACGTCGTCCTCGCCGAGCTGTCCTGGACCTCCGCGGAGCAGACCCAGGCCATCGACCGCGTGCACCGCATCGGCCAGGAGGAGCCCGTCACCGCCTGGCGCATCATCGCGGCCCACACGATCGACGCGAAGATCGCCGAGCTCATCGATGCCAAGGCGGGTCTCGCCGCCCGCGCGCTCGACGGAGCGGACGCCGAGACGACCTCGGCCGACACGGTGCAGCTCGACGCGCTCATGCACGTGCTGCGGGAGGCCATCGGCTGACGCGGCTCAGCGTTCGCTGGGCGCGGCGAAGAAGTCGCGCTCGAAGCGGCTGGAGCGCGCGAAGGCCTCGCGCATCGCGGCTCGCTCAGGGGGCGACGCCCGGTGCGCCGCCGCCTCCGTGATCGCGATCGCCCGCTCGGTCGCCGCGGCGAACGCCGGGTCGGAGTAGGTCGCGAGCCAGTCCTCGTACGGGTGGCCCGGCCGGGACGCCGCCGCGAGGCGCTCGCCGACATCGGCGTAGAGCTGGAAGCAGGGCAGCAGGGCGGCGACCAGCTCGCCGTAGCCGCCGCGCGAGCCGACGGCCAGCAGGTGGTCGATGTAGCCGCGGGTGGTCTCGGAGGCGACGGCGCTGCGGTCGCCGAGGCGGTCCCGGTGCAGCTGCGCCTCCGCCGCGAGGGCCGAGGCCGAGGACTCGGCCCAGAAGACCTGCTCGGCGGTGGTGGGCGCGCGCTGCGCGGCGAGCGCGAGCACCCGCGCGTACTCGGTGAGGTAGAGGGCGTCCTGCTCGAGGTACCACTCGAAGTCGCCGCGCGACAGAGTGCCGTCACCCAGCGCGCGGACGAAGGGCAGCGCGTCGATCTCCCGGCGGAGCTCCCGGGTCTCGTCCCAGACGGCCGCGCAGAACGGGGGCGTGCGGAGGCGGTGGAAGTGGTCGATGGGTCCGTTGCCCGAGCCGACGTCGAGCGCATCGGCTCCGCGGAGGGCGCCGGTGAGCCACTCCTTCGCCTCGACGAGCGCGTCGGCGGCGTTCCTTGCTCCTCCGGCGAGCAGAGTCGCCATCGCGGAGGAGAGGGAGCAGCCCGTGCCGTGGGTGTTCGCGGTCTCGACGCGCTCACCCGGCACCTCCCGCACCTCGCCTGCGGGCGACACGAGCGCATCCGGAGCGGCCGCGCCGGCGAGGTGGCCGCCCTTGACCAGCACGGTGGTGCCGAGGGAGGCGGCGAGACGCGAGGCCTGGGCGATCGCCTCCGGCCACTGGGTCGCGGTCGGCTCGCCCAGGAGGACGGCGAGCTCGGGCAGGTTCGGGGTCACCAGGTCGGCGCGGCGGACGAGCGCGCGAACGGCGTCCTCCGCCTCCTCGTCGAGCAGCCGGTGCCCGCTCGTCGCCACCATCACCGGGTCGACGACGACGAGCGGCGGGCCGACGGTGTCGAGCCAGTCGGCGATGACCGCGCCGAGCTCGGCGGTCGCGATCATCCCGATCTTCACGGCGTCGATCCGCACGTCGTCGCTGACCGCGTCGAGCTGCTCGCGGAGGAAGACGGCCGGGGGCAGGTGCACCGAGCGGACGCCGTGGGTGTTCTGCGCGACGAGCGCGGTGACGACGGCCATGCCGTAGCCGCCGAGCGCGCCGATCGACTTGAGGTCGGCCTGGATGCCGGCGCCGCCCGTGGGGTCGGTGCCCGCGATGCTCAGCACGCGGGGGATCATCGGTCCCACTCCTCGCGGAAGGCGCGGGCGGCCACCGCGGGATCCTCGGCCGTGCAGATCGCCGAGACGACGGCAAGGCCGGCCGCGCCGCGATGGCGCAGGGGAGCGGCGTCGCTCAGCGCGACTCCGCCGATCGCGACGCAGGGGTAGCGGCTCGCCGCGGCGAAGGCGGCGAAGCCCTCGAGACCGAGCGGCGCCGGGTGGTCGGCCTTGGTCGCGGTCGGGCGGATCACGCCGACGCCGAGGTAGTCGACGGTGCCGGGTGGGAGGGCGTGCGCGGCCTCGAGATGGGCGGGGGTGTCGGCGGTGAGGCCGATGACGGCGTCGAGGCCGAGGATCGAGCGGGCGGCCGCGGCCGGCAGGTCGGACTGGCCGACGTGCACTCCGTCGACCCGTGCTCCGGCGTGCCGGGCGGCGAGGACGACGTCGACGCGGTCGTCGACGATCAGCGTGGTGCGCTCGTCGAGCACCGCGGCGACGGCGACGACGAGGGAGACCAGCTCGGCGGCGGAGGCGCCGTGGTCGCGGACCTGGACCGTGGTGACTCCGCCGGCCACGGCCTGCGCGACGACCGCGGGGACGCCCCTCGCGCCGCACTGGCGGGTGTCGGTCACGAGGTAGAGCGAGAGGTCGAGGGCGCTCATGCGAGTCGTGCCCCGTTCGCGGCGTCCTCGGCGCCGAGCGCGGCGAGCTCGTCGAGGAG
The DNA here is from genome assembly GCF_009807175.1 of Rathayibacter sp. VKM Ac-2803. NCBI lineage: Bacteria > Bacillati > Actinomycetota > Actinomycetes > Micrococcales > Microbacteriaceae > Rathayibacter > Rathayibacter sp. VKM Ac-2803. Next base: position 2,952,005 of record NZ_WUCD01000001.1, on the reverse strand, counting down.
CGCGACGGCGAACGACCCCGGGCCGGCGGTCGTCGCGGCGGCGCGCTCGGCGGCGAGTCCCCAGACCACGGAGGCGGCGACGGCGGCGTCGAGCGGAGCGGCTCCGGCGCCCAGGAACGCGGCCATCACGGCGCCGAGGGCGCAGCCGCCACCGGTCACCCGGGTGAGCAGGGGGTGGCCGCCGCTGATGCGGACCACGGTCGCGCCGTCGGTGACGACATCGGTCGCCCCCGAGACGGCGACGGCGCCGCCGGTGCGGAGGGCGAGGGCGATCGCGGCGTCGAGCGCGTCCTCGGCTCCGTCGACCGCGTCGACACCGCGGCCGCCGGCACCGAGTCCGGCGAGAGCGAGGATCTCGGAGGCGTTCCCCCGGATGATCGACGGCCGCGCCTCGAGCAGCTCGGAGGCGAAGGCGGTGCGGACGGGCAGCGGTCCGACGGCGACAGGGTCGAGCAGCCACGGGGTCCCGGTGCGCTGGGCGGCCGCCACCGCCTCCCGGGCACCGTCGCGCTGCTCGGCGCCCGGGGTGCCGAGGTTGACGAGGACCGCGGAGGCGATCTCGGCGAAGACGCCGGCCTCGCCCGGCAGATCGCACATCGCCGGGCTCGCGCCGAGGGCGAGCAGGCTGTTGGCGGTGAAGCCGGTGACGACGGCGTTCGTGATGCACTGCACGAGCGGCGGGCGCTGTCGGAGGGCGTCGAGATCGCGGCCGACGGCGGTCGCCCGGTCGTGGAGGGTCGGGTGGGGCGGCGTGCGAATGCTCATTCGCGACATCCCTTCGCTAGTACGAACTAGATCAGGTTCGACGGGTCTCATCTCAGCCCTGGAGGGGGCACCCCGTGTCACTGCGCACGACCCTAGCAGCGGGCTGCGGCTCGCGAGGGAGCCCCGGACCGTCGAGGCCGCCCGCGCGCGCCGGCTCCCTCGACGGTCCGGGTCTCCCTCGGTGCCGGGGCGTCAGGCGGTGAGGATGGTGCTGTCGCCGCGGTCGGTCACGACGACGCGCAGGCCGGTCGGGAGGCGCTCGCGCATGGCGTCGACGTGGCTGATCAGGCCGATGGTCCGGCCGCCCGAGCGCAGGGAGTCCAGCGTTCCGAGGGCCGTCTCGAGGGTCTCGGCGTCGAGCGATCCGAAGCCCTCGTCGATGAACATGGTCTCGAGCGAGATGCCGCCCGACTGCATCGTCACGACGTCGGCGAGGCCCAGCGCCAGGGCGAGCGAGGCGAGGAACGTCTCGCCGCCCGAGAGCGACGCCGGCTGCCGGCGGGCGCCGGTGAACGCGTCGAGCACGTCGATCCCGAGGCCGGAGGCGGCGCCGCGGTAGGCGAGGGAGTCGTCGTGCGCGAGGGCGTACCGGCCGCTGGTCATCGCGTTCAGCCGCAGGTTCGCGGCGGCCACGATCTCCTCGAGGCGGCCCGCGAGGGCGAACGCCTCGAGGTCCATCCGCCGCGAGTTCTGGCCGTGGCCGTCGATCGTGTCGGCGAGGGCGCGCAGCTCGTCGTAGCGGCGGAGGCGGTCGTCGAGCGCCGCGAGACGCGTCGCGGCCCGCGCCGCCAGGTCGGTGAGGCGGCTGGCGCGATCCTCGAGGAGCGACAGGGTCTGCCGGGCGTCGTCGCGGCGGGCGGAGGCGGTGCTCGCCGCCTCCTCGGCCGCGGCGACGTCGACGGGGACGGCGGGCAGCGCCTGCAGCTCGGACTCGGCGAGCACCGAGTCGACGGCCGACCTGCGCCGCTCGTGCTCGGCGACGACGGCCTCGGCACGGGCTCGCTCGCCGCTCGCGAGGGCGGCCGCCTCGGCGGTCCCGGCCGTCGGGAATCCCCGCTCCTCGAGGACCTCGGCGAGGTGCGCCTCGGCCGCCGCGGCCGCGTCGGACCGGGAGGAGGCGAGTTCGTCCGCCTCGACGAGGCTCTCGGCGACCCGTCGCTCCTCGCGGAGCCCGGCCACCCTCTCGGCGATGCTGGCGAAGCTGCCCCGCTGGGCGTCGATCCGCTCGCGGAGGATCCGCAGCGACTCCTCGGCGGCGGTCGCCCCGCTCGCGCTGCGGTCGCGCTCGTCGCGGGCCGCGTCGACGAGGCCGGTCAGCTCGTCGGCGCGGGCTCGCACGGCGGCGCGGTCGCGCCTCAGGACCTCGCAGCGTGCGGCGGCCGTGCGCGCGGCGTCGAGCCTGCGGCGGGCGTCGGACCGGGCGGCGTCGAGCTCGTCGGCGCTCTCGCGGCCCGCCCGCTCGTCGAGCGCGGACCACGCGAGGGTCGCCGCGGTCTCGTCGGCCCGAGCGGCGTCCATCGCGGAGGCGGCCCGCTCGACCTCGAGGCGCGCCCGATCGAGATCGTCTGCGCTGACCGGAGCGAGGTCGCCGTGGCTCGCCGGTGCCGGGTGCTCGGTCGATCCGCAGACGGGGCAGGGCTCGTCGTCGTGCAGGGCGGCCGCGAGCTCGCCGGCGAAGCCCGCGAAGCGCTGCGCGACGAGGCGGGCGTGCTCGGCGGCGCGCTCGCCGTGCCGGCCGACGGCGCGGGCGTGTGCGGCGCGCAGCGCGTCGAGAGCACTCGCGGCGGCCGCCCGCTCGACGAGCAGCGCGACCCGGCGATCGAGTGCGTCGAGCTCGTCGACGCGGCTCTCGACGGCGGCGGCGTCGGCCGCGAGGGCCGCCTCCTCGGCCTCGAGCGCCGCGGCGCGCGCCGGCAGCTCGCGCGCCTCGCGCTCGACGACGTCGAGGGCGCCGCTCGCCGAGGCGAGGACGTGCTGCGCCTTCTCGACGGCCCGGGTCGCCTCGGGGAGGCGGCGCTCGTCGGCCAGGGCCTCGGCCAGGGCGCCGAGCTGCGCGGTGAGCCTCTCGATCGCCTCCGCCGCCTCGGCGCGGCCGGGCTCCCGACCGAGCACCTCGCGGAACCTCTCGGCCGCCTCCCCGCGGGCGACGGACGCGGTCTCGGCGGCCGCGCGCGCCGTCCGGGCGCTCCGCAGCACCGGCAGCACGCCGTCGGCCCGGCGCGCGCGCTCGAGTCGTCCGCGGTGCTCGACGGCGGCCGGCTCGGCGACGGCGAGCTCCTCGGCCTCGCGCAGGGCTCGCGATCGCCGCTCCTGGGAGCGGCGGAGGGTGCGCGCGGAGTCGAGCGTCGCGCGCGCCTCGAGATCGGCCGCGTCCGACTCGGCCACCTCGGTGCGCGCGACGGCGACCAGCGGCTCGAGCCGCCCGACGAGCCCCGAGAACCAGGCGCTGTCGACGACTCCCGACTCGTCCGCTCCGGCGATCCGGCGGGCCTCGTCGGCGAGGGCGTCCACCGCCGCCCGCTCCTCCTCGAGCGCGGCTCCGCTCTGCTGCCGCTGCTCGATCAGCCGCCTGCGCAGCAGCTCGTAGCGCTCGGTCGCGAACAGCGTGCGCAGCAGCCGCTGCCGATCGTCGTTCTTCGCGAGCAGGAACTCGTGGAAGCGGTTCTGCGCGAGCAGGATCACCTGCAGGAACTGGTCCTTCGTCAGGCCGACGATGCGGCCGATGTCGGCTCCGGTCTCGCGCGCGCTCGAGGACAGCCCCGTCCACTCGCCGTCGATGCTCTCGAGCAGCGCGACCTTCGCCGACTGCCGCGTCGTGCCGCCTCCGCGCTTGGCGGGGCGCTCGTACTCGGGGGAGCGGCGGATGCGGTACAGCCGGCCGGCGGCCTCGAAGTCGAGCTCGGCGAACGTCTCGTCCTCGGGGGCGCTGTGATCGCTCCGGAGTCGCGTCGCCGTGCCGTCGAAGCGGGGGACCGACCCGTAGAGCGCGAAGCTGATCGCGTCGAGGATCGTCGACTTGCCCGCTCCGGTGCGGCCCGCGATCAGATAGATCCCGACGTCCTCGAGCGCGTCGAAGTCGATGCACTGCTCGGAGCGGAAGGGGCCGAGGCCCGCGAAGGCGAGTCGGCGGATCCTCACCGCATCGCCTCGGCGTCGACCGCGGCGAGGGCGTCGAGCACCAGGGCGCGCTCGAGCTCCGTCGCCCCGTGCCCGCCGCGCACGTGGGCGAGGAAGTCGTCGACGATCTCGACGTCGCTGCGCCCCCGCACCCGCTCGGCGTACTCGCGCCGCTCGGCGGCCGCGTGCGGCGGACGGTGCTCCAGCGTCGCGCAGCCGGGGAACCGCGACTGCAGCCGCGTCATCGCGTCGAGCGGGCGCACCTCGTCGGTGAGCACGGCCGACACCCAGTCGCCCTCGTACTCGCCGAGCGACGGGTCGCTCAGCAGCGTCGCGAGCGGCCCCTCGATCACGCTCAGGCGCCGCGGCACGGGCAGCGGCGACCAGGTGACCTCGCGCAGACCGGAGGAGTCCAGCTCGACCAGCCATCCGCCGCGGGGCTTCGACGCCTCGCCGAACGAGTAGTGCAGCGGGGCCCCGGAGTAGCGGACGTTCGGCAGCAGCGTCGCCCGCCCGTGGATGTGCCCGAGCGCGGCGTAGTCGGCCGCTGCGAAGTGGTCGACCGAGACGTAGTCGATGCCGCCCGCGGTGATGTCGCGCTCGACCGTCGCCGTCGGCGCCCCGACCGCGAAGCAGTGCGAGAGCACCACCCACGGCCTGCCTGCGGACTCGGCGTGCTCGCGCACCCGGCGCATCGCGAACGACAGGACCTCCTCGTGGCGGCGCAGCGACTCCTCCGGGTGCCGGTGCCGGTAGAGGGCGGGCTCGAGGTAGGGAATGCCGTAGACGCCCGCCTCGACCCCGTCGGCGCCCCGCAGCACGACGGGCTCGGTGTAGCGCTCGGGGTCGGTGAGCACGTGCACGCCGGAGGTGCGCAGCAGCCCCGCCTGGAAGCCCAGTCGCGCGGGCGAGTCGTGGTTGCCGCTGGTCAGCACGACCTCGGCACCCGCCCCGCGGATCGCCTCGAGCGTGCGGGTGAGCAGGGTGTAGTGCTCGGCCGCGGGCACCGCCGAGTCGAAGACGTCACCGGCGACGAGGACGGCGTCGACCGCCTCCGCCCGAACCGTCTCGACGAGCGCGTCGAGGACCGTGCCGAGCGCCGCGACGCTGGAGTGGCCGAAGAACGTGCGCCCGATGTGCCAGTCGGAGGTGTGCAGGAGCTTCACATCCGTCCTTTCGCGAGGGTTGCCGTCGTGCCGGTCCAGGCTACTGAGCACCTCCGACACCGGCCGCGCGCTCGGACACCTCTCGTTCACCGGCGGGTGCACAATAGGTCGTCGGCCACGACGAGAGGAGCACGGGATGAGACTGCCCCGCGTCCCCTCCACGATCCTGGGACTCGGCTCGCGCACGCGCGCGGTGGCGGAGGACACCAGTCCGATCGAGCGGATCCGCCCGCCCGAGGAGCCCGTGCGGACGAGCACCGTCGACAACGCGATCTACCAGGACGGCCGCCGGATCGTCTCGCCGCACAGCATCCCGGAGGCGCTCGCCGCCCTCCAGAAGCTCCCCGACGCGATGGCGTGGATCGGCCTCTACCGGCCGACGGAGGCGGAGCTCTCCTCGCTCGAGGACGAGTTCTCGATGCACCCTCTGGCCATCGAGGACGCGATCAGCGCCCACCAGCGCCCCAAGCTCGAGCGCTACGGCGACGACATGTTCGTCGTGCTCCGCGCGGCCAGCTACTCCGACCAGCGCGAGGAGGTCGACTTCGGCGAGCTGCACCTGTTCGTCGGGCCGAACTTCGTGGTGACGGTGCGCCACTCCGAGAAGCCCGACCTCTCGCTCGTGCGCCGGCGGATGGAGGCCGACCCCGCGCTGCTGCGCGTCGGCCCCGTCGCCGTGCTCTACGCGATCCTCGACGCCGTGGTCGATCAGTACTCGCCCGTCGTCGCCGGCCTCGAGAACGACATCGACGAGATCGAGGCGCAGGTCTTCGAGGGAGACCCCGCCGTGTCGCGGCGCATCTACGAGCTCAGCCAGGAGGTCCTCGACTTCCAGCGGGCGGTCTCGCCGCTCGTCGGCATGCTCGGCCGCCTGGTCACCGACTTCGAGGTCTTCCAGTCCGACGTCGAGCTGCGCCGCTACATCCGCGACGTCGCCGACCACGTCGCGGTAGTGAACGAGCGGGTCGACGGCTTCCGCACGACGCTGCGCGAGATCCTCGCCGTGAACGCGACTCTCGTCGCGCAGCGCCAGAACGAGGACATGAAGAAGCTGGCGGAGGCGGGCAACCAGCAGAACGACGAGGTCAAGCGCATCTCGGCGTGGGCCGCCATCTTCTTCGCGCCCACCATGATCTCGAGCGTGTACGGCATGAACTTCGACGCCATGCCCGAGCTGCACCTCGCCTGGGGCTACCCCGCGGCGCTCGGTGCGATGCTCGCCTCGAGCGTCGTCCTGCACCGGCTGTTCAAGAAGTGGGGCTGGCTCTAGGGTCACGATCCCACTGCGGAGCGCAAGCCTCTCGTGTCGATTACTCCCGTTCGAGGGTCACTCCTACGCTCGGACTGACGTCGCTCACTGCCGGTCCACCCCGTCCCCCTGACCCCGGGCGAGGTGATGCACGCACCTCCGCCGCAGCTCGAGTACCGCCGGAGGACCGCCCCGAGGGGTCGCAGCGGTCCGTGATCGGAAGAGCACGTGTGCACGCGCCCATCGAATGGACCCATCTCGGCCCGGGCTCGGTCGACGACCTCCCGGCGAGCGTCGTCTTCGCGGGCGGCGGGCCCCACTACCTGCTGGGCCGGGGCCGCCGGATCACCCGGGACGTCGCCCTGGTCAGGGTGCGCCAGTCGCCGGTGACGGTGAGCGACTCCGCTCGGCAGGAGGTCGTCACCGTGCTCTTCCTGCTCGACGGCGAGCTGACCTTCACCGGGAGCCGCCACGGGCTGAGGGCCGGCCAGGCCGCGTTCGTCCGCGGGCCGCTGGCCGAGCACCACGCGAGCATGCCGGTCGACTCGCTGCAGGTCACCGTCTCGATCGACAGTCTGCGACCGCTCGGAGTCGCGGTCGACTCCCTCGACGAGGGCGTCCCGCTCGCGTCGCACCTGATCACGCCGCTCCGGGCGTTCTTCACCGCGCTGCTGAACACGCCCGAGCCGGACGGCACCGAGGACGCGACGGCCGACTCCGTGCTGCAGGTGCTCGCGGTCCTGCTGCTGCAGAACGGGCGGGGTCCGCAGCGTCCTCAGGAGGCGTCGCGCGTCGAGCGCGCCCGGCGCGTCCTCGAGACGACCGCCTCCGATCCGGGAACGACCCCGGCCTCGGTCGCCGCGGAGCTCGGTGTCTCGGTGCGGACCCTCCAGCGCGACTTCCGGCTCGTCGGCTCGTCGCTGGCGGGCGAGCTCCGGGTGGAGCGCCTGCGTCTCGCGCACGAGCTGCTGCGGGAGGGTCGACGCGGCAGCGTGTCGATCAGGGAGGCCGCGAACCGGTCGGGGTTCACTTCGACGCGTCACCTGCGCGGGGCGATGAAGGCGCAGCTCGGGGCGACCCCGAGGACGGTCCGCTCCGGCGGCGACTGAGCCGGCGTCGTGCGGTGGTGGGGAGCGCGGCGTGCGGTCTGCAGGCGATCCCGCGGATCCGGTCGATCCTGCCGCCTGATCGGCGGCGTTCTCGCCCCACCGCCTGCAGATCGCACCGCCGCGCTCGAGCGGTCAGTCCGTCTCGGAGAACTGCACCGTGACGACCGAGGTCGCGCTGCCGGCCGACGTGGTCGCCGTGATGGTCAGCGTCGCCGTCGCGGGGCGCTCGTGCGTCGAGAGGTTCTGCGTGTTCACCGCGAAGAGGTAGCGACCGGCGGGCCCGTGGGTCAGCGTCGCGGCGGGGCTCGGCGAGCTCTCGGGTCCGCCGTTCGAGGGCGCCGGGTAGGCGTAGACACCCAGCAGGTCGCCATCGGAGTTCGAGCCGGAGGCGAGCACGGTCACGGTCGCGTCCTCGACGGCCGTGCCGGCCGCGTCGGTGACGAACACGGGGAAGTCGTACGAGCGGCGCGCCGGGTCGTGCTCGTCGCTGCCGTAATGGTGGTCGCCCTTCCAGTCCGCGATGCAGGCACCGTCGGCCGGGTCGATGCAGGGCGCGGTGCCGGGGGAGGCGGACGCGAGCGGGGCGGAGGCGGCGACGGCGATCACGGGGAGCGACCAGGCCGCGCCGGTCGCCAGGGTGCGACGCGAGAGCGAGCGGGACGGCTCGGGGGAGGAGGAGGTGGTGTTCACGGGCTGCCTTTCGGAGTCGGTCGGTTCGGGTCCGACCAGAGTCCCGAACACCCCGCCCGCGTCACCCATCGGAGGGGTCCCGTGACGCGAACGCGTCACGTCGCCGTCGCGAGACCGTCGCCTTCGCGCGGGAGGACTCGCTCAGCGGCCAGATCCCGCTGCTCGCCTCGGAGTCGGTAGGGTCGCCGCATGGGGGACACGCAGACCGGACGACGTCGGATCACCGCACTCCGCGGGGGAGGTGCCGTCCTCGCGTCCGTCGCGCTGCTCACCGGCTGTGCCGCGGCCGAGGCGGAGGCACCGGTTCCCACCGTCACCGTGACGGCGACCGCCGAGCCCCTCGACCGCACCGCCGGCGAGCAGGATCTGAGCGCGTCCTACGCCTGCGGCCGCTACACCTCGCTGTTCAGCCTCGAGTGGACGATGCGGTGGTTCCGCGACAGCGGCGAGGTGTCGGAGGAGTCGTACCGATCGTTCCTCGAGCGCCAGGCCTTCCAGCTCTCCACCGTCCGATCCGACGACCCGGCGATCACCGCGTCGGTGACCGCGATCCGCGACCACCTGCGGCAGGCCGAGACCGCCGCCGGGCGCTGGACCTACGACCCCGTCGCCGACGACTGGAGCGCACTGGTCACCGAGCTGTCCGGCGACTGCGCCGACGCCGGGTCCGAGATCGCCTCCTGGGCCGAGCCGGAGATGGGCGGCTGACCCGCCGCGGTCCGAGCGCGCTCAGCGGCGGGCGACCCGGTACTCCGTCTCGACCATCCCGTTGCCGAAGTGCGCGACGTCGAGCAGCTCGAGCGCGAGCGGTGTCTCCGGAGGCGACCACGGCACGCCGCGTCCGATCGCCGTGGGCAGCACCACCAGTCGCACCCGGTCGACGGCATCCGCCGCGAAGAGGTGCCGCGTCAGCGCCAGGCTGCCCCAGACGAGGGTCTCGCCCGGAGACGCGACGACCGCGTCGATCTCCTCGAGGCCGATGATCCTGGCGGGTGCGAACGACCCCCACGGCGCCTGCGTCAGCGTCGCCGAGACCACGTGCTTCGGCGTGCTGTTGATCGCCTCCGCGATCACCTCGGCGTCGGAGGCGGGAGTCGGCCAGTACTGCACGAACATCTCGTAGGTGGCGCGACCGAGCAGGATCGCGTCGACGCCGGACATCCGCGCCGCGTTGCGCTCCTCGAAGTCGGCCATCTCGGTGCCGACGCCCTCGAAGACGTCGAACACTCCGTCGGCGTTCGCGGCGAAGCCGTCGGCCGAGACGAACTGCTGCACGACGAGCTCACCCATGAGCCCCATCGTCTCTCCGCGGAGTCGACCCCCGCAAGGGAGTCAGTCCTCGTCGTCTCCCGGTTCGGCGATCTCGGCGCCGTCGGCTCCGGAGGCGTCGCCCTCCACGTGCAGATCGGCGTCGCCCGGGAGGGAGAAGTCGCTCAGCGGATCGAGGGGCTCGGGGGTCGTGTCGCGTTCGCTCATCTCTGAACCCTACGAGTGCGCAGCGAGACGCTGGACCGCGGCGACGGGGATGGACAACCAGCCCGGGCGGTTGCGAGCCTCGTAGATCGCCTCGTAGACGGCCTTGTCGAGCTCGAACGCGTCGAGCACGGCGCGATGTGCAGTGACGGCGTCTCCCGCCCGCTCCGTGTAGCCCTCGAGGAACGCGGCGCGCGTCGCGGCCGCCCAGGCCGACCGGGACGTGCCGGGGGAGTCCTGCTCCGAGGCGCCCGCGGCGTAGTCGAACGACCGCAGCATGCCCGCCACGTCGCGCAGGGCGATGTCGGGCATCCGCCGCTCGTTCATCGGTCGCAGCGGCTCGCCCTCGAAGTCGAGCAGCACCCAGCCGCGGCCGGGCACCGACAGCACCTGGCCCAGGTGGTAGTCGCCGTGGATCCGCTGCAGTCTCGGCCACGGCGCGTCGGCGGCCGCGCGGAAGACGGCGTCGATCGCCTCCGCGTCCTCGGCGATGACGGGCACCTCGGCCGAGGCGATCCGGAGGCGGCGGCGCATGCTGCCGATCATCCGCTCGATCACCTCGGGCGAGGCGTCCTCGGTCTCCATGACGTCGGCCAGCACGGCGTGCACCTCGGCAGTCGCGAGGCCCAGCTCGCGGGCGGGGCCGGTGAAGTCGGAGTCGGTGCCCACGGCCTCGAGAGCGACGCGCCAGGCGTCCTCGACGCCGGGGAGGAACTCCTGGGCGAAGGCGAGATGGCCGAACGCGCGGCCCGACTCCTCTCCGCTGTCGTCCCACTCGCCGGTGACGTTGCCGATCACCGGGGGGACGAGCGTGCTGCCGGCCGCGTTCAGGGCCGACTGCACGGTGACGTCCGGGTTGTCGCCGTGGTGCAGCGCCCGGAAGACCTTCACGATCACGGGAGTGGCGGCCGAGCCGTCCTCCGCGGTGGTCTGCACGATGATCGAGGTGTTCGACTGCTCGCCGCTCAGGATCCGCGAGGACGCGAACGCGCCGATCACGGCGCCCGGCTGGCGGTGGCCGTCGGCACGCGCGTGTCCGAGCGCGCCGTCGGCGTCGGAGGAGCGGTCGTCGGCGATCATCTCGAGCAGCGCCTCGGCGAAGAACGGGTCGCGCGGCCCGTCGTAGACGTACCGGCCGTCGTCGCTCGAGATCAGCGCGTCCTCGAGGCCCTCGACGGGCTCCGGATGCACGGTCACCGGCACCTGGTACAGCACGGGGCTGGTCCCGGCGCGGTCGATGACGAGCGTCACGACGACGTCCCCGCCCGCGCGCCGGAGCACCCACTCCCCGCGGACCTCGAGAACGGGGCTGCGCCCCTTGCTCGCGTACCACCGCTGCTCCGCCACCCAGGCCGTGGCCCGGTCGATCGATAGGCCTGCGCTCATTGGTCGGCTCTCCCCTTCGTCGGCACCCCGACCCTAACGGGCTCGCGTGTCGGGCAGCTGGGGCTTGCGGCGCGCCCCGGTGATCCGGAGCGCGCCACTCCCGCGGTGCGCCCTCAGGACAGCCCGAGCACGTCGAGCGTCCACGCGTACTCGAAGGCGACCTCGCGCCAGCGCTCGTAGCGTCCGCTCACCCCGCCGTGCCCGGCGGTCATCTCGATCTTGAGGAGCGCCGGCGCCCCGACCTCGCGGAGCCTCGCGACCCACTTCGCCGGCTCGACGTAGAGCACCCGGGTGTCGTTGAGACTCGTGGTGGCGAGGATCCGCGGGTACCGCACGCCCTCGCGCACGTTCTCGTAGGGCGAGTACGACTTCATGTAGGCGTACACCTCGGGGTCGTGCAGCGGGTCGCCCCACTCGTCCCACTCGATGACGGTCAGCGGCAGCGATGGGTCGAGGATCGAGGTGAGCGCGTCGACGAACGGCACCTGCGCGAGGATCCCGGCGAACGACTCCGGGGCGATGTTCGCCACCGCGCCCATCAGCAGACCGCCCGCCGAGCCTCCCTGGGCGACGAGCCGCTCCGGAGTCGTGAACCCGGCCTCGATCAGGTGGTGCGCCGCGTCGACGAAGTCGGTGAAGGTGGTGCGCTTGGTGAGCGTCCTGCCGTTCTCGTACCAGGAGCGGCCCATCTCGCCGCCCCCGCGCACGTGCGCGATCGCGAAGACGACTCCGCGGTCGAGCAGCGAGAGCCGGGGGATCGAGAAGCCGGGGTCGATGCTGGCCTCGTACGAGCCGTAGCCGTAGAGCACGAGGGGTGCCGGCGCGCTGTCGGGGTCGGCCGCGTCCCGCCGCCAGACGAGCGACAGCGGGATGCGGGTGCCGTCCGCCGCCGTCGCCCACTCGCGCCGCTGCACGTAGCGCTCGGGGTCGTAGTCGCCGAGCACCGGCTGCTGCTTGAGGACGGTCCGCTCGCCGGTCGCCACATCGAGCGCCAGCACCGTCGCGGGCGTCACGAACGAGGTGTAGGCCAGGCGGAGCGCGGGCTGCTCCCACTCGGGGTTGCCCGCGAGCCCGGCGTCGTAGAGCGGCTCGTCGAAGACGATCTCCTCGAGCGACGCCTCGCCTGAGCCGTCGCGCAGGAGGCCGAGGCGGGTCGCGCCCTCGGAGCGGTAGGAGACGACGACGTGGCTCGCGAAGGCGTCGACACCCTCGATGCGGCGACCGGCGGAGTGCGGGACGACGACGCGGCGCTCCTCGGCGCGCTGCTCGGGACTCAGGCCGAGATCGGCCGGCTCCTCGACGATCTCGAAATCGAGGGCGCCGTCGTTGTGCACGATCAGGAGCCGATCGCGCCCGTCGACCACCGCGTGCTCGACCTCGTACTCCACGCCCTCGCGGCGGGGCCAGACGGAGTGGAACTCGCCCGTCGGGTCGTCGGCGTCGAGCAGCAGGCACTCGCTCGTGATCTTGCTGCCGATCTCGATCACCAGGTAGCGGCGGCTGCGGGTGAGGCCGATGCCGATCCAGTAGCGCTCGTCCGGCTCCGAGAAGACCGTCACGTCGGCGGAGGAGTCGGTGCCCACCTCGTGGCGCCAGACCGTGTCGGGACGCCACGACTCGTCGACCGTGGGGTAGAAGACGAAGCGCGCGTCGGCGCCGAAGGTCGCGCCGCCGCCCGTGCCCTCGACCACGTCGGGCAGGTCGACGCCGGTCGAGAGGTCGCGGATGCGGAGGGTGTAGCGCTCGTCGCCCTCGACGTCGGTGCCGAAGAGCAGGTAGCGGCCGTCGCTCGACACGTCGAAGCTGCCGAGCGAGAAGAAGTCGTGGCCCTCCGCCTCCGCGTTGCCGTCGAGCACGATCTGCTCGCCCTCGAGCGAGCCGCCCTCGGCGATCGACGGAGGCGTCCAGTCGTCGGAACCCGAGATCGGGGCGCGGCAGTGCACCGCGTACTGGCGGCCCTCGTACGAGCGCGAGAAGTACCACCAGGCGCCCTCGCGCACCGGCACCGACAGGTCGGTCTCCTTCGTGCGCGAGCGGATCTCGTCGAAGATCGTCTGCCGCAACGGCGCCAGCGGCTCGAGCACGGAGTCGGTGTAGGCGTTCTCGGCTTCGAGGTGGGCGAGGACCTCCGGGTCCTCCTTCTGCCGCAGCCACTCGTACTGATCGATCACGAGATCGCCGTGATGACGGCGTTCGAGGGGGATGCGACGGGCGACGGGAGGGACGGGCGCAGTCATCACTCCAGCCTAGGCGGCGCGCGCGGGAGGAGTCCTCGACGGTGCCGCCTCGTGCGCACAATGGAGCATGGCCAGCGATCCAGCGAAGAAGACGAGCCCCTCCCGCAGCGTGCAGACCGAGGTCGAGCGCAAGTACGACGTGGACGCCGAGGCCGAGCTGCCCGAGCTCGTCGGCGCGGGAGCGGTCGCGAGCATCGTCCGCGAGGAGCCGGTGACCCTCCGCGCCGAGTACTTCGACACCGCCGACCGCGCCCTCTCTCGGGGCCGCATCACCCTCCGTCGCCGTGTCGGGGGAGCGGACGAGGGCTGGCACGTGAAGCTCCCCGGCTCCGCGGGACGCACCGAGATCCACGCGCCGCTGACATCGACGAGCACCGTGCCGGCCGCCGTGCGCGAGCCCGTCCTCGCCCACGTCGCGCGGGCCCGCCTCGAGCCGCTGGCGGTGCTCGAGACGGTGCGCGGGATCACCCGCGCGGCCGACGGCGAGGGGCGCCTCCTCGCCGAGATCGCCGACGATCTCGTGATCGCGCTCGACGTGCGGTCGGGGCAGGAGCGGCGCTGGCGCGAGTGGGAGGTCGAGCTGGTCGACGTGCACGGTGCCGAGGGCGAGGCAGCGCTCGACGCGATCGAGGCCCGTCTGCTCGAGGCCGGGGCCCGACCCGCCGCGAGCGCCTCGAAGCTCGCGCGCGCGACCGGCGGTCCTATCGACGAGTCCTCCGCCACCCCGGGCGACGGCGGAGAGGCGGCGCTCGCCGCGATCCGCGCCCTGCTGCGCGACCTGCGGTCGATCGACCCGCACGTGCGCCTCGAGACCGACGACGCGCTGCACCGGATGCGCGTGCTCACGCGACGCCTGCGCACCGTGCTCGCAGGGTCGAGGTCGGTCCTCGAGCGCGCCTCGACCGACCCCCTCCGCGACGAGCTCCGCTGGCTGGCCGCCGTCCTCGGGGCGGCGCGCGACGAGGAGGTGCTCGCGGATCGCCTGCGCACCGCTATCGATGCGGCTGCGGACGAGTCGCCGGGCCTCTCCTCCGCCTACGACACCCTCTTCGATGCGGGCGAGCGGAGGCACGCGACGGCCCTCTCCCGCGTCTCGCGGACCCTGCGCGGCGGCCGCTACCTCGCTCTGCTGGCCTCGATCGACGCGCTGCTCGCCGATCCGCCGCTCACGGAGCGGGCCGGATCGAGTGCGAAGAAGCTCCTCGATCGCTCGGTCGAGAAGGAGCTGGCGCGCCTCGAGCGGGCCAGTAGCGCACCCGCGGAGGAGGCGGAGACCGCCCGGCACGAGATCCGCAAGGCCGCCAAGCGCCTCCGCTACCTCGTGCAGGCCTGGACCTCGGTCGTGCCGTCGGTGGTGAAGAAGCGGCATCGCGCGCTCGAGTCGGCCGCCGAGCGCGTCGCCGACGCCCTCGGAGAGGAGCGCGACGCGGCCGCGCTGCGCGAGACGGTGCGCGCCTGGGCGGTCTCGGCCGAGAAGCGGGGAGAGCCCGCATTCCTGCTCGGAGTGGTCTTCGCCGACCAGGCGCAGCGCGCGCGCGAGGCGGGTGCGGCGGGCGATGCCGCCCTGGCGCGTCTGCACTCCCTGTCAAGGTGAACTGCCGGTAACACAGGGGAAACCCCGGCGGCGGATAATGGGACTCATGCCTTCCGTCCGTGCTCTGCCCTCACCCCTCCTGCGTCCGCGCCACTTCGACCGCGACGACGTCGTGGTCCATGCCGGCCTGTTCTCACTGGTGAACTCGAGTACGACCCCCCGCGCGGCGTGGACGGAGGACCTCGTCGCCCTCGGCGAGGTCCTGGACGAGGCCGAGTTCCCCTACCGGCTGATCCGCGGCAACGACGGATCGCCCTTCCTCGCGATCGACCGATCGCTCGGCGCCGAGCTGGCGACGCTGCTCGCGCGCGCCTTCGCGACCGAGCCGTTCTACGTGAAGACCCTCGACAAGCGCGGCACTCCCGCCCAGCTCCTCGCCGAGGGGATGATCGCCCCGTATCCGCGCGCCGCCGTCTTCTCGCTCTTCCGCCCGCGCGTCTCGCCGAACGGCTCACTCCGCTACGGCGCGCGCAGCGGCGTGCGCCTGGAGTTCTGGAAGGTGGGCGAGGAGGAGATCATCACGCCCGCTGAGAACGCCCTGATGCGCAACAGCCTGCCCGTGACCGAGGCGATCGACGCGCACGTCGAGCTCTACGGACGCACCTGGCCGACCTTCGAGGGCATGTTCGAGCCCCTCGTCAGCGACATCCGCTTCGACGTCGACATGGTCTTCTCGTGGGTCGACGGCACCGACCTCGAGTTCCAGCGCGCCCGCGCGGCGCGGATGGCCAGCTACGTCGTCGGCGAGGGCGACGACGCTCCCGCGCGCTTCCGCCAGATCGACGAGCTCAAGTACGCGCTGCGCAGCGTCTACATGTACGCCCCGTGGGTCCGCCGGATCTTCATCGTCACCGACTCGCCCCGTCCGCAATGGCTCGAGGACCACCCCGACGTCACCCTGGTGCGCAGCGAGGACCACTTCCGCGACCTGTCGGTGCTGCCGACCCACAATTCGCACGCGGTCGAGAGCCAGCTGCACCGCATCCCGGGTCTCGCCGAGCACTTCCTCTACTCGAACGACGACATGTTCTTCGGCCGTCCCGTGAATCCGTCGATCTTCTTCTCGCCCGGAGGCATCACCAAGTTCATCGAGGCGACCACGCGCATCGGCATGGGCGACTCGAACGCGGCGCGCAGCGGGTTCGAGAACGCCGCCCGCGTCAACCGCCGCCTCCTGCGCGAGCGGTTCGGCGCCATGACGACCCGTCACCTCGAGCACGCGGCGACTCCGCTGCGCAAGACGGTGATGGCCGAGCTCGAGGCCGAGTTCGAGCCGGAGTTCACCGCGACCGCCGCGAGCCGCTTCCGCTCGTCGAGCGACGTCTCGGTCACCAACTCGCTCTACCACTACTACGCGCTGATGACGGGGCGCGCCGTCGTCCAGGAGAACGCCTCGGTCAAGTACGTCGACACGACGATGCACCAGGGGCTCAAGGACATGAAGAAGCTGCTGAAGAACCGCAGCGTCGACTTCTTCTGCTTGAACGACGGCAGCTTCCCCGAGATCTCGGCGGAGGCGCGCACGAAGGCCGTCATCGGGTTCCTCGAGGAGTACTACCCGATCCCGGCTCCGTGGGAGCGCGAGGACTGACCGTGGGCTGGGCCGTCGGCGGGGGAGTGCTCGGGCTGCTGCTCGGGGTGGCGAGCGCGCTCGTCTTCCCCGGCATCGGAGTCGGCTCGGGCATCGGCGTCGGCCTCGCGCTGGGAGCCGCCCTCGCCTTCGCGGGCCATCTGTTCGCGAAGGACCGCGCGCGCAGGCCTCCCGAGCGCTGACGCGTCGGGCGCCGTCGACCGAGGGAACCCCGAACCGTCGGGACGCCCCGCTGCCGGCGGCGGTCTCGACGGTCCGGGGTTCCCTCGAGGAGCAGGACCTAGGCGCTGACGCCGATCGGCTCGGCGACCGGCGGGTAGAGCGCCTCGTCGCGGGTGACCGGAGCCGCTGTGGCCGGCGCGATCTCGACGCCGTGGTCGGCGAGGATCCGCTGGGTCTCGTTCGCCGAGACGTACGACACCTCGGTGGAGGCGCCGATCGGCACGACCGAGTGCAGCACCGTGCCGTCGTAGACGTGGATGAGGTTGAAGGCCTGCGCGCCGTTGCGGGCGCGGGTGCCGCCCACCGGGACGTTCAGATCCTGCGTGTAGCAGGTGGCCGACGCGACCGACACGGGGATCCCCGCGAAGGTGGCGGTGGAGGAGTAGTGCAGGTGGCCGGCGATGATGCTGCGGACGTCGGACCCCTCGAGGACCTCGGCCAGTGCGGGCTGGTCGCGCAGCTCGACGAGCACCGACAGGTCGAGCACGCTCGGGACCGGCGGGTGGTGCAGCGCCAGGATCGTCCCGTGCGGCGCCGGGCTCGAGAGCTCCTCGGCGAGCCAGTCGAGCTGGGCGTCCGAGATCTCGCCGTAGTGCGCACCGGGGACCGTCGAATCGAGCGCGATGATCCGCAGCCCGTTGACGTTGTGCACGCGGTCGATCGGCTGCGTGGTCGGCAGCTGGTCGAGCAGCCCCGAGCGGAAAGCACCGCGGTCGTCGTGGTTGCCCATCACCCAGATGACCTCGGCACCGAGGCGCGCGGCGGCCGGCTCGACGACGGCGCGGAGCTTGGCGTACGCCTCCGGCTCGCCCTTGTCGGCCAGATCGCCGGTGATGACGATCGCCTCGGGGCGGCCGCCCGACTCCTCGAGCTCGTCGAACAGGCGGCGGAGCTGCGCCTCACTGTCGACGTCGGAGCCGTAGAGGCCCCCGGCTCCGGCGATGAAGTGCGTGTCGCTGAGGTGAAGGATGAAGTGGTTGGGCCGGGGGTACTCGGCCTGACGGACGGTCATGATCCTCGAGTTTCACGATCTGCGGGAGCTGAATCGGATGTTTCAGCATCGACACTAGCGGAGCTTCTCCGCGGGATCCAGAGGTGCACCCGCGAACGCCAGTCCATCATCCCCGGGTGAACGCGGGGCCAACACGGATCGGCGCGTCATCGAACGCTTTTCCCAGAATCGGACTCGTTCTCGCGCCCGGGTGCACCGACGCGCGTCGAGCCGGAGTCGGGTCGGCTCAGAGGGGGGGCCGGCTCAGAGGCGGGTGAGCAGCGTCGCGTAGAAGACGATCGCGCGCTCGAACTGGTCGATCTCGATCGACTCGTCTGCGCCGTGGATGCCGAGCTGCTGCTGCGGGCTGATCTCGAAGGGGATGAACCGGTAGACGCCGTCGCTGATCGCGTGGAAGTGGCGGGCGTCGCTGCCGCCGGTCTGCACGTACGGGGCGACGATGGCCTCCGGGAACACCTCGCGCACGACGCCGTGCAGCACGTCGTACGGGCCGCCGTCGCCCGGCGTGCCCGTCGACGACACGGGGGAGGGCTCGTGGGCGACCCGCACCTCGATCTCGACCTCGGGGTCGTCGATGACCGCGCGGATGCGCTCGACGACTCCGGCGACGGTGCCTCCGGGGTTGATCCGGACATTGGCGACGGCGCTGGCGGTCGAGGCGAGCACGTTCGCGCCGGTGCTCCCGCGGAGCTGGGTGACGGCGACGGTCGTGCGGAGCATCGCGGCCGAGCGGTTGGAGTGCGAGGCGAGGGCGCCGATGACGGCGTCGGGGTGCTCGTGCGGGTGCGCGTACCAGACCGCGTGCGCGGCATCGGCGGAGGGGGCCGCGGCCTTGACCAGCTCCGCGATCGGCTCCGGGAGCGTCGAGGGGAACGGGTTCTCGGTGAGGCGGTGGATCGCCCGGGCGAGGCGCTGCGTCGCGAGCATCCCCGGCAGGGGCGGGGGAGCGGAGGCGTGCCCGCCGGCGTCGTGGCAGGTCAGCTCGAGGTTCATGATCCCGCGCTCGGTGACGCCGATGACCGCGATCGGAGTGGTGACGCCGGGGAGGATGCCCCGCCGCACGTTCCCGCCCTCGTCGAGCACGAGGCGCGGCCGGATCCCGCGGGCCGCGAGCAGGGTCACGACCGCGGGCGCGCCGTCTCCGGCGGTCTCCTCGTTGTGGGTGGAGACGAGGTAGACGTCGTGCCTCGGCTGCTCGCCGCGGACGACCGCGGCCTCCACGGCCTCGAGCAGCGTCACGAGGGAGCCCTTGTCGTCGACGGCACCGCGGCCGATGATCGACGTGCGCCCGTCGGGGCGCAGCACTGTGTCGGCGGCGAAGGGCGCGCTCGACCAGTCCTCGGGAGTCACGCTCACGACGTCGTAGTGGGCCATCAGGACCGAGGGGTCGCCGTCCTCGGCGCCCCGCCACCGCCAGAGGACGGAGTGACCGGCCACGATCTCGCGCTCGAGTGCCGCGTGCAGGGCCGGGTACAGCTGCTCGAGCAGATCGACGAAGACGTCGAAGCGGCTCCAGTCGGTCAGGGACTCATCGGAGTGCGACACCGTGTCGACCCGCAGCAGGGCCTGGAAGCGCTCGAGCGCGGTCGTCGTCACCCGGCTAGCCTACGACGGCGGCGCATCGGCCCCCCGCCGCGGCGAGCGGAGGTGCGCGTGCACGAGCTGCCGGAGGTGTGCGTCGTCTACGTCCTGCGCGAGGCGGCGAGCGGAGTCGAGGTGCTGCTCGGCCGCAAGCGCCGCGGTCTCGGCGAAGGACGGATCGTCGCACCGGGCGGGAAGCTCGAGCCCGGCGAGACACCGGCGCACGCCGCGGTCCGCGAGCTCGAGGAGGAGGTGGGTCTCGTGGCGGACCCGCGCGACCTCGACCCCCGCGGACGCCTCGACTACCGCTTCCCGCACCGCCCGGCGTGGAGCCAGCGCTCGCACGTGTTCGTCTGCCGGCGCTGGAGCGGGGAGGTCGTCGACTCGAACGAGCTCGCCGCCGAGTTCGTGCCCGTCGCCGACGTGCCGTACGCGCAGATGTGGGACGACGCGCGGTTCTGGCTGCCCGGCGTCCTGAACGACGGCGACTCGGCCCACTGGAGCTTCGAGTTCGGCGCGGACCTGGCGAGCGTCACCGGCTCCGACGCCCCCGGCTGGGCGGGCTGAGCCCGGCTCATCGAGCCTCTCCTCTCTACTGCGCGCTCTCCTGGCCGCTACAGCTCGAGCACGTCGCCGGCCGCGAGCGCGTGGTACTCGCCGCCGCCCTCTCGGACGGCCCAGCCCAGGCGGTCGTGCCCGAGCTTCTGGCCCGCTTCGGAGAGCACCGCCTCGTGCGTCGCGAACGCGTGCCGCGGCGCGAGCTCGAGCACGTAGTCGATCGACTCGGCGATCTTCATCCAGGGAGCGCCGGAGGGGGCGGCCAGGATCTCGACGTCGACATCGGCGGGCACGGTGAACGAGTCGCCCGCGTAGTAGAGGCGGCCGTTCACGAGCACGCCGACGTTGTCGATCACGGGGATCGAGCGGTGGATCACCGCGTGCCGCGAACCGAAGAAGCGCAACTCGAACGGTCCGACCTCGATCGTGTCGCCCTCGGCCACCGTCTCGATGTCGAGACCTTCGGCGGCGGCGGCGACTCCGGCGGGTCCGAGGACGCGGAGGGAGGGGTTCGCGGCGCGCAGGCGCTCCAGCTGCTCCGGGGTCCAGTGATCGGCGTGCTCGTGCGTGATCACCACCGCGACGGTGTCGGCGGTCCCCTCGACGGGACGGGTGAAGGAGCCGGGGTCGATCACGAGGCGGGCACCCGCCTCCTCGACGACGAGAGTGGCGTGCTCGAGCTTGGTCAGTCGCATGCCCCGAGCTAACCGCGGGCGGCGCGCGGGTGCAAGGCGGAGCGCCTCCGTCGATTTGCACCGGTGCGGACCGGTGTGCAACACTCTTCGAGTTGCAAAAACGCGGCCCCATCGTTTAGCGGCCTAGGACGTCGCCCTCTCACGGCGGTAACGCGGGTTCAAATCCCGCTGGGGTCACCACGGCAACATCGAGAAGGCCCCCGGTTCGCCGGGGGCCTTCTCGCGTTAACACCCGGCGCCCCTGACACACCTCCCGAGCACGGTCCACCCCGTCGTGCCCACCCGCAGACCGGGCGCAGGATCGACGCTAGGCTCGCATCCGCGAAGGGGAGCATCCCGACCTTCCCACCCCGTCAGCACGTCTCGCGTCGCCGCGATGCCGGGGCGGGACGGGTGAGCGGACAGGCGAGGCCGTCCGAGACCCCGGGGAGAGACCGACGGCCCTCCACCCACCTCCGAAAGGCCCCTCCCATGATCGATCTGCCCGTCTGGTTCGTGGTCGGCTCCTTCGTCGTCCTGAGCCTGATCCTCGCCGCCGACCTCCTGCTGGTCTACAAGCGGCCGCACGTCCCCAGTCTGAAGGAGTCGGGCCTCTGGGTCGGCTTCTACGTCAGCCTCGCGCTGCTGTTCGCGCTGGCGATGCTGGTGCTCGGCGACGGTGAGACCGCGGGGCAGTTCCTGGCGGGCTGGCTGACCGAGTACAGCCTCTCGATCGACAACCTGTTCGTCTTCGTCATCATCATGGGGCGCTTCGCGGTGCCGCCGAAGTACCAGCAGGAAGTGCTGATGGTCGGCATCATCATCGCGCTGATCTTCCGCGGGGTCTTCATCCTGCTCGGCGCCCAGCTCATCGAGAGCTTCAGCTGGATCTTCTACCTCTTCGGCGCCTTCATCGTCTACACCGCGTACAACCAGGCGTTCGGCAAGGAGGACGAGAGCGAGGGCACCGACAACCTGCTGATCCGGCTCCTCCGCCGCCGCGTGAAGATCTCGGACAGCTTCGACGGCTCGAAGATCCGCACCACGATCGACGGCACGCGCTACTTCACGCCGATGCTGATCGTGTTCCTCGCGATCGGATCGACCGACCTGCTCTTCGCGCTCGACTCGATCCCGGCGATCTTCGGCATCACCGAGAGTCCCTTCATCGTCTTCACTGCGAACATCTTCGCTCTGATGGGGCTCCGCCAGCTCTACTTCCTGCTCGGCGGCCTGATCGACAAGCTCGAGTACCTCAAGTACGGCATCGCGTTCATCCTCGCGTTCATCGGCGTGAAGCTCGTGCTGCACGCTCTGCACAAGAACGACCTGCCCTTCATCAACGGCGGCGAGCCGGTGCCGGTCTGGGACATCGACACGTGGACGTCCCTCGCCGTGATCGTCGTCAGCATGACCGTCGCGACGGCGGCCAGCCTCCTGAAGATGCGCCGCGAGCACAGCCACATCGAGATGCACGACGGGCACCCCGAGGTCGTCGCGGACGCCGACGCGCCCCGGTCCGGCGCCGAGGAGAAGTGACCGGCCGGTGACGAGCATCGAGCTCCCGCAGGGAGTGCTGCGCCTCTCGGTCACCAGCAGCACCGATGTCGGATCCGTCCGCCGGGTCAACGAGGACGCCCTGCTGGCCGACGACCTCCTCCTCGCGGTCGCCGACGGCATGGGTGGTCACGCGCGGGGCGACCTCGCCAGCGCGACGGCCGTCGACGCCCTGCGCGCGAACGCGCCGACGGCGATCGGAGCGGTCGACGCGGTGTTCGATCTCGTCGAGGCGGCGAACGCCGCGGTCCGCGGGCTCGACGTGGGCGGCGCACTCTGCGGGACGACGCTGACCGGACTCACCCTCGTGCGTCCCGAGGAGGCGGGTCCCGTGCGCTGGGCCCTCTTCAATGTGGGCGACTCGCGGGTCTACCGGTGGGACGGCTCGGCGATGCAGCAGTTGACGGTCGACCACTCGGCCGTGCAGGAGCTCGTCAGCGCCGGTCTGCTGACCCGGGAGCTGGCCGAGACGCATCCCGACCGCAACATCGTCACGCGCGCCCTCGGTGCCGACGACGCCGTCGAGACCGACGTGTGGACCCTCCCCGTCGTGCCCCGCGCCAGCTACCTCCTCTGCTCGGACGGGCTCACGCGAGAGCTCTCGGACGAGCGGATCGCCGCACTGTTCGAGCGCCGGGACGCGGGGGAGATCGCCGCCGTCGACCTCGCACGGACGCTGGTGCGCGAGGCGGTCGATGCGGGAGGACGCGACAACGTGACCGTCGTCGTGGTGGACGCCGTCCTCGACCCTCGGGCCTGAGCACGCCGATCCTGCTGCAGAGTGCCCCCCGGACGGGTTCCATCGCGGTGTCGCGTCGACTCCAGAGCCTGGCTGTCGAAAGGCATACTGGAGGGATGGACATCGCCGAGGCTCTCGATCGTGCCAAGGCGCGCTTCGCAGAGGGCGATGTCCGCGGGGCGGTCTCGCTGCTCGAGCGCTGCGTCGCGGCCGACCCGACCTGGCTCGATCCTCGGGTCCTCCTCTCCGAGCTCTACCGTCGCTCCGGCGACCTGATCGAGGCGGGGCGCTGGGGCTATCTCGTCGAGAGCGGCGCCGCTCCGGAGGAGCTGCACGCGTTCGAGCGCGCCCTCGTCAGCACCGACGAGGACCCGTTCGAGCTCGCGGAGCGCGCCCTGGTCCATCCGCTCGAGCTCGCGGCGGAGTCGCCGCACGCGGCCCGCATGCTGGCCGAGCTCCCGCAGCGCCTCGAGGAGGCGGCCCGGCACGAGGCCGAGGCTCCCGACCCGCTCGACGGCGAGTGGTTCGAGCACGAGGCGCTCCCGACCCCGCGTCGCGGCGGGATCATCGGCATGTTCGGCGCCGCCGCCGCAGCCGTCTTCGTCGTCGGCGGCGTGGTCGTCGGCGCCGCCGCTCTGCTCGTGGTGCCCGCGGTGCTGATCGCCATGCTCGTCACGCCCTAGGGCCGGTCGCGACAGGCGCCGGGAGTCCCCGGCCCCGCCCGTCCGCGGTGCTATCCTCGGTGAATGCTGTTCGGCCGGCTCCTCCTTCTCCGCCGCGACGAGACCTCGATCTGACAGGCCTCTCTCGTCGCGGTGTCTCTCGTGGGCTGACCATCCTTCCCGAGGAAGAGAAACCACCGACATGAACGACAGTGCTATCGACGGCGCCGCGAACCACGACGCCGGGATCGCCCGCCCCCGGACCCTCGCCGAGAAGGTCTGGGACGACCATCTCGTCTCGAAGGGCCAGGACGGCACGCCCGACCTGATCTACATCGACCTGCACCTCGTGCACGAGGTGACCAGCCCGCAGGCCTTCGACGGCCTGCGCCTCGCCGGCCGCCCCGTCCGCCGGCCCGATCTGACGATCGCGACGGAGGACCACAACACCCCGACCGTGGGCATCGACCGGCCGATCGCCGATCTGACGAGCCGCACCCAGATCGAGACGCTGCGTCGCAACTGCGCCGAGTTCGGCGTGCGCCTGCACTCGCTGGGCGACGTCGAGCAGGGCATCGTCCACGTCGTCGGGCCCCAGCTCGGCCTGACGATGCCGGGCATCACGGTCGTCTGCGGCGACTCGCACACCTCGACGCACGGCGCGTTCGGAGCGATGGCCTTCGGTATCGGCACCAGCGAGGTCGAGCACGTGATGGCGACCCAGACGCTGCCGCTGAAGCCGTTCAAGACCATGGCGATCACGGTCGACGGCACCCTCCGCGACGGAGTGACGGCCAAGGACATCATCCTCGCCGTCATCGCGAAGATCGGCACCGGAGGCGGTCAGGGCTACGTCCTCGAGTACCGCGGCTCCGCGATCCGCGCGCTCTCGATGGAGGGCCGCATGACGATCTGCAACATGTCGATCGAGGCCGGCGCGCGCGCGGGAATGGTCGCCCCCGACGAGACCACCTTCGCCTACCTGAAGGGGCGGCCGCACGCTCCCGAGGGCCAGGCCTGGGACGACGCCGTCGAGTACTGGCGCACGCTGCCCACCGACGAGGGCGCGAGGTTCGACGCCGAGGTGGTCCTCGACGCCGACACGCTCGAGCCTTTCGTCACCTGGGGCACCAACCCCGGGCAGGGCGTCTCGCTGTCGCAGGCCGTGCCCGATCCCGAGTCGATCGACGACCCGAACGAGCGCTCGAACGCCCGACGCGCCCTCGAGTACATGGATCTCGAGGCCGGGACCCCGATGAAGGAGATCCCCGTCGACGCCGTCTTCATGGGCTCCTGCACCAACTCGCGCATCGAGGACCTGCGCGCCTTCGCCTCCGTGATCGCGGGTCGGACGAAGGCGCCCGGGGTCCGTGTGATGGTCGTCCCCGGCTCCGCCCGCGTGCGGATCGAGGCCGAGGCCGAGGGCCTCGACAAGGTCTTCACCGACTTCGGCGCCGAGTGGCGCTTCGCCGGCTGCTCGATGTGCCTCGGGATGAACCCCGACCAGCTCGCTCCCGGCGAGCGCTGCGCCTCGACCTCGAACCGCAACTTCGAGGGCCGGCAGGGCAAGGGCGGACGCACGCACCTGGTCTCGCCGCTGGTCGCCGCCGCGACGGCTGTGCGCGGCACCCTCTCCAGCCCGTCCGATCTGGAGCCCGCTCGCGAACTGGTGGAGGCCTGATCATGCAGAAGTTCGAGACCGTCACCGGCGTCGCCGCGCCGCTGAAGCGCAGCAACGTCGACACCGACCAGATCATCCCGGCCGTGTTCCTCAAGCGGGTCACCAAGACCGGCTTCGAGGACGCGCTCTTCCACGGCTGGCGCCAGGAGGAGGACTTCGTCCTCAACCAGGGGCCGTTCCTCGGCGCGCAGATCCTGGTCGCCGGGCCCGACTTCGGCACGGGATCCAGCCGCGAGCACGCGGTGTGGGCGCTGCGCGACTTCGGCTTCCGGGTCGTGCTCTCCTCGCGCTTCGGCGACATCTTCCGGGGCAACTCCGGCAAGCAGGGTCTGCTGGCCGCCGCCCTCGCCGAGGACGACATCGAGCGCATCTGGGCCGCCATCGACGAGCAGCCGGGAATAGAACTGACCGTGGACCTGGTTGCCCGTACGGTCACTGCCGGTGGCGACTCCTTCCCCTTCGAGATCGACGACTACACTCGATGGCGCCTGATCGAGGGGCTGGACGACATCGGACTGACCCTGCGCGACGAAGCGCTCATTTCCGAATTCGAGACCCGTCGCGAGAGCTGGCGGCCCAAGACATTGCCGGTGAAATAGCGTGAACACACTTCTTCAGGACGCCAAGACGGCGCTCCAGGATGCCAAGGCCTCGGGGGCGCGAGTGGGGATGACGACGGAGCGGATCACGATCCACGGCGGGCGACCGCTGAAGGGGCGCATCGAGCTCAAGGGGGCGAAGAACCTGGTCACCAAGGCCATGGTCGCCGCCCTCCTCGGCGAGACCGCCTCGACCCTGCGCGACGTGCCCGACATCAGCGACGTCCGCGTCGTGAAGGGCCTGCTCGAGGTCCACGGCGTCAAGGTCAAGCAGGGCCCCGAGGTCGGCGAGCTGATCCTCGACCCCTCGAACGTCGAGTCGGCGCACATGGCCGACATCGATGCCCACGCGGGCTCGAGCCGCATCCCGATCCTGTTCTGCGGGCCGCTGCTGCACCGCCTGGGCGAGGCGTTCATCCCCGACCTCGGCGGCTGCCGCATCGGCGACCGCCCGATCGACTACCACCTCGAGGTGCTGCGGAACTTCGGCGCCATCGTCGAGAAGCTGCCGTCCGGCATCCGGATGTCGGCGCCCGAGGGCCTGCACGGCGCCAAGGTGTCGCTGCCCTACCCGAGCGTCGGAGCGACCGAGCAGGTCCTGCTGACCGCGGTCCGCGCCTCCGGCATCACCGAGCTCTCGGGTGCGGCGATCGAGCCCGAGATCATGGACCTCATCAACATCCTGCAGAAGATGGGCGCCATCATCTCGGTCGACACCGACCGCGTGATCCGCATCGAGGGCGTCGAGCGCCTCTCGGGCTACACCCACCGCGCGCTCTTCGACCGCAACGAGGCCGCCTCCTGGGCCGCCGCGGCGCTCGCGACCGACGGCGACATCTTCGTCGGCGGCGCCCGCCAGCAGGAGATGACCACGTTCCTCAACGTCTTCCGCAAGGTCGGCGGCGCGTTCGAGATCGCCGAGGACGGCATCCGCTTCTACCACCCCGGTGGCGAGCTGAAGCCGGTCATCATCGAGACCGACGTGCACCCCGGCTTCATGACCGACTGGCAGCAGCCGCTCGTCGTGGCGCTGACCAAGGCCAAGGGCGTCTCGATCGTGCACGAGACGGTCTACGAGCAGCGCTTCGGCTTCGTCGACGCCCTCGTCGAGATGGGCGCGACCATCCAGATCCACCGCGAGTGCCTCGGCGGCCAGGCCTGCCGCTTCGGTCAGCGCAACTTCATGCACTCCGCCGTCATCTCGGGGCCGTCGAAGCTGCACGGCGCCGACATCGTCGTGCCGGATCTGCGCGGAGGCTTCTCCCACCTGATCGCGGCGCTCTCGGCCGAGGGCACCTCCTCGGTCTCGAACGTCGGCATCATAAGCCGCGGCTACGAGAACTTCCTCACCAAGCTCGAGCTGCTCGGCGCCGACTTCTCGCTCGACGCGTAGTCGCCCGACCACCCGGAGAACCCCGGGTCGTCGAGGCCGCCTGCTTCTGCAGGCGCTCTCGACGGCCCGGGGTTCCGTCGTTCGCGGGCGGCTCGCGGCCCGGGCTTCCGTCGCGCGGGCGCGGGCAGGAGGGGCTGCTCCCCGGGGGATGCGAGGATGGGCGGGTGTCTGAACGCAGTCGTCCCTCCGTCTTCTGGTTCCTCGCGGCGGCGGTGATCCCGACGCTGACCGCCTCCGTCGACCTCCGGGTCCGCGACATCGAGAAGATCCCGCCGACCGGCGCGTTCGTGTTCGCGCCGAACCACTACAGCGAGATCGACCCGTTCATCACGGGCTGGACGCTGTGGCGGGCGGGGCGCGCACCGCGGTTCCTCGCCAAGGCGTCGCTCTTCAAGGTCCCCGTCGTCGGGACGGTCCTGCGCGCCTCCGGGCAGATCCCGGTCGAGCGCGCCGGCTCGGTGCGAGGGAGCCAGCCTCTCCAGGCGGCGAAGGACCTGGTCGACCGCGGCGGATCGGTGCTGATCTACCCCGAGGGCACGCTGACGCGCGACCCCGAGCTCTGGCCGATGCGCGGCAAGACCGGCGCGGTGCGGATGGCGCTGCAGTACGGACTGCCGGTCATCCCGATGGCGCACTGGGGCACCCAGCAGCTGATGGGGCGCTACTCGAAGAAGGTCACGCTGTTCCGCCGCAAGCGGGTCGACGTCCTGATCGGCGATCCCGTCGACCTGTCCGCGTTCCGCGGGCGCAGCCTCGACTCCGCGACCCTCAATGAGGCGTCGGCCGTCGTGATGGCCGCCATCACGGCGCTGCTCGAGGAGCTCCGCGGGGAGAAGGCGCCCGAGAAGCGCTGGAATCCGGCCGAGCACAACCAGAAGGGGACGGGACGCTTTGAGTCCGAGCAGTAGGAGCCAGAAGCCGCCGATCCCCGTCCCGCGGCGCGTGGCGGTGCTCGGTGCCGGCAGCTGGGGCACGACGTTCGCCAAGATCCTGGCCGACGGCGGGTCCGACGTGGTGATGTGGGCGCGGCGGGCCGAGCTCGCCCGTGAGATCACGGAGGCGAAGCGCAACAGCGACTACCTCCCCGGCATCAACCTGCCGCGCAACATCCGCGCCACGCCCCGCATCGAGGAGGCGCTCGAGGGCGCCGACCACGTGTACCTGTCGATCCCGTCGCAGTCGCTCCGGAGCAACCTCGAGGCGATCACGCCGTTCCTCACCGAGCGCACCGTGCTGGTGAGCCTGATGAAGGGCGTCGAGAAGGGCACCGGCCAGCGGATGAGCGAGGTGATCGCGCAGATGCTGCCGATCTCGACCGACCGCATCGCCGTCGCCTCCGGACCGAACCTCGCGCTCGAGATCGCGAAGGAGCAGCCGACCGCCGCGGTCATCGCCTCCGAGAGTCTCGTCACCGCCCAGGAGGTCGCGCTCGCGGCGACCAACCGCTACTTCCGCTCGTTCGTCAACACCGACGTCATCGGCACCGAGTTCGGCGGTGTGCTGAAGAACCTGATCGCGGTCGCCATCGGCATCGTCGACGGCGTCGGCTACGGCGAGAACACCAAGGCGTCGATCATGACGCGCGGCCTCGCCGAGATGACCGACTTCGCGGTCGCCTACGGAGCGAAGGCCGAGACGATGTCGGGGCTCGCCGGTCTCGGCGACCTGATCGCGACCTCGAGCTCGTCGCTCTCGCGCAACAACACGGCGGGCCGCCTGCTCGGCCAGGGCTACAGCTTCACCGACGTCGTGAAGTCGATGCAGCAGACGGCGGAGGGCCTCGCCTCGGTCGCGCCGGTGCTCGAGCTCGCCCGCGCCAGGGGTGTCGACATGCCCATCGTCGAGCAGGTGGCGCAGGTGCTCGCCGGTACGCTCGATCCGAAGGACATCGCGCCGCACCTGACCACGGATTCGGACGAGCCCCAGGGTGAGAGGAACCTCGATGACCAGCAAGCTCCGCGTGGCCGTTCTGTTCGGGGGGCGCTCCAGCGAGCACTCGATCAGCTGCGCCACGGCGGCCGGAGTGCTGCGGGCGATCGATCGTGACCGCTTCGAGGTGATCCCCGTCGGGATCACCCGGGACGGTGCGTTCGTGCTCGAGGAGGACCGGCCCGAGAAGTTCGCGCTCGACGCGGCAGCTCTGCCCGAGGTCGTCGACAACGGCAGCCGGGTGCGCTGGCCCGAGTCGGCTCTGTCGCGCGAGCTGAGCGTCTCCGACGGCGGAGCAGCGCGCTCGCTGGGCGACGTCGACGTCGTGTTCCCGATCCTGCACGGGCCGTGGGGCGAGGACGGCACGATCCAGGGCCTCCTCGAGCTGATCGGCCTGCCGTACGTCGGGTCGGGCGTGCTCGCCTCGGCTCTCGGGATGGACAAGCACTTCACCAAGACGGTCCTGCGGGCGGCGGGCATCGCCGTGGCTCCCTGGTACACCGTGACCGAGGCGGAGTGGCGGGCCGACCCGGGCGACGCCGTCGCCGCCCTCGACGACCTCGGGCTGCCCGTGTTCGTGAAGCCCGCGCGGGCCGGATCGAGCGTCGGCGTCAGCCGCGTCGACGAGCGCTCGCAGCTCGATGCCGCCCTCGACGAGGCGTTCGCGCACGACTCGCGCGTGCTGATCGAGTCGGGGATGTCCGGCCGCGAGATCGAGATCGGTGTGCTCGGCGCTTTCGGTGGCGCCGCCGCGCGCACCTCGGTGGCGGGCGAGGTCGTCGTCTCGGGCGGCGGCTTCTACGACTTCGAGGCCAAGTACCTCGGGGCGGCGGGCATCGACCTGATCTGCCCGGCCGACCTGAGCGCGGACGAGCTGGCCGAGATGAGCGCGCTCGCCGTGCGGGCGTTCGAGTCGATCGGAGCCGCGGGGCTCGCCCGCGTCGACTTCTTCCTCACCGCAGAGGGCTTCGTCGTCAACGAGATCAACACCATGCCCGGCTTCACGCCGATCTCGATGTTCCCGCGGATGTGGGGGGCGAGCGGGGTCGCCTACCCGGATCTGATCGGCGAGCTGATCGACCTCGCGCTCGAGCGGCTCCCGGTCGCCGCCCGGTGACACTCGACCTGCGGATCGATCCGGAGGCGGCCGCCGCGCCGTTCGAGCAGATCCGCGAGCGGATCGCGGCGCAGGTGGCGGCGGGAGAGCTGCCGCTCGGGGCGCGCCTGCCGCCGGTGCGCGCACTGGCCGAGCAGCTCGGCGTGGCGCCGGGAACCGTCGCGCGGGCGTACAAGGAGCTCGAGTCGGCCGGAGTGGTCGAGACCCGCGGGCGCTCGGGAACGATGGTCGCGGGCGGCATCGAGGGCGTGGAGCGCGAGCTCCAGCTCGCCGCCGCGGCGTACGCCGAGCGGGCGCGAGCGCTGGGCGCACCCGCCGACCAGGCGCTGCGCGTGGTGAGCGGCGCGCTCGGCGCCTGAGGACGCGGTGCGACTCCGTGGTGGGGGATGAGTCGGCGCCGGCCGCCACCCCCCCCTGCTGGTCGAGTAGCCGCTGAAGGCGGCGCATCGAGACCCGCCGGCGTCAGCAGGTCGGGACTTCCATCCTGTCTTCTGACGCTGGTGGATCTCGATACGCCCGCTGCGCGGGCTGCTCGATCAGCGAAGAGGGGCTCACCCGCAGCGGATCGGGAGGACCTTCCGCAAGCTCGTTGCGCGAGGAGGGGGTCACTCGCAGCAGGTGGAAAGAGATCCCCGCAAGCTCGCTGGTCGAGTAGCCGCCGCAGGCGGCGTATCGAGACCCGCCAGCACCAGCAGATCGGGCCGTCGACCCGGTCTTCTGACGGACGTGGATCTCGATACGCCCGCTCCGCGGGCTACTCGATCAGCGAGGGGGGGGCTCGAGCGGGAGATCACCGCCCTCAGGAGACCACTCATCGAGGTGGCGTCAGCCGGTGGGGGTGCCCGTCGGGTCGAGCGTGTTCGTGTCGGAGACGTCCGTGCACTCGCGGTCCTGGGGGATGTACGAGACGGCGTTCGCCAGGTCGACGACGGCCGAGGTCCCGGAGGCGCGGCTCTGATCGACGGTGATCTCGACGGCCGGGTCGCGACCGTAGGTGGTCAGCGTGTAGATGTCCTCGTCGGCCTGGGTCTCGTCGATGATCCAGTCGACGCCGCTGACCGAGACGCAGAGGTCGGTGGTCGGCCCGGGCGGCTCGACACCGCAGTGCAGGATGACCGCGGCGGGTGTTCCCCAGGCGGCCGTCCCCTGCGCGTTCGTCTCGCGCTCGGGCTGCTCGGCGACCACGTCGGGCAGGCGCACCGAGACCTCGGCGCAGCCGGGGTTCGTGGCGTCCGCAGCGGGTTCGAGGGCGACGGCGGCCGAGCATCCGGAGAGCAGGAGCACGGCTGACAGGGCGACGAGCGGGGTGCGGAGGCGGCGAGCGGACATCGTGGGCAACGCTAGCGTGTGAACCATGGCACCTCATCCGAGCCCCACCCTGGCCGAGCTCAGCGAGGGCGAGGTCCTCGCGAGGGTGCTGGGCAGGCTCGGCGGCGCCCCGGGATCGGAGACGCTCGTCGGCCCGGGCGACGACTCCGCCGTGCTGCGCGCCCCCGACGGCCGCTTCGTCGTGACCACCGACATGATGGTGCACGGCCCCGACTTCAGGCTCGCCTGGTCGACGCCGTTCGACCTCGGCTGGAAGGCCGCCGCGTCGAACCTCTCGGACGTCGCCGCGATGGGCGCCCGCCCGACCGCGCTCGTGGTCGCGATCGCCGCGCCGCAGGGGCTCGGCGTCGACGTCCTCGAGGGCATCGCCGAGGGGCTCGCGGCCGGCTGCGCCGCGATGGCGCCGGGGTGCGCGGTCGTCGGGGGCGACCTCTCCGCCTCCTCGACCCTGACCCTCGCGATCACCGCGTTCGGCTCGCTCGACGGCCGCGCCCCCGTGCTGCGCAGCGGAGCCCGGCCGGGTGACGTGGTCGCGACCGCGGGCGTGCTGGGTGCGGCGGGGCTCGGCCTCCGCCTCCTCTTCGAGCGGGCGACGACGGAGGGGGAGCCGTCGGCATCACTCGCCCGTGGACTCCGCGAGCGGTTCCCCGAGGTGCTGGACGCCCAGCTGCGGCCGACTCCACCGCTCGCGGCCGGGGTCGCGGCGGGCGGGTCGGCGACGGCGATGATGGACGTGTCGGACGGCGTGGTGCTCGACGCGCGCAGGATGGCCCGGGCGAGCGGCGTCGTCATCGACCTCGACCCGGCGGCCGTCGACCGGCACGCCGGGCTGCTGACCGTGGTCGACGGCGTGGACGCCGCGCTCGCCCGCACGCTCGTCCTCGGTGGCGGGGAGGACCACGCGATGCTCGCGTGCTTCCCGCGCGGCGCGGCGCTGCCTCCGGAGTTCACCGCCCTCGGCGTCGTACGCGAGGGCGCACCGGAGGTGCGCGTCGGAGGCGACGCCCTCCTCGAGGGCGGCGGCTGGGACCCCTACCTCGGCTGGGACGGCGCCGCGGGCTGACCGACGGCGCGGGACGCCCACCAGATCGTCGTCTCGCCGTAGTCCTTGCGCTTGTCGCGCTCGAGCCCGGACGGCCAGCGCGGCTCGGGGCTGCGCGAGCTCCTCTCCACGACCACGACCGCGTCCTCGAGGAGGAGTGGCAGTACTCCCGCGAGATCGGCCGAGAGGTCGTCCTCGCCGAGGTCGTAGGGCGGGTCGAGGAACACCGCGTCGACGTTGAGGGCGGGGGAGCCGTCGAGGAACGAGCGCACGGAGGCGGTCGCGACCTCGATCCGCGGCCGGGTCACCCGGTTCGAGGCGGCCGCGGCGATCAGGGCGCGCGCGTTCTCGCCGGCGGTCCGCGCCGCCTTCGGGTCGCGCTCGACGAGCACGACCGAGCTCGCACCCCTGCTCGCGGCCTCGAGCCCGAGGGCCCCGGATCCCGCGTAGAGGTCGACCACCGTCGCTCCGCCCAGGTCGACCCGCGCCTCGAGAGCCGAGAAGACGGCCTCGCGGACCCTGTCGCTGGTGGGCCGGGTGCCCGTGCGGGGAACCCGGAGGGTGAGGGATCCGGCGAAGCCGGCGATGATCCTGGTCACCGCTCCGAGCATACGGCGCCACCGCCGCCCGGGAGAGCCCCGGGAACCCTGAGCCGATTTCCGGTTCCGACTGCGAGAATCACCAGTTATGACGTCCCTCGACTCCCACTCCTCCGCTGTCGACTCCGCTTCGGCCCCGGGGGCGTCGATGTCGCGCGAGGAGTTCACCGAGCACTGCGCGGCCATCCTGTCCAATCTGACGCGCGTGATCGACGGCAAGGACGCCGAGGTCTCGATGGCTCTGACGGTGTTCCTCGCGGGCGGGCACCTCCTGATGGAGGACGTGCCGGGCACCGGGAAGACGGTGCTCGCGAAGTCGCTCGCCGCCTCCGTCGGCGGCTCGGTGTCGCGGATCCAGTTCACACCCGACCTGCTGCCCTCCGACGTCACGGGGGTCTCGGTGTACAACCAGGCGACCCGCGACTTCGAGTTCAAGCCCGGTCCGGTGTTCGCGAACGTGCTGATCGGCGACGAGATCAACCGCGCGTCTCCGAAGACGCAGTCGGCGCTTCTCGAGTGCATGGAGGAGCGCCAGGTGTCGGTCGACGGCGTCACGCACCTCCTCCCGCGGCCCTTCGCGGTCGTGGCCACGCAGAACCCGGTCGAGATGGAGGGCACGTACAGCCTCCCCGAGGCCCAGCGCGACCGCTTCATGGCGCGCCTCTCGCTCGGCTACCCCGACGAGCGGGCCGAGCTCGAGATGATCCGCACGCGCGACGCGCGGAGCCCGCTCGAGGAGCTGCGCCCGGTCGTCACCCGCGACGAGCTCGAGCGGATGATCGACTACGTGCAGTCGATCTACGTCGCGCCTCCGGTGCAGGAGTACGTGGTCGCGATCATGCAGGCCACGCGGATCGACCCCGAGCTCCGGCTCGGCGGCAGCCCGCGCGCGACGCTCCAGCTCATCGCCGCCGCCAAGGCGCTCGCGGCGATCAACGACCGCGACTTCGTCGTCCCCGACGACATCGACACCCTCGCGGTCCCCGTCCTCGGGCACCGCCTGCTGCCGGCCACCCGTCTGCCGGGGCGGTCGGGGACGAGCGCGTCCCACTCCGTCAGCGAGATCGTGCAGCGGATCGTCGCCGCGACCCCCGTGCCGTTCAGCGGCCGTGGCGCCTGACCCGCGCGGGGGCGACGCGCCCTCGACGCGCATCGGCTCGCTCCCCGCGCTCGCCGGCGTCGCTCTGACGCTGCGCGGCTGGGCGTTCGCCGGCTTCGGCACGGTGGCGATCATCGCCGCACCGCTGACGGGCTTCCGCGAGCTGCTGTTCGTCGGCCTCGTGCTGCTGGGGCTGCCCTTCGGTGCGGTCGTGTCCCTGCTCGCGGGCAGCCCCGTCCTGCAGGTGCAGCGCCGCTTCGCTCCGCGCGTGGTCGCGGTGGGCGACGTGGTCGACGTCGACGTGCTCGTCGAGAACCGCGGCGGGCCGCTGCGCGCGGGCGCGCAGGCCGAGGACCGCCTCGAGCGGATCGAGCGCGGAGAGGCCTCCGGCCGGATCGTCGCCCGCGGAGGGTTCTCCCTCCCGCCCGTGGGAGCCGCCGGGAGCGGATCCGGTCGGGTCCGCGCCCGCTACCGCCTTCCCGCGGGGCGCCGCGGCATCCACCGCCTCGGGCCGCTCCGCCTCGTCCGCGGCGATGCGCTCGGGCTGGCGCTGCGCGAGACGGTCTCGGGATCGGCGCAGTCGTTCGTGGTGACTCCGCGAGCCGTGCCGCTGCAGAGCGACGTGCTCGACGCCCACGGCGCCGGAGGGTCGAGTCCGGTCGCACACGCGACCGCCGGTGCCGGCACCGACGACGTCATCCCGCGCGACTACCGGCCGGGAGACGCGATGCGCCGCGTGCACTGGCGGGCCAGCGCGCGATCGGGCGAGCTCAAGGTGCGCCAGGACGAGCAGAACACCGACCCGCACGCCTGGATCCTGCTCGAGACCCGGGCGAGCCGGATGCTCGACGGGCGCCGCGACGAGCGGTTCGAGTGGGCCGTCTCGATGACCGCCTCGCTCGCCGTGCACCTGCTCGACCGTGGATTCGAGACGCACCTGGTCGAGACGGGCTCCGGCGCCGGGATGGGCCCGTCCGAGGACGAGCTCGAGCTCGCTCACGACGTGCTCCTGCGTCTCGCCGAGCTCGAGGCCGCCTCCGACTCGGTCGAGGCGGTCGGCCGCATCGCAGCCGAGATGCGTGAGGCCGGGGGAGTGCGCCCGGTCTTCGCGGTGCTGTCCCGACTCCGCGAGGAGGATCTGGCGTCGCTCGCCTCCCTCGCCGCCCACGCCCGGCCGGCGCTCGCCTTCGTCGTCAGGGGCAGCCCCGAGGAGGAGGCGGTGCTGACCTCGCTCGGCTGGTACGCCGTCTCGGTGACTGTGAACACCTCCATCGAGGAGGCGTGGGCCGACGCGCTCGCCCTCCGGGTGGTCGCGTGACGCGCCGCGACGGCTCGGCGCTGCTGAGCCTCCTCTTCTGGCTGGCGATCGTGGCGGCGGCCTCGGGCAGCGGCCGCCTGCTGAACGGGGTCGGCTGGCTCGTGCAGCTGGCCGTCGCGGTCGGCCTCGTGCTCGCGGTGCCGGCCGGCGCTCGGGTGCTGCGCGCGCATCCCGTCGTCCCGCCGATCCTGGCCACTCTGTCGGCGGTCGGGGTCGTGACCGCGATGTTCGTGCCCGCCCGCTCGCTCCTCTTCCTGATCCCGACACCCGCGTCCGTCGCGGACGCCCGCGCCCTCGCCCAGAGCGGCTTCACCTCGATCGCGCAGCAGGGGCTGCCGGCGATCGCCGACGAGGGGATCTCCTTCCTGCTGGTCGGCGGAGTCGTGGTGCTCGCGTGGGCCACCGATCTCTTCGCGTTCTCGGTGCGCCTCCCCGCCCTGGCGGGGCTGTTCCCGGCGGCGCTGCTCGCGGTGCCCGCGGTGATCGACCCGGCCGACGTCTCGTGGCCGAGCCTCGTCCTGACCGCGCTGGCCTATGTCGCGATCCTGGCGGTGAGCGCCCGCCCGCGGCGTCCCGGCGCGCGCCGCCCGACGGCCGCCTCGGCCGCTCCGGCGGTCGGGATCGCGGCGGTCGTCGTCGTCGTGTCCGGCCTGCTCGCGGGATCGGCCGCCGGGTACGTGCGCACCTCGGCCTCGTCGGGGGTCTCGGGCACGCTGTTCAACGGCTCGATCGACCCCGTGGTCGCCCTCGGCGCCGACCTGCGCCGCCCCGACCCGGTCACCGTGCTGCGCTACGCCACCGACTCCGACCTCCCCGTCTACCTCCGGGTGCTCACGGTGTCCGACTTCGAGGGCGAGAACTGGGCGCCGAGCGCGACCGAGGAGACCGCTCCGATCGACGCGCCCATCGCTCCCGAGGGGCTGGCCGAGAGCGTGCCGCGGCTGAGCGAGGAGGTCGACGTCTCGGTCGAGACGCTCCGGAGCCAGTGGCTGCCGGTGCCGTACCCCGTCGAGTCGGTCAGCGGAGTCGGCGACGGCTGGCTGCAGGACGTGCAGGACGGCTCCATCCGCGGCGACGCGACGACCCGGGCCGGCGACGAGTACGACGTCGCGGCGCTGCGGCTCGAGCCCGACCCGCAGCAGCTGCTCGACGCTCCGGCTCCGGCGGGGCTCGAGCGCTACCTCGCGCTCCCGGACGACGTGCCGGAGATCGTGCGGACCACCGCCGCCGAGGTGACCGCCGACGACACCACCGCCTACGACCGCGCGCGGTCCCTGCAGTCCTACTTCCGCTCGTCGGAGTTCGCCTACTCGGAGGACACCCCGGCCGAGGAGGGCTACGACGGAGACGGCGTCGGCGTCCTGGAGTCCTTCCTCACCGTCCGCGAGGGCTACTGCGTGCACTTCGCCTCGGCCATGGCGGTCATGGCGCGGGATCTCGGCATCCCGTCGCGACTCGCGATCGGCTACCAGCCGGGGTCGGTCGTGCCCTCGAGCGACTCCGACCTGACGACCTACCGCGTGATGTCGTCCGATCTGCACGCGTGGCCCGAGCTGTACTTCGAGGGCGTCGGCTGGCTGCCCTTCGAGCCGACCCCGAGCCGCGGCGCTCCGGCGTCGTACACACTGCCCAGCGCGACGTCGTCGACGGGGTCCAGCACTCCGGGGGCGGCGGCGAGCGCGGCACCGGGGACGACGCCCGAGGCGAGCGCGGCGCCCACCTCGACCGCGCCGACCTCGACCGCCACGGCGGGAGCGCTCGGCGGTTCGTCGGTGTCGGCGGCTCCTGCCGTCACCGCCTGGGTGCTGCTCCTGCTGCTCCTGCTGGTGCCCTGGCTGCTGCGCGTCGTGCAGCGCTCCCTCCGCCGGCGCGCAGCGGCGCGCGGATCGACGGAGGCCGCCTGGACCGAGCTGCTCGCGAGCGCCAGGGATCTCGGGATCCCGGTCGAGGCGACCGCGACTCCGCGAGCGCAGGAGGCTCTCATCGCCTCCGCGGTCGGGAGCGGCGAGGCGCGCGAGGCGCTGCGGGGACTCCGGCAGACCCTCGAGCGGGTGCGGTACGCGCCGGTCGCGTCCGACGCCGGCTCGTCGTGGGCCGCCTCCGCGCACGTCGTCTCGGCCCTCCGCGCCGAGGCCGGCGTGCCGCGCCGGGTGCTCGCCGCCGTGCTGCCGCGTTCGGCGTTCACGCCGCAGCGACGCGCGGTGGCCGCCCTATGATCGCTAGGTGATCCAGGACCCGCTCGACGCCGGCCTCGCGGCGGTCGTCGGCCCGCGCACCGCGGCCGCCGTCGAGAAGGCGTTCGGCTACCGCACCGTGGGCGAGCTCCTCGGGCACTATCCGCGGCGCTACGCGAAGCGCGGCGAGCTGACCGCGCTCTCGCAGCTCCCGGTCGGCGAGAGCGTCACGATCGTGGCCGAGGTGCGCGAGGTGCACGAGCGCCCGATGAAGAACCGGCCCGGGAAGCTGCTCGAGGTGGTCATCTCGGACGGCACGGGCACGCTCTCGCTCACGTTCTTCAACCAGTCGTGGCGGATGGCGAAGCTGCACCGCGGCGCGCGGGGGATCTTCGCGGGCACGGTCTCGATGTTCCGCCAGACCAAGCAGCTGACGCATCCCGACTACCGACTCTTCGACGACGAGGAGGCCGCTGCTGCGGGCGGGGTCGAGCTGGCGAAGGACTGGGCGGAGCGGCCGATCCCGATCTATCCGGCGACGAGCGCGCTCTCGAGCTGGCAGCTCCAGTCGGCGATGGCCGTGCTGCTCGACGGGCTGGGCGCGGTGCCCGACCCGATGCCCGACTCGGTGCGGTCGGGCCGCTCGCTGATGCCCCTCGGCGAGGCACTCGAGCTGATCCACCGACCCCAGCGGGAGGGGGACGAGGCGCAGGCGCGCGAGACCCTGCGCTTCCACGAGGCCTTCCTCCTCCAGCTCGCTCTGCTCGAGCGCCGAGCGGCGGCGAAGGCCACGCCGGCGACCCCGCGGACGCCCTCACCCGGCGGTCTGCTCGAGCGCTTCGACTCCGTGCTCCCGTTCGAGCTCACCGGCGATCAGCGCGCCGTCGGGGCCGAGATCGCCGACGACCTCGCGACCGAGACCCCGATGTCGCGCCTCGTGCAGGGCGAGGTCGGCTCGGGCAAGACGCTGGTGGCCCTCCGCGCCATGCTGACGACGGCCGAGAGCGGCGGTCAGGCCGCCCTGCTGGCGCCCACCGAGGTGCTCGCCGGCCAGCACCTGCGCTCGATCGCCAGGACCCTCGGCCCCGAGCTCTCGGCAGAGCTGGTGCCCACGCTGCTCACCGGCGGTCTCGGTGCCGCGGAGCGACGCGCGGCGCTCCTGCGCATCGTCTCGGGCACCGCCAAGATCGTCGTCGGCACGCACGCGCTCCTCGGCGACAAGGTGACGTTCTACGACCTCGGGCTCGTCGTGATCGACGAGCAGCACCGCTTCGGCGTCGACCAGCGCGACACCCTCCGCCGCAAGGGGGCGCAGCCGCCGCACGTGCTCGTGCTCACCGCGACGCCCATCCCGCGGACCGTCGCGATGACCGTGTTCGGTGACCTCGACACCTCGACGATCCGCGAGCTGCCCGCCGGCCGCCCCGGGATCACGAGCCACGTCGTGTCGCTCACCGACAGCCCCGGGCTGATCGCCCGGGCCTGGGAGCGGGCGGAGGAGGAGATCCGAGCCGGTCACCAGGTGTACATCGTCTGCCCCGCGATCGAGCCTGGGGAGGTCGCCGAGGGCGTCGTCGCGCCGGAGGACGCCGCGACTCCGCTGTCGACGGTGGCGGCCACGATCGAGGGGGTCAGGAGGCACGCGCTGCTGTCGAAGCGCCGCTCCGCCGCCCTGCACGGACGCATGAGCACCGACGAGAAGGACGCCGTCATGCGCGCGTTCGCGGCCGGGGAGATCGACGTCCTCGTCTCGACCACCGTCATCGAGGTGGGCGTCGACGTCCCCAACGCCTCGATGATGATCGTGCTCGACGCCGAGCGCTTCGGCGTCTCGCAGCTGCACCAGCTCCGGGGGCGGATCGGCCGCGGAGGCGTGCCTGGCGTGTGCCTCTTCGTCACGGCGGCCGAGGCGGGGACGATCGCGCGGGAGCGGGTCGAGGCCGTCGCCGCGACGCTCGACGGCTTCGAGCTGGCCGAGGTCGACCTGGAGCTGCGCCGCGAGGGCGACGTGCTCGGCGACTCGCAGTCGGGCGGTCGCTCCTCCCTCCGCCTGCTGCGCGTGGTGCAGGACGCACCGCTCATCGTCGAGGCGCGTGCCCTGGCCGAGAGGCTCCTCGAGGAGGATCCGCGGCTCGCCGAGCACGACCGGCTCCGCGCGGCGCTCGAGCGCCGAGTGCAGGACCGCGACCGCGAGTTCCTCGCCAAGAGCTGACCATCGCTGTTCAGGGACGTGCCGCCGGCGACGGCTACGCTTTCGGCATGGCCCGCATCGCCGTCGTCCCCGGTTCGTTCGACCCCGTCACGCTCGGGCATCTCGACGTCATCGAGCGCGCCGCCCGCCTCGTCGACGAGCTGCACGTGGTGGTCGTGCACAACCCGTCCAAGACCGCCCTGCTGCCGATCACCCAGCGCGTCGCCCTGATCGAGCAGTCGATCCAGGAGGCGGGTCTCGAGGGGTCCTTCGTGGTCGCGTCGTGGAGCATGGGGCTCCTCGTCGACTACTGCACCGACGTCGGCGCCAGCGTCCTGGTCAAGGGGATCCGCTCGCAGGTCGACGTCGCCTACGAGACGCCGATGGCGATCGTGAACCGCAACCTCGCCCACGTCGAGACGGTGTTCCTCCTGCCCGATCCCGCCCACGCCCACGTCTCGAGCTCGCTCGTGCGCCAGGTCTCGAGCCTGGGAGGCGATATCTCGCCGTACGTGCCGCCCGCGGTCGCCGCCTTCCTCACCTCCTGACTCCGCCGCCCGTGGACGCCGCACCCCCGCCCGCCCGCGAGAATGGAGGGGTGAGTGCGACGCGAGTGCAGGCCTGGACCCTCGACGGGATCCCCGAGGTGGTCCCCGGGGACGACCTCCTCGAGCTGATCCTCGCCTCCGTCGCCGCGGCGCCCGAGGAGGACCGCCCGATCGACGGCGACATCCTCGTCGTCACCAGCAAGATCGTCTCGAAGGCCGAGGGCCGCCTCGTCGCCGCCGAGGACCGCGAGGACGCGATCACCGCCGAGACCGTGCGGGTCGTCGCGACCCGCGCTCACGCGCACGGCGTCACGCGCATCGTCGAGAACCGGCTCGGCATCGTGCAGGCCGCGGCGGGCGTCGACTCGAGCAACGTGGCCGAGGGCACCGTGCTGCTCCTGCCCGAGGATCCGGACGCGTCGGCGCGCGTTCTCTGCGAAGGGCTCCGCAGCCGTCTCGGAGCGCGGGTCGCCGTCATCGTCAGCGACACCCTGGGCCGGGCGTGGCGCGTCGGCCAGACCGACGCGGCCATCGGCGCGGCGGGCCTCGAGGTCGTCGACGACCTGCGCGGAGCGACCGACGCCCTCGGACGCACCCTCGGCGTCACCATGCCGGCCGTCGCCGACGAGATCGCGGGCCTCGGCGACCTCGTGAAGGGCAAGGCCACCGGCCGCCCGGTCGCGGTCGTCCGCGGTCTCGCGCGACTGGTGACCGAACTGGACGCGCCGGGGGCGCGCTCGCTCACCCGGACGGGGCCCGAGGACATGTTCCGTCTCGGCGCCGACGAGGCGTACGCCGAGGGCGTGGCGGCCGGTCGCGCGGCCGCGGGGGAGCGATGAGCGTCGGCTGGAGCGCCGTCGTCGTCTTCAAGGGCCGCGGCTCGTCGAAGACGCGGCTCGACCTCGAGGCGCGCGCGGTGCTGGCCGAGGCGTTCCTCCTCGACACGCTCGCGGCCGCCAGGGCAGCGCAGGACGTCGCGACCCTGATCCTGGTCACCTCCGACGCGGAGGCGGCCGCGCTCGCGCTCGCCGCCGATCCCGCCCTCGTCGTACTCGCCGATCCCGGCACCCTGAACAGCGCCGTCACTGCCGGAGTCGCGCACGCTCTGCGGGAGCGGCCGGAGGCGCCCGTGGTCGCGCTGACCGGCGACCTCCCAGCGCTGGTGCCCGTCGATCTCGATCGCGCGCTGCGTGCGGCGGTGAGGCTCCCGGCGGTCGTGCCCGACCGCGCCGGCACGGGGACGACGGCCCTCCTCCTCGCGGCGTCGGCGCTGATCGAGTCCGCCTTCGGCCTCGACTCGTTCGCGCGCCACCTCGCGGCCGGCTGCACCGCCGTCGACGTGCCGCGCGCCTCCACGCTGCGCCTCGACGTCGACACCCTCGACGACCTGCGCGACGCGGAGGCGGCCGGCGTCGGCCCGCGCACCGCCCGCGCCCTCGCCGCCGCGGCCTGACGCGGGTCCGGGGTTCCCCCCTACCCTCACCCGGGTCGGACGCTCGCGTCAGCCGGCGAGGAGGCCCTCCTCGAAGGCGGCGGTGAGGTCGCGGTGGATCTCCAGAGGTTCGCCGTCGACGGCGCGGATCGGCACGGCCCGGCGCGTGCTGGAGACGAGCCAGGCGGCGTCCGCCCTGGCCAGCGCCGCCACCGGCAGCTCACGGCGAGCGGAGTCGAGGCCGTGGTCGCCGCCGAGCGCCAGGATCCGCGAGACGGTCGTCCCGTCGAGGATCCCGCGGCCGGCGACCGGCGTCGTCAGCACGCCGTCGAGCAGCAGCACGAGGCTCGACGTCGCGCCCTCGAGCAGCCAGCCGTCGCTGGTGCGCCAGACCACGTCGTCCGACCCGCGGAGGCGCGCCTCGCGCAGGGCGGCACGCGTCACGGCGCCCGAGGTGCTCTTCACCCCGCCGAGCAGCCACGGCGCGGCGTCGGTCGTTCCGCGGGCGTAGCCGCGATCGAGGACCGCCACCGCGACTCCGCCCGCTCGCAGCGCGCTCGCATCGGATGTCGGCTCGACGCGGACGGTGCAGCGGGCGCCGTCCGCCTCGCGGTACCCGGCGACGAGCCGCACCGAGAGGTCGTCGGCCGCGTCGTGCTCGGCGAGGGCGAGCTCCACCGCGGCGGTCCAGGCGTCGTCGTCGGGGAGGCGGAGTGCGATCGCGTCCGCCGAGGCCCGGAGCCGGCCGAGGTGCTCCTCGAGCCCGTGAGGACGGCCGTGGATCACCGCGAGAGTCTCGAAGACCCCGTCGCCGCGGAGGTAGCCGGGCTCGTCCACCCGCACGAGTCCCGCCTCCGGATCACGCAGCTCGGCGGCACCGGAGACGATCTCGACGAGGACGGGAGAGCTCATGCCCCCATCCTGGACCGTCGGAGTCGCTCAGCGGGCGCCGAGCCCCGCCGCGACGTCCTCGGCGGTCGTCAGCTCGCGCAGGGCCGACGGCCGGAGTCCCTCGGTGCTCAGGACGTCGGCAGCAGCGAGCACGCCGACGTCGAGCCCGGTCAGCTCGCCGATCAGCGACACGGCGACCTGGAACGTCTTGAAGCCGCCGAGCGGGACGAGTCCCTCGCGCGTGATCCCCTCGACGAGCTCGGTCTGATCGAGCAGGTAGGCGCTCGTCGCGGTGGTCTCGCCGTCGGGGCTCCACGCAGCGATCTTCCAGAAGCGGCGGGGGATCCCGATGCCCCGGTACACGGGATCGCCGTCGGCGAGGACCGGCCCGGTGAAGACGTCGAGGCGGGTCCGCCAGGTCTGCGCGTAGTCGAGCACCAGCGTCTCGAGGCCGAGCCAGAGCTCCTTCGACTGGTTGAAGCCGCTCGCCTGGGGCGCCGCGTTCGTGTAGCAGAAGCTGTCGACGTTGGCGGCGCGCGCCTCGGCAGGCTCGCCCCACACGGGGTCGCGCCGGCGGACGAGGTGCCCCCGGTCGAAGTCGTTGCGGGCGTAGACCTCTGGACCGGTCTGCTCGGAGGCGGGGATGCGGTCGTCGAGGTGCCAGTCGTCGCCGCGGCCGAGGTCGAGCAGGCGGGCGCCGTCGATGTTGACCGCGGTCGAGAGCGCCAGCCGCCGCTCGGGATCGAGCAGCACCTCGAAGTGCGTGTAC
This sequence comes from Rathayibacter sp. VKM Ac-2803, assembly GCF_009807175.1. Classification (NCBI taxonomy): domain Bacteria; kingdom Bacillati; phylum Actinomycetota; class Actinomycetes; order Micrococcales; family Microbacteriaceae; genus Rathayibacter; species Rathayibacter sp. VKM Ac-2803. Next base: position 2,908,512 of record NZ_WUCD01000001.1, on the reverse strand, counting down.
GGCAGCTCCCTCGTCGCGCGCTCGGCGGACGGGCGGAGCGCGCCGACCACGGGGCCGAGGAAGGAGTCGTCGAAGCCGCTCACTCCTCGACCTCCCCGGTGGCCGTAGGCGTCGGTGTCGGTGTGGGCGTCTCCGTGGCGGTCGGCGCGGGAGTCGCCTCCGGCGTCTCGGTGGCGGTCGGCGTCGCGGCGGGCGCCTGGGTCGCCGGTGCCGGGACCTGGGAGCCGTTGCTCACGAGCAGGGTGATGCTCGAGTAGCGCGGCGCCGTCGTGCCGGCGCCCGGATCGGTGCCCGCGACGGTGCCGGCGGCGGCCGCGGAGTCGACGGTCGCGCCCTCCTCGACGTCGAAGCCGAGATCCTCCAGGGTCTCGGTCGCGGCGTCGACCGACTGCCCGGTGACGTTCGGGACGGTGACCTGGCGGCCGTTCAGCAGCGCGCTGGAGGGATCGGCGAAGTCGTCTCCGCCGTACTTCTCGTCGGCCCGTGTCATCACGGCGTTCCAGATGTAGTGGCGCACGTTCGAGGCGTAGGCGTCGCGTCCGGTCTCGGTGTTCTCGACCAGCACCCTGCGCATCGAGGCGTCGCCCGTGATGTTGCCCACCCAGACGACCGTGGCGACCCGGGACGAGGCCCCGTCCATCCAGGTGTGCACGGCGTCGTCGGTCGTGCCGGTCTTGCCGATGTGCTCGATGCCGTCGTCGGGATCGGAGGCGGCCGCGGTCCCGCCGGTCACCACGTCCTGCAGGGCGTCGGTGGCGACGGCGGTCAGCTCGGGCGAGAGCGCCTGGTTGCAGGTCGTGACGGGAGGCTGGACCGCCGCGCCCGCGGAGTCGGTGATCGAGTCGATGGCGATCGCGCTGCAGGCGCTGCCGTTGTTCGCGAAGCCGGCGAAGGCCGTCACCATCGACAGCGGCGCGATCTGGTCGGCCGAGCCGAGGATCGCCGAGGGGAAGTAGCTGAGCTCGGCGCCGGAGGCGGTCTTCACCCCGAAGGCGGCCGCCTGGTCGCGGATCGCGCAGAGGTCGAGCTGCTGCGCCATCGCCACGAAGACCGTGTTGATCGAGCGCATGGTGCCCTGCAGCACGCTGAAGGTGCCGTTCTCGCCGTCGTCGTTGTTGACCTCGAACTCGCCGTTCCACTCGCCTCCGGGAGCGCACGAGGCGGGGAAGTCGTCGAAGGTCCGCTCGCGCCCGTTCACGGTCTCGTAGATGGTGTGCCCGTTGGCGAGCCACTGCGCGAGGGTGAAGACCTTGTAGGTCGAGCCGACCTGGAACCCGGCGGAACCGCCGTACGCGGTGTCCGTGCTGAAGTTGATCGCCGAGAAGTTCTCTCCGTTGACGGAGCCGGCGGCGTCGTAGTCCTTGTTCTGCGTCATCGCGAGGATCCGGCCCGTGCCGACCTCCATCGAGACGGTCGCGCTGCCGATGTTGACGTCGTCGACGGGCGTCTTCGGCACCCACTGGTTCGTCGTCGCGGTCGCGACGTCCTGCAGGTCGCGGTCGAGCGTCGTGTAGATCTTGTAGCCGCCGCGCTGGAAGTTCGCGAAGCGGGCGTTCTCGTCGTCGCCGAAGGCGGGGTCGTTGCGGATGACCCAGGTCACGTAGTCGCAGAAGTAGGCGGCGTTGCCGGCGGTCTGGCAGCCGGTCTGGGTCGGCGCGATGGCCGGGACGACCTCCTCGGCGACGGCGGCGTCGTGGTCGGCCTGGGTGATCTTCCCCTCCTGGAGCATCTGGTCGAGGACGTAGTCGCGGCGGACCTTGTTCTCGGGGATGTTCTCGGGCTGGTCGATGCGCAGGTTGTTCGGGTTGTTGACGGTGGCGATCAGGCTGGCCGACTGCGCGAGAGTGAGGTTCGCGGCCGATGTCGAGAAGTAGTACTCGGCCGCCGCCTGGATCCCGTAGACCTGGCCGCCGAAGCCGGCGATGTTGAGGTAGCCGAGGAGGATGTCGTCCTTGCTGTACTTCTTCTCGAGGTCGACGGCGAGCTTCATCTCCTTGAGCTTGCGCGCGGGAGTGGTGGCCGTCGCCTCGGCGTAGGCGGCCTCGGACGCGGCCGGGTCGGTGTCGCTCAGCGACTCCGCCTTCTGCACGAGGACGTTCTTGACGTACTGCTGCGTGATCGAGGAGCCGCCCTGCAGGTCGCCGCCGAACACGTTGCTGAGGACCGCGCGGATCGTGCCCTGCAGGTCGACTCCGCCGTGGTCGTAGAAGCGCGGGTCCTCGGTGGCGACCGCCGCGTCCTTGACGAACTGGCTGACCTGGTCGAACGCCACCTCCTCGCGGTTCTGCGCGTAGAAGGAGGCGAGCAGCTGGTCGGACCCGTCGGTGTTCTTCGCGTAGATCTCGGTCTTCTGCGCCAGCTGGCCCAGCTCGAGGTACTCGGGGACGGTCTCGAAGAGTCCGATCGGATTGTTCTCGGCGAGGCCGGTGACGGCGAGGGCGGGCGTGACGCCGACTGTGATCAGCAGACCGCCGGCGATGCTCGCTCCGGCGACGGCGAGCACGCGGGCGAGCATGCCGCCGCGGGGGGTTCCTTGCGCAGACATGGCTACGAGAGTAGGCGACGAGTCTGGATCCGGGGTGCCGCCCCCTCCGGTGGCGCTCGGAGTACGGTGAGCGGATGAGCCGGATCCCGCAGTGAGCGCCGCCGTCGACCCCGCGGAGAAGGCCCGTCGAGCGGTCCTCGTCGTGGCGGTCCTCGCCTCCTTCGTCGCCTTCCTCGACGGCACTGTCGTCAACGTGGCCCTGCCCGCGATCTCGCGCGAGCTCGGCGGCGGACTCGTCACCCAGCAGTGGGTGGTGGACGGCTACCTGATCACTCTCGGCGCGCTGATCCTCGTGGCGGGATCGCTCGCCGATCGCATCGGACGCGCCAGGAGCATGACGATCGGGCTGATCGGCTTCGGTGTGACGTCGCTGCTGTGCGCCGCCGCCCCGACGGCCGAGGTGCTGATCGTCGCGCGGATGCTGCAGGGCGCTGCGGGGGCGATCCTCGTCCCCAGCTCGCTCGCCCTCATCATCGCGACAGTGCGCGGCGCGGCGCAGGCGAAGACGATCGGCGCCTGGACGGCCTGGACCGGCACCGCGACGATCGCCGGACCCGTGATCGGCGGGCTCCTGGTCGATGCCGGCTCGTGGCGGTACGTCTTCGCGCTGAACATCCTCCCGATCGCGCTCACCCTGGTGCTGCTGCGCCGGCTCGGTCATGTCGACTCCGGGACGCGGGTGCCGATCGACGGCGTCGGCGCGGTGCTCGGAGTGATCGGGCTCGGCGGCCCCGTCTTCGCCCTCATCGAGCAGGAGCGGCTGGGCTTCGAGGATCCGCTCGTGCTGACCGCCCTGATCGGGGGAGTGGCGGCGCTGATCGCCTTCGTCCTCTGGGAGCGGCGCGCACCGCATCCGATGCTGCCGCTGTCGCTCTTCGCGACGCGCAACTTCACCGTGGGCAACATCGCGACCGCGTTCATCTACGGGGCTCTCTCGTTCGGCTTCTTCGCGCTCGGGCTCTTCCTGCAGCAGGGCCTGGGCTTCTCGGCGACCCTCGCGGGTGTCGCGACGCTGCCGCCGACCGTGCTGCTGCTCCTGCTGTCGCAGTACGCGGGCTCGCTGTCGGCGCGCTTCGGCCCGCGCCTCTTCATGGGGGTCGGTCCGCTCGTCGCCGGCGGCGGGTTCCTCCTGATGATCGGCGCGAGCGAGCCGGGGGACTACCTGACCCGGCTGCTGCCCGGCATCGTGCTGTTCGGCCTGGGCCTCGCGGTGACGGTCGCCCCGCTGACCTCGACGATCCTCGGCGCCGTGTCGAGCGAGCACAGCGGAGTCGGCTCCGCCGTCAACAACGCGGTCTCGCGCATCGCGGGCCTGGTCGCCATCGCCGCCACCTCGCTCATCGTCGGCGACACGCTCGACGCCGCAGGCTTCTCGCGCGCCGCCCTCGCGACCGCCCTCCTCCTGATCGCCGGCGGCCTCGTCTCCCTCGCCGGCATCCGCAACCCGGCGCGCACCTAACCGACCCGGCTCGCTGCCCCCATGTTGGTCGAGTAGCCCCGCAGGGGCGTATCGAGACCCACCCGCTTCAGCAGATGGGGCTTCTGCCCCGGCCTTCTGAAGGACGTGGATCTCGATACGCCCGCTGCGCGGGCTACTCGATCGGCGAGGGGCGGGCAGGATGACCTGCGAGAGCCCTCAGCGACGACATGGTCGCTTCGCGAAGAGTTCACAAAAATAGTTGTCGCTACATGGAATACTCGGATCGTCGATACGATTGCATGTATCGGACCGGGGAGAACTCCCCACGACGACGACCCTGAGGAGAAATCATGACCGACACGATCACCATTCCCGGTTACAAGGCAGGCACCTGGGTCATCGACCCCACGCACAGCGAGGTCGGCTTCAGCGTCCGTCACCTCATGATCAGCAAGGTCAAGGGCAAGTTCGAGCGCTTCACCGCGACGTTCACCACAGGTGAGAACCCGCTCGACTCCAAGGTCGAGGCCACCGCCGAGGTCGCCTCCGTCAACACCAACGAGCCGAACCGCGACGGTCACCTCCGCACCGGCGACTTCTTCGAGGCCGAGAAGTACCCCGAGATCCACTTCGTGTCGACCGCGGTCCGCGCCAACAAGGACGACTTCCTCGTCGACGGTGAGCTCACCATCAAGGACGTCACCAAGCCCGTCACCTTCGAGGTCGAGTTCGGCGGCTTCGGCTCCGACCCCTACGGCAACTACAAGGCCGGTCTGACCGCCAAGGCGACCATCGACCGCACCGACTTCGGTCTCACCTACAACGCCGCCCTCGAGACCGGTGGCGTGCTCATCGGCGAGAAGGTCACCATCACCCTCGACCTGCAGGCCGCGCACCAGGCGTAGTCCGCACCGTCCTCGCCGACGCCGTCCGCTCCCTCCGGGGCCGGGCGGCGTCGTCGTTCCCCGCCCGTTCCCGCCTCGGACGCACCTCCGGCTCGCAGGATACGGTTCGGCTCGCAGAATCAGACGATTCCTGCGAGCCGAACGCGATTCTGCGAGCCGGAGTTCGTGTTCCTGCGAGCCGAACGCGGTCCTGCGAGCCGGAGGCGGGTCGGAGCGGCGTCAGAGGACGCCGAGCTCCGTCAGCTGCTCCGAGATGCCCGCACCGTCCGGTGCGTAGACCCAGGGCGTGCCACTGGTCTCGGAGCGGTCGGCAGCCTTCGAGCGGCCACCCGCGAGCACCGCCTCTCCGGTCGAGAGCTGGCGGATCGCGATCGCCGCGACCCTGTCCGGGTGCTCGTGCGCGAAGTCGGAGTAGATCTCCTCGTCGTGCTGGCCGTCGTCGCCGACGAGCAGCCACTTCACGTCGGGAAACTCACGCGCGAGGCGACGGAGGTTCTCCTCCTTGTGCTGCTTGCCGCTGCGGAACCAGCGGTCGTGCGTCGGCCCCCAGTCGGTCAGCAGCAGTGCTCCGGAGGGGTACAGGTGCCGTGAGAGGAACCGCGTGAGCGCCGGCGCCACGTTCCACGCCCCGGTCGAGAGGTAGACCACGGGCGAGCCCTCGTTGCGGCGCGCGAAGCGGTCGAGGAACACCGCCATGCCCGGGGTGGGCATCCGCGCGTGCTCGTCGAGCACGAAGGTGTTCCAGAAGGCGATGAAGGGCCGGGGGAGCGCAGTGACCATCACGGTGTCGTCGATGTCCGAGACCAGGCCGATGCGCGCCTCGGGGCTCGCTATGAACACGGGAGCCTCGACCGGAGTCGCGCCCGCCGTGGTGAACGTGATCGTGTGCCAGCCCGGGTCGAGCGTGATCGGGATGTCGGCGTCGACGACTCCGCCGCGGTCGGCGACGATCTCGTGGCTCTGCCCGTCGACCTCGACGATCACCTTCGCACCGTTCACGAAGACGCTCGTGAAGCTCCTCCAGCCGCGGACTCCCTCGACGGGGCGCACCTCTTCGGCGCCCGGCGGTGTCGGCTTCGTGTAGAGCACGCGGGCGAGGACCCGCAGCTGCACGGTCGTCCCGTAGCCGGTGTACGGGATCACGCGGGCCACGTAGCCCTTGCGCTTCACCCGCCCCATCCGGAACGCGTGGATGCGGTCCTCGAGGCGGGCGGCGCGGTGCAGGACCTCGGCCGCCCCGGCGCTCATCGGCTTGCTCTCAGGCGTCAGCGGCATCCGCACAGTCTGTCAGATGCCTGTCGGCTCGCGGGGGCACGGCGGCTCGCCGTCGCCCGACGGTCGGCGGACGTTCCTCCGCTCGCCGTCACCGCTCCACCGCGTCAGGAGGCGAGCGGCTCGATGAGCTCCGGGCCGTTGCTGCGGACCGAGCCCACGGCGTCGCCGACCGGAGTGACGTCGAGCTCCTCGGCCAGCTCGCCTGCACCGTCGGAGGCGGCGCGCAGCAGCGACCCGTCGGCGACGGCGTTCGGGTCGAGCCAGTCCTCGATGAGCTCGGGCTGCAGCAGCACGGGCATCCGCTCGTGGACCTCCGCCACGGCTCCCGCGCCGGGCCGGGTCAGGATGGTCGCCGAGAGCAGCCACGGTGCGCCCTGCTCGGCGGAGCGCCACCACTCGTAGACGCCGGCGAACAGCACCAGCGACCCGCCCTCGGGCGCGATGAAGACGGGCGACTTCACTCCGTCGGCGCCGACCCGCCACTCGTACCAGCCGGAGGCGGGCACGATGGCGCGTCGCGCGGCGTACGACTCGCGGAACGCCGGCTTCTCGGCGACCGACTCGATGCGGGCGTTGAACAGGGGCGCCCCGGCCGACGGATCCGCGGCCGAGCGCGGGACGAGTCCCCAGCGCGCGGCGGCGAGGCGCCGACGAGGAGGCTCGCCCTCCTCGACCCCCTTCATCGACTCGGCGACGACCGCGATGCGCTGGGTCGGGGCGATGTTCCAGGAGGGCTCCGGCAGATCCGGCCCCTGGTCGTCGATGTCGAACAGCGCGACGAGATCGGCGGTGGTCTGCGACAGGACGAAACGTCCGCACATGGGTCCTCCTGGCATCGTGGGAGTCGGCGGATCCGCCGCCCTTCCGGGGGCACGAAACGCGAGAGACGTTCGCAAACGGGCGCGCAGGTCGCGTCCGCCTGCGTACGATTGTAGGAACCGCCACCGAAGGAGCCTGCCGTGCCTCTTGGAAATCTCGTCGACCGACCCTTCGGCGAATCCCCCCAGGTCCGGAACGAGCCCGTCCAGGTGCGCAGCGCAGCGCGCCTCGCCTCCCTGCTCGACGCGGCCGCGGCCGTGGTCGACGAGGTCGGGTTCGACCGCCTGACGACCGCGATGGTCGCCGAGCGCGCCGGAGCCGCCATCGGCACCGTCTACCGCTACTTCCCCGACCGCATCGCCGTGCTGCAGGCCCTCCGCGAGCGCGCTCTCGAGCGGTTCCGCAAGAAGGTCATCACCGAGATCCGCGAGACGCACCCCGACAACTGGTGGGGCGCCGTCGACTGCGCAGTCGACGCGTTCTGCGAGATGCACCGCACCGAGCCCGGCTTCCGCTCGATCCGCTTCGTCGACACCATCCACGCCCCCGAGGTGGCGGGGGAGGCGTTCGAGGCGGGCTTCTTCGCCCGCCGCTTCGCCGAGATCCTCGCCTCCGAGTACGGACTCCCCGGCGGAGCGCAGCTCTCGTTCCGCCTCGAGGTGACCGTCGAGGTCGCCGACGCCATGCTCACCCGCGCCTTCCTGATGGACCCCCAGGGCGACCAGCGCTTCATCGACGAGGCCCGTGCGCTGCTGCGCAACTACCTGTCGATGCACTACGGGGCGGTCTGAGTTTCTGCGACGGAGGGGCGGGCCCGGTGGGCCCGCCCCTCCGTCGTCCACGCCGCTCCCCGCGCGGCGTGGCGCAGTCGGCTTCCAAAGGTGGTCGCGTGGGTGGAGCGTGCTGCGTGCGGCTAGGGCGATTCGCTGGCACGCGAATCACCCGTTCGCCTCGAGTGTCCAGGGCCTGGAGCGGGGAGTCTGGGCTTGAGACGGCAGCCTGCTGGTCGAGTAGCCCCGCAGGGGCGTATCGAGACCCACCAGCGTCAGCAGGGCGGGGTGATGGCCTCGCCTTCTGACGCTGGGGATCTCGATACGCCCGCTCCGCGGGCTACTCGATCAGCGAGGGAGGGGCGGGGGAGCGCGAGCAGGGTGTCTCGCTCCCCTTGGCGCGAGCCCGCGGCCACCCCCTAGTCGGCCGGGGGCTCCTGCGCAACACTGCGCCATCCAGGTTGGCAGGCGTCTCCGAATGGTGTTTGGCTGTCGCAGAGGTTCTGCACGGGGCCGCGCAACGAGGGTGAGAGACGTCGTGATCGAGTTCCGCGGAGTCAGCAAGCAGTACCCGGACGGCACCCGCGCGGTGGACGACTTCTCGCTCGTGCTGCCGTCGCGGGAGACGACCGTCTTCGTGGGGTCCTCCGGCTGCGGCAAGACCACCATCCTCCGGATGATCAACCGCATGATCGAGCCCACCGGCGGCACGATCGAGATCGACGGCGAGGACATCTCGACGCTGCCCGCCGTGTCGCTCCGCCGCCGGATCGGCTACGTCATGCAGAACTCCGGCCTGCTCCCGCACCGCCGGGTCATCGACAACATCGCCACCGTGCCGCGGCTCAACGGAGTCGCGAAGAAGCCCGCGCACACCCGCGCGCTCGAGCTGATGGACACGGTCGGCCTCGACCGCGCCCTCGCGACGCGGTACCCGAGCCAGCTCTCGGGCGGCCAGCAGCAGCGCGTCGGAGTGGCGCGCGGTCTCGCCGTCGACCCCAACATCCTGCTGATGGATGAGCCGTTCGGCGCCGTCGACCCTCTCGTCCGCGCCGATCTGCAGCGCGAGACCCTCCGTCTCCAGCGCGAGCTCGACAAGACCGTCGTCTTCGTCACCCACGACATCGACGAGGCTTTCCTGCTCGGCGACCAGGTCGTCATCCTCGAGAAGGGCGGCCGGATCGCGCAGAAGGGCTCGCCCGCCGAGATCCTCGCGAACCCCGCGAGCGACTTCGTGGCCGGCTTCATCGGCGCTGATCGCGGCAAGCGCTCGCTCCGCATCGAGGAGCGCGACGGGGCGCGCATCGTCGTCGACGGCGACGGGCGCCCGACCGGAGTCCTGCGCTCCCAGGACGGCGCCGGCGCGTGAACTGGGTCCTCAACAACACCGACTCGATCATCACGAACCTGATCGCGCACCTCCTGCTGTCGGTCCCGCCGATCCTCCTCAGCTTCGTGATCTCGCTCCCGTTCGGCTGGTTCGCCAACCGGTACCGTTGGAGTCGCGGCACGGTCCTCACCGCGCTGGGCGTCCTCTACGCGATCCCGTCGCTGGCGATGTTCATCCTGCTGCCGGCGATCCTCGGCATCCCGCTGCGCTCGACCGCCAACGTCATCATCGGCCTCACCCTCTACGGCATCGCCCTGATGGTGCGCACCACGGCCGACGCCCTGGGCGCGGTCTCGGAGGACGTGACGCAGTCGGCGACGGCGATGGGCTACTCCGCCTGGGCCCGGTTCTGGCGGGTCGAGTTCCCGCTCGCCGGTCCGGTGCTGCTCTCGGGCCTCCGGGTCGTGACGGTCAGCACGGTCTCGCTCGTGACCGTGGGCGCCGTGCTCGGGATCCAGAGCCTCGGACTGCTCTTCACCGACGGGTTCCAGCGCGGCATCTCGGGGGAGATCATCACGGGCATCGTGCTGACCATCGCGCTCGCCCTCGTGCTCGACGGGATCCTCGTGCTGCTCGGGCGCCTCCTGATGCCCTGGACCGCTGCCGACCGCGCTCGCGAGAAGAGGCGCGTCGTGCGCGTCGAGAAGGCGGTGACGACGTGAACCTCATCCTCGAGGCGTTCGCGTGGATCGGCGATCCCACGCACTGGACCGGCGTCTACGGCATCCCCAACCGGCTCGCCCAGCACATCGGCATCAGCCTGCTGGTGCTCGTGATCTGCTGCGCGATCGCCATCCCGCTGGGCTACCTGATCGGGCACACCGGCCGCGGAAAGGGCATCGCCGTCCCCGTCGCGGGCGGGCTCCGCGCCCTGCCCACCCTCGGCGTGCTGGTCCTCGCGGCGATGAGCCTCGGCCTCGGCCTCGGCGCCCCGCTCATCGCCCTGGTGATCCTCGCGATCCCGTCGGTGCTGGCCGGTGCCTACTCGGGACTCGAGGCGGTCGACCGGCGCACGGTCGATGCGGCGCGCTCGGTCGGGATGACGGAGTGGCAGATCCTCGGCAAGGTCGAGATCCCGCTCGGACTCCCGCTGCTGATCGGCGGCCTGCGCTCGGCGATGCTGCAGATCATCGCGACCGCCACGCTCGCCGACTTCATCGGCGCCGGCGGGCTCGGGCACTACATCTTCCAGGGCGTGAAGGCGGGGGACTACGCGCAGATGCTCGCCGGGTCGATCATCGTGATCGCCCTCACGCTGCTCAGCGAGATCCTGTTCGCGATCCTCCAGCGCGTGGCGGTGCCGCGCGGGGTCGTGCTCGGTCTGGCCGGGACATCCGGCCGCTCAGGTTTCCGCGCCTCGTCGACCCGACGAGCCGCGGTGGTGGGAATCCCCATCGACGAAGGGAAATAGCTATGTTCACAGCAACCAAGAAGGGCCGTGTCGCGCTCAGCGCACTCGCGGTCGGTGCCGTCGTGGCACTGGCAGGGTGCTCGTCCAGCGATCCGCTCGATTCGGGATCGGGTTCCGACTCCTCCGAGGGCGGCGCGACCCTCGTCGTCGGCTCGCAGGACTACTACTCGAACGAGATCATCGCCGAGATCTACGCGCAGGCACTCGAGAACGGCGGCTTCACCGTCGAGCGCGACCTCCGCATCGGCCAGCGCGAGATCTACCTGCCCGAGATCGAGAGCGGATCCATCGACGTGTTCCCCGAGTACGACGGCAGCCTGCTCCAGGCGCTCGAGCCGGACACGACCGCCACGACCGCGGACGACGTCTACTCCGCTCTGACCGACGCGCTGCCCGACGGCCTCCGCGCCCTCGACGCCGCCGAAGCGAGCGACCAGAACTCGTACACCGTCACCCAGGCCTTCGCCGACCAGTGGAGCCTCACCGACATCGCCTCGCTCGCCGAGGTCACCGACCCGATCGTGCTGGGCGGCAACTCCGAGCTGCAGACGCGCCCCTACGGCCCGGACGCGCTCAAGGAGAAGTACGGCATCGACACCACGTTCCAGGCGATCGAGGACAGCGGCGGATCGACCACGGTCGACGCCCTCACCAGCGACCAGATCCAGCTGGCGAACATCTACACCGCCGACCCGAACATCCAGTCGAACGACCTCGTCGCCCTCGAGGACCCCGATGGTCTGTTCGTCGCCGACAACGTCGTGCCGATCGTCTCGGACAAGGTCGACGACGCCGCAGCGGAGGTCCTCAACGCCGTCAGCGCGAAGCTGACCGCCGACGATCTCGTGTCGCTCAACGCCGAGAGCGTGAACGACGAGAAGTCGGCCGCGTCGATCGCGACCGAGTGGCTCGAGTCGGCCGGTCTCGTCGACTAGTCGCTCCCGCACCACCCGCGCGAGGCGCGTCACTCATCGAGGTGACGCGCCTCCGCTCGTTTCAGGAGCTTTTTGGCGCCGAAGACGATCAGCGCGAACAGAACGATCGCTCCGACGAACAGGTACCCGGCGTAGTGCAGGCTGTCGGACAGCTCTCGGTACCCGCCGGCGGCCGCGGCGCCGACTCCGACGTAGGCGAACGACCAGAGGGTGCACGCGGGCGTCGTCCAGGCCATGAAGGTGCGGTAGCGCATCCCGCTCATGCCCACGGTGAGGGGGATCAGCGAGTGCAGCACCGGCAGGAAGCGGGAGAGGAACACGGCGATCCCGCCGCGCCGAGCGAGATAGCGCTCGGCCCGCACCCAGTTCTTCTCGCCGAGCCGGCGTCCGAGCCTGGACGCGCGGATCCGCGGGCCGAACCAGCGCCCGAGGTAGAAGCCGACCGACTCGCCGCAGAGCGCGCCGACGATGACGGTGAATGCCAGGGCGACGAACTGCAGCGGAGTGGTCACGCCGGTCGCGCTGACGATCACGACGGTGTCGCCCGGCACGATCAGGCCCGCGAGGATCGTCGTCTCGAAGAAGATCGCCAGCCCCGCCAGCAGCGTCCGCCAGACCGGCGGCACGCTCACCACGAAGGCGAGGATGCCGCTCAGGACGTCGTTCACGGGGGAGTCGCTCGTCAGCGGACGCGCTTGAGCAGGGCCCAGAACGTCTCGACGATGTCGCCCATGTCGACGTCCTCGTCGAGCAGCCACTGGATCTGCAGTCCGTCGGCCAGGGCGGTGATCATGCGGCCGGCGACCTCGGGATCGATGTCGGCCGCGATCAGCCCCTCGCGCTGGTCGGCGCGGACGCTCTCGGCCAGCACCTCCGTCGTCGTGCGGTAGCGGTCGAGGAAGAACTCGTGCGCCGGGTGCGTCTCGTCGGTGCCCTCGGCCGACAGCGTCGCGTAGAGGTGCACCAGACCGGGGACCTCGCTGTTGTGCCGGATCAGCCGGACGAGACCGGCGATCGCCGGGTCTCCGCTGTCGTCGAGGTCGTAGGTGGCCCGGTCGACGTCGTCGCGCTTGCGGAGGACCTCGGCGAAGAGCTCCTCCTTCGAGTCGAAGTAGTGCAGCAGACCCGCCTGGGTCAGGCCGACCGCCTCTGAGATCTCCCGCAGGGACGCCCGACGGTATCCCTGGCGGGAGAACACCTCGAGTGCGGTCTGCAGGATCTCCTCGCGCTTGGCGACACCCTTGGCATAGCTCCCCTTGCTCGGCATGGATCGATCGTACGGTGCCGCACCTGAGCAGTGGTGCCGCGCGAGGGGCCCGCGCACCCTGCCGGACGGATTCCCAGCCGACCCTCCGACCCGCGGTTGACTGAGAAGAAGCTGTGACTTCACGAGCCGGATCCGCAGACTCGGGGCGCCGCCGAGGTCGCTCGCCGTCGAGACGGTCGTCGGAGTGCCTCCGACAGCCGACGGCCCTGCTCGACCCGCCCCTCGGGGCGTCTTCGCTCGACGTCGAGACGTACTGTCTCGACGTCGAGCGAGTCGTGGACAGGGGCGGCCGGCGGGCGTCGTGGAAGCACCCCGCAAAGGGTGTCGCAGACGGGCCTCAGAGGCCCGCACATCCGCTCCAGTACTGGGATCGGAGGCCATCGGGGCCGGCGCCCCGACCTAAGCTCGGGGCCGTGAACGAACTCCTGGATCCACTCCTGCTGTCGCGGTGGCAGTTCGGCCTGACGACGATCTACCACTTCCTGTTCGTGCCGCTCACGATCGGCATGGCGCTCACCGTCGCGATCTTCCAGACCTGCTGGGTGCGCACCGGCCGCATCCACTACCTGCAGCTGACGAAGTTCTTCGGGAAGATCTTCCTGATCAACTTCGCGATGGGAGTCGTCACCGGCATCGTCCAGGAGTTCCAGTTCGGCATGAACTGGAGCGACTACTCCCGCTTCGTCGGCGACGTCTTCGGGGCGCCGCTCGCCTTCGAGGGGCTGCTCGCGTTCTTCCTCGAGGCGACGTTCATCGGCCTGTGGATCTTCGGCTGGGACAAGCTCCCCGAGAAGCTGCACCTCGCTACCATCTGGCTGACGACCCTCGGGACGACCCTCTCGGCCTACTTCATCATCGCCGCGAACGCGTTCATGCAGAACCCGGTCGGCTTCGAGATCAACGAGACCAAGGGGCGCGCGGAGCTCACCGACATCTGGGCGCTGCTCACCAACAAGGTCGCGCTCGCCGCGTTCCCGCACACGATCTTCGCCTGCTTCATGGTCTCGGCCGCGGTGATCATCAGCGTCGCCGCCTACCACCTGTCGCGCAACCAGCACCTCGAGACCATGCGTCCGGCGCTGAAGTTCGGCGCGTGGATGATGCTCATCAGCGGCGGCCTCACGCTGTTCACGGGCGACTCGCTGGGCCTCGCCATGGTCGACACGCAGCCGATGAAGATGGCGGCGGCGGAGGCGCTCTACACGACGTCCACGGGCGCGGAGGCCTCGTTCTCGGTCTTCACCTGGGGCACGCCCGACGGCTCGAGCGAGCTGTTCTCGATCCGCATCCCCTACCTCCTGTCGTTCCTCTCGACGCACACCTTCACCGGCACGGTCGAGGGCATCAACGACCTGCAGGCGCAGTACGTGCAGGTCTACGGCCCCGGCGACTACACGCCGATCATCTGGGTCACCTACTGGTCGTTCCGCTGGATGATGGCGCTCGGCGTCCTCGCTATCGGCGTCGCCGCGGCCGGCCTCTGGTTCACCCGCAAGGGCCGCGAGCCGAAGAAGTGGATGTGGAGGATCGCCACCTGGGCGGCCCCGCTCCCGCTGCTCGCCATGATCGTGGGCTGGATCTTCACCGAGATGGGCCGCCAGCCCTGGCTCGTCTTCGGACTGCTCAAGACCGAGGACGGCGTCTCGCCCGGCGTCAGCGGCCTCGAGGTCCTGATCTCGCTGATCGCCTTCACCGCGATCTACGGGACCCTGGCGGTCGTCGAGTTCCGGCTCATCCTCAAGGCCGCGCAGGCCGGACCGGACGACGCCCCCGAGATCGACGAGGAGAGCGGTCGCCCGCAGCTCGTCGGCACGGTCTACTGAGGAAGGCACGATCATGGATCTCGCACAGTTCGATCTGGCCACTGTCTGGTTCTGGGTCGTCGCCGTCTTCTTCATCGGCTACTTCGTGCTCGACGGTTTCGACTTCGGGGTCGGGATGTCCCTGCCGTTCCTCGGCAGGGACGACACCGACCGCCGCGTGCTGATCAACACGATCGGCCCGGTCTGGGATCTCAACGAGACGTGGGTGATCGTCGCGGGAGCCGCGCTGTTCGCGGCGTTCCCCGAGTGGTACGCGACGCTCTTCAGCGGCTTCTACCTGCCGCTGCTCATGATCCTCCTGGCGCTGATCGCCCGAGGAGTGTCGTTCGAGTACCGGCACCAGCGTCCCGAGGCGGCCTGGAAGAAGCGGTTCGACACGATGATCACCGTCGGGTCGGCGCTGCCCGCGTTCCTCTGGGGCGTCGCCTTCGCCAACATCGTCCAGGGCGTGCCGCTCGATGCCGACCACAACTACATCGGCACCGTCTTCGACCTGCTCAACCCCTACGCGCTGCTCGGCGGCGCCACGACGCTCCTGCTGTTCTTCACGCACGGCGTGGTGTTCGTCTCGCTCAAGACCGACGGCGAGATCCGCGAGCGGGCGCGGAGGCTCGCCTCGCGTGCCGGGCTGGTCACGATCCTCGTGGCCGCCGTCTTCCTGGCCTGGACGAACCTGGCCCAGGGGGGCACCGTGACCCTCCTGCTCTCGATCGCCGCGGCGGGCGCGCTGATCCTCGCCTGGGTCGCCAACGCGCGGGGCCGGGAGGGCCGGGCGTTCGCCCTGCTCGCCGGCACCATCGCCCTCGCCGTCCTGACGCTGTTCACGACGCTCCATCCCGCCGTCATGCCCGCCTCGAACGACATCGCCAACAGCCTCACCATCGAGAACGCCTCGAGCACTCCCTATACGCTGACCGTCATGAGTTGGACCGCCCTGGTGTTCGTGCCGCTCATCGTCGGCTACCAGGCCTGGACCTACTGGATCTTCCGCAAGCGCATCACCCGGACCCACATCCCGGTCGACGCGCACTGACGTGAAGCCCCTCGACCCGCGTCTGCTCCGCTACGCCCGCGCCGCCCGACTGTTCCTGGTGCTGGGCGGCGCGCTGGCGCTCGGTCGCACCCTGGCGATCGTCGCGTTCGCCTGGCTCGTCGCGCAGCTGGTGGCGGGCGCGGTCGACGGACGCTCGGCCGAGGAGCTCTCGCCGCTCCTCGCCGCGCTGCTCGCGGTCGTGGCGGCACGGGCGGCGCTGGCCTGGGCGACCGAGGTCAATGCCGTTCGCGGGGGAGTCGGCGCGAAGGCCCAGCTGCGGCACGCCGTCCTGGAGGCGCTCGTCGCCCTCGGTCCGGCGGGTCGCTCCGGCGGCGGGTCGGGCGGTGTCGTCGCGCTGCTCGGCGGCGGGCTCGACGCGCTCGACGGCTACTTCGCGCGCTACCTGCCGCAGCTGATCGCGACGGCCGTCGCGACTCCGCTGCTGACGTTCGCCGTGTTCCTCGCGGATCCGCTCAGCGCGCTGTTCCTGATCGTGACGCTGCCGCTCATCCCCGTCTTCATGGTGCTGATCGGCTGGGCGACGCAGTCGGTGCAGAAGCGGCAGTGGGCGCGGCTGCAGGCCCTCGCCTCCGGCTTCGTCGACACCGTCGGCGGGCTGGCGACCCTCAAGATCTTCGGCCGGGCCGAGCGCCAGGGCGCGCGCATCCGAGCTCTGACCGAGGAGTACCGGCTGCATACCATGAAGGTGCTGCGGGTCACGTTCGTCAGCGGGTTCGTGCTCGAGCTGGCCGGCTCGCTGTCGGTCGCGCTCGTCGCGGTCTCGATCGGGCTGCGGCTCGTCGACGGATCGCTCGGCCTGGCCGTCGGCCTGTTCGTGCTCGTGCTCGCGCCCGACGTGTTCCTGCCCGTGCGCCAGGTCGGCGCCGAGTTCCACGCGGCGGCCGACGGGGTGCAGGCCGCCGACGTGGCGTTCGCCGTGATCGAGCGCGCCGCTCTGCTGCCCCCGGCGACGCCGGCACCCCGCGGCGCCGGCCCGCTCGAGGTGCGCGCCCTCGCGGTCGACGACGGCGCCGGCCGGGTCCTCGCTCCGGTCGACGCCGTCTTCTCGCCCGGCACGATCACGGCGATCGCGGGGCCGAGCGGCTCGGGCAAGTCGACCCTCCTCGCGGCCCTCGCCGGCGCCGTCCCCGCGACCGGCTCCCTCGTCCTCGGCGGAGAGCCGGTGCCCGCGGGTGCCGGCCGCGACTGGCTCGCCTGGTCGGGCCAGCGCGCGGACCTGCTGCCCGGCACCGTCGGCTCGAACGTCGAGCTCGGCACCCGCTCGCCCGATCCCGCCCGCGTCTCGCGGGCCCTGGCGCTCGCCGGAGCGGACGTCGAGCCCGACCGTCGCGTCGACGCGGAGGGCACCGGGCTCTCGGGCGGGCAGAGCGCCCGCGTGGCGACAGCGCGGGCGATCCACCGACTGCTCGAGCGCGACTGCCGGGTGCTGGCGCTCGACGAGCCGACCGCGGCGCTCGACGCGGAGTCGGAGCGCGCGCTGCTCGCCGGGCTGCGCACCCTCGCCGACGAGGGAGCGATCGTGATCGTCGCGAGCCACCGGCCCGAGACCCTCGCGGCGACCGACTCCGTCGTCGTCCTCGCACCGGCCGAGGCGGTGCTGCGATGAGGCGCGCCGACGTCCTCCGTGCCGCGATGCCCCCGGCGCGCCGTTTCCTCCCCGGACTCTCGTTCGGGCTGCTCTCCTCGGCCTCCGTGGTGGCACTGCTCGCCTGCTCGGCCTGGCTGATCGTCCGCGCCGCCGAGCAGCCGCCGATCCTCTTCCTCTCGATGGCCGTCGTCGGCGTCCGCGCCTTCGCGCTCGCGCGGGCCTTCTTCCGCTACCTGGAGCGCCTCAGCGGGCACAACGCCGCCTTCCGCGCGCTCGCCGAGCTGCGGGCCGGGGTGTACGAGCGCCTGGTGCCGATCGCGCCCGACGGTCTGGGGCGGGTGCGCCGCGGCGACCTCGTCTCGCGGGTGATCGCCGACGTCGACTCGCAGCAGGACGTGCCGCTGCGGGTCGTGCAGCCGCTGATCGTCTCGGGGGTGGTCGCCACCGCCGCGGTGGTCGGGGTGTGGCTGCTGCTGCCGGCGATGGGCATCGCGCTCCTCGCGCTCCTCCTGCTCGGCTTCGCGGGGTCGGCCGTGGGAGCGGGCCTCCTCTCGGCGCGCGCCGACCGCGAGCTGGCCCCGCTGCGTGGAGAGCTGGCCGAGCGGGTGAACCTGCTCGTGACCCGGCTCGACGTGCTGATCGCCTTCGACGCGGCCGATTGCGCCGTCGCGGACGTGACGGAGGCGGAGGCGGCTCTCACCCGGGCCGCGCGGCGCCGGGCGGCCTCGGCGGGGCTCACGGCAGCCGTGCTCGCGCTGTGCTCCGGCGTCGCGGTCTGGGCGGGTCTCGCACTCGGCGTCCCGTCGATCGGCGACCTCGGCGGCCCGGCGCTCGGTGTGATCGTGCTGGTCCCGCTCGCGGTCTTCGAGGTCGTCGCCGTGGCGCCCCTGGCCATCCAGTCGGCGCGCACCGCCCTCTCCGGCGCTCAGCGCTTGGCCGACCTCGACCGGGAGGCGTCCTCGCCCGCCCTCGCGACCGACGATGCCGTCGATCCGCGGGCCGAGACGCCGCGCGGGCGCGACATCGTCCTCCGCGACCTCTCGGCCGGCTGGCCGGGAGCGGCGGAGCAGGCGCTCACCGGCGTCACCCTCGACCTCCCCGCCGGGTCCCGCGTGCTGGTGACCGGCGGCAGCGGCTCGGGCAAGACCACGCTCGCGCACGTGCTCGTGCGCTTCCTCGAGTACTCGGGCTCCTTCCTGCTCGGGGGAGTGGAGGCGCGAACCCTGCCGCAGTCGGAGGTCCGGCGCGTCGTCGGACTGGTCGAGCAGCAGCCGTACCTCTTCGACGACACGATCCGCCAGAATCTGCTGTTCGCCAGGCCGGAGGCGGACGACGCGGTCCTCGAGGACGTCCTCGAGCGGGTCGGACTCGCCTCCTGGACCGCCGCACGCGGGGGACTCGACGCCCGCGTCGGCGAGCGCGGCGCCCTCGTCTCGGGCGGGCAGGCCCAGCGGCTGGCCCTCGCGCGGGCGCTGCTCGCCGACTTCGACGTGCTGATCCTCGATGAGCCGACGGCCTCGGTCGACGCCCCCGTGGCGGATGCGCTGCTCGCCGATCTGCTCCGGGCCGCGGAGGGGCGGACGGTGGTGCTGATCGCGCACCGCGTCGATCCGTCACTCGCCGTCGACCGCCGGATCGCCGTGGGAGGCGGGACCGCCGTCAGCGTCTGACGATGCCCTCGGCCCGGGCGAGCCGATCGCCCTCGGCCGCCCACCGGTCGAGCACGGCGTCGGCGCGGGTCCGCGCCTGGCTGTCGAGGCTCTCACGGAGCGGCCGGACGACGTCGCGGGCGAGCGGATCGGTCAGGGAGTCGACCCGGGAGTCGCGCACGAAGCCCTCGAGTCGCGTCAGATCGGAGGCGCGCAGCAGTGCGACCCGCGACTGGAGCAGCACGACGGCCGCCAGGCGCGGTTCGAAGACGGGCGGCGCCCACAGCTCGGAGGAGAGGGCCGTGATCTCGTCGTGGCCGAGGTCGGGGAACTTCTTCAGGGCGTCCCGGACAGTCCCTCGGACGGCCCCGACCGAGGCTCCAGTGGCGTCGAGACCGAGCCGGTCGCGGACGTCCTGAGCACGCCAGACGTCGCCCTCGTACTCGAGCGCGGCGCGGACGAAGTCGCCGGCGTCGCTCAGGGGAGGGGCCGCTTCAGCGCGTCGAGGCGCCGGCGCCAGGTGTCGAGGCGGCCGGGTTCCGCGGCGAGCGCCGGCCCGTCGACCCAGGAGGTGGCGAGGCGGAGGCCGTGCAGGGCGTTCGCGGTCCAGACCTCCCGGCCGTCGAGCGTGGCGGGCTCGGCTGGCGCCTCGATGACGTCGACGCCGAGGGCGCCCGCGAGCACCGAGAGGGTGCGCGCGGTGACGCTCCAGACCCGGGGGGAGTCGGGAGGCGGCAGCACCAGGGCGTCACCGAGCCACCAGATCACGGCGCTCGACGCGCCGTCCACGACGGCACCCTCCCTGTCGAGGATCACCGCCTCGTCGGCGCCGGCGGCCGCCGCGCGCGTGCGGAGCAGGGCGAGACGGCTGATGTCCGGACCCTTCCGCTCGGGGGTGCGGCGCGGATCCACGGGGCTGGTCCAGAGGACCACCGAGCGTCCCCGCGCAGGAGCCGGGCGCAGGCGCAGCTGCAGGGTCCCGGCGGCGAGCTCGACCCGGGGGAAGTGCTCGCCCGTGCGGGGCAGCGCCTCGACCGCGGAGTCGAAGAAGCCGTCGGCGTCGCCGGGACCGCCCGCATCGGCGACGGCCGAGAGGAAGCGCTCGCGGTGCAGCTCGAGTCCGCGGACGCGTCCGTCGACGACGAGCCAGGAGTCGGCGGCGTCCAGCACGACGGGGTCGGCCGGTGCAGGAGCGAGACCGGTCCCGTCCCACCTCAGCACCCGGTCGTCGTCCACGACGGCCTACGCTATCCGAGTGATCGGCGCCGCACCTCCGGACGGCACTGCCCGGCGCCTCGCCCTGCCGTGGGTCGACCCCGAGCGGGCGTACCTGGCCCTGTTCCGCGACGCTCCCGCCTCCTTCTGGCTCGACTCCGGTGCCGACGCGACGGCGGGCCGCTCGTACCAGGGGGCGTGCTCCCTCGAGGACGTGCTGCTCGGCGACTCCAGCGACGCCCTCGCCGAGCTCGACGGCCACGGGGGAGGCGACCGCGCCCTCGGCCGCTACGGCTGGATCGCCTACGAGGCGGGAGCGCCGTTCGTCTCGCTGCCGCTTGTCGCCGGCGATCTCCCCGTCGTCGCCCTCCTCCGCGGCGACCCCGTGCTCGAGTTCGACCACTCCGCACGCACGCTCGCGCTCGTCTTCAGCGAGGGGCGCCGGGAGGCGGCCGAGCGGCTCGCGGAGGCGCTCGCCGCAGCTCCGGCGGCGATCCCGGCTCCCCGCGAGCCCGAGCCCGCGGGAGTCGTCCGCTGGCGGCACGACTCCGCCCGCTACCTCGCGCTGATCGAGCGCTGTCAGGCCGCGATCCGCGCGGGCGACGCCTACCAGCTGTGCCTCACGAACGAGGTGATCGTCGAGGGCCGCTTCGATCCGGTCGAGTGCTACCGCCGGCTCCGCCGCTCGAGCCGGAGCCACCACGGCGGGCTGATCCGCATCGGCGAGCGCGCCCTCGTCAGCGCGTCGCCCGAGCGCTTCCTCACCGCCGACATCGACGGGCGGGTGGCCACGCATCCGATCAAGGGGACCCGGCCGCGCTCGAGCGACCGTGCCGAGGACGCCCGTCTGCGCGAGGACCTGCTGGCGAGCGTCAAGGAGCGCGCGGAGAACGTCATGATCGTCGATCTCGTGCGCAACGACCTCGCCCGCATCGCCGAGCCGTCCTCGGTGCGGGTCGACCGCCTCCTCGAGGTCGAGAGCTACCCTCACGTGCACCAGCTGGTCAGCGAGGTCTCGGCGCGGCTCGCGGCGGGAGTGGGAGTGCCAGGGCTCCTGGCGGCGACCTTCCCCGCCGGGTCGATGACCGGAGCGCCCAAGCGCCGGGCCGTGGAGCTCCTGCGCGAGTTCGAGGCGGGGCCGCGCGGCGTCTACTCCGGAGCCTTCGGGCGGTTCGGCTCCGACGGCTCGCTCGACCTCGCGATGACCATCCGCACCCTCGTCCTCGACGCCGGATCGGCCCGGATCGGCACCGGCGGCGGCATCACGGCGCTGTCCGTGCCGGGCGAGGAGGTCGAGGAGACCCGCCTCAAAGCCCGGGCCCTGCTCGCCGTCCTCGGAGTCGCCGGTGCAGCCGCGGAGGATTCGTCGCCCGGCCTCTAGAGGCCAGTAGGGTGGTTCGTCGGACGCCGGCGCGTGGTCGCGCGCGTCCTCCCCACCCTTCAGAAGTGAGACATACCCGTGGCAGAAGACAGCTCCGCGCACACCGGCCCGCACGACGAGGACCGCTACGACTTCCGCGCCCTCCAGGACAAGTGGCTCCCGATCTGGGAGGAGTCGCGCCCGTTCGCGACCGACGCCGAGAACGACAAGCGCCCCCGCAAGTACGTGCTCGACATGTTCCCGTACCCCTCCGGCGACCTGCACATGGGTCACGCCGAGGCGTACGCGCTCGGCGACGTCATCGCCCGCTACTGGCGCCAGCAGGGCTTCAACGTGCTGCACCCCATCGGCTGGGACAGCTTCGGCCTGCCCGCCGAGAACGCGGCGATCAAGCGGGGCCTCAACCCCGTCTCGTGGACCTACGACAACATCGACCAGCAGAAGCGCTCGATGAAGCGCTACGCCGCGTCGTTCGACTGGGACCGCGTCATCCACACCTCCGACCCCGAGTACTACAAGTGGAACCAGTGGCTGTTCCTCAAGATGTACGAGAAGGGCCTGGCCTACCGGAAGGACAGCTGGGTCAACTGGGACCCGGTCGACCAGACCGTGCTCGCGAACGAGCAGGTCCTCGCCGACGGCACCTCCGAGCGCTCGGGCGCCGTCGTGGTCAAGAAGAAGCTCACGCAGTGGTACTTCAAGATCACCGACTACGCCGACCGCCTGCTCGACGACCTCAACCAGCTCGAGGGCTCGTGGCCGTCGAAGGTCATCGCGATGCAGCGCAACTGGATCGGCCGCTCGATCGGTGCCGACGTCGAGTTCGAGATCGAGGGCCGCGACGAGCGGGTCACGGTCTTCACGACCCGCCCCGACACGCTCTGGGGCGCGACCTTCATGGTCGTCGCTCCCGACTCCGACCTCGCGTCCGAGCTCGTCGAGAACGCCGACCCCGAGGTGCGGGAGGCGTTCCGCAGCTACCTCGAGAAGGTGCAGAAGTCGAGCGAGATCGAGCGCCTCACGGTCGACCGCCCGAAGACCGGCGTCTTCCTCGGCCGCTACGCGGTCAACCCCGTCAACGGGGAGCGCCTGCCGATCTGGGCCGCCGACTACGTGCTCTCCGACTACGGTCACGGCGCGGTCATGGCCGTGCCCGCGCACGACCAGCGCGACCTCGACTTCGCCCGCGCCTTCGACCTGCCCGTGCGGGTCGTCGTCGACACCACCGCGCCCGTCACCGGTGCGATCCCGGTCATCCCGGAGGACCCGGACGAGCTCGCCGAGCTCGAGAAGCGCTACTCCGTCGACCCGTTCGTCACCGGCGAGGCGCTGACCGGCGACGGCCGCCTGATGAACTCGGGGCCGCTGGACGGCCTCTCGAAGCGCACGGCGATCGAGCGCGTGATCAAGCTGCTCGAGGAGCGCGGTCGCGGCCGCTCGGCCAAGAACTACCGCCTCCGCGACTGGCTCATCTCGCGTCAGCGCTACTGGGGCACGCCCATCCCGATCATCCACGGCGAGAACGGCGAGCTGATCCCCGTCCCCGAGGACCAGCTGCCCGTCGTGCTGCCCTCGACCGACGGGCTCGACCTGCAGCCGAAGGGCTCGTCGCCGCTCGGCGCGGCCGAGGACTGGGTGAACGTGCCGAACCCGGTCGACGGCTCGCCCGCCCGCCGCGACCCCGACACCATGGACACCTTCGTCGACTCGTCGTGGTACTTCCTCCGCTTCCTGTCGCCGAACGATTCCGGCCAGGCCTTCGACCCGAAGCTCGCCGAGAAGTGGGCGCCCGTCGACCAGTACGTCGGAGGCGTCACGCACGCGATCCTGCACCTGCTCTACGCGCGGTTCATCACCAAGGTGCTCTTCGACCTCGGCTACGTCTCGTTCACCGAGCCGTTCACGGCGCTGCTCAACCAGGGCATGGTGCAGATGGACGGCGCCGCGATGTCGAAGTCCAAGGGCAACATCGTGCGCCTGTCGGACCAGCTCGACGAGTTCGGCGTCGACGCCGTGCGCCTCACCATGGCGTTCGCCGGCCCGCCGGAGGACGACATCGACTGGGCCGACGTGTCGCCCTCGGGCAGCGCGAAGTTCCTCGCCCGCGCCTGGCGCCTCGCGAAGGACGTCACCACGAAGCCCGACGTCGAGTGGAAGAACGGCGACGCCGCGCTCCGCCGCCAGACGCACCGCTTCCTCGCCGAGGCTCCCGGGCTGATCGAGGCGTTCAAGTTCAACGTCGTCGTCGCTCGCCTGATGGAGCTCGTGAACGCGACCCGCAAGACGATCGACTCCGGTGCCGGCGCGGGCGACCCCGCCGTCCGCGAGGCGACCGAGGTGGTCGCGATGGCGCTCAATCTGTTCGCGCCGTACACGGCCGAGGACATGTGGCAGCGTCTCGGCTACCAGGGCACGGTCGCGCACGCGCTGTGGCGCAAGGCCGACCCGAACCTGCTCGTCGAGGAGAAGGTCACCGCGATCCTCCAGGTCGACGGCAAGGTCCGCGACCGCCTCGAGGTGTCGCCGAAGATCTCATCCGACGAGCTCGAGGCGAAGGCGCGGGCCTCGGCCGGCGTCGCGCGGGCGCTGCAGGGGCGCGAGGTCGTGACCGCGGTCGTGCGGGCTCCGCGCCTGGTGAACCTGGTGACGAAGCCGGCGTAGATCCTCCCTCGAAGGGGCTCCTCCACAGCGGAGGAGCCCCTTCGTCGTCCACGGATCCGCGGCCGGCGCCTGTGGGGTACTCGCCCGCGGTCGTACGGTCGCCGGATGCAGCAGGCCGGGACGAGCGACGAGGAGCTGTCCGCGCTTCTGCGACGGCCGCGTCGTGCCCGACCGCGCTGGCGGATCGGGCTCGGAGCGGCCGTGGTGCTGGTCATCGCGGCGGCGGTGGTCGCCGTCCTGCTCGCGGGGGCGCAGGCGGCCGGACGCACCCGGGTGCTGCCGCCCGCCGAGAGCCTCGCGCCCTCGACCGCGGCGTCGGCCTCGCTCGAGATGCTCTACGTGCACGTCGCCGGCGAGGTGGTCGATCCGGGTCTCTACCTGCTCGACCCGAGTGCGCGCGTCGCTGACGCTCTCGCGGCGGCGGGCGGATTCACCGATGTCGCCGACCGCGCGGCGGTCAACCTCGCGCGGAGGCTCGTCGACGGCGAGCAGCTCCTCGTCCCGGCGGAGGGGGCGGCTCCGGTCGCGGGCGGCGCGCCCGCTGCCGCGGGAGACGGCTCGCTCGTCAGCCTCAGCACGGCGACCGCGGCCCAGCTCGAGGAGCTGCCCGAGGTCGGGCCGTCGACCGCGGCGAAGATCATCGCGTACCGGGAGGCGAACGGGCCGTTCACGTCGATCGACCAGCTGCTCGAGGTGCCGGGAATCGGCGAGAAGACGCTCGAGGCGTTCCGAGAGCTGGTCGCGCCGTGACCGGCGTGCGGGGGCACGACCTCCGGCTTCTCCCCGCTGCACTGGCCGTGTGGCTGGCGAGTGCTCTCTCCGGGCTCCTCCCGATCGCCGTGGCCGTCGATTCGGGACGAGCCGTGATCGTGGCGGTCTGGCTCGTCGCGGGGCTCGCTCTCGCCGTCGCGGTCGCGCTCCGAGGCCGTCGAGGCGCGACCGTCGCGGTCCTCGTGGGCGTCGCCCTGGCGGGAGCGGCGCTGGCCGTCACCTCCGTCGCGGTCAGCGCACCCGAGCGGCACCCGCCGGCGCTGAGGGAGGCCGCCGACTCCCGGGCGGTCGTCTCCGCGCTCGTCCGCGTCGACACGGCGGCACGCCCGCTCGCCGCGGGCGGAGTCTGGTTCGACGCGACAGCGCTGCGTCTCGACGAGGAGGAGGTCTCGGCGCCGGTTCGCGTCTTCCTGGCCGAGCCGGGCGGGCGGCTGCCCGTCGCCGCCGAGCTCGTCCTCGAGGCGAGAGCTGACGGGGGAGGGGTCGTCGGAGAGAGCACGCTGCTCACCGCGTCGGCCGTCGCCGAGCGGAGCCCACCGACCGGAGTCGCCGCCGTCGCGGAGGTGCTGCGCGCGACGTTCCTCGACCGCGCCGGGCGGCTGGGCGGCGACGTCGCAGGGCTCCTCCCCGGGCTCGCCACCGGTGACACCTCGGCGCTCGACGCCGGTCTCGAGGACGACATGCGGACGGCGTCGCTGACCCACCTGACGGCGGTCTCGGGCGCGAACTGCGCGGTCGTCGTCATCGCAGGCTGGAGCGTCGCGGCGCTGCTCGGAGCCGGGAGGCGCCTCCGGACCTGCGCTGCGCTGGCCGTGCTCGCCGCCTTCGTCGTGCTCGTGACTCCCGAGCCGAGCGTCGTCCGGGCGGCCGCGATGGCCTCCGTCGTCCTGCTCGCGCGGCTCGGCCGACGCTCCGGAGCCGCCGTCCCGTCCCTCCTCGCGAGCGTCATCGTCCTCGTCGTCCTCGACCCGGGCATCGCGGGACAGCTGGGCTTCGTGCTGTCCGTCCTGGCGACCGCCGGCCTGCTCCTCTTCGCGGAGCCGATCGCCCGGAGGCTCGGCGCTCTGCTGCCCCGCCCGCTCGCGCTCGTGCTCGCGGTGCCGATCGCGGCGCAGGCGGCGTGCCAGCCGGTCGTGCTGCTCGTCGATCCATCGGTACCCGTGTACGGCGTGCTCGCCAATCTCCTCGCCGAGCCTGCGGCGCCCGCCGCCACCGGGCTGGGGCTGATCGGCTGCCTCCTGGCGCCCTGGTGGCCGGCCGCTGCCGACGCCGTGATCGGTCTGGCGGCCGTTCCCGCCTGGTGGATCGCCGCGATTGCCCGCGCTGTCGCCTCCTGGCCCTCCCCGCGTCTCGCGTGGTGGCCGGGTGTCGGCGGTGTCGTCGCGCTGACGGTGCTCACCGTGCTCGGGCTGCTGCTCGTGACGCGCTCCGCCCGCCTCGCCCCGGTGCGGCGGCTCTCGGGCTTCGTGCTGGCGGGTGCGCTCGTGGCTGCGGGGGCGTCGACCGTCGCGACGCCGCTCCTCCGCTCGGCTGCGATCCCCGCCGACTGGCGGATCGCGATGTGCGACGTCGGTCAGGGCGATGCCCTGCTGCTCAGGGGCGATGCCGGAGTGCTCCTGGTCGACACGGGCCCGCTCCCCGAACCGCTCGACGCCTGCCTCGATCTGCTCGGCGTCGACCGCATCGCGCTGCTCGTCCTCACGCACTACGACCTCGACCACGTCGGCGGGCTCGAGGCGGCGGTCGGTCGCGTGGATCTCGCACTGGTCGGTCCTTCCGACGGGGCAGACGACGACCGGGATCGCAGGGACCTCGAGGAGGGTGGGGCGAGTGTTCGCGAGGCGGTGCGCGGGGACTCCGGCGCCCTCGGCTCCCTGCGCTGGCGGGTGGAGTGGCCCGAGCGGGGGAGCTCGCTGCGCGGCAACCCGGCGAGCGTGACCCTCCGAGTCGACATCGCCGCGGATGCGAGGGGCGCACCGCTGTCCGTCGCGATGCTCGGCGACTTGGGCGAGGAGGAGCAGGGGAGGGTCGCGCGGCTCGACATGGGCCGCGTCGACGTGATGAAGGTGGCGCACCACGGCTCCTCCGACCAGTCACCCGCGCTCTACGACGCGCTCGGTGCCCGAATCGGGCTGATCTCGGTGGGCGCCGGGAACGATTACGGCCACCCGAACCCGTCTTTGCTGGCCCTGCTCGCCGAGCGCGGCACCGAGGCGCTGCGGACGGATCTGGACGGCACGGTCGTCCTCTCGTCCCGCTCCGATGGAGTGGCGGTGTGGGTGAGTGGCGTGGCGCTTCCGTCTGCGGCGTCGAGGCTCGCGCATCCACCACAGACCGATCAGGCATCCGGCCGTCGGTACGATCTCAGGGCTCGAACCGAGGCAGAAGAAGGGAGGGGTCGTGACGAAGCTCACCGTCGTCGATCTCGCCGGCGTCGTCTACTCGTCGGGAAAGGTGTTCGACGGACTGCAAGCCGGTCGGCTCGACACCGAGCGGTTCCTCCGCTCGGGGAGCCTGGACGGCATCACCTCACGCTCCGATCTCGCCCTCCTGGAAGACCTCCGTGACGTCGCGCAGTTCGTCATCGACAGCACCGGAGCCGCGATAGATGCTGCCTACGTCAGAGCCGTCAACGCCGCGATCACCAGGAGTGGACCGCTCCACCCGGGCCGCTTCAGGACCGCGGATCAGGGAATCGGCGTCAACACGATCCACGGTCCCCACGAACCTCGCCCTGTGACGCAGGACGACATGGAGCGGATCCTGCGGAATGCCACATGCGGCGTCGATCGGAAGGAGAACGCGCTCGATCTCTTCGTCGAGCTGGCGAAGGCCCAACCGTTCGAAGACGGCAACAAGCGCACAGCGCTCTTCGTGGCCAACGGACTTCTGCTCAACGAGGGGCGAGACGTCCTTCTGACGGTTCCTGTCGACGAGAAGGATCCGTCGGTGGCGAGGAACTTCAACGATCTCCTCGCCCGCGCCTACGTCTTCGACGATCACGCCCCGAGCAAGGATCTGCTTCGCAAGAAGGGCTTGGCTCCGCTGCGGCCGTGAGCTGCGCTCGCTCCGTCCGCAGCGATCGAGGAGCGCAGAGGCCCAGCGTCGGTGGTCGGCGGTACGGTCGTGCAAGCGTCAGGTCGCGACCGGTCGCGCCGACATCGAGCGGTGCGAGGCCGCAGCCGACACATCGACGGACCATAGGGTTGACCGCGCGCGGATCGGCGCCACACGGGAGGACGACGGCATGGCAGGCAGGGCCCCGGCACGCGCGAAGGCGGCGCCGTCCAAGGCGGCGATCCCGCAGCTCGCGTGGAACCAGACGCGGCCCGCACCCATCGTCCTGATCACCGGCCCCGAGCAGTTCCTCGCCGATCGCGCCGTGCGGTTCCTCCGCGACTTCCTGCGGGCCGAGGATCCGAGCCTCGAGGTCAGCGACATCGACGCCGGCGGCTACGCACCCGGCGAGCTCATCACGCTCGCCAGCCCGTCGCTCTTCGACGAGCCGCGCCTCATCCGCGTCTCGAGCGTCGAGAAGTGCACCGACGCCTTCCTCCTCGAGACCCTCGCCTACCTCGATGCTCCCGCCGACGGCACCACGCTCGTGCTCCGGCACGCCGGCGGCAACCGCGGCAAGAAGCTGCTCGACGCGATCCGGTCGGGAACCGGGGGAGGCGTCGAGATCGTCTGCGCCGAGCTCAAGCGCGAGAGCGACAAGGTCGACTTCACGGTCGCCGAGTTCCGCACCGCCGGCCGCACCGCGACCACGGGTGCGATCCGTGCGCTCGTGTCGGCCTTCTCCGACGATCTCGACGAGCTGGCCTCGGCGTGCCAGCAGCTGATCTCCGACTCCCCGGGCGAGATCACGGAGGCGACCGTCGCGAAGTACTACGGCGGCCGGGTCGAGACCACCGCCTTCACGGTCGCCGACTCCGCGATCGCGGGCCGGCACGGGGAGGCGCTCCTCGGGCTGCGTCACGCCCTCGCCTCCGGAGCCGATCCCGTCCCGATCGTCGCCGCCTTCGCGAGCAAGCTGCGCACCATGGCCAAGGTCGCCGGCTCCCGCGAGGGCTCCGGCCAGATCGCCTCCCGCCTGGGGCTCGCACCGTGGCAGGTCGACCGCGCCCGCCGCGATCTGCAGGGGTGGACGGGCGAGGGCCTCGGCACCGCGATCGTCACGGTCGCCGACGCCGACGCCAACGTCAAGGGCGCCACCCGAGACCCCGTCTACGCCCTCGAGCGCATGGTCTCCATCGTCTCGTCGCGCGGCGTCTGACCGCTCGCCCACCACTCGGGCAGCGGATCCGGCGAGCTGTCCAGCCCGTCCGGTGCGCGGAAGCGGCCCCTACGGTGGAGAGATGACCGAATCAGCACTCCCCGCCTCCTCCGATCGGCACGACGTCCTGATCGTGGGCGGTGGCAACGCCGGACTGTCGGTCGCCGGGCGTCTGCGCCGCTACGGAGTCTCGGACGTCGCCGTGATCGAGCCGCGCGAGACCCACTTCTACCAGCCGATGTTCTCGCACGTCGCGGGCGGTACGGCGCCGGCATCGAAGGCGACCCGCCCGCAGGCCTCGGTGATGCCGAAGGGCGTGACTCTGATCGGCGACCGCGTGCAGACCATCGATCCCGTCGCGAAGACGGTCACCCTCTCGTCGGGGCGCCGCATCGGCTACGGCCAGCTCATCGTCTGCCCGGGCATTCAGAAGGACTGGGCCTCGGTGCCCGGTCTGGCCGAGGCCATGCAGTCGCCCGTCGGCATCTCCAACTACGAGTACGACTACGCCCGCAAGGCGTCGAGCGTGCTGCGCGACGTCCGCAGCGGCACCGTGGTCTTCACGCAGCCCGACGGCACGGCCACCTGCGCGGGCGCCTCGCAGAAGCCGATGTACCTGGCCTGCGACTACTGGCGCGAGACCGGCGTGCTCGACGACATCCGGGTGGTGCTGGTGCTGCCCACGCCCACGATGTTCGGCATGCCGCTCATCGACGCCGAGCTCGAGCGCAAGGTGGCGGAGTACGGCATCGATGTGCGCTACAGCCGGGAGCTGGTCGAGGTCGACGCCGGTCAGCAGACGATCGTCATCGCCGGTGACGGCGCTCGGGAGACGCTCTCGTACGACGTCCTGCACGCCGTCCCTCCGCAGTCGGCGCCCGACTGGCTCGCCGACACCGGACTCACCGCGCCCGGCGACGCCGGCGGCTTCGTCGACGTCGACCCGCTCACGCTCCGGCACCCCCGCTATCCCGATGTGTGGGCGCTGGGCGACGCCGCCGCCACCACCAACTCGAAGTCCGGAGGCGCCCTCCGGCCGCAGGTGAAGGCCCTCGCGAAGAACCTGGTCGCCGCGCGCAAGGGCAAGCCGCTGCCGCAGGTCTACAACGGCTACTCCGTCTGCCCGTTCGTCGTCTCCCGCTCCACCGTCGTCTTCGCCGAGTTCGACGACCGCTACCGCCCGATGCCGACGATCCCCTTCTGGAACGGCCTCGCCAAGGAGCGCCGCGCCACCTACCTGGCCGACCGCTTCGTGCTGCCCTGGGTCTACTGGAACCTCATCCTCAAGGGCCGCGCCTGACCCGCCCCGCGAGCTGCCGCACCTGCTGAACAGGGCCGCGATCCTCGCTGATCGAGCCCCCAGCCGCGCAGCAGGCATATCGAGATTCCCCGCGTCAACAGACAGGACCGGAATGCGGATCTGCTGAAGCTGGTGGGTCTCGATACGCCCCTGCGGGGCTACTCGACCAGCATGAATGGCGGCAGGCGCCGTCTCCTCTG
Source organism: Rathayibacter sp. VKM Ac-2803 (assembly GCF_009807175.1). NCBI lineage: Bacteria > Bacillati > Actinomycetota > Actinomycetes > Micrococcales > Microbacteriaceae > Rathayibacter > Rathayibacter sp. VKM Ac-2803. The sequence continues at coordinate 2,877,857 of NZ_WUCD01000001.1, read as the reverse complement.
CCAGCACGCTGGCTAGTGCGCCGATGCCCCTCTCTACAGGGCGAGGTGCATCCGCTTACTCCGCAGGGTCACCGGCGATCCGCGTGCGAGCGGATCGTCGTACCCGGAACGCTCCCCGCTCCTCCCACCGCAACCACCCCTGGAAGCCGACCGCGCGACGAACGACGACGAAGGAGGAGTTCGTCGAATCGAGCACAGCCCGACTGCGCGACGGACGACGAGGAACGAGGAGTCCGTCGACGCGGAGCGGAGACGAAGAAAGGGCCCGGCCAACGGCCGGACCCTTTCTTCGTCGCAGTGCAGCGCAGAACTACAGCGCGGCGACCTGCTTCGCGATGGCCGACTTGCGGTTCGCGGCCTGGTTCTTGTGGATGACGCCCTTGCTCGAGGCCTTGTCGAGCTTCTTCGCGGCGAAGGCGAGCGCGGTGGCGGCCTTCTCGGAGTCGCCGGCGGCGATGGCGGTGTGGACCGCGCGGACGGCGGTCTTCAGCTCGCTCTTGACCGCCTTGTTGCGGTCGTTCGCCTTCTTGTTGGTGAGGTTGCGCTTGATCTGCGACTTGATGTTTGCCACGTGGATAACCTTCTTCTCGAATGTGCGTGTGTGCGTGCAGCCGGCTACTCGACGGAGTGCCTCTTCCGCGGGCGTCGGTGCGATCGCCGCGCGGTGCGACTGGAGGTCGCCGGCCAGTGATCACTCCACAACTCCGGGAGCCCGGGTGGGAGCGCAAGCCAACAAGGAACCTTAGCGCACCCGTCGCCCCCGTTCAACTGCGCCGCGCGGCCGCGACACGCCGCGGGTGCACGGGTGTCATCGACGAGGGCGGGCCCCGCGCGCCGATACTCTGGCCAGCGATGCCACGTCTCGCCGATCACATCCCCGCGGTGCCGCCCTCGGGCATCCGCCGTCTCTTCGAGATCGCCCTCCGCCTCGAGGGCGTCACGTTCCTCGCCGTCGGCGAGCCCGACGTGCCGCTCGCGCCGCACATCATCGAGGCCGCGCGGGCCGCGTGGGCCGCCGACGACACGAACTACGGCCCCAACGGCGGCATCCCCGAGCTGCGTCGCGCGATCGTCGACAAGCTCGCCCGCGACAACGGGATCCACGCCGACATCGAGCAGGTCTGGCTCACCATCGGCGGCACGCAGGCCCTCTACCAGGCGATGACGCTCACGCTGGCCGCGGGCGACGAGGTCCTCCTGCCCGATCCCGGCTACACGACCTTCACCATGAACGCGCGGATGATCGGCGCGATCCCCGTGCCCTACACGCTCCGCCCCGAGAACGGCTTCTTCCCCGATCTCGACGAGCTCGAGCGCATCGTGACCGACCGCACCCGCGTGATCATCGTCAACAGCCCGTCCAACCCGCTCGGAGTCGTCTACCCGCGGCCGCTCCTCGAGCGCCTCCTCGAGTTCGCCCGCCGCCACGACCTCTGGATCATCAGCGACGAGGTCTACGAGTACTTCACCTACGGCCGCCCGCACGTGAGCCTGGCGGCGATCGCGGAGGAGCTCGGCCACGACGACGACCGGATCTTCAGCGTCTTCTCGCTCTCGAAGACCTACGCGATGACCGGCGTCCGCGTCGGCTACCTCGTCACGCCTCCCGGCATGACGAAGACGATGGTCACGGTGCAGGAGGCGGCGATCAGCTGCGTCGCGACTCCCGACCAGCGCGCGGCCCTCGCGGCGCTGACCGGACCGCAGGACGCGGTGGCCGCCGCCTCCGCCCACTACCTCTCGAACCTCAAGCTCGCCACCGCTCTCCTGGACGAGCGCGGCATCCGCTTCCGCGAGCCCGAGGGGGCCTTCTACCTCTGGGTCGACGTCTCGCACGCGAGCGAGGGTGACGTCGCAGGCTGGGCCGAGGCCTTCCTCCTCGAGACCCTCGTGGCGGTCGCGCCCGGCAGCGCCTTCGGACGCAGCGGCGAGGGCTGGATCCGCATCTGCCTCGCCGCCGACCCCGCCGACATCGAGCACGGCCTCCGCACCCTCCCGGCCCCCGCGTGAGCGGCGACGGGATCCTCGTCCGCCGCGTGCGGGCGAGCGAGTACGACGAGGTCTCGCGCCTCCGGGTCACCGCCTACGCCCACGACTACGAGCTGGGGGAGGAGTACGCCGCGGACGTCGCGGACGTCGCCCGGCACGACCGCGAGGGCCAGGTCTGGGTGGCGGAGGATCGCGACGGCCGCCTCCTCGCCACCGTGACCACCGCGGCCGAGGGGCGCACCCTGTACGAGCTCGGCCGGCCGGGCGAGCTCGACTGGCGGCTGCTCGCCGTCGCCCCGGAGGCGCGCGGCCGGGGTCTCGGCCGCCTGCTCACCGAGTTCGTGGTGATGCTGGCGACCGAGCGGGGCCTCGAGCGCGTCGTGATGAACAGCGGCACCGACATGCTCGCCGCGCACGCCCTCTACGAGAGCATGGGCTTCAGCCGCCTGCCCGAGCGCGAGAACCCGCCCGGCGTCGAGCCGACCCGGACGTACGGTCTCGACCTCTAGTCGGGCAGCCCGAGACGGCCCCGCCCCACGGGCATGGGACACTGGACCCACAATGTCTCCACGTGCCCTCACCGCCCTCGAGCCCGCCGCGACCGATCCGGCGTCGATCCGCAACTTCTGCATCATCGCGCACATCGACCACGGCAAGTCCACCCTCGCCGACCGCATGCTCGGCATCACGGGCGTGGTCGAGGACAGGGCGATGCGCGCGCAGTACCTCGACCGGATGGACATCGAGCGCGAGCGCGGCATCACGATCAAGTCGCAGGCCGTGCGCATGCCGTGGGAGCACGAGGGCCGCACCTTCGCCCTCAACATGATCGACACCCCGGGTCACGTCGACTTCTCGTACGAGGTCAGCCGCTCGCTCGCCGCCTGCGAGGGCGCGATCCTCCTGGTCGACGCGGCGCAGGGCATCGAGGCCCAGACGCTCGCCAACCTCTACCTGGCGCTCGAGAACGACCTGGCGATCATCCCGGTCCTCAACAAGATCGACCTCCCCGCGGCCGACCCCGACAAGTACGCGGCCGAGCTCGCGAGCCTGATCGGCGGCGACCCCTCCGACGTGCTGCGCGTCTCGGGCAAGACCGGTGTCGGAGTGGAGGCGCTGCTCGACCGCGTCACCGAGCTCGTCCCGCCCCCGATGGGGAAGAAGGACGCGCCGGCCCGCGCGATGATCTTCGACTCGGTCTACGACTCCTACCGCGGCGTCGTCACCTACGTGCGGATGATCGACGGCCAGCTCTCGCCGCGCGAGAAGATCCAGATGATGTCGACCCGCGCCACGCACGAGATCCTCGAGATCGGTGTGTCGAGCCCCGAGCCGACCTCGACCAAGGGCCTCGGAGTCGGCGAGGTCGGCTACCTGATCACGGGCGTGAAGGACGTGCGCCAGTCGAAGGTCGGCGACACCGTCACCACCGCGTCGAAGCCCGCGACCGAGGCGCTTCCGGGGTACACCGAGCCGCTGCCGATGGTCTTCTCGGGTCTCTACCCGATCGACGGCAGCGACTACCCCGACCTGCGCGAGGCCCTCGACAAGCTCAAGCTGTCCGATGCCGCGCTCGTCTACGAGCCCGAGACGTCCGTCGCCCTCGGCTTCGGCTTCCGCTGCGGATTCCTCGGCCTGCTGCACCTCGAGATCGTGACCGAGCGCCTCGACCGCGAGTTCGGCCTCGACCTGATCACCACGGCGCCCTCGGTCATCTACGAGGTCACGACGGAGGACAAGAAGACCGTCACCGTCACGAACCCGAGCGAGTTCCCGGTCGGCAAGATCGCCTCCGTCACCGAGCCGATCGTCAAGGCCGCGATCCTCGCGCCGAAGGACTACGTCGGCACGATCATGGAGCTCTGCCAGAGCCGGCGCGGCACCCTGATCGGCATGGAGTACCTCGGCGAGGACCGCGTCGAGATCCGCTACCACATGCCCCTCGGCGAGATCGTCTTCGACTTCTTCGACAACCTCAAGTCGAAGACCGCCGGCTACGCCTCCCTCGACTACGAGCCCGCCGGCTCGCAGGAGGCCGACCTGGTCAAGGTCGACATCCTGCTGCAGGGCGAGCAGGTCGACGCGTTCAGCGCGATCGTGCACCGCGAGAAGGCCTACGCCTACGGCGTGCTGATGACCGGGCGCCTGCGCAAGCTGATCCCGCGCCAGCAGTTCGAGGTGCCGATCCAGGCCGCCATCGGCGCGCGGATCATCGCCCGCGAGTCGATCAGCGCGATGCGCAAGGACGTCCTCGCCAAGTGCTACGGCGGCGACATCACCCGCAAGCGCAAGCTCCTCGAGAAGCAGAAGGAGGGCAAGAAGCGCATGAAGATGGTCGGCCGCGTCGAGGTCCCCCAGGAGGCGTTCATCGCCGCGCTCTCCGGCGACGTGGAGACCAAGGACAAGAAGTAGCGCTCACGTCGCGACAGCAGAAGAGGGAGGCGGGCACCAGCCCGGCCTCCCTCCTCACCTGCGCTCGTCGATCAGTCGCGTGCGGCCCGACGTCGGGTCACGAGGAGCACCGCGCCGCCGAGCAGCAGGAGCGCCGCGCCGCCGATCGCGAACGGTGCCGCGTCGGCGCCGGTGCTCGCGAGCGATCCGCGACCGTTCCCTCCCGTCGCCGTGACGGGCACGGTCGTCGGGGTCGACGTCGGCGTCGCCGTGGTCGCCGGAGTCGGGACCGCGCCGCCCGAGGACGCGCCGCCGTCGAGGGTGGCCGCCGCGATCAGGCGCCCGTACTGGTCGAACGAGGCGTAGGTGTGCGGGTCGGTCGTGAACTCGGCGGGGATCGTCTGCGTGTACGCGCCTCCGACGACCGTGGTCGTGCCGATCGCCGTGGGCTCCGAGTAGAGGTAGCTCGTGATCGAGCTGCCGTCGAGGTCGTTCGGCGTCTCGCCGTACTGGAGTCCGCTCACTGTGAGGTCGAAGGCGACTCCGGTCTCGTACTCGGCGGGGGCGATGCTGTAGTCGGTCAGGGCGACGAGTCCGCCGTTCTCGAGCTCGTCGAGGCTCGGCGCGGTCGGCACCGGCGCCTCTCCGACCAGGGTCGCCTGATCGGTGTCGGGGTCGACGACCCACGACACCGTCTCGCCGCGGTAGGCGGCGAGCGAGAAGGTGTCCACGGGCGGGTCGTCCGTCGGGTCGCTCGGGTTCGAGAGGTACACGCTGAGCGGGCCGGCGAGCGTCTCGAGGGTCCCCGTGCCCTCGGCGTCGAGGGAGTCGGTCGTCCACGAGACGACTCCGCCCGAGCCGGGCACCTGGAAGCCCGCGACAGCGGTCCAGCCGGCCCACTCCGGGCCGAAGTCGACCTCGACCGTGCCCCCGTTGGCCCCCTGGTCGACCTCGTCGTAGGCGAGTGCCGGACCTGCGCCGAGCAGTGCGCCCGCCGCCGTCGTGGTGAGAATGACGGCGGCCCCGAGGCCTCCGATGATCGTGCGCGGGCGTCGAGCCACGTGCGTCCCCCTCTGTGGGTCTCAGCGCCCGGATCGGGCGCCGTCCTGATCCTGTCGGCGCGCACAGGTCGCGTCAAGGTCGGGTTCAGAGGCGTGACGCTCCGGGTCAGTGCGCGTCGTCCTGACCGGTGACGTGCACGGCGTAGCCGTGGCAGCCCGCGGTCGTCCAGTCGTAGGGGCCGTCGGTCTGCTCGCCCCACTCGGCGACGGAGCCCGGCGAGCCGGCGGGGTAGAGCGACCCCTCCGACGGGTCGTCGCCCGAGCGCGGCCCGCTCGGGCGCTCCCACCAGAGCATGTACGTGTAGTCGAAGCCCTGGTCGAGCATGCACTGGGCGATGATCCGCTGCTGCTCGATCCAGATGTCCGCGTTCGCCCGCTCGCTCTCGTCGAACGCCGCGGGGTAGACGAAGGCATCGGTGTCGGAGGAGAGGTCGTAGACCGGCTGCCCGGTGCCGTAGTCGCGCGGCAGCGTCTCCCGGAGGGTCGGTGTCGCGAGCGGCTCGAGGGTCGGCTCGGCTATGACTGGCGCCTCCGGCGTGGGCTCGACAGCGGTCTGCGTCGGCACTGCGGAGGCGGGAGCCAGCGCGGCGGCCGGTCCGTCGTCGGCGCCGGAGCGGCCCTGGCATCCCGTCAGCCCGCCGGCCGCGACCAGCAGTGCGAGCCCCCAGGCGGCCGGGCGGAGCGCTCGCGCTCCCGATGTCGTCGTCCTGCTCCGCACTGCGCCCCCGCGATCCGACATCGTCCGCGAGTAGGGGAGACGTCGCGTGAACAGTAGCGCCGGATCCGGCGTCCGCGCACGATCGGCACTCGCTCGGGTGCATCGGATACCCTGGAGTCTTGCGCACGGGCCCGCTGCGGCCCACCGCATCGGACCACCGCCCCGTCACCGCAGCCGAGAAGAGGAGCACGCCGTGAGCATCCGACGCTCGAGCTTCGAGGGGCAGCCGCAGGTCACCTACGCCGCGGTCGGCGGGACCCTCGCACCCGACCTGCTCGAGTACCCGCCCGACGGATTCACGGCCGAGCGCTTCGAGGCCCGCCTCGGCTCCGGCGCCGAGCGCTTCGCCATCACCACCGCGTCGCTGATGACGTGGGGCGTGCAGCGCGGGAGCGGCATCCGCGTCGCCGACATCACCTCCGGCAGTGGAGTGCAGTACACCGGCGTGAACTTCGACGCCGCGGGCACCCCGATCGATCTGGCGAGCCGCCCGACCGAGGAGCACTTCGCTCCCGACGGCACCCCCTACATCACCGCCGGGGTGACCGCGGTGCTGAAGGTCACGCTCCTCGGCCGCACGGTCGACGCTCCGGTGCGGGTGGTCTACGTCGTGGACGAGCCCGACCAGGTCGGCTTCGCCTACGGCACCCTCGAGGGCCACCCCGAGAGCGGCGAGGAGTCGTTCGTCGTCGAGAAGCGCGCCGACGACTCGGTCTGGCTCGTCATCCGCGTGTTCTCGCGCCCCTCCACGGCCCTCTACCGCCTGGGTGCCCCGGTGCTCCGCTCCGTGCAGAAGCGGCAGGTCAAGAAGTACCTGCGCGCGCTGCTGCCGGCGCGCGTCAGCTGACGTGGGAAGCGCCCTCCCGCTCGCCGATCCCGCTCCGCTCGACGGCCTGCTGCCCGCCTCCGTCGTCGACGGGGTCGAGCAGCGCGACCTCGGTCTCTACGTGCACGTGCCGTTCTGCCGGGTGCGCTGCGGCTACTGCGACTTCAACACCTACACGGCCACCGAGCTCCGCGGGGCATCGCAGCAGGACTACGCAGGCCAGGCGATCGGCGAGATGCAGCTGGGCGCCGCCGTGCTCGAGCGCGCCGGGCTGCCCCGTCGTCCGGCGGCGACCGTGTTCTTCGGAGGCGGCACCCCGACGCTGCTCCCCGCGGGAGATCTCGTGCGGATGCTCGACGGGCTGCGAGCGAACTTCGGCATCGCCGACGGGGCGGAGATCACGACGGAGGCGAACCCCGACTCGGTCGACGCCGCGTACCTGCGCACCCTGGCCGACGCCGGCTTCACCCGCGTCAGCTTCGGGATGCAGTCGGCCGTCCCGCACGTGCTGGCGACGCTCGAGCGCACGCACAACCCCGAGCGCGTGCCTCTCGTCGTGCAGTGGGCGCGCGAGGCGGGACTGCAGGTCAGCCTCGACCTGATCTACGGGACGCCGGGGGAGTCGCTCGCCGACTGGGAGCGCTCGCTCGACTCCGCGCTGGCGAACCGCCCCGACCACCTCTCGGCCTACGCGCTGATCGTCGAGGACGGCACCAAGCTCGCCCGGCAGATCCGCCGCGGAGAGGTGGCGACTCCGGACGACGACCTCACGGCCGACATGTACGAGCTCGCGGATGCCCGCCTCGCCGCCGCCGGCTACTCCTGGTACGAGGTCAGCAACTGGGCCCTGGACGACGCGCGCCGTTCGCGGCACAACCTCTCGTACTGGCTCGGCCACGACTGGTGGGGTGTCGGACCGGGCGCCCACAGCCACGTCGGCGGGGTGCGCTGGTGGAACGTGAAGCACCCGGCGGCCTACGCCGACCGCCTGCGCGCAGGCGACTCACCGGCCGCAGGGCGCGAGACGCTCGACGCCGACACGCGCCGGGTCGAGGACGTGCTGCTGCGCTCGAGGCTCTCGGACGGTCTGCCGATCGATGCGATCGACCCCGAGCACCGGCGCGACGTGGCGGGCCTCATCGCGGACGGCCTCGTGGACGGCCGCGCCGCCCTGCAGGGCCGCATCGTGCTGACACTGCGAGGCCGCCTGCTGGCCGACGCGGTCGTCCGCCGCCTCACCGACGGCTGAGGCTCACAAGTAAGGCCGGAATCCCCGAATCCCGAGATTTCGGGAACAAGGGGGCTTCCGGCCTTACTTCCGCGGACGTTCCTACTTGAAGAACGGGATGCTCAGCGGGTACGTGTAGTACTCGCCCGCGCTCGCCCGGACCGCCGCGATGATCCCGAAGACGATGACCAGGATCGGCACGACGAAGAACACGATCACGCCGATGAACACGAACGTCAGGATCGTGCCTGCGACGTAGGCGATGAGCGTCGTCAGGTGGAAGTTGAGGGCCGACTTGGCGTGGGCCTCGAGGAACGGCCCGCGGCCCTTGAACACCAGGAAGACGATCAGCGACGGCAGGAAGCTGAAGAAGATCCCGAGGACGTGCGTGACGATCGCCCAGGTCTTCTCGTCCGCCGGGTTGAGCGGCGGAGCGGGAGTCCCGTAGGCGGGGGGCGGGGGAGGGGTGGCCGACATGGTGGTCTCCTGTTTCCGACGTCTGCGCGTCGGGCGACCCCCGAGCGCTCGGCGTCCATCGTGGCATGCGCGGGCGTCGCGCGAGTCGTCCTACTTGATGAGGCGGACGGCGAAGGGGTAGCGGTAGGGGACCCCGTCCTTGGCCTTCAGGAACCCGAGGATCGAGAACACGATCGAGACGACCCAGGCGGCGAGGTCCAGAGGGATGCCGATGATCGCTCCGACGATCGTCGCCGAGAGGATCCACGCGACCACGTGGACGATCATCAGCGTGATCTGGAAGTTGAGCGCCTCCTTCGCCTCCGCCTCGGTGAATCGCCCGCGCTCCTTGAAGACGAGCCAGATGATGAGCGACGGGAGGAAGGACAGGATGCCGCCGAGGTGGGCGAACGAGGCCCACTGGCGGTCCTCCGACTCGGTGAGCGGGGCGGCGGCGGGGCGGGGAGCGGGCTGCGGTGACCCGCCTGCGTCGGGGGATGACATGGTCGATTCCTCTCAGAAGACGCGCTCCGGCGCGCGTCGGGAGACGTGCGCACCGGCCGGTCGCGCGTCGACCGCCTCCGACCGCGCGCTCACGGTACTGCCGCCGCCGCCCGCGGGCAATGTCCCGAGCACCACGCCGTTCCGAGCGCAACCCCGCCCCGCTCCCTCGCACGCGGTTATGATTGGCACTCACTCTCGCGGAGTGCCAGGGCCCGCGACGAGGTGCACGAGCAGCACGACGGGAGGTCGATCGCATGGTGACGGAGCGGGGTCTCCAGGTGCTGCGCGTCATCGTGCAGGACTACGTCGCGCATCGCGAGCCGGTCGGCTCGAAGTCGATCGTCGAGCGCCATGCGTTCGGAGTCTCGGCGGCGACCATCCGCAACGAGATGGCCCAGCTCGAGGAGGAGGAGCTCATCGCGGCCCCGCACACCTCCTCCGGCCGCGTGCCCACCGACAAGGGCTACCGGCTCTTCGTCGACCAGCTCACCCATCTGCGTCCGCTGACCGCGGCGCAGCGGCAGGCCATCGAGACCTTCCTCGGTCAGAGTCCCGATCTCGACGAGGTCCTGGTCAAGACGGTGCGGCTGCTCTCGCAGCTGACCAACAGCGTCGCCCTCGTGCAGTACCCCTCCTTCGGCGCCGCCCGCATCCGGCACGTCGAGCTGGTGGCCCTCGCCCCGCGACGCCTCCTCTCGGTGCTGATCACCGACACCGGCCGCGTCGACCAGCGGGTGCTCGAGACGCCGGCCGACGTCGACGACGAGCTGCTCGGCGAGATCCGCGCCAAGCTCAACACCGCCGTCCTCGGCCTCGGCCTCCAGGCGGCCGCCGAGACGCTGCAGTCCGCTGCCGAGCGGTTCGCCCCGGAGCGACGCGAGACGCTCGCGCCGATCCTGCAGACCCTGCTCGAGCAGGTCGGCGCCAATCGACAGGACCGCCTGGTCATGGCGGGCGCCGCGAACCTCGTGCGCACCGAGGAGGACTTCTCGGGCAGCATCTACCCCGTCCTCGAGGCGATCGAGGAGCAGGTCGAGCTTCTGCGCCTCTTCGCCGAGATGACTCCCGACCCGCGAGGGATCTCGGTCCGCATCGGCCGCGAGAACGCGCCCTTCGGCCTCCAGGAGACGTCCGTCCTCACCAGCGGCTACAACACCGCGGGCGGTCAGGTCTCGCGCCTCGGCGTCCTCGGGCCGATCCGGATGGACTACTCCGGCAACATCGCGGCGGTCAGAGCCGTCGCCCGCTACCTCTCCCGCCTCCTCGGCGAGGAGTGACACCGATCCTCCGCCGGTCCCTCCGGCTCCCGACAGGTCCGCCGTGCCCGGCGCACCGACCCACGAACGAAGGACGAAGCCACCTGTGGCCGATCACTACGAAGTGCTGGGCGTCGCCCGCGACGCCTCCGCCGACGAGATCAAGAAGGCGTACCGCCGCCTCGCGCGCGAGCTGCACCCCGACGTCAACCCCAGTGCGGATGCCTCGGAGCGCTTCAAGCTCGTCACGCACGCCTACGACGTCCTGAGTGACGCCCAGCAGCGCCAGCAGTACGACCGCGGGCCCCAGGAGGGCTTCCCGGGCGGCGCGCAGGGCTTCGGCGGCTTCGGCGACATCTTCGAGACTTTCTTCGGCCAGGGCGCCCAGGGCTCGTCGCGCGGCCCGCGATCGCGGCGCGAGCGCGGGCAGGACGCCCTCCTGCGGGTCGAGGTCTCGCTCGACGAGGTCATCTTCGGCACCCACCGCGACCTCGAGGTCGACACCGCCGTGCTCTGCGAGACCTGCCAGGGGTCGTGCTGCCAGCCCGGCACCTCGCCGGTCACCTGCGACATCTGCCACGGCTCCGGCCAGATCCAGCGCACGGTCCGCTCGCTGCTGGGCAATGTGATGACCGCGAGCCCCTGCGGCACCTGCCGCGGCTACGGCACCGTCATCGCGACCCCGTGCTCCACCTGCCAGGGCCAGGGCCGCGTCCGCGCGCGCCGCACGATCCCCGTCGACGTCCCCGCCGGCGTCGACACCGGTCTGCGTCTGCAGATGCCGGGCAGCGGAGAGGTCGGCCCGGCCGGCGGCCCCAACGGCGACCTCTACCTCGAGATCAAGGTCAAGCACCACGACGTCTTCAGCCGCAACGGCGACGATCTGCTCTGCACCCTCGAGGTGCAGATGACGGATGCGATCCTCGGCTCGACCGCGACGCTCGCCGCGCTCGACGGCGACATCGAGATCGAGGTCAAGCCCGGCACGCAGAGCACCGAGATCGTCACGATCAAGGGTCGCGGAGTCACGCGCCTGCGCGGCAACGGGCGCGGCGACCTGCGCATCGGCATCCAGGTGGTCACCCCCACCAAGCTCGGCCACCGCGAGCGCGAGCTCGTCCAGGAGTTCGCGAAGCACTACAAGCCGCAGAAGCCGGCGCTCACCCACTTCCAGCAGGGGCTGTTCTCGAAGCTCCGCGACCGCTTCCTGGGCTGACCCGGGCGTGGCGCACCACTACATCGACGAGTCGCTCGACTCCGGCGACTTCGTCTCCGGCGGTCGGCTCGTGCTGACCGGGGCGGAGGCGCGCCACGCCGCCACGGTCAGCCGTCTGCGCGCGGGCGAGACCGTGCGCGTCGGTGACGGACGCGGGCGGGTCGCGACGGCGGTCGTCGAGAGCGCGGAGGCGTCGCGCGTCGCGCTCCTCGTCGAGTCGGTCGAGGAGGCGGCGGCGCCGTCCCCCCGCCTCGTGCTGGTGCAGGCCCTCGCCAAGGGCGACCGCGACGAGCTCGCGATCCAGGCGGCGACCGAGCTGGGAGTCGACGAGGTCGTGCCGTGGCAGGCCGCCCGCTCCGTGTCCCGGTGGTCCGGGACGAAGGAGGAGAAGGGCCGGGAGCGCTGGCGCAGCATCGTCCGCGAGGCGAGCAAGCAGTCCCTCCGGGCCCGCGTGCCCGACGTGTCGGCCCTGACGGCTCTGCGCGGAGTCGTGGAGCGCGCCGCGACCGCGCGGATCCTCGTCCTCGAGCCCGGTGCCGCCTCCCGGCTCTCGGCCGTGGTGCCCGACGGGCGCGACCTCGTGCTGGTCGTCGGCCCCGAGGGCGGCATCGCCCCGGAGGAGCTGCGAGCGCTCGAGGAGGCGGGGGCCGAGGCCGTCGCGCTGGGCGACTCCGTGCTGCGCACCTCGACCGCCGGACCGGCCGCCATCGCCGTGCTCTCGGCGCGACTCGGCCGCTGGTGACGCGCGCCCTCGGCGAACGGCGCCCCCGAGTGCCGGTGCCCGCCTTTACGATGGACGCATGAGCGAACCGACCGTCTTCACCCGCATCGTCCGGGGCGAGATCCCTGCCGACGTGGTGTTCGAGAACGAGCGCATCCTCGCCATCACCGACATCGCGCCGAAGGCGCCGGTCCACCTCCTCGTCTTCCCCAAGACGCAGGAGTACGCGACCGTCGCCGCCCTGGCCGCCGCCGACCCCGCCCTCCTCGCCGAGATCGTCCAGGTCGCGCAGACCCTGGCCGACGCGCACGCCTGCGGGCAGTTCCGCCTCGTGTTCAACTCGGGCGAAGAGGCCGGTCAGACCGTGTTCCACGTCCACGCCCACGTCCTGGGCGGACACCTGACGGAAGGCTCCCTTGCCACCGGTTGACCACTCGGGCGACAGCCCGGCAGTTCCGACCCCCGATCTCCCCGGCGGCACCACCGCCGCCACGCCCCTCACCGGCCCGGCGCACCGCGTCATCGCCGTCGACGGAGTCGCCATGGTGCGCCTCCTCGGACCTCAGGACCGGCTCATCCGAGCGGTCGAAGGACGATTCCCCGATGTCCGGGTGCACGTGCGCGGCAACGAGGTGACGCTCGACGGCGAGCGCGACCCCGTCGCCTCCGCGGCGCGCCTGGTGGAAGAACTGGTGCTCATGACGGCAGGCGGCCACGACCTCGATCCCGACGGCGTGCGCGAGTCCGCGCGGATCCTGCAGAACGGCGGCCCCGTGTCGCCGGCGGAGGCGTTCGGGCAGGCGATCCTGACCGCGCGCGGCAGGAGCATCCGCCCGAAGACCCTCGGGCAGCGCGAGTACGTCGACGCTGTCGACGAGAACACGATCACGTTCGGCATCGGCCCTGCGGGAACGGGCAAGACCTATCTCGCCATGGCGAAGGCGGTGCAGGCCCTCCAGCGGAAGGAGGTCGAGCGCATCATCCTGACGCGCCCGGCGGTCGAGGCGGGGGAGCGGCTGGGCTACCTGCCCGGGTCCCTCACCGACAAGATCGACCCGTACCTCCGCCCGCTGTACGACGCGCTCAACGAGATGATGGACCCCGAGAACGTCCCGAAGCTCCTGGCCGCGGGCACGATCGAGGTCGCTCCGCTCGCCTACATGCGCGGTCGCACGCTCAACAACTCGTTCGTCGTGCTCGACGAGGCGCAGAACACCACTCCCGAGCAGATGAAGATGTTCCTCACCCGCCTCGGCTTCGGCTCGAAGATGGTCGTCACGGGCGACATCACCCAGGTCGACCTCCCGACGGGTGCGAGCGGCCTCCGCCTCGTCACCCGTGTGCTCGACGGCATCGACGACATCCACTTCTCGCGCCTCACCAGTGAGGACGTGGTGCGGCACAGCCTCGTCGGCCGCATCGTCGACGCCTACACCGAGTACGACCAGCAGAAGCAGGCGCAGCACTTCGAGCGCGAGCAGGCGCGCGAGTTCGCCAATCGCGCCGAGCGCCGCGGCGGCCCCGTCCGCACCGCCGGCGAGAGCCAGCCCAAGCGCCCCCGCGGCTGACACCGCCCGACCGAGAGAAGCCCCCACCCCGTGAGCATCGAGATCAACAACGAGTCGAGCGTCCCCGTCGACGAGGCGGCACTGCTGCGCCTCGCCGGCTACGCGCTCGACTCGCTCCACGTGCACCCCGACGCCGAGCTGGCGATCGTGCTGGTCGACGAGGGGGCGATGGAGCAGCTGCACGTCCAGTGGATGGACGAGCCGGGCCCCACCGACGTGCTGAGCTTCCCGATGGACGAGCTGCGCCCGGGCACCGAGGACGAGCAGACTCCCGCGGGGCTCCTCGGCGACATCGTGCTCTGCCCGCAGGTCGCGCAGAGCCAGGCCGAGGCGGCCGGTCACTCGGTGCTCGACGAGCTGCAGCTGCTCACCGCTCACGGGCTGCTGCACCTGCTCGGCTTCGATCACGCCGAGCCCGAGGAGGAGCGCGAGATGTTCGGCATCCAGCGCGACATCCTCGTGGGCTTCCACATCAGCGAACGCCGACGGTAGGACACCGTGCTGACCGTCCAGCTGCTCGTCGCCGCGCTCGCCCTCGTCGCCGTCGGCGGCTGGCTCGCGGCGACCGACGCCGCGCTCGGCGTCCTGTCGCGCAGCGACCTGCTCGACATGGCGAACCACTCCCGGAGCGCCCGCGCCCTCCGGTCGATCGCCGGCGATCTGAGCGCCCACGTCAACGTCGTCAACTTCACCCGCATCGCCGCCGAGACCACGGCCGCCGTCTTCGTCACCGCCGTCCTGGTGGTCGTCGTCGAGCAGCTCTGGCTGGCCCTGCTGCTCGCGATCCTCATCATGGCGGCCGTCTCGTTCGTGCTCGTCGGCTCGAGCCCCCGCAGCGTCGGCCGGGCGCACGCCCGCGCCGTCCTCGGCACGAGCGCGTCCCTCGTGCACGTGCTGCGCGTGGCCCTGGGTCCGGTGGCGCACGGTCTCGTCGCCCTCGGCAACCGCGTCACCCCCGGCACCGGGCGCTCGGCCGGGTTCTCGTCCGAGGAGCAGCTGCTCAGCATGGTCGACGAGGCCACCGAGCAGGACGTCCTCGAGCAGGACGACCGCGAGCTCATCCACTCGATCTTCGAGTTCAACGACACCCTCGTCCGCGAGGTCATGGTGCCGCGCACCGACATGGTGACGATCGAGGCGACGGCCTCGGTCGGAGCGGGGATGGGCCTGCTGCTCAGCCGCGGGATCTCCCGCCTGCCGGTGATCGGCGACGGCGTCGACGACGTCCTGGGCGTCCTCTACCTCCGCGACGTCGCCCGGCACACCTACGAGCGCCCCGACGACGCCGACGCCGTCTCCGAGCTCACCCGGCCGGCGCTCTTCGTGCCCGAGTCCCAGAAGGCCGACGAGCTGCTGAGGCAGATGCAGCTCGAGTCGAACCACCTCGCGATGGTGGTCGACGAGTACGGAGGCATCGCCGGCCTCGTCACCCTGGAGGACCTCATCGAGGAGCTCGTCGGCGACATCTCGGACGAGTACGACCGCGAGGTCGACCTCTTCGAGGAGACCGAGCCCGGCGTCTACCGTGTCTCGGCGCGCCTGCCGGTCGGCGAGCTGGGCGAGCTGTTCGAGCTCGACCTCGAGGACGACGACGTCGACTCCGTCGGCGGCCTGCTGACCAAGGCCTACGGCCGCCTGCCCGAGCGGGGTGCGATCGCCCGCATCGACGGCGTGATCCTCGAGGCGGAGCAGGCCGATCCGCGCCGCGGCACCATCTCGACGGTCATCGTGCGCCGTGATCCCGACTACGATCCCAACCGCGAGCCGGGCACCGGACCGATCGCCGTCGTGACCGACGACGGCGAGAGCGACGGCCCCGCGGAGTCCGCCTCACGGGACCCGCAGGCCGAGGCCGTGCAGGAGACGCCGAAGGGCCAGAGCTCCGCGCCGAAGAAGACCAGGAAGACGAAGACCGACGACCAGAAGAGTCGGAAGAAGACCCCGACGACCACACCACCGGTGCTGGCAGCAGCACCGACAACGACAGCACCGATCGAGGACGCACGATGACCGACACCAGCCCTCCCACGACGCCCTTCCGGGCGGGATTCGTGTCGTTCGTCGGCCGTCCCAACGTCGGCAAGTCGACGCTCACCAACGCGCTCGTCGGCGAGAAGATCGCGATCACGAGCTCGAAGCCGCAGACGACGCGGCGCGCGATCCGCGGTGTCGTCCACCGCGAGGACGGCCAGCTGATCGTCGTCGACACCCCGGGCATCCACCGCCCCCGCACCCTGCTGGGCGAGCGTCTGAACTCGCTCGTCACCTCGACCCTGGGCGACGTCGACGTGATCGGGATGCTCTTCCCGGCCGACGAGCCGATCGGCCCGGGCGACCGCTTCATCAGCGAGCAGCTCGAGTCCTTCCCCCGCGCGCGCAAGGTCGCCATCGTCTCCAAGGTCGACCTGTCGTCGAAGAAGTCCGTCGCGAAGCAGCTGCTCGCGGTCTCGGAGCTGCGCGAGTGGGACACGATCGTCCCGATCTCGGCGGTGACCTCCGAGCAGCTCGACGTGCTCGCCTCCGAGCTGCTCGCGCTGATGCCGGAGTCGCCGGCGCTCTACCCGAAGGAGGCGGTGACCGACGAGGACCTCTTCTCCCGCATCGCCGAGTTCATCCGGGAGGCCGCGCTCGAGGGCGTCTCCGACGAGCTCCCGCACTCGCTCGCCGTCACTCTCGACGACATGGTCGAGCGCGAGGACGGCTCGCTGATCGACATCTACGCGAACGTCTTCGTCGAGCGCGACAGCCAGAAGGGCATCATCATCGGCAAGGGCGGCCAGCGGCTGCGCGAGGTCGGCGCCGTGTCCCGCGAGCAGATCGAGCGCCTCCTCGGCCGCCAGGTCTTCCTCTCGATCCGGGTGAAGGTCGCGAAGGAGTGGCAGCGCGACCCGAAGCTGCTGGGCCGCCTCGGCTTCTGACCGGCTCGTGAGGGTGACGGCCGTCACCCCGCAGGACGACGACACAGCGCCGCGCGCCCTCTAGCGTGAGGAGCATGCGTGCCCTCCTCGACCGACCGGCGACGCTCCCGATCGCGGGAGCGGCCCTCGCTGCGCTCCACCTGATCGCGGGCGCCACCGGCGTCGACTCGGCCGAGGCGCTCCCGGCAGGGCTCCTGCTCGCACTGGCGCTCGCGGTCGCGGCCTTCCTGCCCGCCCTCGCGCCGTCGCTGGCCGCTCTCGCGATCATCGCCGGCGGCGGCTTCGCACTCGGAGGGGTGCCCCTCGACGGCGTCCTCGTCGGCATGGTCGCGCTCTGGTCGACGGCGCGCAGACTCGGCCCGTGGACGCGATCGCTCGTGCTCGCCGGCGCTCTGCTGCTCTCGGGCATCGGCGGTCTCGTCGCCGGCATCGACCTCTCGGGCCCGATCGTGCTGAGCGGCCTGCCCGCGAACATCGAGTTCCTGGCCAGGGCTCTCGTCGCTCTCGTCGTCGCCTCCGTCCTGTGCGGGCTGGTGGTGCTCGCCTTCGTGCTCGGCATCCGCTCGCCGATCGGTCCCGACGACCGCGTCGAGTCGCTCCTGACCCGCGTCGCCGGCCCGCAGGACCCGTTCGCGGTCGGCACAGCCGGCGGCCAGGCGCTCCTCCTGCTGGCGATCGCGTGCATCCCGCTCACCGTCCTCGACGGATCGCTGCAGGTCTTCATCGCCGGGGTGCTGGCCGTCGCCCTCGTGCTGCACCGCCGCTCACCGGGGCTCGCCCTCGCGATCGCCTGGATCGGGGCCATCCTGCAGATGGCGCTGCACCTCGCGCCCGGCTTCGGGGATCTCGCGATCCTCGTCGTCCTCTTCGGCGCGGGAGCCGCCTCGTCCCGTCGTGTCCGCGTGGCGGGGGCGGTCTCGGCCGTCGTCGGCTCGCTGGTGGCCGTGGCGTACCTGACCCTCGCCTTCGACCTGATCTCGAACACGGTCGACTCGGTGCTGACGCTCGGGGCGACGTTCGCCGGGATCCTCGCGACCCTCGGCCTCTCGTGGACCGTCGGTCTGCTCTCGCGCTCGGTCCGCCGGGCCCGCGAGGGGCAGAGCCTGCGTGCCGAGGCGGAGCTCGAGCGCGCCCGGGCGCAGCGCGAGCTCGACGCGGTCGAGGAGCGCAACCGGATCGCGCGCGACATGCACGACGTCGTGGCTCACTCGCTCGCCGTCGTGATCGCGCAGGCCGACGGCGCCCGCTACCTCGGAGCCGCGAGCCCGGAGCAGACCGACGCCGCCCTGCACACCATCTCGAGTGTCGCGCGGGACGCGCTCGGCGACGTCCGCGTGCTCCTCGCGCAGCTGCGGCACAGCCAGAGCGACGGCCCGCAGCCCCAGGCTCGCGATCTGCCGGCGCTGCTCGACAGCGTGTCGGGCGCCGGGGCGCGGGTGCACTCCGAGCTCGAGGTCGACCTCGACTCGGTCCCTCGGGCGACCGGGCTCGCGCTCTACCGCATCGCGCAGGAGGCGACCACGAACGCCCTCCGGCACGGTCGCCCCGGCAGCCCACTCGACGTCTCCCTGCGGCGGGAGGCCGGCGAGGTCGTCCTCACTGTCCGCAACGCCCGCTGCTCCGACGCCGAGACCGTCGCCGCGACGGGGGAGGGCCACGGTCTCGTCGGCATGCACGAGCGCGCCGCCCTCGTCGGCGGCGTCCTCACCGCCGGCCCCGAGGGCGAGGAGTTCGTCGTCGACGCCCGCCTGCCCGCCCTCGCGACCTCCCCGATCCCGATCACCGCCGGCCCGCTCGATCCGCCGCCCGTCCGACCGCTCGCCTCTGGAGGCCGCCCCGCATGACCGACATCATCCGCATCGTCCTCGTCGACGACCAGGCGCTGTTCCGCGCCGGCATCCGCATGCTGCTGAGCTCCCAGCCCGACCTCGAGGTCGTGGGGGAGGCGTCCGACGGGGCCGAGGGCGCGGAGCTGGTCGGCCGCATGGCGCCCGACGTGGTCCTGATGGACATCCGCATGCCGGGAGTCGACGGCATCGAGTCGACGCGGAGGATCCTCTCCCACGCCGCAGAGACCGGAGTCGCACCGCCGCGGATCCTCGTGCTCACGACCTTCGACCTCGACGAAGCGGCGGCGCGGGCGATCCGCGCGGGGGCGAGCGGCTTCCTCCTCAAGGACACCGAGCCGGGCTTCCTGCTCGCCTCGGTGCGCACAGTGCACGCCGGGACCGCGGTGGTGGCCGCCTCCGCGACCCGTGAGCTCTTCGAGCACTTCGGCGCGCCGGGCAGCGGCCGCGAGACGCCGCCCGAGTTCGAGACGCTCACCGACCGCGAGCGCGAGATCTTCCACCTCGCCTCGCGCGGGCTCAGCAACACCGAGATCGCCCGCGCGGAGTTCCTCAGCGAGGCGACGGTCAAGACGCACATCAGCCGGACCCTCGGCAAGCTCGGCCTGCGCGACCGCGTGCAGCTCGTGGTCTACGCCTACGAGAACGGTCTGGTCGCCTGACACCGCACGGCCCGGGAGCGCAGTGCTACCCTGGCCCGGTGCGTTACGGTCTGCTCCTTCTTAGCCGCCGCGACGAGATCTGATCCTCAGGCCTCCCTCGTCGCGGTGTCCGTCGTCGGCTGAACCGAGTTCCACCCGCGTGGTCTGATCCGCATCCGGATCCCCGCGACACGAGAGACGCGCATGCGCGCGCAGGAGAGCACCCCATGAAGAACACCCAGAAGCCGTCGCCCATGCCGATCGGCAAGTACAAGCCCTTCCACGAGCAGATCACCGTCGAGCTGCCCGACCGCACCTGGCCGACGAAGCGCATCACGACGGCGCCGCGCTGGTGCGCCGTCGATCTCCGCGACGGCAACCAGGCGCTCATCGATCCGATGAGTCCCGAGCGCAAGCGGATCATGTTCGACCTGCTGGTCCGGATGGGCTACAAGGAGATCGAGGTCGGGTTCCCGAGCGCGAGCCAGACCGACTTCGACTTCGTGCGCAGCCTCATCGAGGAGGGCGCGATCCCCGAGGACGTCACCATCCAGGTGCTGACCCAGGCCCGCGACCACCTGATCGAGCGCACCTACGAGTCGATCCGCGGCGCCCGCCAGGCGATCGTGCACCTCTACAACTCGACGAGCGTCCTGCAGCGCGAGGTCGTCTTCCGCAAGGACAAGCAGGGCATCATCGACATCGCGCTGGCCGGTGCCCGCAAGTGCCGCTCGATGGAGTCGTCCGTCCCCGGCACCGCCGTCTACTACGAGTACTCGCCCGAGAGCTACACCGGCACCGAGCTCGAGTTCGCCCGCGAGATCTGCGACCGCGTCGTCGAGATCTTCGAGCCGACGCCCGACCGCAAGGTCATCCTCAACCTGCCCGCGACCGTCGAGATGGCGACGCCCAACGTCTACGCCGACTCGATCGAGTGGATGAGCCGCAACCTCGCCCAGCGCGAGAACATCATCCTGTCGCTGCACCCGCACAACGACCGCGGCACCGCCGTCGCCGCCGCCGAGCTGGGCTACCTGGCCGGCGCCGACCGCATCGAGGGCTGCCTCTTCGGCAACGGCGAGCGCACCGGCAACGTCGACCTGGTCGCGCTGGGGGTCAACCTGTTCACGCAGGGCATCGATCCGCAGATCGACTTCGGCGACATGGACGGCATCAAGCGCACGGCCGAGTACTGCAATCAGCTGGCCGTGCCCGAGCGCAGCCCCTGGGCGGGCGACCTGGTCTTCACCGCGTTCAGCGGCTCGCACCAGGACGCCATCAAGAAGGGCTTCGAGGCGATGGAGGCCGAGGCCGAGCGCACCGGCCGCAGCGTCGACGAGCTGACCTGGGCCGTGCCGTACCTGCCGGTGGACCCGAAGGACCTGGGCCGCTCGTACGAGGCGGTCATCCGCGTCAACTCGCAGTCGGGCAAGGGCGGCGTCGCCTACCTGCTGAAGACCGACCACGCGCTCGACCTGCCGCGTCGCCTGCAGATCGAGTTCTCGGGAGTCGTCCAGGCCAAGACCGACGCCGAGGGCGGCGAGGTCACCAGCGAGCAGATCTGGGCGATCTTCCAGGACGAGTACCTGCCCGCTCCGGCGCACCGCGCCGACGAGAAGTGGGGCCGTTTCGAGCTGACCCGCACGAGCACGTCGAGCGACCTGGGCGGCAGCATCGCCCTCGACGCGGTGCTGCGGGTCGGCGACGAGACGATCACCGCGAGCGCCACGGGCAACGGCCCGATCAACGCCTTCGAGGCGGTACTCGCCCAGCACGGAGTCGAGGTGCGCGTCTTCGACTACGTCGAGCACGCCCTCAGCGCCGGTGGCGACGCGCTCGCCGCCTCCTACGTCGAGTGCTCGGTGAACGGGCGCACCCTCTGGGGAGTGGGTGTCGACGCCGACATCTCGACCGCCTCCCTCAAGGCGATCGTCTCGGCGGTCAACCGCGCGCTGCGCGAGACCACTCCGGCGCTCGAGCTGGCGACCGCCTCCGTCTGACCCGCCGGGTCCCCGCGAGGGAACCCCGGTCCGTCAATGAGCCCGCACTCCGAGGCTCCCTCGACAGCTGCGGGTTCCCCCGGCGGCACCGCGCCGGCTTCAGGCGCGGCCGCGCCAGCGCAGGCGCGGCACCCGGCTGAGCGCCCGCTGCTCCGGCAGGCTCCAGCCGTAGTGCACCGCCAGCAGGCGGATCACGGTGGTGACGGCCACGGCCAGCGGTGCCGCGTAGTCGATCACCATCCCGAAGCGCAGCGCTGTCACCAGCACGACGGTGCCGGCCGTCGCGGCGATCGCGTACAGCGAGCCGACGTGCATCAGTGCGATCGGCCGGTTGAGCAGGATGTCGCGCACGACCGAGCCGCCGACCGCCGAGACGGTCCCGACGAAGACCGCCGGCACCTCCGGCACGCCGAGCGCCAGCGCCTTGGTCGTGCCGATCGCGCCGAACAGGCCGAGGGTGAGCGCGTCGAGGGCGGTGATCGTCCCGTCGACGCGGTTCAGCACGTGCTGCAGCAGCATCCCGAGCAGGGAGGCGGCGACCGCGACGAGGAGGTACGCGTTCGTGTGCAGCGCCGCCAGCGGAGTCTGCAGCAGCAGGTCGCGCAGCACGCCACCGCCGAGACCGGTCGCCGTGCCGATGATGGTCACCCCGAGCAGGTCGATCCGGCGGTCGCGGAACTCTCCCGCGAACATCGCGCCCTGCAGGCAGCCGATGGCGATCGCGAGCAGGTCGGCCCAGGCCGGGATCACGAAGAGAGTCGCTGCCACGACGCCCATCGTTCCACGCCCGGCCCCGCGTCCAGGCCGGTGTCGGTGGTGGGGAGGATAATCGCCTCCATGCCCACCTACCGTGACGAAGCCGTCGTGCTCCGCACGCACAAGCTGGGCGAGGCCGACCGCATCGTGACGATGCTCTCGCGCAGCCACGGCAAGATCCGCGCCGTCGCAAAGGGCGTCCGCAAGACGGGCTCCAAGTTCGGGTCGCGTCTCGAGCCGTTCATGGTCGCCGACCTCCAGCTCTACGAGGGCCGGAGTCTCGACATCGTCACGCAGGCCGAGTCGCTCGGCGCCTACGGTGCGCTGATCGCGGCCGACTACGACAGCTACACCGCCGCGAACGCCATGGTCGAGACGGCCGATCGGCTGACCGACGCCGACGCCTCCCTCCAGCAGTACCTGCTGCTCGTCGGGGCGCTCCGCTCGCTCTCGCGGCACGAGCACGAGGCCGTGCTCACCCTCGACTCCTACCTGCTGCGCGCGCTGTCGA
Organism: Rathayibacter sp. VKM Ac-2803; assembly: GCF_009807175.1. Taxonomy (NCBI): domain Bacteria; kingdom Bacillati; phylum Actinomycetota; class Actinomycetes; order Micrococcales; family Microbacteriaceae; genus Rathayibacter; species Rathayibacter sp. VKM Ac-2803. The sequence continues at coordinate 2,855,250 of NZ_WUCD01000001.1, read as the reverse complement.
TCGCGGGCTGGGCGCCGAGCTTCGACGACTGCGCCCGCTGCGGCACTCCCGGCCCGCACGGGGCCGTCGTCGTCCAGCTCGGCGGAGTGGTCTGCGCCGACTGCACCCCGCCCGGCGCCCCCCGGGTCGCCCCCGAGGTCGTCGTCCTGCTCGGCGCGCTGCTCACGGGAGACTGGGAGCACGCCGAGACGACCGAGCCCTCGACCCGCTCGCGGGCCAGCGGGGTCGTGGCGGCCTACACCCAGTTCCACCTCGAACGCGGACTCAGATCCTTGGAGCACGTCACCCGATGAAGCCCTTCACCCACAAGGACGCCGAGCCCTTCCGCCCCCTCGACTGGACGGGGGTGCATCCGCCCGTGCTTCCGAGGAAGGCGGTGCCCGGGCACGTCGCGATCGTGATGGACGGCAACGGGCGCTGGGCCAACTCCCGCGGTCTCACCCGCGTCGAGGGGCACAAGCGCGGCGAGGCGGCGCTGCTCGACGTGGTCGCCGGAGCGATCCAGATCGGCGTGAAGCACCTCAGCGTCTACGCGTTCTCGACCGAGAACTGGAAGCGCTCGCCCGACGAGGTGCGCTTCCTGATGGGCTTCAACCGCGACGTGCTGCACCGCCGCCGCGACCAGCTCAACGAGTGGGGTGTGCGCGTCCGCTGGGCGGGACGCAAGCCCCGGCTCTGGGCCTCCGTGATCAACGAGCTGCAGTTCGCCGAGAGGCTGACGGCGGGCAATGACGTCCTGACGCTGACGATGTGCGTCAACTACGGCGGCCGCACCGAGATCGCCGATGCGGTGCAGCGTCTGGCGACCGAGGTGGCCGCGGGGCGGCTGAAGCCCTCGGGGATCACCGAGAAGACGATCGCCCGGGCCCTCTACGTGCCAGACATGCCCGACGTCGACCTCTTCGTGCGCTCCTCCGGCGAGCAGCGCACCAGCAACTTCCTGCTCTGGCAGAGCGCCTACGCCGAGATGGTCTTCCTCGACCGGCTGTGGCCCGACTTCAGCCGTACCGACCTGTGGGAGGCGGTCGAGCACTACGCCGGCCGCGCGCGCCGGTTCGGTGGGGCGGTCGACGTGCCGGGGGCGTCGGCGTGATCCGGGTCGGCATCGTCGGGTACGGGCTCGCGGGCAGCGTCTTCCACGCACCGTTCCTCGCCGCCGATCCGGCCTTCTCGATCGTCGCCATCGCGACCGGCGACCCGGTGCGCGCCGCAGCGGCGATCTCGGCGCATCCTGCAGCGCGGGTCGTGCCCGACCTCGACGGGGTGCTCGCCGAGCGGCCGGACGTCGTGGTGCTGGCGACTCCTCCCTCCGTGCACCGCGCCCAGGCCGAGACGGCTCTCGGGGCCGGAGTCGCGGTGATCGTCGACAAGCCGTTCGCGCCGAGCGCGGCCGATGCCGACGCGATCATCGCCGCCGCGGAGACCGCGGGGGTCCCCGTGTTCGTCTTCCAGAACCGCCGGTGGGACGCCGACTTCCTGACGCTCCGCAGGCTGCTGCGCGAGGAGGCGCTCGGCGACGTCGTCCGGTTCGAGTCGTCGTTCGAGCGGTGGAGCGCCCCGAAGACGGGCCGGTGGCAGACGCGGACGACCCCGGCCGAGGGCGGCGGCATCCTCTTCGACCTCGGCAGCCACCTGGTCGATCAAGCGCTCGTCCTCTTCGGGCCGGCGACGGTCACCGGCGCCGAGACCCGGGTCGTGCGCCCAGGAGGCGCCAGCGAGGACGACGCGTTCGTCTCGCTCCTGCACGACGGGGGAGTGCGCTCGCACCTCGCGATGAGCCGGGTCGCCCGCGCGCCCGGGCCCCGCTTCCGGGTGCTCGGCACCCGAGCGGCGTTCTCGGTCGACGGACTCGACCCGCAGGAGGGCGCGCTGCGCGGGCGCGGCGCCGATCCCCGCGACGACGACTTCGGGGTGGTCGGGGCGGACGCTCTCGGCACCCTCACCGACGACAGCGGCTCCCGCCGGGTCGCGAGCGAGCGCGGGCGGTACGCCGCCTTCGCCGAGGGGGTGGCCCGATCGCTCCTCGAGGGTGCGCCGGCTCCCGTCGACGTCCGCGAGGCGCGGGAGGTCGTCGCGCTGATCGAGCAGGCGCACACGCTGGCCCGGCGCTGACGCGACGCGCCCGACGCCGGGCGCGTGTTGGCGATCGGCGGATCCCGGGGGATCCTCGAGGGATGAGCACCGCACTCCTGCCTCCGTCCGCCCTGCGCGAGCGGTTCGCCGGTGCCCGCGGCTACCACAACGCCTGCACCCTGGGCCTTCCTCCGCGCGAGAGCGTCGAGGCGCTGCGAGCCGACCTCGACAGCTGGTCGGCCGGCGAGAACACCGCCGCAGGCTACGGAGACGTCGCCGAGCGGGCGCGGGCGGCGTTCGCCGACATCGTCGGAGCGCCCGTGTCGCAGGTCGCGATCGGATCGCAGACCTCGGCGATGGCGGCGGTGCTCGCGGCGTCGCTGCCCGACGGCGCGAAGGTGCTCTGCGTCCACGGCGACTTCTCGTCCATCGTCTTCCCGTTCCTCGCGCAGGCCCATCGCGGCGTCGAGGTGCGCAGCGTCCCTCTCGAGGCCCTCGCCGACTCCGTCGAGCCCGGCGACGCCCTCGTCGTGTTCTCGGCCGTGCAGTCCTCCAGCGGCGCGCTCGCCGATGTCGACGCGATCCTCGAGGCGGCGGCGCGTCACGGAGCGCGCACCGCCTGCGATCTCACCCAGGCCGCAGGCGTCCTCCCCGTCGACGCCACGCGGTTCGACGCGACCCTGACCCACGCCTACAAGTGGCTCTGCTCGCCGCGGGGAGTGGCGTTCCTCACCGTCTCGCCCGACTACTCCGCCGAGCTGATCCCGGTGCAGGCCGGCTGGTACTCGGGGGAGGACGTCTGGTCGTCGTGCTACGGACCGGCCATGCACCTCGCCGAGAGCGCCCGCCGCTTCGACGTCTCGCCCGCCTGGCAGGCGTTCGTCGGCGCAGAGGCATCGCTCGAGCTGTTCCGCTCGCTCGACGCCGAGGCGCTCTGGGAGCACGCCTCCGGGCTGGGCGACGCGCTCTGCGAGCGGCTCGATCGCGAGCCGCTGCACCGGGCGCTCGTGTCGTGGGCCGACCCCGAGGGGGCGGACCTCACCCGGCTGACGGCCGCCGGGATCCGCGTCTCGGGTCGCGGGGGCCGGCTCCGCGTGGCCTTCCACGTCTGGAACGACGAGTCCGACGTCGACGGGCTCGTCCGCGTCCTCGGTCGCTGACGGGCGCCTGCGGGAATACGACCCGGTCGCCGCGGTTGTCACCGGAGTGACTGACGCGCAGACCCCCATCACCGTCGACATCTGGTCGGACATCGCCTGCCCCTGGTGCTACATCGGCAAGCGCAAGTTCGAGCGCGGGCTCGAGGCCTTCCGCCTCGCCCACCCCGAGGCCCCCGACGTCGCGATCGAGTACCGCAGCTTCGAGCTCTCTCCCGACACGCCGGAGGACTACCGGGGAGGCGAGGCCGCGTTCCTCGCCGAGCACAAGGGCATCCCCGAGGCGCAGGCGCAGCAGATGCTCGACTCCGTCACCGCGATCGCCGCGGGCGTCGGGCTCGACTACCACTTCGAGACGGTGCGGCACGTCAAGACCGTCACGGCGCACCAGGTGCTGCACCACGCGAAGTCGGCCGGGCTGCAGCTCGAGCTGAAGGAGCGCCTCCTGCGCGCCTACTTCGTCGAGGGGCGCGACCTCGCGGATCCCGCCGTCCTCGCGTCGCTCGCGGCCGAGGTGGGTCTCGATGCCGACGAGGTGATGCGGGTGCTCGAGGAGCAGCGGCACCTGGGCGACGTGCAGTCCGACATCGCTCAGGCGCGCGAGTACGGGATCAACGGCGTGCCGTTCTTCGTGCTCGACGGGCGCTTCGGCGTCTCGGGCGCCCAGGAGCCCACGGCCTTCACCGAGGTGCTCGAGCACGTGCTCGCGCAGCGGACGGTCGTGGCGTGAGCGGCTTCGTGATGCTCGGCGCCTCGGACGTGCCGGTGTGCGAGGACGGCGTGTGCGCGGTGCCGGTCGCGGAGCAGCCGAGCGCCGATCAGCTCAGCGAGGAGGCTCCTCCACGCTGATGTCGGCGACCGTCGCCCCGTAGGCGGCGATCAGGGCGTCGGCGTCGACGAACGCGCTGCGTCCGCCCGCCCCCGCGCCCATCGCGATGCGCCGCCCGACGATCCGCTCGTCGGCGACGACGGGCCAGGCCGTCGTCGAGCCGATCGGCGTGATGGTGCCCCGGCGGTGGCCGGTCGCCTCCAGCGCCGCCTGCTCGTCGGGCAGTCGCAGCTTGTTGACGCCGACGACGGCGCGCAGCAGCGGCCACGAGATCTGCCGGCCACCCGGGATGAGGGCGAACAGGTACTCGCCGTCGTGGCGCTTCACCACGAGCGACTTGACGATCTCGCCGGGCTCGATGCCGAGCAGCTCGGCCGCCTCGGCGAGGCTCCGCGCCTCCGGCCGCTCGACGATCTCGACGGCGAGACCTCGCGCCCGGGCGTCCGCCTCGAACCGCTCCGGTCCGTCCTCCACACGCTCGTTCTCGACCATCTCTCCACCCTCTCGGCTCGACTCGCCTTCCCCAACACAGGATCTGGGACAATCGTTACCGATGTCCTCCACTCTTCTGGCCGCCCCACCCGCACCCGCGCTGCGCATCGGCCCCCTCGAACTCGACGCGCCGGTCGTCCTCGCGCCCATGGCCGGGATCACGAACACGGCCTTCCGCCGTCTCTGCCGCGAGTTCGGCACGGGGCACGGTGCTGCCGGGGAGACGTCCGGCGCCGACAGCGTCTCCGAGACCGGGAGGGCCCCCGGTGCCGGCGAGATGCTGTTCGTCAGCGAGATGATCACCTCGCGCGCGCTCGTCGAGCGCACCCCGGAGTCGATGCGTCTCATCCGCCATCACCCGAGCGAGTCGGTGCGGTCGATCCAGCTCTACGGAGTCGACCCGCGGACGGTCAGCGAAGCGGTCACGATGCTCGTCGCCGAGGACCGCGCCGACCACATCGACCTCAACTTCGGCTGCCCCGTCGCCAAGGTCACGCGCAAGGGCGGGGGAGCCGCGCTGCCGTGGAAGCTCCCGCTCTTCCGCTCGATCGTCGAGGGCGCCGTCAAGGCCGCCGGCGACATCCCGCTGACGATCAAGATGCGCAAGGGCATCGACGCCGACCACCTCACCTACCTCGAGGCCGCCCGTGCGGCCGAGGGCGCGGGAGTCGCGTCGATCGCGCTGCACGCGCGGACCGCCTCCGAGTTCTACAGCGGCCAGGCCGACTGGTCGGCGATCACGACGCTCAAGGAGGCGATCACCGGGGTCCCCGTGCTCGGCAACGGCGACATCTGGTCGGCCGAGGACGCCCTGCGGATGATGGCAGAGACCGGCTGCGACGGCGTCGTCGTCGGCCGCGGCTGCCTCGGGCGACCCTGGCTGTTCGGCGACCTCGCCGCCGCCTTCGCCGGCTCCGACGAGCGCTTCCGGCCGACGCTCGGTCAGGTCGCCACGGCCTTCCGCCGCCACGCCGAGCTGATCGTCGAGTTCTTCGAGAGCGAGGAGCGGGGCTGCCGCGACATCCGCAAGCACGTCGCCTGGTACTTCAAGGGCTACCCGGTCGGCGGTGACCTGCGGGCCAGGATGGCCTCCGTCGTGACCCTCGCCGAGCTCGACGAGCTGCTCGCGACGCTCGACCCCGACGTGCCCTACCCCGGCGTGGACGCCGAGGGCCAGCGCGGTCGCGCCGGCTCGCCGAAGGTGCCCTCGCTCCCCGACCGCTGGCTCGAGTCGCGCGAGCTGAACGCCGCCCAGCGCGACGCCGTGTCGGCCGCCGAGATCCACCACAGCGGTGGATGACCGCGCGCTCTGGGGGTACTCGCTCGTCGACATCGAGCGATTCCTGCCGGAGGACCACTCCACCCGCCGCTCCGACTTCGCCCGCGACCGCGCGCGCCTGTTCCACTCCAGCTCCCTGCGGCGCCTCGCGGCGAAGACGCAGGTCCTGAGCCCGACCGCGGGAGTCGACTTCGCACGCAACCGCCTCACGCACTCGCTCGAGGTGGCGCAGATCGGCCGCGAGCTGGCGACGAGTCTCGACCTCGACCCCGACGTCGTCGACACCGCCTGCCTGGCGCACGACATCGGACACCCTCCGTTCGGCCACAACGGCGAGCGCGCGCTCAACGCCTGGGCGGCGGGCATCGGCGGCTTCGAGGGCAACGCGCAGACGTTCCGGCTGCTCACGCGCCTCGAGCCGAAGGTGTTCGGCGACGACCAGCGTCCCTACGGTCTGAATCTCACTCGCGCGAGCCTCGACGCGAGCTGCAAGTACCCCTGGCCCGACACGCGCTCGGTCGCCGACCCCTCGGGCCGCGCCAAGTTCGGCTTCTACGACGACGACGAGCCCGCCTTCGCCTGGATGCGTGAGGGCGCGCCCGAGGGCGTGCGCTGCATCGAAGCCGAGGTGATGGACCTCTCGGACGACATCGCCTACTCGGTTCACGACTTCGAGGACGCCGTGTTCTCGGGCTACATCGACGTCGAGGCCCTCGGCTCCCGCGTCGACCACGTCGATCTCGTCGAGTCGATGCACTCGTGGGTCGGCGGCGAGATCGGCCACGACGAGCTGGTCGCCGCTTTCGACCGCCTCGATTCGCTCGACGTGTGGGTCGCCTCGTGGGACGGCTCCCGCCGCGACCAGGCGCGTCTGAAGAATCTCACCAGCCAGCTCATCGGCCGCTTCGCCGGCTCGGCGACGGAGGCGACCCGCGCCAGCTACGCGCACCCCGACCTCGTGCGCTTCGGCGGCCACGTCGTCGTCCCGCGCGAGCAGCAGGCCGAGATCGCCGTGCTGAAGGGCATCGTCGCCACCTTCGTGATGTCGCGCAACACCCGCCAGCCGATCTACGCCCAGCAGCGCGAGGTCCTCACCCGCCTCGCAGACACGCTCCTCGACCGCGGCGCCGACGCCCTCGAACCCGGCTTCGCCGAGGACTGGCGCGCCGCCGCCACCGACGCCGCTCGCCGCCGGGTCGTCGTCGACCAGGTCGCCAACCTCACCGACCAGAGCGCGCTGGCGCTGTTCGAAAGGCTGAGTTCCTGACGTGACCGCGGCGACGCCCCGGCCACGTCAGGAACTCAGCCGGTCGCCGGTCCCTGCCCGGCGCCCGCGCAGTCGGCTTCTCGAAGTGGTGCGTTCCGTAGAGCGGGTCGCGATCGCCTATGGCGATTCGCTGATACGCGAATCACCCGTTCGGCTGCACCTTGAGCGGCGATGCGCCTCAGCGGAGGAATGAACTCCCGCGCGGTCCTCCCCCTTCGCTGATCGAGTAGCCCGCGCAGCGGGCGTATCGAGATCCACCTGCTTCAGACAGTGGGGCCACCCGCAGGAGGTCCCGAGGGACCAGCCGCGCGATGAACCCGGAGCCGTGCCGCACCCGTCCACGCATCCATCCGTCACAGATGACCCGTCCGAGTAAGGCGGTTTCAGTTCTCTAGTGCAACGGCTCGGCTGGAAGGTGTCGGGTTGTGGCTAGGAAGATCGCGTGGTCGGTTCGGGCGCAGGCGTATGCGGGGTTGATCGGTGGCGAGTCGGCGTTGGACGTCGGGGCGCGTCTGGGTGTCGGGCGGGTGACGGTGACGGACTGGGCGAAACTCGCGGGCATGGAGTTCCGGGCAGGCAGAGAGGGCGGTGGCCTGACCAGGTCGCTGGCGAGGGTCGAGCCGTCGGACGCAGGGCGGTCGTATCGGCGGTTGACGTTGACGGATCGCTCGTTCATCCACGCGGCGCGCTCGCTCGAGCGGCCATGGTCGATGCGCGCGATCGCGAGGGAGCTCGATGTGGCGCCGTCGACGATCTCGCGGGAGATCTCCCGGCATCAGGTCGAGCACTGGGGTGTCGCGCACTACGACGCGGCTCTCGCGCACCACCGCGCGGGGGCTGCGCGCAGCACGCCGCGGGCGGGGAAACTCGACTCGGAGCCGTTGCGGGCGGAGGTCGTGTCGATGCTGTCGGCGAAGTACTCACCCCAGCAGGTCGCGGGAGAGCTGCCCGTCCGGTTCCCCGACCGGACGGAGATGCGCGTGTCGCACGAGACGATCTACCAAGCCCTGTATGTCCAAGGGAAAGGCGCGCTCCGGCACGAGCTGAGCGTCGTGAAAGCACTCCGCTCCGGGCGCACGACCCGCGTCCCGCAATCAAAGCTCCCCCGGCGCAGCTCCCGTCCATGGCTGGAGGGGGCGCTGCTCGCGGACCGGCCCGCGGAGGCCGCGGACCGCGCTGTTCCCGGGCACTGGGAGGGCGATCTCGTCGTCGGACCGGGCAACTCCGGGATCATCACCCTCGTGGAACGCTCCACCCGCTACGCGCTTCTGGGCCGCCTCCCGGGACGCCGCGACAGCGAGACCGTGACCGACGTCCTCGCCCGCATGATCGAGGACCTCCCCGCAACGTTGACCCGCACGATCACGTGGGATCAGGGGACCGAGATGGCCGGCCACGCCGCGTTCACGATCCGCACCGGCTGCCCGGTCTACTTCTGCGACCCGCACTCGCCCTGGCAGCGCGGCACCAACGAGAACACCAACGGACTGATCCGCGACTTCTATCCCAAGGGCTTCAACTTCAACACGATCACCGACGCCGACCTCGCCGAAACCCAGCGCCTCCTCAACATCCGACCCCGCCAAACCCTCGGATTCCGCAGCCCCACCGCCAAGATGAGAGAACTCATCGCCGTTGCACTAGCCGCTTGAAACCGCCTAAACGACACGGCCCATCTTCGACGGATCGATCGCGTGCGGGCTGCGGGCTGCGGGCTCGACCAGCGGGCCGGCGGCGTGACCCGGCTTCGCGGCTCGATCGGACCTGATGAGGTCACGTCCGGCTCCCGGAATCGCGTTGGGCTCGTGGAATCGGGCGATTCCTGCGAGCCGAACGCGGCTCTGCGAGCCGGAGATCGGGCACTCGGCCGACGGGCCCGGCGCCGCCGATACGATGGTCCTCATGCCTCGGATCCGACAACAAGATGTCGAAGAGGTCAAAGCCCGGGTCAACATCGCTGACGTCATCGGCGAGTACGTGACCCTCAAGTCGGCGGGCGTCGGCTCGCTCAAGGGCCTCTGCCCGTTCCACGACGAGCGCAGCCCCAGCTTCCACGTGCGCCCGCAGGCCGGCTTCTACCACTGCTTCGGCTGCCAGGAGTCGGGCGACGTCTACAGCTTCGTCATGAAGATGGACCACGGCTCGTTCAGCGAGACCGTCGAGCGCCTCGCGGCGCGCATCGGCTACCAGATCCAGTACGAGGAGGGCGGCGGACAGGCCCCCGAGACCGGTGGCCGCGCGCGCCTGCTCGCCGCCAACGACGCCGCCGAGGAGTACTTCCGCGAGCAGCTGGCGACTCCGGGAGCCGACGTCGGCCGCCGCTTCCTCGGCGAGCGCGGCTTCGACCGGGCCGCCGCCGATCGCTTCGGCGTCGGCTTCGCACCCGACGGCTGGGACGGCCTCACCACCGCGCTCAAGCGCCGCGGCTTCACGGAGCCCGAGCTCACCGCCGCGGGCCTCGTCAGCAGCAGCAATCGCGGAGGCGTCTACGACCGGTTCCGCGGTCGGCTCGTCTGGCCGATCCGCGACGTCACCGGCCAGACCGTCGGCTTCGGAGCGCGGCGCCTCCTCGAGGAGGACAAGGGCCCGAAGTACCTGAACACCCCCGAGACGCCCGTCTACCACAAGTCGCAGGTGCTCTACGGGCTCGACCTGGCCAAGCGCGACATCTCGCGCGGGCACCAGGTCGTCGTCGTCGAGGGCTACACGGATGTGATGGCCTGCCATCTGGCGGGCGTGACGACCGCGGTCGCGACCTGCGGCACCTCCTTCGGCGTCGACCACATCAAGGTGCTGCGCCGGGTGCTCGGCGACGACAGCGGCGTCGGCGAGGTCGTCTTCACTTTCGACCCCGACGCGGCCGGCCAGAAGGCGGCGATGCGCGCGTTCCAGGAGGAGCACCGCTTCGCCGCGCAGACGTTCGTCGCCGTCGCGCCCGAGGGCCTCGACCCGTGCGACCTGCGGCTGAACAGGGGTGACGACGCCGTGCGACGGCTGATCGACGACAAGAAGCCGATGTTCGAGTTCGTCATCCGGCAGCTGCTGGCCCGCTACGACCTCGAGACGGTGGAGGGGCGGATCGCGGCCCTGCGCGCCGCGGCCCCGGTCGTCGCCGACATCCGCGACCCCGCCCTGCGGCCCGGGTACTCGCGCGAGCTCGCCCGGATGCTCGGCCTCGACATGTCCGAGGTCAACTCCGCGGTGCGCTCGGCCGGATCCCGCGCACCAGCCCGCCAGACGAGCACCTCGGACGCCCCCGCGCCGGAGACCCCGGTCGGCGCCCGGCTCACCGACCTCCCGATCGACGTGGTCACCCGCATCGAGCGCGAGGCGCTGATGGCGATGCTGCAGCTGCCGCAGATGATGGGCGCCGAGCTGCTGACCCGCGCGGCGCACGCGGCGGTCACCAACGAGACCCTCCGGGTCGTCCGCGACGCCGTCGTCGCCAACCTCGAGCGCGCGCAGGACCGCGACTGGGTCGAGCACGTCGCGGCCGACGTGCCCGGTCCGTTCGCGTCGCTCGTGCGGCAGCTGGCGGTCGCCCCGATCCCCGCGGCCGACGAGGCGGGGCTCGCGCGCTACTCCCGCGACGTCGCCATCTCCCTGATCGAGCGCGACCTGCTTCGCGAGATCGCCGAGCTGCGCGGAGCGCTGCAGCGCGCCTCCGCCGACCCCGTGATGGCGAGGGCAGTGCAGGTGCGCCTCGTCGAGCTCGAGCGCGAGAAGCGCGCGCTGCGCACCGAGTGACACCGCGTGCGCCCACGATGAGGGACGTGTTGCAGTCGTGTGAAGAAATCGGACGACGGGCCCCCGCGGTCCGGAGAGCGCTCTCGACTGTGTTACCACTGAGGAACAGCAATGCGGGCGCCCAGTGTCGTGGCGCCATCGCTCACAGGTCATCTGTGTGCCCAGAGGCTGCGCGCCGCGAGCGCGCCCGCATCCCATCCCTGACAGGAAGAGGCAGACGGAGATGACATCCGCATCCACCCGGGCTACTCGCGCACTCACCGCGACCGCAGGCTTCGCCGCGGTCGCACTGGTGCTGGCGGGCTGCTCCGCCGGCGGTGACGACTCGTCCGGCGGCGACGCCGCCGGCGGCACGCTCACCATCGGCACCACCGACAAGATCACCACCCTCGACCCGGCCGGCTCCTACGACAACGGCTCGTTCGCGGTGATGAACCAGGTCTTCCCGTTCCTGATGAACACGCCCTACGGCACTCCGGACGTCGAGCCCGACATCGCCGAGTCGGCCGAGTTCTCGGCGCCGACCGAGTACACGGTGACGCTCAAGGAGGGACTGAAGTGGGCCAACGGCAACGACCTCACCTCCTCCGACGTCAAGTTCTCGTTCGACCGCCAGCTGGCGATCGCCAACGCGAACGGCCCGTCGTCTCTGCTCGCGAACCTCGACAGCGTCGCGGCTCCCGATGACACCACCGTCGTCTTCACGCTGAAGTCCGAGAACGACCAGACCTTCCCGCAGATCCTCTCGAGCCCCGCCGGCCCGATCGTCGACGAGGACGTCTTCTCGGCCGACTCGCTGACGGCCGACGACGACATCGTCTCGGGCGAGGCCTTCGCCGGTCAGTACACGATCGCGAACTACGACGTGAACAACCTGATCCAGTACAAGGCGTACGAGGGCTACCAGGGTGTGCTCGGCGCGGCGAAGACCGGAACGGTCAACGTCAAGTACTACGCCGACTCGTCGAACCTCAAGCTCGACATCCAGGAGGGCAACATCGACGTGGCGTTCCGGAGCCTCTCGGCGACCGACGTCGAGGACCTCCGCGGCAACGACTCCGTCAAGGTGGTCGAGGGCCCGGGCGGCGAGATCCGCTACATCGTCTTCAACTTCGACACGCAGCCGTTCGGCGCGACGACCCCGGAGGCGGACGCCACCAAGGCCCTCGCCGTGCGTCAGGCCGTGGCCGACCTGATCGACCGCGACGAGATCGCCGACCAGGTCTACAAGGGCACCTACACCCCGCTCTACTCCTTCGTCCCGGACGGTCTGACCGGAGCGACCGAGCCGCTCAAGGGCCTCTACGGAGACGGCCAGGGCGGTCCCGACGCCGACAAGGCGAAGGCGACGCTCGACGCGGCCGGAGTCACCGGCCCGGTCACCCTCAACCTGCAGTACTCGAACGACCACTACGGTCCGTCCTCGGGCGACGAGTACGCGCTGATCAAGGACCAGCTCGAGTCGTCGGGCCTGTTCACGGTCAACCTGCAGACCACGGAGTGGGTGCAGTACTCGAAGGACCGCTCGAGCGACGTCTACCCGGCGTACCAGCTCGGCTGGTTCCCCGACTACTCCGACGCCGACAACTACCTCTCGCCGTTCTTCATCAAGGAGAACTTCCTCGCCAACCACTTCGACGACGCCGAGGTGCAGTCGCTGATCGCCGAGCAGGTCTCGACGACGGACCCCGACGCGCGCACCGCGATCATCGAGGAGATCCAGGACAAGGTGGCGGCCCAGCTGTCGACCGTGCCCTACCTCCAGGGCTCGCAGGTCGCCGTCGTCGGCAGCACGGTGAGCGGCACCGAGGACACCCTCGACGCCTCGTTCAAGTTCCGCTACGGAGCGCTCAGCAAGAGCTGATCCACCCCCGGGGCCGGCGCCTCCTCCCGCAGGGGAGGCGCCGGCCTTTCTCCACGAAAGGCATCACGTGACGACAGCCACGGCGGCACCGCCCGCGCCCACCCGGCGCACGCGCGGCTCGGGAGGCGGACTCGGGCGCTACCTGCTCATCCGGTTCCTGCTCATCATCCCGACCGTCTTCATCCTCGTGACGATGGTGTTCCTGCTCATGCGCACGACCGGCGACCCGATCACGGCGGCGCTCGGCGGCCGTCTGACGGCCGACCAACTGGCGGAGCGCGTGTCGGCCGCCGGATACGACCGCCCGCTTGTCGTGCAGTACGTCGAGTACCTGGGGGCGCTGCTCCGCGGCGACTTCGGCACGACGCTGAGCGACAACCGCCCCGTCACCGAGGTTCTGCTCACCTACGGCGCCGCCACCGTCGAGCTCGCGTTCTACGCGCTCATCGTGGCGTTCATCGTCGGCATCCCGCTCGGGATGCTCGCCGCGTACCACCGCGACCGCACGCCCGACGCGGTGCTGCGCATCTTCGCGATCCTCTGCTACGCGACTCCCGTCTTCTTCGCGGGTCTCCTGCTCAAGCTCGTCTTCTCGGTCTGGCTCAAGTGGTTCCCCGTCGCGGGTCGCGCGACGACGGGCACCGAGCTCTCGCTGCAGTTCCTCGAGAACAAGACCGGCATCTACCTGATCGACGCGATCCAGACCGGCGATCCCGCGGCCGTCGCCGACGTGCTCTCGCACGCGGTGCTGCCGGCGATCGCGCTCGGGCTGCTGACCGCGGGCATCTTCCTCCGCCTGGTGCGCACCAACGTGATCGGCACGCTCGGCACCGACTACGTCGACGCGGCGCGCTCCCGGGGAGTCAGTGAGTTCCGCCTCGTGCGGACCCACGCCTACCGGCCGGCGCTGATCCCGATCATCACGGTGATCGGCCTGCAGATCGCGCTGCTGCTCGGCGGCGCGGTGCTGACCGAGACGACCTTCGAGTGGAAGGGCCTCGGCTTCCAGCTCGCCGAGTACCTCCAGGCCCGCGACTTCGTCGCCGTGCAGGGCATCGTCGCCCTGCTCGCGGTGATCGTGGCGCTGACCAACTTCATCGTCGACGTCATCGCGGCGCTCATCGACCCGCGAGTGAGGTACTGACCATGACCGGCACCACTGCTCCGGCGCGCCCGCGCCGCCGCCTCGTCGACCGCCTCCCGGTCGTCCACCAGCTCCGGCAGAGCGTCGGGCTCCAGCGCGGGATGCTCGTCGCCGGTCTCGTGATCACCGGGGCGTTCCTCCTCGTCGCGCTCTTCGCTCCGCTGCTCGCGCCGTACGGCTACTCGCAGCTGCGCTCCGACGACGGTGCGTTCGGCGCCCAGCAGCCGCCGAGCGCCGAGCACCTCCTCGGCACCACCGTCGGCGGGTACGACGTACTGTCGCGCGTGCTGTGGGGAGCGCAGACCGCGTTCCTCGTCATCGTCGTCGCCGTCGTGCTGTCGATCTTCGCGGGCGTCTTCCTCGGGCTCGTCTCGGGCTACCTCGGCGGCTGGCTCGACCGCGTCCTCGTCGTGGTCTGCGACGCGATCTACGCGTTCCCGACGCTGCTGCTCGCGATCGTGATGTCGATCGTGATCTCCGGCGGCCAGTCGAACCTGTGGGCGGGCATCTTCGCCGCGGCGATCTCGATCACCGTGGTCTACATCCCGCAGTACTTCCGGGTGATCCGCGCCGAGACCGTGCGCATCAAGGGCGACGCGTTCGTCGAGTCGGCGAAGGTGATCGGAGCCTCCACCCCGCGGATCATGTTCCGCCACGTGCTGCGCAACGCCACCCGCACCCTCCCGCTGATCTTCACCCTCAACTCCTCCGAGGCGATCCTGACGCTGGCGGGCCTCGGCTTCCTCGGCTTCGGCATCGAGCCGACCTCGGCGGCCGAGTGGGGCTACGACCTCAACAAGGCGCTGTCCGACGTCACGAGCGGCATCTGGTGGACCTCGGTGTTCCCGGGGCTCGCCATCGTCCTCGTCGTGGTCGGCATCACGCTCGTCGGCGAGAGCCTCAACGATCTGGCCGACCCGCGCCTGCGCGGTCGGCGCGCAGTGGCCGCCGGAGCCGGCGACATCGCCGCGACCTCGGTCGTCCCGGGCGGCGTGCTCGTCGCCGACGGCCTGGAGACGCCGGGACACGATCCCAGCGCCGGAACGGAGCAGACCCGATGAGCGAGCGCAGACCTGTTGACGCGGAGCGGCCGATCGTCGACATCACCGACCTCGAGGTGGCCTTCGCCAGCGACCGGGGCGCCGTTCGCGCGGTCGCCGGAGTGAGCCTCCGGGTCGAGCGCGGCGAGGTGCTCGCGATCGTGGGGGAGTCGGGCAGCGGCAAGACCGTGACCGCCAAGACGATCCTCGGCCTCCTGCCCGAGACGGCCACCGCCTCGGGAGTCGTGCTGCTCTCGAAGAAGGACGGGAGCTCGTCGACCGACGTCGTCTCGGTCCCGAAGTCGCGCCTGCGCGAGATCCGCGGCACCGACGTGGCGATGGTGTTCCAGGAGCCGTCCACCGCACTCAACCCCGTCTTCACCGTCGGCTGGCAGATCGCCGAGGGCCTCCGCGCCCACGGCAGCGTGTCGAAGAAGGAGGCGCGGGCCCGGGCGATCGACGTGCTCCGGACGGTCGGCATCCCCGAACCGGAGAAGCGGGTCGACTACTACCCGCACCAGTTCTCGGGCGGGCAGAAGCAGCGCGTCGTGATCGCGATGGCGCTGGTGCTGGATCCGGGCCTCATCGTCGCCGACGAGCCGACGACCGCGCTCGACGTCACCGTGCAGGCCGAGATCCTCGACCTGCTCCGCCGCTGCCGCGACGACTTCGGCACCTCCATCGTGCTGATCACGCACAACATGGGGGTCGTGGCCGACCTCGCCGACCGCGTCGCCGTGATGTACCAGGGCGAGCTCGTCGAGCAGGCGCCGGTCGCCGAGCTCTTCGCCGCGCCGAAGGCCGAGTACACCAGGAAGCTCCTCGCCGCGGTCCCGCACGTGGGCCAGGGCGTCGAGCGCGCCAAGGTCCGCGCCAGGGAGCGCGCCGAGGCGCCGGAGGCCGAGACCCTCGTCGAGGCCGACGGCCTGCGGATCCAGTACCCCGGCCGGCTGGGCCGCGCCGGCTTCGTCGCGGTCGACGGCGTCTCCTTCCGCATCCGCGCGGGGGAGGTGCTCGGCCTCGTCGGCGAGAGCGGCTCGGGCAAGACGACCATCGGCCGCGCGATCGCCGGCCTGACCACCGTCACCGGCGGCTCGCTCCGCGTGCTCGGCAAGGAGATGCGCGGGATCCGCGAGCGCAGCTTCCGGCCGGTCCGCGGCGACATCGGCTTCGTGTTCCAGGACCCGGGATCGAGCTTCAACCCGCTGCTGACGATCGCCGAGGGCGTTGCCGAACCGCTGATCGTGCACGGGCGCTTCCGCGACCCGGGAGCGGCCAGGAACCGCGTCGACGAGCTGCTCGAGGCGGTGCAGCTGCCCCGCTCCTACGGCGACCGCTACCCGCACGAGCTCTCGGGCGGCCAGCGTCAGCGCGCGAGCCTGGCGCGGGCCCTGGCGCTCGAGCCGAAGCTCCTGATCGCCGACGAGCCCACCTCGGCGCTCGACGTCTCGGTGCAGGCGCGAGTCCTCGAGCTCTTCGCCGAGCTGCAGAAGGAGTTCGGCTTCGCCTCGCTCTTCATCAGCCACGACCTCGCCGTCGTCGATCTGCTCGCCGATCGGATCGCCGTGCTCTACCGCGGTGAGCTGGTCGAGGAGGGCACGGGCGAGGAGGTGCTGTCGGCGCCGAAGCACCCCTACACCCAGCGCCTGCTCGCCTCGCTGCCCGTGCCGGATCCGGGGGAGCAGGCCGAGCGGCGCGAGCTCCTCCGCCGGATCACGCAGGCGGAGCGCACCGCATGAGCGCCGAGGCCCCCATCGTCGTCGACGACCTGAGCGTCGAGTACCCGCCGCGGGGGATCAGCCGCCGCTGGACCGCGCTGCGCGGGGTGAGCCTCCGGGTCGAGCCCGGTGAGGTGCTCGGCGTCCTCGGCGGCAGCGGATCGGGCAAGTCCACGCTGGCGCGGGTCCTCGGCGGCGAGGGGCTCACCGGAGACAGCGCGCGGACCAAGCCCGTGATCGTCGGAGGCGACGCCACGATCGCCGGGCACGGCCTCCGCCACCTGCCCACCCGCGGGATCAAGCGCTTCACCTTCGACGTCGCCTATCTCGCCCAGGACGCGGGCGCGGTCCTCCGGCCCGAGCTGACCGTCTCGGAGCTGATCGCGGAGCCGATCTACCTCCGCGACCGCCACTTCGACCCGCGCGAGGCGGCCGTCCGCGTGGCGACGCTGCTCGACTCGGTGCACCTGCCGCTGTTCCTGCTCGACCGGTTCCCCTACGAGCTCTCGAGCGGCCAGCGCCAGCGGGTCGCGATCGCCCGCGCCCTCGTCCTCGGACCGAAGGTGCTGATCGCCGACGAGCCGACCTCGGGCATCGACGCGACCGTCCGCGAGTCGATCGTCGACCTGCTCGCCGATCTGCGGCGACGCGAGGGCTTCGCGGCCGTGGTCGTCACGCACGACATCGACGTGCTGAGCCGGGCGACCGACCGCGTCGCGGTCCTGGTCGGCGGCGAGGTCGTCGCCTACGGTCCGCTGCTCGAAGTGCTCACCGGCGCGCGACACCCCTACGTGCGCGAGCTCGGCTCCGCGTTCGCCGAGTACGAGCGCTTCGACGCGAGCCGCGCGCTGCGCGTCGCACCGGTGGAGGAGCAGGCGTGAGCACTCCGCGGATCGCCGTCCTTCCCCGCACCAAGCCGGTCTTCACCGAGGCGATCGAGGCGGGCGGCGGCCGGGTCGTGGGGGTGGATGAGGATCCGGAGGCGCTGCTCTGGCTGTCCTACGGACGCACCGACGAGCTCGCGGCGGTCCTCGCGGCGCACCCCGGCATCCGCTGGGTGCAGCTGCCGTGGGCCGGTGTCGACGTCTTCTCCCCGGTCCTGGAGGGCTCAGATCTGCGCTGGACCAGCGCCAAGGGCGCCTATGCCGAGCCGGTGGCCGAGCACGCGCTCGCGCTGACCCTGGCGCTGCTGCGCTCCCTGCCCGAGCGGGCCCGGGCGCGGTCGTGGGGCGAGAAGCGCGCCGCGACCCTGCACCGCGCGCGGGTCGTCGTCGTCGGCGCGGGCGGGATCGCGACCCAGCTGCTGCGGCTGTTGAGCGTGTTCGACGCGCACATCACCGTCGTCCGCCGCACCGCGGAGGCGCTGCCGGGCGCCGAGAGGACCGTCACCGCCGACCGCCTCAACGAGGTCGTCGCCGACGCGGATGTCGTCGTGCTCGCCGCGGCGGCGACCGGATCGACGGCGAGGCTCGTCGACGCGGCGCTCCTCGAGCGGATGCCCGAGAGCTGCGTCCTCGTCAACGTCGCCCGGGGAACTCTGGTCGACACGGACGCGCTCGTCACCGCCCTGGCCGAGGGACGGATCGCCGGGGCCGCCCTCGACGTCACCGACCCCGAGCCGCTGCCCGACGGGCATCCGCTCTGGGGCGAGCCGCGGTGCCTGATCACCCCGCACACGGCCGACACTCCGGAGATCACGGCGCCGCTGCTCGCCGAGCGCGTGCGCGCGAACGTGGCCGCCTTCGCGGCCGGGGAGCCGCTGCTCGGGCTCGTCGACACGGACGCCGGGTACTGAGCTGGTGCTCCGCGCCGATTTGGTCTGCGGGCAGAGTTTGGTAAAGTGGCTACGCGCTGTTCACCCCCGGGTGGGCGGATGATCCTCGATAGCTCAATTGGCAGAGCAATCGGCTGTTAACCGGTAGGTTCTTGGTTCGAGTCCAAGTCGGGGAGCGAAGGGCCTGGGACTCCACTCTCGGGCCCTTTTTCTTTGCCCGGAATCGTGTGCACAGCCTTGATCGCGTGCACACCAGGCCGGGCGCACAGCACCGATACGGAGGCGCGATGCGCGACGACGTCCTCGATCTCCTCCGCCGACGACCCGACGTCGAGGGCGTGTCCCTCGTCGCGGTCGACGCGAGCGACCGCCTCCTCCTCGACCTCGTCGTCGAGCGCGGGATCACCGGCTCGATCGGCGTCGTGGGCGACGCCTACGGCGCTCTCACCCTCGCTCTCGCGGCAGACGGAGTGGCCGTCCGCGTCATCCAGGACACGGTCACCGCCGAGCTCGCCCTCGCCGCGAACGCCGACGCCGTGCGCGCGGCCGGCATCGAGCTCGCGCCGTTCGAGATCGTCGACTCGGTGAGCGCCGCGGCCGACGGCGCCGCCGCGATCCTCGTCCGCCTCCCGCGCTCGCTCCATGCGCTGGCCGAGATCGCGGCGTCCGCCGCCCTCGCGGCGCCGAGTGCCGCGCTGATCGCCGCGGGCCGCATCAAGCACATGTCGCACGGCATGAACGCTGTGCTCGACGCCCGCTACGAGCGGGTCGACGTCAGCCTGGCGCGGCAGAAGTCGCGCGCTCTGATCGCGAGCACCGCGCGCCCGGTCCAGCCGCCGGCGCCGAGCGCCGACCGCCGCCGGCTCGACGAGTTCGGTCTCGACGTGGTCGCGCTCGCGGGCGTCTTCTCCGGCGCACGCCTCGACCTCGGCACCCGTGCGCTCCTCGCCGCGGTCGACGTCGCCGCCCTGCCCGCCGGCACGGCCGTCGACCTCGGCTGCGGCACCGGCATCCTCGCCGCCGTGCTCGCCCGCTCCCGCGCCGATCTCGACGTGATCGCCACCGACTCCTCCAGGGCTGCGACCGAGTCGGCCCGGGCCACCGCCGCGGCGAACGGACTCGCCGAGCGGGTTCGCGTCCTCCGCGACGACAACGCCTCGACGATCCCCGTCGGCTCGGTCGACGTCGTGCTCTGCAACCCGCCCTTCCACTCCGACGGAGCCGTGACCGACCTCGTCGCGCACCGGATGATCCGCGCGGCCGGACGCATTCTGCGCCCCGGCGGTCAGCTCTGGACGGTCTTCAACTCGCACCTCGCGCACCCCTCCGAGCTCCGCCGCTCGGTCGGGCCGACCAAGGTCGTCGCCCGCGACCGCAAGTTCACGGTCACCCGCTCGACCCGCGTCGACCCGAGCTGACCGCAAGCCCCACCTGTGCGTCGGGCACCCGGGTCCGCTCCCGGGTACCATCGCTCTCCGGCGTTCCCCCGCGCCGCTCCCACCGACCCGAACCGGAGGCCGTCGTGCTCGAGATCGTCGTCCTCGTCCTCGCCCTGATCGTCGCCGTCGCGGCCGTGGTGCTCTGGCGCCGCTCCGCCACCGCCGAGCGCGCCGCCCGCGACTCGCAGCGCGAGGCGGCCGCCCGCACCGCGCGACTCGAGATGGTCGTCGGCGAGCAGGAGGCCAGGCTCCGCATCGTCGGCGAGCTCGAGCAGCTCGCCGTCCGCAGCGCCTCGCACGTCGTCGAGGAGGCCGAGAGCGTCCGCCTCACCATCGAGCGCGACCCGGCCGCCGCGACCCGCTCGGCCGTCAGGGCGGTGCGCGCCGCGGAGGCGTCCCTCGCCCAGCTGCGCCGCATCGCGACCGTCGCCGCCGTCGACGCGGGCGAGCTCCCGATCACCGGCAGCACCGAGCCGCTCGTCTCCGACGCCCGCGAGCGCGGGCTCGTGGTCGCCGAGAGCAGCACCGGTGAGCCGTTCCCGCTGCAGGACGGTGCCGAGGTGGCCGTCCTGCGCGTGCTCGAGTACGCCTTCGACTCGGCGTTGACCAGCGGCGGCGCCGGCACCGAGGTGCGGATCACGTCGAACTGGACCGCGACCGGCCTCCGCGTCGATGTCGAGGACGACCGCGAGCGACACGGAGGCGCCGAGCACGACGAGAGCGCCGTCGACGCCGATCTGCGCGCCCTCACCGAGCGCATCGACAGCCCCGCCCTCTCCGAGCTGCGCGAGCGCGCGGCCCTGTTCGGAGGCGACATCACCGAGAAGCGGACCCCCGGCGTCGGCCGCTCGGTCACTGCCGCCTTCCCCGCCGTCCGCCACCACAACGGCGTCCACGGCGTCGACCTGGCCTGAGCCGACACCCCGCCACCCACGGCCGCCGGATCCCCGCCCCCCCTGCTGGTCGAGTAGCCCCGCAGGGGCGTATCGAGACCCACCAGCGTCAGCACCTGGAGCTTCAGCCCCTGTCTTCTGACGGACGTGGATCTCGATACGCCCGCTGCGCGGGCTACTCGATCAGCGAGAGTGGGGCCGATCGCAGAAGGTTGTGACCTGCTCTGCGGGCTGCGAGCTCGATCCACAGGCGGGCACCCCCGCCCCGGACCTCAGTCCTCCAGGTGCTCGACGCCCGGCAGCCACGACCGGCCCGGGACTCCCCAGCCGCGCTTGCGCGTGATCTTCGCGACGGGCTTCTGGTAGTCGTGCTCGAGCCGGTCGATGTAGAGCACCCCGTCGAGGTGGTCGAACTCGTGCTGGAACACGCGCGCGAACCAGCCCTCCGCCTCGATCTCGAAGGCCTTCCCGTCGAGGTCGACCGCGCGCAGGATCGCCCGCTCGGAGCGCCGGAGCGGGAACCGCTCGCCCGGGAACGACAGGCACCCCTCCGCCTCGGTGTCCTCGTCGGCCTCGCCGAGAGGTGTGGGCGTGACGTAGAGCTCGGGATTGATCGCCACCCCGCGGCGGGGCGTGCCGTCGTCGGCCGCGTAGTCGTAGACGAAGAGCCGCAGCGGCACCCCGACCTGGGGGCCGGCGAGGCCGACTCCGGGCGCCGTGTCCATCGTCTCGAACATGTCGGCGACGAGGGTCCGCAGCGCGTCGTCGAACGCGGTGACGGGGGCGGCGGGGGAGTGCAGGACGGGGTCGCCGGCGATGAGAATGGGGAGGACGGCCATGCCGACCAGGGTATCGCGGGCCTCCGCGCGCCCCGTCCTCACGGTCATCCGGTGGTCTTCCCGGGTCACCCGTGCGTCGGAGGATCCCCGGATCGAATCTGGATAGGGTCGAGACCATGCCTTCCGATCTCGCCGAGCTGACCGAGCAGTTCACGCTCGACCCGGCGCAGTTCATCGGCATCCCGATCGCCCTCGTCGGCGCCGTGTTCCTCTCTCTCGGAGCGCAGTTCCAGCATCGCGGAGTGGTCAAGGTCGAGCGGTTCTCGAAGCGCTCCGGCTCCTCCGGCCTCAGCGGCGGCCAGCTCTTCTCCCTCCTCTCGCGCCCCTCGTGGGTGATCGGCACCCTGATGCTCGCCCTGGCGATCGTCTTCCAGCTCACGAGCCTCGGCTTCTCGCCGCTGATCGTGGTGCAGCCGCTCGGCGCCGTCGCGCTGGTCATCACCGCCGTCGTCAACGCGCGGGTGAGCAAGGTCCGCCTCAACAGGGCGTCGATCAGGGCGATCATGCTCTGCGTCGGAGGCGTCGGCGCCTTCGTCCTCGTCGCCGCCTTCAACGCGGTCGACAAGCCGATCCAGACCTCGCAGCTGATCACGATCCTCGTGATCCTCGCCGTCGTGCTCGCGGTGTTCATCGTGGCGTTCACGGTCTTCCGCAAGCGCGCCCGGGCGATCTTCTACATCCTCGGAGCCGGAGTCGTCTACGGCTTCGTCGCGACGCTCGCCAAGGTGGTGCTCAACCGCATCAAGTTCGGCGAGTTCGACGCCCTCACCGTCGTCTGCGTCGTCGCGCTCCTCGCCGCCACGGCCCTCGGCGGCTACTTCGTGCAGAACGCGTACTCGTCGGGCCCGCCCGACCTGGTCGTCGCGGGTCTCACCGTCATCGATCCGCTCGTCGCCGTCGCCATCGGCATCGTCGTCCTGGGAGAGGCGCAGTACGCGGCTCCGTGGGCGATCCCGCTCTTCGTCCTGGCGGGCGTCGTCGCGATCTGGGGCGTCTTCCTCCTCGCCAAGCACCACCCGCAGGCGCGCTGAGCGGCACCGGCGACGCAGGGCGCCCCCCTGCCGTCGCAATCCGCGGATCCGCTGACCCCCCTCGGTACACTGGGCCCCGCGCCGAGATGCCACGACATCGACCAGAAGCCGATCGCTCCTCTTCTCCTCAGCCGGAGCGACACGACCACCCGAAGGAATCACTCCGTGTCAGACCCCCGCGACGCAGCCCGACCCGAGGCGCCCGCGCCCGCCGATGCGAAGCGGCTGACCGTGGTGATCGGCTGCGACACCTTCGCGCCGAACGTCAACGGGGCCGCCAAGTTCGCCGAGCGCCTCGCGGCCGGTCTCGTGCAGCGCGGCCACGAGGTCCACGTCGTCGCCCCCTCGGCCGACGGCTGGAGCGGCACCCGCGTCGAGACGCACGAGGGGCAGCGGATGATCGTCCACCGCCTCTTCAGCCTCCGCTGGTACCCCCACGACTGGCTGCGGTTCGCGATGCCGTTCCGCATCCGGCAGAACAGCGCGCGGATCCTCGACGAGGTGAAGCCCGACGTCGTGCACTTCCAGTCGCACATGATCGTCGGCCGCGGTCTCAGCATCGCCGCCGAGGATCGCGGCATCCGCATCATCGGCACGAACCACTTCATGCCCGAGAACCTGCTCGAGTTCACGCTGCTCCCCACGGCCGTTCAGGCCAAGGCCATCCAGATGGCGTGGCGGGCCGCCCGTCGCACCTTCGGTCGTGCGGAGGCGGTCACCACGCCGACCCGCAAGGCCGCCCAGTTCCTCGAGAAGTTCACGGGCCTCAAGGACGTCCAGGCGATCTCCTGCGGCATCGACGCCGACAACTACACGCCCGACTTCACGCCCCGCCCCGGCAACAGCATCCTGTTCGTCGGCCGGGTCACGGGCGAGAAGCACATCGACGTCCTGCTCCGGGCCGTCGCGCTGCTCGACCCGTCGCTCGACGCCAAGCTCGAGATCGTGGGCGGAGGCGACCAGATGCGGAACCTCCAGCAGCTCGCGTCGAGCCTCGGCATCGCCGATCGCGTCCGCTTCACGGGCTACGTCGAGGATGCTGAGCTGAAAGAGGCGTACACCCGCGCCACCGTCTTCGCGATGCCCTCCATCGCCGAGCTGCAGAGCATCGCGACCATGGAGGCGATGGCCTCGGCCCTGCCCGTCGTCGCCGCCGACGCGATGGCGCTCCCGCACCTCGTGCACGACGGCGAGAACGGCTACCTCTTCGCGCCGGGCGATGCGCAGGCGCTGGCCGACCGCCTCACCGACGTGCTCTCGGCGGAGCCGGACGCGCTCGAGGCGATGAAGCGCGCCTCCCTCCGCATCGTCGCTGCACACGACATCAACCGCACGATCAGCACATTCGAGAGCCTGTATCGTGGGGAGCCGGTGGCCGATCCGGCCTCCGACGCAGCGTCCGCTCCGGCCGGCCGATCCTGACGGATCCCGCCCCGCAGTCGCCGCGGGGCGTTAGCTCAGCTGGTCAGAGCAGCGGACTCATAATCCGTCGGTCACGGGTTCAAGTCCCGTACGCCCTACGTTCCTGAGTCCGTGGCCCGGGGTCCGTGCGCACGCCGACCACGCAGTAGTCGACGTAGTCGGCGCCGACTACGTCGACTCGTGCGGAGTCGCGGGTCGAGGCGCGAGCCGCTCAGGCGTCGGGGCGCGACTTCTTCAGGCGGGTCTTCGCGGCGCGCTCGGTCAGCACCGAGAGGTAGTCCTGGATCGGGCGGTCGGCCAGGGCGTCGAGTTCGGCGCGCACGACCGATTCGACCTCGGCCTCGGGCCGGTCGGGGAAGCGGCCCCGGAGGCGCGCGGACACTTCGGACACGATCTCGTCGAGGTTCACTTCGGTGGGCACCGGGAGATCATGCACCGGTCCGGTGAACGGCAGGTGCGAGCGTGAGAGCGCGATCATGGGAGTCCTCGAAGCCGCGCTGAGTCCTCTACTGGGGGCGCGGGGCCGACCATCCCGTGCCTACTCTGGTCGCGGACGCAACGGGGCTTTCGCTCGCACTGCTGGACGACCCGGCGGTAGGTGGCAGCCGGCTCTCTCGGCGTCGTCCCGCTCGGTCGCGACGGACGACGGAGGATCACCGGTGGACCGCATGGAGCTCGCGACGACACTGCACGCCCTGGCCAGGACATCCCTCTCGGATGCGGTGACCCGCGCCGTCAACCGGGGCGACCTGAAGGTCGCGCCGCTGCCGGTGCGTGCCGTCGCGGTCACGCCGACCCGCCGGGGCTCCCGTCGACGGACCGACGACGACACGGTCCAGACCGCCGGCGTCAACGCCTGGGCTCTCGACGACGCGACCGCCGTCGCCCTCGCGCGCGGCGGGATCCTGATCAAGGACGCCGCCGACGGCGTGTTCGTCTCACCGACCGTGGCCGAGCTCGCCGAGGCGCGCGACGAGCGGGAGCTGGCCGGCTACCTCGCGGACGCCGAGGAGCTCATCGCCGTCGTCCTCGGGCACTCCGGATCCTCGAGCAGGTGAGCGCTAGCACGTCCGTGGCCCCGACGCCCGTACTGGCCGCCCGGAGCCGGACGTGATTGCCTGAACACGTGCCTGATCTCCCGATGTTCCCGCTCGGCTCCGTGCTCCTGCCGCACATGCCGCTCCCGCTCCGGCTGTTCGAGCCGCGGTACCTGCGGATGCTCGGCGACGTCCTCGAGGATGACAGCCCCTCCTTCGGCGTGGTCCTCATCGAGCGCGGGCAGGAGGTCGGCGGCGGCGATCAGCGCTTCCCCGTCGGCACCGTCGCGCGCATCCTGAACATCGACGGCGAGGAGGCGTTCGTGACGCTGGACTCGGTGGGGGAGGACCGCTTCGAGGTCGTCCGCTGGTACGACGACGATCCGTACCCCAAGGCCGAGGTGCGGCCCCTGGCTCCGCTCGAGTGGGACTCGAGCCTCGATGCGACGCTGCGGGAGACGGAGTCGGCGGTCCGCACGGCCCTCGCGGTCGCGAGCGAGTTCGTCGAGCAGCGCTACGGCGCCGTCGTCGAGCTCGCCGAGGATCCGGCGGCGCACGCCTGGCAGCTCGCGGGAGTGGCTCCGGTCACCGAGATCGACCGCCTGACGTTCCTCCGCAGCGCGTCGATGGCGGACCTGCTCGAGGCGGTCCGCGCGCGCTCGGCCGAGGCGACGGAGTCGTTCAGGGCCGGCTGGGCCTGACGCTCACTCCTCGAGCGCGACTCCGCGCTCCTCGGCGAGGCGCACGAGATCGTCGACGATGACGAGCGCCATCCGCACGGAGCGGTCGCGGCGGTAGTCCTCGGCGTTCGCATCTATCCTCGGCGCCCGGTCGAGCGTCTCCTCGATCGACTGCGCCAGCTCGCGCCACGCGTCCTGGCGGGCGTCGTCGACGAGGGCCGCCAGGTACTGCTCGTCCCGGGCGCGCTCGCGCAGGGCGTCCGCGACGGCGAGGGACAGCTTCTCGCGGTGGTCGAGGTTGTCGACGTCGGCCGACCGGTAGTCGTGCACGTGATCGGAGCGACCCTCGACGTAGGTGACATCGACGGCGATCGAGCGCACGCGCCGTGCCGCCGCCTCCGACTCGCCGGCGAGCTTCTCGAGCTCTCCCGCGGCGACGACCGAGTAGTGGCCGACGTCGAAGGGCACGTCGGCGGTGAGTCCGTCCATCAGGATCCGGTTCTTCACGGCCATCCTGCTCGCGTACTGCGCGAGCATCAGGCCCTCCTCCGCGGCCTCCTCGACCGAGACGGGGTCGCGCACAGGGTTGTCATCGGGGTCGAACGGCTCCATCTTGAACCTGCGTCGACGGCGGAACCACACGCGCGTCACCTGCATCCCGATACCGGCCCCGACCGCCGGAGCACCTCTTCGAGAGTACCCGTCGGGCGGGGGCCGCGGGCGGAGGTTCGCGCGTCGGCCGCCACGGTGACGACCGCCTGAAGCGGACCGGCCCGCCCCGATCGCCGTCGTTACGGCCCTCGACCGCCGACCGTGACCGGTCGGACCGCGTGGCGGATCCTCCGCGGGACCCCTGATCGCGTTGACTGGGGGGATGGACCACCGGCGCATCTCGGTCGTCGTCCCCGTCAAGGACGACGCCCGGCATCTCGAGCGACTGCTCGCCCTCCTCAGCGAGCAGACGCTCGCCCCCTTCGAGGTCGTCGTCGTCGACGACGGCAGCACCGACGACAGCGCCGAGGTCGCTCGCGCGGCCGGTGCCCGGGTGGTGGTGCACGACGGCGCGGGGATCCCGGCGAGCACGGCGCACGGCTTCGACGTCGCCCGCGGGGCGGTGCTCGCCCGGCTCGACGCCGACTCGCAGCCGGGACCCGACTGGATCGCGCGCCTCGCCGGGCACTTCGCCGACCCCGCGGTGGGCGCGGTGACCGGCCCGGGTCGCTTCGTCGAGCTCGGACCGGTGGCGCGGACCGCGGCCCGCCTGGTCTACATGGACGCGTACTTCGCCCTGATGGGCTCGGCCCTGGCCAACTGGCCGCTGTTCGGCTCGAACTGCGCGATCCGCCGCTCGGCGTGGGAGGAGATCGCAGGCGAGATGCACCGCCACGACCCGTACGTCCACGACGACGTCGAGATCAGCGTGCACCTCGGTCTGCGGCACCGGATCGTGCTCGACCGGCACCTGGTGGTCGGCATCTCGGCCCGGCCCTTCGGGGCGCCGGTCGACATGCTCCGGCGCCTGGATCGGGCACTGCACACCCTGCGGACCCACCGCGGGCTCGGGGCGCCGGTGCTGCGCTGGACGCACCTCGTGCGCCGGAACCGGATCGAGCGGCTGCGCGCCCTCGCGGCGTCGCGGCGCGGCTAGGCGACCGGCCGCTCCTCCTTCGGCATGGCCCATACCGCGGCGAGCATTCCCAGCGCGAGGACGGTCAGGGCGATGCAGACCGATCGGGTGCCCGCCGCGAGATCGGCTGCAGCGGGAGTGCCGTCTCCGGTGGCGGCGTTGACGATCGCGCCGAAGATGGCGACCGCGACCGCACTGCCGATGTTGCGGGCGAAGAAGTTGGTCGACGAGACGACGCCGCGCTCGTTCCACTCGACGCTCGCCTGCGCGCGGATGAGCGTCGGAGTCGCGACGAGGCCCATCCCCGCGCCGATGATCACGCAGAAGCCCGCGATCTCCCACAGCGACGAGGACTGCCCGAGCAGGATGGTCAGCCCCGTTCCGATCACCACCAGCGTCGCGCCGATGAATCCCGTGGTGCGGAACCCGATCCGGAGGTAGAGCCTGCCGGAGAGACTCGCGGCGACGGGCCAGCCCAGCGTCATCGCAGCGACCGCGAATCCCGCGCCGAGCGCCGAGCTGCCGAGGACGCCCTGGGCGAAGGTCGGGAAGTAGGACGTGACGCCGAGCGTGATCGCACCGACGGTGACCGACACGAGGCTCGTCGAGATCAGGACCCGCCGCGTGAGCACCCAGAGCGGCAGGACCGGGGCCGCCGCCCGCCGCTCGATGGCGACGAACGCCGCGAACGCGAGCGCCGAGAGCACGAAGACGCCGATGCCGGCGGGGGATAGCCACGGCCAGGCGCTGCCTCCCTCGAGCAGCCCGAGGATCAGCAGGGCCGTGCCGATCGCGAGGACGGCGGCACCCGGAAGATCGATCGGCTGACGCTCGCCGCGGGTCGTCTCGCGGAAGTTGCGGACGAGCAGGAACGCCGCGAGCAGGCAGAGCGGGATGTTGACGAGGAAGATCCCGCGCCAGGCGCCGAGGTCGGAGAGCACGCCGCCGAGGGTCGGGCCGACGACGGAGGAGATGCCCCAGACGCTCGCCAGGTAGCCCTGGGTCTTGGCGCGCTCGGCGACCGTGTAGATGTCCCCTGCGATCGTGATGCCCATCGGCTGGATCGCTCCGGCTCCGAGGCCCTGGAGAGCGCGGAACGCGATCAGCGCGGGCATGCTCCAGGCGAGACCGCATAGGAGCGACCCGAGCAGGAACAGGCCGATCCCGATGAGCATGATCGGCTTGCGCCCGACGACGTCCGCGAGCTTGCCGTAGAGCGGGACCGAGACGGCCTGGGCGAGCAGGTAGACCGAGAACAGCCAGGGGAACTGCTCGAAGCCCCCGAGGTCCGCCACGATCGAGGGCACGGCGGTCGCGAGGATGGTGGCGTCCAGCGCGACCAGCGCGGTCGAGATCATCAGGGCGAGGAGGATCGGACCGCGTTCGGAGCGCAGTCCGACGCTGGCGCGAGTGGGGGCGTCGGTCATTCCTCCCACGCTATTGCAGAGCCGGGGTATGGAATGAGGGCTCGACGGGCTCGGTAGACTCGTCGTATGGAACTCGTCCTCTGGCTCGTCGTGGCCGCCATCGCCGGTGCCGGCATCGTCTCCGGCGTCGCCGCCCTGATCGCCATGACGAAGGCTCCCTGGTCCGACAGGTAGGCCCGGCGCGGCAGGCGGCCCCGGCCGGCTGCGCGACCTCGGTCCGATGCACTGACCCGGTCCGCTGAGCGGCCGGCATCCATCGTCACCGCACTCCTCCCGCTCACTGGTAGGCGCGCACGACGCTCCAGCACGGATCCGTCGACGCGATGACGTCGAGGACGAAGGCGCCTCCGGTCTCGAGGTCGGTGGCCTGGAAGCGCCAGCCGCCGATGCTGACCGGCGCCCCTCCGAAGGTCGGCGGGTAGCCCTCGAGCGGCGCCCACCAGTCGCTCGTGCAGGTCCACACCGTGGGCCGGTCCGTGACGCGGTACCGGCCGCCCCTCCACTCGAGCGCGATCGGCACGCCGTCGTCGTCGGTGGAGACCACCGCGGTCTCGTCGATCACCGCCATCGACGGCCTCCGTTCGCCTCTGCACGACCCGCCGTGACGGTTGGCCGTTCGAACATCTGTTCGATAGTCTGCGAGTGTACGCCGCGGCGCCCGTGCTCGCCACGGCCGCGGATCGACCGGGCAGGAGGCGCGATGATCGAGTGGAGTCCCCTCCAGATGCTGCGCAGCAGCGGGCCCGACGAGTGGGTCATGGTCGACGCGATGCGCACGGGCCGGATCGGTCTCGTCCGCAGGATCGAGACGGGCCCGTACCGCGAGACCTGGTTCAGGGCGGTCACCTGGTCGGCCGATCCGAGCCGGCGCGAGCTCGTCGGCTACTCGCCGTCGATGGAGGCGATCGCCGACGCGCTCTGGAAGCGGCAGCCGCTCACCGCGCAGGAGAAGCCCTTCCCGGGCTATCCGCCGTCGACGACGACGGCACGGTGATCGCGGCGGCCGGGGTGCGGGCGCGCTCGGCGGGGGAGAATGATCGGATGCTCCTCGCACTCGCCGGCGGCCCCACGGGGGAGTGGACGGTGCTCTCGGCCGACTCCGGAGAGACGGTGGCCACGGGGCGGGGTCCCCTCGAGCTCGCGTCGCTCGTGCGCGCTCGCGAGGCCGAGAGGCCGCGCTGGGTGTGGGACGACACCGCACGCTGGTACCCCGCCCTGCTCGAGGCCGGCGTGAGCGTCGCGCGCTGCCACGACCTGCGGCTGTCGCGGGCGATCCTCCGCCGTTCGGTCGCCACCGCCGGATCTGAGCTCGCGCGGTCGCCCGGCGACGCGTGGGACGGTGGCGCCGCCGTCCCCGCCGCGGGCGACACCCTGCTCGGCTTCGAGGAGGCATCGGGCGAGGAGGGGGAGCTCGATCCCCTCGAGGAGCTCGCCCGCCAGGAGGCGGCGCTCTCACGGGCGACGGGAGCCGGCCGGCTGCGCCTCCTGCTCGCGGCCGAGTCGGTCGGCGCCCTCATCGCGCGCGAGATCGCCGCCGCCGGTCTGCCCTGGAGCGCCGACGTCCACGACCGGGTGCTCACCGAGGCGCTCGGGCCCAGGCCGCACTTCGGCGGCCGTCCCGAACGGCTCGAGGCGCTGGCGAACCGCATCCGCGCCGAGCTCGCGGCTCCCGAGCTGAACCCCGATTCGCCGGCCGACCTGATCCGGGCGCTCCGACGCGGCGGGCTCGCCGTCGAGTCGACCCGCTCCTGGGAGCTGCAGTCGCTCGAGCACCCGGTGATCGCGCCGCTGCTCGAGTACAAGAAGCTCTCGCGCCTGCTGACGGCGAACGGCTGGGCCTGGTTGGACTCCTGGGTGCACGGCGGGCGGTTCCGCCCCGAGTACGTGGTCGGCGGCGTGGTCACCGGCCGCTGGGCGACCTCCGGCGGAGGCGCGCTGCAGCTGCCGCGCCAGATCCGCGCCGCGGTGGTCGCCGATCCCGGCTGGAAGCTGGTCGTCGCCGACGCCGCGCAGCTCGAGCCGCGCATCCTCGCGGCGATGTCCGGCGACTCCGCGATGGCGGCGGCCGGCCGCGGGCGCGACCTCTACCAGGGCATCGTCGACGCCGGGGTCGTCCCCGATCGGGCGCGGGCCAAGGTCGCGATGCTCGGCGCGATGTACGGGGCGACGAGCGGGGAGGCGGGGCGACTGCTCCCACGACTCGCCCGGGCGTACCCGCGCTCGGTCGCCCACGTCGAGGCGGCGGCGCGGGCGGGGGAGCGGGGGGAGCCGGTGTCGACCTGGCTCGGCCGCAGCTCGCCTCCGGGTGCGGCTCTCGACTCCGACGCTCCCGATGCGCGCAGCGGCCAGCGGGCCCGCGAGTGGGGCCGGTTCACCCGCAACTTCGTCGTGCAGGGCACGGCGGCCGAGTGGGCGCTCTGCTGGATGGGCGAGCTGCGGGCGCGGCTGCGCCAGGGCGACGCGCACCTCGTGTACTTCCTGCACGACGAGGTCATCGTGCACGCGCCGGCGGAGGCGGCCGACCGCGTCGCGGCGATCCTCCGCGACTCGGCGGTGCGCGCCGGCCGGGCTCTGTTCGGCGACTCGGAGGTCGACTTCCCGATCACCGTCGCCGTGGTCGACTCGTACGATCAGGCGAAGTAGGCGGCCCGCGTCCGGATGACCCGCGGGACGGGTCAGCGGATCAGTACCAGTGCGGCGAGCGCGAGTTCCACTTCGACCAGGCGGTGCACGGCGAGCCGTAGACGTCCGCGATGTACGCGAGACCCCAGTCGATCTGGGTCGCCGCGTTGGTCTGGTAGTCGGAACCGTAGGTGGCCATCTTGCTGGCGGGCAGGGCCTGCGGGATCCCGTAGGCGCCGGAGGAGCGGTTCAGCGCGTTCCAGCGCCATCCCGACTCGCCGTTCCAGAGCGGGACGAGGCAGGAGTCCATCTGGTCCTGGCCCCAGCCGTGGTTGCCCATCACGGAGCGGGCGTAGGCCTGCGCCTGCGAGGGGGACATGCCGTCGGTGCGACCCGCGTAGGTGCTGAGAGCGGCGATGGTCTGGGCCGAGCTGTTCCGCGCTCCGGTCGGGTCGTCGTTGCCGAGCTGCAGGGGTCCTCCTCCGGAGGAGGGGGCGGCGGGAGCCGCGACGGGCGCGGGGGCGGCGGGAGCATTCGCTGCCTGCTGGCGGCGCGCCTCCTCCTCGGCGGCGAGCCGGGACTGGCGCTCCTGCTCCTCGAAGTCGGCCTTGGCCTGCTGACCGGTCGAGTACTCCTCCTCGAGCGCGGCGGTCGTGTTCTTGAGCGACGCGAGCTGCTCGTAGAGCTGAGCGCTGTACTGCTCCTGCTCGGCGACCTTGGCGTCGGCGTCCGCCTGGGCGGCCTGCGCGGTCTCGAGCGCGTCCTCGGCGGCCGAGGCGAGCGACGCCCGCTCGGTACGGGCCTGCTCGGCCTGGGTGGCGAGAGCGCCGGCCTGGTTCTCGGTCGACTCCGCCTCGGTCTGCAGACGGCTGGTCTGCAGGGTGAGCTGGCTCATCGTGCCGAGGCGGTAGAGCAGAGCGTCCGACTCCTGCCCGCCGATGAGGAGGTTGAGCGTCGCGTCGGTGCCGCCGTTGCGGTACAGCTGGGCCGCGAGCCGGCCCGCCTGCTCCTTGGCGTCGTCGGCGTCGGCGCGAGCGGCGTCGGCGCGCTCCTCGAGGGCGGTCACTCGCTGCGTCGCCTCGTCGAGCGCGCTCTGCGCGGCATCGGCCTCGGAGGCCCTGGTGATGGCGGCGTCGGTCAGCGCAGCGGCCTGATCGCGGAGATCGGCGAGGAAGGAGGTGATGCGGTCGACCTCGGCGGCGGTGGCGGACTCGCTCGACTTCGCTGCCTCGACGTCGGACCACGAGGGGTAGTCGGAGGGGTCGTAGGCAGCCGACGCGGTGAGAGGTGAGGCCAGGGCGGTGCAGAGGACGAGGACGGTGCCCGCACCCGCCGCCAGGAGGCGCCGGCGCGCGCGCGAGGGCGCGCGGACGCCGAGGGGGGAGCGAGACATGCGATCCAGCCTAGGCGACGGCACCAGTCCCTGTCTCGTCCCGGGTGGCCGCCCGCCGACCGCGACGCGGGCGCTCGAGGGCGAAGCCGCGCACTCCCGAGGCCGCATCGCCCTTCGAGAGCTCCTCTCGAGCGGCCTCGAGGAGGCTGCGCAGGGCGCCGTCGCGCACCAGTGCCGCACGCGCGGCGAGGCGCCGCTGAGGGTGCTCGTCGAGCAGATCGGCCTCGTCGGGAGGGGTGCTGCCGTAGGCGTCGAGGACCGCGTCGAGGTCGGCCCCTTCGAGGCTCGAGGCCAGCAGGATGCGGTCGAGCACGTCGTCCCAGTCCTCGGAGGGCGAGGCGCCCTCTCCGGTCAGCCAGGCGATCGCCTGCGCCCGGCCGTCCTCGGTCAGGGCGTGCAGCGGCAGCCCGTCCTCCGTGGAGCCGGCACCCGTCACGAGCCCGCGCTCGCGGAGGCGATCGAGCGTCGAGTAGATCTGCCCCACATTCACGCGGCGCCGGTGCGCAGCACGATCGAGCAGCTCGGCGTGCAGCTGGAGACCGTAGGCGGGCCCGAGGGTGAGGAGAGCCAGCAGACCGTCGCGGACCGACACGGAGCTCCTGTCGGATCAGAGGGAGGGACGGACGATCCCGAGTATAGGCAGGGGATCCGGGCTCACGGTCGGCAGGCGCGGCGAGCCGTCTTGTCGGCGCGGAGACCCTGTTGCATAATCTGACGTGGTGGCTCGTCCACCGTCTAATCGAAGAATGCACCACTCGTCGTTTCGTGGTCCGGGTCGTTGGGGAAGACGCACCGGGACGGACGGAGGACAGCATGGTGGCGCTACAGACTCGGGGTGTGCTCTTCGTGCACTCCGCCCCCCGCGCGCTCTGCCCCCATCTCGAATGGGGAGCGGGTCGCGCTCTCGGTCGACCCGTGAACTTCTCGTGGATCGAGCAGCCGGTGCTCCGCGGCACGCAGCGCGCCGAGTTCGAGTGGGAGGGCCCGGTCGGAACCGGTGCGACGATCGCCTCCGCCCTCAGGGGCTGGGAGGACGTCCGCTACGAGGTCACGGAGGAGCCGGCCCCCGGCACCGACGGCGGACGGTGGATGCACACGCCCGCGCTCGGCATCTTCTACGCCCAGACCGACAGCGTCGGCAACACGGTCATCCCGGAGGACCGCATCCGCTCCGCCATGGAGATCGCCGGAGCCGACCCCATCGAGCTGCACCGCGAACTCCGCCTCGCCCTCGGCCAGGCCTGGGAGGACGAACTCGAGCCCTTCCGCTCGGCCAGCGACTTCGCGCCGGTCGTGTGGCTGCACCGAGTGGGCTGAGCCCACTCGGTGCCTGCGCCGCTCCTCGCACGGCGCAGCGCGGTCGACTCTGCGGGGTGGTCGCGACTCAGAGAGCGTCCTGCGTTCGGCGACGATGATTCGCTGGATACGCCTCCACCTTGCGGGTTTTAGGTCGTGACCACGTAAGCGTTCAATCGGCCCGGCTCGCCGCCATCCATGCTGGTCGAGTAGCCCCGCAGGGGCGTATCGAGACCCACCAGCGTCAGCAGACGAGGTTGAATCCTGGCCTTCTGACGGACGTGGATCTCGATACGCCCGCTTCGCGGGCTACTCGATCAGCGAGGGAGGGGCCCGCACGCGGGAGGTCTCTTCCGAGGAGGAGGGGGACCGCGAGTCTGCTGGTCGAGTAGCCGCCGGAGGCGGCGTATCGAGACCCACCAGAGTCAGCAGTGCGGGCTTCTGTCTTCGACTTCTGATGCTGGTGGATCTCGACACGCCCGCTGGGCGGGCTACTCGATCAGCGGGGAAGGAATGCCCCGTCGTCCGCTGCGGGAGGCGGAGCCCACTTCGGAGGGAGTGACGCGGCGCAGCCCGCGATGTGACCAGCGTGCAGCTCGCCGTGCTGACGACGTATCCAGCACGCAAGCCTCTGCAGAAGGGCTTCCCACTCCAGCACTTCCGGCGGAGACGCGCGGCGAAGCTCGCGCTCACGAGGGTGAGCCTGCAGACCACCTTCGCGCCCCGAGGCGTATCCGTCGATTCGCGTCCCAGCGGATCGACGTCGCCGCACCGCACCGGCCCTGCGATCCCCGACCACCTCGGAAGCGGACGCGCCGACGCCGCGCAGGGAGCGGCGTCGCCCGCGTTCCGGTCGGTGTGACGGGGCTACGCCCCGTTACACCGACCGGAACGCGGCAACAGCATTGTGTCCGCCGAATCCGAACGAATTGGACAGGGCCACCTGCGGCCCGTCGCCCAGCGCCCTGGGGCTCGTCACGACGTCGAGGGGGATCTGCGGGTCCTGCTCGGTGAGGTTGATCGTCGGCGGGGCGGTGCGCTCGTGGAGGGCGAGGACCGTGAAGATCGCCTCGAGGGCGCCGGTGCCGCCGAGGAGGTGGCCGGTGGCGGCCTTGGTGGCCGAGACGGCGATGTTCGGGAGGTGGTCGCCGAAGACGCGGGCGAGGGCGCGGTACTCGGCGATGTCGCCGACGGGAGTGCTGGTCGCGTGCGCGTTGACGTGGGTGACGTCGGTGCGGGCGGCTCCGGCCTGCTCGAGGGCCTCGATCATGGCGCGGGCGGCGGCGGAGCCCTCGGGGTCGGGGGCGGTGATGTGGTACGAGTCGCTGGTCACCGCTCCGCCGGCGAGCTCGGCGTAGATGCGGGCGCCGCGGGCGAGGGCGTGCTCCTCGGTCTCGAGGATGAGGGTGGCCGCTCCTTCGCCGAGGACGAAGCCGTCGCGGGAGACATCGTAGGGGCGCGAGGCGGCGGCGGGGTCGTCATTGCGTCGCGACAGGGCCTGCATGGCCGCGAAGGCCGCGATGGGCAGCGGGTGCACGACCGACTCGGTGCCGCCGGCGATGACGACGTCGGCGAGGCCGCGCTGGAGGTGCTCGTAGGCGTTGGCGATCGCCTCGGTGCTCGACGCGCAGGCCGAGACGTCGGTGCGGGCGTAGGCGCGGGAGGGGATGGCCATGCTGATCGCGGCGGCGGCGGCGTTCGGCATGAGCATCGGGATGGTCATGGGGAGGACGCGTCGCGGCCCGCGCTCGCGCAGGGTGTCCCACGCGTCGGTGAGGGTCCAGAGTCCGCCGATGCCGGTGGAGTAGTCGACGCCGACGCGCAGCGGGTCGACGTCGGTGATGCCGGAGTCGGCCCAGGCCTCGCGCGCCGAGATCAGCGCGAACTGGCTGGAGGGGTCGAGGCGCTTCGCCTCGGGGCGGGAGAGCACCTCCTCGGGGCGGACCTTGGCCTGCCCGGCGAAGGTGACGGGGATGTCGAGCTCCGACACCCAGTCGGCCTCGATGGTGCGCACACCCGACTCGCCCGCGAGCAGTGCGGTCCACGATTCGCGGGCCGTTCCTCCGAGCGGAGTACTGGCTCCGATGCCGGTGACGACGATTTTCTTGGTCATGACGACGTTCTCTGTTCCGTGACGGGTGGGTGCCGGGCGCACCCCGGGCCGGGCGATCGCCCGGGCCGGGGTGTCCGCCGCGCGGACGGGGTGCGCGGAGCGCTGACTACGCGGAGGCGTTGACGATGAAGGTGACCGCGTCGCCGACCGTCTTGAGGTTCTTGACCTCGTCGTCCGGGATCTTGACGTCGAACTTCTCCTCGGCGTTCACGACGATGGTCATCATCGAGATCGAGTCGATGTCGAGGTCGTCGGTGAACGACTTGTCCAGCTCGACGGAATCGGTCGCGATGCCGGTCTCGTCATTGACCAGTTCGGCCAGGCCGGCGAGGACTTCTTCGGTGGACAGTGCCATGGTGTTCTCTCCTTGAGGGTGTGGTGCAGCGTGTCGTCAGGTGACCGTAGGTCAGTTTAGGGGTGGGCCTGCGCCCCCTACGGGAGCACCACGACCTGCGCGCCGAAGACCAGTCCGGCTCCGAAGCCGATCTGCAGGGCGAGTCCGCCGCTGAGCTCGGGGTGCTCCTCGAGCAGGCGGTGGGTGGCCAGCGGGATCGACGCGGCGGACGTGTTGCCCGTCGTCTCGATGTCGCGGGCGATCGCGACGGACTCGGGGAGCTTCAGCTGCTTCGCGAACTCGTCGATGATCCGCATGTTGGCCTGGTGCGGGATGAACGCGGCGAGGTCCTCGGGCTCGACGCCCGCCTCCGCCAGCGCCTGCTTCGCGACCTTCGCCATCTCCCAGACCGCCCAGCGGAACACGGAGGGTCCGTCCTGGCGGAGGGTCGGCCACTCGACGCGCCCCTCGCGGTAGGCCTGCAGGGGGTTGTCCATGCCGACGGTGTCCCACTTGGATCCGTCGGAGCCCCAGACCGTCTTCGAGATGCCCGCGGTGTCGCTCGGTCCGACGACCGCGGCGCCCGCTCCGTCGCCGAGGAGGAAGGAGATGCTGCGATCGGCCGGGTTCACGAGGTCGGACAGCTTCTCGGCGCCGACGACGAGCACGTACTCGGCGAGTCCGGAGCGGATGAAGGAGTCGGCCTGGGCGATCCCGTAGGTGTAGCCGGCGCACGCGGCCGAGATGTCGTAGGCGGGCGCGGGGTTCGCGCCGATGCGGTCGGCGAGGAGGGCGGCCAGCGACGGCGTCTGCACCGTGTTGCTGATCGTCGAGACGAGGACGACGCCGATCTGGTCGGGGCGGATGCCCGCCTTCTCGATGGCCTCGAGCGAGGCCTCTGTGGCGAGGTCGACGGCCTGGACGTCGGCGGAGGCGCGGCGACGCTCGATGATGCCGGTGCGCTGGCGGATCCACTCGTCGGAGGAGTTGATCGGCCCGATCAGGTCGTCGTTCGGCACGACGCGGTCGCCTCGGGCCGCTCCGATGCCGAGGATCCGGGTGAACTCGGTGCCGCTGGACTGTGTGAGGGTGGGGTTGGTCATGTGTCTCTCCTGCTAGGCGGCGTGCTCGTCGATGAAGGCGCGGGCGGCGTCGAGGTCGTCGGGCGTCTTGACCGCGAGGGTCGGGAGGCCCTTGAGGCCGCGCTTGGCGAGGCCCACCAGGGCTCCCGCCGGGGCGAGCTCGATCAGGCCGGTGACACCCGCGTCGGCGAACGCCGCCATGCAGAGGTCCCAGCGCACGGGGGAGGCGACCTGTCCGACGAGCAGCTCGAGGAACGCCGCTCCCGAGGTGACGACCGAGCCGTCGCGGTTCGTCCAGAGGCGCAGGGTGGGGTCGGACGGCGTGATCCCCGCGGCGACGGCGGCGAGCTCGTCGCGCGCCGGCGCCATGTAGCGGGTGTGGAAGGCTCCGGCGACCTGCAGCGGGACGACCCGGGTCCCGCGGACGGGCTCGTCCTTGAGGGCCAGCAGAGCGTCGGTCGCACCGGCGACGACGATCTGGCCGCCCCCGTTGTAGTTGGCGGGCTCGAGGCCGAGCTCGGCGAGGCGCGCGAGGAGCGCCTCCTCGTCGCCACCCAGGACGGCGCTCATCGCGGTCGGCGTCGTCGCTGCGGCGGCGGCCATCGCGCGGGCCCGCTCGCGGACGAACACGAGGGCATCCGGCTCGCTCAGCACTCCGGCTCCGGCGGCGGCCGTGATCTCGCCGACGGAGTGGCCGGCGATCCCGGCGATGCGGTCGCGGCGTCCACCGTCGAGCAGAGCCGACAGGGTCACCAGGCCGGCCGAGACGATCAGGGGCTGGGCGACCGCGGTGTCGCGGAGAGTGTCGGCGTCCGACTCGGTGCCGTGGGCCGCGAGATCGATGCCCACCGCCTCCGAGTGGGCGGCGACCTGCTCGGCGACCGAGGGCTCGGCCAGCCAGGGGGCGAGGAATCCGGGGGTCTGGGAGCCCTGACCCGGGGCGACGACGACGATCACAGTGTCCAGTCTTCCGATCCGCGCCACCGAGTGCGGCGCTCTGACGTACTGACAAACCACAAAGAGCTTGTGGCGGTTCTACAAGGGCTACTTGCGGGTCGGCCTGCGGCGGACGGCGCCGTCCGGATCGCTCATCGAGCCGAGGATGAGCGCCGACTGCAGGATGAGCGCCTCGCGCGCACCCGTGGCGTCCCAGCCGATCACCTCGGCGACGCGCTTGAGGCGGTAGCGCACGGTGTTCGGGTGCACGAACAGCTCGCGCGCGGTCGCCTCGAGGGAGCGGCCGTTGTCGAGGTAGGCCCACAGCGTGGTGAGCAGCTCGGTCGAGTGCTTCTGCAGCGGGCGGTAGATCTGGGTGATGAGGCTCTGGCGCGCGAGCGGATCGCCCGCGAGAGCGCGCTCGGGAAGCAGATCGTCGGCGCTCACGGGCCGAGGGGCGTTGCGCCAGGAGCGGGCGACCGCGAAGCCGGCGAGGGCGGCCCGAGCGCTCCGCGAGGCCTCGACGAGGGTGGGCACCTCGTGACCGAGGACGAGGTGACCCGTCCCGAAGCCGGGCTCGAGGGCCTCCGCGATCTCGAGGAAGGCGACCGGCGGGCCGGACTCCTCCGTGGCGCTCTCGCTCGGCTCGGCGCGGCCGATGACCAGGACGAGGCGGCTGCCCTGCACGCCGATGAGCACGTCGGCGGCCATGTGCCGGGCCGTGCGGCGCAGCTGGTCGACGTCGAGCATCTTGGGCGCCGTGCCGACGAGTACGGCGACCTCGCCGTGACCGTGCCAGCCGAGGGCCGCGATCCGGCTCGGGAGCTCGTCGTCGGCCTCGCCCGTGAGGATCGAGTCGACGACGAGGGCCTCGAGCCGCGCGTCCCACAGGCCCCGCGCCTCGGCCGCTCGGGCGTAGACGTCGGCCGCGGCGAAGGCGATCTCGCGGGAGTAGAGCAGGATCGCCTCGCGGAGGTCGACTCCGCCGTTCTTGACACGGTCCTCGACCACCTCGACGGTGACCTTGATGAGCTGGAGCGTCTGGGTCAGCGAGACGGAGCGCAGCAGCTCGCGGGGCGCGGCGCCGAACACGTCGGCCGCGATCCACGCCGTGGCCGACGGGTCGTCGAACCACGAGATGAACGACGTGATGCCGGCCTGGGCGACGAGCCCGACCGAGGACCGGCGCCCCGGGGGCATGCTGCCGTACCAGGGCAGCGTGTCCTCGAGCCGCTTGATGGTCTGCGTCGCGAGTTCGCCCGCGATCGTGCGCAGCCACGCGAGCGTCTGCTCCTTGGTCTTCGGAGCGCCCGGCCGGGGGGCCGAGCGCTCCGAGGGCAGATCTCGCGCGACCGACGATGCGTCGTCGGAGGAGAGCACCGACCCGTCCGTCAGCTCTCGCCGCCCGCGTTGCCGGTGGTGCCGGCGTTGACGTCGAGGAGACGGTACTTCTCGATCGCCTGGACCGCGAGCGAGGGGTCGACCTCGCCGCGCTTGGCGAGCAGCTGGAGCGTGCGCACCACGACCGACGGACCGTCGATCTTGAAGTAGCGGCGTGCGGCCGCGCGGGTGTCCGAGAAGCCGAAGTCGTCCGCTCCGAGCGTCGCGAAGTCGCCCGGGATGAACTGCCGCAGCTGGTCGGGGACCTGGTGCGAGAAGTCGGAGACGGCGACGAAGGGACCCTTCGCGTCGGCCAGCTTCTCGGTCACGTAGGGCACCTGCGCCTCGTCCTCGGGGTGGAGGAAGTTGTGGTGCTCGGCCTTGATGCCGTCGCGCCGCAGCTCGTTCCACGAGGTGACCGACCACACGTCGGCCGACACCCCCCAGTCCTCGGCGAGGAGCTTCTGCGCCTCGATCGCCCACGGCACGGCGACTCCGGATGCGAGGAGCTGCGCCTTCGGGCCGTCCCACTGCCCCCACGAGATGCGGTGGATGCCGCGGACGATGCCCTCGACGTCGACGTCCTCCGGCTCCTTCGGCTGCACGATCGGCTCGTTGTAGACGGCGATGTAGTACATGACGTTGGGGTCGTCGTGCTTCCCGCCGTACATGCGGTCGAGACCGGACTGCACGATGTGCGCGATCTCGTAGCCGTAGGCCGGGTCGTAGCTGACCACGGCCGGGTTGGTCGCCGCGAGGATCGGGGAGTGCCCGTCCGCGTGCTGGAGGCCCTCGCCGGTGAGCGTGGTCCGTCCGGCCGTCGCGCCGATCATGAAGCCGCGCGACATCATGTCGCCCGCCGCCCAGATCGCGTCGCCCGTGCGCTGGAACCCGAACATCGAGTAGAAGACGTAGACCGGGATGAGCGGCTCGCCCTGCGTCGAGTAGGAGGTGCCGATCGCGGTGAACGCCGCGAGCGCTCCGGCCTCGTTGATGCCGACGTGCAGGATCTGCCCCTGGGGGCTCTCCTTGTACGCGAGCAGCAGCTCGCGGTCGACCGAGGTGTAGTGCTGACCGCGGGGGTTGTAGATCTTCGCGTTCGGGAAGAACGCGTCCATCCCGAACGTGCGCGCCTCGTCGGGGATGATCGGGACGACCCGGTTGCCGAAGTCCTTCGAGCGCAGGATGTCCTTCAGGATGCGCACGAACGCCATGGTGGTGGCGACCTCCTGCGTACCCGAGCCCTTCTTGCCGATCGCGTAGGCGGAGTCGTCCGGCAGGCTGAGCTGCGTGTACTTCGAGCGGCGCTCGGGGACGTAGCCGCCGAGCGCGCGACGACGCTCCTGCATGTACTCGATCGCCTCGTCGCCCTGACCGGGGTGGAAGTACGGCGGGAGGTAGGGGTTCTCCTCGAGCTGGGCGTCCGTGATCGGGATCCGCATGGTGTCGCGGAAGCCCTTCAGGTTGTCGAGCGTCATCTTCTTCATCTGGTGGGTCGCGTTGCGGCCCTCGAAGCTGCGGCCGAGACCGTAGCCCTTGATGGTGTGGGCGAGGATGACGGTCGGCTGGCCCTTGTGCTCCGTCGCGGCCTTCATGGCGGCGTAGATCTTGCGGTAGTCGTGACCACCTCGGCGCAGGCCCCAGATCTGCTCGTCGGTCATGTCCTCGACCAGCTTCTTCGCGCGCGGGTCGCGACCGAAGAAGTTCTCGCGGACGTAGGCGCCGTCCTCCGTCTTGTAGGTCTGGAAGTCGCCGTCGGGCGTCTTGTTCATCAGGTCGAGCAGAGCGCCCTCGGTGTCGCGGGCGAGCAGGTCGTCCCACTCGCGGCCCCAGATGAGCTTGATGACGTTCCAGCCGGCGCCGCGGAAGTACGACTCGAGCTCCTGGACGATCTTGCCGTTGCCGCGGACGGGTCCGTCGAGGCGCTGGAGGTTGCAGTTGACGATGAAGTTGAGGTTGTCGAGTCCGTCGTTCGCCGCCACCTGGAGCTGACCGCGCGACTCGACCTCATCCATCTCGCCGTCGCCGAGGAACGCCCAGACCTGCTGGTCGGAGGCGTCCTTGATGCCGCGGTTGGTGAGGTACTTGTTGGCCTGCGCCTGGTAGATCGCGTTGATCGGCCCGAGGCCCATCGACACGGTCGGGAACTGCCAGAACTCGGGCATGAGGCGCGGGTGCGGGTAGCTCGAGAGCCCTCCGCCCTGGTGCGACTTCTCCTGGCGGAAGCCGTCGAGCTGGTGCTCGCTCAGGCGTCCCTCGAGGAAGGCGCGCGCGTAGGGACCGGGGGAGGCGTGGCCCTGGATGAAGATCTGGTCGCCACCGCCCGGGTGGTCCTGGCCGCGGAAGAAATGGTTGAAGCCGACCTCGTAGAGCGACGCGCTCGACGCGTACGTCGAGATGTGGCCGCCGACTCCGATGCCGGGACGCTGCGCGCGGTGCACGAGGATGGCCGCGTTCCAGCGGATCCAGGCGCGGTAGCGGCGCTCGACGTCCTCGTCGCCCGGGAAGTCGGGCTCGTTCTCGGCCGCGATCGTGTTGATGTAGTCCGTGGTCGGCACCATCGGCACACCGAGGTGCAGCTCTTTGGAGCGCTTGAGGAGGCTGAGCATGACGTCACGTCCGCGACCGGCCCCCCGCTCCTCGACGAGCGCGTCGAGCGACTCGTTCCACTCCGACGTTTCCTCGGGGTCCGAGTCCACGTGACCGACGGAATACGGGTCCTGATCGTTAACAGTCACCCTCGACCTCTCTCTGGGGGCAGATCGTGCCCGAGACATCACTCTCATGAAGCGGTGCGGATCCGCGCGCTGGAGGACTCGGATGACGAGCCGGGCGCGGGCACCTGGATCAGCCTATCGATTCCCACCATCTGTGACGATCCACGACGGAACCCCTCAGGTGTCTGTGGGATTTCACCAGGCCGGGCACGCGCAGCGGCCGAAACCTCCCGATCCTTGGTGGAAGCCCGGAGCGGGTCTAGCATTGCCCCTCGTGCTCGCGCGACTCTCGTGCGCACGGAAGGACCTCGGACCGATGGCTCTCGAGAAGCTCACGCTGGCTCCCGATTTCGAACTCGCGAACCAGTACGGCGAGCGCATCCAGCTCGGCGACTTCCACGGGCGGCGCAACGTCGCCCTCGTCTTCTTCCCCCTCGCCTTCTCGGGCACCTGCACGGGGGAGTTCTGCGCGCTGCGCGAGAACCTGTCGCTGTTCGAGCACGCCGAGGTCGAGCTGATCGGCATCTCGGTCGACTCGAAGCAGACCCTGCGCGCCTGGGGCGAGAAGCAGGGCTACGACTTCACGCTGCTCTCGGACTTCTGGCCGCACGGCGACGTCGCCAAGCAGTACGGCGTGTTCCTCGAGGGCAAGGGCTACGCGACGCGGGCCACCTTCCTGATCGACAAGTCGGGCGTCATCCGCGACACCTTCATCACGGCTCCCGGCGAGGCGCGATCGATGGACGCCTACCGGGCCGCCATCGACGCGCTGGTGCCGGCGCACGCCTGACGCCGGCTCACGCTGCGCGAGTCGCCCCGTCGGCGAGCCTCGATCGTCGCGTCCCGAAGCGGCCTCCCGCGACGTCAGTTCAGGATGTTGACCGCGCGCGAGATGACCAGGGCCAGCAGCACGAAGCCGGTGAATCCCTCGAGCGACATCAGGAGCTTCACGCGGCTCGACAGCGGCATGGTGTCGGTCGGGCTGAACGCCATCGTGTTCGTCGTCGAGACGTAGAGGTAGTCGACGAAGCCCGGCCGCCAGTCGGCGCGCTCGGAGGAGGAGATCGACACGTCACCCACCGTGTCCCGGTAGGTGTCCTGCGGGAACGCGAAGTCGGCCGGCGGCAGCTCGGCGCGGGGGAGCGTCCCGCGGGCGACCGGCCCGCCCCGGTCGATCTCCCAGTAGAGCAGTGCGTAGGCGACCACGTTCGTCACCCAGACCTGCAGGGCGGTGAGCAGGAGGAGCGGCCCGTCGGTCGATCCGTCGACCAGGTCGACGATCACCGAGACGACGTTCACCTGGTTGGCCACCGTCAGCACCACCGCGAGCGCGATCGACACTCCCCGTGACCAGCGCGTCTCGGAGTCGAGCCGACGCGGATTCACGATGAACAGGGGCACCAGCAGAGCGAGGGTGATCCCCGCGGCGACGAGCCTGACGACCGACGTGCCGTCGTTGTGCCCGACGACGTTCAACGCGACGGCGACGACGATCGCGGCGGAGGCGGGCCACCGACTCTCGGCGCGGCGCCTGGCCCGTGCGCCGTCGCCACTGCTGTCGGACATGAGCCGAGGGTAGCGGCGCCGCAGGTCTCCCAGCGACGGGCCGAACGGCCCCGGGCGCCGCGCCCCGACCGGGTCGGCGGAGCGCGGCCGTGTCGTAGGATCGAGGCGATCGTTCGCGGCTCGGCCGCGGCGGGGGCCTTTAGCTCAGTTGGTAGAGCGCCACGTTTACACCGTGGATGTCATCGGTTCGAGCCCGGTAGGGCCCACTCGCAATGTCGCCGGCCCACCTTGCTCGGGTCGAGCGCCCCGACCGCGGCAGCAAGAAGCCCGCCTGGAGCCGCATCGACGAAGCCTGGCGCGGATCGTTCAGGAGACGGCGCGATGTCGGACGCGCTGCCTACGCTGAGAAAGCAGTAACCCCGGAGACATGCTCTCGCAGAGGCCTTCCGGGGTCTTCATCGAAGAAATTACCATCGCGTCCTGGACTGGATTGACGCCGACGTCCGCGAGTGGGCGCTGAGGCTCTCCGGACTCCAGCCGGTCATCGCCTCC
This sequence comes from Rathayibacter sp. VKM Ac-2803, assembly GCF_009807175.1. Lineage (NCBI taxonomy): Bacteria > Bacillati > Actinomycetota > Actinomycetes > Micrococcales > Microbacteriaceae > Rathayibacter > Rathayibacter sp. VKM Ac-2803. The sequence continues at coordinate 2,810,540 of NZ_WUCD01000001.1, read as the reverse complement.
CGCCCGATGTGATGGCGGTGGAGACGCGCACTCCGGGTCGGCCGCGGACCGCGCATCGTCATCCGAAGCTGTCGCCCGAGGGGTCATCGAAGTGAGCGACTGCGCGACATTAGCCCTCCGCTCGGCGGCGCGTCGAGGGCGGGGCGCGTCAGCGCGACTGGCGGCGCTTGTAGGGCTTGGGCTGGCCCTTGACGACCGGGGCGCGGCCGGTGCCCTTGGAGGCCTTGGCCTTGCCGCCGGACTTGGGGGCGGCCGCCTCCTCGTCACCGAGGGCGGCGAGCTCCTCGCGGGCGGAGGCGAGGCGCTGACGGCCCGCGGCGGTGAGGGTGGTGGCCGCGGCGCCGGGCTCGAACAGGACGCGGCCGTCGTCGAGCTCGACGGCCTCGACGGAGGAGTCGAGCTTCTGCCGCGAGATGCCGAGCTTCTCGGCGGCGCGCACGAAGTGGAGCTCTTCGGCGACCACCACGAAATGACGCAGCTGACTGATCTTCATCCGGAACCCTCCACGGCCGCGCTCTGCGACCCCACCACCGTACGCGGTCCCGCGGTCCGGGGCGCCGAGGACCCCGCCGACGAGAGGGTCGGAGAACCGCCGTTCGGCGCGGGCTCGCGCGCTGCGGAACGGGGGAGAAGGGCCCCGGAGGGCGCTCGTCCGTCCATCCCCGCCGTCCCGTTCCCGGGCGCTTGTAGGAGAGCGCTCTCAGGTCTAGCCTCGCCGCGTGGGCGGAACCCGAAGCCTCCCGCGGAGGAGGCCGACGTGGGCGCGCTCGTCTACAGCGCTCTCGCATCGCTCGACGGCTACACCGTCGACGAGGCGGGCGGATTCGGCTGGGCCGAACCGCGACCGGCCGTGCACCGCTTCATCAACGAGATCGAAGCGGCGGTCGGCACGATGCTCCTCGGACGACGCATGTACGAGACCATGCGGGTCTGGGACACGGGCTTCGAGCTGGCCAAGCAGTTCGCCTTCATCGCCGATTACCAGCGCCTGTGGCAGGGATCGGACAAGGTCGTCTACTCGCGAACGCTGGCGAAGGTCCGCACTCGGCGGACGACCCTCGAGACGACCTTCGATCCCGTGACGGTGGCGGAACGGGCGCGCGCGAGCGATCGCGACACCTCGATCGGAGGGGCCACGCTCGCTGCGACTGCCCTCGCCGCGGGGATCGTGGACGAGGTGCGCTGGTTCGTGGTGCCGGTGACGGTCGGAGGCGGCACTCCGTTCCTCCCGCGCGGCCTGGAGCTCTCGCTCGACCTGCGCGAGGAGCGCCGGTTCGCCGACGGGACGGTCTACCTCCGCTACGCCGTCCGCGCCTGATCCGCGGCGCCGACGAGCGCCGCGATCCTCGAGGCGATGCGTGCTCCCTGGGCGCGGCCGGCCTCGGCGGACGCCGCACGGACGGCCGGGTCGAGCGAGTTCGGGCCGAAGGCCTCGACCGACGCCTCATCGGCGTAGACGATCTCGACGCGCGATCCCTCGAGGGCCTCGAGCTCGGACATCGGAAGCGTGCCGACACCGGGTGCGCCCGCGCCGGGGAGCGGGGTGACGACGACGACCCACTCCGAGCCCGCCGCCAGATCGGCGTTGCTGCCGGAGCGGACGCCGCCGTCCATGTAGCGCACGCCCCCGATCGTGACGGGCGGCCACACTCCTGGCACCGCGCAGCTCGCCGAGATCGCGTCGACGAGCTCGACGCCGCTCGAGCGGTCGAAGACCTCGAGCGCGCCGGTCGCCGTGTCGACGGCGGTGATCAGGAGGCGGCGCTCCGGCCAGTCGGCGTCGGCGACCCGTGCGGCGATCACGTCGCGGCGGGTCTCCTCGGGCAGGGTCGCCGTCTCGAGCGCCAGGGTGCCGATGCGGCGCCGCGCGTCCTCGGGAGACGTCGCGCCCTCGATCGCCGACGCGAACAGCGCCTGCAGAGCCACGGAGTCGACGTCGGCGCCGATCTCGGCCGACTCCTCGCGCAGCTGCGCCTCGTACGACTCGTCGAGACCGACGGAGGTGCTCAGCTGGGCGGCGACGGCGGAACCGGCGGAGGTGCCGATGAAGGTCGTCGAGGGGTCGAGGAGGAGTCGCGCGGTCTCGGGCGACGCGTCGGCGATGCCGCGGACGACACCGAGCTCCCACGCGATCCCGGCGAGGCCGCCTCCGGCGAGGACGAGGGCTCCGGGCATGGTCAAGGTCCTTCCGTCGAGGTGCAGGGGGGTGCGGCGCCGTCAGCGGCGCCGCAGCACCAACGCTGTCACATCGTCCTGGACGCCCGTGCTGAGAGCGAGTGCGGCGAGGTGGTCGAAGAGCTCGTCGTCGCCGAGGCTGCGGACCAGGTCGGCGACGTGATCGAGCGCGCTGAGCGAGCCGTCGTAGAGGTCGAGCACGCCGTCGCTGCACGAGAACAGCGCGTCGCCCGGGGAGAGGATCCGCTGGTGCTCCTCCCACTGGGCGTCCTCCGCGATCCCCAGGGGGAGTCCGGCGGTGCTCAGGCGCTCGACGGCTCCATCGGCACGGACGAGGACGGTGAGTCCGTGCCCCGCGTCGACGAACGTGAGCACGCCGTCGACGGGGTCGACGCTGCCGACGAAGGCGGTCGCGAAGGTGGCGGTGGCGGTGAGGTCCTGGAGGAGCTGCGCGTTGACGGCGGTGACCGCGGCGCCCGGGGTCGCCTCCGGTCGCGCCTGGAACGCGGAGCGGACGGCCGAGGCGATGATCGCCGCCCCGGTGCCCTTGCCCATCACATCCACCACCTCGAGCGCGAGACGGCCGTCGGAGGAGCGCCAGGAGGCGTAGTCGCCCGCCACATCGTGAGCCGGCAGCGTCGACCCCGCGACGCTCCAGTCGTCGACCACCAGCGCGGGCGGGCGCAGGCGCCGCTGCAGCTCGGCGGCGCGGCTCGCCGACGCGATCTCGCGCAGCTCGCGCTCGGCCCACCGCCCGAGCTCCTCGAGGACCTGCCGCTCCTCCTCGGAGAAGTCGCGGGCGACGCGGTCGAAGACGCAGATCGTGCCGACCCGCTGGTTGTCGCCGATCGTCAGGGGGCGTCCGGCGTAGAAGCGGAGGTGCGTGTCGCCGGTCACGGCTCCGCGCTCGGCGAAGCGCGCATCGGCGGTGGCGTCCTCGATGACGAGCAGCTCCGGCTGCTGGACGGTGATGTCGCAGATCGAGTCGGCGCGAGCGATCCGACTCGTCTGCGACGGCCGCTCGGGGGACTTCGTGAACTGCGTCGACTCCTCGATGATGTTGATCTCGGCCGACGGCACGCGGAGCAGCTGACGCGCGACCCGCGTGATCCGATCGAAGCGCTCCTGCGGCCCGGACTCCGAGAAGTCGAGCGAGGCGACGGCGGCGAGACGGACGCGCTCCCTCTCGTCGGTCACGACCGCGGCCTCTCGCGGATGATCGTCCAGATGTTCTGACCGTCGACGCGGGCGTACTCGAACCGCGTCACGAGCGCCTGGATGAACGGGATGCCGCGACCGGCCTCCGCCCACTCGTCGGGCATGTCGCGGGGCTCGCTGACATCGACGCCGGCGGCGGGAGCGGAGTCGTTCAGCACGGCCCGCAGCTCGTGCTCGTCGACGGTGATGTCGATGACGCAGAGGGTGTGCCGGGCCGAGTGGGCGTGCTGCACGATGTTCGAGGTCAGCTCGGCGAGCGCGGTCTCGAAGGCCATCCGGTCCCACGAGCCGACGCCGGGCGACTCCGCCCAGATCTCGGCCAGGGCGTCGTGCACGGCGGTCACGCCGTCATCGGGAGGGGTGCGGATGACCAGCGAGCGCTCAGACACGGTAGGCGTCCTCGACGCTCTCGGTCGTGCCGAGCAGGCGATCGAGGTTCGACAGCCGGAGCACCATGGCCGGCTGCTCGGCGGGCGACGCGACCCGGATGTCTCCACCCGCGCGTCGTGCCTCCTTGAGGCACGCGACGAGCACGCCGAGGCCGGAGGAGTCGAGGAAGTCGACTCCGGCGAGGTCGACCACGACGCGCAGATCTCCGTCGGAGATCGCCCGCAGGACCACGGCCTCGAACTCGGGCACGCTCGTCAGATCGAGGCGCCCGACGGGCCGGACGACGACGATGTCGGGCTCGATCTTCTCGGTGCTGAGCTGCATGCGGATCTCCTCGGGGCGGGTCGGGTCCGGGACCCTCGACGTCGACCGTACAAGGGATCGGGAGGCGCCGCTCCACCTGCCCGCTGCCCTCCGCCCCGACCGCGGCGTCCGGGCGGCCCGCCGTCGCAGATGGCCAGGTCGGTCTGGGGATCGGGAGGGTCTGGATGCGGGGCGGGAGCGCGCCCTGGAGAGAGGTGCTCGGGGGCGGGCAGCAGAGGGCGGCGCGCTTCGCGCGGCCGGGGTGGGGGGCGCGCTCGTGAAGGCGTCGGATCGGGCGGGGTGCCTCGTCGCGGCTCCTTCCCGAGCGCCTGCGGCGCTCCCGCCAGACCCGAGCCAGGAGCCGCGACGAGGCACCCCACCCGCTCCTCGGGTTCAGGAGGGGTGTCCTGCTCGGGAGGGGAGCGGGAGTGCTTGCGGGGTGGAGCGTGAGGGAGGGCGACGGCACCCTCCCGATCCTGTCCAGAGGGCGGCGCGGAGGCGGGTGGGTCAGGCGCGGGCGGCGGCCAGGGTGTCGGCGGCGAGGCGGGTCGAGGTGGCGCGGTCGCGGAGCCAGAGGGGGACGGAGTGGACGCGGAGGCCGGTGTCGGAGAGGGCGGGGACGGCGGCCGCGTCCTCCTCGGCGACGAGCCAGGCGTCGAGGAGGCCGCCGGCGGAGCGGGCACCGTAGTGGCGGCCGACCGCCTCGGCGGAGGTGTCGACGCCGATGGCGGGAAGGCAGGCGTCGGCCATGCCGCGGACGACGGCCCCGCCGATGATGGGGGAGACGCCCACGACGGGAGCGGAGGTCGACCTGACCGCGTCGGCGATGCCGGGGACGCCGAGGACGGTGCCGATCGAGACGACGGGGTTGGAGGGGGCGATCAGGACGGCGTCGGTGTCGGCGATGGCCTCGAGGACGCCGGGGGCGGGGCGGGCCTCCGCGACGTTCTTCTGGACGAAGCGGCGGGCGGGGGCCGAGGCGCGCAGCCGCACCCACCACTCCTCGAAGTGGAGGAGGCGGATCCCCTCGCCGGGGAGGTCGACCTCGACGTGGGTCTCGACGTCGTCGTCCGACATCGGGAGGAGGCGGACGCCGAGGGGCCAGCGCGCGGTGATGCGGGCGGTCGCCTCCGAGAGGGTGAGACCGTCGCGCAGCATCGAGGTGCGGGCGATGTGGGTGCCCAGGTCGAGGTCGCCGAGGGTGAACCAGGGCCAGCCGACGCCGAACGCCTCGAGCTCGGCCGAGACGCGCTCCGTCTCGCCCGCGCGACCCCAGCCGCGCTCGGTGTCGTTGACGCCTCCCAGCGAGTAGGTGAGGGAGTCGAGGTCGGGGCAGACCTTGAGACCGGCCAGCCACATGTCGTCGCCGGTGTTCGCGATGACGGTGATCTCGGAGGCCTCGCCGCCCGCCGCCTCGAGGTCGCGGAGGTGCTCGCGCACGGCCGAGGTGAAACGGGCGCCGCCGACGCCGCCGGCCAGGATCGTGATGCGCATCCGGTCACGGTACCGCGCGCGGGCGGGTGCGACGGATTCCTCGGTCCGGATGCCTTAATGCTGCGGATCTCCGCCGGAAACACCCGGGAAACGTCGGAGGACGACGATGGACCTCTGTCCACGGAGTCGGACGGGGACCGCGATTGCCTTCGGGCGGGGCGCGGACCACAGTGGGAGCGCGAGCCCCCCTCGGCTCCGCATCCGCACAAGACCCACCGCGGAGACCCACCCCGGGTCGCCCAAGGCATGGAGGTACCGATGACCATCGTCAGAGCGGCAATCACGCAGACCACCTGGACCGGCGACAAGGAGTCGATGCTCGACAAGCACGAGCAGTTCGCCCGAGACGCGGCGGCTCAGGGAGCGCAGATCATCTGCTTCCAGGAGCTGTTCTACGGTCCGTACTTCGGGATCACCGAGGACAAGAAGTACTACCGCTACGCCGAGCCGGCCGACGGGCCGATCGTGCAGCGCTTCGCGGCGCTGGCGAAGGAGCTGAACCTGGTCACGATCCTCCCGATCTACGAGGAGGACATCACCGGCGTGTACTACAACACCGCCGTCGTGGTGGACGCCGACGGGACGATCCTCGGCAAGTACCGCAAGCACCACATCCCGCACCTCGACCGCTTCTGGGAGAAGTTCTACTTCCGGCCCGGGAATCTCGGCTACCCGGTGTTCGACACGGCCGTCGGCAAGGTCGGGCTCTACATCTGCTACGACCGCCACTTCCCGGAGGGGTGGCGCGAGCTGGGGCTGAACGGTGCGCACATGGTGTTCAACCCCAACGCGACGAAGCCGGGGCTCTCGAACCGGCTGTGGGAGGTGGAGGGGCCGTGCGCGGCGGTGGCGAACGGCTACTTCGTGCTGCAGCCCAACCGCGTCGGGCGCGAGGACAACGAGTACGGCGAGCTCGCCGTCGACTTCTACGGGACCAGCCAGGTCATCGATCCGCGCGGGAACTTCGTCGGCGAGCGGGGCTCCGGCGACAGCGAGGAGATCCTGATCCGCGATCTCGAGCTCGACATGGTGCAGGAGATGCGCGACGACTGGCAGTTCTACCGGGACCGCCGGCCGGACTCGTACACGAGCATCCCGAAGCCCTGACCCGAGCCTGCGAGAACCGAGGAGCATCGATGAAGACCCTCATCACGAACGGCACGGTCGTCAACGCGACCGGCACCGCCACCGCCGACGTCCTGATCGACGGGGAGACGATCGCCGCGGTGCTCGCGCCCGGCTCGACCCTGCTCGGCTTCGACCTGGCGTCGAACGTCGATCGCGTGATCGACGCGACCGGCAAGTACGTCATCCCGGGTGGGATCGACGCGCACACGCACATGGAGATGCCGTTCGGCGGCACGAACGCCTCGGACACCTTCGAGACCGGGACCCGGGCCGCCGCGTGGGGTGGGACGACGTCGATCGTCGACTTCGTCGTGCAGTACCCCGGCGAGAGCGTCGTCGAGCGCTACGGCGCCTGGCAGGAGAAGGCGGCCGGGAACTGCGCGATCGACTACGGGTTCCACCAGATCCTGTCGGACGTGCAGGACTCGTCGCTCGTGGCGATGGATGAGCTGATCGAGGAGGGTGTGACCAGCTTCAAGCTGTTCATGGCCTACAAGGGCGTGTTCCTCTCGGACGACGGGCAGATCCTGCGGGCGTTCCAGAAGGGCGCGTCGAACGGCGCGATGATGATGATGCACGCCGAGAACGGCGCGATCATCGACGAGCTGGTGAAGCAGTCGGTCCCGGCCGGGAAGACCTCTCCGTACTTCCACGGGCTCACCCGGCCGTGGCAGGCCGAGGAGGAGGCGACCCATCGCGCGATCATGATCGCCGACTTCACGGGTGCGCCCCTCTACGTGGTGCACGTGTCGGCGAAGCAGGCGGTCGAGCAGATCGCGCAGGCGCGCGATCGCGGGATGAACGTGTTCGGCGAGACCTGCCCGCAGTACCTCTACCTCTCCCTCGAGGAGCAGCTCGGCGCGTCGAGCGAGGAGTGGGGTGACTTCGAGGGCGCGAAGTGGGTGTGCTCCACTCCGCTGCGCTCGAAGGCGGAGGGGCACCAGCACCACATGTGGCAGTCGCTGCGCACCAACGACATCCAGATGGTCTCGACCGACCACTGCCCCTTCTGCATGAAGGGCCAGAAGGACATGGGACTCGGCGACTTCTCGAAGATCCCGAACGGCATCGGCTCGGTCGAGCACCGGATGGACCTGATGTACCAGGGCGTCGTCTCGGGGCAGATCACGCTGCCGCGCTGGGTGGAGCTGACGTCGACGACTCCGGCGCGGATGTTCGGGATGTACGGGAAGAAGGGCGTCATCCAGCCGGGTGCCGACGGCGACGTCGTGGTCTACGACCCGAACGGGCACACCTCGATCGGGATCGGCGAGGGACGCACGCACCACATGAACATGGACTACTCGGCGTGGGAGGGCTACGAGATCGACGGGCACGTCGACACCGTGATCTCGCGCGGGAAGGTCGTCGTCGAGGACGGCGACTACGTCGGGACCAAGGGCGACGGGAAGTACATCAAGCGGGGCCTCTCCCAATATTTGATCTAGTCCTCTGTCCCACTGCAGCAAAGGAACCCCATGGACTTCGGAGTCGTCCTCCAGACCAATCCGCCCGCCTCGCGCACCGTCGCGCTCGCCGTCCTCGCCGAGACCTACGGCTTCGACTACGCGTGGACCTTCGACTCGCACCTGCTCTGGCAGGAGCCGTACGTCATCTACTCGCAGATCCTCGAGAAGACCCACCGCATCACCGTCGGCCCGATGGTGACCAACCCTGCGACGCGCGACTGGACGGTCATCGCCTCCCTGCACGCGACGCTCAACGAGATGTACGGCAACCGCACGGTCTGCGGGATCGGCCGGGGCGACTCCGCGGTGCGCGTCACCGGAGGCGCGCCGACGACGCTCAAGACGCTGCGGGAGTCGATCCACGTCATCCGCGAGCTCGCGAACAGCCGCTCGGTCGAGTACAACGGCTCGACCCTGCAGTTCCCGTGGAGCCGCGGCTCCTCGCTCGAGATGTGGGTGGCGGCCTACGGTCCGCTCGCCCTGAAGCTCGCGGGCGAGGTCGGCGACGGCTTCATCCTGCAGCTGGCCGATCTCGACATCGCGCGCTGGATGATCGACACGGTCAAGCAGGCGGCGGCGAACGTCGGCCGCGACCCGGAGTCGCTGCAGTTCTGCGTGGCGGCGCCGATGTACATCGGGACCGACCGCGAGCACATGATCGACCAGTGCCGCTGGTTCGGCGGGATGGTCGGCAACCACGTCGCCGACATCGTCGGCCGCTACGGCACCTCCGGAGCGGTCCCGCAGGCCCTGACCGACTACATCGCCGGACGCGAGGGCTACGACTACAACGAGCACGGCCGCGCGGGCAACAGCCACACCTCGTTCGTGCCCGACGAGATCGTCGAGCGCTTCTGCGTGCTGGGGACGGCCGACGAGCACATCGAGAAGCTGAAGGCGCTCGCCGAGATCGGGGTCACGCAGTTCGCCGGCTACCTCCAGCACGACAACAAGGAGGAGACGCTGCGGGTGTACGGCGAGGCCGTCATCCCGGCGCTGAGTCAGCACATCGTGGCCAAGGCATGACCTCGCGGGTCGCGACGCGCAGCGTGCTCCTCGGCGCGGCCGGCCTCCTCCTGCTCGCGGTGCTCTGGGAGGCGTACAAGGCGCTCGGCCCCGAGACCGGGGTCGTGCTCGGCGGAGTCACAGTGCTGCCGCGGACGAGCGCCATCGCGATGCCGCACCTGTGGGAGATCGCCGGTCGGCTGGTCGAGCCCGTGACGGGCGCTCGAGGGGCTCCGGCGCTCTGGCTCGCGGTGCTGCAGGCGAGCGCGTTCTCGCTGGGCGTCGCGGCCGTCGGCTGGGTCGTCGGAGTGGTCGTCGGGCTGCTCCTCGCGCTGCTGATGCAGCGGTTCCGGACGGCGGAGTCGGCCGTGCTGCCGTGGATCGTGCTGAGCCAGACCGTCCCGCTCATCGCGATCGCGCCGCTCGTGCGCCGCTGGGGCTCTCAGCTCGAACTCGGCGCGTTCACCTGGGAGAACTGGATGTCGGTGGCGCTGATCGCCTCCTACCTCGCGTTCTTCCCGGTCTCGATCGGGGCGCTGCGCGGTCTCGCCTCGCCGTCGGCGAGCCAGATCGAGCTGATGCGCGTCTACGGCGTCGGCTGGTGGAAGACGCTGCTGCGCCTGCGCCTGCCGGCCAGCGTGCCCTACCTGATCCCGGCGCTGCGCCTCGGGGCGGTCAGCGCCGTCGTCGGCACGGTCGTCGCCGAGGTCTCGATCGGCCTGCGCGGCGGCATCGGCCGCATGATCATCGAGTTCGCCTCCGCCGCCGGCGGCGATCCTGCGAAGCCCTGGGCCCCGATCCTCGGCGCAGTGCTGGTGGGCCTCGCCGCCGCAGGTGTCGTCGCCCTGATCGGCACCGTCCTCCGTCCGTTCCGTCGAGGGGAGCAGCCCGCATGAGCGCGGCAGCCCGTATGAACAGTGCAGAACCGGCGGTCGTCGTCGACGCCGTCACCAAGACCTTCAGCACGACCAAGGCGGCGAGCGTCACGGCGCTGCAGGACGTCTCGCTCACGATCGCCCCGGGGGAGTTCGTCTCGCTGATCGGCCCGTCCGGCTGCGGCAAGTCGACCCTCCTGCGCCTGATCGCCGATCTCGACGAGCCGACCTCGGGGGCGATCACCGTCTTCGGCAAGACCGCTCGGCGCGCCCGACTCGACCAGGAGTACGGCATCGCCTTCCAGCAGGCGGGGCTGCTGCCGTGGCGCACGATCCGGGCGAACATCGCGCTTCCCCTCGAGCTGCACGGTGTGGCTGCCGCGGCTCGCCGGGCCCGTGTCGACGAGCTCCTCGCGCTGGTGGGCCTCGGCGACTTCGCCGACTCCTACCCCGACCAGCTCTCGGGCGGCATGCAGCAGCGCGTGGCGATCGCCCGAGCGCTGGCCGAGAGCCCGCGCCTGCTGCTGATGGACGAGCCGTTCGGCGCCCTCGACGAGATGACGCGCGAGCGGATGCAGACCGAGCTGCTGCGGATCCGCCAGGAGACCGGCGCCGCCGTCGTGTTCGTGACGCACTCGATCCCGGAGGCGGTGTTCCTCTCGGACCGCGTCGTGGTGATGTCTCCGCGACCGGGCCGGATCAGGGACGTGCTCGACATCGCCCTGCCCGACTCCTCGGAGCGGGACGCCGGCGTCCGCGAGGACACCGCGTTCTTCCGCGACGTCGGAGCCGTCCGCGAGCTGCTGCACGGCGACGCCGCCGCCGTGCCGCGCGGGGTGGAGAACCGGTGAGCACTCCGGCGCTCGCGCGGACGGTCCTCGCGCCGCTCGTGCTGGGGCTCGCCGCCGTGCTGCTCTGGCAGGTCGGCGTGACGGCGCTCGACGTGAAGCCGTTCGTTCTGCCGTCCCCGGTCGCGATCGGGACCGAGTTCGGCGCGAACCTCGCCTCCGTCACCTCGGGGAGCCTCGTCACGGGGAGGAACGCGCTCGTCGGCCTCGTCGTGGGGGCACTGGTGGCGGTGCTCGTCGCGGGGCTCTCGGCGCTGGTCCGCGTCTTCGACGGGCTGGTCGCTCCAATCGTGGCGGCCGCGGCCGTCGTGCCGATCGTGGCGCTGGCTCCGGTGCTCTACACGATGTTCGGCGCGAACGTCGAGACGGCCCGCCAGCTCGTGGCCGCCCTCGCGGTCTTCGTGCCGGTCTACATCAACACGCTGCGCGGCCTGCGCCAGGCCCTCCCGGTGCACCGCGATCTGATGCGCGCCTACGCGGCCTCGCCGTGGCAGACCGCGCGGACGATCACGCTGCCCGGCGCGGTGCCGTTCTTCTTCACGGGGCTGCGCATCGCCTCCTCCCTCGCCGTGATCTCGGCCCTCGTCGCCGAGTACTTCGGCGGTCCGGTGGGCGGGCTCGGCAAGTCGATCACGACGGCGGCCTCGGGCAGCGACTACGCGCTCGCCTACGCCTACGTGCTCGGCGCCGTGCTCGTCGGCCTCCTGTTCTACTGCGTCACCGCGGGGCTCGAGGCCCTCGCGCTCCGACGCAGCCACGCGCGCTGATCCGTCTGCGCCCCTCTCCTTCCACTGCCCGCACCGCCGCACCACAGCATCACCGCCCGTTCCCGGGCACGTCCTGAACCACACCGCACCAGGAGGAACAGTGAACAGACGCACACGCATCGCGATGACCACGACGGCGGGCTTCGCCGTCGTCGGCCTCGCACTCACCGGCTGCAGCGCATCCGGCGGCGACTCCGAGGGCTCCGGCTCGTCGGGAGACCTCACCCCGGTGACCCTGCAGCTGCAGTGGGTCGCCCAGGCCCAGTTCGCCGGCTACTACGCCGCCGTCGACCAGGGCTACTACGAGGACGAGGGCCTCGACGTGACCATCGCCGAGGGAGGCGGTGACATCGTCCCGCAGGACGTCCTCGCCTCCGGCGACGCCGACTACGCGATCTCGTGGGTGCCGAAGGTGCTCGGCTCGATCGAGCAGGGCGCGAACATCACCGACGTCGCGCAGATCTTCGAGCGCAGCGCGACCACGCAGATCTCGTTCAAGGACAAGGGGATCACCTCGCCCGCCGACCTGTCGGGCAAGACCGTCGGCAGCTGGGGCTACGGCAACGAGTGGGAGCTCTTCGCCGGCATGCAGAAGGACGGCGTCGCCCTCGACGACATCTCGCTCGTGCAGCAGCAGTTCGACATGAACGGCTTCCTCGCGGGCGACATCGACGCGGCGCAGGCGATGACCTACAACGAGTACGCGCAGGTGCTCGAGACGGTGAACCCGGACACGGGGGAGCTGTACCAGCCGGACGACCTGAACGTCATCAACTGGAACGACGTCGGCACCGCGATGCTCCAGGACGCGATCTGGGCCGACGCCGACAAGCTCGAGAGCGACGAGGCCTACGCCGACCAGACCGTCGCCTTCATCAAGGCGTCGATCAAGGGCTGGATCTACGCGAAGGACAACCCGCAGGAGGCGGCCGACATCGTGACCGCCGCGGGATCGACCCTCGGTACCAGCCACCAGCTCTGGATGACCAACGAGGTCAACAAGCTGATCTGGCCCTCGACGAACGGCGTCGGCATGATCGACGAGACCGCGTGGCAGCAGACGGTCGACATCGCGAAGGAGACCACGAACGAGACCGGCGCGACCATCATCAGCGAGGACCCGCCGGCGACGGCCTACTCGAACGAGTACGTCGAGAAGGCGCTCGCGGAGCTCGCCGACGAGGACGTGGACACCAGCGGCGCCGACTTCGAGCCGATCGACGTGACCCTGGAGGAGGGCGGCGCCTGACGCCTCCGCCACGGAGCCTTCTGATCTGAGCCCCGCTGACTCCTCGAAAGTTGCGGTAGTCGCGCTCGACTACCGCAACTTCTGAGGAGTGGGGGGCGGCCCGTCGGCGGGATCGGCGCGAACCGGCCGACGGGCGGATCGGGGGAGTAGGCTGGATCCTTGTGACTACTTTCAAGAAGACGCCGTTCACGCTGAACGTGCGCGACATCCACGGACGCCCGGGGGAGATGCGCGAGCACCGTCTCGACCTCGACGCGCCGGAGCAGTTCGGCGAGGGCATCGTCGCCCTGCGCAAGGGCGCGGCGCTCGATCTCGACGTCCGTCTCGAGTCGGTCCACGAGGGAATCCTCGCCTCCGTCCAGGTCTCGGCCGAGGCCGTCGGCGAGTGCAGCCGCTGCCTGACCGACATCTCCCTGCCTGTCGATGTCGAGTTCCAGGAACTTTTCGCGTACTCTTCTGACGAAGCTTTCGACTATGAGGTTCACGACGACCACGTGGATCTTGAACCTCTGGTCAGGGATGCGGTGGTTCTGTCGCTGCCGTTCCAGCCGGTGTGCCGGCCGGATTGTCCGGGCCTCGACCCCGTCACGGGGGAGCGGCTGGCCGAATCCTCCGTGCCCGAGCCCGAGGCACCGCGCGACTCCCGGTGGGCCGCGCTCGCCGGGCTGGGTGACGCGGAGTCCGGTGGGGCCGCAGCGCCCGGAGCTTCCGCAGACAGCTAGTACAGAGACATCGGCGCGGGCGAGAGTGCCCGCACCGGATCCAACCAGAGGTAGAGAAGAGAGAATCATGGCTGTTCCCAAGAGGAAGAAGTCCCGCGCGAACACCCACATGCGCCGCTCGCAGTGGAAGGCCACGGCTCCGGCCCTGGTCAAGACCATCGAGCCCAACGGCAAGGTCGTCTACAGCCTCCCCCACCGCGCCAAGGTCGTCGAGGACGCCGCGGGCACCGCGCTGTTCCTCGAGTACAAGGGCCGCAAGGTCGCCGACGTCTGATTCGGCTCCGCACCGCTCGTCGGTGCGTGCCGCGGTCCATGGTGAACCAGACCCCCGCAACACCCTCCAGCGACGACCGGTCGCGTCTGGAGGCCACGCTCGGCGTGAGCCTCGACGATGAGCTCTTCGAGCTCGCCCTGACGCACCGGTCGTTCGCTTTCGAGCACGGCGGACTGCCGCACAACGAGCGCCTCGAGTTCCTCGGCGACTCGATCCTCGGGCAGGCCGTCACGGTGATGCTCTACACCGAGTACCCGACGCTCTCCGAGGGCGATCTGGCCAAGCGGCGCGCGAGCCTCGTCTCGACCGTCGCCCTCGCCGAGATCGCCCGCGGGATCGGGCTGGGCGAGCACCTCCGTCTCGGGCGAGGTGAGGAGCTGACGGGCGGACGCGACAAGGCGTCCATCCTCGCCGACACCGTCGAGGCGATCATCGGAGCCGTGTACCTCGGCACCGGTCCCGATGCCGCCCGAGACCTCGTGCTGCGCCTGATCGCTCCGCTGCGCGCGGATCCGCTGCGCTTCGGCGTCTCGATGGACCCGAAGACGAGCCTCCAGGAGGCGGCGGCGGAGCGCGGTGCGCCGGCTCCGCGCTACGAGATCGTGGCCACCGGGCCCGACCACAACAAGGTCTTCGTCGCCACGGTCATCGTCGGCGGGCTCGTCACCGCCCGCGGCGAGGGCACCAGCAAGAAGGCGGCCGAGATGGCCGCCGCGCTCGACGCGTGGACGCGCCTGGCCGAGACCGCGCCCGGCGAGCCGGTTCGCGCCTCCGCCGAGGGCTGAGAGTGCCCGAGCTCCCCGAGGTCGAGGTCGTCCGCGCGGGCCTCGCCCCGGCCGTCACCGGCTCGCTCGTGACCGGCGTCGAGATCGTCGACGAGCGCTCGCTGAAGCGCCACGTGCACGCGCACCCGTTCGAGCGCCTCCTGGTCGGGCGGCGCCTGCGGGGTGCGGTGCGGCGCGGCAAGTTCCTCTGGCTGCCGGCGGGTGATGACGAGGCTCTGCTCGTGCACCTCGGGATGAGCGGGCAGGTGCTGCTGCGCGCGGCCGATGCGCCGCTCGGCCGGCTGACGCGCATCCGGATCGCCATCGAGAACCCGGACCACGGCGAGCTCGCCCTGCACTTCGTCGACCAGCGCATCTTCGGCTCGATGGCCGTCGATGCGCTCCTGCCCACGAGCGACGGCGCGCCCGGCGGATTCGCGGGTGACGACGCCTCCGACGGCGAGTGGCTGCGCACGGTGCCGTCGCAGGTCGCGCACATCGCCCGCGACCCGCTCGACCCCTTCTTCGATCTCTCGGCCGTGATCGCGGTGCTGGCGCGGCGCAACAGCGGTATCAAGCGCTCGCTGCTCGACCAGACGCTGGTCAGCGGCATCGGCAACATCTACGCCGACGAGTCGCTGTGGGCCGCCGAGCTGCACCCCGAACGGCTGAGCTCCTCGCTCGGCGAGGCGCGGATCCGCCGGCTGTTCGCCGAGGTGCGCTCGGTGCTCGAGCGGGCGCTGGCCGAGGGCGGCACGAGCTTCGACGCGCAGTACGTCAATGTGAACGGGGCGTCGGGGTACTTCTCGCACAGCCTCAACGCCTACGGGCAGACCGGGAAGCCGTGCCCGCGGTGCGGTGAGGCGATCGTGCGGGTGCCGTTCATGAACCGCTCGTCGCACCTCTGCCCGCACTGCCAGCAGCTGACGCGCTGACGTCGGCGCGTCGGGGCGTGCACGACCGAGGCGGAGACGCGCCGACCACGCCCCCGGCGGGCGTCTGCCGCTCTCGACCTCGGTCGCGAACGCGCTACGCGGTCGCCTTCTCGGCGACGGGGGCGTGCTTGGCGTGGGCCACGAGGTGGCCGAAGAGCGAGGCGATCAGGGTGATCGCGGCGGCGATCGCGAGGCCGAGCCAGAGACCGACGTTCAGCGCGAGGGCGCCCACGCCCGCTCCGGCCCCGATGAGCACGACGGCCGTCAGCCGGCGGAACCACGGCTGGCCCTTGCCGCCGCCGAGGCGCGAGTCGGCGGCGAGGCCGGTGATGGTCGAGGTGACGACCACGGTAGTGACGTCCTTGACCGCGATGTGGCGGGCGGTCGCGGCCTGGAGGCCCATGGCGAGTCCGAGGACGCCGGTCACGGTGAGGGCGAGCGGCTCGGGGTGCTCGGGGACGACGCCCAGCACGATCGCGAGGACGGCCATCACCAGGCCGACGACTGTGAAGAGCCAGGTGGAGCGGGTGGTCCAGCCGGCCTTGATCGGGCGCAGGACGCGACCGCCGATGGCGGCGCCGAGCATGAAGCCGGCGAGGGCGATGATCGGGCCGACGACGGGCAGGTCGTCCGCTCCCGCGAGCGCCATGCCCAGGATGACGACGTTGCCGGTCATGTTTCCCGTGAAGACGCGGTCGAGACCGAGGTAGCCGACAGCGTCGATGATGCCCGTCGAGAAGGTCAGGGCGAGCATCAGCCCGAGGTGGACGTTGTCGGGGCGCGTGCGCAGGCGTCGGAACACGGGAGTCCTGTCGTCGGAGGGGAGGGGACGGCGCCGTTCGCGAGCGGCTCCACCGGTGTGCTGTGCGCACGGGGGCGTCTCGCGGCGGGAACGCGGGGTGCGCCGCCGATCCTGCCACGGATGCGCCACAGGCCTGAAACACGCCGCCGCTAGCCTCGAAGCGATCGCGGGGCGGACCCGCGCGGGAAGGCGGCGGCGGATGCTGCAGGCGGAGTGGGCGGTCCAGCCCGGTGAATCGGTGCCCGACGGGGTGGAGTACCTCGCGGCGACGCCGCAGTCGGTGCTGTGGGGGCGGCTGCCCTGCGCGACCGACCGTCCGGTGCTCACGGTCGACTCCGGGGACGAGGTCGTCATCGACACGCTCAGCCACGAGGGTGTGCTGGAGGACCAGGGCCGCGACCCGGTCGCCTTCTTCGGCGAGCACGGAGTCGCGCCCGAGGGCGTGCTGCGCGACGCGATCGAGCTCGCCGCCTCCGGGCCCTTCCGCGACACGGCGGTCGACGGGCCGCACGTCGTCACCGGTCCGATCGCCGTGCGCGGCGCGCTGCCCGGCGATCTGCTGAAGATGACGCTGCTCGAGGCCGTGCCGCGCGTGCCCTACGGAGTGATCTCGAACCGGCACGGACGGGGTGCTCTGCCGGGGGAGTACCCGCTGCAGGCCGGCCCCTTCAGCGCCTTCGCGCTCGTCGAGGACGGCGCCGACGGGGTGCGCCGGGGTGTGCTGCCCCTGGTCCCCGGTGGCGAGCGGTCGGCGCGGTTCGAGCTGCACCCGTTCCTCGGGATCATGGGCGTCGCGGTCGCGGGTGACGTGCGACCGCACTCCGTTCCTCCGGGAGCGCACGGCGGCAACATCGACATCTCGCTGCTCACGGCGGGCGCGAGTCTCTACCTGCCCGTGCAGGTGGAGGGGGCGCTCGCCTACGTCGGCGATCCTCACTTCGCGCAGGGCGACGGCGAGGTGGCGCTGACGGCGATGGAGGCGAGCCTGCGGGTGCGGGTGCGCCTCGAGGTGGTGCCGCAGGCGGAGGCGCTCGCGGCGTTCGGCGAGCTGGTCGGGCCGCTGGGGGAGACGAGCGAGTTCCTGGTGCCGACCGGCATGGACGCGGACCTCGACGTGGCGGTGCAGAACTGCGTCCGCGCCGCGATCGCTCTGCTGCAGGCCCGCTACGGGATGGATCCGAGCCTCGCCTACGCGTACCTCAGCGCCGCGACCGACTTCAACATCTCGCAGGTCGTCGACCTGGTGAAGGGCGTGCACGCCCGCGTGCGGACGGCGGACTTCGATGACTGACCCGCGCGTGACGACGCTCGAGGGCGAGCTGCCGGAGGGTCTCGTCGACGCGGTCGAGGCCTACGAAGCGGCCCTCGCGGCCGACGACGTGCCCGCCCTCGCCGACGCGTTCGTCCGCGCACCGACAACGCTGCGGGGCGACGCCTCCGGACTGCTCGTGGGGCACGACGCGATCACCGGGTTCCGCGGGCGGCGGGGCGGGACGCCTCCGCGCGCCCTGGCCGAGCTGCACGTGCGCGCGGTCGACCCGGACACGGCGCTGGTCGTGACGGTGAACGTGCCGGCCCGCGGCGGGCGGGGCCTCGTCACGCAGTTGTGGTCTCGCGACTCCGGGGTCTGGCGGGTGCGCGCGGCGCAGGTGCAGGCTCCCGCGGCGGCCCTGGACCAGCGGGTCTGGCGGGCGGTCGGCGCGCCGCTCGTGCCGGCCGCCGCCTCCGGAGCGCTCGACGGCCTCGACGTCGCGGTCAAGGACCTCTTCGCCATCGAGGGGCAGCGCATCGGCGCGGGGCTGCCTGCGCGACTCGCGGAGGCGCAGGTCGAGCAGGAGACCGCTCCCGCCGTCGCGATGCTGCTCGGCGCGGGAGCCTCGGTGCGCGGGATCGCGCAGACCGACGAGTTCGCGTACAGCATCGCGGGGCGGAACTCGGGCTACGGGACACCGCCGAATCCCGCGGTGGCGGGGGCGATCCCGGGCGGATCGTCGAGCGGACCGGCGACGGCGGTGTCGCTCGGGCAGGCGTCGGTCGGGCTCGCGACGGACACGGCGGGGTCGATCCGGGTGCCCGCGTCGTACCAGGGGCTGTGGGGGCTGCGCACGACGCACGGGGCGGTGCCGGTAGCGGGGCTGCTGCCGCTCGCGCCGAGCTTCGACACGGTCGGCTGGCTCACCCGCGACGTCGCGACGCTGCGGCGGGTGGCGACTGCCGGGCTGGCGGGGGCGCCTTCGGAGAGTGTCGGCGGCTTCGTGGTGGCGGAGGCGCTGCTCGAGCAGGTGGATCCGGGCGTGCGTGCGGCGTTCTCGGCGGTGGTGGACGGGCTCGAGGTGGAGCGGATCGAGCTGCCGCCGGTCGCGGAGATGTTCGAGGCGTTCCGGCTGGTGCAGGCGGCGGAGGCGTGGGCGTCGGACGGCGAGTGGGTCGCGGCCCACCCCGGGGTGCTGGCGGCCGACGTGCAGGCGCGGTTCGACGCGGCGGCGCGCGTCGACGCGGCGACGGAGGCGGCGGCGCGGGAGAGGCTGGCGGAGTTCAGGGATGCGCTGGACACGGCGCTCGGGTGGCGTGTGCTGCTGCTGCCGTCGGCGTCGTCGGTCGCGCCGGCGCTGGACGCGTCGGCCGAGGTCATCGATGCGGCGCGGACGGCGACGCTCGGGCTGACGTGCCTCGCGGGGATCGGCGGGTATCCGGCGCTGTCGGTTCCGCGGCTGGTGGTCGACGGGAAGCCGGTGGGGCTGTGCCTCGTGGGGCCGCGCGGGGCGGATCTGGCGCTGCTCGACGTGGCGGCGGGGCCGGCGGGATAGCTCGCGTTCGCAGGGAGGTGGATCTCGATACGCCCGCTGCGCGGGCTGCTCGACCAGCGAGCTGCGAGACCCACCTCCCTCCGACCCGCGGAGACGCCGGAACTCGAAACACCCGAGAAACGTCTGTTGCGTAGGATGTGCGACTGAAACAGGTTTTTCTCTGTCCGTCCGTCTGCGAAGAGGTGGTCCCCATCCCGTCCGTGCCCGCGCCCTCGACGTTCCTCCCGATCGACCCGCCGCCGCGGCTGCTGATGGGCCCCGGTCCGATCAACGCCGATCCGCGCGTGCTCCGCGCGATGTCGGCGCAGCTGGTCGGCCAGTACGACCCGGCGATGACCACCGCCATGAACGAGACGCAGGAGCTGTACCGCCGCGTCTTCGACACCGCGAACGAGAAGACGCTGCTCGTCGACGGCACCAGCCGCGCGGGGATCGAGGCGGCGCTCGTGTCGATGCTCGAGCCCGGCGACCGCGTGCTCGTCCCCGTCTTCGGGCGATTCGGCCACCTCCTCCGTGAGATCGCCGAGCGCTGCGCAGCCGAGGTGCACGTGATCGAGGCGGAGTGGGGCCAGGTCTTCCCGGTCTCGGTCATCGCCGAGGCGATCGAGCGGGTGCGACCGAAGGTCCTGGCCGTCGTGCACGGCGACACCTCGACGACGATGGCGCAGCCGCTCGAGGAGCTCGGCGCTCTGTGCGACAAGCACGGCGTGCTCTTCTACACCGACGTCACCGCGTCGC
The DNA here is from genome assembly GCF_009807175.1 of Rathayibacter sp. VKM Ac-2803. Classification (NCBI taxonomy): domain Bacteria; kingdom Bacillati; phylum Actinomycetota; class Actinomycetes; order Micrococcales; family Microbacteriaceae; genus Rathayibacter; species Rathayibacter sp. VKM Ac-2803. The sequence continues at coordinate 2,790,577 of NZ_WUCD01000001.1, read as the reverse complement.
TGGCGGGCAACGTCTTCCACGCCGACCAGCTCGGCCTCGACGCGGTCACCGCCGGTCTGCAGAAGTGCCTCGGCGGGCCGTCCGGCTCGGCACCCGCGACCTTCTCGGAGAAGGCCGTCGCGGTGATCGAGTCGCGGAAGTCCATCGAGGCGGGCATCCGCGATGCGGGTGACGCCGTGAGCGCGCGCCCGATCCGCTCGAACTACTTCGATCTCGGCATGATCTTCGACTACTGGGGACCGCGCCGGCTCAACCACCACACCGAAGCCACCACGATGCTCTACGGCGCCCGCGAGTGCGCGCGCATCGTCGTCGAGGAGGGCCTCGAGAACACGATCGCCCGGCACGTGCTGCACGGCGAGGCGATGCTCGAGGGCGTCCGCGGTCTCGGGCTCGAGGTCTTCGGCGACGTCGCGCACAAGATGAACAACGTCGTGGCGGTGCACATCCCCGAGGGAGTGAACGGCGACGCGGTGCGCGGCACGATGCTCGAGGACTTCGGCATCGAGATCGGCACCTCCTTCGGCCCCCTGCACGGCAAGGTCTGGCGGATCGGGACCATGGGCTACAACGCGCGCACCGACGCGGTGCTGACCACGCTGTCGGCGCTCGAGTCGGTGCTGCGGCGCGCGGGTGCCTCCGTCGCTCCGGGCGGCGGAGTCGCGGGCGCCTACGGGGTCTACGAGGCGTCGCGCGGAGGCGCGGCATGAGCGCGGTCGACGCCGCCGAGATCATGGCGCGCTGCGACGAGCTCGCGGCGGTCTCGAGCACGCGCGGCGCGATCGAGCGCGTCTACCTCTCTCCCGAGCACGCCCGCGTCAACGCGATGGCGGCCCGCTGGATGGAGGACGCAGGCATGCGCTCGTGGCAGGACGCCGCGGGCAACCAGTGCGGCCGCTACGAGGGCTCGACGCCGGGGCTCCCCGCGCTGCTGCTCGGCTCCCACCTCGACACGGTGCCGAACGCGGGCCGCTACGACGGGATCCTCGGCGTGATCCTCGCGATCGCCGTCGTCTCGAGGCTGAACGCCGCGGGCACCCGACTGCCCTTCGCGATCGAGGTCGTCGCGTTCGGCGACGAGGAGGGCACCCGCTTCGGCACAGCCCTGCTCGGCTCGCGCGCTGTCGCGGGCACCTGGGACGAGCACTGGTGGGAGCTCGAGGACGCGCACGGCACGACCCTCGTCGAGGCGTTCCACGAGTTCGGGCTCGACCCTTCTCGGATCAGCACCGCGGCGCGCGACTCCGACGACGTGCTCGCCTACCTCGAGGCCCACATCGAGCAGGGGCCGTACCTCGAGGAGGCCGACCGCGCTCTCGGAGTCGTCTCCTCGATCGCTGGAGCGCGCCGCTTCGCGCTGACGCTGACCGGCAAGGCCGGCCACGCCGGGGGAGTGCCGTTCGACCGCCGCCGCGACGCGCTGACGGGAGCCGCCGAGGCGGTGCTCGCCGTCGAGCGCATCGCCCGCGAGCACGGCTGCATCGCCACCGTGGGCAGGCTCGAGGCGTTCCCGGGCGCGGTCAACGTGATCCCCGGCCGGGTCGAGTTCAGCCTCGATCTGCGCGCCGAGTTCGACGATGTCCGCGATCGCGTCTGGGACGAGATCCAGCACGCGATGTCGGAGTCGGCCCGCCGTCGCCGCCTCGCGCTCACCATCGAGGAGACCCACGAGGCCCCGGCCGTGGTCGCGGCCGAGTGGCTGCAGGACGTCGTGCGGCAGGGCATCCGCTCGACCGGCGACGCGGAGCCGATGGTGCTCTTCTCGAAGGCCGGGCACGACGCGATGGCGATCGCCGATCTCACCGACTACGCGATGCTCTTCGTCCGCTGCGAGGGCGGAGTGAGCCACCACCCCGACGAGAACGTGACCGTGACCGATGTCGCGACTGCTCTCGACGCGTTCGAGTCGGCGGTGCACGCCTTCGCCGACGCCCGGGCGTCGCGGGCGTGACCGTGGCCGAGGCACCCTCGATCGGGCACCGGATCGACGCGAGCTACGCCTCCCTGTCCCGGCAGGAGCAGCGCGCGGCCGACTTCATCCTCGATCACCTCGGCGATCTCGCGATCTACACCGCCACCGAGCTCGCGCAGAACAGCGGTGTCTCGAAGGCGACGGTCTCGCGGCTGTTCCGGCGCCTCGGCTTCACCAGCTCGCAGGAGGTGCGCGAGCACGCCCGAGCACTCCGCAGCTCGGGCGTCCCGGTCGGCCCCGCCTCCGCCGGCGGGCCGGGCGACGCCCTCGCGGCCCACCTCGACAGCGAGCGCGCGAACCTCCTGCGTCTGGCGACGACCCTCTCGAGCGGCCGGCTCGAGGCGGCGGTGACGCTGCTCGCCGACGCTCGGGAGGTGGTGGTCGTCGGGATGCGCAACAGCTACCCGGTGGCCCTGCACCTGCGGCAGCAGCTGGCGCAGGCGCGCGACCGGGTCAGGATCGCGCCGCAGCCCGGGCAGTCGCTCGGCGAGGAGCTGGCCGGTCTGGGGGCGCACGACGTGGTCGTGCTGGTCGGGTTCCGGCGCCGCCCCGCCTCGTTCTCGGCCCTCGTCGACGTCCTCGCCGCGCACGGCGTCCCCGTGATCCTCCTCGCCGACCCGCAGGCCCGGCGCTTCGCCGAGCGGGTCTCGGTCTGGCTCGAGTGCCCCGTCGACAGCGACGCCGCCTTCGACAGCTACGCGGCGGCGATGAGCGCGGCCGCCCTGCTCGCCTCCGGAGTGCTCGGCGCCTCGCCCCGCGACTCCCGGGAGCGCATCGCCGGGATCAGCACGGTCTACTCGGAGCTGTCCGAGATCGAGGACCGCGCGTGAGCGCTGCCGCCGAGCTCATCCGCGATCACGCGCGCCACCCCGTGGGCCGGTCCGACTCGTCGGCCGCCGTCGTCGGGCGCGCCGAGCTGATCACGCCGACCTGCGGCGACCGGCTCGAGGTGCGGGTCACCGGCACGCCGTCGGCGGTCGGTGTCGCCTGGAGCGGGCGCGGCTGCGAGGTCTCGCAGGGCTCGGCGTCGCTGATGGCCGACGAGCTCGACGGGCGCAGCGCCTCAGAGATCCGAGGGCGGATCGAGAGCTTCCTCGCCTCGATGGAGCGACGGGAGGCCGAGGCCGGTTCCGGTCAGGAGTCGGCGCTGCTCGCGGTGGCGGGCAATCCGGTGCGCTCGGTCTGCGCGACACTCGCCTGGCGCGCGCTGCGCGCGGCGCTCGAGGCGGGGGAGCTGCGGTGAGCGGGCCCGTCGTCGTCGAGTCCCGAGGCGAGATCGCCGCACTCGACCTCCTGCGCTCCCCTCGAGCGCAGCACGTCGCGCGCGCCGCTGTCACCTGTCGCCCCCTCCGCGATCGCCGGCCAGTGCGCCGCGCCGAGCAGCACCGGATGACCGGGGCGGCCGCCGTAGACCGCGCGGGCGAGAGTGTCGGGCCCGTCCGTCGCCCGCTCGAGCAGGCGCGCACCGACCGCGGCGGGCTCGTCCGGCAGATCCACGAGCGTCACCAGGGCCGCGTCGCCGTCCGCGGCGGCGAGCCCGACGCGCAGCGAGGCGGACAGCCCCTCGGCCCACTCGGTCGCCACGACGATCTCGGCGCCGGCCGGGACGAGCGGCCAGGCCTCCTCCGCCCCCGCGCCGAGGACCACGACCACCCGCGCGCAGCCGACCGCCTCGAGGCGGCGCACCGCGTGCTCCAGCCACGGCACCCCGTCCGCCGTCCGCCGCAGGGCCTTCGGCCCGCCCGCGCGGAGTCCCGCCCCCGCGGCGAGGACGATCCCGGTCACCGCAGCCGCATCCATCCGCCCATCGTGCCCCACCCGCCGTTCGACGAGGAGACCCCATGACCGCACCCGACGTCCTCCGCGATGCCCTGACCGCCTGCCTCGCCGTTCCCCGCTGGGTCGACGAGGTCGCCGACGGCGCCCCGTACGCCTCGACCGACGCCCTCGCGGCCGCCGCCGACCGCGTCGCGCGCTCGCTCACCGCCGAGGAGATCGAGGCCGCACTCGCCGACCACCCCAGGATCGGAGAGAAGCACGCCGGCGCCGGGCGCTCCTCCGAGTTCGCCGCCGCCGAGCAGGCGTCGAGCCGCTCGAGTGACGAGGTGCTCGCCGAGCGTCTGCTGGCGGGCAACCGGGCCTACGAGGAGCGCTTCGACCGCGTCTTCCTCATCCGCGCCGCCGGCCGCGACCGCGCCGAGATCGTCGCCGAGCTCGAGCGCCGACTCGGCCTCGACGACGAGACGGAGCGCGGGATCGTCGCCGACCAGCTGCGCGAGATCACCGTGCTGCGGGTCAGGGCGCTCGGCCCGGAGACCGGCGCGATCGTGGCGGAGGTGCGCCCGTGAGCGCGCACGCCAGCCACGTCACGACGCACGTGCTCGACGCCGTGCTCGGCCGCCCCGCGAGCGGAGTGCCGGTCGCGCTCGAGGCGCGCACCGACTCCGGCTGGTCGCCCGTCGCCACGGCGCGGACCGACGCCGACGGTCGGGTCGGGGTCTTCGGCCCGGAGGCGCTTCCCGCGGGCGTCTACCGCGTCGTGTTCGACACCGGGGCCTACTTCGGTGCCGACGCGTTCTACCCGGAGGTCGTGGTCGCGTTCCGGCTCGACGACGTCGAGGCGCACTTCCACATCCCGCTGCTGCTCAGCCCGTTCGCCTACTCGACGTACCGGGGGAGCTGAGCGTGCAGCTCCAGGACGTCCTCGACGCCCCCCAGCTCCGGATCCGCGCCGTCTACACCACCCCGGAGGCGCTCGCGCGACCGGTCAACTGGACGTTCACGACCGATCTGCTCGATCCGCGGCGCTACCTCGCGCGCGACCAGCTCGTGCTCACCGGCCTGGTCTGGCGCCGGACCCCGGAGGACAGCGAGACCTTCGTCTCGGCCGTCGCGGCCTCGGGCGCCGTCGCGCTGCTGGCCGGCGAGGGCCTCTACGGCTTCGTGCCCGACGACGTGATCGCCGCCTGCCGCGCGCACGGAGTCGCGCTGTTCGCGGTGCCGGCCGACGTGTCGTTCGCCTCGATCACCGCGCACCTCTCGAACACGCTCGCCGGTGACCGCGTCGCGCGGCTGACCGCGGGCCTCGCGCGCCAGCGGGAGCTGCTCACCGAGGTCTACCGGGGGCAGCTGCTCGACGAGCTGATCACCCGCACCTCGACCGAGCTCGGCCGCCCCGTGCGCGTGCTGACCGCGACCGGCCGCCTCGCCGCCTCCGCCGAGCCGCTCGGCCTGACCGAGATCGAGCGCGTCGTGCGCGCCGGTCTCACCGCGCGCCGGAACCCGGTGACCGTACCCGACGCCCACGGCGGCGTGCTCTCGGTCTTCGTCGTCGCCGGAGCCGACGAGCACCGGGCGACGTCGTGGTTCGTCGTCGTCGCCGGCGACTGGAACGAGTGGCACCCCTCGCTGCTCGATGCGGTGACCGAGCTGACCGGCGTGGTCGGCCTCTACCGGTTGCAGCGCGACTCCGCGATGCTCGCCGACTCCGCCCTCGCCGACCGCCTGCTCGAGCTGATCGAGGAGGACAGCGAGCAGCCCGAGACGGCCGTCTACCTCCGACAGCTCGGACTCGCGGGCGCGGGTCGCTGCGCGGTGGTGGCGGCGGGATTCGAGGAGGACGCCTCCTCCGATCTCGCGCGCTGGCTGCTGACCGACGCCGCCTCGCACCTCGGCCGCGCCGTCGTCGGGCGGGACGCCCAGGGCTGCGTCGTGGCGATCGTGCCGATCGACGGCTCGAGCGAGATCCCGATCGGAGCGGATCCGCTCGCCGTCGTCACCTCGGCGCTGCGGCGCGCGGGTGCCGGGCTCGACGGGCCGGTCCTCCGGGTCGGCACGAGTGCGGCGACGGCGTCATCGGCTCTCGGCGGGGCGCTGCGCTCGGCGCGCTACGGCATGCTGCTGCCGGGGGCGCCGGGGGACACCTCGGCCGTGCGCATCAGCGACTCGGGCGAGGTCACCTCGGCCGTGCAGCTGCTGACCGCGGTGCCCGACCACCTGCGCACCGTCTTCATCGAGCTCGTGCTGGGCCGGCTCGTCGAGCACGACGCGCGCTACAACTCGCAGCTCGTCGCCACGCTCGCGGCGTTCCTCGAGTGCGGAGGCTCGTGGGTGCGCACCGCGGAGCAGACGCACCTGCACCTCAACACGGTCCGCTACCGCATCGCGCGGGTCGAGGAGCTCACGCAGCGCGACCTGTCGGACACCTCGGACCGCGCGGACCTCTTCTTGGCGCTCCAGCTGCGCTAGCGGGCGGTGACGGGCTCGAACCAGGGGACGAGGTCGACGAGACCGTCCGGGTACTCCGCCGCGCGGTCGACCAGCTCGTCGGTCAGCACGGTCGTGAGGACGGTGAAGACCGGCTCGGGATCGTCGCTGAAGCCGTCGGTCGGCTGCCAGAGGCCCGAGGAGAGGACGGTGTCGGAGGGGGCGAAGGCCGGATCGTCCTCGACCTCGCGCAGGTCGGCGGCGGTGAGCGCGGACTGCCGGACGCACAGCGCGTCGGGGAAGGCGCCGGCGAGATCGGCGGCGACCTGCTCCGGATCGGCATCGGCGGCGACGGCGAGGAGAACGATCGCGGTGTCATCGGCGACGAAGGTCTGGCCGTTGCCGAGGAGCACGTCGGGGTGCGCGCGCTGGTACTCGGCCGCGGCTCCGGTGCCGAGCGCCGACATCGACTTCCAGCCGCCCGCGGGCGCGGTGCAGCCCGCCGGCTGGGGGAAGGGCTGCGCGCTCATGTACGCGAGCTTCTCCTCGTCGGTCGCGAAGCTCGGAGCCGGATCCGGCGTCGGAGTCGAGGTGGACGGTGCGTACCGTTCGTAGTCGAGGCTCTCGAGCTGGAACATCCGGCCGGAGAGGGTGCCGACGACGAAGGCGGGGACGACGTCGACGCCGTCCTCGGTGCGGACGGTCATGCCCTGTGCCATCAGCCGAGCGCGGAGGTCGGCTGCGGTGATGCCGGTGACGGCGAGTCCTTCATCGCAGGGCGGGAGGCCCATGGTGAATCCGGGATCGATGTCGTGGCCGCAGATCCGAGCGGAGTCGTTCTCGAACCAGACGTCGACGGCGGCACCGACCCACTGGCCGGGAGTCGGCGCGGAGGAGGCCGGCTGTGCTGCTCCGCTCGGCGCCGCGGTCGCACACCCGGTGAGCCCGACGGCGAGCAGTGCGGCAGCGAGGACGGACGCGGGGGCGATGCGCATGCCCCGACGGTAGCGGGCGCGAGACGGTGAGCCCAGGGCTGCGGCGAATCCGGCGGAGGACGGGTGGCGGTGGCGCCTGCAGACCGCACGCCCCGCTACTCCGGAGCCGCGACCCGCCGCCCCCGCACGTGCACCGCCGCGATCGCCGGCTCGCGCAGCCCCATCAGCAGCGCGAACAGCAGCTGCGCCGTCGCCCGCGCCTCGTCGTCGGCCCGCACGCCGTGGGCGAGCACCTCGGCCAGCGGCTCCCAGCGGTCCGGCTCGATGCGGACGAAGTCCGCGTCCTTGCCGAGGTCGAAGTTGCCGAAGCGCTCCTCCATGTCGAGGGCGCGCGCGCCCGCCAGCGTCGCCGTGAACAGCAGCTCGGCCGGGTGCAGCGCGACCGCCGCGTCGCCCGCCTCGGACAGGTGCACCTTGAACGTGTCGTTCGCCACCCGCGACAGAAGCCACTCGTCGCCGGCCCCGACGTCGCTGCCGAGCGCGACGGTCACTCCGGAGGCGACGGTCCGCCGCCAGGGCATCGTCCCCGAGCCGAGGAACTGCTGCGACGTCGGGCAGTGCGCGATCGAGGTGCCGGTCTCGGCCATCCGGTGCAGCTCGTCGTCCTGGCAGTGCACCGCGTGCGCGAGGATCGTGCGCCGGCCGAGGAGTGAGGAGCCGCCCCGCGCGGAGCCGGGCAGGAACAGCCCGTCGTACGTGTCGAGATAGCTCTTCGTGCCGTAGAGCTCGCGCACCGCGGCTATCTCGCCGTCGCCCGGCCGGTCGTTCTCGTTGAGGTGGCTGTGCACGTACACGCCGCGGCTGCGGACGGAGTCGTACAGCTCGCCGAGCCCGGCGAGTGTGGTCGGGGTGACCGAGAGCGAGAAGCGCGGCACGATCGCGACCTGGAGGAGCGCCGTCGCGGCGTCCTGGGTGTCGACCGCGTGCCAGCGCTCGATCTCGTCGGCGACGAGCGCGAGCGCCTCCTTCTCGGTGGTGAGCAGCGGTGCGGCGGAGGCGGGACCGACGGTCTGGATGCCGCGCCCCGAGACCGTGCGCAGCCCCGCCGCCAGGCTGGCCTCGAACAGCGCGTCCTGCGCGTGCGGGAACGCCGAGCCGAAGACCATCGCCGCCGTCGTCCCGGCCTGCACCCGTCGACGCGTGAAGGCGCGGGCGATGCGGGCGGCGACGTTCTCGTCGGCGAGGCGCGCCTCCGCCGGGAACACCGCGGTGTCGAGCCACTCGAGCAGCTGGCCGCCGCCGAAAGCGTCGGTCGTCCAGGTCTGCGGGAAGTGCACGTGCGTGTCGACGAAGCCGGGCAGGAGGAACGCGGACGCGTCGCCCGTCACCGGCCAGTCGCCGTACTCGCGCGGCAGCGAGCGGTGCGCGCCCACCCAGGCGATCGTGCCGGCGTCGTCCACGACGAGGGCGCCGTCCGGGATCGACACCAGCGCCGCCTCCGCCTCCGAGAGCGAGGGCCGCCCCGCGAGGTGCAGGACGTGGCCGCGGTGGACGCCTCGGCTCACACCAGACCCGTGTAGGCGTACCAGGCCGGGCCTGCGTCGGGCGCGTCGTCGCGGGTGACGCTCGCCTGGATCAGGCCGTAGGGGCGGTCGTCGGCGTGGAAGACCTCGTTGTCGTTCGAGACTCCGAACGGCGACAGGTCGTAGAGGAAGTGGTGCTTGTTCGGCGCCGACAGGCGGATCTCGACGATCTGCGGGTACTCCTCCAGTACCGCCTTGCCCATCTCGAACAGCGTCTGCTGCAGGGCGAGCGAGTGCACGGTCGCGAAGCGGCTGATCATCAGCGCCTTGATGCCGGCGTAGACACCCTCCCAGTCGGTCGAGGCGAGCTCTTCCCCGGTCAGGGCGAAGCGCCACTTCGCGACCAGGGAGGTGGCCATCACCCGATCGTTCGTCGGCTGGAGCACGGTGTAGGGGTCGGTGAGGAAGCCGTGGAACTCGGAGCCGGTCGACTTGAGGATCGTCAGATCCTTGAAGCCGCCGGTGACCCACACCTGCTGCTCGTCGCCCGAGCCCTCGACGGTGACCGAGGCGATGCGCACCTCCTGGCCCTTGCGGACCCAGGTGTGGTCGTGCTCCTCGCCGTCGACGACGACCCGCTCCCACGCGAACTCCTCGATCTCGATGCGGGCTCCGTGCACGGGCGCGTAGCCGTCGACGAAGTGCCGGGCGAGCTCGAGACCGTAGGCCTCGATCGAGCGCAGGCCCTTCTCCTTCGCGAAGGAGTAGGCGGTCTGCTTCTGCGTGTCCGTCGGCAGGACGGCCGACTGGTCGCCCTCGAGGTGCGCCGCCTCGAAGTCGCCGCGGAGGGCGGTCGACACGTTGACGTCGTGGATCTCGTGTCGCGGGCTGTCGCGGTAGATCCGGACGACGCGGTTCTCGGCCTTCCCGTACTGGTGGTCTCCGAGGATGATCGACATGTCCGCTCCTGTCCGGGTGGTGGTGGGCGCCGCGCGCCCGTCTGTCAGGATGCCGCGGCGGGCACGGGGTCCGCGCCTCCCGATGCGCTGAATCCGCCGTCGCTGCCCCGCCAGTCTTGTGCGATCCGCCCGCCGGAGCGCCTCGAACCGCGTGAGTTCACACGCTCGAAACGTGCCCGGAACACGCCCCGCGAGAGGCCGCTTCGTCTGCGACGAGCACGCAGCGCCCTGCGCCCGAGCAGAGACTCGCGAGGGCGGATCAGAGGGCGGGGCGGTCGAGGAGGCGGCCGACGGGTGCCGCGGTCGACGCGGTCACCGCGACTCCGCCGACCCACGTGGCGGCGACGGCACCGCGGAGCACGCGGCCGTCGTACGCGGACACCTTGTTCTTGTGGGCGAGCGCGCCGACGTCGACGCGCGCCTGGGCGGCGGGGTCGAAGGCGACGAGGTCGGCGTCGGCTCCCGCCCGCAGCAGCCCCTTCTGCCCGAGCCCGGCGAAGGCGGCGGTGCCGGTCGACATCCAGGCGACGACCTGCTCGAGCGGGATCCCGCGCTCGTGCGCCCCCGTCCAGATCGCGCGGAAGCTCAGCTCGAGCCCCGAGATGCCGCCCCAGGCGAGACCGAAGTCGCCGTCGTGCGCGAACTTCAGCTCGGCGGTGGCGGGGGAGTGGTCGGAGGCGATGATGTCGATCGTGCCGTCGAGCAGCCCCTTCCAGAGCAGCTCGCGGTTGCGCTCGTCGCGGATGGGCGGGCAGCACTTGAACTCGGTGGCGCCGTCGGGGATCGATCCGGCGTCGAAGGTGAGGTAGTGCGGGCAGGTCTCCGCGGTGATCCGCAGCCCCTCGGCCTTCGCCTCGCGCAGCAGCGGCAGCGCGTCGGCGGAGGAGAGGTGCAGGATGTGCGCGCGTCCGCCGGTCTCGCGGACCGCCTCGATCACGTGCAGGATCGCGCTCTTCTCGGACGCGGGCGGCCGCGACTCCACGAACGCGCCGTAGGAGGTGCCTCCGTCGTTGGCGCTCGACTCGAGCTCGGCCGGGTCCTCGGCGTGCACGATCAGCAGGCCGTCGAAGGCGGCGATCTCGCGCATCGCCGCGAACAGCTGGTCGGTGCTGAGGTGCGGGAACTCGTCGACCCCGCTCGGCGAGAGGAAGCACTTGAAGCCGAAGACCCCGGCCTCGTGCAGTTCGCGGAGGGTGCCCAGGTTCTCGGGGATCGCTCCGCCCCAGAAGCCGACGTCGACCAGCGCCTGCGGGCCGGCGGCGGCGCGCTTGGCCTCGAGACCCGCGACGGTGGTCGTCGGCGGAATCGAGTTCAGCGGCATGTCGATGATCGTGGTGACGCCTCCTGCCGCGGCGGCCCTGGTGGCCGAGGCGAACCCCTCCCACTCGGTGCGGCCCGGCTCGTTGACGTGCACGTGGGTGTCGACCGCGCCCGGGATCAGCACCTGTCCCTCGGGCAGCACGACCTCCTCGGCCGTCCGCCACGGGGCGTCGACGGCGCCCACGGCGACGATCAGTCCCTCGGCGATCGCGACGCTGCCCGACTGCCAGCCGTGCTCGGTCAGCACAGCGGAGGAGCGGATCACGAGGTCGAGCGAGGGAGCGTCGGAAGGCATGGATCGACCCTATACTCGGCATGTTTCCTGCGTGTGAGCGCCCCTCGGCGGCTCGCCCGCGCCCCCGGCAGCGACGCCTCCCACCCGCACCGAGGAGGTCGCCGTGCTCGAACTCGCCGTGCCGATCCTCGAGCGCGTCGAGGCCGGCGAGCGCCTCGCGGTCGTCACGGTCACCCACGTCTTCGGATCCGCGCCCCGCGCTCTCGGCTCGTCGATGGCGGTCGACGCGGCGGGCGCGGCGATCGGCTCGATCTCGGGGGGCTGCGTCGAGGCGCAGGCCTATGCCCTCGCTCAGGAGGTGCTCGGCACGGGCGGCAGCGCCTCCGAGCACTTCGGCTTCGACGACGAGGCGGCCTTCGCGGCCGGGCTCTCGTGCGGTGGGCAGCTGCGGGTGCTCGGGCACGCCGTCGACGCCTCCTCGGGTGCGGTGCTCGCCGAGCTCCGCGCCGCCCGGGCGGGCCGACCGGCCGGGCTGGCGATGATCGTCGGCGGTCCCCAGGAGCTCGTCGGGCTGGTGATCACCGGCGCGACCCGCGCGCAGGACGTGGTCGGGCCGCACCTCGATGAGGACGCGGTGCACCGGATCCTGGCCGAGCGCTCGGCGCGGATGCTGTCCGGTCGCTCCGAGAGCGTCGAGATCGACTGCCAGGGCACCGAGCTCGAGGTGACCTACATCGTGCACGCCGAGAAGCCGCGCCTGCTGGTCTTCGGCGCCGTCGACTTCTCCGCCGCCCTCTGCGCCGCGGGCGCTCTGCTCGGCTACCGCGTGACGGTCTGCGACGCCCGGCCGGTCTTCGCGACCGCCGAGCGCTTCCCCGCCGCCGACGAGGTGATCGTGGAGTGGCCCTCCGACTACCTCGCCGCCACCGCGGTCGACGCGCGCACCGTGATCGCGGTGCTCACCCACGACGAGAAGTTCGACGTCCCGCTGCTCGAGCTGGCGCTGACCCTGCCGGTCGCCTACGTCGGCGCGATGGGGTCGCGGCGCACGCACGAGCGCCGGCTCGGGCTGCTGCGGGAGGCGGGGGTCGCCGAGGAGGCGCTGTCCCGCCTGCACTCGCCGATCGGCCTCGACATCGGCGCGTCCACCCCGGAGGAGACGGCCGTCTCGATCCTCGCCGAGGTGCTCGCGGTTCGCTCGGGCGCCTCCGGCTCCCCGCTCGCCGGCCTCCCCGGGCCCATCCACGCGGCTCGCTGAGGCGGATCGGGGGTCGCGTCGAAACCGACGGGAAACACGGCGGTGGCAAGCTCGGGGGATGCAGCGCCACATCATCACCGGAGCCCACGTCGCCACCGTCGATGCGGCGGGCACCGAGCACGCGGGCGGGCACGTCGTGGTCGACGACCGCAGGATCACCGCGGTCGGCGCGGGTGCTCCTCCCGCCTGGGCGCTCGACGGCCGCGCGCCGACCGGACTGCCCGCGCAGGAGCCGGTCTCGATCACCCGCGTCGACGGCCGCGGTCACCTCCTCACGCCGGGATTGATCAACACGCACCACCACCTCTACCAGTGGCTCACCCGCGGCTGGGCGCAGGACTCGATCCTCTTCGACTGGCTCGTCGCGCTGTACCCCGCCTGGTCGCGGATCGACGCCGACCTGACCCGCTCGGCGTCGCTGGGTGCGATGGGCGTCCTCGCCCGCTCCGGATGCACGACGGTCGGCGACCACCACTACGTGTTCCCGCGCGGATCGGGCGACATCGTCGGCGGGATCGTCGATGCGGCCTCGACGCTGGGGCTCCGCCTGCACGCGACCCGCGGCTCGATGGACCTCGGCGAGTCGCAGGGCGGCCTGCCGCCGGACTTCGCCGTCGAGACGACCGCGGCGGCCCTGGAAGCGAGCGGCGCCGCCGTCGAGCGCTACCACGACGACTCGTTCGACTCGATGGTGCGGGTCGCGATCGCGCCGTGCTCGCCGTTCTCGGTCACTCCGGATCTGCTCCGCGAGTCGGCGGTGCTCGCCCGGCAGCTCGGCGTGCGCCTGCACACCCACGGCTCCGAGACGATCGAGGAGGACGCCTACACGCGCGAGGCGTTCGGCATGTCGCCCACCGACTACCTCGAGTCGCTCGGCTGGCTCGGCGACGACGTCTGGATGGCGCACTGCGTGCACCTCGACGACGACGCGATCGCGAAGTTCGCGGCCACGGGCACCGGAGTCGCGCACTGCCCGTCCTCGAACGGCCGGCTCGCCGCGGGCATCGCGCCCGTCCCGCAGCTGCTGGCGGCCGGGGTCCCGGTGGGGCTCGGGGTCGACGGCTCGGCCTCGAACGAGTCGGGGCAGCTCGGCATCGAGATCCGCGAGGCGGTCCTGATGAACCGGCTGCGCGCCGGGGCCGACCGGATGAGCGCTCGTCAGGCGCTCTCGGTCGCGACGATCGGAGGCGCGCGAGTGCTCGGCCGTCAGGACGAGATCGGCTCGATCGAGGTCGGCAAGCTGGCGGATCTCGCGCTCTGGAAGGTCGACGGGATCGAGCACGCGGGCATCGCGGATCCCGTCGCGGCGCTCGCGCTCGGGTCGCAGCCTCCGCTGACACTGCTGCTCGTCAACGGGCGGCCCACCGTGACGGAGGGTCGCCTCGTCAACGCCGACGAGGACGCGATCGCCCGCGAGGTCGCCCGCGCGAGCGCGGAGCTCGCGTCGCGGGTGTGAGTCCCCCCTCGCTGATCGAGTAGCCCGCGGAGCGGGCGCATTCAGCCCAGGCATGCTGATCGAGTAGCCCGCGCAGCGGGCGTATCGAGATCCACCAGCTTCAGGAGTCCGGTTCCGAGGCCCGATCTGTTGACGCTCGTGGGTCTCGATACGACCCTGCGGGGCTACTCGACCAGCATGGGGCGCTACCGACGCTGACTTCCCGCTCAGCCCTGCGGGGCCTCCGCCGCGACGGTGCGGACGGGGGCCGCGTCGGGGTGCAGGATCCGCCACACGCGGTCGCGCGACAGCGGCAGCTCGTGGGGGCGCACGCCGATGGCGTCGCGGACGGCGTTGGCGAGGGCCGGGGCGACCGGGTTGTAGGGCGCCTCGCTCATCGACTTGGCGCCGAACGGACCGAGGTCGTCGGCCGTGTCGGCGAAGAGGACCTCGGTCGTCGGCAGGTCGGCCATCTGCGGGATGTGGTAGTTCCGGAGGATCGCGGTCGTGACCGTCCCCGCGCCGTCGAGGATGACCTCCTCGTAGAGCGCCGAGCCGATCGCCTGCGCGACTCCGCCCTCGACCTGGCCCCGGCACTGCTCCGGGTTGATGACGAAGCCCGCATCCGCGGCCTGCACCGACTGCAGGATGCGGACCTCGCCGGTCGACTCCCGCACAGCCACGCGGAAGCCCTGCACGTTGAACGCGAGGGAGCGCTGGGCGCCGTCCTCGGTTCCCGTCGCGGTGATCGGTCCACCGGCGGCGCGCGCCAGCTCGTCGAAGGTGACCCGTGTGCCGTCCGTCGCGAGCAGGCCCTCGTCGTCGGGCTCGAACTCGCCGCCCTCGATCCCGGTGATCCGCTTCGCGAGCGAGCGGAGATCGGCGAGGAGCCGCACCGCCGCTCCGTAGACCGCCTTGCCGGCGACCACGGTGCCCGCGCTGCCGAAGGCGCCCGTGTCGTAGCGAGCGGCGGCGGTGTCGGACTGCCGGATGCGCACCCGGTCGGCCGAGGCGCCGAACGCGCTCGCGACGAGCTGGGTGTGCACGGTGGTCGTCCCGTTGCCGAACTCGGCGGTGCCGACCCCGATCGTGAGGAGACCGTCGGCGTCGACCGCGACCGTCGCCTCCGAGAAGTGACCGCGCGGGGGGATCGTGGCGATCATCGCCACCGCCATGCCCTCGCCGATCCGCCAGTCGGGCCCCTCGGGGACGGCGTCCGCCCGGCCGCGCACGAGCGCCGCCTCGGTCAGGTCGAGGCACTGGTCGAGCCCGTACGAGGCGAAGCCGATGTCGTCGCCCTCCACGTGCGTCACGACGAGCGGATCGCCGGGGCGGACCGCGTTGATCCGGCGCAGCTCGAACGGATCGATGCCCAGCTCGACGGCGAGCTGGTCCATCGCCGACTCGATGCCGAAGATCACCTGCCCGAGCCCGTAGCCGCGGAAGGCGCCGGAGGGCAGGTTGTTCGTGTTGACGGCCTGGGCGTCGACGCGCTTGTGGGGCGCGTTGTAGGTCGCGACCGACTCCGAGGTGCCGTGGAACATCACGCCGGGCCCGTGGTTGCCGTAGGCGCCGGTGTCGGACAGCACGTCGACCGTCATCGCCGTCAGGCGTCCGTCGCGGGTGGCGCCCAGCCGCACGTCGACCCGCATCGGGTGACGGCACGGCGCCATCGTGAACTCGTCGGTGCGGGTGAACTCGTACTGCACGGGCCGCCCGGTCGCGAGCACGGCCAGGGCGACGACGTCCTCGGTGAGGATCTCCTGCTTGCCGCCGAACCCGCCGCCGACCCGCGCGGTGAAGACGCGGACGCTCTCGGGCGCCCGGTCGAAGATCCGAGCGATCTCGTCGCGGACGAGGAAGGGCACCTGCGTCGAGGTGCGCAGCACCAGCTCGTCGCCCTCGAGCCAGCCGATCGTGCCGTGCGTCTCGAGCGCCGTGTGAGCGACGCGGGAGGTCTGCCAGCGACCCTCGACGACCACGTCGGCCTCGGCGAGACCCTGCGCGACGTCGCCGTACTCGCCGTGCAGCTCGGCCACCACGTTCGAGCCGGGCTTCGCGATGCGCGAGGCGATCGGGTCCTTCTCGCCGTGCAGGAGGGGCGCGCCCGGCGAGCGCGCCTCCTCGGGGTCGAAGACGGCCGGCAGCACCTCGTACTCGACCTCGATCGCGCGGCAGGCGATCTCGGCCTGCGCGACCGACTCCGCCACGACGACGGCGACGCGCTGCCCGCGAAACCGCACGACGGTGTCGAGCATCCGCGTGTCGTCGGGGTCGTCGAGCCGCGACTCGTGACGGGCGGTCGAGTAGAGCAGATCGGGCACGTCGGAGGCGGTCAGCACCGCGATCACGCCGGGGATGGCGGCGGCCGCGCGGGTGTCCATCGACACGATGCGCGCGTGGGCGTGCGGGCTCTGCAGCACCTTGAGGTGCAGGAGCCCGGGCACCGCGACGTCGAGCGTGTAGGGCTCGCCTCCCGAGACGATCCGGCGCCCGGCGGGGGCGCCGAGGGAGCGGCCGACGCGGGACTCGTCGGCGGTCGGGCGGCCGGTGCGGCGCACGGGGCTGAGACCGCTCGGGTGCTCGCAGGAGTCTCCGCAGGAGTGCCCACCGGTCACCGCCTCGCGGATGGCGCGGTAGCCCGTGCAGCGGCAGAGGTTGCCCTTCATCAGGCGCGGCACGTCTTCAGCACGCGCCCCCTCGATCGCCGTGGCCGTCACGACCATGCCCGCCGTGCAGAAGCCGCACTGGAACGCGCCGAGATCGACGAACGCCTGCTGGACGGCGCTCGGCTCCTGGGCGGTGCCGAGCCCGGCGGCGGTCGTGACCTCGCGGCCCTCGACCCGGTGGGCGGGGTAGATGCAGGAGTGGAACGGTGTGCCGTCGACGAGCACCGAGCAGGCGCCGCAGTCGCCCGCGTCGCAGCCCTTCTTGACCTCGAAGTGCTCGTGGTCGCGGAGCAGCGTCCGCAGCACCTGGCCGGGCTGCGGGGTCGCGTCGACCGCCTCGCCGTTGACGGTGAACCTCATGCGCCGCTCCCTCCGAGCTCGTGCCGGATCTCGTCGGCCAGCACCCGCACGACGGCGTGCCGCCAGTCGGCGGCGCCGTGCGGATCCGTGAACCAGGTCGCGATCGCGTCGACGCCCGCGGCGAGCTCGTCGGCCGAGGGGATCGCGGCGAACCGCAGCACCTCGGGCCGCACGGTCGCACCGGTCACGCAGAGGAGGAACGCCCCGTCGAGGTCGAGCCGACCGATGACGACGGCGCCGCTGCGCCCGAGCGGCGACAGGGCGATCTTCCGGAACGCGGTGCGCGCCTCGAGGGCCCGAGCGGGGAACTCGATCGAGCGGATCACGTCGCCGTGCCCGAGCGTCGTCGTCATGTTCCCGGTGACCAGCTCGCCGACGGGGACCAGCGCGTCGGAGCCGTCGGCCCGCCAGATCAGCGCCTCGGCGTCGAGGGCCGCGGCGAGGCCGATCATCGGCCCCGCGGGCAGGGCGTTGGCGATGTTGCCGCCGACCGTCGCCGTGTTCCAGATCTTGAACGAGCCGAGAAGCGCCGTGCAGCACTGGAAGAACAGCGGACCGCGATCGGGCACGGCGGCCAGCTCGGTGAAGGTGCAGGTCGCGGCGACCGACAGGCCCTCGGGAGTCGCGCGGAGCGGCTCCCAGCCGAAGCCCTGCAGGTCGAGGAGCTCGTCGAGGTGATCGTGGGGGAGGGAGAAGACCCAGGAGCCGCCTCCGATGACCGCGGTGCGCGGCCCCATCGCCGCGAGATCGGCGCGGTCGCGCACGACGCGGACGCGCTGGATCGTGTTCAGGTCCATGCCGCACCTCTCGACCGCGCCCGCCGGATGCGGGCCCGTCCAGTCAACCTCAGACGTGTGACACCCGTGTTACCCCGCGCTGTCCCGCCGAGTCCGCGCGCGGTACCGCCTTGGCGGATCCGCCAGTCGGCTCAGCCGAGCGACGCGACCCACTCCGAGCTGCCGTCCACGAACGACTGCTCCTTCCAGATCGGCACGGACGCCTTGATGTCGTCGACCAGGGCCGCGCACGCCTCGAAGGCCGCGGCCCGGTGGGCGGACGCGACCGCGCACGCCAGGGCCAGGTCGCCGACGACCAGGTCGCCGACCCGGTGCACCGCCGCGATCCGCACGTCGGGGAAGCGCTCCGCGATCCGCTGCGCCGACGCGAGCAGCGCCGCCGACGCCTCCGGATGCGCCTCGTAGTGCAGGCGCAGCACACCGCGACCCTCGTCGTGATCGCGGACGATGCCGGCGAAGGTGACCACCGCGCCGTGCTCGGGGGAGTCGACGGCGTGCTCGCACTCGTCGACCGTGACGGTCTCGTGGGCGATGCGCGCGAGCGCGACGGCCTCAGCGGGCATGATCGCCGCCTCCGAGCTGGTCGAGCAGGTGGCCGATGACCGGGTCGAGCACGCCGATGCCGTCGCGGACACCGCCGGGCGAGCCGGGCAGATTGACGACGACGCTCGTGCCCGCGACTCCCGCCGTGCCGCGGCTGAGGATCGCCGTGGGGACGTGCGCGGCTCCCCGGGCGCGGATCGCCTCGGCGAGACCGGGCAGCTCGCGCTCGATCAGCGGCGCGGTCTGCTCGGGTGTGACGTCGCTCGGGGCGACCCCCGTGCCTCCGGTCGTGACCACGATGTCGACTCCCGCTCCGATCGCGTCCGAGATCGCCTCGCCGACCGCGTCGCCGTCGGCGACCACGACCACGCGCCCCTCCCAGCCCCGGCTCTCGAACCAGGCGAGCAGCGCCGGCCCCGTGCGGTCCTCGTACACGCCGGAGGCGGCGCGCGTCGACGCGACGACCGCGACCGCCCGCCGCGTCACTGCGCGCTCCACGAGCCGGTGCGCCCGCCAGCCTTGGCGAGCACGCGGATGTCGGTGATGACGGCGCTCCGATCGACGGCCTTGAGCATGTCGTAGACGGTCAGCGCCGCGACGGTGACGGCGGTGAGCGCCTCCATCTCGACCCCGGTGCGCCCGCTGGTGCGCACGCGCGCCTCGATCCGCACCCGGTCACCGCCCGGCTCGAGGTCGACGTCGACCCCGTCCAGCGCGAGCGGGTGGCAGAGCGGGATCAGCGTCGAGGTGGCCTTCGCGCCCATGATCCCGGCGATCCGCGCCACTGTCAGCGCCTCGCCCTTGGGCAGCTCGCCCTGCTCGAGCAGCCGCACGACCTCGGGCGTCGTGACGACGAAGCCCTCGGCGACCGCGGTGCGCGAGGTCACCTCCTTGCCGCCGACATCGACCATGTGCACGGCGCCGTCGGCGCGGACATGGGTCAGGTGGTCTGAGACCTCAGTCATCGATCCTCCAGATCTCGACCGTGTCGCCGGTCGCTGCGCGTTCCGTCCCGACGGGGACGTGGATGAGCACGTTCGAGCGCGCGTAGGACGCGAGCAGGTGCGAGCTCGGCCCGCCGACCGCGTGCACGAGGCCCTCGTCGTCGAGGGTTCCGCGCCGGATCTGGTGCAGGTGCGCGGGGGAGTCGAGCGGGGTGCCGAGCCGGGCCCGCAGCCGGGGCCGCTCCGCCGGGTACCGCCCGGCGAGCGAGCGCAGCACGGGGCGGAGGAAGACCTCGAACGACACCAGCGCGCTCACCGGGTTGCCGGGCAGCGACACGATCGGCAGGTGGGTGCCGTCCGTCATCCGCACGAGTCCGAGTCCCTGCGGCCCGCCGGGCTGCATCGCGACGTGGCCGAACTCGGAGCCGGCCGGCCCGAGCGCGTCGCGCACGACCTCGTAGGCGCCGGCGCTCACTCCGCCGACCGTGATCGCGAGATCCGCCTGGGCCGCGTGCTCGTGCAGGAGCGCCAGGAGATCCTCCGCTCGGTCGCTGCCGCACGGCGCGACGATCGGCAGCGCGCCCGCCTCGCGGACGGCCTCGGCGAGCAGCGAGCCGTTCGCGTCGTAGATCTGCGCGTCCTCGAGCAGTGCACCGGCCGGGCGGATCTCGTGCCCGGTCGGCACGACGAGGACGCGGATCCGGGGGAGCACCTCGATCTCGGTGAGGCCGAGGGAGGCGAGCAGGCCGTAGTGAGCGGCGCGGAGGGTCGTGCCGGCGGGCAGCGCCAGGTCGCCGCTCCGGGCATCGCTCCCACGCGCGCGCACGAAGGTCGAGGCGATGACGGGTGCCGAGAAGGCGACGCGCGCGTCCTCGGAGCCGGTCGCGGGGAAGCGCGGCGGGTCGACCCGCTCGATCGGCACCACGGCGTCGGCGCCGACGGGCAGAGGCGAGCCGGTCATGATCGGAGCGGCGGTGCCCGGCGCGAGGCGCGGCGCCCGGTCGCCCGCGGGAATGGCGGCCACGACCGGCAGGACGACCGGACTGCCGGTGGTGGCCGCGTCGAGATCGGTGGCGTGCACGGCGTAGCCGTCCATCTGCGAATTGTCGAAGCGCGGCAGGTCGAGGGGAGCGGTGACCGAGCGCGCGAGCACGCGGCGGTCGTAGGCGCCGGGATCGGCGGCGACGGCGGCGGGATCGAGCGGCAGCGTCTCGTGGGCACCGCGCTCGGCGAGGGGGGAGAGCAGAGCGCGCACCCGGGCGGCGTGCAGGTCGATCGACGTCATCGCGTCCTCTCCGTCGCTCGCCCGCGCCGAGTGGCGGGGAGGAGTCCATCCTGCCGGGTCGCGCGCAGATCCGGCGCGTAGTCTGTCCGGATGAGCACAGCACTCGGGATTCCCGGCATCCGGCCCCGGCAGCAGAGCTCCGTGCTCCCGGCCGAGCGCCCCGCGACTCCGCTCCTCCTCGACACCTACGGACGGGTCGCCGACGACCTGCGCATCTCCCTCACCGACAAGTGCAATCTGCGCTGCACCTACTGCATGCCGGCCGAGGGGCTGCCCTTCCTCCCGCCCGCGTCACTGCTCACCCGCGACGAGATCGTGCGGCTCGCGCGCATCGCGGTCGAGCAGTTCGGCGTGCGGCAGATCCGCTTCACCGGCGGGGAGCCGCTGCTGCGGAAGGATCTCGTCGACATCATCCGCGACGTCGCCGCGCTCGAGCCCCGCCCCGAGATCTCGCTGACCACCAACGCGATCGGCCTCTCGGGTCGAGCGGAGGCGCTCGCCGCGGCCGGCCTGAACCGCGTCAACGTCTCGCTCGACTCCATCTGCGCCGAGACCTTCGCGAAGGTCACCCGGCGCCCGTTCCTCGACCGCGTGCTCGCCGGCATCGACGCCCTGGGCCCCGCGGGACTCGCCCAGACGAAGATCAACGCCGTGCTCCTCCCCGGCATCAACGACAAGGAGGCGCCCGAGCTGCTCGCGTGGGCGCTCGCCGGCGGTCACCAGCTGCGCTTCATCGAGCAGATGGCCCTCGACGCCGACCACGGCTGGGACCGCGAGACGATGATCACCGCCGCCGGGATCCGCGAGATCCTCTCGGAGCGCTTCACCCTCACCCCGCACGCCGCCCCGCGCGACGGAGCCCCCGCCGAGCTGTTCGACGTGCACGAGACCGGTGTCCTCGAAGGGCCGGTCCTCGGTCAGGTGGGCATCATCGCCTCCGTCACCGAGCCGTTCTGCGGAGACTGCCGTCGCACGCGCCTGACGGCGGAGGGCGGAGTGCGCAGCTGCCTGTTCTCGAACGACGAGACCGACCTGCTCTCCCCGATGCGCGCGGGTGCCGACGACCACGAGGTCGCCCAGCTCTGGCGCGGCGCGATGTGGGGCAAGCCGGCCGGCCACGAGATGAACCGCGTGGGCTTCGTGCAGCCCGAGCGCACGATGAGCGCGATCGGCGGATGAGCGTGCGCGTCCGCTACTTCGCCGCGGCGAAGGCCGCTCTGGGGCGCGCCGGCGACGAGTTCGACGGCGTGGCTGATCTGGGTGCGCTCGAGGCGCGGCTGGTCGAATCCGCGCCGAGTGCGGCCGAGGTGCTGGCGCGGTGCACCTACCTCGTCGGAGGTGTGTCGACGACCGATCGCGCGACTCCGCTCACCGACGGCGCGGCGGTCGACGTGCTGCCGCCGTTCGCCGGCGGCTGACGCCGCGCCGCCACCTGCTCGTGCGGAGGCGGCGACGCGACTCCGGGCCGCGGCTCAGCCCCTGCGGGCGAGGTAGTCGCGGAGGCCGGCGAGGCGCTCGGCGTTCTCGGCCTTCAGCTCGTCCAGCGCCGCCCGGTTCGCGGTGATCAGCGGGGCCTGGTACGAGGCCTCCAGATCGCCGAGGGTCTGTGCCAGCCCGGTCTCGCTGTTGCACCGCGCCTCAGTCGACGCGACGCGGATCTCCTCCTCGCTCGCGGAACCGCCCGCCGGACTGCGGGCCTCGGCGACCTCGACTCCCTGGCGCGACGTCCAGTCGCCCGAACCGGTGCGCGGGTCGAGTCCGGCCTCGCGGAGGCACTGCCACCACGACTCGCGAGCGGCCTGCCAGGCCGGGTCGGCGGAGGCCGAGTTGTAGGCGGCCGTCCGGAGTCGGGGCACGAGCGACTCGGTGAGCTCGCCGTTGTCGGGGAGGAGCGCGGTGAGCTCCGCGTCCGGCCGCGTCGCGCAGTCCTCGTACGCCGCGTCCCACGCCTCGCCCCCTGCCGCGCGGTCGGCATCGATCGCCGCATCGACCGGCGAGGGCGCCGATCCGAATCCGTGCAGGAGCGCCTGGTCCTCGTTCCAGAGGCCGTAGGTCCTGTCCCCGATCCTCGACTCGGGGATCTCCTCTATCGAGACCGCGGAGTAGACGGATCCCGCGGCGGTCATGCAGGTCGCGAGGGCGATGTCGGTGGCGTGGTTCGCCAGATCCATCGTCGATTCGGAGTCGTAGAAGTCGTACTCGCTCAGAGGGAGGACGATCTCACCGCTGTTCCGATCGAGCACCGCGTGCAACGACGGGTCGCGTGGGGCGGATGCGCCGAAGGCGCTCTGGGAGCACCCCGCGAGGAGGACGAGGAGGAGTGCCGACCACGCGGCGGCCACTCGAGCCAGAGGACGAGCGGGTCGCCCTCCGGCCGGCGGCTGCGGACGTCGGGACGATGACGGCGGAACGTGACTCATGGTGGTGACCTCTCCAGAGATGGGGCGCTCGACTGCGGCGCCTCTCCAGTGAAGGCGCCGTACCCGCTGCGGGCGCCGGACGAACAGCCACTCCCTCTTGTCCGTTCGGACGAAAAGGCTCCGTGCGCACGACGCGCGGCGCGGGGCAGCCGTTAGCGTCGGGGCATGCCCGCTCTCCTCCGTCGTGCCCGCCCCTGGCTCGACCTCCTCGTCGCGGCGGCATTCGGCGGGTTCTGGCTGTCGGCGGAGGCGGGGCGCATCGGTGGCGACGGCGGATCGGGCCGCGCCGCGCTCGTCCTGCTCGTCACCGCAGTCGTGGCCGCCTGTTCCTCAGCACCGTGGGTCGCCGTCGGGGCGTCCGCAGCCCTGGCCGTGTGCGCGGTCCTCCTGCCGGACACGGCTTCCAGCGGCATGGGATCGCTCGTCACCGGCCTCGTCTACGCCGCCGTCCGCACGGGCGCCCGTCCTCCGTCGCGGGCCGGAGTCGTGCTCTCCGCTCTGCTCCTCGTCGGCTCCGGCGCTCTCGCCTACCGAGCGGAGGGTCCCTTCGCGGCCGGAGTGCCGGTCGGCCTGGTCGTGCTCGGACTGGCCGGAGGGCACCTCCACCGCCTGATCCGCGGGCGCGCGCAGCTGCTCGTCGAGCGGCGCGCGCTCGAGCAGAGCCTCGACGACGCTGGCCGCGAGCTGACCCTCATCTCCGAGCGCTCCCGCATCGCCCGCGACGTTCACGACATCATGGCGCAGTCGCTGTCGATCGTCCTCGCCCAGGCGAACGGAGCCGCTTCGCTCGTCCGGGTCGACCCCGGGCGAGCCGAGACGTCCCTCGGAGTGATCTCCGACGTCGCTCGCGCGTCACTCGTGGAGGTGCGGATGCTCCTCGAGTCCATCGGGCCCGGCGCCGTCGTCCTCGACCAGCCGACGCTCGAGAGCCTCCCCGCGCTCGGTGAGCGGTTCCGCTCCGCCGGTCTCGCCGTCGACATCGAGGAGTCCGGGGCACGAGTCCCGCTCACCGGCGGCCAGCAGCTGGCGGTCTACCGCATCGTCCAGGAGGCGCTGACCAATGCGCTGCGGCACAGCGGCGACCGGCCGAACGCCCTCGTCCGGCTGCTCTGGAGCGGTTCCGCGCTCCTGCTCGAGGTCACCTCGCGCGGGCGGCCGGGCCGCGAGCCGTCGATCGGGTCGGGTCGGGGAGTCGTGGGGATGAAGGAGCGTGCCGAGCTCGCGGGCGGGTGGTTGACCGCCGAGGAGTCGCAGGACGGCGAGAGCTTCGTCGTCACCGCCTCGGTGCCGGCGCCTCCCGTCGAGGTGGCGCCGTGATCCGCGTGGCGGTCGCCGATGACCACCTGCTGTTCTGCTCCGGGCTGCAGATGCTGATCGACGCCGAGACCGATCTGGAGTTCGCAGGCGCGGCCTACACCGGCTCCGCCGCGGTCGCCCTGGCGCTCGGCGCGAGACCCGACGTCCTCCTCCTCGATGTGCGGATGCCGGTCCTCGACGGCATCTCGGCCGCCCGCCGGATCACGCAGGAGCCGGCCAACCGCACCCGGGTGATCATCCTCACGACCCATCAGCACGACAGTGCGATAGCCGAGGCTCTCGCCGCCGGCGCCGTCGGCTTCCTCATGAAGGACGCCTCCACCGAGCTGCTGCTCGGCACGGTCCGCGCCGTCGCCGCCGGCCGCACGATCATCGCCGGCGCGGGCCACCGCTCCCCGCTGCGCGACTACGTGTCCACCGTCGCGCCCGCGACTCCGGAGGCGCTCGCCGCTCTCTCCGCCAAGGAGCGGGAGATCTTCGCCTCCGCCGCCCAGGGTCGGAGCATCGCCGAGATCGCGGGTCAGGCCCACTTGAGTGAGTCGACCGTCAAGAGCCACGTCTCCAGCATCCTCGGCAAGCTCGGTCTCGCGTCCCGACTGCAGCTCGTCGCCTTCGCGCACCGGCACGGACTCGTCTAGCGCCTCAGGGCGTCAGCCCCAGCCCGCCGCCCCGCCCACCAGCGAGTCCGAGGCGATCCCCGCCGCCGCCGCGCGCTCCGCCGCCAGCCGCGAGCGGACCCCCGACGCGCAGTACAGCACCAGCGGTCCCGTGGGCAGCGCCCCCGGGTCGAAGCGGGACATCGGCATCCGCACCGCCCCCGGCACCGCGATCGAGCGGTCCTCGGAGTCCTCGCGGAGGTCGATCACCGTCGGCGGGCGCGATCCCGCCAGCCGCGCACGCAGCTCGGCGGCCGTCACCGCCCCCGCACCCACGAGCGGCGGAGGAACGGTCGGCACCGCGCGCGCGAGCGGCAGCTCGGTCCACGACCCGTCGAGCGCGTCGTGCACCAGCACCCGCCCGAACAGCGGTGCACCGACTCCCGTCACCAGCTTCACGACCTCGCTCGCCATCGCCGAGCCGATCGTCGCGCAGAGCGTCCCCAGGACGCCGACCGTGGCGCAGCTGTCGGCCGAGTCCTCCGCCTCCGGGTGCAGAGCCCGCAGCGTGACGCCTCCGCCCGGCGCCTCGGCCCAGAACGTCGAGAGCTGGCCGTCGAAGCCGAGGGCCGAGCCCCAGACGTGCGGGATGCCGGCGCGGGTGGTCGCGTCAGAGGCCAGATAGCGCGACCCGAAGGTGTCGAAGCCGTCGACGACAACGTCCCAGCCCTCGACCAGCGAATCTGCGTTCGCCGAGGTGAACGCGACGGAGAAGGCGCGCGCGTCGATCCCCGGCGCGAGGCGGCGTGCGGTCGCGGCCGCCGACTCCGCCTTCGACCGCCCGACCGAGTCGCCGTCGTGCGCAGTCTGGCGCGAGAGGTTCGACGGCTCGACGGCATCGGAGTCGACGATCCCGAGCCGCCCGATGCCGGCCGCGGCGAGCGCCGTGATCACCGGCGAGCCGATGCCGCCGGCGCCGAGCACCAGGACCCGCGCGTCCAGGAGCCTCCGCTGCCCCTCCTCGCCGAACAGGCGGATCTGGCGGGCGAAGCGCTCACGTTCGCCTGCGCTGAGATCGCTCACGCGAGCACCTTCTTCCACTGGCCCTCGACGGCGACGGCGGTGAAGCCCACGGCCTCGTTCACGGTGAGCATCGGGCGGTTCTCCTCGGCGTTCCAGGTGTAGACGGCCGAGCAGCCCGTCGCGGCGAGCTGCTCGAGGGCGTCGAGCTTCAGCAGCATGCCCAGGCGGTGGCCGCGGTGCTCCGGCAGCACGAGCGTGTCGCCCCACAGCGCGGGGCGGTCGGGCAGCAGATCGGTCGTGCAGTAGCCGACGAGCCGCCCGCTCGAGCGGTGCAGCGCGGCGGAGGCGAGCTCGACCCGTCCGCCGGCCGCTGCCCCGCGCTCGTGGGCCGCGAGCCGATCGCGGGTCCAGGTCTCCTCGGGCACCGACAGACCGGCCGACGGCGCCTGCGTGGACATCGCGGTGCGGAGGAGGAGCAGGTCGTCGATCCACTGCTCCGGTGTCGCCCCGCGCCAGTGCAGCACCTCGTAGCCCGCGCTGTGCTCGAGGGCGACGCGACGGCGCTCCTCGAGCGACGCGATCGGGAGCCGCGCGACGCTGACGCGCTCGACCTGCTCGAGACTCCAGCCCCGCTCAGCGAGCCAGCGCGATCCGGTGTCGGCGGAGGGGACCGAGCCCGCGCCCGAGAGCGGCTCCGTGCGCTCGCCGCCGGCGTCCGCCCGGTGCGCCGTCCAGGTCTGCAGCACGCGCCTGCCGAGATCGACCGCGTCCGCGCTCAGCCGCTCGAGCAGGGCCGTCCCCGCACCCTGTCCGCGCTCGTCGGGGAGCACCGCGATCGACAGCCACGCGGCGTCGTCCCCGGGCTCGGCGCTCCAGTGCAGCTCCCCGCCGCCGACGACGCGGCCGTCCCGCTCGGCGAGGTAGGCCCGCCGGGGCGAGAACT
This sequence comes from Rathayibacter sp. VKM Ac-2803, assembly GCF_009807175.1. Classification (NCBI taxonomy): domain Bacteria; kingdom Bacillati; phylum Actinomycetota; class Actinomycetes; order Micrococcales; family Microbacteriaceae; genus Rathayibacter; species Rathayibacter sp. VKM Ac-2803. The sequence goes on along the minus strand of NZ_WUCD01000001.1, from coordinate 2,763,837 downwards.
CCTGCTGCCGCCACTCCCCGAGGTTCGTCTCGGGGGCGTAGCCGAGGTCGTCGGTACCCGTGCCCTCGGCCTCGATCGCGTTGCCGATCGCGGTCAGGGCGACGAAGTCCTTCCAGCCGTCGGCGCCGGGGCGCTCCGGTATCGCGAGAGCGCGGACGGCGGTGCGGGTCACCTCCCCAGTGTGCACGGTCGCAGGCCTCGGAGATCCGGCCGCGCCCGCCTCCCGGGCCGGAGCGACCCCATCGAGTACCGTGGGGAGCGTTTTCGACCGGGAGCGAGGCGGGCGCGGGTGTATCTGAAGAGCCTGACCCTCAAGGGGTTCAAGTCCTTCGCTCAGCCGACCACGTTCGCCTTCGAGCCCGGCGTCACCTGCGTCGTCGGCCCCAACGGCTCGGGCAAGAGCAACGTCGTCGACGCGCTCGCCTGGGTGATGGGGGAGCAGGGCGCCAAGACCCTCCGCGGCGGCAAGATGGAGGACGTCATCTTCGCGGGCACCTCGACCCGCGGTCCCCTCGGCCGCGCCGAGGTCGCCCTCACCATCGACAACACCGACGGCGCTCTGCCGATCGAGTACACCGAGGTGACGATCACCCGCACGCTGTTCCGCAACGGCGGCAGCGAGTACGCGATCAACGGCCGCTCCTGCCGGCTGCTCGATGTGCAGGAGCTGCTGAGCGACTCCGGTCTCGGTCGCGAGATGCACGTCATCGTCGGACAGGGTCAGCTCGACGCGGTGCTCCACGCGACTGCGGAGGAGCGCCGCGGCTTCATCGAGGAGGCCGCCGGGATCCTCAAGCACCGCCGCCGCAAGGAGAAGACCCTGCGCAAGCTCGACGCGATGCAGGCCAACCTGACGCGTCTCTCCGACCTCGCGGGCGAGATCCGGCGCCAGCTCAAGCCGCTCGGCCGGCAGGCGGAGGTGGCACGGCAGGCGCAGACGATCGCGGCGGTCGTGCGCGACGCGCGGGCGCGCCTGCTCGCGGACGACGTGGTGACCCTCCGCACCGCCCTCGACGGCTTCGCCCGCTCCGAGAGCGAGCGCCACAGCGAGCGCATCGTGCTGCAGGAGAAGCTCGAGCAGGCGACGCTGCGGATGGCGCGCATCGAGTCCGAGATGGTCGGCGACGCGGTCGACGACGCCCGGCGCACGACGTTCGAGCTCGAGTCGGTGCAGGAGCGGCTGCGCAACCTGTCGGCGCTCGCCGGGCAGCGCCTCGCGATGCTCGAGCTCGAGGCGGAGCAGCCGGCCGCGCAGCCGCGGGTCACTCCGCAGCTGATCGAGGAGGCGGGGGAGGAGCTGGAGCGGCTGCGGCAGGCCGTGCTCGACTCCGAGGCGGCGTGGGCCGCGGCACAGCTCGCGACGCTCGCCGCCCGGCGCGCGCTCGACGCCGTCGACGACGAGATCGCCGCGCAGTCGGCGCTGGTCTCGCGGCACGATCTCGAGATCTCGAAGCTCACCGGACAGGCCGACAGCGCCGCCTCCCGACTGGCCGCCGTGCGGGGCGAGGTCCTGCGCGCCCAGAACACCCTCGACTCCGCGGTGCAGCGGCGCGAGGCGGCCCAGCGTCAGCTCGACGCCCTCGAGGACGAGATCGGCGAGGCGGGCGGAGGCACCGACGGCACGCTCGACGAGGGCTACGAGCTCGCGCAGTCCTCCGTCTTCGAGGCCGAGGGCGAGATCGAGCGCCTCCGCGAGGAGCTGCACGCCCTCGAGCGCGAGCGCGACGGACTCGCCGCCCGCACCAGCGCCCTCTCGCTCGCCCTCGACGTCTCCGACGGCTCGGCCGAGCTGATCGCGACGCGCCTGGACGGCATCCGCGGCAGGGTCGCCGAGCGGATCCAGGTGCGCCCCGGCTACGAGGCCGCGATCGCCGCCGCCCTCGGGGTCGCCGCCGACGCGGTCCTCGCCGACACCGTCGAGCACGCGGAGGCGGCGCTCGACGAGGCGGTCCGCCGCGATCTCGGGCGGGTCGAGCTGCTCGTCGCCGACGCGGCTCGGCCCCCGATCGGCATCGACGTCCCGGAGGGGGCGATCCGCGCGGGCGACCTCGTCACCGGGCCCGCCGGTGTCCTGGCGCTCCTCGAGCAGGTCGTCGTCGTCGACGACCTCGCCGTGGCGCGGAGACTGTGGCCGGCGTTCTCGGGCGGCGCGCACCCCGTCACCGTGGTCACCCGCGACGGAGCGGCGGTCTCCGACGTCGTCCTCAGCGGAGGCTCCGGCGGGCAGCGCAGCCGCCTCGAGCTCGTCTCCGAGCGAGACTCGGCCGCGAGCCGGCTGGACGAGATCGAGGGGAGCATCGACCGCCTCCGCTTCGACCTCGCCGAGCAGACCGGCGCGCTGAAGGCGGCGAAGGAGCAGTCGAGGCTCGCCCTCTCCGCGCTGCGCGAGCACGACGCCGCCCGAGCCGCTCACACCGAGCGCCTGGGCCGGGTCCGCGCGCAGCTCGAGGCCGCCGTCGCCGAGCACGGCCGCGGCGAGAAGGCGCTCGCCATCGCGTCCGAGCGCGTCGGCGACGCGGAGCAGGCGGCGCACCGGGCCAAGAGCGAGCTCGACACCGCCCGCTCCCGCCCACGGCCGATCCTCGACGTGAGCGGCCGCGACGGTCTGCAGGCCGAGGTCGACGCGGCGCGCGAGCGAGAGATCGAGGCGCGGCTCGGAGTCGAGACCGCGAAGGAGCGCGTGCGCGCCGAGCAGTCCCGCGGCGAGGCCCTCGCCCGCCAGCTCGCCGCCGATCGCGCGGCCGCCGACGAGGCCGCGCGCCGCGCAGTCCTCCGCCGGCGCCAGCACGACGCCGCGGCCGACGTGACCGGCGCGATCCCCGCGGTGCTCGCCTCCGTCGACCGTTCGGTGCAGCAGGCGCGCGCCGAGCTGGTGCAGGCCGAGACCGCGCGCTCGCAGCAGAACGCCGAGCTGCAGACGCTGCGGCGCGAGGAGGCCGCGCTGCGCGATCGCCTCCAGTCGGTGACCGAGAGCGTGCACGGACTCGAGCTGCAGATCTACGAGAAGCGGCTGCAGCTCTCCGGCCTGCTCGAGCGATCGGGTTCCGAGCTCGGCCTCGTCGAGGACGTGCTGGTCGCCGAGTACGGACCCGAGGTCGGCGTGCCCGACGAGACCGACTCAAACGCCCCCGATCGCCCGTTCGTCCGCGACGAGCAGCGCCGGCGCCTCGACAAGGCCGAGAAGCAGCTCGGCCAGCTCGGCCGGGTGAACCCGCTCGCTCTCGAGGAGTTCGCCGCGCTCGAGCAGAGGCACGTCTTCCTCACCGAGCAGCTGACCGACCTCACCAACACCCGCCGCGACCTCCTCACGATCATCGAGGAGCTCGACGAGACCATGCAGACGGTCTTCGCCTCGGCGTTCGACGACACGCAGGCCGCCTTCGCCGACGTCTTCCCGGTGCTCTTCCCGGGCGGCACCGGCAGCATCCGCCTGACCGACCCCGAGAACCTGCTGACGACCGGCATCGAGGTCGCGGTGCGCCCGGCCGGCAAGAAGATCGAGCGGCTCTCGCTGCTCTCGGGAGGCGAGCGCTCGCTCGCAGCGGTCGCCTTCATGGTCGCGATCTTCAAGTCGCGGCCGAGCCCGTTCTACATCATGGACGAGGTCGAGGCGGCGCTCGACGACGCCAACCTGGGTCGACTCTTGAGCATCTTCCAGGACCTGCGGACCTCGAGCCAGCTGATCGTGATCACGCACCAGAAGCGCACGATGGAGATCGCGGACGCCCTCTACGGCGTCTCGATGCGCCAGGACGGCGTGTCGGCCGTGGTGGGCCAGCGCGTGGAGGCGCCGGCGGTCTGACGCCGCGGCTCGCGTGCGGTCTGCAGGCTCCCGTGCGATCTGCAGGAGCCGGTGCGATCTGCAGGACTCCGGCGTGAGAGAGCGCGCTCAGCCGCACGGATCCTCTCGCGACACCGCCATCACCTGCAGAACGCACCTATCCGCGCCAGAGTGCCCCACCCCCGCGCCCCGGTACCCTGGACCCATGGCTGAACGCACCTCCTGGTCGCTCGGTCGCGCACTGCGCGGCCTGTTCGAGAAGCGCACGATCGACGACCAGACCTGGGACGACCTCGAGACGGCTCTGATCACCGCCGACTTCGGTCCGGACATCACCGAGGAGATGGTCGCCGACCTCCGCGCGAAGGTCGAGCGTTACAGCACGACAGATCCGCGCGACCTGCAGCGCATGCTCCGCGAGTCGCTCGAGGAGCGGCTGTCGAAGTACGACACGACGCTCAAGCTCAGCGAGCGTCCCGCCGTGATCCTGGTCGTCGGAGTGAACGGCGTCGGCAAGACCACCACCATCGGCAAGTTCGCCAAGTTCCTCCGCAACTTCGACCGCAGCGTCGTCGTCGGCGCGGCCGACACCTTCCGCGCCGCCGCCGTCGACCAGCTCGCCACGTGGGCTCAGCGCGCCGACGCGCAGATCGTCCGCCCGCAGCAGGAGCGTCAGGATCCGGCGTCCGTCGCCTTCCAGACCGTGCAGTTCGCGAAGGACAACGGCATCGAGATGGTCATCATCGACACCGCCGGCCGCCTGCACACCAAGGGCGGTCTGATGGACGAGCTGACCAAGATCAAGCGCGTCATCGAGAAGCAGGCGCCCATCTCCGAGATCCTGCTCGTCCTCGACGCGACGACCGGTCAGAACGGCCTCAGCCAGGCGGAGGCGTTCATCGAGCACGCGGGCGTCACCGGTCTGGTGATCACCAAGCTCGACGGCTCCGCCAAGGGCGGCTTCGTCCTCGCCGTCCAGGAGCGGACCGGCATCCCGATCAAGCTCGTCGGCCAGGGCGAGAAGATCGGCGACCTGACCGGTTTCACCCCCCACGTCTTCGCCCAGCAGCTCGTCGGCTGACCCTGGCGCTGGGAGAGCCACCCGACGAGAGCGCCGTCGGCTACCGCTACGACCGTCTCCCGCGCAGCGCGGCGGCCAGAGGGACGAGTTCGTCGTCGACGATCTCGACGATCAGTGCCGGCTGAATTCGGAAGTACTCGTGCACGATGACATTCCGGAGACCGGCGATCGACGCCCAGGGAACATCGGCGAAAGACCGGAGCTCGGCTTCAGGGAGCGTGCGCACCGCTTCTCCGATCACTGCCAGATTTCGGAGTACCGCGTCGAGCGCCATCCCCGAGAGAAGAGCATTTTCCTCTTCGAGGTAGGCGCGGTACTCGAGGCAGCGCTCGATCGCCGCGAGCATGTCGGAGAAGCGGTCGTCCGACGACCTGCTCACAGGGCGACCATGTCGCGATGGGCGGTGACGGACACGGCCTCGCGGAGCAGCGACTCCGCCACCACATCGACTCGCACACCCAGGATCCGGCTGAGCTCCTCCCCGATCCCCGCGACGCGCAGCAGCGGGTTGCCCGCGGCCGCGTCGAGATCGACGAACAGATCGACGTCGCTCTCGGTGTGCGCGTCACCCCGCGCGACGGAGCCGAAGAGTCGCGGATTGCTCGCGCCGTAGCGGGCGAGCACGTCGGACAGAGCACCACGGTGCGCGTCGACCGCCGCGCGCAGGGCGCTCGCTCGCTCCGTGACCGTCGACATGACGTCAGAATACGCGGGGCGTCTCTCCTCCGGTGTTGCTCCCCGGCCCCCACGGGTGCAACCCCACCGCGAGATGCCACTCCGGTACGCGACACGCCGCGGGAGGCGTACCGAAGTGGCATCTCGCGGAGCCGCGTCAGACCGCCTGCGAGAAGCCGAGAGCCGCGTCGGCCAGGTGCCGCAGGTGCTCCGGCACCGGCAGCCCCTTCGACTCCATCGACCGCGCCCAGAGCCGCCCTGCGCGGTAGGACGAGCGCACCAGCGGACCCGAGAGCACGCCGAGGAACCCGATGTCCTCCGCCTCCTCCTTGATCGCCACGAACTCCTCCGGGTGCACCCAGCGGTCGACCGGCAGGTGGCGCGCGGTCGGCCGCAGGTACTGCGTGATCGTGACGATGTCGGTGCCGGCGTCGTGCAGGTCCTGGAGCGCCTGCGAGATCTCCTCGCGCTCCTCGCCCATGCCGAGGATGAGGTTCGACTTGGTGATCAGCCCCGCCTCGCGGCCTTGGGTGAGCACGTCGAGCGAGCGCTCGTAGCGGAAGGCGGGCCGGATCCGCTTGAAGATCCGCGGCACCGTCTCGACGTTGTGCGCGAACACCTCGGGCCGCGCGTCGAACACGCGCTGGAGGTGCTCGGCGCGCCCGGTGAAGTCGGGCACCAGGATCTCGACGCCCGTCCCCGGCGACTGCGCGTGGATCTGCCGGATCGTCTCGGCGTAGAGCCACGAGCCCTCGTCGGGCAGGTCGTCGCGCGCGACCCCGGTGACGGTGGCGTAGCGGAGGTTCATCCGTGCCACCGACTCGCCGACGCGTCGCGGCTCGTCGGCGTCGTAGTCGGCCGGCTTCCCGGTGTCGATCTGGCAGAAGTCGCAGCGCCTGGTGCACTGCGCGCCGCCGATGAGGAACGTCGCCTCGCGGTCCTCCCAGCACTCGAAGATGTTCGGGCAGCCCGCCTCCTGGCAGACCGTGTGCAGCTCCTCGCTCTTCACGAGCGACTGGAGCTGCCGGTACTCCGGGCCCATCGTCGCCTTCGTGCGGATCCACGGCGGCTTCCGCTCGATCGGCGTCTCGGCGTTGCGCACCTCGAGCCGCAGCAGCTTGCGGCCGCCGATCTCGGCGCTCACGCCGCGACCCCCTCGGAGGCGATGGCCGGCGCTGCGAAGGCGGGTGCCGCCTCCGAGAACCTCGCCAGCACCCTCGCGCGCACGACCGCCATCGACGGCGCGCTGCCCCGCTCGCGCTCGATCGTGGTGACCCCCGCGTCGGCGATGCCGCACGCCACGATGCGCGAGTAGGGCTCGAGGCTGTTCGAGACGTTGAGGGCGAAGCCGTGCATCGTCACGCCGCCGGCGACGCGGATGCCGATCGCCGCGATCTTGTCGGCACCCGTCGCGCGCCGGATCCAGACGCCCGAGCGTCCGTCGACCCGCACGCCCTCGACGCCCAGGTCGGAGAGCACCGCGATCAGCGCACCCTCGAGCGAGCGGACGTAGGCGACCACGTCGACAGGCTCGCGCAGGCGCACGATCGGATAACCGACGAGCTGCCCTGGCCCGTGCCAGGTGATGCGTCCGCCCCGGTCGACGTCGACGACGGGGGAGCCGTCGTCGGGCCGCTCGTGCGCCTCGGTGCGCTTGCCCGCCGTGTAGACGGAGGCGTGCTCGCAGAGCACCAGGGTGCTCGGCCGCTCACCGGCCACGATCTCGGCGTGGAGGCGGCGCTGCAGCTCCCAGCCGTCGCGGTAGTCCAGGGGATCGGCGGAGTCGCCCGCCACGAGTGTCTCGATCACGCCGCCACCCTATTCTCTTTCTTGCACTGGACCCAGTTAATCGACCGGCACCGCGTTCCGACCGACCCCCTCCGCGGCTCCGGTAGAATTCAGGGCATCATGGCTACTTTCGGCACCCTCTCCGATCGACTCGTCGAGACGTTCAAGAACCTCCGCACCAAGGGCAAGCTCTCGGCCTCCGACGTCGACGGCACCGTCCGCGAGATCCGGCGCGCCCTGCTCGACGCCGACGTCGCGCTCGAGGTGGTCAAGGAGTTCACCGGCAAGGTGCGCGAGCGGGCCCTCGGCGACGAGGTCAACAAGGCGCTCAACCCGGCGCAGCAGGTCGTGCAGATCGTCAACGAGGAGCTCGTCGCGATCCTCGGCGGTCAGTCGCGCCGTCTCGAGTTCGCGAAGAGGCCGCCGACCGTCATCATGCTCGCCGGCCTCCAGGGCGCGGGCAAGACGACCCTCGCGGGCAAGCTCGGCAAGTACCTCGGCAAGGACGGCCACACCCCGCTCCTCGTCGCGGCAGACCTCCAGCGACCCAACGCGGTGCAGCAGCTGCAGGTCGTCGGCGAGCAGGCTGGAGTCGCGGTCTTCGCCCCGCAGCCCGGCAACGGAGTCGGCAACCCGGTCAAGGTCGCCCAGGAGGCGATCCGCTACGCCACCGACAAGCAGTACGACACCGTCATCATCGACACCGCCGGCCGTCTCGGCGTCGACGCCGACATGATGAAGCAGGCCTCCGACATCCGCCGGGTGACGAACCCCGACGAGGTGCTCTTCGTCATCGACGCGATGATCGGCCAGGACGCGGTCGCGACCGCGAAGGCGTTCCAGGAGGGCGTCGACTTCACCGGCGTCGTCCTGTCGAAGCTCGACGGCGACGCCCGCGGAGGCGCGGCCCTGTCGGTCGCGTCGCTCACCGGCCGTCCGATCCTGTTCGCCTCGACGGGTGAGTCGCTCGACGACTTCGAGCAGTTCCACCCCGACCGCATGGCGAGCCGCATCCTCGACCTCGGCGACGTGCTGACCCTCATCGAGCAGGCGCAGTCCGCGTTCGACGAGGACGAGGCGCGCAAGGTCGCCGAGAAGATCATGAGCGACTCGTTCACGCTCGACGACTTCCTCAGCCAGATGCAGCAGCTGCGCAACATGGGCTCGATCAAGAAGATGATCGGCATGCTCCCGGGCGCGAAGGGCATGCGCGAGCAGCTCGACCAGTTCGACGAGCGCGAGATCGTGCGCACCGAGGCGATCATCCAGTCGATGACGAAGGCCGAGCGCCTGAACCCCAAGCTGCTCAACGGCTCGCGCCGCCTGCGCATCGCGCGCGGCTCGGGCATGACCGTCACCGACGTCAACCAGCTCGTGATCCGCTTCGAGCAGGCCGCGAAGATGATGAAGACGGTCGCGAAGGGCGGGATGCCCAACGTCCCCGGCATGGGTCCAGTGCCCGGCGCCGGCTACGGCGGCAAGCCGAAGCCGCAGAAGAAGAAGGCCGGCTCGAAGTCGGGAAACCCTGCCAAGCGCGCGGCCGAGAACGCGGCGCTGGCCGCGGGGCCCCGTCCCTCGGACGCCGGAGGCTCGGGCTTCGGGCTCGGCGGCGGCGCCGGCAAGGGCGCGGCGCAGCCGACGCCGGAGGAGCTGGAGCAGCTGCAGAAGCTCCTCGGTCGATGATCCGCCGAGTGCTCGGCGCCTCCGCGGTGCTCGCGGTCGCGCTCGGCCTCGCCGGCTGCGCCGAAGGGTCGGGAGTCGACGCGATGGCGGCTCCGGCGCCGGAGGACCTCGTCGGACGCTGGGTGACCGGTGTGTCGTACGACTCGCCGGAGGTGCCCTTCCTCCTGATCGCCGACGACGGCACCTGGACGGGATCCGACGGCTGCAACGGTGCGCAGGGGGAGTGGTCGATCGACGGCGAGGGCGCACTCTCGGTCGAGGCCGGCATGAGCACTCAGATCGCCTGCGACGGCGTCGCCCTGCCCACGATCTTCAGCTCGTCGGCGATGGCCTCGATCGACGGCGGACGCCTCCGCCTCTTCGACGACGCCGGCGCGACCACCGTGAAGCTCGCGCGCTCGACCACCGACGAGAGCCCGACGACGGCCCCCGATCCGGCCGGCGAGTAGTGCGCACTGCATGCTGGTCGAGTAGCCCCGCCACCATGCTGGTCGAGTAGCCCCGCCACCATGCTGGTCGAGTAGCCCCGCAGGGGCGTATCGAGACCCACCGACTTCAGCAGGTGAGGCGTCCGCCCTCACCTTCTGACGGACGTGGATCTCGATACGCCCGCTGCGCGGGCTACTCGATCAGCGAGGAAAAGGCTCCGCCCGAGAGATGAAGTGCACCCCTTCCCCGTCACCCTCGAGGTCTAGCGTGAAGGCATGACAACCGCACCCGCGCGCCCCGTCCGCATCGGCGTCCAGATCGCCCCCCAGCACGTCCCCTACGAGGTCATCCGCGACACGCTCGCCGAGATCGAGGACATGGGCGTGGACATCGCCTTCAACTGGGATCACTTCTTCCCCCTGTCGGGCGAGCCCGACGGCCTGCACTTCGAGGGTTGGAGCATGCTCGCCGCCTGGGCCGAGCAGACCAGCAGGATCGAGTTCGGCCCGCTCGTGACCTGCAACAGCTACCGCAACCCCGATCTGCTCGCCGACATGGCCCGCACCGTCGACCACATCAGCGCCAAGGGCGCGGAGGGTCGCCTGATCTTCGGCATCGGCTCCGGCTGGTTCGAGCGCGACTACCAGGAGTACGGCTACGAGTTCGGCACGGCCGGCTCTCGCCTCGACGAGCTGTCCGAGGCGATGCCGCGCATCCGCAGCCGCTGGGAGAAGCTCAACCCGGCTCCCACCCGCGACATCCCCGTGATGATCGGCGGAGGCGGCGAGAAGAAGACGCTGCGCATCGTCGCCGAGCACGCCGACATCTGGCACAGCTTCTCCGACGTCCCGACGCTCGAGCGCAAGCTCGGCGTGCTGTCGGAGTGGTGCGGCCGCGTCGACCGCGACATGGCCGCCATCGAGATCTCGACCGGCGCGAGCGTGCGCGGCGGAGTCGGCGACGCCTCCTTCGGTGTGCTCGACGAGCAGTTCGAGCTCGGCGCGCGCCTCTTCACCCTCGGCATCACCGGTCCGGACATCGATCTCGCGCCGGTGCGCGAGCTCCTGTCCTGGCGCGACGGCAAGAACGCCTGACGCGTCGCCGGCTGATGGGGCCGTGCGCCGAGGGCGTGCGAGCCCCCTCCGCTGTCGGAGCGGGCTCAGTCCGGCGCGTCCGTCGCCCGCACGTCGGTGGGCGCAGCCTCCGAGAGCCCGGCCTTCTCGATCGCCAGCGCGAACGCCTCGGCGAGGGCGAGCTGACCGGCCTCGGTGGGGTGCACCCCGTCCGCCGCGAGGAGCCCGTCCGCCCGCAGCGGGTCCGGGTACTCCAGGGCGGTGCCCCCCGCCGCGGTCACGGCCGCGACGAGGGCCGCGTCGTACGCGTCGAGGTCGGCGGGGCGCGGATCCGGCCCCCAGACCGAGTCGAGCGCGATCAGCCGGGCCGAGGGCACCGCGTCCGCGATCGCCGCGACGGCCGGAGGGATCGCGTCGGTCACCACATCGCTCGGGGAGCCGAGGTCGTTGCTGCTCGCGATGACGACGACCACATCGGGATCCGTTCCGGCGATCTCCTCGCCGCGGTCGCCGATCGGCTCGCCGCACGCGCCGGGCTGCACGAATCCGCCGCCGTCGCAGCCGAGGTTGGTGACGCTCCAGCCGAACGCGTCGCCCGCGAGGATCGGCCAGGCCGCCTCGGGCTCGAGCCCGTAGCCCCGCACGATGCTGTCGCCGACGACCGTGATGCGCGATCCAGCCGGGATCGGCGTGCCCGGCAGGAGCCGCTCCGGATCGGCGCCCGTACTCGCGCTCTCGCTCGGACGAGCCGTGGTGGTCGCATCGGCGGTCGCCGCCGGGAGCGCCGCCGAGCATCCCGCGAGAGCGAGCACCCCGAGCAGCGCCACCGCCGACGGCACGCCCGCGCGCCTCATGCCCGAGGGTCCCGGAGTCCGTCGCGCAGCTCGCCCGCCAGCGCCCGGACGACGGCCCTGAGGTCGCCGTCGTTCTCGGCGGCGGTCCGCAGCTGCCGCTGGTAGCTCGCACCGGCGACGAGGATCAGCTCGACGTCGGCGAGCTCCTTCGCGCAGTCGAGCCGCTCGGCGACGGGGGCGAGGGTCTGCAGCAGAGCGCGGATGTCGTCGGTGACGAGGCGCTCGGCCCCTGCCGCGTCGAGGATGATCTCGGCGTCGAGTCCGTACCTGGCCGCCCGCCACTTGTTCTCGCGCACGTACCAGGGCTGCATCGTCGGCAGGTCCTCGCCGGCGTCGAGCCGCGTCGAGAGGTGCTCGACCAGGCACTGGATGAGCGCAGCGACCGCTCCGATCTCCTCCGCGGACGACAACCCGTCGCAGGCCCGCATCTCGAGCGTGCCCCACTGCGGCGACGGGCGGACGTCCCAGCGCACCTCCGTGTGGTCGTCGATGACGCCGGTGCGCATCATGTCGTCGACGTACTCCTCGTAGTTCGCCCAGGCGCCGAACTGCGGAGGCAGCCCGGCGGTCGGCAGCTGCTGGAACATCAGCGCGCGGTTCGACGCGTAGCCCGTGTCGACCCCGCCCCAGAACGGGCTCGACGCCGAGAGCGCCTGCAGGTGCGGGTAGTAGTCGAGCAGCGAGTTGAGGATGGCGAGGACCTTGTCGCGATCCTCGATGCCGACGTGCACGTGGATGCCCCAGATCATCATGTTGCGGCCCCACCACTGGGTCCGGTCGATGAGCCGGTGGTAGCGCTCCTTGTCGGTGATGCTCTGGTCGTACCACTGCGCGAACGGATGCGTCCCCGAGCAGACGAGGTCGAGCCCCATCGGGTCGGTGATCTCGCGCACCTGCCGCAGCTGGTCCTGCAGGTCGGCGACGGCATCGCGCACCGTGTCGTGGACTCCGGACACGAGCTCGACCGTGTTGCGCAGGAGCTCGCCGGTGATCTGCGGATGCGGTTCGCCGTCGTCGCCGCGGAGAGCCTCGAGCACGACATCCGCGACGTTGGCGAGGTCGCCGGTCTCGCGGTCGACGATGGCGACCTCCCACTCGATCCCGAGGGTCGAGCGGGCGGAGGGGGCGAAGCTGATCTCCATGACGGCGTCCTCGTCGATCCGGCGCCCGCAGGGTCGGGGCGCGCGTGGACATCCTCGCATCCGGTACCCGGGCGACGCCTCCGACGCGCTCCCGGCGGCGCTCAGCGGCTCCCGCAGCATGTGCTCGGGTGTCGGGCCCGCAGACCGGGCGTTTTTCTGGCAGAATGATCCGTCGGGTCCGAGGCGGTCGACCCTCTACTCACCGCCGACGAAACCCCCTCGAGCTTCCGGCCGGGTGTGCCCCCACGCTCACGGCTCAGTTCATCCATCACCGACCATCATCTGGTCAACGACCACACAGGAGAATTGTGGCTGTCAAGATTCGTCTGAAGCGCCTCGGCAAGATCCGAGCGCCCTACTACCGCATCGTCGTCGCCGACTCGCGCACCAAGCGCGACGGCCGCGTGATCGAGGAGATCGGCAAGTACCACCCGACCGAGGAGCCCTCGTTCATCCAGGTCGACTCGGAGCGCGCGCAGTACTGGCTCGGAGTCGGCGCGCAGCCGACCGAGCAGGTCGCCGCGATCCTCAAGCTGACCGGCGATTGGGGCCGCTTCAAGGGCGACGCCGACGCCGTCAGCACCGTCAAGGTCAAGGAGCCCAAGGCTCCCTACGTCATCGACGCCAAGAAGAAGCCCGTCCTCAAGCCGAAGTCCGAGGCTCCGGCCAAGGTCGCCGCGCCCGAGGCCGACGCCGCCGACGAGACCTCCACCGAGGCGTAGTCGATGCTCGCTCCTGCCGTCGAACACCTCGTCAAGGGGATCGTCGAGAACCCCGATGAGGTCCGTGTCGTGGCTGCGAGCTCCCCACGCGGAGAGGTCCTCGAGGTGCGCGTGCACCCCGAGGACCTCGGCCGCGTGATCGGACGTTCCGGCCGCACCGCCAAGGCCGTCCGCACCCTGGTCGCCGCTCTCGCCGACGGGCGTCGCGTGCGCGTCGACGTCGTCGACACCGACAAGTAGAGGTGTCGATCCCCGAGACGGGCACGACGCAGCTCCGCGTCGCCCGATTGACCAAGGCCCACGGGCTCAAGGGCGCGATCAAGCTCGAGCTCTACACGGACGAGCCCGACAAGCGCTTCACGCCCGGCGCCTCCTTCACGCTCCAGGTGCCCCGCACCTCCGAGTGGCACGGCAAGAAGCTCGAGCTCGTCGAGCTCCGCTGGTACAACAGCCACGCCGTCGCCTTCTTCAAGGGCATCGAGGACCGCAGTGCGGCCGAGACCCTCCTCAAGGCGATCCTCTGGATCGACGAGGACCTGCAGACCGAGCCGGGCGACGACGACAGCTGGTACGACTACCAGCTCGTCGGCCTGAAGGTCGTCCGCGACGGAGTCGAGGTGGGCACGGTCCGCCGCGTCGACCACTTCCCGGCGCAGGATCTGCTGATCGTCGCGACCCCCGCGGGCGAGGTGATGGTGCCGTTCGTGAACGCGATCGTGCCGTCCATCGATCCCGTCGCCGGCGTCGTCACCGTCACCCCTCCGATCGGCCTCTTCGAGGAGGCGCCCGAGGAGGAGCCTGCCGAGATCGATCTCTCCGGCGTGGACCTCGCCGATCCGGCGCTCACCGCGCAGGAGCCGGCCGACGAGGCCGCTCCGGTCGACGAGATCGAGACCGTTGATGCCACCGCTCAGGAGGAGCCCCGGTCGTGAAGATCGACATCGTCACGATCTTCCCCGAGTTCTTCGGAGTGCTCGACATCAGCCTGCTCGGGCGTGCGCGTCAGAGCGGGCTGATCGAGCTCGGCGTGCACGACCTGCGCTCCTTCACCCACGACCGGCACCGCACCGTCGACGACACGCCCTACGGAGGCGGTGCCGGCATGGTCATGCGGCCCGAGCCGTGGGGTGAGGCGCTCGACGCCCTCGTCGACCCTGCGGTCGACCCCGTCGTCGTCTTCCCGTCGCCCGCCGGCGAGCTCTTCACCCAGGCGACCGCCCGCGAGCTCGCCCTGGAGTCGTCCATCGTCTTCGGCTGCGGCCGCTACGAGGGCATCGACCAGCGCGTCGTCGACCACACCGCCTCGCGAGCGCGCGTGCGGCTGATCAGCCTCGGCGACTACGTGCTCAACGGCGGCGAGGTCGCCGTGATGGCGATGATCGAGGCCCTCGGACGGCTCGTCCCGGGCGTCGTCGGCAATCCCGCGAGCCTCGTCGAGGAGAGCCACTCCGACGGCCTGCTCGAGTACCCGAGCTACACCAAGCCGGCGTCGTGGCGCGGACTCGACGTCCCTCCGGTGCTGCTCAGCGGCAACCACGGAGCCATCGCCGCGTGGCGCCACGAGCAGAGCGTCGAGCGGACCCGCCGCGTCCGTCCCGAGCTGCTGCCCTAGTCCTCCGGCCCCGCCCTCAGCGCCAGGTGGCGCTCTCGCAGCGCGAGGAACAGCGGGAAAGCGAACGCCAGCGCGACCAGCGGTGCGAGCAGCACCAGGACCCACACGCGGCGCATCCCGACGCGGCGCCCCTCGACGACCATGAACGCGACGGCCGCGATGGCCACGATGAGCAGGTCGGTCGTGATCGACGACACCGCGGGGCCGCCTCGGGTGAGATCGCCGAGGAAGTCGACGCTCTCGAGCACGGCGCGGATGTTCCACGTCCACGTGCCGACGAGGCCGGCGATCGCCAGCACCAGGTAGATCAGGGCGAGCGGCGTCCAGCCGCGACGGAGCGCACTCATCGAGCCGCCTCCTGTCGCTGAACCAGTGCCGCGACGGTGCTCCCGACGAGCAGCGCGGCGACCACTCCGCCGACGGCGAGGGTGAGGGCATCGGGAGTCGCTATGGACTGGCCGCGCAGGGCCTGCCAGCAGGTCAGTGCGACCACGGCGGCCCACGCGATCGAGGCGATCGCGACCAGGCGGAGGCGCGTCGTCGCGCTCCGCAGCCTCCGCACCCGCGGCGCGAGGCGGTCGAGACCGATCGCCAGCAGCGGGAGCCCCTGAAGGGCGTGCATGCCGACGAAGTGCGGGATCCGCAGGTCGCCGCCGGTGGTGCTCCAGCCGAGCAGGGGGAGGCCCGCTCCGCCGTCGTCGACGCCGACCGCGTGGGCACCGGCGATCCCCTGGTAGTCCGAGAGCTGCGACGCCGTCGGACCCGTCATCAGGAACGCGAGCGCCATGCCGACGAGGCCGATCACGAGGCCCGCGCGGACGGCCAGCGTGAGGGCCGGATCCGGCAGCGGCACCCGCACGAGCAGCGCCGCGAGCACGACGGTCACCAGCCAGACGACCACGATCGAGACGGCCATCGCGCTCCACATCGCCGTGTGCAGCGGAGTCGAGACGTTGAAGTGGCTGGTCTCCCCGACGGCGGCCGCACCTGCGATGATCACCATCTCGATCACCAGTCCGACCACGGCGACGGTCCCGAGCGCGGAGGCGAGTCGCCGGCGGCGGGGGAGGAGGCCGATCAGCCAGGCGAGGGTCACCGAGTACACCGCGATCGAGAGGCAGAACTTGAGCGGCTTCGCCCAGAGCGGCTGCCCGCCGAGCTCGCGAGGGTCGACGACCAGGGCGACGACGCAGAGAGCGGCGCCGATCGCCGTCACGATCGCCAGAGCGAGCAGCGGCCGGTGCGGTGCGGGTCGTCCGGAGGCGCTGCTCGCTGCGAGCCGCGTGGTCGCGACGCTCACCGTCCGGCTCCCGCGCCGAAGCGGGCCTTCGTCTCGGTCGCCTGCGCGATCCGGCGCAGCGACTGCAGCACCACGTCGCCCATCGCCGTGCCGACGGCGGCGATCGACGCCTGCTCGCTGACGCTCGTCCGGGCCTCGAGCTCGTCGAGATCGGCGCGGGCGACGATCCGGGCCGCCTCCGCGTAGCTCTCGAGCCACGCCGGGGTCATCGCGCCGCCTGACACCTCGAGAGCGTCGAGCGCGCGCGCCGCCGTGGCGACCGCGGGGTGTCCGCAGACGTCCTCGCCGACCAGCGAGCGGACGCGGTCCACCGCCTCCGCCGACGCAGGTGTCGCCGAGTCGGCGTTCGCCGAGACGACGTCCTGCGCGACCTCGAACGCGACCGAGGGCGGATCTCCGCGGTCGAGCACGGTGGTGATGCGCTTGGCGCCGGCGATGCCGACTCCGCCGCTCTCGATCAGCGCCCGCAGGAGCCGCAGCCGCGCGAGGTGCCCGTCGCCGTAGTCGGCCCGTTGCGGACCGGAGGGGAGGCCGGGGGCGAGGATCCCCTCGCGGATGTAGTACTTGATCGTCGCCACGCTGATGCCGCTGGCCTCGCTGAGCTCGGAGATGCGCATACAGAGAGTATGACTATCCGATAGTGCCGCTGTCCACCACGCGCACCTCCGGCTCGCGGAATCCCATTCGGCTCGCAGAAACCGCCGATTCTGACGAGCCGAACTCGATCCGACGAGCCCGGGATGCGGGCCCGACGACCTCCGGGTCGCAGAAGCACGTTCGGCTCGCAGGAACTGCGGATTCCTGCGAGCCGAAGCGGTTCCTGCGAGCCGAACGGTCAGCTGCGCGCCGTCAGCACCTCGACGCCCGTCTCGGTGATCGCGATCGTGTGCTCCATGTGAGCCCCGCGCGAGCCGTCGCGGCTGCGGAGGGTCCAGCCGTCCTTGTCGGTGAAGATCTTGTCGGTCGACTGCAGGAACCACGGCTCGATGGCGACCACGAGGCCCGGGCGCAGCGGGTAGCCGCGGCCGGCGCGTCCGTCGTTCGCGATGTGCGGGTCGCCGTGCATCGTCCGTCCGACGCCGTGCCCGCCGAAGTCGGTGTTGATCGAGAGTCCCTCGGCGCGGGCCACGGCGGCGATCGCGGCCGAGATGTCGCCGATCTTGCCGCCCGGGCGTGCGGCGGCGATGCCGGCGTCGAGCGCGCGGGTCGTCGTGTCGATCAGGGCCAGGTCCTCGGCGCGCGGGGTGCCGACGACGACGCTCAGGGCGGAGTCGGCGACCCAGCCGTCGACGGACGCCGCGAAGTCGAGGGTCAGCAGGTCGCCGTCGCGCAGGCGGTAGTCGAACGGCAGGCCGTGCAGCACGGCGTCGTTGACCGAGGTGCAGAGCACCTTGCCGAACGGGCTGGCGCCGAAGGAGGGGTGGTAGTCGATGTAGCACGACTCGGCACCGGCGCTGCGGATCATGTCGTGGGCCAGGCGGTCGAGTTCGAGGAGGTTCACACCCACTCCGGCGGCGGCGGCCGTCGCCCGGAGGACCTCGGCGACGAAACGGCCGGCGGGGCGCATCTCCTCGATCTCGGCGGGGGTGCGTAGCTCGATCATCCTGATCCTCTCGGGAGTCGCTGAGGCGTTGTTCAGCGGTCGTGGGTACGGTCGGTGCATGCGCACGCGACGGGCTTTCGGTTCCTGGCAGTATCCGGCCGCGATCGTCCTGCCCCTGTGGATCCTCCTCGGGTACGGACTCTTCGGGGGATCGAGCGGGTGGACCGTCCTCGGTCTCGTCGTCGCCCTCCCCATTCTGGCGGTCAGCCTGGCGGTCGTGGCCGGCATCGTCTCTTTCCGGGTGACTGTGCGGCCGACGCGGACCCCGGCGTGGGGCGATGTCGCCGCTCTCGGCGCCTGGCACGCCTCCCTGATCGCGTTCGGGTTCTTCCCTCCCGGCGCCTGGGCGATCGGGCTGCTCTCGGTACTGCTCGGGGTCGTCGCCTTCTGGCACTCGACGTGGCGCTTCCTCCACGACGCGCGGGCCACCCTCCTCGCGTTCGCCGAGGCGACGTCGGCTGAGACGGCCCCGCACCCGGCCGTCGTCGGCGACGGCTTCGACCCGGAGCGCCCGCAGGACGGGCAGACCCTCGTCCTCTGAGGCGGTGCACCTCCGGCTTTGACGCCGACTCGCGCGGCGTGACAGAATAAGCGCTTGTGCCTCGCGCAGGCTCTGCCACAGGGGAGCCGCCACGACGCGGGCACGCACCGACTCCCATTCAACGAAACGGTGCTCGACCTGTGGCGGGCACGGAGAGCGATACACCATGCACATCCTCGATTCCGTCGATGCGGCGTCCCTCCGGACCGACATCCCCGACTTCCGCGCCGGCGACACCGTCAAGGTCCACGTCAACATCGTCGAGGGCTCGCGCTCGCGCATCCAGGTCTTCCAGGGCGTCGTCATCGGCCGCTCCAACGAGGGCGTCCGCGAGACCTTCACGGTCCGCAAGGTCAGCTTCCAGGTCGGCGTCGAGCGCACCTTCCCGGTGCACTCCCCGGTGATCGACCACATCGAGGTCGTCACCCGCGGTGACGTGCGTCGCGCGAAGCTGTACTACCTGCGCAACCTCCGCGGCAAGAAGGCCAAGATCAAGGAGAAGCGCTCCTAAGCGGTCCCCGCACAGAACGTCGCGAACCCCGGTCCCTCTACAATGGGACCGGGGTTCGACTCGTTTCCGGGGTCGATCCCGCTCGGGATTCCGGCCCGGTGTCGCACCTCATCCGGCCGCTCGCCGGAACGTGCCGTGCTGAGAGGCACGGCCCTGAGAACCACCGCGCCGAGAGGCCCAGCAGTCAGAAGCACCTGAGGGGCCACGCCAGCGATGACAGACAGCACGACCCCGGTCCGCCTCCCCGGCGACGGTGAGCACGCCCGCCACTCCGCAGAGCCGGGGGAGTCCCGCCGCCCGCGCCGACGCCGGGGTTTCCTCCTCTTCCTCCGCGATGTGCTGATCATCGTCGTCGTCGCGGTGCTCGTCTCCTTCCTCGTGAAGACGTTCCTGATCCGCTCGTTCTACATCCCGTCGTCGTCGATGGAGCAGACGCTGATCGAGAACGACCGCATCCTCGTCAACGAGCTGGTGCCCGCAGTCGTCCCGATCTCCCGCGGAGACGTCGTCGTCTTCCGCGATCCGGGCGGCTGGCTCTCGCCGACCATCGAGCCGCAGGTCCCCGCGTTCCAGGCGGCCGTCGACTCCGCCCTCGCGATCGTCGGCCTCACGGCCCCCGACAGCAACGACCACCTGATCAAGCGCGTGATCGGCCTCCCGGGCGACCACGTCACCTGCTGCACCCCGCTCGGGCAGATCGAGATCAACGGCAACCCGATCGACGAGCCCTACGTGAAGCTGCCCGACGACGTGCAGGCGGTCTCCGCGACGCCCTTCGACGTCACCGTGCCCGAGGGCTCGCTCTGGGTCATGGGCGACAACCGCTACAACTCCGCCGACTCCCGCTACAACACCGACAAGCCCGGTGGCGGCTTCGTGCCGATCGACAACGTCGTCGGCCGCGCCATCCTCGTCACCTGGCCCATCGAGCAGTGGGCCTGGCTCGACGACTACCCGTCCGTGTTCCAGGGCGTCGACAGCGAGGCCTCGGAGGAGAGCTCCGACGACACCGAGAGCAGCGAGGGCTAGGTGGTCGTCGCCGACCCCACCCTCACGATCGAGCGCCGGCTGTTCCGCCAGGGCTACGAGAGCGTCATCGGCTGCGACGAGGTCGGCCGCGGCGCGATCGCAGGTCCCGTCTCGGTCGGAGTCGTCTCCATCGGCCGCCGCTGCGGCAGGTTCCCGGAGGGACTGCGCGACTCCAAGCTGCTGGCCCCCGCGCGCCGTGAGGCGCTGCTCCCGGGCGTCGTGAAGTGGGTCTCGGGCTGGGCCATCGGCGAGTCCTCCGCCGACGAGATCGACGAGACCGGGATCATCGCCGGACTCGCCCGCGCCGCCTCGCGCGGCATCGAGCGCCTGGTCGACCAGGGCGTGGATCTCGCCACCGCCGTCGTGCTGCTGGACGGCAAGCACGACTGGCTGAGCCCCGCTCTCGGCCCCTGGGCGTCGGAGCTCACGATCGTGACCCGGATCAAGGCCGACCGCGACTGCGCGTCGGTCTCGGCCGCCTCCGTGCTCGCGAAGGTCGGCCGCGACGGCCAGATGGTGCGCCACCACGACGACTTCGCCGACTACGCGTGGGACAGCAACAAGGGGTACGGCAGCGCCGCGCACTGGGCGGGCCTCGAGCGCGTCGGCCCGTCCCCGCTGCACCGCGTCACCTGGCTGTCGAAGTCGCGCGAGGCCGTCGCGGCGGAGGCCGCCTCCGCACCGGCGTAGGATTGACGGACGATGGATGAGGACGAATTCGAGGACTACGACCGCGAGGTCGAGCTGGCACTGTACCGGGAGTACCGCGACGTCGTCTCGCAGTTCTCGTACGTCGTCGAGACCGAGCGCCGGTTCTACCTGGCGAACGAGGTCGAGCTGGTCCGCCGCGACACCGAGCACGACTTCTACTTCGAGCTGACCATGCGCGACGTGTGGGTCTGGGACGTCTACCGCTCCGACCGCTTCGTCAAGTCGGTCCGCGTGCTGACCTTCAAGGACGTCAACGTCGAGGAGCTCTCCCGCAAGGAGTTCGAGCTGCCCAAGGAGCTGGCGCTCGACGAGTAGGGCGCTTTCGTCGCTCCTGAGCCGCGGCATGCACCATCCGCGCTGATGGAATAGCTCTCTGCTGATCGAGTAGCCGCCGCAGGCGGCGTATCGAGATCCACCTCCCTGTGAACGTGCGGTGCCTGCCCTTCCCGAGGCACCCGTTTCGCCCAGCGCGCTACTTCCGGTCCCCTCCACAGCTGCGGTTCCAAGGCTCTCCTCCCGAGATCTCCTGCCGGCCCGCCCGGCCGTCCGCCACCTCCGCGACCCTTCGTGCGGGAGGTTCTGCATGGATAAGGACGAGTTGGGGCGGCGTGGCGAGGAGATCGCGGCGGAGCATTTGAGGGCGCACGGTTTCGAGATCCTGGATCGCAATTGGCGGGTTCGGGAGGGTGAGCTGGACATCGTGGCGCGTGAGGGTGCGGCGCTGGTGGTGGTCGAGGTGAAGACGCGGTCCTCGAGCCGGTTCGGGTTGCCGGTGGAGGCGATCACGCGGGCGAAGGCGCAGCGGCTGCGGCGGTTGGCGTACGCGTGGGCGCACGAGCATCACGAGCGGTCACGGCATCTGCGGATCGACGCGGTGGGGATCATCGCGCCGGAGGGCGTGCCGACGCAGGTGCGTCATCTGCGGGCGGTGGCGTGATGGGCATCGGGAGGACGTCATCGGTCGGTCTCGTGGGCTTCACGGGTGCGGTGGTCGGGGTGGAGGCGCACTCGGCCGACGGGACGCCGGGGATGGTGATCATCGGGCTGCCGGATGCGGCGCTGTCGCAGGCGAAGGAGCGGGTGCGGTCGGCGGCGATCAACTCCGGGAGCGTCATCTCCGAGTACAAGATCACGGTGAACCTGTCGCCCGCGGCGATGCCGAAGCACGGGTCGGCGTTCGATCTCGCGATCGGGCTCGCTGCCCTGGCGGCGCTGGGGGAGGTGAATGCGGAGTCGGTCGCGTCGGTCGTGCACGTGGGCGAGCTGGGTCTCGACGGTCGGCTGCGGTCGGTGCCGGGGGTGCTGCCCGCGGTGCTCGCGGCGGCGCGCGAGGGGCGGCGGCGGGTGATGGTCCCCTCCGACGACCGGCTCGAGGCCGAACTCGTCGACGGGGTGGAGGTGATCGCGGTGTCCTCGCTCGCGGCGGCCGCGGTGTGGCACGGTGCGGAGTGGCAGGTGCCGGTGCTTCCCGCGGAGGCGGCGGTGCCGGCGCCGCCGATCCGGCCGGAGTCGCGGCTCGACTTCTCCGACGTGATCGGCAATGAGGAGGCGGCGGAGGCGATGATCGCTGCGGCCGCGGGTGGGCATCACGTGTTCCTGCTCGGGCCGCCCGGCGCGGGCAAGACGATGCTCGCGTCGCGGCTGCCCGGCATCCTGCCCGACCTCGACGACGAGGCGGCGCTGGAGGCGACGTGCATGCGTTCGCTGACCGGAGAACCGACCGGCGGTGATCTCGTCCGGCGGCCGCCGTTCGAGAGTCCACACCACTCCGCATCCGCCGCGGCGATCGTCGGAGGCGGCAGCGGACGCATCCGGCCGGGCGCCGTCGCGCGCGCCACCCGCGGCATCCTCTTCCTCGATGAAGCTCCAGAGTTTTCGGCCGTTGCGCTGGACGCGCTGCGTCAGCCGCTCGAGTCCGGGGTGATCCGGATCCACCGCGCGAACGCCGTCGCAGAGTTCCCGGCTCGGGTGCAGCTCGTGCTCGCCGCGAACCCGTGTCCGTGCGGTCGGCACGGGATCCCGGGCGAGACGTGCACCTGTGCCCCGGCCTTGCGGCGCCGGTACCTCGCGCGACTGAGCGGTCCGCTGCTCGACCGGGTCGACATCCGCTTGACGGTTCGCCGGATCGGCGCCGCCCAGCTGGCGGCTCGTCGCGACGAGCCGGGTCTCTCGACCGCGGACGCGCGAGCTCGTGTCGTCGCTGCTCGAGCCCGCGCCGCCGAACGGTGGCGTCGGACTCCCTGGTCGACCAACGCCGAGGTCGCCGGCAGCTGGCTCCGCTCGACGGAGTACCGCCCGACCGCGAGCGAATCGCGCGTGCTCGACCGCGCGCTCGAACGGGGCCTCGTGACGATGCGCGGCTACGACCGCGTCCTCCGCCTGGGCTGGACGCTTGCCGACCTCGACGACGTCGACCGACCGACGGCGTCGCACTTCGGCCGGGCACTGGTGCTGCGGGGAGGTGCGGCGTGATGCGCACAGCCGAGCTCTTCGACCGGACCGAGATCCGCGCGGTCCGTCCTCTGCTCGCCGAGGGATCCGGGGCGGATCCGATCGAGGTTCTGGCTCGCGCCGCCTGGAGCTCGCTCGCCGAGCCGGGAGACGCGGTCGCCGCGATGCTGATCGACGGCATCGGGGCTGCCGCGGCCCTCGCCCACGTGATCACCACATCGTCCGCCGCCGACATCCTGGCGACGAGCGAGGAGCCGCCACTCGAGCTGAGTGCACTCTCCGCTGGTCTCGGACGGTGGCGGCCCCGCGTGGACCGCGCGCTCCTCCGCCGACGACTCGAGATCGCCCACCGGCTCGATGCGCACCTGCTGGTGCCGGGTTCCAGTGGATGGCCTGAGGCACTGGACGACCTCGGTCCCCATGCACCGCTCGTCCTCTGGATTCGCGGTGACTCCGCCGCCCTCGTGACGCCCCGCCGGCTCGCACTCGTCGGAGCGAGGGCTGCGACCGGCTACGGCGAGCACGTCGCCGCCGAGCTCGCCGCGGGAACCGCCGACCGCGGGGTGCTCGTCGTCTCGGGCGGCGCCTTCGGGATCGATGCGGTCGCGCACCGCGCCGCCCTGGGAACGGGCGGCCGTACTGTCGCGTTCCTCGCAGGCGGCGCCGATCGCCTCTATCCGACCGCCCACTCCGATCTGCTGCACCGCATCATCGCGACACCGGGCAGCGCCGTCGTGACGGAGGTGCCGCCCGGCACCACACCTACGAGATGGCGATTCCTCCAGCGCAACAGGCTGATCGCGGCGTCGACGGCCGCGACGGTGGTCGTCGAGGCCGGCGCTCGCTCCGGTTCGCTGAACACCGCGGGGCACGCGGCCGCGCTCGGTCGCCCTCTGGGAACGGTTCCCGGACCGGTCACGAGTGCGTCGTCCGCGGGCTGTCACCGTCTCCTCCGCGAGTACGCGGCGACGTGCGTGACCTCGACGGCCGACGTCCTCGAACTGCTGGGCGTGCGAGACCAGGGCGTCGAAGCGGCAGAACCCTCGGGGCCCGGGACACGGCTGATGGACGCCCTGCGCGGGCGAGGTGCGCACGACACCGAGTCGGTCGCGCGCGAGGCGGGCTGCTCGGTGGCCGACGCGCTCTCCGTGCTCGGGGCGCTCCTCGCCGACGGCTTCGTCGACCGCGGCGAGGACGGAGGGTGGCGAGCAGTGCCGCGGTGAAACGGAAGTGCGCCGCGCGCTGGCCGGCGGTGCTCGTGGTCCGTGCACCGTGCGCCCCGCCGGCCGTGTCGGTCGTCCGCCCTACGCTGAAGACGCATCGGCGAAGGGGAGCGGCATGGGCGACGAGAGTGCACGGACGGCGAGGCCGCAGCTCGGTCACTTCAGGGCGGCCGACCGCGTCATCGCACACCTCAGCGACACGCACTTCCTCGCGGAGGGTGCACCTCTGTACGGGCGGGTCGACACCGTCGCCCGCCTGGCGCAGGCCGTCGAGCGGCTGGAGGAGCGCGGGGGAGCCCTCGACGCGATCGTCGTGACCGGCGATGTCGCCGACCGCGGGGAGGAGGACGCGTACCGCCGCGTCCGTACCGCCCTCGACCCGCTGGGCGACCGCTTCGATTGCCCGATCGTCTGGGTGATGGGCAACCACGACGAGCGCCGCGCCTTCCGCCGCATCCTGCTCGAGGAGCGCGACAGCGCAGTCGACGCCCCGATCGACCAGGTCGTCGACCTCGGCGGGCTCCGGCTCATCGCGCTCGACAGCGCCGTCCCCGGCTTCCACCACGGCGAGCTCACCGACGCCCAGCTCGAGAGGCTCGCCGACGAGCTCGCGACCCCGGCCCCGCTCGGCACGGTCCTCGCCCTGCACCACCCGCCGCTGCCGACTCCGCTCGGCGCGATGATCGTGCTCGAGCTCCGCGGGATGGACCGCCTCGAGGAGGTGATCCGCGGCACCGACGTCCGCGCGATCCTCGGCGGGCACCTGCACTACCCGACGGCCGCGACCTTCGCCGGTGTCCCCGTCTTCGTGGCCGGCGCGACCAGCTACACGATGGACCTCAGCGCTCCCGAGCGCGAGCTCCGCGGCATCGACGGCGCCCAGAGCTTCTCGCTCGTCCACGTCCACCCCGAGACCGTCGCGACCTCCCTCGTCCCGACCGCGACGGCTCCGCTCGCGACCCGCTTCGGCACCGACCTGATCGAGAAGCTCGAGGCGCTCGACGAGCAGGGCCGCATCGACCTCTGGTCGCGGATGCCCGATGCCTGACGATTCGCTCGCCGCGGCGGTCGACGACTTCCTCCGCTACGTGCTCGACGAGCGCTCGCTCTCACCCGCCACTGCGAAGGGCTATCGCGGCGACCTCACCACGCTCGTCGAGTTCGCGAGGACCAGGAACGCCGACCGCCTGCAGCAGCTCGACCTCGAGCTGCTGCGCGACTGGCTGTGGCACGAGTCGCAGACCGGAGTGGCGAGGGCGACGCTCGCCCGACGCACGGCCGCGGTCCGCTCCTTCTCCTCCTGGGCGCTTCGCTCCGAGCGCCTCGCCACGGATGTCGCGGCACGGCTGCGCACCCCGAAGGGTGGGCGGTCGCTGCCGCGGGTGCTCACCCAGCCGCAGACCGAGCAGGTCATCGACATCATCGCGGCGCAGGGGGCGACCGACGACCCGATCGCGATCCGCGACCTGGCGATCATCGAGCTGCTGTACGCCTCCGCGATCCGCGTCTCCGAGCTGGTCGCCATCGACGTGGCCGACCTCGACCTGAGCAGGCTCACCGTGCTCGTCACCGGCAAGGGCTCGAAGCAGCGCGTCGTCCCCTTCGGCGTCCCCGCGAAGGAGGCGCTGGTCTCCTACCTCGAGAACGCGCGCCCCACCCTCGTCACGGCGGGAGCCGAGCGCACCGACGCCCTCCTCCTCGGCCGACGTGGCGCCCGCCTCACTCCGCGCACCGTGTACGGAATCGTCTCCCGACTCCTCGACGGCGGCCAGGGCTCCGGGCCCTCCGGCCCGCACACCCTCCGGCACACCGCCGCCACCCACCTCCTCGACGGCGGCGCCGACCTCCGTGCCGTGCAGGAGATGCTCGGTCACGCCAGCCTCGGCACCACGCAGATCTACACGCACGTCTCGACCGAGCGCATCCGCGAGGCCTACCGGCTCGCGCACCCGCGCGCCTGACGCGAGGTCGTCCATCGGCAGCAGCACCGCCCTCGGAATGCCGCCGAAGAACCGCATCGGCGAGACGTACTCCCCGTTCTCGCGCACGCCGAGATGCACGCACGACCCGTCGCAGTGCCCGCCGGCCCCGACGACTCCGATCGCCTCGCCTGCGGCGACCGCCTGTCCCTTCGTCACCGTCGCGAGAACCGGCTCGATGCTCGACACCAGTCCGTCAGCGTGCTCGATGCTCACCACCGGGCGATCCACCACCGGACCGGCGAACGACACGACCCCCGCCGCCACCGCGACGACAGCGGTTCCGGGCGGCGCCGCGAGATCGATCCCGCGGTGCCCGGCCGCATAGCGGTGAGCGGGCGCCGACCACGGTGCGACGACCGAGAACCCCGCGACGGGCGGCGTCCAGAGCATCGGAGCGAGCAGCGCGAGCACCAGGAACACGCCCGGGCGGAGGAGGAGGGGTGGGGTCATGCGCCCACCCTGGCCGTGCGAGCCGCGCCGCGACCGACCTGTGGCCCGACCGGGGGAGAAGACGGCTGGGCGGGGGACTGTGGAGGAGAAAGAGGATCGCGCGGAGCACAACCCCGTCCCGGTGGATTCCGAGCCGGGAGTAACGTGCCTGTGATCCGGAGCGGGGCGAGACCAGCGCCCGACCGGCGGCGAGAATCGGAGACGACCATGACCAGCGGACGATCTGACACCACCCCGAACCCCTCGGCGGCGAAACTCCGGAGGAAGGTGATCGGCCTCGCCATCGCGGCGGCGGTCGGCGGATTTCTCTTCGGCTTCGACTCCTCCGTCGTCAACGGCGCGGTCGAGGCGGTGCAGGGCGAGTTCGAGCTGTCGGCCGCCCTGATCGGCTTCGCGGTCGCGTCCGCCCTGCTCGGCTGCGCGCTCGGCGCCTACCTGGCCGGGCGTCTGGCCGACCGCTGGGGCCGCATCAAGGTGATGCTGCTCGGCGCGGTCCTCTTCCTCGTCTCCTCGATCGGAGCGGGCGCCGCCTTCGCCGTCTGGGACCTCGTGCTGTGGCGCGTCGTCGGCGGCCTGGGCATCGGCATCGCCTCGGTCATCGCGCCGACCTACATCTCCGAGATCGCCCCGAAGGCGATCCGCGGGGCCCTCGCCTCGCTCCAGCAGCTCGCGATCACGCTCGGCATCTTCGCCGCGCTGCTCTCGGACACCCTGATCGCGAACGGTGCCGACGGCGCCTCCGAGCCGTACTGGTTCGGCGTGGCCGCCTGGCGCTGGATGTTCATCGCCTGCGCCGTCCCCGCGGTGATCTACGGTCTGCTCGCGCTCACGCTCCCGGAGTCGCCGCGCTACCTCGCGACCCGCGGCAAGAAGGAGGAGGCGCGCAAGGTGCTCGCGACCGTCACTCCGCGTGACGAGGTCGATGACGCCCTGAACGACATCCAGAAGAAGATCGACGAGGACGCCGAGAACGCTCAGAAGTCGAGCCTCCGCGGCCCGGCGCTGGGCCTCCTGCCGGTCGTCTGGGTGGGCATCCTGCTGTCGGTGTTCCAGCAGTTCGTCGGCATCAACGTGATCTTCTACTACTCGACCTCGCTCTGGAGCGCGGTCGGCTTCGACGAGTCCAACTCCTTCGCGATCTCGGTGTTCACCTCGGTCGTGAACGTCGTCGTCACCTTCGTCGCCATCTTCCTGGTGGACAAGGTCGGCCGGAAGCCGCTGCTGCTGGTCGGCTCCGCGGGCATGGCGATCTCGCTCGCGCTGATGGCGATCGCGTTCAGCCAGTCCACGATCAGCGGCGAGGACGTCTCGCTGCCCGGCGCATGGGGCCCGATCGCCCTCGTCTCGGCCAACGCCTTCGTCGTCTTCTTCGGGGCGACCTGGGGACCGCTGGTCTGGGTGCTCCTCGGCGAGATCTTCCCGAACCGCATCCGCGCCGCCGCTCTCGGCCTGGCCGCCTCGGCTCAGTGGATCGCCAACTTCGCGATCACCGTGACGTTCCCGATCCTCTCTCAGGACGTCTCCCTGACCCTCGCCTACGGCCTGTACGCGACCTTCGCGGCGCTCTCGTTCGTCTTCGTCTTCATGTTCGTGCCCGAGACCAAGGGCCGCTCGCTCGAGGAGATGGACACGCTGCACATCCGCACCGTCATGAAGTCCGCGCGCAAGTAGCTCACCTGCGGGCCGACCTCTCGGCTCGCGAGATCACGTTCGGCTCGTCGGAATCCTCGATTCCTGCGAGCCGAACGTGTTTCCACGAGCCGGACATGCACAGGACGAGCGGCAGCCCGGCCTGAACCCGCGCAGGTGCTAGAATCTCCGGAGCACCTCGCTCGTCGGGGTGACTACGCGCGCCCATTCGGCCTCCGCTCCCCACGGTCCCTCCGCTCACGCGGACGGGCGGGAGCGCGCCGGGCGCCAGGGTGACGCGCCGACCGGCCGTCACAGACAACCGAACGGGAGTTCGGCGCCGTCGTGCGCCCGAGCCCCGAGACAAGGAGAACGACTCATGGCAGTCGTCACCATGCGCCAGCTGCTCGACAGCGGCGTCCACTTCGGTCACCAGACCCGTCGCTGGAACCCGAAGATGAAGCGCTTCATCCTGACCGAGCGCTCGGGCAGCTACATCATCGACCTCCAGCAGTCGCTGGCCTACATCGACAAGAGCTACGACTTCGTCAAGGAGACGGTCGCCCACGGCGGCACCATCCTCTTCGTCGGCACCAAGAAGCAGGCGCAGAACGCGATCTCGGAGCAGGCGACGCGCGTCGGCCAGCCCTACGTCAACCAGCGCTGGCTCGGTGGTCTGCTGACCAACTTCCAGACCGTCTCCAAGCGCCTCGCGCGCATGAAGGAGCTCGAGGAGCTCGACTTCGACGACACCGCCAAGAGCGGCTTCACGAAGAAGGAACTCCTCATCAAGAAGCGCGAGCTCGACAAGCTGCACAAGTCGCTCGGCGGAATCCGCAACCTCTCGAAGACGCCGTCGGCCCTCTGGGTCGTCGACACCAAGAAGGAGCACCTCGCGATCGACGAGGCCAAGAAGCTGGGCATCCCGGTCATCGGCATCCTCGACACGAACTGCGACCCCGACGAGGTCCAGTACCCGATCCCGGGCAACGACGACGCGATCCGCTCGGTGAGCCTGCTCACCCGCATCATCGCCGACGCCGCGGCCGAGGGCCTCATCCAGCGTCACCAGAAGCCCGAGGCCGAGGGCAACGTCTCCGCCGTCGAGCCCCTCGCCGAGTGGGAGAAGGAGCTGCTCACGTCGGGCACCCCCGATGCCGCCGTCGAGGAGCCGAACGAGCAGGCCGGCGCCGAGACCGAGAAGGTCGCCGACGCCGAGGCCGAGACCGCCGACGAGGCCGTCGCCGACGCCGAGACCCCCGCCGACGAGCTCGTCGTCGAGGAGTCCGTCGAGGCGCCCGCCGCCGAGGAGACCTCGACCGAGGACGCCCCCGCCGAGGCCGCGACCGACGAGTCCGCCAAGGCCTGACACCACCTCCTGAGTCGGGGGTCGGACGTTCTGCGGATGCAGAACGTTCGGCCCCCGTTCGGTAGCAGCACGACATCCCCGTAACAGAATCGCTGCGGGCCCGACACGCCGAGACGGCGACCGGGGTCCGCAGAACACGAAGGAGTTCGCAGAACTATGGCTACTTTCAGCCTCGCTGACGTCAAGACGCTGCGCGAGCAGCTCGGTACCGGAATGGTCGACACGAAGAACGCTCTCGTCGAGGCCGACGGCGACCTGGACAAGGCAGTGGAGATCCTCCGCCTCAAGGGCGCCAAGGGCAACGCGAAGCGCGCCGACCGCTCCACCAGCGAGGGCCTCGTCGCCGCCGCGGAGAACGGCGGAGTCGCGACCATGATCGAGCTCGCGTGCGAGACCGACTTCGTCGCCAAGGGCACCAAGTTCATCGCCCTCGCCGACGCCGTGCTCGCCGCGGTCGTCGCCGCCGGCGCGACCACCGTCGAGGAGGCCCTCGCGGCCCCCGCCGGCGGCAAGACCGTCGCCGACATCATCAACGACGAGGCCGCCATCCTCGGCGAGAAGGTGGAGCTCCGCCGCGTCGCCAGCGTCACCGGTGAGCACTTCGCCGTCTACCTGCACAAGACCAACAAGGACCTGCCCCCGCAGGTCGGCGTGGTCGTGGGCTACTCGGGTGACGACGCCGAGACCGCTCGCTCGGTGGCGCAGCACATCTCGTTCGCCAACCCGACCTACCTGTCGCGCGAGGACGTGCCGCAGGCCGAGGTCGACAACGAGCGTCGCATCGTCGAGGAGATCTCGCGCGGCGAGGGCAAGCCCGAGGCCGCCCTCCCGAAGATCATTGAGGGTCGCGTCAACGCGTACTTCAAGCAGGTCGCCCTGCTCGACCAGGACTACGCGAAGGACAACAAGCTGTCCGTCGCGAAGGTGCTGAGCGACGCGGGCCTGACCGTCTCGGGCTTCGCCCGTTTCAAGGTCGGCGCCTAACACGCTGAAGAGGGGAGTCCGGGTCGTTCAGTCGACCCGGACTCCCTTCGCTCTGCCCGGAGTCGGGTGCTCCGGGCGTGGTCGCGGGTGCGTCCCGCGCGGGATAGGTTTGTACGGGTCTACGGGAGGAAACGTCCATGACGCAGACGGATGCGATGACGACGGGCAAGCGCCGCAGGGTGCTTCTGAAGCTGTCGGGGGAGGCGTTCGGAGCCGGGACGCTGGGTGTCAACCCGGATGTCATCAGCGCTCTCGCGCGGGAGATCGCGGATGCGGCGACCGAGGTCGAGATCTCGGTCGTGGTCGGCGGCGGCAACTTCTTCCGCGGTGCCGAGCTCTCGCAGCGCGGCATGGACCGCGGCCGCGCCGACTACATGGGAATGCTGGGCACCGTGATGAACGCCCTCGCCCTGCAGGACTTCCTCGAGCAGGCCGGAGCGGAGACGCGGGTCCAGTCGGCCATCTCGATGACGCAGGTCGCCGAGCCCTACATCCCCCGCCGCGCGATCCGCCACATGGAGAAGGGCCGCGTCGTCATCTTCGGAGCCGGAGCCGGCCTGCCGTACTTCTCGACCGACACGGTCGCCGCGCAGCGCGCTCTCGAGACGCACGCCGATGTCGTGCTCGTCGCCAAGAACGGTGTCGACGGTGTGTACGACGCCGACCCGCGGATGAACCCCGACGCGAAGAAGCTCGACACCCTCACCTACCAGGAGGCGCTGCAGCGCGGCCTCAAGGTCGTCGACTCGACCGCCTTCAGCCTCTGCATGGACAACGGCATGCCGATGCAGGTCTTCGGGATGGAGCCCGCCGGCAACGTCGCCAAGGCCATCCGGGGGGCCCAGCTCGGCACCCTCGTCTCGAACTAGACTGACCACTTCCCCCTTCCTAAGGAGTCCCCTGTGATCTCGGATGTACTGGCCGACGCGAAGACCAAGATGGGCAAGGCCGTCGAGGTCGCCAAGGAGGACTTCTCGTCGGTGCGCACCGGCCGGGCGAACCCCGGCATGTTCCAGAAGGTGCTGGTGAGCTACTACGGCACGCCGACGCCGCTCTCGCAGCTCGCGTCGATGCAGAACCAGGAGGCGCGCACGCTCCTCGTGACGCCCTACGACAAGGGCTCGCTGCGCGACATCGAGCAGGCCATCCGGGACATGCCCAACCTCGGCGCCAACCCGACCAACGACGGCTCGCTCATCCGCGTCACCCTCCCCGAGCTCACCACCGAGCGCCGCAAGGAGTTCGTCAAGGTCGTGCGCACCAAGGCCGAGGACGCGAAGATCGCGGTCCGCAACATCCGCCGCAAGGCGAAGGACGACCTCGACGCGCTGAAGGGCGACATCGGCGACGACGAGCTCTCGCGCGGTGAGAAGGAGCTCGAGGCGCTCACGAAGCAGCACGTCGACGCGATCGACGAGGCGCTCAAGCGCAAGGAATCCGAACTCCTCGAGGTGTAGTCGGCCGTGGCAGAGCACCCCGTGGAACCCGAAGGCGGCGAGGAGCGGCCCGGTCCGCACGTCCCGGGCGCCCGGGGGTCGCGCATGGTCACGCGCGACGCTCTCCGCGCGCGGGCCCAGCAGGGTCGCGCCGACGTCGAGCGTCAGCTCGAGGCGACGCGGGCGCAGCTGGAGGCCACCAACGAGCGGCTGACGGCGCGGTCGGGGCGCAACCTCGTCTCGGCGACGCTCATCGGACTCGTGGGCGTCGGCGTGATGCTCGTCAGCCTGCTGGTGATCAAAGAGCTCTTCATGGTGCTGGCCGGCGTGCTGGTGCTCTTCGCCGCTCTCGAGCTCTCGATGGCACTCCGCCACGCGGGTCGCGACATCCCCCGCATCCCCACGGGGATCGTGGCGGTCGTCGCCGTCCCGGCCGCCTACTACGGCGGCATCTCCGGCGGATTCCTCGCGGTCCTCCTGGGCTCGGTCTTCATCGGCCTCTGGCGTCTGGGCGAGCAGCTCGTCAAGCGCACCTCGTCGAGCCGGCGCGATCTGCTGCTCGATCTGGGCCTCGGCGCCTTCGTTCAGGCCTACGTCACCTTCCTCGGCGCGTTCGCGATCCGCCTCGTCGCCGAGCCGGGCGGCCAGCTGTGGGCGCTCTCGTTCCTCGCCCTCGCGATCGTCGTCGACACCGGGGCGTACGCGAGCGGCCTCACCTGGGGCAAGCACCCGATGGCGCCGCGCATCAGCCCGAAGAAGACCTGGGAGGGCTTCGCGGGAGCCGGAGTCGCGGGAGTCGTGGCGGGCATCCTGCTCGCCGTCCTCCTGCTCGGTCAGCCGTGGTGGGTGGGCGCCGTGTTCGGTGCCGTCATCCTCCTGACCGCAACCGTCGGAGACCTCGCCGAGTCGCTGATCAAGCGCGACATCGGCATCAAGGACATGAGCACGTGGCTGCCGGGGCACGGGGGACTGCTCGACCGACTCGACTCGATCCTCCCGTCGGCCGCCGCGGCCTACGTGCTCTACTTCGTCTTCGCGCACTGAGCCCATCGAGCCGCTGAGCGCACTGGGCCGCTGAGCGCTCGGAGCGGTTCGAGCCCGCTGAGCGCCGACTCGCCGCTGTCCGCCGCAGCTCTCGGGTCTTGGCAGAATGACGGGATGGACGCTCCCTTCCCCTACGCGCGCGAGTCCCGGCCCGGCTACGACACCGTCGAGGTCGACACGTTCCTGGCCTCCGCGCGCGAGGCCTACGCGCAGCTCTCCGGTGGAGCCGCGGATCTGCGCGCCGCCGACCTCCGCCACACCGCGTTCACGCTCAAGAAGGGCGGCTACTCGGCGCCGCACGTCGACGCCGCGCTCGAGCGCCTCGAGGACGCGTTCGCCCTGCGCGAGCGCCAGTTCGCGATCGCCGCGAAGGGCGAGGAGCAGTGGCTGCGGGAGGCGCGCGCGACCGCACAGGAGATCGTCAACCGGCTCGCCCGCCCCGCCCACGAGCGCTTCGACCACGCCGGCGCCCTGACCACCGGCTACAACATCCGCCAGGTCGACGCCTTCGCCGACCGGATCTCGGGCTACTTCCGCGACGGCTCCGTCCTGACGGTGGACGACGTCCGCACGGTCTCGTTCGCCCCCCAGCGCGGCGGGTACTCGGAGCCCCAGGTCGACTTCGTCCTCGACACGGTGGTCGACGTGATGCTGGCCGTCCGCTGACGCGCCTCCGGATCACCTGGCCGATCAGGCCATAACCCGTTATGCTTTCGTGATCGTGGCTATGCATCAAGAACGTTCCGTCTCCCAGGCACCGGTCTCGCGGCACTCGGCCGCAGCGCCGGCCGCCCCGAAGCGGCCCCCCGTTCGCAGGTCGCGCACCCGCATCCCGCTCGCCTTCCTCGCCTTCGCCGCGTCGATCGGGTTCGTGATGGTGAACGTCGTCGATCCCTCCAGCGGAGCCGTCGCGTCGCCTTACTACCAGGCCCCCGCCCGCTTCGACGGAGACCCCGCGCAGCGTCTCGTCGTCGCCGGTGCCGTCGAGCGGACGATCCAGCGCGACACCTTCGACGCGCAGGCGAAGCCCACTCCGACCCCCACTCCGACGCCGACCCCCACCGAGACGGCCGAGGCCGTCCAGGAGGACGAGGAGGAGTCGGAGGAGGCAGCAGCACCTGTGGCCCGTGCCGCCGCTCCCGATCCCGGGTCCGCCAAGGCCATCGCGTACGACATGATCGTGCAGCGCGGCTGGGCCGACAGCGAGTACGACTGCCTCGTCCTGCTCTGGAACCGCGAGTCCGGCTGGAACGTCTACGCCGAGAACAAGTCCAGTGGCGCCTACGGCATCCCGCAGGCCCTGCCCGGCAACAAGATGGCCAGCGCGGGCGGCGACTGGGCGACCAGCGCCAGCACCCAGATCACCTGGGGCCTCGGCTACATCTCGGGTCGCTACGGCTCGCCGTGCGGCGCCTGGGCGCACTCCGAGGACGTCGGCTGGTACTGATCCTCCGGCGGCGTCGAGGCCGGTGACCGGTCGGCGCTGATCGCGTCGGTACCCTGGTGCCGTGGACTACGCGCTGCTCGGGATCGCCGGCATCATCACCGTCGTCACGGTCGCGCGCTTCTCCAGCAGACTCGGCATCGCGGCGCCCCTGATCCTGGTCGTCGTCGGCATCGGCGCGTCCTACGTGCCCGGCGTCCCGGACATCCACGTCGAGCCGGAGCTGATCCTCGCCGGTGTGCTCCCGCCCCTTCTGTACTCAGCGGCGATCCAGGTCCCGCTGACCGACTTCCGCCGCAACCTCCGCTCGATCTTCGGGCTCTCGGTCCTGCTGGTGTTCGTCACCGCGATCGTCGTGGGCCTCTTCCTCTACATCGTCCTGCCCGACCTCAGCCTCCCTGCGGCCATCGCCCTGGGTGCGGTCGTCAGCCCGACCGATGCGGTCGCCGCGACCTCGATCGGCAAGAAGCTCGGGCTGCCTCCGCGGCTCGTCACCGTCCTCGAGGGCGAGAGCCTGGTCAACGACGCCTCGGCCCTCGTACTGCTGCGGGCGGCGACGGCCGCGGCCGCGGTGGTCGGCGCCTCCGTGACGACCGACGCCATCGACGTCGGCGAGGTGGGAGTGCTCTTCGTCTACTCCGTGCTGATGGCGATCGCGCTCGGGATGGTGATGGGCGTGCTGACCGTCTTCATCCGCTCGAAGCTCAGCGACCCGGTCCTCGACACGGCGGTCTCGTTCGCCGTCCCGTTCCTCGCCTACATCCCCGCGGAGGAGCTGGGCGCCTCGGGCGTGCTCGCGGTCGTGGTCACCGGCATCTACACGGGGCACAACAGCGCGCGCTACCTCAGCCCGCAGTCGCGGCTCAGCGAGCGGATCAACTGGCGGACGGCGCAGTTCCTGCTCGAGAACGGCGTCTTCCTGCTGATGGGCGCCGAGATCAAGGCGATCATCGGCGAGGTGGAGGGCGGGCTCGGCGTCGACACCTCCGTGTACCTCGGGCTGGCGACCGTCGTCCTCCTCATCGTGCTGCGGACGCTGTTCGTCTGGCCGCTGCTGCTCTGGCTCCGCGGATCGGGGCGTCGCGCCGAGCGGATCAACCGGCGGCTGAAGGTCGGGGTGATGCGGCTGCGCAACAGCGCCACCACCGACGAGCGCTTCCGTCGTCGGCAGCAGCGCGCCGAGAAGCTCTACCAGCGCCGCGAGACCGATCTCGCGGCGACCGCGAGTGAGGCGTTCGGCTGGCGCGGCGGCGTGATCCTCTCGTGGTCGGGGATGCGGGGCGTGGTCACGCTCGCCGCGGCGCAGTCGCTCCCGGACGAGACGCCCTATCGCTCGCAGCTGATCCTGATCGCGTTCACCGTCGCGGTCGTGACTCTGCTGCTGCAGGGAGCGACACTGCCGGCCCTCATCCGCATCACCGGGATCCAGGGCAGCGACGGCGAGGCCGATCGACGCGAGCTCGCGACCCTCCTGGACGAGGTGGCGTCCACCGGCATCCAGGCGCTCCCGGAGGCGGTCGACGAGCTGCCGGAGGGGACCGTCGGCCCGCGCGTGCTCGAGCGCGTCCGCCGCGACACCCTCACCCGATCGCAGGTCGCCTGGGAGCAGGTCGAGCGGCACGGCGACGCCCCGCTCGGACCGCACGGCCAGTACCTGCACCTGCGGCGCGCGGTCCTGCTCGCCGAGCGCGAGGCGCTGCTGGAGGCGCGCAGCCGCGGCGTCTACTCGTCGCGCATCCTCCGCCGGGCCCAGCTGATGCTCGACGCCGAGGAGACCCGGCTCGAGATGGACGACAGTTCGCACTGACACCCGTTCCGGAACGCCGCAGGGGCGCCTCCTAGACTGGTGCGATGCCGCGCAGCAACAGACCCCGGGGGAGCAGGCGCGACGACGACGGCGAGGAGCAGCGGGATCTCTCGCAGATGCTCGCGGGCTGGCGCCGCACCGAGTCGCATCGCGGCCGGGAGTGGAACGTGCAGCCCGTGTCGGCCGCCCGCGCCGTCAAGAACTACCTCTGCCCGGGCTGCGGCCTGACGATCGACGTCGGCCTGGCGCACCTCGTGGTCTGGCGCGCCGACGGAGCGCTCGGCGACGCGGCCGACCTCGCGGGACGCCGGCACTGGCACACCCACTGCTGGAGAATCGAAGGAGCCCGATGACGACCGAGATCCGCGGCGGAGTGGTCCTCCCCGCCAGGCGCGAGGACATCGAGCTGCACACCTCGGACGGGCTGACGCTGGTCGGCGAGCTGGCACTGCCGCTCGACCGCGAGCCGGTCGCGACGCTCGTCACGCTGCACCCGCTGCCCACGCACGGCGGCTTCATGGACTCGCACATCCTGCGGAAGGCCGCGGCGCGGTTGCCGGCTCTCGCCGACCTGGCCGTCCTGCGCTTCAACACCCGCGGCACGAGCTCTCCGCGCGGCACGAGCGAAGGCGCGTTCGGGCACGGCGACGACGAGCGCGCCGACGTCGCGGCGGCGATGGCGTTCGTCGCCGAGCGGGGACTGCCGCATCCGTGGCTCGTGGGCTGGTCGTTCGGCACGGAGCTGGCGCTCAAGTGGGGGAGGGAGCACCCGATCGAGGGAATGATCCTCCTCTCGCCGCCGCTGCACCGCGCGTCGGCCGACGAGGTCGCCGCGTGGGCCGAGGACGGGCGGCCGCTCGTCGCGCTGATCCCGGAGCTCGACGACTACCTGCGGCCCCGGGAGGCGGCGGAGCGGTTCGCCTCGGTGCCGCAGCTCGAGCTCGTCGCCGTGGACGGGGGCAAGCACCTGTGGGTCGGCGAGGCGCAGACGCGCCGAGTGCTCGACGAGATCGTCCGCGTCGTCGCCCCCGTCTCCGCTCCGCTGC
The DNA here is from genome assembly GCF_009807175.1 of Rathayibacter sp. VKM Ac-2803. NCBI lineage: Bacteria > Bacillati > Actinomycetota > Actinomycetes > Micrococcales > Microbacteriaceae > Rathayibacter > Rathayibacter sp. VKM Ac-2803. Next base: position 2,726,437 of record NZ_WUCD01000001.1, on the reverse strand, counting down.
CGACGGAGTGGGCGGGCGACGCGGCCTGAGCCGGACGCGAGGACCCCGACCCGCTGAGGCCCCGGCTGCGGTGAGCGGGCTCGGCGGGCCGGGCTCCTCGGGAGTCAGTCCTTCGGGTCGTCCTTCGAGTCGTCCTCGGACAGGCCGTCGATGTGGCCGATCAGCCCGCGGAGGCCCGTGACGTATCCCGCGATCGCGTCGCGCTCCGTTCGGATCTCGTCGAGGCGACCCTCGGCTGCCGAGACGAGCTCGCGGGTGCGGCGCTCGGCGTCCGCGACGATCTGCTGGGCGCGCTCGCGGGCCTCGTCGAGCAGCCGGTCCGACTCGTCCTGCGCGTCGCGGCGGAGCCGGGTGGTCTCGTCGAGAGCGTCGCTGCGCAGCTCGTCGGCCTCGAGGCGCTTGTCGTTGGCGCGGCGGATGGCGTCGGCGAGCTGCAGGTTCGACTCGTCGAGGTAGCGCTGGGTCTGGGCGACGGCCTCCTGGTGGCGGACGAGGTAGTCGCGGTCGGCCTCCTCGCGGCGGGCGGCGAGCTCGACGACCAGGTCGATGCGCGCCTGCTCCACGTCGCGCGAGAGCGCGGCTGCCTCGTCGTTCGCGGCGGCGCGGAGGCCAGCGAGCTCGGCGTCGAGCTGCGCCACGGCGTCCGCCCTCTCCTGAGCGAGGCGGGTGCGCTGATCGGCCAGTTCGCGGGCGGCGTCGGCTCGGCCGCCGGCCAGCTCGGCGTCGAGGTCGGCGCGCGCCGTGAGGATCTCGGCCTCGACGGCCGCGCGAGCCTCGGCGACCTCGGCGGCGACGGCCGCCCGCAGGCGGTCGACCTCCGAGGCGACCTCGGCACGCAGGAGCTCGGTGCTCTGGGTCAGGCGGGCGGCCTCGGCGCGGGCCACCTCGACCTCGCGAGCGGCGACGGCGCGCATCTCGGCGGCCTCGCGCTCGGCCTCGGAGCGGATCGCGGCGGCCTCGCGCTTGGCCGTGGCGCGCGTCTCGGCGGCCTCGGTCGCGACGGTCCCGCGGATCGCGGCGGCCTCGCGGACCGCGTCCTGGGTCATGACGTCCCGATCGTCGGCCGCCTTGCCGAGGGTGGCGGCGGCCTGCGCCTCGGACTCGTTGCGCGTGCGGTCGGCGCGGCGACGAGCCTCCGTCACGAGGCGCTCGGCCTCGTCGCGCGCCTCCTGGAGGATGCGGTCGCCGTCGTCGCGGGTCGAGCGGCGCAGCGCCGACGCGTCGTTCTCGGCCTGGGCGATCAGGCGCTCGGACTGCTCCTCGGCGACGCGGAGGGTGTGCTCGAGCTTGGCGCCGAGGCCCGCGTAGGTCGGGGTGCCGACCTGCTGCAGCTCCTTCTCGAGGCCGTCGATGCGGGAGGTGAGCCGCTTGACCTCGCGACCGCCCTCGGCGGCCTGGGTGTTGGCGTGGATGAGCTCGCGCCGCAGACCCTGGATGGCCTTGTCGACCTCGTCCCGGTCGTAGCCACGGAACACCTGGGTGAATTCGGCCTCGTCGCTTGCCACGTCGTCTCCTCCGGAAGTAGGTCCGCGTGGGGTCCGCGGCACTCCGGGAAGTTTAGTCAGCGGGTGCGTCCCGGCCCGGGGGCGACACCCCACCCGGCGCGGCCGGCGGGCTCTCTCGGCGGATCTCCTGGGATCGTCGGAGGCCATCGGCTATCGTGGACTGTCTTTGTCTGTTGCCGTCGCGCCGCGGGCCGGCCGTGTCACCCGAACCGGCCGAGGTCGTCACCCTGATCCGGCGACACAGGAGGAGTTCTTTCGTGCGGTTCGTGTTCGCCATCATCGCCACCGTCATCGCCGCCGCGATGATCGCGCTCGGCATCGGTCAGAGGACCGTCTGGGCCCCTCCCGAGTCGCTCACCGCCGAGACGGCTCTCGAGTCGGGCGCCCCGTACGCGGTGATCGACGGCAGCACGCTCGACGCGAATCCGGGCCGGCAGACGATCACCGTCGAGGGGGACGGCGATCTGGTGCTGGCCTACGCGCGCACCTCCGACGTGCTCGGCTGGGTCGGCGGCTCCGAGTACGAGGCGATCGGCTACCGGAGCGAGCCCGCCGCCCTCACCGCGTCGGAGGAGACGGGGACGTCCCTCGAGCTGGCCTCCGACGTCGCCACGGCCGATGCCGCCGTCGTCGACCCGCGCGGGTCCGACCTGTGGCTCGAGCAGTTCGAGGGCACCGGCAGCATCACCGTCGCGCTCGACGTGCCCGAGGACGTCTCGATCCTGATCGCCACCGACGGCACCGCGCCGGCCGCGAGCGACGTCAGCGTCAGCTGGCCGGTCGACACCGCGACCCCTCTCGCCGGTCCGCTGCTGCTCGGCGGCGCGTTCTTCCTCCTCGTCGGCCTCGTCCTCTACATCTGGGCGTTCCTGCACCTGCGCCGGCAGCACGGTCCTCGCCGGAAGGGCCCGCAGGGCAAGGTGCCCCGCGGCGCCCGCCGGCCGCGCGCTCGCGCCGGCATCCAGGCGTCGGTCGCCGCCCCGCGCCCCGCTCGCCGTCGCGGCCTCCTCGTGCTGCCCGTCGTCGTGGGGACGAGCGTCCTGCTCGCCGGCTGCAGCTCCGACTACTGGCCAGATCTGGCGGCGGGTGCCACGGGGACCCCGAGCGCCTCCGCCTCCTCCACGGCGGCGCCCGCCGCCGAGGTGGCGACCCCGGTCGTCACGACGCAGCAGGCGGAGGCGATCGTAGCCTCCGTCGCCGACGTCGCGTCGGCCGCGGATGCGGCCCATGACGCCACCGCGCTCGCGGAGCGATTCCAGGGCGAGGCGCTCACCGAGCGCACGACCAACTACGAGGTCGTCGTCAAGGGCGGCACGATCGACCCGCCGCAGGCGATCCCCGCGTCGCCCGTGAGCCTCGTGCTGCCGCAGGACACGGAGGCGTGGCCCCGCCTCGTCACCGCCGTCGTGCAGAACTCGACGGACACCACTCAGGCGCCGATCGCGCTGGTGATGAGCCAGGCCAGCCCGCGCGTCGACTACAAGGTCGACTACGCCATCTCGCTCGAGGCGAACGCCCGCATCCCCGACGTCGCGCCGGTCACCGTCGGCACCTCGATCGTCGCGCCGGACTCCAAGCTGATGAAGCTCGCCCCGGAGGAGGTCGGCTCGGCCTACGCCGACATCCTCGCGAACGGCGACACCAGCAGCTTCGCCGAGTCGTTCTCGGCCGACGGGGACACGCTGCGCGGCCAGGTCGGCATCGACAAGAAGAATGCGGATCGCGCGGCGCTGCCCGACACGGCGTCGATCGAGTTCTCGAACAAGGCCGGCACCTCGCCGACAGTCGCGCTCGCGACGAACGACTCGGGCGCCCTCGTGGCCGCGAGCATCGCCGAGGTGTCGACCGTGAAGCCCACCGCCGAGGGCTCGACCGTCTCGACCTCCGGTGCCTCGCAGACCCTGCTGGGCACCGACAAGTCGACGACGGGCATCGAGACCACCTACGGTTACCAGTTGCTGTTCTACGTACCGCCCGTCGGATCGGAGGAGAAGATCGTCATGCTCGGATGGAGCCAGGGACTCGTCTCGGTGGTGCAGCTGCCGTGAGCACCGTCCCCCCACTGCCCGGAGGCCTCCGCGGCGCCGTCGACCTGTCCTCCCTCGTGAACCGGCGTCCTGCGCCGGCTCCGACCGCCCCCGCAGCGCAGGGAGGCGAGCCCGCCGGGCCGCCGCCCACCGCCAACCCGCTGCTGCTGACGGCGGGTGACGCGGAGTTCGACCAGGTCGTCCAGCTCTCGTCGCGCGTCCCCGTGATCGTCGACCTCCGCGGATCCTGGTCGGAGCAGAGCACGAGCTTGACCGCCGTGCTCGAGCGCGTCATCGTGTCGTACGCCGGGGCCTTCGTGCTCGTCGGCGTCGACGTGGAGTCGAGCCCGCAGCTCGCGCAGGCGTTCCAGGTGCAGTCGGTCCCGACGGTCGCCGCCATCATCGGCGGGCGCCCGGTGCCGCTGTTCAGCGGCCTCGTCGCCGAGGAGCAGCTGCGCGACCTGCTCGAGCAGGTGCTGCAGCTGGCCGCGACCAACGGCGTGACCGGCACCGTCCCGGTCGATGCGGCCCCGGCCGAGGCGGGCGAGCCCGAGCCGGCTCCGCTGCCCCCGCACCACCAGGAGGCGTACGACGCGATCGACCGGGGCGACTACGCCGCGGCGATCACCGAGTACGAGACCGCCATCGCGCAGAACCCGCGCGACGACCTCGCCGTCGCGGGGCTCGCGCAGGTCAAGCTGCTGTCGCGGCTGCAGGGGAGGACGCTCGACGAGGTGCGCTCCACCGCCGCCGCCGAGCCCTCGAACCTCGACGCGCAGCTCGCGGTCGCCGACCTCGATGTCTCCGGAGGGCACGTCGAGGACGCGTTCGACCGGCTGCTCTCGATCTTCCCGCGGCTCGATGCCGACGGGAAGGCGAGCGTCCGCGCGCGACTCCTCGAGCTCTTCGAGATCGTCGGTACGACCGACCCGCGCGTCAACAAGGCCAGGGCGCGCCTCACCGGCCTCTTGTACTGAGGAGTACGCCCGCCACACACACTGAAGAACCCCCTCCGCGATCGTCTGCGGAGGGGGTTCTCTGTTCTTCCGAGGAACTCGTCAGTCGGTGGGACGGAGGAAGAGCACGCCGAGCGGCGGAAGGATCAGCTCTGCCGAGGCGGGGCGACCCGCCCACGGCTCCTCGCGGGCCTCGACGGCACCGAGGTTGCCGACACCCGATCCGCCGTAGATCTCGGCGTCGGTGTTGACGAGCTCCTCCCAGCGTCCGGCCTGCGGCAGACCGACGCGGTAGCCGTGCACCGGGGATCCCGAGAAGTTCGCGATGACGGCGACCGAGCGGCCCTCGCGGTCGCGGCGGAGGAACGAGATCACGTTGGGTGCCGCGGCTCCGCCGTCGATCCACTCGAATCCGGCCTGCTCGTTGTCGAGCTCCCAGAGCGCCGTCGACTCGCGGTAGACGCGGTTCAGCTCGCCGACGAGGTTCCAGAGCCCGTGGTGACTGGGCTGGTCGAGGATCCACCAGTCGAGACCGCGCTCCTCGCTCCACTCCGAGAACTGCCCGAACTCCTGCCCCATGAAGAGCAGCTGCTTGCCCGGGTGCGCCCACATGAAGGCCAGGTAGGCGCGCACGTTCGCGAGCTTCTGCCAGTGGTCGCCCGGCATCTTGTTGATCAGCGAGCCCTTGCCGTGCACGACCTCGTCGTGGCTGATCGGCAGGACGAAGTTCTCGCTGAACGCGTAGACGAACGAGAAGGTCAGCTCGCCCAGGTGGTACTGGCGCCAGAGCGGGTCGTTCGCCATGTAGTCGAGCGAGTCGTGCATCCAGCCCATGTTCCACTTGAGCCCGAAGCCGAGCCCGCCCGAGACGGTGGGCTGGGTGACGCCCGGCCAGCTCGTCGACTCCTCGGCGATCATCATGATCCCGGGGTAGAGCTTGTAGGCGGTGGCGTTCACCTCCTGCAGGAAGCTGATCGCCTCGAGGTGCTCGCGCCCGCCGTGCTCGTTGGGCAGCCACTCGCCCTCCTTGCGGGAGTAGTCGAGGTAGAGCATCGAGGCGACCGCGTCGACGCGCAGGCCGTCGACGTGGAACTCCTCGAGCCAGTACAGCGCGTTCGCGACGAGGAAGTTGCGGACCTGGGTGTGACCGAAGTCGAAGACGTACGTACCCCAGTCCATCTGCTCGCCGCGGCGCCAGTCGGGGTGCTCGTAGAGCGGCTCGCCGTCGAATCGGGCGAGCGCGAAGTCGTCCTTCGGGAAGTGCCCGGGCACCCAGTCGACCAGCACGCCGATGCCGGCCTGGTGCAGACGGTCGATCAGGTACTTCAGGTCGTCAGCGGTGCCGAAGCGGCTGGACGCGGCGAAGTAGCCGGTGACCTGATAGCCCCACGAGCCTCCGAAAGGGTGCTCGGCGAGCGGCATGAACTCGACGTGGGTGAAGCCGAGGGCGGTGATGTACTCGATCAGCGGATCGGCGACCTCGCGATAGCCGAGCCCCGGCTTCCACGAGCCGAGGTGCATCTCGTAGACGCTCATCGGCTGCGTGTGCGGGTCGACCGCCGCGCGCTTCTCCATCCAGGCAGAGTCGCTCCAGTGGTGGTGGGAGACGGGGATCCGCGAGGCCGTGGCGGGCGGCACCTCCGTCGCACGGGCCATCGGGTCGGCCTTGCGGACCCAGCGGCCGTCGCGCGAGAGCAGGTCGAACTTGTAGGAGGCGCCGGGCTCGAGCCCGGGCACGAAGATCTCCCACACGCCGGTGACGCCGAGGTTGCGCAAAGCGTGGCCCTCGCCGCTCCAGTCGTTGAAATCGCCGACGACCCGGACGGCCTGGGCGTGCGGCGCCCAGACCGAGAACGAGGTGCCCCAGACGCCCTCGTGCTCGCGGTGCCGCGCGCCGAGCGCCTCCCAGAGCCGCTCGTGACGACCCTCGCCGATCAGGTAGAGGTCGAAGTCGCCGACGGTCTTCGTGAAGCGGTAGGGGTCCTCCGCGGTCCACGCCGGTCCGTCGCCGTAGCTCGCCTCGATCGTGTAGGCCTGCGGCCCGAGGATGTGGAACCCCTGCCAGATGCCGTCGCGCAGGTGGCTCAGCTCGACGCGGGCACCGGTGGAGAGCACGGCGACGACCCGGTCGGCGAGCGGACGGCGCGCGCGGACGACGATGATCTCGTCGGCCACGCCGGGCGCCGACACGACGTGCTGGCCGAGGACGTCGTGGGGGAGCGCATTGCTGCCCGTGGCGATCTGCTGGAGGATCCACTCCGGGATCTCGGGCAGCGCCACGGCCGCCGAGCCCTCGACGGGGCCGGCGGGCGAGGCGGGGGTCCCGGGGGCCGGAGCGTCCTCCGCCGGAGCCTCCTCCGCCGGAGCCGCCGCGTGGCGCGGTGTCGTGCCGGTCGTCGTGGCGGCGCTCGTGCCGGTGGTGACGACCGTCTCGACGCGCGGCGTCAGCCCCGCGGCCTCGGCGGCGCTCGTTCCGTCGTTCTCGGGAACCGTGTCGCTCATCGTTCGTCCGCCTTCACGCTCAGGATGTGCACGGGCTCGACGAAGGCGTCGAGTCGCACGTAGTTGTCGCTGCCCCAGGTCCAGACCGCACCCGTGATCAGATCCTCGACCTCGAAGGTCGCACCCCAGTCGAGTCCGAGCGCCGGCAGGTCGAGGTGCACGGTCGTCTCGCGCGCGGAGTGCGGGTCGGTGTTCGCGACCACGAGGATCGTGTCGGCCGAGCCCGTGCCCGTGAAGGCGCGCTCGAGGTGCTTGGAGTAGACGAGGATCGCGTCGTCGTCGCTGCCGTGGACCAGCAGGTTGCGCAACTGGCGCAGGGCGGGGTGCGCCCGGCGGATCTCGTTGAGCCGCGTGAGGTACGGAGCGAGCGAGCGGCCCGAGGCCTCCGCCTCGGCCCAGTCGCGCACCTTGTACTGGAACTTCTCGTTGTCGATGTTCTCCTCGGCGCCCGGGCGCGCGACGTTCTCGACGAGCTCGAAGCCGGAGTACACGCCCCAGAGCGGCGACGCCGTCGAGGCGAGCGCGGCGCGCACCTTGTACGCCGACGGGCCGCCGTACTGCAGGTACTCGGTGAGGATGTCGGGGGTGTTCACGAAGAGGTTCGGCCGCATGTAGTCGGCCGTCTCCTGCGAGATGCTCGTGAAGAACTCGGCGAGCTCCTCCTTGGTGTTGCGCCAGGTGAAGTACGAGTACGACTGCTGGAAGCCCACCTTGCCGAGCGCGCGCATGATCGCCGGGCGGGTGAACGCCTCCGCGAGGAACACCACCTCGGGGTGCTTCGCGTTGACCTCGTGGATGACCCACTCCCAGAAGTCGAGCGGCTTGGTGTGCGGGTTGTCGACGCGGAAGATCGTCACGCCGAGCGAGATCCAGTACTCGAGGATCCGCAGCGACTCCTGGCGGATGCCGATGGGGTCGTTGTCGAAGTTGATCGGATAGATGTCCTGGTACTTCTTCGGCGGGTTCTCGGCGTACGCGATCGTCCCGTCGGGGAGGGTCGTGAACCACTCCGGGTGACTGGTCACCCAGGGGTGGTCGGGCGAGGCCTGCAGGGCGAAGTCGAGCGCCAGCTCGAGGCCCGCGCCGGTGACGGCCGCGTGGAAGGCGCGGAAGTCGTCGACCGTGCCGAGGTCGGGGTGGATGGCGTCGTGGCCACCGTCGCGCGATCCGATCGCCCAGGGCGATCCGGGGTCGGTCTCGGAGGCGTTCAGCGTGTTGTTCGGTCCCTTGCGGAACGTGCGCCCGATCGGGTGGATCGGCGGCAGGTAGAGGACGTCGAAGCCCATCGCGGCGACGGCCGGGACGCGCCGGGCGGCGGTCGCGAACGAGCCGCTCGTGACGGAGCCGTCCTCGTTCTCGACGGCGCCCTCCGAGCGCGGGAAGAACTCGTACCAGGCGCCCACGCCGGCGCGGGTGCGCTCGACGTGCACGACGCGCGGCGCCGAGACGCTGGCGAGGCTCATCACGGGGCGGGCGTCGAGGGCTCCGTGCACGGCGGAGTCGGTGGCCGCGTCGAGGCGCTCCTCGGGCGCGAGGGAGGCGTCGCCCACGCGGGCGGCGGCCTCGGTCAGCAGGGTGCGCTCGGCACCGGGGCGCTTCTCGTCGTCCGCGGCTTCGCGGAGGAGTCCCGCGCCGAGTGCGAAGGTCACGTCGATGTCGAGACCGGCCGGGATCTTCACCTCGGCCGTGTGCAGCCAGGTCGCCCAGTCGTCGGCGAAGGCGCGGATCCGGTAGGTCCAGTCGCCCTCGGCATCGAGGAGGACGAGGCGCCCGTAGCGGTCGGTGCCCGTCGCGAGCAGCGACATCCGGTGCTCGGAGTCGGCACCGGTCGGAGAGGTGAGCAGGAGGTCGACGCCGATCAGGTCGTGTCCCTCGCGGAACGCTGTCGCGGCGAACGGGACGACCTCGCCGACGAACGCCTTGGCCGGCCAGCGGTCGTCCTCGAGGCGCGGCTGGGGATCGATGATCGGGATGCGCTCCGCGCGCACCTCGTAGCCGCTCCCCGTGGAGGGGGCGGGCGGCGCCGTCTCGGGAGTGGAGAGCGCCGCCGCTGCGGGCGGGGCGGCCGCGGCCGCCTCCTCGGGGGCATCGGCCGCATCGGGAGGCGTCGTCACCTCCTCCGGCGCGGTCTTGCCGCGTCCTGCTCGTCGTGCGTCCTTGCCGTGCGAAGCCTTGAAGAAAGGTGTCTGAGCCACGTCTCGACAGTAGCGACCGGGGGACGCTTTGGCACGCCGGTTGCGCCCGTGCTCGGGGCTGTGCAAACGGGGTGCGCCGGGTCGGTCCGCGGGTCACTCCTCTCCGCTAGGGTGACCTCGCGCGAGCGCCCCGGCGCTCCCGCATCTGTGTAGGCCGGGGTCCGCAGAGAGTCGAGGAGTGCCGTGAAGGCCATCCGCCGCTTCACCGTCCGGTCCGTCCTGCCGCCCGCGCTCTCGGCGCTCGGCGAGCTCGCGAGCAACCTCCGCTGGGCGTGGCACGAGCCCACCCGCCGGCTGTTCGAGCGGGTCGACCCCGAGCTGTGGCGCCGCGGCGGCGCCGACCCGACAGCGCTCCTCGGGGCCGTGAGCCCGGAGCGCCTCGCCGAGCTGGCGGGCGACCAGGGTTTCGTCGACGACGTCTGGCGCCTGCGCGACGAGCTCGAGCGCTACCGCACAGAGCCGCGCTGGTACCAGTCGCTCCCGGAGTCGGCGCCGCGGTCGATCGCCTACTTCTCGCCCGAGTTCGGCATCGCCGCAGCCCTGCCGCAGTACTCCGGCGGTCTCGGCATCCTCGCGGGCGACCACCTCAAGGCGTCCTCCGACCTCGGCATCCCGCTGACCGGCGTCGGGCTCTTCTACCGGTCCGGCTACTTCTCGCAGGGTCTCTCGGCCGACGGCTGGCAGCTCGAGTCGTACCCCTCGCTCGACCCCGACGGTCTGCCGCTGCGTGTCGTGCGCCTCGCGGACGGGTCGCCCGCGCGCATCGTCCTGGCCCTCCCCGAAGGGCGTGCGCTGTACGCGCGGGTGTGGCGGGCGGAGGTCGGTCGCGTGACCCTCCTCCTCCTCGACACCGACATCCCCGAGAACGAGGACTCGCTGCGCGGCACCACCGACCGGCTCTACGGCGGCGGCGGCGAGCACCGCCTCCTGCAGGAGCTGCTGCTGGGCATCGGCGGCGTGCGCGCCCTCGAGCTGTGGTCCGAGGTGTCGGGCGTGCCGCTCCCGGAGGTGTTCCACACCAACGAGGGCCACGCGGGCTTCCAGGGGCTGGAGCGCATCTCGGGACTGATCGGCTCGGGACTCGACTTCGACCAGGCCCTCCAGGTCGTGCGCGCGAGCACGGTCTTCACGACCCACACTCCGGTGCCCGCCGGCATCGACCGCTTCGACCGGGGTCTCGTCGAGCGGTACTTCTCGACCGAGCTGCTCCCGGGCGTGCAGGTCGAGGACGTCCTCGACCTCGGCGCCGAGGAGTCGGGCGCCATGTTCAACATGGCGTTCATGGGGCTGCGGCTCGCCCAGCGCTCGAACGGAGTCTCGACGCTGCACGGCGAGGTGAGCCGGTCGATGTTCTCGGCGCTCTGGCCGGGATTCGACACGGCGGAGGTGCCGATCGGCTCGGTCACGAACGGCGTGCACGCGGCCACCTGGACCGATCCGGTGCTCAGCGCTCTGGCGCGCGACCGCCTCGGGACGGAGGACACGACGAAGGCCGACTGGGCCTCCGGGGCGCTCGGTGACGGCGAGATCTGGCAGGCGCGGCGCACGATGCGCGAGCAGCTGGTGCGGGATGCGCGGATCCGTGCGGCGCGGTCGTGGCGAGAGCAGAACCCGGGCGGCCTCACCCCGGGCTGGCTCGACGAGCTGCTCGATCCCGACGTGCTGACCATCGGCTTCGCCCGCCGCGTGCCGACCTACAAGCGGCTGACGCTGATGCTGCACGACCCGGAGCGGCTGCGCGCCCTGCTCACGCATCCCGAGCACCCGATCCAGATCGTGATCGCGGGCAAGTCGCACCCTGCCGACGAGGAGGGCAAGCGGCTCATCCAGAAGCTCGTGCGCTTCGCCCAGGAGCCCGACGTGCGGCGGCGGATCGTCTTCCTCCCCGACTACGACATCGCGATGGCGCAGCTGCTCTACCCGGGCACCGACGTCTGGCTGAACAACCCGCTCCGACCGCTCGAGGCCTGCGGCACCTCCGGGATGAAGGCGGCCCTCAACGGCTCGCTCAACCTCTCGATTCTCGACGGCTGGTGGAACGAGTACTTCGACGGCGAGAACGGCTGGGCGATCCCCTCCTCCGACCGCGCGCTCGACCCCGACGCGCGCGACACCCTCGAGGCCGACGCGCTCTACGAGCTCCTCGAGAGCGAGGTCGTGCCGCGGTTCTACGAGCGGGACCACGACGGAGTCCCGCGCCGCTGGGTGCGCTCGATCCGGCACACGCTGGCGACGCTCTCGCCCGAGCTCTCCGCCGAGCGGATGGTGCGCCAGTACGTCGACGCGCTCTACCGCCCGGCGGCCGACGCCCATCGCGCGATCGTCGTCGACCACTTCGAGCCCGCGAAGGAGCTCTCGGCGTGGAAGCTGCGGGTGCGTGCGGGCTGGCCCGGCGTCTCCGTCGCCTCCGTCGAGTCGGGCGGCATCGACGCCGTGCCGCAGCGGGGCGACCGGCTGGCCGTGCGCGCGGGCGTGCTCCTCGGCGATCTCCGGCCCGAGGACGTGACCGTGCAGGTCGTCTACGGCACGACGGAGGCCGACGGGTCGCTGACGGACGTGCAGCACCAGGAGCTCGACGTCGCCGAGTCCGTCGGAGCGGTCGTGCCCGCGGACGCCGTGGGCCGCGTGCCCTACGCGGGCGTGGTGACGCTCGACCGCAGCGGTTCCTTCGGCTACACGGTGCGGGTGGTGCCGAAGCACCCGCTGCTCGCGCGCTCCGCCGAGCTCGGGCTGGTCGCCGCCGCAGGCTGACCGCCTCCGCGAGCCTCGAGCCGGCCCATAGGAGAGGAGCTAGCGGAGGCGGTCAGCGCGCGATGTCCGCGAGGATCGCGTCGGTCACGGCGATCAGGGCGGCGGGGGCCAGCTCGATGTCGAAGCCGCGGCGGCCGCCCGAGACGAGGACGGTGTCGAACAGCTCGGCCGTCTCGTCCAGGACCGTCCGGTGCCGGGTCTTCTGCCCCACCGGCGAGATCCCGCCGAGCACGTAGCCCGTCCTCCGCTGCGCGAGTGCCGGATCGGCCATCGCCGCTCGCTTGCCGCCGACCGCCGAGGCCAGCTCCTTCAGCCCCAGGGACCCGGTGACGGGGACGATCCCGACGACGAGCTCGCCGTCGACGTCGACCAGGAGGGTCTTGAAGACCCGCTCCGGATCGACCCCGAGCGCCTCCGCCGCCTCCGATCCGTAGCTCGCCGTGCCGGGATCGTGCCGGTACTCCCGCGCGACGAAGTCGATCCCCGCGGCGCTGAGCGCGACCGTCGCCGGAGTGCCCGGGCCCCGGTGCGCCGAGCTCACACGAACTCCACCGGCGCTGCGCCGTGTGCCGCGAACAGCTGCATCGAGGTCCCCGCGACCCGGATGACCTGACCGGGTTCGAACGACTCGCCGTGCCCGAGCGGCACCGCCTCCTCGCTGTTCCAGAGCCGGGTGTAGCCGGTGACCCCGTCGCTCTCGGCCAGCACCACGCTCGTCTCGTGCTCGACGCCGTGGACGACCAGCAGGACCCGGTCGAACTCCTCGGCCTCGGGAGTGGAGGAGGCGAGGTACTGCAGGGTCCGGTTCTCGGCCGAGGTCCAGTCGTGATCGGACATGCCCTGCCCGTGCGCGTCGAACCAGCGCATGCTGCTCGCCCCCGGGGTGACCTCGCCGCCGCGTCCGTAGTGCGACGGCCGCAGCGCCGGATGCTCCCGGCGCAGTCGCAGCAGGGTGCGGGTGTGCTCGCGCAGGTGCAGCTGCCACTCGCCGAGGCCCTCCCAGCGCAGCCAGGTGAGGTCGGAGTCCTGGCAGTAGGCGTTGTTGTTGCCGCGCTGGCTGCGGCCGAACTCGTCGCCTGCCGTGATCATCGGCACTCCGGCCGAGAGCAGGAGGGTGCCGAGCAGGTTGCGCATCGCCTTGCGCCTGGCCAGGGTCACGCCCTCATCGGGCGAGGGCCCCTCGAAGCCGTGGTTGAACGAGCGGTTGTTGTCGGCGCCGTCGCGGTTCGACTCCCCGTTGCCGATGTTGTGCTTGACGTTGTACGAGACGAGGTCGGCCAGGGTGAAGCCGTCGTGCGCGGTGACGAAGTTCACCGAGGCGAGCGGGCCGCGCTCGACCGAGAACGTGTTCGACGAGCCCGCCAGGCGGGTCGCGAAGCCGCCGATGCCCACCGGCGCCGTCCCCGCGCGCCGCGAGTAGTCGATGTCCGAGAGCCAGAAGTTGCGGGCGCGGTCGCGGTAGCGGTCGTTCCACTCCGACCAGCCGGGCGGGAAGTTGCCGGTCTGCCAGCCGCCCGTGCCGACGTCCCACGGCTCGGCGATCATCTTCACTCCGGCCAGGGCGGGGTCCTCGACCGCCGCCCGCAGCAGCGGATGGTCGGTGCGGAAGTGCGCGATCTCGTCCCGCCCGAGCGTCGCGGCGAGATCGAGGCGGAACCCGTCGATGCCGACCTCGGACGACCAGTAGCGCAGCGAGTCGAGGACGAGGCGCTGCGCGACGGGCGAGCCGAAGTCGATCGTGTTGCCGCAGCCGGTCACGTCGATGTAGTGGCCCTCCGCGGTCTGGCGGTAGTAGCTCGCGTCGTCGATGCCGCGGAGGCTCGAGCGCGGGCCGTTGGGCCCCTCCTCCGCCGTGTGGTTGTACACGACGTCGAGGATCACCTCGAGGCCCGCCTCGTGCAGCAGCTTGACCATGCCCTTGAACTCCCGGAGCACCGCCGTCGGTCCACCGCGCTGGGCGGCGGAGGAGGCGTAGGCCGCGTGCGGGCTGAAGAAGTTCAGCGTGTTGTAGCCCCAGTAGTTGGTGAGGCCCTGGCGCAGCAGGCGCTGCTCCGAGACGAAGGCGTGCACCGGCAGCAGCTCGACCGCCGTCACGCCGAGATCGAGGAGGGAGGCGACGGTCGACTCGTGCGCGAGTCCCGCGTAGGTGCCGCGCAGCTCGGCCGGGAGGGCGGGGTTGAGCTTGGTGAGTCCCTTCACGTGGGCCTCGTAGATCACGGTGCGGTCGAGCGGCGTCCGCGGCTTCTCGGAGGCGCCCCAGTCGAATCCGTCGTCGACCACGACCGAACGCCACTCGTTCTCGGCGACCCGGTGCAGCCCGCGCGAGTAGGGCTCGAGCAGCGCGGTGCGGGGATCGAAGCGCAGCTCCGACGGACCGTCCACGCGGACGGCGTAGCGACGCCCCGCCGTCAGGAGCGACGATCGCGCCGACCAGACGCTGCCGGCGTCCCGCGTCAGGGGCACGGTGCGGGTGACCCACGTCGGGTCCTTCTCGTCGTAGAGGAGGAGGTCGATCGCGCTCGCGTGCACCGACCAGATCCGCAGCTCGCCGCCCTCCGCGTCCACGGTGACTCCGAGTCGGGCCAGGGGGTCGGCCACGGGGTCGGCCGGGGAGTCGGATGCGATCATGCGACTTACAGTAGTGACGGGCGAGGGCCACCTCAGCGCCCGGGACGCGGGACGGAGGCTCCGGTGATCTACCTCGACCACGCGGCCACCACCCCGCTGCGCGACGTCGCGCTGGCCGCCTTCGCGGAGGCGTCCGCGCATCCCGGCAACCCGTCCTCGATCCACGGCTCGGGCCAGGAGGCGCGTCGCCGGCTCGAGGACGCGCGCGCCGCCATCGCAGCGGCCCTCGGCTGCGAGCCCATCGAGGTCGTCCTGACCGCCGGGGGGACCGAGGCGATCAACCTCGCCCTCAAGGGCCTCTACTGGCAGCGCCTCGCGGAGGATCCGGCGCGGATCCGCATCCTGGTCCCCGGCGGCGAGCACCACGCGACGATCGACAGCGTCGAGTGGCTCGCCGAGCACGAGGGCGCGCGGATCGAGTGGCTCCCGCTCGACGACGAGGGGACCCTGCGACCGGAGGCGCTCGCCGCGGCGATCGAACGCGACCCCGCCTCCGTCTCGCTCGTCTCGGCCCTGTGGGTCAACAACGAGATCGGCACCGTCGCGCCGGTCGCCGAGCTCGCCGCGGTCTGCGCGCGAGCGGGTGTGCCCCTGCACCTCGACGCGGTCGCGGCGCTCGGGCACCTGCCGCTCGAGATCGCCGATGTCCGCCGCGCCTCGGCCTCGAGCGGAGGCGCCGGCCTCGTCGCCGTCAGCGTCTCCGGTCACAAGGTGGGCGGCCCGATCGCCACGGGGGCGCTGTTCCTGTCGCGCGACGCGCGCGTCGTCCCGGTACTGCACGGCGGAGGCCAGCAGCGGGGCATCCGCTCGGGAACACAGGACGTCCCCGGGGCGGCGGCGTTCGCGGCGGCGGTGACCGAGGCGGTGCACGAGATGGCGGAGGAGTCACCGCGGCTCGCCGCGCTGCGCGATCGACTCGTGGCCGGGGTGCTCGCAGCGGTGCCGGGTGCGACGCTGACCGGTCCGGCGCTCGACTCCGGTCGGCGCGTGGCCAACAACGCCCACCTCGCCTTCCCCGGGGCGCAGGGCGACTCGCTCCTCTTCCTCCTCGACATGGCGGGCTTCTCGGTCTCGACCGGCTCGGCCTGCACCGCGGGGATCCCCGAGCCGTCGCACGTCGTCCTGGCGCTCGGCCGGAGCGAGGACGAGGCGCGCGGGGTGCTGCGGATGACCCTCGGCCGGACGACCACCCGGGAGGACGTCGACGCGCTCGTCGCCGCCGTTCCCGGCGCCTACGCGCGGGCCGCCCGGGCCGGTCTGTCGAGCCGCGCCGTCTGAGCGCCCGGCCCCGGTCCTCGGCCGAGGCTGGGCGCGCCTGCCGACCGCTCGTAGACTCGAGCGGTGAAGGTTCTGGCGGCGATGAGCGGTGGTGTCGACTCGGCGGTGGCCGCAGCGCGGGCGGTGGAGGCCGGCCACGAGGTCGTCGGCGTCCATCTGGCCCTCAGCCGCATGCCGGGGACGCTGCGGACGGGCAGCCGCGGCTGCTGCACGATCGAGGACTCGATGGACGCGCAGCGGGCCGCGAACGTGCTCGGCATCCCGTACTACGTCTGGGACTTCTCGGAGCGCTTCAAGCTCGACGTCGTCGACGACTTCGTGGCGGAGTACACGGCGGGGCGCACCCCCAACCCGTGCATGCGCTGCAACGAGCGGATCAAGTTCGCCGCCCTGCTCGAGAAGGCTCTCGACCTCGGCTTCGACGCCGTCTGCACGGGTCACTACGCCTCCCTCGAGACCGGGCCCGACGGCACCCCCGAGCTGCACCGGGCGAGCGACGAGGCGAAGGACCAGTCCTACGTGCTCGGCGTGCTGACCGCCCAGCAGCTCGCGCACTCGATGTTCCCGCTCGGCTCGACGCCGTCGAAGGCGATCGTGCGGGCCGAGGCGGCGCGGCGGGGCCTGAGTGTCGCGAGCAAGCCCGACAGCTACGACATCTGCTTCATCCCCGACGGCGACACGCGCGGCTGGCTCTCGGAGCGGGTGGCGCCGGAGTCGGGGTCGATCGTCGACCGCGACGGCGCGGTGGTCGGCGCGCACGAGGGCGCTCACGGCTACACGGTCGGTCAGCGGCGCGGCCTGCACCTCGGGGTGCCGGCGCCGGACGGCCGACCGCGCTTCGTCCTCGAGGTGCGGCCGAAGACGAACGAGGTCGTGGTGGGCCCCCGGGAGGCGCTGCGCATCGGCGAGATCGCCGGCTCCCGCTTCACCTGGGCCGGGACCGCGCCGGTCGACGCGACCGTGCCCTTCGGGTGCGATGTGCAGATCCGTGCCCACGCCGACCCGGTGCCCGCGGTCGCCCGGGTGTCGGAGGTCGATGACAGGGTGGAGCTCGTGATCACTCCCGACTCGCCGCTCGACGGCGTCGCCCCCGGCCAGACGGCCGTCGTCTACCTCGGCACCCGCGTGCTGGGGCAGTGCACCATCGACCGCACGGTGGCCTCCGACCTCGTGGTGCCCGCAGGAGCCGGTCGATGAGCGAGCCGGTCGTCGATCCCGCTCAGCGGGTCGACGAGCTCCGCGCGCGGATCCGCTCCGCGAGCGAGGACTACTACGCGGCCGACGCCTCGCCGCTCGCGGACGCCGAGTACGACGCGCTGGTGCGCGAGCTCGCCGGGCTCGAGACGGCGCACCCCGAGCTCGCCAGCGACGACTCGCCCACGCAGACCGTCGGTGGCATCGTCGCCGCGGGCCTCGCTCCGATCGACCACGCCGAGCGGATGCTCTCGCTCGACAACGTGTTCTCGGCCGACGAGCTGCGCGAGTGGTGCGAGAAGACCGTCGCCTCGGCCGCGCGCCCGATCCGCTGGCTGACCGAGCTCAAGATCGACGGCCTCGCGATCTCGCTGCACTACGAGAACGGCCACCTGGTCACGGCCGCGACCCGTGGAGACGGTCGCACCGGCGAGGACGTCACCGTCAATGCGCTGCGCGTCGCGGGCATCCCGCTCGACCTCGAGGGCTCGGGGCACCCGCCGCTGGTCGAGGTAAGGGGAGAGGTCTTCATCCCCGTCGCGGCCTTCGAGGCGCTGAACCGTCTGCAGGAGACCCTGCGCGACGACGCCGTCGAGGAGGCCCGGGCGCGCTGGTCGGCGCGTCCCGCAGGCAAGCCCTTCGACGAGGAGCGGGCGCGCGAGAGCGCGCTGCGGCGCTTCCCGACGTTCGCCAATCCGCGCAACGCCGCGAGCGGCGGCCTGCGGCAGCAGCTCGACAAGAAGTCCGGGCTCGACCTGCGGGCGGGGGAGGCGCGCGTCTCCTCCCTGGCTCTCTACGTGCACGGCATCGGCGCCTGGCCCGATCCGCCCGTCGCGGCGCAGTCCGAGATCTACGGCCTGCTCGCGGGCTGGGGGCTGCCCGTCAGTGAGCACAACCGGGTCTCGGAGTCGGTCGACGAGGTGCTGGCGTTCGTCGAGCGCTACGGGCGCGAGCGCCACTCGGTCGAGCACGAGATCGACGGAGTCGTCGTCAAGGTCGACGAGCTCGAGCTGCATGACGAGCTCGGCGCCACCAGCCGCGCCCCGCGCTGGGCGATCGCCTACAAGTACCCGCCCGAGGAGGTGCACACGAAGCTCCTCGACATCGTCGTCAGCGTCGGGCGCACCGGCCGGGCGACCCCCTTCGCCCAGATGGAGAAGGTCAAGGTCGCCGGCTCCGAAGTGCGGCAGGCCACCCTGCACAACGCCGACGTCGTCAAGGCGAAGGGCGTGCTGATCGGCGACACGGTGGTGCTCCGGAAGGCGGGCGACGTCATCCCCGAGGTGCTCGGGCCCGTGATCGAGCTGCGTGACGGCAGTGAGCGGGAGTTCGTCATGCCCACGCAGTGCCCCGAGTGCGGCACCACGCTCGCGCCCTCGAAGGAGGGCGACGTCGACCTGCGCTGCCCCAACTCGGAGTCGTGCCCCGCACAGGTGCGCGGGCGCGTCGAGCACATCGGCAGCCGGGGAGCCCTCGACATCGAGGCGCTCGGCGAGGTCAGCGCAGCAGCGCTCACCCAGCCGCTCGTTCCCGCCGACCCGCCGCTGCGCACCGAGGCGGGCCTGTTCGAGCTCACCCTCGCCGACCTGTTCCCGATCGAGGTCGTCGTCCGCGACTCCGAGACCGGGCTGCAGAAGCTCGACGCCTCGGGAGACCCGAAGGTCGTGACGCCGTTCAAGCGCAGGCGCCAGATCGCGAAGGACGGCGCGTTCGATCCCGCCGCCGACACGTTCGCGGGTGACGACGCCTCCGTGCCCTCGACCAGCGCGGTCCGCCTGATCGAGAACATCGACCGCGCCAAGACCAAGGAGCTCTGGCGGCTCCTCGTGTCGCTGAGCATCCGGCACGTCGGTCCGGTCGCCGCTCGCGCTCTCGCCGGCTACTTCGGCTCGCTCGATGCGATCCGGGCGGCCACCCGCGACGAGCTGGCCGCGGTCGACGGGGTCGGCGGCATCATCGCCGACGCGCTGCTCGACTGGTTCGCCGTCGACTGGCACGTCGAGATCGTCGACCGCTGGGCCGCCGCCGGAGTGCGGTTCTCGGCCCCCGGCCACCCGGGCCCCGGTGCGGCAGACGCCGCCGGAGGCGTGCTGGCCGGTCTCACCGTCGTGGCCACGGGCTCGCTCGAGGGCTACTCGCGCGAGGGCGCCCTCGAGGCGATCATGCAGGCGGGCGGCAAGGCCGGTTCGAGCGTCTCGAAGAAGACCCACTACGTCGCGGCGGGCCCCGGCGCGGGCAGCAAGCTCGGCAAGGCCGAGCAGCTCGGCGTCCGGATCATCGACGCCGCCCAGTTCCACCTGCTGGTCACCGAGGGGCCGGAGGCCATCGCGCTCCCGCCCGCGGAGGAGCCGGCAGCTGAGTCGGACGACGCGACCGCCACAGCAGACGCGACCGCGGAGGAGACGACCGACGGCGATGCCTGAACCGGCGGGCGGCGAGCGGCGGGCGTTCCTGCGGCGCTCGTTCGCCGAGGCGGCCTCCGCCGCGATCGAGGCCGTCGGCCGGTCCGCCCCGCCGACGCCGCGGGAGAGTGCCGCGGCCGCCGCGCTGGCCGGCATCGACCACGTCGTCGTCGTGGCCTTCGCCGGTCGGCCCCGGCACCAGGTCTTCGGCGCGCTCGACGGCGAGGACGGCGTCGAGTTCGAGGGCGACACCGACGAGGTGATGACCGCCCCCGCCCTCGACGACGGAGTCGGACGCTTCGCCCCCGAGATGCTGCCCGTGCACACGCTGCTCGCCCGCTCGTTCGCGCGCGTCGAGCACTGGTGGGCCGACGGAGCCGATCCTCTTCTCGAGCTGCTCCGCGCTGTGCGCGACAGCGCGACGCCCTGGGCCCTGGTCGTCGACGATCGCCAGGGAGTCTCGACCACCCTGCTCGAGGCTCCGGACCACCGAGCGAGCGGCTCGCTCGTCCCGTTGAGCCGCCTCGCCCCGCTCGCCACGGCCGGCGAGCTCCCTCCCGTCGTAGTCGTCGAGCCGCGCTCGCTCGTCGCGCCGGCCGACTTCTCCTCCGCCGCCGAGCTCGGCGAGCTCCGGAGCGCCGACGCCCGGGCAGCTGAGGACCTCCTGCACTCCGTCTACAGCGCCGTCCGCGCAGGGGAGCGCGCCGGCCGGCGGATGCTCCTGCTCGTCGTCTCGCGCGGGAGCCGCTCCCGACCCGGCGAGGTGCCGGCGCTCGTCATCGCGTCAGGCGTCCGTCCCGGTGCCGGGATCGACGCCCCGGTCACCGCCTCGACGCTTCCGCGGCTCCTCCGCGCGCGCTTCGCCGGCGACCGGCGCGCGCTGTCCGACGGCGGTGTCCTGGCCCTCGCCGAGGCGATCGCCGGTCCGCTCCGTCCACTCTCCCGCTGGCCGCAGACCGCCTCCGCCTTCGTCCCGCCGTTGACCGACCGCGTGACCCCGAGACTGGCCTCGGCCCTCCTCCGGCACACCGAGGGCGCGACCGCCGAGACGGCCCAGAGCGCTCTCGCCCTGCTCCGAGCGGCCCGGCCGGACGCGTCGCTACACTCCGACCAGGCACGGATCCCCGGATCGCGGGAAGGGCGGGACGCATGACCGGCAGCGACGAGTCGTCGAGCGGGACGGCACCGGATCAGGTGGCCACCGCGTCGCGACCGACGTCGCGCCGCCGGTTCCTCGCCGGCGGTGCGGTGGCCGGTGGAGTCGCCGCGGGTGCCCTGGCGGGCGGCACGATCGGCGCGGCCGTCGCCTCCGGTCGCGACCGCGAAGCCGAGGCGACTCTGCCCGCGCGGGACGAGCCGGGGTTCGACCACGTCGTCGTCGTGATGTTCGAGAACCGCTCCTTCGACAACATCCTCGGGCAGCTCCACGCCGACGGCGACCTGCCCGCGGGAGAGACCTTCGAGGGTCTCGCGACCGGCGAGCACACGAACACGACCGCCGCCGGCGACACCGTCGCGACCTTCGTCTACGAGGGCGCGACCGACACCGTGATGCGCCAGCCCGACCCCGACCCGGGGGAGGAGTACCCGCACGTCAACACCCAGCTCTTCGGCACGATCGACCCGCCGTCGAACGCCGGGAAGACGGTCGGCGAGATGACCGCGCCCTACAACGCCCCGGCCGACGCCTCCACCCCGACGATGAGCGGGTTCCTCGAGGACTACGTGCAGAACCTCCGCGCCATGAAGAAGGGCGAGGAGCCGACGCCGGAGGAGTACCGCACGATCATGGGCGGCTTCTCGCCCGAGATGCTCCCGGTCTTCTCGACGCTGGCGCGCGAGTTCGCCGTCTTCGACCATTGGTTCGCCGCCGTCCCGTCGCAGACCTTCTGCAACCGCTCGTTCTTCCACGCCTCGACCTCGCACGGCTTCGTCACCAACAAGCACGGCGGTGGCTATGAGAAGTGGCTCGCCGACGACCTCTCCGACGCGCCGACCGTGTTCAACCGTCTCGAGGAGGCGGGGAAGACCTGGCGGGTCTACTTCGACGCCCTGCAGGTCGTCTCCTACACCGGGTTCCTGCACGCGCCGGTGCTCGAGAAGTACTGGCGGACGAACTTCGCGACGATGGAGCAGTTCGCCGCCGACGCCGCGAACGGCGAGCTGCCCGACTACGCCTTCATCGAGCCCCGGCTGGTCTTCGACCACAACGACATGCACCCGCCGACCGGCTCCTTCCACGAGGACGAGCTCGACGGGCAGCCGCTCTACGACAGCGCCCTCTCGGACGTGCGCGCCGGGGAGCTGCTGCTGCACCAGGTCTACTCGGCGATCCGCGAGAGCGCGAGCACGACCGGATCGAACGCGGTCAACACGCTGCTCCTGGTGACGTTCGACGAGCACGGCGGGCTCTACGATCACGTGCCGCCGCCCGCCGCGACGCCACCGGGAGACGGCAGGCCGGGCGAGATGGGCTTCGCCTTCGACCGCCTCGGCTGCCGGGTGCCCGCGATCGCGATCTCGGCCTACACCGCGCCCGGCACGATCGTGCACGACGAGATGCACCACGGCGCGCTCATCCGCACGCTCAGCAGGCTGCACGGGCTCGAGCCGCTGACCGATCGCGACGCCTCGGCGCCCGATCTCTTCGGCGTCGTCACCGCGAGCACGCCGCGCCAGATCGGCGACTGGCCGACCACCGTGCCGCAGTACCTGCCCCCGAACCCGGAGGCGACGCCTCCGCACCCCGCGAACGCGAACCGCGACAAGCCGCTCAGCCCGCCGGCCCTCGGGTTGATGGGCCTCCTGCTGGCCCGCTACGGCGGGCCGGGCGAGGACCTGCCGACGACGTACGAGGGCGCCTACAACGCCCTGCTGAAGCACGGCTCGAGCCTCTTCGGCAGCGGCGCCGGCGCCGGCTCCTCGTCGCCGACTCCCGCCTCCTGAGCGCGGTGCCCTCGGCAGAGGGAGGCGTCGGAGGCCCCGGCTAGACTGGTCGCCGATTCCTCACGAACCACCCGATGGAGACGCATGTCCGAGATCACGGCCGACACGGTCGCCCATCTGGCCCAGCTGGCCAGGATCGACCTCACCCCCGAGGAGATCCAGACCATGACCCGGGAGCTCGGCACGATCGTCGACTCCGTGCGAGCGGTGCAGGCCGTCGCCACCCCCGACGTGCCGGCGACCAGCCACCCGATTCCTCTCCAGAACGTCTTCCGCCCGGATGTCGTCGGCGAGACGCTGACCCGGGAGCAGGCGCTCTCGGGAGCTCCCGAGCACGACGGCAGCCGCTTCCAGGTCTCCGCGATCCTGGGGGAGGAGCAGTGAGCGCGCACGGCGACGAGATCGTCCGCCTGAGCGCCTCCGCGCTCTCCGAGAAGCTCGCCGACGGCTCCGTGTCCTCGGTCGAGGCCACGCGTGCCCACCTCGACCGCATCGCGGCCGTCGACGGCGCCGTCCACGCCTTCCTGCACGTCGCGGGCGATGCCGCCCTCGAGACGGCCGCGGGCATCGACCGGAGCCGGGCCGAGGGAGCGTCGCTGCACGCCCTCGCCGGCGTCCCGCTCGCCGTCAAGGACGTCATCGTCACGAACGACATGCCGACCACCAGCGGCTCGCGCATCCTCGAGGGCTGGCGCCCGCCCTACGACGCGACCGTGATGAAGAAGGTCCGCGCCGCAGGCCTGGTGCCGATCGGCAAGACCAACATGGACGAGTTCGCGATGGGCTCGACCACCGAGCGCTCGGCCTACGGCCCGACGCACAACCCGTGGGACCTCGACCGCATCCCCGGCGGCTCGGGCGGAGGCTCCGCGGCCGCCGTCGCGAGCTACGAGGCGCCGCTGGCCCTCGGCTCCGACACCGGCGGATCCATCCGCCAGCCGGCGCACGTCACCGGCACCGTCGGCGTGAAGCCGACCTACGGAGGCGTCTCGCGCTACGGTGCCATCGCCCTCGCCTCGAGCCTCGACCAGATCGGCCCCGTCTCGCGGACCGTCCTCGACGCCGCGCTCCTGCACGACGTGATCGCCGGGCACGACCCGCGCGACTCCACCTCGCTCCGCGACGCGTGGCCCTCCTTCGCCGACGCGGTCCGCCGTGCCGACGTCGAGGGCCTGCGGATCGGCGTGCTCAAGGAGCTCGACGGGGGCGAGGGCTTCCAGCCCGGCGTCCTGAACCGCTTCCACGAGGCCCTCGCCGTCCTCGAGGGCGCCGGAGCCGAGATCGTCGAGGTGAGCGCCCCGAGCGTCGAGCACGCGGTCGCCGCCTACTACCTGATCCTCCCCGCCGAGGCGTCCAGCAACCTGGCCAAGTTCGACTCGGTGCGCTTCGGACTCCGCGTCACTCCTCCCGGAGGCGGCACCGTCGAGCAGGTCATGTCGGCGACCCGCGAGCAGGGCTTCGGCCCGGAGGTCAAGCGCCGCGTCATCCTCGGCACCTACGCCCTCTCGGCCGGCTACTACGACGCCTACTACGGCAGTGCGCAGAAGGTCCGCACCCTGGTGCAGCGCGACTTCGACGCCGCGTTCACGACCGTCGACGTGATCGCGTCGCCGACCGCGCCGACCACCGCGTACCGCCTCGGCGAGAAGCTCGACGACCCGCTGGCGATGTACCGCGGCGACGTCGCGACCATCCCCGCGAACCTCGCCGGAATCCCCGGTATCTCCGTCCCCGCGGGCCTTGCCGACGAGGACGGGCTGCCTGTCGGCATCCAGTTCCTCGCGCCGGCCCGCGAGGACGTCCGTCTGTACACCGTCGGGGCGGCGCTCGAGGCTCTCCTCGAGGAGAAGTGGGGCCACCCGCTGCTCTCGAGGGCCCCCGAGCTGGCCGCCGCCGAGCTCTCCGCCACCGAGGAAGGTGCCGTCTGATGGCCTCCGCGCACACGTCCGTCCCCGAGCTCATGGACTACGACGAGGTCTTCGAGACCTTCGAGCCGGTCCTCGGCTTCGAGGTCCACGTCGAGCTCAACACGAAGACCAAGATGTTCTCGGACGCGCCGAACGAGTTCGGCTCCGAGCCCAACACGAACGTCACGCCCGTCGACCTCGGTCTCCCGGGCTCGCTGCCCGTCGTCAACGAGCAGGCCGTCCGCTACTCGATCAGCCTCGGCCTCGCCCTGGGCTGCTCGATCGCGCCGTCGAGCCGCTTCGCGCGGAAGAACTACTTCTACCCCGACCTCGCGAAGAACTACCAGATCTCGCAGTTCGACGAGCCGATCGCCTTCGAGGGCTCCGTCGAGGTCGAGCTCGCCGACGGCTCGCTCGTCGAGATCCCGATCGAGCGCGCTCACATGGAGGAGGACGCCGGCAAGCTGACGCACGTCGGCGGCTCCACCGGTCGCATCCAGGGCGCGGAGTACTCGCTGGTCGACTACAACCGCGCCGGGGTCCCGCTCGTCGAGATCGTCACGAAGCCGATCTACGGAGCCGGCAAGAGCGCCCCGGAGTTCGCGAAGGCGTACGTCGCCACCATCCGCGACATCGTCCTCGCCCTCGGCATCTCGGACGCCAAGATGGAGCGCGGAAACCTGCGCTGCGACGCCAACGTCTCGCTCCGCCCGATCGGGCAGGAGAAGCTCGGCACCCGCACCGAGACCAAGAACGTCAACTCGCTCCGCTCCGTCGAGCGCGCCGTGCGCTACGAGATCCAGCGTCAGGGCGCGATCCTCGCGGCCGGCGGCACGATCACGCAGGAGACCCGGCACTGGCACGAGGACACGGGCCGCACCTCCGCGGGCCGCCCGAAGAGCGACGCCGACGACTACCGCTACTTCCCCGAGCCCGACCTTCTGCCGGTCGTGCCGAGCCCGGAGCTGATCGAGGAGCTGCGCGCCGCCCTGCCCGAGAAGCCGGCCGTCCGCCGCCGCCGCCTCAAGGCCGACTGGGGCTTCACCGACCTCGAGTTCCAGGACGTCGCCAACAGCGGTCTGCTGGCCGAGATCACCGAGACCGTGTCCGCGGGTGCGAGCCCGCAGGCCGCCCGCAAGTGGTGGACCGGCGAGATCGCCCGCCTGGCCAATGCGGCCGGTGAGGACCCCTCGGCGCTCGTCACCCCGACGCAGGTCGCCGAGCTGGCGGGCCTGATCGAGGAGGGCGTGCTCACCGACCGCCTCGCCCGCGAGGTGCTGCAGGGCGTCATCGCCGGGGAGGGTACCCCGCAGGAGGTCGTCGACGCCCGCGGTCTCGCCGTGGTCTCGGACGACGGTGCGCTCATCGAGGCGATCGACGCGGCGCTCGCCTCGCAGCCCGACGTGCTCGCGAAGATCCGCGACGGCAAGTTGCAGGCGGCCGGTGCCGTCATCGGCGCGGTCATGAAGGCGATGAAGGGCCAGGCCGACGCGGCGCGGGTCCGCGAGCTCGTCCTGGAGCGCGCCGCCGGCTGAGCCGACGCGCGGAGTCCGGCACCATGAGCACGGGGATCCCGGCGCGCCTCGACCTGCCGGGCGGGGCCTTCCTCCGACCGCTGGTCTCGAGCGACCTCGAGCTCCTGCGCGCGGTGCTCGACGACCGACGAGCGTGGCTCGGGGCCCTGCTCCCGGAGGGGAACCCCAGCGCCCTGCCGTCGGCCTCCGCCGGCGACGACTACGGGGCGCTCGCGCTCCTCGAGGAGGCGGCGCGCGCCGGATCGGCCCACGCCTACCTCCTCGTCGACCGCAGCTGGACCGAGCCGCTCGGCGCGCTGAGCGTCCGCCCCGTCGAGAGCGGGCCGGCGGTCGTCTCCTGGTGGGTCGTCCCGACGCTCCAGGCGTCCCGACTCGAGGAGGAGCTCGACGCGTACGCCCGGGAGTGGCTGCGACTGCGCTGGTCCTTCGACGACGTCGACACCCCGGAGAACCATCCGGAGGACCCGGCCGCGATCGCCGGCGGCAATCTGGTGCCACTCCTGCCCGAGACGCCCGACCGGACGCCGCTCCCCGACCCCGACGCCGAGAGTGCGAGCCGGCTGTGGGCGGAGTACCGCCGTCACGAATCGGAGGAGCTGCCGGAGGCGCTCCCTCCCGTCGAGTCGTTCGGCGACTCCGTCGAGATGGCCGATGAACTGCTGGCGCTCGTCCGCCGCGGCGTGAAGAGCGCCACCGCCTCCCTCGCCGGCTCGGAGCCCGTTCCCGCGGTCGGCGACCACTGGATCGTCTGCGACGGAGCGGGGACGGCGCGCGCCGTCCTCCGCACGACCGAGGTCCGCGTCGGCCCGCTCGACTCGGTCGACGACGACTTCGCCTGGGCGGAGGGCGAGGGCGACCGCTCCCGGGAGTCGTGGCTCGACGGGCACCGCCGGTACTTCGCGCGCGAATCGCCAGGCGGCATCGGCGACGTCGTGTTCGAGCGCTTCGTCGCGGTCTGGCCCGCGGAGGACGTCGAGCGGCGGGACGTGTTCGAGCGCAGTGTCGCCTCAGAGCGTCACCCCTAGCCCTCATTAGGGGGTTCCCCGGATGCCGAGCAGGGTCACGCTCCGCCAGAGTGGACCCATGGCTACTCTCGTCCGCCCTCGTCAGGGCAAGATCATCGCCGGCGTCTGCGCCGGCCTCGCCCACCGCTTCGGCTGGAGCCCCTTCCTGGTCCGGCTCCTCTTCGTGCTGTCCTGCCTCCTGCCGGGGCCGCAGATCATCGCGTACATCGTGATGTGGATCCTGATCCCCAAGCAGAGGTGACCTCGGAGCCTCTCCCACGGTCGCGCCGAGCGGCGGTGGGAGAGGCTTCTCTCCGCCCGGGGAGGTGAACGTTCACGACAACCACCCCTCCGGTGGTTGACGGCCTCGGCCTCGCCCGTCTAGCGTCTCTCGTGAACGTTCACGTCAATGACGATGCGAGAGGCCCCGATGACCGACAACGCCCCCACCACCAGCCCCACTTC
The DNA here is from genome assembly GCF_009807175.1 of Rathayibacter sp. VKM Ac-2803. Taxonomy (NCBI): domain Bacteria; kingdom Bacillati; phylum Actinomycetota; class Actinomycetes; order Micrococcales; family Microbacteriaceae; genus Rathayibacter; species Rathayibacter sp. VKM Ac-2803. The sequence continues at coordinate 2,699,142 of NZ_WUCD01000001.1, read as the reverse complement.
GACCGGCTGGGCCGTCCTCGGCCCCGGCGGCATCGCGCGCCGGTTCCTGTCGCAGCTGCCCGCGAGCGAGCGCGGAGCCCGCCTCGTGGCCGTCGGCAGCTCCGACCCGGATCGGGCCCGCGTCTTCGCCGAGGAGGCGGCCGACCTCGGCTTCACGGACGTGACCAGCGGCGACTACGCCACCGCGCTCGCCGACCCGCGCGTCACCGCGGTGTACATCGCCACCGTGCACACCGGCCACGCCGCACTCATCCTGCAGGCGCTCGAGGCGGGCAAGGCCGTGCTCTGCGAGAAGCCGCTCGCCGTCAACCACGGCACCGCGATGGCCCTCGCCGACGCCGCCCGCCAAGCAGGCCTCCCGCTCGTCGAGGCCTACATGTACCGCTTCCACCCGCAGACGGCGGCGCTCCTCGACCTGGTCCGCGACGGCGCGATAGGCGACGTCCTGCACATCGAGGCCGCGTTCTCGTTCCGGACGGGCGCGCGCACCGGGCGGCTCTACGACGTCGCCACCGCCGGCGGCGGGATCCTCGACGTCGGCGGGTACACCGTCACCGCTGCCGCCGCCGTGGTGCAGGCGGCCACCGGCACCGCGGTCGCCGAGCCCGTCGACCTCGAGGCGAGCGGCAGCATCGGCCCCACCGGCGTCGACGAGTGGAGCGTCGCCCGCCTGACCTACCGCGGCGGCATCACGGCGACCCTCCGCACGGGCGTCGCGGTGCAGGACGCGAACACCGTCACTGTGCTCGGCTCGCGCGGCCGGCTGCTCGTCAGCGACCCCTGGATCGGCGCCGAGTCGACCATCGAGGTCCACACCGTCGACGAGGAGCCGCGCACGCTGACCTTCGCGCCCTCCGACCCCTACGCGCGGGAGGCGGACGCGACGACCGACGCCCTCGAGGCCGGCTCCGTCGAGGCCGCGCGGATGACGCTCGACGAGAGCCTGGCCGCCGCCCGCACCCTCGACCGCTGGCGCGCCGCGATCGGCCTGCGCTACCCGTTCGAGGCCGAGGACGCCGACATCCCGACTGTCTCGGGGGCGCCGCTGCGAGTGGCGCAGGACTCGCCGATGCTCTACGGCGAGATCCCCGGGGTCGGCAAGCGGATGTCGCGCCTCGTGATGGGCGTCGACAACCAGCCCGATCTCGCCCACGCCTCGGCGATCTTCGACCACTTCGTCGAGCGCGGCGGCAACGCCTTCGACACCGGCTACATCTACGGCGGTGGCGTCCTCGAGGGGCGGCTGGGCCGATGGATCAGCAACCGGGGGATCCGCGAGGACGTCGTCATCGTCACGAAGGGCGCGCACACGCCGCACTGCGACCCCGACTCGCTCACCCGGCAGCTCCTCGAGAGCCTCGAGCGGCAGGGCACCGACTACGCCGACATCTACCTGATGCACCGCGACAACCCCGCCGTGCCGGTCGGGGAGTTCGTCGACGTGATGGACGAGCACCAGCGTGCGGGGCGGATCCGCTCCTACGGCGTCTCGAACTGGACGCCGGCGCGATTCGACGAGGCGCAGGCCTACGCACGGGCCCACGGTCGCGCGGGCTTCCAGGCGCTGAGCGACCACTTCGGCCTCGCGGAGGCGTACGACGTGCCCTGGGACGGCTGCGTGCACGTGACCGATCCGGCGTCGAAGGCGTGGCTCGTCGAGCGCCAGGTGCCCCTGCTCCCGTGGTCGTCGCAGGCGCGCGGCTTCTTCACCGGGCGGGCGAGGCCCGAGGACACGAGCGACGCCGAGCTGGTGCGCTGCTACTACAGCCCGGAGAACTTCGAGCGCCTGCGCCGGGCCGAGCAGCTCGCCGCGGAGCACGGCGTGAGTGCGACGGCTATCGCCCTGGCCTACGTGCTCGCCCAGCCGTTCCCGACGTTCCCCCTCTTCGGGCCGCGCAGCATCGCCGAGGTGCGGTCGTCGATGCGCGGCCTCTCGATCGAGCTCAGCCCGGAGCAGGCGGCGTGGCTCGACCTCCGCGACTGAGCGGCTCCGACCCGGCCGCCCGCGCGACGATCCACGACGTCGCCGCGGCGGCCGGTGTCTCGAGGCAGACCGTGACCCGCGCCATGAACGGGATGCCGGGCATCAGCGAGACCACGAAGCAGCGCGTGCTGGCCGCGGCCGAGGAGCTGCTCTACCGCCCGTCGCGCTTCGGCCGGGGCCTCGTCACCGGAGGGGACCGTCGGCTCGGTCTGGTGGTGGACGACCTCCGCAACCCGTGGTCGCCCGAGCTGGCCTCGGCGATCGTCCGGCTCGCCGCGGCCAGGGGCTGGAACGTGTCGCTCGCGGACGTGAGCTTCGCCGGAGACTCCGACCGCATGGTGCGGGCGCTCGGCGCCCAGTCGGACGCCGTCATCGGCACCTTCGGCGGTTGCGCGGCGGACTGGATCGAGCAGCTCGGCTCCGTCCCGGTGGTCGAGCTCGATCCTCCGGCTGCTCCGGAGCGCGCGGCCGTGCTGCTCGATCCCTCCGAGGCGATCGACGCACTGACCGAGCACCTGACCCGGGCGGGCGTGCGGCGACCGGTGGTGCTCGACGTCTCGTCGGGGCCGGCCCCGAGCCGACGCGCGGCGCGGCTGCTGCAGTCGTTCGCAGCGCGCGGTCTGGATGCGTCGATCGCGAGGGCGTCCGCAGCGACGGCCGAGGCGGCCGCAGAGGCCACGGAGCGGATCATCGCCCTGCCGCGCGCGGTCGACGCCGTCATCGCCTTCAACGACCTCTGCGCCGTGGGAGTGCTGTCGGCCTGCCGTCGCGCTGGCGTCGACGTGCCGGGGGAGGTCCGCGTCGCCGGCATCGACGGTCTCTCGCTCGGCCGGCTGCTCGCGCCGACCCTCAGCACGCTCGCCGTCGATCTCGACGCTCTCGCCCGGCACGCGCTCGAGCTCGCCGTCGGGATGCTCGCCGGGGAGCTGCCGCGGTCGGGGCCGGAGGTCGTGCGCACCGTCTCGCACCAGCTGATCGTCCGGGAGTCGGCGTGAGATCCGCCCAGCTCGGTCCCTGAGCCCGGGGCGCTGGTCGGGCCGCTCTCCGCAGGCTCTGAGTGAACCCTGAGCAGACCCGATGGAAGGAGGCATAGCGTTGCGATGTGCGCGCGCGTCCTGCGCCGCCGAGGAGGAGATCATGGGATTCCTGGACCGACTGCTGGGACGCGAAGAGCGCCCCGACGACGCGCGCGGAGCCTCCGGCTACGGCTCGTCGACCGACCCGCGCCCGGCCTACGGGACGCCGCCCGCCCGCTCCGCCCGCAGTGAGGACGAGATCGCGATCGAGCGCTACCGCTACCTGCTCAAGACCGCTCCGCCCGAGGCGATCGAGCAGGTGCACCGCGAGGCCTTCGAGCAGCTCACTCCGGAGCAGCGTCAGCAGGTCTTCCGCGAGCTGAGCGAGGGTGCGCCCGCGGGTGACGCCCCTCGGAGCGACGACCCTCAGGCTCTCGCGCAGTCTGCCACGCGGAGCGAGCTGCGGCAGCCCGGCTTCATGGAGCGCCGCTTCTCCGGCGGAGGCGCGGGCGGCATGGGCTTCGGAGGCGTGCTCGCCTCGTCGATGCTCGGCACGATCGCCGGCTTCGTGATCGGATCCGCCATCGCCGACGCGTTCCTCTCGGATGCCGGCGCCGAGACGGCCTCGGCGGACGGCGGCGACGGGGGAGACGCGGGAGCCGACGGCGGCGATGCCGGAGCCGACGCGGGCGGCGGCGAGTGGGGTGGCGACTCCGGTGGCGGCGACTTCGGTGGCGGCGACTTCGGCGGGGGCGGCGACTTCGGAGGAGACTTCGGCGGCTTCGACATGTGACAGGCGCACCTCGCGACGAGCCCTCGGCCCTCGGCCGGGGGCTCGTCAGCGCGTGGCGGGTCAGCCCTCGTCGAGCAGCATCGCCTTGACCTGACGCCGCAGCACCTTGCCGATCATGCTCGTCGGCAGCTCGTCGACGACGACGATCCGCTTCGGCACCTTGTAGGGCGTCAGCGCCTCCCGCACCACCGCGCGCGCGTCGGCGGGATCGAAGCTCGCCCCCGGCTCGAGCACGACCGCCGCGGCGACCGACTCCCCGCTGTGCGGGTCGGGCAGCCCGACGACGGCGGCGTCGCGGACGGAGGGGAGGCGGCGGAGCACCTCCTCCACCTCCGAGGGCGAGACGTTGAATCCGCCCGTGATGATCAGCTCCTTGATGCGATCGACCAGGCGGACGAAGCCGTCGTCGTCGATCGTCGCGATGTCTCCGGTACGGAACCAGCCGTCGGTCGTGAACGACGCGGTGGTCTCCTCGGGCTTGCGGTGGTAGCCGCGGAACACCTGCGGCCCGCGCACCACGAGCTCGCCCTGGGTTCCTGGCGCGACGTCGACGTCCGGGTCCTCCGGATCCACGATCCGGACGTCCGTGCCGGGCAGCGGCAGTCCGACGGTACCGGCGCGCCTGGTCGGCCCCACCGGGTTCGCCATCAGGACGGGCGACGTCTCCGACAGGCCGTAGCCCTCGACCAGCGTGCCGCCGGTGAGCGCCTCGAAGCCCTCGACGAGGTCGGGGTCGAGGGGCATCGCTCCCGAGATGGCGATCTCGATGCCCTGCAGCGACTCGCCGCGCTCCCGTGCCCGGGCGGCGAGCCGCTCGGCGATCGGGGGCACCGCGGGGAGGAACGTCGCCGGATGCTTGCGGACGACCTTGAGGACGAGGTCGGGATCGAACTTGGGGAACAGGACGAGTCGAGCGCCCATGCTCATCGCGAAAGTGAGGCAGAGCGTGAGCCCGTAGGCGTGGAACATCGGGAGGACCGCGTAGACGACGCAGTCGCCCCGCCGCACCTGCGGCACCCACGCGCGCGACTGTGCTGCGTTGGCGGTCAGGTTGAGGTGGGTGAGCTCGGCGCCCTTGGGGGCGCCCGTCGTCCCACTCGTGTACTGGATGACGGCGAGGTCCGTGGCGACCGGGCGGGGGTGGGCGGGCTCGATCCGACGGCGGAGGAGCGACTCCCACTCGACCGCGCCGCGGACAGGACCGGTCAGCGCGGCCCGCGACTCGCGAGCCTTCTTCAGCGGCAGGCGAAGCGCGGCGCGCATCGACGCGGGCATGGCGCGGGTGAGGTCGACGGCCACGACCGTCTCGACGCCGAGGTCGGCGGGGAGGTCCTGGACGGTCGGGACCACGCGGTCCCAGGCGATCGCGACGCGGGCCCCGTGGTCCTCGAACTGGTGGCGGAGCTCCCTCGGCGTGTAGAGCGGGTTGTGCTCGACGACCACCGCGCCGAGCCGGAGGACCGCGTAGAACGCGACCACGTGCTGCGGGCAGTTCGGCAGGATCAGCGCGACGGGGTCGCCGGCGCGGACGCCGAGGCGCCGGAGCCCCTCGGCCGCCCGCTCGACGTCCTCGGCGAGCTGCGCGTAGCTCGTCGCCCTCCCGAAGAACTCGAGGGCGACGGTCTGCGGATAGCGCTCGGCCGACTCGGTGACGATGTCGACGAGCGACCCGGTCGGGAGGTCGAGATCGGTGGGCACTCCGGGGGCGTAGCTCCGGAGCCAGGGACGGGGCGGGTGACTGCTCACCCGCCCACTCTAGGTGTGGCCGGAGTCGTCAGGAGGCCTGCGCGACGGCGTCCTCGATGGCGACGTCTCCCGAGACGATCTCCCAGGTGCGGCCGATCGAGGTGGGATCGGCGAGAACGGCGAGGACCGTCGCGGCGACGTCGTCACGCGGCATGCTGCCGCGCTCGACGGTCTCGCCGAGGGCGATCCGGCCGGTGCCCTCGTCGGTCGTCAGAGCGCCGGGGCGCAGGACGGTCCAGTCGAGATCGGTGGCGCGCAGGGCGGCGTCGGCGTCGCGCTTGGCCTCGACGTAGGCGCGCCAGCCCTCGTCCGTGTCGTCGGCGAGCGGCTCGTCGACGCCGATCGCGCTGATCTGGACGAAGCGGCGGATCCCGGCGATCGAGGCGGCCTCCTGGCTGAGCACGGAGGCGCCGAGGTCGACGGTGCGCTTGCGCTCGATCCCGGAGTCGGGGCCGGCGCCGGCCGTGAAGACCAGGGCGTCGACGCCCTCGAGGGCGGCGGCGAAGTCGGCCGCGCTCGACGACTCGAGGTCGTGCACCAGCGGCTCGCTCCCCAGCCGGATGATGTCCTCGGCGTGATCCGGGTTGCGGACGACTCCGACGGACTCGTGTCCGGCGTCGTACAGCAGGTGCAGAATCCGCTGGCCGATCTTGCCGTGGGCTCCGATGACGGCGACGCGTGTCATGGGTCTTCCTCTCGTCTGCGGGGCTGGTGGCCCCGGGGGTCGTTGCGGTGCTCCCATCCTGCCGGTCGCGGATGGGAGGGAGGTCAGGCGGCCAGTCGGTCGTCGCGGCCGGTGATCGCGAGCAGACGGCTCTGGAGCGGAGCCTCCAGATCGACGGCCACGGGCTGGGCGTAGAGACCGCTCGCGCGCAGCGTCGCCTCCTGCGGGGCGAACAGCTCCCACACGGCGGCAACGAGCTCGTCGTCGAGGTGCTCGTCGCTCCGCGTGGCGCGGGCGAGGTCCCAGGCGTGGATCGTCACGTCGGAGACCTGCTCGCGGACGAGCTCGAGCGCCGTGACGGTGTCGCGGCCGAGTCGCAGGACGGCCTCGGGGTCGACGGCGCGGGCCGCCTCGCGGGCGCGGTCGGTGACCCGGCGCCACTCGCTGCGCAGATCGGCGGCGACGGGCTCGAGGCGGATGGGCGACTCGTCCCCGCCCGAGAGCAGGGTGTGCGCCCGCTGCTGCTCGCGGACGACGTGCAGCACGAGAGCACGGGTGTCCCACTCGGTGTCGGGGGTGGGCGCCGTCCAGTCGGCGACCAGGGCGAGGCGGACCTCGAACGCGGCGTGCGCGCGCTCCTGGAGGTCGAGCCAGCGGTTCATCTCGAGGGCGGTGGGGGAGTCGGGCTGCTGGTGCGTCATGTCTTCTCCGGAGCGTCGTCGTCGGTGCTCGGGTCAACCGCGGCGGGTCGCCGGTCATTCCCTCCCGCTCGATCGCTCCGAGGCCTCCGACCACGATGTCGGAGGTGCGTGCGACCATGAGGACAGGCGGGAGTCGAGCGATCAGGACGGTACGTGAGCAAACAGGACGGCACGGGGCGGCAGGTCACGACCGAGCCGTTCGACGACCCCCGCGCGCACATCCTGCACATCGACATGGACGCGTTCTTCGCCTCGGTCGAGCTGCTCGAGCACCCGGAGCTCCGCGGCCTCCCGGTCATCGTCGGCCACCGCGGCGCGCGGTCCGTCGTCACGGCCGCCACCTACGAGGCCCGCCGCTACGGCGTGAACTCGGCGATGCCGATGGCGGTCGCGCTCCGACGCTGCCCGCAGGCGATCGTGCTCGAGCCGCACATGGACCGCTACCGCGACGCGTCGCGCCGGGTGATGGCGATCTTCGACTCCTTCACGCCCCTGGTCGAGCGGCTCAGCATCGACGAGGCGTTCCTCGACGTCGCGGGTGCCCGCCGGATCTCCGGCTCCCCCTGGGCGATCGGCACGGCGATCCGCGCGCAGGTGCACTCCGAGCTCGGGCTCACCTGCTCCGTGGGCATAGCGAGCACCAAGTTCGTCGCCAAGCTCGCCTCGGGTCGCTCCAAGCCCGACGGGCTGCTCGTCGTCCCCTCCGACGGCGTGCAGGCCTTCCTCGATCCACTCCCGGTGAGCGCGCTGTGGGGCGTCGGGGCGAGCACCGAGGAGGCGCTGCTGCGGCGGGGCCTGCGCACGGTCGCCGACGTCGCCGCGACTCCGCTGCCGGTGCTGATCTCCTCGCTCGGCGAGGCGACGGGCCGCCGCCTGCACGCTCTGTCGAACGGAGTCGATCCGCGCTCGGTCGACACGCGCCAGATCGAGAAGAGCGCCGGTCACGAGATCACCTTCGCCGACGACGTCGCCGACCCCGAGCTGGTGCGCCGAGAGCTGCTGCGCCTCTCGGACAAGGTGGCGGTGCGCCTGAGGCACGCGGGAGTGCGCTGCCGGACCGTCGCGGTCAAGGTCCGCTTCGGGGACTTCAGCACTCTCACCCGCTCGCGAACGCTCCCCGAGCCGACCGACGTCGCCCGGGTGATCTACGAGGCGTCCTCCGCGCTCCTCGAGGCCGCGAACCCGCTCCGTCGGCCCGTCAGGCTGATCGGCGTGCGCGGCGAGCAGCTGGTCGAGGGCGACGAGGTCGCCTTCTCGCTCTGGAGCGACTCCGACGACTGGCGCGACGCCGAGCTCGCCGTCGACGGTGTGTCCGCGCGCTTCGGCAGCGGGGCCGTCCGGCCGGCGTCCCTCCTGGCGAAGTCGGCTCCCGAGTCGGCCAAGGGCATCGACCTCAGCGACACCCTGGCTACGCGGAACCGATCGTCAGACTGATCGGCCGGTGGTCGGAGCCGTTCGCCGGCAGCACCCGCAGTGTGGAGGCGGGGACCCCGTCGGCCAGCGCGTGATCGAGCGAGACGACCGGGAGCAGTGAGGGCCAGGTCGCGGGGAAGCCGACTCCCGAGCCGCGCACCAGCGCAGCCTCCGCCAGGACGGGTGCGAGCAGGTGGTCGTCGGTTGCGGTGTTGAAGTCGCCGACGACGAGGGTCCGGTCGGAGCTGTCCTCGGCGAGAGCCGAGGCGAGGCCGCCGAGCATGGTGTCGCGCTCCTCGTGGTCGCCGAGCCGGAAGGAGGCGAGGTGCACGACGAACAGGCGGCTCGGGCCCAGCGGGGTGTCGATGTCGACGGCGAGAGCCCGGTTCCAGTCGAGACCGAGGTCGAGCGGCGTGCCGTCCGACAGCTCGGTGCGGCTCCACACGCCGACCGTCCCGACGACGTACGAGTACGGGTACTGCTCGGACAGCACGTCGTCGACCGCCGACCGGGCGTCGCCGTCGAGCTCCTGGAGGGCGATGGCGTCGGGTCCCTCCGCCGCGAGCGAGGTCACGAGCTCGGCCGCGCCGTCGCCGCTCGCCGCGAGGTTCTGACTGACGACGGTGAAGCGGCCGGAGCGGACCTCGGGTCCGGGGAGAGCGACCGGGAGGACGAGCACGCCGTAGACCATCGCCAGGACGGTCGCCGCGGCTCCGGCCGCGCGGGATCGCAGCGCGATGGCGCTCGAGACGAGCAGCAGCACGGCCAGCCCGGTCCACGGGATCCCCGTCTCGACGACGGAGAGCCATCCTGCCGCGTCGGGCAGCACGCGGTGGAAGGCGAGGAAAGCGGCCAGAGCGGCGCTCAGCACGACGACGGCGGCCGCGCGAGCGGGCCGGCGACGGCGGGGGTGCGGAGGCATCCGACGAGTATGGCCGCTGACGGTCGGGCGGGGGTGGGGGAGTCCTGTGCGAGTCGCAGCGCCGGTTGTCGGCGTCGAGAGGGGCGGAGTAGCGTTCGGGCATGCCCAACATCGCCGTGTCCCTGGCCGACTCCGTCACCTCCGCGGGTGCCGCGACCATCTACGGGGAGCCGGTGACGGTCGACGGAGTGTCGCTCGTGCCCGTCGCCCTGCGCTGGTTCGGCTTCGGCGGCGGCATCGGCTCCGAGGATGGCCAGGAGGGCGGCGGTGGCGGCGGTGGCGGTGCGGTCGTCCCGATCGGCGCCTACATCAAGGACGACCTCGGGCTGCGCTTCCAGCCGAACGTCGTCTCCGTGCTCGCCGTCGGCATTCCGTTCGTCTGGGTCACCGGCAAGGCGCTCGCGCGCATCATCCGCGCCCTCAAGAAGTAGGGCGCCCCGCGGCGCCCTCCGCGATCAGCGGAGGCGCTGCTGCCTCGCGGTGAACCACTTCTTCTGGGTCCGTCCGAATCCGACGATCAGGCGCTCGGCGTCGTCCGGTCGGCGCGGATCGTAGATCACGGCCACGGGCTCACCCGCCATCCACGCGTCCCCGCGGCGCTGCGGCACCTTCAGGGCCCGGCGCTCCTCGCCGTCCGCGAGGCGGTAGGCGACGAGCAGCCGCCCGAGCTCCGCCGTCGCGGCGCGGTCCCCGCGCGCAGGATCGTGGGCCAGGACCCGTCCGGCGACGCGGGTGCCGTAGCTGAGCAGCTCCCGCCGGATGCGCCGCCTCCGCTGCCACAGCAGCGCCTGCAGCAGCACCAGCAGGATCACCGCGAGCACGACGACCACCGACCACGACATGCTGTCTATGATTGCTGACGAACACGGGAGTCCGGTGCACCGGACTGAGAGGAAGGCACGCAGCCTTCGACCGTCGAACCTGATCTGGGTCATGCCAGCGAAGGAACGTTTCGATCTCCTCTTACTACCCGTGCCTATTCGCTTCCACGAAAGGGCACGTCAGTGCAGAACTCATCCCTCTCCTCCTCGTCGACCGCGAGCCGTCCGGCTCGCGTCCTCCGCTGGCGGGTCGTCGACATCGTCATCGCCAGCGTGGTCGCGGTCGCGAGCGGCATCGTCTTCTGGGCCTGGGGCCTCGCGACGACCGCTGTCGGCGTCGTCTTCGACTTCCTCCCCGGGCTCGGCGGCATCCTCGGCGGCGGCTGGCTCTTCGCCGGCGTCCTCGGCGGCCTGATCATCCGCAAGCCCGGGGCCGCGCTGTTCACCGAACTGGTCGCCGCGCTCGTCTCAGCTCTCATCGGCACTCAGTGGGGCTTCGTCGTCCTGCTGTCCGGCCTCGTCCAGGGTCTCGGGGCCGAGATCGTCTTCGCGCTCTTCCTCTACCGCAGCGGTCGGCCGATCGTCGCGCTGCTCGCGGGCGCCGCCTCCGGTCTCGCCCTCGCGATCAACGATCTGATCGTCTACTACGCCGGGATCGACGGCCTCTTCGCGACCGTCTACGTCGTCTCCTCGATCGTCTCGGGAGCCGTCCTGGCCGGTCTGCTGCCGTGGTTCGCGGTGCGCGCCCTCGCCGCATCGGGGGCGCTCGACCGCTTCGCGTCCGGCAGGGAGGGCCGGGTCGTCGAGGGAGTGGGCGCGGGCGGTCGATGACGGGCGCGTCCGTCCGGGCCCGTGGCTGGAGCTGGCGCCACGCCGGGCGCTCCCGCACGGCAATAACGGGCCTCGATCTCGCCGTCGCTCCGGGCGAGAAGGTCCTGCTGCTCGGTCCCTCAGGTGCGGGCAAGAGCACCCTCCTGCACGCTCTCGCGGGTGTCCTCGGCGGGGAGGAGGACGGTGCGTCGGCCGGTGAGCTCGCCATCGACGGGCTCGCGCCCCTCGCGAGCCGCGGTGCCGCCGGTCTCGTGCTCCAGGATCCCGACACGCAGGCGGTCCTCGCCCGGGTCGGGGACGATGTCGGCTTCGCCTGCGAGAACCTCGGCGTGCCGCGCGAGCAGATCCCCGAGCGGGTGCGCCGCGCCCTCGACGACGTCGGGCTCGACGTGGCGCTCGACCGATCGACCTCGGCGCTGTCCGGCGGTCAGAAGCAGCGACTCGCGCTCGCCGGCGTGCTCGCGATGCAGCCGCGCCTCCTGCTCCTCGACGAGCCGACGGCGAACCTCGATCCCGCGGGGGTCCGCGAGGTCAGGGCGGCGGTCGAGCGCAGTCTCGAGCGGTCGGGCGCCACGCTCGTCGTCGTGGAGCACCGTGTCGACGTGTGGATCGACCTCGTCGATCGCGTCGTCGTGCTGGGGGCCGACGGGGCCGTGATCGCCGACGGCGATCCGCGGACTGTCCTGATCGGCGCCCGGACCGCTCTCGCGGCCGCCGGAGTGTGGGTGCCGGGCGAGGTCCCCGCGCGCCTCCCGACTGCCGACGGCCCCGCGCCGTCGGCTCTGAGCACGCAGGATCTCGCCGTCGGCCGGCCCGTCTTCGGGCGGCGTCAGCCCGTGCCGGTGGTGTCGGGGCTCGACTTCGCGATCTCCGCCGGCCGGGTCGCCGCCGTGCTCGGACCCAACGGCGCCGGCAAGTCCACGCTCGCTCTCACGCTCGCCGGCCTGCTGCCGCCCGCCGGGGGAGAGGTGGTGGCCTCGGCCGAGGTCCGCGACGGAGCGTCGCCGCACCCGCACCGGTGGAGCTCGGCGCAGCTCGCCGACCGGGTCGCGATGGTGTTCCAGGAGCCGGAGCACCAGTTCCTCACCGCGCGGGTGCGGGAGGAGCTCCGGCTCGGCGTGCGCGACGAGGTCGAGCGACGCCGCGCCGACCAGCTGCTCGACCGGCTGGGTCTCTCGGCGCTGGCCGAGGCCAATCCCTTCACCCTCTCGGGAGGCGAGAAGCGCAGGCTCGCTGTGGCGTCGGCGCTCGTCCGCCGCCCCGCGGTGGTCGTGCTCGACGAGCCCACCTTCGGCCAGGACCGGCTCACCTGGCAGGTCGTGGCGGATCTCCTGGCGGAGCTGCGCGACGACGGGAGGGCGGTGCTCGCCGTCACCCACGACGAGCACCTCGTCGCGGCGCTGGCCGACGAGACGGTCCTGATCGGCGAGCCCGCGGGAGCCGGCCGATGAGCCTGCTCGAGGCGGTCCCGGCCCGCGGGCCGATCGCCCGCGCCAATCCGGTCGCGAAGCTCCTCGCGAGCCTCCTGATCGCGCTCGTCCTCGTCCTGACCGTCGACGTCGTCTCGGCCGCGACGGCTCTCGCCCTCGAGCTCCTGGTGCTGCCCTTCGCCGGCCTGCGCTTCGGGGAGCTCCTCCGGCGGACCTCTCCACTGTGGATCGCCGCCCCGCTCGCCGGGGCGACCACCGTGCTGTACGGGCGTGACGAGGGGAGTGTCCTCGCGCAGGTCCTCTTCATCAGCGTGACGGAGGGGTCGCTCGCGCTGGGCGCCGCCATCGCGCTGCGAGTCCTCGCCATCGGCCTGCCCAGCGTGGTCCTGATCGCGACGACCGATCCGACCGATCTCGCCGACGGGCTCGCCCAGATCCTCCGTCTGCCCGCTCGGTTCGTGCTGGGCGGGCTGGCCGGGATGCGCCTGGTCGGCCTGCTGGTCGAGGACTGGCGCACCCTCGCCATGGCGCGTCGCGCCCGCGGGCTGGCGGACGGTCGCGGCCCGATCCACGCGGTGCGCAGCCTCGCGTCGCGCGCTTTCTCGCTCCTCGTCCTCGCGATCCGGCGGGGGAGCCGACTCGCGACCGCCATGGAGGCGAAGGGCTTCGGCTCCGACGCTCCCCGCACCTGGGCTCGGGAGTCGCGGCTCCGCCCGGGCGACCTGCTGCTGATCCTCGGCGGGGCCGTCGTCGCCGTCCTCGCGGTGACGGCCGCGGTCCTCGCGGGAACCTGGAGCTTCCTCCTCGATGTCTGAGCCCGTGCCGTCGAGCGAACGCGTCGTGAGGTCTCTCGCGCGCCGCGTCGTCGACCGCCGGGTGCGGACGCTGCTGATCGACGGCCCGAGCGGCTCCGGCAAGTCGACCTTCGCCGTCGAGCTGCTGCGCGCGATCCGCTCCACCGCGAGGGCACCGGAGGCGGCGCTGGTGCGGATGGACGACCTGTACCCCGGATGGTCGGGCCTCGATAGTGCCGTGGTCGCGAGTCATCGCGAGCTCGTCCGGCCGCACGCGCTCGGCCTCGCCTCGCGATGGCGCCCCTGGAACTGGGCGGCCGGCACGACGACCGGCACTCGAGTCGTGACGGCTCCGCTCCTCCTGCTCGAGGGCTGCGGTGCCGCCGGCGCGGCGAACCGCGCCCGAGCCGACCTCTCGGTGTGGATCGAGGCCTCGGAGCAGGAGCGTCGCACCCGTGCCCTCGCCCGCGACGGCGCCCTGTTCGAGCCGCACTGGGACGACTGGGACCTGCAGTTCCGGCGCTACTGCGATCGCGAGGCTCCCCGCGAGAGCGCGGACCTCGTGCTCGACACCGGTGACGGGCCGTGCGCGGAGGAGGGTCAGGCCCAGCCGAGCTCGTGCAGCCGGTCGTCGTCGATGCCGTAGAAGTGGGCGATCTCGTGGACGAGGGTCACGTGGATCTCGTCCCGCAGCTCGTCGAGGTCGTCGCAGGCCGCGAGGTGGGGCTCTCGGAAGAGGACGATGCGGTCGGGCATCTCGCCGAAGCCGTAGCGCTCCCGCTCGGTCAGCGCGACGCCGTCGTAGATCCCGAGCAGGTCGAGCGAGCCGTCCTCGGGGCGGTCCTCGACGACGAAGACCACGTTGTCGAGGCCGTCGACCATGTCGTCGGGCAGTGCGTCGAGCTCGGCGACGACGAGTGCCTCGAAGGCGGCCTTGTCCAGGTCCAGCATGCTCCACGCCTCTCTCGCCGCTGATCGCACGAAGGGCCCGGAGTCCTTCGACTCCGAGCCCTTCACGCAGAACCGAGACGCGGTTCTTCCTTCATCGACACCGACCTCGAGGGTTCGGTGTCTCCTGATGCTGGGGTGAGTAACGGGGCTCGAACCCGCGACCTCCTAGACCACAACCAGGCGCTCTGCCAACTGAGCTATACCCACCAGGATCGCGATCCGCGGGGGCGACCCCGCGAAGCAACTGTACGAGAGTACTACATCCGTGACGCGAACTCGTCCACGACGGCGGCCGAGACGGCCTGCACCTCGGCGGTCGTGGGGCCGGGCTCGGCGATGAAGGCGGCACGCCGGTAGTAGCGCAGCTCGCGGATGCTCTCGAGGATGTCGGCGAGGGCCCGGTGACCGCCGTGCTTGGCCGGAGCGTTGAAGTAGACCCGCGGGAACCAGCGGCGGGCGAGCTCCTTCACGGTCGAGACGTCGACGTTGCGGTAGTGCAGGTGCGAGTCGAGCTTGGGCATGTACTTGACGAGGAAGGCGCGATCGGTGCCGATGGAGTTGCCGGCGAGGGGGGCGTGCTGCTCGGCCGGAACGTGCTTGAGCACGTACTCGAGGACCTCGTACTCGGCCTCGGCCACGCTGACCCCGGACGGGATCTCGTCGAGGAGCCCCGAGGCCTCGTGCATCGTGCGGACGAAGTCGCCCATGTTCGCCAGCGCGGAGTCGTCGGGTCGGATCACGATCGAGAGTCCCGCGTCGAGGGGCTCGAGGTCGAAGTCTGTGACGATGACGGCGATCTCGACGAGCTCGTCGACGGCGAGGTCGAGTCCCGTCATCTCGCAGTCGATCCAGACAAGACGATCGGGGGCGCTACTCATGGGGGAGAGTGTATCGGCGACCACCGACACGCTCCGGGCACCGATGACGGGGCCTCACCGCGCGGCCTCCTAGAATCGGGGTTCGTGATGACCCTCGTCTGCTGGATCCTGATCGCCAACGCGGTGTGGAACGCCGTCGTCTGGCCCCCGTTCCTCCGCCGGATCCGCAAGGATCCGCGCGCCCGGGACGCGAGCGGGAAGGCGACGACGTTCCTCCGGGTGCACACCATCCTGATCGGCGCCTCGCTGCTGCTCGCGGCGGTCTCTCTGGTGGTCGGCGTCCTCGGGCTCGTCCAGGGCTCCTGACGCCGCCGAGTCGCCGTCGGCCCGGTATTCTCGATCGACGACGCCCCCGTAGCTCAGCGGATAGAGCAGGAGCCTTCTAATCTTCAGTCCCGGGTTTCGCCGGCGCGAAGAAGCGCCCGACGGGAATCGACAGGAAGTCCGAGAACATCACCAGGTCTGCCGGCGTCATCGGCGTCTCGCCACTCAAGCGGCGTGACACGTAGGTAGGGGTCAGGCCCAGCGCGACGGCAGCCTTGCGGCCCGTCCAGCGCTCGCGGCTGAGCTCGGCGCGAACGTTGTTCGCGACCATCATGTTCACGTCCAGGCTCGGCTGGATCTGCGATGTCGTCATGCGCAGAACGTATCAAATATGCGCTAGGTGGATCAAGAGTTGCGGCGGACTCTCACCATATGGCGCAAAGTGATGCACCCAGCGCTACACCCACGCTTGCGGTGCATCAGAATATGATGCACTCTGGCCTGCATGACGCATCAGACTGCAGCGATTGCCGAGGAAGTGCGAGCCGCCATCGCACGCCGGCGCATGCCGCAGGTCGAGGTCGCGCGCATCCTCGGTCTCTCGCAGTCCGGAGTATCTCGCCGCCTGGCCGGCTTCATCGACTTCACCGCACCCGAGCTGGGCACGCTAGCAGCGGCGCTCGCAGTACCGGTCGCCTCTCTCTTCGGTGAGGGCCTCGACCCGAGCGAAATCGACCAGCTCGCCTCCACTTCCTCTCCGGTCAGCGGCACATCTCGGGTAGCTCCCGCCGCTGCAGGAACCGGAGAGGACGACGGCCGGGGTTCCCCCACCTTGGCCGGCACGAGCGGCGAGGCGTGCCCCCACGCCTCGCCGCTCACCAGAAGCTCAGCCAACAGATTAGAAGGCTCCTCCTCCTCCGTCCGGCCGGGCGAGTGATCGCGATGGTCGCCGAAGAGCTCGACGTCCCCGCGCTCTACGTCTTCCGGTGGCGCGGCACCGACGTCCGCGTCCTCTGGCGCGACGACACCGCGACCGTCCCCGCGCACGACGTCCTCCGCGCCCTCCAGCAGGACACCGCCACGTACGCGACCGACGCCGCGGTATCCGCCAGCGCGACCCGCGAGCAGCTCGCCCACTGCATCGCCTGGGACCTCGCGCAGATCCGCCTCGTCGCCGGCGCCCTCGACACCGACCGCGCCCACGCGCTCATCGACTGGGTCGGCCAGCAGGCGCGCACCGTCGCCCACCTCGAGAGCGCCCGCGCCATCCCCGCCGGCTCCAACCTCATCGCAGGCCCCTGGTCACCCGCCGCATCCCTCCCCGCACACACCCCCGACCCGTGGTTCTCCGTCGCCCAGGCCGCGCAGATCCTCAACCGCGACACCGGCATCGAGACCAGCCAGAAGCACCTCTTCCAGTGGATGCACCACTCCGGCTGGCTCGACCGCCCCGGCACCCAGTGGGAACCCGTCCGCGAACTCCTCGTCCTCGGCTACCTCACCGTCGTCACCCGCCGCGTCCCCGGCAAGGCCGAGCTCTACCCCCAGATCGGCATCACACCCCTCGGCCTCCAGAAGCTCCACCAGCGCCTCGGCGGCACCGACCCCCTCGACCTCACCCGGCAGCACGTCACCCTCACCGAAGAAGGCACCGATGACCACCACTGACCAGCCCACCACCGCACGCCGCCCCACGACCGCAGCCCTCACCTACCTCGCGCTCACCGTCGCGATCGCCGCCATCACGATTGGCATCCCCGCCCTCGTCGCCGCCGGCCCCATCGCCGTCCTCCTCGGCGCCATCACCCTCACCGCCATCTACGTCCTCACCGGCCGATGGACACGCTGACCCTCTGGCACCTCCGCGCACTCCGATACCTGCGCACCCGCCCCGCACGGCCCCGCCGAGCACACCGCCCCCGCTACCGACGCACCAGCCGATGACCCGACACGACTGGCTCACGGCGCTCGCCGTGGCCGTCCTGCTCATCGCTGCGCAGGCGCCCCTGCTCACCCTCACTCCCTGACCTCGAGGACCACCATGCCCCGCACCGCGAAGCTGACGCACGAGGAGATGACCTCGGCTCAGCGCTCCTACCACTACCGCCGAGGCTGCACCGACCCGCGATGCCTCGAGGCGCACAACGCGATGAACCGCCAGAGCGCCAGCGAGAAGCCTGTCGACGAGCGCCGCTGCTGGCGCTGCGGCATCGACTTCCTCGGCCACGACCGCCTCACCGCGAACGCGCCGTGCCTCGACTGCCGCCTCGTCCTGCGCACCCTCGACGGCGAGACGACCCGCTGGCGCGGCCAAGCGGCCACGGACGCCGTGCGCACCTTCGACCCCGCGATCGCCCTCGTCCTCGAGGAGGCGGCCGCGTGAGCCTCCACGACCAGCCCGACCACCTCCCGAAGCTGCGTTGGCCCCGCGCCTCCGACCGTCTCCTCATCAGCTTCATCGGCGGCATGTGGCGGGTCATGATCCGCGAGCACGACGTCGCCCTGCAGCGCTCCACGAGGGGCCGGCGCCCGATGACCGCGCGCTTCTTCCCGAACCGCTTCGAGGCGTACAGCTACGCCCGCCGCCAGGTGGCGCTCTGGCGCCGTCAGAACCCGCGCGAGGCTCAGGCCTTCGCCTCGGCTCAGCGTGCCGCCCTGCGCCGCCAGGAGGGCCAGCGATGAGCCTTCCGACCTCGACCGGCACCGACTCCCCGAAGGACCCCACGGGCTTCGCGCAGATCCCGCGCTGGCTGCAGCAGGACTCGAGCATCCCCGGCTACACGAAGCTCGTCTACCTCGCGCTGTCCTCTCGCGTCGACAAGTACGGCACCGCGTTCCCGTCGCACGCGACGATCGCCGCGGAGGCATCGTGCTCGATCGCATCCGTGAAGCGCGCTCTCGTCGAGCTGCGCGAGATCGGCGTCGTCGAGTGGACGAATGCGGCTCGCGGGAACGGCGGTCAGAGCGCTAACGAGTACACCGTCAAGAATCACGCGCGCCGCCCGAAGCGATCCGCTGAGCCTGTGGATAACTCTGCGGGGGGTAGCTCAGGGAGAGCTACCCCCCAGCTCTCCCTGAGCGAGGGGGTAGCTCAGGGTGAGCGACCTCTTAACGAGAGTCACTTAACGAGACCCAATCTAACGAGTCAGTCCCACACAGAAGCTCACCAGGGGCACGCCCCGGCATCGACCGACGGAGAGATTCACCTCCCGGCTTCGCCGACACCGCTGCAGGTCTTCGGCGGCCGCCACGAGGTCAACGTCGTCGACTTCCTCAGCTCAGTCGGGCACGTCTTCGCCGACTGCGACCTCAACGACGAGCAGTTCGCGACGCTCTGCCACGAGATCGTCGCGAAGTCGAAGCTGCCCGTCGCGAACCCGACCGCCTACGCGATCGCCGCCGTCCGCCGCGACGGCTTCGAATGGCAGCAGCGCGCTTTCGAGCTCACCGGCGAGCTGCTCGCCGAGAAGCTCCTCCTCGAGGGGAACGCGTTCTGATGGCCGCCATCCAGCAGGTCCCGAACCTGACCGTCGCCGAGTACAACCTGCTCCGCGCG
Source organism: Rathayibacter sp. VKM Ac-2803 (assembly GCF_009807175.1). Taxonomy (NCBI): domain Bacteria; kingdom Bacillati; phylum Actinomycetota; class Actinomycetes; order Micrococcales; family Microbacteriaceae; genus Rathayibacter; species Rathayibacter sp. VKM Ac-2803. The sequence continues at coordinate 2,680,378 of NZ_WUCD01000001.1, read as the reverse complement.
AAGCAGACGACCGAGGCCGGCCTCCAGCGCGAGGTCATCGCCCGCGCCGAGCTCCGCCGGTGGATGAGCTACCACACGCACGACTCGCGCCGCTCGAACCCCGGCTACCCCGACCTTCACCTCGTGCACCCCGGCGCCGGCCTCTCGCTGTTCCTCGAGCTCAAGACCCACACCGGCCGCGTCCGCCCCGAGCAGCGCACCTGGATCGACGCCCTCCGCGCCACCGGCCACCGGGCGTACCTCGTCCGCCCCCTCGACCTGTTCGAAGGGACCGTCGACCACCTCCTCGACCCTCGCAACGCCGCCACCTGGCCTGGAGAGACCGCATGACCGTGACCCGCTTCACCCGCCACGGACACCCGACCGGCTACGCCGACGGCTGCCGCACGAACGCCGCCTGCCCGAACGCCGGCACCGACCAGATGACCTGCAAGGACGCCGGCATCCGGTACGCCGGCGACTGGGCCTACCACCGCGACGTCGACAACGGCACCGCCACCACCGACCGCCCCTCCTTCGCGACCGAGAAGATCATCCGCAAGCACGCACCGAAGACCGAGCCCATCCCCACCGGGAAGCTCACCGTCGCCGAGGCACGCGCCGAGACCGGCGTCGCCGTCGAGTCGGTCGGCGTCGAGGTCTACGAGCGCCCGCGCACCCCGAAACCGCGCCCGGGCGCGAAGCCGACCGCGGTCCCGCCGTCGCCCGAAGCGATCGCCGCGCTCGAGCAGCTCGCCGAGCCGCCGGCGCCCGCAGCGGACGTTCCCGTCGTCGCCGAGTCGACCGCGCCCGCCGAGCCGATGCCCGAGCCCGCGCCGGCGGTCGTTCCCGAGCGGCCGAAGGCGCCGGTCGCCGCGCTCGACCCCACCGCGCTCGTCCTCTGCCAGTGCTCCCTCTGCGAGACGCGCTTCGCGATCCTCGCGACCCTCCGCCGCGACCTCGCCCGCCGCAAGACCGGCGTCTGCTGCCCCCGCGGGCACTGGAACACCTTCCCCGCCGAGCCCTTCGCCACGGGCGACGTCGCGATCGAGATCGTCTTCCCCCGCCGACCCGCCTCCTGACTGCACCACCCAGCACGCGTCCCGTCGTCGGGCGGCACGCGCTCACCCTCACCGAAAGGCCCACCATGCCCACCACCATCGACGCCCGCGTCGTCCCGATCGGCAAGCTGACCATCGCCGCCAACGTCCGCACCGACACGCGGGTCGACAAGCCCTTCGTCTCCAACATCAAGCAGCACGGGATTCTCGTCCCCATCACCGTCGTCATCAACGACGTCGGCGGCTTCGACGTCATCGACGGGCAACGCCGCACCCTCGCCGCCATCGAGGCCGGCCTCGACGATGTCCCCGTCATCGTCGCCCGCCACGACACCTCGCGCACCTTCGAGATCACTGACCGCGAACGCATCATCGAGCAGCTCGTCGTCAACGACCACCGCGCCGCCCTCACCGACGCCGAGCACACCGCCGCCTGGCAGCAGCTCTCCCTCTTCGGCGTCTCCGCCGACCAGATCAGCCGCAAGGTCAACGCCCCCAAGAAGCGCGTCGAGTCAGCGCTAGCCGTCGCCGGATCCGCCGCGGCTGCGACCGCGATCGTCCACCACCAGCTGACCATCGACCAGGCCCTCGTCATCACCGCCTTCGACGGCGACGACACCGCGATCGCCCGCCTCGACCAGATCGCCGCCGAACACCCCGAGCAGCTCGAGCACGAGGCCGCCCGCATCCGCGAGGAGCAGGCGGAGGAAGCGAAGAGGATCGAGGCGATCGCTCAGGCAGGGGCCTTGGGCGTGATCGTGCTCGAGGAGGCGCCGACCTACACCGACACCGTCTGGCAGCACCGCAGTTACATCTACTCGAGCAAGACCGGCTACGACCACCCCACCCCCGAGCAGCTCGTCGCCGAGGCGCCCGACGACGTCGCCGTGGTCGTCACGAAGCTCTACTACCGCTCCGAGTACTCGCTCGAGTACTACGTCCGCAACTGGAACGATCACGGCTGGTTCGTCCGCAACACGAACGTGAAGGAGCCTCTCACCGACGCCGAGAAGGAGCAGCGCCGGATCTCGCGCGACAACACGAAGCTCTGGAGGCCCGCCACCGACGTCCGCCGCGCGTGGATCCGCGAGCTCCTGCAGCGCCGCACCGTCCCGATCAAGGGCGACGAGTACGCCGCCCTCTACGTCGCCTCCACCGTCGGCTCCTCGACCGTCCCCTTCAAGCACGCCGAGATGGTCTTCGAGCTCCTCGGCATCGAGGACGTCGCCGACTCCGTCAATAACGCGAGCTACGCCGGCTACCAGAGCCGAGGCAAGCGCCTGCAGCAGGAGGCGACGCACCTCCGCTACCAGCACGTGCTCCTCGGCATCGCGCTCGCCGCCACCGAAGCGAAGCAGGACTTCGAAAAGACCGGATGGAAAGACGACTCCACCCCCGCCTACCTCGCCCAGCTCAGCAGGTGGGGCTACACCCTCTCGGAGATCGAGGAGCAGCTGGTCAACGACGCGGCCGCGCGCGCCGCTGCCGAGGCACCCGCAGCAGACGACTCCGACGACGAGGACGACCTCTGATGGACCGCCTGACCGACGCGATTGCCATGATCCTCGGCGTCGTCCTCGGCGCGATCGGCGCCCTCCTCCTCGCGTGCGTGCTCCTCTTCGCCGCCTACGCGCTCCTCGCCCTCCTCGTCCACGTCGCCTACCGCATCGCCACCCGCAGGAGGAACCGATGACCGCCCACCCCCTCATCGCCGGTTACTGCCCCATGGGGTGCGGCCAGACCCTGTTCCTCGGCGACGGCGGCTTCATCACCTGCTCCTGGCAGGGCTGCCCGAACCGCGGCGCCGTCACCGACCTCCTCGCCGCCGACTCCGGCATCACCGAGCACATCGTGCAGATCGACGCCGACGACTGGACCATGCGCCACCCCCTGCGCGAGCGCGTCGAGGGCACCCTCTTCGGCTGCCCCACCGCCGGCGCCTTCTTCGACCAGTACGAGGAGACCGCGACCCTCATGCGACCCGGCCAGTACTCCGTCCGCGACGACGGCACCCTCGCCGGACCGATCCCCGACTACTGGTCGGACCTGACCGGAGGGGTGGTGAAGAGCGGCCGAGAGGCGACGACGGACGTCAGCCAGCAGGGACGGGACGAATCGCGCGAGCGAAGTGAAGCCGAGCTCCTGACGCCCGACGCGGCTGCCACCCCTCCTTTCATCAACCGTCCCGCGATGCGCGCCTCAGCTCAGACGTACAGCGAGCTGGCTGCGATGATCCACCGCCGCGACAACCGCGAGCACGACCACCTCGCAGCGCAGCTCCTCTCGATCGCCGCCGCCCTCTACGAGGTCGCCCGATGACCGTGACGGCGCTCGCCGCAGCGGAGGGCGTGGCGATCGCGATTCAGAACATGCCGACTCCGACGTTTTCAACCGAGGACGAGCTGCAGGTGGCGATCTACGAGCAGCTCGCAAGCACCTACATCGGGTGCGGTGTCGAGCCCGCGATGGTCATGCGCGAGGTGCCGCTCTCGGACGCGCGATCGCGGATCGACGTGATCGTCTTCGCCCCGGTCACGGGCGGCTTCACGGTCGGCGTCGAGGTGAAGCTCGCCGGCGGCGCGCCCGCGGTCCGCCGGCAGCTCGATCGGTACGCCGCCTGCGCCGAACTCGACGCCCTCGTCCTCGCGACGACCCGCGCCTCCCACCTGCACCTCTCCGGGGTGCTTGAGGGCAAGCCGATCGTCGTCGCCACCCTGATCGGACTCCTGTGACAGACCAGCGCACCTACGGCACCTACGGCTACCAGCCGGCGAGCCTCGCATCCGGCGACAAGCGCGGGAGGTGGGTGATCGCCGCCGACCCCGCCGTCCGCCTCCGCATTCGCCGCATCCTCGGCCGTCTCTCCACGACGCGCACATCGATGCTGACCGTCGCCGACACCACCGAGGTCGCGCGAGATCTCGCGTGGATCCTCGAGCGGTGGCCGATGAAGCCGATCAACCCGCACTCGGAGCGGTACCTCCAGCAGGCCGCGGCCGCGTACGTCGACCTCGAGCAGGACGTCGGAGGCATCATCGGCGGGGCTCCCGTGCGACTCGAACTCGCCCGCGACCCGCTCAAGACGCCGCGCGAGTATCAGCTGCGCGCCGTTGAGCTGCTCCGCGCCCGCCGCCGCTACCTGCTGACCGACGAGGTCGGCCTCGGGAAGACGCTCACGGGCCTGCTCAACCTCGTGCACGAGGACGCGCTGCCGGCGGTCGTCGTAGCACCGACGCACCTCCCGTCCCGGTGGGTGGCCGAGCTCGAGGACGCGATGCCCTGGCTGACGTACGAGGTCGCGAAGAAGACGACCCCGTCAGCGCGCGCGGTCCGGCACGACCTCGCGGACGTGACGATAATGAGCTACTCGAAGCTCGACGGGTGGGCGGCGACCCTCTCTGACCAGGTCCGATCGGTCATGTTCGACGAGGCGCAGGAGCTGCGCAACGGGACGGCGACCGACAAGGGCAAGGCGGCCGCGCTGCTCGCCTCCCATGCGACCTACGTCCTCGGCCTGACCGCGACGCCCGTCTACAACTACGCAGGCGAGATCTGGAACGTCCTCGACATCATCGCCGAGGGCCAGCTCGGCACCCGCGAGGAGTTCCTCCGCGAGTGGGGCGTCACCGGGAACGGTCACATCCGCAACCCGGCGACCCTCGGCTCGTACATCCGCGAGCAGGGCCTGATGTTCGGCCGCACCCGCATGGAGGTCGGCCGCGAGCTCCCGAAGACGATCAAGGTCCCCTACGTCATCGACTCCGACTCCGCCGTGATCGAGGAGGCACGGAAGTCGGTCGAGCACCTCGCCCGGATCCTCCTCTCGGACACGGCGACGGGCGCGCAGAAGATGCAGGCCGGCGGAACCATCGACTGGCAGATGCGGCAGGCGACGGGCGTCGCGAAGGCCCCGTTCGTCGCCGACTTCGTCCGCCTCCTCCTCGAGTCGGAGGGGAAGGTGCTGCTCTTCGGCTGGCACCGCGACGTCTACGACGTGTGGATGGACGAGCTCGCCGAGTTCAAGCCCCGCCTCTACACCGGCTCCGAGTCGCCGAAGCAGAAGGTCGACGCGGAGGAGGCGTTCAAGACCGGCGACTGCCGCGTCCTGATCATGTCCCTCCGCTCCGGCGCCGGAGTCGACGGCCTCCAGAAGGTGTCCCGCGTCGCCGTGTTCGGGGAGCTCGACTGGTCCCCGCAGGTGCACGAGCAGGCCATCGGCCGACTCCGCCGCGACGGCATGGGCGACGACCCGCCGATCGCCTACTTCCTCAACTCCGCCGACGGCTCCGACCCGCCCATCCTCGAGGTCCTCGGCGTCAAGCGCCAGCAAGCCGAACCCCTCCTGAGCAAGGACGGGAAGGTCTTCCAGAACGCGACCACCGACCCCCACCGCGCACGACGACTGGCCGAGCAGATCCTCGGCATCACCCGAACGGAGACACCATGACCACCGACACGCCAGCTCACCGGCCCACAAGCGTCGCCGTCACCGCCGACGTCCACACCGCCGTCGCCCTCCGCGCGATCGCCGACCACCTCACCCGCCAGCAGCCCGCCATCGACTCCGCCGACGGCGACCTCGCCGGCGGGCCCGAAGCACTCGACGGCACCGGCCCCAACACGACCCCGCTCGGCATCCTCACCGACCCCATCCACCGAGCCGCAGACCTCGAGCGCCACTTCGCATTCATCGCCGAGGCGGTCGGCGAGACCCTCGACTGGGACGGCGTGCTCCTCGAGATGGTCTTCCGAGTCCTCGCGAAGGAAGACCGCCAGGAACTCCTCGCCGCCCTCATCCAGCTCGCCACCATCACCACCCGCTGGGCGGGCGACGTCATCAGCCGCCTCGAGGACGAAGCCAACGCCGACCGAGCCGACCGGAGGGCCGACCGATGACCGCCTACTGGCCCGACGAGCTAACCGTCGCCCCGATCGGCGAGTGGCCCGGCCTCATCACCCCCGACCGCCGCACCGCCCCGTTCCGCGCCTCCTGGACCGACACCCTCAAGATCCTCCGCCGCGAGCTCACAGCGCTCGACGCCGACGACGTCATCCTCCAGGTCGCCATCAGCGCAGCCCAGTTCCGCATCGACGGCCGGCCCCGCCGCGACGCCCGAGCCGACCACCCCGGCATCATCCTCACCCTCACCAGCATCCACGGACCTCTGTCCTACCCCTGCGACACCTTCACCACCTGGCAGGACAACGTCCGCGCGATCGCCCTCGCCCTCGAAGCACTCCGCAAGGTCGACCGCTACGGCGTCACCAAGCGCGGCGAGCAGTACCGCGGCTTCCTCGCACTCGAGTCCACCACTGCACCCGGCACACGCCACGTCATGGAGTTCTCCACCACCGCCGGCGCTGCCGACTGGCTCGACGCCAACTACGGAGAGCCCGGCACCATCCACACCTTCCGCGAACTCGTCCGACGAGCGAAGCGCGCCACCCACCCCGACCTCGGAGGAGACCCCATCGACTTCCACAACGTCGCCGCAGCCGAAGCACGAATCCGAGCGGAGGGACGACTGTGATCCGACGACTCACGGCGCTCGCCGTAGCCCTCCTCGCCGTCTCCGCCCTCACCATCACCTGGCGCCACGGACCCACCCGCCTCGCCCGCAAGCTCACACGGCGCTCGCCGCAGTCCGATCCGGTCGCCCCGTCGCTGTCGATGACATCGAACGCGCCGTCGGTCCTGGCCGAGATGCACACGCTGCTCAGCTTCACGACGACCCCCGTCGTCCTGTCGTTCTCGCCCTACCAGCGCCGAGGCACGGTCACCCTCAGCCCGGCGATCGGTCTCGGCCTCCCGGCGCTGCTCGTACACCCCGATCACCGTCCGGAGATCATGCGCGCTCACGAGTTCGGTCAGCTGCCCGACCGCCTCCGCGTCGTCTGACCCACCCGCCCCTGCACCACCGCACCGGAAGAGACAGCGTGAGCACCTACCCCGACTACGTCACCCCCACCCTCACCCCTGACGGACACCCGCTCACCTTCTGCGCCCGCCCGCACCGGGGGACGTCGAACGAGTCCCTGCAGATCCCGGTCGTCCCCGGCACGGAGCTGTGCGCTGCCTGCCACGCGTCCCTCAAGCGGACCCTCATCGACGTGATGCTTGCGATCCCGCACGTGCAGCACGCGATCCTCGTGTCCCGCGGGGCGCGCGACAACGATCGCGTCTCGACGTCCGGGCACGGCGACGTCTCCGCCCTCTGGAACCCGACCGCGACGTCGGCGCTGCACGAGATCGCCGACTGGACGAGCTACATCGCCCGCGTCCTGATCACGCAGACCCCGTCGAGCATGGTCGGCGGGCCGCTGCACCTGATCTACGACGTCGGCTTCGGCGGCATGTACCTCGAACGCCAGCCCTCCACCCGCACCCTCCAGCAGACCGGCCGCGCCCTCGCGTATATCGCGCACCAGCACGCGACGTGGCTCACCCACTACCCGGGCCTCGGCCCCTCCTGGGTCACCGACGCCATCAACCTCCGCAACTACGCGCAGCGCGCCGAAGGCTCCGGAGGCGTCACCCGCGTCACCCTCCGCGGCGCGCACTGCGAGCACGAGGTGGCCGAGCTCGACGCCGACACGGTCCTCGTCTGCGACGGCCAGCTCGTCGGCATCATCACCGACCCCGACTCCGCACGCCCCTCCCGCATCATGTGCGCCGCCGACCCCTCCCACCGCCAGACCGCGCAACGCGACTGGCTCACCCTCCAGCCCGCCCGATAGGAGCCCGAAGTGACCATCCCGACCCCGCCCATCCAGCCAGCACAGCCCACCCCCACCAGCCGTGCCCTCCAGAAGCTCGCGACCGCAGTCGACCGCCTCGCCGCCGCCGAAGAGCAGACCGCGCGCCAGGCCCTCGCTGCGAACGCGCTCGCGATCATGCAGCAGGGAGCCAACGCCTACGCCGACGAAGACGTCGCCCTCGCCCGCACCCCGGACCACCTCACCTACATCGCGACCCGCAACCGCCTCCGCGAGATCATCCGCACCCACGTCCTCGCCGAGCAGGCCGCCTCGTGAGCGTCTACGTCGACAACTTCATGATCCCCGCGGACGTCCCCAACGGCGCCCGCACCGTCCGCGGCGTCTGGTGCCACATGACCGCCGACACCACCGAAGAGCTGCTCGCGATGGCCCGCAAGATCGGCCTCAAGGAGACCTGGATCCAGAAGCCCGGCACCTGGCAAGAGCACTTCGACGTCACCCTCCCGAAGCGGAAGAAGGCGATCGCCGCCGGCGCCATCGAGGTCAGCATGCTCGAGCACGTCCGCACCTTCCTCAACCCCGACGCATGGAACGCCCGACAGCAGGCCGCGGAAGCGGAAGCGAGACGCGCCGCCCTCGTCGCTCAGCACCTCGCGGAACTGCACGTGTGCGGCTACCGCGACATCGAGACACACGGTGACCTCGCCGTCGGCGTCGTCGTCCGTCTCGGCAACCACCAGTACACCGACGCCTACCGCTACGGATCCGGCACGATCGTCGCCCTCGTCCGCCACGAGGGCTCGCGCTGGGAGCAGAGCTACGGCAAGCCCGACGTCGAGCTCATCGTCGTCGCCGACCACGACCGCTACGACGGCGACAGCCGGATCATGCGCGTCGCCAACTACCACGTCGTCACCGGCGACTTCGCCACCAGACCCGCCACCACTGCTCCCGCCGAGACCCGATAGGACCCCATGCTTACCCCCGAAGAAGCATCCACCCTCCGAGCCCAGATCGTGGTCCTCGAGCACGCCCACATGGCCGTCCGCCGCGCCAAGACTCAGCCCGATCGCACCAGCGCACTCGACGTCCTCGCGCACCACGAGAAGGAGCTCGAGCAGACGATCATCAAGATGGAGACGCCCGCCGTCGTCCCGAACGCCTTTCCCCGCGACACGGAGATCAGCGAGCTCAAGGGCGAGACTCTCGAGCAGATCATCGACGAACTCCGCAAGTGCGGACTTTCCGACAAGGGCATCTGCGACGGCGGAGCAGCGGCTGCGATCGACCTCATCCGCAGCGGCCGCGTCCGCACCGCCGACGTCGCCGAGGTCATCGGCCTCACCGCCATCCGCTTCCGCGCCGACGTCCCCTCAGCCTTCAACGAGGACCCCGCCCCCGCGCGCGAGCAGACCCTCGACGAGATCACCGGCCCGCTCATCCCCCTCGAGATCTCGCCGGCCACCATCCACGTCATGAGCCCGACCGGCGAGAGGCTGCTCTCCTGGACCCCGGACGGCGCCTTCGACATGCCCGGCGCCCCGAAGGACGTCGCAGCCGCCATCCTCCGCTGGTACCAAGCACAGGGAGGCCGCATCGCGGAGAGATGGCAGACGGGCAGACACGGACACAGCTTCGACCAGGACCTCGCCAAAGCCCACCAAGCCGCCTCCGACGCTCTCCGCACCCTCAAGGCTGTAGAGACGGCGGAGGACTGGTTCTCCTACGAGGAGGCCCTGGAGATGCTCGAGTTCCACGGGGCGGACGCGGATCGGATCGACGCTGACGCTCGCAGGATCGCCGCCGCTCCGCCGTTGGGCACCGTAGAGACGGCGGAGGAGTGGAAGGAGCGAGTCTGGGCCGCGTGGAAGACGTACAGGGACCAGCCTGGAGAGTTGGGCACTCACTGGCAGGCGTTCCGGGCCGGATTCACGAAGGCATCGCCCGAGCCCGTCGCGCCCACCCGCGAGACCGGAGATCAGTCGTGATCGGACGCGCGGGCTGCCCCTTCTGCGAGCGGATCAGCCGTGAGGACTACGACCTGTCATGGCTGAATGCGGTGTCATTCGAGCCGCTGAACCCGGTCACGCCAGGGCACCGCCTGTTCGTGACGAGGACGCACCACTCGCCGCTCTCTGATCCGTTCGAGCGGATTCGGGATTGGAAGCCCGGTCAGGAGATGTACCCGGCAGGCGTCAAGGACGTGCTGCCGCTGCTGACGAACTGGCGGCACGTGAACCGGATCACCGAGCCGTACAACCTCATCCTCAACGCGGGCGCGGAGGCCTCCCAGACGATCGAGCATCTGCACCTCCACTACATCCCGCGCCGCGAAGGGGACGGGCTGATGCTGCCGTGGACATCGGCGCCCACCCCCGAGGAGGCCACCCGTGACTGAACCCGAGCACATCACCCGCCTCCGCACCGAACTCGCCCACGAGCGAGCCACCGCCAGCACAGCGTTCCTCGCCGTCGGCACCTCCACCATCGACAACGCCAGCGAAGCCGCCCGCGCCTACGAACGCGCCTACGACCGCTGCGCGGATGCAGAGCAGCGGCTCACCACCGCCCTCGCCGACCTGAACCCCGAACCCGAACCCCAGACCCAGACGGCGCTCGCCGTAGACGAGCCGATCCTGAACCCCGAGTGTCGAGACGGGAAGCACACCAACTGCCGTCTCGACGCCTGGGACAACGTCAAGGACGCGGAGACCGACTGCCAGTGCCCGTGCCATGGCGGTGATCGATGACCGAGCCCGAGCGCTGGATCCGCATTGACGCCGCGGCCGCCGGTCTTGGCTTGTCGGTGCGTCAGACCGAGCGGGTCGCCCGAGCCGACGGGTGGAAGAAGACAGGCGGACGCCCGGCCTTCTTCGCACTCAGCGACATCCGAGCCACGCACGCCCGCAGGAAGCGCGAACGGGAGCAGCAGGACGAAAGTGAGGGGACAGGCGAGCCTCGGCCGCGAGCGAGCGACAGGAGACTTCCCGTGAGCGCTTGACAACGCGCTCTACATGCATGACGATTCAAATCACTAGGTTCGGGGTGTTCGGCGCCCTAGACGCAGACTTGAAGGCCTCGCAGAGATGCGGGGCCTTCGTCGTTCCCGGCTCCGCTATGAGGGTGAGAGCCGGGACGCCGGCGCCGACGAAGCGCCGCCTCGAGGCGAGCATCGCGTGAGCGCGCACCATCGCGCCGCGGTGCTCGCCTCGCCATCTTCGGAGGAGCATCCCGTGAGCGCACAGACCTTGCAGGCGATCGAGGACGCGATCCTCGCCCACCACCGCGAGACCACCGACGCGGCCGAGAAGCCCGAGCGAGCCAATGCGGTCATCACTGCATGGGTCGTCAGCTACGAGATCTCGAACCTCGTCGATGTCGGCCCCGCTGACGGCGGCACAGTCGTCGGCTTCCACAACGAGTACATCACCTCCGACTCCTCGCCGAACATGCACGTCTCGCTCGCCGACTGGGCAGCAGGCAGGATCGCCACCGACGCCTTCGAGGACGACGACGACTGATGCGCGTCTGCTCCGTGAGCGGATGCCCCACCATCTACCCCGACGGCGAAGGCTCACGGTGCGCAACGCATCGACGCGAGGCCGACCGCCGGCGAGGCACCGCGCAGCAGCGCGGCTACACCAGCACCGAGCACCGCGTCGGCTTCCGCCGAGCCGTGCTCCGGCGCGACCCCATCTGCGTCCTCTGCGGCGCTGCCCTCTCCACCGTGGCCGACCATCACCCGCTGTCGCGACGTGAGCTCCTCGACCGCGGCCTCGATCCTGACGACCCGCAGCGCGGCCGCGGCCTGTGCAAGGGCTGCCACGACAGCTCCACTGCGGAGGCTCAGCCGGGCGGCTTTAACGCCGTCATCTGAGCCCGCCGGCACCGCCCAGCCCGCCCCAGTAGCGCGCGGATCGGCGCCCTGCCGCCAGCGACCTCGACCTCGAAGGTCTCCCAGACTCCTCTCAGCTTCGGCCGCGAGGGGGTGGGGGGGACCCCCTGGGCGGGGTCGCCGGACGGACCGCCGGGGATGGCTCTCTACCTCGTGGAGGGTTCAAACATCGCGGCGGGACCCCTCAGCGCAACGCTGGGTCGGTCCTGCAGCGTGCCGAACGAGCCGAGCGCAACGCTCGGCCCGGTCTGATGCGGCGCAACGCCGCGGAGGAGAAAAGGCCATGTCACGTGGAGGATCCCGCAACCGATCCGGTCCCCAAGCCGACCCGAACTCAGCCCGCTCCGAGCAGCGGGCGCTCACCTTCAAGCTCCTCCCGAGGAACGGCTTCAAGGGGCGCGTGCCGACGTTCCCGCTGCCAGATCCGACCGATCGAGAGAAGAAAGTGTGGCGCGAGCTGTGGCGGACACCGCAGGCCGCGATGTGGGACATCGAGCGCTGGAGGATGCACACCATCGGCCACTACTGCCGCTGGCTCGTCCGCTCCGAAGCGATGGACGCCCCCGCCGCGACCCTCGGCCAGGTCCACCGCCTCGCCGACCAGCTCGGCATCACCCCGGCCGGCATGAAGGAGAACGGCTGGCGCATCGCCACCGACGAGCTCGCCGGAAAGCGCGGCGAGGACGAGGACGGCGCCGACGCGGCGCCCGAGCCGCAGCTGCCCCGTGAGCAGCCCGGCGAGCGGCGCCTCCGCGCGGTGACCGCGTGAGCGATGACCAGGCGATGGTCGTCGACTTCCCGACCCTCGGCGACATCCAGGACGCCTGGCTCGCCCAGCACGCCCGCGTGCCCAACGGCTTCGCCCGCGGCCGCCGCTTCGTGCAGGCCGACTGGCAGTTCTGGGCCCTCGCGAACCACTACCGCGTCCGCCCGGACGCTCAGTGGATCCCCGAGAACCCGCTCCTCAACCAAGCGTTCGTCTACCGCCGCTCGCAGATCGTCGGACCCCAGAAGATCGGCAAGGGCCCCTGGGCCGCCGGCGTCGTCGCGATCGAAGGCGTCGGCCCGTCCCTCTTCGGAGGCTGGGCCGGCAAGGACGACGGCTACTCGTGCTCCGACTGGGGCTGCGGATGCGGATGGGAGTACGCCTACAACGAAGGCGAGCCGATGGGCATCCGCCACCCCTCGCCGCTTATCCAGCTCACCGCGATCTCCGAGGACCAGGTGCGGAACACCTACGCGCCCCTCGTCGCGATGATCAAGATGGGGCCGCTGTCGGACCTGCTCTTCGTCCGGCAGAACTTCATCCGCGTCGCCGGCGCCACGGGCGACGACGAGCTCGACCGCATCGACAAGGTCACCTCCTCGGCTCTGTCCCGCCTTGGCAACCCGATCACGTTCGCGATGCAGGACGAGAGCGGCAAGGCGACGACCTCGAACAAGATGGTCGACGTCTACGAGACGCAGCGACGCGGCGCCGCCGGCATGGGCGGACGCACGATGGAGACCACGAACACGTGGGACCCCGCCGAGAACTCGGTTGCACAGCGCACGCACGAGTCGGCCTCGACGGACATCTTCAAGTTCTGGCGGAAGCCGCCGGCGAACCTCTCCTACCGCAACGCGCGCGAGCGTCGCCGGATCCACGCGATCGTCTACGACGGCTCGCCGTGGGTGAACCTCGACTCCATCGAGGCGGAGGCTGCCGAGCTGCTCGAGAAGGACCCCGCCCAGGCGGAGCGCTTCTTCGGCAACCGCATCGTCGCGGGCTCCGGCGCCTGGTTCGACATGGCCCGCTGGGAGGCGAAGAAGGCGCCCGCGATCGTCGCACCTCGCACCCGCGTGTGCCTCGGCTTCGACGGATCCGAAAACAACGACCACTCCGGCATCCGCCTCGAGACCCTCGACGGCTACCAGTTCACCCCCACCTACGGCGCCGCCCAGCACCGCACCTACTGGCGACCAGAGGACTGGGGCGGCCGCATCCCACGCGCCGAGGTGAACGCCGCCGTCGACGAGCTCGCGAGCCGCTACCAGATCGTCCGCGCCTACTGCGACGTCCGCTACTGGGAGACCGAGATCGACCACTGGGCTTCCCAGCACGGCGCCGAGGTCTTCATCAAGTGGCGCACCGAGCGGCCGATCCCGATGCACGAAGCGCTCGAGCGATTCCGCACCGACTTCTACAACCCGGAGTCGGACGTCACCCACGACGGCGACACCGACATGGCCGTGCACCTCGCGAACGCCATCGTCCGCTCCCGCGGCCTCGACAAAATCACCGGCATGCAGAGGTACATCCTCGGCAAGCCGACCGAGCACCAGAAGATCGACCTCGCCCAGTCCGGCGTCCTCGCGCACGAAGCCGCGATGGACGCGATCGCCGCCGGCAGCACGACCGCGGAAGAGAAGATCTCGACCGTGATGTACGGCTTCAACTAGGAGGCACCCGTGGAACCAACCGAGCTCGCGCGCGAGCGGCTCGCCCGCCAGCGCCTCATCAACGGTGAGCAGAAGATCACGGCCAAGGCCCCCGCGGTGAAGACGCGCGAGGAGTACGTCCGCGGCGAGCAGAAGCTGCCCTACGCACCCCCCGGCATCACCGAGGAGTACCAAGAGCTGCGGTCCCAGTCGGTCGCCAACTGGATGGACATCGCCGTCAACGCGCCCATCCAGCGACTGCGCCTCGACTCCTTCCGCACCAACCTCGGGGAGGAGGCCGACAAGAAGATCTGGGTCGGCGCGTGGCAGGCGAACAAAATGGACACCCGCCAGTCGCTCATCTACCAGTCGATGATGATGCACGGCCGTGGCGTCGCCTCCTGCTGGCCGAACGCGAAGAACAAGGCTCGCCCGATCGTCCGACCCGAGGCGTACGACCTGCTGCACGTCGAGATGGACCCAGACGACCCGTTCACCCCGCTCTACGTCGTCAAGCTCTTCCAGATCGAGGAGTTCTCCGAGGCATCCAACGCACTCATCCTCCCTGGCGGCGCGCGCACGCAGAAGACGGTCGGCATCGTCTACGACGACACCCACGTCATCCGCTTCGAGAAGGGCGGCCGCGGCGGCGGCAACGAGTGGCAGGTCACCCTGCACGTCTCGCATCCGATGAAGGCCGTGCCGTTCGCGCTCTACGACTACAAGCCCGACTCGAAGGGCCAGCCGTGGTCCGCGATCGACCAGCTCATCCCGCAGCAAGACGCGATGAACACCATCCGGTTCAACACGCTCCTCGCCATGCAGTTCTCCGCTCACCGGCAGAAGATCGTCACCGGCTTCGACCCGCGCGCCACCGACAAGGACGGCAACTTCCTCTACCAGAAGAACGCCGACGGCACCCCCAAGGTCGACGCGAACGGGAACGCCATCCCGATCCTCAACACCCCGGGCCGCGCCTCCGTCGACCGAATGCTCGCCTTCCCCGGCGGGCAGACGAAAGTGTTCGACCTCCAGGAGTCCGACCTCGAGAACTACGTCGCCGTCTACAGCGAGTTCCTGTCCAACTTCTTCGCGATCGGGCAGATCCCGCCGCAGTACCAGCTCTCGAAGATGGCGAACCTCTCCGGCGACGCGCTCACCGGCGCGGAGTCCACGCTCGCCTCCCTCGTGAAGGGCCTGCAGCTGGCCGCCGGCGAAGGCAACGAATCCCTCGCCGAGCTCGCCTGGTATGCGATGGGCGAGACCCAGGAGTTCCTCCCCGACTCCGAATCGCTCTGGGCCGACGCCGAGGCGCGCTCCTTCGCCCAGATCGTCGACGCGATCACGAAGCTCATCTCCGTCGACTTCCCCAAGCGCGCCGCCTGGGAGATGATCCCCGGCGCGACCAAGACGAAGGTCGACCGCTGGATCGACCTCGCCGAGGACGAGGTGTTCGCGAACCGCATGGCGATGATCACCCGCGACTTCACCGACACCACCGGCGCGGCCGGCACCCCAGGGGAGGTCACCGATGGCGCTCCCACCGGCGGCGATCGCGCACTACCAGCGACAGCAGGAGGTGACGGCGCGGGCAACGCGTGAGCTCGACAGCCTCTGGGCGACGATGACCGACGACCTCGACTACTCCTGGTCACGCATCGGCCCCGAGATGTTCCTCGCCCTGCTCGCCGCGCAGGACGCGGCCGCCGCCACCGGCCTCGCCTACGTCCCCGCCGTGCTCGAGCAGCTCGACCAGAGCGTCCCGCCGCTCGCGCCCGTCAACGGCCGCCGCTTCTCCGGAGGCATGCGCGACGGCCGGCCGATCGAGACCGCGCTGCACGGCGCCGTCTGGACGACCAAGGCGAAGATCAAGCAGGGCTTCGACGTCGCCGGCGCCCTGCTCACCGCCCGCGACTACCTCAACGACGTCACCCACGACGCCATCACCGCCGCCAACCGGGGCGCGGTCGCCGCCGGCATCACAGTCCGCCCCGAGCTCGGCTACGTCCGCATGCTCAACCCACCCTCGTGCAAGTTCTGCATCACCCTCGCCGGCAAGTACTTTCGCTGGAACGAAGGCTTCCAGGCGCATCCGAGCTGCGACTGCCGCCACGTCCCCTCGCGCGAGAACGTCTCAGGCGACCTCCGCACCGACCCCTACGCCTACTTCCACGGACTCGACACCCGCGACCAGGACCGCCTCTTCGGCAAGCAGGACGCGCAGGCGCTGCGCGACGGAGGCGACATCTACCGCATCGTCAACACCCGCAGCCGCGGCCTCGCCGACGACGCGCTCAAGAACACCCCCGGCCGGAACCGCGGATGGCAGTCACGTCGATGGGACAGCCCGTCGAAGATGACCATCGACGACATCTACCGCAGCGCCCGCACCCGCGACGAAGCGATCGCGCTCATGGGCGACAACGGCTTCATCACCGGCGAGCAGACCGCCGGCGGCAACCTCAAGGGCAACAGCGGCTACGGCTACGCCGGCCAGCTCGGCCGCGGCGGCGCACGCAAGGGCGCGACCCTCGCCTACAAGAAGGCCGTCGCCACCGGCAAGCGAGACCTCCTCGAACCCGCCACGCAGACCGCCGCCGAGCGACGCCTGCACTCCGCCGTCCTCGGCATGCGCGCCGTCCGCGAGAACCGCAACCCGTACGGCACCAGCGAGCTCACCCCCACCCTCCGCGCCTTCGCGACCCGCGAATACGAGCGCGAGATCGACAAGCTCTCCCGACCAGGGACCCCCGACTCCGTGAAGGCGCTCGCGCGCCTCCTCGGCCTGCAGTAACCCCACGGCACGCAAGGTGCCCCTCACCGTCTCGCAAGGAGATACCCGTGACCATGACCACCAGCCCCTTCACCCGCCTCCCGCACCACCTCGACCCCTTCGGTCTCATCGCTGGCCCCCCTCTCCACCGCCACCCCCGCCTCCGGTTCATTACCGACGGCGGCGACGGCGCCGGCGCCGGCGGCGACGGGGCCGGGAGCGGCACCGGAGACGGCGCCGGCGCAGGCAGCGGAGACGGCACCGGGGACGAGCAGCTCGGCCCCGCTGGCGTCCAGGCCTACGAACGCACCAAGAACGAGCTCCGCGGCAAGAAGGCCGAGCTGCGCGCCTACGCCGACCTCGGACTCACGCCGGACGAGATCAAGGCGCTCGTCGCCGAGAAGAACGCCGGCAAGCAGCCCGACGAGGAGACCATCCGCAAGACCGCCGAACGCGACGCGCAACGCGCCGCCGACGCGCGCCTGCACGGCCGCCTCCGCACCGCCGAGGTTCGCACCCAGGCCGCCGAGCTCGGCTTCAACAACCCGCTCGACGCGCTCGCGCTGCTCCCCACCGCCGACCTCGAGAAGATCGACGTCGCCGACGGCGACATCGTCGACTCGGACGCGGTCAAGAAGCTCCTCACCACTCTCGCCACTGACCGCCCCTACCTGCTCAAGGACCCCACGGCGACCGTCGACTTCCGTCAGGTCGGTATCGGTGGCGCGGGTAGCGGACCCGCCAAGCGGGAGGTCGGCGCCGGCCTGCCTCGCCTGCGCCAGGCGTACGAGAGCACCTCCAAGAAGTAGACCCGCTCCACGCACGTCGCGCCGGAGCTCCCAACCCCAGAAAGGACTACAGCTCATGGCTGTGACTCTCCCTCAGGCCGCTCTCCTCTCCGAGACGGACCTCCAGCGCGGCGTCATCGAGACGTTCGTGCAGACCTCGTCGATCCTCGACCGCATCCCCTTCATGCCGATCGAGGGCAACGCCTACGCCTACAACGAGGAGGCCACCCTCCCCGGCGTCGCCTTCCGTTCGGTGAACGAGGCCTACGTCGAGTCGACCGGCACCGTGAACCAGCGCTCCGAGTCGCTGGTCATCCTCGGTGGCGACGCCGACGTCGACCGGTTCATCGTGAAGACCCGCGGCAACCTGAACGACCAGCGCGCCACGCAGACCGCGATGAAGGTGAAGGCCGCGTCCTACAAGTTCCAGGACACCTTCTTCAACGGCGACGTCACAGTCGACCCCAAGGGCTTCGACGGCCTCAAGAAGCGCCTCATCGGCAACCAGGTCATCGACGCCGCCACCAACGGCCTCGGCCCGGTCACCGCCGGCCACGACTTCTTCGACGCCCTCGACGCGCTCATCGCGCAGGTCAACGGCGACGTGGACGTCCTCTACGCGAACAAGAGCGTCATCGCGAAGATCAAGTCCTCCGGCCGGCGCCTCGGCGGCACCGAGTACTTCAACGAGGAGCTCACGAGCAAGCGCGTCCTCACCTACAACGGGATCCCGCTGCTCGACCCCGGCACCACCGCCACCGGCGGCGATGTCCTCCCGCGGACCGAGACCGCCGGCACCGCCACGAACGCCTCCTCGATCTACGCCGTTCGCTTCGGCCAGGACGAGGGCGACCAGGCCGTCACCGGACTCACGAACGGTGGTGTCGACGTCTACGACATCGGAGAGCTGCAGGAGAAGCCCGCCTACCGCACCCGGATCGAGTTCTACACCGGCCTCGCCGTCTTCGGCGGCAAGGCAGCAGCGCGCCTGCGCGGCGTGCTCGCGAACTGACCCGGCCCTCCACCACCCCACTCCCTCCCCAGCCCTCTCTCGAGAGAACAGGACACCTCGCATGACCACCTCCCGCAGCAAGACCACCGAGGCGGAGACCCCCGCCTCGACCACGCTCGACGCCGACAACACCGCGCCCTCCGTCACCGCTCCCGGCGACGGCCCCGCGGACACCACCGACCCCACGGAGGAGGCCTCCTCGATCACCCCCGCCCCCGGGCCCGAGGCGGTCGCCGTCGGCACCGTCAACGCGGTCCAGCCGATCCCCGCGCCCGAGAAGCCCGCCGAGCCCAAGGGCAAGGCGCGCATCGAGAAGTACGAGCAGACCGGACCCGACGGGAAGCTCGTGAAGCTCGAGCGGAACATCGACACCGGCGCCACGAAGGTCATCAAGTAGCAGGAGAGGAGGGGCTGCCCATGGACAACCCCGCTGACATCGAAGACGTCAAGGACCGCATCGAGCGGCCCCTCCTCCCCGAAGAGATCCGCGCCGCGACGAAGCTCGTCGAGGACGCCTGGGGAATCCTGCACGACGAGATCCCCGCGCTCGAGCATCGCCTCGCCATGACCGGAGACGCACCCGCTCGGCTGAAGCCGGACAGCATCAAGCGCACCATCGGCCACATGGTCGCCCGCGTCGTCCGCAACTTCGAGGGCCTGCGCTCCTGGGGCGAGGACACCTACCAGGAGACCATCGACGCGGTCCTCTCCAGCGGCCAGCTCTACCTCACCGACGTCGAACGCAACCGCCTCGCACCCCGTGTCGAGGTCCCGGCATCCGGCGTCTACTCGCTCCCGCTCACTGGCGCCTGATGGCCTCCGAGATCCAGCGCGCCAAGATGCGCCGTCGCGCCCAGAAGCGCTTCACGGAGACCGTCACCATCGGGACCCGCGCCGAGACCCAGGGCGCGAACCTGCAGACCGTCGTCACCATCGGCGCGCCCGTCTACGCAGGTCCCGCGAAGCTGAAGTGGAACAGCAGCGCCGTCTCCGACCGCATCGTCGCCAGCCAGACCGTGTCCGAGCGCGTCGGCGTGCTCGAGCTGCCGATCGGCACGATGACCGTGCACGAGGGTCTCGCCCTCGAATGCACCGCCTCGGTCGCTGACTTGGGCCTTGTGGGACGCGTCTTCCGCATCGGCGGTCAACCGCAGGGCGGCGAGACCGCGGCGCTGCGCTTCCCGATCACGGAACAGTCCTCGTGACCGACGGCATCAGCTACGACTTCTCCGAGATGTACCGCCTCGCCGCGGACCTCACCGAAGCCGGGCACATCAGCCGACGCGAGCTGCGCCGCTCGATGCAGCAGACGCTCATGGAGACCAAGAAGTTCTGGAACGCCGACGCCAAGCGCTCCTTCCCGAAGAAGATCGCCGGCCGCTACGCCGCGACCATCGACTACTCCCTCCGCAGCTACGGCGCCTTCGGGCAAGGCGTGTACGAGGGCGAAGTCGGGCCCGACCTCTTCCGCTACGGCGGGCTCACCGGCAAGGGCGGACTGGTGCCCTCCCTCGGCATCCTCGAGGACGCCGTCGGCGGCGTCCGCGGCCGCGCGCGCGGATCCATCGACCGCGCAGCCGCCTTCGCCTCCGCCGAGCTCCCCGTCCGCATGGAGCTCGCCGTCGAGGAGAGCATGAAGAAGAAGGGGCTCTGATGATCGCCGAGCACTACACCGCCAGCGTCGCCCTCGTCGAGGAAGACCCCGACCTCGTCGGTCGCATCCACCCCTCAGCGCTCGTCACAAGCGACGGGAAGCTCCGGCGGGATCAGTACGTCATCGCATACCCCACGCCGCCCGAGGAGCTCAATGACGAGCGCAACACCTCGGTGCAGCGAGTCGACTCCAAGGCGACCTTCCACCAGGAGTTTCGCGCCGTCTCCGTCTCAGCGCTCGGCTGCGCCGAGCTCGTCGACCGACTCCTCGTCCGCCTCATCAAGGCGACTCCCGTCGTAGAGGGACGGCGATGCAGCCCGATGCAGCTCGTGAGCGTCTCCCGCGTTCTCCCGGACCTCGAGGTCGTTCCGCCGCTCTACTACTGCGACATCACCCTCATGTTCATCTCCCAGAGGAGCACCGCGTGACCGACTTCTTCCGCGTGCGTTCCTCCACCGGGCCCCGCCACGAGTTCGACGCTCCCGCGTCCGACGTCCGTGCGCGCCCCTCCGCATACGTCGTGCTCGACGAGACGCCCGTGCCGCGGCCCCGTCCGCCGAAGTACGTCATCCGGCCCGCGCGATCGCGGCGTCGGCCCAAGTCCGTGGGCACCACAACCGAAGGAGATGCCTGATGGCAGATATCGAGATCCCCGAGGGCGTCCTTTCCGACGACAACGTCCTCATCCTGTTCGTCCCCGGAGGGCTCGCTGACCGCAGCGCCCCCACCGTCGCCGAGCTCACCGCCGCCACCGTGATCGCGATCACGTACGGCATCGGCGACGGGGAGTACAACCACGTCTACAACGACGCCCCGCTCACCAGCAACCGCCTCGGCCTCGGCCAGACCGTCCAGTACGACAGCCCCGAGGATCACACCCTCGAGATCTCGTACGTCTACACCAACCGCGACAACGACACCCTCCGCCTCGCGCTCCCGTTCGGCGCCGTCGGCGACATCGTCGAGCGCTGGGCGATCCCCAACGAGGACGAGATCGTCGCCGAGCAGCTCGTCGACGTTCTCCCGATCCGCGCCGGCCGCCAGCGCAAGGTGATGCCCACCCGCAACACCGAGCTCAAGCGCATCCAGCGCCTCAACATCCGAGGCAAGGTCGCGACCGACGTCGCGGTCGTCGCCTGACCTCGGATCACTCCAACCCCTGGCGGGCGTACAACCGCGCCCACGGAGCGCCCGCCAGGCCCACCCTCCGAGGGCGCTTCCGTGGGAGGAACACCATGACCGGACTCACCGGCCTCAGCCAGCTCATCGACACCACCAGCAAGAAGCCCCGCCCCGACCAGGACCCCAACTGGTACGTCGACGCCGACATCCTCCTGGACCAGCTCGTCACCCTCCGGTTCCGCGCGATCGACCCCGAGGATTGGGCCCGCCGCACCTACGACTCCTCCCCGCGAGCCGACGTCCCGAAGGACAAGACCTTCGAGTTCAACGTCCCCGAGGTCTGCGCTGCGGTCGCCCGCGTCTCCAGCTTCCTGGTCGACGACGACACCGAGGAGCGCATCCCGCCCGAGATGTGGGACCGGCTGTGGCCGATCGTCTCCGCGCCCGACAAGGTCCGCATCCTCGACGCGGTCTTCCTCACCAACCAGTGGGGTCCGCAGAAGGCGACCCTCGACGCAAAAAAAGCGCGACTCCTCACGCTCGCGCAGTCCGCCGACTCGCTCGCGAGCTCGGAGTCTCCCCTCGACGACTCGGCGGATGGGAACCGCGAGACGTCGTCGACGTCGAACGAGACGAGCACGGACGCCTCAGCCGACTCGTCATCTCCCGCGAACCCGAGTGGGACGACAGCCAAGTAGCCAGCCTCCTCGCCTCGCGAGAGGAAGACGCCGACCGCGGCCCGCACGGGATCCCGATGAGCGTCGCCACCGACCCCGCGACCCGGGGCCGGATCGCCGTCGACCGCATCACCGACTTCGTCGACGAAGCGATCGCCCGCGAAGAGGACGCCGACCGTCGGCGCTACCCCGACGCGGACACCAGACGAGGCGTCATCTACTCCCCACGGCTCCGCCCGACCTGACCCTCACGAGGAGGCGAACATGCCCGAGCGCATCACCAAGATCAGCCTCCTCGCTCAGGTCAGCGGCTACATCGACGGCGTCGAGAAGGCCGCGAAGGCCACCCGCGACTCCTCGAAGGACGCAGAAGCGTCGCTCGGCCGCCAGCGCGACGCGATGCAGGAGCTCGGCTCGACCTCCCTGGTCTTCGGCGGCGCCGTCCTCGCCGCCGTCGGAGGGTCCGTCGCCAAGTTCGCCGAGTTCGACCAGGCGATGTCCGAGGTGCAGGCCTCCACCCACGAGACCGCCGACAACATGGGTCTCCTTCGAGAGGCGGCCCTGGACGCCGGCGCCGAGACCGTGTTCTCCGCCACCGAGGCAGCGAACGCCGTCGACGAGCTGTCCAAGGCCGGCGTCTCCACCGCCGACGTCATGGGCGGCGCCCTCGCAGGCTCGCTCGACCTCGCCTCGGCCGGCGGGCTGGGCGTCGCCGACGCGGCCGCGATCGCCGCGACCGCCATGACCCAGTTCAACAAGGAAGGATCCGAGGTCCCGCACATCGCGGACCTCCTCGCCGCCGGCGCCGGCAAGGCGCAGGGCTCGGTCGAAGACCTCTCGCAGGCCCTCAACCAGGGCGGCCTCGTCGCGTCGCAGGCGGGCTTCTCGATCGAGGAGACCACCGGCGCCCTCGCCGCGTTCGCCTCCGCTGGTCTGCTCGGCTCCGACGCCGGCACCTCCCTCAAGACCGCGATCCTCGCTCTGCAGAACCCGTCCGCGAAGTCTCGCGGGATCATGGACGAGTACGGGATCTCGGTCTACGACGCCCAGGGCAAGATGCTCGGCATGTCCGAGATCGCCGGGCAGCTCGAGACGAAGCTCGGCGGCCTGACCGACGAGAACCGCAACGCCGCCCTCGCGCAGATCTTCGGCAACGACGCGGTCCGCGCAGCGAACGTCCTCTACGCCCAGGGCGCCGACGGCATCCAGGACTGGATCGACAAGACCAACGACAGCGGCTACGCGGCCGAGACCGCGGAGATGAAGCTCGACAACCTCAACGGGGACATCGAGGCGCTCGGCGGATCCTTCGACACCGCCCTCATCAAGACCGGGTCCTTCGCCAACGACGGCCTGCGGTTCCTGACCCAGACCGTCACCGACCTCGTCTCCGGATTCGCCGACGCGCCCGACGTCGTCCAGGGTCTCACCCTCGGCCTCGGCCTGCTCGTCGGAGGCCTCGCGCTCACCGGCGGCGCCTTCCTCACCCTCGTCCCCAAGATCGCCGCGACGAAGGTCGCGCTGCAGGAGCTCGACATCACGGGCCGCGGCGTCGCCAAGACCGTCGGCAAGGGCGGCCTCGTCGCTGTCGCGCTCGCCGCTCTGACCACTGGCCTTGCACAGTCGACGACCGAGTCGCAGCTGACCACCGCAGCCCTCGCCGAGGTCGACGCCGCCTTCCGGGTCGGCGGTCCGGACGAGTTCCTCGACCAGATCGACCTCATGCAGGGCGGCAGCGAGGAACTGCGCCAGACCCTGACCCAGCTCTACTCCGGGAACTTCTTCGCGTCCGGCCGCCCCTGGCAGGGGGTCGCCGCCGCGATCGACGGCGTCACCCAGGGGGTCACCAACCTGTCCGCGGGGTTCAAGGACAACGCCGCCAAGTTCTCCGCCTACGGCCGCTCCCTCGCCGACATGGCGAAGACCGACCTCGCCCAGGCCAGCCGCAAGTTCACCGAGCTGTCCGACGCAGCCGGCGGCGACGAGAAGGCCGTGCGCGATCTCCTCGAGGCGTTCCCCGACTACAAGGCCGCCCTGATCGACCTCGCGGCCAGCCAGGGCAAGACCCTCACTGACCAGGAGCTCTACAACCTGGCACTCGGCAAGGGCGATCTCGCAGCGCAGGCCGCGCGCGACAGCGCCGCGCAACTCGCAGCGACCACCAGCGGAGAGCTCTCTGAGGGGATGCAGCAGGCCGCCGCGCTGTCGGAGGAAGCCGAGAAGGCGCTGCAGGACTGGCGCGAGGAAATGGTCAAGGCCGACCAGAGCTTCTTCTCGATCGTCGGCGCCATGGACTCGGTCGTCACCAAGCAGCAGGAGTGGGCACAGTCGACTGCTGACTCCACCGACGACGCCGGCGACTCCTGGGAGGACTACTACGACGGCGTCTCCTTCAGCATGGACGCCTACCTCACGGACCTGCAGGAGCAGATCGACGCGCAGACCAACTGGGAAGCGAACATCCTCTCCCTCGCGGGCCGGGTGTCGAAGGGCACGCTCGACGAGCTCGCGAAGCTCGGCACGGACGGCGCCCCCCTGGTCGCCGAGCTCGTCGACGCCTCCGAGGAAGAGCTCGCCCGCTTCGAGGAGCTCTTCGCCGCCGGCGCATCCGACGGCGCCGCCGCCTTCACCGGAGCGCTCGAGATCGCCGCGCCCGTTGTCGCGGCCGCCGGCGAGCAGCTCGGCCAGGCCACGGCGAACGAGATCGCCCGCAAGCTCGCGGACGGCACGTCGACTGTTCAGGAGATCATCGCCGAGTACGGCCTGATCGTCGAGTCCGAGAACCCGTCGCTCAACATCGACACGTCGACCGCCGAGGGGAAGGTCGCGGCGCTGCGCGAACGCCTCCTCGCGCTCGGCAACATCTCCGTCACGCCGAACATCTCACCCAACGGCGCGGCCTACTCCGACTCTCGAGAGGGTCGGGCGGACGGCGGAACCATCTACGGCCCGGGCACGGCCTCCTCCGACACGGCCGGCGTCTACGCGCTCTCCGTCGGAGAGGAGATCATCAGCAACAAGAAGGGCCAGGCCGACCGCAACCGCTCCCTCCTCAAGGCGGTGAACGCCGGCGCGAGCATCGAGCAGCTGCGCGGCGTCCTCGCGGGAGCCTTCGCCGACGGCGGCACCGCCACCCGCCACTCCGCAGACCCCTACGACGCCTCCGCCTGGGCGCGCGCCTACCCCTCGCAGGACCGCGCCTACGTCCGCGGGGCGGGAGCCGGGGGCTCGGGATCCGCTGCCATCGTCCGGGAGGGTCCTTCCGTGAACGTGACCCAGCACATCCACCCGCAGCCGCGACAGTCCGAGCGCGAGATCGGTCAGGCCGCCTCGGACTGGACGACGATCAGACTGCGGGGGCTGCTGTGAAGCGGATCGGCGACCAGATCACCGTGGACGGTTTTGTTCTGCACACGGAAGACGCACACACCGGATTCTCGATCGAGCAGGACAAGTTCCTCGGCTGGTACGACTCCGTCGACTTCCGCCGCGACGAGACTCTCTTCGCGGCCGCGCACGGCGGGTTCGATTCACCGGGATGGCTGGGCGCGCGCACTCTCACGTGGGGCGGGCTCGCTGAGGCGCCGAGCGCGCAGGAGCTGCGGCGCAAGGCGCGGGCCTTCGCCGCGCTCCTCGCTGACGGCGGCTCCGGTCGCGTTGAGGTGCAGCGCGATGGCGAGGTGACTCACGCGCTCGCGACCCGGCAGCTCTCGAGCTTCCAGATGCTGCCGGGCGACGAGCTCGCACGATGGACGCTGCAGCTGCGGTGCGCTGACCCGCGCATCTACGGCCAGCGGTTCGTCTATGAGAACGAGCCCGCCTTCCACTACGGCTCGTTCCCGGCGTTGCCGGTCATCGACGTCTTCGGGGTGCTGCCCGCGGGGACGACGATCAACGGCCCGGAGGGGCGTCAGTACGAGATCCTTCGCCCGATCGCGGCCGGGGAGCAGGCGTCGGTCGACATGCGCGACGGCCGTCTCCGCATCAACGACCAGTTCGTCGCGGGCGGCGTCGGCCGAGCCGACACGTGGGCGATCCCGCCCGGCGTCCAGTTCCAGCACACCGCGACGAACCTCGCGGTCCTGAAGGTGACCCTCACGGACACGCACCTCGCCGGCTGATCGGAGCACACATGTGGAACTGGTGGATCTGCGACCTCCAGACCGGGCAGCGCCTCTACCGCGTGATCCCGGCCGACGGCAACTGGAACATCTCCGCCAGCCAACCCGGCGGCGGCGCGCACAGCTTCATCCTCCACGGGCCGGTGCTACCCGGCCTGAGCAAGGCGCAGTGGCAGGACATCGCGCACTCCTGGACGCGCGTGCTCGTGCAGTCCTGGAACGACGAGGACCCGATCTACGCCGGACTGCTCATCGCGTGGGAGTGGGACGAGGACGCGGCCCGGCTCATCCTGAACCACGTGGAGCTGCGCGCGCTCTTCTCCCGCCGCTTCACCTGGGGCCACCGCGGCTACGACGTCGGATCACCCCTCGAGTTCGCTGACCGCGCTCCCGCCGGCGCCCTGCGCGCGATCGTCGAGCGGGCGACGAACGACGGGGCTCCCGACGACCATCCGTGGCGACTCCGCGTCGCTCGCCCGGCTGACGCGGCCGGCGACATGTCGATGACGTGGCCGAACGACACCTTCCAGACGATCGAGGACGCCCTCGTGTCCCTCGAAGACGCCGGCACCCACATCTGGTTCCGGCCCCGCTGGGACGACGACCACCGCCTCGAGCACCTCGCCCTCATCGGCACGCCGCTGATCGCCGGGGAGACGGTCGACATCGTCGCGACGTCGCCGAGCCCGATCGCGCGGAAGCTGCGCGTGAAGAGCGACGGAGCCGGGCAGCTCACCGGCGTCTTCGCGATCGGCAACGGATCCGGCGAGTCGATGAAGGTCGGCTTCGCCGGCACCTTCGAGAACTTCACGACCCCCATCCTCGACCGCACCATCTTCGGCAAGTCAGACGAGAGCGGCGGGCAACTCGAAGCGATGGCCGCAGTGGACCTCGAGACGCACCGCGACCCCATCGAGCAGCGCACCTTCAGCGTGCTCGCCTCCTTGCTCCCCGTACCGCCGGGCCGCCTCACCATCGGCGGCCGCATCCACCTCGGCTGGTTCGGCCACGTCTTCATCGACGACGGCTGGAGCGAGCTCTACATCATCGCGATCGCCGGCGGCCTCGACGAGGAACTCGCCCTGACGACCCAGGAGGTGGCATGAGATGGGAATCGACAACCCCGAGGACCTGAGCCTCGCCGCGCTCTGGCGACTCGTGAAGCGCCTCGCGCTCGCGAACCCCCTCAACAACGGATCCGTCGACCGCGGCGCCCTCACCATCCGCTCGCCCGAGGGCCTCGTCGTCGGCGACGTCGAATCCGGCGCTGACGGCGGCGGATCCGCGAAGGTCTACGGCACCATCAACATCACCGGCCGCCTCGAAGGTGACGGCACCCTGGTCTGGGACGGACCCGCCGAGCTGACCGGCAAGGTCGACCTCGTCGGATCGATGCACGTCTTCGGCGGAGGCCAAGTCATCGTCTCCCAGGAGGGCGACGCGAACTACTCCATGCGGGTCCTCTTCGAGGACGGCAAGGGCAAGCTCGTCGCCTACGGCGTGCCCGTCGAGCTGCGCGCTTGGGCGTCCACCGTGCAGCTGAACCAGAACAGCCTTCTCGTCGAGGGCGGCGGCGGACGCTTCCAGATCGAGGACGGCGCCGTCACCATCGAGCGCGGCGCCTCCCGCATCGTCATCGGCACCGACGACGCGATCGAGATCCGCGGCAAGGACGGCTCTTTCGTCCTCATGGACGCCGGCAACGTGCGCATCAAGCAGAAGACCGGCCCCGGCCTCGAGCTGCGCGACGGCAACGCCTACGTCTCGGATGTGCCGCAAGGAACTGGCGCAGCCCTCGGGATCGAGCCTTCCGGGCGCCTCGTCCAACTCTCTGGCGGCGGCGGCAACCCCGGGGACCCCGGTGGCCCGGGGCCTCAGTCGGTGAAGACGTTCTACGCGCTCGATCACTGGGGCGACGAGTACGGCGCCGAAGAGAACCGACCAAACCCGCACCGCGGCCAAGACATCAACGGATGGGACACCGGCACCCCCGTCCCCGCCCTCTCCGGCGGGACCGTCGTTCTCTCGGAGTGGGACGACGCGCTCGGCTGGGTCGTCACGATCGACCGCGGGGACGGCCTGAACTTCGGGTACTCGCACCTCAACGCGAAGGGCATCGCCGTCGGCACCACCGTCGCGGCGGGCGATTCGGTCGGCCCGATCGGCGACACCGGATCCCTGTCTTTCGGCACGCACGTGCACTTCACCGCGTCCCGCGTCTCGATCAAGCCCTGGGAGGGCGGCGTCGAGGACCCGCGCCCGTACATCCGCGCCGCGATCGCGGCCTGATCTTGAGGAGGCCCTCGTGCCCCACAACCCGTTCGCGCGCTGGCGCATCACCGGCACGTGGGCCGCCCACGCCTCCTACTCGCTGGGCGGCGAGGATTACCCCCTCCCGTACGGCACGCTGCTGCCGGCGCCCGCGAGCGGCTCGCTCTTCACCTCGGGCCGGCCTCGTCCGTTCCCGGAGTTCCAGTGCGGCCAGGTCGGATCCGCGGGGCGTCGCTCGGTCCTGATGCTCGACGTCCCCATCCGCGATGTCGTCGCTGTCGTGCTGCAGCACCAGTCCGCCTTCGGCGCGGCAAAGCACTACGCCGAGGGCGAGACTTGCGGATTCTCGGGTGCCTCCGCGAAAGGCCACGACCGTGGCGGGGATGTGCACCTGCACATCCACTGCCTGACCGCGACCGGCCAGCGGCGCCGCTTCACCGACTACTTCCCGGCGGCCGCGACCACGCAGCCGACACGCCCAGCGGCGCCCGCCGCGCCCATTGAGGAGGACGACATGTTCACGGACGAAGACCGAGCGCTGCTGCGCACGATGAAGCAGGACCACGACAACATCGGAGACCGCCTCAACACGCTCGAGGACAACCTTCGCGCGCTGCTCCGCAACGTGATCGACATCATCGCCCGCGAGGGCCGCGGGCCGGGCGTCGCCCGCGTCTACGAGGACGTCGAGCGCGGCGAAGTGTCGATCGGCGTCTTCGGACAGTTCTGGTACACCCTCGGCGCCGGCGTCGACGCGCAGCTCACCATCGCCCTGTTCGCCGCCGACGGCTTCGTCCAGAACTGGGCGGACCGCAAGGCGTACCCGACGCTGCGCTACAACTTCGCGAGGATGCTCTGCGGATCCCCGCGCACCTACGACGCAGCCCAGATCGCCGAGCTCGCCCGCCAGATCGACGAGATCGGCGACGAGGAGCTCGAGCGCATCGACGCCGAAGCGAAGGCCGGCGACCAGCCCGTCCTCGTGCCGACGGCCGTCTAGAGCCCGCGGCATGGACCGCTACCCGATCCCCGACGAGAAGCGCCGGCGCCTCGAGGCGCTCATCCGGATCATCGACATGATCATCTACCTCGCGATCGTCGCCGGCGGCGTCTACGCGTTCTTCTTCACGCCGACGTCGGTCGTCGTCGAGCTCGCAGGCTGGGACTGGCTCATCACCGTCTGGTCTGCGCTCCTCCTCGTCGGCGGCGCACTCGGCTTCTTCGGGCGTCTCACCCGCTACTGGGTGTTCGAAGTGCCCGCAGCGCCCGCCGGCGTCTTCGGGATCCTGATCTACCTCGTGATCCTCGGCCGGACCGCGTTCGACTCGATCACCGCGGCCGTCGCGACGACGCTCGTGTTCGTCGCGATGCTCGTCCTCATCCGCCGGTACATCGAGCTGCAGATCTTCGCGTCCGACCCCACGCACAAGGACTTCCAGTCGAGGGTCGCCGAGATGCTGCGGAGGCGAACTCAGGACGTCGCGCCGCGGCTCGAGTAGGGGAGCCCATGGAGAACGTGAACGTCGTCGCCCTCGTCGTCGCGGTTCTCGGAGCGGGCGGCATCGGCGTCTTCTTCCGCGAGCTCGTCTCGATCATCACCCTCATCCGCACCGGCGTCTCCGCGAAGGAAGCGAACCGGAAGAACGACCTCGTCGCGCAGCGCGACCGCGAGTACCACCGCGCGGAAGCCGCCGACCAGCGCGCCGACGCCGAGGGCCGCAACCGCCGGCGCCTCGAGGAGTACTCCTCTGTCCTCCGCCGGCGCCTCATCGACCACGGCCTCCCCCCGGCCGAGCTCCCCAAGTGGCCCGACCTCGAGCCCATCCCCGCACCCACGCTGCCCACCGGGACAGCCACACCCATCAAGGAGACCCCGTGATCCGCAACTACCTCGCCGCGCTCCTGCCCGGCCTCATCCTGCTCGTCGCCTCCCTGCAGGCGGCCCTCGACGACCAGACCGTCGACCAGACCGAAGCCGGCCAGCTCCTCGCACTGCTCGCCGGCGTCATCACCACCTACCTCGTGCCGCTCCTGCGCGGCCGATGGGCCGGCGGCCTCAAGACCGGCGCCGCGATCCTCGCCGCGATCGCGACCCTGATCCTGCCGCTCATCCTCGGCTTCACCCCGCAGGACCTCGTCATCGTCATCTACGCCGCGCTGTCCGCGCTCGCGACCGAGATCGGCGCGAAGGTCCGCGAGGACGGCCAGCGAGACGGCCGCCACGAGGCCAAGCCGGTGACCGTCAACATCACGGCCGCCCCAGGCACCTCCGAGTCCGCCCTGGCAGCCGAGGTCCTCCGAGCTCAGAAGGAACAGGCGACCCTCGGCGCTCGCCGCTGACCCTCACCGCACCCGTGCTCCACCCTCAGCCCCTGTCGATTCCGGCGGGGGCTTTCGCATGCCCGGATGCCGGGCGCCTGACGCCCTCTGAGGAGCTTCAACATGCCCGGACCCGCCCCAGCCAAGTACGGCCCCGCCACCGACCTTCACCCCGAGCGCACCCCCACCCGCGCCGAGGCGCTCACCTTCCCCGCCTCCCGCCAGAAGGAGGCCGCGTTCACGCCGGCCGCGATCAAGGCCGCGCTCGAAGGCTTCTCTGACGCCGAGTGGGATGCGGGGGTCGTCGTCTGGCTCCTCGACGGCACCGCCGCGCCTGACGGTGCGGGAGCTGGCTCCACGATCTGGCTCGACTACGGACGCACCGGCCGCAAGCGCCGCGCGCTCGTGATCAACAAGAACCCGTGGGGCTCGGTCACCTTCTCCAAGTCGGTGCGCCTCCGCATCCCCGGTGTCGCCCTCGGCGGCATCGAGTTCAACGCGACGACCTTCGCCTTCGGCGTCAACAAGGGCGTGCTCCTCTCGGACTCGACCGAGGGCGCGATCTTCAACATGGGGAAGCTCTGGTACTTCGGCATCCAGTCGAGCGACAACAAGCCCGTCTCCGGCGTCGAGATCTGCAACATCTCGATCCCGGAGTCGACGCTCAAGAAGTACGCCAACAACAACATGGACGTCGCCGCGATCCGATCGGGCGCCAACGCGAGCATCTCCGGGATCCTCCTCAAGGGCATCCACGTCGCGCCGGCGTTCCACGAGACGCCTAAGACGCAGTCGCAGAAGGACGACCCGTCGCACACCGACTCCTGCCAGGTGTCGGGCAGCTCGGTGATGTCGAACTTCCGGTGGAAGCGGTCGATCATCTACGGCTCCACGAACGCCGCGATTCAGGCCACCGGCGCGCTCACCGGCTACCACTACGAGGACGTCCTGGTCGTCGGTGGTCAGTCGACGAACACCGTCTTCCCGCTGCCATTCGATGCGGTCGGCTACACCCCGGACGGCAAGGGCCGCGTGAACCCCAACGCGATCAACGGCGGGCCCTCCGGGTGCACCGCCACGCGCCTCGTCGTCATCGGCACGGTCGGCTCGTCCGACTTCCTCTGGCAGAAGGACTCTGTGCTCTCCGCCGCCCCGCAGGCCTCGCAGCAGCCATCCTCGGGTGCGCAGTGGGGAGTCGACACCACCCTCGCGAACATGCCGAAGTCGTGGTTCCTCGCGCAGGCTCCCGAGCAGACGCGCGAGTACCTCAAGGCGGTCTACGACAACGCCGCGATCGCGGCACCGTCGAACAAGGCACCCACCGACTTCGCGCTGTCGCAGCCGGTCGTCACGCCCACCTCCGCCACCCTCGAGTGGGGCGTGAGCACGGACCCCGAGGGCGCCGCGATCAAGTACGACATCGTGCGCACGCCCGGCGGGACCATCGCGCAGGGCCTCACCGTGACGACCTACCGCGACTCAGCGGTGCAGACCGGAAGCTCCTACGGCTACCAGGTGGTCGCGACCGACGGCACGCTGCGCACCGAGTCGAACGTGCGGAACGTGACGATCGGCTCGGGCAACCCGGTGGGCGAGCTCCCCGCGCCGGTGCTCACGCTCGTCTCGCTCGAGCCGACGTCGGGGCGGATCGAGTGGACCGCATCGGCCGGCGCGGAGGGCTACGACGTGATGTCGGGCGCCTTCCTGGTCAAGCAGGTGAGTCCGGCGGTGCTTGCGTTCGACCTCTCCGGGCTGACGCCGGGCGAGGAGTACAACGTGCACGTCGTCGCCTGGTCCGCGGCCGCGGGCCGCAAGGCGTCGAACATCATCACGCAGCGGACGCCGCTGAAGCCGACGGACACCCCACCCCCGGCCTTCACCGTCACCGCGGAGGTGCTCTCGCCGACCTCGATCAAGGCGACGGCGGGGCTCCCCGCCGGCGGCGCGTTTGACGTGCAGTGGTACATCGACGACGCCCCGAGCGGCGACGAGACGAAGGACACCGAGCGGACCTTCACCGGCCTCACGACTGCCTTCAACCGCCGCGTGCGAGCGGAGGCGACGAACGCGGCCGGCATCATGCGGCAGTCGACGAACTACGCGCTGACGGTACCCGGCGACGGCGAGGTGGAGGGCACGGTCGAGGTCTGGGGCTTCCTGACCGACTTCGCGCTCGCGCCCATGGCCGACCAGGCCGTGCGGCTCCGGTTCGTCCCCTCGGGCCCCGGGGTCGACAAGGGCCGGCTGCTCTCCGCGAAGCCGATCGATGCGACGGTCGCGTCGGACAGCGCCTTCTCGGCGGCGCTCTACCCGACGATGACCGTCTCGCCCGAGATGTGGTTCACCCCCGAGGTGTCCTATCTCGTCGCGGGGCAGGCGTCGGCGTACGAGCGACTCCCGTGGAAGCTGCGGGTGCCGCGCTCGGGAGGGCGCATCGGTGATCTGCTCCTCGCGCCGGCTCCTCCCGCGGTGATCGTGCCGGGGCTCGGCAACCCCAACATCGTGTACCCCGGGCACCGGTTCCCTGCGTACATCGACCTTCTGACCGCCACCTACTACGAGGACGGAGTCGCCAAGTGGACGAGATAACGATGATCCCGGTCGGGCAGATCGCGGTGATGGGCGATGTGACCGGCGCGATGCTGATCCTCGCCGACGGCACGCAGATGCAGGCCGCGGTCGACGGCCGGGTCCGTCTCGTCGTGGTGAGGACTCTGGCCGAGGACCCCACGATCGTGCAGGAAGGCGTCGACCAGGCGCTCGCGACGGGGCTCGCGGGCCGCGACATCCTGCAGGGCGGCATAGGAGACGATCGGGTGGCTCTGCTGGTGGACGACACGGTCACGGACGCCGCCTGGGGAATCCGCAGCAAGCGGGGATTTCTCGCTTGGAACGCGGTCGACCGCCGCACCGGCGGCCCGATGCCGCATTCGCGCAAGGTGATCGCGAAGCAGTCGGGGCACGTGTTCGTGCCGCAGGACGGCCTCTCCGGCGCGATGGACAAGCGCAGGCGAGGCAGCGAGGCTCTCACGGTCGGCGGCAAGATCACCGCCGGTGTGCTGCGCCGCTGGGCGATGCGGTTCCTCCCGCTGTGGTTCTCCCGCGGCCGCGAGATCACCGTGACGCCGGAGACACTCGAGGCCACGCTGCAGGCGATCGAGGCCGATGCGGTGAACGGCTGGTGGTACGACATCTTCCTCACCCCGGGCGTCTACAGCCTGCGGGAGCGCATCCCGCCGACGCGGGTGCGGCTCATCTCGCCGGTGCGCTACGGCGCCCGCATCCGCTTGGAGAACCCGGACACGGTGTCGGTCGCGGTGGCGAACACGGAGTCGCCGATCTGGCCGATTCACGACATCGAGCTCGTCGGCCTCGAGGTGTCGGTGAAGAACGGCCGCTATGCCGCGCACCACGACCAGGACGCGACGAACGTCAACACCCGGCAGGTGACCACCGACTGCCGCTTCGTTCACGAGGGCAACACTGTCCCCGGCTCCTGGACGGCACCGCCCGCCTGGGGATCCGGGACCGCGCGTGGCCTCGTGCAGGAGCACACCCGGACGACCTTCCAGGCGAAGGGGCACGCCTTCGCGGTGCACTCCAACCGGCCCTTCCTCGACCGGCCGTCCGTGTCGCGTCTCACCGAGTGCGTCCTCGAGCCCGGCGGCGCGCTCTCGATGCTCGTCGCGTCTCTCGGGTCGCAGACCACGGACCGCCTCGAGCTCGTCAACTGCAAGATCGGCGGGCACTACATCCGGCACGAGGCGACGCCCTGGCGCGCGACGGATGGGTCGGCTCCCCACGTCGAGTTCGCGATCACGCTGCTCGGCTGCGACGTCATGGGCTGGGAGGACACCACCGGCTCGGACTACTACCCGTCACAGCCGGACAAGGAGCTCGTCGCGACCGCCTCGGGCCCGATCGCGAAGTGGCAGGCGCTCGTGTTCGACGGCGCCCGCAACGTCGTGAAGGTCGCCCCGACCGACGCGACCGCGGACCAGTTCGTCGGAGTCGCGCTCAACGCTGCAGCCGCGGGCGAGCGGGTGCGCGTTCTCCGCGAGGCGAAGCTGTTCCCCGGCCAGACGCAGACCGGCGGCGCCTGGACCTTCGACCAGAAGGTCTACCTCTCGCCGATCACGCCGGGGGCCTTCTGGTCCGCCGGTGCCCCCGGTGCCGCGCCCGTCGGCGTCGGCGTCGGCGCGCTCAACATCATCCACATCAAGGGCAGGAGCTAACGCATGGCCTCCATCATCACTCAGTCCGACAGCGACTGGCCGGACCCCTACGAGGAGGGGCTCGAGTACGTCTCGCTGATCGACGCGCTCGAGTCTCCCGGCACGCTCGTCCTCGTCACCCCGGGCGGCTTCGGCTCGACACCTCCCGCGAACGGCGGAACCGTCACGAACCGCTTCCGCGATCAGGCGGCAACGCTCATCGGGGCGACGCCATCGGACGCGGACCTGAGCGTGTGGTCGCTCGGCGCATCCCTCGGCGTTCTGCAGGAGATCACGCCGAAGGGCGGCCTGCACGTCGGTATCCCGGTGAGCGCGACCGGCAATGCCGGCATGGACCTGAACATGAAGGCACCGCTCTACAACTACCTGCGGACGAGCGGGCACGAGTTCTACTTCTCGGCCCACTTCTTCCGCACGCGCCTCGCGCTCACCGCTCCTGGGACGCCTGGCAACGGCTCCGCGCTGATGAGCGTCAACGCGGGAGTGACGCAGCTGGCGAGCGGTCAGCTCGTCGGCATGGGCTCGGTGCCGGTCATGCCGTCGCCGCCTGCGATCGTCGGGAAGCAGCGGGGCGTCACCACCAACGTCCTCGGGCCCGTCCTCGCGGACGCGGCGGTGAAGAACACGAGCGCCGCGCTCACCGGTGCGGTCGCCTACGACTCCCAGAACGCCACGCTGTGGAACATGGGCCCCCGCAACTACAACGCGCAGAACAGCCGCCGTGGCGCGCAGGGCGCGACGATCCTGTACCGCCTGGTCGTCGAGGATCTGACCGTCTCC
The DNA here is from genome assembly GCF_009807175.1 of Rathayibacter sp. VKM Ac-2803. NCBI lineage: Bacteria > Bacillati > Actinomycetota > Actinomycetes > Micrococcales > Microbacteriaceae > Rathayibacter > Rathayibacter sp. VKM Ac-2803. Next base: position 2,644,550 of record NZ_WUCD01000001.1, on the reverse strand, counting down.
GGCCGCACGTGGGAGCAGGTCGACAAGATCGACCAGGCCATCTACGCGCGCGAGTTCGGCACCGGCGGCACCCTGCTCGCCGACACCTACACCGCAGCCCCCTGACCCGGACACACGAAACGCCCCCTCGCCCTCCTTCGGGAGCGGCGAGGGGGCGTTTCGTCGTGTGTGCTTAGCCGTCGAAGGAGTCGACCGTCGTTGTTAGCCTCCCGTCGCCGTTCACCACGACAGTGCAGGCATAGTTCGATCGGAGCGTCGCGCCGAAGGAGTTCTCCGCATCTACCGAACCGGTCACTTTCCACGTGCCCCCGCCGGTCGCGGAGCTATCGAATTCCGCAGTGGCTGGCGCTTTCAGCAGACGCTCGATCCGCGCCTCGCATTGAGCGATCGCCTCGTACTGGTTGTCGCCGCTGTCGGACTCGCTCGAGATCTCGCTGATGCCCTTGATGCAGCCGGCGAAGGCGAGCACGACGACGCCTACTAGGACGAGGCATCCGATCGGGGGTCGGCGCTTCGCGGGGGCTGGGGGAGTGGGGATGTCCGACACGTGTGGATCGTACCGTCAGAGGTGCGCAGTGAGGCGTGTCAGCGGTGCCCCTCATCATTGGGCCATGTCACACCACTGGACTCCGCTGAGCATGGTCTCTCGCTCGGTCAGTCCGCGCGAGTGGAGGATGGGCGACAAGCGCGAGGAGCTCGGCTGGATCCGCCTGGTCGAGTACCAGGGCCTGCCGACCTACGTCTGCGTGACGCGGGACGAGTGGGTGGTGGGCGGCGGTGACTCGCTGCGCGACGCTGCGGAGGCGTTCCTCGCGTGGCATCGAGGCCGTTCTGGCTGAGGTGCCCCCGGCAGGACTCGAACCTGCGACCGTCAGATTAGAAGGCTGCTGCTCTATCCACTGAGCTACGGGGGCGCCTCGACAGGGTACTACGCGGCCTCTGCGAGCCCTCCCGCTCGGTACCGGCCGCGGGCGGCGGTGATGGGTACGACCACGGAGGGCAGCAGCTCGAGGGCTTCGCGGGATCGGCGGTCGGAGGGTCGCGCGTACTCGCGGAGTGTCTCGCCGGTGGAGTGCCGGGCGAGGTGCTGCGCGACGTCGGGGTGGACGCCGGCCTCGAGCAGTTCCGTGATGAAGAACGCGCGGAGGTGGTGTCCGGTGTGCTCGATGCCGGCGCGCTTGAAGGCGGCGCTGAGGGTGGCGGAGACGGACTTCCCGCCGACGTGGACGCCTTCGATGATGGGGGAGGGGAACCACCATCCGGCGCGGGGGTACTTCTGCGCTTCCTCCCACACGAGGGGGTGTAGCGGGCGCCAGACCTCCTTCCGGCCCTTACCTTCGCGGGTGAAGACGCGGCGCTCTTCCCAGTCGATCGCGTCGCCGGCGATCGCGGCGATCTCGGAGGCGCGGAGCCCGTTGAACGCGTAGAGCAGGATCTTCATGCGGGTCGCGCCGTAGATGCCGCTGTCGAGGACGCGCTGCAGCTGCTCTCGAGTGACGGGGTTGGGTTCGCGCTTCTCGACGCGTGGGCGGGGGAGTCGGGCGGCGGGGTTGTCGAGGCGCAGCTGCTCGTCCTGCATCCACGTGTAGAAGGTGTGGATGTGCGAGCGGTAATTCTGTTTCGTCCGACCGGAGAGGTCGCGGCGGCCGAGGAAGCGGATCAGGTCGTGCCGGGTGAGCTCGAGCAGTGCTCGTTCGCAGAACCGCTCGAGCGCGCGCATCAGGTAGAGGCGCTCGCGGATGGTGCGTTCGCGGCAGTGCTGCGCGCGCATCTCGGCGGACCAGAGGTCGAGGAGGTCGGGTGTGGAGAGCATTCGGTTATCCCCCAGTGGATCGTCGTCGGCGTCCCGCCAGGTGCGGGATGTCCGACGTTAGGCGGATACCCCCCGTCAGGGGCGGCCCCTTTGTGGGCGTAGAGCGACAGGTGTTGTCTAGACCAGAAAGAAGCTGTGTGTCTACTCAGGCGCCGCACGCCAGACGAGCTCGTTGAAGAGCGCGTCGTACTCGGAATGCTCAAGGTGCCCGCAGCGCGAGCATCGTCGAGTGTCGCCTGATGTCGTCCACCTGTGTGGGAGGAGGCACCTTGACCGCTGGGTAGTCACAACCAGCCGGGGCGGACGTCGCTCGGGTGCCAGCGTTCGATCGTGCCGTTCGCCGCGATGCGGACTCGCAAGCCCGACTTCGAGACGCTCAGGAGCGTCGCGTGCGCTCGGCCGTCGCCCAAGATCCCGACGTGGGTGACGCGACGGTAGCCACTCGCCTTCCAGGCTGACCAGTCGGTCAGCGCCATCTCTTGCGCCGCCATCACGCGACCGCCTTCTCTGATCCGAAGAGCGGCGTGACCGGGGCCAAGTAATCTCTTGGCCGCAGGTTCGATTCCTGCCGGGGGCACCCCACTGATACGAGCGGGCGCGACGCGCGCCCACGGCTTAAAGTCACCTAACACACCTCGAATATCGAGGCAACACCGGCGTGTTTCCGAGCAACTGCGTCTTGAGTGTGTTCCAGGCACCTACTGTGGAGGTGTCCGGAATTACAACGACGTAAGGAACGGAGGTACGACCATGCTGCTCCTCGCCATTCTCGGTGGAATCGCCGTTGCGTGGACGATCGTCGCGGCGCCCCTCGCCGTGCTGGTCGGCCGAGTCGCTCGTGCACGTGATGCACACGTCTGAGGCGTACAACCTGCACCATCCGCACCAGGGAGAAGGCCCCCGCCGCATCTGCGGCAGGGGCCTTCTCTCGTTGTCCGATCGGCCTCCGTCGGCCGGCGCCGTGTCAGTCGGCGCTGCGAGCGGAGGGCGCGGTCGTGGGCGACTCCTCGCGGGTCTCGTCGTTCGAGGCCGGGGACGGCTGCTCCACCGGGGGCAGCTCCTCGACCGGGCGCTCCCGCGAGGGCACGTCGAGGCGGTCCACGTCGTCGAGAAGCTGGCGCGTTTCATCGTGTGAGGACGCCGATGGCGCGGGCGGGAGCACGATCGTCGGAGTCGACGGCCGCTGGTAGGAGGTGTCCGACGACTCGGCGGTGCCGGCGCCGATGACGACCGGGGCTGCCGGGGGAGCGGGCTGCGCCGTCGAGGGCTCGGTCGCGACGCGGGTCGTCGGAGCGGTCTCGGACGAGGGGGCCCGCTCGGATCCGGGGGCCGCGGGAGTCTCGGGCCGAGAGGTCTCGGAGAAGCGCCAGCGCTCGAGGTCGGCGAGGAAGGCCTTGCGCGCGCGGCTCGGCTTGTCGCGCCACTGCACGAGGCGGTCGCGGAACTCGCCGATGCTCGCCTGCGTCTGGTAGCCGCCGGTCGAAGAGGTGTGCTTGAGATCGGCGAGCTCGTGCGCCGCCCAGTTCGCGGCGACTCCGGACCCCTTGATCGGGAGCAGGCGGAGGTGCGTCTCGGCCTGCGCGGCGGCGCGGTCGCTGAGGATGCGCTCGGACTGCGTGAGGACGTTCCAGGCGGAGGCGTCGACCGCGGCATCGATGAGCGTCGCGATCACCGCGTTCTTGCGCTCGTGCTCCTGCTGCCGGATCAGGCGCGCGATCGAGCCGCGGAAGACCGCGGCCGTCACGATCACTCCGATCACCACGGCGAGCAGGATGACGACGGCGAGGAACACCGATCGGTGCCCGTCGGTCGTCTGGATCCAGGTCACGAACTCGTTCCACCACTGCATGAGGCGAACGCTAGCCCGCCGTCGTGCCGCCGCCCGTGTGCCGCGCCGACCGACTGGCGATCGGCGCGGCGCGCGGGGGCAGCCGCACGGGACAGCAGCACGGGGGAATGGCACGGCGGCCGCCGAACAGGAGCCTCAGGCGACGCGGAAGACCTCGGCCGCGTCGTCGACGCTCCAGAACTCGCCGATCTCGGCCCCGGACGGCATGCCGTCGCGGAGGAGCCGGGCGCGGAACCGCTCCCCCCGGGGGTCGTCGACCAGCTCGATGTGGCCGACGACGGCACCGGAGGTCGCGGCGACCCGCCAGAGGCGGGGGTTCACCCGCGTGAGAGTGGGCGGGACGCGGGTGGCGTGCAAGGTGGACAGGGACATCGGGACCTCCTGCTCGAGTGCTCGGCGCACCCCGCGGCCGAGTGCCTTCGCAGACTACGAGCGACCACCGACATTCCCCGAGGGCGGCTCAGAGCCCGGTGCCGTGCACGGCGAACTCCTCGATCTCCTCGATCTCCTCTGCGCTGAGCGGGCCGGCGTCCAGGGCCGCCACGTTCTGCTCCAGCTGGCCGATGCTCGAGGCGCCGATCACCGCGCTGGTGACGGCGGGCGAGCGCAGCACCCAGGCCAGGGCGAGCTGCGCCACCGACTGCCCGCGGGCCTGGGCGATCGCGGCGAGACCGCGCACGCGGTCGAGGTAGGCCTGGTCGATGCGCTCGGAGGAGAGGAAGCGCGAGGTCGCGGCGCGCGACCCCTCCGGAATGGCGCCGTCGAGGTAGCGGTCGGTCAGCAGCCCCTGCGCGAGGGGCGAGAAGACGATGCAGCCGGCACCGATCTCCTCGAGGACCGGGAAGAGGCCGTCTTCGACGTGACGGTCGAACATCGAGTAGCGGGGCTGGTGGATCAGCAGCGGCACGCCGGTCTCGGCGAGAGCGCTCTGCGCGGCCCGCGTCTGCTCGGGGTCGTAGTTCGAGATGCCGACGTAGAGCGCCTTGCCCTGCTGCACGGCAGAGGCGAGCGCCCCCATCGTCTCCTCGATCGGCGTGGCCGGGTCGGGGCGGTGCGAGTAGAAGACGTCGACGTAGTCCACTCCGAGGCGCTCGAGGCTCTGGTCGAGCGAGGAGAGCAGGTACTTGCGCGAGCCTCCGTCGCCGTAGGGCCCGGGCCACATGTCGTAGCCGGCCTTGGAGGAGAGCACGATCTCGTCGCGGTAGGGGCGGAAGTCCTCGGCGAAGATCCGCCCGAACGCCGTCTCGGCCGCGCCGTAGGGAGGGCCGTAGTTGTTCGCGAGATCGAAGTGCGTGATCCCGAGGTCGAAGGCGCGGCGCAGGATCGCGCGCTGGGTGTCGAGGGGGCGGTCGGAACCGAAGTTGTGCCACAGTCCGAGTGAGAGGGCGGGCAGCTTCAGCCCGCTCCTTCCCACTCGTCGGTAGTCCATGCGGTCGTAGCGGTCGGGGGCGGCGTCGTAGCTCACCTGTGGACTCTATTCCAGGCCTCCGCCCGGCGGAATGCGCGGGCGTCACAGGGTGTTGACTCGAGTGACGCGACCGGCGCCCCGGCTGCGTCGCTGCGACAGGAAGTGAGCCACACGCAATGCGCACATTCGTACTCGCCGGAGGATGCTTCTGGTGTCTCGACGCCGTCTACCGCGTCCTCGACGGCGTGACCGACGTCGTCTCCGGCTATACCGGCGGATCCACGCCGGACCCGTCCTACGAGGCCGTCTGCACGGGCCGCACCGGCCACGCCGAGGCGGTCGCCGTGACCTTCGACCCCGACGTCATCCCCGAGTCGGTCATCCTCGACGTCTTCTTCACCCTGCACGACCCGCGCCAGCTGAACCGCCAGGGCAACGACGTCGGCACGCAGTACCGCTCGGCGATGTACTACTCGAGCGACGAGGAGAAGGAGCTGTTCGAGACGGCTCGCGACCGCGCCGCCGAGTGGTGGGACGGCCCGATCGTCACCGAGATCTCGCCGCTGGGCGTGTACTTCGAGGCCGAGGACTACCACCAGGACTTCTTCACGAAGAACCCCGGCCAGGGCTACTGCCTCGCCGTGGCGCTGCCGAAGGTGAACAAGATCCGCAAGTCCTACTCGTCCTACATCACGGCGTCCTAGCGCTCCTCCCCAGGCGCCGTCTCGATCGGCTCCTCCCCAGAACGGCCCGCACTCCGAACGGAGGCGGGCCGTTCGTCGTGACACTGTCCCTGCGGCGCCCGGTCGGTACCAGCCCCCTCCGATCGGGCGCCGTTCGATCGCACCCGCGATCACCGACGAGAGGACACGACAATGACCGACACCATGACCGTCATCGGAGTCATCGGCACCGACCCGCGCAGCATCGACACAGCGAACGGCACTGCGATGACGACCTTCCGGCTGGCCTCCGCCCAGCGGCGCTACGACCGCGCCGCACAGCGCTGGGTCGACGCCGCGACCAACTGGTACACCGTGAACGCCTTCAACGGACTCGCCGGCAACGCGCTCGCATCCCTGGCCCGCGGCGACCGCGTCATCGTCACCGGCCGCCTCACCGTGCGTCCGTGGGAGGCGGGAGGCAAGACGGGCACCGACGTCGCGGTCAATGCCGACGGGATCGGCCACGACCTCGCCTGGGGCACGACCAGCTACAGCAGGACGGTCGGCAAGTCCGCCGCCCCCGCAGCTCCCGGCGCCGCGCCCGCGTGGAGCGAGACCGCCCCGTCCGCCGACGGAGCGGAGACCTCGGGCGACTGGGGTGCGGTGTCGCCCGGTGCGGCCGCGGAGCCGTCGTTAGAATCGGTGGACACCCCGTTCTGAGAGCTCCTTCGCGAGCGTCCGCGCGCGGTGGGTCCGGCTCGAGATCCGCTGCCGGCGAGAGGAGCCCCGTGCCACCGAGGAGCAAGGTGCCGCCGCGGGCCGCGGCGTCCTCCGTCATCGCGCAGGGTGCGCTCGTCCTGGGGATGCTCCTGCTCGCGGGCTGCACCGCCTCCGACACTCCTGCTCCGACGGTCTCCTCGTCGGCCGCGGCCGTACCGACCGCCTCCGAGGCTCCCTCCGCTCCGGTCGCCCTCGTGCCCGGGGGCACCGCGGAGGAGAACCGCCCGTTCTTCGAGCAGGTCGTCACCGGAGTCGTCGGCGCCGATCCGTCCGCGCCCGGCCGCAGCGTCGTCGACGCCCTCGTCGCGAACGGATTCGCGAAGGAGTCGATGCAGCTGACGGCCGACGAGACCTCGATCGGTCTCGAGGCCGATTCGGTCCAGGTCTCCGTCAAGATGTCCGACGCGTGCCTCATCGGGCAGTACGGGCCGAAGAGCGACGGTGTGCACGTCGTCGTCGCGGCGCCCATCGCCACCGGCGCCTGCCTGATCGGCCAGACCGTCCCGCTCGACGGCTGACCCGCTCGGAGTCCGGCCGATCGGAGTCCGACCCGCTCGGGGGAACGAGCCGGTATCCTCGAACGGGTCCCCGGCCATCGACTCCGCCGCTCACTCGAGCGGTGCGGCGGTCGACAGACGGCGTCATCCGGCCGAGGCCCTCCCGATCCACGGGACCTGCCCGGCGGAGAGCGGGGCACCGAGAACGTACGAGCGGTTGAGGACTGAAGTGGCTGAATACAATCAGGCGCAGCTAGTCCTAATGCCTGCTGACCTCGTGGAGGTCATCGCCCAGGTCGACGGGCTCGTCCGGCCGGGTGAAATCGTTCGGCGCGAGCTCGCCCGTCGAACGGACGGAATTTTCGTGGCCTACGACGTCGCGGAGGGGGACCCACGATTCGATCTGCGATACGTCTGTCTGCCGTCGTCCGGTTATCCGCGTCTGTGGCAGCGGACGACTGCGCGCGTTCGCGTCGGGGGTGGCTCGCGTGCGTGGACCTCACTCGATCGCGAGTTTGCTCACGACGCTGCACTGCTGTCGAAGCTCGGAGCGGACGAGGTCGCCGTGAAGGTGCGGGTGGAGCGAGTCCGCTTCACGTCAAGAACCGGACCGCGTAGAGGCGAGCAAGTCGATTTGCTGCGGCCAAGGCTGGTCCTCGCGAGCTAGGCCGCCGCGGGCAGCCAGTCGACGACGGTCCCGTCGGGCTCGACGCGCGCCAGGCCGCAACCGAGGCCGCGGGCGCCGGCGGGGATCCAAGCCGAGAAGGAGCCGTCGGCGAGGCTGATTGCGCGTAGCTCGCCCTCGCGACCGGGCCAGGGCTCGATGCGGATCACGTCGGCTGTGGACAGGTGGTCGGTGATCTCGAGGACGAGGGCGTCTGCGGCGCGAGCGACGGTGCTCTTCCGGCGAGTGCGAGTGGTGAAGGTCATGCGCTAAATAGTGCCCTATTAAGTCGGGGCCTGCAACCGTTAATGTGGCGCCATGAGCGAAGCTGCGCGCCTTGGGCGCCCCCCTGTTGAAGACCGCCGCGAGCGGGAGCGGCGCCTCCGCTTCACAGCTGATGAGGACCGCGAGATCGAGGAGGCGGCGAAACGCGCCGGCGTGCCGTTTGCGCGGTGGGTGCGAGAGCGCGCACTCGATGCCGCGCGGTCCGCCCGCTGACCCCTGAACGCCGAAAGGGCCCGCCCCGGATGATGAGTCCAGGACGGGCCCTAGGCGCGTCAACAAACCGCAGGCGTTTTGTCAGAGTGTCTTAGGGTCGCGAGCGGCGCCGGGATGTTCGGCCCCGCTTGTGGTCGGTAGGGTGACGCCTGTGAGTGACGATCGAGACCACGTCCCAGCCGCCTTGAAACGCTCGCTCTACCTCGAGGCGGGGCACCGTTGCGCGATACCGACCTGCCGGAGCACGGTTGCCCTCGAGATGGCACACATCGTCCCTTGGGAGACCGTTCGAGCTCATGACTTCTCGAACATGCTGGTTCTCTGTCACAACTGCCACTGGCGCTATGACACGACGAAGGAGATCGACCGGAAGTCGATCCGCGCCTACAAGATGAACCTGTCGGTTCTGAACGCACGGTACAGCGACTACGAGCGTCGGGTGCTCGAGGCTCTGCACTTGCGGGGCGAAAACTCGTCGTTGCGGTTGTCCGGAGGCGATTCGCTCGACGTGCTGCTCCAGAACGTGCAGCGCGACGGGCTCGTGTCCCGCGAAGCCGACGTAGGGATGATGTACCGCTCCCCGGGCGGGGGGCTGGACATCGTGCTCCCCGGCGCCGTCTTCAACAATGCGGGACTTCCTCGATCTCAGGTCGACATTCGGCCAGAGAACCGCCTCGACGCTGGCCTCGAAACGGTGTCGCTCACGGCAGCCGGCATCCAATTCATCCAGCAGTGGTTCGGGGCCGTTCCACTGGACGATGCACCTCCAGCCACGGACGAGCAGGGGGGCTAGAAGCCGAGGGGCCACTCGCCGGTGCTCGCTGCGAGGGTCTTCTTCGCGTCGTAGTCGTTCACGACGAGGTGCGACTCGCCGTTGGCGAGCTCGCGGACCCACGCGACGACTGAGCCGTCAACGAGGATCGGGCGATCCGCGGCGGGCGCTGCGCCGCCTGCGAGACCTCCGCCGTCGACGGCCGGCGAGGAGAAGCCGGCGGTCGGCTCGACGAGCGGGCGCACCGTAGGCGACGCGAGCGTCGTCAGGGCGGCAACCGCGTCGCCCACCCCGGCGGCCGAGTCGTTGATGCCTCCGACGAAGGCGTCGCCGATCGCGCCTCCGGAGTTGAGGATCTTCGTCCAGCCGGAGCCGGAGAGCGGGCCGCGCTGCGCGGGCGAGTTGGGGAAGAAGCTCGCGGCGAAGTCCATGACCCCGCCGACCGCGTCGCCGACGGCGCCGATCATCCCGGAGATACCGTCGATGAAGCCCTGGATCAGGGCTTGGCCGGACTCGAGGAAGAGGCCGCCAAGATCGCCGAGCGCGGCCAGGGCTGCCCCGGGGAGTCCGCCGATGAACTCGAGCGCGGTTGTGATTCCAGCGCTGATCGCGGTCGTGATGTTGTTCCACGCATCGGTGACGAAGGACCCGATGGCGGTCCATGCGTTATTCCAAATACCGGAGATCGCGGCGAGGACGGCGCCGATGATCGACATGACGATGTTGATCGCGCCCGTGACGAGAGCCACGATGACGTTCCACACGCCGGAGAGGATCCCGAGGATGCCTTCCCAGACCATCGACCAGTTGCCGGTGATGATGCCGGTAACGACGTCGATGATTCCCTGGACGATCTGCATAGCCGCGGTGATGACGGCGACGATCACGCCGAAGACCGTCGTCACGACGGGGAGGAGAGCTTGAATCACGGGGATCAGAACGCCGAGGAGAATCTCGACCAGCGGCCCGACCGCCGAGACGACGAGCCCGAGCGCGACGACGACGACCGGGATCACGGCGTTGACGAGGTCGAGTAGCGGCGTGATGAGCGCGAGGATCGGGACGAGCAGTCCGACAATCGCGGCGATCAGCGGCGAGGCGGCCGTCACGACCTGAGCCAGCGCGTCGCCGACGACGACGAGGAGCGGGGTCAGGGCGGTGACGGCGCTCGTGAGGAGCGTGCCGAGCGTGCTCGCGAGAAGCCCGATGATCGGCCCGAGGGCCTGGAAGATCGGCATCAGCGCGCCGGCGATCGTGGTCACGAGGGACATGAGCGCGCCCTGGAGCGCAGGCGACGCCGCGGCGGCTGCTGCGAAGAGGCCGATCACGAGTCCGACAGGGCCGAGCGCGGTCAGGAAGCCGCCGCCGAGCTTGGGCAGGATGCCGGCGAGGCCGCCGAGTGCGCTTGTGATCGTCGGGACGATGCTCGCGAGCGGGGCGAAGTTGAGCGCCATGCCGGCAATGAGGGCGCCAAGCGGTGCGAGGAACGGAGCGAGGGAGGCGAGGGAGCCGCCAAGGCCGCCGAAAGCGCTGGCGATTCCTGTGCCGGACGTGCTGAGGAAGCCGGACACGGCGTCGAAGACGTTGCGGAGGATGACGCCGAAGGTGGTCACCGGCTCCGTCAGGGGGCCGAGGTCCATCGTGGGCGGCTTGCCGTTGAAGGCCGCCCAGAGCGTGCCGATCACGCCTACGGCGGTGTGAATCCCGTTGACGGTGCCGTCAATCGCTGGGCCGAGCACGCCGAGGAGGATGCCGGCGCCGGCGGAGACTGCGGGGAGGAGCTCGGCACCAATGCGGGCGCTCGCATCCGAGAGCGTGGCGGCGAGGACCTGCTGTTTCTGAGCGAGGGTGTCGGACTCGCGCCCGAAGTTGCCGTGGGCGTCGGCCGTCTGATCCATGATCAGTGCGAGCGTGGCTGCCTGGCTGGCTTCGCTGGAGAGAGCCCCGCCGACTTTCGAGAAGCCGAGCTCGGCGGCCTTGGCGTCGATGCTCGCCTGGTTCAGTGACACGCCGAATTGCTCAATTGGATCCCTTTCTCCTTTCAGGGCCGACGAGAGAGCGGAGACCGCGTCTTTCGTCGTTCCGCCGAACATGGAGGAGAGATCCGCGCCGAGGCCGATCAGGTCGTTGGTCTTCGGGGCGAGTTCGTCCATCGCCGTGCCCCCGTTGCGAAGCTGCGTGCCGATGAGCGTCCCGAGCTCGTTGAACTCGTTCGCCGTCAGCCCGACGTTGGTCGCTGCCTGGCCGGCCCAGTCGTGCATCTGACCGGCGGAGTCCTTGAAGACGGTGTCGATGGCTCCGACCGACTGCTCGAGCTGACCGGCTGCCTGCACGGCACCCGCCGCGAAATTCACTCCGAACCCGACGCCAGCGGCGACGGCGCCGGCCGCTAGAAGGGGCAGCGCTGCGCCCCGCCAGGTGGCACCGAACTTCGCGCCGGCCGCCTGGCCGCCGGAGCCGAGGGGGCCGTCGACTTCGCCGCTGAGGAGCCGGCCGAAGTCTTTCGCGGACGGAATGATCTGGAGGCTGGCGTAGCCGACGGACGTCATGGGGTCTCCTGTGAGACGGGGCGCCGGCGTTCGGGCGCACGACAAAGCCCCACCGCCGATGTGGCGATGGGGCTGGGGTGATGGTGGGAGCGGGCGCTAGCTGCGGTCGAAGGGGGCCGAGAGGCCGAGCTCGAGCATGAGGAGCGTGAAGGCGAGCGGGCTTGCCTTCGTGGCGGTCGCGTAGAAGCGGTCGAACTGCTCCTCGCCAAGAAGGTCGGTCAGGACGGTGCCGGGGTCATTGCGCTTGAGCGATTCCCGCAGGCGGTCCTGCCAGTCAGGCTCGGCGTCGAAAGTGAAGGTCTCGCCCTGAAAGTGCACTGTCTTGGTCATGTGATGGTCGTCCTCTCGGTGATGTGCAGCGAAGCGCTACGGGGAAGGAGGGTGCCCAGCCCGCCGGGCTGCTCAGAAGGGGAACTCGTCGAGTACCGCCGGCCGGTCGTCGAGGGCGTCGCAGGGCTCGAAGTGGTCGCGGAAGTGGTCGACGCCAGCGAGGCGCTCGCGCACCTCGACGCGCTTGAGGCCCGGCACCGCGCCAAGGAGGGCTTGGTAGGCGGCGCCGGTGCGTCGCCGCTCGTGGCCCGCTGACCGGGCGGCGAAGCTGCACGCTCGGTCGAAGGCGGCGGCGGGCGCCCATCCATCCGACGGAGTCGCGGGCTGCCAGTACTCGACGGCGTCGTCGAGGCGGACTTCCAGGGTCAGCGATCGAGGGGCGGCCCGCTGGCTGGAGGGCGGCCTCAAGTCCGGCCCTGCCAGCGAGCGGCGGCGCCCTGGCGTCCTCGCTCACTTGCGGTGAGCTTGCCGTTCGTCGGGGGCAGCGCGAGTCGCGCCAGGATCCCTGCCGCGGCTGTGCGATTGAGACGCGACTCGATGCTCGAAGGATGAACGACGATCTGTCCGGTAGACCCGGTCGCGACGCCGCCGGCCTCTCGCGCAACCACGGCGTGCGCCTCACCGGCGGCCAGGAGTTCGCACGCGGTCTCAAGAGCGGCGAACTCTGCGCCGGCGAGTTCTGGCCGCTGCGCGATCACGGACTCATAGGCGTCGCGGACGACGGCCGGCCAGTGCTCGGGGTAGGCGGTGGCGTCGGTCATGGGGACTCCTGAAATGGGGTGTTCGGGCGTGCGGCGTTCTAAAAACAGGGGTCATGCCCGCATCGAGTCGAAGACGCTATGCCGCTTCGGTAGAGGTGGGAGGGGGCAGGGGGGAGGGGTGCCCCAGGGTGGGAGTCAAGCTGTGGAGCCGACTCCCAGACTTTGCCCAGGTTCAGAGGGCGCCGGGGTGCGCTTCGGGTCGTCGGTAACGCGAGATCGCGGGCCGTCGTGCGGCTGCCCCTTCGGCGCTGCTCTTGCGTCCGTGGTGCCAGACGCACAGGGCTTGCAGGTTCTCGAGCGAGTGGTCGTCGCCGGCCTTGATGTGGTCGCACTGGTTGGCCGGCGCCTCACACTTCGAGCCCGTCGAGTCGCGGGCCTGGCACTTGTACCCGTCGCGTCGGAGGACGCGGATGCGGCGCGTGCTCCAGTCAGCGGGCAGGGCGCTGTTGCGGTCGGTGCGCGCGCTCGTCTGCCATGCCATGCGCGCGCCTCCGGGTACAACAAAGCCCCCGGCCTCGCCTCGTCTACGAGGGGCCAGGGGCGGGGGAGGAGCGCCCAGTTGGTCAGCGGCGGTCCTGCGAGTGGGAAGAGCCGCTCGAGCGAAGTCACGTCGAGCGCGTGCTAGCCGTGACCCTGGCCCTACCTGGATAATCCGGGTGTGCTTATTTGGTCGTCACTGGACGGAAAACCTGCCATACAAGTTGACGTGGAAGGCGTCGGTCGTCAGCCGCTAATCGGCTCAGTGCAGCGCGCACACCGCGCCCTGGTCAACCGGCCGCTGTGGTCGGACACCGTCGACATGATCGAGTGGCACTTCGAGCTCGACGTGCATGGTGTCGTCGAGGAAGATGGCTGGCTGCCTCACATGATTGCGATCAGCGATGCATTCACACTCGCCGATCTTGAGGCACTCGCCGCGACGCTAAGCGAGAACGAGGCATCCAGGCTGGAGATCAAGCTTGGAGGCAACCGCGGCGGGGATGGCTTCTACGGTGCCATCTTGGAAGGCGGCGCAGCTCTGCTCGAGGTACTCGGCTATATCGGCATCGCGGAGACGCTTCGACTTCCAGAGTTGTTCCGTCGGATCATCCGCAACAGGCACGGTGTACCGGTTGAGGAGTTCGCAATCTTCCAACGAACGGGAGTGCTGCCGGACGGCGCTCGCGCTTGGCTCCAACGGGATTACTCGCAGCATCTAGACAACATTGCTGGCGTCACCGGGTTGTCGCGTCTCGAGGCTCGCCAGGCGCTCGAGGCGGCGGAGTTCCACTACGTTGAGCCGACCGGCACGTTCTGGGTGCGGGAGAGCCTGGAAAACGACGACTGAGGGAGCGCGGCGAGCTCCCGCGCCTCGATCGAAGCGCGGAGAGCATCGCCGGTGAGGAGCGTCCCATCTGGGGCGCGGTACACGGGGCTACTCGCTCGGGCAGTACCGGAGGCCGGAGCGGCCCGGACGGCCAGGGTGGAAGGCGCCGCACCCGTCTGCGCACGGGAGGTAGCTGCGACCGGGTTCGTACTCGCGCACGGGCGCTGTGGCTTCGGCCGGAGTGGGCGGAGCGGAGGGTGTCGCCGCCTCTTCCGCGGCGAGTTCCGCCGTGATGAGCGCGACGATGTGTGCCCGCCGCTCGGCGTTGCCGAGCGCGATCCACTGCGTCTCGTCGAAGGGAGCGCGCAGGCGAGCGGGAGTGCGGCGGATGTCCTCGCCGAGGGAGAAACGTCGAAGGCCTGAGGCGCGCTTGGCTGCTCGCTGGGCGATTGCTTCGGAGGTCACGGGCTAGCTCCTTCGGATGTCGGCGACGAGCGCCGAGGCGGCATCGGCGGCGTCGAGCTCAACAAGCTGGCGGGCGTGGGCCGCTCGGTACTCGGCGAGGATCTGCTCGGGGGTCACTCCGCGACCTTCCGCGAGGTGCTCGTAGTCCTGGAGCTGCTCGCGCGTCGCCTCAGCGAGGGAAGCGGGGGGCGTGTAGGCGCGGGTCACGCCGGCGACGAGGTCGTCGAGTGAGCGGCTCATACGAGCACGATCGCGGTCGACGTCTTGGCGAGCTCTCGTGCGAGCGCCTCGCCGTGAGCCTCGGTCGGCACTTCCGCGCCTTCGGTAGCCTCGGTGACCCGCTGCACGTCGAAGCTCTCGAGGCGACTGCGGAGCGCGACGAGCGCCACGCGCTGATCGTCGGCGCCGGACCCGATCACGTTCGCGCGCCAGGAGCGCCCAGGGCTGCCAGCCAGGTGCCAAGCGGCGTCGACGTGGTCGATGGTCGCCTCGAGCTCGGCGAGAGCCGCCGAGGCGCGCGCGTGGTACTCGAGCGCGCGGCGCGCCGCCTCCTGACGAACGTCTGGCGTGCCACGGCCGCGATCGACCGTTCGCTTGAACTGCTTCTCTGTCGTGTCGGAGACCCGCGCGACACGGTCAAGCGCACGCTGCGCATCCGCCGATCGTCGCTGCGCGTCCTCGAGGTCGTGCGAGTGGGGATCCGTCGAGCGCAGAGCGTTTGCCTCGAGGACCCGGTCGCGGTGAGCGGCTCTCGCTGCGTCCAGCGCGGGGAGCGTCCCGAGATATGAGTCATGGAGCTCGCGGGCGCCGGGGACGAGGTCGACGACCCAATCGGCGTACTGCTCAGCGGCGAGTGCGGGAGAAACGATCATCGGGTAGTGCCTTTCGTCGCCGCGAGGGCGAGGTCAGTCGTCGTCGGCGAGGTCGCTGGCGGCGAAGAAGGGGATCCACTTGTCCGACGGGTTGCCGTCGGCCTGGACGCTGGGGAGGTAAATCGTCTCGGCGATTTCGACGCGGCCGTCGCTTGCGCGGGTCACACGCCGAGAGCCGCTCGAGCGCGGCGGGCGAGTGCGGCGGCGGACGCGGGGTCGGCGACGGCGGCGTCGAGGTAGCCGAGAGCCGCTTCGCGACGCTGGCGCTCCGCGGTGCGATGTCGCTTGGAGCGGCAGCGCTGGGAGCAGAGCTCCTGACGGCCTCGGAGGGGGCCGGAGCATTCGGGGCAGAGCATGGCTGCTCCCTTCCTGTTGCGGAACGGCGATGGGCAAAAAGGGGGAGGGAAGCCCGGTCTACGCGGACTTCCCTCTACTAGAGGAGAGGGCCACGGCGCTCGCGAACCTGAGAGCCGCCCCGCCGAGACCCGCGTCGTTCTGCGGATCTTGGCGAGGCGGCTGCCGGAGCATTCGGGACACTGTCAGGAGAAAAGCCCTCGGGTGGCAGTCACGACGCCTTGCGGCGCGAGGCGAGGTCGATCACCGGGGCTCCGGCGGAGGACGCCTGGAGGGTGAGGGCCGCCGCGCGCTCGCCACGCTCCATGAGTGTCGAGATCGCTGCGCGGAAGTCGCCGCCGTGCGCCTCGAGTACTTCGTCGGCGAGCCGCGCGACGACGCGGTCGAGCACTGCGGTTGCGATGTCCATTTCTGGGCCTCCTTGAAGGATGCGGTCGGCGCGAGCGATGGCGGGCGCGAGGGGTGGGATCTGGAAGACGTAGCCCGCCGACGTTCGGCGGCGCTCGCCGAGGACGGCGTCGGCGACCTCGTAGAAGACGCGGACGCCGGGGACCCGCGGGCTGAGCGGGAGGCCGTCTTCCGCGGCGATCTCCTCCCAGTCCTCGCCGAGATCTGATGCCGACCGCTGCTCGGCAACGGCGAGGGCGATTGCCTCTTTCGCGGAGGCGTGGAGCTCCGGAGCGGGTACTCGACTCCCCACGGGAGGGACGTCGTCGGCGCCGTCCCAACCGGTGAGGAACTGGCGCACGTAGTGGGCGCTCGAGGTGCGTTCGTGGTGCCCTTTGCGTTCCCGGTAGGCGCGATCGCGTTCTAGTGGAGTAGCGGCCGGCCGGCGGGCCGGGGCTGGTGCCGCGGGGACCGGTTCGGCGTCGGCCTCGAGGTGGGCCACGCTGACGGCTTTGCGAATGAGCTCGGCGGCGGCCGAGGGGTCGAGTGTCGCGAGGCGGCGAAGGTTGCGGTACAGGCTGCGAGCGTCGTTCCGGTCGGGGAGCTCGGCGAGGCGCTGCACGAGAGCGCCGATCGCAGGCTCGCCGAGGTTGACCGGCTCGAGGGGATCCGCGGTGTTGCGCCGACCGACGAGCGTGCCGCTGCGGTTGTAGACCTCGCGGACCTCGCGGATCGTCGGCATGACGAGCGCGCGGGCGAGGCGCCGGGGTGACGGCAGCGTCAGGACGACGGGGCCGTAGGACTCCGCGACGGTGCGGCGGACGTTGGCGCCGTCCCGACGGATGTTGCGGGGGGTGTCTGACAGACGCGCGAGGGCGTCGAGGTAGTTGCCGGGCACGGAGGGCTCCTTGACGAGGGGAGTGCAAGAACGGCCGACGGTGACGGAGCGCTTGTCACTCCCCATCCCTCTCTTGAGAGAGAGAGAACTAGTGGGGGGTATCTAGAAGTGACGTTGTTCGGTCACGTCGGTTGTTCTTGCACTAGCGCGCACCGGCGCTCCACTCGGCGAGGGCGAGCTCGAGGCCGGCGGAGGCATCGGCGACAGTGGCTCGCGCCTCGCGGAGCGTCGTCTCGGCGCCGACCACTGCGGCGCGGACGCGGAGTCGGGACGGATCCGAGACGGTCGCCGGGACGGGGTCCGAGTAGGTGCCCGTCGCCCGACGCCCGTCGGAGTCAACGGTCGGGCGCGGCGAGGCAACCCATTGGACGTCCTGCGCTGCTCCGAGTTGGGAGGAGAGCGCGAGCACGTCCTCGGCGAAGGCACGGAGGAAGTTGGGCAGCGGAAGGGGAGAGGGCACGGGGCTCATTCGGTGTCGGCGGGTTCACCGGATAGACCTCCGGTGTCAAGAGAGGAGAGGGCCAGGGGACCCGCGCCTGCTCAGCGACTCGCCGGGCCTTAGCCGTCCGCGTCGACGTAGTTCGGGTACTCGTCGGGCACTGGTCGGAGGACGAGTCGGACTGGCTCGCTGTGGCTCGACCGCCATACCTCGACGTGATCGAGCGCCGCCTCGAGGTGCGGGCGCCAGGTGGCATCGTCGACGCCCGCAAGCACCTCCGCCCAGGTGCCGCCGAGCTCGACGGCGCGATGAACCACCGGGGGTGCCTGCCTGCGAAGTTCCGACAGGCGCTCGACCAACTGTTGGCGCCGCGCGATCAGGGAGTCGACGTCGGCCTCAGGGTCGGCGAGCTCGGCTCCGACGTCCCGCAGGGCACTGCTCGTCGTCGCGATAGCCTCGTCCAGCTGCGCGTCTCCTCGCTCTTCGACGTACTGCACGGCAGCGAGTCCGCCGAACGATCGCAGGTACAGGTCGCGCACCTGAGACTCGAGGGCTTCAGCCTTCACAGACAGACCCGGGCACTCGACTCCGCGAGCACTTGAGGAGCACCGGTAGTAGACGTAGCGGCGTTGGGTGCTCAGGACGTACATGGGGGAGCCGCACGTCCCGCAGAAGGTCAGGCCGCTCAGGAGGCGCGCTGCGCGGCGCTGTCGCTGCGTCCCTCGTCCGACGTTCCTCGAGAAGCGCTCGCGGAGCGCGATCATCGTTTCGACGCTCAGGATCGGCTCGAAAGCCTGGAGAGGGAGCCCCGTTGCCGGATCGACCACCGGCTCGCCGTAGCGATCGCGTGATCGCTGCTCGGAGGGTCGGGACGCCTGGCCCGCCTGCCGCTCGCCGTGCCGATCGGTCCGTTGCATGATCCTCCCGAGGAGGTGCTCGCTGGCCCATAGCTGCGAGACGCGCGAGGAGCTCCACGTGCCGGTGTCGAGCGAGGCGTCCGGCGTCTCGCCTCGAAGTTGCGCGAGACGGTACGGGCTCCTTGGCATCGGGACGCGCCGCGCGTTGAGATCCTTCGCCACACCCGTCGATGTCTCCCCCTCGAGAATGCGATCGGCGACCTCGCGAATCGTTCCGGCCTCTTTCGGATCGGGGACGAGTCGGCGGCCGGGCCGGCCATCGGTGAAGGGCGCCGATCGGTAGCCGAACGGCGCTGGGCCATTGCCGGGGTTGCGGCCTTCCTGACGCATCCGAGCAATCGCTGCGGTTCGACGCGCGACCATGCGGTCGCGCTCCTTCTGGGCGATGTCTGCCGCGAAGGCGACGCGGATCTCCCACCCCTCTTGATCCGATCGGATCCCTTCTCGTGCTGCGTAGAAGAGAGGCGGTGGCGTCCCTTCCCGCCGTGACCGGGCCTGTCGGTCGGCCACCACTCGGAGTAGGTCAGCGCTGTCCGCGATGCCCATGCGGCTCCAGCGGTCGTAGGCGTAGACCGCGAGGACGTCTGCCTCTCCGTCGCGAAGCATCGCGAGCGCGGCGGCTGCGTTCGCCCGCGCCTTGCCTCCGGACTTCCCGTTATCCTCGAAGGTGCGGATGATCTGCCATCCCTCGCGCTCCGCGAGGGCGTACAGGTCGGCGTTCTGCCCCTGGATCGACGTGCTGACGGCGCTCTCACGCGAGAGTCGCACGTACAGGACGGCACGGGGCTTCGTGGACATGCGACAACTTTAGGACTTGGTGTGGCTGAATACATTTACTCGATGGTGCGCGCCCGCAAGGCGGTCGGCGACAAGCTGATCCTGGACGACGTCACGATGTCGTTCCTGCCCGGCGCCAAGATCGGCGTGGTCGGCCCGAACGGCGCCGGCAAGTCGACGATCCTGAAGATCATGGCGGGGCTCGACACCCCCAGCAACGGAGAGGCACGGCTGAGCCCGGGCTACTCCGTCGGCATCCTGATGCAGGAGCCGGAGCTCGACGAGACGAAGACCGTGCTCGAGAACGTCCAGGAGGGCGTCGGCGAGATCAAGGGCAAGATCGACCGCTTCAACGAGATCTCGCTCGCGATGGCCGACCCCGACGCGGACTTCGACACGCTCCTGGCAGAGATGGGGGTCCTCCAGGAGGCGATCGACGCCGCCGACGCGTGGGACCTCGACTCGCAGCTCGAGCAGGCGATGGACGCGCTGCGGACGCCTCCGGGCGACTCGCTCGTCACGAACCTCTCCGGTGGCGAGAAGCGCCGCGTGGCGCTGACCAAGCTCCTCCTGCAGAAGCCCGACCTGCTCCTGCTCGACGAGCCCACCAACCACCTCGACGCCGAGAGCGTGCTCTGGCTCGAGCAGTTCCTCTCGAAGTACCCCGGCGCCGTCCTCGCCGTCACCCACGACCGGTACTTCCTCGACAACGTCGCGGAGTGGATCGCCGAGGTCGACCGCGGCCACCTCTATCCCTACGAGGGCAACTACTCGACCTACCTCGAGAAGAAGCGCGCGCGCCTCGAGGTGCAGGGCAAGAAGGATGCGAAGCTCGCCAAGCGCCTCACGACCGAGCTCGAGTGGGTCCGCAGCAACGCGAAGGGCCGCCAGGCCAAGTCGAAGGCGCGTCTCGCGCGCTACGAGGAGATGGCGTCGGAGGCCGAGAAGACTCGCGTGCTCGACTTCGAGGAGATCGTCATCCCCGTCGGCCCGCGCCTCGGCGCCCAGGTGATCGACGCGAAGAAGCTGCACAAGGCGTTCGGTGAGCGCGTGCTCATCGAGGACCTCAGCTTCACCCTCCCGCGCAACGGCATCGTCGGCGTGATCGGCCCGAACGGCGTCGGCAAGACCACGCTCTTCAAGACGATCGTGGGCTTCGAGCCCCTCGACTCCGGCGACCTCAAGATCGGCGAGACGGTCGACATCTCGTACGTCGACCAGAGCCGCGGCGGCATCGACCCGAACAAGAACCTCTGGGAGGTCGTCTCGGACGGCCACGACTACATCACGGTCGGCCGGACCGAGATCCCGTCGCGCGCCTACGTCTCGCAGTTCGGCTTCAAGGGCCCCGACCAGCAGAAGAAGGCCGGCGTCCTCTCGGGTGGAGAGCGCAACCGCCTCAACCTCGCGCTGACGCTCAAGCAGGGCGGCAACCTCCTCCTGCTCGACGAGCCCACCAACGACCTGGACGTCGAGACCCTCGGCAGCCTCGAGAACGCGCTCCTCGAGTTCCCGGGCTGCGCCGTGGTCATCACCCACGATCGCTGGTTCCTCGACCGGATCGCGACGCACATCCTCTCCTACGAGGGCACCGAGGAGGATCCGGCGAACTGGTACTGGTTCGAGGGCAACTTCGAGGCCTACGAGGAGAACAAGATCGAGCGCCTCGGCCCCGACGCGGCGAAGCCGCACCGCTCGGCCTACCGCAAGCTCACGCGCGACTGATGCGCCTGCACGTCGCCATCCCGCTGCGCTGGTCGGACTTCGACGCCTACGCGCACGTCAACAACGCCGAGATGCTGCGCCTCCTCGAGGAGGCGCGCATCCAGGCGTTCTGGGCGCCCGACTCGCCGGAGGCGGGCGGGAGGGCGACGGCGGTGCTCGACGCGCGACCGGGCGCTCGCACGATCAGCCTGATCGCGCGCCAGGAGATCGAGTACCTCGCGCCGATCCCGTACATGCGGGCCCCGATCGACATCGAGCTGTGGATCGGACGCATCGGCGGCGCGAGCCTCGAGGTCTGCTACGAGCTGTACTCGCCGGAGGGCGTCACTCCGCGCGTGCTGTACACGAAGGCGGCGACGACCCTGGTGATGGTCACCGCCGCGACGGGGCGGCCTGAGCGCATCCCCGAGGAGCTCCGCACCGTCTGGGCGCCGTACGTCGACGAGCCGATCGCGTTCTCGAAGCGCGGCTGACCGCATCGCCCGGGGGCGCGGCGCCCGCGGCTCGGGTGCGCCCCGGCTCCGTGGAGCGCGGATCGCGACCTTCGGCTCGTCGAATCCGATCCGGCTCGCCGGAATCCTCGGATTCGACGCGCCGAACGTGTCACGACGAGCCGGAGGCCGGGGCTCTCGCGAGCCGGCCGTGGTCCTGCGAGCCGAACGTCTCTCCTGCGAGCGCGAGGTCAGCGGGGGACCCGCACCATGCCCTCCTGGGCGACGCTTGCGACGAGCGCTCCGTCGCGCGAGTAGATGCGCCCGAGCGACAGGCCGCGCCCGCCCGAAGCGCTCGGCGCCTCCTGCACGTAGAGCAGCCACTCGTCGACGCGGGAGGGGCGGTGCCACCACATCGCGTGGTCGAGGCTCGCGATGCGCAGCCCCGGCGTGATCCAGGCCGCCCCGTGCCGCCGCAGGGTCGACTCGAGGATCGTGTAGTCGCTCGCGTAGGCGAGGGCCGCGCGGTGCAGCATCGGGTCGTCGGGGAGCGTGCCGAGTGCCCGCATCCACACGCTCTGCTGCGCGGAGCGGCCCGGGTCGGCCCGGAGGTAGACGGGCTGCTCGACGTGGCGCACGTCGAAGGGGCGCTGCGTGGCCCAGAAGTTGCCGACGGGGTGGTCGATGCCGCCGAGGACCTCCGCGGCACTCGGCAGCGACTCCGGCTCCGGAACACCCTCGGGCATCGGCGTCTGGTGGTCGAGACCCTCGTCCTCCGTCTGGAACGAGGCGATCATCGAGAGGATCGGCACCCCGTTCTGATACGCCTGGGTCCGCCGGGTCGAGAACGAGCGGCCGTCGTGGATCCGGTCGACCGAGAAGGTGATCGGCAGCGTCACATCCCCGGGCCGGAGGAAGTACCCGTGCATCGAGTGGACACCGTGGTCGTCGTCGACGGTGCGCCCCGCGGCGATCAGCGACTGAGCGAGAACCTGTCCGCCGAAGACCCGCCCCTCGGGCTGCCACTGCGAGGGACCGGTGAAGATGTCCTCGCTGGTGCGGGCCCCCGTGTCGGTGAGGTCGAGGGCGGTCAGGAGCGAGGAGAGGGGATCGGGCACAGTACCTCCGGGGTGTCGACCGGCCGGGTGAGCGACCTGAGAGTAAGCTTATCGATGCGATGAGTGCGTCCTTCTCGCTCGCAGATCCCCCCAGCCTGTCCGATCTGCGGGTCTTCCTCGGCAGGTCGGCCCGAGTCGACGACGGCGCCGTGCGCCTCCTCGCGCAGGACCGGATCCTGGCCGCCTACACCGCGATCCTGCAGCCCCGCGGGATCCTCGACCGCTCGTCGACCGTGCTCGGCCTCCGGGTGTTCGCGCTCGACGAGCCCGCCGCGTTCGACCGCGTCGTCCCCATCCGCGCGCTCTCCGACCGGCTCGCCCGGCTCCAGTGGGAACCCGGGGGAGCCGACGGCAAGCCCGTCCCGCTGCCCGACGGCGACGACGCGACCGCAGGGGCCTGGGCGGGCATCGCTCCTCCCCGCGGAGGCTGGCTGCGCCGCGAGCCCGTCGATCCGGTGTTCCTCGAGCGGGTCGCCCGCGAGGGGATCGACGAGATCGCCGCGGCGGTCGGCTCCGAGACCGGCGAGCAGATCGTCTCGCGCGTGCGCTCCTCGGTGTGGGGGCGACCGCTCGACGGGCTCGCGGACGTCCCCGCCGGCGCGGCGTTCGCGCTCTTCGCGCTCGGCTTCCTCGACCCCGCCGACCCCGTGGCGCTGCTCGAGAGCGGACCGTGGCGCCGGCTCACCTCCAAGCGGGGTCACGTGCTGGTGCGCACTCCCGCCTGAGCTACTCCTCGAACGTGTTCACCATCGCGTGGGCGGCGCGCTCCAGGTAGTCCCAGAGCATCGCGTCGTCGGCGGGGGAGAGCTCGAGCTCGTCGACCGCCACGCGCATGTTCTGGAGCCAGTGGTCGCGTGCCTCCGGGTTGATGTGGAAAGGCTGGTGCCGCATCCGCAGGCGCGGGTGACCGCGCTCCTGGCTGTAGGTGCTCGGGCCGCCCCAGTACTGCTCGAGGAAGCCGGTGAGACGCTGGATCGCGCCCTCGAGGTCGTGCTCGGGGTACATCGGCCAGAGCACCGCGTCGTCGCGGACGCCCGCGTAGAAGCGGCGGACCAGCTTCTCGAACGTGGGGCGGCCGCCGATGTGGTCCCAGAAGCTGCGCATCGGAGGCGTCCCGCCGATCTGCAGGCCGCTCATGCGCGCGGCTCCTGCGTCGGTCCTGTGCTTTGGCCGTCGTCCTGTGGACGCGTCTCGCGCTGCTTGCGGGTGGCCCGGGGAAGGCGCACGGGCTTGCCGTGCTCAGTCGTGATCGTCGGCGACGGGGTCGTCCGAGGGCCCTTGGCGCCTCCGACGCTCGCCGCGCCCTCGAAGCCGCTCAGGACGACGGCCGACAGGGAGGGCAGCTTCACGTCGAGCGCGTCGAGCGCACGCTTGAGCCGGACCTTGAGCTCGCGCGCGACGTCGTCCTTGGCCGTCGTGCGGGTCTTCAGCACGAGGCGCACCACGAGGGCGTCGTCGGCGATCGACTCGAGCCCCCACAGCTCGGGCTTGTCGATGATCCGCGCGCGCCAGCGGCTGCTGGCCGCGAGCTCGTTCGCCGTCTGCAGGATCGACGACTGCACCGACTCCAGGTCTGTCTCGTAGGGCACCGCGAGGTCGATGATGACGCGCGACCAGCCCTGCGACATGTTGCCGACCCGGATGATCTCGCCGTTGCGCACGAACCACAGGGTGCCGTTCACGTCGCGGATCTGGGTGACCCGGACGCCGACCGACTCGACGACTCCGGTGGCCTGACCCGTGTCGACGACGTCGCCGACGCCGAGCTGGTCCTCCGCGACCATGAAGAGGCCGTTGAGCACGTCCTTGACGATGTTCTGCGCGCCGAAGCCGAGCCCGGCGCCGAGGGCCGCGGTGAGCAGGGCGAACGAGCCGATCAGGTTCTGGTCGATGGTGCTGACCACCATCACGAGCGCGATGATCACGATGAGGATCGAGCTGATGTTGTTGAGGATCGAGCCGAGGGTCCGCGTGCGCTGGACGACGCGGACCGCCGCGAGCGGCGACGCGGCGATCGACTGGGTGTCCTCGACCCGCTGGCGCTTCTTCACCCCCGAGACGATCTGGTCGACGACGCGGCCGATCACGAAGTGCGCGATGACGCGCACGATGAGCGCGCCGATCACGATCGAGAGGACGGCGATGATCTTCCAGAAGATCTCGGAGTCGAAGAACGAGATCGTGGCGGCGACGGGGTCGGGGGTGGAGGTCTCGAGTAGCAGCATGACCCGTCCAGGCTACGGGACCCCTCCCTCCGAGACCG
Organism: Rathayibacter sp. VKM Ac-2803; assembly: GCF_009807175.1. Lineage (NCBI taxonomy): Bacteria > Bacillati > Actinomycetota > Actinomycetes > Micrococcales > Microbacteriaceae > Rathayibacter > Rathayibacter sp. VKM Ac-2803. The sequence goes on along the minus strand of NZ_WUCD01000001.1, from coordinate 2,620,012 downwards.
GCGGACGGAGGCCCTCTTCGGGGCCCCCTCGCCCGAGCCTGCGAGCCGCCGTATAGATTCGACCGGAGGCGTCGACTCGCCTCCGCTCGCACTCAGACCCCGCTGGGGAAGGACGCCCGATGCTCCACTCGACCCGGACCCCCGCTGAGAAGCGCCGCCTCTTCCGCGAGCGGCTCGCGACCGGCGAGCTGCTGCAGCTGCCGGGCGCCTTCACTCCGCTCTCGGCGCGTCTGATCGAGGAGAAGGGCTTCGACGGCGTCTACGTCTCGGGAGCCGTGCTCTCGGCCGAGCTCGGCCTCCCCGACATCGGCCTCACGACGCTCAGCGAGGTCGCGGGCCGCGGTCAGCAGATCGCGCGGATGACCGACCTGCCCGTCCTCGTCGACGCCGACACGGGCTTCGGCGAGCCGCTCAACGTCGCGCGCACCGTGCAGATGCTCGAGGACGCGGGAGTCGCGGCGCTGCACATCGAGGACCAGGTCAATCCGAAGCGCTGCGGGCACCTCGACGGCAAGGCCGTCGTCGACGAGAGCACCTCGGTCCGGCGGATCGCCGCGGCGGTCGACGCGCGCCGCGACTCCGATCTCGTGATCATGGCGCGGACCGACATCCGCGCCCTCGAGGGGATGCAGGCCGCTGTCGACCGGGCGAAGCGCCTCGTCGATGCGGGCGCCGACGCGATCTTCCCCGAGGCGATGCGCGACCTGGGCGAGTTCGAGACGATCCGCGCGGCCGTCGACGTCCCCGTTCTCGCGAACATGACCGAGTTCGGCAAGAGCGAGCTCTTCACCGCGCGGCAGCTCGCCGACGTGGGCGTCAACATCGTCATCTACCCGGTCTCGCTCCTGCGGATCGCGATGGGAGCGGCGATGCGCGCCCTCGACACGCTGAAGGCCGACGGATCCCTCCGCGCCGAGGTCTCCGGGATGCAGACGCGCGCCGAGCTCTACGACCTGCTCGACTACGCCTCGTACAGCCGGTTCGACGAGGGCGTCTTCGACTTCAGCCTCGCCGACCACCACGGCGCCTGACGACGGTGCGCCGCACTCGGCGCACCCAGGCCCCTTTCGCGAAGGAGCGGACATGAGCACCACCGATCAGGACATCCGGAAAGGACTCGTCGGCGTCGTCGTCGACACCACGGCGATCTCGAAGGTCGACCCCGAGTCGAACTCGCTGCTGTACCGGGGCTATCCCGTGCAGGAGCTCGCGGCGACGTGCACGTTCGAGGACGTCGCGTGGCTGCTCTGGCACGGCGAGCTGCCGACGGCGGAGGAGGCTCGGACGCTGCGCTCCTTCGAGCGGGCCCACCGCGCGCTGGCGCCTGAGATCCGTGCGCTCATCGACCTCCTTCCGATCGGCGCCCACCCGATGGACGTCGTCCGGACGGCCGTCAGCGCGCTCGGGGCGCTCGATCCGGACCCGGACGCGGAGGCGCCGGAGGAGGTGCTGGATCGCTCCGTGCGGCTCTGGGCGGCTCTGCCCGCGATCGTCGCCTACGCCCAGCGCCGCCGACGCGGAGAGGAGCCGATCGCCCCGCGACGCGACCTCGACTACTCCGAGAACTTCCTCTGGATGACGTTCGGCGCCGTCCCGGACGCCGTCGTCGTCGACGCGTTCCGCGTCTCGCTGGTGCTCTACGCCGAGCACTCGTTCAACGCGTCGACCTTCACCGGCCGGGTGGTGACGTCGACGCTGTCCGACGTCTACTCCGCCGTGACGGCGGCCGTGGGCGCGCTGAAGGGGCCCCTGCACGGAGGCGCGAACGAGGCGGTGCTGCACGTGTTCGACGAGATCGGGCTGGGCCCGGAGGCGGCGACGCGCTCGCGGGAGTGGCTCGCGACGGCACTGGGGGAGCGCCGGAAGGTGATGGGCTTCGGTCACCGCGTGTACAAGTCGGGCGACTCGCGGGTGCCGACGATGGAGGCGGCGCTGCGCCGCGTCGCCGCGCACGAGGACGCGGTCGAGATGCTCGAGCTCTACGACGCGCTGGCGGAGGCGATGGCCGAGCGGACGGGGATCCTCCCGAACCTCGACTATCCGTCCGGTCCCGCCTACCGGCTGATGGGTTTCGACACCGAGATCTTCACGCCGCTGTTCGTGGCGGCGAGGGTGGTCGGCTGGACGGCGCACGTGCTCGAGCAGCGCGCGTCGAACGCGCTCATCCGGCCGCTGTCGGCCTACGACGGCCCGGACCGCCGGTCGGTGCCGGGTCGGGCGAGCTGACCGACTCCTCGCAGATCGAGCGTGCGGCCCGGGTGGGAAACGGGCCTCATCCTCGCTGATCGAGTAGCCCGCGCAGCGGGCGTATCGAGATCCACGTGCGTCAGAAGGCCATGGCCGAAGCCTGATCTGCTGACGCTGGTGGGTCTCGAAACGCCCCTGCGGGGCTACTCGACCAGCATGGGATCGAGCTCAGTCCTGCGCGTCGCGCTCCTGCGCGCGCAGGGCGCGCTCGACGCCGGCGAGGTTCTCGATCACCAGGCGTCGCAGCGCCGGGACGTCGGGGTTGGCGGCCAGCCACTCCCGGGTCGCGTCGACGATCTCGCGCGTCGGGGTCGCGGCGGGGTAGAAGCCCACGACCAGGTACTCGGCGATCTTGTAGCTCTTGCTGTCCCACAGATCGCGCAGTGCTCCGAAGTACACCGGCACCATCGCGTCCAGCAGCGCCGGGTCGGAGGTGCGCTGGAAGCCGAGCCCGGTCGAGCGGACGATCGTGTTCGGCGCCGAGTCGTCGAGTGTGACCGAGTCCCAGGCCGCGCGCTTCGCCTCCGCCGTCGGGATCGCGGCCCGGGCGTTCGCCGCGGACTGCGCTCCCGTCGCCGTGTTGTCCTCGGCCAGTGCGGCGTCGATCTCGCTCGCCCCCGCGCGTCCGCCGGCGACCAGCGCGATCAGCAGCTCCCACGCCAGGTCGGTGTCGATCTCGAGTCCGTCGAGCGTCGTCCCGCCGTCGCGCAGCGACTGCACGGCGTCGAGGTGCGCCGGGGTGGACGCGACAGCGGCGAAGAACTTGACGAACTGGAACTGCGCGTCGCTGCCGGCCTCCGCCTCGCGGGCCAGGGCCCAGAGCCGGTCGCCGACCTCCTCGACGATCGCGGTGCGGTGCTCGGGAGCGACGTACTGGGTCGCGGTGGACACGAGCTGGCCCAGCACCGTCCGCAGCGTGGTCGACTCGGTCTCGGTCGCGATGTTGCCGAGCACGAGGCGCACGAAGTCGCGCGGGGCCGCCTCCGCGTCGCGCGTCGCGTCCCACACCGAACCCCAGACCAGCGAGCGCGCGAGCGGGCTCTCGATGCTCGCCAGGTGCTCGATCGCCACGGCGAGCGAGGAGTCGTCGAGGCGGATCTTCGCGTAGGCGAGGTCGTCGTCGTTGAGCAGCACGAGCGCGGGGCGGGTGCGTCCGATCAGCTCGGGCACCTCGGTCCGCTCGCCGTCCACGTCGAGCTCGAGGCGGTCGACGCGCACCAGGCGGTCGCCCTCGAAGTCGTAGAGGCCGATAGCGAGGCGGTGCGGGCGGATGGTCGGGTACTCCTCGACGGCCGTCTGCAGGATCGCGAAGGAGGCGATCGCGCCCGACTCGTCGACGGAGATCTCGGGGCGGAGGGTGTTCACGCCCGCCGTCTCGAGCCAGAGCGACGACCACTCGGTGAGATCGCGGCCGCTGGTGGCCTCGAGCTCGACGAGCAGGTCGCGCAGCTCGGTGTTCGAGAAGGCGTGCTTCACGAAGTACTCGTGCACCCCCGCGAGGAACTCCTTCTCGCCGACCCACGCCACCAGCTGCTTGAGCACCGAGGCGCCCTTGGCGTAGGTGATGCCGTCGAAGTTGACCTGCACGTCCTCGAGGTCGTTGATCGTCGCGACGATCGGGTGGGTCGAGGGCAGCTGGTCCTGGCGGTAGGCCCAGCTCTTCTCCATCGCCGCGAAGGTGGTCCAGGCCTCGGTCCACTCGGTCGCCTCGGCGGTCGCGAGGGTCGACGCGTACTCGGCGAACGACTCGTTCAGCCAGAGGTCGTTCCACCACTTCATCGTGACGAGGTCGCCGAACCACATGTGCGCGAGCTCGTGCAGGATCGTGACGACCCGTCGCTCCTTGATCGCGTCGGTGACCTTCGAGCGGAAGACGTAGGTCTCGGTGAAGGTGACCGCTCCGGCGTTCTCCATGGCGCCCGCGTTGAACTCGGGGACGAAGAGCTGGTCGTACTTGTCGAACGGGTACGGGACTCCGAACTTCTCCTCGTAGAAGGCGAAGCCCTGCTTGGTCTTCTCGAACACGTAGTCGTCGTCGAGGAACGGCGCGAGGGAGGCGCGCGCGAAGACCCCGAGCGGGATTGTCCGGCCGTCGGAGGAGACGAGGGAGTCGGTGCGCACCACGTACGGGCCGGCGATGAGCGCGGTGATGTACGAGGAGATCCGCGGGGTCGGCTCGAAGCTCCAGGTCGCGGTGCCCTCGCCCGCGGGGACCGGCTCGGGGGTGGGCTGGTTCGAGACCACCTGCCAGGCGGCGGGCGCGGTGACCGTGAAGCGGAAGGCGGCCTTCAGGTCGGGCTGCTCGAACACCGCGAACACGCGCCGCGAATCCGGGACCTCGAACTGCGAGTACAGGTAGACCTCGCCGTCGACCGGGTCGACGAAGCGGTGCAGTCCCTCGCCGGTGTTCGTGTAGAGCGCGTCGGCGACGACGGTCAGCTCGTTGTCGGCCGCGAGCGCGTCGAGGCGGATGCGCACGCCGTCGGCCACGTCGGAGGGATCGAGCTCGACGCCGTTGAGCGTCACCGAGTGCACGGTCTTCGTGATGGCGTCGATGAAGCTCGAGGCGCCCTCCGCCGCGGTGAACCGCACGGTGGTGGTGCTGAGGAAGGTCTCGGCGCCCCGGGTGAGGTCGAGAGTGACGTCGTAGTCGGTGACCTGGATCAGCGAGGCGCGCTCCTGCGCTTCGCTCCGGGTGAGGTTGTCTCCTGGCACGTGGTGCTCCATCCGTTCGTCGCGGGCGCGGCATTGCCGGGCGCCGGGGTGCTGGCGCCGCCGATCTACCCTAGAGCCGCCTGGGGGAGTCGCGCCGGGAGGTAGCGTTGTGCCATGACCACCGTCGATTTCTGGTTCGATCCCTCCTGCCCCTGGGCCTGGATGACCTCGCGGTTCGTGGACGAGGTGACTCCCGCCCGCGAGCTCGAGGTGCGCTGGCACATCATGAGCCTCGCCGTCCTCAACGAGGACAAGGACGTGGACGAGTCGTACCGCGCCTTCTTCCCGCGCGCGCTGCGCTTCACCCGCCTGGTCGCCGCGGTCGCCGCGCGCGAGGGAGAGCAGCACGTCAAGCCGCTCTACGACGCTCTCGGCACGCGGATCCACGTGGGCGGCCGGAAGGACGTCGACGCGATCATCGCCGAGTCGCTCGAGGAGGTCGGTCTCGACGCGGGGCTGGCCGCCTTCGCCGACACCGACGAGTACGACGAGCCGATGCGCGCCTCGCACTTCGACGGTATCGAGCGCGTCGGCCAGGACGTCGGCACCCCCGTCATCGCGATCGGGGACGTCGCCTTCTTCGGCCCCGTCCTCTCTCCGGCGCCCAAGGGCGAGCAGGCGCTCGCGCTGTGGGACGGCATCGTGGCCGCCGCCTCGTACGACGGCTTCTTCGAGCTGAAGCGCTCGCGCACCCGCGACCCGATCTTCGACTGAGCGCTCGGGCGCTACCCTGACATCCGGCCCGGCTCCCCGGGCGTCGAACAGTACTTCCGGAGGACGAGCGCGTGCGCATCCACATCGCAACGGACCACGCAGGGCTGGACTTCAGCCGGCACCTGATCGATCACCTCGGTGCTGCGGGCCACGAGGTCGTCGACCACGGACCGACGTCGTACGACCCGCTCGACGACTACCCGTCGTTCTGCATCAACGCGGCGGCGGCGGTCGTCCGCGACCAGGAGGCGGGCGTCGAGGCGCTCGGCATCGTCTTCGGCGGCTCGGGCAACGGCGAGCAGATCGCCGCCAATAAGGTCACCGGAGTGCGCGCCGCCCTCGTCTGGAGCCTCAGCACGGCCGTGCTCGCCCGCCAGCACAACGACGCCAACGTGATCTCGATCGGCGCCCGCCAGCACACGGTGGAGGAGGCGACCGGCTTCATCGACGCGTTCGTCGCCGAGCCGTTCTCGTTCGAGGAGCGGCACGTCCGCCGCATCGCGCAGCTCGCCGAGTACGAGGCCACCGGTGACATCGCCGGGCGCGTGGTCGACTCCGCCGTGAGCGGCCGCTAGGTGCCGGAGGGGCATTCCGTCCACCGGATCGCGCTGCAGTTCGAGCGCGACGTCGTCGGGCACCGGGTCGCGACCAGCAGCCCGCAGGGCCGTTTCGTCGAGGGCGCCGCGCTCCTCGACGGGCGCGAGGTCCTCGCGTCGACCGCGGTCGGCAAGCACCTCCTGCTGCGGTTCGAGGGCGACGCGACGCTGCACGTGCACCTCGGGCTCTACGGGGCCTGGGACTTCCTCGGTCACGTCTCACCGCTGTTCCCCGACGGCGAGGCCGGCAGCAGCATCGGGGCTCCCCGCCGGCGCCGGGCGGTCCGCCTGTCCGAGACGGAGCACGAGACCGACACCGACCTCGAGGAGTTCCCGCCGCCGCCGATCGGAGCGGTGCGGGTGCGCATCCGGACGGAGGAGACGGTCGCCGACCTGCGCGGCCCGACCGCGTGCGAGGTGATGGACCCCTCCCAGGTCGAGGCGCTGCTCGCCCGGCTCGGGCCCGACCCGGCGGACGACGACTCCGACGAGGCGCGCGATCGTTTCGTGAACCGCCTGCGCAAGACCGCGACTCCGGTCGGCCTCGTGCTGATGGACCAGTCGGTGGTCAGCGGGATCGGCAACATCTACCGCGCCGAACTGCTCTACCGGGCCGGCCTCGATCCGCACACTCCCGGCAAGCAGGTGCCGCTCGAGCTGGCGCGCGAGCTGTGGACCGACTGGGCGCTGCTGCTCGAGGACGGCATCCGCACCGGGATGATGATCACCCGCCGCGGACTCACGAAGACCGAGCGGTCCAAGGCCGTCAGGAGCCGTGCCGAGCGCAACTACGTCTACAAGCGCGAGGGGCTGCCCTGCCGCGTCTGCGGCACCAACGTCCTCATCGAGGAGATCGGCGCGCGCAAGCTCTACTGGTGCCCGGTGTGCCAGTCGTGACCGTCTGACCCTCGAGAGGACCCGATGCGCCAGAACCCGAGCTCCCTGCTCAGCGACACCGAGGGCGTCCGCGCCCGCCGGGACGCGCGATGAGCGGCGACCTGCTCCTGCGCGGCGCGCGGCTGCTCGGCGCGGACGAGCCGGTCTCGGTCCTCGTGCGCGACGGCGCGATCGCCGCGATCGGACCCGACGGCTCGCTCGCCGCGGATGAGGTGCGCGAGTTCGACGGCCGCTGGGTGATGCCGGGGCTCTGGGACGAGCACGTGCACTTCTCGCAGTGGTCGATGACGGCGCCGCGGCTCGACGTCTCGGCGGCGCAGTCGGCGAAGGAGGCGGTGGAGGCGGTCCGCGGGCGCCTCGCGTCCTCGACCGATACGAGCTCGACGCTGATCGGCTTCGGGTTCCGCGACGGTCTGTGGCCGGATCTGCCGACCACGACGCTGCTCGACGAGGCGGCGCCGGCGCACCCGGTCGTCCTCGTCAGCGGCGACCTGCACTCGGCGTGGGCGAACTCGGCGGCGCTGAAGCGCTACGGCTTCACTCCCCAGGACGACATCCTCCGCGAGGACTCGTGCTTCCGTCTCGTCGGAGCACTCGAGGCCCTCAGCGACGACGATCTGGACGACCTGGTCGACGTCGCGGCGCGCCGAGCGGCGGCGCGCGGAGTCGTGGGAGTCGTCGACCTCGAGATGAGCTGGAACGTCGGCGACTGGACGAGGCGGGTCGCCCGCGGCACCCGAGCGCTCCGGGTCGACACGGGCGTGTACCGCGACGATCTCGAGCGCGCGATCGCCGCGGGCCTGCGCACGGGCGACGAGCTCGCGGGCGGGGAGGGGCTCCTCCGGATGGGGCCGCTCAAGGTTCTGATCGACGGATCGCTGAACACCCGGACCGCGTACTGCACGCACCCCTACGAGGGCGAGGGCGCCGGCCGCGGGGTGCTGACCGTCGGACCCGACGAGCTCGACGGCCTGCTCGCGCGGGCCTGTGCCGCCGGGATCCGGCCGACCGTGCACGCCCTCGGTGACGCCGCTGTCTCGGTCGCGCTCGACTCCCTCGCGCGGGTCGGCGGTGGCCGGATCGAGCACGCCCAGCTGGTGGCGGCGGCCGACCTGCCCCGGTTCGCCGAGCTCGGCGTCGTCGCCGGAGTGCAGCCCGCCCACGCCCTCGACGACCGGGAGGTCGCAGAGCGGTACTGGCGCGGCCGGACCGACCGGGCGTTCGCCCTCCGCTCCCTCGTCGACTCCGGAGCGACCGTCGTCCTCGGTTCCGACGCGCCGGTCGCGCCGCTCGACCCGTGGGTCGCGATCGCGGCCGCCGTGGCGCGGGCACGGGCGGGCGAGGAGGCCTGGCACCCGGAGCAGCGCCTCACCGTCGAGGAGGCGCTCGTCGCGTCGGTTCGGGCGCGCCGCCTCCGCCCTGAGCACGGCGATCCCGCCGACCTCGTCGTCCTCGACCGCGACCCGCTCGCCTCCGACGCCGAGGAGCTGCGGACGATGCCGGTGGCCGCGACCCTCGTCGGCGGCCGCTTCACCCACGAGCTCTGACGCCTCCCGCGAGATACCCACGCGTGCGTGCCGGAGCAGCATGTCGCGGGGACGGACGGACGACGAACGGCCCGCCGGATCCGGGGATCCGACGGGCCGTTCGCGAGGGGGGAGTGCGCTCAGCTCTCGCTGACGTGGGCGAAGAGGAACCAGCGGTCCTTCTCGAGGCCGCGGCCGATCTCGATCGCGACGTCCTGGCTGCTCGCGTCGATGTCGGCGAGCTCGGCGATCGCGGTGTTGACCGTGGTGATCGCGACGTCCATCAGGTTGATGACCTCGACGATGGCGTTCTCGGAGCGCTGGAAGCCGGGGGTCAGCGGCTGGGTCTGCGTCGCGGCGGCGACGGTCTGGATGCGGGCGTCGACCGGGAGGCCGAGGGCGACGACGCGCTCCGCGGCGAGGTCGGCCCACTCGATGGCGTGCGCGACGATCGTGTCGAGCAGCTCGTGGACGCCGATGAAGTTGGCGCCGCGGACGTGCCAGTGCGCCTGCTTGCCGTTGACGGCGAGCGCGGTCATCTCGATGACGACCGGGCTGAGGAACTGAGCGACTCCGGATGCGACATCCGGGTTCGACGAGGTGAGCGACGTGACGGATGCAGTGGACATCGTCTTCCTTTCGAGAGGGGGTGACTGATCGTCAACTGTACGCCGCAGCCCAGCGCTCGCAAGGAAGCGGAGGCTCCGCTAACGCCGGAGAAGGGCAGGCTCGCCTGGGTGCGCACCCGCCTCCCGCCGCCCCTTCAGCGCCTCCTTCAGGGGGTCAGCCCCCGCGTCCGACCCGCCGTGCGCCGATACTCTCGAAACGGTGCCCGGCCCTCCGCCGAGCACGGGAGGAGAGTCGGATGAGCACTGCACCCTCCGCTCTCGCCGAGGCGAGCCGTGCCTACCTGCGCCTGTGGCGCGACCTCCCGCGCGAGGTGCTCGCCCTGCTGCTGGCCCTCCCGCTCTCCACCGTCGGCTCCCTCGCCGTGGGCGCCGCGCTGGTGCTGGCCTTCGGACTCGCGGGCCTGCTGATCGGGCTGGTCTTCCTCCCGCTCGCCCTCCTCGTCTCGCGCTTCTTCGCGCGGATCGCCGCCGCCCTGGACTCGCTGGCGGGTCGTCCGAGCATCCCCGAGCCGCAGTGGCGGCGCGCACCCGCCTCGGTGGCTCCCGCGACCTTCTCGCTCTACGGACCGGTGATCGACGGCCACTACTGGCTGGCGCTCCTGCACACCCTGGTGGTCGCGCCGCTGCTCGCCCTGCTCTTCGCCACCGTCGTCGCGATCTGGATCTGGGCGGGGCTCGGCACCCTGGTCGCGATGCTCGGCGGCTCGGGCGGCGGAGCGGCGGGCCTCGCCGAGTGGCTCGCCGCCCGCGCGACCGGCGTCCTCGGTCTCCCGGAGCCGCCGGCGGTCCTCATCGCCCTGGCCGGGGCGGCCATGGTCGTCCTCTTCGTCTCGACCCTTCCGTTCGTCACGCGCGGGCTGACCCTCGCCCGCTACCTGGTCGACCGGCTGCTGCTCGGCCCGTGGGGATCGGAGGCGCTGCAGCGCGAGGTGGCGGAGCTCAGCGCATCCCGGGGTGCCGCGGTCGCGGCCGAGGACCGGGCGCTGCGGCAGCTCGAGCGCGACATCCACGACGGTCCGCAGCAGCGCCTGATCCGGGTGCAGATGGACCTCGGGTCGGCGCGGAGTCGGGTCGGCACCGATCCCGAGGCGGCGGCGGTGCTGATCGACGAGGCGCGCGAGCACGTCAGATCGGCCCTGGACGAGCTGCGTGCGCTGTCCCGCGGAGTCGCGCCGCCGATCCTGCAGGACCGCGGGTTCGAGGCCGCGGTGCACTCGCTCGCGGTGATGAGCCCGGTCCCCGTGCAGGTCCTCACCGAGCACGCGATCGACGGCGTGCCTCCCGAGGTCGAGCGCAGCGTCTACTTCGTCGTCGCGGAGCTGCTCGCGAACGCCTCCAAGCACGCCTCGGCGCAGGCCGTGCGAGTGCACCTCGACGTGCGAGACGCCGGGGCTGCGGGGGAGCGCTGGCTCGACGTGTGGGTGATCGACGACGGAGTCGGCGGTGCCGCGCAGACGCCGGGCCACGGTCTCGAGGGGCTCGAGGGCCGTGTCCGCGGTCTCCGCGGGGTGCTCACCGTGGAGTCGCCCCCGGGCGGACCGACGACGATCGGGGTGCACGTGCCCTTCCGGCCCGTGCCGTCCGATCCGTCCTGAGGCGGTACCGCTCCCGGCTCAGCGACCGAGCAGCGGCGGGCGCTCGGCATCGTACAGCGCCTTCACCAGGTCGGCGGTGAGCGCCGTGTCCCAGACCCGGATCTTGTCGAAGGTGCCCTGCGCGTAGTTCCCGGGCCCGCCCGAGAGCTCGACCGCCCCCACGGTGAAGTCACCCGGGGTGGGGTTGAGGCCCTCGGTGAAGACGTAGGGGTTCTTGGCGTAGGTGTTCTTCTTGTTGTCGGTGAACCGCGGATACTCGACGGCCGTGCCGTCGAGGTACGAGATCGCGGCGGCACCGTCGTAGGTCCCGACGTGGAGCTGCCAGCTGTACCTCGAGAACGTGTTGCCCGACGCGGAGTAGTCGCGGGAGTACGGGTAGCCGGGCGTCGGTCCGCCCGAGCGCGAGACGTGGAAGTTGGCCCGCTCGTCACCGCCGTAGGTGCCGAGGTCGTAGAACAGACCGTAGGAGCGGCTCGGGTTCGCGGCGTTCTCCTTCCACGAGCCCGCGACGAACCCCGTGTTGCTGTCGGTCATGTACACCCAGCTCGCGACGGTCACGGCGTTGCCGGTGGCGCCGATGGTCAGGCGGCCGGTGGACTCGGCCGGGATCCGCAGGTAGCTCGTCCCCGTCATGCGGATGCCGGTGCCCCAGGGGGTCGAGGTCCTCACGGCCTGGGTGCGTCCCGCCTGTACCAGCGGGAGGTCGTTCGCCGTCGAGTAGAAGGGGGCGGAGAGCTGGGAGAAGTCCCACTGGGCCAGGGGCGCGGGCACCCCGGGGGCGGGGGAGGGAGTCGGGCTCGCGGTGGGCGTGGGCGTCGCGGTCGGGGTCGGAGTCGGGGTCTGCGTCGGAGAGGCGGTCGGGGTCGGGCTCCTGGTCGGCGTCGGCGTCGCGGAGGAGGTCGGCGTCGCCGTCGGTGTCGGTGTCGCGGAGGACGTCGGCGCAGCGGTGGGTGTCGGCGTCGGTGTCGCGGAGGCGGTCGGCGTCGCTGTGGGCGTCGCGGAGGCGGTCGGCGTCGCTGTCGGTGTCCGTGTCGGCGTAGGGGTGACGGTGGGCGACGGCGGTACAGCGACCACGGTCAGGGAGATCGTCCGGCTGCTCCCGATGTTGCCCGCCGCGTCGCGGGCCTTCGCGAGGACCGTGTGGGTCCCGACCGTCAGAGTCGAGGGCGAGGTGACGAGCACCCACTCACCGGCGCTGGTCTGGGCGGCGTTCCCCAGCCGGGTCGAGCCCGACCAGAAGGAGACGTTCGTCACGCCCACGTCGTCCGCCGCGGTGGCGGTCAACGTGGTCGTGCCGCCGACCGTCGCTCCGCTCGAGGGCGACGTGATCGCCGCGGTCGGCTTGACGGTGTCGGGCCGGGGCGAGCCGGTGGGCGCCGCGGTCGGCGTCGGAGCAGCGGTCGGCGAGGGCGTCGCGGTCGGCGTCGGCGACGCGGTCGGCGTCGGTCGGGGTGTCGGCGACGACGCGGTGGGCGACGGAGTCGGCGCGACCGTGGGTGTCGCGCCGGTCGTGGGTGTCGCTGATGGCACGGGCGTCGCGGTCGGGCTGGGTGCGGGCGTCGCGGAGGACGTCGGCCCCTGAGTCGGCGACGGGCTGGTCGTCGGTGTCGGCGAGGGAGTCGCGGCGTTCGCGACCGAGAAGCGGACGGTGGCGCTGTCCTTGATGTTGCCGGCGGCGTCGCGAGCCTTCGCCAGGAGGAGATGACTGCCGTCGGTCAGCGAGCGGGTGTCCAGGAGGAGCGTCCAGCCGTCGGGCTGGGCGGTCGCGTAGCCGAGTCGGCGCGAGCCCTCCCAGAACGAGACGACGGTGACCGCGACGTCGTCCGTCGCTCTCGCCTCTAGAGAGGTCGTCCCTCCGACGCTCGAGCCCGCTGTCGGCGCCGTGATGGTGACGGCGGGCTTCACGGTGTCGGGGGCGGCGACCGCCGTGCTCCCCGGCCCGGAGAGGGCGATCGGCACGACGAGGAGGGCGGCCAGCACTCCGATCAGCGTCGCGCGCCTGCCGGATCGATGCACTACGCCCCCTGTCGCCTCGACAGGAAGTCCTGACGCGAAATCAGCCTAGGAGAGGCGGCCTCGACGCCGCGCGCCCGGCGGGGGGACACAGGGTCACCGGGATGGAGCGCATTCTCAGACTCCGCCGTTCTCGCCGACGGAGACGGCGTCCGCGGAACGCACGGGGGCCGCCGACGACGGCTCCGCCGGCGAGAACGGGCCCCGGGCGGGGCCGTCCGGTCGCCCTATCCTGGGGTCGTGCCGCCCGCTGCTGTGATCCGTGTCGCCATCGCCGAGGACTCCGTGCTCCTGCGCGAGGGTCTCGTCCGACTCTTCGAGGACGCCGGCTTCGCCTCGGTCGGCGCGTACGGCGATGCCGTCGGACTCCTCGCAGCCCTCGCGGCCGCGCCGTCCTCGGTCGACGTCGCCGTCCTCGACGTGCGCATGCCGCCGACCTTCCGCGACGAGGGAGTGCGCGCCGCCCTCGAGATCCGGCGCCGACACCCGCGCGTCGCCGTGCTCCTCCTGAGCCAGTACGTCGAGGTCACCTACGCCCACGAGCTGCTCGGATCGGGCGAGGGCGGGATGGGCTACCTGCTCAAGGACCGGGTCGCCTCGGTCGACGAGCTGCGCGACGCGGTCGAGCGCGTGTCCGCCGGCGGGACCGTTCTCGACCCGCAGGTGGTCGCGTCACTGCTGCAGAGCAACCGCGATCCGCTCGCCGGTCTCACCCCGCGCGAGCGCGAGGTGCTCGAGGCGATGGCCGAGGGACGGACCAACGCCGGGATCGCCTCCGCCCTGTTCATCGGGGTCGGGGCCGTCGAGAAGAACGTGACGTCGATCTTCCAGAAGCTGGGCCTGGAGGACTCGGGCTCCGACCACCGGCGGGTGCTGGCCGTGCTCGCCTGGCTGCGGAACGGCCGCTGACGCCCTAGGGGCTGATGAACACGGGACCGCCGTCGCAGATCGTGCGATCAGGCCGAGCGGAGCACACGGGATCGTGCTCGACAGACCCTAGCCGAGCGCCGTGCGCTCCGTGTCGTAGAGCGCCTTGACCTGCGCGGGGGTGAGCGCCCTGTCCCAGACGCGGACCTTCGCGAACGTCCCCTGCGCGTAGTTCCCCGGCCCTGACGTGAGCTCGACCGCTCCGACCGTGAAGTCGCCGGCCTTCGGGTTCAGGCCCTCGGTGAAGAGGTAGGGGTTCTTGGCGTAGGTGCTGCCCTGGTTGTCGACGAAGCGCGGATACGCGACGGCGCTCCCGTCGAGGTACGAGGTCGCGTAGGTGCCGTCGTAGGTGCCGACGTGCAGCTGCCAGGTGTTGCGGGTGAAGAGGTTGCCCGACGCGGAGTAGTCGCGCGAGAAGGGGTAGCCCGGCGTCGCGCCTCCGGTGCGCGAGACGTGGAAGACGGAGCGCTCATCGCCTCCGTAGAGACCGAGGTCGTAGAAGAGGCCGTACGAGCGGGTGGGGTTGCCCGTGTGCTCGGTCCACGACCCGGCGACGTAGCCGGTGCTGGCGTCCGTCATGTAGACCCAGCTCGCGACGGTCACGGCGTTGCCGCTGGCTCCGACGGTCAGCCGGCCGGTCGATTCGGCCGGGATGCGCAGGTAGCTCGATCCCGTCATCAGGATGCCCGAGCCCCAGGGGGTGCCGACGCTCGTCGCCTTGGTCCGGCCGGCCTGGAGGAGCGGGAGGTCGTTCGCGGTCGAGTAGTACGGCGCCGCTGGCTGGGTGAAGTCCCACTGGGCCAGCGGTGCGGGCACGGCGGGGTTCGAGGGCGCGGGAGTGGCGGTCGGGCCGGGCGTGGCGGTCGGACTCGCCGTGGGCGTCCGCGTGGGGGTGGGCGTGGCTGTCGGGGCGGGCGTGGCCGTCGGGGTGGGCGTTGCGGGGGGGCCCGGGGTCGCCGTCACTACGAGGGTGATCGAAGCGCTGCTCCCGATGTTGCCGACGGCGTCGCGCGCCTTCGCGATGATCGTGTGCGTCTTGACGGGGAGGATCGTGGCCGAGGTCACCAGGACCCACTCGCCCGCGCTGTTCTGCGTGGCATTGCCGACCCTCAGCGACCCCGACCAGAACGACACGGCGGTCACGGCGACATCGTCCGTCGCCGTCGCGACCAGGGTGGTGCTGCCCGAGACGCTCGTGCCGCTCGCGGGCGACACGATCCTCGCGGTGGGCTTCGTGGTGTCGGGGCGGGGCGACCCGGTGCTTGTCGGAGCGGGGGTGGCGGTCGCGGTGGGCTTCGGAGTCGCGGTGGGAGTCGGAGTCGCGGTCGGGGTCGCGGTCGGCTTCGGGGTCGCCGTGGCGGTCGGAGTCGGAGTCGGAGTGGGAGTCGTGCCGGTGTTCGCGACCGAGAAGCGCACGGCGACGCTGTCGCGGAGGTTCCCCGCCGCGTCGCGCGCCTTCGCCACGACGACGTGCGAGCCCTCGGCGAGCGTGCGCGTGTCGAGAGGGAGCGACCAGGCCGACCCCTGCGCCGTGGCGTAGCCCAGTCGGCGCGACCCCTCCCAGAACGAGACCGCGGTGACGCCGACGTTGTCGGTCGCGGTGGCCTTGAGGGTCGTCGACCCGCCGAGGGTCGCCCCCGCGGTCGGAGCCGTGATCGAGACGGCCGGCTTCACCGTGTCAGCGGCGGCCACAGCGCTGCTGCCCGCCGAGAGCGCGAGCGGCACGACCAGGACCGCGGCGAGCAGTCCCACGGTCATCGCGCGCAGAGTCGGTCGTTGCATGTCGTTCCCCCCGGTGGAGTCGAGAGGCAGTCCCCCTGAACCGGGGACAGATCGCGACGTTCGTAGGATAGGACCCGCCGTCCTGTCGGCGCGAGCCCGAGGCGGTGACACGCCCGGAATCAGCCCCAGGAACAGGCGCGGCTCCATCGCTGTCGATTCCTCGTCACTGTCGATACTGGGAACTCCTCGGAAGGACCGTACCCATGACCTCGTCTCACGATCAGCCCCGACTACTCGATCTCGGCGCGGGCCGCTCGCCGATGCTGGCGGCCTCCGCGTGGGTCGCTCCGGGCGCGGTGCTCGTCGGCTCGGTCGAGCTGGGGGAGGAGTCGAGCGTCTGGTACGGCGCCGTCCTCCGCGCCGAGAGCGCCCGCATCCGTCTGGGCCGAGGCAGCAATCTGCAGGACGGTGTGGTGGTCCACGTCGATGCGGGGTTCGACACCACGATCGGTGCGGGCGTCTCCGTTGGGCACAACGCAGTGCTCCACGGCTGCATGCTCGAGGACGAGGTGCTCGTCGGCATGAACTCCACGGTGCTCAATGGGGCCGTCATCGGCACCGGTTCGCTCGTCGCCGCCGGGGCCGTCGTCCTCGAGGGCACGCGGGTCCCTCCGGGCTCGCTGGTGGCAGGTGTCCCGGCGAAGGTGCGACGCGAGCTGACGGAGGAGGAGCGCGCGGGGATCCGGCGCAATGCGGCCTCGTACATCGCCCTCGTCGATCTGCACCGCGGAGCGATGGCCGTTGACTGACTGATTCGGCGATCGGAGGTCCGGGCACTTGCCCGGGTGTGCGGACGCCGACAGACTCGGGCCGATCCGTCCCTTCGGATCCGGCGCCCCATCGCCGGTCTCCTCCGACCGCCGGCCGCCGTGCACCGCGCCACCTCCTTCGAGAGCAGTGACATGCCCGCCCCCGCCCACCGGCGACCGATCCGATCGCTCGTCGTGTTCGTAGCACTGCTGCTCCTCGGCAGCGCCGTCGCCGTGCCGGTCTCCGCCGCCGAGCGGCCCGCGATCTCCGTAGTCTCGTTCGGCGACTCCGTCACGCGCGGCACCGCGAGCTGCACCTCGAGGGCCGACTGCCCCGTCAACTCGTGGGCGACCGGATCCGCGCCGCTCGTCCGGTCGATCGCGACCAGGCTGCAGGAGGTGAATCCCGGCAGCGTCGTGACCGCGGAGAACTACGCCAAGAGCGGGAGCAGGATCAGCGCCGTGTCGGCGATGGTGACCGCAGCCGCAGGCGCGCGGCTCGAACCGGACTACGTCACGCTGCTGATCGGCGGCAACGACCTCTGCCACGGCGACCTCAAGGCGGCGGCCGACGGCTACACGATGACCACGACCGCCGCGTTCTCGGCGTCGGCCTCGAGCCTCCTGCGGCAGATCGGCACCACCTGGCCCGAGGCGACGATCCTTCTCGGCTCGTTGCCGGACGTCGCCTCGGAGTGGGCGGGCCTGCGGGGCGGACCCGCCGAGACCGCATGGCCGAAGAGCAAGCTGTGCCGGACGACCCGGGGCGTGACGTCCGAGAACGTGGCCTTGACCGGAGACGCCTACGCCGCCTCCTTGCTCGCGGCGGCCACCCGCACGAAGGACTTCAACTCCGCGCTCGCCGCGGCCTGCTCCGCGGTGGGCCCGCGCTGCGTCTGGGACGGTGGCGCCTTCACCGCGACACCGCTGACGCCCGACATCGTCTCGACGGTGGACTGGTTCCACCCGAACCCGCGCGGCCAGGCGCTGATCGCCGGCGTGCTCTGGGGGCCGGCGCCGGTGCCGGCGTGGGCCGTGCCCGAGGGGACGCAGGGCCCGACGCCCGTGCCGACCTCGAGCGGTCCGACGGCCGTGCCGACCGCTGTGCCGACTGCTGTGCCGACGGAGACCTCGACGGTCGCCCCGACCGCGGATCCGACCCCGACGCCGACGGCGACGTCCGCGCCCGCACCGACCGCGGCGCCGTCGGTCACGCCGACTCCGACACCGTCCGTCCCTGCGACGTCGTCATCGACTCCGTCTCCTGCTGCGACTCCGACCCCGTCGATCACGGCGACCCCCGCGCCCACCGTCTCGCCGACTCCTGTGGCCACGCCGTCGCCGACCGCCGCGCCGACCCCGTCGCCGACCGCCGCGCCGACCCCGTCGCCGACCACGGCTCCTGCGCCCACCGCCACGCCGTCGCCGACTGCGACTGCGACACCCACAGCGACCGCGGCGCCCACCCCGACGCGCACGCCCACGCCGACCGCGACCCCCTCCCGAGCGCCCTCGACCACGCCGACGCCCGTTCGCGACAGCACGGCACCCGTCGCGCGGATCACCAGCCCTGCCGCGGGGAGCACCGTGGTCGGCACCGTGACCCTCGTCGCGGTCTCCGACCCGGACACCGCCTCGCTCGTCTTCTGGACGGGCGGTGTCCGCATCGGGACGGCGAAGCAGGCGACCGACGGCACGTGGAGGCTGACCGTCTCGACCGCCGGATTCGCGAAGGGCCCGCACCCGGTGGTCGCCAAGCCGGTCGACCGGACCGGCAACGCCTCGACCAGCGCGCCGGTGACGCTGACGGTCCGCTGACCGCCGGCGCCGCCTCCGGCTCGCGGAACACGGTTCGGCTCGTGAGAAGCCGTTCGGCTCGCGGGAATCGACCGATTCGACGAGCCGAACGCGATTCCACGAGCCCGGGGTCGATCCGCGCCCGGAAACGGAGAGACCCCCGGCGAACCGGGGGTCTCTCTCCTGGGAGGGGCTGACGAGAATCGAACTCGCATCATCTGTTTGGAAGACAGAGGCTTTACCACTAAGCTACAGCCCCGAATTCGGCGGGCGATCGAGATCGCCGGCTGATCCGGTGGCGCCGGGCGGAGGTTCCCGCGTCGGCTCCCCCGAAACTGTAGTGCATCGCCGGAGCGGTCTCCACCGCGCCGAGCGCGGGACGGGTCCCCGGCGGCCGAGCCGCCGTGCAGTACACTTGCGAAGGCCATTTCGGCGTGTCGCGCGAGCGGACGGGCGGGAAGGGCTCGACGAGAGTCCTCATCGCGTGGACCACGGCCGGTACGGTCCGCTGGCCCGGGCACTCCGGGGCGTAGCTCAGCTTGGCTAGAGCGCCCGCTTTGGGAGCGGGAGGTCGCAGGTTCGAATCCTGTCGCCCCGACCACGAGAACTCATCGTGACGACCTCGACCCGTGACGACCCGTCATACGGCGCCGACACCAACCAGCACAGGAGATCCCCTCACGTGAAGACCACGGTAGAAAAGCTCAGCCCGACCCGCGTGAAGCTCGCGATTTCGGTCAGCCCGGACGAGCTCGGCCCGAGCATCAAGCACGCCTACGGACACATCGCCGAGCAGATCAACGTCCCCGGCTTCCGCAAGGGCAAGGTCCCGCCGGCCATCGTCGACCAGCGCGTCGGCAAGGCCGCCGTCCTCGAGCACGCGGTGAACGAGGGCCTCGACGGCTTCTACCGCGAGGCCGTCCGCGAGAGCGAGGTGCGCCCCCTGGGCCGCCCGCAGGCCGACATCGTGACCTGGCCCAGCGACAAGGACTTCACCGGCGACCTCGAGCTCGCCATCGAGGTCGATGTGCGGCCCGAGATCACCGTCCCCGACTACGACGGCATCGAGCTGACCGTGGACGCCGCCGAGGTCACCGACGCCGACGTCGACACCGAGCTCGACAACCTCCGCAGCCGCTTCGGCACGCTCGTCACGGTCGACCGGCCGGCGACCACGGGCGACTTCGCCCAGATCGACCTCATCGCGACGATCGACGGCGTCGAGGTCGACACCGCCAACGCGATCTCGTACGAGCTCGGCTCGGGCGAGCTCATCGAGGGCATCGACGAGGCGCTCGACTCGCTCACCGCGGGTGAGAGCACCACGTTCACCGCTCCGCTGCTCGGTGGCGACCACGCCGGCGAGCAGGCCGAGATCGCCGTCACGCTGACCGCGGTCAAGGAGCGCGAGCTCCCCGAGGCCGACGACGACTTCGCTCAGATCGCGAGCGAGTTCGACACCATCGCCGAGCTGCGCGAGTCGCTCAAGGAGCAGGCGTCGCAGCAGAAGGTCTTCGGCCAGGGCGGCCAGGCCCGCGAGAAGCTCGTCGAGGCGCTCCTCGCGCTCGTCGAGGTCCCCGTGCCGGCGTCGCTCGTCGAGGACGAGGTGCACCGCCACCTCGAGGGCGAGAACCGCCTCGAGGACGACGAGCACCGCGCCGAGGTCACCGAGGCCAGCGAGAAGACCTTCAAGACGCAGATCCTCCTCGACCACGTCGTCGAGCAGGAGAAGGTCCAGGTCAGCCAGGACGAGCTCACGCAGTACCTGATCCAGGGTGCGGCGCAGTACGGCATGGAGCCGAACGAGTTCATCAAGATCCTGTCCGAGAACAACCAGATCGGCCAGATGGTCGGCGAGGTCGCCCGCAACAAGGCGCTCGCGATCGTCCTCGGCAAGGCGAAGGTCACCGACACCGAGGGCAACCCGGTCGACCTGACCAGCTTCACGGCCGTCCCCGGGGACGACGACGCGGCCGACGACGCCGACGAGTCGATCGAGGCGGGCACCGACGAGGTCGCCGAGACCGAGGCCGTCGCCGAGCCCGCCGCGGAGGAGGAGCCCGCTCCCGCTCCCAAGCGCAAGCGCGCACCGGCCAAGAAGAAGCCCGCCGCCGACGAGGCCGCCGCCGACGAGACCCCGGCCGCCGAGTAGCCGACGCGTCACCCCCTCCGAGAGCCGCTCCCGATCCGTCGGGGGCGGCTCTCGTCGTTCGCACAGGGGCGGGAATCCGCCCCGGGCGAACACCGGGGGCTCAGGCTCCGCCCCGGGCGAACACGGCCGGATCGGCCGGGGAGCGTCCGATAGATTCGCCTCCGAAGCGACAACTGAAACGGAGCTACACATGGCCGACATGGTTATGCCCAACAGTGTTTTCGACCGCCTGCTCAAGGACCGGATCATCTGGCTCGGTTCTGAGGTGCGCGACGAGAACGCGAACGAGATCGCGGCGAAGCTCCTGCTCCTCGCGGCAGAGGACGCCGAGAAGGACATCTTCCTCTACATCAACTCGCCCGGTGGCTCGATCACGGCGGGCATGGCGATCTACGACACCATGCAGTTCGTCCCGAACGACATCGTGACGGTCGGCATCGGCATGGCGGCGTCCATGGGTCAGCTCCTGCTCACCGCGGGGACCCAGGGCAAGCGCTACATCACGCCGAACGCCCGCGTCCTGCTCCACCAGCCGCACGGCGGCTTCGGCGGAACGGCGTCCGACATCCAGACCCAGGCGCAGCTCATCCTCGACATGAAGAAGCGCCTCGCCGAGATCACCGCCAAGGCGACCGGCAAGACCGTCGAGCAGGTCAACGAGGACGGCGACCGCGACCGCTGGTTCAGCGCCGAGGAGGCCCTGGCCTACGGATTCGTGGACCACATCCGCGCCTCCGCGACCGACGTCGCCGGCGGCGGCGGCACCGCCATCGACGACTGACGCACCAGACGAGCCGAGAGATCAGGAACAGACAATGACCATCCCCACCTTCGGCGGCACGGCGTTCGGCTCAGGTGCCGCGCCGAGCTCGCGCTACATCCTCCCCACGTTCGAGGAGCGCACGGCCTACGGCTACAAGCGCCAGGACCCCTACGCCAAGCTCTTCGAGGACCGCATCATCTTCCTGGGCGTCCAGGTCGACGACGCGTCGGCCGACGACATCATGGCGCAGCTGCTCGTCCTCGAGAGCCAGGACCCCGACCGCGACATCGTCATGTACATCAACTCGCCCGGTGGATCCTTCACCGCGATGACGGCGATCTACGACACGATGCAGTACATCCGTCCGCACATCCAGACGGTCGTGCTCGGTCAGGCCGCCTCGGCTGCCGCCGTGCTCACTGCGGCCGGCACGCCGGGCAAGCGCCTCGCCCTGCCGAACGCGCGCATCCTCATCCACCAGCCCGCCGTGCAGCAGGGCGGAGGCCAGGCCTCGGACATCGAGATCCAGGCCGCCGAGATCATGCGCATGCGCGAGTGGCTGGAGGAGACTCTGTCGCACCACTCGAACCGCACCCCGGCGCAGGTCAAGAAGGACATCGACCGCGACAAGATCCTCGGCGCGGACGACGCGCTCGAGTACGGTCTGATCGATCAGATCCTGACCAGCCGCAAGAGCCTCCCCGCTCTCACGGCGTAGTCGGGAGCCGAAGGGCCGGGAGGCGGAGCGATCCGCCGCCCGGCCCTTCGGCATGTCAGGAGTGCCGCGGAGCGCTCTCCGTACCCGATCGCCGTAGCAAACCGACACCGTCCGCGGCAATGGGCGCTGAAAGCGGCCCGCCTGCCGGGCCCGCGCGAGGGAGCGGCTAGGCTCGAACCAGAGATCGGCGGTCCCCGCAGACCGCGCGGGATCCGTGCCCCAGGGCGCACGACACGACCGACGAACCGACGCTCGCCGTCAAGACGCACGACAAGGAAGTGGGGCTCCCCGTGGCACGTATCGGAGAAAGCGCCGATCTGCTGAAGTGCTCGTTCTGCGGAAAGAGCCAGAAGCAGGTCCAGCAGCTCATCGCGGGCCCCGGCGTCTACATCTGCGACGAGTGCGTCGAGCTGTGCAACGAGATCATCGAGGAGCGCCTCTCGGAGTCGAGTGAGGAGACGAGTCACGAGTTCGACCTCCCGAAGCCGAAGGAGATCTTCGGCTTCCTCGAGGAGTACGTCATCGGCCAGGAGGCGGCGAAGAAGGCCCTCGCCGTCGCCGTCTACAACCACTACAAGCGCGTGCGGGCCCGCAACACGATCACCGCCGCCGATGCGATCCACGACGAGGTCGAGATCGCGAAGAGCAACATCCTGCTGATCGGCCCGACCGGCTGCGGCAAGACCTACCTCGCTCAGACGCTCGCGAAGCGGCTCAACGTGCCCTTCGCCGTCGCGGACGCGACCGCCCTCACCGAGGCGGGCTACGTCGGCGAGGACGTCGAGAACATCCTCCTGAAGCTCATCCAGGCCGCCGACTACGACGTCAAGCGCGCCGAGACCGGCATCATCTACATCGACGAGGTCGACAAGATCGCCCGCAAGGCCGAGAACCCCTCGATCACCCGAGACGTCTCGGGCGAGGGCGTGCAGCAGGCGCTGCTCAAGATCCTCGAGGGCACCGTCGCCTCGGTCCCGCCGCAGGGGGGTCGCAAGCACCCGCACCAGGAGTTCATCCAGATCGACACGACGAACGTGCTGTTCATCGTGGCGGGGGCGTTCGCCGGACTCGAGGACATCATCTCGTCGCGGGCGGGCAAGCGCGGCATCGGCTTCGGCGCCCCGCTGCACAACAAGGACGACGAGATCAACATCTTCAGCGAGGTCCTGCCCGAGGATCTGCACAAGTTCGGTCTGATCCCCGAGTTCATCGGGCGCCTCCCGGTCGTGACGACCGTCACGCAGCTCGACCAGCACGCGCTGATGCAGATCCTGACCGAGCCGCGCAACGCGCTCGTGAAGCAGTACCAGCGGATGTTCGAGATCGACGGGGTCGAGCTCGAGTTCGACCGCGGCGCGCTCGAGGCCATCGCCGACCTGGCCGTGCTGCGGCAGACCGGCGCCCGAGGGCTCCGCGCGATCCTCGAGGAGGTCCTCGGGCCGATCATGTTCGAGGTGCCGTCGTCGGACGAGGTCGCGCGAGTCGTCGTGACCCGCGCCGCGGTGCTCGACAACGCCGCCCCGACGATCGTCCCGCACGCCCCCCGTCGCCAGGAGAAGAGCGCCTGAGTCCGCTCGGCGCGTCCAGTTCGCGCCGATTGGCACGCTCCGGCGGCCGACTGCCGCCGACGGCGCTCCCTACTCTGGCGGAGCGCCTCGGATGGGCGCCCGTCGGTCGTTGATCGCGCGGAGACCGCGACCGGAGGCACACCATCGTCCAGCCGCTCCTCGCCGGGATCGTCGCCGCGCTCACCGGCTTCTCGAGCTCGTTCGCGATCGTCCTGGCCGGCGTCGTCGCGGTCGGGGCGACCGGCCGTCAGGCCGCATCGGGTCTGCTCGCGGTCTGCATCCTCCAGGGCGTCCTCTGCATCGCGCTGAGCGTCCGCTACCGGATCCCGGTCACCTTCGCCTGGAGCACCCCGGGCGCCGCCCTGCTCGCGGCCACGGCGACGCTGCCCGGGGGATTCGACCGGGCCGTCGGTGCCTTCCTGGTCGCCTCCGCTCTGCTCGTGGTGACGGGCCTGTGGCCGGCGCTCGGCAGGCTGGTCGGCCGGATCCCGCGCCCGATCGCGAACGCGATGCTCGCGGGGATCCTCTTCCCGCTGGTGCTGGCGCCGGTGCGCGCTGCGGTGGAGATCCCGCTGCTCGCTCTGCCGGTGATCCTGCTGTGGCTGATCCTGCTGCGCCTCCTGCCGCGCTGGGCGGTGCCCGCATCGATCGCCCTCGCTATCGTGCTGCTGCTCGTGACCGACGGAGGAGCGCTCGCCGGTGCTCCGCTGCTGCCGAGCCTCGAGTTCGTCACTCCCGTCTTCGAGATCGGCGCAGTCGTGGGCATCGGGCTGCCGCTCTACGTCGTCACCATGGCGGGGCAGAACATCCCCGGCATCGCCGTCCTCTCCAGCTTCGGCTACGAGGCCCCCTCGCGACCCGCGATCGTCTCGTCGGGAGCGCTGTCGGGAGTCGCCGCGGTGTTCGGCGGAGTGCCGATCAACCTCGCCGCGCTGAGCGCCGCGCTGACCGCGGGGCCGGAGGCGTCTCCGCTGCCCGAGAAGCGCTGGATCGCCTCCGTCAGCGCCGGTGCCTCTTATCTCGTGCTCGGTGCCGTCGCAGGAGCCGCCAGCGCGCTGGTCTCCTCCGCCAGCCCCCTCCTCATCGAGGCCGTCGCCGGCCTCGCGCTGCTCGGAGTCTTCGTCTCGGCGGTGCAGGGGGCGGTCGAGGACGCGAGCCTGCGCCTGCCGGCCGCGGCGACACTCCTCGTCACGGCGTCCGGAACGGCGATCGCCGGTATCGGCTCGGCCTTCTGGGGGCTGGTCGTCGGGCTCGTCGTGCTCGCCTGGCTCCGACCCCGCCGCGCGGCCTGAACGGTTCGGACCGCGCCGGTCGATCGGACCGGAGGGCGCCGCCCGATCAGACCAGGCCGCGGCGGCGCAGGAGCGGCTCGGTGCGCGCGTCGCGACCGCGGAACTCGCGGTAGGCGACGAGCGGATCGCGGGAGCCCCCGATGCCGAGGATCATCCGGCGGAACCGCTCGCCGGCAGCTCGGTCCAGTCCGCCGTTCTCGGTGAACCACTCGACCGTGTCGGCGTCGAGGATCTCGCTCCAGATGTAGGAGTAGTAGCCCGCCGAGTAGCCGCCCGAGAAGACGTGGGCGAAGTAGCTGCTGCGGTAGCGCGGGGGAACCGCGGGCAGGAGCAGACCCGCGTCGCCGAGCACCGTCGCCTCGAAGGCGGCGACGTCGCGCTCGGCCACCGGCGCCTCGAGCTCGTGCCAGGCGAGATCGAGCAGAGCGGAGGCGAGGTACTCGGCGGTCGCGAAGCCCTCGCCCCAGAGCGCTGCGGCCTCGAGCCGGGTGACGGTCTCGGCCGGCAGGGCCTCGCCGGTCTCGACGTGCCGGGCGTAGCGGGGCAGCAGCGTCGGCCAGCGCACCCACATCTCGTTGACCTGGCTGGGGAACTCGACGAAGTCGCGGAACACGCTCGTCCCGCCGAAGCGCGGGTAGCGCGTGGTCGCGAAGAGTCCGTGCAGAGCGTGACCGAACTCGTGGAAGAGCGTCTCGACCTCGTCGAGGCTGAGCAGCGCGGGGCGACCGGGCCCCGGGTCGCTGATGTTGAGGTTGTTGACGACCACGGCGGAGTCGCCCAGCAGCGTCGTTCGCGTCGACAGCGAGTTCATCCAGGCGCCGCCCCGCTTCGAGTCGCGGGTGAACGGGTCGAAGAGGAACAGCCCGAGCGGGGTCCCGCCCTCCTCGAGCACCTCGAACACGCGGACGTGCGCGCTGTAGCCGACGAGATCGCTCCGCTCCTCGAACCGGATGCCGTACAGGCCCTCGGCCGCGGCGAACACGCCCTCGCGGAGCACGCGCTCGAGCTCGAAGTAGAGGCGCAGCGCACTGGAGTCGACGGCGTAGCTCGCGGCCCGCACGCGCTCTTCGTAGTACGCGCGGTCCCAGGCCTCGAGGGCGAAGCGCGGGGCACCGGCGGCGTCCTGCTCGGCGTCGGCGAGCTCCTGCATCCGCTCGAGCTCGGCGCGGACGTTGCGCGCCGCGGGGACGGCGAGCTCCTCGAGCAGGGCGCGGACGCGCTCGGGAGAGCCGGCGGTCTGGCCCGAGATCACGAAGTGGGCGTGCGAGGAGAAGCCGAGCAGCTGCGCGCGCTCCGCGCGGAGGGCGGCGATCCGCTGCAGAGCCTCGCGGTTGTCGTGCTCGCCTCCCTCGCCCGCACGACCGACGGAGGCGCGGAGGATCCGCTCGCGGACCGCGCGGTCGCGGAGGCGGGCGAGCCAGGGGTGACCGGAGTACAGCGGCAGGGTGACCAGGTGCCCCTCGAGCCCGCGCTCGGCGGCGGCGCGGGCGGCCGCGGCGATCTCGGAGGCGTCGAGGCCGTCGAGCTCGGCGGCGGAGTCGAGCAGCACCGCCCGCTCGTTCGTCTCGGCCAGCAGGTTCTTCTCGAAGCGGGTGGTCAGGGCCGAGAGCTGCTCGTTGAGGATGCTCAGCCGCGCCTTGTCCTCCTCGTCGAGCAGAGCGCCGGCGCGCTCGAAGCGGGTCAGCACGCGCTCGAGCAGGTAGGCGGTCTCGGGGTCGAGGTCGAGTTCCGGCGCCCGGTCGGCCAGGAGTCGGAGGCGCGCCACGAGTCGAGGGTCGAAGGTGATCGCGTCGTCGTGCGCCGAGAGCAGCGGCGCCAGCTCCTCCTCGAGGGCGTCGGTGAGCTCGGTGCGGTCGGACGCGCTGACGGTGAAGAAGACCGCGCTCACCCGGCGGAGCGCGCGTCCGGAGCGCTCGAGAGCGACGAGCGTGTTCTCGACGGTGGGCTCGTCCGGCGAGCCGGCGACGGCCTCGATCTCGGCGCGGTGCCGGCGCAGCGCCTCCTCGAACGCCTCCCGGTAGGCGCCGGCGTCGACCGCCGCGAAATCCGGCAGCCCGTGCGGCAGGATGCTCGGCTCCAGCAGGACGGCGACGTTCTCGGGGGCGCTCATCCTGCGAGCCTACGGGCGCCGACCCCATGCTGGTCGAGTAGCCCCGCAGGGGCGTACCGAGACCCGCCGGCGTCAACAGGGGGCTTCTGCCCTGTTCTTCTGACGAACGTGGATCTCGATACGCCCGCTGCGCGGGCTACTCGATCAGCAAGGCTGCCAGCAGCCCTCAGCCCCAGTCGTCGTCGTCGTCCTCGCCCTCGACGCGGCCCTGCGGCTGCGTGATGTACGCCGCGTCCTCGTCGGGCTTGTAGGTGATCGTCGTCCCGTCGTCGAGCTCGAGCACCGGCTTGCCCTCGAGCCAGGTCAGCTGCCAGCGCCAGTCGGAGGCGTCGGTGCCGGAGGAGCCCAGCTCCTCCTCGACATCCTGAATCGCGGTCACCACGATCTCGGGCAGGGTCTGGGGCGGCTGCGCGCCGACGGGCCAGCGGGTTCCGAGCTGCATGGGGGATTTCCTCTCGTCAGGACGATGGCGCGAGAGGCCGCCCGGAGGCGGCCCCACGCGAACGACTACTCGGTCTCGAGCTCGATCTCGACCGCCAGTGTCGCACCCTCGACGACCTCGAGCTCGGCGATCCGGCCGACCGCGGCGAGGTCGGCGGCGGCGAGCCGCAGGGGCGCCACCAGCTCGGCGGGCGCGGTCACGACGGCCCTGCGCGCAGGCGTCTTCTGCGAGGCCTTCGCATCGGTCTTGGCGCGGCGCACGGCGGTGAGCACCGAGCTGGCCGCCGACAGCACGACGGGGTCGCCGCCGAGCCCGCCCGCCTCGGGCCACGCCTGGACGTGCACCGACCCGTCGTGCGACCACGACCAGGTCTCCTCGGTCGCGAACGGGATGAACGGGGCGAAGAGCCGCTGCAGCACGTCGAGCGCGAGGTGCAGCGCGGCCGCCGCCGAGGCGCCGTCCTCGCCGTAGGCGCGCTCCTTGACCAGCTCGAGGTAGTCGTCGCAGAAGGTCCAGAAGAACGCCTCGGTCGTCTCGAGCGCGCGGGCGTGGTCGTAGTTCTCGAGCGCGGTCGTCGCCTCCGTCACGACCCGGTCGAGGGTCGCGAGCATGCTGAGGTCGAGCGGATCCGTGATCTCGGCGCCCTCGGCCGGCACCGCGAACCCGTGGATGAACTTGGCCGCGTTGAGCACCTTGATCGCCAGGCGCCGCCCGATCTTGATCTGCGTCGGGTTCTGCGGATCGAACGCCGCATCGGTGCCGAGGCGCGACGAGGCCGCCCAGTAGCGCACCGCGTCCGAGCCGTGCTGCTCGAGCATGCCCGCCGGGGTGACGACGTTGCCCTTCGACTTCGACATCTTCTTGCGGTCGGGATCGACGATGAAGCCCGAGACGGTGGCGTTGCTCCACGGGGCCCGCCCGTCCTCGAGCTGCGAGCGCAGGAGAGTCGAGAAGAGCCAGGTGCGGATGATGTCCTGGCCCTGGGGGCGCAGATCGTAGGGCGCGACGAGCTGCCAGAGCTCGTCGTCGCGCTCCCACCCGCCGGCCAGCTGCGGCGTGAGCGACGACGTCGCCCAGGTGTCCATCACGTCGAGCTCGCCCTGGAAGCCGCCGGGGACGCCGCGCTGGTCCTCGGAGTAGCCGGGCGCCGCATCGGAGGAGGGATCGACGGGCAGCGTCGACTCCTCCGGCACGATCGGGGCGTCGAACACCGGGTTGCCGTCGCCGTCGAGCGGGTACCAGACCGGGATGGGCACGCCGAAGAAGCGCTGGCGGGAGATCAGCCAGTCGCCCGAGAGGCCGTTGACCCAGTTCTCGTAGCGGACCCGCATGAACTCGGGCACGAAGCGCACGTCGCGGCCGAGCTCGAGCAGGCGCGCCTTGAGGTCGGCGTCGCGAGCGCCGTTGCTGATGTACCACTGCCGGGTCGACACGATCTCGAGCGGCTTGTCGCCCTTCTCGAAGAACTTGACCTGGTGCGTGATCGGGCGGGGATCGCCGACCATCTCGCCCGACTCCTGGAGCAGCGCGACCACGGCCTGCTTGGCCGAGAAGACGGTCTTGCCCGCGAGCTGCTCGTACGCGGCACGGCCCGCCTCGCTCGTGATGACCGCCGGCGCCTCCGAGACGATGCGGCCGTCGAAGCCGAGGATCGCCCGGTTGGGCAGGTCGAGCTCGCGCCACCAGACGACGTCGGTCACGTCGCCGAAGGTGCAGATCATCGCGATGCCCGATCCCTTGTCCTTCTGCGCGAGGTGGTGCGCGAGCACGGGCACCTCGACGTCGAAGAGCGGGGTGCGCACGGTGGTGCCGAACAGCGCCTGGTAGCGCTCGTCGTCCGGGTGCGCCACGAGGGCGACGCAGGCGGGGAGGAGCTCGGGCCGCGTGGTCTCGATGAAGACGTCCTCGGCGCCGTGGAAGGCGATGCGGTGGTAAGCGCCGGGCTGGTCCTTGTCCTCGAGCTCGGCCTGGGCGACCGCGGTCCGGAAGGTGATGTCCCAGAGAGTCGGAGCCTGCGCCTGGTAGGCCTCGCCGCGGGCGAGGTTGCGCAGGAAGGCGCGCTGCGAGGCGGCCTGCGACTCCTCGCCGATGGTGCGGTAGCTCTGCGTCCAGTCGACCGAGAGGCCGAGGGTGCGCCAGAGGTCCTCGAACTGCTTCTCGTCCTCGACGGTCAGCCGCTCGCACAGCTCGATGAAGTTGCGGCGCGAGATCGGCTTCTGATCGGCCGCCTTGCTGCTCTTGTTGTCGCCGCCCTCGAACGGAGGCGTGAAGCCGGCCTCGTAGGGCAGGGTCGGGTCGCAGCGCACCCCGTAGTAGTTCTGCACCCGGCGCTCGGTCGGCAGTCCGTTGTCGTCCCAGCCCATCGGGTAGAAGACGCTCCGGCCGCGCATGCGCTGGAACCGGGCGACGACGTCGGTGTGCGTGTACGAGAAGACGTGGCCGATGTGCAGCGAGCCCGAGGCGGTGGGCGGCGGGGTGTCGATCGAGTAGACGTCGTCGCGGGTGAGCCCGGTGCGGTCGAACCGGTAGGTCCCGTCGGTCTGCCAGACGAGGCCCCACTTGCTCTCGAGCCCCTCGAGGGCGGGCTTGGCGGGGAGGTGCTCGGCGGAAGTCATGGTTCTCCGGTTCGATATGGGCGGCACCGTGTCGGTGGTGATGATGCCTGGATGGGGGCGCTGGAGCAGGATCGCTCGACGGCCGCCCCGATTCTACCGGGGGAGCGCGGCGTCCACGACGGGGGAGAAGCCCGCGCAGACCGGGTCGAGCGCCTCGTCGAGGTAGGGCACCAGCTCGCCCCGTGTGGGCCCGGCGGCGGCCCAGGCCTGCACGGCGGCGACGGCGGCTCCGACGCTCGCGTAGGCGACGGCCCGGGTGACGTGCGAGGGCAGCGGATGCGCGGAGCGCCGCTCGACGAACGCGGCGACCACGGCGGCCTGCCGCACGAGCCGCGAGAGAGCGGACGCCTGGAGCTCGTGCACACTGCCGATGAGCTCGGACTGGGTGAGCGCCCAGGGCACCGTCGACGGCCCGAATCCCGAGCCGACCGCGAGCAGGGCGGAACGGAGCGCCTCCATGGCGGGCAGCTCGGGATCGGCCGCGGCGAGCGCCTCCGGCAGTTCGGCGAGACGGTCGTCGACGAGCACCCAGAAGACGTCGCTCTTGGACTCGAAGTAGTTGAAGAAGGTGTTGCGCGAGACTCCGGCACGCTGGGCGATCTGCTCGACCGTCGTGCCCGCGTAGCTCTGCTCGACGAAGAGGTCGAGGGCCGCGTCCTCGAGCATCGATCGCGACGACGCGCGGGGCCGTCCTCGTGCTGCTGTGCCCGCCATGACCGCTCCTGCCCCGCCTCCGCCGACGCGCTACGATATCGGGTGGACGACATCGACCCGGCCATCACCGGCGAGTCTCCGGAAGAACGGCGAGGGCCCCGGCCCGAGCCCGGTAGAACCGGACGGGTACGGCCCGTGACAGCCGATCGAGTGGGAACGACCAGCGTCAGCTGAGCGGACCAAGCGAGGTGGTACCGCGACCCGGCCCGGGCAGGAATATCCGGGCGGGCCGTCCTCGTGCAGACCAGCATCATTGCCAGGAGACCGCACGTGAGCTATCCGCTGACCCCGCCCGCCCGCCGAGACTCCGCCTTCGGGCGCGGAGTGAGCGCGTCGCCGCGCTTCCCCGAGATCGAGGAGCGGGTCCTCGCGCACTGGAAGGCCGACGACACCTTCCAGGAGTCGATCCGCGCGCGCGAGGGCGCCCCCGAGTGGGTGTTCTACGACGGCCCGCCGTTCGCGAACGGCCTCCCGCACTACGGGCACCTGCTCACGGGCTACGCGAAGGACGTCTTCCCGCGCTTCCAGACGATGCGCGGCAAGCAGGTGCACCGCCGCTTCGGCTGGGACACCCACGGCCTGCCCGCCGAGCTCGAGGCGGAGCGGCAGCTCGGCATCACCGACAAGTCGCAGATCGAGGAGATGGGCGTCGCCGCCTTCAACGCCGCGGCGAAGGAGTCGGTGCTGCGCTACACGGGGGAGTGGCAGGACTACGTCACCCGCCAGGCACGCTGGGTCGACTTCGACGACGACTACAAGACGCTCGACCCCACCTTCATGGAATCGGTGATCTGGGCGTTCAAGCAGCTCTACGACAAGGGCCTCGCCTACGAGGGCTACCGGGTCCTGCCGTACTGCTGGCGCGACCAGACCCCGCTGTCGAACCACGAGCTGCGGATGGACGACGACGTCTACAAGATGCGTCAGGACCAGACGGTCACCGTCACCTTCCCGCTCGTCGGCGAGACGGCGGAGGCGCTGGGCCTGACCGCGGTGCGCGCGCTCGCGTGGACGACGACTCCGTGGACCCTCCCGACCAACCTGGCTCTCGCGGTCGGTCCCGACATCGAGTACGCGGTCGTTCCCGCCGGGCCGAACGGCGCCGCCGACGGCAAGGGCGAGCCGGAGGAGCGCGAGCTCGCCGCCGAGTACCTCCTCGCGATCGACCAGGTCGGCGCCTACGCGAAGGACCTGGGCTACGCCTCCGCCGAGGACGCCCTCGCCGCCGTCTCCCGCACGCACCGCGGCCGCGAGCTCGAGGGCGTCAGCTACGACCGGCTCTGGGACCACTACGCCGACACCGAGCTCTGGGGCACGCAGAACGCGTGGCGCATCCTCGTCGCCGACTACGTCACGACCAGCGAGGGCACGGGCATCGTGCACCAGGCTCCCGCCTACGGTGAGGACGACCAGAAGGTCTGCGAGGCGGCGGGCATCCCCGTCATCATCTCCGTCGACGACGGCGGCCGGTTCCTGCCGCAGATCGACGAGGTCGCCGGCCTCCAGGTCTTCGAGGCGAACAAGCCGCTGACGCAGCTCCTGCGCGCCGAGCACCGCCTGCTCCGCCAGGCGAGCTACGAGCACTCGTACCCGCACTGCTGGCGCTGCCGAAATCCGCTGATCTACAAGGCCGTCTCGAGCTGGTTCGTCCGCGTCACGGCGATCCGCGACCGGATGGAGGAGCTCAACCAGGAGATCACCTGGGTTCCCGGAAACGTCAAGGACGGCCAGTTCGGCAAGTGGCTCTCGGGCGCCCGCGACTGGTCGATCAGCCGCAACCGCTACTTCGGCTCGCCGATCCCCGTCTGGAAGAGCGACGACCCCGAGTACCCGCGCATCGACGTCTACGGCTCGCTGGACGAGCTCGAGCGCGACTTCGGCGTGCGCCCCGACGACCTGCACCGCCCGTTCATCGACGAGCTCACCCGGCCGAACCCGGACGACCCGACCGGCCGCTCGACCATGCGCCGGATCAGCGACGTCC
Organism: Rathayibacter sp. VKM Ac-2803; assembly: GCF_009807175.1. NCBI lineage: Bacteria > Bacillati > Actinomycetota > Actinomycetes > Micrococcales > Microbacteriaceae > Rathayibacter > Rathayibacter sp. VKM Ac-2803. Next base: position 2,587,467 of record NZ_WUCD01000001.1, on the reverse strand, counting down.
TCGACGTCTGGTTCGACTCCGGGTCCATGCCGTTCGCGCAGGTGCACTACCCCTTCGAGAACGCCGACTGGTTCGACTCGCACAACCCGGCCGACTTCATCGTCGAGTACATCGGGCAGACGCGCGGCTGGTTCTACACGCTGCACGTGCTCTCGACCGCGCTGTTCGATCGGCCCGCGTTCCGCAATGTCGTCAGCCACGGCATCGTCCTCGGCAACGACGGCCAGAAGATGTCGAAGTCGCTGCGCAACTACCCCGATGTCGCCGAGGTGTTCGACCGCGACGGCTCCGACGCGATGCGCTGGTTCCTGATGTCGAGCCCGGTGCTGCGCGGAGGCAACCTCGTCGTCACCGAGGAGGGCATCCGCGAGGGCGTCCGCCAGGTGCTGCTGCCACTCTGGAACACCTGGTACTTCTTCTCGCTCTACGCCAACGCCTCCGGGCCCGAGGGCTACAGCGCGACCCGGCGCACCGACTCACGGGACGTGCTCGACCGCTACCTGCTCGCCAAGACGCACGACCTGATCGAGACCGTCACCGGTCACCTCGAGGCGCTCGACTCGACGCTCGCCGCGGCGGCGCTCCGCGACTTCGCCGACGTGCTCACCAACTGGTACGTGCGGCGCTCGCGCGACCGCTTCTGGCAGGGCGTCGACGACGAGGGTCGCGGATCCGAGGCCTTCGACACGCTGTACACGGTGCTCGAGACGGTGTGCCGCGTCGCCGCGCCTCTGCTCCCGCTGGTCTCCGAGGAGATCTGGCAGGGGCTCACCGGCGGCCGCAGCGTGCACCTGACCGACTGGCCCGACGCCTCCGAGTTCCCGGTCGACGAGACCCTCGTGCACGCGATGGACGCCGTGCGCGCCATCTCGTCCACCGCGCTCTCCCTGCGCAAGCAGGCCGGGCTGCGCGTCCGGCTCCCGCTCGCCCGCCTGACGGTGGTCGTGTCCGAGGCCGACGAGCTCGCCGCCTTCGAGGCGATCCTGCGCGACGAGCTGAACGTGAAGGAGGTCGTGCTCGTGCCGCTCGTCGACTCCAGCGCCGCCGACTACGGCGTCACCTCCCGCCTCTCGGTCAACGCCCGCGCCGCGGGACCGCGACTGGGCAAGGGCGTCCAGACCGTCATCAGGGCGGCGAAGGCCGGCGACTGGAGCGAGACCGACGGCGTCGTCACCGCGGGCGGTGTCGAGCTGGTCGAGGGCGAGTACGAGCTGACCCTCGAGGTCGGCGGTGCGGGCGAGGACCGCGCCATCGCGCTGCTTCCCCGCGGCGGGTTCGTGCTGCTCGACACGGCGACGACTCCCGAGCTCGAGGCCGAGGGGCTCGCCCGCGACCTCATCCGCGCGGTGCAGGACGCGCGCAAGGGCGCCGGTCTCGACGTCAGCGACCGCATCGTCCTCGAGGTGGTGCTCGACGAGCCGAGCCTCGCGGCGCTCGAGCCTCACGCCGTGTGGATCGCCGAGGAGACCCTCGCGACCGGCTTCGCCTTCGCTCCGCTCACCACGGCGCTCGAGGGCGGAGAGGGCGCTGTGGCGTTCGGCCCCGCGGGAACCGCCATCATCCGCATCGAGAAGGTCGAGGGCGCCGATGTCTGATCTCTTCGACGAGGAGGGCCGTCGCCAGGCGGCCGACGCCGTCTACGCGACCCTGCTCGAGCGCCTCGGCGAGGCGAGCGTCCGCCCTCGCCTCGCTCCCACGCGGCGCGCCGTCGAGATCCTCGGCGACCCGCAACGCGCGTACCCGGTCATCCAGATCGCCGGCACGAACGGCAAGACGTCGACCAGCCGCATGATCGAGAGCCTGCTGCGCGCCCACGGACTGCGCGTCGGGCTGTTCACCAGCCCGCACCTCGAGCGCTTCAACGAGCGGATCGTCATCGACGGCGAGCCGATCTCGGACGAGAGCCTCGTCGAGAACTGGAACGACGTCGAGCCATACATCCGGATGACCGACGCAGAGCTCGCCGAGCAGGGCGAGGCGCCGCTGTCGTTCTTCGAGGCGATCACCGTGCTCGCCTTCGCGGCCTTCGCCGACGCCCCGGTCGACGTCGCCGTCGTCGAGGTCGGCATGGGCGGCGAGTGGGACTCGACGAACGTCGCCGACGCGCAGGTCGCCGTCTTCACGCCGATCGCGCTCGACCACATGAACCGCCTCGGCTCCACGATCGAGGAGATCGCGCGCACCAAGTCCGGCATCGTGAAGCCGCTGGCCTCGGTCGTCTCGGCGAAGCAGACCCCCGAGGCGGAGGCGGTGCTGCGCGACGCGGCGTCCGTCACCGAGTCGTCGATCGTGTTCGAGGGCGCAGACTTCGACGTCGCCTCGACGACCGTGGCCGTCGGCGGCCAGCTCGTGTCCGTCCGCGGACTCGTCGCCTCGTACGAGCAGCTCCTGCTGCCGTTCTTCGGCGACCACCAGGCCGAGAACGCGGCGGTCGCGGTCGCCGCGGTCGAGACGTTCCTGGGCGGAGGCACGCAGCAGCTCACCGGCGACGTGCTCGACGAGGGCTTCGCCGCCGCCACCTCGCCCGGACGCCTGCAGCTCGTCGGCCTCTCGCCGCGCACGATCGTCGACGCCGCGCACAACCCGCACGGCGCCGCCTCCCTCACCGCCGCGCTCGGCCGCTACTTCGACTTCGACCGCGTGACGGCCGTCGTCGGCGTGCTGGCCGAGAAGGACGCGGAGGGGATCCTGCGGGCCCTGCTCCCGGTCGTCGACGAGCTGATCGTCACGACAGCGCCGAGCGACAGGGCGCTCCCCGCCGACGAGCTCGCGGCCCTCGCGCGCACCGTGTTCCCGGAGGAGGCGGTCCACGTCGCCGACGACCCGCACGGCGCGCTCACGGCCGGCCGCCTCCTCGCCGCGCGCACCGACAAGGGCGCGCTGATCGTGACGGGATCGATCACCCTCGTCGGCCGCACGATCACCGTCGCCCGCGACGAGAACTGGCTCGGCGCGTGAGAGCCGGGCGCCCGCGGCGCAGCAGGACGGTCCGGGAGAGCCTCGGATCGATCGTGCTCGGCTTCGAGGTCGTGATCGTGTTCCTGGCGACGCTCGTCGCCTTCGGGCTGAAGGCCGCCGACCCGGTCGTGGTGCTCGTCGGCGGAGGCGTGCTCTGCCTGGCGATGGTCGCGACCCTCGGCCTCCTGAACCGACCCGTAGGCTTCCGGATCGGCTGGGCGCTCCAGTTCGTTATCGTGGCCACGGGTCTGCTCGTCCCGATCATGTTCGTCATCGGAGCGGCGTTCGTCGCCCTGTGGACGTACTGCATGGTGACCGGCACCCGACTCGACGCCCAGGGACGCCCACCGGCCCCCGGGCCCACCGACCCCATCGAAGGAGACCGCTGAACCATGGCCATCCAGGAGACACTCGTCCTCGTCAAGCCCGACGGCGTCGCGCGCAACCTCACCGGCGAGATCCTCCGCCGCATCGAGGCGAAGGGCTACTCCCTCGTCGACATCAAGCTCGTCGAGGCCGATCGCGAGCTGCTCGCCGCACACTACGCGGAGCACGAGGGCAAGCCCTTCTACGAGCCCCTCGTCGAGTTCATGGAGAGCGGCCCCATCGTCGCCCTCCGCATCGCGGGCGACCGCGTCATCGAGGGCTTCCGCTCCCTCGCCGGCACCACCGACCCCACCACCGCCGCCCCCGGCACCATCCGCGGCGACCTCGGACGCGACTGGGGCCTCAAGGTCCAGCAGAACCTCGTCCATGGCTCGGACTCCGCCGAATCCGCGTCGAGAGAGCTCGCGCTCTGGTTCGGCTGAGTCCTCGCGTTTCGCGGTAATCCGCGAAACCGCGGTCGGCCTCCAGAGGCGGTTGCACTCTAAGGAGCGTCCTACCTTCGGCGACGGGAAAGCGCTCGGACGCGCTTTCCCGGATACGCCTTCCAGGTGGTCGCCGACTTCGCAGGCAGACCGCGCGGGCTGGTTGCCCACGGCTGTCCTGCTGGATCGAGTGACCAGGAGCTGTCGTACTCGAGTACCGACTACGACAGCTCCTGGCTTCTCGCGGGAGGCCGACCCGCGGGACGGGTCGCCGAACGGCCAGTCCTCGAAAGTTGTCGTACCCGCGTATCGACCGCGACAACTCTTGGCTGCTCGATCGCCGCATCAGTACTGGAGGCGTGCAGATCGCCGGCCCTCCTCGAGGCGTATCCGGGAAAGCGCGTCTCAGCGCTTTCCCGTCGTCGTTCCTAGGACGCTCTGCGGTCCGCGACCGCCTCGGGTAGCCGACTGCGGCATCGCGGATTATCGCGATGCGAACGTGCTGTCCTACCTCTGAGGCTCTGCCTCAGAGGTAGGACAGCACGTTCAGACGGAATTGCGCCAGCACCGCGATCGCCAGATAGCAGATCAGCGTGATGAACGGGATCCAGCCGTAGGCGGCGGCTGCGAACCGCCGCACCGGCTCCGGCACGGGGAAGACGCCCTCGCGGAGGTTGCGCAGCGTCACCAGCCAGAAGGCCGGGATCACCACGGCCCAGGTGAGCATGCACCACGGGCAGAGGGTGCCGAGGGCGAAGACGCTCGTCGCGATCAGCCAGCAGACGAAGCCGAGGGCGAAGACGAAGCCCAGGTTGAACAGCGCCCAGAACCAGCGGTCGAAGCGTGCACCGGCGAGCAGCCCCGCGCCGACCACGACCGGCGCGATCCACGCCGCGACTCCGATCAGCGGATTCGGGAACCCGAAGATCGCGCCCTGCGGCGAGTCCAGGTTGGCGCTGCACTGCACCAGCAGGCTGAAGTCGCAGCCGAGCCCGGCGGTCGGGTCGGTCAGCGCGGCGAACTTGTCGAGCGTGAGGGCGAACGCCGCCGTCCATCCGATCGCTCCGAGCACGATCAGCAGGACCGCGAATCCGATCGGTCGAGGGCTGCTCGGGGCGCGGGACTCCGCGTGATCGCTGGACACCGGGGGATTATGGCACGCGGCGGATCGGCGCCTCTGGGAATGCGTGCGATAATCGGATCCGTCGGTCGGCAAGACCCCGCACCGACGCGAAGAAGGTTTACCGGGCGAGTACCGGGCCACAGGAGATCGACAGCGTTCCGCGAATGGACGCGACGGATCAGCGTTCCACCGCGAGACGACCGACGGTCGCACCGCGGGGGAGCACGTGTCGGATAGTCAGTTCCGAGAGAAGCTGCACCCAGAGTCCGCGCCACGTGAGCGACGGAACCGGGGGAGCGGAAGGATTCGCGACGGGCCCCAGGCGGCCCGCTCGCACGAGAAGAGCACCCGGGTGAGAAGGCGCGGCGGACGACCCGGCCGAGGAGTGCACCAGCGATGGTGGAAGACAACAGCACGAGCGGTTCCGATCCGGACCGCGACGAGCCCCGCAGCGGGGCCAAGAAGATCAGCCGCCTCTTCGGTGGCCGTCGGGCCTCCCGACGGACCGACTCGAGCGCGCCAGCGACAGGGGGAACGATCATCGATACCGACGAGACCGACCAGACCGTGCAGGAGACCGTCGAGCCCGGCGTCGACGAGCCGTCGACGTCGACGGGCGCCGTGTTCTTCAACGCGCTCCCGCAGACGCCGATGGCGGAGGAGGAGCGGTCGGTCCGTCCGGCCCTCCCGAGCACGTCGCTGCTGTTCCAGGCGCCTGACCTGCCGGCGTACGTCGAGCTGACCCCGCTCCCTCCGCGCGGCGCCCCGCTCGACGTCCGCGAGGAGCGCGAGGCCCCCGCCGAGGAGCAGGGCTCGGTCCGCCGCCGCTCGCGCCGTCGCAGCGGAGAGAACGACCGGGGCGGCGTCGACGACCCCGAGAACACCGTCGTCCGCGTCCGGCAGCCGCGGGAGCAGAGGGAGCAGCGCGAGCCCGAGCTCATCACCGAGCCGCAGCGCATCAAGGGCTCCACGCGCCTCGAGGCCAAGAAACAGCGTCGCCGCGACGGCCGTGACGCCGGTCGTCGCCGCACCGTCGTCACCGAGTCCGAGTTCCTCGCTCGCCGCGAGGCCGTCGACCGCGTGATGGTCGTCCGCTCGCAGCAGGACAGCATCCGCATCGGCGTCCTCGAGGACGGCGTCCTCGCCGAGCACTACGTCGCCCGCTCGCAGGAGGCGTCGCTGATCGGCAACGTGTACCTCGGCCGGGTGCAGAACGTCCTCCCCAGCATGGAGGCCGCGTTCGTCGACATCGGCCGCGGCCGCAACGCCGTCCTCTACTCCGGCGAGGTCGACTGGGACGCCGCGAACAACGCCGGTGGCCCCCGACGCATCGAGCTCGCCCTGAAGCCCGGCGACCGCGTCCTCGTCCAGGTGACGAAGGACCCGATCGGCCACAAGGGAGCCCGGCTCACCAGCCAGATCTCGCTCCCGGGCCGCTACCTCGTCTACGTGCCCAACGGCTCGATGAACGGCATCTCGCGCAAGCTCCCCGACACCGAGCGAGCACGCCTGAAGAAGATCCTCAAGGAGGTCCTCCCCGAGAACGTCGGCGTCATCGTGCGCACGGCGGCCGAGGGCGCCACCGAGGAGCAGCTCACCGTCGACGTCGAGCGCCTCACCGCGCAGTGGACGGCGCTCAGCGAGAAGGCCGCGTCGGGCCAGGCTCCGGCACTCCTGCACAGCGAGCCCGACCTGCTCATCAAGATCGTGCGGGACGTCTTCAACGAGGACTTCGAGAAGATGGTCATCGCCGGCGACGACGCCCGCGAGACCATCGAGCTCTACCTCAGCCAGGTCGCCCCCGACCTGCTCGAGCGGGTCGAGGTCTACTCCGGCGAGGAGGACGCGTTCGACGCGTTCCGCATCACCGAGCAGATCGAGAAGGCGCTCGAGCGCAAGGTGTGGCTGCCCAGCGGCGGCTCTCTGGTCATCGACCGCACCGAGGCCATGACCGTCGTCGACGTCAACACGGGCAAGTTCGTCGGCTCGGGCGGCAACCTCGAGGAGACCGTCACCAAGAACAACCTCGAGGCGGCGGAGGAGATCGTCCGACAGCTGCGCCTGCGCGACATCGGCGGCATCATCGTGGTCGACTTCATCGACATGGTGCTCGAGTCCAACCGCGACCTCGTGCTGCGACGCCTCGTCGAGTGCCTCAGCCGCGACCGCACGAAGCACCAGGTCGCGGAGGTCACCTCGCTCGGACTCGTGCAGATGACCCGCAAGAAGCTGGGCCTGGGCCTGCTCGAGACGTTCAGCGAGAACTGCGAGGTCTGCGCCGGCCGCGGCGTCATCGTGCACCACGACCCGGTGCTGAAGCACCGCTCGACGCTCCCTCCCCAGCAGGAGCGCCGTCGTGGCGGCTCGAACGGCGACCAGGCACCGTCCCGGCGCTCGAACGGCAGCGGAGGCGCGCAGAACGGCTCGGCGCCCAAGGCCGTCAGCACCCACGCCATCACCGACGACGCCAAGAACGCCCTCGCGCAGATCGCCGCCAGCACGATCCACCCGCCGGCCGTCCGTCAGGCCGCCGAGGAGGCGGCTGCGCTCGTCGACGAGGCCGCCGAGGAGTCGACCCGCATCGAGGCACCCGAGGCCGTCGCCGAGGAGCAGTCGTCCGAGCGCGAGACCTCCTCCCGGCGGGGCGACCGCCCTGCGCGGGGTGAGCGTCGTCGTCGTGGCCGCGACCGCGAGCCGCGCCCCGAGACGGCCGATGCGCCGACCGAGGAGGCGAGCGCTCCGGCGCCCGTCGAGGCCGCCCCGGCGGTGCCGATCCTCGACATCCCGATCCCGCCCGCTCCGCCCGCGGTGGAGCGCCGCGTGCGCAGCGAGGTCGCCGAGCACCTGCTCGACTCCGTCCTCGACGCCCTCCCTGCGCCCAAGCAGCCCGGCCAGGGCCGGGCGAAGAGCCGCCGCGTGACGACGGCGGCCCTCACGGGCGTCGCGGTCATCCCGGAGCAGACCCCTCGGCGCGCAGAGCAGCAGTAGCCCGTCCTCCGATGGTCAGTGGGGCCCGGTGCCCGGCGAGAGCCGGCGCCGGGCCCTCTCCGTGTCGCGGTCCCGGCCCTTCACCCGCAGCCCGCTGTCGCGCAGCCGCACCACCAGCTCGCGGGCGGTCACCGCGACCGCGCCCGCCTCGAGGAGCTCCGCCCGGCGCTCCTCCGGGACGTCGTAGTGATCGAGGTCGAAGCTGCGCTCGGGGACCCCTGCGCGACGCGCGAACGCGTGCAGCTCGTCGAGGGAGGCGTCGCTGACGAGGTGCGCCCAGAGCCGGCCGTGCGCCGGCCAGCGCGCCGCGTCGAGGAGGATCGCCATCCGTCGATCGTAGGCGGCGTGCCGCGGCCGTCAGCCGCTCCTGCTCGACTAACGTGGCGGAGTCGTCGGTACAGGACGACGGGGTCGGTCGGTGCACTGCGCCTCCGGTGCCTCGTCGCCGTGGGTCGGGCGGTACCGGAGCGTTTGACCGGTGGCCCCGTATCCCGTACTCTTGACTGTTGGTGTGGCGCGATCCATGTGCTCACGCAGATTTCCGCTGTCGCTCGCCTCCTCCGGGACGGTGAGCCGCGGTACCGGTTCCCTCGCATCGTCCTCGAGGCGGGAACCGGAAGATCGGGGCTCCGCCCCGTCCCTACAAGCCCCGGATGGCGCACTCGCTCCGTCCAGACGAGAAACAGGTACGAGAAGTGGTTTACGCAGTTGTGCGCGCCGGCGGTCGGCAGGAGAAGGTCGAGATCGGCACCATCGTGACGATGGACCGCATCAAGGCCGGCAAGGGCAGCACCGTGCAGCTTCCTGCCGTGCTCCTCGTCGACGGAGAGTCGATCACCTCGGACGCCGCGTCCCTCGCGGGCGTCTCGGTCACCGCCGAGGTGCTCGAGGATCTCCGCGGTCCGAAGATCATCATCCAGAAGTTCAAGAACAAGACCGGCTACAAGAAGCGCCAGGGGCACCGTCAGGACCTCACGCGCGTCAAGGTCACGGGCATCAAGTAACCCTGCCGACGGGCTGATCCGGCCCTCCGGCACATCAGCTGACCTGCACCGCGAGCCATCGCCGCAGGGAATCAGCACGGGGCTGCGGCCCCCCGGTCTCGAGGAGATGAGAAATGGCACACAAGAAGGGCGCGAGCTCCACTCGCAACGGGCGCGACTCGAACGCGCAGCGTCTCGGCGTGAAGCGCTTCGGCGGTCAGGTCGTCAACGCGGGCGAGATCATCGTCCGCCAGCGCGGCACCCACTTCCACCCCGGCGCGAACGTCGGACGCGGTGGCGACGACACCCTGTTCGCCCTGTCGGCCGGTGCGGTCGAGTTCGGCACCAAGGGCGGCCGCAAGGTCGTCAACATCGTGGCGGCGGCCCTCTAGGTCCACCTCCAGGGTCAGACACCTCGGCCGGACAGGCTCAGGACGCAAGGGGCGGGCTTCGGCTCGCCCCTTGCGCGTTGTACCGCCCCGCACACCGGCATCCGGCACTCCGGAGCCTCCACTACACATCGGACGGAAATCTCACTCATGGTCACCTTCGTCGACAACGTCACGCTGCATCTGCGTGCCGGCCACGGCGGGAACGGCTGCGTCTCCGTCCGTCGCGAGAAGTTCAAACCGCTGGCCGGTCCCGACGGCGGCAACGGCGGTCACGGAGGCGACATCGTCCTCGTCGCCGACCCGCAGACCACCACGCTGCTCGCCTACCACCGCCACCCCCACCGCTCCTCCGACAACGGCGGCCCCGGCATGGGCGACCACCGCGCAGGCGGCAACGGCGAGCTCCTCGAGCTGCCCGTCCCGCTGGGCACCGTGGTCAAGTCGCCCGACGGCGAAGAGCTCATCGACATGGACGAGCCCGGGCTGCGCTACGTCATCGCTCCCGGAGGCCAGGGCGGCCTCGGCAACGCGTCGCTCGCGACCACCAAGCGCAAGGCCCCCGGATTCGCGCTGCTCGGCACCCCCGGCTGGGAGGGCGACGTCGTCCTCGAGCTGAAGACGGTCGCCGACGTCGCCCTGGTGGGCTTCCCCTCCGCCGGCAAGTCGAGCCTCGTCGCCGCCATCTCGGCCGCGAAGCCCAAGATCGCCGACTACCCCTTCACGACGCTCGCCCCCAACCTCGGCGTGGTCCAGGCGGGGGAGTCGCGCTACACCGTCGCCGACGTCCCCGGGCTGATCGAGGGCGCCAGCGAGGGCAAGGGCCTCGGTCTCGAGTTCCTCCGCCACGTCGAGCGCTGCACCGCCCTCGTGCACGTCCTCGACTGCGCCACCCTCGAGCCCGGCCGCGACCCGCTGACCGATCTCGACGTCATCCTCGGTGAGCTCGCCGCGTACCCGGTCGGCGACGGCCAGGTGCCGCTCGTGGAGCGCCCGCAGCTCATCGCGCTCAACAAGGTCGACGTCCCCGAGGCGAAGGAGCTCGCGGCCTTCGTCCGCGCCGATCTCGAGGCCCGCGGCTACCGCGTGTTCGAGATCTCCGCGGTCAGCCACGCCGGCCTCCGCCAGCTCACCTTCGCCCTCGGCGAGATCGTCGAGCAGCACCGCCTCGAGCTCGCAGCCGTGCCCAAGGTCGAGCGGATCACCATCCGCCCGCGCGCCGTCGACGAGAAGGACTTCGAGATCCGCGTCGAGGGCGGCTCCTACGGCAACATCTACCGAGTCCTCGGCACGAAGCCGGTGCGCTGGGTCGCCCAGACCGACTTCACCAACGACGAGGCGGTGGGCTTCCTCGCCGATCGTCTCGCGAAGCTGGGCGTCGAGAACGGCCTCTTCTCGGCGGGTGCCGTCGCCGGCTCCACCGTGGTCATCGGCCGCGGCGACGGAGTCGTCTTCGACTGGGAGCCCACGCTCACCTCGACCGCCGAGCTGATCACCGCCCCGCGCGGGACGGACATCCGCCTCGACGAGAACCAGCGCAAGACCCGCAACGAGCGCCGCGAGGACTACTTCGAGCGGATGGACGCCAAGGCGGCCGCCCGTGCCGACCTCGAGCGCGAGCGCCTCGGCGGCGTCTGGCGAGTCGCCGACGAGGGCGACCCCGTCGAGGACTGACCCGATCGGGCTCCTGCACGATCTGCAGGAGCCCGATCTCCGTCTCGGTGACGGTGCGATCTGCAGGCGATGGTGCGGTCTGCAGGCCACGGGGCCGAAATGCTCCCTCCTCCGCGCAGATTCCCCCGCATTCCGCGTCAGCTCCTGCAGATCGCATCTCCACCCGGCCCGGCTGCACCCCCGCCGCCCGCCCGCGCCACCGAATACACTGGCCGGATGCCGCAGACCACCCTCGAGCGCAGCGACGCACTGACCGAGCGGTTCGCCGCCTCCCGCACGGCCTCCCGCTCGCTTCGCAGCGCGACCACAGACCTCAAGAACCGCGCGCTCCTCGCGATCGCCGAGGCGGTCCGCGCCGGCGCCGCGCGCATCGTTCCCGCCAACGAGCTCGACCTCGCGAACGGTCGCGAGAACGGCATGAGCGCAGGCCTCCAGGACAGGCTCCGACTCGACGAGGCGCGCCTCGGCTCGCTCGCCGACGCCGTCCTCGCGGTCGCCGGCCTGGTCGATCCCGTCGGGCAGACCGTCCGCGGCTCCCTGCTGCCCAACGGCGCCTCGCTGACCCAGGTGCGGGTGCCCTTCGGCGTCGTCGGAGCGATCTACGAGGCCCGTCCGAACGTCACGATCGACATCGCGGCGCTCGCGCTCAAGAGCGGCAACGCCGTGATCCTCCGCGGTGGCAGCGCGGCAGAGAACACCAACCGCATCCTCGTGGAGCTGCTGCAGGAGGCCGTCGCCTCCGTCGGTCTCCCGGCCGAGCTGATCCAGACCGTCGACGACCACGGCCGCGAGGGCGCGAAGGCGCTGATGCGCGCGCGCGGCTACGTCGACGTCCTCGTGCCGCGGGGGAGCGCGGGCCTCATCGAGTCGGTGGTGACGGAGTCGACCGTGCCGGTCATCGAGACCGGTGCGGGAGTCGTCCACGTCTTCCTCGACGCGAGCGCCGACGAGCAGTGGGCCGTCGACATCGTGCACAACGCCAAGACCCAGCGCCCGAGCACCTGCAACGCGCTCGAGACCCTCCTCGTGCACCGCGACGCCGCCGCACGCCTCCTGCCGCCGGTGCTGGGTCGTCTCGCCGAGGCCGGAGTGACCGTGCACGGCGACGAGCGCGTCCGCGCGCTCTTCGCCGACGCCGTCGAGGCGACGGAGGAGGACTGGTCGGCCGAGTACTACTCGCTCGACATCGCGGTGGCGGTGGTCGACGACCTCGACGCCGCGATGGACCACATCGCGCGGTACTCGACGCACCACACCGAGTCGATCGTCACCGAGGACCTCCGCAGTGCCGAGCGGTTCCTCGCCGAGGTCGACTCCGCGGTCGTCATGGTGAACGCCTCGACGCGCTTCACCGACGGAGGCGAGTTCGGCTTCGGCGCCGAGGTCGGCATCTCGACCCAGAAGCTGCACGCCCGGGGCCCGATGGGTCTGCCCGAGCTGACGAGCACGAAGTGGCTCCTGCGCGGCGCCGGGCAGGTCCGCGCCTAGCTCCCGGCAGCGGCGGGCTAGACTCGACAAAGCCCCTCGGGGCGTCCCGACCCTCAAGGAGCACCGCATGTCCCTGGCGACGACCGTCCTCGCAGAAGCCTCCACGCACGTGGAGCTGCCGTTCCCGGCCATCGTCTTCGGCCTGATCGCGGCCGTGGCCTTCACGGCGCTCGGCTTCGTCACCTGGAGCTACCGCGACGTCGCGAACCGCCACTCGCACAAGACGGCGGGCTCCTCCCACGACCAGCACGGCCACGGCCACTAGTCCGGAGGCGCCGCGATCGTGACGTCCGCCGTCAGCGGAGACCCGCGACGTCCCCGCATCGGTGTGATGGGCGGCACGTTCGACCCGATCCACCACGGCCACCTGGTCGCCGCCTCCGAGGTGGCGCAGTCGTTCGACCTCGACGAGGTCGTCTTCGTGCCGACCGGGCAGCCCTGGCACAAGAAGACGGTGACCTCGGCCGAGCACCGCTACCTGATGACGGTCATCGCCACCGCCTCGAATCCCCGCTTCACCGTGAGCCGGGTCGACGTCGACCGGATCGGCACCACCTACACGATCGACACCCTGCGCGACATCCACGCCGCGCACCCCGATGCCGAGCTGTTCTTCATCACGGGAGCCGACGCGGTCGCGCAGATCCTCAGCTGGAAGGACTACGACGAGCTGTGGGAGCTGGCCCACTTCGTCGCGGTGAGCCGCCCGGGTCACGTGCTCAACGTTTCGGGTTTACCGGCCCAGGACGTATCCTTGTTGGAAATTCCGGCGCTAGCGATTTCCTCGACGGACTGTCGGAGCCGCGTGAACCGGGGTCATCCGGTCTGGTATCTGGTTCCCGATGGTGTCGTCCAGTACATCTCGAAGCACCACCTGTATCGGAGTACGTCATGACAGTTCAGCCCGAGGAGAAGCCGCTCACCCGGCGCGAGATCCGCGAGCGCGAGCGACGCGAGGCCGGTGCCGCTCCCGCCGCCGTGCCGACCACGTCCCGACGAGCCGCGACCGCCTCCGTGACGGCCGCCGGTGAGATGCCGGTGCTCACGCCGACGCAGACGATCCGCATCGACCCCGTCGCGCCGACCCCCGCGAGCGAGCCCGAGCTGCGCACGTCCTCGATCGACGTCGTCACGCCCGACGGTGAGCGCCCCCTCACGCGTCGCGAGCTCCGCGCCCTCCTGGCCCAGCAGCAGGCCGAGCAGGTCGCCGCGACACCCGTCGACGATCCCGCGCCGCTCGTCGCCGAGGGGGAGCCCGCGGAGCCTGACCGCGAGGAGGAGTCGGAGGTGTCGCGCGCCCTCGGCCGCGCCTCGACTCTGCCCGCCACCGGCGAGGTCGCCGTCGCCGAGCAGCCCAAGCTCAACACCGCCCTGTTCGCCACCGTCGGCGGATCCCTCGACATCGCCGACGAGAAGGCCACCGAGATCACCGGCAGCTTCCACCCGCCGATCGAGCACCTGGCCATCACCGACGAGCTCGACAGCAAGTCGAAGGAGGAGGTCGACGCCTCGTTCGACTCGCTCATCGCGAGCGGTGTGGCTTCGACCGGCGCGGTGACGACGACGAACGCGCTCATCCTGCCGACCTCGGGCGAGACGAAGGCCGACACCGGCGAGGTGCTCGTCACCGGATCGTTCGACCTCCCGCGCAGCCTCGGCTCGACCGGCCAGCACCCCAACCTCTACGACTCCCCGGACGTCGATCGCTATGTCGACCGCATCGACCGGGAGCAGCCCGCCGCCGACTCGGAGCCCGTGCGGGCCTCGAGCGCCGTCTCGACGCACGCCGCCGGCACGGCGATGATCGCGCCGCAGAAGCGCAGCGGGATCAGCACCCCCGTCGTGCTCGCCATCACGGCGGCCGTCCTCCTCGTGGCCTCGATCGCGCTGTTCATCGGCGGCTTCGTCCTCAACATCTTCTGACCCACCACCGACACTGAAGGCTTCATGACTGCGACCGACTCCGCCCGCGCACTGCTCCAGCTCGCGGCCACCGCCGCCGACTCCAAGGGCGGGGAGGATCTGGTCGCGCTCGACGTGTCCGGTCCGCTCCCGCTCGTCGACATCTTCTTCCTCGTCACCGGCCGCTCCGAGCGCAACGTCGTCGCGATCGCGAACGAGGTCGAGGACCGCCTGAACGACTCGGGCGCCAAGCTCCTGCGCCGCGAGGGCCGCGCCGAGGGCCGCTGGATCCTCCTCGACTTCGGCGACCTCGTCGTGCACGTCTTCCACGAGGAGGACCGCATGTACTACTCGCTCGAGCGCCTCTGGAAGGACTGCCCGACAGTCCCGTTCACTGTCGACGGCCCCGCGGTCGACAGCCCCCTCGCGGTCGACACCGCAGCGTCCTCGTCCTGACGAACACGCCCGGCGTCGGCACCCGATTTCTCCTCACGCATTTCGTGTTGTAGTTTATTCGAGTTGCTTCCGCCGGGCGGAGGAGCAGGCCCCACGGTCTGCATCTCCTGTTCGAGAAGCGCACCAAGGGTCCGTGGCGCAGCTGGTAGCGCACCTGCATGGCATGCAGGGGGTCAGGGGTTCGAATCCCCTCGGATCCACCAAAAGAGAAGAAGCCGCCTCAGGGCGGCTTCTTCTGGTTAACGCAGACGGTCCCAGCCGCCGCTCTGCACGAGGTCGACGGGCCGAAGAGGGGCCACGGCCGCCGCACGGCCCTCGGCCAGACTGTGACCATGCCGAACCCGACCGCCCCGCGCGGCCTCATCACCCAGTTCTCGATCGTCGACGCGCTGCTCGCGGGTCTGTTCGACGGAGTCGTCTCCCGGTCGGAGGCCGACCGCGCCGGAGACTTCGGTCTGGGCTGCGGCGACCACATGGACGGCGAGCTCGTCGTGCTCGACGGCGTCCACCGTCTGTTCCGGGGCGACGGCTCCGTCCGGGTCCTCGAGCCGGAGGACACGATCGCCTTCGCCGAGCTCGCCCGCTTCACGCCCAGCTCCTCGTCGACGCTCGACGGGATCGACTCGCTCGACGCCCTCCTGGGGGCGGTGCGGAGCGCCGTCCCGAGCCCGAACGTCTTCGTCGGCGTCCGCGTCCGGGGCCGCTTCGAGAGCCTGACTCTCCGACAGCCGATCGCCCAGATCAAGCCGTACCTCCGCCTCGCCGACGCGATGCACGACCAGCGAGAGATGCACCTGACCGCAGTCGAGGGAACCCTGGTCGGCTTCATCGGCCCGAAGCCCTTCCAGGGCATCAGCGTCGCGGGGCTCCACACGCACTTCGTCGACACGACCGGGGCGATCGGCGGCCACGTGCTGGCCGCCTCCGGAGTGCGTGGCGAGCTGGCCGTCGAGCAGTACGCCGGCATCACCGTCGTCCTGCCCGACTCCGACGACTACCTCGCCGCAGACCTCGACGAGGAGGCCTCCGCGGCCGACGCCGAGATCCGCGACGTCGAGTCGGATCACGCGCGCTGAGGCCGACCCCTACCCTGGTCTCATGACCAGCCTGCGCGACGTCCACGCCGTCATCGACCGACTCTGGCCCGAAAAGGCGGCGGAGGGGTGGGATGCTCCTGGCCTCGTCACCGGAGACCCCGACGCCTCCGTCGAGCGGATCCTGCTCACCGTCGACGTCGTCTCCGACACCGTCGCCGAGGCGATCGCCGGAGGTCACCAGCTGCTGATCGCGCACCACCCGCTGCTCCTGCGCGGAGTGACCTCGATCGCCGAGGACGGCTACAAGGGCCGCCTGCTCGCCGATCTGATCCGGGGCGGCTGCGCCCTCGTCTCCGCGCACACGAACGCGGACATCGTCGCCGACGGCGTCTCCGACGTCATCGCGACGCGGCTCGGGCTCACCGGCACCACCCCGATCGTCCCCGGAGCGGACCCGTCCGTCGGTCTCGGCCGCGTCGGCGACCTCCCGGAGGAAGTGACGCTGGGTCGCCTCGCCCGCGCCGTCGCCGATCTGCTGCCCGCCACCGCCGGGGGAGTGCGCGTCGCCGGAGGCTACGACGCGCCCGTCCGTCGCGTCTCGCTCTGCGGAGGCGCGGGGGACTCACTGCTCGGGGAGCCCGCCGTCCGGACCAGCGATGTCTACGTGACCGCCGACCTGCGGCACCACCCGGCGTCGGAGGCGCGCGAGAAGGCCCTGCACGGCACCGGCCCCGCCCTCATCGACGTCTCGCACTGGGCCAGCGAATGGCTGTGGCTCGAGGTGGCGGCGTCGGAGCTGCGGGAGGCCCTGCCCACCGTCTCCGTCGCCGTCAGCGAGACCCGCACCGACCCCTGGGATTTCGCGATCGTCCACTAGCCGCCGGTCGGCACGGGAGAATGGACGCGGCACGCCACCCTTGCATGCCGGGAACGAGGACCGCGACGTGAAAGCCAGCCCCGCAGACCAGCGCGAGCTCCTGACCCTGCAGAGTCTCGACACGCGAGGCGCCCAGCTGCGCCACGCGATCGCGACCCTGCCGCAGATCGCGAAGATCCAGGCGATGCAGGCTCGCGACGCTCAGACCCGCCGGACCCTCGCCGAGCACGTGGGCCGGGTCGAGGACGTCCGCACCGAGCTCGGCCGCATCGAGTCCGACGTCACCGTCGTCGAGAAGCGCCTCGCCCGCGACCGCGAGCGACTGCAGACCGCGTCGTCCTCGAAGGACATCGCCGCGCTCGAGGGCGAGATCACCTCCCTGGTCAAGCGCCGCGGCGACCTGGAGGACATCGAGCTCACCCTCATGGAGCGCATCGAGGGCATCGAGGCCGAGGTCGCCGCCGCTCAGGCCGAGCGCGACGAGGTCGTCGCCGCCCTGCAGACGCTCGCCGAGGAACGCGACGCGCAGGCCGCGAAGCTGGCCGACAAGCAGGAGGCGCTCGCCCGCGACCGCGCCTCCCTCGTCGCCACCCTCCCCGAGGACCTCGTCGAGCTCTACGAGAAGCAGCGCGCCCGCTACGGCATGGGCGCCGCCCTGCTCCGCGGCAAGGTCTCCGAGGGCAGCGGCGTGGCCCTCACCGAGTCCGACCTCTCCTGGATCCGCGCCTCGGCCCCCGACGACGTCGTGCTCTGCCCCGACAGCCAGTGCATCCTCGTGCGCGGCGACGAGTCGACTCTGGCCTGACCGGAGCCGTACACTGGGTCCGCGAACGGGCCGGCAAGACGGTCGCGTCGCCGGAGCGAGAGCCCCGGCGCCGAGGAACGTCCGGGCTCCGCAGAGCAGGGCGGTGGGTAACACCCACCCGGGGCGACCCGCGAGACAGTGCCACAGAAAGCAGACCGCCACGGGCTCACGCCCGCGGTAAGGGTGAAACGGTGGTGTAAGAGACCACCAGGGGCCGGAGTGATCCGGCTCGCTCGGTAAACCTCGCCCGGAGCAAGGTCAGACAGAGGACGATGCGGCTGCTCGTCGGGTCCTCGGGTAGACCGCTGGAGGGTCACGGCAACGTGACTCCGAGAGAGATGGCCGTCCAGCGCCCGCCGAGAGGCGCGGCGTGAACAGAACCCGGCGTAACAGCCGACCCCTTCGCCCACAGAAGCCCGTTGCGCATTCGCGCAGCGGGCTTCTGTGCGCTTCGGGGCCGGCTGCGTCTTCTTCCGCGGCGGTCCCCGCCCGCCGCGGCGCGGTCGGCCCTTTCAGATGGTCGCGTTCCGCAGAGCGTCGTGCGTCCGGCTCCGGCAAAACGCTGACACGCGTTTTCCCGACTCGCCTCGGCCGTGCTGCCGCACGATCGCCCTTGCACCGCTGAGAAGGGCGTCGGGTGGGTGTGCAGAATGGCTCGGCTGCGCCGTCGACTCCCTGCGGGCGGCGCTCAGGAGGATCGGGCTGAGAGCAGCGCCTCACGGGGGAGCGGACCACGCGGTCTCGTAGCCCGCTGATCGAGTAGCCCGCGCAGCGGGCGTATCGAGATCCACCAGCTTCAGAAGACAGGAACGAAAGGCTGATCTGCTGGCGCGGGTGGGTCTCGATACGCCGCTCCGGGGCTACTCGACCAGCAGGGACGGCAGCGCCAGGGGTCGTCTCCCTCAGCTTCGAGCCGCGAAGCAGCCCCGCCCAGCGAGCTGACCTTCAGACCAGCCACCCTCCGCGAGGCGAACAGGCGAAACGCGTGTCAGCGTTTCGTCGTAGCCGGACGCGGGACGCTCTGCGGATCGCAACCACCTGACCGAGCCGACCGCGCCGCGGCGGGCGGGGACCGCCGCGGTATGAGAACAGCCGAACAGGCGAAACGCGTGTCAGCGTTTCGTCGTAGCCGGACGCGGGACGCTCTGCGGATCGCAACCACCTGACCGAGCCGACCGCGCCGCGGCGGGCGGGGACCGCCGCGGTATGAGAACAGCCGAACAGGCGAAACGCGTGTCAGCGTTTCGTCGTAGCCGGACGCAGGACGCTCCATGGAGCGCTACCGACTGATCGAGTCGACTGCGGCTGCGGCAGGCGGGGACCACCGCAGCGAACGGCTCAGCGTCGCACGCCGCCGCCCGCGAGGGCCGCGGCGCCGAGGATGCCGGCGTTGTTGCGGAGGGTGGCGGGGACGATGGGGGTGCGGAGGTCGAGGAGGGGGAGGAACTCCTCGTGGTGCTTCGAGACGCCTCCGCCGACGATGATCAGGTCGGGCCAGAGCAGGGCCTCGAGGTGGGAGTAGTAGCGCTGGAGGCGCTTCGCCCAGTGCTTGTAGTCGAGGTCGTCGCGCTCCTTCGCGGCGAACGACGCCTTCTTCTCGTAGTCGCCGCCGTGGATCTCGAGGTGGCCGAGCTCGGCGTTGGGGATGAGGACACCGTCGTAGATCTGCGCGGTGCCGATGCCGGTGCCGAGGGTGGTCATGAGGACCAGACCTTTCTTGTCCTTCGCGGCGCCGAACCGCGACTCCGCGTAGCCGGCGGCGTCGGCGTCGTTGACGAAGAAGATGTCGCGGCCGATCGCGTCCTCGAACAGCTTCTCGGCCTCGAGGCCGATCCACTCGTCCGAGACGTTCGCCGCCGACATCGTCCGGCCGTGCACCACAGCGGCGGGGAAGCAGATCCCGACCGGCGTCCCGGGGGCGGCGCCGGGGATCGTTGCGAGGATCTGCTGCACCGTCGCGACGATGTCCTTCGGGCGCCCGCCCTCGGGCGTCGGGACCTTCATCCGGTCACTGAGGAGCGTCCCCTCCGCGAGGTCGACGAGCGCCCCCTTGATGCCGGTCCCCCCGATGTCGATTCCGATGGCGGTCGTCGCAGCAGTCATAGGGGTCATGCTAGCGAAGCGGGACCGGTCGGAACGGGGGCGGGACCCGCGGCCGCGGTGCCGCGTAGGATCGGCCGCATGTCTGACGGTGATGCGAACTCCTGGTGGTACAACCTCAAGTCCGGCGCGGTGGAGCAGGGGTTCGTGTCCCCCTCCGTCGACCGTGTGGGGCCCTTCTCGTCTCGGCAGGAGGCGGAGCACGCGCTCGAGAAGCTGCACGAGAACAGCCGCAAGTGGGCCGAGGAGGACGCGGCCGAGGACCGCTGAGCTCTACTCGTAGCTGTGCTCGGGTGCGGGGTACGCGCCCGACTCGACGTCGTCGCGGTAGGCCGTGACGGCTCCGGTCAGCACCCCGCGGAGGTCGGCGTACTGCTTGACGAAGCGGGGGACGCGGCCGGTCGTGAAGCCGGCGAAGTCGGTCCAGACGAGCAGCTGCCCGTCGACGTGCGGGCCGGCGCCGACGCCGATGGTCGGGATGCGCAGCTCCTCGGTCACCTGGCGGGCGGCGTCGCTGGGGACCATCTCGAGCACGACGGCGAACGCTCCCGCCTCCTGCACGGCCCGCGCGTCGGCGAGGAGCTGCTCGAGTCCGTCGCCACGGCCCTGGACGATGTGGCCGCCGAGCCCGTGCTCGCTCTGCGGAGTGAAGCCGATGTGGGCCATCACCGGGATGCCGGCGTCGACGATCCGCCGGATCTGCTCGGAGGAGCGCACTCCGCCCTCGAGCTTCACGGCGTGCGCGTGCGTCTCCTTCATGAAGCGGAACGCGGTGTGCAGCGCGTCGTCGGGGCCCGACTCGTAGGAGCCGAACGGCATGTCGGCGACGACGAAGGCGCGCTCCACCGCCCCGGCGACGGCTCGTGCGAAGGGGATCAGCTCGTCGACGGTGACGGGCAGCGTGGTGTCGTAGCCCAGCACGTTGTTGCCGGCGGAGTCGCCCACGAGCAGGAAGTCGATGCCCGCCTCGTCGAAGATGCGGGCGGTCAGCTGGTCGTAGCTCGTCAGTCCGGTGATCCGCACCCCCGAGTCCTTCGCGTTCTGGAAGTGGCGGGTTCGAACGCGTTTCACGGGCTGCGCTGACATGGCAGCAAGTCTAGGTGCGGACCGGCGCGCGAGCAGGGGGAGCCCTCCGCCGCACCCGGCGCGGAGCCACTAGCCTTAGGGGCGAAACAGGAAGGGCCTTGATGGACAAGCAACGGGACTTCGTTCTTCGCACGATCGAAGAGCGAGGGATCAAATTCGTTCGCCTCTGGTTCACCGACGTCGTCGGCACGCTCAAGTCGGTCGCCATCGCGCCGGCCGAGGTCGAGGGCGCTTTCGCCGAGGGCCTCGGCTTCGACGGCTCCGCGATCGAGGGCCTCACCCGCTCCTTCGAGGCCGACGTCCTGGCGCACCCGGATCCGTCGACCTTCCAGATCCTCCCGTGGCGCGGCGAGATCGACCCGACCGCGCGGATGTTCTGCGACATCACGACTCCCGACGGGCAGCCCGCGGTCGCCGACCCGCGCAACGTGCTCAAGCGCACCCTCGCGAAGGCCGCCGAGCGCGGGTTCACGTTCTACACGCACCCCGAGATCGAGTTCTACCTGCTCAAGTCGTCGACGTTCGGCGCCGAGGGTCCCGAGCCCGTCGACTCGGCCGGCTACTTCGACAACGTCCCCGGGGGCACGGCGCACGACTTCCGTCGCCGCTCGGTCCGCATGCTCGAGGACCTCGGCATCTCGGTCGAGTTCAGCCACCACGAGGCGGGCCCCGGTCAGAACGAGATCGACCTCCGCTACGCGGACGCGCTCACCACGGCCGACAACATCATGACCTTCCGCACGGTCATCAAGGAGGTGGCGATCGAGCAGGGCGTCTACGCGACCTTCATGCCCAAGCCCCTCTCCGGTCACCCCGGTTCGGGCATGCACACCCACCTCTCGCTCTTCGAGGGCGACGTCAACGTGTTCTACGAGCAGGGCGCGGAGTACCAGCTCTCGAAGCTCGGCCGCCAGTTCATCGCCGGTCTGCTCAGGCACGCTCCCGAGATCACCGCGGTGACGAACCAGTTCGTCAACTCGTACAAGCGCCTCTGGGGCGGCGACGAGGCACCGAGCTACGTCTCGTGGGGCCACAACAACCGCTCCGCGCTCGTGCGGGTGCCGCTGTACAAGCCGAACAAGGGCCAGTCCTCCCGCATCGAGTACCGCGCTCTCGACTCCGCGGCGAACCCCTACCTCGCGTACTCGCTGCTGCTGGCGGCGGGCCTCAAGGGCATCGAGGAGGGCTACGAGCTCCCCGCCGAGGCCGAGGACAACGTCTGGTCGCTGTCCGACGCCGAGCGCCGCGCCCTCGGGTACAGTCCGCTCCCGGCGAGCCTCGACCGCGCCATCTCGCTGATGGAGGAGTCGGAGCTCGTCGCCGAGACGCTGGGCGAGCAGGTGTTCAACTTCGTGCTGCTGAACAAGCGCAAGGACTGGGCCGAGTACCGCGCCCAGGTGACGCCGTACGAGCTGCGCAGCAACCTCGAGATGCTCTGACCCACTCCCCACCATGGCTCGCGAACGCACTCTCAGCGACTTCGCGCGCCTCGGATTCGCCGAGCTCGGCGAGACCGGGGCGCGCCTCGCCGAGGCCGAGGAGCTCGCCGGCCGGTCGCTCGACTCGATCGATCCCGCGTTCGCCGGGGTCGCCGATCCCGACGCGGCGCTGCGCGCTCTGATCGACCTGCTCCGGAGTCACCGCGAGCAGATGAGCGTCGTCCTCGCCGACGACGACGCCCTCACGCGACTGCTGCTGGTCCTCGGCGCGTCCTCCGGCCTCGCCGACTTCCTGCACCGCCGCCCCGCTGAGCTCGCGGGCCTCCTCGACCCCGTCATCACGCTGCCGGGCCGGTCAGAGCTTCGGAGCGAGCTGCTGGACTCGGTCGGCGCGGTCGACGGATTCGCGACACTGCGTGAGGAGGAGGGCTGGACGGCCCTGCGCATCCGCTACCGCCGCCTGCTGACCCGCATCGTCGTGCACGACCTGAGCCAGGCCGATCCGGTCGCCGCGATCGACCGGGTCTCCCGCACGCTCGCCGACCTCGCAGGCGCGGCGCTCGAGGCGTCGCTCGCCGTCGCCCGGACCGACCTCGTCGACGGATCCGGGCCAGGCAGGTTCTCCCGCCAGGAGGTCGAGGCGACGCGCTTCGCCGTCATCGGGATGGGGAAGGCCGGCGCCTCCGAGCTGAACTACGTGAGCGACGTCGACGTCATCTTCGTGGCCGAGGGCGACCCCGAGCGCGAGCTGTCGAACGCGCGCGCGATCGACATCGCGACTCGCATGGCCGTGCTCCTGATGCGAGGGACCTCCGCTCTCGCCCTCGAGCCCGAGCTGTGGGAGGTCGACCCCAACCTCCGGCCCGAGGGCAAGCAGGGCGCCCTCGTCCGCACGCTCGAATCGCACGTCACCTACTACGACCGGTGGGCGAAGAGCTGGGAGTTCCAGGCCCTGCTGAAGGCCCGCCCGCTCGCCGGCGACCCCGAGCTCGGCCGGGCCTACGTCGAGGCCGTCGCACCGAAGGTCTGGTCGAGCGCGTCGCGCGAGAACTTCGTCGAGTCGGTCCAGCGGATGCGCGAGCGCGTCACCGAGAACATCCCCCAGAACGACGTCCACTACCAGGTCAAGCTCGGGCCCGGCGGGCTGCGCGACATCGAGTTCACGGTGCAGCTGCTCCAGCTGGTGCACGGGCAGACCGACGACGCCATCCACATGCCGGGCACGCTGCTCGCCCTCGGCGCCCTCGCCGACCGGGGCTACATCGGCCGGGCGGCGGCCGACGAGTTCGCGAAGGACTACCGCGCGCTCCGTCTGCTGGAGCACCGCCTCCAGCTGCGGCGCCTGCGACGCACGCACCTCATGCCCCGCGACGAGCACGAGCTGCGGACCCTCGCGCGCTCGAGCGGTCTCGCGCGGAGCGCCGAGGAGCTCCTCGTCGTCTGGAACGGCATCAAGCACCGCGTGCGCGGCCTGCACGAGCGGCTGTTCTACCGGCCGCTGCTGTCGGCGGTCGCCGCGCTCTCGGACGGCGGAGCAGAGCTCTCGACCGGGCAGGCGGAGGCGCGTCTGGCGGCCATCGGGTTCACCGACGCGCGGGGGGCGCTCGGCCACATCGCGGCGATGACCTCCGGAGTGTCGCGCCGCGCGAGCATCCAGCGGCACCTGGTCCCGGTGATGCTGCAGTGGTTCGCCGACGGCGCCGACCCCGACTACGGCCTCCTCGCGTTCCGGCGCCTCAGCGACACCCTCGGCGGAACGCCCTGGTTCCTGCGGATGCTGCGCGACTCCTCCGGGGCGGCGAAGCGCCTGACGACGGTGCTCGCGGGCTCGCGCTTCGTCGGCGAGCTGCTCGACCGCATCCCGGAGGCGGCGGCCTGGCTCGAGGACGACGACGCCCTCCGACCCCGTAGCGCCGCGGCCCTCGCGGAGGAGGTGCGCGCCGTCCTGCTGAGACACGACACTCCGGAGACGGTGGCGGCGGTCCTCCGCGCGATGCGCCGCCGCGAGGTCCTCCGGACCGCCATGGGCGGCGTGCTGGGGCTCAGCACGATCGAGGAGATCGCCTGCAGCCTCACCGACATCATCTCGGCCCTGCTGAACGGCGTCCTCGCCGCCGTCCGCCGGTCGAGCACCGCCCGACCCGGCTCCGACGCCGAGTTCGCGGTCATCGGGATGGGGCGCTACGGGGGAGCGGAGCTCGGCTTCGGATCGGACGCCGACGTCATGTACGTCCAGCGGCCAGGGGCGGGGGAGCCCCGGGCCGCCCAGCTGTACGCGCAGTTCCTGGTCGCCGAGCTGGTGCGGCTCACCGAGGACTCCCGGCTCCCGCTCGACCTCGATGCCGATCTCCGCCCCGAGGGCAAGAACGGTCTGCTGGTCCGCTCGCTCGACTCGTACCGCGCCTACTACGCCCGCTGGTCGCTGACGTGGGAGGCGCAGGCACTCCTGCGGGCCAGGGGCGTCGCAGGCGACGCGACGCTCATCGCCGACTTCGAGGCCCTCGCCGACGAGGTCCGCTACCCGGCCGCGATCCCCGACCGCGACGTGCGCGAGGTCAAGCGGATCAAGGCGCGCGTCGAGAAGGAGCGCCTGCCCCAGGGTGCCGACCCGCTCCGCCACCTCAAGCTCGGCCGCGGCTCCCTGAGCGACGTGGAGTGGCTCGTGCAGCTCCTGCAGCTGCAGCACGCCCGCTCGGTGCCAGCGCTCCGGACGACGTCGACCCTCACGGCCCTCGCCGTGGCGGAGGAGGCGGAGCTGGTGACCCCTGTGGACGCGGAGCGCCTGCGCGCGGCCTGGCTGTTCGCCTCCCGGGTGCGCTCGGCGATGACCCTGTGGACGAACCGCACGAGCGACGTCCTCCCGACCGACCGCCGGCAGCTCGACGGTGTCGCCCGCCTGCTCGAGTACCCGGCCGGCTCGGCGACGCAGCTCGAGGACGACTACCTCGGCATCACGCGTCGCGCCCGCGCGGTCTTCGAGCGGCGCTTCTACGGCCCGGTCGAGGGCGAGGCCCCCTCCTACCGCTGACCGGGAGCCATCGAGCGCACGGTGCCCGGGAACGACGGAGGGCCGCCCTTCCGGAGAAGAGCGGCCCTCGTGGTCGTGCTTCGAGGATCAGACCCCGTAGTACAGCTCGAACTCGAAGGGGTGCGGACGCTGGGCCAGCGGCTTGATCTCCTTCTCGCGCTTGTAGTCGATCCAGGTGTCGACGAGCTCCTGGGTGAACACGCCGCCCTGCAGCAGGAACTCGTGGTCGGCCTCGAGGGCGGCCAGGGCCTCCTCGAGCGTCGCGGGGACCTGCGGGATGAGCTTGGCCTCCTCCGGGGGCAGCTCGTACAGGTCCTTGTCGACGGGCTCGTGCGGTTCGATGCGGTTCTTGATACCGTCGAGACCCGCCATGAGCTGCGCGGCGAACGCGAGGTAAGGGTTGCCCGAGGCGTCGGGGGCGCGGAACTCGATGCGCTTGGCCTTGGGGTTCGTGCCCGTGATCGGGATGCGGATCGACGCGGAGCGGTTGCCGGCCGAGTAGACCAGGTTGACCGGAGCCTCGAAGCCCGGGATCAGGCGGTGGTACGAGTTGACCGTCGGGTTCGTGAACGCGAGGACGGCGGGGGCGTGCTTGAGCAGGCCGCCGATGTACCAGCGGGCGATGTCCGAGAGGCCGCCGTAGCCGTTCTCATCGTAGAACAGCGGCTTGCCGTCGTTCCAGAGCGACTGGTGGGTGTGCATGCCCGAGCCGTTGTCTCCGAAGAGGGGCTTGGGCATGAACGTGGCGGTCTTGCCCCACTGCTCGGCTGTGTTCTTGACGATGTACTTGAACTTCAGGATGTCGTCCGCCGAGTGGACCATCGTGTCGAAGCGGTAGTTGATCTCCTGCTGCCCGCCGGTGCCCACCTCGTGGTGCGAGCGCTCGAGGATGAGGCCGGCGTCGATCAGCTTGAGGCAGATGTCGTCGCGGAGGTCGGCGGTCTTGTCGACCGGCGAGACGGGGAAGTAGCCGCCCTTGTAGGGCGTCTTGTTGCCGAGGTTGCCGCCCTCTTCGACGCGGCCGGAGTTCCAGGCGCCCTCGACCGAGTCGACGACGTGGAACGCGGCGTTCTGGGTGACCTCGTAGCGGACGTCGTCGAAGATGTAGAACTCGGCCTCGGGGGCGAAGAACGCGGTGTCGGCGATGCCGGTCGACGCGAGGTACTTCTCGGCCTTCTTGGCGACCTGACGCGGGTCCTTCGAGTAGATCTCGCCGTTGCGCGGGTTGTAGATGTCGAAGACGAGGATGAGCGTGCGCTCGACGCGGAACGGGTCCACGTAGGCCGTCGTCACATCGGGGATCAGCTGCATGTCCGACTCGTGGATGTTGGCGAAGCCGCGGATCGACGACCCGTCGAACAGCTGGCCGACGGAGAAGAACTCCTCGTCCACGGTCGAGGCGGGAATGTTGAAGTGCTGCTGGACACCGGGGAGATCGGTGAACCGGATGTCGAGGAACTTGACATCCGTGTCCTTGATGAACTTGAGCACCTCGGAAGAATCTTTAAACATGCAAAGGTCTCCAATGGCATAACGGGTTGCTGCGGGACGCAGCCGTCCCAGGGTAGTGACAGGGGGTTTCCCTCCCGTGTCCCGTTTGTTTCCGGCGTGTTACGGAGCGCGCGGGGACGCCTCGCGGCGGACTCCCGACCGGCTCCGACACGCCGAGGATAGGATCGGGGGATGCCATCGGACGCGCGCAGGACCTTCGGAGATGTCGGCCCCAGCTCGTGGCCGGGTGAGCGCCTCGGGCTGCCCGAAGCGGGGCGGATGTCGGTGGGCCGCGTCGGGCGCCGCGTCGCCGCCCTCGCCGTCGATCTGGCGGTGTCCGCGCTGCTGTCGCTGGCGTTCTTCGACTACGACCGCTGGGCGAGCCTGATCCTCTTCGTCGTGCTGCAGGCCGTGTTCATCCCGACCATCGGGGGCAGCATCGGCCACCGTCTGCTGGGGATGCGGGTCATCCGCCTCGGTGGCGGCTGGGTCGGCGTCTGGCGCCCCCTGGTGCGCTCGGTGCTCCTCGCGGTCCTCGTTCCCGCGCTCGTCTGGGACTCGGACCAGCGCGGCTTCCACGACAAGGTCGCCGGCACGGTCCTCGTCCGCTACTGACCCGCGACGACGACGAGCCCGCGCCGTCATGGGCGCGGGCTCGTCGTCGTGGCAGTGGTCAGCGGGAGCGCTGGGGGCGGACCTTGAACGGGTCGACGCCCTTGGGGATCGGCAGAGAGGTGTTGAGGGACGCGAGCCGGTTCTTGACGGCCAGCACCTCGGCCTTGGTCAGGACCTTCTTGGTCTTCGCAAGGGTGCGCGGGACGCGGTGCAGCGGGACCGCGTCGGCGTCGGGACCGACGTGGACGAACGTGACGGGGACGTTGGGGAGGATGCGGGTGACCTTGCGGCGCTCGTCGTCGAGCATGCGCTTGGTGCGACCGGAGGGGCCCTCGGCGATGAGGACGACGCCCCCGCGGCCGACGGCGCGGTAGACCGCGTCCTGCGTCTTGCCGTTGACGGCGACGGGCATCTCGCCACCGGTCCAGCTGCCGCGGAGTCCGCTGCGCAGGACGGCGCCGACGGCACCGGGCTGACCGGCGATCTGTCCGTAGGCGGCCCGCTCCGCCCGGCGCGAGAGCACCGCGAGGCCGGCGACGAGGCCGGCCATGACGCCGACGAGCACCCAGAGGGCGATGACGAAGCCGTTGCCGTCGCCGAGCAGGATCCCGAGGATCACGCCGACGAGAACCGGCAGGAGGGCGGCGAGGAGGATGATCCAGACCGCGCTGCTGTCGTAGCGGCGGGTCATCTGGAACACCTGCCACATCTGCTTGAGACGTCCGGGTTCCTTGACCGCCTTCGTCGACGGTTCCGTGCTGCGTGCCATGGGGTCAAGGATACCGAGCCGACCCGCGGTGGGGGACCGATAGCCGGGATCGGACGTCCTCCCCAGGCACGACGGCGCCGGATCCTTCCACGGACCCGGCGGATCCGTCGTACTCCGGCCCTCCGACCGTCCAGTGTCGGAGCATGGGATCAGGTGGGCGGACCGTGGCGCGCGAGACCGAGCGGCTGGGCGACCTCGAGATCGTCGGATCCACTCCGCGCGGGGCGCTCGTCGTCGGAGACGACGGCAGGCGGTTCTCGGCGCTGGTCCGGTCGAGGCAGGCCGCCGAGCAGGCGCTGCGCGGACCGCTCGCGATACTGCCCCGCCACGAGCACCGGGAGTCCCTGGTCGACGTCGGGGTCGTCCCCGGCGGGCTCGTGCTGCTCACGGAGCCGCCCGTGATCACCACTCTGGGCAGGATCCTCGCCTCGCACGAGCCGCTGTCGGCCGGCGTCGTCGTCACGGTGCTCGGCCCGGTCATCGAGGCGGTCCGCGCGGCGGCCGGCAGCGGTGTCGATCTCGTCGTCGGAGCGGACACGATCGGCCTGACCAGCGACGGCGCACCGGTCGTGCTGGTCGCCGACCTCACTGACTCGAAGGAGACGCCGGCCGAGGCCCTCCGGAGCCTCCTCGCGCGCTGCGCAGGGGCCTGCGTCGATCGACTCGTGGTCCCGGAGCACGGGTCGGAGCTGGAGGCGCTCGAGGCCTTCCTCTACCGGGTCGCCCCTCCGCGACCGCTCGGCAGTCTCCTGCTGGCCGAGCCCGCCACCGCGGAGTCGCTCGTCTCGGGGCCGGTGCCGAGACGGCCGTGGGCGCCGGGCACGGTACTCCGGCGCGCCCGGAGCGCTGCGGCGGTCGTCCACCGCCGACGGGCGGCTCCGGCGGAGGCTGCGAGCTCGACGCCGGAGTCACCCGGGCGGCATCGGCGGAGCCATCCGCTCGACGGCTGGCAGGAGCGCCTGCTCGGAGTCGCGAGGACGCACCGCGGGCCGCTCGCCGCCGGGGTCGCGATCGTCCTCGGAGCGGCCGTCGCCTCCGCCGTCAGCGCAGGTCCTGCGACCGACCGCGCATCGCCGGTCCCGGTGACCGCGTCCTCCGCCGTCCCGTCGCCGATCGCGACGCCTCCCGACGCGGGAACGAGTCCGGAGTCGGCAGCTGAGGAGCTGGTGTCGGCGGCCTCGGCCTGCATCGGAGCGGGCGCGCCGTGTCTCGCGGCACTGACGACCGGCGACTCACCCCTGCGCGCCGATGACGAGACCGAGGAGGCACTGATCCCCGACGGATCCGAGATCCGCGCCGTTCTGGCCGATGAGAACGGCGGCTCGGCGCTCGTGTCCCTCGAGTCCTCAGCGGGAACGACAGCGGCCTCCGTCCTGATCATCAGGACGGAGGCCGGCTGGCTCATCCGCGACGTCTTCTCCGGTGATCCTCCCTAGGGGAGGTCACCGACGTCGGCGGGTCAGATGCCGAGGTCGTTCTCGAACGAGCCCTCCTCGAGGCGCTCCTTGATGGCGACGAGGAACCGAGCGGCGTCGGCCCCGTCGACCGTGCGGTGGTCGTACGACAGCGCGAGGTAGACGGTCGAGCGGATCGCGATGGCGTCCTGACCGTCGACCTGGACGACGGCCGGCTTCTTCGCGACGATGCCGGTCCCGAGGATCGCGGTCTGCGGGAGGAACACCACGGGGGTGTCGAACAGCGCGCCGCGCGAGCCGGTGTTGGTCAGCGTGAAGGTGCCGCCGGCGAGCTCGTCGGGCTTCAGCTTGTTGTTGCGGGTGCGCTCGGCGAGGTCGCCGATCGTCGAGGCGATCTGCGCGAGCGAGAGGTCGGCCGCGTTCTTCAGCACCGGGGTGAGGAGTCCGCGCTCGGTGTCCACCGCGATGCTGATGTTCTCGTGGTCGGGGTAGACGATCGAGTCGCCGTCGAGAGTCGAGTTGATGACCGGGTAGGCCTTCAGCGCCTCGGCGGCGGCGAGAGCGAAGAACGGGAGGAAGGACAGCTTGGCGCCGGTCTTCTCCTGGAAGGTCTTCTTCACGGAGTCGCGGAAGCGGGCGACGGCGGTGACGTCGACCTCGACCACCGAGGTGAGCTGAGCGGTCGACTGCATCGACTCGACGGCGCGCTGGGCGAGGACCTTGCGCAGACGCGACATCGGCTGGGTGGTCCCGCGCAGGGGCGAGGTCTCGAGCGGCGTGCGCGCGGCCTTGGCCGCAGCGGCGGCGGGGGCCGACACGGGCGCCGGAGCCGACTTGGCGGCCTCGACGGCGTCGAGGACGTCCTGCTTGCGGATGCGGCCGCCGACACCGGTACCGGTGAGGGTGGTCAGGTCGATGCCGTGCTCGCTCGCCAGCTTGCGGACGAGGGGCGTGACGTAGCCCGGGTTCGAGTCGGTCGGTTCGGGAGTCGCGGCGGGTGCCGGCGCCGAGGCTGCCGGGGCCGCGGGAGTGGCCGCGGCGGGGGTCGGAGCCGGGGTGGACGGCGCGGGGGCCGAGACCTCGGGGGCGGGCTTCGCGGCGGCGGGAGCCGGCTCGGGCTCGGCGGGCGCGGGGGCCTCGTCGTCGCTGTCGGCGTCGACCGAGGGGGTCGCGACGTCGGTCGACTCCTCCTCGGCGGCGGCGACCTCGGGGGCCTCCTCCGCGGGGGCCTCGGGCTCGGCCGCAGCGGCGGCACCCGAACCGTCGCCGATGCGCACCAGCTCCGCACCGACCTCGACGGTCTCGTCCTCCTGGACGAGGATCTCCTCGATGACACCGGCGATGGGCGACGGGATCTCGGTGTCGACCTTGTCCGTCGAGACCTCGAGCAGGGGCTCGTCGACCTCGACGCGGTCCCCGACGTTCTTCAGCCAGCGGGTGACCGTTCCCTCAGTGACACTCTCTCCGAGTGCCGGGAGGCTGACGGATTCGCTCATGAGCCTGTCTCCTTAAGACGCGTTGTTCGATCTTCAGTGTATTGAACCGGGAGCAGCGGGTCGCCGCTCTCGGTGGTTCTAGAGGGCGTGCAGCGGCTTCCCGGCCAGAGCGAGGTGCGCCTCGCCGAGCGCCTCGTTCTGGGTGGGGTGCGCGTGCACGAGAGGGGCCACGTCCTCGGGATGGGCTTCCCAGTTCACGATCAGCTGGGCCTCGCCGATCAGCTCGCCCACCCGCGCGCCGACCATGTGCACGCCCACGACCCGTCCGTCGACGAGCCGGACGACCTTGACCGACCCGGTGGTGCCGATGATGGTGCTCCGCGCGTTGCCGCCGAGGCCGTAGTCGTAGCTGGCGACGCGGTCGGCGCCGTACTCCGCCACGGCGAGGTCCTCGGTGAGTCCGACGGAGGCGACCTCGGGGTCGCTGTAGGTCACCTTCGGCACGTTGACGTCGGCGACGACCTGCGGGCCGAGCCCGGCGATCTCCTCGGCGACGAAGATCCCCTGCTGGAAGCTGCGGTGCGCGAGCTGGAGGCCGGGGACGATGTCGCCGACCGCGTAGAGACCGGGGACCGAGGTCTGCAGGCGCTCGTCGGTGACGACGTAGCCGCGATCGAGGGTGACACCGACCTCCTCGAAGCCGAGGCCGGCGGTGACAGGTCCGCGCCCGACGGCGACGAGCAGGAGGTCGCCCTCGAGGCTCGCGCCGGACTCGAGCGAGACGGTGACCGAGTCTTCGCTCTGCGAGACGGACGAGACCCGGGAGCCGAGGGTGAAGGCGATGCCGCGCTTGCGGAACGCGCGCTCGAGCTGCTTGCTGGCGCTCTCGTCCTCGTTGGGCACGAGGTGGGGGAGGGCTTCGACGATCGTCACCTCGGCGCCGAAGGACCGCCACACGCTGGCGAACTCGACTCCGATGACGCCGCCGCCCAGCACGATGACGCGCTCGGGGACGTGGTCGAGCTCGAGGGCCTGGTCGCTGGTGACGACGCGACCGCCGATCTCGATGCCGGGCAGCGTCCGCGAGGACGATCCCGTCGCGAGGACGACGGAGGTGCCGTGCAGCACGTGCTCGCCCACCGAGACCGTGGTCGGTCCGGTCAGGCGTCCCTCGCCGTTCACGACGGTGATGCCGCGCGAGGACACGAGGCTCTGCAGCCCCTTGTACTTGCCCGCGACGACTCCCTCGCGGTACCGGGTCACTCCGGCGATGTCGATGCCCTGGAACGAGGCCAGGACTCCGTACTTCTGCGCGTCCTTGGCGCCGTCGGCGAGCTCCGCCGCGTGCAGGAGCGCCTTCGTGGGGACGCAGCCGCGGTGCAGGCAGGTGCCGCCCAGCTTGTCCCGCTCGACGATCGCGACGCTCATGCCGAGCTGGGTCGCACGGAGGGCCGCCGCGTACCCGCCGCTGCCACCACCGAGCACGACGAGGTCGTAGCGCTCTTCCGACACCGAGTGACTCCCTTGCGACGTGCGGTTCCCTCGCCTCCTCAGCCGTACCGGCGCGATGCGCTCGGGGCCTGAGAAGGGGGACGAGGCGGGATCTCCCGCCCCGTCGACCCTACTACGCGCTCGCGAAGTGCTCGGCCAGGGCGAGCAGCGCCCGCACCGAGACACCGGTCGGGCCGCCGGCGGTGAAGCCGTGCGCCCCGCCCCCGTTGTTGGCGGCGCCCGCGATGTCGAGGTGCACCCACGGGATGGTGCTCGCCTCGTCGCCCTCGCCGCGCGTGCCGACGAACTCGCGGAGGAAGTGGCCCGCGATCAGCATGCCGCCCGCCGTGTTCCCCGGCTTGACGTTGGCGATGTCGGCGACATCGGAGTTCAGCAGGGGGCGCAGCTCCGCGGGGAGCGGCATGTGCCAGAACGGCTCGCCCGCCCGGGCGGCGGCGGCCAGCACGGTGCGGATCAGCTCGTCGTCGCCCATCGCGGCCACGTAGCGGTTGCCGAGCGCGACCGACACGGCACCGGTGAGCGTCGCGACGTCGATGATCGCGTCCGGCTGCTCCTCGCTCGCCGCGACGAGGCCGTCGGCGAGGACGAGGCGCCCCTCGGCGTCCGTGTTGAGGACCTCGACGGTCTTGCCGCCGCGGATGATCAGGACGTCGTTGGGGCGGATCGCGGTGCCGGACGGCAGGTTCTCGGCGATGCAGAGCCACGCGGTGACGCGGACGGGGAGGCGCAGCTCGGCGACGGCCCGCACGACGGCGTAGACGGTCGCGGCTCCGGTCATGTCGTACTTCATGCCGACCATCGAGGTCGGCGGCTTGAGCGAGAGTCCGCCGCTGTCGAAGGTGATGCCCTTGCCGACCAGCGCCAGGTGGGTGCCCGCTCCGTCGGGGGAGTAGGCGACCTTGACGAGGCGGGGCGGACGCGAGGATCCGGCGCCGACGCCGAGGATCCCGCCGAAGCCCTCCTCCTCGAGCGCCTTCTCGTCCCAGACGGTGACCTCGAGCGGCAGCCCCTCGACCCCGCTCTGCACGGCCTCGGCGAGCGTCTGCGGGTAGAGGTGCGACGGCGGGGTGTTGACCAGGTCCTTCACTGTGGAGACGGCCCGGCCGATGGCCAGAGCACGCTCGAGGATCGCCGGGTCGGCGCCCTCCGGAGCGAGAAGGACGACGCTCTGGACGGGCTGCTTGACCGACTCGACCGTGCTGCTGCGGAACGCCGAGAAGGCGTAGGCGCCGAGCGCGGCTCCTTCTGCGACGGCGGCGAGAGCGCCCTCGGCGGCGACGGGCAGTGCCAGGGCGACGGAGGCGGTGCCCGCGAGCGAGCGCACGGCGAGCCCTGCGGCGGCGCGCAGCACCGTGTCGGAGGGGTCGGTCGACCCGAGGCCGACCAGGACGACGACACCCGCACGCAGCGGCGAGGGGACGCGGACCAGCGTCTCGACCGCTCCGGTCACCCCGAGGGCCGGAAGTGCCGCGGTGAGCTCGTCGAGACCCTCGGCGCCGACCAGCCGCGGACCGTCCGGACCCGGCGCGACCCCGAGGACGAGGGCGTCGGAGGCGATGTCGGAGACGGGGACGGTCGTGAACTCGAGTGAGGAGAGGGGCATGCGCGCAATGCTAGGCGCTGTTCGCTGAGGGCTCAGCGCGGTCGCCCGGGGGTCGGAGCACCGCCGTCTACAGTGGATCGCATGCTGGATCCGGAAGACCTGTTCGAGATCGAGGGCGACCTGTCGGAGGTTCCGCGCGGGCTGCACCTCGTCGCCGGGCTCACCGGTTTCGCCGACGCGGGGGGCGCCGTGGGACAGCTGGGGGAGTACCTCCTCGACACGCTGCAGCACCGCGTGATCGTCGAGTTCGACCAGGACCAGCTGCTCGACTACCGCGCCCGACGCCCCATCATCACCTTCGATCAGGACCACCTGACCGACTACCGTCCGGCGACGCTCCGCCTCTCGCTCGCGCACGACGAGCTCCACCAGCCGTTCCTGCTGCTGACCGGCTTCGAGCCCGACTTCCAGTGGGAGCGCTTCACGCGGGCGATCGTCGCGCTGATCGACCGGCTCGAGGTGGCGAGCACCACGTGGGTCCACGCGATCCCGATGCCGGTCCCGCACACGAGGCCCGTCGGCGTCACGGTGAGCGGCAACCGCGAAGACCTCATCGAGGCGATGTCGGTGTGGAAGCCGCACACCCAGGTCCCCTCGAACGTCCTGCACCTGCTCGAGTACCGGCTGTACGAGCGCGGGCTGTCGGCGGTCGGCTTCGCCCTGCTCATCCCGCACTACCTCTCCGACACGGAGTACCCGCAGGCCGCCGTCGCTGCCCTCGAGAGCATCTCGGCATCGACCGGCCTCATCTTCCCGACCGATCGCCTGCGCGAGAGCGGCCGCGAGTTCCTCGCGAAGGTCGACGAGCAGGTCGGCGGCAACGAGGAGCTGCAGAAGCTGGTCGCCGCCCTCGAGGCGCGGCACGACACCTACATGGAGGGGACGAGCCTCCGCTCGCCGCTCACCGACGAGGACGGGTTCGTCCCGAGTGCCGACGCCCTCGCGGCCGAGCTCGAGAAGTTCCTCGCGATCCGCCGCCCCGGGGACGAGCCCGCCGCCTCCTAGCCGCGGGAGCCCGCTTGCTAGGCTCGGACGAGTGCGATCTTCTCGAGCCTGGTTCGTCTTCGGTGCCGGAGCGTTCGCGTATCTCGTCGCGGTGCTGGACCGCACCACCCTCGGCGTGGCCGGCGTCGACGCGGCCGACAGGTTCGGCGTGGCGGCGGCCGTCCTCTCCTCGCTCGCCGTCGTCCAGCTGATCGTCTACGCGGCGATGCAGATCCCGGTCGGGATCCTGATCGACCGGTTCGGGCCGAAGACGCTGATCCTCAGCGGGACGGCGCTGATGATGGCCGGCCAGATCGTCTTGGCGGTCGCCCCCTCGATCGGCGTCGCGATCGGTGGCCGCATCCTCGTGGGAGCCGGGGACGCGGCGATCTTCACCTCCGTCATCCGGCTCACCGTCACCTGGTTCAGCGGACCACTCGTCCCTCAGCTGTCGCAGTGGATCGGCAACATCGGGCAGATCGGGCAGATCCTGTCCGCCCTGCCGTTCGCCGCGCTCCTGCACTCCGCCGGCTGGACCCCCGCCTTCCTCTCCGCCGCGAGCCTGGGCGCCGTGTCGTTCCTCGGCGTGCTCCTGCTCGTGAACGACGTCCCGCCGCGCACGGAGCCGATAGTCCTCGTGCCGCCCACCCTGCGGGCCACGATCGCGCAGCTCGCCGTCAGCCTGAGACGGCCGGGCACGCAGCTCGGCTTCTGGTCGCACTTCGTGACCCAGTCGTCGGGGACCGTGTTCACGCTGCTCTGGGGCTACCCGTTCCTCGTCTACGCGATCGGCCTCCCGCCGAGCCAGGCCGCTCCCACTCTGACGATCGTGGTCGTGGCCGGCATCGTGGTCGGTCCTCTGCTCGGTGTGCTGACGGCGAGGCATCCGATGCGCAGGAGCAACCTGGTCATCGGGATCGTCTCGACGATGGGGATCGCCTGGACCGTCGTCCTGCTCTGGCCCGGTGTCCCGCCGTACTGGCTGATCGTGCTTCTGCTCGTCGTGATCGGCGCGGGCGGGCCGGGCTCGATGATCGGCTTCGACTTCGCCCGCACCTTCAATCCGAAGCGGAGCCTCGGCGCGGCGAACGGAGTCGTCAACGTCGGCGGGTTCCTCGCCAGCTTCACGATGATGTTCGCGATGGGCCTCGTCCTCGACGCCCTCGCCGGTCCCGGCGCCGACTCCGCCGAGCTCTACTCGATGGAGCACTTCCGTCTCGCCTGGTGCGTGCAGTACGTCGTCGTCGGCGCAGGAGTCGTCGGACTCGTCAGCGCGAGGCGCAGGACGCGCCGTCGTCTGGCCGAGGACGAGGGAATAATGGTGGCCCCTCTCTGGGTTGCACTGAGTGATCGGCTGCGTCGCGGGCGCTCGGGGCGCTGACCGCCGCTTCGGCTCCGTCCCGCCGCACTCCTCTCGGAACCGCCGCCGCTCCGGTGCGTCCTGATCGGCGTTCCGGCGGATCCGCGCTCGCCGAACGGCTCGACGGCACGATCCCACTACCCAGGCGTGCAATAATTGTCAATAGGACCCGTTCGGGTCGAGGAGCACCATGCCCACGTCGGGCGTGCGACGTCCCCGACTTGACATGGGTCCTCGTAATGCCCACCGACGGACGACGCTCACTCGGCGCCGTCCGCTACCGGGACGCAACGGATGGAGAGGTGCCGCCATGGCCACCAGGACTACCAAGACAGCAACGCTCGACGCCGTCGACGACGACGCGACGACGACCACGCCCAAGAAGCCGGCCGCGCGCAAGCCCGCCGCCGCGAAGACCCCGCGCGCCCGCGCCTCCGCCAAGACGGCCGCGCCTGCCGCCGACGAGGAGACCGCCGACGCTCCCGAGCCCGACGAGGCCGAGGTCGCGGAGGACGACGAGACCGAGACGGTCGCCGACGAGCCCGAGCCCGAGGCCAAGGACGACACCGAGACCCCGGACAGCCCGGCCGTGGCCGTGGCCGCGCCCGCGGAGCCGCTTCCGAGCGGAGCCCTCGTGCTGTCCTTCGGCGGCGACGACGACGAGGTCCCGGTCTACTCGACCGCGATCACCGGTGCGACCGCCGACCCGGTCAAGGACTACCTGAAGCAGATCGGCAAGGTCGCGCTTCTGAACGCGGCCGAGGAGGTCGAGCTCGCGATGCGCATCGAGGCCGGCCTGTTCGCCGAGGACAAGCTCGCCAACTCGAGCGACCTCAGCCCGGAGCTCGTCCGCGAGCTGCGCTGGGTCGCGAAGGACGGGCAGCGCGCGAAGAGCCACCTGCTCGGTGCGAACCTCCGCCTCGTCGTGAGCCTCGCGAAGCGCTACACCGGACGCGGGATGCAGTTCCTGGACCTGATCCAGGAGGGCAACCTCGGTCTGATCCGCGCCGTCGAGAAGTTCGACTACACCAAGGGCTTCAAGTTCTCGACCTACGCGACGTGGTGGATCCGCCAGGCGATCACCCGTGCGATGGCCGACCAGGCGCGCACCATCCGCATCCCGGTGCACATGGTCGAGGTCATCAACAAGCTCGCCCGCGTGCAGCGCCAGATGCTCCAGGACCTGGGCCGCGAGCCCACGCCCGAGGAGCTCTCGCGTGAGCTCGACATGACCCCCGAGAAGGTCATCGAGGTCCAGAAGTACGGTCGCGAGCCGATCTCGCTGCACACCCCCCTGGGTGAGGACGGCGACAGCGAGTTCGGCGACCTCATCGAGGACACCGAGGCGGTCGTCCCGGCCGACGCGGTCGGCTTCACGATGCTGCAGAAGCAGCTCGAGTCGCTGCTCGACTCGCTCTCGGAGCGTGAGGCGGGCGTGATCCGCATGCGCTTCGGCCTCGGTGACGGCATGCCGAAGACCCTCGACCAGATCGGCGACACGTTCGGCGTCACGCGCGAGCGCATCCGCCAGATCGAGTCGAAGACGATGGCCAAGCTCCGCCACCCCTCGCGCTCGCAGTCGCTCCGCGACTACCTCGAGTAGGCCGGTGATCCGCTACGCGCCGGCGGTCCTCCTGGGGAGGGCCGCCCGTGTCGCAGCGCGGCTGCGCAAGCCGGGCGGCGGCTCCGCCGTTCCCGGGCTCGTCGTCAACCGCGTCGCACCCGGGTTCCTCCCCGCCGTCCTCGGCGGCTTTCCGGAGGGACTCGTCGTCGTCACCGGCTCGGCCGGCAAGTCGACGACCACCAAGATGCTCGTCGCCGTCCTGCGCGCGCACGGGCTGAGCGTCTTCACGAACCCCTCGACCGCGAACATCGCGCAGGGCCTGACCTCGGCGCTCCTCGAACGGGCGGATCTGCGCGGCCGCATCGACGCGGACATCGCCGTCCTCGAGATGGACGAGGGCCACGGAGCGCGCCTCGCTCCCCGCATGAGCCCGCGGGTCGTGCTGCTGACGAACGTCGTGGTCGACCAGATCGACCGCTTCTTCGACCCGGCGATGGTCGCCCGCATGCTCAGCACCATCGCGACACGGGCGACGGGCCCGGTGGTCCTGAACGCGGACGACCGGCACGTCGCCGAGATCGCGACGACGCTCCCCGCCGACGCTGTCCGCTGGTACGGAGTCTCCTCCGAGGTCCGCAGCGCGGCCACGGGCGGGCTCGGCTACGCGGCCGACGCCGATCCGGTCGCGGATCGCGCGACCACCGTCGTCGAGACGACGTCGGGTGCGGCGGCCACGATCGTGAGCGACGGCGCTTCCCTGCCGGTGCGGCTGCCCGCGCGCGGTGTCCACTACGCGGTCGACGCCGCCGCCGCCGTCTCTGCCGCGCGGGCCGTGCTGGGCGAGCGCTTCGACGCCGGCACCGCCTCCGCCGCCCTCTCGTCGATCGATCCCGTGTTCGGTCGCGGCGAGGTCGTCACCGTGCGCGGGCAGGAGGTGGAGTTCGTGCTCGTGCAGAACCCCGCGAGCTACCGGCTGAACCTCGCGGAGATCCCCGAGGGCACCGATCAGGTGATGCTGGCGATCGGATCCGACGTCCGCGATCCGTCCTACTTCTGGCCCGTCGACACGGCGAGGCTCGGACGCGTGCGCGTGGTGTCCGGATCGAAGGCCCACGAGGCGGCGCTCCAGCTGCGCTATGACGGAGTCGCGATCGACGCCGTCGACGAGGATCTCGGCCGCGCCCTGGACACGTTCCTCGCGCTTCCCGCGCCCGCCTCCGGCCGTAAGACCATCGTCTTCTCGGCCGACTCGATGCGCCGCACCCGTGCGCACCTGCAGCTCGCCTCGAACCGCGAGGAGGACTCGTGACCGCTCTCCGCATCGGCGTTCTGGCGCCGGAGGTCCTCGACAGCAACGGGGACGCCGCCAACGCGCGGGTCCTGGTGGCGCGGGCGCGCTGGGCGGGGCTCGACGCCGAGCTCGTGCCGCTCCGCTCGGTCGACGATGTCACCACCCGCACGGACGTCGTCGTCGCGGGGACCGGCGCCGACCAGGATCTGCCCGTCGTGCTGGAGCTCCTGCGCGACATCGGCTCCGTGCTGAAGGGCTGGGTCGCGGACGGGACCGAGATCGTCGCCGTCGGAGCCGGCTGGCAGCTCCTCACCGAGTCGTTCACCACACCCGAGGGCGTCGTCGGCGGTGTCGGAGTGTTCCCCGGGCGCTCGGTCGCGGGGGAGCGGGCGACCGACGACCTCGTGGTCTCGTCCGGAGCCGACGTACTGGTCGGCTTCGAGAACCATGTCCGACGCGTCGACGGCATCGACCCGGCGCACGTCCTCGGCGCGGTGCTGCACGGAGTCGGAGACGGCCGCGGCGTCGAGGGGTACCTGAGCGGCGGACTGCTCGGCACCCACCTGCACGGTCCCGTCCTCGCGAAGAACCCGGTACTGGCGGATGCGATCCTCACCAGGGTCGCCGCTCGTCACTCCCTCGAGTACTCGACGACGGACGATCGCCTCCGTGCCGCCGATGAAACAGCACGAGCCGCTCGCGAAGTGATCGCGAAGCGGCTCGGTGTCTCCCGGTAGGACGCCTGAGCGTCGGACCGACAGCGGTCGAGGACTAGGGGCGCTGCTCTTCGAAGAGCCGCGCGGACTCGTCGTGCCAGCTCTGAGCGATGCTGGAGAGCTTCTCCTGGTACTTCTTGCCGTGGTGCGAGCAGAAGAGGAGCTCTCCGCTGTTCACGACGACCCGGATGTACGCCTGCGCGCCGCAGCTGTCGCAGCGGTCGGCGGCTGAGAGCTGGTGGGCGCCAGCGAGTTCGTCCACGCCGTTCTGGGTTGCTGTGGTCGACATGACTTGGCCTCCTGCACTCGTTCTTCGACTTCTTCTGTCTGGTGCAACCATCAAAGCACGCGATTGTTTCCGGGTAGAGACGATCCCGCGGCATTTCGCTGTGCGCGTAGGTGCCCCAGCACACTGGACCTCGCACGGCCTGCCGCGCCTCGGCCGGGGACGGACCCGCCGAAAGTAAACTGATCGAATGGCCTCCTCCGATTACTCCGCCCGGCACCTCTCCGTCCTCGAGGGGCTCGAGGCGGTCCGGAAGCGTCCGGGCATGTACATCGGCTCGACCGACTCGCGCGGCCTGATGCACTGCCTGTGGGAGATCATCGACAACTCCGTCGACGAGGCGCTGGCCGGGCACGGCTCCGAGATCAGCGTCGTGCTGCACGCCGACGACAGCGTCGAGGTCCGCGACAGCGCGCGCGGCATCCCGGTCGACCTCGAGCCCAAGACCGGCCTCACCGGCGTCGAGGTGGTCTTCACCAAGCTGCACGCCGGAGGCAAGTTCGGCTCCGGCTCGTACGCGGCCTCAGGTGGTCTGCACGGTGTCGGCGCCTCGGTGGTCAACGCCCTGTCGGAGCGTCTCGACGTCGAGGTCGACCGCGACGGCCGCACCTACCGGATGTCGTTCCACCGCGGGGAGCCCGGCCGCTTCGCCGACGCCGGCGGCGAGCCGACTCCGGATGCGCCGTTCACCCCCTTCGAGAACGGGTCGGAGCTCGATGTCGTCGGCAAGGTCAAGCGGGGCGTCACCGGAACCCGCGTGCGGTACTGGGCCGACCGGCAGATCTTCACCAAGGGCGCGGCGTTCCAGACCGACGACCTCGTCACCCGCGCCCGGCAGACCGCCTTCCTGGTCCCCGGCCTGACGATCGACATCGTCGACGACCGCGAGGCCGAGCGTCGCGCCGAGATGTTCCGCTACGACGGCGGGATCTCGGAGTTCGTCGAGTTCCTCGCCCCCGACGCGGCCGTGACCGACGTCCTCCGGCTGACCGGCACGGGCACCTTCACCGAGACCGTCCCCGTGCTCACTCCGGGCGGTGCGATGGTCCCCACCGAGGTCGAGCGCTCGTGCGAGGTCGACATCGCCCTGCGCTGGGGCACCGGCTACGAGACCGTCGTGCGCAGCTTCGTCAACATCATCTCGACGCCCAAGGGCGGCACGCACCAGACGGGGTTCGAGCAGGGGCTGCTGAAGCTCCTCCGCTCGCAGGTCGAGGCGAACGCCCGGCGCCTCAAGGTGGGCTCCGACAAGCTCGAGAAGGACGACGTCCTCGCGGGGCTGACGGCGGTGCTCACCGTGCGCCTGCCCGAGCCGCAGTTCGAGGGCCAGACGAAGGAGGTGCTCGGCACGCCGGCCGTGCGCGCGATCGTCGCGCAGACCATCACCTCGACCCTCGGCGCGATCTTCTCCTCGACCAAGCGCGAGGACAAGGCACAGATGTCGCAGCTGCTGGAGAAGCTCGTGGCCGAGATGAAGTCGCGGATCTCGGCGCGCGCCCACAAGGAGACGCAGCGGCGCAAGAACGCCCTCGAGTCCTCGTCCCTGCCGGCGAAGCTCGTCGACTGCCGCAGCAACGACGTCGAGAACAGCGAGCTCTTCATCGTCGAGGGCGACTCCGCCCTGGGGACTGCGAAGAGCGCGCGCAACAGCGAGTACCAGGCGCTGCTCCCCATCCGCGGCAAGATCCTGAACGTGCAGAAGGCGAGCATCGCCGACATGCTCTCGAACGTCGAGTGCGCATCGATGATCCAGGTCATCGGAGCGGGCTCGGGTCGATCGTTCGATCTCACGGCGGCGCGCTACGGCAAGATCATCCTGATGAGCGACGCCGACGTCGACGGCGCGCACATCCGCACCCTCCTGCTGACCCTGTTCTTCCGCTACATGCGACCGCTGGTCGAGGCCGGGCGGGTGTTCGCCGCGGTGCCGCCGCTGCACCGGGTCGTCGTGATGAACGCCGGCAAGAAGCCGAACGAGACGATCTACACCTACTCCGAGAAGGAGCTGCAGAGCGTGCTGGCGGCGCTGGCCAAGGCGGGGAGGCGCTATCAGGACCCGATCCAGCGATACAAGGGCCTCGGCGAGATGGACGCGGATCAGCTCGCGACCACGACGATGGACCGCTCGCGCCGGACGCTGCGCCGGGTGCGGGTGGCCGACGCCGAGAACGCGGGGCGCGTCTTCGAGCTGCTGATGGGCAACGACGTCGCTCCCCGCAAGGAGTTCATCGTCCGGGGCTCCGAGACGCTCTCGCGGGACCGCATCGACGTCTGACGCACTTCCGGGTGCGGTCTGCAGGAGCGCCAGAGGTGAGGTCTGCAGGCGACCCGGCGCGGAAGGTGCTTCCCGCCGCGTGGGAGAACCGCGCGGAGGAGCAGCTCCTGCGAATCGCACCTCGGCGCGCCAGAGGTCCCACGGCACACGCCGCGCGGGACCCGAGGCGTCAGATCAGCTCGGGCGCCGCTCCGATGCTCGCGATCGGCGTGGCGAGGGGCACCCCCGACGCATCGCGCTTCATCCCCGACTCGGGCAGGGCGGCGACCGACCCGTCGGCCTCGAGGGCGTGCGCCGGTGCGGGGCCGACCCAGGCGACTCCGAGGGCCGTCTCGCCCTTGAGGAACCGCTGGGCGCGGACACCGCCGGTCGCGCGACCCTTCGCGGGGAACTCCGAGAAGGCCGACACCTTCGCGCTGCCCGTGTCGGTCCCCGAGAGAGCCCAGCTGTCGACGGCGACGGTCGCGACGATCGTCTCGTCCCGGTCCTCCTCGCTCACCACGGTGAAGTGGACGACCTCGTCGGTCTCGCCGAGCTTGACGCCCGCCATGCCGGCCGCCGTCCGCCCCTGCGGGCGCACGGACGAAGCGGGGAAGCGGAGGAGCTGCGCCTCACCGGTGACGAACACCAGCTCGTCCTCGTCGCTCGCGAGCGCGGCGCCGACCACGGCGTCCTTCGGGCGCAGGGCGATCAGCTCGAGATCGGGCCGGACGGGCAGTTCGACGAGGGAGACGCGCTTGACGGTCCCCTGCAGAGTCCCGAGCGCGATCGGCCGCGGGTCGTCGAACGCCACCAGGGCGAGCACGCGCTCGTCCTTCGCGAGAGCCGGCAGGTAGTCCGCCATCCGCACGCCGGCGCCGAGCTGGACAGAGGTGGACGGCACGGAGGGCACGTCGACGGGGGAGAAGCGCAGGATCCGGCCGGCCGTCGTGACGGCGCCGATCTCCGTCCGCGTCGTCGTGTCGATCATGCCGAGCACGGCGTCGTGCTTGCTGCGGCGGGTGGCGCGCTCGGGGTGCGGCGCCGCCTCCGGATCGCGGTCGACGCGTACCATGCGGCCCGTCGTGCTGAGGTGAACCCGGCAGGGGACGTCGGCGATCTCGAGCACGGCGGCTGCGGCCTTCCGCCCGGTCGTCGCGATCGAGGGCCGCGCCTCGGTGAGGAGGGTGCGTCGCGGAGTGCCGAGGCGCTGCGCCACGTCGTCGAGCTCGTCGGACACGAGCGCGTCGATACGGGCACGGCTCGCCAGCAGGGCCTCGAGCTCGGCGATCTCGGCGAGCAGGGTGTCGCGCTCGGCCTCGAGCTCGATCCGCGAGAACTTCGTCAGGCGGCGCAGCTGGAGCTCGAGGATGTAGTCGGCCTGCACGACGCTGAGATCGAATACCTCGATCAGCCGGGCGCGCGCCGCCGCCGTGTCGTCGCTCCCGCGGATCAGCTGGATGACCTCGTCGATGTCGAGGATCGCGACCAGCAGCCCCTCGACGAGGTGCAGTCGCTCCTGGCGCTTGCGCAGGCGGTACCGGGAGCGCCGGGTCACGACCTGCACGCGGTGCCCGACGTAGACCTGCAGGAGCTCCTTGAGCCCGAGGGTGCGGGGTCCGCCGTCGACCAGGGCGACGTTGTTGATCGCGAAGGTGTCCTCGAGCGGCGTGTAGCGGTAGAGCTGCTCGAGCACCGCCTCCGGACTGAAGCCGGTCTTGATGCCGATCACCAGACGGAGGCCGTTGTCGCGGTCGGTGAGGTCGGTGACGTCCGAGATGCCGCTGAGCTTCTTGTTCTGGACGCCGTCCTTGATCTTGTCGATGACCTTCTCGGTACCGACCAGATAGGGGAGCTCGGTGACGACGAGACCCGACTTGCGCGCGGTGATGCTCTCGACCGAGACGCGGGCACGGGTCTTGAAGCTGCCCCGCCCCGTCGCGTAGGCGTCGCGGACACCCGCGAGGCCGACGATCGTTCCGCCGCTCGGGAAGTCCGGTCCCGGCACGAACGACATCAGGTCGTCGAGGGAGGCGTCGGGGTTCGCGATGAGGTGCCGCGCCGCGCCGATCACCTCGACGAGATTGTGCGGGGCCATGTTCGTGGCCATGCCGACCGCGATGCCGCTCGCTCCGTTGACCAGGAGGTTCGGGAAGGCGGCGGGCAGCACTTCGGGCTGGGTGAACTGGTTGTCGTAGTTGGG
Organism: Rathayibacter sp. VKM Ac-2803; assembly: GCF_009807175.1. Classification (NCBI taxonomy): domain Bacteria; kingdom Bacillati; phylum Actinomycetota; class Actinomycetes; order Micrococcales; family Microbacteriaceae; genus Rathayibacter; species Rathayibacter sp. VKM Ac-2803. The sequence continues at coordinate 2,542,826 of NZ_WUCD01000001.1, read as the reverse complement.
GATGAAGTCGACGACGTCCTCGCCCAGGTGCTCGGTCATCGCCAGGGCGGCGGGAGCGAGTCGCGCCTCGGTGTACCGCGCCGCGGCCGGTCCGTCGTCGAGCGAGCCGAAGTTGCCGTGACCGTCGACGAGAGGCACCCGGAGGGTGAACGGCTGCGCCAGGCGCACCAGGGAGTCGTAGATCGAGGCGTCGCCGTGCGGGTGCAGCTTGCCCATCACCTCGCCGACGACGCGGGCCGACTTGACGTGCCCGTGATCGGGACGCAGGCCCATCTCGCTCATCATGTAGAGGATCCGGCGCTGCACGGGCTTGAGTCCGTCGCGGGCGTCAGGCAGGGCGCGGGAGTAGATGACGGAGTAGGCGTACTCGAGGAACGAGCCCTCCATCTCGGAGGAGACGTCGACGTCCTCGATGCGCTCGGTCAGGGAGGACCCGGAGGAGGGGGCTGCTGCGTTCATGACTCACTTCGGTGGCGGGCGCGGGGCGACGGAGTCTCAGGACGCGCGGTGCCGCGGGGCTCGGGACGGGCTGCGCCGTAGCGGAGGACGGACCGCGCCACCGACACGGGCTGTCTGCGCGGCGTCGGATCCGGCGTCCGCCTCCGCGAGGCGTGACCCGCGAACGGGGACGCCGTGCGAAACTGGGCGCGATGACCCACATGCTACCGGTCGCCCCCGCCGGGCGGCGGAGCCTCGCCGACGTCCTCCCCGCCGCTCTCGACGCCGTCCTCGGCGGTCCAGGACTCTTCGGGGCCGCCCGCGTCGAGAGGATCGTCGTCGTCCTCGTCGACGGGCTCGGAGCCTCCAGCCTGCGCCAGCGCGCCGGCCACGCCCGCACGCTCGCACCCGCGCTGACGAAGGCGAGCACCCTCGCCTCCGGATTCCCGACGACGACGGCCGCCGCTCTCGCCAGCCTCACGACCGGGCTCCGACCCGGGGAGCACGGGATGGTGGGCTACCGCGTGCTCGACCGCGCCTCCGACCGCCTCGTCAATCAGCTCTCGGGCTGGGACGACCGCATGGTCCCCGAGCAGTGGCAGCCGCAGCCGACGGTGTTCGAGCGAGCCGGCGACGAAGGGGTCCGCGCGACCGTCGTCGGTCCCTCGCGCTACGCGCACTCCGGCCTGACCCGCGCCATCCTCCGCGGCGCCGACTACCGCCCGGCGCAGGGAGTGGCGGAGCGCTTCGCGGCCGCCCGCGACCTGCTCGACGAGGGCGGCCGGCAGCTCGTCTACCTCTACGTTCCCGAGCTCGACATGACGGCGCACGCCCGCGGCTGGGAGTCGCCGGAGTGGACGGCCGCGCTCGAGCAGCTCGACGGCGAGTTCGCCGGATTCGCCCGCCGGCTCTCGGGGCGCGAGGGGGCGCTGGTCACGGCGGACCACGGCGTGCTCGACGTCCCGGCCTCCTCGCACGTGCTGATCCCTCGCGGGCCGCTCCTCGACGGGGTCCGCCACCTCGCGGGGGAGCCCCGCTGCCTGCAGCTGCACCTCGAGCCCGGTGCCGACGTCGACGAGGTCGCCGCCCGCTGGATCGAGGCGGAGGGTTCCCGCGCGTGGATCGCCACCCGGGCCGAGGTCGCCGAGAGCGGCTGGTTCGGAGCCGTGGGAGACGCCGCTGCCGAGCGGATGGGCGACGTCTTCGTCGCCGCCCGCAAGGCCATCGCGTACTACGACGCGGAGGACTCGTCCGGACGCTCGATGATAGGCCAGCACGGCTCGCTCACCCCGGAGGAGATCCAGGTCCCGCTGCTCGGCTTCGGAGCCCTCTCGGGCATCTGAGCGGCGCCGAGCGGCGGAAGCCGAGGGGCATGTCCCCGGTGGGCGACAAGCCGGCCCCGTCCCTCTTTGCTGGTCGAGTAGCCCCGCAGGGGCGTATCGAGACCCACCCGCTTCAGCAGATCAAGCTTCTGCCCCGGTCGTCTGACGAACGCGGATCTCGATACGCCCGCTGCGCGGGCTACTCGATCAGCATGAACGGGTCGTCGGGCAGGGGGTCACTCCTCCTGAAGGATCTACCAGCGGCAGCAGCTCGGCGCTCCGACGCAGGTGGGTCTGCTGCGAAGAGTCCCCGGAAGCCTGCTGATCAGCGAGAGGCGGGACCGCGGAGGGAAGTCGGGTGACTTCTGCTCGGCGGCCACCGCCGGGATCAGTCGTCGCTGCGGGCGCCGAAGACGATCTCGTCCCAGCTCGGCATGGCGGCGCGGCCCTTGCGGAGGGAGGTGCGCATCCCGGCGGCGGGGTGGTCGTTCGAGGGCGCCGCGGGGCGCTCGGGCTCCGGTGCCTTCTCGGCGGTCGGCGCTTCCGGCTCCTCCCGGACCCGGATCGAGGAGGCGTGATCGCGCTCACCGCGTCGGCGGCGGAGCGCATCGAGCAGATCGGCGGTGTCGTTCACGTTGCGCTCGCGCTGCTCGGTGGTGCTCGAGACCGGTCGCGGCAGGGTCGAGACGGGTCGCGGCGTCTCGGAGAGCGCCGGCTGCGGCTCCGTGTCGGACGGGCGCGAGGCGGCAGGGCGCGCGTGCTGGCGGACGGCAGTCGGCCGCGACGGCTGCTCGGCGCGTGCTGATGGCCCGTCGGACGAGGGCTTCGCGAAGGAGTCCGTGTCGAACCGGGTCGCCAGCTCGTCGACCGCGGCGGGGATGACCGCCCGCAGCCTCGGGATCAGGGTGGGCCGGATCTCGCCCTGCTGCGAGAGCGTCGTGGCCTCGGGCGTGATCGGCGAGAGGACGGCCTTCTTCGGGTCGAAGCGCCAGCGGGCGTCGTGATCGATCTCGTCGGAGCGGAAGAGGAGCTTGACGACCCAGCCCTCCTCCTCCTTCCAGCTCGACCACTGCTCGCCGTCGGCGCCGAGCGCGGCGAGGCGCTCGCGGATGACGTCTCCGAAGGGCGTGCCCTCCTCGAGCGGATCGGGGTCGGCGCTCGTGTAGACGCGGACCGACAGGGCCGACGCGACGATGTGCTCGCGCTCTGCGGTGACGGGGCCCTCGAAGCGCTCGACGTAGTCGAGGGAGGCACCCGTCAGCTCGGCGACCTCGTCGGCCGAGAGGCCGGCACGGATGTGCGCCTGGATCTCGCGCGGCGAGACGCGCTTCTCCCGCGGGGGGAGGGAGTGGACGCGAGGCCGGAGCTGGCTCTGCAGCGTCTCGTCGATGCGCACCGAGAATCGTTCGCCGCCGTCGGAGACGAGGACGAGCGATCCGCTCTCGACGCCGATCACCTTCAGTTCCATCATCGTGCGGGACCTCCTTCTGGACGCGATCGCGGCAAGGATGACACGCTCGGCGCCTTCTGCCCGGGAATACCCCGGGCGGGTCGGAAGTTGGGGCGGAAGGACGGCACCGCGGACCCCTTCGGGGCAGGCGCGCCGGACCTCGCCGAGGAGGGTGTCGGGAGGCCTGCGAAGGCGACTCCGAGGTGCCTGTCAAGAGCGGTTCGATGCGGTTTGCGAATCGAAACGTCTTGATGCACACTGACCCCGCCGATTTATTGAACAGCTGAATAAGAAGTGGAATGGGAATGGCTACGGACTACGACGCCCCCCGCAAGACCGATGACGACTCCGAGTCGATCGAGGCCCTGAAGGAGCGAGTCCCCGACAAGATGTCCGGAAGCGTCGACGTCGATGACGCCGACAACCCGGGTGGATTCGAACTGCCCGGCGCCGATCTCTCCGACCTCGACCTGGACGTCGTCGTGCTCCCGCCTCAGGCGGACGAGTTCACGTGCGTGAGCTGCTTCCTGGTGAAGCACCGCTCGCAGATCGACCACGAGGAGAAGCTCGGGCCCATCTGCCTGGAGTGCGCCGCCTAGGCGTCTCCTCGCTCGTCGGAACGACCGCTCCGTCGCCGTGATCCCTGGATCGCGGCGACGACGTCGTTGGGGCGTCGACTCGACAGCAGCCAGTACGGAGTCGGATCCGCCGGATCCTCGATCGGCACCCGCACCACGTCCTTGACCCAGCCTCGGATGACGAGGAACGCCCGCGCGTCGAGCTTCGGGCCTCGCTGGGCGAACGCGCGATCGCCGGTGTGGGCCGATGGCTCGCCGACCAGCTCGAGCGGGATGTGCGCTCGCCCCGCCCGCAGCTCGCCGTCGACGACCTCGATGGTCGGCGACAGAGTCAGCAGCGACACCACGCATCCGCCGTACAGGACGACCGCCACGAGCACTCCGACGACGAAGTCGATCGGCGCGAACACCAGGATGCTGGCGGGGATGACGAGGGCTGTGGAGACGAAGAGCCAGGGCGCGGGCCACAGCCTCTCCCGGTACGGCGATTGCATGTCCCTATTGCATCAGACAACTGGTCTACCCTCGTCACGTGAATCAATCCGTCGACGTCCCGATCCGCGCGGACCAGCTCCCGTCGTACGCGCATCCGGGTGACGCCGGCGCCGATCTGCGCTCGACGGACGACGTCGTCCTCGCTCCCGGCGAGCGCGCGAGCGTCGGCACCGGAGTCGCCATCGCCCTGCCCGACGGACACGTCGGCTTCGTCGTCCCGCGCAGCGGCCTCGCCTTCAAGCACGGCCTCACCATCGTCAACGCGCCCGGCACGATCGACGCCGGCTACCGCGGCGAGATCCGAGTCGCCCTGCTGAACACCGATGCCCGCGAGAGCTACAGCATCGCGGCGGGCGACCGGATCGCCCAGCTCGTGGTCGTCCCCGTCGTCCGCGCCCGCTTCGTCCCCGTCGACGAGCTCCCCGACTCCGTGCGGGGCACCGGCGGGTTCGGCTCGACCGGGTACGCCGTCGATCCCGAGACGGCCCGAACCTCCAAGGAGAACGCATGAGCGACATCCAGCCCGTCGACGCGGCGGCCGAGCTCGTCGAGCAGGACTTCGAGAAGTCCGCGCCCGCGGACCGCGCCGAGGCCGGCCCCCTCGACGAGCGCGAGGCGAACCCGGTCCGCCCCTACATCGACCTCGGCGGAGTGAAGGTGCTCCCGCGCGAGGGCATGCACATCCGCCTCGAGGTCGAGGAGGGGACCAAGCGCGTCATCGCCGTCGGCCTCGACTACGCCGGGTCCACCCTCCAGGTGCAGCCCTTCGCCGCGCCGCGCTCCTCGGGTCTCTGGCACGAGATCCGCGGCCAGATCGCCGACCAGATCGCCAAGCAGGGCGGCACCACCACCGAGCGCGACGGCACCTTCGGCCCGGAGCTCGTGGCGGAGCTGCCGATCGCCGGCGGCCAGACCCGCGTGGCGCGCTTCGTCGGCGTCGACGGGCCGCGCTGGTTCCTCCGCGGAGTGATCGCCGGAGCGGGAGCCGTCGACGAGCAGGCCGCCGCCTCGGTCGAGGAGCTCTTCCGCAGCGTCGTGGTCGTCCGCGGCACGGGGCCGATGCCCCCACGCGATCTCATCCCGCTCAAGGTCCCGACCGGCGGCCAGACCCAGCAGAGCGCGAGCTGACCGGCATGGAGCCGCCCCGTCCCGAGGAATCGCGCCCCGAGGAGTCGGACCCGGCGCGCCCGGAGGTGTCGGACGCGATCGCCCAGGCCGCGAAGCGCTCCGGTCTCGGGGTTCTCGCCGACGGAGAGCCCTTCGACGGTCGCGCACTGCTGCGCACGATGGGCGGCGTCCGCGGGATCCTCGAGGCCGTGGTGCCCGGGGTCGCCTTCGTCCTGCTCTTCACGATCACGGGGGAGCTGGTGCTCTCGCTCGTCGCCTCCGTTGGACTGGCCGTGCTCTTCACCGTCGCGCGGATCCTCGGGCGCACCCCGGTCGTCCAGGCGGTCGGTGGCCTGCTCGGCGTCGTGGTCTCGGCCGTGCTGGCGCTGGTGACGGGCCGCGCGGTCGACAACTTCGTGCCGGGGCTCATCACCAACCTCGCCTACGGAGTCGTGTTCCTCGTCTCGGTTCTCGTGCGCTGGCCTCTCATCGGCGTGGCAGCGGGCTACCTGATGGGCGACGGGACCGGGTGGCGCACAGACCGTCGCAAGCGCCGTCTCTTCTCGGCGCTCACCCTCGCCTGGGCGGGTCTCTTCCTGCTCCGCCTCGCGGTGCAGTACCCGCTGTTCCTCGCGGAGGACACCACGGCGCTCGGCACCTGGAAGCTCGTGCTCGGCCTTCCCCTCTACGCGCCGCTCCTGGTGCTCACCGTGCTGGCCGTCCGCGCCGAGTACCGGACCGCCGCAGAGGGTCCGGATGCCGGAGTCGACGCCGAACGTGCGTAGAATTGTCTCGACGTCGAGATAAATAGCGTTCGTCCGCTCCGGCTGTGCAGGCGCGGATCCGCCGGTGCGACGACGTCCCGAGTGTTAGGTCCTCCTTGGTGGCAGGCCGCCGTGCGCGGTCGCCAAGATGGACACGGATAGGTGGCTCCGCCCGTGGGCGGGACCACGTCAGCGAAGGAGAGGGCGACGTGTCCGCGGTAGACAGCTTTGGATCCAAGGACACCTTGACGGTCGGTTCGACCGAGTACGAGGTGTTCCGCATCGACCGGGTCCCCGGTCACGAGAAGCTCCCGTTCAGCCTCAAGGTGCTGCTCGAGAATCTCCTCCGCACGGAGGACGGCGCGAACATCACCGCCGATCACATCCGCGCCCTCGGCGAGTGGGTCCCCGAGTCGGAGCCCGACACCGAGATCCAGTTCACGCCCGCGCGCGTCGTGATGCAGGACTTCACCGGTGTCCCCTGCATCGTCGACCTCGCCACCATGCGCGAGGCCGTGGCGGCCCTCGGCGGCGATGCGAACAGGATCAACCCGCTCGCTCCGGCCGAGATGGTCATCGACCACTCCGTCATCGCCGACCTGTTCGGCACCGCGGACGCCCTCGAGCGCAACGTCGAGCTCGAGTACGAGCGCAACGGCGAGCGCTACCAGTTCCTCCGCTGGGGCCAGACGGCGTTCGACGACTTCAAGGTCGTGCCGCCCGGAACGGGCATCGTCCACCAGGTCAACATCGAGTACCTCGCCCGCGTCACGATGACGCGCGAGGTCGGCGGCGCCCTGCGCGCCTACCCCGACACCTGCGTCGGCACCGACTCGCACACCACGATGGTCAACGGCCTCGGCGTGCTGGGCTGGGGCGTCGGCGGCATCGAGGCCGAGGCGGCCATGCTCGGCCAGCCCGTGTCGATGCTCATCCCGAAGGTCGTCGGCTTCAAGCTCTCCGGAGCGATCCCGACCGGCGTCACCGCGACCGACGTCGTCCTGACCATCACCGAGATGCTGCGCAAGCACGGAGTCGTCGGCAAGTTCGTCGAGTTCTACGGAGCCGGCGTCGCCGAGGTCCCGCTCGCGAACCGCGCCACCATCGGCAACATGAGCCCCGAGTTCGGCTCCACCGCGGCGATGTTCCCCATCGACGACGTCACGCTCGACTACCTGCGCCTCACCGGTCGCAGCGACGAGCAGATCGCGCTCGTCGAGCAGTACTCCAAGCTGCAGAAGCTCTGGCACGACGCCGACGTCGAGCCGGTCTTCAGCGAGTACCTCGAGCTCGACCTCAGCACCGTCGTCCCGTCGATCGCCGGCCCGAAGCGTCCCCAGGACCGTATCGAGCTGACCTCCGCCAAGACGCAGTTCGAGGCCGACCTCAACAACTACGCCGACGTCTCGCACGACATCGTCGACCTGACGATCTCGGAGTCGTTCCCTGCCTCCGACCCGGGCGAGCTCCAGCCGCAGGACGCGCACAGCTCGCACGAGCACATCCACCGCTCGCACGCCCCCTCGACGGTCTCGAAGCCGACGACGGTCGAGCTCGGCGAGAAGGGCGAGACCTTCACGATCGACCACGGAGCCGTCGCCATCGCGGCGATCACCTCGTGCACGAACACATCGAACCCGTCCGTCATGCTGGCGGCCGGTCTGCTCGCCCGCAACGCGGCGCAGAAGGGCCTCAAGGCCAAGCCGTGGGTCAAGACCACCCTCGCGCCCGGCTCGAAGGTCGTCACCGACTACTACGAGAAGGCGGGACTCACCGAGTCGCTCGAGGCGCTCGGCTTCTACACGGTCGGCTACGGCTGCACGACCTGCATCGGCAACTCCGGCCCGCTGCTCGACGAGATCTCGGCCGCGGTGCAGGACAACGACCTCGCCGTCACCGCCGTGCTCTCGGGCAACCGCAACTTCGAGGGTCGCATCAACCCCGACGTGAAGATGAACTACCTGGCGAGCCCGCCGCTGGTCATCGCCTACGCGCTCGCCGGCTCGATGAACTTCGACTTCGAGGTCGACGCGCTCGGGACCGACGGCGACGGTAACGACGTGTTCCTCAAGGACATCTGGCCCGACGCCGCCGAGGTGCAGGCCACGATCGACTCGTCGATCGACAAGTCGATGTTCGACACCCAGTACGCCGGCGTGTTCGACGGCGACGAGCGCTGGCGCGCACTGCAGACCCCCGAGGGCTCGATCTTCGAGTGGGACCCGAAGTCGACGTACGTGCGCAAGCCCCCGTACTTCGACGGTATGACGATGGAGACGACTCCGGTCACCGACATCTCGGACGCCCGGGTGCTCGCCAAGCTGGGCGACTCGGTCACGACCGACCACATCAGCCCCGCGGGCTCGATCAAGGGCGACAGCCCGGCCGGCCAGTACCTCGCCGAGCACGGCGTCGACCGCAAGGACTACAACTCCTACGGCTCGCGTCGCGGCAATCACGAGGTGATGATCCGCGGCACGTTCGCGAACATCCGCCTGAAGAACCAGCTGCTCGACGGAGTGGAGGGCGGCTACACCCGCGACTTCACGCAGGCCGACGCCCCGCAGTCGTTCATCTACGACGCGTCGCAGAACTACCAGGCCTCGGGCACTCCGCTCGTCATCCTCGGCGGAAAGGAGTACGGCTCCGGCTCGTCGCGCGACTGGGCGGCCAAGGGCACGAGCCTCCTCGGCGTCAAGGCCGTCATCGTCGAGAGCTTCGAGCGGATCCACCGCTCGAACCTCATCGGCATGGGTGTCGTCCCGCTGCAGTTCCCCGCCGGCGAGACCTGGACGTCGCTCGGACTCGACGGTACCGAGTCGATCAGCATCTCGGGCATCGAGGCGCTGAACGAGGGAGTCACGCCGAAGACGGTCCACGTCGTCGCCGTGCCGACCGAGCACTCGGCCGAGGGCCGGCAGCCGATCGAGTTCGACGCCGTGGTGCGCATCGACACGCCCGGTGAGGCCGACTACTACCGCAACGGCGGCATCCTGCAGTACGTCCTCCGCTCGCTCGTCTGATCGAGACCGAGCAAGGTGTGCGCCTTCCCGCAAGGGGGAGGCGCACACCTGTTCCCGGGGGCCTCCGTGCGTAGACTCGCAAGACCTCCACTCCCCATCACTCGACCCGGAAGGCGGCGCGAATGGCTGTTCTCGAGACCATCGGCGGACCGCGCGACCTCGATCGCCTGACCACGGCCGAGCTCGAGACGCTGGCGCAGGAGATCCGCGACTTCCTCGTGCGCGAGGTCTCGAAGACCGGCGGTCACCTCGGACCGAATCTCGGCGTCGTCGAGACGACGATCGCCATCCACCGCGTCTTCGACTCGCCGCGCGACTCGATCATCTTCGACACCGGTCATCAGTCGTACGTGCACAAGCTGCTGACCGGTCGGCAGGACTTCTCGAAGCTGCGCCAGCGCGGCGGCCTCGCCGGCTACCCGCAGCGCTCCGAGTCGCCCCACGACATCGTCGAGAGCTCGCACGCGTCCAGCTCGCTCTCGTGGGCCGACGGCATCTCGCGGGCCTTCACGATGACCGGTCAGACCGATCGGCACGTGGTGGCGATGGTGGGCGACGGCGCCCTCACCGGCGGGATGACCTGGGAGGCGCTGAACAACATCAGCGACGACAACTCCCGCCGCCTGATCATCGTCGTGAACGACAACGGGCGCTCCTACGCCCCTACGATCGGCGGGATGGCGCGATTCCTCAACGGAGTGCGCACCCGCCGCTCGTACCGCACGCTGCACCGCGGCTCCCGCGCCGTCTCGGAGCGACTCGGCGGGCCCGCCGCGGCCGTCTACCGCGGTGTCCGCGGCGGGATGCACGGATTCCTCAGCCGCTTCATCAACAACGAAGCGCTGTACTCCAACCTCGACATCAAGTACCTGGGTCCGATCGACGGGCACGACCTCACGGCGATGGAGGAGACGCTCCAGCAGGCCAAGGACTACGGCTCGCCGGTGATCGTCCACGCGATCACCCAGAAGGGGAAGGGCTTCGGTCCGGCCGTCCAGGACCTCGCCGACCAGTTCCACGCGGTCGGGCAGATCGACCCCGAGACGGGCGAGCCGCTGAGCGCGAGCGGTGCGAGCTCGTGGACCTCGGTCTTCTCGGAGGAGATCGTCACGCTCGCTGACGAGGATCCGACGATCGTCGGCATCACCGCCGCGATGCTCCGCCCGGTCGGGCTCGACCGCCTCGCGGAGAAGTACCCCGATCGCGTCTTCGACGTCGGCATCGCCGAGCAGCACGCCGTGACCTCCGCCGCGGGCCTCGCCTTCGGTGGCCTGCACCCGGTCGTCGCGCTGTACGCGACCTTCGTCAACCGCGCCTTCGACCAGATCCTGATGGACGTGGCGCTGCACCGCGCCGGCGTCACCTTCGTCCTCGACCGGGCCGGTGTCACGGGACCGGACGGGCCGAGTCACCACGGCATGTGGGATCTCGCGATCCTGCAGGTGGTGCCGAACATCCGCCTCGCAGCGCCGCGCGACTCCGTGCGCCTGCGCGAGGAGCTGCGCGAGGCCGTCGGTGTCACCGACGCCCCCACCGTCGTGCGCTTCTCGAAGGGCGACGTCGGAGACGAGATCGATGCGATCGAGCGCCTCGACGACGGGGTCGACGTGCTGTCGCGCGCCGAGCGCCAGGACGTGCTGATCGTCACGGTCGGACCGATGGCGACCATGGGTCTCGACGTCGCCCGGCGCCTCGCGGCGCAGGGGATCGGCGCGACCGTCGTCGATCCCCGCTGGGTCGTGCCGGTGCCGAAGAGCATCATCGAGCTCGCCCGCGATCACCGGATCCTCGTGTCGATCGAGGACGGCGTGCGCGTCGGCGGCATCGGGACGCGGATCCGTCAGGATCTGCGCGAGGCCGGTGTCGACACCGCGGTGACCGAGCTCGGCCTGCCCGACCAGTTCCTCGACCACGCGAAGCGCGAGGAGATCCTCGAGGACGTCGGGCTGACTCCGCAGCACATCGCCCGCGACGTCGTCGCACAGGTGCTCGGCAGCAAGATCCCCGTCGCCCGCCCGCTGCCCGAAGAGGTCGAGGCCCACGACGACGCACGGAGCGACTGAGCCCGCTCAGAAGCGGTAGACCAGCTCGACCGCACCACCGGCGAACGGTTTCGTGCCGGTGAGCTCGAGCGGAATCGTGCGGCGGAACGGGAGGAGCGGTCGACCGCTCCCGAGGAGCACCGGCATCACGGTGACGCGGAGCTCGTCGAGGACCGAAGCCTCGGCGAACTGCGCCGCGACGACGCCGCCGCCGACCACCCAGACGTCGCCGGTGCCGGCGCTCTCGCGGATCGCCGGCAGGAGCTCGGTCACTCCTCCGTCGGCGAAGCGGACATCGGCGCCGGGTGAGGACTCGCGCGGCGCCGACGTCAGCACCCAGGCGGGGATCGAGTACGGCCACGGCTCCTCGCGCCGAACGGACTCGTAGGTCGTGGAGCCCATGACGACGGCTCCTACTCCGGCGAGGAAGCGGTCGTAGTGCTCCTGGAAGGCGTCGAAGCCGAACTGGAGGAGCCAGTCGAGGCCGTCGTCGTCATCGGCGATGAAGCCGTCGAGGGAGGAGGCGACGTAGTACACGGTGCGAGTCATGACCGCAGGGTAGGACCCACCACCGACGCGGTCGGTACCGCTGGATCGGGTGCGGTCTGCAGGACAGGGTGCGACCTGCAGGACAGGGTGCGACCTGCAGGAGTTCTGAGCGCGAGAGCGCTTCCCTCCGTGTGGATCGGGCGATGCGAGGCGGATGCCCTGCGAGCCGCACCGGCGCCTGCAGATCGCACCGGCGCCTGCAGACCGGACGGCTGCCTCCAGATCGCACCGCGGCACGCAGACGGCCCGGCCACCGCGACTCGCGCAGGCGCCGGGCCGGGTGCCGTCAGGCGACGCCGCGGATCACCGGGTGGTGGAACGTGTCGCCGAACGCGCGCTCGCTCGCCCCGACACGGTCGAGGTAGGGCGTGAGGCCACCCATCTGGAACGGGTAGCCGGCGCCGAGGATGAGGCACAGGTCGATGTCCTCCGCGGCGTGCACCACGTCGTCGTCGAGCATCCGCTTCACCTCGTCGGCGAGACCCGTCTCGACGCGGAGCCGGAGCTCCTCGGCCGTCATCGGCTCGGTGCCGCCCGCGACGATCGCGACCGCCCGCTTGTCGACGCCCTTCACCCGCCCCTTCGTGTCGCGCTCGAAGACGTGCCCGAGCTCGGCGAGGCGGTGCAGGTTCGCACTGTCGAAGAAGCGGTCGGGGAATGCGGCGTGGTGGGTGTCGAGCACGTGCGCGCCGACCTTGAGGCCGACCAGTTCGAGCAGCTCGAACGGGGTCATCGGGAGTCCGAAGGGCGCCAGCGACTGCTCGACGGTCTCGAAGGGCGTGCCCGTGTCGACGGCGTGCATCGCCTCGCCGAGGACCTTGGCCAGGAGCCGGTTGACGACGAAGCCGGGGGTGTCGCGGGTGATCACGGCGTTCTTCTTCAGCTTCGCCGCCGTCACCATCGCGGTCGAGAGGGTCTTGTCGTCGGTGTGCGGGGTGCGCACGACCTCGATCAGCGGCATGACCGCGACCGGGTTGAAGAAGTGGAACCCGACGAGGCGCTCCGGGTGCGCGAGCCGCTCGCCGATCCGCTCGACGGAGAGCGACGACGTGTTCGTCGCCAGCACCGCGGTGGGGGAGACGTAGCGCTCGATGTCGGCGAAGACCTCCTGCTTGACCGACAGCTCCTCGAAGACGGCCTCGATGACCCAGTCGGCATCGGCGAAGTCGGCGCGGTCGGTGGTGCCGGTGATCAGACCGCGGAGGCGGTTCGACTCGTCGGGGGAGATCCTGCCCTTCGACAGCAGCGTGTCGATCTCGCGGACGATGGTGGCGACGCCCTTGTCGACGCGCTCCTGATCGAGATCGGTGATGACCACGGGCACCTGCAGTCGGCGCAGGAAGAGGAGGGCGAACTGGGTGGCCATGAGGCCCGCTCCGACGACTCCGACCTTCGAGACCGGCTTCGCCAGGGACTTGTCCGGCGCCCCGGCCGGGCGCTTGGCGCGCTTCTGCACGAGGTCGAACGCATAGATGCTCGCGCGGAACTGATCGCCCGAGACGAGGTCGGCCAGCGCCTCGTCCTCGGCGGCGAAGCCCTCCTCCTTGGTCGTGTTCTTCGCGGCCTTCAGGAGATCCAGAGCGCGGTACGGCGAGGCCGCCACCGTGCCGATCTTCGACTCGAGCTGCTTGCGCGCGATCGAGATCGCGACGTCCCACTTCACGAGGCGCTCGAGCCTCCCGGGGGCGTTCGGCCGGTCGACCTTCACCGTGCCGCCGAGCACTCCGTCGGCCCAGCGGAGGGAGTCCTCGAGGAACGCCGAGGGCGGGAAGATCGCGTCCGCGATACCGAGGTCGAAGACCTCCTGGCCCTTGAGAGTCCGGTTGTTCTTGAGCGGGTTCTCGACCACGACCTTGAGGGCGTTCTCGATGCCGATGAGGTTCGGCAGCAGCCACGCGCCGCCCCAGCCGGGGATGATGCCGAGGAAGACCTCGGGCAGGCCGAGGGCGGCGATGGACGAGTCGACCGTGCGGTAGTCGGCGTTCAGGGCGATCTCGGTGCCGCCGCCGAGCGCGAGCCCGTTGATGAAAGTGAACGAGGGGACGCCGAGGTCGCTGAGCATCCCTAGGGTGCGGTGGCCGAGACGGGCGAGCTGGCGCCCGAGCTCGCGGCTCGGGATGCTGCCGACCTTGCTCAGGTCGGCGCCCGCGGCGAGGATGAACGGCTTCCCGGTGACGGCGACGCCCTGGATCTCAGCTGCCGCGGCCCTCGCCTTCTGCGCGATCAGCACGTCGGCCAGCTCGAACAGGCCCGCGGGCCCGAAGGTGCTCGGACGGGTGTGGTCGCGGTCGTTGTCGAGCGTGATGAGCGCGATGACCCGTCCGCTGGCGAGGGGGACGTCGCGCACGTAGGAGTGCGTGACGACCTCGCCCTCGGCGACGTCGACGAGATCCTCGAATCCTTCGAGCATGGGTCAGCGTCCCTTCCGCTTGGCGCGCTTGCCGTCGAAGTGCGGGTTCTCCCAGACGACGGTGCCGCCCTGGCCGAGCCCCACGCACATGGCCGTCAGTCCGTACTGCACCTCGGGGTGCGCCTCGAACTGGCGGGCGAGCTGGATCATCAGGCGGACCCCCGAGGAGGCGAGCGGGTGGCCGACCGCGATCGCGCCTCCGTACTCGTTGACCCGCTCGTCGTCGTCGTCGATGCCGAAGTGGTCGAGGAACGAGAGGACCTGCACGGCGAACGCCTCGTTGAGCTCGAACAGACCGATGTCCTCGATGCCGAGTCCGGCCTTCTTCAGAGCCTTCTCGGTGGAGGGGACCGGGCCGATGCCCATGATCTCGGGCTCGACTCCGGCGAACGCGAAGCTCACCAGCCGCATCTTCGTCGGCAGCCCGAGCTCCTTCGCGGCGTCGGCGCTCGCGAGCAGTGAGACGGCGGCGCCGTCGTTGAGTCCGGAGGAGTTGCCCGCCGTCACGCGTCCGTGCGGACGGAACGGGGTGCGAAGACCCGCGAGACCCTCGAGCGTCGTCTCGGGCCGCGGCGCCTCGTCGGCGGTGGCGAGGCCCCAGCCGGAGGCGCTGCGCGTAGCGACGGGCACCAGGTCGGGCTGCACGTGGCCTGCGGCGTAGGCGGCCGCGAGCTTCTGCTGGCTCCGCAGCGCGTAGCGGTCGGAGCGCTCCTTGGTGAGCTGGGGGAAGCGGTCGTGGATGCGCTCCGCCGTCTTGCCCATGTTCAGAGCGTCCTCGCTGACGAGCCGCTCGGAGAGGAAGCGCGGATTCGGATCGGCGTTGAAGCCCATCGGGTGGCGGCCCATGTGCTCGACACCGCCGGCGATGACGACGTCGTACGCGCCGAACGCGATGCCGCCCGCCGTCGTCGTGACGGAGGTCATCGCTCCGGCGCACATCCGGTCGATCGCGTAGCCGGGGACGGAGCGGGGCAGCCCCGCGAGGAGAGCGCTCGTGCGCCCCAGGGTCAGGCCCTGGTCGCCCTGCTGCGTGGTCGCGGCGATGGCGACCTCGTCGACCCTCTCCTTCGGGAGCGAGGCGTTGCGCTCCAGCAGACCGATCATCGCCTTGACGACGAGGTCGTCGGCACGGGTCTGCCAGTACATGCCCTTCTCACCGGCTCGCCCGAACGGAGTACGGACTCCATCGACGAAAACGACTTCGGATCTCTCGGCCACAATGCCTCCCAGGAACTCACGGTCGTCGTCGATCGTAGGAAGGGCGCGAACCGCGCCGGAATCCTTTGCCGCTTCCTACGAAGCGTTTTCCGTGCTCTCCGGCGGGGCTTGGGCCGCTTCGACAAACGCTGTGGCGAGGGACGCCGCTGTGGCGTCGATCTGCCAGGGCCGGGCGCCGGCGCGCTCGAGCTCGGCGGCGATGGACGCCGTGTCGAGCGGCTCCGGCGGGCTCCAGGCGAGCCGGCGGAGCAGGTCGGGAGTGAGCAGATTCTCGACCGGGAGGGACAGCAGCTCCGCGATCTCGATGACCACGGCGCGTCCGGCCTTCAGGCGCGCGTCGGCGGCGGGATTGCGATCGCCCCAGGCGCGAGGCGGCGGCAGGGTGTCGGCCGCCGGGCGGACCGCGCTCGGCAGGTCCTCCGTGGTGGTGCCGCGCTCGATCGCCGACCACCAGCGCTCGACCTCGCCGCGGCTCGCGCGACCGGTGAAGTCCCGCCGGCCCGAGAGCTGGCTGACGCTGGTGGGGATGTTGCGAGCGACGGCGATGATCGAGGCGTCGGGGATCAGGCGCCCCGGCGCGATGTCGCGCTCGCGGGCGAAGGCGTCGCGGGCCAGCCAGAGCTCGCGGGCCACGGCGAGGGGACGGAGCCCGCGGAGGGAGTGCACACCGGAGAGACGGCGCCACGGGTCGGGCGGCGCGACCTTCGGCTGCCGGCGGAGGGTCGCCTCGAACTCCTCGCGGGCGATGCGCGTCTTGCGCGCCTCGATGAGCATCTCCTCCATCCGGTCGCGCAGATCGACGAGGAGCTCGACGTCCTTCGCCGCGTAGACCAGCCAGCTCTGCGGGAGCGGCCGGGTCGACCAGTCGGCGGCCGAGTGCTCCTTGGCGAGATGGATGCCGAGGAGGTCCTCGACGACGGCGCCGAGCCCCACCCTGGGCAACCCGAGGAGCCGGGCGGCGAGCTCGGTGTCGAAGATCCGCGTCGGATCGAGGCCGACCTCGCGCAGGCACGCGAGATCCTGGCTCGCCGCGTGCAGCACCCACTCCTCGTCGCCGATGACAGCCTGCAGGGCGTCCATGCGGCCGATGGCGGGCGGGTCGAAGAGGAACGCGCCGGCGCCCCTCCGGTACACCTGGATCAGGTACGCGCGCTGCGAGTAGGTGAAGCCGGAGGCCCGCTCGGCGTCGACGGCGACGGGTCCGTGACCCGCCGCGAGGGCGTCGACCGCGGCGCGGAATTCGTCGGGGGTGGAGAGGACGCGGTAGTCAGTCACGATTGTTCCGTCGGAAGGCGAGTGAGGTCACGCCGTCGCCCGAGACCGGTGGGAGGCCCGCCAGCATGCACAACAGCTCGCCCCAGCCTTCCACGTGCGCGGCGAGCTGTGCATCATCGGGGCTCCACGAGGCGCGGATCTCGATCTGCGCACCGTCGCCCTGGGCGGCGAGCTCGCCGAATCCGGTCGAGAGGACCTTCGTCGCCGTGCCGGACGCGGCGGTGTAGGTCGCACCGCGGACGTCGAGCGCGTCGATCAGCCACGACCAGGCGACCTCGGCGAGGAACGGATCCGTGCCGATCTCGATCTCGAGCGGAGCCTGCGCGAAGCAGACGACGCGGAAGGGACCGCCCCACTGCTCGGGCTCGTCGGGGTCGTAGAGCAGGATGAACCGCCCTGTGCCCAGCTCGGAGTCGCGGCCGTGCGCTCTCGGCGAGACGTCACCCGAGAGCGCGAGCGCCCAGGGGGCGAGGCCGGTCGGCGAGGTGATCTCGGAGACGGTCAGTTCGGACCGCGGCGAGACCGCGCGGATCGACTCCGCCGCGACCCGGAACTCGTCCGGGAGCTGAGACGGCGCTGAGAATTCGGGCACCTTCGCAGACTAGAGTTCCCGCATGCCCGAAGCCCGCAGGCACGCCGCGGAGGGCGGGCGTCGAGCCGGCCTCCTGCTCCTCGGGATCCTCGCGATCCCCTCCCTCGTCGCGACGGGCGCGGTCGGCGCCTCGGCGCTCGTCGCCGCCTTCGTCCGCGGGGTCGTCATCCCGCCGTCCCGCCGCTCCCAGGACGCCCGCGTCCTCGCCGTCCGTCCCGACGCGGGTGAGATCGAGCTGGCGGCCGACGCCGACTCGGCGGTGCGCGGCGGGTTCAGCCTCTGGTTCGACCGGGGTCGCGGGCACGCCCGCGTCGGACGGCTCCTCGAGACCCGGAACGGCCGCGTCGTCCGCGAGCTCGAGCGCGTCGACCGGGGGAGCCTCCGGGCGGGAGCCCGCGCCCGGATCAACGGCTGGCTCCTGCTCGGCCCCCGCGAGACGGGACTTCCGTTCACCACGGAGGAGGTGCCGACGCAGTTCGGCGTCGCGCCCGCCTGGCTCTTCCCCGGCCCCGACGGCCTCGGCGACGTGTGGGCCGTGCACGTGCACGGCCGGGCGACCACGCGGGAGGAGACCCTCCGCGGTGTCGACGTCCTCCACCGGTCGGGCCTCACCTCGCTCGTCGTCTCCTACCGCAACGACGGCGACGCTCCGGCGAGTCCTGACCGGCGCTACGGACTGGGCGACACCGAGTGGCGCGACGTCGACGCCGCGATCCGCTTCGCCGAGCAGCGCGGAGCCCGCTCGGTCGTCCTCGTCGGCTGGTCGATGGGCGGCGCCATCGCCCTGCAGACCGTCCTGCGCTCCTCGCGCCGGGCACTCGTCGCCGGCCTCGTGCTTGACTCCCCGGTGATCGACTGGCGGGAGACGCTGCGCGGTCAGGCGCGCCTGCGCGGCATCCCGCCCGTCATCGCAGCGCTCGCCATCACGGTGATGCAGCGGCCGTGGTCGACGGCACTGACCGGTCAGAGCTCCGCGATCCCGCTGGCGGGTCTCGACCTCGTCACGCGGGCCGCCGAGCTGACGACTCCGATCCTCCTGATGCACAGCGTCGACGACGACTTCGTCCCCAGCGGGCCGTCGGAGGCTCTCGCCGCAGTCCGCCCGGACCTGGTCGAGCCGGTGCTCTTCCACGGTGCGCGTCACACGCGGCTGTGGAACGACGATCCGGAGCTGTGGGAGTCGTCGGTCGAGGGCTGGCTGGCACGTCTGGGCCTCAGTCGGCTCGGCCCCAGCGCGCGTAGCTGAAGCCGGAGTCGTCGACCGCCAGCAGCGTCAGGGCGTAGCGATCGTCGACCACGGCGCCCGTCGCGGCGACCGGAAGCCCGGGCAGTACGATGCGCGGGGCAGTGGTCAGGCAGATCTCGTCGACCCGGCCGGACGCGAGGAACTGGCCCGAGAGCGTCGCTCCGCCCTCGCAGACGACCCGGTGCAGTCCGAGGTCGGCGAGCGCGTCGAGCATCGCATCGACGCTGAGACGGCCGCCGTCACCGGGGACCTCGACGACCTCGACTCCGCGGGGGAGATCGTGGACAGGACGGCGCGACTCCGGCACCAGCAGGAGCACGCGCGCGCCCTCCTGCAGCTCGAGGCGGTGACCCGCCAGATCTCCGGACACCGACGCGATCGCCAGCGGCACGCGCTTCGGGACGCGGTAGCCCTCGGCGCGCACGCTCGCCGCACCGACCAGCACGACATCGGCCTGCGCGCGGATGACGCCCAGGATCGTCCGGTCGACGCGGTTCGTCAGCGTCTCGCTGGTGCCGTCGGAGCCGATGCTCGAGCCGTTGACGCTCGCGATCATGTTGAGGCGCACGCGGAGCGCGTCCGGCGGGCGGTACGCCTCCTCGAGGGCCCTGCGCGCCCCCTCCTCGCCGAGACGCACCGGCTCGCCGGCGGGCAGGAGGGGCCGGAGGATCATGCGGCCAGGTGCGCGCGGATCTGCCGCTTGGTGCGGCCGAGCAGGGCGCTCATCCCGCGCAGGCGCAGCGGTGACACCGCCTCCGACAGGCCGATGGTCTGCGGGAAGTCGTCGGGGACGGCGAGCACCTGCTCGGCGGTGAGGCCGTCGAGGCCCTGCGCCAGGATCGACGCGAAGCCGCGGGTGGTCGGCGCCTCGCGCGGAGCGGTCGCGTGCAGGTGGATCAGCTCGCCGTCGAACTCGACGACGATGAAGACCGGGGACTGGCACTCCTCGACGCGCTCGAAGAGATCGGGGTGGTCGCGGTAGCGCTCGGGCAGCTCGGGCAGCTCGTTCGAGAACTCGAGGAGGAGCTGCAGACGCTCCGGCTTCTCGAGGGCGAGGAACTCGTCGCGGATGTCGCGGAGCGCAGAGGGCAGTTCGTAGGTCATCAGGGGTCATTCTCTCAGAGAAGAGGACCCCGACCGTCGAGACGGGCGGGGTCCTCGGGCGGATCGTCAGCGGGGCGCGGGGGCCTCGCCGGGCTCGGAGCCCTTGACGATCGGGACGCGCACGGCGCTGCCCCACTCGGTCCACGAGCCGTCGTAGTTCTTGACGCCCTCGAAGCCGAGGAGGTGGGTCAGCACGAACCAGGTGTGCGAGGAGCGCTCGCCGATGCGGCAGTAGGCGATGACGGTGTCGCCCTCCTCGAGGCCGGCGCCGTCGCGGTAGATCCCGTTCAGCTCGTCGAGGCCGCGGAAGGTCCCGTCCTCGGCCGCGGCCTTGCCCCACGGCACGTTCTGCGCGCTGGGGATGTGGCCGGCGCGGAGGGTGCCCTCCTCCGGATAGGCGGGAGCGGTCGTGCGCTCGCCCGAGAACTCCTCGGCGGAGCGCACGTCGATCAGCGGGTTGCCGAAGTGGGCGAGCACGTCCTCCTTGAAGGCGCGGATGTCGGCGTCGCGGCGCTCGACGACGGGGTACTCGACCGCCTCGGGGGTCGAGGCCTCGGTCGTGATCGGGCGGCCGTCGGCGATCCACTTGTCGCGGCCGCCGTCGAGGAGGCGGACGTCCTCGTGGCCGAAGAGGGTGAAGACCCAGAGGGCGTAGGCGGCCCACCAGTTGTTCTTGTCGCCGTAGATCACGACGGTGCTGTCGCGCGAGATGCCCTTGCCGCCGGCGAGAGCGGCGAAGGCCGCGCCGTCGATGTAGTCGCGCTCGACCGGGTCGTTGAGGTCGGTGTGCCAGTCGATCTTGACGGAGCCGGGGATGTGGCCGGTCTCGTAGAGCAGGACGTCCTCGTCGGACTCGACGACCACCAGACCGGGTGTGCCGAGCCGTTGCTCGAGCCACTCACCGCTGACGAGTCGTTCGGGGTGCGCGTAGGCGGCGAACTTCGGCGACGGATCGAGTTCAACGGACAAGGAGGACCTCCAGGGTGGTGCGCGGAGCGCGGGCGTGATTCCGGGATCGGGCTACGCTGGAGCCCGCCCTTCAGCGACAGTACGCGCCCCGCGGTGCGGGTGCACGGAAGGCGCCGTAAGAGTTCGACACAGTACTCCGACACCCTGTCGGACCCCCGCGGCCGGCCCCTCCGGACGCATGATGCGAGGTGCGCGTGACCCACGACGACGTCCGATCCACGAGCAGTCTCACCGCTCGATCGCCTCAGATCAGCGGGCACGAGATCGCGTCGACCCTCGTCCCGCCCCGGCAGTTCGAGGGCGCGACGTTCGAGAGCTACCGTCCGGACCCCGAGCACCCCTCGCAGGCCGAGGCCGTCGAGGCCCTGCGCGCCTTCGCAGCGAGCGGCGGTTCCCGCGGCGGCGGGGGCGGGTTCTTCGGCTTCGGCCGCAAGAAGGCGCCGGAGGTGAAGCCCGGCGTCTACCTCGACGGCGGCTTCGGAGTCGGCAAGACGCACCTGCTCGCGGCGATCTGGCACGCGGTCCCCGGTCGCACCTACTTCGGCACCTTCATCGAGTACACCGCCCTCGTCGGCGCCCTCGGCTACGCGGCGACGGTGTCGCTGCTCAAGGGCTCGGCGCTGCTCTGCATCGACGAGTTCGAGCTGGACGACCCGGGCGACACGATGCTGATGACCCGCCTGCTGGGCGAGCTGGTCGCCTCCGGTACCCGGATCGCCGCGACCTCGAACACCCCGCCGAACGCACTGGGGGAGGGGCGGTTCGCCGCCGCGGACTTCCTGCGCGAGATCTCGGCGATGGCCGAGCACTTCCGCACCATGCGGATCGACGGCACCGACTACCGCCGCCGCGAGATCGAGGGCCACGCCCTCACGCGCAACGACTCCGAGATCGAGGCGCTCCTCGCCCGGGCGCCGGAGGGGGCGGTCGTCACGGACGACACCTTCAGGGCGGCGGTCGACCACCTCGGGTCGGTTCACCCCTCGCGCTACATCAAGGTGATCGAGGGAGTCGACGCCATCGTGCTCCGCGACGTCACCGCTCTCACCGACCAGACCGACGCCCTGCGGCTCGTCGCCTTCATCGACCGGGTCTACGACGCGCAGATCCCGGTGCTGGCCTCGGGAGTCGCCCTCGACGAGGTGTTCGGCGGCGACATGCTCAGCGGCGGCTACCGCAAGAAGTACCTGCGCTCGATGTCGCGCTTGATCGCGCTCACCTCGATGGATCCGTTCGGGCCCCGGACGTCGTAGGCCGCGGACCTCGCGATCCGCGGACCTCGTAGGATCCGCGGTTCCCTCAAGGGATTCTCCGCTCGCGGACGGGGCTCTGGCAGCACCGTGTAACGCGTTGTTTACCGAGACGGCCCGCCTGTAACACGTTCGAAACGTGGCACCCCTCGGCACGAAACCTCACCCCGCCAGACTGACGGGCGTACTCAAGCGACCCGACTCCGCTGACGCCCTGGCGTTCACCGGGCCGCTCCTGCGCACCCGAGGAAAGGTTTCAGAATGGATCAAGGCAATACTGCCTTCCTTCTCATCGCGGCGGCACTCGTGCTGCTGATGACGCCAGGACTGGCGTTCTTCTACGGCGGCCTGGTCCGCGCCAAGAGCGTCATCAGCATGATGATGCTCAGCTTCGGTGCCATGGGGCTCATCGGGGTGCTGTGGGTGCTGTACGGCTACGCGATCGCCTTCGGCAACGGCCCCGCGGGCCCCGCCGGCACCGACTCCTTCGTCGGCATCGACGGCTTCCTCGGGATCGACGTCGCGCAGATCGGCCTCCAGGGCGTCTACGACGACGCACTCGGCGAGCAGACCGGCGCCTACCCGGTCCTCGCCTTCGCCGCCTTCCAGGCGACCTTCGCGATCATCACCGTCGCGCTCATCTCGGGTGCCATCGCCGACCGCGCCAAGTTCGGCGCCTGGATGGTCTTCGCCGGAGTCTGGGCGACCGTCGTCTACTTCCCCGTCGCCTCCTGGGTCTTCAACTTCACCCTCGGTGACGAGGGCGTCGTCGACGGCGGTTGGATCGCGTACAACATCGGAGCGATCGACTTCGCGGGCGGCACCGCCGTCCACATCAACGCCGGTGCGGCGGCCCTCGCCCTCGCGATCGTCCTCGGCAAGCGCGTGAACTTCACCAAGGGTGCGCACCAGCCGCACAACCCGCCCTTCGTGCTGCTGGGCGCCGGACTCCTCTGGTTCGGCTGGTTCGGCTTCAACGCCGGCTCCGAGCTCGCGGCCGACGGCTTCGCGGCCATCGCGTTCCTCAACACCATCGCCGCCCCCGCCGCGGCGATCCTCGGCTGGCTCGTCATCGAGAAGATCAAGGACGGGAAGCCGACCTCGGTCGGCGCCGCCTCGGGTGCCGTCGCCGGCCTCGTCGCGATCACCCCGGCCTGCGCCAGCCTCTCGCCGTTCTGGGCGATCGTCCTCGGCGTCATCACCGGTGCGGTCTGCGCCCTGGCGATCGACCTCAAGTACAAGCTCGGCTACGACGACTCGCTCGACGTGGTCGGCGTCCACCTCGTCGGCGGTCTGATCGGAACGCTCTACATCGGCTTCTTCGGCACCGATGTCGGACTGTTCCTCGGCGGCGGATTCGACCAGCTCGGCAAGCAGGCCCTCGCGGCCTTCACCGTCCTGGCCTACTCGTTCCTGATGACCCTCCTGATCGGCTGGGTCATCCAGAAGACGATCGGATTCCGCGTCAAGAACGAGGACGAGGTCGCGGGCATCGACACCGCGATCCACGGCGAGAACGGCTACGTCCTGGCGGACTAGCACTCGCACCACCGCGCGCACCACCCGGAGGGGGTGCCGGCTCCTCGGAGTCGGCACCCCCTCCTCGTCGTGCACGCCGTCCGACGCCGGGTCGCCGATCCGGGCTAGGGTTCCGGGGTGCCCTCCTCACGCTCGGTCGCATCGTTCCTCCTCCGGCTGCTGGGGCGGGTGAGCGCCTCCCGACCCGACACGGCCCCGACGGCGCAGCGGCCCTTCCTCACCGCGCGGGACGCCGCTCCGGGAGCGACGGGAGTCGGGCGGACCACCGAGGTCGATCCGACCCGCGTCCGCGGCGTCCACCTCGGCTACGCGCCGACCGCCGACGGGGATCCCGACCCGGGGGAGATCGTCTGGACCTGGGTGCCCTACGAGGAGGACGACGGTCGCGGCAAGGACCGCCCCGTGCTGGTGCTCGCCGTCGAGAAGGCGGGGACGGTGCTCGCGGTCCGCCTGAGCTCGAAGCAGCACGACGACTACCTCCCGATCGGGACGGGAGCGTGGGACCCGGAGGGGCGCCCGAGCTACGTCGATCCGGAGCGGGTGTTCCGGGTGCACCCCGCCGGCATGCGGCGCGAGGGCGCGGCGCTCGACCGCTCGCACTTCGACTCCGTCGCGAAGTCGGTCTCGGCGCGCTACGGCTGGCGCTGAGGTCAGGCGGTCGGGGCGATGGTGACGAACTCGGGGTACTTCGCCGAGCGTCCGTCGCCCGACGACGTCCCCGCCAGTCGGCGGCGCACCCAGGGCGCGACGTGCTGCCGGTAGTACTGCGCCGATCCGCCCGGCGCTGAGGCGGGCTGCTCGGGCAGAGCCTGCCACGAGGCCGGCGGGGTGAGTCCGAGCGAGGACAGCACGCGCGAGGCGACCCGGTGGTGCCCGCGCGGACCCATGTGCAGGCGGTCCTCGGACCACAGCTCGGTGCGCCGGAACTCCGGGTCGTTCCAGTTGTCGGCCACAACGACGTCGGTACGGCCGTCGAGCCGGCGGAGGACCGCGTCCGTCAGCGCGTCTCCGCGGCGCTTGATCATCCGGCCGAGGGGCAGCCGTGCCGAGGGGTCGGCGCCGGCGAGCGCGATCAGGGTGACCCCCTCCTCGTCGCAGCGCTCGAGGACGCGGAGGTAGGAGTCGGCGATGCTGCCGATGTCCGCTCGCGGGCGCAGCATGTCGTTGCCGCCTCCGTTGAAGGAGAGGTGCGTCGGCTTCAGGGCGAGGGCGGGCTCGAGCTGCTCGGCGACGATCGGGGCGATCAGGCGCCCGCGGATCGCGAGGTTCGCGTACTGGATGCTCTCGCCCGTCGCATCCGCCCAGCCCTGCGCGGCGAGATCGGCCCAGCCGCGCGCCGTGCCGTCGGGCAGCTCGTCGCCGACGCCCTCGGTGAAGGAGTCGCCGATGGCGACGAGACGGACGGCGGTCATCGGGTTCCTCGGCGGGGCATCGTCGCACTGTACTCCGGCGGCGGGCGCTCGGCGTGCGGCGCTCTGTCGTCCCGGATCCCGCTCAGAGCGGCACGGCCGCCGCCTCCCTCTCGGCCGCCGCGACCGCCCCGCGCCGCCGGTGGCGCCGCTCGATCGCCTGACCCGCGTAGCTCGCCGAGACGATCAGCGCGGCGCCGCAGACGCCGACGGGGCCGATCGCCTCGCCCGCGACCACGACTCCGACCAGCAGCGCCCACACGGGCTCCGTGCCCATCAGGATGCTCGCGCGCGACGCCGACGTGCGTCGCACCGCCCACAGCTGCACGACGAACGCGAACAGGGAGCAGAGGAGCCCGAGGAAGAGGACGTCGGCCCAGGCGTGTGCGTCCAGGCGCGCGACGGCGACGGGCAGGTCGCCACCGGCCAGCAGCGAGAACGCGCTCGCGCAGACCAGCATCTGGACGAGAACGACTCCGAGGGATCCCTCGGTGCGGCCACGGGTGAGGTGCGCACTCGCCGTGACGTGGATCGCCCGAACGATCGCGGCCGCCACCACCAGGCCGTCACCCCAGGTCGGGGTGCGCAGTCCGCCCTCGGACACGAGGAGCGCGACACCGACCACCGCGGCGACCGCGGCGACGAAGTACGAGCGGGGGAGCCAGGCGCGCGAGGCGGCGCCCTCGAGGACCGGCGTCATCACCAGCGCCAAGCTGATCAGCAGGCCCGCGTTGGTCGCCGACGTGAGGTGGACGCCCCAGGTCTCGAGACCGATGATCACCGCCTGGGAGCAGCCGAGGACCGCGGCGATCAGCAGCCCCCGGCCGCGGGGGAGGCGCTCCCTCCGGGCGACGCAGACCAGGGCGGTCGCGATCGCCGCGACGAGGAAGCGGAGTGCCACGGCGGACGGGACCCCTGTCTCGGCGGCGAGATCCTTCGCGGCGAGGAAGCTCGCACCCCAGACCGCGGCGACGCCGATCAGGAGGAGGTCGACGACGGGTTCGGAGCGAGTGCGCGGGGCCATGCGACCACTGTCGCGGGCGGGAACGCGGAAGAACAACGGGTATCTCCTGCATCGTTGCATTAGGAAGGACTCATGGATCCGACTCGACTCCGCCTCCTCCGCGAACTCGGCGACCGCGGGAGCGTCGCGGCCGTCGCGACCGCGATGCACGTCAGCCCCTCGGCCGTCTCTCAGCAGCTCGCGGCGCTGCAGGCCGCGATCCCGGTGCCGCTGACGGTCAAGGACGGCCGCAGGCTCGTGCTCACCGAGGCGGGGGAGGCCCTCGCCGTCGCGTCGACGCGGGTGGAGGAGGCTCTCGCCCAGGCGCGGGACGCGGTCGAGTCGTTCCTCGAGCAGGAGGAGCGGCCGGTCGGCCTCTCGGCCTTCCACAGCGCGGGACTCGCCCTGTTCGGCCCGCTGCTGCGGGAGCTCGACGGCCGCCCGCGCGTCTCGCTCGCCGACGCAGACGTCGCCCAGGACGCGTTCGCGGGCCTCACCGCCGACCACGACCTTGTAATCGCCCACCGCCTGGCCCACGACCCGCCGTGGCCCCTCGCCCGCCTCGTCGTGACTCCGCTCGTCGTCGAGCCCCTCGACATCGCCCTGCCCGCCGATCACCCGCTCGCCGCCCAGGCCGGCATCCGGCCCGAGCAGCTGCGCACCGAGCGCTGGATCTCGACGCACGAGGGCTTCCCGCTCACCGGGGTCCTCGAGCACCTCGGCGCCCTGATCGGCGAGTCGCCCCGGATCGAGCACCGGATCAACGAGTTCTCGGTCGCGGCGCACGTCGTCCGCGCCGGCGCCGCCCTCGCCGTGATGCCGCGGATCACGGCGGCCGCGCTCGCCGTCGACGGGATGGTGCTGCGGCCGGTCGTCGGCGCCTCGCTCGTCCGCCACGTCGACGTGCTGGCCCGCCACGACGCACTCGCCCGGACGCCGGTGCGCACGGTGCTCGCGGCGCTGCGGAGGGTGGCCGCGGCCGTGGAGCGCGGCGCCGCCTGAGACCCCCTCGCCGAGTGTCGTGGGCCGGACGGTCAGGTGGGTCCGGAACACTGCAGAAGTCGGATACCACCGACGCGCCCGGAATCGCAGACCGGTGCGGGCGGTGGTGCGGCGCGACGTCACGATCCCACGAAGGAGACACGATGACCGATCAGGCCGGAATCCCCGAGGCCACCACGCTCGAGGGGACGCAGCGCACCATCGCGATCCTCGGAGCGGGCGGCGATCTCACTGAGCGGCTGCTCATCCCGGGCCTCGGCCGGGTGGCGGAGCTCGCCCGCGCCTCCGAGCTCACGCTGATCGGCGCCGCGCGGACGCCGCAGAGCGACGACGAGTGGAAGGCGCTCGTCCGGCGCAGCCTCGAGACCGCCGGGACGTCAGCGCACACCGTCGAGTCGCTGGTCTCGCGCGCCTTCTTCGTCGCGACCGACGCCTCCGACCCGGAGCAGCTGAAGGCCCTGCTCGACGCGTGCCCGTCGGCTCCGGTGCTCTACGTCGCCCTCCCGCCCGCCATGGGCCACGCCGTCGCCGACTCGCTCGCCGCGATCGAGCTCCCCGACGACCTCGTCGTCGCCATCGAGAAGCCGTTCGGCGAGGACCTCGACGACGCGGTCGCCCTGAACACCGCGCTCGCTGCCGTCCTCCCCGAGGGCCGCCTCTGGCGCATCGACCACTTCCTCGGCAACGCCACCGTGATGGGGATGCTCGGACTGCGCTTCGGCAACCGGCTGCTCGAGTCGAGCTGGAACGCCGAGAACATCGAGAAGATCGAGATCGTCTACGACGAGACGCTGGGGATCGAGGGGCGCGCCGCGTTCTACGACGGCACCGGTGCGCTGCGGGACATGCTGCAGAGCCACCTCCTGATGGTGCTCGCCCTCACCACGATGGAGCGACCCGACGAGATCGTCGCGCGCGACGTCCACGAGCGGATGGCCGAGGTGCTCGGAGCCGTCCGGCTGTGGCGGGACGATCCCTCCTCCGCTCGCCGCGCCCGCTACACCGAGGGTCGCGTGGACGGCCGCTTCTTCCCCTCGTACGTAGACGAGCCCGACGTCGACCCCTCCGCCGGCACCGAGACGCTCGCCCAGGTGCTGCTGCAGATCGACTCGCCCCGCTGGGCCGGGGTCCCGTTCCTGCTGCGCTCCGGCAAGGGGATCGGCGACCCGCGCTCCGAGGTCGCGGTGCACTTCCGTCCCGCGACGCCTCCCCGGGGCCTGCGCGGTGCGGCTGAGGAGGCCGGGACGGTCCTGCGCATGTCGCTGAAGGGCGGCGACGTGCACCTCGACCTCTTCGTGAACTCGGCCGACGATCTCACCGACCTCGAGCGGGTGACGCTCGAGGCGCAGCCCGGGACGGCCACGCTCGACCCCTACGCGCAGGTCCTGGCCGGGATCCTCCAGGGCGACACGCTGCTGTCGGTGCCGGGCGACGTGGCGGAGCAGTGCTGGCGCATCGTCACTCCGGTGCTCACCGAGTGGGCGCGCGGCGAGGCTCCCCTCGAGGAGTACCCCGCGGGGAGCGCTGGGCCCGCCGACTGGTGAGCATGTGCGCGCTCCTCACGCGCGTGGGAGCACCGTGCCCTGATGGAAGCGGAGGAGCGGTTCTTCGAGCTGCCAGAGAGACGTAGGGGCTGCGGAGCGGCCGCCCGTCATGGAGGTCGGTATCGGTGAGAGACCGTCACGCCCCCGAAACGCCGCCGCCACACCCCGTCCGTAGCGTGAGCCGGAGCGACCCGCGACCCGACGGGCCGCTGAGGGCCGGGCAGAGGAGCAGCAATGAGTGGGAACACGGTTCGTCGCGATGCGATCAAGGACGTCGAGGCGTACGTGCCCCCGGCCGTCAGCTTCACCGACGCGGAGGCGCCCGGGCAGATCTTCGGCGAGAACGTCTTCAGCACCATCGTGATGCGCCAGCGACTGCCGAAGTCGGTCTTCAAGTCGGTCATGGCCACGATCGAGCACGGAGCGAAGCTCGACCCGCTGGTCGCCGACGCCGTCGCCTCGGCCATGAAGGACTGGGCGCTCGAGAAGGGCGCGACGCACTACGCGCACGTGTTCTATCCGCTCACGGGCCTGACCGCCGAGAAGCACGACTCGTTCTTCGAGCCCGTCGGCGACGGCTCCGCCCTCGCGGAGTTCGCCGGCAAGACGCTGGTCCAGGGCGAGCCGGACGCCTCGAGCTTCCCCAACGGCGGCCTGCGCAACACCTTCGAGGCCCGCGGCTACACCGGGTGGGACGTCACGAGCCCGGCGTACGTCCTCGAGAACCCGAACGGCAACACCCTCTGCATCCCCACCGTGTTCGTCTCGATGACGGGGGAGGCGCTCGACCACAAGACGCCGCTGCTGCGCTCGCAGCAGGCGATGGGCGAGCACGCCGCGCGGATCCTCACGCTCTTCGGGCACGCGGATCCGGCGAAGATCGTGTCCTTCTGCGGACCCGAGCAGGAGTACTTCCTGATCGACCGGCACTTCTTCCTCGCGCGGCCCGACCTGCTGAACGCCGGGCGCACCCTCTTCGGCACCACGCCGCCCAAGGGCCAGGAGTTCGACGACCACTACTTCGGCGCGATCCCGGAGCGTGTGCTCGGCTTCATGATGGACACGGAGCGGGAGCTGTTCAAGCTCGGCATCCCCGCGAAGACCCGGCACAACGAGGTGGCGCCCGGCCAGTTCGAGATCGCGCCGATGTTCGAGCGCGGCAACATCGCGGCCGACCACCAGCAGCTGCTGATGACCACGTTCAAGACGATCGCCAAGAAGCACGGGATGGAGTGCCTCTTCCACGAGAAGCCGTTCCAGGGCGTCAACGGCTCGGGCAAGCACGTCAACTTCTCGCTCGGCAACAGCGAGCTCGGCTCCCTCCTCGTCCCGGGCGACACCCCGCACGAGAACGCGCAGTTCCTCGTCTTCTGCGCCGCGGTCATCCGCGCGGTGCACCTCTACGGCGGGCTGCTGCGCGCCTCGGTCGCATCGGCCTCGAACGACCACCGCCTGGGCGCCAACGAGGCGCCGCCGGCGATCATCTCGATCTTCCTCGGCGACCAGCTCGGCGACGTCTTCGAGCAGCTCGCGAAGGGCCCGGCGACCTCGTCGAAGGGCAAAGGCACGATGCAGATCGGAGTCGACACCCTCCCCGTCCTGCCGACGGACCCGGGTGACCGCAACCGCACCAGCCCGTTCGCCTTCACGGGCAACCGCTTCGAGTTCCGCGCACCGGGATCGATGCAGTCGGTGAGCGGCCCGATGGTCACGATCAACACGATCATGGCCGACTCGCTCGACTACGCGGCGACCGAGCTCGAGAACGCGGTCGCCGACGGCGCCGACTTCGACACGGCCGTGCAGGAGCTGCTGACCCGCATCATCACCGAGCACGGCGCTGTCGTCTTCAACGGCGACGGCTACGCGGACGCCTGGCCCGTCGAGGCGGAGCGACGCGGTCTGGCGAACCTGCGCACCACGCTGGACGCCCTGCCCGAGCTGATCACGGACGAGGCCCTGGCGCTGTTCGAGAAGTACCGGGTGTTCAATGACCGCGAGATGCACAGCCGGTACGAGATCGGCCTCGAGCAGTACAGCCTCAGCATCGGCGTCGAGGCGCGGCTCACGCTCGAGATGGGCAGGACCTCCATCCTGCCCGCGGCCGTACGGCACCAGACGGAGCTCGCGGTGAACGTGGGAGCACTGAAGGCCGCCGGGGTCGAGGCCGACCTCGCGCCGCTCACCGAGGTCGGCGACTCCGTCACCGCCCTGCGGGCCGCCCTCGCGACGCTCACCTCGGCGCTCGCCGAGGAGGTCGCGCACGACGCCCTCGCGGAGGCGCAGCACGCGAAGGACACGCTGCTGCCGGCGATGAACGCGGTCCGCACGGCCGCGGACACCATCGAGAGCATCATCGCCGACGACCTGTGGCCGCTGCCGACCTACCAGGAGATGCTCTTCATCCTCTGACGCCCCGCCCGGGACCGCTCGACAGCGGCGGTCCCGGACCGGCGTCCGGGTACTCTGGGGACCCACATGACTCCCGACAGCGAACCGCCCGTCACCCTGACCGACTCCCTCGAAGACCGGCTGCGCGCCCAGGTCGCCCGCGAGGGGGAGCGGACCGTCGCCCTGCGCGCTGCCGCCCTGCTCACCGGCGGCTACGAGGGCGAGTCCTTCCTGCTGACGGTCGGCGGCGAGCACGCCGACGGGATCCTGAAGGGTGCACCGTCGCTCTACTGGCCCGAGCTGTGGGGCGCCCGCGCCCTGCTGTACGTCTGGGACGACGCCGCGGCCGAGGCCGTGACCGCCGGTCTCGCGAACGCCTCCTGGCGCGTCCGCGAGATGTGCGCGCGGGTCTGCGCCGAGCGCCTCCTGGGCGGTCAGAAGAAGCTGGCGCGCCTCACGACCGACGAGCACCCCCGCGTCCGCGCCGCCGGAGCCCGCGCGCTGGCGGCCGTCGCCGTCGCCGGCACCACCTCGGGTCGCGACGAGAAGGGCGAGTTCGCGGCCAGCGTCGAGCAGACGCTGACCGCGATGTTGCGGGACCCCGACCGCGATGTCCGCCGCGTGGCCCAGCAGTCGGCAGACGCGCTCCGGGACGCGCGCGCCTGACGACCTTCTGCCCAGGCCTTCCGGCGGTGGCGGATCTACTGGGACGAGACCATGCGCGCCCGCTGGTCGAGTAGCCGCCCCAGGCGGCGGAGCGGCGGCGCGTCTCCGTGCTGAGGGAGAAGGCGGTGCCCGTCGCCACCCATGCTGGTCGAGCCCGCAGCCCCGCAGGGGCGTACCGAGACCCACCGACGTCAGCAGATCGGCCTCATGGCCAGGCCTTCTGACGGACGTGGCTCTCGATACGCCCGCTGCGCGGGCTACTCGATCAGCGAGGACGGGGCGACACCGGTGAGGTGACCTCTCCTAGGAGACCCGGGCTTCTGACGGCCGTGGATCTCGATACGCCCGCGGCGAGGGCCGAGGGCTCGATCGGCGAGGTCGCGTCAGAGCGGGCGGGGCCGGTAGGCCTCGATCAGCGAGTCGAAGAGCGTGTTCATCCGCGCGTCGACGACCCGGCGCGACGGATCGGCGTCGTACCACTCGACGATCTCGCGCGCGCCGTCGCTGAAGCGGACGGTCGGCGAGAAGGCGGGCACGAGGCTCCGGATCTTGGCGTTGTCGAAGACCATCGAGTGGGCCTTGTCGCCCAGGAGCCCGGCGCCGAGAGCGGGGTCGGCCGCCGCGATCGCGTCCGAGGTCACGTGCACGAGGCGGGCCTCGACTCCTGCGGCCGCGGCGAGCGCGTGGTGGATCTGGTCCCAGGTCGGCGTCTCGTCGCCGGTGATGTGGAAGGCCTCGCCGATCGCTCCGGTCGCGCCGAACAGCCCGACGAGACCGACCGCGACGTCGTCGGTGTGGGTGAGCGTCCACAGCGACGTGCCGTCGCCCAGGACGACCACCTCGAGGCCGCGGCGCATCCGGTCGACGACCGTCCAGCCGCCGTCGACCGGCAGAGCCGTCCGATCGTAGGTGTGCGAGGGCCGCACGATCGTGATCGGGAAGCCGCTGCGGCGGTACTCGGCCACCAGCAGGTCCTCGCAGGCGATCTTGTCCCGCGAGTACTCCCAGAACGGATTGCGCAGCGGAGTCGACTCGGTGACCGGCAGCCGGCTCGGCGGGGTCTGGTAGGCGGACGCGGAGCTGATGAAGACGTACTGACCGGTGCGCCCGGTGAACAGGTCGATGTCCTGCTGCACGTGCTCGGGAGTGAAGGCGGCGAACTCGACGACGACGTCGAAGCTCTCGTCGCCGAGCGCGGCGCGGACGGACTCGGCGTCGCGGATGTCGCCGCGGAGCTCGCGGACCCCGTCCGGGAGGGGGCGGATCGCGGTCGTGCCGCGGTTCAGCACCGTGACGTCGAAACCCAGCAGGAGGGAGCGGACGACGCAGGCCGAGCTGATGATGCCCGTTCCTCCGATGAACAGAACACTGAGCGTCATGGTCGACCTGGCTTTCTGTGAGGCGGCGGGGGAGTGCGATGCCCTCGGCTCGAGGGGCGCGCCGCAGTCGATTCCCTCACGGCGCAGCCGCTTCGGGAGGAACCTCGACGTCGCCACGCCGAGGGACGCTGCGAATCGTCGCGGGAGAGCACCGAGCGACAGCGCGGAGAGGAGAGTGCGGATCAGTCCGTCATCGCGCGGTGCAGCGTCTGGACCATCAGTGCCAGAGTCGCATCCACTTCGCGGCGATCGGCGCCTCTGAGGATCGGATGCCCCTGCTCGAGAGAGCGGCGGACCGCCTGGATCGAGTCGGTGGGCGCATCCCTGCCCGAGATCAGTATCGCCGGACGGATCACCAGCGATGCTCTTCGCCCGGGAGCCCCACCGATGACGCCCTCGACAGAGAGACGTCTCTGGACAGAAGGCGACCTCGGCCGTGACGGCGAACCTGGCTTCCCGTCACGGCCGAGCGGGCCTGCGCCCAGGAGGATCGATCGGATGCCGGAGCCAACCCGAATGGCTCCGACCGGCGATCCTCCGACGGTCCTTCCGGATTCTGATCCGGCAGGTCCGACCGCTCTAGGGATAACACCCGCAAGGTGCGCTGGCAAATCCCCTCTTCGCGCCGTCCCTTCTCGGAATCGGGTGTTCACGCCGTCGAATCGTCCCGGACAGAGCCGACAGCGATGAATCATCGAGAGAGGATCGTCACCTCTTCTGCGCATTCCTGCCGCACTGTCGCCGAACGGGAGAGAGGGCGGCGAGACGGACTCGGCAAGTGGTCTACTGTCGCGATCAGGCTCTCTGCGCGCGAGGCGCGGAGCACAGGAGTCAGGATCCACACGGTGACGGCAGCGGGAACGACCTCGGGGCACGACGGCGATCCGGGCGGGGATGCCGGGCTGCTGTCCGCGTCCGTCATCGACGCGCTCACGCACTGGTTCGACCGGGACGCACCCGTCGCCCGGTCGATCAGCTACGCGGTCTTCGACCGCCGGGGGATCCTGTTCGAGCACGCGATCGGGGAGGCGGATGCGTCCGGCGCACTCCCGCGTCGCGACACGGTCTACCGGATCGCCTCCCTCTCGAAGAGCTTCCAGGCCGCGGCCGTCCTCCTCCTGCGCGATCGGGGCCTGCTCACCCTCGACGACCGGCTGTCGGCGCACGTCCCGCAGTTCACGGATCCGGTCGACCGGGCCGGTGTCGTCCTGCCGGTCACGGTGCGGATGGTCCTGAGCAACTGCTCCGGACTGCCGGAGGACAACGGCTGGGCCGACCACGAGATGGGTATGGCGCGGGAGGAGTTCCTCGCGCTCGTCGCCCGAGGACTCGCCTTCACCGAACGGCCCGGAGACGGCTACCAGTACTCGAACATCGGCTTCTGGCTGCTCGGGATCCTCGTCGAGAACGTGTCGGGCCGGGAGTTCGCCGACCTCGTCGCCTCCGAGCTGCTCGAACCGCTCGGGCTGACCGGCACCCGCTACCGCGTCACCGACTACGCGGCGGACGGCGTCGGGGGAGGGATCGCCCAGGGCTTCAGCACGGTCGACCGGGGCCGGACCTGGTCCGCGCGACCCGTCGTCGGATCCGGGGTCGGCGCCTGCGCCGCGAGCCTGTTCAGCACGCTCCCGGACATCGCCCGCTGGAGCTCCTGGCTCGGCAGCGCCTTCGACCCGGAGAACGCGGACGACGCGATCCTCAGCCGCGCGTCGCGCCGCGAGATGCAGCGCGGATCGACGACCATCCCCGCAGGACCGCTCCAGCCGGCGAGCCCACACCTCGCCTCCGCCGCCTACGGCCTCGGGCTGGTCGTCGAGCAGGACGAGCGCTTCGGCACGCTCGTGCAGCACTCCGGCGGACTGCCCGGGTGGTCGGCGAACATGCGCTGGCATCCCGCCTCGGGGATCGGAGTGGCCGTGTTCGCGAACACCGACGGCGTGCGAGCCGCGGTCCCCGCTGCGGCGATGCTCCGAGCGGTCCTCGTCGATCTCGACCTCCCCGCCCGGGAGATCGCCCTGCTGCCGTCGACCCTCGCCGCCGCGCGGGCCGTCGAGGACGCGATCGTCCGGTTCGGCGACGTGGCCGCTCCCGGTGCGGCCGCGCTCTTCAGCCCGAACCTGCTCAGCGACGTCCCGGCCGACGTCCGTCGAGAGCGGCTCTCCGCCGCGCTCGCCGAGGTCGGCGGCCTGGACGAGGCTCGCGGTGCCGCCCCGCTGACCGAGCGGATGCTGTGGAGCGCGTCCGCGGCCCAGCTGACGTTCCTCCTCCCGGGACGCACGGGCAATCTCGAGTGCCGGATCGAGCTGACCCCCACCGAGCCGGCCCTCGTGCAGCGCCTCGTGATCGAGGAGCGCGATCCGGCGAGCGCGAACGCCTCGGTGGTCCGGCACTACCGCCCCGTGGACGGCTCACACCCGCGCGACGAGGCTCTGAGCGGCAGCTCACCTGCGGACGAGGCCCGCGGTCCGTTCACGGACGACTCGGCGAGCGGTGTCGACCTAGGCTGATCGGCGTGACTCCCGCAGCGCCGACCCTCGCCGCTGTGGGCGCGATCCGCGTCGCCGTCGGCGTCCTCGCGATCGCGGTGGTCGGGTACGCCTACGGCCTGTCCGTGGCGGCCGGCGAGCCGAACCCGTTCGACTACTTCGGCTACTTCACCAACCAGACGAGCGTCGTCGTGAGCGTCCTGCTCGTCATCGCGGGCGTGCGCTCGCTCGCCCGGCGTGCGACTCCCGCCTGGTTCAGCGTCCTCCGCGGCGCGGCGACTACCTACTCGATCGTGGTGGCCGTGATCTACAACACCCTCGTGCCCGGCACCGGATCCGCGCCGCCGTGGGTGAGCGCGGCGCTGCACGTCGTCCTCCCCGCGATCGTCCTGCTCGACTGGGCCCTCGTACCCGACCGGAGCCTGCTGCCGTGGCGGCGACTGTGGGTGGTCCTGCCGTATCCGCTCGTCTGGCTCGTCGTCGTCCTCGTCCGCGGGGCGACCGACGGCTGGGTTCCGTACGGCTTCCTGCTCCCCGAGAACGGCGCGACCTCCCTGGCGCTCCACGTCGTCGGCCTGAGCGCCGCCGTTCTCGCGGCGGGCGCGCTCGTCTGGGTGCTGAGCAGACGCTCGAGCCGTGTGGTCGCCCAGGGCGGGCCGCGTGCGGTCGGCGGGCGCTGATCCGTCATCGGTGGGACCCTGGAGCCCATGCACACGCGACGATCGGGCCTCGACGGCGGGAGTGCCCCCCCTCCAGCGCACGAGCTGGTTCGACGAGGGCGTCGTCGCCCAGCTGTCGGAGGCCGCCTCGACCCGGTGACGTCGGCGCGGTGAGGTCCGGCGCTCGCCGAACGGTCTGCAGCGCCGCGCTCGCGCGGGAAGCTTGTCAGCTCCGAGAGTCGTTCTGCCCGCGGTCACCAGTGAGCGCGGCTTCGCGGGCGCGGATGTGCTCCTCGGCGCTGATCGTGCCCGCCGCGCGGAGAGCGTCGAGTTCGGCCAGCCGGTCGGTGAGCGAGACGCCCGCCGGTCCGACTCCGTGCCGCAGGTAGCGGGCGGCGATGTCGGTCTGCAGCGTCGTCGGATCGACGCCGAGCTGCCGGGCGCGGCGCACGTTCCGGACGATCAGCACCACGATCAGGACGATCACAGCGAGGATCACGATCGGGACGACCGCGAAGGCGACGGAGTACCACGGCGGCACGACGATCTGCTCCGGCACCGTCGGGGCGAAGAAGTCCGAGCGGAGCGCGACGGGGACGTTCGCGGAGTGAGCGGTGCTGAGCATCATGCGACCTCCTCGATCGTGGGCGTCCCTCGAGTCTGCTCCCGCCCGGCCGTGCCCGCATCGCCCGGCCGGGGGAGGGCCGAGGTGCCGCCCGTGGTCAGCACTTCGGCGGCGGTGCTCAGCGGAAAGGCCGGCTGATGGCGCTGCTCGTCTGGAACAGCACGATCCACACGAGGAACGTCCGGAGTGGACGCAACGGCCATCCGACGAATCGCCGCCACCCTGCCCGCTCGGGCCAGGTGATCGCGATCGTGACCTGCGTGCCGCCCGTCGTGGGCGTCAGGGAGAACTCCGTGAGGATCGCCGTGCTCCGGGGAGCGTCGGGGGAGGCGACTCGCCACGCCACGTGTTCCGGGCGATCCAGCTCGACGAGCTCGATGCGCTTGCGCCGGAGCCGAGGCTTGATCCTCACCGGCTTCCCGTCGGTTCGGCGGAGGCGCGCGTGACCGTGCCAGACCGCACCCGGCATCAGGTCCTGGCCCGAGTCGTCGAGATGGCCGACGCTCAGCTCCCACTCGGGGACGCGGAGGGGATCGGCGACGAGCGCCCACACGTCCTCGATCGGCGCAGGGACGAAGGCCTCCGTCGATCTCGAGGCTCGCCCACTCGCCGCGGGCCAGGGCGTCGTCTCCGGGGAGTCGAGGCGGTCCAGACGGGCGAGCACGTCATCGGGTGTCGTGCCCAGACGGCGGAGGAGGTCGGTGATCTGGCCGCTCGGCTCGGCGACGAGCTCGCGCAGAACCGCCGCGGCGTCGCCTCCCTTGCCGGTGCCCCCGGCACGGGCGAGCAGGTCGGCCGAGCGCCTGCTCCACTCGTATCCGGAGGTCTCGTGGAAGACGATCCGCCCCGACTCGGGGAACGGCGCGTCGATACCGAGCGACGCCAGCTGCTCCGCGTGCTGGGCCTGCACAGCGCGACGGACGGCGGCGAGGTCGACCTGCGGGCTGCGCAGCGCCCGGCCCGCGGACTGGTCGCTGATGACGAGCGCCAGGAGCAGGTGCTCGAGGTCTGCTTCGCGCAGCCCGAGCCGGGAGGCCTCCTCCATCGCGGCGAGAGTGAGGGACTGACTGGTCTGCGCGACGCGAGCGAACTTGCTCATGCTCTTCTCCTGGGGGTCGGGATGGTCGGGTCGATCCGCTTGGAGTGCTTCTTGTGCGCGGCCTGACGGGTCACGCCGAGCGCGTCGGCGATGTCCTGCCAGGTCATCCCCGCCCGCAGCGCGGCCTCGACCTGGCGCAGTTCCATCGTGTCGGCGAGCACGCGCAGCGAGGAGACGGCCCGCAGGCCCGCCTTCGGGTCGCTCAGGTCTGCTGCGACTGCTGCGATCTCCGAGGACTCCATGCTGTCAACCTATGTTGCTCACGACGGGGGTGTCAACCCGAGTTGCTACGAGCGCCGCCTCCTGCTGTGCGGATCGGTTGCTGCCTCAGTCCACCGGTCCAGGTCGGAGACTCGCGGTCACGAGCAGGGCGCGACGGCACTCCGCGGCAGAGACGATGTCGGGCCCGGGCAGGCTGGAGCAGCACTCCTCGAGCAGCACTGCGGTGCCGTCAGCGCTCTCAGGCCGCGCGCACGCCCCCGGCTCCGGCCCGACGTCCCGCGGTGAAGCGGAGGAGGAGGGTCCCCGCGAGCACGATCGCCGCCGCGACGAGCGCCGCGATCCCGGCCGGGACCGAGACGAGCTCGCCGCCGAATCGGCCGACGGCGACC
This sequence comes from Rathayibacter sp. VKM Ac-2803, assembly GCF_009807175.1. Lineage (NCBI taxonomy): Bacteria > Bacillati > Actinomycetota > Actinomycetes > Micrococcales > Microbacteriaceae > Rathayibacter > Rathayibacter sp. VKM Ac-2803. Next base: position 2,504,581 of record NZ_WUCD01000001.1, on the reverse strand, counting down.
CAGGAGAGGCCCCAGCACAGCGAGAGCATCGGGGCGATGCGGCCGCGGCCCGTGACGGCGAGCAGCAGGCCGACCAGCGCGGCGACGATCAGCACGGCGACGGCCCAGGCGGAGGCGCCCGGCCCGTCGGCACTGCCGATCCCCGCGCCGACGAGACCCGCCGTGACGTTGGCGACCGTCGCGACGCAGACCCAGCCGAGGTAGAGGCCGAACGTGCCGTCGGTGATGATCGCGTCGACCACGCCGCTCGAGCGCGTGGCGCGCAGGAGCACGAAGATCCGGGCGAGGACGGCGAGCAGGAGGGCGATGACCACGACGCTGAGCGCGAGGAGACCGGCCTGCACGACCAGGATCCACGCGGCGTTGAGGATGAGGCTGGCGGCGGCCCAGTAGCCGAGGCGGCGGTGACGGCTCCGGGCCGCCTGCGAGGGCAGGAACTGCCAGATCGCGTAGGCGATGAGCCCGGCGTAGATGACGCTCCAGATCGCGAACGCCGGGCCGTCGGGGGCGACGGGAGTCGAGGACGCGCTCAGGGCGCCTCCCGCCGCGTCCTGGATCTGCGTGCCGCCCGCGGCGCCCGACCCGATGAAGGAGCCGATCAGGGCGAGGACCGCGCTGACCGCGACGACCGCCTGCCGGATCCGGTCGGCACGGGTGGGGGATGCTGTGGCGGTCATGTCGCTCCTCAGTTACTCAGCTGGCTGAGTAACGACCGTAGCGCGCTGACCGCCTCCCTCGGAAGGCGGGGCTTCTCGCCGTGCCGATGGTTGACGGAGGGGTGCTCGAGTGCTCGGTGCTCGCGGCGCACTCGATCAGGTGAGGCGCTCGGTCAGGTGCACGGTGACCGGATCCCCCAGCTCCCGGCCGAGCTCCTTGCGGAGCTTCGCGCTGATCGAGAGCATGTGGCCGCCGGTGCCGGTCGGCATCAGCCCGGCGGTGATCGGCTCGCCATCGACCGTCGCGACGACCCGCACCGCCTTGCCGGTGCCGAGCAGCTCGACCGATCCCGGGACTTCGACGCACGACCAGAGCTCACCCTTCACGGTGACTCCGATCGGCGCGGTGAAGCGGACATCCATCGGACCGGGGCTCGTGCTCACGGGAACTCCTCTCGTCACCTCTCACGTGAGCAGACAGGCGTCGGCGCTTCTGCGGCGAGCCGGCCCACTGACGACCCGAGGGGTCTCGCGGCCTTCTAGGCCTGGTCCGCCTCCGCGTGCGGGAGAGGGACCTGAAGGTCGGAGGCGGTCAGCGGGGTCTCCGCCAGCCTGCGACTCAGCGCGTCGCGCTCGGCCGTGAGGGAGGCGATCGTCGGCCGGTCCAGACGCGGGTCGGCGATGTCGCTGAAGGGGCTCTCGGTGCCGGTGCGCGCCGAGACGGCGGCGGCGTACTTCGTCGCGGCTCGCTTGACGTCGGCGGCGGCACCCTCGATGCGGCCGCGCCGGCTCTTCTTGCCGGAGGCGAGCTCGGCGTGCTTCTCGAGTGCGTCGGCGAGCTTGCGGTGTGCGGATTCGATCTTCTTCGACATGCGTCCATCTTCCCGCAGTCGCGCGCCGATTCCGTCGACCGAGCGGAACCGGGGCGGACGGGACTCCCGAGGGCCGCCCGGCGCGGTCTCGTGGCGCGAGCGGCCCCGGAGGCAGCGGGTCAGCCCTGCACGATGACGACCTTGCCGCTGCCCTTCTCCGCCAGGGTGTGCGCCTCGACGACGTCGGCCAGCGAGAGCTCGTGATCGACGCGGGGCGTGTAGCGCCCGTCGCGGCCCAGCGCGGCCGCGAACCGCAGGAGGGCCGAATCGTTGCGGGCGTCGACCTTCCGCAGGCCGAGGCGAGCAGCGCCCTGGTCGTCGATCACAGTGACGACCCGAGAGGCGTCCCCGACGATGGCCAGCAGTTCGGGCAGGGAGTCGGACGGGGCCGAGTGCAGGGCCGCGTCCACTCCGCCCGGGGCCAGGGCCGCCACGCGCTCGGCGAGCCCGGGGCCGTAGGTGGTGGGGAGGACGCCGAGCGACTCGAGATAGCCGGCGTTGCCGGCGCTCCCGGTGCCGATGACGGTGGCGCCGGCGGCGAGGGCGAAGGCCGCCGCCGCGCTGCCCACGGCGCCGGACGCACCCTCGATGAGGAGGGTGCGTCCGTTCAGATCACCCAGGGCGTCGATGACCGCCGCCGCGGTGGCGGAGGCGAGTCCCGCGGCAGCGGCCTGCGCCGTCGACCAGCGCTCGGGGACGGCGCTCCAGGCGGTGAGGACCGCGAACTCGGCCGTGGTGTCGCTGACCCCGCCCAGTCCGAACACGACGTCGCCGATCTGCGTGTCCGTCACCCCCGGGCCGACCTCGTCGACGACTCCGACCGCGTCGCGGCCCGGGACGGCGGGCAGGGCGAGGGGGAGGAACTGCGCGAGACGCCCCGCGCGGAGCAGGACGTCGATCGGATTCACGCTGGTGGCCTGCACGGCGATCCGCACCGATCCCTCGACGGCGTGGGGCTCCGGCGCGTCCTCGACGACGAGGACGTCGGGGGCACCGTAGGAGTGGAAACGGACTGCGCGCATGCGAGGACTGCTCTCTGATCGGGGCGGTGCAGCAGATCCTTGCTGCGGAAACGAACGCTACGCCCTTTTCCTTTCCGCAGCAAACGACGGTAAGGTGCGTGCATGCCCGCAGCCGATCGCCTCTCGCCGCAGGAGGACCGCACCTGGTCGCTGCTCGTGGGGGTCATGATGTGGCTGCCCGCCGAGCTGGACGCCTACCTCGAGCGCTCCGCCGATCTCAGCCACGCCGAGTACGGAGTACTGCGCTGCCTCTCCGTCAGCGAGGACCGCGAGGTGCACATGGGACGCCTGGCGGCCACCGCGAGCGTGACCCCGTCGCACCTCTCGCGGATCGTCGCCCGGCTCGAGAAGCGGAACCTCCTCGCCCGCAGCACGGATCCGGCGGACGCCCGCAGGACGCTGGCCCGGCTGACCGAGTCGGGAGCGGGCCTCCTCGAGGAGGTCGAGCCCGGCTATGTCGCGGAGGTCCGCGCGCGCGTCTTCGAGCGCCTCGAGGGCCGGCAGCTCGACCAGGTCGAGGACTTCGCGGAGGCCGTCCTCACCCCGCTGCGGAGCGACTGCGTGAGCCTCCTGCCGCCCCGATCGGAGCGCTGAGGCGCCGTCGACTCATCGGCGGCTCGCTCGGCCCCTTGCGTCAGAGCGCGACGGTCAGGTCGTACGGGACCGCTCGCCAACCGCAGCCGGCACCGTTGGGCTCGTCCGTGAGCACCCAATCGATCTCGTGATCCTGCTCCTCCAGGGTGCGACCAGCGGAGTCGAGGAGGGTGAGGTGCACCGCGTCGGGGTGATGGTCACCGAAGTCGTAGATCCACAGATTCGACACGGAGTGGGTCACCCAGTAGGAACGCCCGGTCGGGGGCGCGGCCGCCTGCGACGGGTAGGCGCAGATGTCCTCCGCGCAGAGTCCGATGTCCGCGATGATCTCGACATCGTCGCCGCGCACCGTGACGCGGAGCTCGTTCGTGTAGCCGATCTCGTGGCAGTGCACGCCGCAGCCCGAGAGAGCCAGGGCGACTGCGCCGCCGAGAGCGACTGCCGGCCCCGCGGCACGGAGACGGGCGGAAGACACGCCTAGGTCGTGGCGTCGCGCTTGAGGCGCTGCTTCGCCGCCCGCTCGGTGAGGACGGAGAGGTAGTCCTGCACGGGGCGATCGAGGAGCTTGGTCAGCTCGTCCCGCACGATCGCCTCGACAACGCCTTCGGCACGATCGGGGTACTTCTTGCGCACCGCGGCGGTCGCATCGCGGACGACCTGGTCGACATCGAGATCAGTGGTCATGTCGACAGGATGGGGCACGAAGGTTAACGAACCTCATGAGTCCGCCTCACCTCCGTTCGCGGCAGGCCACCTTCGAGTCTGGAACAGCTGAACGGGCCGACTCACCCGTTCCGCGCGTCGAGCTCGAGCGCGGCCACGACCTCCGCGACCTCCGCCCGGGCGTGCGCATCGAGGCCGCGCACCGGGCGCGGGAGGCAGTTCTCGGGTACGAGGCCGAGGATCTCCGCGACAGCGGCGATGACCCGGTAGCTGCCGCCGTGCCGCGCGAAGAGATCCCACAGCGGCTGCAGCCGGACGGACTCCGCGGTCGCGGTCGCGTGGTCTCCGGCCTGCGCGGCGCGGGTGATCGCCAGTGCGGTCCGGGGGAGGGTCCCGCCGATCACCGAGTACCAGGCGTCGCAGCCGCCGTTCAGCCCGAGGGCGGCGAACGCGTCCCCGGACACCCCGATCGTGACGTCCTCGGGCAGGCGCCTCCGGATCGTGCGCACGCGCTGGGCGGCCGCGGTCGGGTCGGCGGGGACTCCGGGGATCTTGATCGAGGCGACCCGCGGCAGACGCGCGATCGCCGAGTAGAGGTCATCGGTGAAGGTGACATGCGTGGTTCCGGGATTGTCGTAGACCACCAGCGGCACGGAGACGTTCGCCGCGACGTCCTCGAACAGCCCGAGCACGTCGTCGTCGGTCAACGGCTGGTAGGTGACCGGAGCCAGGAGCAGCGCGCTCGCGCCCGCGTCCTGCGCATCCTCCGCGAGAGCGAGGACCTGCGACGTGCGGAGTGCCCCGATCCCGACGACGACCGGGACCGCTCCGGCGTGCGCGACCGCCGACTCGGCCACCCGGCGCCGCTCGTCGCGGTCGAGGTAGAGGTAGGACCCGGTCGAGCCCAGGGCGGTGATCGAGTCCACGCCCGCTCCCGCCAGGCGCTCGATCAGACCGGCGAACGCGGGTTCGTCGACCGCGTCGTCGCGGAGGGGCGTGAGGGGGAAGGCGCTGAGGCCGGCCAGCATGGTGATCCCTTTCGAGAGGAGGAGACGTCGCAAGTCTCCGCGGAAGAGGAGCGCGGCCGCGACGCCAGAAGGACCGTTGAGCGCTGGACCAGCAGATCCCGATTCGACCGGAGGCGCGGGTCAGCTCCGTCTCGTCGGCCGGTAGGTCAGCGCGAGGGTCCGTCCATCGAGCGTGCGGCTGTCGAGGAGGTCGAGGTCGTAGTCGTCCAGCCCGGCGAAAATCGGGCTGACGCCCGTGCGTCCCGTGATGACCGGGAACACCGTCACCTCGATCCGGTCGACGAGCCCGGCCGCCAGAAGCGCGCGATTCAAGGTCAGACTGGCCTGGGATCGGAGCGGGACACCGGACGTCTCCTTGAGTCGGCCGACGATGTCCACCGCGTCCCCGCTCTCGATCGTCGCGTCGGGCCAGCCGAGCGTGTCCCGCAGGGTCGAGGCCACGACGGTGGCCGGCATCGACAGGAGCCGCACGTTCCACTCGTCGAGCGCGTTCGGGTCGACCCCGGCCGCGAAGATCCCGGCCATCTCGCGGAAGGTCGTCGCTCCGTAGACCATGCGCTGCGGCTCGGCGAACAGTTCTGCTCGCCGCTCGAGGAGCTCGGGACCCTGCTTCGACCAGTAGCCTCCCCAGTCGACGCCCTCCGGCCCGGGGTCGTAGGACCCGTAGCCGTCGAGGGTGGAGAAGACGTCCCACGTGTAGGTCGCCGCCATGCTGTGCACTCCTTCGTCTCAGGATGGGGAGGGTCACCCGACAGTGGATCGGGACACCGTCGCCTGCTCGGGTCGCCCCCTGTGAACGCCTCCTCGAGCTCTCGCCGAGGGACGTCAGGGCGGAGACGATGACGCAGCATCGCCGGATGCGGCTCCTCGGTCTAGTCTGCGCGTATCGCACGCGGTGGTGCGACGAGGGGGAGTGGCACGGTGGGACGGATCAGCGCGACGGAGAGCATGAGCCTCGACGGGGTCATGCAGGGCCTCGGACGCCCGGACGAGGACACCCGGGGTGGGTTCCCGCACGGCGGATGGGGAGACGGCTACCAGGACGAGGTGTCCGCGGCGTTCATGTCCGAGGGGATGACCGGCGACGGAGCGATGCTCTTCGGTCGCCGCACCTACGAGGATCTGCTCGGCTACTGGACGACGAAACCGGCTCCGAACCCGTTCACGGACTTCCTCACCCACGTGCCGAAGTACGTCGTGTCCCGCTCCGCGACGACGGCACTGGCGTACCCCGAGTCGATCCTCCTGGCGGGCGACGCGGTCGGCACCGTCGGCTCGCTCCGCGAGTCCTTCGACGGAGTCCTCACCGTCCTGGGCAGCGGCGCCCTCATCCGGGACCTCCATCGCGCAGGGCTCGTCGACGAGTACGTCCTGCAGATCCACCCGATCCTGCTGGGCACCGGGCAGCGGCTGTTCGGCGAGGCCGAGCGGAGGGATCTCGTGCTGGAGCGGAGCGTCACCACCACGACCGGCGTCATCATCGCCCAGTACTCGGTACCGCGCTGAGGGCGCGGCGGCTCCGGAGGGTCGACCGACCTGTGCTGCGGGGAGTGGGCCGCCGTCAGGGTTCGAGGTTCGTGAGCCCTCGACCGGTGGCGGGATCCCAGGGGATCGACTCGTGGTCGTGGATGATCCTCCAGCTGCCGTCGATGCGCTTCCAGACCAGCGTGGCGCGGACCCACATGGACACCTCGTCGCCGGAGTGCAACGTCCCGGTCACGTGATAGAGGAACGCCGTCGAGCCGACGTCGCCGCCGACGTCGATCTGCAGGTCGTGCACCTCGTAGCCGGGACCGCTCGCGTAGCCGTCGAACCACGCGCGCGTCTGCTCCGCCACCTGATCCGAGCCGCGGAGGCGCAGGGGCGGCAGGACGTTGTAGGCCAGGACATCGTCGGCCTGCGCGTCCGCGAGGTACAGGGCGTCGTGCCGTGCGATGGCCTGAACGCGCTCGTCGATCAGGGTGCGGAGTTCGAGTGCTGCGGTGTCATCGGTCACCGGTTCAGGATCGCACCGAGGGCGACCTCTGACCAGAGCCCTCAGTTGTAGTCGACGTCGCGCGGGGCCGCTGCGGGGGCGTTCTCCGGGCGGTACGACAGGGCGACCGTGCTCGAGCCCTCCCGGGTGCGCACTCCGAGCAGGGTGAGGTCGATCTGCGGGAGCCCGGTGAAGGCGCGGGCGTCGCCGGCGACGACCTTCGGCCCGACGAGGAGGTGCAGCTCGTCCACCAGGCCGTGGGCCAGCAGGTCCGTCCAGAGGGTGCGGCTGCCGAAGACGAGGATGTCGCCGGCCTCGGAGTCGCGCAGCCGCCTGAGGTGATCGTGCGCGTCTGCACGGGAGACGATCTCGGTGCGATCGCCCCAGACCGCGACATCGGCGCGGGTGAGAGTGTCCGAGACCACGGTGATGCCCAGGTCGGTCGCGTACCGGGAGGCGATGTAGCGGTCCTCCGGGATGGCGTCGGCGTTGTCGACCTGGTGCGGCCAGTACTGCATCATCCCGACGTAGCTCACCGCTCCGAAGAGCAGACGGCTGGCAGAGCGGACCCGGTCGGCGTTGTGCTCGGCGAAGGCGAGGTCCATCGGCATCTGCGACACGTCGCCGCCGGCCCCCTCGGTGAATCCGTCGACGCTCACCATGCTGCTGACGACGATCCTGCCCATGCGATCCTCCACTGCATCGAGTGGGCTGCGAACTCCGGCCCGCACCCAGCGTCGCGCCTTTCGAGGCGCCGATCAACATCTGCGCGTGGCCGAGGTCACCTGCGAGCCGATACCCGCATGGTCGCGCCGAGAGCGACGACTCCTGTCAGCGATGGGCGAGGAGGGCCCGCGCCGCGTGCGTGACCAGCTCGCGATCCGTGGTGAGGACGAAGTCGTACTCGCCCTCGGCGTGCCTGGCGGCGTCGATCTCGCGTGCCGTGAGGGCCGCCGCGTGGTCGGCGGTGAGCACGATCACGTCCCACTCGGCCGCGAGCCGGTCGTCGCGGTCGACCAGTCGGTTGAGCGCCCCGACGGGGAGACCCGAGGCGCCGCCGACCGTGTACACGGTCAGCAGGCAGCCGCTGTCGGCGAGCCGCTCGTAGCGGCGCCGTGTCGCCGGTGTCACGTTGGAGTCGTGCTGGAAGGTCGCGAGGAGCACGGCGCTGTCGCCGCCCGAGTGCGCGCGCTCCTCGAGGAAGGTGCTCACCTGCAGCAGGAGCGCCCGGTCCGCACGCCGCGCGGGGACGGCTGCGCTGATGATCTCGAACGGCGTCGCCGCGCGAGCGGAGGCCGCCGACGCCGAGCGCGCGATCCGGGCCCGCCACTCGGATCGTTCGGCGGAGCTGGTGACCACCCGCGGGGCCGCCTCCGCCGACCCGGGACGGCCGTAGTGCCAGCCCTGCCCGAGGGTGGCGCCGAGGGCGCGCGCGGTCAGTTCGTGCCGCTCGTTCTCGATGCCCTCGGCGAGCACGACGGTCTCGTTGCGGCCCGCGTAGTCGGCGACCGCTGTCATGATGCGGGCCGCGTGCACATCGGGCCGCTGCCGGATGAGGCCCATGTCGAGCTTGATCACGTCGGGAGCGATCAGCGGCAGGAGCGCGAGAGTCGCGGGCTCCGCGCCGAGGTCGTCGACGGCGATGGCGTGGCCGTGCTCGCGCAGCCGCTCGATGGCGGAGAGCAGCCGGCCCGTGTCCTGCGCGAGCGCCCGCTCCGTGATCTCGATCGTGAGCGGCAGGCCGCTCGTGAGGCCGGCCGGCAGCTGCCCGCGCCAGAGCGTCGGCGGCTCCACATTCACGAACAGCTCGTGCGCGTCCCGGCCGCCGAGCCCGTCCGCGGCCACGACCGCGCGACTGATGCACTGGTCGTCCACGATCTCGACGGCCCCTCGGCGGTAGGCGTCCTCGAAAGCGGAGTCGGGGGAGACCGGGCCGGACGCGTCCGCGAACCGCGAGAGCGCCTCGTGCGCCACGACCCGGCCCGACGCGAGATCGACGATCGGCTGGAAATGCGTGTCGACGACACCGATGCGCCCGACGACCATGGGACAAGTATCGGTGACATCTCCGGTGGCACGAGCCGCGGCGACCTCGTGTCGGGAGAGCACCGGTGGGGTCCGGGCCGAGGGCGGACTCCTCCGCGGAGCAGTTCGAGCACTCGGCGGGACTCCGCGGCCGTAGCATCGCTGCTGTGCACGACGAGCCCCGCCTGATCGAGACCACCGCCCAAGACGCCCGAGCCACGACGCTGTTCGCCCTCCAGGAGGCGGAGCTCCTGCGGCGCTACGGGGGAGAGGACACCGGGGAGCGTCCGCCCTCGGACGCGCCGGCCCTCCTGCTCAGCGTCGGCGACGAGCCGGCCGGCTGCGTCGCCCTGTCGATCCACGGCCGGGTCGCGGAGATCAAGCGGATGTTCGTCGCCGAGTCGGCGCGAGGACGCGGTCTCAGCCGCCTCCTCCTCGCCGGCGTCGAGAACCTGGCTCGGCGCGACGGAGTGGAGGTGCTGCGCCTGGTCACCGGCACCGAGCAGCCCGAGGCGATGGCGCTCTACAGCAGCTCCGGCTACGCCTCGATCCCGGGCTTCGGCTACTGGAGCGACGAGCCCGACGCCCGGTTCTTCGAGAAGCGGCTGCGGCCGGTACCGGCGGTCGACCCGCACCCGGCCTCGTCAGCGGAGCGCTGAGCTCTCCGCCGTGTACAGCGCGCGGACCTGCTCGGCGGTCAGCGCGCTGTCCCACACCCGGATCTTCGCGAAAGCGCCCTTCGCGTAGTTGCCGGGGCCCGACGAGAGCTCCACCGCTCCCACCGTGAAGTCACCGGCGGTGGGGTTCAGGCCGTCGGGGAACAGGTAGGGGTTCTTCGCGTAGGTGTTCCCCTGGTTGTCGACGAAGCGCGGGTAGGCCACGGCGGTCCCGTCGAGGTACGAGACGGCTCGAGTGCCGTCGTAGGTGCCCACGTGCAACTGCCACGTGTCGCGGAGGAAGGTGTCGCCCGAGGAGGAGTAGTCCCGCGAGTAGGGATAGCCCGGGGTGGGTCCGCCGGTGCGGGAGACGTGGAAGTTGGTCCGCTCGTCGCCGCCGTACAGGCCCAGGTCGTAGAACAGCCCGTAGGAGCGGCCGTGGTTCGTCTCGTTCTCGTTCCACGCGCCCGCGACGAAGCCGGTGCTGTTGTCCGTCATGTACACCCAGGTCGCGACCGTCACCGCGTTCCCGGTCGCGCCGACGGTGAGGCGCCCCGCATCCTGCGCTGCGACGCGGAGGAAGCTGGTGCCGGTCATGGTCACCCCGGACCCCCACGGCGTCGTGGTGGTCGTCGCCTGAGTCTTGCCCGCCTGGCTCAGCGGGAGATCGCCGGCCGACGAGTAGTACGGGGCACCGGACTCGGAGAAGTCCCACTCGGTCATCGGGGCGGGCACGTCGGCGGTCGGCGGGGTGGATGTCGGACGAGGAGTGCTCGTCGGGGTCGCCGTCGGAGTGGGGGCGGCCGTCGGAGTGGTCGTCGCTGTCGGCACGGGGGAGGAGGTGGGAACAGGAGTGGGCGATGGCGTGGAGCCCCCGTCGTCGCAGGAGGTGACTCTGCCGGCCGCACGCGACAGCGTGAGCTCGCTCCCGAGGACCTTCACCGAGTCGATGTGGGCGCGTCTGAGCGAGTCCACCGTCGCCGCGGGAACGCAGTCCGGGCGGCTCAGCGAGACCGACACCCCCTGGGCCGCCGCGACCGTCGCTCCGGAGAGCGCGTCGGCGAAGCCCTCGCCCGACGCGAGATACGTGGTGTCCAGGAGCGGCGCCGAGGGCCACGCCTCGTTGATCAGGCGGCTAGTCTCGTACCGGCTCGCACCGCCGATGCGCTGCGTCGCAGGAACGACGCCCGACGAGACGAGCTGCTTCTCGATACCGGAGGAGATCGAGGGCGTCCGGCCGAGCACGACCGCTCGCGACGGGCTGAGACTCGCCACCGCCTCGCGGGTCTCCTCGTCGAGGCCGTCCTCCGCCCCGTCCACGAGGAGGACGGGCTGACCGGTCCGGCCGGCGACCGGGGCGATCGACAGCGCGTCGGGGAAGTTCCCGCCCGTGGCGAGGAACACTTCCGACGTCGTGTCGGACCCGAAGGCGTCGGCGACGAGCCGCCGCGAGGTGTCGTACCGGTCGGTGCCGCCGATCCGGGTGATCTCGCCGACGAGACCGCGGATCTGCTGGTACACGGGACCCGAGACGGTCAGCTCGCTCCCGACGACGATGACCTTCTTCGGCGCGAGCCGCCTGATCTCGGCGGACACCGCGTCCGTGAGCCGGTCCGGATCGGTGAGGAGGAGCGCTCCGCCTCGGACCGCGGCTGCGGGACCCGCACTGAGCGCGTCGGCCCACTTCGCGCCGCTCGCGATGTAGAGGACCGGCACTCCGGGCTCGAACGCCTGCGTGGTCGCGACCGACGTGCCGTAGCGGTCGGTGCCGGCGACCCGGCTGCTCGAGAAGGCGTAGACGGAGGGGGAGAGGTCGATGCCCGACGCGGAGCCGCTCCGCAGATCGACCGTCGAGGCACCGGCGACCGAGCCGGAGTCCTTCCAGAACTCGTCCCCCACCGTAGGAACGCGTCCGTCAGCCGGTCGCTCGACGACGCGGACCACGGGGGAGCTGCCGCCGAGATCTCCGGTGAGGGTGTATCCACCGGTGACGCCGCTGCCGAGCGTCACCTCGGTGGACGCGAGCAGGACCGCCGTCCGCGGCCCGCCCTGGCCGAGACTCCACGCCTCGACGGCGTAGCGATGCGAGCCTGGCGCGCCCGCGGGCGTCCGGATCGTCCCGCTGATGGACTGCTCGTCGGCACTCGCCTGGACCGCCGGCCCGGCGACGAGCGCGACCACGGCCAGCGCGCCGATCGCCAGGGAGGACACGGGGCGAGCACGACGGCGGCGGAAGATCACGAGCACCATTTCGGCAGGTCTGCGGCACGCCGCGGAGAACACGATGTCTCGACTGTAGCGGCCCCGCGCGGCTAAAGGAGCGGTCGTCTCCGCGAACTGACAAACTCTCGATTACTGGAAACGAAGCTCAGCGTTCCCGCAGGGTCCAGTGGTGCCGGGACGGGGAACTTCTTCGATGCCGCGCGTGGACTCAGCGGGTAGCCGTCGACGAATCGCCGTGGAGCGGGTGCGCACCGTCTGGCCGGAGCCCGTTGAAAATCACGTCGAGGTAGCGCCGCCACAGATCCGGCGGTGCTGCGGGCAGCGGGGCGACTGCGTGCGAGGGTGCACACATGGGTCTCAGCGCAGAGGCAACCGGGCAGCGCGACGCGCCATCACCGCTCCCGCCGCGAAGCTCCCGCAACGCTGAGCACCCTCTCGCGCCGGCTCAGCCCAACTGATGCACGTGGATGTCGCTGCTCGACGTCACGCCGTTGAACTCGAGATACAGCTGCCCCTCGACGACCGACACGGTCAGCGTGTTGCGGCGCTCGAGTACCGCGACCGCGGCATCCAGAAACCCGTGGTCGAAGCTCTGCACGGTGATCTGCTCGAGCTGGTGGACGCGCTTGCCGGACCACGCCGCGATCACCTTCTCCGGGTTGCGATGCGTGTAGACCGTCGTGCGGTCGGCCAGCTTGCTCCCGAAGTGCAGTCGCTCGGCATCCGGCGCGCCCACCTCGATCCACGTGGTCAGCCTGCCGGTGAGATCGCGGACCAGCACCGCCGGCTCGGTCGCCGTCGACGAGATCCCCTCGCTGAAGGTGATCCCCTCCACGTATTCGAGGCAGTAGGCGAGCACGCGCGTCATCATGTACGCGTCGGTCTCGGACGGGTGCCGAGCGGCCCGCAGTGTGATGTCTTCGTAGACGCCGCGGTCCACATCAGCTAGCTGTATCGCGAAGTTGTGCATCACTGCGCCGGCTGCCATGTGGGCGAGCTTATGTCCTCTCGCTCATCGAGCAGCGCGAAGCTTCTACGGCGCCGGTGGGGGCATCAGGTTCGCGCGCCTCCACGCAAGAACGGCCCGGCAGGAGGCATTCACTCCGTCGACAGCGTTTCACTCGCCGACTCGTAGGAGGGGATCCCATTCGTGCATCTTCCGCAGAGCAAACTGACATAATGTGCATTATCGGATCAAGGCACGAGTGCCGACAAGCGCTCCTGCACCCGAAGCACGTGCCCGCCGTCATCGGCGCGCATCGGCCCCCACGCTGGTCGAGTAGCCCCGCAGGGGCGTATCGAGACCGACGAGCTTCAGGTCAGGCCGTCGACACGGCCATCCGACACTGGTGGATCTCGATTCGAGCGCTGAGCGGGCCACCCGGCCGATGGCCTACTTCGCGACGAAGTCCGACGTGTCGCCCACGAGCCGCGTGTTGTCCGCCGGGATCTGCTCGACAGCCGCGAGTGCGACCTCCGCCGCGAACTCCCCCACGTTGTAGAGCTTCCCGGCCGACTCGCGCCGCGAGCTGATGGCGCCGGGATTCGAGCGCTCGAGGAGCGTCGCCGTGATGGTGCCCTCGATCATGTCGCCCGAGACGACGACGAACTCGACGCCCCGCTCCGACAGCTCGGCGATCCGCTCGCGCAGCGCGTCCTCGCCCGCCCGCTTCGACAGCGCGACCGGCTCGTACTCGGGCATCGTCGGGGTCGTGCGGATGAAGTGCGCCTGGTGGCTCGTCACGAAGACGACGCGCGACCCGGCGCCGAGCAGCGGGAGCGCCGCCTCGAGCGTGGCGACCTGCGAGTCGCGGTTGAGGACCATCGCGTAGTCCTCCCCCATGTTGCTCTCCATGCCCCCGGAGGCGTTCAGCACGAGGACGTCGAGACCACCGAGCTCCTCCTCGATGCGCGCGAAGAGCGCCGAGCGCGACTCCGCGTCGGTGAGGTCGGAGCCGACCGCGAAGGCCGAGCCGCCGGCGGCGACGATCTGGTCGACGAGCTTCGTCGCGCGGGGCGCCTTCGAGCGGTAGTTGACGACGACGCGGGCGCCGGCCTCGGCGAAGTAGCGGATCGTGTCGGCGCCGATCCCGCGGGACGAGCCGGTCACGAGGATCCGCTTGCCGTCGAGAGAACCGGGAGCGAGGGGGTTGGACACGAGGAGATCCTTCAGGACGCCGGCGACGAACCGGATCGGGCACGATGACGGGCCCCAGGGCCCGCCGAGGAGCCTACCAATCCCCCTCCCAGCCCGTTGACGGGGGGCCTTGGTACCGTGGAAGGGCTCATCGTGGGGAAGGAGCAACGGCAATGGATGCTGTCACCCAGTTCGCGTGGATCCTCTGGCTCGCGCTCATTCTGATCTTCGTGATCGTCGAGATGATCACACTCGAGTTCACCTTCCTGATGCTCGCCGTGGGCAGTGTCGGCGGCCTGCTGACCGGCCTCGTCGGCGCTCCCTTCTGGGTGCAGGTCCCCGTCGCGGCGGTGATCGCAGCCCTGCTGCTGTTCACCGTGCGGCCACCGCTGCTGAGACTCCTCAAGCGGGGAGGCGACCCGACGCCCACCGGCTCCGATGCCCTCCTCGGTCTCGCCGGCAGCGTCGTCATCGCCGGCTCGGGCCCGGGTCAGGTCAAGCTCGCCAACGGCGAGACGTGGACGGCGCGCCTGTCCCCCCTCGTCGAGAACCGCCCGCTCGGAGTCGGCGAGCGTGTCGTCGTCACCGCCATCGAAGGCGCGACGGCCGTGGTCGTCCCCGCCGAAAGGAGCTCCTCGTGAACACCTCCGCCATCGTGACGACGGTCGTCGTCGTCGCCATCGTCCTCTTCGTCCTGACCATCCTTTTCCGGTCGATCCGGATCATTCCCCAGGCCACCGCGGGAGTCGTCGAGCGTCTCGGCAAATACCACAAGACCCTCCTCCCCGGCCTGAACCTCGTCGTGCCGTTCATCGACCGCGTCCGCCCGCTGATCGATCTCCGCGAGCAGGTCGTCTCCTTCCCGCCGCAGCCCGTGATCACCGAGGACAACCTCGTGGTGTCGATCGACACGGTCGTCTACTTCCAGGTGACGGACGCGCGCGCGGCGACGTACGAGATCGCGAACTACCTCGGTGCCGTCGAGCAGCTCACCACGACCACTCTCCGCAACGTGGTCGGCGGGCTGAACCTCGAGGAGGCGCTGACCTCGCGGGACAACATCAACGGACAGCTGCGCATCGTCCTCGACGAGGCCACCGGCAAGTGGGGCATCCGCGTCGGACGCGTCGAGCTGAAGGCGATCGACCCGCCCCTGTCCATCCAGGACTCGATGGAGAAGCAGATGCGCGCCGAGCGCGACCGTCGGGCCGTCATCCTCACTGCGGAGGGGACGAAGCAGTCCCAGATCCTCAACGCGGAGGGACAGCGTCAGGCCGCCATCCTCGCGGCGGAGGGTCAGGCCAAGGCCGCCGTCCTCCGCGCGGAGGGTGAGGCGAAGGCCATCACCACGGTCTTCCAGGCGATCCACGACGGCCGCCCCGACGCCGAGCTGCTCGCCTACCAGTACCTGCAGACGCTCCCGAAGATCGCCGAGGGCAGCGCCAACAAGCTCTGGGTCATCCCGAGTGAGCTCACGGAGGCGCTCAAGGGCGTCGGTCACGCGTTCGGGCAGAACGCCGCGAGAGCCGATCGTCCGAGCGACGCGTCCGGCACTCCCCCGACCCCGTCCTTCTGACCCGCACCGCGCCGGTGAGCGACCGGGACCGCGTTCCCTTCCTCGAGGGTCCGCGGCCCCGCGTCCTCGCGCACCGCGGCTTCGGCTCCCGCGGCCCCGGCAACACGATCGGCGCCTTCCAGCGGGCCCTCGATGCAGGGGCCGACCTGCTCGAGACCGACGTGCGCGCCTCGCTCGACGGAGTGGCGTTCCTCCAGCACGACGACGAGGTCGTCGACGAGACGGGCCATCGGCACCGCGTCGACCGCCTCCGCGCCGAGGAGCTCGAGCGGCTCGTGCTCGATGGCGGCGAGCACCCGGTCTCCCTCGCGGAGGCGCTCCATCGCTTCCCCGAGGCGCGCTTCAACATCGACGTGAAGGCGCGTGAGGCGGTGGACGCGACCATCGCGGCGGTGCGGGGCGCTCACGCCGAGTCGCGGGTCCTCATCACCTCCTTCTCGGAGTCGCGCCGCCGGCGCACCCTCCGAGGGCTTCCCGGGGCGGCGACCTCCGCCTCCGCTCCCCTGTTCCTGCTCGCACTCGTGGCCGCACACGCGAACGCCACTGCGGTCGTGCGCGTGGCCCTCCGGGGCGTCGACGCCCTTCAGGTGCCCGAGAGCGCGCTCGGGTTGCGGGTCACGACTCCACGGATCCTGGCGCGCCTGCGCTCCTCCGGCTGCGAGATCCACCTCTGGACCGTGAACGACCGACAGCGGATGACGGAGCTGCTCGAGCTGGGCGTCGACGGGCTCGTGACCGACCGCACCGACCTCGCTCGGGCGGCCGTCGACGCGTTCCTCCGGGGCGCCGGGCCGCAGCGCTGAGCAGGCGCGGAAATCCGCTCCGACCTGATTGTTCTCTGGCAAAGGATGGTCCGCCGGGACCACCTCCAGGTAGGCGGTCGACACTGGTCGGAGCACAGCGAGAGGAGACCACACAATGGCAGATCGAAGCTTGCGCGGCATGAGGCTCGGATCCCAGAGCCTGCAGAGCGAAGAAGGCGTCGTCTTCTCACCGCGTTCGACGTACGAGTACCACTGCTCGAATTGCGGCTACGACACCGACATGGTGTTCTCGGCCGACGCCGAAGCGCCGGAGACCTGGGAGTGCCGCTCATGCGGCCACGAAGCCATCCTGATGGTGGATTCCAAGCCCGTCGTCATCGACCGGGGTGAGCAGAAAGCCGTCCGCACCCACTGGGACATGCTGCTCGAACGCCGCACGCGCGCGGAGCTGGAGGAGCTGCTCGAAGAGCGACTCGCCTTCCTCCGTGCCCGACGCGGGGAGCACAAGATCGGCGCATAGCGCCGGTCGCGGCGGGTATCGGATCGGCGTCTAGCGCCGGACCCGAGCCCGTCGTCGCGGCTCGCACGTCCGCAGGACGAACGAGACCAGGGCGATCAGACCGGCGGCCAGGAAGTACCAGCCGAGGTCGCGGGCCCACACCAGAGCCGGGGTCGTGGTGGAGGCGAGGGGGACCTCGTCCACCATGGCACCCGGCTCGAACCATGTCAGGGAGTCGATCGTCGCGCCGTCCGGGCCGATGATCGCGCTGGTCCCGACGGTCGAGATGTTGACGACGCTCCGCCCCGTCTCGATGGCCCGGAGCCTGGCGATGGCCAGCTGCTGCACGCTCTCGTCGGTGCGGCCGAAGTCGGCGTTGTTCGTCTGCGCCAGGATCACCTGCGCACCGCCGTCGACCATCGCGTTGGTGAGGGCGTCGTCCGAGATGTCGAAGCAGATCGCGATACCGGCGAGGATGCCGTCGATGTCGAAGACGTTCGAGCGGGTGCCGATCGAGTAGTCGCGACTGACGAGGTCGACGAGATCCGGAGCGAAGATCCGCCAGAATGCCCGATCGGGCATGTACTCGGCGAACGGCACCGGGTGGACCTTGTCGTAGACCTGCGTCGCGCCCTCCCCCGCCTTCCACAGCAGCGAGCTGTTGTAGAACACGTCCTCCTCGGGGTTCGTGATCGTGCCGACGATGAAGGGCGCGTCCATCGTGCGGCTCAGGTAGTCGAGCACCGCGGCCGACTGCGCGTTCCTCGTCGGATCGATGTCGACGCCGTTCTCCGGCCAGACCACCATGTCGACGTCCTCGTCGAGGACGGGCAGGGTCGCCGAGGTGTGGTCCTCGAGGATCTGCCCGCGGTAGCTCTGCGAGAACAGGCCCGCATCGGAGTCGCCCTGGATCGCGGCGATGCGCGCCGTGCCCTCCGTCGGCGCCGGCCAGGCGGGGAACACGAGGGCGACGATCGTGAATCCGGCGACGGCCGCGACCCGTCCGGTCGCGGGGACGCTGACCTCGCGGACCGCCTGTGCGAGCGCGGCCGCGAGGAAGGCGACGACGAAGCTGAGCCCCGCGAAGCCGACCCATGCGGCGAGCTCGGCGAGCGGACCCGTGGACTGCGACAGGGCGAGCCTCCCCCAGGCGAAGCCGCCGTAGGGCCAGACGTTCGTGATCGTCTCGCGACCCGCCCAGAGGGCCGCCAGGATCGCGGGCAGCCCGACCATCCGGCCCAGCGGACCGGTCCACACTCGGTGCCCCCGCGTCGAGACGACGGCCATCAGCCCCGCCGACAGCGCGAAGAAGATCGCCTGCAGGCCCGCGAGCGCGGCCCACGGGACCAGACCGAGGTAGAGCGTGAGCCACGAGATGTGGACGCCCCAGAACACGCCGCCGCCGACGAGACCGACGAGCGCACCGCTCCAGAACCCGCGACCGGCGAGGGCCAGCAGGATCGCGGCCGCCCCGAGGATCGCGAGCAGCCAGACGTCGGCGTCGGGGAAACCCTGGTCGAGCACCGCGCCGCCGAGAGCAGCCAACGGCAGCGCGAGCCACAGCGGAGCAGTCCGCCCCGCAGGCGGCGTCATCCCGCCCCTCATGCGACCGAGGAGTAGGCGACGATCCCCCGGCGGACGGACTCGAGAGCGGTGCGCGCGGCGCGCCCGACCTTGCCGTCGGCCACGACGGAGAGCTGGTCGAGGAGGTCGATGGTCTGCTTCGACCAGCGGACGAAGTCGCCGGCCGCCATGTCGGCCTCGCGCAGCACCGCATCCAGCGGCATGCCGCGCGCCCACATGTTCATCGCGAGGGCGAGGCTGGCCGAGATCGGGTTGCTGCCCGGGAGGCGATGCTCCCGCTCCACGTCGTCGAGGCGGGCCCAGAGCAGCTGCGTCTTCTCGAGCGCCTCCGGGAACGTGCCGCGCGGCAGGAACTTCTCGCCGAGGGTCCCCTCCTCGCGCCGCGGCTCGAAGACGAGGCAGCAGGCCATCGCGGCGAGACCGGCGGGGTCGAGCTCGGTCCAGGCCTGCTTCCGGAGGCACTCCGCGATCAGCAGATCGCGCTCTCCGTAGATCCGGCGCAGGGTGCGCCCGTTGGGGGTCAGCGACAGCTCGCCCACGTCGTCCCGGCGGAAGTAGCCGAGCTCGAGGAGGACCTCGGTGATCCGGTCGAAGATCCGCGCGACGGCGCCCGTCCGCGAGCGGATCTGACGCTCGATCTCGTCGGTCTCCTTGCGGAGCTTCCACCAGCGCTCGGCCCAGCGGGCGTGCTGCTCGCGGTCGGAGCAGGCGTGGCAGGGGTGCGCCTTCATCCGGCGACGCAGTTCGGCGAGCTGCGACTGACGCCGCTCGCGCTCGCTGTGCGACGCGGATTCCTTGCGCACGGCGCCGCGGCGCTCGAGGTCGCCGATCTCGCGGCGGATGGACGCGTACTCCGCGAAGTCGCCGAGGTGGCACTGCATCGCGGTGAGGTAGCCCTCCATCGACTGCTCCTGCTGGCGCACGCGGCGGGCGAGGTCGACGACCGATCTGTCGGCCTGGAACTGCGCGAACGACGACTCGAGGATCTCGCGCGTGCGGGTGCGGCCGAACTGCTCGATGAGGTTGGCCGCCATGTTGTAGCTCGGGCGGAAGCTCGAGTTGAGCGGGTACGTGCGCCTCGAGGCGAGCGAGGCGACCGCCTGCGGGTTCATCCCGCCGCGCCACTGGATGACGGAGTGGCCCTCGACGTCGATCCCGCGGCGGCCGGCGCGACCGGTCAGCTGGGTGTACTCCCCCGGCGTGATCGGGACCCGCGCCTCGCCGTTGAACTTCTCGAGCTTCTCGAGCACCACGGTGCGGGCGGGCATGTTGATGCCGAGGGCGAGCGTCTCGGTGGCGAAGACGACGCGCACGAGGCGCCGGAGGAAGAGCTCCTCGACGACCTCCTTGAAGGCGGGCAGCATGCCCGCGTGGTGCGCGGCGACTCCGCGCTGCAGGCCGTCGAGCCACTCCCAGTAGCCGAGGACGGCGAGGTCCTCGTCGCGGATCGTGCGGCAGCGCTCCTCGACGATCGCGCGGATCTCGTCGCGCTCGTGGCGCTCGGTCAGCCGGACGCCCGACCGGAGGACCTGCCGGACCGCCTGGTCGCAGCCGGCGCGGCTGAAGACGAAGAAGATGGCCGGCAGCAGGTTCTTGCCACGGAGGATCTCGACGACCTCGGACCGCGGGACCAGATCCTCGGTGCGCGACTCCTGGAAGCGACTGCGTCCGCCGCGCTGCGATCCGCGACCACCGCGCTCGACCCGGGAACCGCCCTGCGCCAGACGCGCGAGCTCGGGATTGACGCGGTTGGTGGCCGCCCGCCCCGAGGAGTCGAAGAGGTCGAGCAGCTTGCCGCCCACCAGCACGTGCTGATCGAGCGGCACGGGACGCTCCTCCGACACGATGACCTCGGTCTCGCCCCGGACGGTCTGCAGCCAGTCGCCGAACTCCTCGGCGTTCGAGACCGTCGCGCTGAGGGAGACGAGACGCACCCGCTGCGGGAGGTGGATGATGACCTCCTCCCAGACGGCGCCGCGGAAGCGGTCGGCGAGGTAGTGCACCTCGTCCATCACCACGTAGGCCAGATCGCGCAGGAGGTCGGAGTCGGCGTAGAGCATGTTGCGCAGGACCTCGGTCGTCATCACGACGATCCGCGCGCGGGCGTTGACGTTGGAGTCGCCGGTGAGGAGCCCCACCTCGGAGGCGCCGTACTCGCCGACGAACTCCTGGAACTTCTGATTGCTGAGAGCCTTCATCGGCGTCGTGTAGAAGACCTTCGCGGTGGGGTCCCGCATGGCCAGGTGGATGGCGAACTCGGCGACCGCCGTCTTGCCCGCACCGGTCGGAGCGGCGACGAGGACGCTGCGACCGTCGTCGAGCGCGCTGCACGCCTCGTACTGGAACGGGTCGAGGTCGAACGCCAGGGTCGAGCGGAACGTCTCGACCCTGGCGTGGCCCTGTCGTGTCCGGAACGCCGCGAAGCGCTCCGCCGGAGACGGCTCGATCACGCGGGGAGGTCGGACGGGCTGCCGTCGAAGACCACCTGGCGCTTGGCGACCCGCTTGTCGTGCAGGATCGCGATCCCGCAGGCGAGGAAGAACAGGACGATGATCGGGATGGCGAGCAGGAACATCGAGATCGGGTCGGCCGCGGGGGTGGCGATCGCGGTGAACAGCACGATGACCATGATCGCGACGCGCCACGACTTGAGGATGAGCATGCCCGACAGGATCCCGAGGAAGTTCAGGAGCACGAGGAACACGGGCAGCACGAACGCGATGCCCACCATCAGCACGAGCTTGAGCACGAAGTCGTAGTAGTACTTCGCGTCGATGAAGCTGGCCGCGTTCTGCCCGGTGAAGCCGGTGAGCAGCTCGAC
Organism: Rathayibacter sp. VKM Ac-2803; assembly: GCF_009807175.1. Lineage (NCBI taxonomy): Bacteria > Bacillati > Actinomycetota > Actinomycetes > Micrococcales > Microbacteriaceae > Rathayibacter > Rathayibacter sp. VKM Ac-2803. The sequence continues at coordinate 2,483,486 of NZ_WUCD01000001.1, read as the reverse complement.
GATGTGCGGGAACACGAACCAGCCCGCCGCGCAGCCGGCGAAGAACAGAGGGATCGCGGTCAGGATGAAGCCGAGACCGTACTTCATCTCCTTGCGCGTGAGGCCGGGCACGAGGAAGGCCCAGATCTGGTAGAGCCACACCGGACTGGCGATGACGACACCGACGGTCATCGCGATCTGGAGACGGAGATCGAAGGCACCCGCGATCGTCGGGAAGTTGAGGATCGCGTCCTTGCCCTGCGTGGACGCCACCTCGAGGATCGGCGCCTTCAGCGACTCGAACACCCACTCGGAGACGAACCACCCTGCGACGCAGCCGATCACGATCGCGATGGCCGACTTGAAGAGCCTGTTGCGAAGCTCGATCAGATGCGACCCGAGGGACATGCGTCCTTCAGGGTCCTTCTTCGAGCGCTTCGTCCGTGGCTTCTTCGCTGCCACAGACGTCATTACTTGATCGGAGTCTCGGGCGGCAGCGTCGTGCCGGTGCCGGTGGTGCCGGTCGCGGTGGAACCGGGGACCGTTCCGTCAGCAGGACGCTCGGAGCCGTCCTCGTCCTTCATGGTCTTCACTTCGCTCTTGAAGATGCGCATCGACTGCCCGACACTGCGGGCCAGCTGCGGAAGCTTGGGCGCACCGAAGAGGAGGAGGATCACGGCGAGGATGATGAGGAGGTGCCACCCCTGGAGGCCAGCGAACATTGCAGACTCACTTCACTTGTCGGTTGCGGTGTACGAGGAGCTTACCCCGATCGATGCGCGCGGACCGTCGATCCTCAGCCCTGTCGCGGCGAACGTCGCGACGTGACTCATGAGCGCGGCGGACGTCGTCGCGGTCGGCGAACAACGACGAGGGAGGCCGCGTCTCGGCCTCGGCCCCTCCCCCGGGCTGCAGGGCGTCCAGCTTCGCGGTGAGCTCGTCGATCTGCTGGAGGAGCATCCCGCCCTTCCGCCAGTAGGACAGCGCGAACAGCACCAGCACGCCGACGGCGAGCACGGCGAGTCCGAGCCAGATCAGGATCCAGGACCACCAGGTCACGGTGCCTCCTCGTCGTTGGCGCGGAGCGCCGCGCGGGTCCAGTCGGCCACCGCTCGCCGGGCGGCGTCGGGCGCGACGACCACGACCAGCCCCGGGAGGGAGGCGACGAGCCGGGTGAGGCCCTCGAGGTGGGCGACGCGGATCCGCACCACGACTCCGTCGCTCGACTCGTCGCCCGGCACCTCGGGGAACTCGGCGTCGACCGCGTAGTCCCCGAGGAGCGCCACGGAGCCCGGCGCGACCCGCAGGTCGACGACGAGGTCGGAGGCGGACGCCTCGAAGAGCCGCTCGGACAGCGTGACCTCGTTGCGCCTCCGGACGATCGGCGACTCGGTGTCGGTCAGCGAGCGCATGCGGTCGACGCGGAACGTCCGGACTCCCTCCCGCAGGTGGTCCCAGCCGCGGAGGTACCAGTCGCGATCGACGGACTCGAGCAGGAAGGGGTCGACGAGCCGGGACTCCGTCTCGCCGCGGGCGTTGCGGTAGTCGAAGGCGAGCTGGGTCCCCGCGGCGAGTGCGGTGCGGATGAGGGAGACCGACGCGTCGGCACCCGTCCCCCGCGCCACCGCCACCGCACTCGGGGCCGACGAGGCGCCGCGCGCGAGCTTGCCCATCAGAGCCGCGATCCGGTCGTTGCCCTGGTTCTCGGGGAGCGCGGCGAGGTACTGCATCCCCGCGATCAGGGCCGCCGCCTCCCGTGCCGAGAAGCGCGGCGAGTCGTCGATGGCGACCTGCTGGGTGAGGACGATGTGGTCGTTCTCCTCGAAGTCGTCCCAGCTGATGTCGAACAGGTCGTTGGCCTGGTACTGCGAGGTCTCCCCCGGCACCCCCGAGACGGCGATGAGCCGGACCGCGCGGCGCACCTCGTCCTCGGCGATGTCGAAGTGCCGGGCCACCTCGTCGACGCCGACGCGACCGCGGTCGAGGAGGTAGGGCACGAGGGAGAGCAGGACGGCGAGCCTGTCGCGGGCCTGCAGCGAGCGCGGCCTAGCCATCGGTCGCACCTCCGTGATCGGAGAGGGAGCGGCGCAGCCGCTCGACGACCTTCCGGCGCAGATCGGCGGGCTCGAGCACGACGACCTCCGGCCCGTAGCCGGCGAGCTCGTCGGCCAGGATGTCGGGGTCGGTGAAGTGCAGACGGAGGGTGTGCTCGCCCTCCCCCTCGGCCTCGGCGCGGCGGCCGAGTCGCAGGGCGGCATCGGAGTCGGCGGCGACCCGTACGAGGGCGGTGCTGCGACGGAGGATCTCGTCGAGCTGGGCGAGCGCGGTCGCGGCGTGATCGCCCTCCTCGACCGGCGCGGTCCGCCCCGTCGAGGCGACCGGGCCCACGATCCGCGAGAGGAGGAACGTGCGCGTCCCCTCCGCGGCCTCGTCCCAGGCGTGCAGGTGCCACCGGCCCTGGTGGTTCACGAGGGCTCGCGGATACACGGTGCGCAGCCGGGAAGCATCGGCGCCCGGCTTGAGGTAGGGGAACCGGACGACCTGGTTGCGGTCGAGCGCCGTGCTGAGGGGTTCGAACGAGGCCTCGCGCACGCGGATCGAGGGGCTGACGCCGATGACCGGGTCGACGGATTCGACTCCGATCGAGCGCAGCTTGATGAGCGCGCGACGGGACTCGGCCGACAGCGTCCCCTCACGCCAGACCGCTCCCGCCAGGCGCAGCAGGGCGACCTCCTCCGGGTCGAAGGAGATGTCGGCGGGGAGGTCGTAGCTGCGCTTCGCGATCCGGTAGCGCACGGTCTGCGTGTTGCCCGGGTCGCCCGGCGTGTCCACCGTCTCGATCGGGATGCCGAGCTCGCGCAGGTCGTCCTTGTCGCGCTCGAACTGCCGCTCGAGCGCGGCGCGGTCGGCCGTCTCGGCGCGCTGGCGGTAGCCCTGCACCGTCGAGAGCACGTCGGACTTCGTCAGCCCGTTCTCGGCGGCGACGAGCGCGAGCACCAGATTGAAGAGACGCTCCTCGGCCGGGATGCGGCTCGAGGACGAGACGTCGGCAGGCACGCCCACCAGTCTAGGGGCGGGCTGGATCAGCTGATCGCGAGCACGTCGGCAACGAAGACGAGTGCCGACTCGGCCGTCTCAGAATGCGGATCCTGATGACCGATAACGAGGCGGTCTTTAAGCACCAGCAGTCCCTGATGCCCAGATCGCACCGCTCGAGTTGCCGCTTCGCTGATAGATCACCAAGTTGCCGTCAGCTTGCATCACGAGATCGAAAGAGCCTCGATGCCCCTGAGTCCCGGTTGACCACCAGGCCCTGGACGGACGGGGTGGAATATTGTAGATCACAACATTGGCGTCTTTTTGGAAAGACAACGTCTTCGGGTCGGACGAGGATGAATTCGTCGCCCAGACAGGTTGATTACTGTTCTTGTAGATAACAAGATTACCATCCTTCTGAAAAACGGCCTTAAATCGACCGTTTGTCAGACAAAGGTCACCGGCGTCGAAGTACTTGTCGCTTCCCTGACTCCCGAAGGCGTTGTCATAGCCGAACGAACTCGTTGTACCGCAGGCGATTCGGGAAGCCCGAATGGCCGCCTCCGAGGATTGCACCGGTCCAGCAAGCACACTGCTTCCGACGATCCCGACCAACAGGGCCATAGTCGCGACCCCGCGCCCCCTACGCTTGCTTACCATGACTGCCCCTCTATTCCTGCCAATGCGCGAGCGACTCTCGCGATAAAGAAACGGTACCGAGGATCACGTCGGAGGTGCGAGTTGGCGCGAAAGGCGTCCCGCGTTAGCGCGGTTTCAAGGCTGAATAGCCGAAAAGTGAAAGCCCACCATCAATATTCGGGTTGGATCGAGCCGACGCCTCACTGCTCGCTCCTACTGCTAGAAGCTCTTCTTTGCAGGATCCGGCCCCGACGGCCAATCACGATGAGCCTTCTCCTAGAGCCGACCGTGAGCGCTGTCGAGTGAGCCTTCAAGATCATTGCTGGCGGATGACGCGCGTACGATCAGCTGATCGCGAGCACGTCGGCGACGAAGACGAGAGTCGACCCGGCGGGGATGCCCTGCTGCTCGGTGTCGCCGTAGCCGTCACCGGGCGGGATGATCGCGATGACCTGCGAGCCGACCGGCTGGCCGATGAGCGCCTTCGCGAAGCCGGCGATGACGCCGCCCTGAGTGGTGGCTCCGTCAGCAGCGGTGAAGGGGGCGGGCGAACCCTTCTCCCAGCTCGAGTCGAAGATCTCGCCGGTGCTCCAGAGCCATCCGGTGTAGTGGACGACGACCTGGTCGCCCTCCTGCACGACGTCGCCGTCGCCCTTCTTGAGCTGCGCGATCTTCAGCTCGGCGGGAGCGTCGCCCGAGGGCTTCGCGAGTCCGGGCGTGCCGTCCTCGGCGAGCGTGACGGTCGGGAAGCCGTTCGGCGCGGGCTGGGGGTCGCCGTCGGCACGGGCGAGCGCCGCGCTCCGGACGTCGGCGACGAGCACGAGGGTGTCGTCGGCCGAGATGCCGAGCTGCGCGGAGGAGTCGCCGAAGCCGTCCTCGGGGGCGATCGCGATGGCGACGCGCGAGCCGACCTGGGCGCAGAGCAGCCCCTCGTTCAGACCGACGAGACCGGAGCCGCCGGCCACGAAGCTGGCGAGGCTCTCGCCGTCGTACGGCGAGGCCTCGAGGACCGAGCCGTCGGCGCCGTTGACGAGGGTGTAGTCGAGGCTGACCAGCTGCCCCTTCTCGATCGGGTCGCCGGACCCCTCGATGAGGGTGCTGACCTGGGAGCTGCCCGCGTTGAGCGGAGTGGGGACGGTGACGTCGGGCGCGGTTCCGAAGTCGCCGGTCGCCGTGACAGCGGACGAGGAGTCGCCGGAGCCGAAGGGCGCGTCGCAGTCGGCCGACGAGGAGGACGCGGTGCATCCCGTGAGGGCGGCGACGATGCCGATGCTGGCGATGAGCGCGACAGTCCTGCGCACGGGTCCTCTATTCGTCGGGGTGGGAGTGGTGATGCCCGAGTGCGAGACGATCGGGAGGAGGCCGAGAGGCCGGATTCAGCTTAGACGATGCCCTCGTCGCCACCGGGCTCGGCGGTGTCCTCGCCGAACCCGCGGGCCCGCGAGAGCTCGGCGCTCGTCGCCGACTCGCGCACGCGCTTGCGCAGGCTCTTGGGGCTGACCACCCGCTCGCCCAGGGCGCCCGGCGTCCAGGCCTCGACGTCGTCGTCGCTGAAGTCGGTCTTCGAGGGCCGGCGCTTGAGCTCGGGGAGGACGGCCCCGGGAGCGAGGCGTCGGGCCGTGATCAGGAAGCCGGTGTGGCCGATCATCCGGTGGTCGGGTCGCACGGCGAGCCCCTCGACGTGCCAGCCGCGCACCATGGTCTCGTTCGACGCCGGGTTGGTGAAGAGCCCGGAGGCGCGGATCGCCTCGGCCGTCCGCGACAGCTGGGTCACCGTCGCGACGTAGCAGAGGACGACACCGCCCGGCGTGAGCGCGTCGGCAGCGACGTCGAGGCACTCCCAGGGAGCGAGCATGTCGAGGATCACGCGATCCGCCTCGCCGGGCGCCACCGCCTCCGGGAGCGCGTCGACCAGATCGCCGACGGTGACGCTCCAGTTGTCGGGGGTGTAGCCGAGGAAGGTCTCGATGTTGCCGCGGGCCACCTCCGCGAACTCCTCGCGGCGCTCGAACGACGACAGCCGGCCGGTGGGGCCGACCGCGCGCAGCAGCCAGAGCGAGAGAGCGCCGGAGCCGACGCCCGCCTCGACGACGCGCGCACCCGGGAAGACATCGGCCAGCGCGAGGATCTGCGCGGCGTCCTTCGGGTAGACGATGGCCGCTCCGCGCGGCATCGACATCACGAAATCGGCGAGCAGGGGGCGCAGCGCCAGGTGCTCGACGCCCACGGTGTTCTCGACCACGGAGCCGTCCGGCAGGCCGATCACGGTGTCGTGCTCGATGCCTCCGCGATGGGTGTGGAAGACCTTGCCCGGCACGAGGGTGATCGTGTTCATGCGGCCCTTGGGGCCGGTCAGCTGCACGCGGTCGCCCGCGCGGAAGGGGCCGGATTGCTGCAGTGCCTCACCGGTCATCGGCGGGCCTCCGTCTCGGTGGGGCGCGGCGACGAGCCGCGGTGCTCGGTGGACACCTGCGCGAGGTCCGCGAGAGTGCGGCCCGCGAGGGTGGGCCAGAGGGCGTAGGGAGCGTCGGCGTCGAGCTCGAGCTGGTGCGGGACGCCGATGGCGGCGGCACCGGAGGCGACTGCGGAGGCGAGGCCGGCGTGCGAGTCCTCGATCGCGACGCACCGTGCGACGTCGACGCCGAGCGTGCGCGCGGCGAGGAGGTACGCCTCCGGGTGCGGCTTGCTGTGCTCGACCATGTCACCGCTGACGACGGTGTCGAAGGCGGCGAACGGGAGGCGGTCGACGACGGCGTGGGCCATGCGTCCGATCGACATGGTCACCAGCGCCTGGGGGACGCCCGCGTCGCGCACGGCGCGGAGGAGCTCGAGGGCGCCGGGGCGCCACGGGATGCTCTCGGCGAGGCGCGCGACGACCTCGTCGGTCATCCGCTCGATGATCGCCTCGACGGGGAGATCGACGCCCTTGCCCTGCAGGATGCGCGCGGAGGCGGGCAGGCCGGAGCCGACCAGGCTCATCGCGTCCTCGTGGGTCCAGACTCCGCCGAAGGACGAGACGAGGGCGTGCTCCGAGGCCATCCAGTAGGGCTCGGTGTCGACCAGGGTGCCGTCCATGTCCCAGAGCACAGCGGCCGGGACCCCGGCCGGCTGTCCTGCAGGGAGGGTTCGGCCGGGAGAGGTCGGGGCGGTGGTGTCGGCAGTCACGAGCGTCCATGGTAGCGGGAGGCCGTCGGCCCGGCCCCGTACGCGGACAGCGGAAAGCCCCGGGGGCGGCGGAGCGGTCGGAGGGCGGGTCCTATCCTTGTCCGACGGGGACGGGCGCAGCCGGCGCGTCCCCCCACACCGAGTCGAACGCGGAGACCTCACCTATGAACGTCATCAAGGGGAACGTCCTGGTCGTGGCCTTCGAGGGCTGGAACGACGCCGGAGACGCTGCGAGCGGTGCCGTGCGACTCGTGAAGGACGACGGCGGCGAGTACGTCCCCCTCTTCTCCGTCGACGCCGAGCAGTACTACGACTTCCAGTACACCCGGCCGATGCTCTCGATCGGCGAGGACGGCCGGCGCACCCTCTCCTGGCCCGGCACCCAGATCTTCGGCCCCGCCGACACGTCCGTGGACGCCGAGAGCGCCCTCTACCTGATGATCGGCACGGAGCCCTCGCGCAGCTGGAAGAGCTTCGCCGCCGAGGTCGTCGACGCCATGCTGGCGATCGACATCTCGACCGTCGTCTTCCTGGGAGCGATGCTCGCGGACGTCCCGCACACGCGGCCGATCTCGATCTTCGCCTCGAGCGAGAACGCCGAGCTGCGCTCCGCGTTCGAGCTCGAGCGCTCGAGCTACGAGGGTCCGGTCGGCATCCTGAGCGTGATCGGCGAGGCCGCCGCGAAGGTGGGCATCCCCGCCGTCTCGATCTGGGCCTCCGTGCCCCACTACGTGCACAACGCGCCGTCGCCCAAGGCGATGCTCGCGCTGCTCGAGAAGCTCGAGGAGGTCGTCGGGCTGGCGATCCCCCGAGGCGAGCTCGTCGAGGAGGCGGAGGAGTGGGAGCACGGCATCGATGCGCTCGCCGCCGACGATGAGGAGATGGCCGCCTACATCGCCCAGCTCGAGCAGGCGCGCGATACGGTCGACTCCCCCGAGGCGAGCGGCGAGGCGATCGCCCAGGAGTTCGAGCGCTACCTGCGCCGGCGCGGCGACGGGCGCTCCGGCGAGGAGCCCTGGCGCTCCTGACGGAGCCCCCTGGCCGGTCGTTCCGGCGAGGAACCCGGCGCTCCTGACGGGGGCGCCGGGGTCAGGCCGGTCGGACGCCGAGCAGGGCGTCGACCGCGTCGCGCAGCAGCGCCGGGTCGTCCACTCCCTCGGCGATCGCGCTGTCGACGGCCGCGAGGGCGGTCGGCGTGTCGAGATCGTCGGCGAGGGCCGCGCGGAGGCGACTCAGCGTCTCGAGGGACGACACCGGTCCGCGGTTCGCGAGCGACGCCTCCCAGCGGGCGAGACGCGCAACGGCGCCCGGCAGATCGTCCGGGAGCCACTCCCAGTCGGACCGGTAGTGGTGGGCGAGCAGGGCGAGGCGGATCGCCCTCGGGTCGGCACCCTCGGCGCGCAGTCGCGACACCAGGACGAGGTTCCCGAGGGACTTGCTCATCTTCTCGCCCTCGAACGCGACCATCCCGGCGTGCAGGTAGGCGCCGGCGAGGGGCTCGCCCGACAGTGACGCCGCATGGGCGGCGCTGAACTCGTGGTGCGGGAAGACGAGGTCGCTGCCTCCGCCCTGGACGGTGAAATCGGGGCCGAGGCGCTCGAGCGCGATCACCGAGCACTCGATGTGCCAGCCGGGGCGGCCGCGGCCGATCGGGGAGTCCCAGGCGGGCTCGCCCGAGCGCTCGGCACGCCAGAGCAGCGGATCGAGCGGGTCGTGCTTGCCGGCGCGGTCGGGGTCGCCGCCGCGCTGGGCGGAGAGCCGCAGCATCGACTCGCGGTCGAGACGGCTCTCGGCGCCGAGGTGCCAGACCGCGCTCTCGGCGGCGGCGATGTCGTAGTAGACGTCCTCGCCTCCGTCGACCACGGCGTCGGGGGTCGGGACGCGGTAGGCGACGCCCTCGCGCTCGAGGCGGGCCACCGCCTCGGCGATCGGCTCGACCGTCTCGGTCACGCCGACGTAGTGCGCGGGGGGCAGGATGCGCAGCGCTGCCATGTCGCCGCGGAACAGCTCGACCTGCTCCTCGGCCAGCGCGCGCCAGTCGACTCCGGTCGCCGCGGCGCGCTCGAGCAGCGGGTCGTCGACGTCGGTGACGTTCTGCGCGTAGTCGACCGTGCTGCCCGCGTCGAGCCACACCCGCTGCAGGGTGTCGAAGGCGAGGTAGGTGGAGGCGTGGCCGAGGTGCGTCGCGTCGTAGGGCGTGATCCCGCAGACGTACAGGCTCGCGACGCCGTCGGTCGCGGCGGCCTCGACACGAGCGCCCGTGGCGGTGTCGTGCACTCGGGGAGCGCTGCCGTGGCCGGGGAGGGCGGGGACGGCGGCCGTGGTCCAGGCGCGCATCTAGGCGGCGATGGCGCCGGTGCCCAGCGCGATCATGAGGCCGACGCCGAGGACGATGCGGTAGATCACGAACGGCAGGAAGCTGCGCCGCGAGATGTAGCCCATGAAGAACGCGATCACGATGAAGCCGACGACGAAGGCGACGATGGTCGCGACCAGGGTCTCGAGACCGCCGACCTGGATCTGGTTGGGCAGGATCTCGGGATCGCTGATGCTCTTGTACAGCTGGTAGAGACCGCTGCCGAAGACGGCGGGGATCGCGAGGAGGAAGGAGTAGCGGGCGGCGGCCTTGCGCTCGTAGCCCATGAAGAGGCCGGCCGTGATGGTGCCGCCCGACCGCGAGACGCCCGGGACGAGGGCGAGCGCCTGCGCGCCTCCGTAGATCAGGCCGTCGCGGACGTTCAGATCGCGGAGACGGCGCTTCTTCGCACCGACCGCGTCGGCGATGCCGAGGAGGATGCCGAAGACGATGAGGGTGGTCGCGACGACCCAGAGCGAGCGGAGGGTGGTCTCGATCTGGTCCTGGAAGACCAGGCCGAGGACGATGATCGGGATGCTGCCGATGATGATGAGCCAGCCCATGCGGGCGTTGGCGTCGGTGCGCGGGACCCGGCCGACGAGGGAGCGGCACCAGTTCGAGATGATCTTCACGATGTCGCGCCAGAAGTAGATGATCACCGCGGTCTCGGTGCCCAGCTGCGTGATCGCGGTGAACGCCGCTCCGGTGTCCCTCCCGTCGAGGTTCGGCAGCAGCTCGCTGACGATCCGCAGATGAGCGCTGGAGGAGACGGGGAGGAATTCGGTCAGACCCTGGACGAGTCCCAGGATCAGCGCGTCGAGCAGGCCCATGCGTCACTTTCGAGGAGGGCTGGGGCGTCGTCGGCCAGCAGGCGGTCGGTGGCGGTCGTGGATCTGACCTCAGGATCGCAGCAGCAGATCGGTCAGGACCTTCCTGCCAAACACTAGTGCGTCGAGTGGGACCCGCTCATCGACCCCGTGGAAGAGCGCCGGGAAGTCCAGCGAGCCCGGGAGCTGCAGCGGAGCGAAGCCGTAGCCGGTGATCCCGAGGAGCGAGAGGGCCTTGTTGTCGGTGCCTCCGGAGAGCAGGTAGGGCAGCACCTCGGCCTCGGGATCGAAGCGTCGCAACGACTCGGCCATGCTCTCGACGAGGGGCCCGGCGAAGGGGACCTCGAGTCCGATGTCGCGGTGCTGCACGAGGATCTCGACGTGCTCGCCGGCGAGGACCTTGATGCGCTCGAGCACCGAGTCCTCCTCCCCCGGGAGCACGCGGACGTCGATCGTCGCCTCGGCGGTGTCGGGGATCACGTTCGCCTTGTAGCCGGCGGAGAGCATCGACGGGTTCGCCGTGGTGCGCAGGGTCGCGGCGATGAAGCGCGACGCCGTACCCGTCGCGAGGGCGAGCTCCTCCGGGGTGCTGCGCTGCGGGTCGTGGCCGAGGATGCGGGCGACCTCGTCGAGCAGCTGACGGGTCGTGTCGGTGAGCCGGGTCGGCCACTCCTCGCTGCCGATGCGCGCGATCGCCTCCGCGAGGCGGGTGACCGGGTTCTCGCGGTTGATCTGCGAGCCGTGGCCCGCAGTGCCGTGGGCGCGCAGAGTCAGCCACATCAGCGCCTTCTCACCCGTCTGCACGAGGTAGGCGCGCTTGCCGCCCAGCTCGATCGAGTAGCCGCCGACCTCGCTGATCGCCTCGGTCGCTCCGGCGAACAGCTCGGGCCGCGTCTTCACGAGGTGGGCGGAGCCGCGGACTCCGCCGGCCTCCTCGTCGGCGAAGAAGGCGACGACGAGGTCGCGCGAGGGCTTGCGGCCCGAGCGGAGGATGTCGCCGAGGGAGGCGAGGATCATCGCGTCCATGTTCTTCATGTCGACCGCGCCGCGACCCCAGAGCATGCCGTCCTTGATCACGCCGCCGAAGGGGTCGACGCTCCAGTTGTCGGCGATCGCGGGGACCACGTCGAGGTGGCCGTGCACGACCAGGGCGCCGCGCTCGCGGTCCTCCCCCGCGACCCTCGCGACCACGCTGGTGCGGCCGGGATCGGAGTCGACGAGGACGGGCTCGAGACCGAGGTCGCGCAGGTGCGCGGCGACGTACTCGGCGGCCTCGCGCTCGGGCTCGGCCCGCCCGTCGCCGTAGTTGCTCGTGTCGAAGCGGATCAGGTCGCGCGCGATCAGCGCGGTCTCGTCGAGCTCGGGGAGGTCGTCGCGGTGGGGCGTCGTCATGCGAGCAACGGTACCGCGGAGGTGCGACAGCGAAGCCCCGGCCGGTGGCCTGGCGCCCCGCGAAACCGTGCTAATGTCTTCTTCGGCCGCGGAAACGCAGGCCGGAGGAAACACTCGTCCGGGTGGCGGAAATGGCAGACGCGCTAGCTTGAGGTGCTAGTGCCCGTATAGGGCGTGGGGGTTCAAGTCCCCCCTCGGACACCGATCGGAACCCTCGTATCTTCGTGAGAAGGTGCGGGGGTTCCTCGTGTTTAACGGCTCGTCCGCTCGTCGCACCCGCCTCTTCTCTTGAAAACCGAAGACAGCTAGGGTTCGGAGCGCACCGACCGGTGCCCCTCTCGATGACGAGCAAGGACTCCTCCGTGTCACCCTCCCCCTCCGCCCGGCGCACTCGCTCGGGCCTGCTCTCGATCCTCGCGGTCACCGCCCTCGCCGCGGGAGGCGTCGGCGTCGCCGGGTCCGCCTCCGCGGCCACCGGCGCCGACTGCGTCCGCTCGCTCCCCGCGGGCGACTCGACCGTCGCCGTCGCCTTCGGCGGGACGACCTACGACGTGCTCATGCACGTCCCCGCCGACGCCGACGACGGCGCACTCCCCCTCGTGCTCGACCTGCACGGGTCGAACAGCAACGGAGGCGTCCAGGCCGGCATCTCGGACCTCGCCTCGGTCGCCGACGACGAGGGGTTCATCGTCGCGAACCCGACCGGGGCGATCGAGTTCGAGAAGACGCTCGAGGACGGCAACTGGGCCTGGAACGTCCCGGGAGTCCCGCTGACGTCGGGCACCTTCCCGCCCGAGGGGTCGCGCGATGACGTGGCGTTCCTCTCGACCGTGGTCGAGACGCTGTCGGCGCAGGGCTGCGTCGATGCTGGCAGCGTCTTCGCGACCGGGTTCTCGGGGGGCGGCAGGATGGCGTCCGCGCTCGCCTGCACCAGGGCCGATCTGTTCGCCGCCGTGGCGCCGGTCGCGGGCCTGCGGGCCGGGCGCGCGGACCTCGACGATCTGACGACCATCGAGGCCGGCTCCTGCACTCCGAGCCGGCCGGTGTCGGTGCTGACCTTCCACGGCACCGCCGACGCGGTCAATCCGTTCGAGGGCAACACGGATCCGCGCTGGGGCTACAGCGTCGCGACGGCGACCGCGGGGTGGGCAGGGCTCGACGACTGCGAGGGCGAGCCCGTCACCACGGCCGTCACCGCGGAGGTCGGCCGGGCCGTGCTGGCGGACTGCGCTGACGGCACCGGTGTCGAGGCCTACGCGGTCGAGGGCGGCGGGCACACCTGGCCCGGGACGGCCGTCGATCTGGAGGCCTCCGGGCTCGGTGTGGTGAACCGGACGATCAGCGCCTCCGCGCTGATGTGGGACTTCTTCGCGGCGCACGCGCGGACGGTGGAGCCGACGCCGGAGCCGACGGCGACACCGACCGCTCAGCCGACCGCGACTCCTGAGCCGACCGCAACGGCTCGGCCCACCGCGGCACCGGAGCCGACCGCGACGGCCCAGCCCACGGCCTCGCCGAGCTCGTCGCCGTCTGCGACTCCGATCGCGCACCCGTCGAGCACAGGCGCAGGGCCGCGCGGCGGCGCGCTGGCCGAGACGGGCACCTCGGCGGTGGTGCCCCTCGGCGCCGCAGCGATGCTGCTCGCCGCGGGAGCTGTGCTGCTGCTCGCCCGGCGTCGTCGCGCCTGACCAGGATCCTCCGGAGACGGGAGAGACGCCGCTCCGCCTGCGGCGTCTCCCGTCTCCGGAAGCCCGGTCGTCAGGCGGCGGGCGTGAGCGCCGTCGACGACCAGCCGAGAGCCGGCGCGATCGACTCGACGACGGTCTGCAGGAGGCGGGCGTTGTAGGCGACGCCCAACTGGTTGGGCACGGTCAGCAGCAGCGTGTCCGCCTCCTGGACCGCGACATCGGCCGCGAGCTCGGCCGCGATGACGTCGGGCTCGCCGGTGTAGCTGCGGCCGAAGCGCGCGCGCACGCCCTCGAGGGAGGCGACCTGGTCGCGCTCGCCCCGGCCGCCGAAGTAGAGGCGGTCGAGGTCGCTGGTGATCGGGAGGACACTCCGCGAGACCGAGACGCGCGGGGTGCGCTCCCAGCCGGCCTCGGACCAGGCCGCGCGGTACTCGCGGATCTGCCGTGCCTGGAGCTCGTCGAACGGGATCCCCTCCTCTTCGAGCAGCAGGGTGGAGGACTGCAGGTTCATGCCCTGCTCCGCGGCCCAGCGCGCGGTGGCGAAGCTGCCCGCGCCCCACCAGATGCGGTCCTCGAGTCCCGGTGAGCGGGGCTCGATCGCGAGCGGAATCGACTGGCGGGTCATCGCCGAGTCCGACTCGGCGACGGGAGCGCCCGACAGGGCCTCACGGAACAGCTGCACCTTGCGACGGGCGAGATCGGCGTCGGTCATCCCCTCCGGGGGGACGTAGCCGAAGGCCTCCGAGCCGCGGAGGGCCGTCTCGGGCGATCCCCGGCTCACGCCGAGCTCGAGCCTGCCGCCGGAGATGAGGTCGGCGGCCGCGGCCTCCTCGGCCATGTAGAGCGGGTTCTCGTAGCGCATGTCGATCACGCCGGTGCCGATCTCGATGCGGCGGGTGCGCGCGGCGATGGCCGAGAGGAGGGGGAAGGGCGAGGCCAGCTGCGGGGCGAAGTGGTGCACGCGCACGTACGCGCCGTCGAGGCCGATCTCCTCCGCCGCCTCGGCGAGCTCGATCGTCTGCAGGAGGACGTCGCGCGCGGTGTGCGTCTGCGAGCCCGGGACCGACTGGTAGTGACCGAAGGAGAGGAAGCCGATGCGCGAGACCATGCCTGCTTCAGCGTCGGGGCGCCCGGTGCTATTCCCTGCGTTCCCGGAGTGGTCGGAGACTCCTCCCCAGGGACGGGACCACGCGAGTTGTACACAGATCCAGCGTCTCGGCCCCAGGGGACCGCCGCGATTCCTACGGTCGTGCACATGCAGACGCTCTGTGACAGACCGGTCGAGACACGCTCGATACCCGTATGGTGTCCGGATCCCACGCCCCCTCCCGACCAGCCGCGCTCCGCGGGTCGAACGATCGGATCGAACTCCATGGCCGCTCTCCTCCTCGCCCTGATCTCCGCCGCGGCCTACGGCGTCAGCGACTTCCTCGGCGGGCTCGCCTCGAGACGCGTCGCCGCACTCCGTGTGGTGCTGGTCTCGTACCCCGTCTCGGCACTCGTGATCGCCGTCATGGCGCCGTTCGTCGGTGGCCGACTCGATCCGGCGTCGCTGGCGTGGGGAGCCGCCTCCGGGGCCGTCATGGCCGTGGCGATGTGGTGCTTCTACTCGGCGCTGGCCGAGGGGCCCATGAGCGTCGTCTCGCCGGTGACCGCGGTGATGGTCGCCGGAGTGCCGGTCGTCGTCGGTGTCGCCCTCGGCGAGCGCCTCTCCCCCGTCTCGATCGTCGGCATCCTCCTCGCCATCGCAGCGATCGTCCTCGTGAGCCGCGAGTCGGCCGCCGGAGGCGACGGCCGACGGTTCACGCCACGGGTCGCTCGCCTCACCCTCGCCGCGGGCACCTGCTTCGCGCTGAGCTTCGTCTTCACCGATCGGATCGACGGCGCTTCGGGACTCTGGGCTCTCGTCGCCGCCCGGGTGGTGGCGTCCTGCCTCGTCGCGGTCGCCGCGATGCGGAGCAAGGAGTCCGCGCGACTCCGCGGCCGGCTGCTCGTCCTCGCCGTCGGTGTCGGACTTCTCGACGTCGTCGCCAACATCGGCATGCTCTACGCCTTCCGCGACGGCATGCTCTCGCTCATGAGCGTTCTCATCGCGCTCTACCCCGCCGTGACCGTCGGCCTCGCCGTGGCGGTGCTGCGCGAGCGAGTCGGGCCGGGTCAGTTGCTCGGCATGGCGCTCGCGACCGGCGCTGTCGTCACCATCGCGGTGGCGGGATGAGCGCGTCGAGAGCCGCCGGAGAGACGACGCCGTCGGAGCACCGGAGACGGGTCGGCCCGCGGGTCGTCATCGAGCGCGGTCCCCTCACCCGGCCGGAGGCTCACGATCTGATGGAGGAGATCCGCTCCTCCCTGACCATCACCGGCTACAGCCTGGCGGAGTGGACGGGCCGCAGAGTCGTCTTCTCGGCGAGGGACTCCGCATCCGAGGAGCTCGTCGGTGCGGCACTCGTCCATCGACTGATCGGCGGCTGGAGCGAGGTGGCCGTGCTGTTCGTCCGAGAGCCGCACCGCGGTGCCGGCACGGGTGCCGATCTGCTCGCCGAAGTGGTCCGCAGGCTGCCCTCCGACAGGCTCCTCCTCTACTTCTGCGAGGACCGGATGGCCGGGCTCGCGCAGCGGGCCGGGTTCACCGTGCACCCGGATCCCTCGGACGTCTCCCGCCGGACCTGGGCCGACCGGTTCTTCTTCTCGGTCCTGTATCCGCTCCAGTGGCGCGGAGACGCGTATCGACGATCGGAGACGAGGCGCAAGCGCGAACGGTTCGGCTGCTCGTTCGACTTCTCCGTCGCCACCCTCGACCCCCGGAGCCACCCCCTCACGAAGGACGTGCCATGACCTCCACCGACACTCCGACCGATCGACTGCGCGAGCACCGCTTCCACGGAGACGCGCACGAGCTGCTCGTCGAGATCAACGCGTCGATCGACATCGACGTCAGGCTCGCCGCTGTCGACGTCCGCGGTTCGCTCGCCCACCTCGACATGCTCCGGCGCTCCGGCATCCTCGAGGAGTACGAGGCGCGCGTGCTGTCCGAGGGTCTCCGAGCCATCGAGGAGGAGCTGCGGACGCAGACGTTCCCCGTCGATCGCTCTCTCGAGGACATCCACATGAACATCGAGTCGCGGCTGCAGACACTGGTCGGACCGGTCGCGGGCAAGCTCCACACCGCTCGATCCCGGAACGATCAGGTGGCGCTCGACTCGCGCCTCTGGGTCCGCGAGTCGACGGCGCGAATCGATCAGCTCCTCAGGGCGCTCATCGACGCCCTCCTCGACCGTGCCGAGAACGAGGCCGCTTCAGCGATGCCCGGCTTCACCCACCTGCAGGTCGCGCAGCCCGTCACGATCGGGCATCACCTCCTCGCCTACGCCGAGATGTTCCAGCGCGATCGGGACCGCTTCCTCTGCGCCGACGCTCGAGCCGACGAGTCGCCGCTCGGCGCGGCCGCCCTGGCGGGAACCGGCTTCCCGATCGACTCCGCTGCCACCGCGGCGGCGCTCGGATTCAGCCGTCCCATGCGCAATTCGATCGATGCCGTCTCCGACCGCGACTTCATGCTCGACTTCCTCGCGGCGGCGGCGACGCTGGGCATCCACCTCTCGCGGATCTGCGAGGAGCTGGTGATCTGGAGCACTCCCCAGTTCGGCTACGTCGCTCTGCCCGACGGACTGACGGCGGGGTCCTCGATCATGCCGCAGAAGCGCAACCCGGATGCCGCAGAGCTCGTTCGCGCCAAGTCCGGGCGGCTGATCGGCGAACTCGTGTCGCTGCTGGTCGTGATGAAGGGCCTGCCGCTCGCCTACAGCCGAGACATGCAGGAGGACAAGTCCGCGGTGTTCGACGCCTCCGACACGGTCGAGATCTGCCTCCGCACCATGACGGCGATCATCCGCGGCATCGCGTTCGACACCGCTCGCACCCGCGACGATGCCTCCCGCGGTGGATCGCTGGCCACCGAGCTCGCCGACTGGCTGGTGCAGGAGCGTGCACTGCCGTTCCGCGAGGCACACGGCATCGTCGGCGCCGCGGTCCAGTCACTCGAGGCCCGCGGGCTGGAGCTGCGCGACGCCGATCCCGCCCTCCTCGTGGAGTGCTCGGATCGATTCCGCGGCCTCCCCGCCTCCGTGCTCACCGTCGACAGCGCTCTCCGCCGCCGCGACTCGACCGGAGGGACATCACCGGATCGGGTGCGAGCGGCCGTGACCGCCTTTCGAGCCCTCGTCGCCGAGAGCCCGACGAGAGCCCCTTCCGGGGAGAGGAGGGCCCGGTGAACGGCACGGGGCACCGCGTCGTCCTCGCCTACTCCGGAGGCGTGGACACCACAGCGTGCATCCCCTACCTCCGACACGAGATGGGCTGCGACTACATCGTCGCGATGGCGGTCGATCTGGGGCAGGGCGACGAGCTGGAGCCGATCCGCCGCAAGGCGCTTCTCGCCGGGGCCGACGAGGCGATCGTCCTCGATGTGAAGGAGCGCTTCGTCGACGAGTACGGATTCGCCGCACTCGCGGCCAACGCCGTCCATGATCTCCACTACCCGCTCGCGTCGGCCCTGGGAAGACCTCTGATCGCAGAGCTGCTGGTCGAGACCGCCAGGAGGTATCGCTGCGACGCCGTCGCACACGGTGCCACAGGCAAGGGGAACGACCAGGTCCGGATGGACCTCGGCGTCGCGCTGCGCGACCGGGACCTCATCGTGCTCGCTCCGGCCCGCGAGTGGGGCTTCACCCGCGCTCAGACCATCGCCTACTCGGAGTCGTTCGGCATCCCGCCTCACGTCGCTCCCGATCGCCCGTGGGCGATCGACCTGAACGTCCTCGGCCGCAACATCGAGGCCGGTCCGATCGAGGATCTCGAGTGGGAGCCGTCGGAGGACGTGTGGGCACTGACGACGGCTCCCGCCGATGCGCCGGACGAGGCCGACTACGTCGAGGTGTCCTTCGAGAACGGCAGACCTGTCGCGCTCGACGGACTGGTCCTCGACCCCCTCTCCCTGGTCGAGGCACTGAACGCCCGGGCCGGGGCGCACGGGATCGGACGCATCGACATGCTCGAGAACCGCGTGGTCGGCGTCCTCTCGCGAGAGCTGTACGAGGCGCCGGCGCTGACGGTCCTCCTCCGAGCGCACCTCGAACTCGAGATGCTGGTCCTCCCGCCGGACGTCCTGCACCACAAGCGCGCTCTCGACACCGCGTACGGGAAGCTCGTCTACGACGGGCTCTGGCACGGACCGCTGCGGTCAGCCCTCGACGCGTTCGTCGCCTTCACCCAGCGCTATGTCCACGGCACCATCCGGCTGCGCCTGTTCAAGGGATCGGCGACGGTGGTGGGGCGGGAAGCGCGCGCGCCCCTCTACCGGCGCGACCTGGTCACCTACGGTGAGGGCTCCAACTTCGACCAGGGCAGCGCGACCGGGTTCATCGACCTCTTCGGGCTGCCGGGGCGCACCTGGGCGAAGGTCCACGGGGTCTGAGCAGCACCGGGAGAGGGAGTCGCTCAGAGAGCCTCGAAGTCGGCGGAGACCGAGGCCGAGACCTCGATGTCCTCGGGCTTGAGGGCGAGCGCCTCCTCCTGACCGCCGAACTTCGCCGCGCGGCTCATCAGTGCGGAGCCGCCCTCGATGCGGGTGTGCGGGCGGAGTCCCGGCTCGAACAGCGTGAGCACCCGGACCTCGTCGAACCCGAGCGCCGAGGCGTAGGCCGCAGCGCGCTCGCGGGCGTCGCGCACCGCCGCGATCCGCACCTCGCGCTCGGCGGTCGCGCGGTGCGCGGCGGTGACGTCCCAGTCGACGCCCGACACCACCACGCCCGGCAGCTCGGAGACCGACGCGACCCAGCGGCCGAGCGCCTCGAAGTCGCGGTACTTCACCCGGACGCTGGCGGCGGCGACGTGGAAGAGCTGGGTCACGTCGGAGTCCTTGAGGTAGCGGCGGACCGTCGAGACCGAGACCTGGTCGGCCGACCACCAGGTCGCGACGCCCGACGCCTGCTCGGCGACGGCCTCCTCCCTGACCCGGGCGTGCACCGAGGTCACCTCGGAGAGCGCCTGCGATCGCGATCGCGACTCGCGCCGGATCTCGAGACGGACGGTGCCTCGTTCAGCGGGCAGGAAGTGCTGGGCGGTGCCAGCGACGGTGATGGTGGCCATCGTCCCATCGTGCCGCATCGGGCGCCGTCACGACCGGGAGGGGCCGGTCCGACGGATCCGCTCGACGAGGGCGCGCTCGATCGCGAGGTTGCTGAGCACCTGCTCCCGATGCCCACCGCGAGCAGGCGGGACGACCTCGCCGGAGCGGGGGTCGACGAAGCCGCGAAGGGCGCGCTCCCCCTCGGCGATCGACTCCTCGAGGAGCTCGAGTCGACGCGCGAGACGATCAGACTCGTACGTCTCGGCGGAGATCCTGTCCTCGGACGGGGAGTGGGCGGTTCGGGCGGAGGTGCTCATGATGATCCGATCCATCGGGGCGCCCGGTGTCGGCGCCGTCCCCAGAGAGACACGCAGGGGCGCCATCGATGACGCACTGGCGCGGAATGTACCCCCGAGGTGGCGCGAAGTGCACTTGCGCCCGTCAGTCGCGGAAGACCGAGAGCTGCTCGTTCTGGACGATCGCGAGCGTGCGGACCAGGCGCGTGTATCGCTCGACGAGCTCCGACTCCTCCGACCCCTGGCCGAGCAGGGCCGAGATGCTCTCGGCGGGGAACAGGCCCACGATCTCCATCGCGACGGCGCGGGCGTGCTCGAACGAGAGTCCGTGCGCGTACTCCACGGCCCGAGCCAGCTGGGGCCGCTCTCCGGCGGGCAGCGCCGAGGCCGAGCCCGGGTCGGCGGCGTGCGCCAGGACCGCCACGAACACCCGCGCGATCTCATCGACGCGCAGGGCGCGGACGAGGGTCAGGAGGCGGGAGGACACGCGGGAGACTCCGCGTGCGAGGAGCTCGCCGCTGAGAGCGCGCACCTCGATGACGTCGCCTCCGACGAAATCGCCCGAGACCCTCTTGATCCCGGAGGCGAACAGGCTCGATCCGGCGGCGATGCTCCGCTCGGCCTCGAGGTTGATCTCGACGCGTCCGCGGGCGGTCGCGACGCCCGAGATCCAGCGCTGGTCGACTGCGGGGTGCCCGTGGACCGCGCGGACCAGGGTTCCCGGGCCCGGGTCGCTCAGGGCGCTGAGGATCACCTCGGGGGTGCGGGAGCCGGCGATCCTGGTCGAGACCCCGTTGTGCGCGGCCAGCTCGGCCGCCCGGAGCTTCGAGCGGATGCCGCCGCGACCGGTGCCGCCCTTCTGGACCCCGATGCCGCGCAGCTCGGCGATGCCGAGCTCGTCGAGGTGCACGCCCTCGGCGATGCTGCCGGCGAAGACGCCCGGCACGTCGGTGAGCAGCAGCAGCAGGTCGGCACCGAGGAGCATGGCGAGAGCGCCCGCGACTCCGTCGTTGTCGGAGCCCGCGGAGTCGATGGTGTCGTTGCCGTTGACCACGGGGACGACGCCGGCGTCGAGGGCGTGACGGATCGCCTCCGCCACGTGCGCCATCTGCGTCGGGGAGGCGAGGTCGGACTCGCCGATCAGGATCTGCGCGACGAGGGCGCCGGAGAGCTCCGCCACCGAGCGGTAGAAGCCCATCAGGACGGTCTGGCCGACGGCCGCTGCGAGACGCGGGCTGATCGGAGCGTCCTGCGAGCGGGCGAAGAGAGCCCGCCCGGACGAGACGGCGCCGGAGGAGACGAGGACGACGTCCCAGCCCGCCTGGTGAGCGGCGAACGCGCTCTCGAGTGCGCTCGCGAGCAGCACCGGATCGGGCCCGGACTGCTTCGTGACCGAGCTGGATCCCATCTTGACCACGAGGGTCCGCCTCCGGGAGACGGTCGAGGGCTCGGCGGAATCGGAGAGGGCGTCGGGCATGGCTCCCATGGTAGAGGCGCGGTCGCGCACGGTCGGAGCGGCGATTACCTAGTGGGGATCGGTTTTCGCGGGTAGCCTGCGGGAGGAGCCGATGCGGGCTCCCCCTTCGGAAGGACCTCCCGTGACACTGCCGTCAACTCCCTCGGACGTCGACCGCCGCTACCTCGATCCTCTGCGGCCCGTCGAGGAGCGGGTAGAGATCCTCCTCGCGCAGATGAGCGTCGAGGAGAAGGCCGGTCTGTTCTTCCAGACCATGATCGTGATGGGCGAGGGCGGCGAGCTCGCCGACGCGGACGGAGCCTTCGGCCTGCCCTCGACATCGTCGATGGTGCTCGAGAAGAGGATGACCCACTTCAACCTCCTGGGCGGCGGAGGCGCGACGGCGCGAGAGATCGCCGAGTGGCACAACCGACTGCAGGAGCTCGCCTCCGGGACTCGGCTCGGCATCCCGGTGACGCTGTCGACCGATCCGCGGCACTCCTTCACCGACAACCCGGGGACGGGCGCCCAGGCCGCGGCGTTCTCGCAGTGGCCCGAGCCCCTCGGCCTCGGCGCGATCGGCGACGAGGAGCTCGTCCAGCGCTTCGGCGACATCGCCCGGCGGGAGTACCTGGCCGTCGGACTGCGGGTCGCCCTGCATCCGCAGATCGACCTCGCGACCGAGTCGCGCTGGGCCAGGCAGGTGGGCACGTTCGGCGAGGACGCCGAGCTCACCGGACGTCTCGGAGCGGCGTACATCCGCGGGTTCCAGGGCGAGACGCTCGGATCGACATCGGTGGCGACGATGACCAAGCACTTCCCGGGCGGCGGTCCGCAGAAGGACGGGGAGGATCCGCACTTCGCCTACGGGCGCGAGCAGGTCTACCCGGGCGACAACGCCGAGTACCACCTCCGGCCGTTCGAGCGAGCGTTCGAGGCCGGGACGAGCCAGATCATGCCGTACTACGGGATGCCGGTCGGGACTGCGCTCGAGGAGGTCGGCTTCGGCTTCAACCGATCGGTGATCACCGGTCTGCTGCGGGAGCGCTTCGGGTTCGACGGGATCGTCTGCACCGACTGGGGGCTGCTGTCCGACGCGCACATCATGGGCGATCTGCACCCTGCTCGGGCCTGGGGAGTCGAGCACCTGTCGGTGCCGGAGCGGATGCGGAAGGTGATCGAGGCGGGCGTCGACCAGTTCGGCGGCGAGGCGATCCCCGAGGTGCTGGTCGCGCTGGTCGAGGAGGGCGTGATCAGCGAGGAGCGGCTCGACGTCTCGGCGCGGCGACTGCTGCGGGAGAAGTTCGTGCTCGGGCTGTTCGACGAGCGGGCCGTCGACCCGGCGGCCGCGGAGTCCGTGGTCGGCTCGGCGGAGTTCCGGGCGGCGGGCGAGGAGGCCCAGCGCGCGGCGATCACGGTGCTGGCGCACGACGGGGTCCTCCCGGCGCGGCGCGGGCTCCGGCTGTACGTGGAGGGGATCGATGCGGCGACCGCCTCGTCCTACGGAACGGTCGTCGACTCGCCGGAAGAGGCCGATCTGGCGGTGATCCGGCTCCAGGCGCCGTTCGAGCGGCGGACGACGGCGTTCGAGAACTTCTTCCACGCGGGGTCGCTCGACTTCTCGCCCGAGGCGCTGGAGCACGTCACGTCGGTCGCGGGGAGGGTCCCCACCGTCGTCGACGTGTTCCTGGACCGGCCGGCGATCCTGACGCCGTTCGTCGGAACGGTCGCCGCACTGCTGGGCGACTTCGGCGCCTCGGGCGCAGCGCTGCTGGACGTGGTGTTCGGAATGTCGGAGGCCCGTGGGAGGCTGCCGATGGACCTTCCGCGGTCGATGGCCGCGGCGTCGGCGCGACGACCCGATGTGCCGTTCGACACGGAGGATCCGCTGTTCCGCTTCGGACACGGACTCGCTCTCTAGAGGGGCTCCGGGCCCGCGGAACGGGGCGGTGAGACTCCTCCACAGGGGCGTCGAGCAGGGCCTTCTCCCCGGGTCGTGAGCGACTCGCCACGGATGTCGGTGGCGATTGACATACTCGAACACATGTTCGAACATGGGCAGATGAGCCCCCCTTCCCGCCCCCTCTCCGCAGGGACGACCGAGGCAGCAGAACCCCTTCTGCGGCAGCTCGCGTCGGTGAAGGAGCTGCAGTCGCGGATCCGCGACATGCAGGCGACCACGCTCGAGACGAAGAGCATGGCGACCCTGCCGGCGTTCGCCTCCGCTCTTCCCGGCGGATCGCTCAAGCAGGGCGCCGCCTACTCGGTCGAGGGCTCGATGAGCCTCGCGATGGGGCTGCTCGCCGGCCCCTCCGCCGAGGGCGCCTGGTGCGGCGTCGTGGGCGTGCCCGAGTTCGGGGCCGAGGCGGCGGCCGGCATGGGGATCGACCTCGAGCGGCTGGTGCTCGTGCCCTCGCCGGCCGAGCACTGGCTCACCGTCACCGCGGCGCTGGTCGACGTCCTGACGGTCGTCCTCACCCGCCCGCCCGCCTCCGTGTCCTCGGCCGACGTCTCCCGGCTGGGTGCTCGGCTGAGGCAGCGGGGCGCCGCCCTCGTCGTCCTCGGCGAGTGGCCGCAGGCCGAGGCGCGGCTCAGCCTGCGCAGCAGCCGCTGGGAGGGGCTGGGGGCCGGGCACGGCTACCTGCGCTCGCGGGAGGCGCTCGTCGACGTCGTCGGCCGCGCGGGGACGCGCGTGCGCACGGTGCGGATGAGCATGCCGGGCACGGGCGGGGCCTTCGGCGTCCTCACCGAGCGCTCGCGCCTGCACGAACGGGCGGTGTGAGATGGCGAGCGCTCCCGAGCTGCGCCGGACCATCCTGGTCTGGTGCCCCGACTGGCCGCTGCTCGCGGCGGCCGCCGACGCAGGTCTCGCGGCGGAGGCGCCTCTCGCCCTGACCGAGAAGAGCAGGGTCTTCGCCTGCTCCCCCTCTGCGCGCGCCGAGGGAGTGCGCCGGGGCATGAGGATCCGCGAGGCGCAGTCGCGCTGCACCGGCCTCACGGTCCTCCCCTACGATCCGGTGCTCGACCACCGCGCCTTCGAGCCCCTCGTCCAGGCGCTGGAGGAGATCACCCCGGGCGTCCAGCTCATCCGTCCCGGCCTGTGCGCGATCCGGGCCAGGGGCCCCCGGCGCTACTACGGGAGCGAGCAGTCCGCGGCGGAGGCCGTGCTGCGCCGGCTCGCCGAGCTGGGCGTGGCGCGGGCGCGCATCGGGATCGCCGACGGCCTCTTCGCCTCCGAGCTCGCGGCGAAGCACTCGGGTGAGCCCGTCGCGATCGTGCCGACCGGCGCGACCGCGGAGTTCCTCTCCTCCCTGCCGCTCGACGCCCTCGAGACCGAGGCCGTCGGGATGCGCTCCCGGCCTCCGGTCAGAGGAGAGGATCTCGTGACCCTCCTGCGTCGACTCGGCGTGCGGACGCTCGGCGCCTTCGCCGCCCTCCCCCGAGAGGACGTCGCAGCGCGGTTCGGCCCCGACGGAGCCCGGGCGCACCTCCTGGCCTCCGGCTCCGAGACCGAGACGGTGGTCCCCCGGCTGCCCCCCGAGCGCCTCGATCGGGCGCTCGAGTTCGAGCCGCCGCTCGACCGGATCGACCAGGCGGCCTTCGCCTTCCGCGTCCCCGCGGAGGAGTTCGTCGACGAGCTCACCCGCTCGATGCTGGTCGCGACGGCGATCCGCATCGAGGTCACCAGCGATCGAGGAGAGCTCTCATCGCGGAGCTGGCTGCACCCACGCTGGTTCACCCCCGCCGACGTCCTCGACCGCGTGCGCTGGCAGCTGCAGGGCAGCGGGGCGATCGACGCGGGGCTCGGCTCGCCGATCTCCCGCATCCACGTCGAGCCCGAGGCCGTCGACGCGATCGGCAACCACGAGCAGGGGCTGTGGGGCACGGCACCCGAAGAGCGGGTCCACCACGGCCTGAGCCGGGTGCAGAGCGTCCTGGGCCACGAGGCGGTCGTCACCGCATCGGTCGGCGGAGGACGGGCCCTGCGCGACCGCCAGCACCTGATCCCCTGGGGGGACCGCGAACCGGGCGACGCCCGCCCGCGCGGACTGCCGTGGCCGGGCTCCCTCCCGCCGCCGCTGCCGCCCACGGTCTTCCCCGAGCCGGCGGCCGTGCTGGTGCGGGGGCCGCGGGGCGAGCCGGTCTCGGTCGACGACCGCGGCACCCTCACCTCCGTCCCCGCCTACTTCACCCCCGGCACCTCCCAGGCCCGGCTCGAGCCGGTGACGGGCTGGGCCGGCCCGTGGCCGATCGACGAGCGGTGGTGGGACGCGCGCACGGCCGTCCGCTACGACCGCTTCCAGGTGGTCGACTCCGGAGGGGTCGCCTGGCTGCTGCTCTGCCTCGACGGCGAGTGGGCGGCCGAGGCCCGCTACGACTGACCGCACGTCTCCGGATCCGCACTGCCCTGCACTCCCGGACCTCCGCACTCCCGGACCTCTGCACTCCGAGACTGCGACCCCGACACTCCGCACTCCCGATTCCGACGAAGGAGCCCCATGGGCTGGAACAACCCGCCGATCCCCTGGTCGGAGTTCGAACGGCGCCTGTCCACCGGTCGCCGCGCCGACGGCACCGTCGTCCGCGGCGACGGAGGCGACAGCCCCGCCTGGTCGCACAAGCGCGGCGCCTACTCCTCGGCAGACGACGTCACGGCGCCCGCCGAGAAGGTGCCCTACGCCGAGCTGCACGCCCACTCCAACTTCAGCTTCCTCGACGGCGCCAGCCGCCCCGAGCAGCTGATCGAGGAGGCGGTCCGACTCGGGATCGACACCCTCGCCCTGACCGACCACGACGGCCTCTACGGCATCGTGCGGATGGCGGAGGCGGCACAGGGGCAGAGAGCCCTGGGTCACGACGTGCGCACCGCGTTCGGTGCCGAGCTCTCGCTCGGGCTGCGGAGCCCGCAGAACGGCATCGCCGACCCGGAGGGCTCGCACCTGCTCGTCCTGGCACGCCGCGAGGAGGGCTACCACCGCCTCGCGCGAGCGATCACGACCGCTCAGCTCGCCGGAGCCGAGAAGGGCAAGCCGAGCTACGACCTCGACGAGCTCGCCCGCGCGGCCGACGGGCACTGGATCGTGCTCACCGGGTGCAGGAAGGGCCGCGTGCGCCAGGCCCTCCTCGCGGAGGGAGCGGCGGCGGCCGAGGACGAGGTGCGCGAGCTCGTGCGCCTGTTCGGCGTCCCCAACGTCCTCGTGGAGCTCTTCGACCACGGCGACCCGCTCGCCTCCCTGCACAACGACGTGCTCGCCGAGATCGCCGGCCGCCTCCGGCTGCGCCTCGTCGCCACCGGCAACGTGCACTACGCCCGGCCGGAGGACCGGCCGCTGCAGACGGCGCTGGCGGCCGTCCGCGCCCGACGGAGTCTCGACGAGATGGACGGCTGGCTTCCCGCAGCAGCAGGGGCGCACCTGCGCTCCGGAGCCGAGATGGCCGAGCGCTTCGCGCGCTATCCCGGTGCGGTCGAGAACACGGTCCGCGTCGCGGACGAGGTCGCCTTCGAGCTGAGCCGGGTGCGGCCCCGGCTTCCTCGTCAGGAGGTCCCCGAGGGTCACACGCCGATGAGCTGGCTGCGCGAGCTGGTCCGCGAGGCCGTGCCCCGGAAGTACCCCCGTGCCGACTCGGACGTGCTCGACCGCCTCGACAAGGAGCTCGCTGTCATCGAGGACAAGGACTTCCCCGGCTACTTCCTGATCGTGCACGACATCGTCCACTTCGCGAAGGGCAAGGGGATCCTCTGCCAGGGGCGGGGATCCGCCGCCAACTCCGCGGTCTGCTACGTCCTCGGCATCACGGCGGTGGACTCGATCTTCTACGACCTCCCCTTCGAGCGCTTCCTCTCGAGCATCCGCGATGAGGAGCCCGACATCGACGTCGACTTCGACTCCGAGCGGCGCGAGGAGGTGATCCAGCACGTCTACGAGAAGTACGGACGGCTGAACGCGGCCCAGGTCGCGAACGTGATCACCTACCGGCCCAAGTTCGCGGTGCGCGACATGGCGAAGGCGCTCGGCTACAGCGCCGGCCAGCAGGACGGCTGGTCGAAGCAGGTGGAGAGATGGGGAGCCATCACCGAGAGCAGCGCCGACCACGACATCCCCGACGACGTCGTCGCGCTGTCGACCCGCGTCCTCGGGGCGCCCCGCCACCTGGGCATCCACTCGGGCGGCATGGTGCTCACCGACCGGCCGGTCGGCGAGGTGTGCCCGATCGAGCCCGCGCGGATGGAGAAGCGGACGGTCCTGCAGTGGGACAAGGACGACTGCGCCTGGATGGGGCTCGTCAAGTTCGACCTCCTCGGCCTCGGGATGCTCGCCGCCCTGCAGTACACCTTCGACCTCGTCGCCGAGCACGTCGGCGAGAAGTGGGACCTCTCGACCATCCCCCGCGAGGAGAAGGGCGTCTACGACCAGCTCTGCCGGGCCGACTCCATCGGGGTCTTCCAGGTCGAGAGCCGGGCGCAGATGGGCACGCTCCCCCGGCTGCAGCCGCGACGCTTCTACGACCTGGTGATCGAGGTCGCCCTGATCCGCCCAGGTCCCATCCAGGGCGGCGCCGTGCACCCCTACATCCGCCGCAAGCTCGGCGAGGAGCCGGTCAGCTACCAGCACCCCCTCCTCGTGACGCCCCTCAAGCGCACGCTCGGGGTGCCGCTGTTCCAGGAGCAGCTCATGCAGGTCGCCGTGGCCGTCGGCGACTGCAGTGCGGAGGACGCCGACCTGCTCCGCCGGGCGATGGGCTCCAAGCGGGGCACCGAGAAGATCGAGACCCTGCGCGGCCGCCTCTACGAGGGCATGGCCCGCAACGGGATCACGGGCGACGTGGCGGACGACATCTACCGCAGGATCCAGGCCTTCGCCAACTTCGGCTTCGCCGAGAGCCACGCGATCAGCTTCGCCCTGCTCGTCTACGCCAGCGCGTGGCTGCGCCTGCACTACCCGGCCGCCTTCACCGCCGCCCTGCTGCGCGCGCAGCCGATGGGCTTCTACGCCCCGCACACGCTGGTCGCCGACGCCCGGCGGCACGGAGTGCGCATCGGCTCCCCCGACGTCAACCTGTCCCTCTCGCACCCGGGTCTCGAGGCGATCACCGACGGGCCCGCCCTCCGGCGGAACGGCGCACCCCTCGGCCACGACCGCTGCCTCGCGGCGGATCAGCCCCCGACGGGTCTCTTCGACCGCTCCGAGCCGTTCGACACCGACGACCACCGTCGCGACGGCGGCTTCCTCGTGCGACTGGGGCTGGCCGAGGTGAAGGGCATCGGAGCGGCCCTCGCCGAGCACGTCGTCGCCGAGCGCGAGCGCGGCGGCCCGTACGCGAGCATGGCCGACCTCTCGCGAAGGGCGGGCCTCACGGCGAGTCAGCTCGAGGCGCTCGGCGCGGCCGGAGCGTTCGACTCGCTCGGACTCGACCGCCGACAGGCGCTGTGGGAGGCGGGGACGGCGTCCGCCGACCGCGAGGAGTTCCTCCCCGACTCCGTGGTCGCCGTTCAGCCTCCCCTGCTCCCGATGCTCTCGGCGCAGGAGCGCGTCGTCTTCGACTTCTGGGCCACGGGGATCTCCCCCGACGACCACCCCCTCCGGCAC
This sequence comes from Rathayibacter sp. VKM Ac-2803, assembly GCF_009807175.1. NCBI lineage: Bacteria > Bacillati > Actinomycetota > Actinomycetes > Micrococcales > Microbacteriaceae > Rathayibacter > Rathayibacter sp. VKM Ac-2803. The sequence continues at coordinate 2,454,936 of NZ_WUCD01000001.1, read as the reverse complement.
CTGCGCGGCGATCTGCGCGACCGGGGAGCACGGTCGACCGCCGATCTCCCGGGCACGCCCTCCGGAACCCGGGTGGAGGTCGGCGGGGTCGTGATCCACCGTCAACGTCCCTCCACAGCCGGCGGAGTGACCTTCATGAACCTCGAGGACGAGCACGGGATCCTCAACGTGATCTGTTCCGTCGGAGTATGGAACCGCTACCGGCGCATCGCCCGGGAGGCGCCCGCTCTGCTCGTCAGAGGGATCCTCGAGCGCTCCGACGAGGGCGTGACCAACCTCCTCGCCGACCGCTTCGAGGCGCTGACGGTCGGCGCCCGAACCACGTCCCGCAACTTCCGATGACCGCACGCACGCGACGACGACCACACCGACGACAGCTCGACCCACGAGGAAGCGACACCATGACGCACACCGACCACGTCCCCACCACGACGATCGACGCACCCCTCGTGGAGGACCGCGAGCTGCGCGACCGCGTCTCCTCGCTGATCGGGCCCGCCTACCGCAGGGCTCTCTGGCCGCTCTTCCTCGACCGCGACGGCTACCAGCTGCCGATCCTCTACCCGGTCGACGGCCTGCCCGTGCACCCCGACGAGGAGAAGACGGAGCGCATCGTCGCGACGCTCGCCAAGGCCGTCGCCCATCAGGACGTCGGAGCGCTCGCCTTCGCGCTCGAGCGCCCCGGCCGGGCCTTCCTCGGCGAGTCCGACCGCGTCCTCGCCCGGCACCTCGCCGCCGCCTGCCACCGCAGGGCGATCCCCCTGCGAGCCCTCCTGCTCGTTCACGACGACGGCGTGCGCATCATCGCGACAGGAGAGTACGCGGGGGTGGTGCGGTGAGGGCGGTGGCGATCGGCGACGTCCCCGCGGGACGGCGACTCAGACGGGACGGGCGAGGGTGATCAGCAGCGACGAGGCGCCGAGGTCGACCTCGGTGTCGCCGGGCTGCACCGCGTACTCGCCCACGCCGAGAAGCGACTCCGCCACCTCGGGCAGCGGGACGCGGGCTGCGGCGTCGCCGACGTTGATCGCGATCGTCACGCGACCGCGACCGAGGGTCAGCCAGCGCGCCTGCTCGTCGAGCGCGACCTCGACCGAGCCGAAGCGCGGGTCGGTCAACTCGGGGAAGCGGCGGCGCAGGGCGGCGAGCTCGCGGTACACGCCGAGGATGCGAGCGTGACGCCCCTCCTCGGCCTCCGACCAGTCGAGGCGCGAGCGCGTGAAGGTCTCGGGGTCCTGCGGGTCGGGGACGACGGCGGGGTCCCAGCCCATCCGGGCGAACTCCTCGATGCGACCCTTCGCCGTCGCCTCGCCCAGATCCTTCTCGGGGTGCGAGGTGAAGAACTGCCACGGCGTCGACGCCGCCCACTCCTCGCCCATGAAGAGCATCGGGGTGAAGGGGCCGAGCAGGGTCAGCGCGGCGGCGATGGCGAGCCGGCCCTCGTCGAGGGTCGCGGTGAGCCGGTCGCCGATCGCACGGTTGCCGATCTGGTCGTGGTTCTGGCTGCAGACGACGAGTCTCCAGGTCGGCATGTGCTCGACATCGACAGGGCGACCGTGGTGACGGCCGCGGAAGGTCGAGAGGGTCCCGTCGTGGAAGAAGCCGCGCGTGAGCACCTTCCCCAGAGCGCCGAGCGGGGCGAAGTCCTCGTAGTAGCCCGTCGTCTCGCCCGTGAGCGCGACGTGCACGGCGTGGTGGAAGTCGTCGCTCCACTGGGCGTCGAGGCCGTAGCCCCCCGCCTCCCGCGGCGTGATCAGCTTCGGGTCGTTCAGATCCGACTCCGCGATCAGCGTCAGCGGCCGACCGACGTGCGCCGACAGAACGGCGACCTCGGCGGCCATCTCCTCGAGCACATGCACCGCGCTCTCGTCCGAGAGGGCGTGCACCGCGTCCAGGCGCAGCGCGTCGACGTGGTAGTCGCGGAGCCACATCAGCGCGTTGTCGATGATGTAGCCGCGCACCACGTCGGCTCCGGGGCCGTCGAGGTTGACGGAGCTGCCCCAGGTGTTGGCCTTCTCGCTCTTGAGGTAGGGGCCGAACTCGGGGAGGTAGTTGCCGCTCGGGCCGAGGTGGTTGTACACCACGTCCTGGACGACGCCGATCCCGGCGCGGTGAGCGGCGTCGACGAAGCGCTGGTACGCCTCCGGTCCGCCGTACGGCTCGTGGACGGCGTACCAGAGCACTCCGTCGTAGCCCCAGTTGTGCGTCCCGTTCACCGCGTTCACGGGAAGGATCTCGACGAAGTCGACACCGATCGAGCGCAGGTGCTCGAGCTTGCCGGCCGCCGCCTCGAGCGTGCCCTCGGGAGTGAACGTCCCGACGTGCAGCTCGTAGATGACCGCACCGGCGAGCTGGCGCCCGGTCCACGCCTGATCGGCCCACTCGTGCGCCGCCGGGTCGAACGTCCGCGACAGCTCGTGGACACCGCTCGGCTGGCGCCTCGACCGCGGGTCCGGGAAGGGACCGGACCCGTCGATGCGGTAGCCGTAGTCGACCTCGCCCGTAGTCGCGACCCGATCCGTCACGCGCCACCAGCCGTCCTCCCCGCTCGAGGCCATCGGCACGGCGCTGCCTCCGCCGAGGACGAGCTCGACGGAGGAGGCGTCGGGCGCCCAGACGTCGAACCGCTCGGGACCCGTCGTCGGCAGGGCGTGGCGGTAGTGGGTCGTGCTGTTCACGGAGATCTCCAGAGTCGATCGGAAGGAACGGGGAAGGGGAAGCGGTCAGGCGACGGGAGCGAGGAGGGCGACCGGGAGATCACCCAGGATCTCGGCCACCGCCGTCGGCCCCCCGGCGAAGGTGCGTCCGGTGAGGACGTCCTCGACGGGGTGTCCGGGCAGGACGACCAGGGTCTCCCCCCAGCCACCGGCCGAGACGAGGCCCGCGGGGAGCCGCGTCGCGAGGGTCAGCGCGCCGCCGCGGTCGAAGGCGATGGCGTGGTCGGCCGCCGGCCCGACGACCGAGACCGGGACGTAGCGGGTGAAGAGCTCCGGCCGGTCGCGACGCAGGCGCAGAGCGCGCGAGGTGACGAGCAGCTTGGCCGCACCCTGCTCGTCGATCGGCGGCAGCCAGCCCCCGTCGATCCGCTCGAGCAGCGCGCGCCGCTCGCCGAAGTCGACCGGACGCCGGTTGTCGGGATCGACGAGCGACGTCTCCCAGAGCTCGCTGCCCTGGTAGACGTCCGGGATTCCCGGAGCCGTCAGCTGCACGAGCTTCGCCGCGAGGCCGTTCGACCACCCGGCGGCCTTCACCCGCGTGACGGTCTCCTCGACGAGTCGGCGCACGGCGGGCTCGTCGAACGCGGCGTCGACAGCGGCGTGCATCCGCTTCTCGAAGGCCTCGTCCGGAGCGGTCCAGTGCGTCGAGCTGTCGGCCTCGCGCGACGCCTTCTCGGCGTAGGCGTGCAGGCGCTCGCGGGTCGCGGGCCAGGTGCCGACGACGGCCTCCCAGAGCAGGTGCTCGATCGGCCCGTCGCCGAAGCCCACCAGCTGGTGGAGCTCGCGCAGCGTGCTCGCCCACGCCTCCGGGTCCTCGGCCAGCGCGGTGATGCGTGCCCGGGTGTCCTCGCCGCGCTTGGTGTCGTGCGTCGACAGCGTGGTGAGCGAGGCGGGGAACGACGCCTGACGCACCGACTGCCGGCGGTGGAACTCGTCGAGCTCGATGGAGAACTCGTCCGGATCGGCGCCGACCTCGTTCAGCGACGTGAGCCGGCTGTAGCGGTAGAACGCCGTGTCCTCGACGCCCTTGGCCATGACCATGCCCGAGGTCTGCTGGAACCGCATCGAGACCGGGCTGCCGGTCTCGCCGAGCAGCTCGGCGACCCGATCGATGACCGGCGCGATCTCGGGGCGGCGGTGGACGGCGTCGCGGCGGGCGTGCTCGAGGTGCTCGGCCCCGGCGGGGAGGTAGCTGCGGTAGACCGGGAAGGTCGCCAGGAGCTCCGCCAGGGCGTCGTCTGCCCCGTCGACCTCGGGGATCAGGCGGGCGAGTCGGAGGACCTCGGAGCGCAGGATCCCGTCGGCGATGCCGCGCTTCGTGTCGTGGATCAGGTCGGCCCACACGAGGGGCGCACCGCCGCCGGCGAGCTCGGCGTCGAGTCCCTCGAGGACGGGACGCGCGTCGGGGTCCACCAGGATGCGGTCCACGTCGGCCAGGGCGTCGTAGCCCGTGGTGCCCACGGTCGCCCAGTGCGCGGGCAGCTGCTCGTCGCCCTCGAGGATCTTCTCGACCCACACCGGCGCGCCGTCGATGGCGCGCGCCAGGTCGTCGAGGTATCCCCCCGGGTCGGCGAGACCGTCGGGGTGGTCGACGCGGAGGCCGTCGGCGAGCCCTTCGGTGAACCACCGGATGATCTCGCGGTGCGACGCGTCGAACACCTCGGGGCGCTCCACCGCGATCGCGGCGAGGGTGTTCACCGCGAAGAAGCGGCGGTAGTTGAGCTCGGCGTCCGCGCGCCGCCAGTTGACCAGCTCGTAGCTCTGCCGCGCGTGCACCGTGCGGCCGGAGTCGCCGGGCTCGACCGTCCCCGGAGCGATCGGCAGGCGGTTCTCGTAGTAGTGCAGCTCGTCTCCGACCACCTCGAGCGCATCCAGCTCGCTGTCACTGTCGCCCTCCGAAGCCCCGTCGCCGAGGATCGGGACGCGCAGGCGACCGGCGCCCGCTTCCCAGTCGATGTCGAACGCGTTCGCGTAGCGCGACGACGTGCCGTTCTTCAGCAGGTCCCACCACCACGCGTTCTCGATCGGAGTCGCGACGCCCATGTGGTTGGGCACGATGTCGATCAGAACGCCGAGCCCCTCCTTGCGGGCGGCCGCCGAGGCGTGCGCGAGACCCTCCGCACCGCCGCGGGCGGGGTCGACGGAGTCGTGGTCGACGACGTCGTATCCGTGGTCGGAGCCGGGCTCCGCCGTCAGGAGGGGCGAGAAGTAGAGCCAGTCCGCACCGAGGGCACGCACGTAGTCGGCGATCTGCGCCGCCTCGTCGAGATCGAAGCCGGAGCGGATCTGCAGTCGGTAGGTCGAAGCGGGCAGTCGCACGTCAGGCTCCTGTCGAAGGGGCGGTCGCGGCGTCGGTCGACTCCGCGTGGGGGCTCATGTGGCTGGTGATGATCGGGATCGCCGAGGTGGCGGCCTGCGAGGCGAGGGAGGCTGCCACGGAGTGGTCGACCTCGGGCTCGGGTGCGCTGTGCTCCTGCAGGATCACGAGCGACTTCGCCTGCACCGTCAGGATCGCGCCGGCCGGGCGCGGGATCGAGTCGGCCTCGGCTCCCGCGGTGTCGACGAGGACGGCCCACGCGAGCGCGTACTCGTCGCTCGGGATCGTGAACTCGACGTCGACGTCGTCGGCGTTGAAGTAGAGCAGGAAGCTGTCGTCCATCACCGGCTGGCCGCGCTCGTCGCGCTCGCGGATCCCGTTGCCGTTCAGGTAGATGCCGACCGAGCGGTCCAGACCCGAATCCCAGTCGGACGGCGTCATCTCGGTGCCGTCGGCCTTGAACCAGACGATGTCGGGCAGGGGCTCCCCGGTGCCGCGCAGCACGGGGCGGCCGTCGAAGAACCGCCCGCGGCGGAACGTCGGGTGCTCGGCGCGGAGGCGGATCAGCGCGGCCGTGAACTCGACCAGGGGCCGGTCCGCGGTCGTCCAGTCGATCCAGGTCAGCTCGCTGTCCTGCGCGTAGGTGTTGTTGTTGCCGTTCTGCGTGCGGCCGAGCTCGTCGCCGTGCAGGATCATCGGGACTCCCTGCGAGATCAGCATCGTCGCGAGGAAGTTGCGCTGCTGGCGCGCGCGCAGGCCGAGCACCGTCGGGTCGTCCGTCGGGCCCTCGGCGCCGTGGTTCCAGGAGCGGTTGTGCGACTCCCCGTCGTTGCCGTTCTCACCGTTCGCGTCGTTGTGCTTCTCGTTGTACGAGACCAGGTCGCGGAGGGTGAAGCCGTCGTGCGCGGTGACGAAGTTGATCGACGCGACCGGGCGACGGCCGGAGCGGGCGTAGAGGTCGGCCGATCCCGTCAGCCGCGAGGCGAACTCACCGAGAGTCGAGGGCTCGCCGCGCCAGAAGTCGCGGACGGTGTCGCGGTACTTGCCGTTCCACTCCGTCCACTGCGGCGGGAAGTTGCCGACCTGGTAGCCGCCGGGGCCGACGTCCCACGGCTCGGCGATCAGCTTGACCTGCGAGACCACCGGGTCCTGCTGCACGAGCTCGAAGAAGGTCGAGAGGCGGTCGACGTCGTAGAACTCGCGGGCCAGAGCCGAGGCAAGATCGAACCGGAAGCCGTCGACGCGCATCTCGGTCACCCAGTAGCGCAGCGAGTCCATGATCAGCTGCAGCGAGTGCGGGTGCCGCACGTTCAGCGTGTTGCCGGTGCCGGTGTAGTCCATGTAGTAGCGCTTGTCGTCGTCGACGAGGCGGTAGTACGCGTCGTTGTCGATCCCGCGGAACGACAGCGTCGGGCCGAGGTGGTTGCCCTCGGCCGTGTGGTTGTAGACCACGTCGAGGATGACCTCGATGCCGGCCGCGTGCAGCGCCCGCACCATGCTCTTGAACTCCTGCACCTGCTGGCCGCTGTCGCCGGTCGAGGAGTAGGTGTTCTGCGGCGCGAAGAAGCCGATGGTGTTGTAGCCCCAGTAGTTCGAGAGGCCCTTGTCGATCAGCGTCGAGTCGTTCACGAACTGATGCACCGGCATCAGCTCGATCGCCGTGATGCCGAGGTGCTTGAGGTGCGCGATGACCGCCGGGTGGGCGACTCCGGCGTACGTGCCGCGGAGCTCCTCCGGGATGTCGGGGTGCGTCTTGGTGAGTCCCTTGACGTGCGCCTCGTAGATCACGGTGCTGTCGTAGGAGGTGAGCGGGCGTCGGTCACCGGCCCAGTCGAAGAACGGGTTGATGACGACGCCCATCATCATGTGGGCCGCCGAGTCCTCGTCGTTGGTCGAGTCCGGGTCGCCGAACGTGTACGAGAACAGCGACTGGTCCCAGTCGATCTCGCCGGCGACGGCCTTCGCGTACGGGTCGAGCAGCAGCTTGTTGGGGTTGCAGCGCTTGCCCTCGGCCGGGTCGTACGGTCCGTGGACGCGGTAGCCGTACTTCTGGCCGGGCTGGACCTGCGGCAGGTAGCAGTGCCAGACGTACGCGTCCGACTCGAGCACGTCGACGCGCGTCTCGGTGCCGTCCTCGTCGAACAGGCACAGCTCCACACGTTCGGCGATCTCGCTGAACAGGGCGAAGTTCGTACCGCTTCCGTCGAAGGTGGCGCCCAAGGGGTAGGCGGTTCCGGGCCAGGTCTCCACGAGACTCCTCTGAGTTCTGGTCTCGGGCGATCCGGGAGAGGCCGTCGTGCGGTCTGCGGATGCCCGACGTCGGGGGTGGGGGTCCACCACTCGCGCGACGGACCGACTGCCCAGCTTAGCGAGAGGCGCCTCCCCGGTCTGTGGGGTGGACGCGCTCACGCTCCGACGCCCCGGTGGAGCCGAGCCGTGTGTGCGCTCGAGCAGGCGGGGGGTGTCACGCTCGAACAGTACGGCCGGCCCCCGCTCGCCGGGAGGGCTGGCGCCACGTCGAGGCGATCCGGTAGTGCCGCCCGCTCAGTGCGAGCCGAGCCGCCGGCGGAGGAGGTCGATCCGCGCCTGGAGCTGGGTCACGCTCGCCTGGGCGACCGCCGGCCCGCCGCAGAGACGACGGAGCTCGGAGTGGACCGTGCCGTGGGTCTCGCCGGTGTTGCGGGCCCAGAGGCCCACGAGGGAGTTGAGCAGGCTGCGCTGCTCCTTGAGCGTGCGGTACAGCGGTGCCGGGATCTCGGCCTGCTTCGCCTCCGGAGCCGCCTGCGCCGCCGCGCGGCCGCCCGCGCGCTTCGCCTGCCGCTGCTGCCGGTGCTGCAGCAGCTCCCGCACCTGGTCGGGCTCGAGCAGCCCGGGGAGACCGATGAAGTCGAGCTCCTCCTCGCTCTCGACCTCGACCTCCATCCCGAACTCCGCGCCCTCGTAGACGACGCGGTCGAAGGTCGCGGCGGAACCGAGCGACTCGAAGCGCCCTTCCTCGAGCAGCTCCGACGACGCCTTCTCGCTGCGCTCGGCGTCGGCCATCATGTCGGCCTCGGGGTACTCCTCGTCGTCCGACGTACGACGGTCGAGCGCGTGGTCGCGCTGCAGCTCCATCGAGCCCGCCAGCGCGAGCAGCCCTGGCACGTTGGGGAGGAACACCGAGGCGGTCTCCCCGCGGCGCCGCGCTCGTACGAAGCGGCCGATCGCCTGCGCGAAGAAGAGCGGAGTGGAGGCGGAGGTGGCGTAGACGCCCACGGCGAGGCGCGGCACGTCCACTCCCTCCGACACCATGCGGACGGCGACCATCCAGCGCGAGGTGTCCTGGGCGAATCCCTCGATCCGGTCGCTCGCCTCCTTCTCGTCCGACAGCACGACCGTGACGGGCTCGCCGCTGATCTCGCGGAGCATCGCGGCGTAGGCGCGGGCCGTGTAGTGGTCGGTCGCGATGACGAGCCCGCCGGCATCGGGAACGGCGCGGCGCACCTCGGTGAGGCGGGTGTTCGCGGCACGCAGGACCGAGGGGATCCAGTCGCCCTTGGGGTCGAGGGCCGTCCGCCAGGCCTGGGAGGTGATGTCCTTCGTGTTGCCCTCGCCGAGCCGCGCCTCCATCTCGTCGCCGGCCTTCGACTTCCAGCGCATCTGGCCCGCGTAGACCATGAAGAGCACCGGGCGCACGACGCCGTCGGCGAGAGCGCGGCCGTAGCCGTAGTTGTAGTCGGTCAGGGAGGTCCGGATCCCCTCCTCGTCGGCCAGGTAGCTGACGAAGGGGATCGGCGCCGTGTCCGAGCGGAACGGCGTCCCCGTCAGCGAGAGACGGCGCACCGCCGGCTCGAAGGCCTCGCGGACCGCGTCGCCCCAGCTCATCGCGTCGCCCGCGTGGTGCACCTCGTCCAGGATGACGAGCGTGCGCCCCGATAGCGTCAGCTCGCGGTGGAGCTCGGCGCGGACGGCCACCTGCGCGTACGTCACGGCGACGCCGTGGTAGTGCCGGGCGTGTCGGCCCATCCGGTTGGTGAAGGTGGGGTCGAGCCGGATGCCGACGCGATGGGCCGCCTCGGCCCACTGGCGCTTGAGGTGCTCGGTGGGCGCGACGACGGTGATGCGGTCGACGGTGCGGTTGTGAAGCAGCTCGGCGGCGAGGCGGAGGGCGAAGGTCGTCTTGCCCGCGCCCGGTGTCGCGGCGGCGAGGAAGTCGCGCGGCTCGTGCTCGAAGTAGGACTCGAGCGCCTCGGCCTGCCAGGCGCGGAGCTTGTTCGCGGTGCCCCACGGAGCACGCCCGGGGAACGACGGCGACAGGTGCTCGGCCGCGGAGGTGCCGACCGGATGACCGAAGCTCGAGGGACTGTTCACGTGGGCCAAGGCTACGCGACGGCACCGACACGGGCACGGCCTCCGCGCTCCCCCGCGGGTGCATCGGCGTGTCGTGATCGATCGCACGGCGGATCCTCGCGGGCTCCGTCCGGAGCAGAATGGAGGGATGGTCGAACAGCCTCACTCCTGGTCCCGCTACGTCGCTCTCGGCGACTCGTTCACGGAGGGCATCGGCGATCCGGCGCCCGCGAGCCCCGGTGGGCACCGCGGCTGGGCCGACCGCGTGGCCGAGGTTCTCGGCAGCACCAACGACGACTTCACCTACGCGAACCTCGCGGTGCGCGGCCGTCTGCTCCAGCAGATCGTGGACGAGCAGATCGAGCCCGCCCTGGCGCTGAAGCCCGATCTGATCACCATCTCCGCCGGCGGCAACGACGTGATCCGCCCCCGCACCGACCCCGACGACATCGCCGCGCGGTTCGAGGCGGGCCTCGCCCGACTGCGGTCGGGCGGCGCGACCGTGGTCCTGTTCACGGGCGTCGACGTGGGCTTCTCCCCGGTCTTCAGCCGGATCCGCGGCAAGGTCGCGATCTACAACGAGAACCTCCGCGCCCTCGCGAAGCGCTACGGCTGCATCGTGGCCGACCAGTGGTCGCTCGAGGAGATCCAGGACGCGCGGATGTGGGCGCCCGACCGCCTGCACCTCAATCCGCACGGCCACCACGAGGTCGCCCGGATGGTCCTCGACGCGCTCGGCGTCGAGAACTCGCTGCAGCCCTTCGCACCGGAGCCGCTGCACGAGGTCACCTGGCGCGCCGCACGCACCGAGGACCTGCAGTGGGCGCGCGAGTACCTGGTGCCCTGGGTCGTCCGCCGCGTGCGGCACCAGTCGTCGGGCGACTTCATCACCGCGAAGCGCCCGTCGGCCGAGCCCTACCTGCGGGCGAGCATCCCGGGCACCGCGGTCGAGGGCAACGCGACCCCCGAGCAGGTCGCCGAGGACATCGCGACGGCGGGCATCCGCATCATCGACTAGCGCGAGGGCCGCTCTAGCCGAAGAGCTCGGCGGGATGCGAGAGGCGCCAGCCGAAGCCGGGGTCCTCGATCCCGCCGTCGGCGACGAGCGGCAGCTCGTAGGGGGTGCCGTTGACGTCGACCGTCGCCGTGCCGATCCGCTCGCCAGCCGCCACGGTCTCGACCGTGTCGAGCGCCACGGTCGTCGACGTCGAGACCGCGCCCCAGACGAGCACGGACTGCGCTTCAGCGGTCTCGGCGACCGCCGACTCCCCCCACGCGCTCGTGTACGAGCCGAAGTCCTGCCCCGCGGTGGTGAGGGCGACCGAGTGGAACCCCGCCTCCACGCTCGGGATGAGGGACTCGATGTCGGCGGCGAGCTGCGGATGCGTCCGCGCGCCGACCACGACGCCCACCAGCGTCATCGGCTGACCCTCGACCGTCGTGTCCAGCGCGAAGAGGAGGCACGCGCCCGCCTCGTCGGTCGTCCCCGTCTTGATGCCGTCGACGCCCGAGCGCCCGAGCAGCGTGTTCGTGTTCTCGACGGTGCCGACTCCCGGGATCACGGCCGACGGCAGGGCGACGATCGGCGCGAGCACCGGATCGGCCACCAGCAGCTCGCCGAGTCGCACCATCTCGGAGGTGGTGCTCACCGTGTCGGGTGAGAGCCCGCTCGTGTCGGTCACCGAGGTCCGGGTGAGCCCCTGCCCGTCGAGCCAGGTCCGCGCGGCGGCGAGGTAGGCGTCCTCCGAGCCGTACGCCCAGATCGCGAGCGACTTCGCGTAGTTGTTGGCGGACGGGAGCATCAGCACCGTCAGCGCCTCGCGCTCCGTCAGCTCGAGTCCGGCGGACACGGGCGCGACCGAGCCGTTCTCGGCGACCGACTCGTCGTAGTAGCCGACGTCGGTGCTCGTGAACGCGATCGTGTCTCCGTCGGTCCCCTCCGCGATCGGCTTCGCCGCGAGGACCACCAGGGCGGTCACGACCTTGGCGATGCTGCCGATCGGCACGGTGTCGGCCGATCCGTAGCTCGCGAGCACCCCGCCCTCGCCCGTGCCGTCCATCCCCACCGCGGCGACGGCGCCCGAGCCGTAGGACGGCCAGGCGAGCGCCGGGGCGTCGACCGAGACGGCGGGCGCGTCCACGACGGCGGCGCTCGCCGCGGGGAGCTCGGCGCTCGCCGCGTTCGCTCCGTAGGCGCCGCCCGCGCTGAGCACGATCGCCCCGGCGACGATCGCCGCGATGGCGGCGGGTCGACGACGACGGCGGCGGGGACGAACGGCGGGAGCCTCGCCCTCGAGTCCGGCGAAGACGTCGAGAGGTGAGGCGTCGGGTCGCGTCGGGGAGGTCACCCGGCCATCGTAGAGCGGGAGTCCGGAGAGATCCGCGGCGGTCGTGTGAGCGCCCACAGCGCCACTGCGCTCGCCGACGCCACGTTGAGCGAGTCGACTCCGTGCAGCATCGGGATCGTCACGACGGTGTCCGCCGCGTCCAGAGCCGCGCGGGACAGACCGTCGCCCTCGGTTCCCAGCACCAGCGCGACCCGTTCGGGCCGCGCGTCCGCGTACTCGTCGAGCGGCACCGCGCCCGGCGCCAGCGCGAGGGCGGCGACCGAGAAGCCGGCGGCGATCAGCTCGGCCCTCGTCGGCCCCCACTCGGGCGTCCTCGTCCACGGCACCTGGAGCACCGTGCCCATGCTCACCCGGACGCTGCGCCGGTACAGCGGATCCGCGCAGCGCGGAGTGACCAGCACGGCGTCGGCGCCCATCCCCGCCGCCGCGCGGAAGACCGCGCCGACGTTCGTGTGATCGACGATGTCCTCGAGGATCACGACGAGCCGCGCCCGGGCGAGCAGCTCGCTCAGCGCGGGGAGGACCGGCCGGTGCATCGATGCGAGCGCCCCGCGGTGCAGGTGGAACCCGGTCAGCTCCTCGATCACGGCATCGGGGCCCACGAAGACGGGCACGTCGGGGAAGCGCTCGAGGACCTCGGCGGCATCGGGGAGCCGCTTCTCCTGCACCAGCACCGAGCGCGGCCGGTGGCCCGCGTCGAGCGCCCGCCCGATGACCTTCGCCGACTCCGCGATGTACAGCCCGCCCTCCGGCTCCAGCACGCGGCGGAGGGCGACGTCGGTGAGGCGGTGGTAGTCGGCGAGGAGGGGCTGGTCGAGGTCCGCGATGTGCACGATCGGCATCCCGGCACCCTAGGGCACGGGGCCCACTAAACTCGTCCGGGGGCTCTCGCGACTGCGGTGGCCCTCTGACAGGAGGCGTGGATGGAGTCGAGTCCGACACCGGTCGCCGACGGCCTGCGGGCCGAGGCGATCGAGCAGGCCGTCGAACTCCTCGGCGGGCGGCGCATCGCCGCCGTCACCGGAGCCGGCATGAGCACGGACTCGGGCATCCCCGACTACCGCGGAGCGGGCGCCCCCGTCCGCACCCCGATGACCTACTCGCAGTTCGTCGCCGATCCCGACTACCGCCGCCGCTACTGGGCCGGCAGCCAGCTCGGCTGGCGCCGCTTCACGAGCACCCTGCCCAACGACGGCCACCGGGCCCTCGCCCGGCTCGAGGAGCGCGGCCTGCTGACCGGCGTCGTCACGCAGAACGTCGACGGCCTGCACGTCCGCGCGGGCTCGCGCCGCGTCGTCGACCTGCACGGCTCGGCCGACCGCGTCCGCTGCATGACCTGCGGCCAGTACTTCGCCCGCGACGCGATCGCCGAGCGGATCGCCTCGCTCAACCCCTGGCTCGACGACCCCGACATCTCCTCGCTCAACCCCGACGGCGACGCCGAGGTGCACGACGTCTCGGCGATGATGGTGCCCGAGTGCACGGTCTGCGGCGGGATCCTCAAGCCCGACATCGTCTTCTTCGGCGAGTTCATCCCGACCGAGCGCTTCCAGGAGGCGAAGGCCATCGTCGCCGGCGCCGAGGCGCTCCTCGTGGCCGGCTCGTCGCTCGTGGTGAACTCCGGCATCCGCTTCCTCGAGATCGCCCGCCGCGGCAAGCTGCCGATCGTGATCGTCAATCGCGGGACGACCAAGGGCGACTCGCGCGCGAGCATCAAGATCGACGGAGGGACGAGCGAGGTCCTCCAGGTCCTCGCAGACCGCCTCCCCTCCCTCTAGACACCCCGAAAGGCCTCCGTGACCCAGCTGACCCTCGTCCGACACGGGCAGACCGACTGGAACGCCGCCCGCCGCATCCAGGGCGCGAGCGACATCCCCCTCAACGAGGTCGGCCGCTCGCAGGCCAGGGCGGCCGCCCGCCTCCTGCGCGATCGCCCGTGGGACGCGGTCGTCGCGAGCCCCCTCGGTCGTGCCTACGAGACCGGCGCGATCATCGCGCGCGGCCTCGGGCTGGACGAGCCGCTGGTCGTCCCCGGTCTCGCCGAGCGCGCCTACGGCGAGGCCGAGGGCATGACGGCCGCCGACCTCCGCGAGCTGTTCCCCGGCGGGATCGAGGGCCAACGTGTCCCCGGCTGCGAGACGCGGGCCGAGGTCGTCGAGCGGGCGAGCGCCGCGCTGGCCGAAGTGGCCGAGCGCTTCCCCGACGCCCGCGTGATCGTCGCGACCCACGGCGCCGTGATCGGCAGCCTCCTGCGCTCCCTGAGCCAGGACGCGCTCCCGCCGCAGGGGATCACGGTCGGCAACGGCTCGCGGCACGACTTCGCGATCGTCGACGGATCACTGCAGATCGTCGCGTTCGACGACTCCGGTGACGTGGTCGTGACCGACCCCGACCTCGAGGACGTCCTCGACCCGACCCCCGGCGGCTGAGCGCCGATCAGCGGTGCCCGAGCTCCGTCAGCAGCTCGAAGAGCACCCGCGCGGAGTCGCGCCACGAGTACGCGGCGGCCCGCTCCCGCGAGCGGCTCGACCGCTCGGCCCAGACCTCGGGCGTCTCGAGCGAGCGCACCCCGTCGGCGATCGACTTGGCGCTCGCCGGGTCCACGTAGACCGCGGCGTCGCCTCCGATCTCGCGGAAGATGGGGATGTCGCTGACGACGACCGGCGTTCCGAGCGACATGGCCTCGACCAGCGGGATCCCGAAGCCCTCGTCCCGGCTGGCCGTGACCAGCGCGGTCGCCCGGGCGAGCACGGCGCGGTACTCGGTGTCGTCCGCCCCCTGGTGGAACACCAGCTTCGCGGTCGGCGCGAGCGAGCGGAGCGTCTCCACCGTCTCCTCGCTCGCGCGGCTCATCAGGTGCAGCTCGTAGTCGGGCAGCAGCCGCATCGCCCGCGCGAGCGACTCCACGTTCTTGTAGGGCATGAACGAGCCCATGTAGACGAGCGAGCGGGCGTCGGAGCGATCGGGGAGCGACGCCGCCAGAGCGGCGCTCGCCTCATCCCCCTCGCCGGCGGCGTTCGGCACGACCACGACGGGGCGAGTCGTCAGGCGGTGCTCACGCAGGAGCGAGCGAGTGGTCTCCGAGACCGTCACCACGGCGTCCGCCCGCTGCAGCAGACGACGCTGCGGCCACCACGCCAGGTGGTACAGGCGCCAGAGGCCGCGCACCGGTGCAGGCAGATCGCGCGGAGGCGTGCGGTGGCGGTAGTAGATCAGGTCGTGCACCGTGAGCACGAGCCGGTAGCGCCGCCCCAGCGAGCCCATCGTCTGCATCGGGGAGAAGACCACGTCCGGCCGCAGCCGGTTCACCAGCAGCGCGACGAACGGCTCGAACGGCCCGGTCGGGCTCGTGACCTTCTCCCACGGCAGGGCCGGGAGCATCGCGAGCTGCCGACGGTCGCTGATCAGCATCGTGACGTCGTGCAGCCGCGCGAGCTCACTGACGATCTCGGCCGTGTAGCGGCTGATGCCGTCGTGCCGGCCGAGCCGGGTGTACCGGCAGTCGACGACGATCCTCATCGGTCGATCCCTTCCTCGAGGGCTCGGCGCAGCACTGCGGCGGCCTCGTCCGGCGTCTCGTAGTGGATCAGGTGGCCCACTCCGTCGATCACGTGCAGGCGCCCGTGCGGCAGCGCCTCCAGGAGGCGGTACTGGGCCGGGAGCGGGGTGATGTCGTCCTGCGCGGCGGCGATCAGCTGCGTCGGCACGGTGATGTCGCGCGCGTACTCGCCGACGTCGTGCGAGACCGAGGCGCGGAACGCCTCCAGGACCGTGTCGCGGGACGCGAACGCACTGAAGTAGCGGTCGTGCTGATCGTGGACGAACCGCCGGAGCGCCGGCTCCTTCGTCTTCACCATCGAGAGGCTCATCACGCGGACGATCCGCGGGTCGCGCAGCAGGGCGAAGCCGAGGGGGCGGGGCAGCACCGCCCCGAGGCGGTAGTAGAGCACGGCGAGTCGCGTGAGGACTCCGCGCGGGCCGGCCAGCGCGGGCGCCGCGATCGGGTTCACGAGCACCAGGAGGGGCGTCGGCAGCCCGCCCGCGACCGCGGCGGCGGCGACGATCGAGCCGAAGGAGTGCCCGAGCACGACCGCGCTCCCCCGCACGCCCAGGGCCTCGAGGAACTCTCCGAGCCATGCGGCGTAGCCCTCGACGTCGTGCGCACGGTCGATCATCGGCGGTGATGCGCCGAACCCCGGCAGGTCGGGTGCGATCACCCTGACGTCCGCTCCCCCGGCCAGCAGCCGCGCGACGACGGGCTCGAGCCCGTGGTGCTCGCCGCGGAAGCCGTGCACCAGCACGAGCACGGTGCCCGCCGACGCCGAGCCGTAGGTCCAGTAGGCGGTGGGGGCCCCGGAGACGCTCACGACACCCTCGCCGATGGCGAGTCGTGCGAGGTCGTCCGCATAGGGTGAGGCAGTGGTCATGGCGTTCCCCATCGTAGGCACCGCCCGGTGAACTTCTGGCCGCAACGCCTTGCCTCACCCGATCCCAGCCGAGAACATGAGGACGCGCTTTCACCGCGTCGCACCGCCCCGTCCCCCTGACCCTCATCCGCTCAGGGCGCAGCAGAAGGAGCACCGTGAGCTTCACGTCGCCGATCCAACTCCCAGGACTCGCCCTCGACCCGCAGTGGTACCGCAGGGCGGTGTTCTACGAGGTGATGATCCGCACGTACGTCGACTCGAACGGAGACGGTGCCGGCGACATCAACGGACTCGCGTCGAAGCTCGACTACCTGCAGTGGCTCGGGATCGACGCCCTCTGGCTCCCGCCGTTCTACATGTCGCCGCTGCGCGACGGCGGCTACGACGTCTCCGACTTCAAGGCGATCCTGCCCGAGTTCGGCACGATGGAGGACTTCCGCGACCTGGTGCGCAAGGCGCACGAGCGCAACATGCGCATCGTGATGGACTTCCCGCTGAACCACACCAGCGACCAGCACGAATGGTTCCAGCAGTCGCGGTCCGACCCCGAGGGCCCCTACGGCGACTTCTACGTCTGGAACGACACCGACGAGCGCTACCCCGACATCCGCATCATCTTCGTCGACACCGAGGACTCGAACTGGGCCTTCGACTCCGAGCGGCGCCAGTTCTACTTCCACCGCTTCTTCTCGCACCAGCCCGACCTCAACTTCGAGAATCCGGCCGTGCACGAGGCGATCCACGACATCGTCAAGTTCTGGCTCGACCTCGGCGTCGACGGCATCCGGCTCGACGCGATCCCCTACCTCTACGAGTCCGACGAGGGCAACGGAGAGGGTGAGCCGCCGACCCACGACTTCATCAAGAACCTGCGCACGATGGTCGACCGCGACTACCCCGGCCGCATCCTCATCGCGGAGGCGAACCAGTGGCCGCGCGAGGTCGCCGCGTTCTTCGGCACCGAGGAGGAGCCGGAGTGCCACATGGCCTTCGACTTCCCCGTCATGCCCCGGATCTTCTACTCGCTGCGCGCGCAGACGGCGAACGAGCTCAAGAAGGTGCTCTCCGAGACCTTCGACATCCCCTCCGGAGCGGCGTGGGGCGTCTTCCTCCGCAACCACGACGAGCTGACGCTCGAGATGGTCTCGGAGGAGTACCGGCAGGCGATGTACGGCTGGTACGCCTACGACCCGCGGATGCGCTCCAACATCGGCATCCGGCGCCGCCTGGCTCCCCTGCTCGACAACTCGCGCGCCGAGCTCGAGCTGATCAACGCCCTCCTGTTCTCCCTCGCCGGCAGCCCGTTCCTCTACTACGGCGACGAGATCGGGATGGGCGACAACATCTGGCTCAACGACCGCGACGCCTCCCGCACGCCGATGCAGTGGACGCCCGACCGGAACGCCGGCTTCTCGGCGGCCGACCCGGGCAAGCTCGTGCAGCCGGTCGTGCAGTCGCTCGTCTACCACTACAACCAGGTCAACGTGGAGGCGCAGCTCGCTCAGTCGCGCTCGCTCCTGCACTGGATGCGCAACGTGCTGCACGTGCGCCGCGGCCACCCCGCCTTCGGGCTGGGCTCGATGCGCGTCCTCGAGACCGACCACGAGTCCGTGCTGGCGTTCGTCCGCGAGTACGCCGGCTCCGGCAGCGCGATGGGCGACCAGCCGGAGGACGTGCTGTGCGTCTTCAGCTTCAACCACAACCCGGTCTCGGTGACGATCACCGACCCCGAGAACGGCGGATCGACGCTCACCGACCTCTTCGGCGGCGGACGCTTCCCCGGCTTCTCGGACGACGGCGCGCTCACGATGACCCTCGGGACGCAGGGCTTCTTCTGGCTGCACGTCACGAAAGCGGCGGCCCGCTGACCCGGTCGGCAGCACGCCGCGGGGCCTCCTGACGATGTCGGAGGCCCCGCCTACTCTGGTCGAGTGAGCATCACCGAGACAGGCACCGACGCGACGCTGTTCGATCTCGAGCCGGGCGGCGAGCTGTCCCCCTCGCACCGAGCATCGGAGGGCGGGGCGTACGGCGTCGAGCTGAGCCCCGGCTTCGGCCGCACGCTCGGGGGCACCTCGGTGCCCGAGACGGCGGCCCCGCGCTGGTTCGACGAGCTCGCCGTCTTCGATCTCGAGACCACCGGGATCGACGTGCGCACGAGTCGCATCGTCACGGCGCACGTCGGCGTGATCGACGCCTCCGGAACCCCCGTCGAGGCGATGACCTGGCTCGCCGACCCCGGCGTCGATATCCCCGAGGGCGCGAGCGCCGTGCACGGGATCAGCACCGAGCACGCCCGCGCCCACGGTCGTCCGGCCGGCGAGGTGGTGGCCGAGATCTCGGAGGCGCTCCGCTCGCTCCTCGAGCGCGAGATCCCCGTCGTCGTCTACAACGCGCCGTACGATCTGTCGCTCCTCGCCCACGAGTCGCGCCGCTGGGGCGTCCCGGTCCTGCTCGACCCGAGCCCGGTGATCGATCCCCTCGTCATCGACAAGGCGCTCGACCGCTACCGCAAGGGCAAGCGCACCCTGGTCGCCGCCGCCGAGCACTACGGAGTCGCCCTCACCGACGCTCACGACGCCGGAGCAGACGCCGTCGCCGCCGGGCGCCTCGCGCAGGCCCTCGGCCGCGCCTACGCCGACGAGCTGGGGGGCGACGCGCGCGCGCTGCACGCCCTGCAGGTCGACTGGTGCCGCACGCAGGCCGAGTCGTTCCAGGAGTACATGCGGCGCGTCCGCGACGAGGGCTTCGTCGCCGACGGAGGGTGGCCCGTCCGGCACTGAGGCGGGCGGCCTATGTCAGCGTGCGCCCCTCGGCGAGGAGGGCGACGTACTCCGCGATCCGCTTCGCGCGCGACTCGGGTCGCTTCAGCTGCTGGATCCGGAACAGGAACGCGAACCGCTTCTGACCCGTCACGGTCTCGAAGAAGGCCTTGGCGGCCGGATCCGCGTCGATCGCCCGCTGGAAGTCGGCGGGCACCTCCGCGCCCTTCTGACGGTACGCGGCGTCCCACCGGCCGTCCGCCTTCGCGCGCTCGATCTCGGCGTGACCCGCCGGACGCATCCGCCCCTCCTCGATGAGGCGCGCGACGTGCTCCTGGTTCACCTTCGACCAGGGGCTCGCGCGCCGGCGCGGCGTGAAGGCCTGCAGGCTGAACTGGTCGTCGAACGCACCCGCCTGGCCGTCGATCCAGCCGTGACAGAGCGCGACGTCGAGCGCCTCCGCGTAGGTGATCCCCGGATCGACGGCCGCCTTCTTGCGCATCTTCAGCCGCACACCGCCCGGATCCGGTTCCCCGCTCAGGTACGCGTCCCACTCCTCGGCCGTGACGAACGGCAGGATCGGCTTGTCGGCCCAGGACACCATGCCCGGACGCTACCGCACCCTCTCCCCCACCGGAACGCCCGCCTCGCGCGACATGCCTGCATTGCAGAGAAGTCGGCGCCGGCCGCCACTCCTTGCTGGTCGAGTAGCCCCGCAGGGGCGTATCGAGACCCACCAGCGTCAGCAGATCAAGCGTCTGTCCGCCCCTCTGACGGACGTGGATCTCGATAGGCCCGCTGCGCGGGCTGCGGGCTCGATCAGCAGGGAGGGGACAACGACGAAGGGCCCCCGACCGCGAGGTCGAGGGCCCTTCGGAGGAGCGTCCTACTTGCCGAAGTTCTTGTAGCGGCTGTTGAACTTCTCGACGCGGCCGGCCGAGTCCATGATGCGCTGCTTGCCCGTGTAGAACGGGTGCGAGGCCGACGAGATCTCGACGTCGATGACGGGGTAGGTCACTCCGTCGAGCTCGATGGTCTTGCTGCTCTTCGCCGTCGAACGGGTGAGGAAGGTCTCACCGGACGCGAGGTCGCGGAAGACGATGGCCTCGTACACGGGGTGGATGTCGGTCTTCATGGTCGTTTCCTGTCGCTGAGTGGTCCTGAACCGCACCTGTCGTCGACGGGAACGGGTGGAGTGGTGGTGGGCACGCCGCGAACGGGGCCCGAACCAGCTACCGAGGCTACCAGATCCGCCGCGGAGCGAGAAGGAGCGCCGCGGCCCGGTTCGTCAGCGCGCTCGAGCCGAGTAGCGCCCGTTCTCGCGGCTGAGCGCGATGTCGAGCCCGAAGGTCTCGGCGAGTGTCGCCTCCGTGAGGGCCTCGTCGAGCGGGCCCGCCGCCACCACGGCGCCGTCGCGCAGCAGGAGGGCGTGCGTGAAGCCGTCGGGGATCTCCTCGACGTGGTGGGTCACCATCACGATGGCCGGCGACGCCGGGTCCTTCGCGAAGCCGCTGAGCAGCTGCACGAGCTCCTCGCGCGCACCGAGGTCGAGGCTCGCGGCCGGCTCGTCGAGCAGGAGCAGCTCCGGGTCGGTCATGATCGCGCGGGCGATCTGGACGCGCTTCTGCTCGCCGTCCGAGAGGGTGCCGAAGGTGCGGTCGGCGAGGTGGTCGAGCTTCCACTCGGTGAGAACGCGGCGGGCGCGGCGCTCATCGATCTCGTCGTAACCCTCGTTCCAGCGGCCGGTGACGGCGTAGGCGGCGGTCATCACGACGTCGAGGACAGTCTCGCCCGCGGGCAGGCGACGCGCCATGGCGGTCGAGGCGTAGCCGATCCGGGGGCGCAGCTCGAAGACGTCGACGCGGCCTAGCGTCTCCTCGAGGAGGTGCGCCTGCCCGGTCGACGGGTAGTTCTGGGCCGCGGCGATCTGGAGGATCGAGGTCTTCCCGGCGCCGTTGGGCCCGAGGATCACCCAGCGGTCCTCCTCGGCGACGGCCCACTCGACGCGGTCGAGGATCCGCTTGCCGTTCCGGACGAAGGACACATCGACGAACGAGACAACACTGGGCATACCGCCAATCCTAGGCGGAGGAGCGCAGCCGGTCAGACGAGCGAGTCGTAGATCGCGCGGGTGTCCCTCGCGATCTGTGTCCAGCTGAAGTCGCTCTGCGCGCGCTCGCGGCCGGCGGCGCCCATCCGCTTCGCCGCCGCGGGGTCGGCGACGACCTCGGCGAGGGCCTCGGCGAGGTCGGCCACGTAGCGATCGGGATCGACCGGGGTGCCCGTGCCGTCCGTGACCTGCTCGATTGGAACGAGCCGCCCGGTGACGCCGTCGACGACGACCTCCGGGATGCCTCCGGTGGCGGTGCCCACGACGGCGGCACCGCAGGCCATCGCCTCGAGGTTCACGATGCCCAGCGGTTCGTAGATCGACGGGCAGACGAAGGTGGTCGCGGCGGTCAGGACCGCCGACAGCTGGTGGCGCGGCAGGTGGCGGTCGATCCAGACGACGCCGGTGCGCTCCTCCTGCAGCCCGCGGACCAGGGCGGTGACCTCGGCCATGATCTCGGGGGTGTCGGGGGCGCCTGCGCAGAGCACGAGCTGCACCTCGGGGGGCAGGGTCGCCGCCGCCCGGAGGAGGTAGGGCAGGCCCTTCTGCCGGGTGATGCGACCGACGAAGACGACGGAGGGGCGCGACGGATCGATCCCCAGCTCGTGCAGCACGGCCTCGTCGTCGACGGGGTGCCACGCGTCGAGGTCGATGCCGTTGTAGACGACGTGCACCTTCGCGGGGTCGAGTGCCGGGTAGGAGCGGAGTATGTCGTTCCGCATGCCGCCCGAGACCGCGATGACGGCGTCGGCGCTCTCGTACGACTCGCGCTCGATCCAGCTCGACACGCGGTAGCCGCCGCCGAGCTGCTCGGCCTTCCACGGACGCAGCGGCTCGAGGCTGTGCGCCGAGACCACGTGCGGGATGCCGTGCAGCAGCTGCGAGAGACGGCCGGCCGCGTTGGCGTACCAGGTGTGGGAGTGCACCAGGTCGGCGCCGGCGGTGTCCTGCGCGATCTGCAGATCGACGCCGAGGGTCTGCAGCGCGCCGTTGGCGGCAGCGAGCTCAGCGGGCACCGGGTAGGCGAACGCCCCCGGCTCCTCGCGCGGCGCACCGAAGCAGCGCACCACGACATCGATGTCGGTGCGCAGCGCCTTGGTGAGCTCGGCCACGTGGACACCGGCTCCCCCGTACACCTCGGGCGGATATTCCTTGGTCAGCAGATCGACTCGCACACCCGAACCGTAGTACAGCGCACGTCTCGGCTGACACCCGGGTTCGCACCGGCGTCCGGCACCTCTACTGTGGAGCCATGCAGTCAAAGAAGATTTTCGGCATCGTCCTCGCCGGCGGCGAGGGCAAGCGGCTCATGCCCCTCACGGCCGATCGGGCCAAGCCCGCGGTGCCCTTCGGCGGGCAGTACCGACTCATCGACTTCGCGCTGTCGAACCTCATCAACTCGGGGCTCACCCAGATCGTCGTGCTGACCCAGTACAAGTCGCACTCGCTCGACCGCCACGTCTCGCAGACCTGGCGCCTGTCGGGTCTGCTCAACTCCTACGTCGCCTCCGTGCCCGCGCAGCAGCGCCTGGGCAAGCGCTGGTTCAGCGGATCCGCCGACGCGATCCTGCAGAGCCTCAACCTGATCCGCGACGAGAAGCCCGACATCGTCGTCGTGGTCGGCGCGGACCACGTGTACCGCATGGACTTCTCGCAGATGATCGAGGCGCACATCGCGTCCGGCGCCAAGGCGACCGTCGCCGCGATCCGTCAGCCGATCGAGCTCGCCGACCAGTTCGGAGTCATCCAGCTCGCGGGAGACGAGGCCGGCGACGGCATCGTCCCGACCAAGATCGCCGAGTTCCTCGAGAAGCCCAAGGACGCGATCGGCCTCGCCGACTCGCCTCACGAGGTGCTCGCGTCGATGGGCAACTACGTCTTCGACGCCGACGCGCTGATCGACGCGGTGATCCGCGACGGCGAGCTCTCCACCTCCGATCACGACATGGGCGGCGACATCATTCCCGACTTCGTCGCACGCGGCGAGGCGGGCGTCTACGACCTCAAGCTCAACGAGGTGCCCGGCTCGACCGATCGCGACCGCTACTACTGGCGCGACGTCGGGACGATCGACT
This sequence comes from Rathayibacter sp. VKM Ac-2803, assembly GCF_009807175.1. Lineage (NCBI taxonomy): Bacteria > Bacillati > Actinomycetota > Actinomycetes > Micrococcales > Microbacteriaceae > Rathayibacter > Rathayibacter sp. VKM Ac-2803. Next base: position 2,431,851 of record NZ_WUCD01000001.1, on the reverse strand, counting down.
CCTTCTACGAGGCGCACCAGGACCTCATCTCGGCCCTGCCGATCTTCAACCTCTACAACCAGAAGTGGCCGATCTTCTCGTCTCAGCTGAACTCGCCGCCGGCGAAGATCGTCCGCGACGGCAAGGGCAACATGGGCTCGACCGTCGACTCGGTCGTCTCGCTCGGCACCGTCATCTCGGGAGCGCACATCGAGCGCAGCGTCATCGGCCCGTGGGTGAACATCGAGTCGAACGCGACCGTCGCCGACTCCGTCGTCTTCGACAAGGTGCGCATCGGCCCGGACGCCGTGGTGGCTCGCGCTATCCTCGACAAGGACGTCGTCGTCGAACCCGGAGCGCGTGTCGGAGTGGATCACGACCACGACCGCGAGCGCGGGTTCACCGTCACCGAGTCGGGCATCACCGTCGTCGGCAAGGGCGTCGTCGTCCGCCCGTAGCATCCCCGCGGGCTGCACAGCGTCTTCCCGCGCCCGCCGCGGACCGATCGATCGGACCGTCCATGAGTGAGCGCCTCACGACGCCCGCCCGCTTCCTCGTCGTCCTCGACGCCGACTCGACCCTGCTGCAGGACGAGGTGATCGAGCTCCTCGCCGCTCACGCGGGCTCCGAGGAGCAGGTCGCCGCGGTCACCGAGCGGGCGATGCACGGCGAGATCGACTTCGGCGAGAGCCTCCGCGAGCGCGTCGCCACCCTCGAGGGTCTCGGCATGGAGGTGTGCGCGGGCGTCAGCGGCGACGTCCGCGTCACCCCCGGCGTCGAGCAGCTCATCGAGGGCGTCCACGCGGCCGGCGGGCGGATCGGCGTCGTCTCGGGCGGCTTCCACGAGATCCTCGACCCGGTCGCCGGAGCGCTCGGTCTCGACTTCATCCGCGCCAACCGGCTGTCGAGCAGCGACGGCCGCCTCACCGGTGGCGTCGACGGGCCCGTCATCGACGCCTCGGCGAAGGCCGCCGCGCTGCAGGAGTGGGCGGCGGAGTCGGGCGTCCCACTGCACCGCACCGTCGCGATCGGAGACGGTGCGAACGACCTCGAGATGATGGCCGTCGCAGCCCTCGCGGTCGCCTTCAACGCGAAGCCCGTCGTGCGCGAGCGCGCCGACCTCGTCGTCGACGGCCTCGACCTCAGCCAGCTGCTGCCCGTGCTGGGCCTGCGCGGCTGACGCTCAGGCGACCGCGACGAGCGCGGCGCAGGCCAGGGCTATCGCCCAGCTCACGAGGGAGCCGACCAGGAAGTACTCGGCCTTCGCTCCGCTCGCGCCGTCCCGCGAGATCTCGGGGAACCGCACGATCCCCTTCGCCGCGAACACGGCGCCGGCCAGGCCGACGGCGCCGGCCAGCGTCAGCCCGGCGACCAGCATCCGCTCGAGCGGGCCGATGGCCCGGCCACCGCGCAGATCCGGGAGGCGGACCTCCTCCGTCGGCGGGCGCGAGAAGCGAGCGCGGAGCGAGAGCCTCCTCTGCGGCGGACCCTCCGGCTGCGCCAGCTCGCGGTACAGGGCGGCGCGCACGATGACGTTGCCGCTCTCGAGGAGGAAGACGGCCGCCCCGAGCGCCATCAGCGCCTGGTCGAGGGGCGGGAGAGGACCCGAGCGGCCGAGAGCCGGGTAGGCGTCGACGAGGAACCCCGAGAGCGCCCCACCGGACCGGTCGGCGACCGAGAGCAGGAGGACGGCGACGACCAGCCCTGCGGCCGGTCGCAGTCCACCCGGCGGGCGCCGTCCCTCGGCCGTGGTGGTGAGGAGGAGCCACATCCCTCCGAGCGCAGCCACGACGATCACGCCGAGCAGGGGAGCACCGAGGCCCACGAGCGCGGCCGAGAGTGCGACCGCCCACAGGGCGATCACCCCGGCGACGGCTCCTCGCCGACCGAGGTGGGTCCGCAGCAGGTCCGCTCCACCGACGAGAGCGAGCAGCAGAGCGGTCAGCACAGATCCTCCAGGAGTCGCACCCCGGTCAGGAGCGCGCCCGCTCCCGTTCGCCGCAGCGCCTGGGACACTGCTGACTGCGAGATCGACTCCTCGTCGGCGAGGGCCTTCTGCGAACGCCCTCTCAGCGTTCCGAGGAGCAGTCGACGATCGCGGGAGCTCAGGGGGGAGACCAGGGCGTCGCGCGCGAGGAGGTAGGCGTTGATCGAGGCCGCATCCGCGTCGGGTGCATCGGAGCCGATGTACCAGCCGCGCGCAGTGGGGACGCCGGCGTCCTGCAGCTCATGGGCCCTGTCGATCGCCGCTCTCGCTCTCCACCAGCCCGGTCCGTCCTGGAGCGTGCCCGAGCTTCCGGAGCCGATCGTCCGGATCGCGCCGGCACCGAGACCGACCCGGCAGTCGATCCCCTCCGGCAGCGACAAGCGCGCCTGGAGCGTGGCCACCAGCGCGGCGGAGGTGGAGGAGTACACCGCCTGGAACTCGTCGCCGACAGTGGCGTGCAGTGCCTCGAGCGCGGGGACCGCCACGTCGACCGCCTCGAAGCCGCGCTCGATGCGGATCTGGACGGCGTCCCGCTCGACGATAGCGCGCGAGTCGACGAGGTCGAGGAGCACAGCGACAGGCGTGGGGGTGGTCACCCGATAAGCATAGAGCTGATATCTCCGCGATATAAGCTCCCAGCTTATGCCGTACGGGTCAGTGACCCATGCCGAGACCGCCGTCGACGGGGATGACCGCGCCCGAGATGTAGTCGGCCTCCTCGCTCGCCAGCCAGCGGGTCACCCGGGCGACCTCGGTCGCGGTGCCGTAGCGGGCGAGGGGGATGCTCGAGCGGTACTCCGCCTGCTGCTCGGGAGACAGCTCGGCGGTCATGTCGGTCTCGATGAAGCCGGGAGCGACGACGTTGGCGGTGATGTCGCGGGCGCCGAGCTCGCGGGTCAGCGAGCGCGCGAAGCCGACGAGAGCGGCCTTCGACGACGAGTAGTTGATCTGCCCGGGCGAGCCGTAGAGCCCCACGACGCTCGAGATCAGCACGATGCGACCGAAGCGCTGCTTCAGCATGCCCTTCGAGGCGCGCTTGACCACGCGGAAGGCGCCGGTCAGGTTCGTGTCGAGCACCGAGGTGAAGTCGTCCTCCGACATCCGCAGCAGGAGCATGTCGCGGGTGATCCCGGCATTGGCGACGACGACCTCGACCGGGCCGTACTCCGCCTCGATCTGCGTGAAGGCGGCGTCGATGGAGGCGCTGTCGGTGACGTCGGCGACGACCGTGAGCGTGCCCTCGGGCCCGGACCCCGATCGCGCGGTGACGGCGACGCGATGACCGGCAGCGACGAACTCCTCGGCGATGGCGTAGCCGATCCCCCGGTTGCCCCCGGTGACGAGGACGGTGCGCGGCGTGGTCATGATGTCCCTCCTGCCGGCGCGCAGACGGCGCCGGACGACCCGTACATCCTAGAGGCGCGTCGCGCAACAGATTCCGGGAAGACGGCGCGGAAGGCTCCGGCCGTTCACAGAGACGTAGGCTTGCAGGGCTGTGAAACCTCGCGAATCGCTCACCACTCTCCCGCCGTCGCCCGACGCCGTGCGGCACTCCCGCGTGATCAAGTACTCGATCGCGATGAGCATCAGGATGGTCTGCGTGATCTGCCTGATCTTCGCGCAGGGCTGGTGGCTCGCCTTCTTCGCCGTCGGTGCGATCGTGCTCCCCTACTTCGCCGTCGTGCTGGCGAACGTCGGCGGACTCGGCGAGAGCGGCACGGTGCAGCGACCGGGTGCCGTCGTGCTCGCGCGCCCCATGCCGTCGCCCGCCCCGGAGCCGAGCGCCCCGAGCGCTCCCCAGGGCGGCGATCCGACCGGAGACCGGCCGTGATCCCCCTCGGCTCGACTCCCCACGCGCAGACCTGTTCGCGAGCGGGTTGCACGCGGGTCGCCTCCTGGGCCGTCGAGTGGCGCAACCCCCGCATCCACGCCGAGGACCGCAGGAAGACCTGGCTCGCGTGCGGCGAGCACGTCGACTACCTGCGCGAGTTCCTCGCGGCGCGCGAGTTCCCGCTCGAGGTGAAGCCGCTCCACACAGTGGACCGGGGTGCCGCGCTGTGACCGACACTCTGCCGTGACCGGAGTCGTCGAGGGCAGGGATCTCCCAGTGCGAGGCCCTGTACCGTGACGGGTATGGCTCCCCGTGCGTCCTGGCGTTTCGCGTTCTCGCGCCGGTGGTTCGGCTACCTCGCCCTCACCGTCGTCTTCGCGGTCGCCTGCGTGCTCCTGTCGCGCTGGCAGGTGGCCCGGCTCGACGAGGCGGCCTCCACCAACCGGCTGGTGACCGCGAACTGGACGGCGGATCCGGTCGCCCTCGACAGCCTGCTGGGGGCGGACTCCCCCTGGGACGACGCGCTCGAGTACCGGCCGGTCGAGGTGACAGGGGTCTACGAGACCGACGGCCAGACGCTGGTGCGCAATCGGCCCTACAACGGCAACCCGGGGTTCGAGATCCTGACCCCGCTCCGCCTCGACGACGGCAGCGTCTTCGTCGTCGACCGCGGCTGGGTGCCCGTCGGCTCCGAGCAGGACTCCCCGGACGTCGTCCCCGCTCCCCCGGAGGGGGAGGTGACCGTCGTGGCGCGCCTGAAGCCTGGAGAGGGACGGATCGAGGGCCGCTCGGCCCCGGCCGGGCAGATCGCCACCATCCAGCTCGAGGACCTGTCGGCGCAGCTCGACGAGCCGTTGCGCACCGCCGCCTACGGCCTCCTCGTCGCCGAGAGCCCGGCGCCTGTCGACACGCGACCCCTCGCCGCGATCAAGCCGGTCGCCGACGAGGGCCTGCACATCAGCTACGCCATCCAGTGGGTGCTGTTCGCCCTGATGGGCTTCGGAGGACTGGGCTGGGCGATCCGCCACGAGTACCGGATCCGCAACGCCGACGATCCCGACGTCATCGCCGCGGAGGAGCGGCGCGAGGAGCGCCGGCTCAAGCGCGGGCGCACCGACTCCGAGATCGAGGACGAGCTGCTCGACGCCTCCCGCTGATCCCGGCCAGCGCTACGCCAGCGTGATCAGGTCGAGGTAGTCGGTGGTCCAGTGGTCCTCGGTGCCCTCGGGCATGATCAGCACGCGCTCCGGGTTGAGCGCCTCGACGGCGCCCTCGTCGTGGCTGACGAGCACCACGGCGCCCTCGTAGTGCGCGAGGGCGTCGAGGATCTCGTCGCGGCTCGCCGGGTCGAGGTTGTTCGTCGGCTCGTCGAGCAGCAGCACGTTCGCTCCCGAGACGACGATCATCGCCAGCGCGAGCCGGGTCTTCTCGCCGCCCGAGAGGACTCCGGCCGGCTTGTGCGAGTCGTCCCCGGTGAAGAGGAACGAGCCCAGGACGCGACGCGCCTCGGTCTCGGTGAGGTTCGGGCTCGCCGAGACCATGTTCTCGAGCACCGAGCGCTTGACGTCGATCGTCTCGTGCTCCTGGGCGTAGTAGCCGATCCGGAGGCCGTGCCCCGCTTCGATCGAGCCGGTGTCGGGCGCGTCTACGCCGCCCAGGATGCGGAGCAGCGTCGTCTTGCCCGCACCGTTCAGCCCGAGGATGACCACCTTCGACCCGCGATCGATGGCGAGATCCACCGCGGTGAAGATCTCGAGCGAACCGTAGCTCTTCGAGAGGTTCTGTGCCTGCAGCGGGGTGCGACCGCACGCGGAGGGAGTCGGGAAGCGGAGCTTCGCGACGCGGTCCACCGCGCGCACCTCCTCGAGCCCGCTGAGCATCCGCTCGGCCCGCGCGACCATCTGGTGCGCCGCCGCGGCCTTCGAGGCCTTCGCGCCGAACTTGGCGGCCTGGAGCTGCAGGGCACCGGCCTTCTTCTCGACGTTGACGCGCTCCTTCTTGCGGCGCTCCTCGTCGGCGGCGCGCTGGCGCTGGTAGTTCTTCCAGTTCATGTTGTAGACGTCGATGACCTGGCGGTTGGCATCGAGGTAGAAGACGCGGTTGACCGTCTCGCCGACGAGCTCGATGTCGTGGCTGATCACGATGAAACCGCCGCGGTAGCCCTTGAGGAACTCCCGCAGCCAGACGACCGAGTCGGCGTCGAGGTGGTTGGTCGGCTCGTCGAGGATGAGGGTGCTCGCGTCGGAGAAGAGGATGCGGGCAAGCTCGATGCGGCGACGCTGTCCACCCGAGAGGGTCTTCAGCGGCTGGTCGAGGATGCGGTCGGGCAGGTTGAGGTTGCTGGCGATCGAGGCCGCCTCGGCCTCGGCCGCGTAGCCCCCGAGAGAGAGGAAGCGATCGGTGAGGTTGCCGTACTTCTTCATCCCGGCCTCGCTGACGGAGGTGTCGGTGCTCGACATCGCGACGGTCGCCTCCTGCATGCCGAGCACGAGCTGGCCGAGGCCGCGGGCGTCGAGGATGCGCGTGCGCGCCAGCTCCTCGGGGTCGCCGGAGCGCGGATCCTGGGGAAGGTAGCCGATCTCACCGCCGCGGTCGACGGAGCCCTTCGCCGCGATGAGGTCGCCGGCGAGCACCTTGGTCAGCGTCGTCTTCCCGGCTCCGTTGCGGCCGACGAGGCCGACCTTGTCGCCGTCGCCGACCCGGAAGGAGACGTTCTCCATCAGGAGTCGGGCGCCGACTCGGAGTTCGAGGTCGTGCACGCTGAGCACTGTGCTGTCCGTTCTCGCCAAGAAATGGCGGTCCGTTCGAGAGGTGTGGAGCAAGGAGCCGCAACGCGGCAGCCCCCTAGTATATTTCCTGAGCCGCGGGGCGGTTTCACGTCCGCTTCCCGCGGACGCGTTCGATCCTCGCTCTCGGGCGACACGGTCTTGGGAGACACAGACATGTCCAACTACTCGCTCGCTCCGTCGCGTCCGGTCCTCGCGGACCGCCTGTTCACGCGATCGATCGCCACCGACCTCGTGCTGGTCCTCGCCGGCGCCGGCCTGACCGCCGCCATGGCACAGCTGTACATCCCGATGTGGCCGGTCCCGATCACCGGCCAGACCTTCGCGGTGCTGCTGGTCGGCACGGCGCTCGGAGCCCTTCGCGGCGCGCTGTCGATGCTGGTCTACGCCCTGGTCGGCGCGCTCGGCGCCCCGGTCTTCACCGAGGCCTCGAGCGGCTGGTCCGTGATCGCCGGTCCGACCGGCGGCTACATCGTCGGCTTCGTCCTCGCCGCGATCGTGACCGGCTGGCTCGCACAGCGCCAGTGGGACCGCCGCGTCGTCGGAACCCTCGTCACGTTCCTCGCCGGAACCGCCACGATCTACCTGGTCGGCCTCCCCTGGCTCGCGACCGCCCTCGCCTCGCTGGGCGTCCCCGCCGATCTCGGCTCGGTGCTGAACGCCGGTCTCGTGCCGTTCCTGGTCGGGGACGCCCTCAAGGCCCTGGTCGCGGCCGCACTGCTTCCCGCGAGCTGGGCGCTGCTCTCGCGTCGCACGCGCTGACGCACGACCCGTACGACGAAGGGCCCGGAGGATCATCCTCCGGGCCCTTCGTCGTAGGGTGACTAGATCGAGAAGCCGAGCGCGCGCATCATGTCGCGGCCGTCCTCGGTGATCCGCTCGGGGCCCCACGGCGGCATCCAGACCCAGTTGATCCGGAACGCCTCGACGATGCCGTCGAGCGACTCAGCGGTCTGCTCCTCGAGCACGTCCGTCAGCGGGCAGCCCGCGGAGGTCAGCGTCATGTGGATGACCAGAGCGTCGTTCTCGTCGTCCCAGCCGAGGTCGTAGATCAGACCGAGATCGACGACGTTGACTCCGAGCTCGGGGTCCATGACGTCCTTGAGCGCTTCCTCGACCCGGTCGAAGAGCTTCGGCTCCAGTGTCGTGACGCCCATGATCAGACCGTCGCCGGGGCGAGGAAGCGGTCGTAGCCCTCGTCCTCGAGTCGGGTCGCGAGCTCCTTGCCGCCCTGCTCGGCCACGCGGCCGGCGACGAAGACGTGCACGAAGTCGGGCTCGATGTAGCGCAGGATCCGCGTGTAGTGCGTGATCAGCAGGACGCCGAGGCCGGTCGTCGCGTGGGCGCGGTTGACGCCCTCGGAGACGATCTTGAGCGCGTCGACGTCCAGGCCGGAGTCGGTCTCGTCGAGGACGGCGAAGCGGGGAGCGAGCAGCTCGAGCTGCAGGATCTCGTTGCGCTTCTTCTCACCACCGGAGAAGCCCTCGTTGACGTTGCGCGAGGCGAAGGACGGGTCCATCTTCAGGTTCGACATCGCCGCCTTGACGTCCTTCGTCCACGTGCGGATCGCCGGCGCCTCGCCGTCGATCGCGGTCTTCGCGGTGCGGAGGAAGTTGGTGTTGGTGACGCCGGGGATCTCCACCGGGTACTGCATGGCGAGGAAGAGACCGGCGCGGGCGCGCTCGTCGACGCTCATGTCGAGCACCTCGACGCCGTCGAGGGTGATCGAGCCTCCGTCGACGTGGTACTTGGGGTGACCGGCGATCGTGTACGCGAGGGTCGACTTGCCCGACCCGTTCGGGCCCATGATCGCGTGGATCTCGCCCTGGTTGATAGTGAGGTCGACGCCGCGGAGGATCTGCTTGGTCCCCTGCTCGGTCTCGACACTGACGTGGAGATCGGTGATCTGGAGAACGGACATTCAGGCTTCCTTCGTGACGGTCGGGTCGATGTAGACGTCGCCGTCGATGATCTCGACGACGAAGACGGGGACCGGCTCGTAGGCCGGGAGGTTCAGCGGGGCGCCGGTGCGGAGGGAGAACTGCGAGCCGTGCGCCCAGCACTCGAGGTTCTCGCCCTCGACGAAGCCCTCGGACAGCGAGATCTCACCGTGCGTGCAGGTGTCGCCGATGGCGTGGATCTCGCCGGCCGAGTCCTGGACGACGGCGATCGCGACTCCGTCGACCTCGACGCGCATGGCCTGGTTGGGGACGAGCTCGGAGACCGAGCAGATCATGGCGGCGTCGCTCATGCGGAGACCTCCGAGGAACGCGAGCCGGTCTGGCCGGCGCTGCCGGCGAGCTCGGCCTCGATCGCGAGCTGGAGGCGGTCCTCGAGCTCGGCGACCTTGATCTGCTGGACGACCTCGCTCAGGAAGCCGCGGACGACGAGGCGACGCGCCTCGTCCTCGGCGATTCCGCGCGACTGCAGGTAGAAGAGCTGCTCGTCGTCGAAGCGGCCGGTCGCGGAGGCGTGGCCCGCTCCGGCGATGTCGCCGGTCTCGATCTCGAGGTTCGGGATCGAGTCGGCGCGAGTGCCGTCGGAAAGGACCAGGTTGCGGTTCTGCTCGTAGCTGTCGGTGCCGGTCGCGCTGTTGCGGATCAGCACGTCGCCGATCCACACCGTGCGAGCGCCCTCGCCCTGCAGCGCGCCCTTGTAGGTCACGCGGCTGCGGGTGTCGGGAGCGTCGTGATCGACGTAGACCTGCTGCTCGAGGTGCTGGCCGCCGTCGGCGAAGTACAGGCCGAAGAGCTCGCCGTCGGCGCCGCGCTCGACCAGGTGCGCCGAGGGGTTCACCCGGACGATGGAGCCGCCGAGCGTGACCACGATGTGCTTCACCTTCGCGTCGCGACCGACCCGGAGGAAGTGGTTGGCGAGGTGGCGCGCCTCGTCGTCCCACTCCTGCAGCGTGACCACGGTGAGCTGAGCGCCCTCGCCGACGAGGATCTCGACGTTCTCGGCGAGGGTGGCCTCGCCCTCGTTCTGGAGAACGACGACAGCGCGCGAGTACGGCGCGGCCTCGATGATCGTGTGCGCGGCCCGGGGGGCCGAGCCGAGGCCCGTCCGCACGAGGGTGGCGACCTTCTCGTCCTCACCCGTCACGCGGACGGCGAGGGCCGTCTCGAAGCGCGACCAGGCGTTGGCGGCGGCGCGGTCCTCGGGGAGTCCCGCGGTGCCGATCCGCGCGTCGTCACGGCCCACCCACGTGATGTCGACACCGTCGACCGGAGCCGACTCGAGCGGCGGGGCGGACCCGTCCAGCTCGCCGTCGATCAGATCGGCGAGGCGCGCCACCGGCGTCAGCTTCCAGGCGACCTCGCGTCCGGTGACCGCCTCGAAGGCGTCCACATCGGTCGAGGCGAAGCGCTCGGAGCGCGTCTGGACGGGCGTGAACGCGCCGTCCGAGTGCGCGCTGATGCCCAGGCGCGCGGCGGCATCCGCGCCGACGACCTCGGTGGTCGTCGGGGCGGTCGTGGGGACCGTCATCAGGCGGTGGTTCCTTTCGAAGTGAGCGGGCCGGCCGCGAGGGCCGACCCGGGGACGGGGGCGGCGACGGTCATCCGACGCTGCCCTCCATGCCCATCTCGATGAGCTTGTTCAGCTCGAGGGCGTACTCCATCGGCAGCTCGCGCGCGATCGGCTCGATGAACCCACGCACGATCATGGCCATGGCCTCGTCCTCGGGCATCCCGCGGGACATCAGGTAGAAGAGCTGCTCCTCGCTGACCTTCGAGACCGTCGCCTCGTGTCCGAGCTGGACGTCGTCCACCCGGATGTCGATGGCGGGGTAGGTGTCGGAGCGCGAGATGGTGTCGACCAGCAGCGCGTCGCAGCGCACGGTGTTGGCGGAGTGGTGCGCATTGGCGTCGACCCGCACCTCGCCGCGGTAGCCGGCGCGGCCGCCGCCCCTGGCGATCGACTTCGACACGATCGACGACTGCGTGTAGGGCGCCATGTGGATCATCTTGGCGCCGGCGTCCTGGTGCTGGCCGGGGCCCGCGAACGCGACGGAGAGCGTCTCGCCCTTGGCGTGCTCGCCGACCAGGAAGATCGACGGGTACTTCATCGTGACCTTGGAGCCGATGTTGCCGTCGATCCACTCCATCGTCGCCCCCTCGTGCGCGATCGCGCGCTTGGTGACGAGGTTGTACACGTTGTTCGACCAGTTCTGGATGGTCGTGTACCGCACGCGGGCGTTCTTCTTCACGATGATCTCGACGACCGCCGAGTGCAGCGAGTCCGACTTGTAGATCGGAGCCGTGCAGCCCTCGATGTAATGCACGTAGCTGCCCTCGTCGGCGATGATCAGCGTGCGCTCGAACTGGCCCATGTTCTCGGTGTTGATCCGGAAGTAGGCCTGCAGCGGGATGTCGACGTGGACGCCCTTGGGCACGTACACGAACGACCCGCCCGACCAGACGGCCGTGTTGAGCGCCGCGAACTTGTTGTCGCCCGACGGGATGACCGTGCCGAAGTACTCCTGGAAGATCTCGGGGTGCTCGCGCAGCGCGGTGTCGGTGTCCATGAAGATGACGCCCTGCTCCTCCAGGTCCTCGCGGATCTGGTGGTAGACGACCTCGGACTCGTACTGCGCTGCGACGCCGCCGACGAGGCGCTGGCGCTCGGCCTCGGGGATCCCGAGGCGCTCGTAGGTGTTCTTGATGTCGTCCGGGAGGTCGTCCCAGGTCTGCGCCTGCTTCTCGGTCGAGCGGACGAAGTACTTGATGTTGTCGAAGTCGATGTCCGAGAGGTCGGCTCCCCACGTCGGCATCGGCTTGCGCTCGAAGAGCTTCAGCGCCTTCATGCGGCGCTCGCGCATCCATGCGGGCTCGTTCTTGAGCGCGGAGATGTCGGAGACGACCTCGGGTGAGATGCCGCGACGCGCGGACGCGCCTGCGGAGTCCGAGTCGGACCAGCCGAACTCGTAGACGCCGAGGCTCTCGAGCTCGGGGCGGTCGATCAGGATGTCTGACATGTGTACCTCGTTTCCTACCCACTGATAACCGGTCGGGCTCCGGAGTCATTCCCCCGGGGTGGACCCGTGAGGTGCGTTCCGGCCGGTCGCGCGATCGGTGCGATGCGCGGAGCGGGTGATGTGCGTCCCTGGATGTCCTGAGGCGTGCTGCGGCGCTGCGTCGGGCCGACGGTCCGAGTTCCCGCGGTGGGGAGCGGAGGGCGCGTCCCGCGCCGAACTCGAACCAAATGCCCATCTTACGGACGCCGCGCGCCGAGCGGAACCTCTGCAGCTGGGTGTCGGCCGGGTACGGCGGATCGCGCCGTCAGACACGCATGACCATACGAGTGTCGGTGGTCCGTGATGGAGTGCGGACATGCCGAACGACGACTGCACCCGCCCACTCCCCCGCCTCCTGATCGCGCTGCTGCGACCCCCCGGGTCCGCCCGCTCCGCACGCACGTTCACGCTGCTCGCCGAGGGGCTCGCGCAGGAGCTCACCATCGGGGCACTGCCGGTCGCGCTCGTGCGGCTCCGTCGACACCTCGATCGCGCTGACGGCGACCGTCGGGAGCGTCGGTCAGCGGGTCGTCTGCAGCTGCTCGGCGGCGCGACGGCGCTGCGCGCCCACCGTGAAGAGCCGGGGGTTCACGTCGAGCAGGACGCGCACCGCCCCCACCCAGACCAGGGCCGAGCCGAGCAGGTGGACGGCGACCAGGGCCTCCGGCAGCGCGAGGAGCGACTGCGCGACGCCGACGAGCGCCTGCAGCAGAACGACGATCACGAAGGCCGCCACCCGCCGGCGGGCCAGCTCGGCGCCGGGGGCGCGCAGGAGCAGCAGGTAGAGGGCGATCCCGAGCCCGAGAGAGGCCGTCCCGAGCACGCCGTGGACGATCGTGACGCTCTCCCAGTGGAACTGCATCCGGGGCACCTCCGCGGAGTCGCCGGCGTGCGGGCCGGTGCCCGTCACGAGCGTCCCCACCAGGATTACGAGCAGGGTCGCGACGACGAGAGCGATGCTCGTGCCGCGGGTGAGGGCGTCCGGCTCGAACGATGTCGACTGCGAGCGGTGCGCGCGGTGCCAGGTGAGCGAGGTCGTCGTGAGCAGGGCGATCGCGAGCACGAAGTGACCCGCGACGATGTACGGGTTCAGCCCGGAGTGGACGGTCGCGCCACCGGCGAGGGCGTTCGCGACGACGAGCCAGAACTGCGACCACGCGAGTCGCGTCATCGTGCGATCGCGCGGCTTCTGCAGCCTCGCCGCGGTGATGGCCCAGCCGACGGCGACGACCAGCACACCCGTGAAGGCCCGATTGGTGAACTCGATGAACCCGTGGATCCCGAGCTCCGGCGTCGAGGTGAGCGAACCCGCCTCGCAGGCGGGCCAGGTCGGGCAGCCGAGTCCGGAGCCGGTGAGGCGCACGACTCCGCCGAAGAAGATGATGAGGATGCTCGCGACGAGCGCTGCGGTCGTCCCCCAGCGCAGCGCCCGCGGCGTCAGGGTCACCCGATCGGCGAGGAGGGAGAACGGCGTGATCATCAGAAGGGCAGCAGCGGGTCGATGCCGACCGCCAGGAAGAGCAGCGTCAGGTACCCGATCGAGCCGTGGAAGACGCGCATCGGCGAGACGTGCTCGTGACGGATCGCGAGGCTGTAGAGGCGGTGGGTCTCGGCGATGAACCAGACGCCGCTCGCGAGGGCGACGACGGTGTACACGACTCCCATCCCCGCCACGGGGATGAGGAGCAGCGAGCAGGCGACCGTCGCCCAGGCGTACAGGATCACCTGCAGGCCGACGATGGTGCGCCCCCGGACGACGGCGAGCATCGGCACACCCGCCGCTCGGTAGTCGTCGCGGTACTTCATCGAGAGCGGCCAGTAGTGCGGCGGGGTCCAGAGGAAGATGACCGAGAAGAGGATGATCGGCGCCCAGTCGAGCGAGTCGGTGACCGCGGCCCAGCCGATCAGGACCGGCATGCAGCCCGCGATCCCTCCCCAGACGATGTTCTGCGGGGTGCGGCGCTTGAGGAACAGCGTGTAGAACACGACGTAGATGAGGATCGCGGCGAGCGAGAGGGCGGCGGAGAGCCAGTTCGCGGTGAGTCCGAGCCAGACGATCGAGAGGACTCCGATCGTGGTCGCGAAGACCAGCGCGGCGCGGTCCGAGATCTCCCCGGTGACGAGCGGGCGGTTCTTCGTCCGGTTCATCAGCCGGTCGATGTCGCGGTCGAAGTAGCAGTTGAACGCGCCGGCGGACCCGGCGCTCAGAGCGCCGCCGATCAGGACGTTCAGCACCAGCAGGAGGTTCGGGATCCCGCCCTGGGCCAGGATCATCGTCGGCGCGGTCACGACGAGGAGCAGCTCGATGACCCGCGGCTTCGTCAGCGAGACGAAGGCCTTCACCTTGCGCGAGAGCGGCGACCCCGACGGCCCGCCTCGCTCGACGGCGGTGGTCTCCACGACTAGGTCCATTGCTCCTCTAACGTTCGAACGATCCCGAACGAGTGTAATGCGCGTCGCCGAGGCGGACGCCGGGAGTGCACGCTTGTCCAATCGATCGCCGACATATGCGACCCCGCAACCCCCGCGGCCCGGCGCACCCCCCTCGGTATGATCGGACGTGCTCGCCAGAGCCGCCGGCACGCTTCCGCCGCCCGTCCGACCGATCGGTCACGACGCGCATGAAGAGGATCGTCGCCGGAGCATCGTGCCGAAGTCGTCATGCGGCGTGCTCCACCATGCGAGAGGGCGGACGGTCCCCGTCTCCCCCACGTCTCGAGAAGGGTCAGTACCAAGTGTCAGAACTGCAATGGGAATCCATTGACGAGAAGGCAGTCGACACGGCGAGGGTCCTCGCCGCGGATGCGGTCGAGAAGGTCGGCAACGGCCATCCCGGAACCGCCATGAGCCTCGCGCCCGCCGCCTACCTCCTGTTCCAGAAGGTCATGCGCCGCGACCCGTCCGACGCCACCTGGATCGGACGCGACCGCTTCATCCTGTCGGTCGGCCACTCCTCGCTGACCCAGTACGTCCAGTTCTACCTGGGCGGCTACGGCCTCGAGCTCGACGACCTCAAGGCGCTGCGCACCTGGGGCTCGAAGACCCCCGGGCACCCCGAGTACGGACACACCGACGGCATCGAGATCACGACCGGGCCGCTCGGCCAGGGTCTCGCCTCGGCCGTGGGCTTCGCCTACGCCTCGCGCTTCGAGCGCGACCTGTTCGACCCCGAGGCCGCCGCGGGCGACTCGCCGTTCGACCACTTCGTCTACGTGATCGCCGGCGACGGCGACCTGCAGGAGGGCATCACCAGCGAGGCGTCCTCGCTGGCCGGCCACCAGAAGCTCGGCAACCTCGTCGTCATCTACGACTCCAACCAGATCTCGATCGAGGACGACACCAACATCGCCTTCACCGAGGACGTCAAGGCCCGCTACGAGGCCTACGACTGGCAGGTGCAGGTCGTCGACTGGAAGAAGACCGGCGAGTACCACGAGGACGTCGCCGAGCTCCACGCCGCGATCGAGGCCGCGAAGGGCGAGACCGACAAGCCGTCGCTCATCATCCTGCGCACGATCATCGGCTGGCCGTCGCCGAAGAAGCAGAACACCGGCAAGATCCACGGCTCCGCCCTCGGCGCCGACGAGCTGCGCGGCCTCAAGGAGGTGCTCGGCTTCGACCCCGAGAAGACCTTCGACGTCGCCGACGAGGTCATCGAGCACACCCGCAAGGCCGTCGAGCGCGGCCAGGCGGCGCACGCCGAGTGGAACGAGCAGTTCGACGCGTGGGCCTCGGCGAACCCCGAGAAGAAGGTCCTCCTCGACCGCGTCCTGAGCGGCGAGCTGCCCGAGGGCGTCGAGGACGCCCTCCCGGTCTTCGAGCCCGGCAAGGAGGTCTCGACCCGCGCCGCGTCCGGCAAGGTCATCAACGCTCTCGCCGGTGTCGTCCCCGAGCTCTGGGGCGGCTCGGCCGACCTCGCCGAGTCGAACAACACGACGATCGAGGGAGCGGGCTCGTTCGTCCCGTCCGAGTTCTCGACCCACGAGTGGACCGGCAAGAAGGGCGGCCGTGTGCTGCACTTCGGCATCCGCGAGCACGCCATGGGCGCGATCCTGAACGGCATCGTCCTGCACGGCAACACCCGCCCCTTCGGCGGCACGTTCCTGATCTTCTCCGACTACATGCGCCCGGCGGTCCGTCTCGCCGCGCTCATGAAGGCGCCGGCGATCTACGTCTGGACCCACGACTCCGTCGCCCTCGGCGAGGACGGCCCCACGCACCAGCCCGTCGAGCAGCTGGCCGCCCTCCGCGCGATCCCGGGACTGGACATCGTCCGCCCCGGTGACGCGAACGAGGTCGCCTACGCCTGGAAGACGATCCTGGCGCGCCGCGAGGGCCCGGCCGGTCTGGCGCTCACCCGCCAGAACATCCCGGTGTTCGAGCGCGGCGAGGGCGAGGCCGAGGGCGAGACCTTCGCTCACGCCTCGAACGTCGCCCGCGGCGCGTACATCCTGGCCGAGGCCCCGAACGGCACGCCGGACGTCATCCTCATCGCCACCGGCTCCGAGCTCCAGATCGCCGTCGAGGCGCGCGAGCTGCTGAAGGGCGAGGGCGTCAACGCCCGCGTCGTCTCGGCTCCCTCGCTCGAGTGGTTCGAGGAGCAGGACGCCGAGTACCGCGAGAAGGTGCTCCCCTCCTCCGTCAAGGCCCGCGTCTCGATCGAGGCAGGCCTCAGCCTCGGCTGGCAGAAGTACGTCGGCGACGCCGGCCGCTCGGTCTCGATCGAGCACTTCGGCGCCTCCGCCGACTACAAGACCCTGTTCCGCGAGTTCGGGATCACCACCGACGCGGCCCTCACCGCCGCGAAGGAGTCGATCGAGGCTTCCTGACCCCGAAGGCCGCGTCCACCACGGACGCGGCCTTCGCCGTCAGCCCGACGACTCCCCCCACGACCCGTTCCACCTACGCACGAAGAAGAAGAGACATGACTGAGAACACCCCCACCGCAGAGCTCTCCGCCGCCGGCGTCAGCATCTGGCTCGACGACCTGTCGCGCTCGCGCATCTCCTCCGGAGGACTGCAGAAGCTGATCGACGAGAAGAACGTCGTCGGAGTCACCACCAACCCCACGATCTTCGCCGCGGCACTCGCGAACGGCGAGTCCTACGACGCCCAGGTGCGCGAGCTCGCCGCCGCCGGCACCTCGGTGACCGACGCCGTCTTCGAGATCACGACCGACGACGTCGCCGCGGCGTCGGACATCTTCCGCCCGATCTACGACGCGAGCCACGGCTACGACGGCCGCGTGTCGATCGAGGTCGAGCCGGGCCTCGCGCACGACGCGCAGGGCACGATCGAGCAGGCCAAGGCCCTCTGGGCCAAGGTCGACCGTCCGAACGCGATGATCAAGATCCCCGCGACCGTCGAGGGCCTCGAGGCCATCACCGAGGTCATCGGCTCCGGCATCTCGGTCAACGTCACCCTGATCTTCTCGCTCGCCCGCTACCGCGCGGTCATCAACGCCTACCTCGCCGGTCTCGAGAAGGCCAAGGAGGCGGGCATCGACCTCGCCACCATCCACTCGGTCGCCTCGTTCTTCGTGTCGCGCGTCGACACCGAGATCGACAAGCGCCTCGAGGCCGTCGGCACCGACGAGGCCCGCGCGCTCAAGAGCAAGTCGGGCGTCGCCAACGCGCAGCTCGCCTACGAGGTCTTCGTCGAGGCGTTCGCCACCGAGCGCGCCCTCCTGCTCCAGGAGTCGGGCGCGAACCGCCAGCGCCCGCTGTGGGCCTCGACCGGCGTCAAGTCGACCGACCTCCCCGACACCCTCTACGTGACCGAGCTCGTCGCGGCCGGCGTCGTCAACACGATGCCCGAGAAGACCCTCGAGGCGACCTTCGACCACGGCGACATCACCGGCGACACCGTCACCGGGTCCTACGCCGACGCGAACGCCGTCCTCGACGCCGTCGCCGCGCAGGGCGTCTCGTACGCCGACGTCACCGAGCTGCTCGAGAAGGAGGGCGTCGAGAAGTTCGTCGTCTCCTGGAACGAGCTGCTCGACACCGTGACCGCGGCGCTCGAGGGCGCGAAGGCGCAGGCCTGAGCATGACGATCCAGATCCACGTCAGCGGAGACGCCGAGAAGGCCGTCGACCGCGTCGTCCCCGATCTCGTCGCCGACGAGGTCGCCTCCGGCATCACCGCCCAGGTCCCCACCCTCTGGGGAGCGGCGGCCGAGGAGGAGTCGGCCAAGCGCCTCGGCTGGACCGAGTCGACCACGGTCTCGCGCCCGCTGGTCCCCCGGATCCTGGCCCTCCGCGAGGAGTTCCAGGCCAAGGGCATCGACCACATCGTGCTCGGCGGCATGGGCGGTTCGTCGCTCGCGCCCGAGGTCATCACCCGCACGGCGGGCGTCGAGCTCACCGTGCTCGACTCGACCGCCCCGGGTCAGGTCCTCGCCGCTCTGCAGGACCGCCTCGCCACCACGGCCGTCGTGATCTCGTCGAAGTCGGGCTCGACCGTCGAGACGGCGAGCCAGAAGAAGGCGTACGAGAAGGCCTTCACCGAGGCCGGTATCGACCCGCTCGACCGCATCGTGATCGTGACCGACCCGGGCTCGCCGCTCGATTCGTCCTCGCGCGAGGCGGGCTACCGCGTCTTCAACGCCGACCCGAACATCGGCGGACGCTTCTCGGCGCTCTCCGCCTTCGGTCTCGTGCCGTCCGGTCTCGCCGGCGCCGACATCGAAGCGCTGCTCGACGAGGCGGCGGAGGCGTCGCTCGGCCTGGCCGTCGACACCCCCGAGAACCCGGGTCTGATCCTGGGCGCGGCCATCGCCGCGACCAGCCCGCGCCGCGACAAGCTCGCGATCGTCGCCGACGGCACGCACATCGTGGGCTTCGCCGACTGGGCGGAGCAGCTCATCGCCGAGTCGACCGGCAAGGACGGCACGGGCATCCTCCCCGTCGTCCTCGGCACGCTCGCACCCGAGCTCTCCGAGAACCTGCCCGACGTGCAGGTCGTCCGTCTCGTCGAGGACGCGTCCGCGCTGCACCTGTTCCCGCGCGACCGGCACGAGGGCGAGATCCTCCTCTCCGGGTCGCTCGGTGCGCAGATGCTGACCTGGGAGTACGCGGTCGCCGTCGCGGGCCGTCTGCTCGGGATCAACCCGTTCGACCAGCCCGACGTCGAGTCGGCGAAGATCGCGACCCGCGCACTGCTCGAGAAGCGCCCCGAGCCGGCTCAGCCGGCCTTCACGGACGCCGGCATCGAGGTGACCGGGACCGCCGCCGTCACCGAGGGCGTCACCACCGTGGCGCAGGCCGTCGACCTGCTGCTCGCGCAGCTGGGCGAGGGCGGCTACGTCTCCATCCAGGCCTACGTCGACCGCCTCGCCCTCCCGCAGCTCGAGGGCGTCCGCGACCTCCTCGCCGCGCAGGCGCAGCGTCCCGTGACCTTCGGCTGGGGCCCTCGCTTCCTGCACTCGACCGGTCAGTACCACAAGGGTGGAGCGCCGACCGGCGTCTTCCTCCAGATCACCGAGCGCGCGGACGTGGACCTCGAGATCCCCGAGAGCCCGTTCACCTTCGGCCAGCTGATCCTCGCCCAGGCCGCCGGCGACGCGAGCGTGCTCGCGGAGCACGGCCGCCCGGTGCTCACGCTGACGCTGACCGACCCCGAGGCCGACCTCGAGGCGCTCTTCGAGGCGCTCAACACCTGATCCGACGGGCACGCCGCTCCCCGCCCTCGAGGCGGGGGCGGCGTGCCCGCGGTCGTCCGCGGCTCCTCGCGAGCCGCGATCGCAAGCCCTCAGCGGAGCGGGCGGGCGTCCCCTCCCCCTCCCTCACCGAGAGCAGTGCGCCGTCACGGCCGGCATCCCCGGCCGCCCCGGCACGCAGAAGACCCAGGAACACAGAAGGACACTGCACATGCCTGTGGACATCACCCCCGAGTTCAACCCGCTGCGGTTGAGCTTCGACCGCCGGTTGAACCGGATCGCGGGCCCCAGCGGCCTCGTGATCTTCGGAGTCACCGGCGACCTGTCGCGCAAGAAGCTCATGCCGGCGGTCTACGACCTCGCCAACCGCGGCCTCCTCCCGCCCGGCTTCGCGCTCGTCGGCTTCGCCCGACGCGACTGGGACGACCAGGACTTCGAGAAGGTCGTGCACGACTCCGTCAAGAAGTACGCCCGCACCGAGTTCCACGAGGAGGTCTGGACCCAGCTCGCGCAGGGCATCCGCTTCGTGCAGGGCGAGTTCGACGACCCCGACGCGTTCGCGCGCCTGAAGACCACCGTCGACGAGCTCGACCGCGAGCGCGGCACCAACGGCAACTTCGCCTTCTACCTCTCGATCCCGCCGAAGTCGTTCCCGCAGGTGACCGAGCAGCTCCGCAGCTCCGGCCTCGCCGAGCAGAAGGAGGGCCAGTGGCGACGCGTCGTCATCGAGAAGCCCTTCGGCAGCGACCTCAAGACCGCCCGAGAGCTGAACGCCGTCGTCGAGTCGGTGTTCCCGCCCGACTCCGTCTTCCGGATCGACCACTACCTCGGCAAGGAGACCGTCCAGAACATCCTGGCGCTGCGCTTCGCCAACATGATGTACGAGCCGCTCTGGAACTCGAACTACGTCGACCACGTCCAGATCACGATGGCCGAGGACATCGGAGTGGGCGGCCGTGCCGGCTACTACGACGGGATCGGCGCCGCTCGCGACGTCATCCAGAACCACCTGCTGCAGCTCCTCGCCCTCACGGCGATGGAGGAGCCGATCTCGTTCGACGCCGCCGACCTGCGCGCCGAGAAGGAGAAGGTGCTCGCCGCCGTCCGCCTGCCGAAGGACCTCTCCACGGTCACGGCGCGCGGTCAGTACTCCGGCGGCTGGCAGGGCGGCGAGAAGGTCCTCGGCTTCCTCGAGGAGGACGGCATGAGCCCGACCTCGACCACCGAGACCTTCGCCGCGATGCGCCTCGACATCGGCACCCGCCGCTGGGCCGGCGTCCCGTTCTACCTGCGTGCGGGCAAGCGCCTCGGCCGCCGCGTGACCGAGATCGCCGTCGTCTTCAAGCGCGCGCCGCAGCAGCTCTTCGCCGAGAGCCAGACCACCTCGCTCGGCCAGAACGCGCTCGTCATCCGCGTGCAGCCCGACGAGGGCGTGACCATGCGCTTCGGCTCGAAGGTCCCCGGCGCCGGCATGCAGGTGCGCGACGTCACGATGGACTTCGGCTACGGCCACGCGTTCACCGAGGCCAGCCCCGAGGCCTACGAGCGCCTCATCCTCGACGTCCTCCTGGGCGAGCCGCCGCTGTTCCCGCGGCACGAGGAGGTCGAGCTGTCCTGGAAGATCCTCGACCCGATCGAGGAGTACTGGAGCACGCAGGGCCAGCCCGAGCAGTACCGCCCCGGAACCTGGGGCCCCGACTCCGCCGACGAGCTCCTCGCTCGCGACGGCCGCACCTGGAGGCGTCCATGATCGTCGATCTGCCCGACACCACGACCAGCGAGGTCTCGAAGACTCTCGTCAAGATCCGCGAGGAGGGCGGCGCCGTCGCCCTCGGCCGCGTCCTCACCCTCATCATCGCGACCTCCCGGGGTCACGAGGAGGAGGCGATCGACGCCGCGAACGACGCCTCGCGCGAGCACCCGATGCGCGTCATCGTCGTCTCGAAGGACGACGGACTCACCACGGTGCCCGTCGACGCGACCCCCCGGGTCGACGCGCAGATCCGCGTGGGCGGCGATGCGGGGGCCAGCGAGGTCGTCGTGCTCCGCCCGTTCGGCGACGCCGCGAGCGACGAGGAGAGCCTCGTCACGGGTCTGCTCCTGCCCGATGCGCCCGTCGTCGCCTGGTGGCCGAACAGCGCGCCCGAGAGCGCCTCCCAGTCGCCCATCGGCCGGATCGCGCAGCGCCGCATCACGGACGCGTCCGCGCAGTCCAACCCGGCGGAGGCGCTGCACCACCTCGCCTCCACCTACGCCCCGGGCGACACCGACTTCGCCTGGACCCGGCTCACGCTGTGGCGCGCTCAGCTGGCGGCGGTCCTCGACCAGCCGCCGTACGAGTCGATCACCGCGGTCGAGGTCTCGGGAGCCCCGGACTCCCCCTCGACGATCCTGCTCGCCGCCTGGTTGCAGCTCGAGCTCGACATCCCCGTCGACCACGAGCTCACCATCAGCGCGACCGGATCGAGCGGCATCCACGGGGTCCGTCTCTTCCGCGAGTCGGGCGTCATCGAGCTCGAGCGCTCGATCCCGAACGTGGCGACGCTGACCCAGCCGGATCAGCCCGTCCACGACATCTCGCTCCCCCGCCGCAGTCTCCGCGACTGCCTGGCGGAGGAGCTGCGCAGGCTCGACCCCGATGACCTGTACGGTGAAGTGATCTCGCGCGGTGTGGACATGCTCTCGGAGAAGTCCGGGGCCCGCAGCGCGTCCTGATGTCGTCGGCCCGCTCGCGGGCCGACGCTTCCTGACCCGGAGTCGACCATCCGCCGATCGGCGACCACCAGAAGGAGACCCTGCATGACCACCGAACGTCGTGTGCTCGTCCACCGAGACAAGCAGACCCTCGCCGGCTCGGTCGCCGCGCGCTTCCTGACCAAGACGATCGACATCCTCGACGACCTCGGGTCGGCGAACGTCGTCCTGACGGGCGGCACGATGGGGGCGGCGACCCTCAAGGAGATCGCCGGCTCCTCGGCCGCGGGGAACGTCGACTGGACGCGGGTCCACTTCTGGTGGGGCGACGAGCGCTGGGTCCCCCGCGGGCACGAGGACCGCAACGACGTGCAGGCAGGCGACCTGTTCGCGTCACTCGACGTGCCGAGTGAGAACGTCCACTCGTATCCGGCCTCCGACGAGGGCATCGACCTCGACGCCGCCGCCACGCAGTACGACGCCGAGCTCCGCGCGCACGCGACCGAGGGCCGCGACTACCCGCGCTTCGACATCACCTTCCTCGGAGTCGGCCCCGACGGGCACATCGCGTCGCTCTTCCCCGAGCGCTCCGCGATCCGCCACCCGAAGCCCGGTGTGCTGGCCGTCCGCAACTCGCCCAAGCCGCCGCCGGAGCGCCTCACGCTCACGCTGCCTCTGATCAATCAGTCCGACCGGGTCTGGATGGTCCTGGCGGGTGCCGACAAGGCCTCCGCGCTCGGTCTGGCACTCGCGGGCGCCAGCACGAACGAGGTGCCGGCCGCCGGCGCGTTCGGCCGCAAGCGCACGGTGTTCTTCGTCGACCAGGAGGCCGCAGCCGAGGTCCCCGAGTCGCTCATCGCGCCGAGCTACTGAGCCGGGCCGGACCGGACCGTCCGGCCCGTGAGAACGACGAAGGGCCCGACTCCCTCGCGGGGGTCGGGCCCTTCGTCGTTCGTCGGCCGTGGGGCCGATCAGGACGGCGTCGCGGTCCCGCGGCGCGCGCGGAGCTGCTGGAGCGCCTCCTCGAGGAGTTGCGCGGCCTCGGCCTCGGTGCGACGCTCCTTCACGTACGCGAGGTGCGTCTTGTAGGGCTCGGTCTTCGCGACCTGAGGCGGGTTCGCCCGGTCGCGACCGGCCGGGAGACCCGACTGCGGAGAGTCGATGACCTCGGGGATCTCGTCCTCGGGGAGCGCCGCCGAGAAGTGGCGCACCGTCTCGTTGCCGAGAGCGTCCCAGTAGGAGACCGCGACGCGCTCCGCGTGGAAGCCTCGGTCCTGCTCGCCCATGGGTCCCGCGCCGACGCGCGAACCGCGGATTGCACTGCCGCCTGATGCCATTCCGTGTACCCCTATGCTCCGGTGTCGAACTTGGTGATGAGACCGAGAACCACGATGCTGGCGACCCAGACGAGACCGAGGATCACGGTGATGCGGTTCAGATTGCGCTCTGCGACGCCCGAGGCGCCGAGGTTCGAGGTCACTCCGCCGCCGAACATGTCGGACAGACCGCCGCCGCGCCCCTTGTGGAGCAGGATCAGCATGGTGAGCAGGAGGCTCGTGATGCCCAGGACGACCTGGAGCACGACCTGGAGGATGTCCACGCGGTACCTTTCGAAGTTCTGGCGCGTTGCGCGCCCCGTCGAGTATAACGGGCGCCTGCGAATCCCCCGACGAAACCACACCCCCTGTTACGGCGAGCGGTATACGTGGCGGCGGATGACGGGAGGCGCGGGGCGCTCTGAAGAGTGACGGGAGGGGCGGCCTCGTCGCGGCGCCATCCCGCGCCGCTGCGCGGCGCCCGCCAGACCCGAGCCAGGCGCCGCGACGAGGCCGCCCCTCCCGTCCGCGTCCGGAGGACGGGACTCGGGACCGAGGTTCGAAGGGAGGTGGGTCTCGATACGCCGCCTCCAGCGGCTACTCGGCCAGCAGGATGCCGGCGACAGGTCCTCTGGAGCTTGGTCTGCAGATCGCCGCACGGGCGGAGGCGAACCGGCGATTCGCGTGCCAGCGAATCGACGTAGCCGGACGCAGGACGCTCTGCGGGACATGCCCATCGTCGGGAGCCGACTGCGCCGCGCCGCGCGAAGAGCGGCGGGGAGGACAGCACTGCCGAACCGACGATTCGCGTGCCAGCGAATCGGCGTAGCCGTGCGCAGGACGCTCTGCGGGACGCGACCACCTCGAGAAGCCGACTGCGCCACGCCGCGCGAGGAGCGGCGTGGATATCGGAACCCAGTAACCCGAACGCTGGCTTCCAACACGACTGAAGGGGTGGGCCAATGGCCCACCCCTTCAGATGCAGAACGTCAGACGCCCACGTGGTTCCGATACCGGGCGATCGCTGCGAACTCGTCGACCTGGAGGCTGGCGCCTCCGACGAGGGCGCCGTCG
Organism: Rathayibacter sp. VKM Ac-2803; assembly: GCF_009807175.1. Classification (NCBI taxonomy): domain Bacteria; kingdom Bacillati; phylum Actinomycetota; class Actinomycetes; order Micrococcales; family Microbacteriaceae; genus Rathayibacter; species Rathayibacter sp. VKM Ac-2803. Next base: position 2,407,511 of record NZ_WUCD01000001.1, on the reverse strand, counting down.
ACGTCGGGTTCGCGCATGAAGCCGGCGATGTTGCCGGACTTCACGGAGCCGCCGTAGAGGATGCGTGTCTTCGCCGCGGTGTCGGCTCCGAGGATGTCGGAGACGACGTCGCGGAGCGCCTTGCAGACCTGCTGGGCCTGCTCGGGCGTGGCGGCCTGGCCGGAGCCGATGGCCCAGACCGGCTCGTAGGCGACGACGAGGTCGGCGTCCGCGGGCAGGCCGGTGAGGGCCTCCTTCAGCTGCGCGACGGGCACGGCCGACGGGCCGTGCTTCTCGAGGTCCTCGGCGGTCTCTCCGACGCAGATGATCGGTGCGACGCCGTGCTTGATCGCCGCAGCCGACTTCGCCGCGATGTCCGCGTCCGTCTCGGCGTGGAGCGTGCGACGCTCCGAGTGCCCGACGATCACGTAGTCGCAGTCGAGCTGCTTCAGGAACTGACCCGAGATCTCACCGGTGTAGGCCCCGCTGTCGAACTTCGACAGGTCCTGCGCGCCGTACTTGAGCGGCAGCTTGTCGGAGTCGACGAGGATCTGCACCGGGCGGAGGTCGGTGAAGGGCGGGAACACTGCGACCTCGACACCGTCGAAGTCGTGATTCGCGTCCTTCAGGCTCCACGCGAGCTTCTGCACGAAGGCGATGGCCTGGAGGTGGTCCAGGTTCATCTTCCAGTTGCCCGCGATGAGCGGCGTCCGCCCGAGGGAAGAGGGAGCTCCTCCCGTGCTGTCTACTGCCATCCGAGGACCTCCAGTCCGGGGAGTCGCTTGCCCTCGAGGAATTCGAGGCTCGCGCCGCCTCCCGTCGAGATGTGGCCGAACTGCCCGTCCTCGAAGCCGAGGGCGCGCACTGCCGCGGCCGAGTCGCCTCCGCCGACGACGCTGAGTCCGTCGACCTCGGTGAGGGCCTGGGCGACGGCCTTCGTGCCCGCCGCGAACGGCTCGAGCTCGAAGACGCCCATGGGGCCGTTCCAGAACACCGTCTTCGACGCAGCGACGATCTCGGCGAAGCGCTTCGCAGTGTCCGGGCCGATGTCGAGGCCCAGTCCGCTCGCTCCGAACGGGGTGCCCTCGATGGCGTCGGCCGCAGCGACCTCGTGCTCCGCGTCGGCTCCGAACTTCGAGGCGACGACGACGTCGGTCGGCAGGACGATCTCGACGCCCAGCTCCTTCGCCTTCGCGAGGTAGCCGAGCACGACGTCGACCTGGTCGGCCTCGAGCAGGCTCGCACCGACCTCGTGGCCCTGGGCCTTGAGGAAGGTGAAGAGCATGCCTCCGCCGATGAGGATCGAGTCGACCCTCGGCAGCAGGTGCTCGATCACGCCGAGCTTGTCCGAGACCTTCGATCCGCCGAGCACGACCGTGTAGGGGCGCTCCGGCTTCTCGGTGAGGCGGTCGAGGACCTCGAGCTCGGCGGCGATCAGAGTGCCGGCAGCGCTCGGGAGCAGCTGCGCGAGCTCGTAGACGCTCGCCTGCTTGCGGTGGACGACTCCGAAGCCGTCCGAGACGAAGGCGTCGCCGAAGGCGGCCAGCTTCTCGGCGAAGGCGCGGCGCTCGTCCGCGTCCTTGCTGGTCTCGGCTGCGTTGAAGCGCAGGTTCTCGAGGACGACGATCTCGCCGTCGCCGAGGGCCTCGACCGCGGAGGAGGCCTCGTCGCCGACAGTGTCGCCGGCGAACGCCACGGGGGCGTCGAGGAGCTCACCGAGTCGCTTCGCGACCGGCGCGAGGCTGTACTTCGGGTCGGGCTCCCCGTCGGGGCGCCCGAGGTGGCTCACGACCACGACTCGGGCACCCTCGGCGACGAGCCGCTGGAGCGTGGGGACGGACGCGCGCACGCGGCCGTCGTCCGTGATCGAACCGTCCTTCAGGGGGACGTTCAGATCGCAGCGGACGACGACGCGCTTGCCCGACAGTGCACCCAGTGAGTCCAGAGTGCGGAAGGTCACTGCTGCGAGCCCTAGAGCTTGCCGGCGACGAGCTCGGCGACGTCGACGAGGCGGTTGGAGTATCCCCACTCGTTGTCGTACCAGGAGGCGACCTTGACCTGGTTGCCGATGACCTTGGTGAGGCCGGAGTCGAAGATCGACGAGTGCGGGTCGGTCACGATGTCGCTCGAGACGATCGGGTCCTCGGTGTACTTGAGGATGCCCTTGAGGTCGCCCTCGGCCGCGGCCTTGTACGCCGCGTTGATCTCCTCGACGGTGGCCGGCGTGGTCAGCTCGACGGTGAGGTCGGTGATCGAGCCGGTCGGGACCGGGACGCGCAGTGCGTAGCCGTCGAGCTTGCCGACGAGCTCGGGGATGACGAGGCCGAGCGCCTTGGCGGCACCGGTCGAGGTCGGGATGATGTTGACCGCGGCGGCGCGCGCGCGACGGAGGTCGCTGTGCGGGCCGTCCTGCAGGTTCTGGTCGGCCGTGTAGGCGTGGACCGTGGTCATGAGGCCGCGCTCGATGCCGAAGTTGTCGAGCAGCACCTTGGCGAGCGGCGCGAGGCAGTTCGTGGTGCAGGACGCGTTCGAGACGATGTCGTGCACCTGGGGGTCGTAGGTGCCCTCGTTGACGCCGAGGACGATGGTCGCGACGTCGCTGCCCGAGGCGGGTGCCGAGACGATGACCTTCTTGGCGCCGGCGGTGATGTGCTTGCGCGCATCCTCCGACTTGGTGAAGCGGCCGGTCGACTCGATGACGACATCGACGCCCAGCTCGCCCCAGGGGAGGTTCGCGGGGTCGCGCTCCTCGAGGACGATGATCGGCTTGCCGTTGACGACGATCTTGTCGCCGTCGAGCTCCACCGTCGCGTCGAGGCGTCCGGTGATGGAGTCGTACTTCAGGAGGTGCGCGAGCGCCTTGTTGTCGGTGAGGTCGTTGACCGCGACGATCTCGAGGTCGCTGCCCTTGGCGAGGGCCGCACGGAGGAAGTTACGGCCGATACGGCCGAAGCCGTTGATGCCGATCTTGACGGACACAGATATCTCCTGATGAGGAAGGGCACCTCGACGGTGCAGTGGAGGGTGTTGATCGCAGTGGGCCGGTGGGAACCGGCCCGGGCGTCCCGGGCGCAGAGGCCCGGGACGCCGAGATCGCTATGACAGTAGCAGCAGGCCCGAAGTCTTCTCGCGGGCCTTCTCGAAGCGCGCGGAGACGTCGGCCCAGTTCACGATGTTCCAGAACGCCTTGACGTAGTCGGCCTTCACGTTGACGTAGTCGAGGTAGAAGGCGTGCTCCCACATGTCGAGCAGCAGCACCGGCACGGTCGCCGCGGCGAGGTTGCCCTGGTGGTCGTAGAGCTGCTCGATGATGAGCTTCTCGCCGAGCGAGTCCCACGCGAGGATCGACCAGCCGGAGCCCTGGATGCCGAGGGCGGAGGCGGTGAAGTGGGCGCGGAACTTGTCGAACGAGCCGAAGTTGTCGTCGATCGCCGCGGCGAGCTCGCCGACCGGCTTGTCGCCGCCGTCGGGCGAGAGGTTGTTCCAGAACACGGTGTGGTTCACGTGACCGGCGAGATTGAACGCCAGGTCCTTCTGGAGCTTGTTGACGTTCGCGAGGCTCTCGGTGTCGCGGGCCTCCTGGAGCGCGGCGAGGGCGGTGTTCGCGCCCGTCACGTAGGTGGCGTGGTGCTTGTCGTGGTGGAGCTCCATGATCCGCCCACTGATGTTCGGCTCGAGGGCCGAGTAGTCGTAGGGCAGTTCGGCGAGCGTGTAGTCAGCCATGTGCGATCTCCTGTTCGTGGTCGTCGACCTCGGCAGTCCCACCGGCTCCGACCGTCCGAGCGCGAGGCGCTGGAGCGGGGGTCGGCGTGTCCGAGCGACGTTTCCAGTCTAGTGACGGGGCACCCGCGCACTCGGACGGTCTCCCCCGTTCAACCAGGAGACACTCAGCGTTCGCCGGGTGGACGGCTCAGAGGTCGCGCAGCTCGGCCGGGAGGTTCGCGTCGGTGCCGGGGATGTCGAGGTCGGCGGCGCGCTTGTCGGCCATCGCGAGGAGGCGGCGGATGCGACCGGCGACCGCGTCCTTCGTCATCGGGGGGTCGGCGTGGTGGCCGAGCTCGTCGAGACTCGCGTCGCGGTGCGCGAGCCGGAGTCGACCGGCGTAGCGCAGGTGCTCGGGGATGTCGTCGCCGAGGATCTCCATCGCGCGCTCGACACGCGAGCACGCGGCGACGGCGGCCTGCGCCGACCGGCGGAGGTTGGCGTCGTCGAAGTTGACGAGCCGGTTCGCGGTCGCGCGCACCTCGCGTCGCTGGCGCAGCTCCTCCCAGCTCGCCACCGTCGAGGTGGCGCCCATCAGGGTGAGCATCGCGCTGATGCTCTCGCCGTCGCGGACGACGACCCGGTGCACACCGCGCACCTCCCGCGACTTCGCCTGCACGCCGAGGCGGCCGGCCGCGCCGACGATGGCCATCGCCGACTCGTTGCCGGGGCAGACGATCTCGAGCGCCGCCGAGCGGCCCGGGTCGGTCAGCGAGCCCTGCGCGAGGAAGGCGCCGCGCCAGACTGCGGCGAGCTCCTCCCGGGAGCCCGTCGTCAGCCGGTTCGGGAGGCCGCGCACCGGGCGACCGCGCTGGTCGAGCAGCCCTGTCTGCCGGGCGAGCGTGTCGCCGCCCTCGACCACGCGGACGAGCCAGCTGGTCGTCCGGCGCGATCCGCCGGCGGAGATGATGGTGCCCTCGCTGCGGACGCCGTAGAGCTCTGCGAGATCGCGGCGCACGCGGGTCGCGAGAGCTGCGGAGTCGAGCTCGACCTCGACCGCGAGGCGGTTCGAGATGATGTGCAGTCCGCCGGAGAAGCGGAGGACGGTCGCCAGTTCGGCGGCACGGACGGTGTTCTTGCGCGAGACGATCGCGACCAGTTCGCCCTTGACGTCTGCGGTGAGGGCCACGGAGTCTTCCTTACGTCGGGTGCGCGGCGGAGCGCGCGGGAATCATTCTCGGCCGAGGTCGCGGTGCGCCACGTTCACGGCGACTCCCGGCAGCTCGGCCAGTCGGGCCGCGATGCGTCCGGCGACCGCGACGGAGCGGTGCTTGCCCCCCGTGCAGCCGATGGCGATCGTCGCGTGGCGCTTGTTCTCGCGCTGGTAGCCGTCGAGCACCGGGCGCAGGGCTCGCGAGTAGGAGTCGATGAACTCCTCCGCCCCCTGCTGGGCCAGCACGTATTCTCTCACCTCTTCGTCGAGCCCGGTGTGCGGGCGGAGCTCGGGGATCCAGTACGGGTTGGGGAGGAAGCGCGCGTCGGCGACCATGTCGGCGTCGGTCGGCAGGCCGTACTTGAAGCCGAAGCTCATCACGGTGATCTGGAGGCCCGCACGCCCGGCCTCGGCGAATCGCTCCGTGATGGTCGTCGCGAGCTGGTGGATGTTGAGGTCGGAGGTGTCGATCACGATGTCGGCGGACTCGCGCAGCTGCGCCAGCCGTCCGCGCTCCGCCGAGATGCCGTCGAGCAGCGTGCCTCGGCCCTGCAGCGGGTGCGGGCGCCGCACCTGCTCGAAGCGGCGCACCAGGGCAGCGTCGGTCGCCTCGAGGAACACGACGCGGAGGTCGACACCCGCTTTGAGCTCGCGCACGATCTCGCCGAGGTCGGCGAAGAAGTCGCGCCCGCGGACGTCGACGACGGCCGCGATCTTCGGCAGCGTGTCGCCCGCGCGCTGGGCGAGGTCGACCAGGGGTCGGAGCATCTGCGGCGGGAGGTTGTCGACCACGTACCAGCCGAGGTCCTCGAGGGCGTTCGCGGCCGTGGACCGGCCGGCACCCGACATCCCCGTGACGATCAGCACGTCCTGCTGCTCGCTCTCCGTGCTCATGGGTTCTCCGTGCTCGTATCTGTGTCGCTCGAAAGTGTCTGTGGCGCTCGAAAAGTGCTGTGTCGCTCGTGAGTTCTGCGTCGCTCGTGAGTTCTGCGTCGCTCGTGACGGGGGCCCGCGCCCTCCTCGGAGGGTCGGATGTCCAGCCTAGGGCGTGGGCCCGACACCGGGCGGAGGCGTCAGGGGTGCAGGTATCCGTGGATCGCGGCGGCCAGCGTCGGCCCGATCCCCTTCACCTCGGCGATCTCGGCGTCGGAGGCCTCGCGCAGCCGCGCGACGGATCCGAAGTGCTTGAGCAGATCGCGCACCCGCGTGCCACCGAGCCCGGGGATCTCGCCGAGCTGCGACGCGATGTCGCGCTTGCGGCGCTGGCGCTGGTGGGTGATGGCGAAGCGGTGGGCCTCGTCGCGGATCCTCTGGAAGAGGAAGAGGGCGTCGCTGTTGCGCGGCAGGATCACCGGGAAGTCGGAGTCGGGGAGCCAGATCTCCTCGAGTCGCTTGGCGATGCCGCACAGGGTGATCCCGGTGACTCCGGACTCGTCCAGGGCGCGCTGGGCGGCCGCGACCTGCGGTTGACCGCCGTCGACGATCAGGAGCTGGGGCGGGTAGGCGAACTTGCGGCGCTTCGCCTCCCCCGTCTCGGGATCGAGGATCGCCGGCTCGACCGGCTCCTTCAGGTAGGCGAGTCGCCGGGTGAGGACCTGGTGCAGCGACTCCGTGTCGTCGGTCGACTCCGCGATCGAGAACCGGCGGTACTGGTCCTTGCGGGCGAGGCCGTCCTCGAAGACGACCATCGACGCGACGATGTTGGTGCCGCTGAGGTGCGAGACGTCGTAGCACTCCATCCGGAGCGGGGCCTCGGTCATGTCGAGGGCGTCGCGGATGTCCTCCAGCGCCTGGGTGCGCGCGGTGAAGTCGGCCGAGCGGCGGGTCTTGTAGAGCATCAGCGAGTGACCGGCGTTCTGCGTCGCGGTCTCGAGCAGCGCCGCCTTGTCGCCGCGCTGCGCCGCCCGCAGCCGGACGTTGGCGCCGCGGAGGCTCGAGAGCCACTCCTCGAGCGCCTCGCTGTCCTCCGGCAGCTCGGGGACGACGACCTCCTTCGGCGGGATGTCGCCGTTCTCGTAGGCCGCCTGGAGTGCCGTGTCGACGAGCTCGGCCGTCGTCATGTCGAGCTCCTTGTCGACGACCCAGCCGCGCTCGCCGCGGATGCGTCCGCCCCGCACGCGGAACTGCTGCACGGACGCCGCGAGCTCGTCGTGCACGATCGCGTAGAGGTCGACGTCGACGTTGTCCTTGAGCACGACCGCGCTCTTGGCGAGCACGGCGTCGAGAGCGGCGGCCTGATCGCGCAGCTTGCCGGCGCGCTCGTACTGCATCTCGCCGGCGGCCTCGCGCATCTCCTTCTCGAGCTCGCCGATCATCCTCCGGTCGTGGCTGCCCATGAACGCGACGAACCGGTCGACCATCCCGCGGTGCTCCGCGAAGGTGACGCGGTGCGAGCAGGGACCGCCGCAGCGGCCGATCTGGGAGGCGAAGCACGGCTTCCCGCTCTGCATGGCCCGCTTGTAGTTCGAGTCGTTGCAGGTGCGGATCGGGAAGGCCTTGATCATCAGATCGATGGTCTCGTGGATGGCCCAGATCTTCGGGTAGGGGCCGAAGTACCTCGCTCCGCGGATCTTGGAGTTGCGGGTCACCATCACCCGGGGCGCCTCGTCGCCGAGGGTCACCGCCATGTAGGGGTACGACTTGTCGTCGCGGAACTTGACGTTGAACGGGGGGTCGAACTCGTTGATCCAGGTGAACTCGAGCTGCAGTGCCTCGACGTCGGTGCCGACGACGGTCCACTCGACGCCCGACGCCGAGGTGACCATCCGCCGGGTCCGCTCGTGCAGGCTCGGCAGCGGCGCGAAGTAGTTGCTGAGCCGCGCGCGCAGGTTCTTGGCCTTGCCCACGTAGAGGACCCGGCCCCTCGCGTCCTTGAATCGGTAGACCCCCGGGAGGGTCGGGATCTCGCCGGCCTTGGGCCGGTAGTCGAGTGTCTGCGCCATGCCCCGTGCTCGCCCGGCCGCGCTATCGCCCGAGGATCTCGGCCAGGAACCCGCCGGTGTGGCTCTCCGCGACCTTCGCCACCTGCTCCGGTGTGCCGATCGCGACGACCTGCCCGCCGCCGGCACCGCCCTCGGGACCCATGTCGATCAGCCAGTCGGCCGACTTGATGACGTCGAGGTTGTGCTCGATGGTGATGACCGTGTTGCCCTTCTCGACGAGCGAGTTCAGCACGAGGAGGAGCTTGCGGACGTCCTCGAAGTGCAGACCGGTGGTCGGCTCGTCGAGCACGTAGACGCTGCGGCCGTTGGAGCGGCGCTGCAGCTCAGTGGCGAGCTTGACGCGCTGCGCCTCGCCGCCCGAGAGCGTCGTCGCGCTCTGCCCGAGCCGCACGTAGCCGAGGCCGACCTCGACGAGCGTTCTGAGGAAGCGGTGGATCGAGGTGATCGGCTCGAAGAACTCGGCCGCCTCGGCGATCGGCATGTCGAGGACCTCGGCGATGTTCTTGCCCTTGTAGTGGACCGTCAGGGTGTCGCGGTTGTAGCGCGCTCCCCCGCAGACCTCGCAGGCCACGTAGACGTCGGGCAGGAAGTTCATCTCGATCTTGATGGTGCCGTCGCCCGAGCAGGCCTCGCAGCGGCCGCCCTTGACGTTGAAGCTGAACCGGCCCGGGAGGTAGCCGCGGGCCTTCGCCTCGGTCGTCTCGGCGAAGAGGTTGCGGATGCGGTCGAAGACGCCGGTGTAGGTGGCGGGGTTGGAGCGCGGGGTGCGGCCGATCGGGTTCTGATCGACGTGCACGACCTTGTCGAGGTTCTCGAGGCCGGTGACGCGGGTGTGCTTGCCCGGCACCTTGCGCGCCCCGTTGAGCTGGTTGGCGAGCACCCGGTAGAGGATGTCGTTGACCAGCGTGCTCTTGCCCGACCCCGAGACTCCGGTGACCGCGACGAAGGTGCCGAGGGGGAACTCCACGTCGACCTTGCGGAGGTTGTTGGCGTTGGCCCCGACGACCTTGATCATCCGCTTGCGGTCGATCCTGCGGCGCTTCTTCGGGATGTCGATCGACTTGCGGCCCGAGATGTAGTCGCCCGTGAGCGAGTGCGTGTTCTCGAGCAGGGCGTCGTACGAGCCGGAGTGCACGACCTTTCCGCCGTTGACGCCGGCGCCCGGGCCGATGTCGACGATCCAGTCGGCGGTGCGGATGGTGTCCTCGTCGTGCTCGACGACGATCAGCGTGTTGCCGAGGTCGCGGAGCTTCAGCAGGGTGTCGATGAGGCGGCGGTTGTCGCGCTGGTGCAGGCCGATGCTCGGCTCGTCGAGCACGTAGAGCACGCCGGTGAGTCCGGAGCCGATCTGGGTGGCCAGTCGGATGCGCTGGGCCTCGCCTCCGGAGAGCGACGCGGCCGCTCGCGAGAGGTTGAGGTAGTTGAGCCCGACCTCGATGAGGAAGTCGAGGCGCGCCCGGATCTCGCGGAGGACCTGCGCGGCGATCGTCGCCTCGCGCGGGGTCAGCTCGAGCCGGCCCATGAACTCCTGCGCGTCGCCGAGGCTGAGGTCGGCGATGTCGGCGATGCTCGCTCCGTGCACGAGGACGGCGAGCACCTCGGGCTTGAGGCGCGAGCCCTTGCAGACGGGGCAGGGCACCTCGCGGAGGAACTCGGACCAGCGGGTGCGCTGCACATCCGTCTCGGCCTGCACGTACTGGCGCTCGATGTAGGGCACGACGCCCTCGAAGCCGGAGGTGTAGCTCATCTCACGGCCGTAGCGGTTCTTCCACTTGACCTTGACCTCGAAGTTGTCGCCGTGCAGCACTGCCTGCTGCACCTCGGAGCTCAGGCGCTTCCACGGGGTGGTCAGCTTGAAGCCGAGGTCTCGCGAGAGGCCGTCGAGCAGCTTCTCGTAGTACTGGAAGAGGCCCTTGCCCTGGGTGGTCCAGGGGATGATGACGCCCTCGGCGATGCTGAGGTCGGGGTCGCCGAGGAGCAGCTCGTCGTCGACCGACATGCGCGTGCCGAGGCCGGAGCACTCGGGGCAGGCGCCGAAAGGCGCGTTGAACGAGAAGGTGCGCGGCTCGATCTCGGTCAGCGAGATCGGGTGGTTGTTGGGGCAGGACAGCTTCTCGGAGAAGGTGGTCCACGCGCCCTCGCCCTCACCGTCGACGAAGTTGATCTGCACGATGCCGTCGGTGAGACGCAGAGCTGTCTCGAGGGAGTCGGTGAGGCGGCCGAGGATGTCGGGGCCTGCGACGAGGCGGTCGACCACGACCGAGATGTCGTGCTTGTACTGCTTCTTGAGGGTCGGCGGATCGCTGAGCTGGATCAGGCTGCCGTCCACCATCGCACGCGAGTAGCCGCCGGCGGTCAGCTCCTTGAAGAGGTCGACGAACTCGCCCTTCTTCTGCGAGACGACCGGGCTGAGGATCTGATAGCGGGTGCCGCCCTCGAGCTCCATCATCTGGTCGGCGATCTGCTGCACGGTCTGCGCTGAGATCTTCTCGCTGCAGATGGGGCAGTGCGGCACGCCGATGCGCGCCCAGAGCAGGCGCATGTAGTCGAAGATCTCGGTGATGGTGCCGACGGTGGAGCGCGGGTTGCGGTTGGTCGACTTCTGGTCGATCGAGACCGCGGGACTGAGGCCCTCGATGAAGTCGACGTCGGGGCGGTCGACCTGCCCGAGGAACTGGCGGGCGTAGGCGGACAGCGACTCGACGTAGCGGCGCTGCCCCTCGGCGAAGATCGTGTCGAAGGCCAGCGACGACTTGCCGGACCCCGACAGACCGGTGAAGACGACCATCGAGTCACGCGGGATCTCGAGGTCGACGTCGTGCAGGTTGTGCACCCGGGCGCCACTGACGACCAGCTTCGACACCGACTCGTCGAGGGAGCTGACGAAGCGGTGGAAGGAGGGAGAGGGGGTGGACGAGGGGTCTGTTACGGCATTCGCGATCGACACCTCGAAAGTGTATGCGGAGCCACCGACATCGCCCGGGGGCGTTCGCTGGGCGCTGATACCGGTCATCGGAGCTTGCGGTTCGGGCGCCGCTCTGCGGACGGGGACGGCATCGGCCGCCCCCGCCCCGGCGCCCGCCCTCAGGAGAGGTGACCCGCCTTCTCCATCTGACGGAGCTCCCGCTTGAGCTCCTGGACCTCGTCGCGCAGGCGCGCCGCGAGCTCGAACTTGAGCTCGCCCGCCGCCTGGAGCATCTGGCCGTTGAGGTCGGAGATGATCGCCTCGAGGTCGTTGCCGCCGTTCGCGGCGAGCCCCTGCCTGCGGAGGTTCGGCGTCGGGCTCTTCTTCTTCGCGTCGCGGCCCGCGAGGAGCTTGGCCGTGTCGGCACCCTCGCGGGCGAGGGCGTCGGTGATGTCGGCGATCTTCTTGCGCAGCGGCGTCGGGTCGATGCCGTGCTCGAGGTTGTACGCGACCTGCTTCTCGCGGCGGCGATCGGTCTCGTCGATCGCGAGCCGCATCGAGTCGGTCACCCGGTCGGCGTACATGTGCACCTCGCCCGACACGTTGCGAGCGGCGCGGCCGATGGTCTGGATCAGCGACGTCGAGGAGCGGAGGAATCCCTCCTTGTCGGCGTCGAGGATCGCGACCAGCGACACCTCGGGCAGGTCGAGTCCCTCGCGGAGGAGGTTGATGCCCACGAGGACGTCGTAGACGCCGGCGCGCAGCTCGGAGAGCAGCTCGACCCTCCGCAGGGTGTCGACGTCGGAGTGCAGGTAGCGGACGCGGACGCCGGCCTCCGTGAGGAAGTCGGTCAGCTCCTCGGCCATCCGCTTGGTCAGGGTCGTCACCAGCACGCGCTCGTCGCGCTCGGTGCGGCGCTTGATCTCCTCGAGCAGGTCGTCGATCTGGCCCTTGGTCGGCTTGACGACGATCTCGGGGTCGATGAGGCCGGTCGGGCGGATGATCTGCTCGACGATGCCGTCGGCGATCCCCATCTCGTACCGGCCGGGGGTCGCCGAGAGGTAGACCGTCTGGCCGACGCGCTGCTTGAACTCCTCCCACTTGAGCGGACGGTTGTCCATCGCCGAGGGCAGGCGGAAGCCGTGCTCGACCAGCGTGCGCTTGCGGGAGGCGTCGCCCTCGTACATCGCGCCGATCTGGGGCACGGTGACGTGCGACTCGTCGATGACGACGAGGAAGTCGTCGGGGAAGTAGTCGAGGAGGCAGTGCGGCGCCTCGCCCGACTCGCGGCCGTCTATGTGGCGGGAGTAGTTCTCGATGCCCGAGCAGAAGCCGATCTGCTGCATCATCTCGAGGTCGAACGTGGTGCGCATCCGGAGGCGCTGGGCCTCGAGCAGCTTGTTCTGCTTCTCGAGATCGGCGAGGCGCACCTCGAGCTCCTGCTGGATCGTGTCGATCGCGCGGTGCATGACGTCCTGGCTGGCCACGTAGTGCGAACCGGGGAAGACGGAGACCGACTCGAGCTTCTTCACGATGTCGCCGGTGAGCGGGTGGAGCGTGTAGAGCGCCTCGATCTCGTCGCCGAACATCTCGATGCGGATCGCGAGCTCCTCGTACATCGGGATGATCTCGATCGTGTCGCCCCGGACGCGGAAGGTGCCGCGGGCGAAGTCGACGTCGTTGCGCGCGTACTGCATCGAGACGAACTTGCGGATCAGGCGGTCGCGGTCGACCCGCTGGCCGACCTGGAGGGCCACCATCGCCTCGAGGTACTGCTCGGGCTGACCGAGACCGTAGATGCACGAGACGGTGGAGACGACGATCACGTCCCGTCGGCTGAGCAGCGAGTTGGTCGTCGAGTGGCGGAGGCGCTCGACCTCGGCGTTGACGGAGCTGTCCTTCTCGATGAAGGTGTCGGTCTGCGGGACGTACGCCTCGGGCTGGTAGTAGTCGTAGTACGAGACGAAGTACTCGACCGCGTTGTTGGGGAACAGCTCGCGGAACTCGTTCGCGAGCTGCGCCGCGAGGGTCTTGTTGTGGGCGAGCACGAGCGTGGGTCGCTGGACGGCCTCGACGAGCCATGCGGTGGTCGCCGACTTGCCCGTTCCCGTGGCGCCGAGGAGCACGACATCGGCCTCGCCCGCCCGGATCCGGGCGCTCAGATCGGCGATCGCGGCCGGCTGATCGCCGCTCGGCTTGTACTCGCTGACGACCTCGAAGGGATGCACGGCACGGGTGGGCTCCATGCTCGAAGCGTAGCCGCGACCACCGACACGGAGCCCGGCGTGCGCTGGGCGCGAACGGCGCCGGTCAGAGACGCGAGAAGCGCAGGTCGCGGAGGTACAGGCGATCGTCGGGACCCATCGCCCCCGTCCGGATGCGCAGCACGGCGAAGCCCGCCCAGTCCGGCGCCGGGATCGAGTAGGCGCCGTCGAGCCGGATCCCCGCGAAGCTGTCGGAGTCGACGATCCGGGACGCCGAGTACCAGTCCTGGCCGAGTCCCTCCGTGCGCCGAGCGGTCGAGAATCCCAGATCCACAGTGGCGCTCCCCGCGCCGGAGAACAGCGCGTCGAGGCTCACGAGCACTCGGGCACCGGTCTTGATGCCGACGAACAGATGGACGGCCCCCTCGCCCGATCCGTCCCCGACCGCGAAGGCGCGGACGCCGGAGACCGGCGAGTCCACCGGCGTGACCTCCGCCTCACCGGAGGCGACCCAGTCGTCGGCGAGCGACGATCGAGCCGCTGACGCATCGAGCACCCCGCGCTCCCTCTCACCGACGTGCGGACGCAGCGCCGTCCTCGGCAGCGCGGACGTGTCCTCGACCGTCAGGACGCCGTCCCCCCGCGCTAGGAACGGCAGGAGTGCCGTGCCGCCCTGGAACTGACCCCCTCTGACGACGGCACGCTGCCCGCCGGCGCCGGACAACTCGATGAGGCCCCGCTCGGCCTCGGCGCGGACCTCCACGCGGCCGCGCACCAGGTAGCGGCAGTCCGTCAGCGTGAGCAGCGCACCCCAACCCGCGAGCTCGAACCAGCCGTTCCGATCCGGTATCTGCATCTCGAAGTGGCAGTTCGTGAAGTAGATCTGGCCCAGCTCGACGAATGCGGCTCGGCTCTGGTTGGTCGAGAAGGTGTCGAACGAGCACTGATTGACGAAGAACTCCTGGTCGCCGAGGATCTCGATGGCGCTCTGGGTGTTGCTGGTGAGGTCGCAGCTCTGGATCGAGATGCGCTCACCCGCGTCGACGGCCTCCTTCGTCGCCAGGACGCCGATCCTGTTGCCCTGGATCGAGCAGGACCGGAACTCGAGCAGGTAGGCGTGCGACCCGAGCTCGACGGCGATGTCGAAGGAGCGCAGGACCACGTTCACCAGCGTCAGGTAGGCGGGTTTCGGACCCGACTCGCGCAGATGGGGCGCGGCGCCGATCGCGATGCCGCTGCTGCCCCCCGAGCCGACCAGGTGGATGTCGCTGAGGACCGTCTGATGCTGACGGGTGAATCCCGCGGCCGTCTTCTGGACCACCGGGCTCACCGTGCGGAAGAGGAAGCCGCTGCCCGCGTTGACGATCTCGCAGTGCCCGATGATGCTGACCCGTGTGTCCCAGGACAGCGTCTCCTCCACCGTGAAGCTGCCTCCGATCGCCGTCACGACGGCGTGGTGCTCCTCGGGGGCGACGCCCTCGTCCGGGACCGCCGCGGCTGCGAGCGCGGCCTTCCAGGCCGCCGTGTCCCGAGCGGGCCCGGGGGCCATCGACGCATCGAGGTAGTCGTGGACGTCGACGATCCGCTCCGTCCCCGCCGGCCGAACGACGACGGAGGTCGTTCCCGCGGTTCCTCGAGCGGCGAGGGCACCCGCGCCGAGGAGGGCACCGGCTCCGGCGGAGAGGACGGTGCGCCGGGATTCGACAGCGGGTGGGACAGGTCCGAAGGAGCTCATTGCAGCCTCTCTCTCGGCGTTCCGATGTCGAGCGACCTACCCTACGGACGGCGGCTGATCGACGGCCGTCGGGCCGCTCGCTCGACCTGTGCGCGAGACGAGGCGCTCCCAGAGCAGGTCCGCCCGCGCCAGGGTGTCCTCCAAGGTTCCCGAGGAGTCGACGACGACGTCGGCGAGAGCGAGCCGCTGCTCGTCGGTCGCCTGCGCGCCGACGCGGGCCCGGGCCTCCGCCTCGGACATGCCGCGGAGCGCCACCAGGCGCTCGACGCGGACGGCCTCGGGCGCGTGCACGACGACGACCTCGTCGAACTCGGCCGCGCCCCGGCCCTCAGCCAGCAGGGGGACGTCGTACACCACGACGGCCTCCGGGTCGGCCGCCGCGGCCTCGGAGAACAGCCGCTGCGAGCGCTCCCCCACCGCGGGATGCGTGATGGCGTTCAGATCGGCGCGGGCGGAGGCGTCGGCGAAGACGACGGCACCCAGAGCGGCGCGGTCGAGCGATCCGTCCTCCCGCAGCATCGCCGGGCCGAAGCGCTCGACGACGGCCTGCAGTGCGGGCTCCCCCGGTTCGACGACCTCTCGGGCCAGCACGTCGGCGTCGACGACGACCGCTCCGTGCTCGGCGAGGCGGCGGGCGACGGTCGACTTGCCGGAGGCGATGCCGCCGGTGAGGGCTACGAGATGCACCCGGCCACCCTATCCAGCGGTCACCCCGTGAAGCAGAGAGGGCGGCAACGCCGAACGGCCGGCCCCCGAGGGGACCGGCCGTTCAGATGCCTGCACTCGATCAGTTGCTCGAGGACAGCTTCTCGCGCAGTGCGGCGAGCGACTCGTCGTCGGCGAGGGTGCCGGCTCCGGTCGCCTCGCTGGTGAAGCCGCCGCCGACCGAGACGCCCTCAGAGACGGTGGCCGCCTCCTCCTGCGACTTGGCGACCTGGGCCTTGTGGGCCTCCCAGCGGGCCTGCGCCGCGGCGTAGTCCTGCTCCCAGGCCTCGCGCTGCGACTCGAAGCCCTCGCGCCACTCGTTGGTCTCGGGGTCGAAGCCGTCGGGGTACTTGTAGTTCCCCTGGTCGTCGTACTCCGTCGCCATGCCGTAGAGGGCCGGGTCGAACTCGGTCCCCTCGGGGTCGATGTTCTCGTTCGCCTGCTTGAGCGAGAGCGAGATGCGGCGGCGGTCGAGGTCGATGTCGATGACCTTGACGAAGACCTCCTCACCGACCGACACGACCTGCTCGGCGAGCTCGACGTGCTTGCCCGAGAGCTCGGAGATGTGGACGAGGCCCTCGATGCCGTCCGCGACGCGGACGAACGCACCGAACGGGACCAGCTTCGTGACCTTGCCCGGTGCGACCTGACCGATCGCGTGGGTGCGGGCGAAGACCTGCCACGGGTCCTCCTGGGTCGCCTTGAGCGAGAGCGACACGCGCTCGCGGTCGAGGTCGACCTCGAGGATCTCGACGGTGACCTCCTGGCCCACCTCGACGACCTCGGAGGCGTGCTCGATGTGCTTCCAGGAGAGCTCGGAGACGTGCACGAGACCGTCGACGCCGCCGAGGTCGACGAACGCACCGAAGTTGACGATCGACGACACGACGCCCTTGCGGACCTGACCCTTGTGCAGGTTGTTCAGGAACGTCGTGCGGCTCTCGGACTGGGTCTGCTCGAGGAGCGCGCGGCGCGACAGGACCACGTTGTTGCGGTTCTTGTCGAGCTCGAGGATCTTCGCCTCGATCTCCTGGCCGAGGTACGGCGTGAGATCGCGGACGCGGCGCAGCTCGATGAGCGAGGCCGGGAGGAAGCCGCGGAGGCCGATGTCGACGATGAGACCGCCCTTGACGACCTCGATGACCGAACCGGTGACGACACCGTCGGACTCCTTGATCTTCTCCACGTCGCCCCACGCACGCTCGTACTGCGCACGCTTCTTCGAGAGGATCAGGCGACCCTCCTTGTCCTCCTTCTGCAGGACGAGAGCCTCGACGCTGTCGCCCACGTTGACGACCTCGGAGGGGTCGACGTCGTGCTTGATGGAGAGTTCGCGCGAGGGGATGACGCCCTCGGTCTTGTAGCCGACGTCGAGGAGGACCTCGTCGCGGTCGATCTTCACGACGGTGCCTTCGATGAGGTCTCCGTCGTTGAAGAACTTCAGAGTCTTTTCGACCGCGGCAAGAAAGTCTTCAGCAGACCCGATGTCGTTGATCGCGACCTGCTTGGCTGCCTTTTCGGTCGTTGCGGTTGTCATTAAGGGATGCTCCAGGATGGATGGGTATCGGGCGGCCACCGCCGGACGCCCCGAGGAGGGGCGCAGTGACGGGTGCCGCGGAGTGAAGGGGTGTGCGGTGCCTCCGGCGACGGGACGATGCTCTGGAGGATGACTCCGGACCTCATCGCACGCCGAGGGCACAGCGGCGCCACGAACGTGACAGTCCAGACTATCCGACCCTGCAGGGTGCTAGCAATCTCCCAGGGCCCGAGTCCGCCCCGGATCCGCGCGGATCGAGGGCCCGGGCTCAGCCCGCGAGGCTCGCCCGCAGCGTGTCGAGCCCGACTCCGCCGAGATCGAGTGCGCGGCGGTGGAATCCGGACAGAGAGAAAGCCGATCCCTCGCGGGCTGCGGTCTCGTCGCGCAGCTCCTCCCAGATCCGCTGACCGATCTTGTACGAGGGCGCCTGACCCGGCCAGCCGAGGTAGCGGTTCACCTCGAATCGGATGAAGGCGTCGTCCATGTTCACGTTCGCCCGCATGAACGCGAGGGCGGACGCGGCGCTCCAGACCTCCGTCGAGCCCGGCATCCGCTTGCCCAGGTGCACGCCGATGTCGAGGACGACGCGCGCCGCGCGCATCCGCTGCCCGTCGAGCATGCCGAGCCGGTCGGCCGGGTCGTCGAGGTAGCCGAAGCCCTCCATCAGGCGCTCGGCGTAGAGGGCCCAGCCCTCGGCGTGTCCCGAGCTGCCCGCGAGCTGACGGCGCCAGGTGTTGAGCTGCCGGCGGTTGACGACGGCCTGGCCCACCTGCAGGTGATGTCCGGGCACGCCCTCGTGGTAGACGGTGGTGAGCTCGCGCCAGGTCGCGAACTCGGTCACGCCGTCGGGTACCGACCACCACATCCGGCCGGGGCGCGCGAAGTCGTCGCTCGGACCGGTGTAGTAGATGCCGCCCTCGTGCGTGGGCGCGATCAGGCACTCGAGCCGGCGGAGCTCGTCGGGGATGTCGAACGCGGTCCCGGCGAGCTCGTCGACGGCGCGGTCGCTCGTCTCCTGCATCCAGCGCTGCAGGGCGTCGACGCCGTGCAGGGTGCGGGACGGATCGGCGTCGAGGTGCGCGATCGCCTCGGCGACGGAGGCGCCGGGCAGGATCTCGCGGGCGATCGCCTCCTGCTCGGCCGTCATCCGAGCGAGCTCCTCGATGCCCCACTCGTAGGTCTCGTCGAGGTCGACGACCGCGCCGAGGAAGCGCCGGGACTGCAGCGCGTACAGCTCGCGGCCGACGGCGTCCTCCTCGCGGGCCGCCGGGGCGAGCTCCTCTCGGAGGAAGCGCCCGAGTCCGCCGTACGCGGCGGCGGCGCGGCGGGCGCCCTCCTCGAGCCGGAGCGCGAGGGAGGCGGGCAGCGATCCGGAGGCGGGAGCCGCGTCGGCGGCGAGCGAGGCGAAGAATCCGTGCGGCGCCGCGGTCGAGTCGGCCTGCTCGGCGACGAGCCGCACCTGGCGTGCCGCGGGCGTCACTCCGGAGTCGATGCCCTCGCGGAGGGTCTCGAGGTAGCCCGCGAGGGCGGCGGGGACGGCGAGGAGGCGGTCGGCGACGGCCTCCCAGTCGGCGACGTCGTCCGTGGGCATGAGGTCGAAGACGTCGCGCAGCTCCTGGGGAGGGGAGGCGATGACGTTGAGATCGCGCAGCGGCAGCTGAGCGTCGTGGGCCTCGAGGGTGAGCCGCAGCTCGGAGCCGAGATCGGCGACGGTGACGCGGTCGACCGCGTCGACCGGTGTCGCGGCCTCGAGCTCGACGAGAGCCGCCGTCACGGCCTCGCGGGAGCGGGCACGACCCTCCGGGGAGAGGTCGCCCAGGCGGCCGCCCGACTCCGCCCGGCCGATGTACGTGCCGATGGTCGGATCGAGCTCGACCAGCGTGTCGACCCAGCGCTCCGCGACGAGATCGACGGCGGTCGGCTGACGGGAGGTGTCGGAGGTCATGCGCTCGAGCCTAGCCAGGCCCTCGTGCGCCGCGGGGTCAGTGCGCGGCGTCGTCCCAGTCGGCTCCGTGACCGACCTGCACCTCGAGCGGCACGCTGAGATCGACGGCCCCGGCCATCCGCGAGCGGACGACGGCCTCGAGCGCCTCCTCCTCGCCGGGAGCGACGTCGAAGATCAGCTCGTCGTGCACCTGGAGGAGCATCCGCGAGCCGAGACCCTGCTCGTCGATGTCGGCCTGGACGCCGATCATCGCGATCTTCATGATGTCGGCGGCGGAGCCCTGGATGGGCGAGTTCAGCGCCGCGCGCTCGGCGTTGTCGCGGAGGACGCGGTTGGCGCTCTGGAGGTCGGGGAACGGCCGGCGGCGGCCGAAGATCGTCTCGGTGTATCCCGCCTCCCGGGCCTGCTCCACCACGCTGCGGAGGTAGTCGCGCACCGCTCCGAAGCGGACGAAGTAGTCGGTCATCAGCTGCTTCGCCTCGGCGCTCGAGATCCGCAGCTGCTTCGAGAGGCCGAAGGCGCTGAGCCCGTAGGCGAGCCCGTACGACATCGCCTTGACCTTGTTGCGCATCGCGGAGGTGACGTCGACCGGCTCGACGCCGAAGATGCGCGCACCGACGAAGCGGTGCAGATCCTCGCCGCTGTGGAAGGCCTCGATCAGCCCGGCGTCGCCCGACAGGTGCGCCATGATCCGCATCTCGATCTGCGAGTAGTCGGCGGTGAGGAGGGTGCTCGCCTCCCTGCCGTGCACGAAGGCGGTGCGGATGCGGCGGCCGACCTCGCTGCGCACCGGGATGTTCTGCAGATTGGGGTCGTTCGACGAGATGCGGCCCGTGGCGGTGCCGGTCTGGTCGTAGCTGGTGTGGATCCGCTGGTCGGCGGTCACCGACTTCTCGAGCGTCTCGATGATCTGCTTCAGCTTCGTGGCGTCGCGGTGCTCGAGCAGCAGGCCGAGGAAGGGATGCGGGTGCGAGTCCTGCAGGTCGGCGAGGGCGGAGGCGTCGGTCGTGTACCCGGTCTTCGTCGCCCGGGTCTTCGGCATCGCGAGCTCCTCGAAGAGCACCTGCTGGAGCTGCTTGGGAGATCCGAGGTTCATCTCGTGGCCGATCTCGGCGAACGCCCGGCTCGCGAGTTGGGCGGCCGTGGTCGTCAGCTCGCCGCGGAGGCGCGCCAGCACCTCGGAGTCGATCGAGACGCCCGTGAGCTCCATCGTCGCGAGCACCTGCACGATCGGCAGCTCGATGTCGACGAGCACCGAGAGCATGCCCTCGCCGAGCAGCTCGGTGAGGGGCGCGACCAGGCGGAACGCGTACCACGCCTCCGTCGCCGGGCCCATCGGCTCGACGCTCGGCACGAGCTGATTCGGGTCGCCCTGCGCCATCGCCTCGTCGAGGTACTGCGCGACCTGCGCCGGCAGCGTCGCCGCGTGCCCGGTGGGCTGCAGCAGATAGGCCGCGACGCGCGTGTCGAAGGCGAGACCGGAGACGGTCAGCCCCGCTCGACGCAGTGCCTTGATCTGCGGCTTCGCGTCGGCGAAGACCTTGGGAGCGTCGCTCGCGAGCCACTCCTCGAGTGCGGTGTAGTCGGGGCGGCCGGCCGCCCACGGCACGAACGCCGACTCGGTCTCGGTCGAGAGCCCGATGGCGTCGAGGCCGTCGGGGCCGAGCTGCACCTGCACCGCGACCGGAGTCGTCCCCTTCGCCGAGACCCGGTCGAGCCAGTGTGCGAGCTCCTCGTCGACGAGCGTGCGCACGGCGGGGGCGGCGGTCACGACGGTGTCGCCGGCGAGAGCGGAGGCGGCGCCCTCGACACCCTCGTCGGCGGCGATCGTGAGCACGCGCTCCTGCAGTGTCTTGAACTCGAGGCGGCTGAAGATCTCGCGGACGGCGTCGACGTCGATCGGTCGGCGATCGAGGTCGGCGGGGCCGAGCGGCAGCTCGACATCGGTGACGAGGCGGTTGAGTCGGCGGTTGCGGAGCGCGTTCTCCTTCTGCTCGCGCAGCTTCTCGCCGACGACGCCCTTGATCTCGTCGGCGTGGGCGATGATGTCGGCCACGGTGCCGTACTGGTTGACCCACTTCGCCGCGGTCTTCGGGCCGACCTTGTCGACTCCGGGCAGGTTGTCGCTGGTCTCGCCGACGAGCGCCGCGATCTCGGGGTACTGGTGCGGCTCGACCCCGTACTTCTCGAACACCTTGTCGCGGTCGTAGCGGGTGAGCTGCGAGACGCCCTGGGTCGACGGGTAGAGCAGGGTGACGTCGGGGGTGACGAGCTGGATGGTGTCGCGATCGCCCGAGACGACGAGGACCCGGAAGCCGGCCTCGGCGCCCTGCTTGGCGAGGGTCGCGAGGATGTCGTCGGCCTCGAAGTCCTCCTTCGAGACGGTGCGGATGTTCATCGCGTGCAGCGCCTCCTCGAGCAGCGGCACCTGGCCCTTGAACTCGGGAGGGGTCTCGCCGCGCGTGCCCTTGTACTCGGGGTACTCGCGCGTGCGGAAGGAGTAGCGGGAGATGTCGAACGCGACGCCGAGGTGCGTGGGCTTCTCGTTCTTGAGCAGCAGGATCAGCATCGACAGGAAGCCGTGGATGGCGTTCGTGTGCTGGCCGTCGCGGGTCTGGAAGCTGTCGACCGGGAGCGCGTAGAAGGCGCGGAAAGCCAGCGAATGACCGTCGATGAGCAGGAGGGTAGGCTGTTCCGGATCTGACACAGGGCAAGACTACACAGCGCCTCCGACACCGGATCCGGCCCGTTCGAGCCCGCACGCCGAGACCCTCGCGAGGCACCACGACGAGGAGTACCGTGACCGATCCCGCGCCCCGCGACACCGCCTGGACCCGCCCGCCGGCCCTCGATCTCGTCGGCTCGATCGGGCGCGGCGGCGGCGAGCTCGCCGACACGATGGGCATCGTCTGGCACGAGCTCACCCCCGAGCACTCCGTCGCCTCGATGCCCGTCGAGGGCAACCGCCAGCCGTTCGGCATCCTGCACGGAGGCGCGCACGTGGTGCTCGCCGAGTCGATGGGCTCGATCGCGGCGAACGTGCACGCCGGCGAGGGCAGGGTCGCGATGGGCATCGAGCTGAACGCGAGCCACAGCCGCTCGACCCGCTCCGGCTTCGTGATCGGCACCTGCGACGCGATCCACCTCGGCTCCACGCTCACCACTCACGAGATCGTGATCCGCGACGAGGAGGGGCGCCGCCTCTCGACGGTGAGGATCACCAACATCATCAGATCCGTCTGATTCCGCGGCGGTCCCCGCCCGCCGCGGCGCGGTCGGCTCGACGAGATGGTTGCGTCTGGTGGAGCGGGTCGCGGGCGGCTACGGGAAAACGCTGACACGCGTTTTCCCGGTTCGCCTCGCGGAGCCAGGCTGGTCTGCCGGCGGAAGCGCCGATAGTGGCCACTGCTAGGCGGGGCTTAAAGGCCCGAGCGCAAGCCCGGGTCTGCGGCGCGGGAGCGACCTAGGCTCGGGGCGTGACCTTCCGAGACCTGCTGCGTTCGATGCCGTCCATGCCGCACGAGCTGCCCGCCTTCGATGCCGAGGCAGCGCCGGCGGATCCCGTCGAGCTGTTCTCGCAGTGGCTCGAGGAGTCGGCGGCGGCCGGGCAGCTCCTCCCCCACGGCGCGACGCTCTCGACCGCCGACGCGGAGGGCGACGTCACCGCGCGGGTGCTCGTGCTGCGCGACATCGACGACCGCGGCTGGGCGTTCTCGACCCACGCCTCCAGCCCCAAGGGCCGGGCGATGGCCGCGAACCCGCACGCGTCGCTCACCTTCTTCTGGCCGGTGCAGGGTCGCCAGGTCAGGGTCGAGGGCCGCGCAGAGCGGGGCACCGCCGACGAGTCGGCGGACGACTTCCGCCGGCGATCGGAGGCGGCGCGCACCGCGCTCCTCGTCGGTCGCCAGAGCGAGCCGATGCGCAGCTCCGCCGACTTCGGTCTCGTCACGCTGCAGACCAGCGTCGCCGTGGGCTGCTCCCCCGCCACCCTCGACCGGGACTGGGCCGTCTACCGCGTCGTCCCCGAGCGGATCGAGTTCTGGCAGGGCTCGACGTCGCCCGAGCAGGACCACGTGCGGCTGGAGTACCGCCCCGGAACGACGGAGGCGGGCGGCTCCCCCTGGGAGCGCACCCGCCTCTGGCCGTGATCGGCAGCCGCTGAGCGGCCGACCCTACTTCTTGGGACTCAGCTGCTCGATGATCGCCTGCGCGACGTCGTGCATGGTGAGGCGGCGGTCCATCGACGCCTTCTGGATCCAGCGGAACGCCTCGGG
Source organism: Rathayibacter sp. VKM Ac-2803 (assembly GCF_009807175.1). Taxonomy (NCBI): domain Bacteria; kingdom Bacillati; phylum Actinomycetota; class Actinomycetes; order Micrococcales; family Microbacteriaceae; genus Rathayibacter; species Rathayibacter sp. VKM Ac-2803. The sequence continues at coordinate 2,384,370 of NZ_WUCD01000001.1, read as the reverse complement.
CTCGGTGAGGCCCATCTTCTCGTTGAGCAGGCCCTTGGCGCGGTCGACGAGCTTGCGGGTCTCGAAGCGCTCGACCATGTCGGCGACCTCGGCCTCGAGGGTGATGATCTGGGCGTAGCGCGACAGCGCGATCTCGATCGCGGGGAGCAGGTCGTTCGGCGTGAACGGCTTGACGACGTAGGCGAGGGCGCCCGCCTCGCTCGCCCGCTCGACGAGCTCCTTCTGGCTGAAGGCGGTGAGGAGCACGACGGGGGCGATGTGCGCCTTCGAGAGGCGCTCGGCCGCGGAGATGCCGTCGAGCTGGGGCATCTTGACGTCCATGATCACCAGGTCGGGACGGAGCTCGGTGGCGAGGGCCACGGCGGTCTCGCCGTCGCCGGCCTCACCGACGACCTCGAAGCCGTTGTCGCGGAGGATCTCCACGATGTCCATGCGGATGAGCGATTCGTCTTCGGCGACGACGACCCGACGGGGTGCGGTCGACGTGGGTTCCTGGTCTGTCACGCCGAAGAGCCTACGGTATTCTCAACGGGCTTGTTGTGCGCCGGTGTGGCGGAATGGCAGACGCGGGGCACTCAAAATGCTCTGTCCGAGAGGGCTTGTGGGTTCGAATCCCATCACCGGTACGACGTGCGCCGTGCGGCGCGGCGGCGTTCGCTAGCGTCGTCGGATGAGCGATCCCTCTGACGTCTGGCCCCTCTTCTCGCTGGTCCTGCGCACCCCGCGGCTCGAACTGCACCCGGTGCGCGACTCCGATCTGAGCGGTCTCGCCGCAGCCGCGTCGGCCGGGATCCACGAGGCCGGCCGCTCGCCGTTCCCGTCGCCGTGGGCGGAGGCGCCTCCCGAGCGGCTGCCGGCGGACCTGGCGCGCTACCACTGGTCGCTCAGGGCGGCGACGACCGCCGACTCCTGGCGCGTCGCCTTCGCGATCCTCGAGGGCGGGGTCGTCGTCGGCTGCCAGGACCTCCTCGCCGAGGGCTTCGCCGCGACCCGGACGGTGTCGTCGGGCTCGTGGCTGACGCGCTCGGCTCAGGGCCGGGGGCTCGGGCGCGAGATGCGCGCCGCGGTGCTCGCGCTCGCCTTCGATCACCTCGGCGCCGAGGTCGCGGAGAGCAGCGCACTGGCCTGGAACACCGCGTCGATCGGCGTGTCGACCGCGCTCGGCTACCGGCCGAACGGCACGCAGCGCACCATCGGGGCCGACGGTGTCGCGGTCGAGGAGTCGCGCTTCCGCGTGACGCCCGAGGCCTTCCGCCGCCCGGACTGGCCGCTCGAGGTCGAGGGGATCGAGTCGGCCAGGGCCGTCCTGCTCGCGCCGCCGGCGTGAGCGTCAGAACTCGGCGAGACTCCCCCGCAGCCCGCCGCTCGGGTGACTCCGGCGCAGGATGCCGCGACGGCGCAGGATCGGGACGAGCTCGTCGAGCATCCGGTGCAGCGTGACCGGGTGGAAGTCGCCCGAGAAGGCGATGCCGTCGTTGTCGGCCTCGTCGCCGAGCTCCTGGATGAAGTCGGCGACCTCCTCCGCGGTGCCGACGACGCCCTGACGGTCGGCGATCAGGCCGAGCCTGGCCTTGGCGGTGAGCAGCTCGCGCAGCGGCGCGTCCTGTCCCGCCCCGCCGTAGAGCCCGGCGATGCTGCCGCGTGACACGTGCTCCCCGAACACCACGGGATCGATCGGCCGATCGAGATCGAGCGAGGTCAGGTCGGTCTCGAGGTCGCTGGACTGCGCCGCGGCGACGGCGAGCAGGGCCGCGTCGTCGGGGTGCGCGGAGGCGGCGACGAGCCGCTCCGCCTCCTCGCGGCTCGCGACGACGATCGGCTTGAAGACGAAGAGGACCGTGAGGTCGTCGGGGTCGCGGCCGTGCGCCGCCGCCGCGGCGCGGGCGCGCTCGCGGTAGGCCCGGACGGTGCCGACGTCGAGCGAGGCGAGCGCGAGCTGGATCTCGGACTGGGCTCCCGCGAAGTCGATGCCGCGGGGCGAGCCGCCGGGCGAGACGATGACGGGCTCGCCGCCGTCGAAGGGCAGCGCGTTGAGCGGTCCGTCGAACGTGTAGTGGGTGCCGCGGTGCTGCACGGGCCGCAGCCGCGTGCCGTCGGCGAAGAGACCGGTCGCCGCGTCCTGGATCAGGGCGCCGTCGTCCCAGCTGCGCCAGAGCTCCCGGATCGAGTCGAGCCACTCGTGTGCGCGGTCGTAGGCGACGTCGTGGGGGACCTTCTCGAGCCCGAAGTGGCGGCTGCTGCCGACATCCGTCACGACGTTGAGGCCGAGCCTGCCCCCGCTGAGGTGCTGGAGGGAGGCGAACTGGCGGGCGGCCTGGTAGGGGCTGTAGGCCATCGGATTCACGGTGGGCGCGACTCCGAGGTGCCGCGTCGCCTCGAAGAGGTAGGGCGCGAGGAGCATCGGGTCGTGCTTGGGCCCGCCGTAGGCGCGACGGACTCGGAGGTCGAGCGTGCCGGCGCTGCCGAGCGAGAGCGCGTCCTCGATGATGACCAGGTCGAAGCCGGCCTGCTCGAGCTCGCGGGCGCTCCGGCGGTAGAGCTCGGGGCCGGTCCACGAGCGGTCCCAGTCCCAGTCCGGCCGACCCCAGGCCTGCGGGCCGAAGCCGCGCGAGAGGAACCAGGCGAAGTGCTGCGGGGCGCTCACGACGCCTCCGCCAGCCGGAGCGGGAGGGTCGCCGCGGCCCGGAGGCCCTGCTCGAGATCGGCCAGCAGATCCTCGACGTCCTCGATGCCGATCGACAGGCGGAGGAGGCCCGGCCCGATCCCGGCGGCCTCGAGCTGCTCGAGGGTGCGGCCGGTGTGCGTGGTGCTGGCCGGGTGCAGGATCAGCGAGCGGACGTCGCCCAGGTGCGTCATCCGGGTGAACACGTCGAGGGCGTCGGAGAAGCGCCGCGCCGCCTCCAGGCCGCCGCGCAGCGTGAACGAGAAGACGGACCCCTGCCCGAGCGGCAGGTAGCGCTGGGCGAGGGTATGCGACGGGCTCGACGAGAGGCCGCTGTAGTCGACGCTCTCGACCTCCGGTCGCGCCTCGAGCCACCGGGCGACGAGCAGGGCGCTCCGCGACTGGTGGCGGACACGCAGCGACAGCGTCTCCAGCCCCTGCTCGAGGAGGAACGAGGTGAGCGGCGAGACCGTCGGGCCCATGCGGCCGGCGACGACGTCGCGGGCGTAGGCGAGGAACGCGCGCTCGGGGGCGACCTCTCCGGTGGCGAGATGCGGGAACCCGGCGGACGCGGCCTCCCAGTCGAACCGGCCGGAGTCGACCACGACTCCCGCGATGACCGCTCCGTGCCCCGCGAGGAACTTGCTCGCCGAGTGCACGACGACGTCGGCTCCGTGCTCGATCGGCCGCAGGAGGTACGGAGTGGCGAAGGTGTTGTCCACGACCAGGGGCACGCCGGACCGGTGCGCGGCGTCGGCGACCAGCTGCAGGTCGACGACGTCGTTGCGCGGGTTCGGGATCGACTCGACCAGCACGGCGCGGGTGCGCGGGGTGATCGCCTGCTCCCACGCGAGCGGATCGTCGGCGTCCTCGACGAAGGTCGTGGAGACGCCGAGGCGGGCGAGGTTCTCGAGGAGGAGGTTGCGCGTCCCCTCGTAGAGGCTCGCGGCGGCGACGACGTGGTCGCCCGCGGAGGCGAGGGTGAGGAGGGCGACCGAGACGGCGGCCTGCCCGCTCCCGACGAGGAGCGCCTCGCGACCGCCCTCGAGGGCGGCGATCCGCCGCTCGACCGCGTCCGTCGTGGGGTTGCCGACGCGGGTGTAGGTGTAGCCGTCCGCGCCGGCGAAGCGGTCGCGCGCCTCGTCGAAGGAGTCGAAGCTGAAGCCGGCGGTCAGGTAGATCGGGGTGCGGCGCGCGTGCAGGGCGTCGTCCGCCGCCCCGGCGTGGAGCTGGCGAGTCGAGAAGCCCCACTCGCCCCCGCGTCCTGTGCGCGCGTCGTCCGCGTCCATGGTCCACCGCCTCCTCGTCGCCGCCGTCCGGCGCGGACAACAGTCGCACGGGAGGAGCGCGGGGCGCCGGGCGGTTACCCGGCGTTACGCCGAGCGGAGGGGCGCGGTCACCAGAACATGGTGCCCGGCGCCCCCTTGAAGGGGCCGACGACGCGGGAGGTGATCCAGCCGCCGTAGAAGTCGCCGGGCTGCGGCTCCACGACCTCGTCGTCCACCGTGCAGGAGTCCATCCGCCCCGGGTAGAGCGCGATCGTGTCGCGGAGCACGTCGAAGCCCTGCATCGGCTCCGGGTACGTCCACCCGGCCGCCTCGGCCACGACCCCGCCGCCCCGCACCGAGAGATAGGAGGCCGCGCCCTTGAACTCGCAGACGCTCCGGCCGGGAGCGGGCTCGAGCGCCCCCTCCGCGAAGTCGCCGCGCGGCAGGTAGTAGACGGGCGGATGACTCGTCTCGAGCACGCGGAACGAGGCGCGCGACTCGGCGACCACCGCGCCCCCGAGCCGCACCACGACGTGCTCGGAGCTCGGCTCGACTCTCGGCGGCCTCGGGTAGTCCCAGACGGATTCCTGACCCTCGGCGGGCACTGCGCGCTTCATGCCGTCCACGCTACGCGGCCGCCCCCTGCAGACCGCAGCCTCCCAGCCGATGCGCGGCGGCTCCCCTCCGGCGGCCGCGGATCGCCGCCGCCAGCCCCGCAAGGCCCTTGCGGTCGCGTAACGTCGTCCTTGCGCCCGGAACCCCGAGACCGGCCGCAGAAGGACTACAGAGTGCCCACCGAATGCATCCACGGCCTCGACATCGCGCTCTGCGACGTCTGCTCGCCCGCCAAGCTCCCCGAGCCGCCGGCGCGCACTCCCCGCGTGCCCGTGCGCGTCCCCGGGACCTCCCGCGCCGCGACAGCTCGGGCCGCCGCGCGCGGAACCGCGCGGGAGAAGCCGCTGCCCAAGGTCGACATCGCCGCGCAGCGGATCTACCACGTGACGCACCTCGACAACCTCGCCGCGATCGTCGCCTCCGGTGCCCTGATCGCCGACGAGCACCTCGCCGAGCGCCCCGCGATCGACGTCAGCGCCGAGACCACCCGCGAGCACCGCCGCGCCGTGCAGATCAAGGACGGCGCGAACGTCGCCGGCTTCGTCCCCTTCTTCCTCTCCCCCGACGCCGCCCTCTGGGCCGACCTGCGCGGCGAGAAGGTCGCTCCGCACTGGTCGCCCCGCGCGCAGGGCACCACCGCGTCGCAGTTCGTGGTGCTCGTCGGCTCCCTCGCCTCGGCTCCCGTCCTGAGCGACGGCGACGCCTCCCACGTGCTCACCCGCTTCAGCGAGGGCGACGCCCTGGTGCGCACCTTCGCCCGGCTCCTCGTCGACGAGCCGGCGCTCCGCAGCGCCGAGGCGCTCGTTCCGGAGCGGTTCCCGCTCGAGGAGATCACGGTGGTCGGCGTGCCGTCCGTGACGATGAAGAACAAGGTCAAGGCGCTCTTCGAGGGCACCTCCGCATCGCCGCGCGTCGCGGTGTACCCGCCGTGGTTCCACCCGGTCGCCGTCGAGGAGTGACCCCGGAGGGCGTCAGACGTCGAGCAGGTCGATCCTGTCGGCGAGGTAGCGCTCGATCGGCATGAGGCCCTGCTCGCCGAGACCGGGAGCCCAGCGCACGAGGACGTCCGCCCCGCGCAGCGCCAGCGGCTCCTGACCCGCGGCGAGGCCTGCGGCATCGGTCTGCAGTCGGCGCCAGCCGTAGTTGACGATCTCGCCCTCGCGGAACGGGCCGTCGAACGCGGCGCGCCGGATCTCGCGACGCGCTTCCTGCGACTCCGACTGGTTGTTGGCGTGCAGCGGAGCCACGGCCCGCGTCACCGAGCCGGTGGCGAAGAGCCCGCCGGAGCGCTCGAGCAGCACGACGCCGAGCCGCCAGGCGCGGGTGACGGGCGCCATGACCGGGGCGCGCCGGAAGCCGAGGATCGCGCGCGGGCGCCGGAGCTCCGCGAGGGCCTGGTCCTCGACTCCGCGCCGGTGGAGCTCGGCGGACAGCTCCGCGAGCACGTCGACGAGCCGGGCCGCCGCCCGCTCCGCGTCATCCGCCATCCGGCCTCTCCTCGATCGCGACCAGCCTAGAACGGGTGACGCACGCCTCGGGCGCCGCGACGGCTCCCGCTCGCGCACCGTTACGATCGCCTGACGACACCGAGGAGGACGAGCGATGCGCGTCATCATGATGGGACCACCCGGCGTGGGCAAGGGCACTCAGGCGGCGGTCCTGGCCGAGGCCCTGGGCGTGCCGGCGATCTCGACCGGCGAGCTCTTCCGTGCGCACGTGGCGGACGGCACGGAGCTCGGCCGCCGGCTGCAGGCGATCGTCGAGGCCGGCGCGTACGTGCCGGACGAGGTGACGAACGCACTCGTCGCCGAGCGGATCGACGAGCCGGACGCCCGCGACGGATTCATCCTCGACGGCTATCCGCGGACTCCGGCGCAGGTCGAGGAGCTCGACCGGATGCTCACGGAGCGGGGCGCCGCCGTCGCCCGCGTCGTGATGCTGACCGCCGACACTGAGGTCGTGGTCGAGCGGCTGCTCGCGCGCGCCGCCGACCAGAACCGCGCCGACGACGACCCGGAGGTGATCCGGCACCGGATCGCCGTCTACGAGCGCGAGACCGCGCCGCTCGAGCAGGTCTACGCCGCCGCGGGACTCCTCGTCCGCGTCGACGGCAGCGCCGCGCAGGACGAGGTCTCGCGACAGGTCGTCGCGGCGTGCCGGGCCGACTGACCCCGCACGCCGCGACCGACCCGGGTCAGATCGCCGAGGCGAGGACCTCGTCGAGCTTGGCCGAGGCCTCCTCGTCGGTGCCCTTGAGGGCGAGGGAGAGCTCGGACACCAGGATCTGGCGGGCCTTGAGGAGCATGCGCTTCTCGCCGGCCGACACTCCACCGGCCTGCTCGCGACGCCACAGGTCGCGGACGACCTCGCTGACGCGGTAGACGCTGCCGCTCGCCATCTTCTCCTGGTTGGCCTTGAAGCGGCGCGACCAGTTGCTGGCCTCCTCCGCGACATCGCTGCGCAGCACGTCGTAGACGGCCTGCACTCCGGCGTCGTCGATGATCTCGCGGACGCCGACGAGCTCGGCGTTCTCGACGGGAAGGGTGATCGTCAGCTCGCTCGTGTGCACGTTCATCGTCATGAACGTCTTCTCGACGCCCTTGACCGAGCGCTTCTCGAGTCCGGTGATCGTCACCGCTCCGTGGTGCGGGTAGACCAGCGTCTCGCCGACCTCGAATAACATCATGTCGTGCCTTTCATCGTGGGGCCTGTGGTGGGGTCGAGGGTCCGCAGCGGCGCATCGGCCAGCCACGGAGGCAGGAGGGCGACGAGGCGCTCGACGAGCTCCTCGTCGGTGCCGTCGAGGGATCCGGCGAGCCACGAGCCGACGACGGCGAGCACACCGCCGGCGGCGAAGGTCGCAGTCAGCTCGGGGTCGACGGAGCCGGGGACCTCGACGCGCGCGAGGACCTCGCGGTGCAGGGCGAGGACGGTGTCGAGGACGGCGTCGTCGGAGGCCACGCGCGCCGAGGCGCGGGCGCGGAGGCGGGCGTGGAACGCGTGCCGGTCGACGAGCCGGTCGATCAGGCGGGCGTAGCCGCGACGCAGTGCGAGAGCACCGCTGCCGTCGGTCGCGTCGGCCCCGGCGACCTCGGCGACCACCAGATCCTCGCGGATCAGGGCGGAGGCGACATGGGCCGCGTCGTCGAAGTGCGCGTAGAACGAGCTGCGGCTGATGCCGGCCTCGCGCACGATGTCGCTGACGGCGATGCCCTCCGCACGCTCGCCCTCGGCCTGCATGACGAGCCGCTCGACCGCGTCGAAGACTCGACGGCGGGTGCGGCGGGACCGGGGATCGCCCGCGCGCGGGCTGAGGGGGTGTTCCGCTCCGGGCAGGGAGGCGAGGCGAGCGGAAGTCATCTAGGGAAGTCTACCACTTCCCGGACAGGTGTTCGGAAAAGCACCCCGAGTCGGTTCAACGCGCATCGGCGCGGGCGCGCTCCAGACCCTCGATGCGGGCACGGGCGGCCTGCTCGCTCGGCGAGACCCTGCCGAGGTACTGCTCCAGGAAGCGCATCAGGAGGCGGTTCGCCGTGATCGCCGGCCACCAGGCCCGGCGGAGTCCGAGCAGGCGCCGCACCTCCGGGCTGAGCGAGGCGACGGCTCCGGCGAACAGCAGCGGGTAGACGACGCCGGCCTCGCCGGGCAGCTTCACGCGACGCAGGAAGCCGACCGCCTCCCGCACCCGGTGATCGGGCTTCAGCTCGCCGGCGAATCCCGCGAGCTGCTCACGGAGCTCGGCGACGCTCTCCGGCGGTGACTCGACGCCGAGGAGACGACCGGACGCCGCCCACTCGCGGACGTAGGCGTCGGGGCCGCCGGGGATCGGCCGACCCCAGATCTCGTGGGCGCCGAGGAAGGCGTCGGTGAAGGCGTCGTGCACCCAGAGCAGGAGGCGCGGATCCTGCGCGGAGTAGTCGCGCTCGGTCCCCGCGGCGTCCTCGTAGGAGCCGACGATCCGCTCGTGCACACCGGTCACCCAGCGGGCGGCGCCGCTCGCCGCGCGGGTGTCGCCGAAGGTGGTGGTCAGCACCCAGCGGATGGTGTTGTCGAGGCGCCCCATCGGGTCCTCGCGGTAGCGGGAGTGGTCGTGCACGCCCGCCATGGCGCCCGCGTGCAGCGTCTGCATGAGCAGCGCCCGCACTCCCGCGATGGTGGTCGGCATGGCGCCGTTCACGGCCCACACGGCGCTGCCGGGGCCGAACAGCCCCGCGTCCTCGCCCGTCTCGAGAGCGGCGACCCAGTCGGGGCGGGGGCGGGGGCGGCGAGAGCTCATCCGCTCAGTGTGCGCGCGGCTCCTGGGTCGGTGCTGGCTCTTGCGTCACCCCTCCTCGGGTGTTACTCGGCGAGGAGCTCCCGCACGTCGTCCGCGGTCAGCGCCCGGCCGAAGAGCTCGCCCTCGTCGAGCGCCGCGGTGCTCAGCCGCGTCTTGCGGGCCTGCAGCCGCACGATCTTCTCCTCGATCGTGTCCTTCGCGACGAGGCGGTAGACGTTCACGCGGCGCTGCTGACCGATCCGGTGGGTCCGGTCGATCGCCTGCGCCTCGGCCGCCGGGTTCCACCACGGGTCGAGGATGAAGACGTGGTCGGCCTCGGTGAGGGTCAGTCCCGTCCCGCCCGCCTTGAGGCTGATCAGGAAGACCGGAGCGTCGCCCGAGCGGAACGCCTCGATCACGGCCGCTCGGTCGCGGGTCGACCCGTCGAGCTGGACGAACGGGATGCCCCGAGCGCGCAGTCGGACCGCCGCCCGCTCGAGGTACGAGGTGAAGGTGCTGAACACCAGCGCGCGCCGGCCCTCGGCCATCACGTCGTCGAGGTGCTCGAGCAGCGCGTCGAGCTTGGCGGAGGGGACATGGCTGTAGGCGGGATCGACCAGCGACGCGTCGAGCGCCAGCAGGCGCAGCAGGGTCAGCGAGCGGAACACGGTGAAGCGCTGCCTGTCGAGATCCTCGACGAGGCCCATCAGCTTGCGCCGCTCGCGCTGCAGATACGTGTCGTAGAGCACGCGGTGGCCGGGAGCGAGCGCGACCTCGAGGGTCTGCTCCTGCTTCTCGGGCAGCTCGGGGGCCACAGCCTCCTTGGTGCGGCGCAGGAGGAAGGGGCGGATGCGCGAGCGGAGCCGGTCGAGGCGCCGGCGCGCGCCCTCGGACTGCGAAACGGTGCGTCCGTCGGAGAGATCGGGCGACGTGATGCCGACCGGTGCCTCGGCGTGCTGGATGGGCCGGGTGTACTCCTCGCGGAAGCGCCGCAGCGACGGCAGCAGGCCCGGTGCGACGAGCGCGAGGATCGCCCAGAGCTCGTCGAGCGAGTTCTCGAGCGGCGTCCCCGTGAGCGCGAGGGTGATCGGAGCGCCGACGCCGCGGACGGCTCGGTGCGTCTGCGAGCCCGGGTTCTTCGCGAACTGCGCCTCGTCGAGCACGAGCGCCGACCACTCGCGGGCGCTCCACTGCTCCGCCGCGAGGCGCAGCACCGCATAGCTGGTGACGACGACGTCGACGTCGGCGGGGACGCCCGAGAGCGACCCCGTGCTCCCCGCCCGCGAGCCGGTGACTGCGTGCACGCGCAGACCCGGCGCGAAGCGCGCCGCCTCGGACAGCCAGCCCGGCACCACCGAGGTGGGGGCGACGACGAGGAAAGGCGCGCGACGCTCGCCCGAGGCCCGCGACTCCTCGACGGCCTCGAGCATCATCGCGAGGGTCTGGAGCGTCTTGCCGAGCCCCATGTCGTCGGCGAGGATCCCGCCCAGCCCGTGCCGGCGCCGGTGCACGAGCCAGGCGTAGCCGTCGAGCTGGTAGGGGCGCAGCTCGCCGACGAGACCGGCGGGCGGAGGCACCTCCACCGGTGCGCCGGCGGCCAGCGCGGTCTCGAGCACCCGCCGCCAGGCGTCGGACGCGACGGTCTCGTCGGCCAGCTCCTCGAGCTCGTCCCACAGCGCGGTCTGGTGCCGACCGATGCGGGCGCCCGTCTCCCACTCGTCGATGTCGTCGGCGTGGTTCAGCAGCTCGCGCAGCCGGTCGAGGCCGGGGTGCGCCAGCGAGAGGTAGGAGTGGTCGACCAGGCGGATGCGGTCGCCGCCCGTGGCGAGCGCGCGGAACAGCGGACCGAACGGCACCGTCACGTCTCCGATCCTCACCACCACGCCGAGGTCGAACCAGTCGGCGCTCTCGGTGTCGACGGCCGTGAGGGTGAGCGTGAGGGCACCGTTCAGCAGCCGGTAGTCGGGCGGCACGCCCTCGCGCTCGATCCTGACGCCTCCGACCGCGTCGAGCAGGGGCAGCTGCTCGACCACGAACACCGCCGCATCCGCTCCGCGGAGCACGGCGGGCCGATCGGTGTCGGGGACGATCGACGACCCCGCCTCGGCCAGCACGGCCGTGGCCCTGCGGAGGATCGCCGACTCGAGGTCGACCGGCCCGCCACCGTCGAGCTCGCCGGCGCGATCGGGAGTGCGCCGCCAGTGCCAGCTCACCCGCGCGACGCGGCGCGGCTCGAACGAGACGGTGCAGACCAGGCGCGGCGGCTCGGGCTCGTCGAGCACGAGTGCGGTGTCGTCGCTCCGCACCGCGACCCGGCCGCGCAGCGGCACCAGGTGCTCGCGGAGGAACTCGTCGACATCGTCCGGGGGGACGAGGGTGCTCCCGGGATGGCGGAGGAGCCGGAGCTCCTCGTCGTCGAGCGGGAGCGGCGTCGGCGCGAGCACGAGGCGGGACGGATCGCCGCCGACGACCGCGTAGAGGCCGTGCCGGGCGATCGGACGCGCCGACTCGACGGGCGGCTCCGTGTCGTCGATCCGCAGCACCGGTCGGAGCTCGAGGGCGCCCGACCTCGACTCGGCGCGCAGCGAGACCTGGGCGGCCGACGCGAGGGCGAGGGCGCCCTTGTCGGGGGCGAGCAGCGGGATCCGCAGCGCCTCGGCCTGTGCGAGCAGCTGCCAGAGCAGCGGGCTCTCGTAGTCGTCGAGGTGGATCCAGTCGGGGTCCTGGCCGAGGTGGACCGTCCGGGTCGCGCGGTGCAGCGCGGCGAACTCCGCGAACCAGCGCTGGTGCGAGGGATCGAGGGAGAGCCGGTGGGTCTGGTGGTTCAGCGACTTCCAGGTGAGGGTCGTCCGGTTCCACGCTCCCCCGCGCCCGGCGACGACCGGCCGGGTCGCGAGGCGGTGGTCGTCGCGGTCGGCGGCGTCGTAGCCCGTGGCGACGACCCGCTCGCTCGCCGGGGCGCGCCAGGGGTCGTCCGCCCGGCGCACGAGGCGGCGCAGCTCGAACTGCAGCCCGATCGGCGTGAGCGGCCCGGTGCTCTCGGCCGCGGCTCCCCCGCTGAGCTCGCCGACGCGGGCGCGCCAGGACGCGGAGGAGGACGCTTCGGGAGGCACCGGTCCATGCTGTCACGACCCTCCGACACGGCCGTCCCGCGGCGGGAGGGGGGCAGAATCGGAGCATGACCAGCAGCGACTCCCCCGAACCCACTGTCCTCGCGATCGGCGGAGGCGGACTCCGCGTCGCCCTGACCACCGCGGGCGCCGAGATGACCTCCCTCCGCGACGACGCCGGCCGGGAGTACCTCTGGCAGGCCGGCCCGGAGTGGCGCCGGCACGCCCCGGTCCTCTTCCCGATCATCGGGCGCCTGCCGGGCGACACTCTGCACCACGACGGCGTCGACCACCGGATGGGCCAGCACGGCATCGCCCGCGACCGCGTCTTCGAGCTGGCCGGCGTCTCGGGCGACGAGGCCGTGTTCCGACTGCGGAGCGACGACGCCACCCGCGCGGTGTTCCCGTTCGACTGGACGCTGCTGATCGCCTACGCCGTCACCGGCTCGAGCGTGCGGATCACGCAGACGGTGGAGAACCGCGGCACGGGTCCGCTCGGCGCCTCCGTCGGCAACCACCCGGCGTTCGCGCTTCCGCTGCCGGGGGCGACCGGCGGGCACCGCATCAGCTTCGCTCAGGCGGAGCCGGAGGGGTTCCGCCGCGCGCCCGAGAACCTGCTGCTCGACGAGCGGCACCCGGCACCGCTCGAGGACGGAGTGCTCACCGTCGACGATGCGCACTTCGAGGAGGGCGTGATGATCTTCGACGAGCCGCGCCGCAGGACGCTCCGGCTCGAGGCCGACGGTGCGCGCACGATCGAGGTGGACTCCGGCGACTTCGACGTCGTCGGCGTGTGGAAGCCGGTCGGGGCGCCGTTCGTCTGCATCGAGCCGTGGCGTAGCATCCCGACCCCGGCGGGGTGGGACGGCGACATCCTCGACAAGCCCGGCCAGTTCGTGCTGCAGCCGGGCGAGCAGCGCGCCTTCGCCTACAGCATCACGCTGGCCTGAAGGTCCTCGCGCTGCAGCCGGGCGTCGAGGAGCTCGAAGCGCCGGATGATCAGCCCCTCGCGCGTCGCCCAGGGGCAGATGACGAGCTTCTCGACGCCGAGCGCGTCCATCGCCGCCTCAGCGACGAGAGCGCCGGCCAGGAGCTGCGGCGCACGGAGGACCGAGACGCCGGGCAGCGCTGAGCGATCGGCGGCGCTGATCGCAGCCAGGCGCGAGGACCACAGCCGGAGATCGATGAGGTGCAGCTCGCGGCGGGCGAGCGGGCCGGCCGCGCTCGGAGCGGCGCCCGCGATCCGCGCCAGCGAGCGGAACGTCTTCGAGGTGCCGGCGACCAGATCGGGGCGGCCGAGGGCGAGGAAGGCGCGCACCGGCTCCGCCAGGATCTCGCGGGCGTGACGGCGGGCCGCCTTGACGCTGGTGGCCGACGCCGGATCGCCGACCAGGAGATCGCGGGTGACGCGACCGGCACCGAGCGGGACGGACACGGCGAGCTCGGGGACCTCGTCGACGCCTTGCGACAGCTCGAAGGACCCGCCGCCGATGTCGAGGTCGAGGATCGACCCGGCGCCCCAGCCGAACCAGCGGCGGACCGCGAGGAACGTCGCGGAGGCCTCGGCCTCGCCGCCGAGCTCCTGGAGGTGCACCCCGGTCTCGGCGCGCACGCGGTCGAGGACCGCCGCGCCGTTGCCCGCCTCGCGGATCGCGGACGTCGCGAAGGCGAGCAGATCCTCCGCCCGGTGGGCGCGGGCGACCTCGTGCGCCTCCGCCACGAACGAGATCAGCTCGCGCTGCCCCTCCTCGGTGATGTCACCGGCGGAGTCGAGGTACGCGACCAGCGCGAGGCTGCGCTTGTGCGACCGGTACGGCACGGGCCGCGCTCCCGGATGCGCGTCGACCAGCAGCAGGTGGACCGTGTTGGAGCCGATGTCGAGCACGCCGAGTCGCATGCGCCCACGCTAGCGCGGGCCCGACGCACCCCCGGACACGGCGCCTCCGGGGACGACGCGGGCGTCGTCATGCCCCTGGCGGCGGCGGCACCAGCAGCACCCACAGGAGACCGATGCCCGTACGGAGATCGGTCTCGATACGCCGCCTTCGGCGGCTACTCGACCAGCATGCATGCGAGCGACACGTGCAGGCGAGCAGGCACGTGGCTTCCCGCACGACTGACGGTGGTGGGTCCCGATACGCCGCCTCCGGCGGCTGCTCGACCAGCATGCTCGCGCGCGGCGAGCGGGTACGCACGTTGTCCCCGGCATGCGCGCCGAGCGGCCTCGCAGCGCAGCTGCCGAGCCGAGAACGGAGGCCTGCAATCCAGTCGAACCCTCCGCAGGGTCACCGGCGATCCGCGTGACAGCGGATCATCGTACCCGGAACGCGACACGCTCCCCCACCGCGACCACCCGCGGAAGCCGACCGCGCGACGGGCGACGAGCGCAGCGAGGAGCCCGTCGACAAAGGCCCGGCCGCAACGCGACCGGGCCTCTGCAGGAACTCAGTGGTCCCAGTTCTCCACGGGCTTGTCCGAGGTGGAGGAGCCGACGACGTGCACGCGCATGTCGTTGGTGGTGCCGGCGCGGCCGGGAGGGGATCCGGAGACGACGACGACGGTCTCGCCGGGCTGGGCGAGTCCTTCGCGCAGCAGCACCTCGTCGACCTGCGCGAACATCGCGTCGGTGTGGTTCACCCGCGGCGTCACGAAGGACTGGACGCCCCAGTTGAGCGCCATGCGGCGGCGGACCGCCGGCTCGGGCGTGAACCCGATGATCGGGATGCCGTGGCGCAGGCGGGTCATGCGGCGGACGGAGTCGCCCGACTCGGTGAACACGCAGAGGAACTTGGCCTCGACGAACTCGGCGACCTCGGCGGCGGCCAGCGTGACCGATCCGCCCTGGGTGCGCGGCTTGCTGCCGAGCGGGGGGATCCGCTCGAGCCCGTGCTCCTCGGTCGATTCGACGATGCGGGCCATGGTCTGGACGGTGACGACCGGCCAGGCTCCGACGCTGGTCTCGCCCGAGAGCATGACCGCGTCGGCGCCGTCGAGGATCGCGTTCGCGACGTCGGAGGCCTCAGCGCGGGTGGGGCGCGGGCTCTCGATCATCGACTCGAGCATCTGGGTCGCTACGATGACGGGCTTGGCCCAGCGGCGGGCGAGCTCGACGGCGCGCTTCTGCACGATCGGGACGGCCTCGAGGGGCAGCTCGACGCCGAGGTCGCCGCGGGCGACCATGATGCCGTCGAAGACGTCGATGATCTCCTGCAGGTTGTCGACGGCCTGCGGCTTCTCGATCTTGGCGATGACGGGAGCCTTGCGGCCCTCCTCCGCCATGATCTCGTGCACGCGGACGATGTCGCTGGCGTTGCGCACGAAGGACAGCGCGATGATGTCGGCGCCGAGGCGGATGCCCCAGCGGAGGTCGTCCTCGTCCTTCTGCGAGAGGGCGGGGACGTTGACCGCGACTCCGGGCAGGTTGATGCCCTTGTTGTTCGAGATGTTGCCGGGGACGACGCACTCGGTGATGACGCGCGGGCCGTCGACGGCGGTGACGCGGACAGCGACCTTGCCGTCGTCGATGAGCAGCATGTCGCCCGGGTTCACGTCGTCGGGGAGGCCCTTGAACGTGGTGCCCGAGAGCTCCTTGGTGCCGAGGACCTCCTCGGTGGTGATGGTGAAGACGTCGCCCTCGGCGAGCGGGTACGGTCCGCCCTCGAACTTGCCCAGGCGGATCTTCGGACCCTGGAGGTCGACGAGGATCGCGACGGCGCGGCCGGCGTCGTCGGCCGCCTGGCGGACGATCCGGTAGATCGCCTCGTGCACGTCGTAGCTGCCGTGGCTGAGGTTCATGCGGCACACGTCCACGCCGGCGTCGATGATCGCACGAATGGTCTCGTACGAGGACGTTGCCGGGCCGAGGGTGGCGACGATTTTCGCTCGTCTCATTGAGGGGGTGCTCCGTTGTTCTGCGCCCGGAGGCGCGTCGTTAGCGGGGAGGGTGAGCAGGGATTGCTGGCGGCCAGAGACTATCGCGTCCCTGCGACTACAGCGTGAAGCCGCGGTCGTTGGGCCCGACGGGTGCGGGGAGCTGGGTGCTGCCCTCGAGGTAGCGGTCGACCTCGGCAGCGACGGAGCGGCCCTCGGCGATCGCCCAGACGATCAGGGACTGTCCGCGACCCGCGTCTCCGGCGACGAACACGCCGGGGACGCTGGTCTCGAAGTTCGCTCCGCGGTCGACGTTGCCGCGCTCGGTGAAGGGCACGGCGAGCTGGCCCGCGAGATGGTGCGACTCGGGGCCGGTGAAGCCCAGGGCGAGCAGGACCAGATCGGCCGGGATCTCGCGCTCGGTGCCGGCCTTGGGGACGCGGCGCCCGTCGAGGTACTCGGTCTCGGCCACGCGCACCGCGCGGACCTCGCCGACCTCGTTGGAGAGGAACTCCACGGTCGAGGCGAGGAACATCCGCTCCCCGCCCTCCTCGTGGGCGCTCGAGACCTCGAACACCGTCGGGTCCATCGGCCAGGGCTGGCCCTCGGGACGCTCCGACGGCGGCTGCTTGCCGATCGCCAGGTTGGTGACCGAGGCGGCCTTCTGGCGGTGCGCGGTGCCGATGCAGTCCGCGCCGGTGTCGCCTCCGCCGAGGACGACGACATGCTTGCCCTCGGCCGAGATCTGCTCGAAGACGCGGTCGCCGGCGATGGCGTGATTCGACTGCACCAGGTACTCCATGGCGAAGTGGACGCCGGAGAGGTCGCGACCGGGGATCGGCAGATCCCGCGGCACGAGGGCGCCGGTCGCGACCACGACGGCGTCGTAGCGCGCACGCAGGTCGTCCCACGTGATGTCGGAGCCGATGTCGACTCCGGCGCGGAACCGGGTGCCCTCGGCCTTCATCTGGTTCAGACGCAGCTCGAGGTGCTTCTTCTCCATCTTGAAGTCGGGGATCCCGTAGCGCAGGAGTCCGCCGATGCGGTCGTCGCGCTCGTAGACCGCGACGGTGTGCCCGGCGCGGGTGAGCTGCTGCGCGGCGGCGAGACCGGCCGGCCCCGAGCCGACGACGGCGACCGTCTTGCCGGTCAGGCGCTCGGGCGGGTGCGGCTGCACCCAGTCGTTGCCGAAGGCCTGATCGATGATGGAGACCTCGATCTGCTTGATCGTGACCGCGGGCTGATTGATGCCCAGCACGCACGACGACTCGCACGGCGCGGGGCACAGCCGACCCGTGAACTCCGGGAAGTTGTTCGTCGCGTGCAGGCGCTCGATGGCCTGGCGGCCCTCGCCGCGCCACATCAGGTCGTTCCACTCGGGGATCAGGTTGCCGAGCGGGCAGCCCTTGTGGCAGAACGGGATGCCGCAGTCCATGCAGCGGCCGGCCTGCCGACGCAGGACGGCGGAGTCGCCCTGCTCGTAGACCTCCTTCCAGTCCATCAGGCGGACGGACACGGGGCGCCGCTTGGGCAGCTCCCGGTCCTGCACCTTCAGGAACCCCTTGGGATCAGCCACCGGTCACCTCCAGAATCCGTCCCCAGACGATGTCGCCATCGGGGTCGAGCCCCTCCTCGACCGCCGATGCGCGCGTGGCGAGCACGGCGGCGAAGTCGCGGGGCAGTACTTTGACGAAACGCGAGACGGTTCCGTCGAAATCGTCGAGCATCCCCTGGGCCAGGGTCGACTCGGTCTCGGCCACGTGCCGCTCGAGGAGATCACGGAGGATCTCGACGTCGGCGCTGCCGAGCTCGGACAGCGTCAGCTCGCCCGAGGCGAGAGCGTCGCGATTCACGAGCTCGCGCTGCAGGTCGTGGATGTACGCCGTGCCGCCGGACATGCCCGCGCCGAGGTTGCGCCCGGTCGCCCCGAGGATCACCGCGAGACCGCCGGTCATGTACTCGAGCGCGTGGTCGCCCACCCCTTCGACGACCGCGGTCGCTCCGGAGTTGCGGACCAGGAAGCGCTCGCCGACCATGCCGCGGATGAACATCGTGCCCTGGGTCGCCCCGTAGCCGATGACGTTGCCCGCGATCACGTTGGTCGAGGCGTCGAAGGTGCTGCGCCGGTCGGGGCGCACCACGATCTGTCCGCCCGAGAGTCCCTTGCCGACGTAGTCGTTCGAGTCGCCCTCGAGGCGCAGCGTGATCCCCGCGGGGAGGAAGGCGCCGAGCGACTGACCGGCGGACCCCGTGAGGAGCACCGTGATCGAGTCGGCGGGCAGGCCGTTCTCGCCGTAGCGGACGGTCACCTCGTGACCGAGCATCGTGCCGACCGCCCGCTCGGTGTTCTTGATCTCGCGCTCGATCACGACCGTGCCGCGGTGGTCGAGCACGTTCGCCGAGAGCCGGATCAGCTCGTTGTCGAAGTGGTGCTCGAGCTCGTGCTGCTGGGCGCGGCCGTGCCGGCGCGGCTCCTCCGCCGAGAAGACGGGGCCCACGAGGATCGGCGTGAGGTCGAGACCGCTCGCCTTCCAGTGCTCGATCGCCTGGTTGACGTCGAGCAGCTCGCGGTGGCCGACGATCTCGTCGATGCTGCGGAAGCCGAGCTGCGCGAGGTACTCGCGCACCTCCTGCGCGATGAACTCGAAGAAGTTGACGACGAACTCGGGCTTGCCCGAGAAGCGCTTGCGCAGCTCCGGGTTCTGGGTCGCGACGCCCACCGGACAGGTGTCGAGGTGGCAGACGCGCATCATGATGCAGCCCTCGACGATCAGCGGAGCCGTCGCGAAGCCGAACTCCTCGGCGCCCAGGAGCGCCCCGATCACGACGTCGCGGCCGGTCTTCATCTGACCGTCCACCTGCACCACGACGCGGTCGCGCATGCCGTTGAGCATCAGCGTCTGCTGCGTCTCGGCGAGGCCCAGCTCCCAGGGGGTGCCGGCGTGCTTGAGCGAGTTCACGGGGCTCGCGCCGGTGCCGCCGTCGTGGCCGGAGACCAGGATGACGTCGGCGAGGGCCTTCGCGGTGCCGGCGGCGACCGCTCCGATGCCCGACTGGCTGACCAGCTTGGCGTGGATGCGCGCCGACGGGTTCGCCCGCTTCAGGTCGAAGATCAGCTGCTTCAGGTCTTCGATCGAGTAGATGTCGTGGTGCGGAGGCGGCGAGATGAGCCCGACGCCCGCTGTCGCGTGGCGGGTGCGCGCGATCCACGGGTAGACCTTCGTCGGCGGCAGCTGACCGCCCTCGCCGGGCTTGGCGCCCTGGGCGAGCTTGATCTGGATGTCGTCGGCGTGCGTCAGGTACATGCTCGTGACGCCGAAGCGCCCGGAGGCGACCTGCTTGATCGCGGAGCGGCGCTCGGGGTCGAGCAGGCGCTCGGTGTCCTCGCCGCCCTCACCGGTGTTCGACTTGCCGCCGAGGCGGTTCATCGCGATGGCCAGCGTCTCGTGCGCCTCCGGGGAGATCGAGCCGTAGCTCATCGCTCCCGTCGAGAAGCGCTTGACGATCGACTCGACCGGCTCGACCTCGTCGATCGGGACGGGCGTGCGGCCCGCGGTGTCGAGCGCGAACATGCCGCGGAGGGTCATCAGCGAGGTCGACTGGTCGTCGACCATCTTGGTGTACTCGCGGAACACGTCGTAGCGGCGGTTGCGGGTGGAGTGCTGCAGGCGGAACACCGTGTCCGGGTTGAACAGGTGCGGGGCTCCGTCGCGGCGCCACTGGTACTCGCCGCCGACCGCGAGGCGCTCGTGCGCGATGATCGCGCCGTCCTCCGGGTAGGCGGCGCGGTGGCGCGCGGCGTTCTCCTCGGCGACCACGTCGATCCCGATGCCGCCGAGCTTCGAGACGGTGCCGGTGAAGTACTGGTCGACGAACTGCTGGCTGAGCCCGACGGCCTCGAAGGTCTGCGCGCCCGCGTAGCTCGACACCGTCGAGATGCCCATCTTCGACATGATCTTGAGCACGCCCTTGCCGAGCGCCTTGATCACGTTCTTGACGGCCTTCTCGGGCGAGATGTCCGAGAGCATGCCGCTGCGCACCAGGTCCTCGCACGTCTCCATCGCGAGGTACGGGTTGACCGCGGAGGCGCCGTAGCCGATCAGCGTGGCGACGTGGTGCACCTCGCGGACGTCGCCGGCCTCGACGACCAGCCCGACGCGCATCCGGTTCTCGGTGCGGATCAGGTGGTGGTGCACGGCCGCGAGCATGAGCAGCGACGGGATCGGCGCCAGGTCCTTCGTGGAGTCGCGGTCGGACAGCACGAGGAACTGCGCGCCGGCCGCGATGGCCTCGTCGGCCTCGCTGCACATCTCGTCGATGCGGTCCTGCATGGCGCGGGGGCCCGCGTCGACGCGGTAGAGCCCGCGGATCGTCGTGGTGATGTGACTGAGCGGGCGCGGCGCGATGTGCTGGATCTTGGCGAGCTCGTCGTTGTCGATCACCGGGAAGTCGAGGACGACCTGGCGGGCGTGCTCCGCCCCGGAGGAGAGCAGGTTGCGCTCCGGGCCGAGACCGAGGCGCAGCGAGGTGACGACCTCCTCGCGGATCGAGTCGAGCGGCGGGTTGGTGACCTGCGCGAACGCCTGCGTGAAGTAGTCGAACAGGAGGCGCGGCCGCTTCGACAGCACCGCGACGGGAGTGTCGGAGCCCATGGCGCCGAGCGGCTCGGCCCCGGCCTTCGCCATCGGCAGCAGGAGGAGGCGGACCTCCTCCTCGGTGTAGCCGAAGGTGCGCTGGCGGCGGTTGACGGACGCCGGAGTGTGCACGATGTGCTCGCGCTCGGGCAGGTCCTTGAGGTTGATGCGGCCCTTGTCGAGCCACTCCTCGAACGGAGCGGAGTCGGCGAGCTGCGCCTTGATCTCCTCGTCCTCGACGAGGCGGCCCTGCTCGGTGTCGACCAGGAACATGCGCCCCGGCTGGAGGCGGCCCTTCCGGACGATCTTCGCGGGGTCGATGTCGAGCACGCCGATCTCGCTGGCGAGCACGACGAGGCCGTCGTCGGTGACGACGTAGCGCCCGGGGCGCAGGCCGTTGCGGTCGAGGGTCGCGCCGACGAGCTCGCCGTCGGTGAAGACGATCGCGGCCGGGCCGTCCCACGGCTCCATGAGCATCGAGTGGTACTCGTAGAACGCGCGGCGCTTCTGGTCGATGGCGGCGGCCTGGTTCTCCCACGCCTCCGGCACCATCATCATGATCGCGTGCGGCAGCGAGCGACCGGCGAGGTTCAGCAGCTCGACGGTCTCGTCGAACGAGGCGGAGTCGCTGCGCCCGGGCGAGACGATCGGGAACAGCGGCGAGAGGTCGCCGAGGGCGGCGCTCTTCAACTGCGACTGGCGCGCGCGCATCCAGTTGCGGTTGCCCTGCACCGTGTTGATCTCGCCGTTGTGCGCGATCATCCGGAACGGCTGCGCGAGCGGCCACGACGGGAAGGTGTTGGTCGAGTAGCGCGAGTGCACGAGGGCGAGCTTCGAGGCGAAGCGCTCGTCCGAGAGGTCGGGGTAGAACGGCTCCAGCTGGAGCGTCGTCACCATGCCCTTGTAGACCATCGTGCGGCTCGAGAGCGACATGAAGTAGACCTCGAGCTCGCGCTCGACGCGCTTGCGGAGGCGGAAGGTCAACCGGTCCAGGCGCACCGAGGCGAGCGGGACCCCGGTGTCGTCGGTGAGGTCGCTCGTGACGTAGAGCTGCTCGATCGCGGGCATCGCGGCGCGGGCCAGGGTGCCGATCTCGTCCGGCTGGACCGGGACGGAGCGCCAGCCGAGCACCGAGAGGTTCTCCTCCCGGGCGATCTCGGCGATCGTCGACTTGACGCGCTCGCGCTCGAAGACGTCGACCGGCAGGAACGCGTTGCCGACGGCGTACTGCCCGAGGGCGGGGAGCTCGAACGGCGCCACGGCGCGCAGGAACTCGTCGGGGATCTGGGTGATGATGCCCGCGCCGTCGCCGGTGCCGGCGTCGGAGCCGACGGCGCCGCGGTGCTCGAGGTGCCGCAGCGCCTCGAGGGCGAGGTCGATGATGTCGTGGCCGGCGGTGCCGCGCATGGTGGCGACCATCGCGAGGCCGCAGGCGTCCTTCTCGGCCGACGGGTCGTACATCCCCTGGGCCGCCGGGGCGCCGAGGAACGGCAGGGAGGAGACGCGGGGCGAGTGCTGGGCAGGTGCCATGGGAACCGTCTTCACGAGAGTTGTGGCGGATCGGGACGTCGCTGGCCCGCGGTGGTGAGGGAGGTGCGGCTCCCCGATCGGGAGGGCCGTGTCTGCGAAGTGACGGAGGTGGCTGTCACGTCGGGTGGGTCGAGCTCAGTGGGAGCGAGTGCCGAGGGATCGAGCGCCGTGGGCGCGTGCAGGGTGATCGGGCGCCCGATCGATCACGTCCGGGTGGCAGCGCTTGTGGCGTCGGCCCCGCGTGATGATCGAGCGATCGTCGGGCACCCTCGGGGCGGTCACGGGCGGACCCGTGGCCTCCCTCAGGTGCGGGAGACCGTCGTCGTCTCGGCGTCGTCGCCGGAGTCGGCAGTGGTGGCGTGCGTCGGGTCGGAGTCGACGTCCTCGAATTCTACCGCAGCCGGGGCGGGCGTCCACTCGCGGCCGGGGCGGTAGGCGGAGGGCTCGCCTCCTGGGTGCTCGCGGCGCTGGATCTCGATCAGGACGAGCCCGATCACCACGGCGATCAGCGCGGCCCAGACGTTGGTCCGGATGCCCCAGAAGACCTCGCTGGGGTCGATGCGGATCGACTCGAACCAGATGCGGCCGACCCCGTACCAGATCAGGTAGGTGCCGAACACGGTGCCCCACTGCAGCCTGAACTTGCGCTCGAGCAGCAGGATGACGGCGATGCCGACGACGTTCCACACGATCTCGTAGAGGAACGTGGGGTGGAAGAGCGTCCCCTCGGGGAGGCCCTTCGGGAACGCCGGGTTGTCGGACGAGATCTCGAGACCCCAGGGAAGCGTCGTCGGCAGGCCGAACAGCTCGGCGTTGAACCAGTTCCCGATGCGGCCGAGCGCCTGCGCCGCGAGCATGCCGGGCGCGAGGGCGTCGGCGAAGGTCCAGAACCGGACTCCCGTCCACCGGCAGCCGATCCAGGCGCCGACGGCACCGCCGATCAGGCCGCCGAAGATCGCGTTGCCGCCGTTCCAGATCCGGATGACCTCCCACGGGTCGGCGCCCGCGTAGAAGTAGTCGCCGGGGTGGGTGAGCACGTGGAAGACCCGCGCTCCGACGATGCCGAGCGGGACCGCCCAGATGATGATGTCGAGCACGACCCACGGCTCGGCGCCGCGGCGCACCAGGCGCCGGTTCGTCATGATCGTGGCGGCGACGATGCCGAGGAGGATGCACAGCGCGTAGGCGTGGATCGAGAACGTGAAGGTCCCGATGGAGAAGTCGTACTGTCTCCACGCCTCGGGCGGGCTCGGGATGCTCAGCGGGAGGGACACCGTCAGGTCGACCTTTCGAAGGAGGGATGCCCGCGGGCGCGACGACAGCGCGCCCGGTGGGCATCCCGAGTGTAGTGGGAGCTCGTCAGCGAGCGGATGCGGCGCGCGTGCCCTCGGCGAGGCCCCGCGCGGTCTCGGCGACCGCGTCCACTCCCCCGGAGGCGAGCGCGCGGACGAGCGCCGAGCCGACGATGGCGCCGTCGGCGTAGGCGAGGATCTCGGCGACCTGCGCGCCGGTCGAGACGCCGACTCCGACGCAGGCGCTCTCGGAGCCGGCCGCGCGCAGCCGGTCGACGAGGGTCCGGGCGGCGCGGTCGACATCGGCGCGGGCGCCGGTGATGCCCATCGTCGAGACGGCGTAGACGAATCCGCGGCTCTGGCCGACGGCCTGGCGCAGGCGCTCGTCGGTCGAGGAGGGGGCGGCGAGGAACACGCGGTCGAGTCCGAGGCGCTCGGAGACGGCGATCCACTCCGCACCCTCGTCGGGAATGAGGTCGGGGGTGATGAGCCCCGAGCCGCCGGCCTCCGCGAGGTCGGTCGCGAACCGCTCGACGCCGTACTGCAGCACCGGGTTGTAGTAGGTCATCACGAGGACGGGCACGTCGACGCGGGCACGGATCTCGCGGACGGCCTCGAACCCGTGTCGCAGGCGGAACCCTCCGGCGATCGCGGCCTGGGTCGCCTCCTGGATGACCGGGCCGTCCATCACGGGGTCGGAGTAGGGCAGGCCGAGCTCGATCGCGTCGACGCCGTTCTCGGCCAGGGCGACCGCCGCGTCGATGCTCGTCGCCAGATCGGGGAAGCCGACGGGCAGGTAGCCGATCAGGGCGCCCGCCGCCTCGACGTTCCGCCGGCGGACGGTCTCGGCGACGCTCGGTCCGATGCCGCTCACGACTGCACCGCGCCCTGGTCCATCAGGCCGAAGTAGTGCGCGGCCGTGGTCATGTCCTTGTCGCCGCGACCGCTCAGGTTGACCAGGATGGTCGCCTCGGGGCCGAGCTCGCGACCGAGCTCGAGCGTGCCGGCGAGGGCGTGCGCGGACTCGATGGCGGGGATGATCCCCTCGGTGCGGCTGAGCAGCATCAGGGCGTCCATCGCGGCGGCGTCGGTGACGGCGCGGTAGTCGGCGCGGCCGATGCTCGCGAGCCAGGAGTGCTCGGGGCCGACGCCCGGGTAGTCGAGACCGGCCGAGATCGAGTGCGACTCGGTGGTCTGGCCGTCCTCGTCCTGCAGGAGGAAGGTGCGGGCGCCGTGCAGGACGCCGGGGCGGCCCTTGCTGATGGTCGCCGCGTGACGCGGGGTGTCGACTCCGTCGCCGCCGGCCTCGAAGCCGACGAGGCGCACCTCGGGGTCGTCGAGGAAGGCGTGGAAGATGCCCATCGCGTTCGAGCCGCCGCCGACGCAGGCGGTGACCGCGGTGGGCAGCGAGCCGGTGAGCTCGAGGACCTGCTCGCGCGCCTCCTCGCCGATGATCTTCTGGAAGTCGCGCACGAGGGCGGGGAACGGGTGCGGGCCCGCGACGGTGCCGAAGATGTAGTTGGTCGTCTCGACGTTGGTGACCCAGTCGCGCATCGCGTCGTTGATCGCGTCCTTGAGCGTCCGCGAGCCGGTCGTCACCGAGACGACCTCGGCGCCGAGCAGGCGCATCCGCGCGACGTTGAGCGCCTGGCGCTCGGTGTCGACCTCGCCCATGTAGACGACGCAGTCGAGCCCGAAGAGGGCCGCGGCGGTGGCGGCCGCGACACCGTGCTGACCGGCGCCGGTCTCGGCGATCACCCGGGTCTTGCCGATGCGCTTGGTCAGCAGCGCCTGGCCGAGCACGTTGTTGATCTTGTGCGAGCCGGTGTGGTTGAGGTCCTCGCGCTTGAGGATGATCCGTGCGCCGCCGGCGTGCTCGGCGAAGCGCGGCACCTCGGTGATGATCGAGGGGCGGCCCGTGTAGCTGCGGTGCAGCTCCATGAGCTCCGCCTGGAACGCGGGGTCGACCTTGGTGCGGTCGTACTCGGCGCTCAGTTCGTCGAGGGCCTCCACGAGGGACTCGGGGACGTAGCGTCCGCCGAAGTCGCCGAAGTAGGGACCGAGTTCATCCCGGAGTGCCATGGCAGTGCCGCCTATCAGTTGGGTGCCTGCACGCCGGGGAGGTCGCCCGCGCGCAGGAAGGAGTCGAGGGTCGAGACGGGGTCGCCGCCGGTGACGAGGGCCTCGCCGACGAGGACGACGTCGGCGCCGGAGCGGCGGTAGTGGGCGACGTCGTCGGCCGAGAGGACGGCCGACTCGGCCACCTTCACGGCGTCGGCGGGGAAGCGGTCGGCGAGTCGGCCGAAGAGGTCGCGGTCGAGCTCGAACGTCGAGAGATCGCGGGCGTTCACGCCGATGAGGCGGGCGCCGAGATCGGCCGCCCGGGCGAGCTCCTCGCCCGAGTGCGTCTCGACCAGCGGCGTCATGCCCAGCTCGAGCACGAGCCCGTGCAGCTCGCGCAGCACGCTCTGCTCGAGCGCCGCCACGATCAGGAGGACGAGGTCGGCCCCCGCGGCCCGCGCCTCGAGCACCTGGTAGGGCTCGGCGATGAAGTCCTTGCGGAGGACGGGGACGGACACGCGGGCGCGCACGGCCTCGAGGTCGGCAAGCGAGCCCTTGAACCGGCGCTCCTCGGTGAGGACGCTGATGGCGCCCGCTCCGCCGAGCTCGTACTGCGCGGCGAGGTGCGCGGGATCGGGGATCTCGGCCAGTGCGCCGCGCGAGGGGCTGGAGCGCTTCACCTCGGCGATGATCCGCACCCGCTCGGCGGGAGCGAGGGCGGCCAGCGCGTCGAGGGCGGGCGGACGCTCCGAGGCGCGGCGCTCGACGACGGCGAGGGGGACGCTCTCGCGGCGGCGGGCCGCATCGGCCAGGGCGCCGGCGGTCAGATCGGTCAGCACTCTACGCGCGCGCCTTCGGGTTGGCCTTGGCTCCGTTGACGCCGTAGCCCAGCCGGGCCATCACGACGCCGACGAGCAGGCCCACGACGACGAGGCCGGCGGAGAGCCACACGACGATCGCCTGATCGAAGAAGAAGGCGACGGTGCCGATCGTGAACCCGACCAGCATGATGACGATGGCCGTCCACGCTGCGGGCGAGTGGCCGTGGTTGTCGTCGTCGTGCTCGGTGCTCATGGGTCTCCTCCTGGACGTGCATCGGGACCCCAGCAGTCTAGCGTGCGGTGCCTGAGCGGCCCCGCCGGTGCAGGGGTCCTCAGCGGGCGGAGGTGGGGTCGTCGCCGCGCGACAGCTCGTCCCAGGAGACGACCGGGTCGATGCTGCCCTCCTCGGTCTCGACGGTCGACGCGCCGTGCCCGTAGCCGTCGGCCGGCTCGAATCGCGAGGCGCGCTTCTTCTTCGCGCCGGGCCAGCGGCGGACCGTCGCGATGACCACGACGCCGAGGACCGCGGTCACCACTCCGGCCACGAGGGCGACGATCGGCCAGGCGGTCGAGCCGGACGAGTCGACGAGCGCGGCGACCGACTCCTGCCCGGCGATCGCCGTCGCGTTCGTGACGAGCGACGACCCCGCCCGCACCGGGTCGCCGAGCGCGGTCGACGCGGCCAGCACGACCGATCCGCCGAGGACGACCTGCAGCACGCCGAGGACCACCCGGAAGGCGGGCCCGGCGATGGCGAGCGCGGCGGCCAGTGCCAGGCCGGCCAGCGCGAGGGCCGAGAGAGCGGGGGCGGCGACCGTGCCGACGACGGCGAGGGGCGTGCCGTCGCCGACGGTCGCGGCGAGGGTGAGGGTGAACCAGGTCTGGGTCGAGGAGGTGAGCTCGAGCGCCGCCAGCAGGACGATCCCGAGGATCACCGAGGACTTCAGGCGCCGACCGGTCATGCGCTCACTCCCTCGGCCGGAGGTCGGCGACCGGATCGAGCGGGTCGACGTCGAAGCAGGCGTGCGCTCCCGTGTGGCAGGCCGCACCGATCTGCTCGACCTGCACGAGGAGGGTGTCGGCGTCGCAGTCGAGCGCGGCGCCCCGCACGTACTGGGCGTGGCCGGAGGTGTCGCCCTTGCGCCAGTACTCCCGGCGGGAGCGCGACCAGAACGTCACGCGCCCCTCGGTCAGGGTGCGGCGGAGGGCCTCGCGGTCCATCCAGCCCATCATCAGCACCTCGCGGGTGTCGTGCTGCTGGATGATCGCGGGCAGCAGGCCGCTCGGGTCGAAGCTCGCGCGGTCGAGGACCTCGGCGAGGGCGGCGGGGGTCATCGGCGGATCTCGATCCCGGAGTCGTCGAGGGCGCGCTTCACGTCGCCGATCGTGAGCTCGCGATTGTGGAAGACGGAGGCGGCGAGCACGGCGTCGGCGCCGGCCTCGATGGCGGGGGCGAAGTGGTCGACGGCGCCGGCGCCTCCGGAGGCGATCACCGGGACAGTGCTCAGCTCGCGCACGGCGGCGATGAGCTCGAGGTCGAAGCCCTGCTTGGTGCCGTCGGCGTCGATGGAGTTGACCAGCAGCTCGCCCGCGCCGCGCTCGACGGCCTCGCTCGCCCAGGCGAGAGCGTCGAGGTCGGTCTCGCGGCGACCGCCGTGGGTCGTGACGACGAAGCCCGACGCGGCCGCGTCACTCCGCTTCACGTCGAGCGAGAGCACCAGCACCTGCGCCCCGAAGACGTCGGCGATCTCGCCGATCAGCTCGGGTCGGGCGATGGCGGCCGAGTTGACGCCGACCTTGTCGGCGCCGTGAGCGAGCAGGCGCGACACGTCGTCGACGCCGCGGACACCGCCGCCGACCGTCAGCGGGATGAAGACCTGCTCGGCGGTCGCGCGGACGACGTCGTAGGTGGTGGAGCGGTCGTCGACCGTGGCGGTGACGTCGAGGAAGGTCAGCTCGTCGGCGCCCTGCTCGAAGTAGAGGCGGGCGAGCTCGACGGGGTCTCCCGCATCGCGCAGGTTCTGGAAGTTGACGCCCTTGACCACGCGCCCGGCGGCGACGTCGAGGCAGGGGATGACGCGGACGGCGAGGCTCACGGCGCCTCCCTAGAGCCGAGCGGCGTGGATCGATGTGACGAGGATCGCGCGGGCGCCCAGATCGTAGAGGCGGTCCATCACCTGGTTCATGTCGGCACGGGTGACCATGACGCGGACGGCCAGCCACTCGGGGTCGTGCAGCGGCGAGACGGTCGGCGACTCGAAGCCCGGAGCGATGGCCGTGGCCTCCTCGAGGAGCGACGCGGGGCAGTCGTAATCGAGCAGCACGTACTCGCGCGCGACGAGCACGCCCTGCAGGCGCCGCAGCAGCACGGGGATGCCCGCCGGCTCGCCCGCGGCGGAGACCAGGACGGCGGTGGAGTCGAGGATCACCGGGCCGAAGATCTCGAGGCCCGCCTTGCGGAGCGTGGTGCCGGTCTCGACGACGTCGGCGATCACGTCCGCGACACCGAGCTGGATGGCCGACTCGACGGCTCCGTCGAGGCGGATGAGGGTGACCTCGACGCCGTGCTCGCGGAGGAAGCCGCCGACCAGTCCGGGGTAGCTGGTCGCGACGCGCAGGCCGTCGATCTGCTCGAGCGAGCTGTAGCGACCGGCGGGGCCGGCGAAGCGGAACGTCGAGTCCGCGAAGCCCAGGCTCGCGATCTCGCGCGCCTGGGAGCCGGAGTCGATGAGCAGGTCGCGCCCCGTCACTCCGACATCGAGGGCGCCGGATCCCACGTAGGTCGCGATGTCGCGCGGGCGGAGGTAGAAGAACTCGACCCCGTTGCGCTCGTCGACGACGTGCAGCTCCTTGGGGTCGCGACGGCCGACGTAGCCGGCCTCGGCCAGCATCTGACCGGCGGTCTCGGAGAGGGAGCCCTTGTTGGGCACGGCCACGCGCAGGAGTGCGGTCGCGGCGGGAGGGGTGGTGGTCACGGGGAGTCCTCGAGAGCTCGACGGTGGATCGGTGGGCGCGGGCCTCCCGGCGCGCGGAGCGTGGTGGCGCGTCGGCGCCGAGCGACGACGCACCCCCGAGAGGGTGCTCACAGATGCCGGTAGACGTCGGCGGTCGACAGGCCCTTCGCCAGCATCAGCACCTGCAGGTGGTAGAGCAGCTGCGAGATCTCCTCGGCCGTGCGCTCGTCGCCCTCGTACTCGGCGGCCATCCAGACCTCGGCTGCCTCCTCGACGATCTTCTTGCCGATGAAGTGCACCCCGGCGTCGAGCTCGCGGACGGTGCCCGAGCCCGCGGGACGGGCGGCGGCCTTCTCGCCCAGCTCGGCGAAGAGGTCGTCGAAAGTTTTCACCCGGGAAGTCTATACGCCGCGGGTGGCGGGGCGGCGCGGGGTGCGCGCGGTCTGCAGGAGCACGTGCGGTCTGCAGGAGCGTCCGGCCGGTCAGTGCCGGTGCAGGTGCGCGGTCGCGGTGTCGCGCAGGGCGGCGATGGCGGCCTCCGGGTCATCGGCGCCGAAGACGGCGGAGCCGGCGACGAAGGTGTCGGCGCCCGCCTCGGCGGCGATCTCGATCGTGCCGGGGGCGATCCCTCCGTCGACCTGGAGCCAGACGTCGAGCCCGGTCCGCTCGACCGCGGCGCGGAGCGCGTGCAGCTTCGGCATCGTCTCGGCCATGAACGACTGGCCGCCGAAGCCGGGCTCGACCGTCATCACGAGCACCTGGTCGAACTCGGGCAGCAGGTCGAGGTAGTCGTCGACCGGGGTGCCGGGCTTCAGGGCGATGCCCGCGCGCGACCCGATCTCGCGGAGGCGGCGCGCCAGGGCGACGGCGTCGCGGGCGGCCTCGGCGTGGAAGGTGACCGAGTAGGCGCCCGTCTCGGCGTAGCCCGGTGCCCAGCGGTCGGGGTCGTCGATCATGAGGTGCACGTCGAGCGGGCGCGGCGACACCTCCTGGAGGCGCTGCACCATGGGCAGCCCGAAGGTGAGGTTCGGGACGAAGTGGTTGTCCATCACGTCGACATGCACCAGATCGGCCGTCGAGATCCGCTGCAGCTCGGCCTCGAAGTTGACGAAGTCGGCGGACAGGATGCTGGGGTTGATCCGTGCGGGCATGACTCCCAGCCTAGGCGGGGCGACCCGGCTCCCTCATCCTCGGGGACCCTCGCGGGGCGGGTCAGGAGTCGGTGCGACGCAGGATCTGGATGAACATGGCGTCGGTGCCGTGGCGGTGCGGCCAGAGCTGGACGTGCGAGCCGGACCCGCCGAGCGGGAGGGGCTCGCGGGTGACGCTCCGGAGGATCCCGGGGGTGTCGACGAGCTCCAGCGCGCCCGGGTGCCGCTCCTCGGCCAGCGCGAGGACGCGACGGGTCTCGCCGAGGTGCGGCGAGCAGGTGACGTAGGCGAGCAGTCCGCCCGGTGCGAGCGCCTCGAGTGCGGCGTCGAGCAGCTCGCCCTGCAGCTCGGCCAGCTGCGCGACATCCTCGGCCGACTTGCGCCAGCGCGCCTCCGGACGGCGTCGCAGCGCGCCGAGACCCGTGCACGGGGCGTCGAGGAGGATGCGGTCGAACTCCCCCGAGTGCTCGCGGCCGATCTCGCGGCCGTCGCCGACGCGCACCTCGACCGACGGATCGACGGCCGCCAGCGCCTGGCGCACCAGACCCGCTCGCGCCGGCACCACCTCGTTGGCGAGGAGCGTCGCTCCCCCGCCGCGCGCCTCCGCGGCGAGCAGCGCGGCCTTGCCGCCCGGGCCGGCGCAGAGGTCGAGCCAGCGCTCGCCGGGGGTGATCGGGCGCGCGCGGGAGAGGGCGAGGGCCGCCAGCTGCGAGCCCTCGTCCTGCACGCGGACCCGGCCGTCGTGGACGGCGGGGAACGCCTCCGGATCGCCGCCGGTGCTCACCAGGCCCACCGGCGAGTAGCGGTCGGCCTCGGCGTCGGGCAGCTCGGCCGCCTCGGCGAGACCGGGAAGCGCCACCAGGTTCACCCGGGGGGCGGCGTTGTCGGAGGCGAGCAGCGCGTCGAGCTCGTCGGCCGCGCCCTCCGCGGCGAGGGCTCGGCGCAGGGCCTTCACGATCCAGGCCGGGTGCGAGCTCAGGGCGGCGAGGCGGTCGTCGCCGGAGGTGGCGGCGGTCGAGACGCGGGTGCCCCACTCCTCGGCGCTCGAGCGCGAGACCGCGCGCAGGACCGCGTTCGCGAAGGCGACGGCGCCGCGCGAGGATCCCGCGGCGACCAGCGCCACGCTCTCGTTGACGGCGGCGTGCGCGGCGACGCGGGTGCCCAGGAGCTGGTGAACGCCCAGCCGCAGGGCGTCGAGCACGGGCGCGTCGATCGCGTCGACGGCGCGGCCCGCGGCCAGGGCGATGACCCGGTCGTAGTAGCCGGAGAGGCGCAGTGTGCCGTAGCAGAGCTCGGTCGCGAGTCCGGCGTCGGCGGGAGAGAGGCCCGCGGCGCGGATCCTCGCCGGCAGCACGAGATTCGCGTAGGCGTCGGAGCCGCTCACCGCGAGGAGGACGTCGTAGGCGACCTGGCGCGCGGGTGCCACGGCGCTCACGCGAGCACCGCGCTCTCGCGCAGGCCGCGCGCCCACGCGGCGCCGGGCATCGGGTTCTTGCCCGCCGGCTGGACGCTCACGAGCTCGACGGCCCCGTCGGCGGTGCCGACCAGCGCGCGGCCGACGTCGAGGCGCACCTCCCCCTGGGCGAGCTGCGGCGCCTCGGCGACCGCCCGCAGGGCGAGCACCTTGACCCGCAGGTCGCCCAGCGAGGTGGAGGCACCGGGCTCGGGCGTCACTCCGCGGACGAGGGCGAGGACCTGCGACGACGACCGGCTCCAGTCCAAGCGCCCGTCCGTCACGTCGAGCTTGGGGGCGAGGGTGACCTCGCCGGTCTGCGGCACGGCGACGGCGCGGCCCGCGGCGAGGTCGTCGACGACGGAGACGGTGAGAGCCGCGCCGGAGTCGGCCAGCACGTCGAGCAGCTCGCCCGCCGAGCGGCCGTCGACCTCCTCCGAGATCTCGGCGTAGACGTCGCCGGCGTCGAGCTCGGCGACCAGCTGGAACACGCTCGCGCCGATCGGCGACTCCCCCGCCATCAGCGCGCGCTGCACCGGCGCGGCACCCCGCCAGCGCGGGAGCAGCGAGAAGTGCAGGTTGATCCAGCCGAGTCGCGGCACGGCCAGGAGGCGCGCCCGCACGAGACCGCCGTACGCGACGATCACGCCGAGGTCGGGCTCGAGCGCCGCGATCCGGTCGGTGACGGCCTCGTCGAGCCGGTTCGCCCGCAGCAACGGCAGCCCGAGCTCCTCGGCGACGGCGGCGACCGGCGACAGAGTGAGCACGCGCTTCCGGCCCACCGGGGCGTCCTCGCGCGTCACGACCGCGACGATCTCGTGCTCGGAGGCGTCGAGGGCGCGCAGGGTCGGGACGGCGGCGGCCGGCGTGCCGGCGAAGACGAGGCGCACGAGGGGCTCCTGGGGTCAGAGGATGTCGGGATCGTCGAGGCGCACGCGGAGCTTGGGGGCCGGGCGGAAGCGGCCCGGCGTGGTCGGCGGGCGGCGGCGACGGGTGGCGTTGCGGATGACCGCGGCCCGCAGGCGGGCGGCCACCTCTGCTCCGCGAGCGTAGTCGAAGCGCACGATGGCCCGGACGGAGCCGTCCTCGAGGCCGACCGGCCCGAGCACCTCGTGACGATCCGCCTCGTCGAGCGTCTCGAGCGCCTCCGCGACGGCGTGCGCATCGCCGCTGACGGTCGCGAGCCGCACCGCGGGCGGGAAGCGGAGCGCCCGGCGCTCGACCAGCTCGCCGCGGAGGTACTCGGCCTGCCGCCAGGTCGCGAGCGCGGTGGCGAGACGGCCGCCGACGCCGACCAGGAGCACCGGGGCGCCGGGGCGGGCGAGCGCGGCGGCGTTCGACCAGGTGCGCAGGGCGTCGTCGGCGACCCGCAGGCTCTCGCGGGCGAGCATCCGCTCGCCGTCGAGCAGGAGCACGGCGTGGTAGCCGCCGTCGGCTCGGGGCTCCGCTCCGCGGGTGGCGACGACGAGCGCGGGCTCGTCGGGGAGGGTCAGAACGGGCCGCTGTCCGTCGGCGACGACGACCTTCGCCCCGGGGAACGCGCGCCCGAGCTCCTCGGCGGTGCGCCCGGCACCGAGGGTGACCAGCCGGAGCGTCGTGGCCTCGCAGACCGAGCACGTCCACTCCGCTGCGATCAGCCCGCACCAGCCGCAGCTCGGCCGGGCGCCGGCAGCGTGGACGCCGAGCGGACCCTGGCAGCGGTTGCAGCGCGCCACCGTGCGGCAGCGGGCGCACGCGACGACCGGCGCGTAGCCGGGCCGAGCGACCTGGACGAGCACCGGACCGGAGTCGAGGCCCGCCCGCGCCTGGCGCCAGGCCGAGGAGGGGATGCGCGCCGCCGCGTCGTGCTCGTCGGCCGCGGACTGCTGGGCGGTCGGCACCACGTGCGGTCGCCTCGACGGGCGCGGCCCGACCTCGGCGGCGAAGCCGATCTCGACGAGTCGCTCGACGTCGACCGTCCGGGTGTTGCCGAGCAGCACCAGGCCTGCTCCGCTCTGCTCCTGGCGCACCAGGGCCACGTCGCGGGCGTGCGCGTACGGAGCGAGCGGCTCGGCGAAGAGCGGATCGCCGTCGTCCCACAGCGCTATCAGGCCGAGTGCGGACGAGGGCGCGTACAGGACGGAGCGGTTGCCGACGACGACCCGCGGTCCGGGCCGGAGGCAGCTGAGGAACGCGGCGTAGCGCCCGGCGCCCTTCTGCCGGGCGTCGAGGCGCACCATCGCGTCGCTCGGAACGGTCTCGGCGAGGGCGAGTTCGAGCTGCTCCTGATCGCGGTAGTCGGGGACGGCGAGGATCGCGTCGCGCCCCGTCGCGAGCGTGTCGCGGGCCAGCTCGGCGAGGGTGAGCGCCCAGCCGCCGACCCAGGCTCCGGAGTCGAGGCGCACCGGGGTCGGAACGGAGGCGACCGCCAGCCTTCCGCCGTCCGCGAGCGGGGCGAACGCGTCGGCCGGGTACCCGGAGACGCCGCCCGCCTCGACGGGCGCCGCGCCGTCGACGGCCTCGGCCGCGAGGAAGGCGCGCTCGACCCGCACGTGCCTCCGGGGCACAGCGAGCCGCAGCACGTCGCTCGCCCCGCCGGACGCGCGGTCGGCCACCCGTCGGGCCAGGGCCCAGACCTCGGGCGTGAGCACCGGCAGCGGCGACACGAGCTCCTCGAGCTCGCTCAGCGCTCCCACGTGCTCGGAGCCCTCGCCCACCTCGACGACGAAGGCGTCGGCGATGCGGCCGCCGGTCCGCAGGGGGACGCGCACGCGCACGCCCGGCCGCACCTCGGCCCGCAGCGCCTCGGGGATCGCGTAGTCGAGCAGCCGATCGAGCTGCGGCAGCGGGGAGTCGAGCAGCACCCGCGCGACGAATCCCGCCGGAGCAGCGGCGTCCGCCATCACGGGGCTCGCTACGACAGACCCGCCGCGGAGCGGAGGTCGTCGACGCGGTCGAGGCGCTCCCAGGTGAAGTCGGGCAGCTCGCGGCCGAAGTGGCCGTAGACCGAGGTCTGGGAGTAGATCGGGCGGAGGAGGTCGAGGGCGTGGATGATCGCCGCGGGGCGCAGGTCGAAGACCGAGCGGATCGCCTCGGTGATCAGCTCGTCCGACACCCTCCCCGTGCCGAACGTCTCGACGTAGAGGCCGACGGGTGCCGCCTTGCCGATGGCGTACGCGACCTGCACCTCCATCCGGGAGGCGAGACCCGCGGCGACGGCGTTCTTCGCGACCCAGCGCATCGCGTAGGCGGCCGAGCGGTCGACCTTCGACGGGTCCTTGCCCGAGAAGGCGCCACCGCCGTGACGCGAGGCGCCGCCGTAGGTGTCGACGATGATCTTGCGGCCGGTGAGCCCGGCGTCGCCCTGCGGGCCGCCGATCTCGAAGCGGCCGGTCGGGTTGATGAGCAGGCGGACCGCCGAGGAGTCGAGATCGACCGTCTCGAGCACGGGGCGGATGACGTGCGACTCGATGTCGGCGTGGATCTGCTCGGTGCTCACGTGCTCGGAGTGCTGGGTCGAGAGCACGACCGTGTCGATCGACCGGGGCGTCGTGCCCTCGTAGCCGATGGTCACCTGGGTCTTGCCGTCGGGCCGGAGGTAGTCGAGCTCGCCCGACTTGCGGACGGCGGCGAGGCGCTCGGCCAGGCGGTGCGAGAGCCAGCTCGGCAGCGGCATGTACTCGGGGGTCTCGTCGGTCGCGAAGCCGAACATCAGGCCCTGGTCGCCGGCGCCCTGGCGGTCGAACACGTCGTCGTCGGCGGAGTCGGTGCGCACCTCGAGGGCGGTGTCGACTCCGGCGGCGATCTCGGGCGACTGCTGGCCGATCGAGATCGAGACGCCGCAGGAGCGGCCGTCGAAGCCCTTCTCGGAGGAGTCGTAGCCGATCTCGACGATCGTGTCGCGGACGATCTTGGGGATCTCGACGTAGCCCGAGGTCGATACCTCGCCCGCGACGTGCACGAGACCGGTCGTCACGAGCGTCTCGACGGCGACCCGGCTGTGCGGGTCCTCGCGGAGCAGGGCGTCGAGGATGCGGTCCGAGATCTGGTCGCAGATCTTGTCGGGGTGGCCCTCGGTCACGGACTCGGAGGTGAACAGGCGGAGGGGTCCGGAGGTCATGGGGTCAGCGTCTCTCTTCGTGCCGGGTCGTGTCGTGCCGGAGGTTCTCGTGCCGGATCTTCTCGCCCCTGTATCGAGGCGCTTCCGCGCCACGGCGGAGCGTTCTCGCGCCCGCGGACGGCGTGGCCGCGCCGAGGAGGCGCGGCTCCAGGACCCGTCGAACGGGCGGGGCGTCGGTCAGCGCGCGACCACGTCGAGGACGCGATCGGCGACCGACGACTTGGTGCCGGAAGCCTCGATCACTATATCTCCGGCCCGATCGAGGACCACGACGGTATTGCTGTCGCTCTGGAAGCCCTCGCTCCAGCCGACCCTGTTGAGGACGAGCAGATCGCAGCCCTTGCGCGCGATCTTGGCGCGCCCGAGCTCCAGCATCGCCTCGCGTCCGGGCTCGGTCTCGGCGGCGAATCCGACGATCAGCTGGCCTGCGGTCTTCGCGGCCGAGATCTCGGCCAGGATGTCGGGGTTCTTGACCAGCTCGAGGACCAGGCGGTCGCCCTGCTGCTCCTTCTTGATCTTCGCCTCGGCCACGCTCGCGGGCCGGTAGTCGGCGACCGCGGCGGCCATGATGACGATGTCGGCGTCCCTCACGGCCGCGAGCACCGCGTCGCGCAGCTCGAGCGCCGTGCCGACGCCGCTGACGTCGATCCCGCGCGGCGCCTCGATGTCGAGGTTCGCGGCGATGACGCTCACCTGCGCGCCGCGGGCGGCCGCCGCGACGGCGAGGGCCACGCCCTGGCGCCCGCTGGAGCGGTTTCCCACGAAGCGGACCGGGTCGAGGGGCTCGCGGGTGCCACCGGCGGTGACGAGGACGCGGAGTCCCTCGAGGTCGCGGCGCGCTCCGGTGGAGCGGGCGTGCACCGCGAGGGCCTCGGCGACGATCGTCGCGGGCTCCTCCATGCGGCCGGCTCCGGAGTCGGTGCCCGTCAGCTGGCCCACCGCGGGGCCGACGACGTGCACGCCGCGCGAGCGGAGGGTCTCCATGTTGGCGACGGTCGCGGCGTTGGCCCACATCTCGGTGTGCATCGCCGGAGCGACGACGACCGGGGCCGTGGAGGCGAGGACGGTGTTGCCGAGCAGGTCGTCGGCGAGGCCGGTCGCGAGCTTGGCGAGCGTGTGCGCCGTCGCCGGTGCGATGACGATGAGGTCGGCCGCCTGCCCGATGGCGACGTGGCGGACCTCGGCGACGCCCTCGTAGAGCTCGGTGTGGACGGCGTTCCGGGAGATCGCCTCCAGCGTCGGCTTGCCCACGAAGCGCAGGGCGGCCTCGGTGGCCACGACGTGGACGTCGTGACCCTCGAGGACCAGGGCGCGCACGACTCCGACGGCCTTGTAGGCGGCGATGCCGCCGGTGATCCCGACGACGACGTTCAGCCGCGCCGCGGCCTTCCGCGAGGTGCGCACCCGGTCGTGCTACTCGGCCAGCGGAGCTGCGACGAGCTTGTCCTCGTTGATCTCGTGCAGAGCGACCGAGAGCGGCTTGTCGTCGATGGTCGAGTCGACCAGCGGGCCGACGTTGTCGAACAGGCTGCCCTCGTGGAGGTCGGCGTAGTAGTCGTTGATCTGGCGCGCGCGCTTGGAGGCGAAGATGACGAGCGCGTACTTCGAGTCGACCTTCGAGAGCAGCTCGTCGATGGGCGGGTCGATGATGCCGAGGTTGTTGGCCATGGTGTCTCCTTGTTTGGGCTGATCAGCGCTGTGCGGGGCACCAGCGCCGATCTGCGGCTCCGGAGCGGCACGGCGCGAGGTGACGGGGGCGTGAGCCCTGCGGCACCGGGGCGTCGGCCCGGAGGTGGTCGGTGGCCCGGGTCTCAGCGACCCGCGTCGGCGGGTGCGCCGTCGGCACGAGGCGACATCAATTCTACGACCTCGCGGGCCGCTTCGGGCACGGTGCTGTTCACCACCGCGAAATCGAACTCGTCCTGCGCCGCGAGCTCGACGCGTGCGGTGGCGAGACGGCGCTCCTGCTCCTCCGGGCTCTCGGTGCCGCGGCCGACGAGCCGGCGGACGAGTTCGTCCCAGCTGGGCGGGAGGAGGAACACCAGGCGGGCGTCCGGCATCCGCTCGCGCACCTGGCGCGCACCCTGGATGTCGATCTCGAGCATCACCTGCCGGCCCTGCGCGAGAGCGGCGTCGATCGGTCCGCGCGGGGTGCCGTAGCGGTAGGCGTTGTGCACCGTCGCGTACTCGAGGAACTCCCCCGCCTCGATCATGCGGTCGAACGCGGCGTCGTCGACGAAGTAGTAGCTCACTCCGTCGATCTCGCCGGGGCGCGGCGAGCGGGTCGTCGCCGAGACCGAGAGCAGGACGTCGGGGTAGTTCTCGCGGATGTAGGTCGAGACCGTGCCCTTGCCGACGGCGGTCGGGCCGGCGAGCACGACGAGGCGGTTGCGCTCGGTGCGGCGCTGGCGCGCCTCCCGCTGCTCGAGGAACCCGTGCAGGCCCTCGACCTGGCGGCGCCCGAGACCGCCGAGGCGCTTCGACGGCGCGATCTGCAGCTGCTCCATCACGCGCGGAGTCTTGACCACCCCGAGTGCGGGGACGGCGCGCAGCAGGTCGGTGACGCGCATCCGCCCCTCGACCCCGGTCGGGTCGGCCTGCGCCGCGGCGAGGACGGCGGTCGCGAGGCGTGCACCGGAGGCCACGTCCCGCTTGACCTCGGCGCGTGCGCGACGGGCCGCGATCGCCGCCTCCGACGCGGCGCGGCGGTCCACCTCGGGCGGGGACGGGCGGCGGCCGGCCGGCTCGGCACTCGATGCCTCGGAGCCCTGCGCATCGACACTCTGGGGGCTGACGGTTTCAGCGGACAAGGGTCTCCTGGATGTGTGTGGCGCGTCGGTCGATCTCGGCGGCGATCCCCTGGGGGCCCGCTCCGAGGACACTGCGCGACTCGCTGACGATCGTCGCCGCGGCCAGCTCACCGAAGAGCCGCGACGCGTCGGCGACCGCCGCACCCTGGTGGCCGAAGCCGGGAGCCAGGACCGGGAGTGCGGGGCGCCGGAGCGAGGCGGTGTCGATGCCGAAGTCGCCGAGGGCGACGGTGGCCCCGAGCACCACGCCGATCGAGCCGATCGACGAGCGCGCGTGTTCCTCGTTCCAGGATGCCACGTCGGCCAGCACCGCGCTGGCCAGGGGGGAGCCGCTGCGGACGCCGTCCTGGACGATCGCGCGCTGGATCGGCGCCGCCTCCGGATTGGAGGTCGCGGCCAGGACGAAGACACCCTTGCCCGTCTCCTCCGCGAGGGCGAGCATCCCGTCGAGCGAGCCGAGTCCCTGGTAGGCCGAGGCTGTCATCGCGTCGGCCTCGAGCGGCGATCCCGGCCGGAGCCAGGCCTCGGCGTACGCCGTGACGCTCGTGCCGATGTCGCCGCGCTTGACGTCGGCGATCACCAGCAGGCCGGCCGCGCGCGCATCGGCGAGGACCCGCTCGAGGGCGAGGTACCCGGCCGAGCCGTGCCGCTCGAAGAACGCCACCTGCGGCTTGACGACGCCCACCCGACCGGCCGAGGCCTCGACCACGGCGCGGCCGAAGCTCTCGAGCCCGGCCGCGTCGTCGGAGAGGCCCCACGCGTCGAGCAGGAACGCGTGCGGATCGATCCCCACGCACAGCTGCCCGTGGGCGTCGAACGCCCGCCCGAGGCGCTCCCCGAACGACGTCACGCCGTGCGCTCCGACCGGCGCAGCGCGTAGTCCTGCAGGCTGGTCACCTCGAACGGCTCGGCGGCCGCATCGAGCGACGCCACCGCGGCCGCCAGCTGGGCGATCGTGGTGAACAGCGGCTTGTCGGCGGCGACCGCGGCGGCCCGGATCTCGTAGCCGTCGGCGCGGGAGGCGCCTCCGCTGGGCGTGTTGATCACGACGTCGACCTCGTCGCGGCTCACGAGCTCGACGATCGACGGCGCGTCGTCGACGGCCTCCTCGCTGTACTTGCGCACCACGCGGGCCTGGATGCCGTTGCGGTTGAGCACCTCCGCGGTGCCCTCGGTGGCGAGGATCTCGAAGCCGAGCTGGCGGAGCCGGAGCGCCGGCAGCACGATCGCGCGCTTGTCGCGGTCGGCGACCGAGATGAACACGGTGCCGCTCGCGGGCATGCCGCCGTACGCCGCGTCCTGGCTCTTCGCGAAGGCGCGCGGGAAGTCGCGGTCGATGCCCATGACCTCGCCGGTCGAGCGCATCTCGGGGCCGAGCAGCGAGTCGACGATCTGGCCGTCCTTGGTGCGGAAGCGCTTGAACGGCAGGACCGCCTCCTTCACGGCGATCGGCGAGTCCATCGGCACGTCGGAGCCGTCGCGCTCGGGCAGCAGACCCTCAGCCTTGAGCTCGGCGATCGTCTCGCCGACCATCAGGCGCGAGGCGGCCTTCGCGAGCGGGATGCCGAGCGCCTTCGAGACGAACGGGACGGTGCGGGAGGCGCGCGGGTTCGCCTCGAGGACGTAGAGCACGCCCTGGCCGATCGCGAACTGCACGTTGAGCAGCCCGCGGACACCGATGCCCTGCGCGATGGCGAGGGTCGCCTCCCGGACGCGGTCGATCTGCGTGCGGCCGAGGGTCACGGGAGGCAGGGTGCACGCGGAGTCGCCGGAGTGGATCCCGGCTTCCTCGATGTGCTCCATCACGCCGCCGATGTAGAGCTGCTCGCCGTCGAAGAGGGCGTCGACGTCGATCTCGATCGCGTCGTCGAGGAAGCGGTCGACCAGCAGCGGGTGGGTGGCGTCGATGATGCCCTGGCCCGCCATCCGGTCGAAGTAGTCCTCGAGCTGGTCGGTGCTGTAGACGATCTCCATGCCGCGGCCGCCGAGGACGAACGAGGGGCGCACGAGCACGGGGAAGCCGATGCCGGCCGCGACCTCGAGGGCACCGTCGAGATCGGTCGCGGTGCCGTTCTTCGGGGCGAGCAGGCCCGCCTCGTCGAGGATCCGCGAGAACGCGCCGCGCTCCTCCGCGAGGTCGATCGCCGCCGGAGTGGTGCCGAGGATCGGCACGCCCGCCGCCTCGAGGCCGCCCGCGAGGCTGAGGGCGGTCTGGCCGCCGAGCTGCACGACGACGCCGACGAGCTCGCCCGACTGCGACTCGGCGTGGATGACCTCGAGGACGTCCTCGAGCGTGAGCGGCTCGAAGTAGAGCCGGTCGGAGGTGTCGTAGTCGGTCGAGACCGTCTCGGGGTTGCAGTTGATCATGATCGTCTCGTAGCCGGCGGCCGAGAGGGCGAACGAGGCGTGCACGCAGGAGTAGTCGAACTCGACTCCCTGCCCGATCCGGTTGGGGCCCGAGCCGAGGATGACGACCTTGCGGCGGTCGGCCGCGACGACCTCGGTCTCCTCGTCGTACGACGAGTAGTGGTACGGAGTGAGCGCCGGGAACTCCCCCGCGCAGGTGTCGACGGTCTTGTAGACCGGGCGCACGTCCAGGTAGTAGCGGAGGCGGCGCACCTCGGCCTCGTCGAGTCCGCGCAGCTGAGCGATCTGCACGTCCGAGAAGCCGTGGTCCTTCGCCAGGCGCAGGACGCCCGCGTCGAGCGATGCGGCGTCGCGGACGAGGTCGGCGATCTCGTTGATCAGCACGATCTGGTCGAGGAACCACGGATCGATCTTGGTCGCCTCGAACGCCTGCTCGGCAGTCGCGCCCGCGCGCAGCGCCTGCTGCACGGTCACGATCCGGCCGTCGGTCGGGGTCTTCGAGATCTCGAGCAGCTCGTCGGCCGAGCGCGACTCGTCGCCCCAGTGGAACGAGGAGCCGCGCTTCTCGAGCGAGCGGAGCGCCTTCTGCAGCGCCTGGGCGTAGTTGCGGCCGATGGCCATCGCCTCTCCGACCGACTTCATGGTCGTGGTGAGGGTCGGATCGGCGGCCGGGAACTTCTCGAAGGCGAACCGGGGCACCTTGACGACGACGTAGTCGAGCGTCGGCTCGAAGCTCGCGGGCGTCACCTTGGTGATGTCGTTCGGGATCTCGTCGAGGCGGTAGCCGATCGCGAGCTTCGCGGCGATCTTGGCGATCGGGAAGCCGGTGGCCTTGGACGCGAGCGCCGACGAGCGGGAGACGCGCGGGTTCATCTCGATCACGATGATGCGGCCGTCGGCCGGGTCGACCGCGAACTGGATGTTGCAGCCGCCGGTGTCCACGCCCACGTCGCGGATGATCTGGATGCCGATGTCGCGCATCTTCTGGTACTCGCGGTCGGTCAGGGTCAGCGCCGGGGCGACCGTGATCGAGTCGCCGGTGTGCACGCCGACCGGGTCGACGTTCTCGATGGAGCAGACCACCACGACGTTGTCGGCCGTGTCGCGCATCAGCTCGAGCTCGTACTCCTTCCAGCCGAGGATCGACTCCTCGAGGAGCACCTCGGTGGTCGGGCTCTGGTGCAGTCCGTCGCCGACCATCCGCACGAGCTCCTCGCGGGTGTACGCGAAGCCGGAGCCGAGGCCACCCATGGTGAAGGACGGGCGGATGACGAGCGGGTAGCCGAGGTCCTCGGCGTACTCCACCGCCTCCTCCACCGTGTGCGCGATGTACGACCTGGCGACGCCGGCGCCCGCGTCGAGCACGAGCTGCTTGAAGATCTGACGGTCCTCGCCGCGGTTGATCGCCTCGAAGCTCGCGCCGATCAGCTCGACGTCGTACTTCTCGAGGATCCCGAGGTCGTGCAGCTGGATCGCGGCGTTCAGCGCGGTCTGGCCGCCGAGGGTCGGCAGGATCGCATCCGGCTTCTCCTTGGCGATGATCGCCTCGATGGCCTTCGGCGTGATCGGCTCGACGTAGGTCGCGTCGGCGAAGTCGGGGTCGGTCATGATCGTCGCCGGGTTCGAGTTGACGAGGATGACGCGGACGCCCTCCTCGCGCAGCACGCGGCAGGCCTGGGTGCCCGAGTAGTCGAACTCGACCGCCTGGCCGATGACGATCGGCCCGGAGCCGATCACGAGGACGCTCTTGATGTCTTCTCTGCGGGGCATCAGTTCTGGTCTCCGGAGTCGCTGGTGGAAAGGGGCTCGGCGCCGTCCTGCTCTGCCGTGCGCTGCACGACCATGGCGCGGAAGCGGTCGAAGAGGTAGTTGGAGTCGTGCGGGCCGGCCGCCGCCTCCGGGTGGTACTGGACCGAGAAGGCGGGGATGTCGAGGCAGCGCAGGCCCTCGACGACCGAGTCGTTGAGGCTGTAGTGGCTGACCTCGACGCGGCCGAAGCCCTCGGGCGAGTCGAGCTCGCCGTCGATCGGCGCGTCGACCGCGAAGCCGTGGTTCTGCGCGGTGATCTCGACGCGGCCGGTCAGCTTGTCGAGGACCGGCTGGTTGATCCCGCGGTGCCCGAACGGCAGCTTGTAGGTGCCGAAGCCGAGGGCGCGGCCGAGCAGCTGGTTGCCGAAGCAGATGCCGAAGAAGGGCAGGTCGGCGCGCAGCGTGGTGCGCAGCAGCTCCACGTGGCGGTCGGACGCCTCCGGGTCGCCGGGGCCGTTCGAGAAGAACAGCGCGGAGGGGTCGAGCTCGAGCACCTGCTCGGCGGTGACCGACTCGGGCAGCACGTGAACGTCGAAGCCGCGCTCCGAGAGGTAGTTGACGGTCGAGGTCTTGACGCCCAGGTCGATCACGGCGACGGAGCCGACCCGCTCGCCCTGAGCGGGCACGGTGTACTGCTCGTCGGTCGAGACCGCGGAGGAGAGGTTGAGGCCCTCCATCTGCGCGCCGCCGAGCACCAGCGCGAGCTGCTCCTCGGCGGGCAGGGCGAGGTCGTCGCCCGAGAAGACGCCCGAGCGCATCGATCCGGCCGAGCGGATGTGGCGGGTGATCGCCCGGGTGTCGACGCCCGAGATGCCGACGATGCCGTCGGCCTCGAGGTCGTCGTCGAGCGAGCGCTGCGCGCGGAAGTTCGAGACGACGCGGGAGGGATCGCGGACGACGTAGCCGGCGACCCAGATGCGGCGCGACTCCCTGTCCTCGTCGTTGGTCCCGGTGTTGCCGATGTGCGGGGCGGTCTGCACGACGATCTGCCCGGCGTAGGACGGGTCGGTGAGCGTCTCCTGGTAGCCGGTCATGCCGGTCGCGAAGACGATCTCACCGAGCGTGCGGCCGCGCGCGCCGTAGGCCTGACCCGAGAATCGTCGCCCGTCCTCGAGAACGAGGACGGCGGTGGGTTCGGTGCTGAGGCGTGTGGTTGGCACGGACTAGGAGCCCTTCTGGGTCGGGGTGGAGTCGCCGTCGGCGACGGGGGAACGGGGGGTCTCGGTGCCGGCGAGCCGGCGGATCTCGGCGACGAGGTGCGCGCGCAGGCGCGGCTCGGCGACGCGGAGGTAGCTGTCGACGGTCTCGTCGCCGCGGGGCGACCAGGAGACGACCAGCAGGCCGCCCTCCTCGACCGCGCGGTCGATCACGTAGCTGCCCTCGCCGGCACCGCGGAGCAGCGCTGCCGGGATGACCGTCTCGCGCTCGCCGACGGGAGCGATCACGACTCCGCGCTCGTGCAGGCGCAGCATCGAGCGGCCGCGGAAGCCCAGGCCTGGCAGGACGACGCGCTCGAGCGGCTGCTCGAAGCGGGTGGTCGCGACGTAGGGCAGCTCGACGGCCTCGACCTCGGCGCCGAGGGAGGCCGCGGGGACCGCCTCGGGAGCGAGGTCGGCCGACCGGCGGCGGCGGGCGCGCCACGACAGGGCCATGCCGGCGAAGACCAGCACGAGGACGGCGACGAAGACGATCGTGATGGCGGTCCTATCCACGGGCCGACCTCGCGGACTCGGCGACGGTCGACGCGTCGACCAGCTCGCCGTCGAGGACGGTCGGGTAGCCGCGGTGCAGCGTCGCGACGACGCGTCCCGGCAGCTCGCGGTCGAGGTAGGGCGAGTTGACGCTGCGACCGCGCAGGTCGTCGGTCGAGAAGCGCCGGCGCACCTCCGGGTCGTAGAGCACGACGTTCGCCGGGGCGCCGACGACGAGACCGCGGTCGTAGCCGTCGAGGCGGCCGATGCGCGCGGGGGCGGAGGAGAGCACGCGGGCGACGTCGGACCAGGAGAGGCGGCCGTCGTCGACGACCGCGGCGTGCACG
This sequence comes from Rathayibacter sp. VKM Ac-2803, assembly GCF_009807175.1. Lineage (NCBI taxonomy): Bacteria > Bacillati > Actinomycetota > Actinomycetes > Micrococcales > Microbacteriaceae > Rathayibacter > Rathayibacter sp. VKM Ac-2803. The sequence continues at coordinate 2,339,571 of NZ_WUCD01000001.1, read as the reverse complement.
ACGCTCAGCGCGCTCTCGAGGCCGACCATCCCGAAGGCGGCGGAATCCCACTCGCACTCCTTGGCCTCGACCGGGTGCGGGGCGTGGTCGGTGGCGACGATGTCGATGGTGCCGTCGGCCAGCGCCTCGCGGAGGGCGAGGACGTCCTCGTCACGACGCAGCGGCGGATTGACCTTGAAGCGGGCGTCGTAGGCGGCTCCGTCGCGACCGTGTCCGGCGACCAGCTGCTCACTGAGGAGCAGGTGGTGCGGGGTCACCTCGGCGGTGACATCGATGCCGCGGGCCTTGGCCCAGCGGATCACGTCGACGGAGCCGGCGGTGGAGACGTGGCAGACGTGCAGGCGCGAGCCGACGTGCTCGGCGAGGAGGACGTCGCGGGCGATGATCGCCTCCTCCGCCACGGCCGGCCAGCCCTGCAGGCCGAGCGCGCTCGAGACGGCGCCCTCGTTCATCTGCGCGCCGATCGTGAGGCGCGGCTCCTGGGCGTGCTGCGCGACGACTCCGTCGAAGGCCTTCACGTACTCGAGCGCGCGGCGCATGAGGAGCGCGTCGGAGACGCATTTGCCGTCGTCCGAGAAGACGCGGACAGCGGCGCGGCTGCGGGCCATCGCGCCGAGCTCGGCGAGCGACTCCCCCGCGAGGCCGACGGTGACGGCGCCGATCGGGCGGACGGTCGCGTAGCCCGCGTCCTCGCCCAGGCTCTGCACCTGCTCGACCACGCCCGCGGTGTCCTGCACCGGAGAGGTGTTGGCCATCGCGAAGACGGCGGTGAAGCCTCCGGCCGCGGCGGCACGGGTGCCGGTCAGCACGGTCTCGCTCTGCTCGAAGCCCGGCTCGCGGAGGTGGGTGTGCAGGTCGACGAGGCCGGGCAGCGCGAGCAGGCCGTCGGCGTCGATGACGCGGGCGCCGCTCGAGTCGAGGTCGGTGCCGATCTCGACGATCACGCCGCCGTCGATCAGCACGTCGGCCGTGGACTGGTCGGCGAGCGTGGCGCCCGACACAAGGATCCGATTCATCAGTAGACCTCCCGTTCGCCGGACAGCAGCAGGTAGAGCGCGGCCATCCTGACGGAGACCCCGTTCGCGACCTGCTCGAGCACCGTGGAGCGGCTCGAGTCGGCGGCCGCCGAGGAGATCTCGACGCCTCTGTTCATGGGTCCGGGGTGCATGACGATGGTATCCGGGCCGAGACGGGCGAGCCGCTCGTCGTCGAGACCCCAGATGCGCGCGTACTCGCGGCCGTTGGGGAAGAAGCCGCTCGACATCCGCTCGAGCTGGATGCGCAGCAGCATCACCACGTCGGGCAGTCCCGTGTCGATCGCATCGTCGAGGTCGAAGCGGATCGTCGCGGGCCAGTCCCGGGTGTCGACCGGCACCAGCGTGGGAGGCGCGATCAGGGTGACCTCGGCGCCGAGGGTCGTGAGCAGCCAGACGTTCGATCGGGCGACCCGCGAGTGCAGGATGTCGCCCACGATCGTCACCGCGACTCCGTCGAGGCCCTTGCCGCGCGAGGCCTGAGAGCCGTGCAGGCGGCGGCGGATGGTGAACGCGTCGAGCAGAGCCTGGGTCGGGTGCTCGTGGGTGCCGTCGCCTGCGTTCAGGATCGACGCGTCGATCCAGCCGCTCGCCGCGAGCACGGCCGGGGCTCCGGAGGCGCTGTGCCGGATCACGACGCCGTCGGCGCCCATCGCGGCGAGGGTCTGCGCGGTGTCCTTCAGGCTCTCGCCCTTGGACACGCTCGAGCCCTTGGCGCTGAAGTTGATGACGTCGGCCGAGAGCCGCTTCGCCGCCGCCTCGAACGAGATGCGGGTGCGGGTCGAGTCCTCGAAGAACAGGTTGACGACCGTCTTGCCGCGCAGCGTCGGCAGCTTCTTGACCTCGCGGTTCTGCACGTCGGCCATGTCCTCGGCGATGTCGAGGAGCGCGATCGCCTCGGCGCGGCCGAGGTCCCTGGTCGAGAGGAGGTGCTTCACGAGGCGCTCCCGTCGGCGGCGCGCGCGGACTCGATGGCGACGAGGTCCTCGCCGTCGGTCTCGACCAGGCGCACGTTGATCCGCTCGCTGAGGCTGCTGGGCAGGTTCTTGCCGACGAAGTCCGCGCGGATGGGCAGCTCGCGGTGACCGCGGTCGACGAGTGCGGCGAGCCGGACGGCCCGCGGGCGGCCGATGTCGCTCAGGGCGTCGAGGGCGGCGCGGATGGTGCGCCCGGAGAAGAGGACGTCGTCGACGAGGACGACGGTGCGGCCGTCGATGCTCGCGGGGACCGCCGTGCGGGCGGGGGTGCGCACCGGGTGGCGCGAGAGGTCGTCGCGGTACATCGTGACGTCGAGCGAGCCGGCGAACACCGGATCGGCGTCGGGCTCGATGCGGGCGATCGTCTCTGCGATGCGCCGGGCGAGGACGACGCCGCGCGTCGGGATCCCGAGGATCACCAGCGAGTCGGCGCCGCGGTTCGACTCGAGGATCTCGTGAGCGATGCGCGTCAGCGCGCGCGTGATGTCAGCGTCGTTGAGCACTGTTCGTGCCGTCACACCGACCTCCTTCCCCGCCTCACTGGACGGCTGTTAAAGGAAAAGCCTCGTCGAGTATAGGTCCGAGTCGCCCGGCACCCCACCCGCAGGCGGCGTCCAGCGATGAGGCCGCTCCGTATCTCAATGGTGAGGAGGAAGGCGGCGCCCGGCGCCCCTGCATGCTGGTCGAGTAGCCCCGCAGGGGCGTATCGAGACCCACGAGCTTCAACAGAGGCGGCTTCTGCTCCGGCCTTCTGAAGCTGGTGGATCTCGATACGCCCGCTTCGCGGGCTACTCGATCAGCGAGGGAGGGGAGGACAGCAGCGCCGAGGAGACACGGCGAGCGGACGAACGCGGAGTCAGGCCGTCGCGCGCGTCTCCGCGACCGAGGCGAGCAGGCCGTTGATGAAGCCGGCGGAGTCGTCGGTCGAGAGGACGGTCGCCGCCTCCACCGCCTCCGAGATCGCGACGCCGTCGGGCACCGCGTCGTTGTGCAGGATCTCCCAGACGCCGATCCGGAGGATCGCGCGGTCGACCATCGGCATGCGCGACAGGGTCCAGCCCTGGGCGAGGTCGGAGATCAGCGCGTCGATCTCGTCGGCGTGGTCGATGACTCCGTCGACGATCTCGCGGGCGTAGAGCCAGGAGGCCTCACGCGCCGGCTCGTTCACCGCGCGCTCGGCCTCCGAGCGGAGCGACTGCGCGAAGGAGATCTGCCGGACGTCGGCGTTGTAGAGGATGTCGAGGGCGCGCTTGCGCGCCTTCGTGCGAGCACTCACCGGTGGCCCGGCTCAGCTGACGCGGCCGAGGTAGTCGCCCGTGCGGGTGTCGACCTTGACCTTCGTGCCGAGCTCGAGGAACAGCGGGACCTGGATCTGGTAGCCGGTCTCGACCGTCGCGGGCTTGGTGCCTCCGGTCGAGCGGTCGCCCTGGAGGCCCGGCTCGGTGTAGGTGATCTCGAGGACCACGGAGGCGGGGAGGTCGATGTAGATCGGGTCGCCCTCGTGCAGGGCGAGCGTCACGTTCTGGTTCTCGAGCATGAAGTTGGCCGCGTCGCCGACGACGGCCTCGGGGACCGTCACCTGGTCGTAGTCGCTGGTGTCCATGAAGACGAAGTCGGCGCCGTCGCGGTAGAGGTACTGGAAGTCGCGACGGTCGACGTTGGCGGTCTCGATCTTCGCGCCGGCGTTGAAGGTCTTGTCGACGACCTTGCCCGTGAGCACGTTCTTCATCTTCGTGCGGACGAACGCGCCGCCCTTGCCCGGCTTCACATGCTGGAAGTCGATGACGTTCCAGAGCTGACCGTCGATGTTGAGGACGGTGCCGTTCTTGATGTCGGTGGTAGAGGCCATGCGAAGGGGGATCCGTTTCGGTGGAAGTCTGCTGCCGCGTCGCCCGGCTCCGGGCACGGCGATATCGGCCGGTACGGCCAACCCGTCGAGTGTAGTCGAAGTCCGCCTCGAAGCCGAGGGCGCTCCCGGCGGCCCGAGCCTGGACGCCGGGTCCGAGCGGCTTGACCCCGCGCCCTCCGCGCGGGACGGTGGAGGATCACGCGCGAGAAGGAGAGACAGATGGACATCCCCTCGGATCCCGGATCCTCAGGACTCTTCACCGTCATCACGACGTTCTTCCCGATCTTCTTCGGCGTGGTCGTCGTGATCATGGTCGTGATCGTCGTCGCCAACGTCCGCCGCGCGAAGAAGCTCGGAGTGAATCCGCTCACCCTGCAGACCGACGTCGCCGCCCGCTTCGCCAAGGGCGGTCTCGCCGCCGACCGTCCACTCGCCGACCGCCTCGCCGAGCTCGAGAACCTCCGCGCGGCCGGAACGATCACCGAGGCGGAGTACGCCGCCGCCCGGACCGCGGCCCTGGGCGGCGGCGCGTAGGCGCCTTCCTACGCGCCGATCTCCTGGTACGCCGCGAAGAGGAGCGAGGTCTCGGGACCCTGCAGGATGCTCGGCCGCGCGAGGTCGTCGAGCACCACGAAGCGGAGGATGCCCGCGCGCGACTTCTTGTCGCGCTGCATGGAGGCGAGCAGCGTCTCCCACCGGCCGAGCGGGTAGCTCGTCGGCAGGGTCAGCGACTCGAGCACGCTCCGGTGCCGATCGACGACGGCGTCGCTGAGCGTGCCGGTCAAGCGCGAGAGCTCGGCGGCGAAGACCATGCCGACCGACACCGCCGCTCCGTGCCGCCACTGGTAGCGCTCGGCGTGCTCGATGGCGTGGCCGAGGGTGTGACCGTAGTTCAGGATCTCGCGCAGGCCCTGCTCGGTGAAGTCCTCGCCGACGACCCGAGCCTTGATGCCGATCGAGAGCTCGACCAGACGCCGGAACTCCTCGGAGGTCGGGTCGGTCGCGAGGTCGACGTCGGACTCGATGATGTCGAGGATCTCGGGCTCCGCGATGAAGCCGTACTTCACGATCTCGCCGAAGCCCGCGAGGATCTCGTTGCGCGGGAGGCTGGTGAGCACGTCGAGATCGGCGACCACGGCGCGCGGCGCGTGGAACGCTCCGACGAGGTTCTTGCCCTCGGCCGTGTTGATGCCGGTCTTGCCGCCGACCGCGGCGTCGACCATGCCGAGCACGGTCGTCGGGACCTGGACGAGGTCGACGCCCCGCAGCCAGGTGGCCGCCACGAAGCCGGCGAGGTCGGTGATCGCTCCGCCGCCGAAGCCGACGACCACGTCGGTCCGGGTGAAGTCCGACTGCCCCATCACCTGCCAGCAGAAGGCGGCGACCTCGACGCGCTTGGCCGCCTCGGCGTCCGGGACCTCCGCGAGGAGCACCTCGTAGCGCTCGAGGAGGCTCTCGCGCATCTCGGCGGCGAGGACCGCGAGGGTCGGCGGGTGCACGATCAGCACCTTGGCGGCGCGGGGCCCGATCGCGTCGGCGAGGCCGTCGAGGAGTCCCCGGCCGACGGTGATGTCGTAGCCGTTGTCTCCGGAGACGGTGAGGGCGGTGGTGCCGTCGGTCATGACTGTCTTCCACTCGGGCGGCCGGTCTCGGCCGCCGATTCTGTCGGTGCGGGTCCGCCGGCGGCGGTCGCGTCGTCGAAGGGCGGGTGCTCGGCGCGGTGGCGGTCGCGCACCCAGTCGGCGACCTCGGCCGCGATCAGGGTGATCGGCCGCCGGGAGGTGTCGACGGTGTGATCCGCCAGCGCGTCGTAAGTCGGCCGCCGCGCTTCGTGCAGGCGCGTCCAGTCGGCCACTCCCCCGCGCACGAGCGGGCGGACGCCGGAGCCCAGGCGCGAGGCGACGGCCTCGGCCGTGGTGGTCAGGAGGACGACGGGGACATCGGCGAGGTCGGCCTGCGTGGCCGGATCGAGCACGGCACCGCCGCCGAGGCTCAGCACGACGTCGCGGCCCACCTGGCGCTCGACGATCGAGCGCTCCTCGCGGCGGAAGGCGTCCTCGCCGTGCCGATCGAAGTAGGCGGCGATCGGACCGTGCATCCGGACGAACTCGGCGTCGGAGTCGACGAACTCGGCCGCCAGGGCCTTCGCGACCCGCTTGCCGATCGTCGTCTTGCCCGCGCCCATCGGGCCGATCAGGACGACGCGCGCGCGAGTCGCGCCGGTATCGTGACCCGCCATCAGCGGGCCGTCGCCCGGGAGCCGGCGCGCATCAGGCGAGGCCGAGCGCCGGGTCGCTCGCGGGCAGGGTCCGCAGCTCCCCCGGGATCGCGGCGAGGTAGCCCTGGAGGTTGCGGCGGGTCTCGGTGACGCTGTCGCCGCCGAACTTCTCGAGCACGGCGTTGGCGAGCACGAGGGCGACCATCGCCTCCGCGACCACGCCGGAGGCGGGAACGGCGCAGACGTCGGAGCGCTGGTGGTGCGCGCCGGCCGCCTCTCCCGTCGACACATCGACGGTGCGGAGGGCGTGCGGAACAGTCGCGATCGGCTTCATCCCGGCGCGGACGCGCAGGACGGTGCCGGTGCTCATGCCGCCCTCGGTGCCGCCGGCGCGGTCGCTCGAGCGGCCGATGCCTCCTGAGGCCTGGAACAGCTCGTCGTGCGCCTCGGAGCCCCGGCGGGTCGTGGTGAGGAAGCCGTCGCCGACCTCGACGCCCTTGATCGCCTGGATGCCCATGAGCGCGGCGGCGAGCTGTGCGTCGAGCCGGCGGTCCCAGTGCACGTAGGAGCCGAGACCCGGGGGGAGGTCGTAGGCGAGCACCTCGACGACGCCGCCGAGCGTGTCGCCGTCGTCGTGCGCCCGGTCGACCTCGGCCACCATCAGCGCGCTCGTGGCGGCGTCGTGGCAGCGCAGCGGATCGGCGTCGAGGGCGTCGACATCGTCCGGGGTCGGCAGCGCCGAGCCCTCGGGGACACGGACCGGGCCGATCGCGAGGGTGTGGCTGACGAGGGTGATGCCGAGCTCGCCGAGGAACCGGCGGGCGACGGCGCCCAGTGCGACGCGGGCGGCCGTCTCGCGGGCGGAGGCGCGCTCGAGCACGTTGCGCGACTCCGGGAAGCCGTACTTCTGCATGCCGACCAGGTCGGCGTGCCCGGGGCGCGGGCGGGTGAGCGCGGCGCCGCGGCCCTTCGGCAGGGTCTCGGGATCGCGCGGCTCTGCCGACATGACGTCGACCCAGCGCGGCCACTCCGTGTTGCCGATGCGCAGCGCGATGGGGCTGCCCATCGTGGCGCCGTGGCGGATTCCGGAGGACACCGCCAGCTCGTCCTGCTCGAAGTTCATCCGCGCGCCACGGCCGTAGCCGAGCTTGCGGCGGGCGAGATCCGCCCTGATGTCGTCGAGGGAGACGGGGACGCCTGCGGGGAGTCCTTCGAGGACGGCGACGAGTTCGGGACCGTGGGATTCCCCGGCCGTGAGCCAACGGAGCATCCCACGATTCTCGCACATGCGCTCCGGCGCCCGATCTCAGGCGCCGGGATCGACCGGGACCGCCGCGCGCATCGCCTCGAGCACCGCGCCCTCCCGCGGCAGCGGAACCGCGGGATCTCCCCCGGCGAAGATCCGCACCTGCACGAGCGCCTGGTGCAGCAGCATGCCGAAGCCCGAGACGACCGGCGACTCCGCCGCGCGCCAGCGGAGCGCGAGGGTGCTCGGCCAGGGCGAGTACGCCACGTCGAACAGCGTCGAGGAGGCGGCGACCACGTCGGGCACGCGCAGAGCGTCGGCAGCGCCCCCCGGCAGGGTCGAGACGACGAGCGGATGCGGCGCGCCGCTTTCCCAGTCGGCGAACGGGCGGACGTCGAGGACGACCCCGAGGGCGGTCGCGACGGGCTCGAGGGCCGCCGCCCTCTCGGGAGAGCGCAGCGTCACGGTCACCCGCGCGGCGCCCAGCTCGGCGGCGGCGGCGATCGCGGAGGCGGCGGTCGCGCCTCCGCCGAGCACCTCGACCCGGTCGGCCGAGGTGATCCCCGCCTCGGCGAGGGCGCGGACGATCCCCGCGACGTCGGTGTTGAAGCCCCGGAGCCGCTCCCCCTCGACGAGCACCGTGTTGACGGCGCCCGTCGCCCGCGCGACCAGATCCTCCTCGGCGAGCAGCGGCCGGACGGCGTGCTTCAGCGGCATCGTCAGCGACAGCCCGTGCCAGCGCTCCCGCGCGATCACATCGGCGAGCGTCGCCTCGGTGGCCTCGACGGCCGTGTAGGTCCATTCGAGCCCGAGCACGCCGTAGGCCGCCGCGTGCAGCGCGGGCGACTTCGAGTGCGCGATCGGGGATCCGAGGACCGCGAGGCGCCTCGGACCCTCGATCACTGGTACTCCGGGTGGTCCCGCATCCAGGCCTGCCACTGCGCGACGGCGGCCTCGTGCTCGGCGTCGGTCGTGGAGTAGACCGTCTCGCCGGTCTCGAGGTTCACGGTGACGAAGTACATCCAGGTGCCGTCGGCGGGGCGCAGCACGGCGTCGATGGCGACGTCACCGGGGTTCGAGATCGGCGCGGGAGGCAGCCCGTCGCGCTGATAGGTGTTGTAGATGTTGTTCGCGTCGTCGCGCTCGGCATCGGTCGTCGTGACGCGGTCGGTCGCTCCCGTGCCGTAGGCGACGGTGGCGTCCGACTGGAGGCGCCAGCCCTGGTCGAGCCGGTTCTGGAACACCCGCGCGACCTTCGGGAAGTCCTCCGCGACGCGCGCTTCGCGCTGCACGAGCGACGCGAAGACCACGGTCCGGTAGCGCTGGTCGACGGGCACCCCCGCGGCGTCGAGCGACTGGTACATCCGGTCGACGAGCGTCTGCAGGATGTCGTGCGCCGGGGTGCTCGGATCGACGTCGTACGTCGCGGGGAAGAGGAAGCCCTCGAGGCTGGTCGCCTCGGCCGGGAGCCCGAAGGAGCCCCAGTCGGCCGCAGCCGCCTGCAGATCGGCGAGGGGGACGCCGGTGCCGTCGGAGATCAGCGGCAGGGCCGACGCGAGGGCGGTGCCCTCCGGGATGACGAACGTGTTGGCGAGGCGGGTCGACTCGGAGTCGAGCAGGGCGGAGAGGGCGGCCTTCGCGCTCATCTCGGCCTTCAGCGAGTAGGCGCCGGGCTGGAACACGGGCTCCGGGGTCTGCGAGACGAGGAGGTCGTAGAACGGCGGGGACGACTTGATGACGCCGTCGGTCGCGAGGTTCGCTGCGATGTCGCTCCCCGTGTCGCCCTGGTGGATCGTGAAGACGACCTCGCTGGTGCCGGTGCCGGTGTAGTCGGTGGTCTCCGGCTCCGCGAAGAGCGCTCGCACCGGCTCGATGAAGATCGTCACGGCGACCGCGACGAGCGCCACGAACACACCGAAGGCGAGCAGCCCGCCGATCAGTCCGCGGCGGTTGCGCGGCTTCCGCTCGCGCTTGCGGCGCCTGGGAGCGGGAGCCGCCTCCGGGTGCGCGGGCGCGACGGCGACACCGCGATCGCGGGGTGCCGGCACGTCCGGCCCGGAGAAGAGCCGGTCGAGCGGATCGTTCCCGGCCGGGACCTCACTCGAGGCGGACGACGGATCCTGGGACTGCGGACTCTGATGATCGGCCTCGGCTGCGCGGGCGGCGCGGCGGCTCGGGGGGACGTCGGTCACGGGTTGGTCGTCCTTCGTTCGGTTCGAGCGCGCTGCCCGCCGGGGTACCGGAGGAGCGCTCGGAATCGATGGCGTGCTGCAGGATCACCACGGCGGCGATCTGGTCGATCACGGTGCGGGAGCCGCGGGTGCTGCGGCCCGAGAGGTGCAGGGCGCCCTGGGCGGTGACGGTCGAGAGCCGCTCGTCGACGAGCCGGACCGGCGCGGAGGGCACGGCCGAGGCGACCCGCGCCGCGAAGGAGCGCGCGTCGTCGGTGGAGGCGGTCTCGCCTCCGGACAGCGACAGGGGCAGGCCGACGACGATCGCGCGGGCGTCGTACTCCGCGGCGATCGCCGCGATGCGGGCGATGTCGGAGTCGTCCTCCGCGCGCGCGACGGTCTCGACCGGCAGCGCGAGCAGTCCGTCGGCGTCCGAGCGCGCGACTCCGATGCGGGAGCGACCCACGTCGATGCCGAGCCGCACGCCGAACCGCTCCATTCAGCTGGTCGCTTCCGTCACGACGGCCTCGAGTGCCGCGCCGATCGCCGAGACGTCCGAGCCACCACCCTGCGCGAGGTCGTCCTTGCCGCCTCCGCCTCCGCCGAGGATCCCGGCGGCACGGCGGGCGAGGACGCCCGCCTTCCGGCCGAGGTCGCGGGCGGCCTGGTTGGTGGCGACGATGACGGCGGGCTTGCCGGACACGTCCGCCGCGAGGGCGACGACCGCCGCCTCCTGGCCGAGGCGCTCGCGCACGGAGGTGACGAGGGAGCGGAGCTCGTCGGTGGAGCCTGCGGTGCCGATGTTCTCGGCGACGACGGTGACTCCGCCGACGGTGCGGCGGTTCGCTGCGATCGCGGGCACGCGGTCGGCGAGAGCGCGCGCCTCGAAGGCCGCGATCTTCTTCTCGGCGGCCTTGAGGCTCGCGACGAGCTCGGAGATGCGCTCGGGCAGCTGCTCGCGGGGCGTCTTGAGCGATGACGAGATCGTGCCGACCAGGGCGCGCTCGGCGGCCAGGTCCTTGAACGCCTCGCGGCCGACGAGCGACTCGACGCGGCGGTTCGTGGATCCGACCGACGACTCGCTGACCAGGCTGATCAGGCCGACCTCGGCGGAGGTGCCGACGTGGGTGCCGGCGCAGAGCTCGCGCGACCAGGGACCGCCGATGTCGACGACGCGCACGACGTCGCCGTACTTCTCGCCGAACAGGGCCATCGCGCCGAGCGCTTTCGCCTCGTCGAGCGGGAGCTCGCGGGTGACGACCTCGAGGTTGTCGCGGATCGCGGTGTTGGCGATGTCCTCGATCTCGCTCCGGGTCTCGAGCGAGAGAGCCTGGTTCCACGAGAAGTCGAGGCGCAGGTAGCCGGCCTTGTTGTAGGAGCCCGACTGGTGCGCCTGCGGGCCGAGGACCTGCCGGAGCGCGGCGTGGATGAGGTGGGTGCCCGAGTGCGCCTGGGTCGCGCCGCGGCGCCAGTCGCGGTCGACGACGGAGGTGGCGGCGTCGCCGACGCCCACCTCGCCGCTCGCGACCTGGACCGTGTGACTGATGAGCCCCTTGACGGGCTTCTGCACGTCGAGGACCTCGAGGTCGAAGCCGGAGCCGACGATGCGACCCGCATCCGCCTCCTGACCGCCCGACTCGGCGTAGAGCGACGTGGCCTCGAGGACGACCTCGGCGATGTCGCCGGCGACGGCCTTCGTGACGACGTGGCCGCCGACGATCAGCCCGACGATGCGGGACTCGGTCTCGAGGACGTCGTAGCCGGTGAAGAGGGTCTCGCCGCGGGCGCGGAAGTCGGCGTAGACCGAGAGGTCGGCGAGGGCCGACTTCTTCGACTTCGCATCGGCCTTCGCGCGGGTGCGCTGCGCCGTCATGAGCGAGTCGAACGCCTCGCGGTCGACCGCGAGCCCCGACTCCTCGGCGATCTCGAGCGTGAGGTCGATCGGGAAGCCGAAGGTGTCGTGCAGGAGGAACGCGGTGTCGCCCGGGAGCGTCGCGGCCTCGGCCTTCTTGGTCTTCAGCACCGCGAGGTCGAGGATCTCGGTGCCGGCGGCGAGGGTGCGCAGGAACGCCTCCTCCTCGCCGAACGCGCTGGTCGAGAGCCGCTCGTAGTCGTCCCGCACCTCGGGGTAGGCGGCCGCCATCGCGTCGCGCGAGGCGGCGAACAGCTCGGGGAACGTTGCCGTGTCGACTCCGAGCAGGCGCATCGCGCGCACCGTGCGGCGCATGAGGCGGCGGAGGATGTAGCCGCGCCCCTCGTTCGACGGCGTCACGCCGTCGGAGAGCAGCATCAGCGAGGAGCGGACGTGGTCGGCGATGACGCGCATCCGGACGTCGTCCTCGTGCACGGCGCCGTAGCGGCGGCCCGAGAGCTCGGACGCGCGGTCGAGGACCGGGCGCACCTGGTCGATCTCGTACATGTTCTCGACGCCCTGCTTGAGGAACGCGACGCGCTCGAGGCCCATGCCGGTGTCGATGTTCTTGCGCGGCAGCTCGCCCAGGATGTCGAAGTCGACCTTGCTCGTGCCCTCCCCGCGCAGGTACTGCATGAAGACGAGGTTCCAGATCTCGACGTAGCGGTCGTCGTCGGTGGCGGGGCCGCCATCGATGCCGTAGGCGGGGCCGCGGTCGAAGAAGATCTCGGAGCAGGGGCCGGCCGGGCCGGGCTGACCGGTCGACCAGTAGTTGGTGTCCTTGTCGAGCCGCTGGATGCGCTCGTCGGGGAGGCCCGCGATCTTCTTCCAGAGCGCGATGGCCTCGTCGTCGTCCTTGTAGACGGTGACCCAGAGGTCCTTCTCGTCGAAGCCGTAGCCGCCGTCGCTCTCGAGACCGGTGAGGAGCTCCCAGGCGTAGCCGATCGCCCCCTCCTTGAAGTAGTCGCCGAACGAGAAGTTGCCGTTCATCTGGAAGAACGTGCCGTGCCTCGGGGTCTTGCCGACCTCTTCGATGTCGTTGGTGCGGATGCACTTCTGCACGCTCGTCGCGCGCGGGTACGGCGCCGGGACGACTCCGGTGAGGTAGGGCACGAACGGCACCATGCCGGCGACCGTGAAGAGGAGGCTCGGGTCCTCGCTCACGAGGGAGGCGGAGGGGACCACGGTGTGACCGCGGCTCCCGAAGAAGTCGAGCCAGCGGTTGCGGATGTCAGCGGTCTGCATGGGTTCCGTTACGGTTCGGTCGGTGAACGACGCGGATGTCGGGTGGCGGGGTCTCAGCCCTCGCCGATGGCGGCCTTGAGCTCGGCCTCGCGCTGGTGATAGCCGTCCGAGACGGCCTCGCCCAGCTCCTTCGCCGTGCGGTTGAGGTCTTCGAACAGGCGGGCGCCGGCGGGAGTCCGGGCGACCTGGTGCGCGAGGGCGAAGCCGAGGCCGACCCCGACGACGATCAGGACGAGATTCTTCACGGGGGTTCCTTCCACGGCGGCGGGGTGCGCGAGCCTTCTCGATTGTAGGGCGCGAGCCCCGGGCTACCTGGAGGCGGACCTGCGGGTGCGCTTGGAGGCCTTCGCGGCACTGCGGCCGACGGCGGCACCGGCCTTGTCGGCGGTGCGACCCGCCACGAGCACGGCACGGACGCCTGCCGTGAAGCCGGCCAGCTTGATCAGCGGCCCGCCGATCGTGGCGGCCGTGAGGGCGACGAGCGCGTTGACGTTGCCGGTGACCTCGGCGACGTCCTTCGTGATGGTGTCGACGCGGGCGAGCTGCTGGTTCGCCTCGCGGAGCGTCGAGGCCGACTCGTCGAGGATCGGGGTCAGGCCGTCGCTGGCCTGCTTGATCGCCTCGCTGGTGCTGTCGAAGACGCGCCCGAGCTTCCAGAGGGGGATGGCCGCGATCGCGACCAGTATCGCGAACACGCCCGCGGCGATGAGTCCTGCGATGTCTCCACCGGACACGGTGACCTCCCTCTCGACGCCGCGCGTTGCGGCACTCCAGCCTAGACGCGGGGCGGCGGGGGCTCCGCACGGCCCGTCGCGGGGACTTAACGGGAAAGGCCCCGGCGTGGACCGGGGCCTTCCTCGTGCGGGGGTCGACTCAGCGAGCCGCGTAGTACTCGACGACGAACTGCACTTCGCAGGTCACGGGGACCTCGGCGCGCTTCGGGCGGCGCAGCAGCGTCGCCTGGAGCTTGTCGATCTCGACCTCGAGGTAGCCCGGGGTCTTGGGGAGCACGTCGACGTGTCCACCGGCGGCGGCGACCTGGAACGGGTCGGTGCCCTCGGAGCGCGGCTTGACGTGGATGACCTGGCCCGGCTTCACGCGGAAGGAGGGGCGGTCGACCGTCTTGCCGTCCACCATGATGTGGCGGTGGGTGACGAACTGGCGGGCCTGCGCCGTGGTGCGGGCGAAGCCCGAGCGCAGGACGAGGGCGTCGAGACGCATCTCGAGGAGCTCGACCAGGTTCTCACCGGTCAGGCCCTGGGTGCGGCGCGCCTCCTGGAAGGCGATGCGCAGCTGCTTCTCGCGGATGCCGTACTGGGCGCGCAGACGCTGCTTCTCACGAAGGCGGACGGCGTAGTCGGAGTCCGCCTTGCGCTTCGAGCGGCCGTGCTCACCGGGAGCGTAGGGACGCTTCTCGAGGTAGCGGGCGGCCTTCGGGGTCAGGGGGATGCCGAGGGCGCGCGACAGGCGCGTCTTCGAGCGGGTACGTGAGGTGGTCGACACTGTGGTCCTTCCAAGGTCTGAGAGGTTCGGTCGCAGCTCTCGACCGCCTGCTCCGGGAGGAGGGCGGACGCCGTGGTCGTGTCCGCTCGCGGGTGCGTGCGGAAGGGTGACCGCGGTGACGAACTGCGCGATTCAGAGGGATCGCTGCTCCGCTCGGCTACAGAGCGGTGGGCAACCTCGCAAGACTACCACCTCGGGTCGCGGGCGTCACCCGCTGACAGGAACGCGGCAGAGGAGAGGCGGGAGGCGTCAGCCTTTGCCGCGGATGATCCGCAGCAGCTTCGCGAGCCGGGCCGAGACGTCGCGCTCGTTCCCGTGCTCGGTCGGCCGGTAGTAGCGCGCGCCCTCCAGCGCGTCGGGGAGGTACTGCTGCTCGAGCACTCCGAGGTCGGCGTCGTGCGGATAGCGGTAGCCCTTGCCGTGCCCGAGCCGCTTCGCTCCGGGGTAGTGCGCATCGCGCAGGTGCGCCGGCACCCGGCCGGCCTTCCCGGCGCGCACATCGGCGATGGCGAGGTCGATGGCGGAGTAGGAGGCGTTCGACTTGGGAGCGGTGGCCAGGTGCACGACCGCCTGGGCGAGCGGGATGCGCCCCTCGGGCATCCCGATGAACTGGACGGCGTCGGCGGCGGCGATCGCGACGACCAGGGCCTGCGGATCGGCCATGCCGATGTCCTCGGACGCCGAGACGATGATGCGGCGGGCGATGAAGCGCGGGTCCTCCCCCGCCTCGATCATCCGGGCCAGGTAGTGCAGCGCCGCGTCGACGTCGGATCCGCGGATCGACTTGATGAAGGCGCTGATGACGTCGTAGTGCTCGTCGCCGTTGCGGTCGTAGCGCAGCAGCGCTCGGTCGACGGCGCGGGCGACCACCTCGGTGGTGATGAGCGGCAGGCCGGGCTCGTCGGCCGCGGGTGCGTCCTCCTCCCCCTTCTCGTCGTCCTCGTCGTCGTCCGACCCGTCGGAGCGCTCCGCGAGCGCGACGCGATCCGCCTCCCGTGCCTCCGAGCGCGCCGAGGTCGCCGCCGCCTCCAGCGCCGTGAGGGCGCGCCGTGCGTCTCCGGAGGCGAGGCGCACGATGCTCGCGCGCGCCTCGTCGGCGAGCTCGACGGAATTTCGGAGCCCGCGCTCGTCGGCGAGGGCTCGATCGACCAGGATCCCGAGGTCGTCGTCGCTCAGCGGCTCCAGGGTCAGCAGCAGCGACCGCGAGAGCAGCGGGGCGATGACCGAGAAGGACGGGTTCTCGGTGGTGGCGGCGATGAGGATGACCCAGCCGTTCTCGACACCGGGGAGCAGCGCATCCTGCTGGGCCTTCGTGAAGCGGTGGATCTCGTCGAGGAAGAGGACGGTCGAGGTGCCGTACAGATCGCGGGTGGAGAGCGCCTCCTCCATCACCTGGCGCACGTCCTTCACCCCCGCGGTCACCGCGGACAGCTCGACGAAGCGGCGCCCGCTGGAGTGCGCGACCGCCTGGGCGAGCGTGGTCTTGCCGGTGCCGGGAGGGCCCCAGAGGATGACCGAGACGGCTCCGCGCTCGCCCGTCTTGTCGGCCGCGAGGGCGACGAGCGGGGAGCCGGGGGTGAGCAGGTGGCGCTGGCCGGCGACCTCGTCGAGGCTGCGCGGCCGCATCCGCACCGCGAGCGGAGTCGCCCCCGAGCGGAGTCCTGCCTGCTGCATGGTCATGCCGTCCAGCGTAACGACGGCCTCCGACACCGGGACGGGACGACGGAGCCCGCCAGGTCGCTCCGGAGGACGCGTTTTGTCGACGATCGGCCGATTCTCGTAGGCTCTACGCCGTTCGCGCTCGCGCGGACCGCCGCGCCGGACTGGGGCGCGATCGGACACGGCGGAGGAACACGTGGCTCAAGGCAAGTCGAACGACCGCGAGGCGCGCACCCGGCTCCGGGCCTACCAGGCCCGCCAGAGCCTCCACCGGACCCGCGTGAAGCGCCGGACCCGCGACAACGTCATCGCCGCCGTCGCCGGAGTGATCGTGATCGCCCTGGCGGTCGCCGCCCAGCTCCTCTACTTCTCCGGCGGGCCCGGCACCCCGGTCGCCGAGCCGACGACCTCCGAGAGCGCCACGCCGACGCCGGCCGCCACCGGAGCGAACACCGGGGACGTCCCCTCGAGCGACATCGCCGAGGGCCGCGACTGGACCGGCACCATGACGATCAACACCGACGCGCTCGGCATCACGCTCGCCGGTGCCGCCGCTCCTCAGGCCGTGTCGTCGTTCATCTCGCTCACGCAGTCGGGCTTCTACGACGGCGTCTCGTGCCACCGCCTCACCACCGAGGGGCTCTACGTGCTGCAGTGCGGCGATCCGAACGGCGACGGCACCGGCGGGCCCGGCTACAGCTACGGGCCGGTCGAGAACGCCCCCGCCGACGGGGTCTACCCGGCGGGCACGATCGCGATGGCCCGCCAGTCGGGCAACGGCTACAGCCAGGGCAGCCAGTTCTTCATCGTCTACCAGGACACCGAGCTCCCGGCCGACGCCGCGGGAGGCTACACCGTGATCGGCCAGGTCACCTCGGGGCTCGACACCCTGACCAGCGACGTCGTCGCGAAGGGCACCGCCGACGGATCCGGTGACGGCGCCCCCGCCGAGCCGGTCGCCATCACCTCCGTCACCGTCCAGTAGCGCTGCGGCGCCCCGCCGCCCCGGGCACGAACCCCGGATGCGGGGAGTGCAATAGGCTGAACCCCACTGCCCGTTCGCGGCCGAGCGCGGTCACCGGCCCACCGGCCGTCGTGCCACACCGGCCGACGACCGGGCTGTGAGAGAACAGCCCAATACCGAGGAGTCCGCTGTCGGAGACGACGGGGACGAGTCCGGTATCGAACAGCACGACATCGAACAGCAAGGTGAGGCTCCGAGCGATGAGTGACCAGCAGCCGTGGGGACGGGTCGGCGACGACGGGACGGTCTACGTCCGCGTCGGCGACGGGGAGCGCGAGGTCGGCCAGTACCCCGATGCGACTCCCGAGGAGGCGCTCGCCTACTACGAGCGCAAGTACGTCGAGCTGGCCGGGCAGGTCTCGCTGCTCGAGCAGCGCGCGAAGCGGGGTGCTCCGGCGGGAGACGTCGCCCGCGCCGTGCAGTCGCTGACCGCGGCGATCGCCGACGCCCGCGCCGTCGGAGACCTCGAGTCGCTGCAGAAGCGCATCGGTGCGCTCGGCGGCTCCGTCGAGGATCTCACGGAGCAGCAGGCCGCGGAGTCGAAGGCCGCGCTGGCCGAGGCTCTCGCGCACCGCGAGGCCATCGTCGCCGAGGCCGAGGCCCTCGCGGCCGTCGACCCGGCCAAGACGCAGTGGAAGCAGGCCAGCGCCGCCATCGACGACCTGTTCGCCCGCTGGCAGAACCACCAGCAGCAGGGTCCTCGACTGCCCAAGAACGAGGCGAACGAGCTGTGGCGCCGCTTCCGCGGTGCCCGCACCACGATCGAGCAGAACCGCAAGGCGTTCTTCGCCGATCTCGACTCCTCGCACCGTGAGGCGAAGTCGGCCAAGCAGGCGCTCATCGACCAGGCGGAGGCCCTCGTATCGCGCGGAGCCGAGGCGATCCCGGAGTACCGCGCCCTGCTGGAGCAGTGGCGGGTCGCCGGGCGCGCGGGCAAGCGGTTCGATGACGCGCTCTGGGCGCGCTTCAAGGCCGCCGGCGACGCGATCTACGGCGCCAAGGCCGAGATCGTCGCGCAGGAGAGCGTCGAGTACACCGAGAACCTCGACCTCAAGCTCGCCCTTCTCGAGGAGGCCGAGCCGCTCCTGCAGGAGGAGGACCGCGAGAAGGCCAAGCGGGTCCTGCTCTCGATCCAGGAGCGCTGGGACGCCGTCGGACGGGTCCCGCGCGAGCAGGTCCGCACGATCGAGGACCGCCTCCGCAAGGTCGAGGCCCACGTGCGCAAGCTCGACGAGGACCACTGGAACCGCAGCAACCCCGAGCGCAAGGCGCGCTCGGAGGGGCTCGCGTCGCAGCTGACCGCGGCGATCCAGAAGCTGCAGGACGAGCTCGACGAGGCGAAGGCGCGCGGCGACCGTGCGGCGATCCAGCAGGCCCAGGAGGCGCTCGACGCCCGCAAGGTCTGGCTCGACGCGCTCGGCTGAGCTCCCCCACCTCCCCGGCTGACGCGGATCTGTCCACAGACTCGCCGATGACGTCCCGGAGGGGAGGCGCCTCGTCCACTCTGAGTGGATGACGCGCCTCCCCTCCGTTCTGCTCCCCGGGCACCTGCCCCTCGCCGAGCTCTGCGCCGCCCGCCTCGACGGCGAGCTGATCGCGATCGACGAGGGCTACCTCGTCGCCGATCTGCCGCTCGGGCCGGCGGAGCGCGCAGCGGCGCTGCTCGCGGTCCTCCCCCGCGGGACGGTCGCCGATCGGCGCTCAGCGGCCTGGATCCACGGCGCGACGATCGACCCGCCGAGGATCCACAGCGCCTCGATCGACCGCCGCAACCGGCTGCATCCGCCGGTCCTGTCCCGGGTCCGCTACCACGAGGTCCGCCTGACGGACGCCGACGTCCTCGTCATCGGCGGGTGCCTCGTGACGACTCCCGAGCGGACGCTGATCGACCTCGCGAGAACCCGCGGCGAGTGCGACGACGCCCTGCTGCGCGCCCTGGCCGCGGCGACCGGGACTTCGCTGCCCGAGCTGCTCGAGCGTCTCCGACCCGGTGCCGGGCCCACCGTGGCGGGTCGACGGATCGCGGAGGACCGCCTGAGGACGGCGCTCGGCACCGCGGACGGCTCCGAGTCGCCCGCGGTCGCTCCGTGAGGGGCTCAGCCGGCGTTGACCCGATACACGTCGTAGACCGCGTCGATCCGGCGGACGGCGTTCAGCACGCGATCGAGGTGGGTGGTGTCGCCCATCTCGAAGACGAAGCGGCTGATCGCGAGGCGGTCGCTCGAGGTCGACACGGTCGCCGACAGGATGTTGACGTGGTGCTCCGAGAGCACGCGGGTGACGTCGCTGAGCAGGCCCGACCGATCGAGCGCCTCGACCTGGATCTGCACCAGGAAGATGCTCTTGGACGACGGCGCCCACTCGACGTCGACGATCCGCTCCGGCTCCTTCAGCAGCTCCTGCACGTTGTGGCAGTTCGCCTGGTGCACCGAGACGCCGGCGCCCCGGGTGACGAAGCCGACGATCTGATCGCCGGGGACGGGGGTGCAGCACTTGGCGAGCTTGACGAGGATGTCGGGAGCGCCTTTGACGAGGACGCCCGACTCGCTGCTGCGGCTGCGCGGGCGGGGCGAGCGCGGGAGGGTGACCTCGTTCTCGTCCGACTCCGGATCGCCCTGGATCGAGGCGACGACCTTCTCGAGCACCGACTGGGTCGAGACGTGGCCCTCGCCGACGGCCGCATAGAGCGCCTCGACGTCGTTGTAGCGCAGCTGGCTGGCCACCTCGGTGAAGGTGTCCTGGCTCATCAGCTTCTGCAGCGGCAGATTCTGCTTGCGCATCGCGCGGGCGATCGAGTCCTTGCCCTGCTCGATGGCCTCGTCGCGGCGCTCCTTGGTGAACCACTGACGGATCTTGTTGCGGGCGCGGGGACTCTGGACGAAGTTCAGCCAGTCCTGGCTCGGGCCCGAATCGGGGTTCTTCGAGGTGAACACCTCGACCACGTCGCCGGTGGTGAGCGAGGACTCGAGCGGGACGAGGCGGCCGTTGACCTTGGCCCCCATCGTGCGGTGACCGACCTCGGTGTGCACCGCGTACGCGAAGTCGACCGGAGTCGCGCCGGTCGGCAGGCCGATGACCCGGCCCTTCGGCGTGAAGACGTAGACCTCCTTGGCCCCGATCTCGAAGCGGAGGGAGTCGAGGAACTCGTTGGGGTCGGTCGTCTCGGACTGCCAGTCCGAGAGGTGGGCGAGCCAGGCGAGGTCGGTGTCGTTCGAGCCGTCGGTGGGCACCTTGCCGGTGGCCATCTGCTCCTTGTACTTCCAGTGCGCAGCGATGCCGAACTCGGCGTGCTGGTGCATCTCGTTGGTGCGGATCTGGATCTCGACCGCACGGCCCTTCGGGCCCACGACGGTCGTGTGCAGCGACTGATAGAGGTTGAACTTGGGGGTCGCGATGTAGTCCTTGAAGCGGCCCGGCATCGGGGTCCAGCGCGCATGGATGGAGCCGAGCACGGCGTAGCAGTCGCGCACCGAGTTGACCAGCACGCGGATGCCGACGAGGTCGTAGATCTCGTCGAACTCGCGACCGCGGACGACCATCTTCTGGTAGATCGAGTAGTACTGCTTCGGCCGGCCGACGACGCGGCCGCGGATCTTGCCGGCGCGGAGGTCCTCGCTGATGAGGTCGATGACGTTCTGGACGAACTCCTCGCGCTGCGGCGTGCGCACCTTCACGAGGCTCTCGATCTCGTTGTAGATCTTGGGGTAGAGCACGGCGAACGAGAGGTCCTCGAGCTCCCACTTGATCGCCTGGATGCCGAGGCGGTGCGCCAGGGGGGCGTAGATCTCGAGGGTCTCCGTCGCCTTGCGGGCCGCCGACTCCGCCGGGACGAAGCCCCAGGTGCGGGCGTTGTGCAGGCGGTCGGCGAGCTTGATGATCAGCACGCGGATGTCCTTCGACATCGCGACGATCATCTTGCGGACGGTCTCGGCCTGCGCGCTGTCGCCGTACTTGACCTTGTCGAGCTTCGTGACTCCGTCGACCAGCATCGCGACCTCGTCGCCGAAGTCGGCCCGGAGCTCGTCGAGCGTGTAGTCGGTGTCCTCCACCGTGTCGTGCAGCAGAGCGGCTGCGATCGTCTTCGAGCCGATACCGAGATCGGCGAGGATCTGCGCGACGGCGAGGGGGTGCGTGATGTACGGCTCACCGCTCCGGCGCTTCTGCCCGGCGTGGGCGCGCTCGGCGACCGAGTAGGCCCGCTCGATCAGCGCGATGTCGGTCTTCGGGTGGTGCATCCGCAGAGTGCGCACGAGGGTGTCGACCGCCCCGGAGGGCTGAGCACGCGAGAAGATCCGCGGGACGAGCCTGCGCAGGGCAGCCGTCGAGGACGTGGTCGTCGTGTCGCTCACGCGGGCATCTCCATCGCTCCATTATCGCCCGCGGCGACCTCCGCCGTGACCGCTCCGCCGTGGGCGGACGGGACGGATGTCAGTCGATGCGGCCGGGGGTGCCGTCGCCGGCGACCACCGCACCGCCCGCCGCCGACCAGGCCGTCATCCCGGCCTCGATGTTGGCCGTCTCGTAGCCGGCGCGATCGAGGGCCTGGACCACCATCGCCGAGCGGACTCCCGAGTGGCAGACGACGAGGATCGGCGCGTCGGCCGGCAGCTCGTCCTGCCGCTCGCCGATCTGGCCCATCGGGATGTGGTGCGCGGTGGGCGCGTGGCCGAGCGCCCACTCGTGCGGCTCGCGCACGTCGAGCAGCCAGACCTCGTCGCGCTCGACGAGGCCGACCGCGTCGACTGCGGAGACCTGTGCGTACTCGGCCATCGCGATCCTCCTAGGAGCCCTGGACGACAGGTGTCACGGCGCGCTCGCGAGCCGTGGTGACGCGCTTGTCGTGCTTCGAGATCTCGGGCTCGCGGCTGCGCAGCTGCGCGTAGAGCGGGGCGGCCACGAAGATCGTGGAGTACGTGCCCACGATGATGCCGATCAGGAGCGCCAGCGAGATGTCGCGCAGCGTCCCGGCGCCGAGGACGAACGCGCCGATCACGAGGATCGCCGCGACCGGCAGGGCCGCCACGATCGAGGTGTTGATCGAGCGGACCAGGGTCTGGTTCTCGGCGAGGTTCACCGTCTCGGAGAAGGTGCGCGTGGTGCTCCCCAGCGCCTCGACCGTGTTCTCGCGGATCTTGTCGAAGACCACGACCGTGTCGTAGAGCGAGTACCCGAGGATCGTGAGGAGGCCGATGACCGCGGCGGGCGACACCTCCGTGCCGGTGATGCCGTAGACGCCTGCCACGATCACGAGGTCGTGCAGGAGGGCGACGATGGCGGCGAGCGACATCTTCCAGGTGCGGAAGTACGCCCACATGGCGAGGGCGGCGAGCACCACGAAGATGATCAGGCCGCGCACCGCCTGCTGCGTCACGTCCGAGCCCCAGGCCGCTCCGATGAAGGAGGAGGCGACCTGATCGTTGGGAACGCTGTAGGCCTCGGCCAGGGCGTTGCGGACAGCGGTCGACTCGTCGGTCGAGAGCTGGCTGGTCTGCACGCGGATCGAGTCGTCGCCGACGACCGAGACGCGCGGGACGGCGTCGGCCGAGACCGACGTCACGGCATCGGTCGCCGCGTCCTGGTCGAGGCTGGACGGCGACGTGACCGTGAACTCCGAGCCGCCGGTGAACTCGATGCTGAAGTTGAAGCCGCCCCGCGCCGCCGTCCCGAGGACGGTCAGCAGGATGATCACGATCGAGATCAGGTACCAGGTGCGGCGGCGGCCGACGAAGTCGACGGAGCGCTTGCCGGTGTAGAGGTCGTTTCCGAACTGCGAGAAGCTGGCCATCACGCGTCCTTCCCGTTCGCATCGTTGGACGTCGACCGGCCGGCCGCCTCAGCGGCCTTGCGCTCGGCGATGGTCTGGCGCTTCGCGGCCTCGCGGGCGGCGGAGGAGCCCTTGCCCGCGACGACCGCGTCCTGCGGACGGAACGCCGCCCGGCCGCGGTAGACGGCACCGAGCGCGCGTGGATCCAGCCCGGAGGCCCGATGCCCCTCGGAGAAGAACTTCGTCGTGGCGAGCAGCTGCAGCATCGGGTGCGTGAAGAGGATCACGACCACGAGGTCGATCAGCGTGGTGATGCCGAGCGTGAGCGCGAAGCCGCGGACGCTGCCGACCGCCAGGGCGAAGAGCACGACGGCGGCGAGGAGGTTCACCATGTCGGACGCGAAGATCGTGCGCAGCGCCCGCCGCCAGCCCGCCTCGACCGAGGACTCGAGCCCTCGGCCGTCGCGCAGCTCGTCGCGGATGCGCTCGAAGTAGACGATGAACGAGTCGGCCGTGATGCCGATCGCGACGATCAGACCCGCCACTCCCGCCAGCGAGAGCCGCAGGCCCTCGCGCCAGGACAGGATCGTCACGACGAGGTAGGTGACGATCGCCGCCACCAGCAGCGACGCGATGGTCACGGCACCGAGCACGCGGTACTGCGCGATCGAGTAGACGACGACCAGGATCAGTCCGATGAGGCCGGCGAGCAGTCCGCTCGCGAGCTGCGTGGATCCGAGCGTCGCCGAGATGCTGTCGGAGCTCTGCACCTGGAAGCCGATCGGCAGCGCACCGTACTTGAGCTGGTCGGCCAGGGTCTTCGACGACTCCTGGGTGAACGAGCCGGAGATCTGCGCGTTGCCGTCGGTGATCGCGGCGTTCGTCGACGGCGCCGAGATGACCCTGCCGTCGAGGACAATGGCGAACTGGTTCTGCGAGCCGGTCAGCGCGACGAGTCGCGACGTGACGGCGCCGAAGGCCTCGGTGCCCTGGTCGTCGAACGAGAGGTTGACCGCCCAGGTGCCGGTGCTGGCACCGGAGGACGTGGTCATCAGGCCGTTCGAGGCGTCGGAGATGTCCTCGCCGGTGATCTCGACCGGGCCGAGGACGTACTTCACGGTGCCGGTGTCGTCGCAGGTGATCAGCGGCTGGTCGGCGGGCGCGAGGTTCGGGTCCTGGTCGTTCAGGAACGCGCAGTCGAAGGCGGTGTACTGAGCCTCGAGCGCGGGGGTGATGTAGGCGAGGTCGCTCGCGTTCGACGGCGACGCGGTCGGCGTGGTCGAGAGCGACGGATCCACGGGAGTGGGCGTCGGTGACGAGGTCGAGTCGCCTCCGACCGCGGAGTTCGTGGCCTGGCTGGCGACCAGCACGGGGCGGAAGTCGAGCTTCGCCGAGGCCTCGATGCGCTGCAGCGTCTCGTCGTCGGGGGTCCCCGGGATCGAGACGACGATGTTGCTCGAGCCCTGGGTGGTGATCTCGGCCTCGGACACGCCGGACGCGTCGATGCGCTGACGGATGATCGAGACGGCCTGGGTGAGCTGCTCGGACGAGACGGTCTCACCGTCGGTCAGCTGCGGCTGCAGGACGATCTGGGTGCCGCCCTCGAGGTCGAGCGCGAGCTTCGGAGTCCAGGAGCCGCCGCCCCAGAGGACGGCCGCGGTGTTGAGCCCGACGAGGGCGAGGATCAGGACACCGAGCCAGCTCAGTGAGCGCCGGGCCTTGCGGACGGGGGTTGATGCGGCCACCCAGGGCTCAGCTTTCTCTTCGTTCGACGGTGATCGGTCGGGGTCGAGCCCCGGACGCGGAAGGGCGGGCGAGGCGCTCTCGCGCCCGGCCCGCCCTGGAGACTACTGCGCGTCCGGCTTGCGGTCGCGGTCGAGGGGGTCGACCAGCGGGTCGGCCTGGTGCGCGGAGTCGCGCTCGCCGAACGCGGGCGACTCGGCCGCGACGACCGGCTCGACCTCGTCGGCGTCGGCGACGGCGGTCTCGTTCTCGGTCGGGTCGATGATGCGCGCGATCGCCTGGCGGTGGATCGTCAGGAGCGTGCCGGGCGTCGACTCGATGATGATCTTGTTCTCGTCCTCGTCGATCGAGACGACGGTGCCGAACAGGCCGGAGCCGGTCATCAGCTCGGCTCCGGGGACGAGACCGCTCTTCATCTTCTCCGCATCGCGCTGGCGCTTCTTGTTGTTGCGGAACATGAAGATGATCATCACGGCGAGAAGAAGGACGAGCAGAATGATCGTCGGATCCATGGGTGAGCCTTCCGGAGTGGGTGGCGATCCTCGGCGTCAGTGCCGGTCGTGAGCGGATCGAGCGGCCCGTCGGGCCTTGAAGATTATAGGTCATCCCCGAAGAGCGACTGCTGGGGCCCCGCCGAGGGCGCACCACGAGGTGTGAGGGCGAAGTGCCGCCAGGCCGCCGGAGTCGCGACCCGGCCGCGCGGCGTGCGGGTCAGCAGTCCGATCCGCACCAGGAAGGGCTCGACCACGGACTCGACGGTGTCCGCCTCCTCCCCCACCGACACGGCGAGGGTGTTGAGGCCGACCGGGCCTCCGTCGAAGCGGGTCAGCACGATGTCCATCACCGCGCGGTCGAGGCGGTCGAGACCGAGCGCGTCGACGTCGTAGAGCTCGAGGGCCGCACGGACGGCGGTCACGTCGGCCCGCCCTCCGTGCACGAGGGCGAAGTCGCGGACACGGCGCAGGAGGCGGTTCGCGATGCGGGGAGTCCCGCGGCAGCGGCCGGCGATCTCGGCGACGGCCTCGCCGTCGATGTCGAGATCGAGCAGGCGAGCGGCGCGGGTGAGGACCTGCCGCAGCTCGTCCTCGGCGTAGAACTCGAGGTGGGCGGTGAAGCCGAAGCGGTCGCGGAGCGGATTGGGGAGCAGACCGGAGCGGGTGGTCGCCCCGACCAGCGTGAAGGGCGCGAGATCGAGGGGGACGGACGTGGCTCCGGCACCCTTGCCGACCATGATGTCGATGCGGAAGTCCTCCATCGCGAGGTAGAGCATCTCCTCCGCCGCGCGCGCCATCCGGTGGATCTCGTCGATGAAGAGGATCTCGCCGGGCAGGAGCGAGGACAGCACGGCCGCGAGGTCGCCCGCGTGCTGGATCGCCGGTCCGCTCGACAGGCGCAGCGGCGACGAGCTCTCCTCCGCCACGATCATCGCCAGGGTCGTCTTGCCGAGACCGGGAGGGCCCGCGAGCAGGATGTGGTCGGGGGTGCGGCCCTGCATCGCCGCCGCCTTGAGCAGCAGCTCGAGCTGCCCGCGGACCTTGCGCTGCCCGACGAACTCGCTCAGGCTCTTGGGCCGCAGCGCCCCCTCGAAGGCGATCTCGGCCTCGGAGGCGACCTCGGGACCGAGCACGTCGTCGCTCACGATCGCGCCGCCGGGCCGAGTCGGGCGAGAGCGAGGCGGAGGAGCGCCTGCACGTCGGCAGCGTCGGACGCCTGCGCGTCGAGCAGGATCTCGTCGACGACCTCGGCCGCGACGCGCTCGGGCCAGCCGAGGCCGACGAGCGCCGACAGGACGCTCTGGGCGGCGGTGGCGCCGGGACCCGAGCCGCGGGCTGCGCGCGGGCGGACGGCGAGCTTGCCGGCGAGGCTCAGGACGATCAGCTTCGCGGTCTTGGGGCCGATGCCGGTCACCTTGCGGAACACGGCGTCGTCCTCGTCGGCGACGGCCTGCGCGATGCGATCGGGCTCGATCGCGCCGAGGACGCCGAGGGCCGACTTCGGACCCACCCCCGTCACTCCGATGAGCAGCTCGAAGATCTCGAGCTGCTCGGCGTCGGGGAAGCCGTAGAGGGTGAGCGAGTCCTCGCGGACGATCAGCGTCGTGGTGAGGGTCGTCTCGTCTCCGACGCGCAGCTCGATCGCGTGCTGCGGGGTCACGTTGACCGCGTAGCCGACGCCGTGGACGTCGACGACGGCGAGACTCCCGCGGGCGGAGAGGACGGTGCCGCGGAGGGAGGAGATCACCGCAACAGTCTAGGACCTCGAACAGGCGTTCGAGTGGAGGCCTCCGCGGCGCGCCACGCCCGCTGCGCCGGCGTCTCGTCTGCGCCCGCCACGGGGCCCGACGCGAGCGGCGCGCGCCAGGCGTGGCACACCGCGAGAGCGAGCGCGTCGGCGGCGTCGGCCGGGGTGGGCGGGGCGTCGAGACGGAGGACGCGCTGGATCATCGCGGTGACCTGGCGCTTGTCCGCGGCGCCGTATCCGGTCACCGCGGCCTTCACCTCGCTCGGGGTGTGCATGCCGACCGGGAGCGAGCGGCGCGCGGCCGCGACGAGCGCGACTCCGCTGATCTGAGCGATGCCCATCACCGTGCGGACGTTGTTCTGCGCGAAGACGCGCTCGATCGCCACCGCGTCGGGACGGTGCTCGTCGAGGAGCGCCTCGATGCCGTCGCCGAGCGCGAGGAGGCGGCGCTCGAGAGCGTCGTCGGTGGGCGTCCGCAGCACGCTCACGTGCACGAGCGTCGCCCGCCGGTCGCGGGCGACGTCGACGATGCCCACACCGCAGCGGGTGAGCCCCGGATCGATCCCGAGGACGCGCATCAGAGCGCCTGCCCGGGACGGACCGGGGTCACCGCGTCACTCCTCGTCGTTCTCGAGCTCGGCGCGCACCTCGGGCGTGATGTCGAGGTTCGTGTAGACGTTCTGCACGTCGTCCGAGTCCTCCAGCGCGTCGATGAGGCGGAACACCTTGCGCGCGGTCTCGGCGTCGGCCTCGACCTGGAGCGACGCGACGAACTCGACGTCGGCGGCGTCGTAGTCGATGCCGGCCTCCTGCAGCGCGGAGCGGGCGGGGACGAGCTCGCTCGGCTCGGTGCGGACCTCGAAGCTCCCGCCGTGGTCGATGACGTCGTCGACTCCGAAGTCGAGGACCGCGACGAGCACGTCGTCCTCGGTCACGCCGTCGCCGTGCGGGACGGTGATGACGCCCTTGCGGGCGAAGTTGTAGGCGACGCTCCCCGGGTCGGCCATGGTGCCGCCGTTGCGGGTCATCGCCGTGCGGACGTCGGCGGCGGCGCGGTTCTTGTTGTCGGTCAGGCACTCGACGAGCAGCGCGATGCCGTTCGGGCCGTAGGCCTCGTACATGATCGTCGTGTAGTCGATGACCTCGCCGGTGAGGCCCGCGCCGCGCTTGATGGCGCGGTCGATGTTGTCGTTCGGGACCGAGGTCTTCTTGGCCTTCTGCACGGCGTCGACGAGCGTCGGGTTGCCGGAGAGGTCGGCGCCGCCGATCTTGGCGGCCACCTCGATGTTCTTGATCAGCTTGGCGAACGACTTCGCGCGACGCGAGTCCTTGATCGCCTTCTGGTGCTTGGTCGTGGCCCACTTGGAATGCCCGGACACGGTGCTCCCTCGGAAGTTCGTTTCGGCGCGACCCCCGCAGGCGCCGCCTATCAGCTGATGCAGTCTAATCGAGGCTCCGGAGGCGCGAGCGGTGCCGCGCGAGGACGCTCGCCCGCCCGCGCGGAAGATCGGGACGGGGCCGCCTCGTCGGTCCGACCCGATCCGCCGGGAGGTCTGCAGTTCCACCCTGCTGACGGACGTTGGTCTCGATACGCCCCTGCGGGGCTACTCGACCAGCATGCTCGCGAGCGGACGGGCGGGAGTCCGATCTGAAGGAGAGCCTGCAGATCGGCGAGCCCCGCGAGGCGAACCGTCGATTCGCGTGCGAGCGAATCGGCGTAGCCGTTCGCAGGACGCTCCACCCGCGCGACCACCTCTGAAGGCCGACCGCGCCGGACCGGGCAAGGACCGGCCCGGCCGCGAGCACCGCCGAACTGACGATTCGCGTGTCAGCGAATCGGCGTAGCCGTACGCAGGACGCTCCACCCGCGCGACCACCTGTGGGAGCCGACTGCGCTGCGCCGGGCAGGGACCGGCGCAGACGAGGTTGCTCAAGTAGCAGATCCGCCGCCGGCGGATCTGCTACTTGAGCAACCTCGAGAGGACACGATCCGCGAGGGGCTTCCCGTTCGTCTGGCAGGTGGGGCAGTACTGGAGGGTGGAGTCGGCGAAGATCACCTGGCGGACGGTGTCGCCGCAGACGGGGCAGGGCTCGCCGGTGCGGCCGTGGACGCGCATGCCGAGCTTCTTCTCGCGCTTGAGGTCGGCGGCGTGCAGGCCGACGGCACGGCCGAGGGCCTCCTCGAGGGTGTAGCGGAGGGCGGAGTAGAGGCGGTCGAGCTCTTCGGCGGTGAGGGTGGCGGGCTTGAACGGCGACATGCGGGCGACGTGCAGGATCTCGTCGGAGTAGGCGTTGCCGATGCCCGCGATCCGGGACTGGTCGCGGAGGACTCCCTTGAGCTGCGCGCGGCCGGCGGTGGCGAGGATCGCACCGAGGATCTCGCGGGTGAACGCGGGGTCCAGCGGGTCGGGTCCGAGGCGGGCGACGCCGGGCACATCGCGCGGGTCGGCCACGATCGAGAGCGCGAGGCTCTTCTTCGTCCCGGCCTCGGTGATGTCGAAGCCGGAGCCGTCGTCGAGGACGAGGCGTGCCGCGAGCGGACCCCGGCCCGGCTTGACCGGAGCAGTGGGCCGCTCGGGTCGCCAGCGCACCCAGCCGGCGCGCGCGAGGTGCAGGAGGACGTGGGCGTCGCCGATCGCGAGGTCGAGGAACTTGCCGTGGCGGCTCACTCCGTGGATCGTCTCGCCCGCGAGGGACGACGGGGTGATCGCGACGGTCTTGAGCGCCGAGATCGCGTACACGCCGAGGCTCTCGAGGACGCGGCCGCCGAGACGCTCGTCGAGGTCGCTCGCGAGCGCCTGCACTTCGGGGAGTTCGGGCATGCGACCACTGTGGACCGCACCACCGACACCGTCCACCCCTGGCGGAGCGCGCGGCGCGGTGTGCTCAGGCGCCGAAGCGCGTCGCGGCGACTTTCCGCAGGAACAGCTCGTGGAAGCGGTAGTCGCCGGTGATCTCGGGGTGGAACGAGGTGCCGAGCAGGTTGCCCTGCTCGACGGCGACGACGCGGCCGTCGGCGACGGAGGCGAGCGCGGTCGCCCGC
The DNA here is from genome assembly GCF_009807175.1 of Rathayibacter sp. VKM Ac-2803. Classification (NCBI taxonomy): domain Bacteria; kingdom Bacillati; phylum Actinomycetota; class Actinomycetes; order Micrococcales; family Microbacteriaceae; genus Rathayibacter; species Rathayibacter sp. VKM Ac-2803. Next base: position 2,309,942 of record NZ_WUCD01000001.1, on the reverse strand, counting down.
TCCCCCAGCGCCTCGACGATAGGAGCGCGGATGAAGACCGCATGCATCGGCGGATCGCCGATGGCGGGGATGTCGAGGTCGGTCTCGAAGGAGTCGAGCTGGTTCCCGAAGGCGTTCCGCCGGACGGTGACGTCGAGCCCGCCGAAGCTGGCCTGCCCGTCGATGCGGTCGAGGACCCGGTCGGCCAGCATGATCAGCCCCGCGCAGGTGCCGTAGACGGGCAGACCCGCCTCGATCGCCTCCGTCACGGGCCCGGCGAGGCCGAACAGGCGAGACAGCTTGTCCATCACCGTGGACTCGCCGCCGGGGATCACGAGGCCCGCGACCGAGGCGAGCTCGGCGGGGCGCCGCACCAGGACGACCTCGGCGCCGAGCTCGCGCAGCACGTGCGCGTGCTCGCGGAAGTCGCCCTGGAGAGCGAGGACGCCGACATGGAGCCCCTCGAGGGACTCGCGCGTCTCGCCCTCGCCCGCGACGGGCGGCTCGCCGGGGCTACCAGCCACGCTCGGAGAGGCGGTGCGGCGCGGGCACGTCGGCCACGTTGATGCCGACCATCGCCTCGCCGAGTCCGCGGGACGCCTCCGCGATGACCTTCGCGTCGTCGAAGAACGTCGTCGCCTTGACGATCGCGGCGGCGCGCTTCGCGGGCTCGCCCGACTTGAAGACGCCGGAGCCGACGAAGACGCCGTCGGCGCCCAGCTGCATCATCAGCGCGGCGTCGGCCGGAGTCGCGACTCCGCCGGCGGTGAAGAGGACGACGGGCAGCTTGCCGGTGCGAGCGATCTCGGCGACGAGGTCGTAGGGCGCCTGCAGCTCCTTCGCGGCGACGTAGAGCTCGTCGTGCGTGAGCGACTTCAGGCGGTTGACCTCGGCCGAGATGGTGCGGATGTGCTTGGTGGCCTCTGAGACGTCTCCGGTGCCGGCCTCGCCCTTCGAGCGGATCATCGCGGCGCCCTCGGTGATCCGGCGGAGCGCCTCGCCCAGGTTGGTCGCGCCGCAGACGAAGGGCACGGTGAACTTCCACTTGTCGATGTGGTTCACGTAGTCGGCGGGCGAGAGGACCTCGGACTCGTCGATGTAGTCGACGCCGAGCTCCTCGAGGACCTGCGCCTCGACGAAGTGGCCGATGCGCGCCTTCGCCATCACGGGGATGGAGACGGCCGCGACGATGCCGTCGATGAGGTCGGGGTCGCTCATCCGCGCCACACCGCCCTGCGAGCGGATGTCGGCGGGGACGCGCTCGAGCGCCATCACGGCGACCGCTCCCGCGTCCTCCGCGATGCGGGCCTGCTCGGCGTTGACGACGTCCATGATGACGCCGCCCTTGAGCATCTCGGCGAGCCCGCGCTTGACGCGGCTCGAGCCGAACTGCTCGGGGGCGGACGAGGACGAGGTGGTGGTGTCAGTCATGTTCGGGGTGTCCTGTTCTGTGCGGCGTCTTCCGCCGACGGCAGCAATGAGTCTACGAGAGGGTGCCGCATGCGATCCGCGCTGGACACGCACCGCCCGGCTGGTCTAGTCGGCGGGCCAGGCGGCGGCGATGCTCGCACGGACGTCGCCGAGCAGCTGCGGCAGCGCCTTCGTGCGGGCGATGATCGGGAAGAAGTTGGCGTCGGTCGCCCAGCGGGGCACCACGTGCTGGTGCAGGTGCGCGGCGATCCCGGCTCCGGCGACGGCGCCCTGGTTCATCCCGAGGTTGAAGCCGTCGTTGTTCGAGACCTCGCGGATGACGCGCATCGCGGTCTGGGTGAGGGCGCCGATCTCGGCCACTTCTTCTGCGGTGGCCTCGTCGTAGAGCGGGATGTGCCGGTACGGGCAGACCAGCAGGTGTCCGGAGTTGTAGGGGAAGAGGTTGAGGAGCACGTACGCGTGCGTCCCGCGGGCGACGATGAGGCCCTCCTCGTCGCTCAGCGTGGGGGCGACGCAGAACGGGCAGTCGTGCGCGCCGGGCTGCCCCTTCTGGATGTACACCATCCGGTGCGGAGTCCACAGGCGCTGGAACTCGTCGGGCACGCCCGCGAGGTGTGCGGAGCCCTCGGCGCCCTCGGGGATGAGATCGCCGTCGGTCATCAGACCTGCGCCTTCGTCGCGATCGCCTCGCGGATGCGGGCGACGGCGTCGGCGACGGGGATGCCGTTCTCCTGCGTCCCGTCGCGGAAGCGGAAGCTCACCGCGCCCGCGTCGCGGTCCTTCTCGCCGACGATCAGCTGGAACGGCACCTTCTGCAGCGTGGCGTTGCGGATCTTCTTCTGCATGCGGTCGCTCGAGTAGTCGATCTCGGCGCGGACGCCCGACTTCTTCAGCTCGCCGATGACGCCCTCGAGGTAGGGCAGGTACTCGTCGGCGATCGGGATGCCGATCACCTGCACAGGCGACAGCCAGACCGGGAACGCACCGGCGTAGTGCTCGGTGAGGATCGCGAAGAAGCGCTCGATCGAGCCGAACAGGGCGCGGTGGATCATCACCGGCTGCTTCTTCGTGCCGTCGGACGCGGTGTACTCGAGCTCGAAGCGCTCGGGCTGGTTGAAGTCGAGCTGGATGGTCGACATCTGCCAGGTGCGGCCGATCGCGTCGCGCGCCTGCACCGAGATCTTCGGGCCGTAGAACGCGGCTCCGCCCGGGTCGGGGACCAGCTCGAGGCCGGACTCGACGGCGACGGCGCGCAGCGACTCGATCGCCGACTCCCACTGCTCGGGGTCGCCGACGAACTTCGGGTTGCCCTCCTCGTTGGTCGAGAGCTCGAGGTAGAAGTCGTCGAGGCCGTAGTCGCGCAGCACCTGCAGCACGAACTCGAGGTTGCGGGTCAGCTCGGCCGCCACGTCCTCCTGGGCGACGTAGATGTGCGCGTCGTCCTGCGTGAGTCCGCGCACGCGGGTGAGGCCCTGCAGCGTGCCGCTCTTCTCGTAGCGGTAGACGGTGCCGAACTCGGCCAGGCGCAGCGGCAGCTCGCGGTAGCTGCGCCCCCGCGAGCGGAAGATCAGGTTGTGGAAGGGGCAGTTCATGGGCTTCAGGTAGTAGTCCTGGCCCTGGCGGGTGATCGTGCCGTCCTCGTCCTGCAGCTCGTCGAGGTGCATCGGGGGGAACATCCCCTCGGAGTACCACTGCAGGTGACCGCTGGTCGTGAAGAGATCGCCCTTGGTGATGTGCGGCGAGTAGACGAGCTCGTAGTCGTGGGCGAGCAGCTGCTCGCGCATGTACTGCTCGATCTCGTAGCGGATGATCCCGCCCTTGGGGTGGAAGACCGCGAGGCCGGAGCCGATCTCGTCGGGGAACGAGAAGAGGTCGAGCTCGTGGCCGATCTTGCGGTGGTCGCGGCGCGCCGCCTCCTCGAGCCGTGCCTGGTGGGCGCGGAGCTCGTCCTTCGTGGGCCAGGCGGTGCCGTACACGCGCTGGAGCTGCGGGTTCTTCTCGGAGCCGCGCCAGTAGGCGGCGGCGTTGCGGGTCAGCGCGTAGCCGTTGCCGATCATCCGCGTGTTGGGGAGGTGGGGGCCGCGGCAGAGGTCCCTCCAGACCGTGTCGCCGGTGCGCGGGTCGACGTTGTCGTAGATCGTGAGCTCGGGGCCGCCTACCTCGACCGACTCGCCGTCGGATCCGCCGCCCTTGAGGCCGATCAGCTCGAGCTTGTAGGGCTCGCCGGCGAGCTCCGCACGGGCCTCGTCCTCGGTCACGACGCGGCGCACGAAGCGCTGCCCCTGGCGGATGATGCGGTCCATCGCCTTCTCGAGCGCCTTCATCGCCTCGGGGGTGAAGGGCTCGGTCACGTCGAAGTCGTAGTAGAAGCCGTCGGTGACGGGCGGGCCGATGCCGAGCTTCGCCTCCGGGTTGATCTGCTGCACGGCCTGGGCGAGCACGTGCGCGGCCGAGTGGCGGAGGATGTCGAGACCCGCCGGCGAGGAGATCAGGACGGGCTCGATGCGGTCGCCGGGGACGACCTCGGTGGCCAGATCGCGCAGTTCTCCGTTGACGCGGAGGGCGACGACGGCCCGATCCGTGAAGTGCGTGAACCCCGTCCCGGCCTCGGTCACCTCGAAGGACGACTCGTTCTGGGGGGGATTCGACGATTCGTTCGACACGCGCGGGCACTCCTCAGGCTCTGCAGACCCCTCGACTTTAGTCGCCCGCGGGGCGTCGGCGGACCGGTTCCGGAGGCAGGCCGGAACACCTCGCGGAGGCGGCTGTCCGCACTCGAGAGAGTGAACTGAGAAGGAGCCCCGGCATTCGGAGAAGTGATGTCGGCGAATGCGCGGACAACGGTGCCGAATGCTCTCTCGACGGAGATATCGAGCGCCTTCTCCCGCGGTACCGCGAGAATGAAACGGGTTGCAGGAACCCCTGATGAGACGGCGTGTCCGGTCGCGATGCCGCGCGGTTCGGAGAAGCTCGAGACGCATTCCGCCGGTGGACTCGCGATATCACCGGGAGAAGCCGGCGAGTGATATCCGAGAGGGAGGGAGCGCGGTCCGGAAGGTGACCTTCCGAACCGCGCCGGGCTCCCTCTCGCTCCGTCACGATTCCTGGCGGTCGGGGGCGTCCGGGAACCCTCGATGCCGAGGCGCGACCCGATCGCGCGATCGGCATCGAGACGATTCTAGGAGGCGGCCGCCTGACACGCGGTTGGGAGCCAGGAGCTGAGTGTCACCATTCCCGTGACCCCCGTAGTGGGGTCGCAGAACGCGCCATTTCTCCCGCTATGTTCGGCAGAGCACCACCAGACCATCGGTCCGGCGGAGATCGCGAACCCTGTCGCGAGACCGCCGCCGACACGAGGCGCCACGTCGCCCGCCCTGCTCATCCTGGGAGCTCGGCGGTCGAGGTGGTGTCGACGAGGCGATGACGCCCCCGCGGCCCCGAAACCGCGACGCGGTCAGTGCCCACCCGAGAAATCCCTTTCCCTGTAAACCCGAAATGCAGGTTGATCCACGTGTACGCACCTTCGGTGCGCCTCCTCGGCGCGCCCATCCCGCTCTGTCCACCCTCGACTCCCCGTCGCCACCCCCCGGCGACCCGAGATACGAGCGGCGGTGAGAGCCGGAGCCGGCGGTGACCGCCGTCTCCGCCGCGGCCCGGCCACCCCGGCGCGACCCCGGCGCCCTCGTCCTCGTGCCCGCCCCGAGAGCGGCGGCCTCGGACTGGCGGCGGCGCTTCTCGCGACGGGTCCTGGCCGCGGACACCCTCGTCCTCCTCGGCGCCGTCGGCCTCTCCGCGGCCCTGCGCTGGAGCGCTGAGCCCTCGACGCGCGACCTCGCCGTCGCGGCCGTCCTCTGCGGCCTCTGGATCGGCGCGGTGCAGCTCTCGCAGCGCCGCCTCGACCAGTACTGCGGATCGGGCGCGGAGGAGTTCCGCCGACTGCTGTCGGCGACGATCCTGACCTTCGGGATCGCCTCCGTCGCCTCGGTCCTGACCCGGATCGACCTGCCGCGCCTGCACGTCCTGGTGGCGCTGCCGATCGGCCTCGCCGGGATGCTCGCCGTGCACGCCCTCGCCCGGGGTCGACTGACTCGGGAGCGACGTGCCGGCCGCTCCCTCTCGCGGGTCGTCGTGCTGGGTCGCACCAGCGACGTCGCGCACGTCGTCGGTCAGATCGAGCGGCGTCGCGGACGCGTCGAGTACGACGTCGTCGGCGTCGCCCTCGCCGACCACGCGGGCGGCGACCAGCGCTCGATCCTCGTGGGCGGGCGCTCCCTCCCGATCGTCGGACCGATCGATCAGGTCGACCGCTCCGTCGTCGAACGACGGGCCGACGCGGTCATCGTCGCGGGCCCGGTCGACGGCGGCGACGCCTTCCTCCGGCGTCTCTGCTGGGCGCTCGAGCCGTTCGCGGTCGAGCTGGTGCTCGCCCCCGGGCTCAGCAGTGTCGCGGGACCGCGCATCCACTGGCGGCCCGTCGACGGCCTTCCGCTGATGCGGGTGGAGCCGCCGCGCTACTCCGGGCCCCGGCACGCGCTCAAGCGGGCGGTCGACGTGATCGTCGCCTCCCTCGCGCTGCTCGTGCTGGCCCCGGCTCTCGCGGTGCTCGCCGTCCTGATCCGCCGCGACAGCGCCGGGCCGGCCCTCTTCCGCCAGGAGCGGGTGGGGCGAGCGGGACGGACGTTCACGATGCTGAAGTTCCGCTCCATGACCGTCGACGCCGAGTCGCGGCTCCTCGAGCTGCAGACGGCGAACGAGGGCTCCGGGCTGCTGTTCAAGCTGCGAGAGGACCCGCGGGTGACGCCGCTGGGACGTGTGCTGCGGCGCTACTCGCTCGACGAGCTCCCGCAGTTCTGGAACGTGCTGCGCGGCAGCATGAGCCTGGTCGGGCCGCGACCCCCGCTCCCGAGCGAGGTCGCGCGCTACGACGAGACCGTCAATCGGCGCCTGTACATCAAGCCCGGCATCACCGGTCTCTGGCAGACCGGCGGCCGCTCCGAGCTCGACTGGGAGGACGGGATCCGTCTCGACCTCTACTACGTCGAGAACTGGTCGCTGACGGGCGATCTGCTGATCCTCTGGCGGACGCTGCGCGTGATGCTGCGCCCGGTCGGCGCGTACTGACGACCCGCGACTCCCCGCACTGACGGCGCCCGCCCCTGATCCACGGGGCGCGCCCCTCGCCCGCTGACGCCCGGACCCCGCGTCGGCTCTCCCCGGCGCGCTCCGCGCCGCTCCTCCGGCGCGCCTGCCGCGCCGCTCCACCACGTCCGCGCTCCCCCTCTCCCTGGTCGGGGAGCGCGGTCCCCTCGGCGTGCCCGCACGCCCTCCTCCTCACCCGAAGGACACCGCCATGACAACCACCATCCCGTCCCGGAGGCTCCGCGTCGCTCTCGTCGGCGCCGGCTACTGGGGCCCGAACCTCGCCCGGAACTTCGCCGCCAGCTCCGACTGGGACCTCGTCGCGATCTGCGATCTCGACCCGGTGCGCGCGCAGAACGTCGCTCGCGCGAACGGCTCCGTCCCCGTCCTCCGCTCGCTCTCGGACGTGCTCGACCTGCCCGGGCTCGACGCGATCGCGATCGCGACCCCCGCCCGCACCCACCACGCCATCGCGATGGCCGCGATCGCCGCCGGACTGCACGTGCTCGTCGAGAAGCCGCTCGCCGACTCCAGCGTGCTCGGGATCGACATGGTCGACGCCGCCGAGCGCGCGGGCGTCGTCCTGATGGCCGACCACACGTACTGCTACACGCCGGCCGTGCTGAAGATGAAGGAGCTGATCGCCTCCGGCTCGCTCGGCGACGTGCTGTTCGTCGATGCCGTTCGGATCAACCTCGGGCTGATCCAGCCCGACGTCGACGTCTTCTGGGACCTCGCTCCGCACGACCTGTCGATCCTCGACTTCATCATCCCCGGCGGTCTGCGCGAGGGCGCCGTGGCCGCGCAGGGTTCCGACCCGCTCGGCTCGGGGCGCTCGTGCGTCGGCTACCTCACCGTGCCGCTCGGCGAGGGGGCGATCGCGAACGTGCACGTCAACTGGCTGAGCCCGACCAAGATCCGCAGGATGGTGATCGGGGGATCCCAGCGCACGCTCGTCTGGGACGACGTGAACCCGCAGCAGCGGCTGAGCGTCTTCGACCGCGGGGTCGACCTGAACTCCTCCCTCCGCACCGGAGCCTCGCGTCGCGACGCGGCCATCTCGTACCGCCTCGGCGACACCTGGTCGCCGGCGCTGCCGGAGCGCGAGCCGCTCGCCGACATGGTCGCCGAGTTCGCGAACTCCATCTCGGAGCGCCGAGCGCCCCGCACCGACGGGCGCGCCGCGCTCCGCGTGCTGAACGTGCTGGAGCAGGTCAGCGACCGGCTCCTGGACGCCAGCCAGGTCAGCCGCACCAGCGCTCCGGCGCTCCGTCTCGAGGAGGCCTCGTGGCTGCGCTGACCCCCTCCCCCGTGACCCTGGGCGGCGCGGACGTCCTCGTGACCGGCGGCGCCGGCACGATCGGCTCGACGATCGTCGACCGCCTCCTGGCGACCGGGGTGAACCGCGTCGACATCCTCGACAACCTCGTCCGCGGCCGCCGCGAGAACCTCGAGGGCGCGCTGGCCGACGGCCGCGTGCGCCTGATCGAGGGCGACATCCGCGACCGCGACCTCGTCGACTCGCTCGTCCGCGGCAAGGACGTCGTCTTCCACCAGGCGGCGATCCGGATCACGCAGTGCGCCGAGGATCCGCGGCTCGCCTTCGACGTGCTCGCCCAGGGCTCCTTCACCGTCTTCGAGGCGGCGGCCGCTCACCGCGTCGGCCGCGTCGTCGCCGCGTCGAGCGCCTCGATCTACGGTCTCGCGACCCGCTTCCCCACCCACGAGCGGCACCACCCCTACGCCAACGACACGATCTACGGCGCGGCGAAGGCCTTCAACGAGGGCATGCTGACCAGCTTCGGCGCGATGGCGGGCCTGCACTCGACGGCGCTGCGCTACTTCAACGTCTACGGACCGCGGATGGACGTGCACGGCCTCTACACCGAGGTGCTCGTGCGCTGGATGGAGCGGATCGAGTCGGGGGTGCCGCCGCTGATCCTCGGTGACGGCAGCCAGACGATGGACTTCGTGCACGTCGACGACGTCGCCCGCGCCAACGTGATCGCGGCCACCGCGGGGCACGACGGGGCGTTCAACATCGGCGCCGGAGTCGAGACCAGCCTCCTCGATCTCGCCCGCACGCTCCTGCAGGTGATGGAGTCGGACCTCGAGGTCGAGTTCGCGCCCGCCCGCTCGGTCAACAGCGTCACCCGGCGCCTGGCCGACACGCGTGCGGCGCGCGACGAGCTCGGCTTCGTCGCCGACATCGACCTGGCGAGCGGGCTGCGCTCGCTCGTGCAGTGGTGGCGCGGCGAGCGCGCCGACGCTCCTGCGCTGAGCGGGGCGAGCCGATGAGCGCCGACGTGCTGCCGCGCATCGACGTCATGCGCCCGTGGCTCGGCCAGGAAGAGGTGGACGCCCTCGCCGAGGTCGTCGCCTCCGGCTGGATCGCCCAGGGTCCGCGGGTCGCGCGGTTCGAGGAGGCGTTCGCCTCCGCGATGGGCGTCGACCACGCGGTCGCGCTGTCGAGCTGCACGACGGCCCTCCACCTGGGCCTGGTCGTCGCGGGAGTGACGGTGGGCGACGACGTGGTGGTCCCCTCCTTCTCGTTCATCGCCACTGCCAACGCCGTCGTGCACACCGGGGCCCGCCCCGTCTTCGCCGATGTCGACCCGGTCACCGGGAACGTCACGGCCGAGACGATCAGGGCGGCGCTCACCCCCGCGACCCGCGCGGTGATCGCGGTCGACCAGGGCGGAGTCCCGGTCGACCTCGATCCGATCCGCGCGCTGTGCGATCCGCTCGGGATCGTCGTGCTCGAGGACGCGGCCTGCGGGGCCGGTGCGCAGTACCGCGGCCGCCCGGTCGGAGCCTCCGCCGCCCTGACGGCGTGGTCGTTCCACCCGCGCAAGCTCCTCACCACCGGCGAGGGCGGGATGCTGACCACGAACGACGCCGGCCTCGCGGCGCGCGCCCGCCGCCTCCGCGAGCACTCGATGTCGGTATCGGCGGCCGATCGCCACGGCAGCCTGCTGGCACCGCCCGAGCAGTACGACGAGGTCGGCTTCAACTACCGGATGACGGACTTGCAGGCGGCCCTCGGTCTCGTGCAGCTCGGCCGGCTCGGCGAGCTCGTGGCCCGCCGTCGCGCGCTCGCGGCGCGGTACTCGGAGGCGTTCGCACCGGTCCCGGGCCTGCGCCCGGTCGAGGACCCCGCGCACGGCACCGGCAACTACCAGTCGTACTGGGTGGAGATCGGCGACGAGTACCCGCTCGATCGCGACGGACTGATGGCCGAGCTCGCCTCGCGCGGGATCTCGGCGCGGCGCGGGATCATGGCGGCCCACCGCCAGCCTCCGTACCGCGAGCACCCGGGAGCGGACCGACTGCCCGTCACCGAGCGGCTCACGGACCGCACGCTGATCCTGCCGCTCTTCCACGCCCTCACCGCCGAGGAGCAGGACCGCGTCATCGACGCCGTCCTCGCCCCCGCGCGCCTCACGGAGGTGCCCGCGGATGCCTGAGCTGATCATCGTCGGCGCGAGCGGACTGGCGCGGGAGACCCTCGCGCTGGTCGCCGCCTCCGGCCGGCACAGACCCGTCGCCGTGGTCGACGACGGCGCGGCCCGCTGGGGCTCCGAGCTGGCGGGAGTCCCCGTGATCGGCGGACTCGACGCGGTCCGCGAGCACCCGCGCGCCGAGATCGTCGTCTGCGTCGGCCACGGCAGCGCGCGCGCCCGCCTCGTCGACCGGCTGCGCGCGGTGGGAGTCGTCGACTCGCGCTACGCCCGGCTGGTCCACCCCGACGTGCACGTCCCCGACGACTGCCGGATCGGTGCGGGGAGCATCGTGATGGCGGGCGTCGTCCTCACGGCCGACGTGTCGCTCGGCCGCCACGTCGTCACGATGCCCAACGTCACCCTGACCCATGGCAACCGCATCGGCTCCTTCACGACGCTCTGCGCCGGCGTCATCCTCGGCGGCGGCGTGCGCGTGGGTGAGGAGGCGTACCTCGGCATGGGCTCGTCGGTGCGCGAGCGCGCCCGCATCGGCCGCAGGGCCACCCTCGGGATGGGCGCGGTCCTGCTCCGCGACCAGCCGGCCGGGGAGACCTGGGTCGGCGTCCCGGCTGCGGCGCGGATCGATCCGGCACCGGTCCGCCGCGCCGGCACCGCGCTCGAGGGAGCGAGCGCATGAGCGCCGTCCGCGGGCACCGCACCCCGGCCCTCGCTCCGAGCGGCGCCCCCGCGCTCGTCTCGGTCGTGATCGCGGTCGAGGAGCACGACGACCGCCTGCCGCGGGCCCTCGCGAGCGTGCTCGCGCAGACCGGCGTCCGCCTGGACGTCGTCGTCGTGACGGCCTGGTCGCTCGCGGTGACGGATCCGCGGGTCCGGGTCGTCCCCTCCCGCGCCGGGGCGCTCGAGGCCCGCAACCTCGGTCTGGCGCTCGCCTCGGGGGACGCCGTGATGGTGCTCCCCGTGACCGACGTCCTGACCGAGGGGGCACTCGAGCGCGCCGCCGCGCTGCTCGCCGCGCACCCGTGGATCGGCGCCGTCTACGGGGCGGCCGAGATCTCGGACGCCACCGCGCCCGAGGCCCGCGGACGGGTCGACTGGACGCTGTGGAGCGGCTCGGACTGGATCGAGCGGACCTCGCGTCACGGCTCCGATCTCGTTCTCGACCACGCGGCGCTCGTGCGCCGGAGCGTCGCCGACGCGCTGGGCGGCTACGCCGTCGACCTGCCGCGCACCGCCGATCTCGACTACTGGCTCCGGCTCGCCGCCGTGAGCGGCGTGGGACGGATCAACGGAGTCGCGCAGACGCTCTGCCGGCCGCTGCCCGCCGCCGATCCCCTCGCCGAGCTGCGGGAGCGGCACGACGCGCTCGAGCGCTTCTTCGAGAGCGCCGGACACGACTGGAGCGGCCGCACCGCCCGCGGCGGCGACCGGCGCGAGCGGGCCTCGCGCGCCGTCGCCCGGGAGGCGATGCGCTCGGCGCTCCTGCACCGCGCGTCGGCGAGCCTCGACGAGCGCGCGGACGGCGCCCGCTTCGCCTCCGTCGCCGCCGAGTGCTGGCCGGCGGTCGTCGACTCGCGCGACTGGCGCCGCTTCGTGCGCCGCGGCGAGGGCGAGCAGACCCCCTCGCGGCGCCGGCTCGAGCTCGGCGCCGACCGGGTCCGCGCGGTGCTGAGGAGGTCGGACCCGTGACCGCGACGCTGACCGGCGTCGGCCGACGCAGGATCGTCTCGGCCCTGGGCTGGAGCGCGCTCAGCACGATCGCGCTCCGGCTCGGCAGCCTGGGTCTCGGGATCGTGCTCGCCCGGATCCTCGCGCCGGAGGCCTTCGGCGTCTACGCCCTGGCACTCACCGTGCAGTCGGTGCTGATGGCGCTCTCGGACTTCGGACTCAGCACCGACCTGATCCGCTCGGCCGACCCCGAGCGCCGCGCCCCCACGGTGTCGGTGCTCGGGCTCGTGCTCGGCGGGACGCTCGGAGCGGCGATGGCCGCGGCGTCGCCGTCGATCGCGGCGATGACGGGATCCCCGGAGTCGGCGGGGGTGACGGCGGTCCTCGCGATCACCCTCCCGCTCGCGGGCGCCGGAGTCGCGCCGTACGCCGCCCTCCAGCGCCGGTTCGCGCAGCGCCCGCTGTTCCTCATCGCGGCCGTCGACTTCGCGGTGTCGACCACGATCACGCTCTCGCTGCTCGCGGCGGGCACCGGAGTGCTCTCCCTCGCGATCGCGCGGGTCGCGGCGCAGAGCTGCACCCTCGTGCTCCTCTTCCTCGCCGCCCGCGAGCGGCCGCGCTTCGGCTGGGACCGCTCCGTCGCCCCCTCCGCCCTGCGCTTCGGTCTGCCGGTGGCGATCGCCAACCTGATCTCGTGGGGCGTGCTCGGCACCGACAAGGTCGTGATCGCCGGGCTGATCGATCCGGTCGCCCTCGGCTACTACGTGCTCGCCTTCAACATCTCGACCTGGCCGATGACCGCGGTCGGCCAGGTGGTGCGCTCGGTCGCCCTCCCCGCGTTCTCGCGCGCTCACGAGGAGGGACGGCCGGCCCCCCTGGCGGCCGCCGCCGGTCTCACCTGGGCGCTCGCCGCTCCGCTCGGCGCGCTGCTCGCGGTGCTCGCCGGCCCGCTGGTCGGCGTCGTCTACGGCGAGACATGGGCTCCCGCCGCGGGTGCGCTCGCGCTGCTCGGCTTCGTCGGCGCCCTGCGGGTGGTCTACGACCTCTTCAGCTCGGCCGCCCTGGCCCAGGGCGGGTCGGGCCGGGTCGCCGTCGTCCAGGGGGTGTGGCTCGCCGCGCTCACTCTCGCGCTCGTCCCCGCGGTGCTCCTCGGCGGCTTCGTCGGAGCGGCATGGGCGCAGATCGCCGTCGCGGCGCTCGTCGTCGGGCCGGCCTTCGTCTGGCTGTTGCGCACCATCGGCGCCGACCTCCCGGCCATCGGCCGCTCCCTCCTGCCTCCCGCGCTGGCCTCGGCGCTCGCCGCGGGTGCCGCCGCGCTCGTCCCCGTCGCCCTCGGCGCCGTCGGACTCGACGCCGACTGGCTCGCCCTCCTGACCGGGGCCGCGATCGGCGGTCTCGTCTACCTCCTGCTCCTGCGCACCTGGCTGCTCGGCCGCGTGCGCGAACTCTCCGCCTCCGACCGAAGGACCGCATCATGACCTACTCCGAGCCGATCGTCCCGCTCGCCGACCTGCACCTGCAGCACCTCGTCGTCGCGGACGTGGTCCGCGAGGGCTTCGACCGCGTCCTCGCCGAGTCGTCGTTCGTGCGGGGCCCCGATGTGACGCGTTTCGAGGAGGAGTTCGCCGCCTACTGCGGAGTCCGGCACACCGTCGGCGTCGGCAACGGCACCGACGCGCTCGAGCTGGCCCTGCTCGCCCTCGAGCTGCGCCCGGGCGACGAGGTCCTGGTGCCGGCGAACACCTTCGTCGCGACCGCCGAGGCCGTGATGCGGGCCGGGGCGACTCCGGTGTTCGTCGACTGCGACGACGACTACCTGATCGACGTCGCCTCCGCCGCCGCCGCGGTCACTCCGCGGACCCGGGCCGTGATGGCCGTGCACCTCTACGGACAGTGCGCCCCGGTCGAGCAGCTGGCGGCCGCCCTCGGCCCCGCGGTGACGATCGTCGAGGACGCGGCGCAGGCCCAGGGCGCGCGCCGCTTCGGGGCCCGGGCCGGCTCCCTCGGCGCGATCGCCGGGACGAGCTTCTACCCGGGCAAGAACCTCGGCGCCTACGGCGACGCGGGCGGAGTGATGACCGACGACGACGAGCTCGCCGCGGCCGTCCGCCGCCTCGGCAACCACGGCGGCCTCACCGCCTACCGGCACGAGGTGCTGGGCACGAACTCGCGGCTCGACTCGCTGCAGGCCGTGGTTCTCAGTGCCAAGCTGGCCCACCTCGACGAGTGGAACCGGCAGCGCCGCGAGGCTGCGGCCCGCTACGGCGAGCTGCTCGACGAGGTCGGCGGGCTCGCCCTGCCGCGCACGGCGGCCGGGAACGAGCATGTGCACCACCTGTACGTCGTGCGCACCGCCCAGCGCGACCGGGTGCGGGAGGTGCTCGGCGCGGCCGGCATCGCGACCGGTGTGCACTACCCGCAGCCGGTGCACCTGATGAGCCCCTTCCTCCGCGAGGGCCGGCCCGCCGTCGCCCTGCCGAACGCGGAGGCGTTCGCGGGCGAGCTGCTGACCCTCCCGCTGTTCCCGGGCATCACCGCGGCGCAGCAGGAGTACGTCGCCCAGTCGCTCGTCGGCGCGCTCCGGGTCGGGGCGCTGCGATGAGGACCTCCGCCGTTCCGGAGACAGCAGCGCGGTCGGGCCGGGTCGTCCCGGTGACGGCCGCCGACACGTCGTCCGCGACGGTCTCGGTGCTCATCCCCCTCTACAACTACGGGCGCTACCTCCGCGAGGCCACGGCGAGCGCCCTCGTCCAGGAGGGAGTCGACGTCCAGGTCGTGATCGTCGACGACCGCTCGACCGACGACTCGCTCGCGGTCGCCCGGACGATCGCTGCCGAGGATCCGCGGGTGACCGTGATCGCGAGCCCGCGCAACCGCGGACCGGTCGAGAGCATCCTGGTCGCGCTGTCGGCCGCCACGGGCGAGTTCTCGTGGTATCTCGACGCCGATGACGTGATCACTCCGGGAGCGCTCGCGCGCGCTGTCGCGGTCGCCCGGACCCACCCGTCGGTGGGTCTCGTCTACGGACACCCCCTGCACTTCACCGACGGCGCCGAGCGCCCGACGGCGCGCAGCACCTCCACGGCGTGGATCCTCTGGCGCGGTCAGGACTGGCTGCACGAGCGCTGCCGCACGGGTCTGAACGTGATCACCTCCCCCGAGGTGCTGGTGCGCCGCTCGGTCCTCGACCGCGTCGGCTGGCCGCGGCCGCTGCCGCACACCTACGACCTCGAGCTGTGGCTCCGCCTCTCGGCCGCGGCCGATGTCGCCTACATCCAGGGCGCCGACCAGGCCTGGCACCGCGAGCACGCCGGCAGCCGGTCGGACGTCGTGACGCCGCTCCGGGATCTGCGCGAGCGTCTGCTCGCGTTCGAGACCTTCTTCGCCGCTCCGGGCGGACCCCTCGCCGAGGCGGCCGAGCTGGAGGAGCTCGCCCGCATCGCCCTCGCGCGCTCGGCGCTCGAGCGGGGTGCGCAGCACTTCGACAGCGGAGGGGCGACCAGGGCCGAGCTCGACGAGCACCGGGAGTTCGCCCGGTCGGTCTTCCGCGACGCGGCCTGGCTGCCCGAGTGGGAGCGACTGCAGTCGCGCCTGCTCTCCCCGGAGCCGGGCGCGCGGTTCGCCCCGCGCTTCCTCTCCGAGCGGGTGGTGCGCCGACTGCGCACCGACCGGTCGTGGCGCCGCTGGCACCGCGAGGGGAGCTTCTGATGCGCGCTGTCCGCGTGCCCCGCGAACTCGTCCGCCGGCTCCGCACCACCGGGCGCCGAGACCTGGTGCAGCGCGCCGTGCGCGCCCTCGGCGACCGTGTCGGCGTCGGCGAGCTCGACATGCCGCTGCTCCCGGGCGACATCGCCGACTCGGCGACCCTCCGCCTGCCCGGGGCCCCCGGACCCGTCGAGGGCCCCGCCGCCCTCGGCTGGATCTGCACCCCTCCCGACCGCGGCTCCGGCGGCCACACGACCCTCTTCCGGATGGTCCAGGGGCTCGTGGAGCGCGGTCACCGCTGCACCCTCTTCCTCTACGACCGGCACGGAGCCGAGTTCGAGCAGCGCGCCGCGATCATCCGCGCGTCGTGGCCGTGGCTCGACGTCGACATCCGCAGCGCCGACGACGGCATCGTGGGGGTCGACGCCGCGATCGCGACCTCGTGGGAGACGGCGCACGTCCTCGCCACCCGAGGGACCGCTCCGATGGCGCGCCTGTACTTCGTGCAGGACTTCGAGCCGTTCTTCCACCCGCGGGGCACCCTCGCCGCGCTCGCGGAGGACAGCTACCGGTTCGGCTTCAGGATGATCGCGCTGGGCGAGATGGTGCGCTCGCACCTCGACGGGCTCGGGATCGAGAGCGACCTGGCGCCCTTCGGCTGCGACACCCGCACCTACACGCTGCAGAACGCCGACGGCGAGCGCTCGGGAGTCGTCTTCTACGCGAAGCCGTCCGCCGACCGGCGCGGCTACCTCCTGGGGCGCCGCGCGCTCTCCCTGTTCCACGAGGCGCACCCGACGGTGCCCATCCACGTCTACGGGACCGCCCCCGGCGCCTGGGACGTTCCGGTGATCGAGCACGGCACCCTCGCGCCCGCCGAGCTCGCCGCGCTGTACAACCGCTGCTCCGCCGGGATCGCCCTCTCGTTCACCAACATCTCGCTGGTCGCCGAGGAGCTGCTCGCCTGCGGCGTCGTCGCGGTGGTCAACGACTCGGTCGACGCCCGCGCCGACCTCCCGCAGACCGGCGCCGTCTGGGCCGCTCCGACGCCCGCGGGCATCGCGGCGGCTCTCGGCCGGGCCGTCGACCACCCCCGACCCGGCCGCGTGATCGCCGCCGGGGTCCGCCACGGCTGGGGCCCGGCTCAGGAGGTCGTCGAGCGCGTCGTGCTCGACGAGCTGCGCCGCCCCGCCCTCGCCTCCGCCACCGCACCTCTGGAGAACTGAACCATGACCCCCGATCAGATCCGGCGCGTCGTCCTCGGCGGCGCCCCCGTCGATCTCGCCCAGCACGACGAGGCCGTCCGCACCATCGCGGCGCGCGCGGCGTCGACCGACGACGCCCCGCTGGGCGTGCTCTCGGTCAACGTCGACCACGTCAACCACTTCGGGCACGGCGGCCGCTGGCGGCACGTGCTGGAGCAGCGCACCGACCCGGGCGCCGGCGCTCCCGCCACACTCGTGCTGCTGCCGGACGGGGAGGGGGCCGCGGAGTGGACGGAGGCCGCCTCCGACCGGACCGCCTCCGACACGACCCGGCCCGAGCGTCCCGTCGAGTGGCTCTCCCTCATCGACGGCACCCCGATCGCGACCCAGGCCCGGCGACTCACGGGAACCTCCTGGCCCCGGCTGGCGGGCAGCGACCTCATCGGCCCCCTGCTCGACCGCGCCGCGGTCGACGGCGTCCGCGTCGGCGTGCTGGGCGGCTCGGTCGAGGCGCAGGAGCGGCTGCGCACGCGGCTGGCCGAGGAGCGCCCCGATCTGGTGCTGGCCGGGCTCTGGTCGCCGACCCGCGAGCAGCTCGCCGACCCGGCCGCGAACGCCGGACTCGTCGAGGCGATCCGCGGCGCGGCCGTCGATCTGCTCATCGTCGGCCTGGGCAAGCCCCGCCAGGAGCTCTGGATCGACGAGCACGGCCCGAGGACCGGGGCGCACGTCCTGCTGGCCTTCGGCGCCGCGGTCGACTTCCTCGGCGGCTCCGTGCGGCGGGCGCCGCAGTGGGTCGCCGACCGCGGCGTCGAGTGGCTGTGGCGCCTGGCGCTCGAGCCGCGCCGCCTCGCCCGCCGCTACCTCGTCGAGGGCCCGCTCGCCTACGGCCGCCTGCGGCTGCACAGCACGACCACTGTCGATCGGGAGCCGAACGTGCACGGCGAGCGCCAGCCCGCCCTCTCCGCGGGCAGCGGAACCGAGCAGGGGCGCTTCGTCGGGCCGGGCGAGCCCGCCGACGTCGCCGCGCTCGTGGTGAGCTATCGCTCGGCCGCGAACCTCGACCGCCTGATCGCGAGCCTGCGGGAGGAGGCGCGGCGAGGCGTCCGCCTCCGCGTGGTCGTCGTCGACAACGCCTCCGACGACGGTTCGCTCGCCCGGGCCGCCGCGCACCCCGACGTCGTGGCCATCGACGCCGGTGGCAACGTGGGCTACGCCGCGGCCGTCAACATCGCCCGGAGGCACGCGGGCGACGCCGGCGCCCTGTTCGTGCTCAACCCCGATCTCGTCGTCCTGCCGGGTGCGATACCCCGTCTCCTGGCCCGGATGGACACCTCGGAGGCCGGAATCGTCGTGCCGCTGCTGCGCGAGGCGAGCGGGGCGCCCGCCCGCTCGCTCCGCCGCGAGCCCACCCGGCTGCGCGCCCTCGGCGACGCCCTTCTCGGCGACAGGCTCCCGGACCGCCCCGCCTTCTCGAGCGAGACCGACAGCGACCCCGAGAGCTACCGGCACGCCCACGCGATCGATTGGGCGACCGGTGCGGCCGTGCTGATCGACTCGCTCGTCGCAGCCCGTCTCGGCGACTGGGACGAGCGCTTCTTCCTCTACTCCGAGGAGACGGACTACTTCCGCCGGGCGCGCGATCTGGGCGCCGCGGTGTGGTTCGAGCCGACGGCCGAGGTGGTCCACGAGCAGGGCGGCTCCGGGCAGTCGAGCGCGCTCGCCGCCCTGCTCGCGGTGAACCGCGTCCGCTACGTCGCGAAGTTCCACGGGGCCCTCTACACGGCCACCTTCCGGCTCGTCGTCCTGGCCGCGGAGACGGCGCGCGCCCTCCTCCCCGGCGAACGCGGGCGGGCGCACCGCCGGGCCGCCGTCGCCCTCGCCGTCGGCCCGCACCTCGCGGGAGTGCCGAGTGCCGCGCCGAGCCGCTCGCCCGCGCTCCCCCACCCCACGGGCTCCGTGATCGTGCCCGCCCACGACGAGGCCGCCGTCATCGGGCGGACCCTCGCGCCGCTCGCGGCTGCAGCGGCAGCGGGATCGCTCGAGGTGATCGTGGTGTGCAACGCCTGCACCGATCGGACCGCCGACATCGCCCGCTCGTTCCCCGGCGTCTCGGTGGTCGAGCTCGAGGAGGCGTCGAAGACCGCGGCCCTCAACGCGGGCGACGCCGTCGCGACGTCGTGGCCGCGGCTGTACCTCGACGCCGACGTCGACGTCACGGCCGACGCCGTGTGGAACGTCTTCCAGGCGCTCACCCGCGGCGGGCTGCTCGCCGCGCGTCCGTCGGCGGTCCACGACGCGACGGGTGCGGATCCGCTCGTCCGCGCCTACTACCGCGCCCGCTCGCGGGTGCCCTCGCTGCACACCGCTCTGTGGGGCGCGGGCGGCTACGCGGTGAGCGGCCCCGGGCACGACCGCATCGGCGCGTTCCCCTCGCTCGTCGCCGACGACGAGTACGTCGACGGTCGCTTCGCCCCCGCGGAGCGCGCGGTCGTGGCGTCGGCTCCGGCGGTCGTCCGGGTCCCGCAGACCACGGCGAGCCTGGTCGGGGTGCTGCGCCGCTCCCACCGCGGGACGGTGCAGCTGGCCGAGCAGGCCGCCTCCGGCGAGCGCCGTCGTGGACGGACCGCCCTCGCCCTGCTGCGCTCGGCGCAGGGCCCGCGGCAGCTCGCCGACGCGGCCGTCTACGCCGGCTTCGCCGTGGCGAGCCGGCTGCGCAGCGGGAGCACGACCGGGTGGACACGGGACGACACGACCCGCGTCGCTGCCCCGCAGCAGGACCCCTCGCAGCGCAGGGAGGTCTGAGCCGTGACGACCACCCTCGAGCGCACCGGACCGCCGACCCTCCTGCGCCTCACGGCCTACGCGCTGTTCCTCACCCCCGCTGACGAGGTGCTCGCACCGCTGGGCGCGTCGGGATACCTCGCGATGGTGCTCGCGCTCGTCCTCGCGGTGGCCTGGCTCGCCTCGGCCCTGCTCGGACTGCACGACCCCGTGCCGATGCGGCACCCCGGCCGTCTCGCGCTGACCCTCCTGCTCGGGGCGAGCATCCTCTCGTACGTCCGGTACGCGAGCGGCGACACCATCACCCGGAGCGGCGAGGGGCAGCTGAGCGCCGACCGGTGGCTGCTGATGCTCTTCGCCTCCGCCGGGATCGCCCTGGTGACGACGCAGAGCGTGCGCACCCTCGAGCACGCGCGGATCCTGATCGGGTCGCTCGTGAACGCCGCGACGCTCTGCGCGGTGATCGCGATCATCCAGTTCACGACGCACACCGATCCCGTCGAGCTGATCCGCGGCGCCATGGTCGGCTTCGTCGACAACGGAGGCAGCACGCCGTTCCAGGACCGCGACGGACTCACCCGGGTGGCCGGCACCACCTTCCATCCGATCGAGCTCGCCGTCGTCTCGTCGATGCTGCTGCCGCTCGCCGTGTGGCGGCTGATCTACGACGGGCGCACCGCCCGCTGGCTGCGGATCGCGTCCTGCGTCCTGCTGCTCTCGGCCGTCGCCCTCACCGTGTCGCGATCGGGAGTGCTCTCGCTCGTCGTCGGGATGGGCGTGGCGCTGGTCTTCCTCCCGCGCGCGGCACGCCGGTGGGGCTATCTGCTCGCACCGATCGCCGTCGCCGCGTTCTTCGTGGCCACCCCGGGGCTGCTGGGCACTCTGACCGGTGCGATCGGCGCGGGGACCAGCGACTCCTCGATCACGAACCGGCTCGACAACTACCCGCGCGTCGCCGCGCTCGTCGCTCACCACCCGGTCCTCGGGACGGGGCCGGGCACGTACCTGCCCGACGACGCGACGCTGATCCTCGACAACCAGTACCTCGGCTCGGCGATCACCCTCGGGCTGGTCGGCGCCGCCGCGGTCGTCGCGTACTTCGTCGTGCCGGCCCTCTTCGGTCTCGTCGCCGCGCAGTTCGCGCGCGAGCCCCGCCTGCGGGCGCTGACCGGGAGCGTCGCGGCCTCGGCCACGGTCGCCGCGGTCGCGTCCGCGACCTTCGACTCACTGGGCTTCCCAGTGTTCGCCCTGCTGTTCCCGTTCGTGCTCGGCCTCTCGGGGAGCTGCTGGCTCCTCGTCCGCGCCGAGCTCGGACTCCCCTCCGCCCTGTCGACGGACGCTCGCGTCCGCGTCATCGGCGAGATCGACCACTCCCCAGAAAGGCAGTCCTGATGGACCCCGTCTCCGTACTCCGCACCCTCTGGCGCCACCGCCTCCTCGCCGCCGTCGTCCTGGCGCTCACCGTCGCCGGGATGGCCTACGTGCTCGTCCTGTCGCCGCGCACCTACGCCTCGACCGCGACCTACGCCATCGTCAACCCGCAGCTGCCGACCGACGCCGAGCTCGAGGCCGATCCGGCGCTCGCGGCCCTGAACTCCGACAATCCGTACCTCCGCTCCTCCGACAACTCGCTCGCCGCGCAGGTCCTCGTCACCGTGCTGAACAGCGACGGCACCGCGGAGGCGCTGGCGGCGCAGGGGCTCAGCACGCAGTTCGCCGTCGAGCGCTCGGCGTGGTCGGGTCAGGGGCTCCTGCTGAGCGTGACCGCCGACGCACCGAGCGCCGGTCAGTCGCTCGACACGACAGCGGCACTGGGCGGGATGCTCGTCGACACGCTCCGCAGCATCCAGACGGTCAACGGCGCCGATGACCGCTACCTCTTCACCGCGCTCGAGGTGCAGACCCCGCTGAAGGCGACCGAGCAGATCTCGGACCGGCTCCGCGCGGTGATCATGGTCGGGGCCGGCGGCTTCGTGCTCCTCTTCGCCGCCGTGTCGCTCGCGCGCGCGATCGAGGGCAGGAGGACGGGCCCGATGGCCCCTCCCGCGGCACCGCCGGCTCCGATCCTCCCCCCGGCTCCGCCCGAGCTCGCCCGTCGGCGCCCCCAGCCCGCCCAGCGACGCGGACCCGCCGTGTTCAGCCGTCGCTGAGACGGCCGCCGTCCAGCCGGGGGAAGGGGACGTCGAGAGGAGGTGCGGGATGCTCATGACGGCATCGCACCGCAGACCTCCGACAGCGGCCCGTCCGGCCTCGCGCCCCGCGCCGGAATGTGGAGAACGGGCGCGCGACATCGCTGGGGAGGAGCCTCCGCCCCCTCCCGGCGGAGATCAGACCGGGGCGAGGACCCCGTCCCGCTCGACGTACGCCTCGCCCGTCTCGGGGCACCGCCAGACCCCGTCGGCCTCCGCCACGAGCCGCGCCCCCGCCCGGCCGACCCAGCCGATCCGCCGGGCCGGCACTCCGACGACGAGAGCGTGGGCCGGCACGTCGGAGGCGACGACGGCACCCGCGGCGACCATCGCCCACGCGCCGATCCGCACCGGGGCGACGCAGACCGCCCGAGCGCCTATCGCCGCCCCCTCCTCGACGACGACCGCGACGGCCTCCCAGTCGTCGGCCGACTTCAGCGCACCGTCGGGAGTCACCGCCCGCGGCCGCAGGTCGTTCGTGAACACGACCGCCGGCCCGACGAACACTCCGTCGGCGAGCACCGCGGGCTCGTAGACCAGCGCGTGGTTCTGGATCTTGCAGCGGTCCCCCACCACGACGCCGGGCCCGAGGTAGGCGCCCCGGCCGATCACGCACTCCCGGCCGACGCGAGCGTCCTCGCGCACCTGCGCGAGATGCCAGATCAGCGTCCCCGCCCCCACTTGCGCCCTCGGATCGACGTCGGCGGACGGGTGGATGCGGGCGGTGTCCTCGGCCATACCGCAGTGTCCCACGCGAGGACCCCCGGGCGGCGGACTCGGTTCAAGCCCCTTGCCCGGAGCCCGCGGACGGCGTGGGCTGGCAGAGCGCGACCGCCGCGCCCCGCGACGAAAGGCACCCCGTGCTCTCCGACCACCCCCTCTGCCCCGTGCTGCTCACCACCGACCCCGCGGCCTCCCGCGCCTTCTACGCCGACACCCTCGGGCTCACGATCCTCGAGGAGAGCGACGCCGCGATCGCCTACGCCGCCGGAGGCACCCGCTTCACCGTCACCGCGAGCACCGTCGGCTCGCAGGACGAGCAGACGAAGGCGGCCTGGCGCGTGCTGGATCTGCGCGCCGAGCTCGACGACCTCGCCGCGCGCGGTGTCGTGCCGCAGGACTACGACTCCGACGAGCTGCGGACCGAGAACGGCATCGCCGACCGCGGCGACGTCTGGGCGGCCTGGATCCTCGACCCCGACGGCAACGCGCTGGGCATCGAGCAGCCCAAGGGCTGAGGCGCCACTCCGGCGAGCGGCTCCGCCGCCGCGCCCTAGAATCGGCGCATGCCCGACGACTCCCCCTCCGCTCCCGCGCCCGGCTGGTACCCCCACCCGGCCGACATCGGAGCGGAGCTCTACTGGGACGGCGCGGCATGGACCGGCCGCTCCCGTCCCGCAGCGCCGCCCGCCTCGTCCATCCCTCTCTACGGGACGCCGAGTGCCTCCGATCGACAGGCGAGCGCGCCGCAGCCCGGGCTGTACGCCCAGCAGCCGGCGCCCTCCACCGCCGGTCGCAACCCGTTGGCGATCGCGAGCCTCGTCCTGGGCATCGCGAGCATCCTCGTCAACCCGTTCCTGGTCCCCTCGATCCTCGCGATCGTGTTCGGCGTCCGCGGGCGGACGGCCGCCGAGAGCGTCGGCACCGGCCGCGGCCTCGCCACCGCGGGCCTCGTCACGGGCATCGTCGGCATCGGCACGGGCGTCCTCTCCTTCCTCTCGAACCTGTCCGACCTCGCCGGTCTCGCGGGCTGAGCGGGGTGGCCGTCCCCCCTGCCGATGCGCCGATGACGCGCCGCCGGAGCGCGCCCTGGCTGTTCGTCGTCGCCGTCGCCCTGGTCGCTCTCGTCCTGCGCGGGCCGATCGTCGCCCTGGCGCCGGTGATCGACGCGATCCGCGACGATCTCTCCCTCTCCTCCGCGCAGGCCGGGGTGCTCACCAGCATCCCGGTGCTCTGCTTCGCACTGGCGACTCCGCTCGCCCTCGTCGTGATCCGCCGCGCGGGGCCAGACACCGCCGTCGTCGTGACGATCCTCGGAGTCGCGCTCGGCACGATCCTCCGCTCCGCCGGTGACGTCGTCACCGTGGTCGCCGGCACGATCGTGATCGGCGTCTTCATCACCATCGGCAACGTCGTGGTGCCCGTCGTCATCCGCCGCGACGTCTCTCCCGAGCGCGTCGACCTGACGACCGGCGTCTACACGGCCGCGCTCAACATCGGCTCGACGATCACCTCCCTCGGCACGGCTCCACTCGCGCTCGCGGTCGGCTGGCGGGGCGCGCTGCTCGTCTGGCTCGCCCTGAACGCGCTCGCCCTGCTCGGCTGGCTGCTCGCCGTCGGTCCGGCGCGGGCTCTGAAGCCTGCGCCGCGCCTCGCCGCCGACCGAGGCCCCGCCGAGCCCGCCCCGCGCATCTGGCGCAGCGCCACCGTCCTGGCCCTCGCGGTCTGCTTCTCGAGTCAGGCGTTCTCGTACTACGGAGTCACGGCGTGGCTGCCCACGCTGCTCGTCGACCGCAACGGCTTCTCGATCGAGACGGCCGGCGCCAGCTCCTCGGTCTTCCAGCTCGCCGCCGTCGTCGGCGCGATCGGCGTCCCCCTGCTCGTCAAGAGGCTGCGGCCGCTCGGCAGCATCGCCCTGGTCGGCGTGCTCTGGTGCACCGTCCCGGCCGGGCTCCTCCTGGCCCCTCAGCTCTGGGCGCTGTGGTGCATCCTCGGCGGCGTCGCGCAGGGCGGCGGGTTCACGGTGGTCTTCGTCCTCGTCGTGCGGCTCTCGCAGTCGGACGCGCACGCCTCCCGCCTGTCCGCGACCGTGCAGGGCCTCGGCTACGCGGTCGCCGCCACCGCCCCGACGGTGCTGGGCTTCGCCCACGATGCGAGCGGAGGCTGGGACGCACCGCTCACGGTCGTCCTCGGCGCCACCGTGTCGTTCCTCCTCTTCGGCGTCTTCGCCGCCGCCCGCCACTCCCGGACGGTCTGATCCGGGCACCACACCTGTCGGACACGGATCGCCGCGCGTCAAGGGCCTTCCGAAGCCGGACCGGGGCCGTAGCGTGTCGGCATGGCCGAGAAGAGCACGACCCGCGAGAAGACCGCGCCCGAGCCCGACGACTCGCGCAAGCCCGACGAGGTCAGCGACATCACCAAGCGCTCCTGGCTGTACGTCCTGAAGAAGACCGCCCGCGAGTTCGGCGCGGACCAGTGCACCGATCTCGCCGCCGCGCTCACCTACTACGCCGTGCTGGCCCTCTTCCCGGCGCTGCTCGCCATCGTCTCGGTCCTCGGCGTCTTCGGCCAGGCGCAGGCCACCACCGACACCGTCCTCGAGCTCGTCCGCAACCTCGGCTCGGCTCAGGTCGTCGATCTGCTGCGCGAACCGATCCAGTCGCTGATCACCTCCCCCGCCGCAGGCATCGCCCTCGTCACCGGAATCGTCGGCGCGATCTGGTCGGCCTCCGGATACGTCGGGGCGTTCGGCCGCGCGATGAACCGCATCTACGAGATCGACGAGGGACGTCCCTTCTGGAAGCTGCGCCCCACGATGCTGGGTGTCACGGTCGTCACCGTGATCCTCATCGTCATCGCGGCGCTCCTGCTCGTGCTGAGCGGCCCGGTCGCCTCGGCCGTCGGCGACGTCGTGGGCCTCGGCCCGGCGGCGCTCACGGTGTGGAACATCGTCAAGTGGCCGGTGCTCCTGGTCATCGCCGTCGTGATCGTCGCGGTCCTGTACTACTTCGCGCCGAACATCCGGCAGCCGAAGTTCCGCTGGATCAGCACCGGGGCGCTCCTCGCCCTCGCCATCTGGCTGATCGCCTCCGTCGGGTTCGCGTTCTACGTCGCCAACTTCTCGAACTACAACAAGACCTACGGCTCGCTCGGCGCCGTCATCGTCTTCCTCCTCTGGATCTGGATCACGAACATCGCCCTGCTCTTCGGCGCCGAGTTCGACGCCGAGCTCGAGCGCGGCCGTCAGCTCCAGGCCGGGATCGAGGCCGAGGAGACCCTCCAGCTCCCGCCGCGCGACACCGCGGCCAGCGCGAAGAAGCAGGCCGTGCACGAGCAGGACGTGCGCGACGGGAAGTGGCTGCGCCTCTCGAACGAGAACCGCTCCTCCGACGCCGCCGCCGCCGAGGACGACGAGGCCGCGAAGAGCTGAGCGCTCACGACTCGGCGTCCCACAGAGCGCGGTAGTAGGCGGCCCGCTCCTCGTCCGCGGCGATGCCGTACGCGTCGAGCAGCAGCGGCCCGAAGCCCTCGCCGTAGTTCCAGCGGAGGCTCATCGCGGCGACCGCGAGGTCGGCCCAGCGGTCGCCGACACCCAGGTCGCCGACGTCGACGATCCCGCTCCAGAGTCCGTCGTCGTCGAGCAGGGTGTTCGGCGCGCAGGCGTCGCCGTGCACCACCACGGGGTCGACGAGCAGCGGAGGCGCGCCCAGCCGCGCCACGCGGCGATCGAACCACGAGTCCCCGCTCAGCGACTCCGGCACCTCCGCCACCGGCAGGGCGTGCAGCGCCCGCAGGCCCGCCGCGATCGCCCGCACCGCGGCCCCGGGTCGAGCGATCCAGTGATCGGAGGCGGCGCTGTCGCCCGGCAGCGCTCGCGTCAGCAGCCACTGCCCGCCGTCGCCCCGGCCGTGCTCGAGCAGCGTCGGCGCCGGGATCCTGCCCTCCAGCCAGCGGAGGCGCTCGGCCTCCCGACCGAGGTCGACGCCGGCCGCGTCCGGGCTCCATTTGAGGTAGCCGTCGCTCACGCGGAAGGTGAGCCCGTCGAGCTGGTTGCGCCAGACGAGGGCGGGAGCGGCTCCGCCGTTGCTCGCAACGGCGATCTCCGGGATCGAGACCCCCTCGAGGGAGTACTGCCGCGAGAGATCCGGTCCGGTCATCGCGCCAGGCTACCGCTGGCCCTTGCCTGTGGTCCGACCACACCGTACGCTGTGGTCTGACCACGGAGAGGTGAGCGGCGGATGAGCGATCGAGCCTGGGAGAGCGTGCTCTCGCACGTCGAGGGACTCCTGCTCACCGGAGCCCTCGCCCCGGGCGACCGCCTCCCCGGAGAGCGAGTGCTCGCCCTCGAGCTCGGAGTCGGCCGCTCCTCCGTCCGAGAGGCCGTGCGCGTCCTCGAGGTCATGGGGCTCATCCGCACCCGGACAGGCTCCGGTCCCACCTCGGGCGCCGTCATCGTCGCGCGCCCCACCGGCGGCATGAGCGCCCTCCTGCGTCTCCAGGTCGCGGCGAGCGGTTTCGCCGTCGAGGACGTCGTCCGCACCCGCCTCGTCCTCGAGACCGCGGTCGTCGACGACCTCGCCCGCACGCCCGGCGTCGAGCTCGACGACAGCCGGGAGCTCCTCGACGCGATGGACGCCGAGACCCTCGATCACGACGCCTTCCTCGCCCTCGACCAGCAGTTCCACCTCTCGCTCGCCGAGGCGTCCGGCAACGCGGTCATCGCCGCGATGACCGCGGGCCTGCGCGACGCCGTCGAGAGCTACGTCCTCCGCGCCGCCCGCTCGCTGCCCGACTGGCCGCGGACCCGCGACCGCCTCCGCAGCGAGCACCGCGCCCTCGTCGCGGCCCTCGACGCCGCCGACCCCGAGCTCGCCCGCACGCTCGTCCATACCCACATCTCGGGCTACTACGCCGAGACCCACCTCACCGCGAAGAAGGACTGACCATGGTCGACCGCCGAATCCCGAAGGTGCGCGATCTCGCGCCCCTGATGCAGTTCAAGAAGCCCGAGCTCGACCTCAAGAAGGCGCGGCTCGACAGGGCGCTGACGATCGAGGACCTGCAGCGCATCGCCCGCCGCCGCACCCCGAAGGCCGCCTTCGACTACACCGAGGGCGCTGCGGAGGCGGAGATCTCGCTCGGCCGCGCCCGCGAGGCCTTCCGGGACATCCAGTTCAACCCCGCGATCCTGCGCGACGTGTCCGAGGTCCGCACGGGCTGGGACGTCCTGGGCGCTCCCGTCTCGCTCCCCTTCGGCATCGCGCCGACCGGCTTCACCCGGATGATGCAGACCGAGGGCGAGATCGCCGGCGCGCGCAACGCCGCCAAGTGGGGCATCCCGTTCTCGCTCTCCACGATGGGCACCACCGCCATCGAGGACGTCAAGGCCGCGAACCCGCACGGCCGCAACTGGTTCCAGCTCTACATGTGGAAGGACCGCGACCGCTCGATGGCGCTCGTCGACCGCGCCGCCGCAGCCGGCTTCGACACCCTGCTGGTGACCGTCGACGTCCCCGTCGCCGGCGCGCGCCTCCGCGACAAGCGCAACGGCTTCTCGATCCCGCCGCAGCTGACCCTCGGCACCGTCGTCAACGCGATGCCGCGCCCCTGGTGGTGGATCGACTTCCTCACCACCGAGCCGCTGTCCTTCGCCTCCCTCGACCGCTGGTCGGGCACCGTCGGCGAGCTGCTCGACACGATGTTCGACCCGACCGTGGGCTTCGACGACCTCGCGTGGATCCGCGACCAGTGGCCCGGCAAGATCGTCGTCAAGGGCATCCAGACGGTCGACGACGCCCGCCGCGTCGCCGAGCTGGGCATCGACGGCATCGTGCTCTCGAACCACGGCGGACGTCAGCTCGACCGTGCGCCGATCCCGTTCCACCTGCTCCCCGAGGTCGTCCGCGAGGTCGGCTCGTCGGGCATGGAGGTGCACCTCGACACCGGCATCATGTCCGGCGCAGACATCGTCGCGTCGATCGCGCACGGCGCCCGGTTCACGCTCGTCGGCCGCGCCTACCTCTACGGCCTGATGGCCGGCGGCGAGGCGGGCGTCAACCGGATGATCGAGATCCTGTCCGACCAGATCACCCGCACGATGCGCCTCCTGGGCGTCACCTCCCTCGAGGAGCTGACCCCCGAGCACGTCACCCAGCTGCAGCGCCTCGCCCCGCGCGCCCTCTCGCCGCAGCTGTCGCCCGTGAGCTGATCCCGAGCGCGCCCGCTGGTCCTGGCAGGTCAGCGGGCGCGCAGGTAGCGCAGAAGCAGCGTGTCACCGGAGGCGAGCACGTGCGCCAGGCGCTGCTCACGCGCTCCCGGCAGCGATCCCCGGGCGATCCGGCCCGCGTCGCCCGCCTCGAGCGTCGGGCTCAGCGTCAGATCCAGCTCGTCCACCGCGTCGTCCGCCAGTAGCGCGCCGAGCAGCGACGGCCCGCCCTCGCAGTGGATCCGCGCCAGCCCGCGCTCGGCGAGGGCGTCGCGCATCCGCGGAGCGTCCAGCGCGTCCTCGCCGCAGACCAGCACCTCGGCGACCTCCGCGAGCTCGTCGCGTCGCCGCGCCGGGGAGCGCCCCGTCGTCACCACCACCGGCCGCACCGGCGCCTCGGTGAACAGCCGCGACCCCGCGTCGAGATCGAGCGACCCCGAGACGATGGCGAAAACGGGGTGCGGAGGCAGCCCCGCGGCGGTCCGCGCCAAAGCGGCCTCCTCCCCGAGCACCATCGGGCCGTAGCCCTCGGTCCGCACCGTGCCCGCGGCCACCAGCACCACGTCCGCGAGGCGGCGCAGCAGGTCGAAGACCCGCAGATCGGCTTCGCCGCCGAGCGCCCCCGACACGCCGTCGTGGGTCACCGCCCCGTCGATGCTGGAGACGAAGTTGACCCGGAGCCAGCGCTCGGCGCTCCCCTCCGCGTACAGGGCGAGGATCGCGTCGTCGTCGAGCGCGGCGAGCGGCGACGGGTGCAGCCGGTCGATGACCGCGCTCACGCGCCCGCCTCCTCGATGTTGTGGCGGAGGTAGGCCGGTGCTCGCCAGCCCAGCACAGCCTCCGTCAGCCGCACCGCGTCGACCGCCTGCCGCACGTCGTGCATCCGCACGATCCGCGCCCCGTTCAGGATGCAGATCACCGCGGCCGCGAGGGACCCCTCCAGCCGCTCGCCCTGCGGTCGGTCGAGCGTCTCGCCGATGAAGTCCTTGTTCGACACCGCCGCCAGCACCGGGTAGCCGAGCGCCGCGACTTCGCCGAGCCGGCGGGTCAGCTCGAGGGTGTGCAGGGTGTTCTTGTTCAGGTCGTGCCCCGGGTCGACGATGATCCGCTCCGGAGGCACTCCCGCGGCCAGCGCGCGCTCGACCCGGTCGCGGAGGTGCGCCACGACCGTCGCCACCACGTCGTCGTACTCCGGCCGCGTCGGCTCGCTCCGCGGCGCGCCCACGCTGTGAGTGACGACGAGCTGGGCCGACGAGGCGGCGAGCACGCCGAGCATCTCCGGGTCGTGCAGCCCGCTGGTGTCGTTGACGACGGAGGCGCCCTCGGCGATGCTCGCGCGAGCCACCTCGGCGCGGGTCGTGTCGACCGAGATCACCACGTCGCTCCGCTCGTGGATCCCCGCGACCACCGGGACGACGCGGTCGAGCTCCTCCTGCAGCGAGACCTCGGGACCGCGGCCGAACGGCACCCCGCCGATGTCGACCCAGTCGGCGCCCTGGTCGGCGGCACGGACGGAGGCGGCGACCGCCGCGTCGAGCGCGAACGTCGATCCCCTGTCGTAGAAGGAGTCGGGAGTGCGGTTCACGACCGCCATCACGGCGACCTGCCGCTCGAAGTCGAACTCGCGTCCGCCGATGATGCGCGTCATCGTCCAGTGGTCCTCTCGGGCTCCCCGCGCCGATCGGTCGTCGGCGCCGCCCACCCTAGACGAGCCGACCCCTCACCGGCCTGGATCCCGGCCCTGGGTCCGCCGGATCCGGCGGCTCGAGCCGTCCGCCGCCCTCGCCCTCGAGGAGGACCTGGAACAGCACGTGGTCCTGCCACTCCCCCGCGATGCGGAGGTAGCGGCGGGCGATCCCGATCCGCTCGAAGCCGTTGTGCTCGAGCACCGCCTGCGATCCGCGGTTGTGCAGCAGCGTGCCGGCCTGCACGCGGTGCAGTCCCAGCTCGGTGCGCGCGAGGCGCAGCATCTCGCCGACGGCCCGGGTCATCAGCCCGCGACCCTGCAGGGAGGCGTCGAGCCAGTACCCGAGATCGGCGCTGTCGAAGGCGCCGTGCACCACGTTCGAGAGCGTGAGCCGGCCGACGATGTCGTCGCCGCGCTCGAGCACCATCGGCAGGACGCTGCCGGCACGGTGCGCGAAGAGCACGTCGGCGATGGCGTCGGTCTGGCCGCCCGACTCGAAGAAGCGCACGGAGCGCACCGGCTCCCAGGGCGCGAGGTGGCGCCGGTTGCGCCGGTAGGCGCTCGCGAGCGACGGACCGTCCTCCCGGGCGATCAGGCGGAGGCTGGTGGTGTCGTCGAGGGCGATCGGGGCGGGCATCGCCACGAGAGTAGCCCCGGAAGCCGCCCGAGCAGAACCGAGGAGGAGAGCCCGCGCCGCTCGAGACGCCCGGACCCTCGGTCGTGCACGCCGGGGGAACGACGAAACCCCCGGCCGAGGGCCGGGGGTTCGGGTGGTGGGCGATACTGGGATCGAACCAGTGACCTCTTCCGTGTCAGGGAAGCGCGCTACCGCTGCGCCAATCGCCCGCTGCTCCGTGAGGAGCGCCTCGTTCGGGGAACGATCGAGGTGGATACGGGATTCGAACCCGTGTATACGGCTTTGCAGGCCGCTGCCTCGCCTCTCGGCCAATCCACCGTGTACGGGATTCGGTGTCGGCGGCCCGGGGGCCGACCGGGTAGGAGCCACCCGGGGGTGGATCGCTACCAGTAGTGCTGTCTTTCAGAGAAATACCGGCCGCGAGGCCGGTATTCGAGCGGATGACGAGATTCGAACTCGCGACCCTCACCTTGGCAAGGTGATGCGCTACCGCTGCGCCACATCCGCATGGGGTCTTGCCTGTCCTGCATGTTCACTGTGTTGCGTATTCAACTGTGTTGCGTATTCGACTGCGTGTCTTGCATCTCACCCCGGCGCTTTCGCTCCCCGGCTCGACCTAGAAGACTGTATCCGACCGCCGCACGAGAAACCAAATCGAGCGGCCGCCGATCTCGGCCGTCGCAGCGCCTCGCCCGTCTTTCCGCGCGAAACCCGCCCGTCACACCCCGTTCACCCGGGCGTGGCGCTCGTCGGTGGTGCCTCCCGCCCCGCGGGATCCGCTACGATCCTTACTCGGGTCGTCCACAAGACGGCCCTCTGGGCGATTGGCGCAGTTGGTAGCGCGCTTCCTTCACACGGAAGAGGTCATCGGTTCGAGTCCGGTATCGCCCACCCTCACCCCCGGCTTCCCGCCGGGGGTTTTCTCATGCCGCGATCGAGGAGCCGCTCCCGCGATGATGGGCCGCTCCCACGCCGTCTCCGGCGCTCTCGCCTGGGCGATCGCCACCTCCGTGCCCGCCGTCGCCGTGCCGCTGCAGCTCGATGCGCTCCCGCTCGACCTCCGCCTGGTCGGCCTCGGTGTCGCCGCCGGCTGGGCTCTCGCGCCCGACGCCGACCACGCTCGCGCCACGATCTCCCGCTCAGCCCCCGGGGCGTCGCTGCTCACTGCGACGGCCGGCCGGATCAGCGGCGGGCACCGGCACGGGATGCACTCGCTCCTGGCGATCGCGGTGGTCTGGTACCTCGTGCCGCTCCTCACGGAGCTGCGGTTCCCCGTTCCGCTCGTCGGCCCGGTCTCGCTCGCCGCCCCGCTGACCCTGCCCGCCCTCGCCTTCGCGGCGAAGGCGATCCGCGCCGCGCCGTCCTGGCCGATCGCGTGGGCGGGGGCGGTCGTGGTCACCGTCCTGCTGATCGCCCTCGCCGACGGCACCTGGGCCTGGCTGCGCGTCGCCGCGACTCTCGGCTACCTCGTGCACGTGGCGGGCGACGCGCTCACGACCGAGGGGATCAACTGGCTCTGGCCCCTGCGCATCCGGTCGCCCCGCTGGGTGCGCCGCACGCCGCTGCGGCACCTCTGGACCTCCGGGGGCTACGCCGCGGTCCCCGTGCTCGGCTCGGCCGGCTCGTGGCGCGAGACGATCCTCTACTGGCTGATGTCGACGGCGGCCATCGTGCTCACGGCCGCCGCGGTCGCCGCCGAGCTCGTCTGACGGCGCTCAGAACACCTTCCCCGGGTTCATGATCCCGAGCGGGTCGAAGACCGCCTTGATGCCGCGCTGCAGCGCGAGCGAGTCCTCGCCCAGCTCCTCCGCGAGCCAGCGCCGCTTCAGCAGGCCGACCCCGTGCTCGCCCGTGAGGGTCCCGCCGAGCGCGACGGCCGTCCGGAACAGCTCGGCGGCCGCCTCCCACACCTCCTCGCCGACCTCGGTCGAGCCGGGCGGCAGCACGAAGTTCGGGTGCAGGTTGCCGTCGCCTGCGTGCGCGACGGTCGGGATGCTCAGCCCCGTCCGCTCCTCGATGCCCCGGATGGCGGCGAACATCGCCGGGAGAGCCGAGCGCGGCACGCAGACGTCCTCGATCAGCACCTCGCCCACGGCCTCGAGGGCGGGGTGGAAGCCGCGCCGGACGG
The DNA here is from genome assembly GCF_009807175.1 of Rathayibacter sp. VKM Ac-2803. Lineage (NCBI taxonomy): Bacteria > Bacillati > Actinomycetota > Actinomycetes > Micrococcales > Microbacteriaceae > Rathayibacter > Rathayibacter sp. VKM Ac-2803. Next base: position 2,277,001 of record NZ_WUCD01000001.1, on the reverse strand, counting down.
CCAGCAGCGCCTCGCCCTCCTCGGGGTCGTCGGTCGCCTCGGCGAGGCCTCCGGCGGCGGTCACGATCTCGAGGATGCGCTGCGCCTCCTCCGCAGCTCCCCCGCCGTCGGTCTGCACCAGCAGGTAGGAGCGACCGCGGTCCATCGCGACGCCGGTGTGGCGGGAGATCGCCGCGAGGGCCGCCTCGTCCATCAGCTCCATCACCGCCGGCCGCAGCCGGGCCGCCGTGATCGCGGCGGAGGCGGCGGCCGCGTCGACCACGCTCGCGAAGTAGGCGCCGATCGTCACGACCGAACCGGTCGGCAGCGGCCGGAGCTTCACGGTCGCCTCGACGATCACGCCGAGCGTCCCCTCCGACCCTGTGAGGAGCGCCGTGAGGTCGTAGCCCGTCACGCCCTTCACGCTGCGCCGCCCGGTGCGGACGAGCCGGCCGTCGGGCAGGACCACGGCGAGGCCGAGCACCGCCTCACGGGTGACGCCGTACTTCGCGCAGAGCAGCCCGCCCGCGTTCGTCGCGATGTTGCCGCCGATGCTCGAGATCGCCTTGCTCGCGGGGTCGGGCGAGAAGACCAGCCCGTCGGCGGCGACGGCGTTCGAGAGGGCCTGGTTCAGCACGCCGGGCTCGACGACGGCGAGCTCGTCCTCGAGCGAGATCTCGAGGATCCGGTCCATCCGCGCCGTCGAGAGGACGATCGCTCCGGAGGTGGCGACCGCGCCCGCCGCGAGGCCCGTCCCCGCGCCGCGCGGCACGACCGGCACGCGGTGCGCCGTCGCGATCCGCAGCGTCGCCCGGACGTCGTCGACCGATCGCGCCAGGACGAGGGCGAGCGCCCGCCCTTCGCTCGTCCACCCGGACTTGTCGGTGTGCACGGCCTCGAAGTCGGGCCCGTCGACCACGAGGCGAGGCCCCAGCTCGTCGCGCAGCAGCGTCAGGAGGTCGGTGCTCGCCAGGGTCTGCGTGCTCGCCAGGGTCTGCGTGCTCGCCAGGGTCTGCGTGCTCATGGTCCACTCCGGGTGCTCGCGGTCGGTCTCCCGATCCTTCCACGGCGGCGGTGCAGGATGGAGGGATGATCGGCACGGAGCGATGACGGCGGCCACCAGTGCGGGGATCCTCCTGCACCGACGGGGCCCGGGCGAGGTGGAGGTCTTCCTCGGCCGGATGGGGGGCCCGTTCTGGGCGCGTCGGCCGCGCGCCTGGTCGATCCCGAAGGGCCTGCACACGGCCGAGGAGGCTCCGCTCGACGCCGCTCGACGCGAGTTCGAGGAGGAGATCGGCGCCCCGCCTCCCGACGTCGACTACGCGCTGCTCGGCACGTTCCGCCAGAGCAGCGGCAAGCTCGTCACGGTCTTCCACGGTCCCGGAGACGACGGCGTCGCCTTCGTCGCGAGCAACACCTTCGACCTCGAGTGGCCCCGCGGCTCCGGCACCCTCCGCACCTTCCCCGAGATCGAGACCGCCCGCTGGCTCCCCCTCACCGAGGCCCGCCCCCAGCTCGTCGCCGGCCAGCTCCCGGCCCTCGACGCCCTGGAGGCCCTCCCCGCCGCCCCGTGACCGCGGACTCCCCTCCGCCCGGACCGCACGCCTCCCCCGCTCGCTGATCGAGTAGCCCGCGCAGCGGGCGTATCGAGATCCCCCACCGTCAGAAGCCGAGGCCTGCACACTTCACTTCTGACGCGGGTGGGTCTCGATACGCCACCTGCGGCGGCTACTCGACCAGCAGGCTTGCGCGGTCGCGTCCGATGAATCCGCCAGCGGCGGAAGGCGAGGCCTGCACACCGGACTGCTGACGCGGGTCGGTCTCGATACGCCGCCTGCGGCGGCTACTCGACCAACGGGCTCGCGGGGTCGCCTCGTAGCGACTCCGCCGGCGTCGCAGGACGAGACCTGCACACCGCGCCGCTGACGCTGGGGTACGCAGCCGCCCCTGGACGGTCGGGCGGCGGGCTATCGACCCGCCTCGACCCACCGCACCAGAACGCCGGTGGTAGCTGCCGGCTCGCGAGCGAACCAGGAGGTGCCAGCCCTTTAACGGCTCAGTACAGGTCGAGGTCCGCCGGTACCGTCACGTCGTCGTCCGAGTAGACCGGCGACGGTCCGCTGAGGCGGTTCGTGCGCTCGTGCAGGTCCGCGACCAGCGCGTCGTCCACGATCTCGTCGGCGAGCGTGTGCTCCTCCGAGACGAGCATCTGGCTCGCGGGGCCGAGCAGCAGCCGGACCTGTCCGACCGTGCCCTCGTGGAGCGCGGGCACCTCGACCGTGTCGGCAGTGGACGTCATCGCGAGGACGCGCGCGTACTCGATCACCGCGAGGGCGATCTCGTCGCCCGTGACGACGCTCTCCTCCGCGTAGTGGATACGTCTCACGAGCTGCCCCCTCCGCGGCGGGATCCGAGCCCCGGCCTGCAGTCCAGAGTTGCACGCGGTGCCCCGCCCGGGCCGCGCGCGGCCGACATCCGACGGGGGCTTTACAGCGGCCGTCGCGCGTGCCCGGCTCGTCGTCAGCCGGCCGCCGAGTACACCCGCAGCGCCAGCGGAACGATGCGGACGCTCGTGCGCTCGTAGCCGTCGCGCTCCCCGTCGAACACCTCGGTCTCGCCGTCGTGCGCCCAGCCCGGGTCCTCTCCGCCGGGGCGGCGGGCCTGCACCGTCAGCCGGTCGGTCGAGAACGACTCGACCACCGGCGATCGCCAGCCGGGCACCCGGCCGACGACGGGCGTCGCGGTGCGGCCGAGGACGAGCGAGAGCGCCCCGCGGGTGCGCGGGGTGCGTCCGGCGTGCAGGATCCGCACGTCGAGCTGCCCGTCGTCCAGGCGGCGCCGGGCGAGGGGCGCAGCGGTCCGCGGGTGCTCGCGGTTCACGCCGACGAAGTACGACCAGACCCGCTCGACGCCCTCGTCGCGCTTCAGGTCGAACGGATCCGCGGCGCGCACTACCCGGAGCGCCGCGAGGATGGCGGCCAGCGGCTTCCCGATCACCCGCTCGTGCTTCTCGCGGGCCGCGACGAACTCGGGGTAGATCCCGATCGAGACCGTGTTCAGCACGGTGACCGGCTCCCCGTCGCCGGCGACGACCTCGGCCACGTCCACGTCCCGCCGCTCGCCGAACGCCGCCGCCTCCAGCGCGTCCTCGACGGTGACCAGCCCGAGCGCCTTGGCGAAGTGGTTCATCGTCCCGCCCGGGAGGACGAGGAGGGTCATCCCCGCTTGTCGCGCGAGAGCCGCGCCGACCGCCATCGTGCCGTCGCCGCCGTAGACGCCGAGCACCTGCGGAGGCGCGTCGCCGGCGCGCGCGGCCCGCACCACGTCCGCCAGCTCCTCGCCCTCCTCGAGCCGGTGGACGGTCGCGGCGGGGAAGCGACCGAGGATCAACGGCTCGGGGTCCGGCCGGTGCGAGTCGCGTCCTGCACTCGGGTTCAGCACCACGAGCAGCTCCGCGCCGTCGCCGAGGGGGTGCCGGTCGACGGGAGGCCGCCCCGCCCGCTCCGACACCGGGACGTGCCGCGGCGTCGCCGGCACCAGGAGCCTGCCGAGCCCCGCGACCGCCGCGCCGAGCGCCGCACCGCCGACGACGTCCGACATCCAGTGCACTCCGACGTGCAGCCGTGAGAACGCCACCGTGGCGGCGAGAGGCGCGAGGGCGGCCCCTGCTCGCGGCGACTCCAGGGCGACTCCCACGGCGAAGGCGGCGGCGCTCGCCGCATGACCGGAGGGGAACGACGGCGAGGAGGGCACCTTCGCGAGCCGTCGGCCGACCGGCACGTCCACGATCAGCGGGCGAGCGCCTCCGAAGACGTTCTTCCCGACGACGTTCGCCAGCGCGCTCGCGGCGGCCAGCGACGCCGCGCCGCGCAGTGCCTCCCTCGGGCGCCCCGCGAGCACCAGCAGCGCTCCGAGCCCGAACCACAGGACGCCGTGGTCGGCGACGCGCGACGCGGCCACCAGCGCTCCGTCCACGACCGCGGACGGGCGCCGCGCGTTCACCCGCCGCGCCGCGCGGGCGTCGATCCGCCGGACGAGCCGCGGGAGAGCGCGGACTCTCGTGAGGAGGACGATCGGGGGTCGGGTTCCGCGCAGAGCCATGGCCTCAGACTAGGAGTCGGCACCGTGGAGCGACCCAGTGGAGCGACGCGGAGGCGCTTCCCCCTCGGCCGCTCAGGTCTCGCCGAAGCCCGACTCGATCAGCGCGGCGAGCCGCTCGACCGCCTCCTCGGCCTGCGGCCCGGACGCCGAGAGGACGACATCGTCCCCGCGGTCCAGCCCGAGCGACATCACCCCGAGGAGGCTCGTAGCGTCCTTGCCGTTCGCGTCGATGCGCGCGTCGAAGGTGGTCGCCAGCGTCACGAACTCGGCGGCGGGGCGGGCGTGCAGCCCGTTCGGATTGATCAGCCGCACGCTGCGCCGAGGTCCGCCCGACGGCTGCACGGGAGCGACGGACTCGTGGGCGAACGACCCGCGCGCCGACTCGGCCGCCCGGACCACCTCGTCGAGTGCCGCCCCCGTCGACGCGGCGACGGCCGCGGCCACCGCCCCCTCGACCAGCGGAGCGTCGACGATGCGGACGCGCTCGCGCGCCTCGTCGTCGAGGAACTCCACGGCCGTCTCGGCGGTCATGATCGCCGAGCCGAGATCGCAGAGCACCACAGCGCCGTCCCCCGAGTCGGCTTCGCCGAGCGCCGCCGAGATCCGGTCGAAGCTCGTGCCGATGCCGTCGTCGTCGGTCCCGCCCGCGGCGATCAGCGCGACGGCGGGCGCCATCTGCGCCGCGAGCTCGACCAGCCCCCTGGCGATCAGGGCGCTGTGCGAGACGAGGACCAGCCCGACACTCACGCGGCCGCCTTGGCTGCGGCACGCAGCAGCAGGACCGTCGACACGCTGCCCGGGTCGCGGTGCCCGATGGCCCGCTCGCCGAGGTAGCTCGCGCGGCCCTTGCGGGCGACCAGCGGATCCGTCGACTCCGACCCGCGCTGCGCACCCTCGACCGCGGCGGTCAGCGCGGCGGAGGGAGACCCGCCGCTCGCGACCGCCTCCTGCGCCGCCTCGACGGCGGGCGTCCACGCGTCGATCATCGTCTTGTCGCCCGTCTCCGCCTTGCCGCGGAGGACGATCCCGTCGCGCGCGGCGGTCAGCAGCGCGACCACGTCGGAACCCTCGAGCGTCTCCCTGCCGGCGACCGCGGCGGACGCCTTGAGGAACGCCGTGCCGAACAGCGGACCCGACGCACCGCCGACCGTCGAGATCAGCGTCGTCGCCACGAGCTTCAGCACGTCGGCCGGAGTGGCCGGGGACGCCGTCTCGAGCTTCGCCAGCACCGCCTGGAACCCGCGGTCCATGTTCTCGCCGTGGTCCCCGTCGCCGATCGCGCGATCGAGGGTGATCAGCTCGACGCGGTGCTCCGCGATCGAGTCCGCAGCCCTCCGCATCCAGGCCGTCGCCCACGCCGCATCCAGAGCCCGAGCTCCCTGTCCGTCCTGCATCCTCGCTCCTTCGCTCATCGGTGCGTGCGCACCGGTGCCGTCCGTGCCGTCCCGCCCCTCGGCGCTCATCGTCCCCAGCGCAGCGCCGCGGTCTGCACCGGGGCGTCCCAGAGCTCGGTCAGCGCGTGGTCGAGCTTCAGCACGCTCAGCGAGAAGCCCTGCATCTCGAGCGAGGTGACGAAGTTGCCGACGAGGCTGCGCACGACGCGGATCCCCTTCTCCTCGAGCGCCTCGGCGGCGCGCCGGTAGGCGATGTAGAGCTCGATCTGCGGGGTGCCGCCCATGCCGTTGACGAACAGCAGCACCTCGTCGCCGGAGGAGAAGGGCAGGTCCTCCAGGATCGGCCCGAGGATGCGGTCGACGATCCGGTCCGCCGGCTCGAGCGCGATCTTCTCGCGCCCCGGCTCGCCGTGGATCCCGATCCCGATCTCGATCTCGTTCTCCCCCAGCTCGAAGCTCGGCTCGCCCGCGTGCGGCACGATGCACGGCGTCAGGGCGACGCCCATCGAGCGGACGTTCGCGTTCACCGTCTCGGCGATCGTCGCCACCGCGTCGAGGGAGTCGCCGCGCTCGGCTGCGGCTCCCGCGATCTTCTCGACCAGCACGGTCCCCGCGACGCCGCGACGACCCGCCGTGTAGAGCGAGTCCTTCACCGCCACGTCGTCGTCGATGACGACGGAGCGCACCTCGATGCCCTCGGCCCCGGCGAGGTCGGCCGCCGTCTCGAAGTTGAGGACGTCGCCGGTGTAGTTCTTCACGATGTGCAGGACGCCCGCTCCGCCATCCACGGCCTGCGTGGCGGCCACGATCGGGTCGGGCGTCGGCGAGGTGAACACCGCTCCGGGCACTGCGGCGTCGAGCATGCCGTGGCCGACGAAGCCGGCGTGCAGCGGCTCGTGCCCGCTGCCTCCTCCGCTGACGATCCCGACCTTGCCCGAGCGGGGCGCGCCGCTGCGGACGACGAACAGCGGATCGGTCTCGACCCGCACCAGGTCGGCGTGCGCGAGGCCGAATCCGGCCACCGACTCCGTGACGACGTTCTTCGGGTCGTTGATGAGCTTCTTCATCGAGGTCTCCTCCAGGATCGGATCACCGCGGTCGGCGTGCCCTGTCCTCGGGGCGATCCGGCGCGTGGTGGATCGCGGTCCGCACCGTCGCGGACAGCGCTCCCACGTTACGCCCTGCGGCCCATGGGATCAGAGGTCGCGGGTCGGGTCGGAGGGCGTCAGTCGACCCGCCGGGTCTCCTGCACCCACTCCGCGAGCTTCGCCGTCGCCGCGCCGGAGTCGACGGCGGAGGCCGCCCGATCCAGGGCCGAGCGGAAGCGGTCGAGGATCGAGGTCCGGATCAGGGCGGGGTCGCGAGCGAGGTCGTAGGCGATCAGCCCGGCCGCGGCGTTGAGGAGGACGATGTCGCGCACCGCTCCCTCCTCCCCCGCCAGGGTCGCGCGGACGACGCCGGCGTTGTAGGCGGCGTCCCTGCCGCGGAGCTCGTCGATGCTCGCGCGGCGCAGCCCCAGGTCGCGGGGGTCGAGGTCGTGCTCGACGACCGAGCCGCGCGAGACCTCCCAGATGTGGCTGTGGCCGGTCGTCGTCAGCTCGTCGAGGCCGTCGTCGCCGCGGAACACCAGGGCGGTCGCCCCCCGCGTCTGGAACACGCCCGTGAAGAGAGGAACGCGATCGAGGTGGGCGACACCGACCGCCGACGCCTCGGGGCGCGCGGGATTGCACAGCGGACCGAGGAAGTTGAACACCGTCGGCACGCCCAGCTCGGCGCGGACGGCGCCGGCGTGCCGGAAGCCGGGGTGGAACATCGCGGCGAAGACGAAGGCGATCCCGGTGCGGCGGAACGCCTCCGCGACGCGCTCGGGCGACAGCGTCAGGTCGACGCCGAGGGCGGCGAGCACGTCCGACGACCCCGACGACGACGAGGCCGCCCGGTTGCCGTGCTTGATCACCGGAGTCCCCGCCGCCGCCGCGATGATCGCCGCCGTCGACGAGATGTTCACGGTGCCGAAGCGGTCGCCCCCCGTCCCGACGATGTCGAGCGCCATCGGATCCACGTCGAGCGGAACCGCGTGCTCCAGGATCGCGTCGCGGAAGCCGACGATCTCGTCGACCGTCTCGCCCTTCGCCCGCAGTGCCACCAGCAGACCCGCCAGCTGCGCGGGGGTCGCCTCCCCCTGCATGACCTGCTCCATGGCCCAGGTGGCCTCGTGGACGCTGAGATCGGAGGATTCGAGGAGGGAGCTGATGATCCGCGGCCAGGACAGGGTTTCCGACATGGCTCTCAGATTATGCGACTACGAAGGCCCCACGGGAAGTGCGAGTTACCCCTCTTGCCATCGGCCATAATGGTCTGTGTGACGAGCACCTCAATCTCCCCCACGGCCACCGCGCCCGTAGTGAACCGACCCAATCCGGTCGCGGTCGGAACGATCGTCTGGCTGAGCAGCGAGGTCATGTTCTTCGCGGGCCTGTTCGCGATCTACTTCACCCTGCGCAGCACCTCGCCGGAGCTGTGGGCAGCCGAGACCGGCATCCTCAACGTCCCGTACGCGACGGTGAACACGATCATCCTGGTCGCGTCCTCCTTCACGTGCCAGGCGGGAGTGTTCGCCGCAGAGCGCCTCCAGCCGCGCGCGACGGGCATGAGCCCGCTCAAGTGGGGCATGGTCGAGTGGTTCTTCGTCACCTACGCGCTGGGCGCCGTCTTCGTCTCGGGTCAGGTCTTCGAGTACGCCACCCTCGTCTCCGAGGGCGTGAGCCTCTCGAGCAACGCCTACGGCTCCGCGTTCTACATCACCACCGGATTCCACGCGCTGCACGTCACCGGCGGTCTGATCGCCTTCCTCCTCGTCATCGGCCGCGGCTTCGCGGTCAAGAACTTCGGCCACAAGGAGGCGACCAGCGCGATCGTCGTCTCCTACTACTGGCACTTCGTCGACGTCGTCTGGGTCGCCCTGTTCGTCGTCATCTACTTCCTCAAGTGACCCGCGTGGCACCGATGGACTCCACCCCCGAACCCCGCAGGAAGGTTGCCTCGATGGCCTCCCCGAAGACGAAGAGCCGCGCCAAGAAGGGTCGCCGCCACCCTCTCGCCACGCTGGCTCTGATCGCCATCGGCCTCGGCCTGACGGGCGGCACGTACGCGGCCGTCGGCGTGGCGACCTCTGCCTCCGCCGAGACCTCGGCCAACAGTCAGCAGACGATCGACGAGGGCTCCAAGCTCTTCGCGGCCAACTGCGCCACCTGCCACGGCCTCGACGCCGCCGGCACCGACAACGCCCCGTCGCTCATCGGCGTCGGCGCGGCCTCGGTCGACTTCCAGGTCGGCACCGGCCGCATGCCGATGCAGATGCAGGGACCGCAGGCGCTCGAGAAGCCGGTGCAGTTCACCGACGAGCAGGTCGCCGAGCTGGCCGCCTACGTCGCGTCGCTCGCCCCCGGCCCCGCCATCCCCGAGGGCGAGGTCCTCGACGGACAGGGCGACAGCGCCAACGGCGCCGAGCTCTTCCGCATCAACTGTGCGATGTGCCACAACGTCGCCGGAGCCGGCGGCGCGCTGACCGAGGGCAAGTTCGCTCCCCCGCTGGGCGGCGTGACCGAGGCGCACATCTACGAGGCGATGGTCACCGGCCCGCAGAACATGCCGGTCTTCAACGACCTCAACATCTCGCCCGAGGACAAGCGCGACATCATCTCGTACCTCAAGTACATCGAGGCCAACCCGTCTCCCGGCGGATTCGCGCTCGGCTCCCTCGGGCCGGTCGCGGAGGGCCTCTTCCTCTGGATCTTCGGTCTCGGCGCCATCGTCGCGCTCACGGTGTGGATCACCGCCCGATCGAACTAGCGAACACCGGCGCCCCGACGGGCGCTTCCAGTCAAGGGCACCGAGCGGTGCCGAGCAGGCGTGAGACAACACGGCGTGAAAAGGAGAACCATGGCAGAGCACGATGAGGGTGGCGGCACCGACCTCGCCACCTCGTCGGCCACCGGGCACGGGACGGCTCCGGCCGGCACCGCGGTCGTGACGCGGGGACGCGTCCAGGACCCGGGACTCCCGCCGCACCGCCCCCGGATGACCGACCTCGACCCCAAGGTCGAGAAGCGTGCCGAGCGCACGGTGTACACGCTCTTCTACCTGTCCTTCGCGGGCTCCATCTTCGCGGTCGCCGCGTACATGGCGTTCCCGATCACGGAGAACGTGGCGTCGGTCCGGCTGAACACCCTGTTCATCGGCCTCGGCATGTCCCTCGCCCTGCTGGGCATCGGCATCGCCGCCGTCCACTGGGGCAAGCAGCTGATGTCGGACCACGAGGGCATCGACATCCGCCACCCCGTCCGCAGCTCCGAGGACACCCGCGCCCGCGCCCTCGAGATCTTCGACCAGTCCGACAAGGAGTCCGGCTTCGGCCGGCGCTCGCTCGTCCGGAACAGCCTCATCGGCGCCCTGGTCGTCTTCCCCCTGCCCGCCGTGATCCTGTTCCGGGGCCTCGGCCCGCAGGATCAGAACCCCGTCGCCCTCCTCAAGACCACGATGTGGCGCGAGGGCACGAGGCTCACCCTGGACCCCTCGGGTGCCCCGATCCTCGCATCGGACGTCACCCTGGGCTCCGCCTTCCACGTCATCCCCGAGGGACTCGACGAAGTCGAGGGCAAGCTGGAGGAGAAGGCCAAGGCCGCCGTCCTCCTGATGCGCCTGAAGCCGGAAGACCTGATCGTCAGCGAGGGTCGCGAGACCTGGAACTACGACGGGATCGTCGCCTACTCCAAGATCTGCACGCACGTCGGCTGCCCCGTGGCACTGTACGAGCAGCAGACCCACCACCTGCTGTGCCCGTGCCACCAGTCGCAGTTCGACATCACGCGCGAAGCCGCTGTGATCTTCGGACCCGCGAAGCGCCCGCTTCCGCAGCTACCCATCACCATCGACGACGAGGGCTATCTGGTCGCGCAGCGCGACTTCACGGAGCCCGTCGGTCCGTCCTTCTGGGAGCGATGACTCACATGTCCACCACCACCCCCGCACGTCCCGCCGGCCCCCCCGCCGAGCAGGGCGACGGCGTCATCCTGGGCAGCGGCAAGCTGCAGAAGGGATACGTCGGAGCCGCGTCGAACTACATCGACGAGCGCACGAGCATCTCGGCGGTCGTCAAGGAGTTCGGCCGCAAGATCTTCCCCGACCACTGGTCGTTCCTCCTGGGCGAGGTGGCGCTGTACAGCTTCGTCATCATCCTGCTCTCGGGCACGTTCCTCACGTTCTTCTTCCAGGCCTCCATGGTCGAGACGCACTACGAGGGCAGCTACCTGCCCCTGAAGGGCATCGAGATGTCCGCGGCGATGTCCTCGTCGCTCGACATCTCGTTCGACATCCGCGGCGGCCTCCTGATGCGCCAGATCCACCACTGGGCGGCCCTGCTGTTCGTGGCCTCGATCGGCCTGCACATGCTGCGCATCTTCTTCACCGGTGCGTTCCGCAAGCCGCGCGAGCTCAACTGGGTGATCGGCTTCGTCCTCTTCATCCTCGCGATGGCCGAGGGCTTCACCGGCTACTCCCTCCCCGACGACCTGCTCTCGGGCAACGGCCTCCGCATCATCGACGGCATGGTCAAGGGCATCCCGATCGTGGGCACCTGGATCTCGTTCCTCCTCTTCGGCGGCGAGTTCCCGGGCACCGACATCGTCGGCCGTCTCTACACCCTGCACATCCTGCTCCTGCCCGCCCTGGTGCTCGCGTTCATCGCGCTCCACCTCGTGTTCGTGGTCGTCCACAAGCACACCCAGTTCCCGGGTGCCGGCAAGACCGAGCAGAACGTCGTCGGCTACCCGGTGCTGCCGGTCTACGCCGCCAAGGCCGGTGGGTTCTTCTTCATCGTCTTCGGTGTCGTCGTCCTCATCGCCTCGCTGTTCACGATCAACCCGATCTGGAACTACGGACCGTACGATCCCTCGCCGGTGTCGGCCGGAACCCAGCCCGACTGGTACATCGGCTTCGCCGACGGTGCCCTGCGTCTGATCCCGCCGGGACTCGAGTGGGCCATCCCGGGCATCGGCACCCTGTCGTTCAACATCCTGATCCCGCTCGGCGGCCTGGGGCTGTTCATCGTCCTGGTGATGCTCTACCCGTTCATCGAGGCCTGGATCACCGGTGACAAGCGCGAGCACCACCTGCTGGACCGCCCGCGCAACGCCGCGACCCGTACGGCCATCGGTGCCGCCGGTGTCACGTTCTACGCCGGTCTCTGGGCCGCCGCGTCGTCGGACATCATCGCGACCCACTTCCACCTCACGATGGAAGGCGTCATCCACTCGCTGCAGTTCGCGGTCATCGTCGGCCCGTTCATCGCCTACTTCATCACCAAGCGCATCTGCCTCGCGCTGCAGAAGAAGGACCGCGAGATCGCCCTGCACGGCTTCGAGTCCGGCCGCATCGTCCGCCTCCCCGGCGGCGAGTTCATCGAGGTGCACCAGCAGCTCGACGAGTACGAGCGCTGGAAGCTCGTCAGCCAGGACGAGTACCAGCCCCTGATGATCCGTCCTGACTCCCGCGGCCGCATCAGCGCCCCGCAGCGTGTGCGGGCCGGGCTCTCCCGCTGGTTCTTCGAGGACCGCATCACTCCCGTCACCCAGAAGGAGCTCGAGAGCTCGCACAGCGAGCACTAGGCCCCCTCCCCCGAAGGGCCCGGACGATCCGTCGTCCGGGCCCTTCGTCGTGCTTGGCGGACGGTGTGCCTGATCGATGATGCCGACGCGTCAGCCCGAGTGCCCGAGCAGCCAGCGCACTCCGAACCGGTCCGTCACCTGGCCGTCGTGGTCGCCCCACGGCCTCTCCTGCAGCGGATCCGCGACGGTGCCATGCTCTGCGAGCCGTTCGAACCAGGCGGCCGTCGTGACGGCGTCAGCGGCGCCCAGGAGCGCGAGGACGAGCCCGTCCATCCGCAGCTCCGCGCCGTGCTCATCGGCCGCGAAGATCGCCACAGGGCCGCTGAGCGCGCCATGCGCGATCGCCTCCGGGCTGCCGTCGGTGCGCCCGAACTCCTCGAGGGCGTGCAGCTCGAGCTCGCCCCCGAAGACCTCGCGATAGAACGTCAGAGCCTCTCGGGCGCGACCGTCGAAGAACAGGTACGGAACAGGACTCATGCGCCCATCCTCCCCCGCCCGCGTCGACAGTCAAGGAACCCCCGCACGTCGATCGAGGCCGCCCCGAAGTGCAGGCTCCCTCGACGGTTCGTGGATCCCTCGGCGCCGGGAGCGACGGGCCCTAGGAGCCGTTGCCGATCAGCTGCAGCTGCGAGCCGTCGATGTCGACGAGGAATCCCGCGCGCAGTCCCCAGGGCTGCCTCCGGACGGGCACGAGCCGAGGATGGCCGCTGCTCCGCTCCGGCACCCCGGAGCCCTTGATCCGCGCGTACAGCGCGTCGACGTCATCGACCCGGATGCTGCACATCGCGTCGCTCTCGGCGGGGACGAGGTCGGCGAAGGGGAAGAACTCGAGCTCGAGCCCTCCTGAGCGCAGGATCAGCCAGCTGTCACCCCGATAGCCCGGGCTGAATCCGAAGCGGCCGTAGAAGGCGATCGTGGCGTCGAGGTCGCGGGAGGGCAGGTTCGGCACCGCACGGTCGGTCATCGCGCGAGCCTACTCCGACCGACGGACGCAGCGCCCGATCGCAGTCCGGGGCCGGACGGACGAGAGGGCCGGGTGCCGGAGGACGAATCCTCCTGCACCCGGCCCTCTCACCGGAGACACCGCCTAGCGGGCGAAGTACCCGCGGTAGTACTCGTAGACCCAGCCGGCGATCGCGACGAGGAAGAGACCGACCGCGATGTAGACGATCCAGAAACCGACGGCGAGACCGAGGAAGGCCAGCGCCGCCGATGCGCCGAGGATCAGCGGCCACCAGCTCCACGGGCTGAAGAAGCCCAGCTCCGGGTCACCGTCGTCGATGTCCGCGTCGAGACGGTCCTCGGGCAGCTCGGCGCCCTGAGCCTTGTGGACACGGCCGACGTAGAACGCGATGAACGCGCCCAGCACCGACGAGAGGGCGATGCCGACGGTGCCGACCCACTCGATCTGGCCCGTGTCGATGAGCGACCAGACGATGTAGGTGACATCGGCGAGGAGGAAGAAGCCGGCCAGCAGCCAGAACAGATTGACGTTCGCGCGCATGGCCCTACTTCACCGTGCCTTCGGACTTGTCGTACGTGGGGGCGTCCGGAGCATCCTTCGCCGGACCGATGCCGACGGGGATGCCGGCCTCGGGGTGGTTGAGGTCGAAGGCCGGAGCCTCGCTGCGGATGCGCGGGATCGAGGTGAAGTTGTGACGGGGCGGCGGGCACGAGGTCGCCCACTCGAGCGACCGCGAGAAGCCCCAGGGGTCGTTGACGGTGACCTTCGGAGCCTTCCGCGCCGTGATGTACACGTTGAGGAAGAACGGGATGAGCGACACCGCGAGGATCATCGCGCCCACGGTCGACACCTGGTTCATCCACGTGAAGCCGTCCTCGGGCAGGTAGCTCGCGTAGCGACGGGGCATGCCCACGACGCCGAGCCAGTGCTGGATGAGGAACGTGGTGTGGAAGCCGATGAACAGCAGCCAGAAGTGCCACTTGCCCAGCGTCTCGTTGAGCATCTTGCCGGTCCACTTGGGCCACCAGAAGTAGAAGCCCGAGAACATCGCGAAGACGACGGTGCCGAAGACGACGTAGTGGAAGTGCGCCACGACGAAGTAGGAGTCGGAGACGTGGAAGTCGAGCGGCGGTGAGGCGAGGATGACGCCCGTGAGCCCACCGAAGGTGAAGGTGATCAGGAAGCCGATCGCCCAGATCATGGGGGTCTCGAACGTCACCGAGCCTCGCCACATCGTGCCGATCCAGTTGAAGATCTTCACGCCCGTCGGCACTGCGATGAGCATCGTCATCAGCGAGAAGAACGGCAGGAGGACGGAGCCGGTCACGTACATGTGGTGCGCCCAGACGGTGACCGAGAGGGCCGCGATCGCGATGGTCGCGTAGATCAGCGTCTTGTAGCCGAAGATCGGCTTGCGGCTGAACACCGGGAAGACCTCGGAGACGATGCCGAAGAACGGCAGCGCGATGATGTACACCTCGGGGTGGCCGAAGAACCAGAAGAGGTGCTGCCAGAGCAGGACGCCGCCGTTGGCCGCGTCGTAGATGTGCGCGTCGAAGACGCGGTCGGCTCCGAGCCCGAACATCGCCGCGGCGAGGACGGGGAACGCGAGCAGCACGAGGATCGAGGTCACGAGGATGTTCCACGTGAAGATCGGCATGCGGAACATCGTCATGCCGGGAGCGCGCATCGTGATGATCGTCGTGATGAAGTTCACCGCGCCGAGGATCGTGCCGAATCCGGACAGGGCGAGGCCGAAGACCCAGAGATTGCCGCCCAGCCCTGGCGAGAACGTCGTGCTCGAGAGTGGCGCGTAGGCGAACCAGCCGAAGGACGCCGCTCCCTGCGGGGTGACGAAGCCGGCGACGGCGATGAGCGAGCCGAAGCTGTAGAACCAGTAGGCCAGCGCGTTCAGTCGCGGGAAGGCGACGTCGGGGGCGCCGATCTGCAGCGGCATCAGCACGTTGGCGAAGCCGGCGAACAGCGGCGTCGCGAACATCAGCAGCATGATCGTGCCGTGCATCGTGAAGAGCTGGTTGTACTGCTCGCGGGTCTCGACCACGGCGAGGCCGGGCTCGAAGAGCTGGGCGCGGATGACCAGCGCCATCACTCCCGCGATGCAGAAGTAGATGAAGGAGGTGATCAGGTACATGTACCCGATGACCTTGTGGTCGGTGGACGTCATCCAGCGAACGAGGACGTTCGCCTTGCGCTCGACCGGCGGGGTGCCGAATGCGCGGGACGACGGGGCGGGTGCGGTGGCGGTGCTCATGCTCCCTTACTCCTCGTTCTCGGTGCGGACCGGCGCGTCGGTGCCGGGCAGGTTGCTGTTGCGGTCGTACTCCGCGCCGAGCTGGCCGGTCTGGCCCGCGTCGCGCAGCGACTGGATGTAGTCCTCGTACTCGGCCTCGGAGACGACCTTCACGTTGAAGAGCATCGCCGAGTGGTACTCGCCGCAGAGCTCGGCGCACTTGCCGGCGTAGGTCCCCTCCTTGAGCGGAGTGACGTACATGAAGTTCGTCTTGCCGGGGATCATGTCCTTCTTGTAGAGGAAGTCCACGACCCAGAAGGAGTGGATCACGTCGCGAGCATCGAGCTGGATCGTGATCTTCTTGCCGACGGGCAGGTAGAGGGTGGGCACCTCGGACTCGACGAGCGAGCCGGCGGCGTCGCCGGTGCCTCCCTCGTACTGCCCCTGGATGCCGGCCGAGTAGACGTCCTCGTCGACGTAGTTGAAGTCCCACGCCCACTGCTTGCCGTAGACCTGGATGGTCTCGTCGGGGTCGTCGTAGGGCTGCTCGATGGCGGCCTGGTCGCGCGCGGTGAAGGCGAAGAACCCGATCACGAGGATGAGCGGCACGATCGTGTAGAAGATCTCGATCGGCATGTTGTACCGCAGCTGCACCGGAAGGCCGGTCTGCCCCTTGCGGCGGCGGTAGACGACGACCGCCCAGATGGTGAGACCCCACGTGATCACACCGACCGCGAGCAGGACGATCCAGGAGGTGACCCACAGGCCGATGACCCGGTCGACGTTGTTCGTCGTCCCGGGTTCGGTGGGGAGCCAGCCCTGGAGCTGCTCCTGCGAGCAGCCCGCGAGAACGAGGGCGAGGGCTCCTGCGACGGGGGCGGCTACCCACCTGCGGAGACGGCGATTCAAACGCACCGGTGACCTTTCGGAAGACTGGGGACCAGTTCACACGAAACTGTATTAGACCGTCGCTAGCCTACCTCGCCGTGTCCGGA
Source organism: Rathayibacter sp. VKM Ac-2803 (assembly GCF_009807175.1). Classification (NCBI taxonomy): domain Bacteria; kingdom Bacillati; phylum Actinomycetota; class Actinomycetes; order Micrococcales; family Microbacteriaceae; genus Rathayibacter; species Rathayibacter sp. VKM Ac-2803. The sequence goes on along the minus strand of NZ_WUCD01000001.1, from coordinate 2,260,652 downwards.
CCCCGATGCAACGACCCCGCTCTTGACGCCCGGGCCGCTCGGTGCCAAGGACGACGAACGGCGCCCGACGGCCCCTCGGGAGGGACAGTCGGGCGCCGGATCGGTGCGGTGCGCTGCTCCTAGTGGAAGCTGTCTCCGCAGGCGCAGCTGCCCTGCGCGTTGGGGTTGTCGATCGTGAAGCCCTGCTTCTGGATGGTGTCCTCGAAGTCGATCGAGGCGCCGTCGAGGTAGGGGACGCTCATCTTGTCGACCACGAGGCCGACGCCCTCGAACTCGACCACCGCGTCGGCGTCGAGCGTGCGCTCGTCGAAGTAGAGCTGGTAGATCAGGCCCGAGCAGCCGCCGGGCTGGACGGCGACGCGCAGACGCAGGTCGTCGCGGCCCTCCTGCTGCAGGAGGCTCTTGACCTTGGCGGCGGCCGTCGGGGTCATCGAGACGCCGTGCGCGCTGGTCGCGGTGGTCGTGTCGGCTGCGGCGGTCAGTGTCGTGTCGGACATGTCACTCCTCGGGGAACGGGCGGGATCGGACGCCGTGAGACTCCGATTCTACGAGAGCAACCTGGAGGCGGAGCAGGGTATTCCGGATCCGGCCCCGTCGGTCGCGAGAGGCGACCGCTCAGTCGCGGTGCGCGGCCGCCCGGAGCAGGAAGAGCGCCTCCGTCTGAGCCGCACGCTTGAAGACGCCGAGGTGCAGCGACTCGTTCGGGCTGTGCGCCCGGGAGTCGGGGTCCTCGACTCCCGTCACCAGGATCTGCGCGGCCGGGAACTCGCGGACGAGATCGGCGATGAACGGGATGCTGCCTCCCGCGCTGGTCTCGAGCGCGGCGCGGCCCCAGGCATCGGCCATGGCGTCCTTCACCAGGCCGACGGCCCAGCCGGAGGTGTCGACGAGGAACGGCTCCCCCGTGTCGACGTCGTCGATCTCGAGGTGCGCGCCGAACGGGGCGTGGGCGCGCAGGTGCCGCTCCACCGCCTCGAAGCCCTCGCGGGCGGCCTGACCGGGAGCGATCCGCGCGCTGATCTTGACCGTGATCGCGGGGCTGAGCGTGTTCGAGGCGTCGACGACGCTCGGGGCGTCGATGCCTGTCACCGTGATCGACGGCTTCGACCAGACCCGCGAGAGGATCGGCCCCTCCCCGATCAGGGAGACGCCGTCGAGAACGCCTGCGTCCCGGCGGAACTCGGCCTCGGCGACCTCTGGCACGACCCCGTCGTGCTCCTCGAGGCCGTCGACCGCGACGGCGCCGGACTCGGTCCAGAGCGTCGACAGCAGGCGGAGCGTGGCCAGCATCGCGTCGGGGACGGCGCCGCCGAGCATCCCGGAGTGCGACGCGTGGTCGAGGGTGCGGACGGTGAGCGTGAAGGTGACGTTGCCGCGCAGGCCCACGGTGAGAGAGGGAGTGTCGATGTCCCAGTTGTCGCTGTCGGCGACGACGATCACATCGGCGCGCAGCGCTTCGTGGTGCTCGCGGAGAAACGTGGGGAACGACCGCGAGCCGAACTCCTCCTCCCCCTCGATGAAGAGGACGAGGCCCAGATCGTGGTCGTCGCCCGCGACCTCGCGGAGTGCCCTGACCGCGGCGAGGTGCGAGACGACTCCCGCCTTGTCGTCGGCGGCGCCCCGGCCGTAGAGACGGTCCCCGCGCACGGTCGGCTCGAACGGAGGCGTGTCCCACGAGGACTCGGCGCCCTGCGGCTGCACGTCGTGGTGCGCGTAGAGCAGGACAGTGGGCGCGCCGTTCCGCGCGGCCCGCGTCGCGAGCACCGCCGGCTGACCGAGGACTCCGGAGTCGCCGATGGTCGACCGGCGGATCGAGACCTCCTCGAACGCCCCGGTCTCCCGCGCCAGCTCCGCGATGGCATCGGCGCTGGCGGCCACCCGGGTCGCGTCGAAGCCGTCCCACGAGACCGACGGGATGCGCACGAGCCGACCGAGCTCGCCGAGGGAGCGGGGCAGGTCGTCGCGGACGGCGGCGAGCACCGCCTCCTCATCGGCAGAGAGAGTGGACGGCGGAGTCGGAGCGTCGAGAGGCATGGAGGTAATCTTAGGAAACTCCCTCGATTCCAAGGACGTTCCCCGTGGCCAAGCCCCCGATCGCAACCGACACCCCCGACGACGCCACCCCCTCGGCGTCCGGCAAGGGGCGGCCGACGCCCACGCGGCGCGAGCAGGAGCTGGCCCGCAAGCGCCCCCTCGTCGTCACCGACCGCAAGCAGGCCGCCCGCGACGCGCGCGAGAAGGCTGCGCTCCAGCGCGAGCAGGCCCGGGTCGGCATGGCCGCCGGCGATCAGCGCTACCTGCCGCTGCGCGACAAGGGCCCGCAGCGCAAGTTCGTGCGCGACTGGGTCGACGCGCGCTTCAGCCTCGGCGAGTTCCTCATCCCGGTGATGGTCGTCGTGCTGCTGCTGAGCTTCTTCCCGCAGCCCGAGCTGCAGTACGCGACGCTCATCATCCTCTGGCTGTTCTTCCTCCTCGCCGTCATCGACTGCATCCTGCTCGGCCTCCGCCTGCGCAGGAAGCTGGCCGAGCGCTACGGAGCCGACAAGGTCGAGAAGGGCATCCGCTGGTACGCCGCGATGCGCGCCCTCCAGCTCCGCGTGATGCGCCTCCCCAAGCCCCAGGTCAAGCGCCGCGCGTACCCGAGCTGAGCGCGAAGCGCTCAGCCTGAGCCCGTCCTCGCCGGGCTCAGTGGACAGCTCCGCGGGCTCAGTGCGAGCGGAGCTCGCGGAGCTCGCGGAGCCCCCGGTTGATGGATCTGGCCCAGAGGGGGCCGAGGTAGATGAACGCGGTGTAGCCCTGGACGAGGGTGGCGCCGGCGTCGAGGCGGGCGCGGACGTCGTCCGCGGTCTCGACTCCGCCGACCGAGATCACGCAGAACGAGGCGGGGACGACGGCGCGGATGAGGCGCAGGACCTCCAGGGACCGGGCGGCGAGCGGAGCGCCCGAGAGTCCGCCGGCTCCGGCACCCTCGACGACGGCGCGGTCCGTCTGCAGGCCCTCCCGGGAGAGCGTCGTGTTGGTGGCGATGATGCCGTCGAGGCCGAGGCGCACGGCGAGCTCGGCGACGCGGGCGACCTCGTCGTCGGAGAGGTCGGGGGCGATCTTCACGAGCAGCGGAGTCGCGTCGGCCGCGTCCTTCATCGCCGCGAGCAGGGGCTCGAGCCGGTCGATCTCCTGCAGGCCGCGGAGCCCCGGGGTGTTGGGCGAGCTCACGTTGACGACGAGGTAGTCGGCGAGGGGGGCGAGCATCCGCGCGCTGACGAGGTAGTCCTCGACGGCGTCGTCGACGGAGACCACCCGGCTCTTGCCGATGTTCACGCCGATCACCGGACGACGGCGTGCAGTGCGGAGGCGCGCGAGGCGCCCCGCGGCCGCACGCGCCCCGTGGTTGTTGAATCCCATCCGGTTGACGACGGCGCGGTCGGCGATCAGGCGGAAGAGCCGGGGCCGGTCGTTGCCGGGCTGCGGCTGAGCGGTGAGGGTGCCGACCTCGACGTGCCCGAAGCCGAGGGCGCCGAGACCGAGAACGGCGGTCGCGTCCTTGTCGAAGCCCGCCGCGACTCCGAACGGCGTCTCGAAGCGCAGCCCGAGCGCCTCGACCGACAGATCGGCACGGGGAACCGTGAAGCGTCGCACGAGCGGAGCGGCGACGCCGAGAGCACGGATGACCGGGAACGCGAGATGGTGGGCGCGCTCGGGATCGATCCGGCGCAGGAGGGTCGAGAACAGCAGCGGGTACACGGCGCTCAGACCTCGTCGGCGCTCTGCGCGGCGCCCGCGCGCTCGGCGCGCAGCAGCAGGATGGCCGACTCGAAGTCGTCGAGCGAGTCGAACGCCTGGTAGACGCTCGCGAAGCGGAGGTAGGCGACCTCGTCGAGCTCGCGCAGCGGGGCGAGGATCGCGAGCCCGATGTCGTTCGCGTCGATCTGCGAGGCGCCCGTCGAGCGGATGTTCTCCTCGACGCGCTGGGCGAGCACCGCGAGATCCGAGTCGGTGACCGGGCGTCCCTGGCAGGCCTTGCGCACGCCGCTCACGATCTTCTCGCGGCTGAACGGCTCGACGACTCCGCTGCGCTTGATCACGACGAGGCTCGCGGTCTCGGTCGTCGAGAAGCGGCGCCCGCAGGCGGGGCACTGCCGACGCCTCCGGATCGAGAGGCCGTCGTCGCTGGTGCGCGAGTCGATGACGCGCGAGTCGGGGTGGCGGCAGAAGGGGCAGAACATCGGATGCCTCCCGAGGTCAGGCGAAGCGGGCGTCGACCGCGTCGCCGTGCGCGGGCAGCGCCTCGGCGTCGCTGAGCGCGCGGATGTGCGGGGCGACCCGCTCGAGTGCGGACCGGTCGTACGAGATCAGCTGCTGCGGGCGCAGGAAGGTGTACGCGCCGAGCCCGGAGGAGAAGCGCGCCTGACCGAGGGTCGGCAGCACGTGGTTCGAGCCGGCGAGGTAGTCGCCGAGGCTGACGGGTGAGGTCGGGCCGAGGAAGATCGCCCCGGCGTCGTGGATCCGCTCGGCGGTCGCCTCCGGGTCGACGGTGTGCAGCTCGAGGTGCTCGGGGCCGTAGGCGTCGCTGAAGGCGCACGCGATCTCGAGGTCGTCGACGATCACGAGCGCCGACTGGGGGCCGCCGAGGGCGATCGCGACGCGCTCGGAGTGGTGGGTCAGGGGCGCCATCGCCGCGAGCTCGCGCTCGACCGCACGGGCGAGGCCGATGTCGTCGGTGACGAGGACCGCCGAGGCCGACTCGTCGTGCTCGGCCTGGCTGATCAGATCGGCGGCGACCAGTCGCGCGTCGGCGCTCGAGTCGGCGATCACGAGGATCTCGGTGGGTCCGGCTTCGGAGTCGATGCCGACCTGTCCGAGGACCTGGCGCTTGGCGGTGGTCACCCAGATGTTGCCGGGGCCGGTGACGATGCTGACCGGCTCGAGGCCGATCGAGTCGACGCCGTAGGCGAGGGCGGCGACGGCGCCCGCTCCCCCGGCGGCGTAGACCTCGTCGATGCCGAGGAGCCCTGCGGCCGCGAGGATCGTGGGGTGCACGGCTCCGCCGAAGGCCTTCTGCGGAGGCGAGGTGATCGCGATGGAGGCGACTCCGGCCGCCTGCGCGGGGACGGCGTTCATGACGACGCTCGAGGGGTAGACGGCCTTGCCGCCGGGCACGTACAGCCCGGCGCGTGAGACCGGCTGCCAGCGCTGGGTGACGGTCGCTCCGTCGTCGAGGCGGGTGGTGCGGGCGGGCGGGATCTGCGCGGCGCTCGCCCGGCGGACCCGGTCGATCGCCTCCTCGAGGGCACGGCGGACGGCCGGATCGAGCTCGCGGACCGCGTCGGCGATCTGCACGGCCGGCACCCGCAGGTGGGGAGGGCGCACACCGTCGAGCCGTTCGGCCTGCTCGAGCAGCGCCTCGGCGCCGCGGGCCCGGACGTCGGCGATCAGCTCGGCGACCACCGGCCCCACGTTCGAGCTGGTGCCCGGATTGCGGGGCACGAGCGCGAGCAGTTCGGTCGCGGTCGGACGACGGCCCCGGAGGTCGAGAGTCTGGATCATGGCCGCCCCAGTCTACCGGCCCGCCCCCACCCCCTCCGGCCCTGCGCCGGCCCTGGCGGAGGCGGGCTCCGATCCGCCCCCGCTGGCCCGTCCAGAAGGTTCGCTGCGAGCACCCATCCTGCTGAAGCTGGTGGGTCTCGATACGCCCCTGCGGGGCTACTCGACCAGCATGCCGCGGACGCCCGCCCCCCGTCTCGGCGCAGCCGGACCTCCCCCGTCTCGGCGCAGCCGGACGCCCCCCACCAGCAGCCGACGGCGACCACCTGCGAGGCGAACGGCTGATTCGCGTCCCAGCGAATCGGCCCAGCCGTTCGCCCCCCGCTCCACCCGCGCGACCACCTCGAAGAGCCGACCGCGCGAAGCCGGGCAGGGACCGGCTTCGAATCCAACTCAATACAGGCAGTTCGGCCCGAGGAGGGACTTGAGCTCGCCGAACAGGTCCGGGGTGATCCGCACCGGGAAGGGCACCTCGAAGACGCGTGCGGTGTCGCCCTTGATGAGCTTGAGGCGCACCTCGGTGCGGCCGGAGTGCCGGATGAGCACGTCGCTGAGCTGCGAGACCGTGTCGGTCGTCGCGCGCGACTCGGGCATCGAGACGGTGAGGGGGCCCGAGTCGCCGTCCTGGTTGAGCTCGGGGGCGAAGAGGCTGAACGCGTGCAGGTTCATCCCGTCGTCGCGCATGCTCACGCGGCCCCTGACCACCACGATCGAGTCGTTCGTGAGGGCGGGGGCGAACTCCTGGTACGCCTTGCCCATGAACATGCAGGTGATCTCGCCGCCGAAGTCCTCGACCTGGATCATGCCGTACTGATTGCCCGAGGTCTTCGCCATCCGGTGCTGGACGCTGGTGACCAGCCCCGCGACGACCACGGTCTCGCCGTCGGCGATCGTGTCCGATCCGAGCAGGTCGACGATGGTCGTGCTGTAGTGCTTCGCCAGCTCGGTCTCGAGCCCCGCGAGCGGGTGGTCCGAGACGTAGAGGCCGAGCATGTCGCGCTCGAAGGCGAGCTTGTCGCGCTTGGCCCACTCGGGCCGCTCCGGCACCTGGATCGCCGCCTGCGGTTCGTCCCAGAGGCTGTCGAAGTCGAAGCCGACCTGCCCGTTCGCCTCGTTGCGCTTGTCGCCGACGGCGGCCTCGACGGCGGCCTCGTGCACCTCGACGAGGGCGCGGCGGGTCGATCCGAGCGAGTCGAACGCGCCGGCCTTGATCAGCGACTCGATCGTGCGCTTGTTCGCCACCGGCAGCGGAGCCTTGCGGAGGAAGTCGTGGAAGCTCTCGAAGCGCCCCTTCTCCTCGCGGGCCGCGCGGATCCCCTCGACCACGTTGGTGCCGACGTTCCGCACGGCGCCGAGGCCGAAGCGGATGTCGGTGCCGACGGCGGTGAAGAAGCCGATCGACTCGTTCACGTCCGGCGGGAGCACCTTGATGCCCATCCGCCGGCACTCGTTGAGGTAGGCGGCCATCTTGTCCTTGGAGTCGCCGACGCTGGTCAGCAGGGCCGCCATGTACTCGGCGGGGTAGTGCGCCTTGAGGTACGCGGTCCAGTACGAGATCACTCCGTAGGCCGCCGAGTGCGCTTTGTTGAAGGCGTAGTCGGAGAAGGGCAGCAGGATGTCCCAGAGCGTCTTCACCGCGGCCATCGAGTAGCCGTTGTCGGCCATGCCCCCCGAGAAGCCCTCGAACTGCTTGTCGAGCTCGGACTTCTTCTTCTTGCCCATCGCGCGGCGCAGCAGGTCGGCCTGCGCGAGTGTGAAGCCGGCGAGCTTCTGCGCGATCGACATCACCTGCTCCTGGTACACGATGAGGCCGTAGGTGCCGCCGAGCACCTCCGCCAGCGGCTCCTCGAGCTCCGGGTGGATCGGGGTGATCTGCTGGATGCCGTTCTTGCGCAGGGCGTAGTTGGTGTGGGAGTCGGCGCCCATCGGCCCCGGCCGGTACAGCGCGAGGACGGCCGAGATGTCCTCGAAGTTGTCGGGCTTCATCAGCCGCAGGAGGCCGCGCATCGGCCCGCCGTCGAGCTGGAACACGCCGAGCGTGTCGCCGCGGGCGAGCAGCTCGTAGGCGGCGGGGTCGTCGAGCTCGAGATCCTCGAGGACGAGGTCCTCGCCGCGGTTCGCGCGGATGTTGTCGAGCGCGTCGTCGATGATCGTGAGGTTGCGCAGCCCCAGGAAGTCCATCTTGATCAGGCCGAGCGACTCGCACGCGGGGTAGTCGAACTGCGTGACGATCTGGCCGTCCTGCTCCCGCTTCATGATCGGGATGATGTCCTTGAGCGGATCGCTCGACATGATGACGCCCGCGGCGTGCACGCCCCACTGGCGCTTGAGGTTCTCGAGCCCGAGCGCCGTGTCGAAGACGAGCTTCGCCTGCGGATCCTCGGCGATCACGTTCCGGACGTCGAGCGCCTCCTTGTAGCGGGGGTGCTCGGGGTCGTTGATCCCGGTCAGCGGGATGTCCTTGCCCATGATCGCCGGGGGCATGGCCTTGGTGAGCTTCTCGCCCATCCCGAAGGGGAAGCCGAGCACGCGCGAGGCGTCCTTGAGCGCCTGCTTCGCCTTGATCGTGCCGTAGGTGACGATCTGCGCGACGCGCTCGTCGCCGTACTTGTCGGTGACGTAGCGGATGACCTCGCCGCGGCGACGATCGTCGAAGTCGACGTCGAAGTCGGGCATCGAGACGCGGTCGGGGTTCAGGAACCGCTCGAAGATCAGGCCGTGGCGCAGCGGGTCGAGGTCGGTGATCTTCATCGCGTAGGCGGCCATCGAGCCGGCGCCCGAGCCGCGGCCCGGGCCCACCCGGATGCCGTTGCGCTTGGACCAGTTGATGAAGTCGGCGACGACGAGGAAGTAGCCGGGGAAGCCCATCTGCAGGATGACGCGAATCTCGTAGTCGGCGCGGTCGCGCACCTCCTGCGAGATGCCGTCCGGGTAGCGCTCGTTCAGCCCCGCCTCGACCTCCTTGACGAACCAGGTGTCCTCGGTCTCGCCCTCGGGCACCGGGAATCGCGGCATGTAGTTGGCGGAGGTGTCGAACTGCACGTCGCAGCGCTCGGCGATCAGCAGGGTGTTGTCGCACGCCTCCGGGTAGTCGCGGAACACCTGGCGCATCTCGCGCGGCGACTTGAGGTAGAACTCGTCCGCGTCGAACTTGAAGCGCTTCGGGTCGTCCAGCGTCGTACCCGACTGCACGCACAGCAGCGCGGCGTGCGAGGTGGCGTCGTGGGCGTGCGTGTAGTGGAGGTCGTTGGTGGCGACCAGCGGCAGGTCGAGGTCCTTCGCCAGGCGGATCACGTCGCCGATGACGCGACGCTCGATGTCGAGGCCGTGGTCCATGATCTCGGCGAAGAAGTTCTCCTTGCCGAAGATGTCGCGGTAGTCGGCGGCCGCCTGACGCGCCTCCTTGTACTGGCCCAGTCGGAGGCGCGTCTGCACCTCGCCGCTCGGGCAGCCGGTGGTCGCGATCAGGCCCTCGGAGTGCTCCGCGAGGATCTCGCGGTCCATGCGGGGCTTGAAGTAGTAGCCCTCGATCGACGCCCGCGACGAGAGCCGGAACAGGTTGTGCATCCCCGTCGTCGTCGAGCTGAGCAGCGTCATGTGGGTGTAGGCGCCCGAGCCCGAGACGTCGTCCTGGCCGCCGTCTCCCCAGCGGATGCGCGTCTTGTCCGACCGGTGCGTGCCGGGCGTCAGGTAGGCCTCGGTGCCGATGATCGGCTTGATCCCCGCGGCGGTCGCTGTGCGCCAGAAGTCGAAGGCGCCGAAGACGTTGCCGTGGTCGGTGACGGCGATCGCCGGCATGCTCTCCTCCACCGCCGCGTCGATGAGCGGCTTCACGCGGGCGGCACCGTCGAGCATCGAGTACTCGCTGTGCACGTGCAGGTGGACGAAGGAATCGTTACTCGGCAAGGATGCGCCTCCGACGGACTGCGGGCGGGGGGACCGGGGACCTGGGGAGGGTCGCGACCGGGGCGGCAGAAAGTCTAACCGCGCCGGCGGAGGCATCGGCCGGGTGCGCGGGATTCACTCCGCTCGCCCGATCGACGGGCGTGTCACTCGCCGCGCAGGACCTCGAGAGCGTGGACGAGGTCGTCGGGGTAGGACGCCTCGAACTGCACCCACTCCCCCGATCCGGGGTGCGTGAAGCCGAGCCGGACGGCGTCGAGCCACTGCCGCGTGAGGCCGAGGCGCTTCGAGAGGGTCGGGTCGGCGCCGTACATCGCGTCGCCGACGCACGGGTGGCGCTGCGCCGCCATGTGCACGCGGATCTGGTGGGTGCGCCCGGTCTCGAGGTGGATCTCGAGCAGGGAGGCGAAGGGGAACGCCTCGATCGTCTCGTAGTGGGTCACCGAGGGCTTTCCGTCGGCGCGCACCGCGAACTTCCAGTCGGAGGAGGGGTGCCGGCCGAGCGGGGCGTCGATGGTCCCCGCGAGCGGATCGGGGTGCCCCTGCACGACCGCGTGGTAGACCTTCTCGACCGTCCGGTCGTGGAAGGCGCGCTTCAGGTGCGTGTAGGCCCGCTCCGACTTGGCGACGACCATCAGCCCGCTCGTCCCGGCGTCGAGGCGGTGCACGATGCCCGCGCGCTCGGCGGCGCCGGACGTGGCGATCGTGAAGCCGGCCGCGGCGAGGGCGCCGAGGACGGTCGGGCCCTCCCAGCCGACGGCGGGGTGCGCCGCGACTCCGACCGGCTTGTCGATGACGACGATGTCGTCGTCGTCGTGCACGACCGTCAGATCGGGCACCGCGATCGGGATGATCCGCGGCTCCTCCCGCGGAGACCACTCGACGTTCAGCCACGAGCCGGCCGAGACGCGGTCGCTCTTGTCGAGGACGCGCCCGTCGGCGGTGACTCCCCCGGCCTCGGCGACCTCGGCGGCGAAGGTCCGCGAGAAGCCGAGCAGCTTGGCGACGGCGGCGTCCGCCCGGAGGCCCTCCAGCCCGTCGGGGACGGGCAGCGAGCGGGACTGGACCATCAGGCGCCGCCGCGGGGATCGGACTCGCGGGCGGGGTCCTCCTGCCCGGTCGGCTCTGCGGGGTCGTCATCGGGAGCGGAGGCCAAGGCGTCGCGGGTCGCCCGCGTGCCGTCGAGGCCGATGCCGCGCAGGCTCAGGACGACGAAGATCGCCATCGCCGAGCAGATCGCGATGTCGGCGACGTTGTAGATCGCCGGGAGCAGCCACGGAGTGAAGACGAAGTCGACGACGTGCCCGAGGCCGAACGACGGCTCGCGGAAGAGCCGGTCGAAGAGGTTGCCGAGCGTGCCGCCGAGCAGCAGCCCGAAGAAGACGGCCCAGGCGGTCGAGCGGATGCGCCGCGCGAACCAGACGAGGGCCACGACCACGCACGCGGCGATGATCGAGAAGATCCAGGTCGAGCCGCTGGCGAGCGAGAACGCGGCCCCGGGGTTCTTCACGTACTGGAAGATCAGGACGTCGCCCAGGATGTGGACGTCCTCGCCGAGGGCGAGGGTGGTCGTGACCAGGTGCTTCGCGGTCTGGTCGATCGCGAAGACCGCGAGCGCAACGAGGCCGAGGGTGACCAGCACCCTCGGCCTGACGTTCGCTGCGGTGGTGCTACGCCCCAAAACCGGGGAAGGAGGACGCCTCGGCCGACACCGGCTGGGTGTCGAGGTCGCGGAGCTGGCCCTCGATGTAGCTCTTCAGCTTCTGGCGGTACTCGCGCTCGAAGGTGCGGAGACCGTCGATGCGCTCCTCGACCGCGGCGCGCTCCTCGTCGAGCTTCGCGATCTGGGCGCGCTGCTTGGCCTCGGCCTCGGCGACGAGGCGGGCCGCCGTGGCGCGCCCCTCGGCGACCAGGGCGTCGCGCTTCTCGGCGCCCTCGCGGACGTGCTCCTCGTGGAGACGACGCGCGAGCTGAAGCAGTCCGCTGGAGCTCTCGGCCTCGTCGACCGGCGCCGCCTGCGAGGCGACGGGGGCGACGACCGGGGCGGGAGCCGGCTCGGGCTCGGGCTCGGGCTCGGGCTCCGGCGCGGGAGCCTCGTCGACGACCGGGGCCGGCGCTGCGGCTGCTCCGCCGTCGCGCTGGAGGTCGGAGAGGCGGGAGTCGCCGGCGGAGAGGCGCTGGCGCAGCTCCTCGTTCTCCTGGTTCAGGCGACGCAGCTCGACGACGACCTCGTCGAGGAAGTCGTCGACCTCGTCCTGGTCGTATCCCTCGCGGAACTTGGTCGGCTGGAACCGCTTATTGACAACATCTTCGGGAGTGAGCGCCATGGCTTTCCACCTTCGATTTCAAGTAGGTACACGTTGACAAACGTTCGACTAAAGCTAGCAACTTCGAGCGCGCGGCGCAGTGCGAGCCCCGCGGCAACGTCTGGTCGACGCCGACGTTTCCGCGCCGACGGTGCAGGGGTGCCCTGCACGACGATCGATCCTACCGGGGCGAGCGCACCAGGGGCGACACCGCCGCGGACGGCGAGGCGGAGGCGCTCCCCCGCCGGAGTGTCAGGCCGCCTGGAGCCAGGTGGCGATGTACATGCCCACGATGACGCAGAGCATGGTGAGGCTCCAGCCGAAGTCGAGCGCCACCGGTCCGATCGACACCGGCTTGATCAGGCGGCGGAAGAACGAGATCGGAGGGTCGGTGACCGTGTACACGGTCTCCGCGGCCACGAGTCCGACACCGCGGGGGCGCCAGTCGCGTCGGATCACGCGGACGAGGTCGAGGACGAACCGGGCCCACATCGCGAAGAAGTACAGCAGCAGGACGAAGTAGAGGACGCTCCCGAGGAGCGAGACGACGGAGTTCACCGCTGAACAGTGCTCCCCGGGGTCAGGACTTCGCGAAGAACGACGCGTCGGCGTCGCTCTCGGCGGAGGCCGAATCGCCGGCGACCGTGATGTGCGACGGCGAGAGCAGGAAGACCTTGCTCGTCACGCGCTCGATCCGGCCGTAGAGGCCCTGCGACAGGCCGCTCGCGAAGTCGATGAGGCGGCGGGCGTCCGCGTCGCTCATCTGCGAGAGGTTGATGATCACCGGGATGCCGTCGCGGAAGTTCTCGGCGATGACCTGGGCGTCGCGGTACTGCTTGGGGTGGACGGTGAGGATCTCGTTCATCTCGGCGTGTGCCGTCGCCTTCGGAGTCTGGGGGGTGGGCTTGCGGAGCGGGGTGACCGTCGCGCGGGGCTGGGGGGCCTGCTCGACCGGGGGGACGGGCTGGACCGGGGAGACCGGTGCGCGGTGGGCAGTGGCGGGGGCGGCCTCGACGGTCTCGGCGCGCTCGTACTCGATCTCCTCGTCGGCGAGTCCGAGGTAGACCATCGTCTTCTTGAGCGGGTTGGCCATGAGTGTCCTCCGTGTCGTCGTCACTCCCACGGGTGGATCGTGCACTGACGGTCCGTGCACAGGTGGGTCGTGACGAGATTACGTGCGAGCGGGGCGATTGCCGGTGATTGCGGAACCGATTCGCAGGTGTGTCGCGCCCTCGGCGATCGCCTCGGCGAAGTCGTTCGACATGCCGGCCGAGATGGCGGAGGCCGCCGGGTCGATGGCGCGGACGCGGTCCGAGAGCGCGCGCAGGCGCGCGAAGGCCGGTCGCGGCTCCTCGCCGAGCGGAGCGACGGCCATCACGCCGCGGAGGACCAGGCCCGGAGCCGCGACGATCGCCTCGGCGAGGGCCTCGACGTCCTCGGGAGCCGCTCCGCCCCGCCCCGGCTCACCGCTGAGGTCGACCTGCAGGAAGACGTCGAGAGGGTCGCCCTCGGCGTCGAGCAGCGGGACGAGCGCGGGACGGTCGACCGAGTGCACCGCGTCCGCGTAGCGCCTGACCTGGCGCGCCTTCTTGCTCTGCAGCTGACCGATGAAGTGCCAGCGCGCAGGAGTCTCCTCGAGGATCGCGGCCTTCTCCTGCGCCTCCTGGTGCCGGTTCTCGCCGAAGTCGACGACACCCAGCTCGAGGAGGTCGCGCAGCAGCCCGACGGGGTGGAACTTCGTGACCACGATCGTGGTGAGCTCGGCGGGATCGCGCCCAGCCGAGCGGGCCGCGTCGGCGACCCGCTCGGAGACGGCGCTCCAGCGCTCCGACAGAGCCTGGTCGACCACGGTGACTACTTGAGGAAGTCGGGGATGTCCAGGTCGCTCTCGTCGTCGTCGAACGACGGGTCGGCGACCGGGGCGGGGGCGGCGACCGGCGTGCTCGACCAGATCGAGCCGGCGGCCGGGGCGACGACCGGCGCCGGGGTGGGCTCCGCCGCGCTCTCGGCCGGCGCGCTGGCCTGCGCACGCGGTTGCGCGGTCAACGCCGGCGCCTGGGCGCCGGGCTCGCCGCCGTCGAAGCCCGCGGCGATCACCGTGACGCGCACCTCGTCGCCGAGGGTGTCGTCGATGACCGCGCCGAAGATGATGTTCGCCTCGGGGTGCACCGCCTCCTGGACCAGCCGAGCGGCGTCGTTGATCTCGAAGATGCCGAGGTTCGATCCGCCCTGGATCGAGAGGAGCACGCCGTGCGCTCCGTCGATGCTGGCCTCGAGCAGCGGTGACGCCACCGCGAGCTCGGCGGCCTTGATGGCGCGGTCGGCGCCGCGCGAGGAGCCGATGCCCATCAGCGCGGAGCCCGCGCCCTGCATGACCGACTTGACGTCGGCGAAGTCGAGGTTGATGAGGCCCGGCGTGGTGATCAGGTCGGTGATGCCCTGGACACCCGCGAGGAGGACCTGGTCGGCCGTCGCGAACGCCTCGAGCATCGAGATGCCGCGATCGCTGATCTCGAGGAGCCGGTCGTTCGGGACGACGATGAGCGTGTCGACCTCGTTCTTGAGCGTCGCGACCCCCGCCTCGGCCTGGGTCTGGCGACGGCGGCCCTCGAAGCCGAACGGCTTCGTGACCACACCGATCGTGAGGGCTCCGATCGACTTCGCGATGCGCGCGACGACCGGGGCACCGCCGGTGCCGGTTCCGCCGCCCTCGCCCGCGGTGACGAAGACCATGTCGGCGCCGGCGAGCACCTCCTCGATCTCCTCCGCGTGGTCCTCTGCGGCGCGACGGCCGACCTCGGGGTCGGCTCCCGCACCGAGGCCGCGGGTGAGCTCGCGTCCGACGTCGAGCTTCACGTCGGCGTCGCTGAGCAGGAGCGCCTGGGCGTCGGTGTTGATGGCGATGAATTCGACGCCGCGCAGGCCGAGCTCGATCATGCGGTTCACGGCGTTGACGCCGCCACCGCCGATGCCGACGACCTTGATCACGGCGAGATAGTTCTGGTTTGACGTCACGTCTCCGGCCTCCGGGCTGAACCTTAAACCTGTAGTCGAGGCTTAAAGTTATACTGAGTATGCATGTGGGGTTCGACTGACGGTAGGCGGAGTCCGGCGCAGCTCCCAGCAGACACGCCCGCATTCGGCAAAGAGCCGAGCGGATCCGCCCTCATCGGGGTGCGACGACCGCGGCCTGGGGCGACGAGACGTCGTACGTCGCGACGGCCGCCGGGTCGGTGGCCGCCATCAGCTTCTCGAGCACGACGGCCTTGAGGGCCGAGTCGTCCGACCCGCCCCACATCACGACCGAGCCGTTCGCGAGCGTCAGCGAGACGTCGTCGCCGGTCGTCGCGGAGGCCGCGGTGACCTGACCGGCGAGATTCGCGGGCACGGTGCGCAGCACCTGCGTGATCACGCGGAAGGCCGCGCCGGAGGCCCCTCCGGTCGGCGTGGTGACGATCGGGTACCCGGGCTGCGCGGCGTCGGCCGTCTCGATCACGACTCCGGCGGCGTCGACCAGGTCGAAGCGCCCGCCGTTCGCGAGGACGGCGAGCGGGGTCCGCTCGACGATCGTCACGACCAGTGTGCTCGGCGGCCGCGTCTGCACCGAGTAGCTCTGCACGAGCGGATAGGCGCCGAGGACGGCGCCGACCTCCGACCGGTCGACGAGGGTGAGCGGCACGCCGAGCTGATCGTCGAGCGAGGACTGGATCGCCTGGGCGCTCACGCGCTGCGTGCCGGCGATCTCGATCGTGCGGACCGCCATCAGCGGCGAGTAGGCCGCGATGGCGACCACGACGGCCAGCAGGACGAGCGATCCGGCCGTGACCAGCGCGATCGTGCGGCGTCGACGCGCCCGTCGGGTGAAGCGGCGCACCTCGCCGCGCTCGAACCGGCGGCGCTCCTTCGCGGCCCGGGCGATCTCCCGGCGGTCGGCGCCAGGCAGGCGGACCCGTCCGAGCCGCTCCTTCGTCCGGTCGACGAGCCCGATCGGCTCCGGCTGGCCGCGGGAGGGCTTCTGCTCCGACACCGACGGCGCCACGATGCTGATCGGCTCCGTCGGCTCGCCGCTCGACGCGGGCGGCGGCGCGACCGGAGCGCTGCGACCGGGCGGGCGAGCCGTCCGGGCGCCCTCGGGGCGCTTCACGCGCGACCCCCGAGCGCCCCGCCGAGCAGCATCGCCGTCATCGAGCGACCGCGGAGTCCTCGCTCGCGCCGAGGGACTCGAGCAGCTGCGGGATGATCCGGTAGACGTCGCCGCAGCCCAGGGTGATCACAAAGTCGCCCTCGCGCGCGATCTCGGCGGTGCGGCGGGCCGCCTCCTCCCAGTCGGCGATGAAGGACACGTGCGACGGGTCGGCGAACCTGCCGCTGACGAGCGCTCCGGTGACGCCTGGCTCCGGATCCTCGCGCGCGCCGTAGACGTCGAGCACGACGGTCTCGTCGGCGTAGCGCTCGAGCGTCTCGGCGAACTCGCGCGCGAAGAGCCGGGTGCGGCTGTAGAGGTGCGGCTGGTGGACGGCGATGATGCGCCCCTCCCCCACCACGGTGCGGGCGGCGGACAGCGCCGCCGCGACCTCGGTGGGGTGGTGCGCGTAGTCGTCGTAGACGCTCACGCCGCGCACCGAGCCGTGCAGCTCGAACCGGCGCTCCGTGCCTCCGAACTCCGCGACGGCCTCGAGCGAGGCGGCGGGCTCGAAGCCCAGCCCGACCAGCACCGCGAAGGCGCCGGCCGCGTTGATCGCGTTGTGGCGCCCCGGGATGCGCAGTCGCGCCGAGTAGCGGCGGCCCTCGTACTCGACCGAGAAGCCGACCGGGCCGACGAGCTCGAGGTCGACGACCCGGACGTCGGCGCCCTCCGCCTCGCCGAACGTGAGGACGCGCTTGCCCGAGAGTCTCTCGGTCACGCGGACCGCGCCGGGATCGTCGGACGAGACGACCACCAGTTCGCCCGCGTTCGACGCGAAGGTGACGAACGCCTCCTCGAACGCCTCGAGCGAGCCGTAGTGGTCGAGGTGGTCGGGGTCGACGTTGGTGATCAGCGTGACCGCCGCGTCGTAGAGCAGGAAGCTGCCGTCGGACTCGTCCGCCTCGACCACGAAGACCTCGCCGGAGCCGGCGGCGGAGGACGTGCCGAGGCTCTCGATGATGCCGCCGTTCACGAAGCTGGGGTCGGCGTCGACCCCGAGCAGCCCGGTCACGATCATGCCGGTGGAGGTGGTCTTGCCGTGCGCTCCGGCGACCGCGACGAGGCGGTGCCCGCGGACGAGCCAGGCGAGCGCCTGCGAGCGGTGCAGCACGGGCAGGCCGCGCTCCTTCGCGAGCACGTACTCGGGATTGTCCTGCCAGAGCGCCGAGGTGACCACGACCGCCTCCGCGTCGCCGAGGTGGGCGGCGTCGTGACCGATGGCGACCGGGATCCCGAGCTCGCGCAGCTGCTCGATGGGGTGCGACTCGCGCACGTCGGAGCCCGTGACGCGGTGGCCGGCGTGGTGGAAGAGGCGCGCGATCCCGCTCATCCCCGACCCGCCGATGCCGATGAAGTGGACCGAGCCGAGCTCGTCGGGGACGGTGATGCCGAGGTCGGGCTTGATCACGGGGCTCTCGCTTTCGGGTGGTCGACGGGGCGTGCGAGGTGCCGCGCGCCGGGCGCCGGATCAGTGTAGACGGTGGCCCGCGGTGAGTCCCCGAGCCGCGCGGAGGGACCTCAACGGCGCTGCTGCAGCGCGAGCCCGATGAGGTCGACGAGCCGCTCGGAGCCGTCGCGGACGCCGACCGTGGCCGCCCGGCGCCCCATCTCGTCGCGGCGGGAGGCGTCCTCCAGCAGCGGGAGGAGGGAGGCCTCGACCCAGGTCGGCAGGAACGCGGCATCCTCGACGAGCACGGCTCCCCCGGCGTCGACGACGCCGCGCGCGTTGAAGCGCTGCTCGCCGTTGCCGACGGGGTAGGGGATGTAGACGGCCGGGACACCCAGCGCGCTCAGCTCGCTGACGGTCGCCGCGCCGGCGCGCGAGACGGCGAGGTCGGCCGCCGAGAGGGCGAGGTCCATCCGGTCGCAGTACGGGAGGAGGTGGTAGCCCGCGATACCGGGATCGGAGATCTCGGCCTTCGACCCCGTGATGTGCAGGATCTGGAAGCCGGTCTCGACCACGGCGGCGGCCGCGGCGTGCACCGTGGCGTTGATCCGCCGAGCGCCGAGGGAGCCCCCCGTGACGAGCAGGGTAGGGCGGGCGGGATCGAGGCCGAACTCGCGCATCGCGTCGCCGCGTCGCGCCGCGCGGTCGAGATCGGCGATCTCGCGCCTGAGCGGCATGCCGACCGTCCGCGCGTGCGGGAGCGGCGTGCCGTCGAACGCGACGCCGACCCAGGGCGTGACGCGCGCGCCGAGCCGGTTGGCGAGCCCCGGTCGGGCGTTCGCCTCGTGGACCACGAAGGGGACGCGGGCACGGCGGGCCGCGAGGTACGCGGGCGCTGCCGCGTAGCCTCCGAAGCCGACCACCGCGTCGATCCGCCGCTCGCGGATCGTGCGGACGATGCCGTCGATCGTGGAGCGGAACGCGGACGGGAAGCGCAGGGCGGCGCCGTTCGGGCGGCGCGGGAAGGGCAGGCGCGGGATGACCGAGAGCTCGTAGCCCCGCAGTGGCACGAGGCGGGACTCGAGCCCCTCCGCGGTGCCGAGCACGAGGACCTCGTCGTCGGCACGACGGGCGCGGATCTCGTCGGCGGTCGCGAGCAGCGGGTTCACGTGGCCGGCGGTGCCTCCGCCGGCGAGCAGGAAGCGGGTCACTCCGCGACCGCCTCGTGGCTGCCGCGACCGGCGCCGAGCACGGGGAGGGGCGCCGTCTGCGTGCGCGCGAACGAGAGGACGACGCCGATGGCGATGAGCGAGCTGACCAGGGCGGTGCCTCCGGAGGAGATCAGCGGCAGGGGCACCCCGAGCACCGGGAGCACCCCCAGGACGACGCCGATGTTGACGAACGCCTGGCCGATCAGCCAGACCATCACCGCGCCGGTGGCGATCCGGACGAAGGGATCGGTCGACGAGTGGATCACGCGGAAGAAGGCGACGGCCAGGACGACGAAGAGGGCGAGCACCACGATCGCGCCGATCAGGCCGAGCTCCTCGCCGATGATGGCGAAGATGTAGTCGTTGTCGGCCGCGGGCAGCCACGACCACTTCGCCTTGGAGTTGCCGAGCCCGACGCCGAAGATGCCGCCGGACGCCATGGCCCAGGTGCCGTGCACGGGCTGCCAGCAGGAGTTCTGGTAGTCCTCGGTGTTCGAGCAGTCGCCGAGGAACGACATGATGCGGGTCAGCCGGTTCTCGCTCGAGATCGCGAACAGCACGGCGCCGACGGAGCCGACGACCACGATCGGGATGATCACCCGCATCCGCATGTTCGCGTAGAAGAGCGCCGCGAGCACGATGCCGGCCATGATGACCACGGTGCCGAGGTCACCGCCGAGCAGGACGAGGCCGATCGAGCCGCCGCCGACGATGCCCACCGGGATCAGCGCGTGCTTCCAGTCCTTCGGCCCTTTGTAGCGGCGCGCGAGGAGCAGGCCGAGCCAGAGCGCGAGACCGAGCTTGATGATCTCGGAGGGCTGCATCGTGAAGCCGCCGAGGCGGATCCAGTTGGTGTTGCCGCCGACCGACCAGCCCAGGGGCGTGAAGACCACCAGCACCTGGAAGAAGCAGCCGACACCGAGGATCATCGGCGTCGCCTTCTTCCAGAACGCGAGCGGCAGCCGCGAGACGACGAGCATCAGCGGCACGCCGAGCAGGGCGAACCCGCCCTGGCGGTAGAAGCCGCCGAACGAGTCGTCGCTGCTGACGTACGACGTGACCGACGACGACGACAGCACCATCGTGAGCCCGAAGAGGACGAGGAAGAGCGTCGTGCCGAAGAGCAGGTAGAAGTTGGGCGACTCGGAGGCGAAGACCCGCGAGAGGACGATCCGCGCGGTCCGCACGCGGTGGCGGTCACCCGTCTTCCGGGAGCCCTTCTCGGTGCCGGTCCTCGCGGCGTCAGTCCGGGAGCGACCCGGGAGCCTGCTCGTCGTCGGAGCGGTCATCGGCCCCTCCTCCCAGATACGTCGTCACCGCGGCCGCGAACGAACGGCCCCGTGCTGCGTAGTCGCGGAACTGGTCCATCGACGCCGCAGCGGGCGCGAGCAGCACGACATCGCCCGGCTGGGCGAGCGCCGCCGCAGCCTCGACGGCCGCCTGCATCACGGCCCCAGTCTCATCCGCGACCACCTCGGTCACGGGGAGTTCGGGCGCGTGTCGTCGGAATGCCTCGAGGACCGCGGCCCGGTCGACTCCGATGACCACGGCGCCCCGCAGACGGCCGACGTGACCGGCCACCAGGGAGCCCACGTCGACGCCCTTCAGCAGTCCGCCGACGAGCCAGACCACCGACGGGTAGGCGCGGAGGGAGGCATCGGCCGCGTGCGGATTGGTCGCCTTGGAGTCGTCGACCCAGGTCACTCCCGCCCGCTCGGCGACGACCTGGATGCGGTGGTCGTCGAGCTCGAAGCCGGCGAGGGCGCGGCGGATCGCGCCGGGCTCGATGCCGCACGCCCGCGAGAGCGCGGCGGCGGCGAGCACGTTCTGCACGATGTGCGGGGCCGCGAGGTGGCGGGCGGCCAGCTCGTCGACCGTGGTGATCTCGAGGGCGCTCGTCCGGCGGTCGTCGAGGAACGCGCGGTCGCAGAGGATGCCGTCGACGATGCCGAAGTCGCTGGGGCCGGGCACGCCGAGCCCGAAGCCGATGGCGCGCGCGCCCTCGATCACCTCGGCGTCGAGCACCATCTGCTCGGTCGCGGCGTCGGAGCGGTTGTAGACGCAGGCGACCCGGGTGTTCGCGTAGACCTTCGCCTTCGCCGCGCGGTACTCCTCGAACGAGCCGTGCCAGTCGAGGTGGTCCTCGGCGATGTTGAGGCAGGCGCTCGCGATCGGCTCGATCGCGCCCAGGTAGTGCAGCTGGTAGCTCGAGAGCTCGACGACCAGCACGTCGAAGCCCTGCGGGTCGCGGACCGCGTCGAGCACGGGCACTCCGATGTTGCCGCACGGCGCCGCACGCAGCCCGCCGGCGACCAGCATGCTCGCGGTGAGCCGGACGGTCGTGGTCTTGCCGTTCGTGCCCGTGACCGCCACCCACTCCGCGGGCGAGCCATCGGCACGGGTCACCTTGTCGCGCACGCGCCACGCCAGCTCGACGTCGCCCCACAGGGCGGTCCCCGACGCCACCGCCCACTCGACGATCGGATGCGTCGGCCGGAAGCCCGGCGACACGATCACCAGCTCGGGGTCGAACGCGGTCAGCTCCGCGGGGACGGAGTCGAGGTGCTCCGCGCGGTGCAGACGGGCGCCGATCACCTCGAGGAGGCGCTCGCGCTCCTCGTCGGCGCGGTCGGCGAGGACGAGCACGTCCGAGCCCAGCTCGGTCAGCGTGTCGGCGACCGAGAACCCGGTCACCCCGAGGCCGAGCACGGCGACGCGCAGACCGCGCCAGTCGGAGTGCCAGCTGCGGAGAGCATCGAGACGGGCGACGAGAGCGGGATCGGTCATGCCAGGGAGAGCCATTCGAGGTAGAAGAGCCCGACGCCTGCGGCGACGAGGATCCCGGCGATGATCCAGAAGCGGACCACCACCGTCACCTCGGCCCAGCCCTTGAGCTCGAAGTGGTGGTGGAGCGGACTCATCAGGAAGATCCGCTTGCCCCGGGTGATCTTGAAGTAGATCCGCTGCAGGATGACCGACCCGGTGACGATCACGAAGAGACCGCCGATCAGGATGACCAGCAGCTCGGTGCGGGTCAGGATCGCGAGGGCCGCGAGTGCGCCGCCCAGACCGAGCGAGCCGGTGTCGCCCATGAAGATCTGCGCCGGCGAGGTGTTCCACCAGAGGAAGCCGACGAGGGCCCCGGAGATCGCCGCGGCGATGATCGCGAGGTCGAAGGGATCGCTCACCTGGTAGCACTTGTCGGCCACCTCGGGGTTCAGCTGGAGGTCGTAGCACCACTGGTTGGACTGCCAGAAGCCGATGATCACGTACGAGCCGATCGCGAGGATCGACGAACCGGTCGCGAGGCCGTCGAGGCCGTCGGCGACGTTCACGCCGTTCGACGTGCTCGTGACGATCACGCAGATCCACAGCACGAAGAGCCCGATGCCGATCCAGCCGAGCGACGCGAAGTCGAGCGGGAGATCGCGGATGAACGAGATCGACGTGGACGCCGGTGTGAGGCCGTTGGAGTCGCGCACCATGATCGCGATGACGGCGAAGGCCGCCGCGACGATCACCTGGCCGGCGATCTTCGCCCAGCCGCCCAGGCCGAGACTGCGCTGGTTGCGGGTCTTGAGGAAGTCGTCGAGGAAGCCGACGAGGCCGAGCCCGACCATCATGAACAGCACGAGCAGCGCCGAGGGCGCGATCGCCCGGTTGCCGAAGAGCATCGCGAGGAAGTAGCCCGCGACCGTGGCGACGATGATGACGATGCCGCCCATCGTCGCCGTGCCGTGCTTGACGTGGTGCGACTGCGGTCCGTCCTCGCGGATGAACTGGCCCCACTTGAGGCGGTGGAAGAGCCGGATGAACAGCGGCGTCAGCAGCAGGGTGAAGGCGCCGGAGAAGGTTCCGGCCAGCAGGAGTGCTCTCATCGGTGGCGCTCCCCCAGTCGGTCGC
Organism: Rathayibacter sp. VKM Ac-2803; assembly: GCF_009807175.1. Lineage (NCBI taxonomy): Bacteria > Bacillati > Actinomycetota > Actinomycetes > Micrococcales > Microbacteriaceae > Rathayibacter > Rathayibacter sp. VKM Ac-2803. The sequence continues at coordinate 2,238,215 of NZ_WUCD01000001.1, read as the reverse complement.
CGAGGAATCGCAGGCCGGCGGAGTTGGACGACTTCACCAGCACGGTGTCTCCGCTCCGGAGGTAGTCCTCGAGGAGCGCGTAGGCGTCGTCGGCGGTCTCGACGAAGACGGACTCGCCGCTCCACGACCCCTCGCGCTCCGCCGCGACGTGGATGCGCCGGGCTCCGGCGCCGACCACGACGATCTGCGAGATGTTCAGGCGGACGGCCAGCAGACCCACCCGGTCGTGCTCCTCGTCGGCCCACTCCCCCAGCTCGCTCATCTCGCCGAGGACGGCGACGGTGCGCCCGCCCGGCTCGGCGATCTGGGCGAGGGTGCGCAGCGCCGCGGCCGTGGAGTCCGGGGACGCGTTGTACGCGTCGTTGATGACCTTGACGTCAGCGCCGCCGAGCACCTGCATCCGCCAGCGCTCGGCGAGCGTGACCGTGGACAGCGCCTCGACGATGCTCGCGAGCGGCACGCCCACCGAGAGCGCGGCCGCCGTCGCGGCGAGAGCGTTCATGACGTGGTGCTCTCCGAGGACGCGCAGGAGCATCTCGGCACGGGCGGCCTCGCGGCCCTCGCCCGCCGAGACCTCGATGGTGAAGCGCGTGCCGTCGGCGGACGTCTCGACGTCGACCGCGCGGACGTCGGCGCTCTCGCCTCGGCCGAACCAGAGCACGCGAGCGGCGGTGCGGCCCGCCATCGAGGCGACGCGGCCGTCGTCGACGTTGAGCACGGCGACGTCGTCGGACGTGAGGTCGGCGACCATCTCGGTCTTCGCCTCGAGGGTGCGCTCGATCCCGCCGAACTCGCCGGCGTGGGCCAGGCCCACCGCCAGGACGACGCCGACGTCGGGCTTGGCCATCCGCACGAGGCGGCGGATCTCGCCCACGGCGCTGGCGCCCATCTCGGCGACGAGGAACCTCGTCGACTCCGACACCTGGAGCATCGTGATCGGCGCCCCGACCTCGTTGTTGAACGAGCCGCGCGGAGCGACGGTCTCGCCGACCCGCTCCAGCACGGTGCGCAGCAGGTTCTTGGTCGTCGTCTTGCCGTTCGATCCGGTCACGCCGATGACGGTGAGACCGCCGAGCGCGCGCACCCGGCGGACGACCTCGGTCGCCAGGGCGCCCAGCGCCTGGACGGAGTCGTCGACGATCACCTGGGGGACGTCGAGGTCGAGCGGCCGCTCGACGATCAGCAGGGCCGCGCCGCGCTCGACCGCGACCGGCGCGAAGAGGTGGCCGTCGGTGTGCTCGCCGCGCTTGGCGACGAAGATCCCGCCGGGCGCGATCTCGCGCGAGTCGGTCTCTGTCGCGCCGTCGACGACGGTCGCGGCGTTCGAGGAGGCACCGGCGAGGTGGAGCCGGCCGGAGACGGCGGCGGCGATCTCGGTGAGGGTCATGGCGATCATCTAGAGCCAGCCCGCCTCACGCAGGGCCTGACGGACGTCGTCTCGGGCCGAATACGGCATGTGCACTCCTGCGATCTCCTGGTAGTCCTCGTGGCCCGGTCCGGCGTAGAGGATCGAATCGCCCTCGCGCGCGAGCGCGACGGCGGCGCGCACGGCGGCGCGCGGATCGGGGATCTCGTGGATCTCCCGCTCCGGGACGGCTGACGCCGCCGACTGGACGAGGACCGCGCGGATGGCGGCGGGGTCCTCCCAGCGCGGATGGAAGTCGGTCACGACGACGATGTCGGAGAGACGAGCGGCGATGGCGCCCATGTCGGCGCGCTTGGTGGCGTCGCGGTCGCCGTCGGCGCCGAACACCATGATCAGTCGGCCCGGGGTGAGGTCTCGGAGGGCCTCGAGCGCGTTCGTGAAGGCGTCGGGCGTGTGCCCGTAGTCGACGTAGACGCTCGGCCCGCGCTCTCCCGAGACCCGTTCGGCGCGCCCCGGGATGTAGACGTCGAGCCGGCTCTCCGCGAGGACATGCGCGATCGCCTCGAGGTCGAAGCCCGACTCGACGAGCATCACGATCGCCAGCGCGGCGTTCGCGGCCATGTACCAGCCGATCAGCGGGACGCTCACCTCGACCGAGCGGTTCTCGGGCCCCTCGAGGCGGAAGGTCGTGAGCTCGGACGTGCTGCGCAGCACGGTCATCGACCAGTCGGCGTCGTTCTCGGGAGCGACTCCGACGACCGGGGAGCTGGCGAGCGTCGTGACGGGGATGCGGCTGCGCTCGGCGAGCTGCCTCCCCCAGACGCTGTCGACGGTGACGACGCCGCGCCGCGCCCGCTCCGGCTGGAACAGGTCGGCCTTCGCCTCGAAGTAGTGCTCCATGTCGGCGTAGTCGTCGAGGTGGTCGTGGCTGAGGTTGGTGAAGCCGACGACGTCGAAGACCAGGCCGTCGATGCGGTGCCGGCTGAGGGCCTGCGCCGACACCTCGATCGAGACGGCGCGGACGGCCGACTCGCGCATGCGGGCGAGCAGACCGTGGAGCTCGCTGGCCTCGGGGGTGGTGAGGGAGCTGACGACGGCCACGTCACCGATGCGCCGCTCGGCGGTCGAGCTCAGGCCCGAGACGACACCGAGTCGGCGCAGCAGCGCATCGAGGAGGTAGACGACGCTGGTCTTGCCGTTCGTCCCGGTCACGCCGAAGAGGGTGGGCACGTCCTCCCCGGTCCGGTGGATCCACGAGGCGACGTCGCCGAGCGCGGCCCGCGGGTCGGGGGTCACGAGGACGGGGAGGCCGGAGGAGGCGGCAAGCGCAGCCCCCGCGGGATCGGTCAGGACGGCGACGGCTCCGGAGGCTGCGGCGTCGGCCGCGAACGCTGCCCCGTGCGCGGATCGCCCGACGACACCGACGTAGAGGTCGCCCGACTCGACGTGGCGCGAATCGAGCGTGATCCCGCTGACCTCGACGCCCTCGACACCGCGGACCGGACCGAGCGAGAACTCCGTCACCAGCTGCGACAGCGACCGGGGCACCGGGTGCTCGGGGCGGAGGGAGGTCTGCGGGCGAGTGTCGTGCAATGCCCGCTCTCTCTCTCGTTCTGGTGCGTGTGGTGCTTCTGGTGCGTGGCGTCCCGGCGCGATCACCACGTGGTGGGGTACTCCACCGGCGGCACCGTGGACGGCTCCACCCTGTTCGTCTTCAGCACCTGGGTCATGACCTGCTGGAACACGGGGGCCGTCGCCTGGGACGTGTTCATCTTAACCGGATCGGCGATCGTGACCGTCACGACGTACTCCGGGTCCTCGGCGGGCGCGAGGCCGGCGAGCGACACCGTGTAGCTCGAGGAGTAGCCGCCGTTGCCGTCGGGCTGCTGGGCCGTTCCGGTCTTCGTCGCGATGTTGTAGCCGTCGACGTGGATGTAGTCGGCGAGCCAGCCCTCGTTGTAGTGGGTCTGCAGCATGTCGACGACGTCCTTCGCGGCCGACGCAGAGACGACCTGGGTCCCCGTGGTGTCGGGCACGTCGACGACCGAGCCGTCGGCCGTCGTGCAGCCCTCGACGAGCTGTGCCGGCAGGCGGACCCCGCCGTTGCCGAGCGTCTGGTAGATCCCCGCCACCTGGACGGCGGTCGCCGAGACGCCCTGGCCGAACATCGTCGTGTAGTTCGTCTGGTTGTCCCAGTCCTGGTAGTCGGCGAGCTGGCCTCCGGTCTCGCCGGGGAAGCCGACGGCGGTCGGGCTGCCGAGCCCGAACCTCGTCATGTAGTCGTAGCGCTTCTCGGCCGAGAGCTGCGAGCCGAGCGTCGCGATGCCGACGTTCGAGGAGTCCTTGAGGATCCCCGTCAGGGTGTAGTTCGTCGGAGTGTGCGCGAAGTCGTCGCTGAACGACGCGCCGTCCTTCTCGAAGGTGTCGGGGATCACCGCATGGCTGGTCGGCGAGGCGAGGCCCTGGTCGATCAGCATAGCCGCGGTCATGGGCTTGAACGTGGATCCGGGCTCGAACGGGCTCTGGAACGCCCGCGAGCCGCGATCCTCGGCAGCGCTCGCGGACACGTTGTTCGGGTCGACCGTCGGCGTCTCGGCGACGGTGAGCAGCTTGCCGGTCTTGACCTCCTGCACGACGACGATCCCGTAGCTGCCGCCGACCTCGGCCACGCGGGCCGACAGCACCTGCTGGGCGTAGTACTGCAGGTCCGCGTCGATGGTGAGCTTCAGCTCGCCGCCGTCGACGGCCGGCGTCTCGGAGACGGTGCTGCCGGGGATCCGGACGTAGTCGGCGCTGCGCTCGTAGCTCTCGGAGCCGTTCGCGCCCGCCAGGCAGGTGTTCTCGGCGTACTCCATGCCCTCCTGGGCGGCGCCGTCGGCTCCGACGTAGCCGATCAGGTTGCCGCCGACCGCGCCGTTGGGATAGGTGCGACCCTGCTGGGTCTCGAAGTAGGTCCACGGGATGTCGAGCGCGATGAGCTTCTGGTACGCCTCGAGGTCGAGGCCCTCCGACAGGATCAGGTAGTTCGCCTTCGGGTCCTCGGCCAGCGCACCGCTCACGGCCGCCGTGATCTGCTCGACCGACTGGCCGGTGATCGCGCCGATCTCGGACGCCGCCTGCTCCACGCTGACGACGACCTCCTGGCCGTCGGGCATCTCGCGGAGGAACTCGGCGACGTTCTTCGGCGAGGTGGTCAGCCGGTAGCGGGTCGTCGTGTCGGCGAGCACGGTCCCGGAGCGGTCCACGATCGTGCCGCGGGTGCCGTAGGTGACGACGCTGTTCGACTGGTTCTGCGCCGCCTCGTCGGTCAGCTCGTTCGCCCGGACGATCTGGATGTCGACCAGCTTGCCGATGAAGAGCCCGACGATCGCGATGATGATGACGAAGGTGACGGCCGTGCGCCGCCTGCTTGACCGGTGGTGTCTCACTGCGGAGCTGTCCTTCTTCCTCCGGGCGGCTGCGCCGTCCTTCGTCGTGGCCGGATCTGGTCGCGGCGGATCGAGCGGGCGGTGGTCAGTGGGTGATCGGAGCGGGGAGCTCGCCCTGCAACGGTACGGCCGAGGTCGCCGAGGCGGCGGAGGACGCGCTCGCGTCGGCCGACGCGGGCGCGGGCTGGATCAGCGCGTTCGGCACGAGCGTAGACGCGGCCGCGGTGCCGACCTCGCTCGCCGCCGCCGAGGTCGGGTCGCCGAGCACAGCGCCGTCGGACAGCCGGAGGTAGACGGGAGCCGTGTTCGCGACCATCCCGAGGCCCTGCGCCGCCGTCGCGAGGTTCTGCGGCGAGCTGAGGGTGTCGACCGCGTCCTGCTTCTCGGCGTTGCTGCGGGTGAGCGTCTTCTGCTCGGTCTGCAGCGCCGAGATCTGGTAGGCGCCCTGCGAGAGGCCGACGCTCACGAGGAGCTGGACGACGATGATCGCGAAGAGGCCCGCGACGGCGACGATCCCGTAGACGAGCTTCGGGCGCGGGCTCCGCGCGACGGTCGGGACCGCCTCGATGCGCGGGCGCTCGGAGGGAGCACCGGGCCGGGCCGGCCGTGCGACGGTGTGCTCGGTGGCGATGACGGGTTCGATGACTGCGGTGGCGCTCATGCGGTCCTCCTGATCCTCTCGGCCGCGCGCAGGCGCACGGGTGCTGCTCGGGGGTTTCTGGCCAACTCGTCGTCGGAGGCGAGCTCTGCGCCGCGGAGGACGAGTCGGAACTCGGGTCGGTGCTCCGGCAGCTCCATCGGGAGCCCCTCCGGCGCCGTCGAGGAGGAGGCGGCCTGCAGGGCGCGCTTGACGATCCGGTCCTCGAGCGACTGGTAGGCCTCGACCACGATGCGTCCGCCGACGGCCACGCGATCGAGCGCCGCGGGGATGGCGCGCTCGAGCACCGACAGCTCCTGGTTGACCTCGATGCGCAGCGCCTGGAAGACCCGCTTCGCCGGGTGGCCGTTGCGCTGGATCGCGACCGGGGTCGCGGCCTGGATGATCTCGACGAGTCGGCCGGAGCGCTCGATCGGGGCGGCGGCCCGCGCCTCCACGATCCGCTTCGCGTAGCGCGCGGCGAGGCGCTCCTCGCCGTACTCGTGGAAGATCCGGCGGAGGGAGAGCTCGTCGTAGTCGGCGAGGATGCTCGCCGCCGTGAGCGGGGCGGTCGCGTCCATCCGCATGTCGAGCGGCGCATCCCTGGAGTAGGAGAAGCCGCGCTCGGACTCGTCCAGCTGGAGGGAGGAGACGCCGAGGTCGAAGAGAGCCCCGTCGATCTCGTCGATGCCGAGCTCGTCGAGCACGTCGGGGAGCTCGTCGTAGACGGCGTGCACGAGGTCGATGCGGGAGGCGTGCGCCGCCAGCCGCTCCCCCGCGAGCTCGAGGGCCTCGGGGTCGCGGTCGAGGCCGACGAGGTGGAGCCCCGGGAAGCGCTCGAGCAGGGCGAGCGAGTGGCCGCCCATGCCGAGGGTCGCGTCGACGAGGACGGCGCCGTCGCGCTCGATCGCCGGAGCGAGGAGCTCGATGCAGCGCTCGAGGAGCACCGGGATGTGGCGCTCCTCGGTGGGGCGCACGGTCTTGCGGTCGGAGTCTTCGGTCATGGTGGTCCCGTCGTCCTGTTCCTGCCGCCCGATCCCCATCCAGCTCACGACCGGACACCGGGGAAGGTGCGTCCGGGCGCCGAGTGGCTGGGAGTCGCGCGGCAGGAGCTAGAACAGGCCGGGGATCACCTCCTCCTGGGTGTCGGAGAACACGGACTCCTGCTCCTGCAGGTAGGTCTCCCAGGCGTCCTGGGCCCAGATCTCGGCGCGATTGCCCGCACCGATGACGGTGAGGTCGCGGTCGAGCCCCGCGTAGGCCCGCAGCGGTGCCGGGAGGGTCACGCGGTTCTGCTTGTCGGGAGTCTCGGCGCTGGCGCCGGAGAGGAAGACGCGCAGGAAGTCACGGGCCTGCTTGCTCGTGACGGGCGCCTGCCGGATCTTCTCGTGCATCACCTCGAACTCGCTCTGGCTGAACACGTAGAGGCACCGCTCCTGGCCGCGCGTGACGACGACTCCGGAGGAGAGCTCGTCGCGGAACTTGGCGGGGAGGATCACGCGGCCCTTCTCGTCGAGCTTGGGGGAATAGGTGCCGAGGAACACTGGCTGCCCCCCACTTCTTCCGGCCAAGGATGGTGTGGTCCCCACAGTACTCCACTTCCCCCCACTCACAACCCCGGCGCGGGGTGCGGCGCGCCGAAGACCGCCCCGTCATCCGCGGGATTCCGCGGAACGGCAGCGGTGGAGCGCAGTGGAGGGCGGAGTGCCTCCCGGGGAGGATCCGAGCATGGAAAAGGGGGTTTCTCGGCGAGGATCGACCCTGCTGGTGGTGCGGAGTGGGGACGGCCGCGTCCGGGCATGAAAAAAGGGCCGATCCGTGAGGATCGACCCTGTGGGTGGTGCGGAGTGGGGCTAGCTGCGACCGTCGCCGCGGTTGTCCCATCGCTCGTTCAGACGGTCCATGAACCCGGAGCCCTGGCGGTTGCCCGAGGAGCGGGGCTTCGCGGGGCGTCCGACGGTCGGCAGGCCGGGCTCGTCCGAGCCGCCCGCGGCGGGGCGCATGGCGACGACGACGCCCGCGAGCATCAGGGCGAAGCCGCCGACGCCGACGAGGGGCTGCCGGACGGCGACTCCGGTGACGAGGACGCCCAGGCCGACGATCGCGAGGAGGATGCCGAGCACGAGCGCCCGGTAGTTGGTGCCGCCGCGCCCCTTGCTGACCGCTGCCACGAAGTCGGCGTCGTTCTGATAGAGGTTGCGCTCCATCTCGTCGAGGAGCCGTTGCTCGTGTTCCGAAAGCGGCATCGGGACCCCTTCAGGGTGTGGCGTCGGCGGGTGGTGGTGTCGGCGCGGGCGGGACGGTGCCGCGGGTGACGGCGCTGTGGAGACGACCACGCGGGTAGCGCTTCACTCTAGACCGAGCGGTGCGCGGGCGCTAGGCGCCACCCGTGCGACGTCCGGTCGTGCATAGGCTGGTCGGGTGAACCACAGCACTCGTCTGGTCGATCGCGTCCAGTTCCGAATCGAAGACTTCCTCGCCGGGCGCACGCCAATTCTGCGCTCTCTCGGAGAGGACGTCCGGGCCCTCGGCGACCTTTCGCGGGACTTTCTCAGCGGGGGGAAGCGCTTCAGGGCGCGCTTCTGCGAGGCGGGCTGGACCGCCGTCTCGGCCGTCCCGAGCGAGGAGCACCCGAGCGGCTCCGACCCCGTCGCGCGGGTGGGCGCGAGCCTCGAGCTCTTCCATGCCGCCGCCCTCGTCCACGACGACGTGATCGACAACTCCGACACCCGCCGCGGAGCCCCCTCGGCGCACCGCCGGTTCGCGGCTCTGCACGGCGCCGGCGGCTGGACCGGCTCGGGGGACGAGTTCGGACGCTCCTCCGCGATCCTGCTCGGAGACCTGCTGCTGGTCTGGTCCGACGAGATCTTCGCCGACGCGGAGTGGTCCCTCGAGGACCGCCGGAGCGCCGAGCGGGCCCGTGCCGAGTTCAACCTGATGCGCACGGAGGTGACGCTCGGCCAGTACCTCGACATCCTCGAGGAGAACGCCTGGGTCGGGCATCCCGAGCACGAGCACCTCGCCCGCGCGGAGCGGGTCGTCGTCTACAAGAGCGCGAAGTACAGCATCGAGGCTCCGCTGGCGATCGGCGGCTCCCTCGGCGGAGGCGACGACGCGCAGCTCGACGCCCTGCGCCGCTTCGGCCTGCCGCTCGGCATCGCCTTCCAGCTCCGCGACGACGTGCTGGGCGTCTTCGGCGACCCGGCGGTGACCGGCAAGCCGGCCGGCGACGACCTGCGCGAGGGCAAGCGCACCATGCTGCTGGGGCTCGCGCGAGCGACGTCCTCCCCGGCCGGGAGGGACGAGCTCGACGCCGTCGTCGGCCGCGGCGACGCCTCGCCCGCCGACATCGCCCGCGCCCAGGAGATCGTCTCGACGAGCGGAGCGCTCGACCGGCTCGAGGAGCGGATCCTCCGCGAGGTCGACACCGCGCTCGGCGTGCTGCCCGACGCTCCGCTGCGCGAGGAGGGCGTGTCCGAGCTGCGCGAGCTCGCCGAGCGCGTCAGCGTGCGCGCGGCCTGATCGGAGGTTCGGTCGCGTCAGGGGGCGGTGATCAGGCGAGCGCCTGGGCGACGCGACGGACCTCGGCCTTGCGTCCCGCACGGAGTGCGAGGACGGGACTCGTGCCGAGGCTCTCCTCCGTCGAGAGCAGCCACTGCACGGCCTCGTCGTCGGAGAAGCCCGAGTCGGCGAGGAGGATGGCCGTGCCGCGGATCTCGCTCATCGGCTCGTCGTCGCGGAGGAACAGCGACGGCACCTTGAGGACGCCGTCGCGACGCGTCCCGATCAGGTGGCGCTCCTCGAGCAGCCGGCGGACCCGGCTCACGTTCAGCCCGGTCAGCTCGACGAGATCGGGGATCGTCAGCCACTCGGTGTCGGAGACGGGCGAGGAGGAGGCGGGGGCTGACGAGTCGGTCACCCGTCAAGACTGCCATGCTCCCCCGACCGCTCCAAGCGGGCGGAGCCGCTGCGGCGGGCGGTCGCGCGTTGCTCACGGGTTCGGCTGACGCTCTTGCCTAGACTCGTCGCGTGACCACCAGCCAGCTCGACCCCCTCCTCGGCCGTCTCGTCGACGGTCGGTACGAGGTGCGCTCGAGGATCGCCCGCGGCGGCATGGCGACGGTCTACCTCGCGAACGACCTGCGCCTCGATCGCCGCGTCGCGATCAAGGTCATGCACGGCCACCTCTCGGACGACCAGGTCTTCAAGAACCGGTTCGTCCAGGAGGCGCGATCGGCCGCGCGACTGGCGCACCCGAACGTCGTCAGCGTCTTCGACCAGGGCCAGGACTCCGACATGGCCTACCTGGTCATGGAGTACCTGCCCGGCATCACGCTGCGCGACCTGCTCAAGGAGCGCGGACGGCTGACCGCCCAGCAGGTCGTCGACATCATGCACTCCGTGCTGTCCGGGCTCGCCGCGGCGCACCGCGCCGGGATCCTGCACCGCGACCTCAAGCCCGAGAACGTCCTGCTCGCCGACGACGGCCGCATCAAGATCGGCGACTTCGGCCTCGCCCGCGCGGCCACCGCGAACACCGCCTCCGGCCAGGCGCTGCTCGGCACGATCGCCTACCTCTCCCCCGAGCTGGTCACCCGCGGCACCGCCGACACCCGCAGCGACATCTACGCCATCGGCATCATGATCTACGAGATGCTCACCGGCGAGCAGCCCTTCACGGGCGAGCAGCCGATGCAGATCGCCTACCAGCACGCGAACGACTCGGTGCCCTACCCCAGCGCCAAGGTGCCGTCGGTGCCCACCTCCCTCGACGAGCTCGTGCTCTGGGCGACGGAGCGCGACCCCGACATGCGCCCTCGCGACGCGGGCGTGATGCTCTCCCAGCTGCTCGAGGCCGAGCGGTTGATGGGCATCACTCCGACCGATCGGCGCGGCGACACCCAGGCCGTCACTCCGCTGCCGCCGCCCGCCACGGCCCCGGCGACTGCCGCCCTCTTCGATCCGGCCACCCCCGGGCAGACGACGGTCCTCGAGGGACCGCCCGCGGAGGAGGACGCGGACGACGAAGCCGTCGCCCGGCTCGCCGCCAAGCGACGGGTGCGTCGGCGACGCGGTGTCCTCCTCACGATCGTCATCCTCCTGCTGGCACTTCTCGGCGGAGGCACCGCCTACTGGTTCGGCGAGGGACCGGGCGCGATCAGGACCATCCCGACCGTCGTCGGGCTGAGCCAGGAGGACGCCACGGCGCTCCTCGAGGCCAGCGACCTGCAGGTCGAGCAGCAGCAGGCGCCGGACCTCACCGTGCCGATCGGGACGGTGATGAGCTCGGATCCCCCGCAGGACCAGAGCATCCACAAGGACTCGGTGGTGACCCTCGTCGTCTCGAGCGGACCGCGCCAGATGGAGGTGCCGGCGCTCACGGGCCTGACCCAGGAGGAGGCGACCGCCGCCCTCACCGGAGCGTCCCTCGTCGCCGGCGCCACCACGAGCGTGTTCGACGCCGACGTCGAGAGGGGCCGTGTGATCTCGGCGTCGCTCCCCGGCGGGGGCGAGCTGCCCGCCGTCCTGCCCGAGACCAGCGGCATCGACATGGTCGTCAGCCTCGGACCGATCCCGAACGTGGTCGGCCTCTCGCTCGAGGCCGCGACCGACGCGGCGGAGCAGGCCGGGCTCGCCCTCGACAGCAGCGGCGAGGACTGGAGCGACACCGTCCCCGCCGGCATCGTCCTCACCCAGGCCAACCCCGAGGCGCCCGCGACGACCGGCCAGACGATCAGCGTCGTGGTCTCGAAGGGACCGGAGCCCGTCGCCGTCCCGAACGTCGTCGGCATGACCCGCGACCAGGCGAAGGCGGCCCTCGACGCGGTCGACCTCACCTGGAGCTACTCGCTGTCGACGCTCGGACCCCTGATCGATGCAGCCCCCGACGAGCTCACGAAGGTCACCAACCAGTCCAACAAGGCAGGCGACCCCGTCCAGCGCGGCACCACCATCCAGCTGTCGATCACCATCACGACTTGAGCCGTTCTGTGCGGGGAGCACTTCGCGCTCCCTGCACCGCGGTCGGCTCCTCGAGGTGGTCGCGCCACGCAGAGCGTCCTGCGAACGGCGAAGGCGAATCGCTGAATCGCGATTCACCCGTTCGCCTTCACCTTCCGATCCGCTTGCTCGGATGGTCCACCTCGACCGACGGCGCGACGAGGCTCTCGGACGGCACTCGGAACGACCCATCCTCGCGGGATTCGTGCGTGTGGCCACGTCCTCGCTGGACTCCTGCGCGAGGTCCCGTCTTCCGGTACTCGTGCGGGTGGCACCGTCCTCGCTGATCGAGCCCGCAGCGCGCGGAGCGGGCGTATCGAGATCCACGTCCGTCAGAAGGCCGGGGCAGAAGCCTGATCTGTTGACGCTGGTGGGTCTCGATACGCCCCTGCGGGGCTGCGGGCTCGACCAGCATGGCGACGACAGCGGCGGGCGGCCGGCTTCTCGCCCGCGACAGGGATGCACGCTGGGCGGCAGGGCCTGACGCCCAGCGTCGGACGCGGCACGCGCCGGACGCCCCGCCGCCGGACCGGCCGGCCACATCCAAGGCGAACGGGCGAATCGCGTGCCAGCGATTCGTCCTAGCCGTTCCCACGACGCTCTGCGGATCGCGACCATCCCTGGATTCCGACCGCAGCGGAGGGGGCGCTCGCGCCGCCTCCGCGAGAGAGCGCTGCCGAACGGGCGAATCGCGTGCCAGCGATTCGTCCTAGCCGTTCCCACGACGCTCTGCGGATCGCGACCATCCCTGGATGCCGACCGCGGTGGAGGGAGCGCTCGCTCTCCCTCCACCAGACGGCACCCTCATCTCCTCGGAGCTGCGGCTGCGCCGCTCAGCGCTGCCGGAGCTCCTCGGCGACGAGGAAGGCGAGCTCCAGCGACTGCATGTGGTTGAGGCGGGGGTCGCAGACCGACTCGTAGCGGGTGGCGAGGTCGGCCTCGTCGATCTGCTCGGAGCCGCCCAGGCACTCGGTGACGTCGTCGCCGGTGAGCTCGACGTGAATGCCTCCGGGGTGCGTGCCGACGGCGCGGTGCGCCTCGAAGAAGCCCTTGACCTCGTCGACGACGTCGTCGAAGCGACGGGTCTTGTAGCCGGTGGGGGTCGTCAGGCCGTTGCCGTGCATCGGATCGGTGACCCAGAGCGGCAGGGCGTCGCTCCGCTTGACGGCCTCGAGCAGGGGCGGGAGGGCGTCGCGGATCTTCCCCGCGCCCATCCGGGTGATGAAGGTCAGGCGGCCGGGCTCGCGGTTCGGGTCGAGCTTCTCGATGAGCTCGAGCATCGTCTCGGGCGTCGTCGAGGGGCCGAGCTTCACGCCGATCGGGTTGCGGACGCGCGACAGGAAGTCGACGTGCGCGCCGTCGAGGTCGCGGGTGCGCTCGCCGATCCAGATGAAGTGGCTCGAGGTGTTGTACGGCGTGCCGGTGCGCGAGTCGATCCGCGTCATCGGGCGCTCGTAGTCCATGAGCAGGCCCTCGTGGCCCGTGTAGAACTCGGTGCGCTTCATGCCCTCGAAGTCGGCTCCGCACGCGACCATGAACTTCACCGCGCGGTCGATCTCGCGCGCGAGCTGCTCGTAGCGCTGGTTCTGCGGGTTCTCGGTGAAGCCCTTGTTCCAGTAGTGCACGAGCCGCAGGTCGGCGAAGCCGCCCTGCGTGAAGGCGCGGATGAGGTTCAGCGTCGAGGCGGCCGTGTGGTACGCCTGCACGATGCGGCGCGGGTCGGCCGCGCGCGACTCCGGAGTGAACTCGTAGCCGTTCACGATGTCGCCGCGGTAGGCGGGCAGCGTCACGTCGCCGCGGGTCTCGAGGTCGCTCGAGCGGGGCTTGGCGAACTGGCCGGCCATCCGCCCCATCTTGATGACGGGCATGCTCGCGCCGTAGGTCAGGACGACCGCCATCTGCAGCACCGTCTTGACGCGGTTGCGGATCTGGTCGGCGGTGGCGCCTGCGAAGGTCTCGGCGCAGTCGCCGCCCTGCAGGAGGAAAGCCTCGCCGCGGGCCGCGTTGCCGAGGCGCTCGCGCAGCTGGTCGACCTCGCCGGCGAAGACCAGCGGAGGCAGGCCGGCGACCTCGGCGGACGCGGCGCTCACCGCGTCGGCGTCGGGCCACTGCGGCTGCTGCTTGATCTCGAGCTCGCGCCAGTAGTCCAGGCCGGCGACCACGGAGGGGGCGGCTTGGACGTACGGTTCGTTCGGATCGATGACCACGAGGGTGTCCTGGTTCTGACGTGCGCGCCGTGCGCGCGAGCGGGCCACCGTCCGGACGGACGGCAGCGGTTGACGAGCCTATCGCCTCGGGAGGCCCTCCCCCGGGCCGGGGGCGGAGCGCTCGGCGCGCACTCAGCGGGTGAGCGCCGCGCGCTTCTCCTTGACCGAGGTGGCGTAGACGTCGAGGTACTCCTGGCCGCTCAGGGCCAGCAGCTCGTACATGATCTCGTCGGTGATCGAGCGGAGGATGAACCGGTCGCCCTCCATGCCCTCGAAGCGGCTGAAGTCGAGCGGCTCGCCGAAGACGATGCCGATGCGGCCGAGCCTGGGGAGGCGGCTGCCGATGGGCATGATCCGCGCGGTGTCGATCATCGCGACGGGGATGACGGGCACGCGCGCCTCGAGGACCATGCGCGCCACTCCGGTGCGGCCGCGGTACATGCGCCCGTCGGGGCTGCGGGTGCCCTCGGGATAGATGCCGAGGGCCTCGCCGCTGGCGAGGACCCGCAGGCCGGTGTTGAGCGACGCCTCCGACGCCTTGCCGCCCGACCGGTCGATCGGCAGCATGCCGGTCGCCGTGAAGAACAGCTTGGTCGCCCAGCCCTTCAGACCCTTGCCCGTGAAGTAGTCGCTCTTGGCGAGGAAGACCATGTTCCGCTCGATGACCAGCGGCAGGAAGACGGAGTCGATGAACGAGAGGTGGTTGCTGGCGAGGATCACGCCGCCCGTCGCCGGGACGCGGTCGGCCCCGACCACCCACGGGCGGAAGATCGTCTTGAGCAGCGGACCCGCGACGATGTGCTTCATGAACCAGTAGAACAACGGTCGACTCCTCGGCGAATCAGTGCAGGTCGGTGGATGAGCGTGGCAGCGTCTCGAGCGGCGCTCAGAGGGTGCTGGCGTGCAGGCGGGCCAGGTCGGCCGCCCCCACGACTCCCGCGTCGTTCACCAGCTCCGCGATGCGGAACTCCGGCTCGGGGTGGTAGCCCCGGGCCGGCAGGTTGTCGAGATAGGCCTGGCGGATCGGGTCGAGCAGCAGATCCCCGGCCTGGGCGACCCCGCCGCCGATCACGAACATCTGGGGGTCGAGCACGGCGCTCAGGCTGGCCGCGGCCTCGCCGAGCCAGTGGCCGAGCTGGCGCAGGGCCGCAAGGGCACCGAGGTCGCCGCTGGTGATCAGCTCCGAGATGATGCGCCCGTCGAGCGATCCGCCGTTGCGGGCGCGCGCGTCGGCGATGCCCTGGCCGATTCCGCCGGCGTCGGCGAGCTCGTTCGCGAAGCGCTGCAAGGCCCGGCCCGAGCCGTACTGCTCGATGCAGCCCCTGGCCCCGCAGCCGCACGGGAGGCCGCCCGGCACGACGCGCATGTGGCCGATCTCGGCGGCGGCTCCGAAGCCCCCGCGAAGGAGCCGGTCGTTGATCACGATGGCGCCGCCCACTCCGGTGCCGATGGTCAGCATCAGCATGTCGCTGACGAGACGACCGGAGCCGTAGCGGAACTCGGCCCAGCCCGCGGCGTTCGCGTCGTTCTCGATGATGATGGGCAGGTCGATCCGGGCCGAGAGCTTCTCGCGGAACGGCTCGTTGCGCCAGTTGATGTTGGGGGCGTAGTAGACGATCGACTGCGACGCGTCGATGAACCCTGCTGCGGCGACTCCGACCGCGGCGACGTCTCCCGCGGGCAGACCCTCGCGGAGGCGGGCGACCATCTCGACGACCACGTCGACGATGAGCTCGGGGTGACCGGCGGGAGTCGGCTGACGGTCCTCGCGGAGGATCCCGCCGAACTCGTCGACGAGCGCTCCCGCGATCTTCGTGCCGCCGATGTCGATACCGATCGCGTGCACGCGAACCGCCCTTCCCTCGCCGTCGGCGCCGGAGCGCCGTCGATCCGCCCTGTTCGGCGGCCACAACGAGTGTAGTGACCGGGTGGGCCTGCGAAGGGGTCGGGCGTCCGTGTCGGAGGAGCCTCCACGTCGGTCGCCGACCCGAGCGGACGGACCTTCCGAGTGGATCTACAGTCTGAGTGGATCTACAGCTTCGGCTCCTTCGGTAGGCTGGAGCCGACGTTCGTTCAGGTTACGAAGGAGTTGCCGTGGAACAGTTCGATTCGCCCCTCGTGGTGGCCGCAGACCCGCAAGCGAACACGACGGCACTGCTGCTCGACCGCGTGCGCGAGACTCCCGACCGCCCCCTCTTCGCCCTGCCGGACGGCGACGGCTGGCGCGACGTCACGGCGAAGGAGTTCCTCGACCAGGTGGTCGCGCTCGCCAAGGGACTGGTCGCCTCGGGCATCGAGCCCGGCGAGAAGGTCGGCCTGATCTGCAAGACGCGCTACGAGTGGACGCTGATCGACTTCGCCGTCTGGTTCGCGGGCGGCGTCCTCGTGCCGGTGTACGAGACCTCCTCCCCCGCCCAGGTGCAGTGGAACCTCGCCGACTCCGGTGCGCACGCGGTCATCGTCGAGACGGCGGACCATTTCGCCCGCTTCGACGAGATCCGCGCCGATCTACCCGACGTGCGCTCGGCCTGGCAGATCGGGCTCGGCGACCTCGAGAAGCTCGCCGCGCGAGGCGTCGACGTGCCGGACAGCGAGATCGAGCGCCGCCGCTCGCTCGCGACCGGCGCCGACATCGCGACGATCATCTACACGTCCGGATCGACCGGCCGCCCCAAGGGCTGCATCATCCGCCACTCGAACTTCGTCGAGCTGAGCCGCAACTCGGCCGTCGCGCTGACCGAGCTGATCCACCAGCCCGGCGCCTCGACGCTCCTCTTCATCACGACCGCCCACGTCTTCGCCCGCTTCATCGCGATCCTCTGCGTGCACGGCGGAGTGAAGGTCGGGCACCAGGCCGACACGAAGCAGCTGCTCCCCTCGCTCGGATCCTTCAAGCCGACGTTCCTCCTCGCGGTCCCCCGGGTCTTCGAGAAGGTCTACAACTCGGCCGAGCAGAAGGCCGAGGCCGGCGGCAAGGGCAAGATCTTCCGCAGGGCGGCCGACGTCGCCGTCGCCCACTCGATCGCCGTGGAGGCGGGATCGGTCCCGCTCGCGCTCAAGCTGCAGTTCCTGCTCTTCGACCGCCTCGTCTACTCGAAGCTGCGCACCGCCATGGGCGGCAACGTGCGCTTCGCGGTGTCCGGATCAGCTCCGCTGGGCGACAGGCTGGGGCACTTCTTCCACAGCCTCGGCATCAAGATCCTCGAGGGCTACGGGCTGACCGAGACCACCGCACCCGCGACCGTCAACCGCACCGAGCGCTTCAAGATCGGCACCGTCGGCCCTGCGATGCCCGGAGTCTCAGTCCGGATCGCGGACGACGGCGAGATCCAGGTGCGCGGGATCGACGTGTTCGGCGGCTACTGGAACAACGAGACGGCGACCGCCGAGGCGTTCGACGGCGAGTGGTTCCGCACCGGCGACCTGGGCACGCTGGACGAGGAGGGCTACCTGCGCGTCACCGGCCGCAAGAAGGAGATCATCGTCACCGCGGGCGGCAAGAACGTCGCCCCGGCCGCGCTCGAGGACCCGATCCGTGCGAACCCGCTCGTCGGCCAGGTCGTGGTCGTCGGCGACCAGCGTCCGTTCATCGCCGCACTCGTCACGCTCGACCCCGAGATGCTGCCGACCTGGCTGAAGAACAACGGCCAGAGCGCGAGCCTCTCGCTCGAGGACGCGGCGGTGAATCCGGCGGTCCTCGCCGAGGTGCAGCGGGCCGTCGACGCCGCCAATGCCACCGTGTCCCGCGCGGAGTCGATCCGCAAGTTCGTGATCCTGCCCACCGAGTTCACCGAGGCCAGCGGCCACCTCACCCCCAAGATGAGCATCAAGCGCAACGTGATCCTGGCGGACTACGCGGACACCATCGGGGCTGTGTATACAGCGGCGCCGGCTACTGAGGGCATCAGCCTGAGGTGAGCTGCGTGTCCGGCTGCTTCTGTCCGGGGTCAGCGCCGCTCTGAGCCGGTCCCTGCCCGGCTCAGCGCAGTCGGCTGCCGGTGCTCTTTCGTGAGCCGGGCCGAGCCCGACTCACCGCAGTCGGCTCCACGAATGGTCGGGTGGGGAGGAGCGTCCTGCGTTCGCCGACGTGAAAGCGCTAGGACGCGCTTTCCCGGATACGGCTCGGAGAGGTCGGCGATCTGCAGGCGCGCCTGCAGAGAAGGCCGGAGGCCGAGCGTTCTGGAGCCAGTGGATCTCGATACGCCCGCTGCGCGGGCTACTCGATCGGCGAGGCCGGCCTCAGCACCAGCACGAGGAGGCGACTCTCCCCCGCCTGCTGGTCGAGTAGCCCCGCAGGGGCGTATCGAGACCCACCACCGTCAACAGATGGCGCCATCGATCCCGCCTTCTGAAGCTGGTGGATCTCGATACGCCCGCTCCGCGGGCTACTCGATCAGCGAGGCCGGCCTCAGCACCAGCACGAGGAGGCGACTCTCCCCCGCCTGCTGGTCGAGTAGCCCCGCAGGGGCGTATCGAGACCCACCACCGTCAACAGATGGCGCCATCGATCCCGCCTTCTGGAGCTGGTGGATCTCGATACGCCCGCTCCGCGGGCTACTCGATCAGCAGGCTGCGAACCCCGCTCCTGCGACGGTCAGCCTGCAGATTCCCGGCGTCCTCGAGCCGTAGCCGGGAAAGCGCGTGTCAGCGCTTTCCCGTCGGCGAACGCCGGACGCTTTCTGGGACGCAACCATCCTCGGAAGCCGACTGCGCTGAGCCGGCCTCCGGCTCAGAAGGAGGAACCGCGTAGCCGGGAAAGCGCGTGTCAGCGCTTTCCCGTCGGCGAACGCCGGACGCTCTCTGGGACGCAACCATCCTCGGAAGCCGACCGCGCTGAGCCGCGCGGGGAGCGGCTCAGAGGTGGTTCAGAACCACGGTTGCTCTCGTACGGACTTCATCGCGCTCCGGCGGTCGTCCTTCGAGAGGCGGTCGAGGTAGAGGCGGCCGTCGAGGTGGTCGCACTCGTGCTGGAGGGCCTGGGCCATCAGCCCGTCGCCCTCGAGGACGACCTCGTTGCCGTCGAGGTCGGTGCCGCGCACCTTCGCGTGGGGGTAGCGGACCGCGGGGTACCAGAGGTTGGGGACCGAGAGGCAGCCCTCGTCGACGGGCTGGGGCTCGCCGCTGAGCTCGACGATCTCGGGGTTGAGGATGTAGCCGATGACGCCGTCCACGTTGTAGCTGAACGCACGGAGGTTCACGCCGATCTGGGGAGCCGCGACGCCGGCGCGGCCGTCGGGCCGGACGCTGTCGACGAGGTCCTCGACGAGACCGCGGATGCCGTCGTCGATCTCGCCGATCGGGTCGGACACGGTCTTCAGCACCGGGTCCCCGAAGAGTCGGATCTGGCGTTCGGTCATGTGGTGCGCTCCCTCAGGGCCTCCTCCGCCGACAGGAGGGCGTTCTCGATGACTTCGCTCGCCGCGGGGTGCGGCCAGTACTGGCTGCGGGCGAGTCCGCGGATGCCGACTCCGGCGCTGGCGGCCTGGACGAGCGGCTGAATGAGGATACTCGCCTGCGGACCCATCAGGTGGGCGCCGAGCAGCTCGCCGTCGAGTCCGACGACCAGGGTGCACACGCTCGAGTCGTCCTCGAGAGCCCAGCCGTACGCGGTCGAGCCGTACTCCTGCGTGACCGTCACGAACTCGACGCCCGTGTCCGACGCCTCCGCCGCCGTCATGCCGAAGTAGGCCAGCTGCGGATGCGCGAAGATCGCTGACGGCACCGGCGAGAGCGTGTTCGACAGCAGCTCGGCCGGGTGCAGGAGGTTGTGCGCGACGATCCGCGCCTCGTGGTTCGCGACGTGCTTCAACTGCCATTCGGACGAGATGTCGCCGAGCGCGAAGAGACCGGGCACCGGGCGACCGCCCGAGAGGACCCTCTGCTCGGTGTCGACCGCGACGCGGCCGTCGTCGTGCAGGTCGATCCCGACGGAGGCGGCCGCGATGGTGTCGCTGTTGGGCTCGCGCCCGAGGGCGACCAGCACGACGTCGGTCTCGACCTTCGAGTCGTCGTCGAAGGTCACGGTGAGGGAGTCGCCGGTCGCGTCGATGCCAGAGGTCGAGACCCCGGTCCGGACGTCCCAGCGCTCGCGCGCGAGGTCGGTGAAGCGCTGCGAGATCCCCTCGTCGAGTGCGCGGAGGAGGCGGTCGCTCCGGACGGCGACGGTCACCGCGGTGCCGAACGCCGAGAAGACGTGGGCGAACTCGACGGCGACGGCGCCGCCTCCGAGGATCACCATGCGCCGGGGCAGCTCGTCGATGCGCATGATCGACGACGAGTCGTGGATCCGCGGGTCGGGCTCGTACGCGGCCAGCAGCGGCCGCGGCCGGGACCCCGCGGCGATGACGACGGTCGGCGCGCTGATGCGCGTGCCGCTCGCGCTCGCCAGGACGTGGGGGCGGTCGCCGTCGCCGAGGGACTCGAAGCCGAAGCTCTCGCGGAAAAGGGTGACGTTCTCGGAGCGGTGCGCCCGGTAGTCGAGGCCGCCCTCGCTGATCGCGTCGGTCCGCCCGAAGACGCGGTCGCGCACCTCTGGCCAGCTCGGGCGAGCGACGGAGGAGTGCAGTCCGATCGGCGCGGCCTGGTCGACGTCGGTGACCACGTCGGCGACGTGCACGAACATCTTCGTCGGGATGCAGCCCGCGTTGAGGCACGTCCCGCCGAACCACTCGCCGTCGTCGAGCAGGGCGACGCGGGATCCGGCGAACTCGGGCCCGACGATGGAGTTGCCCGAACCTGCGCCGATGACGATCAGGTCGAACGCCTCAGGAGCGTCGATCACCTCGGCGTCGATCGGCTCTGCGACGACGGCCTCAGGCACGTCGAACCGGCATGCCCTCGACGACCAGCGCGGCGAGCCGGCGAGCGGCCTCCTTCGTCGCGGGGCGCAGCTGCTGCCACTTCACCACGGAGCCGGCGGCGAGCACCGGGTCGTAGGGGATGCGGACGATGTCGCGCACCCGCGACCGGAAGTGCGACTCGATCTCCTCGAGCTTCACCAGGCTGGCGCTGTCCGTCGCCGTGTTGAGCGCGACGACCGCGTTCTTGACCAGGTCGCCGTAGCCGTTGGCGTCGAGCCAGGTCAGCGTCTCGGAGGCGAGGCGAGCCTCGTCGATGCTGCCGCCGGAGACGATCACGACGGTGTCGGCGCGCTGCAGGGTCGGCCGCATGACCGAGTGCACGATGCCCGTGCCGCAGTCGGTGAGCATGATCGAGTAGAAGCGCTCGACGAGGTCGGCGACGACGTTGTAGTCGTCCTCGTCGAAGGCCTCGGACAGCTGCGGGTCGGTGTCGGAGGCGAGCACGTCGAGACGCGTCTCGTCACGCGACACCATCGTCGAGAAGTCGGTGAACCCGGTGACTCCGGAGGCGCGGTTGACGACGTCGCGGACGGTGGAGCGCGTCTGCTTCGGGACGCGCTCGGCGAGCGTGCCGCGGTCGGGGTTGGCGTCGACCGCGATGATGCGGTCCTCCCGCGCGTCGGCGAGGGCCATGCCGAGGAGGGTCGTCACGGTGGTCTTGCCGACGCCGCCCTTGCGGGTCATCACCGGGACGAAGCGCGTGCCGCCCTCGAACTGGCGTCCGATCCGCTCGTCCATCGCCTTCCAGGCCTGCACCTTGGCGGAGTCGCCGAGGTTGACCGTGTGGAAGGTCAGCCCGTAGACGAAGCGGTTCCAGCCTCCGGTCGGCGCGGGGCGCGTCTTGCGGTTGACCTCGAGCAGGCGGTCGGGAGTGAGCATCGACGACGACTCGGGAGCGCCGGCACCCGGACCGCCGTGCTCGGCGCGGAGGCGGTCGCGGCGGGTCTCGCCCCGGGCGGTCTCCGCCTCGGAGGGCTCGGGCTCGCGACTCTCGCCGCGGCCGCGCGGACGCTCACCCGTGTCCTCGGGGAGGACCGAGACGTCGTCGCGCGACGGGTAGCCGGCCGAGACGGGCCGGATCGCTCCCGGCACGTCCGCCGGAGCCGGCGCATCGACCGGAGCCGGGACGACGTCGACCGAGCGAGTCGTCGGGATGCCCAGCGTGCCGACGTCGATCGACTCGTCCTCGACGGGCGGGGGCGCACTCGAGCGGCGCATCGGCGGCGGATCGAGGCGGATACCGTCCGGGATGCGCGTCGGAGCCGTGTCGCTCGCCCGCGGCACGTACTGCGCCGACTCCCGAGCCGCGTCGAGCGCGGTGCGGGGCGTGGGGCCGGTGTCGGGCTGTTCGTCGTTGCGCTCATCCATGCGAACGAGCCTCCTTCCGCTTGCGGTCAGTCTACCGAGGGCCTCGTGGCGGCCCCCTGGGCTGGAGCCCGGTCGAGAAGTCCTGCTAGGACGGGTCCACGACGACGAGCAGGTCGCCCGCGTCGACCTGCTGCGTGGCGGGGACGGCCAGGCGCCGCACGACTCCGCCGACGGAGGAGGTGATCGCCGCCTCCATCTTCATCGCCTCGATCGTGGCGACCGCCGAGCCCGCCTCGATCCGGTCGCCCACCGCGACCTTGAGGGTCACGACTCCGGCGAACGGCGCCGCGACCTGCCCCGGATCGGAGCGGTCGGCCCGCTCGGCGCTGACGGTGTCGACGGTGATCGTCGCGTCCCGCACGAAGACGGGGCGGAGCTGACCGTTCAGCGTGGTCATCACGGTCCGCATGCCCCGGTCGTCGGCATCGCCGATCGCCTCCAGGCCCACGAACAGCCGCACGCCCCTGGCGATCTCGACGACGTGCTCCTCGCCCTGGCGGAGCCCGTAGAGGTAGTCGGCGGTGTCGAGCGCCGACACGTCGCCGTAGGTCTCGCGCACCTGCTCGAACTGCTTCGCCGGGCCGGGGAAGAGCAGCCGGTTGAGCGTCGCGCGACGGGCGGCGGAGTCGTCTCCGGCGAGCACGGCGGCGTCCTCGGCCGACACCTCTGTCACGCCGATCCGGATGTCGCGACCCTCGAGCACGCGCGAGCGGAACGGCTCGGGCCAGCCTCCGGGGAGCTCGCCCAGCTCGCCCGCCATGAAGCCGACGACGGAATCGGGGATGTCGTAGTTCTGCGGGTTCTCGGCGAAGGCGGCCGGGTCGGCGTCGACCGCAGCGAGGTGCAGCGCCAGGTCGCCGACGACCTTCGACGACGGAGTGACCTTCGGCACACGTCCCAGGATCCGGTCGGCCGCCGCGTAGAGGTCCTCGACGACCTCGAAGCGGTCGGCGAGCCCCAGCGCGATGGCCTGCTGACGCAGGTTCGAGAGCTGGCCGCCGGGGATCTCGTGCCGGTACACGCGGCCGGTGGGTCCGGGCAGCCCGGACTCGAACGGCCGGTACAGCGCCCGGACGGCCTCCCAGTAGGGCTCGAGGTCGGAGACGGCGGCGAGGCTCAGCCCGGTGTCGCGCGGGGTGTGCGCCAGGGCGGCCACGAGGGCCGACAGCGACGGCTGGCTGGTGGTGCCCGCCATCGGAGCGGAGGCGGCGTCGACCGCGTCGGCGCCGGCCTCGGCCGCGGCGAGGAGCGTCGCCAGCTGACCGCCGGGGGTGTCGTGCGTGTGCACGTGCACCGGGAGGTCGAAGCGCTCGCGCAGCGCCGAGACCAGCCTCGACGCGGCGTACGGCCGCAGGAGCCCCGCCATGTCCTTGACGGCGAGGACGTGCGCTCCCGCCTCGACGATCTGCTCGGCGAGCCGCAGGTAGTAGTCGAGGGTGTACAGGTCCTCGGCCGGATCGAGCAGGTCGCCCGTGTAGCAGACGGCGACCTCGGCGACCGTGCTCCCGGTCGCCAGGACGGCGTCGATGGCCGGCCGCATCTGCGACACGTCGTTGAGCGCGTCGAAGATGCGGAAGACGTCGACACCGGTCGCGGCGGCCTCGCGGACGAAGGCGTCGGTCACCTCCGTCGGGTACGGCGTGTAGCCGACCGTGTTGCGGCCGCGCAGCAGCATCTGGATCGCGACGTTCGGCAGCGCCTCGCGCAGGGAGGCCAGCCGCGCCCACGGGTCCTCGCCGAGGAAGCGCAGGGCGACGTCGTAGGTCGCGCCGCCCCAGGCCTCGACCGAGAGCAGCTCCGGCGTCAGGCGCGCGACCGCGGGTGCCACGGCGAGCAGGTCGCGCGAGCGCACCCGCGTCGCGAGCAGCGACTGGTGCGCGTCGCGGAACGTGGTGTCGGTCACCGCCAGAGCGGTCTGGGCGCGCAGCGCCGCGGCGAACCCGACCGGACCGAGCTCGAGGAGACGCTGCCGCGATCCCTCCGGAGCCGGCACCGCCGTGTCGATGAGCGGCAGCTTCTCGACCGGCGGGAGACCGTCGGGCCGCGGGCCGTTCGGCTGGTTGACCGTCACCTCGGCGAGCCAGGTGAGCAGCTTCGTCCCGCGGTCGCGCGACTCCCTGCCCGCGAGGAGCTGCGGGCGCTCGTCGATGAACGAGGTGCTCAGGTCGCCGGCGGCGAACGCAGGATCATCGAGCACGGCCTGCAGGAACGGGATGTTGGTCGACACTCCGCGGATCCGGAACTCGGCCAGTGCGCGCTTGGCACGGCCGACGGCGGCCGGGAAGTCGCGTCCGCGGCAGGTCAGCTTGGCCAGCATCGAGTCGAAGTGCGGGCTGATCTGCGCGCCCGGGTTGATCGTGCCGCCGTCGAGGCGGATGCCGCCGCCGCCGGGCGAGCGGTAGGTGGTGATCTTACCGGTGTCGGGCCGGAATCCGGCCGACGGGTCCTCGGTGGTGATGCGGCACTGCAGCGCCGCCCCGTGCAGGCGCAGCTCCCCCTGCGTCAGCCCGAGCTCGGCGAGGGTCTGACCCGAGGCGATGCGCATCTGGCTCGCGACCAGATCGACATCGGTGACCTCCTCCGTCACGGTGTGCTCGACCTGGATGCGCGGGTTCATCTCGATGAAGACGTGCTCGCCCGCCCGCTCCCCCGCGGTGTCGAGGAGGAACTCCACCGTTCCCGCGTTCTCGTAGCCGATCGAGCGGGCGAAGGCGATGGCGTCGCGGTGCATCGCCTGGCGCGTGGCCTCGTCGAGGTTCGGCGCCGGAGCGATCTCGACCACCTTCTGGTGCCGCCGCTGCACCGAGCAGTCGCGCTCGAAGAGATGAACGGTCTCGCCGGTCGCATCGGCGAGGATCTGCACCTCGATGTGGCGGGGCCGGACCACGGCCTGCTCGAGGAACATCGTCGGGTCGCCGAAGGCGCTGTCGGCCTCGCGCATGGCCGCCTCGAGCGCGGGACGCAGCTCCTCGGCCGTCGCGACCCTCCGCATGCCGCGACCGCCGCCGCCCGCGACCGCCTTGGCGAAGATCGGGAAGCCGATCGCCTCGGCGCCGGCGATCAGCTCGTCGACGTCGCGCGAGGCGGGGGTGGAGCGGAGGACGGGGACGCCGGCCGCGGTCGCATGCTCCTTCGCGGTGACCTTGTTGCCCGCCATCTCGAGCACCCGAGCGGGCGGACCGATGAAGGCGATGCCGGCCTCGGCGGCGGCGCGCGCGAGCTCGGGGTTCTCGGAGAGGAAGCCGTAGCCCGGGTAGATCGCGTCGGCGCCGCTCTCGCGGGCGACCCGGACGATCTCGGCCACATCGAGGTAGGCGCGCACCGGGTGGCCCCGCTCGCCGATCTGGTACGCCTCGTCGGCCTTCAGCCGGTGCATCGAGTTGCGGTCCTCGTAGGGGTACACGGCGACAGTGCGCGCACCCAGCTCGTACGCCGCGCGGAACGCCCGGATCGCGATCTCGCCGCGGTTGGCCACAAGGATCTTCGAGAACATGGCAGTCCTTCGGGTGGGTCCTCCGCGAGCGACGAGGGAGCCGGAGTCGCGACCGTGCGATTCCCGCCTCCGCATCCCGGGCCGGGCAGGCGCGCAGGGAACGGTTAGGTTCTCCACCCTAGTGAACGTAAAGTAGTCAGCCATGCATGTACTCAGCGTGAGCTCCCTCAAGGGCGGCGTCGGCAAGACGACGGTGACCCTCGGCCTCGCCTCCGCGGCGTTCTCGAAGGGTCTGCGAACGCTGGTCGTCGACCTCGATCCGCAGTCCGACGTCTCGACCGGCATGGACATCAACGTCGCCGGTCATCTCAACATCGCCGACGTCCTGACGTCGCCCAAGGAGAAGATCGTCCGCTCGGCGATCGCACCCTCCGGGTGGACGAAGGAGCACCACGGCACGATCGACGTCCTGATCGGCAGCCCGTCGGCGATCAACTTCGACGGCCCGCACCCCAGCATCCGCGACATCTGGAAGCTCGAGGAGGCGCTGGCGAGCGTCGAGGCCGACTACGACCTGGTGCTCATCGACTGCGCCCCGTCGCTCAACGCGCTCACCCGCACGGCCTGGGCCGCCAGCGACCGCGTCGCCGTCGTCACCGAGCCGGGACTCTTCTCGGTCGCCGCCGCCGACCGCGCGCTCCGCGCGATCGAGGAGATCCGCCGCGGACTCAGCCCGCGCCTCCAGCCGCTCGGCATCATCGTCAACCGCGCTCGCGTGCAGTCGCTCGAGCACCAGTTCCGGATCAAGGAGCTGCGCGACATGTTCGGGCCGCTCGTGCTCAGCCCGCAGCTGCCGGAGCGCACCTCACTGCAGCAGGCGCAGGGCGCTGCGAAGCCGGTGCACGTGTGGCCGGGTGAGAGCGCTCAGGAGATGGCGCATAACTTCGACCTGCTGCTCGACCGCGTCATCCGCACCGGCCGCATCGGCGAGCAGGTCCAGGCGGCGAAGTAGCCGCGGGACGGACCGAGGGAACCGCGGACCGTCGAGGCCGCCCGCAAGGGCTGGATCCCTCGACGGGCCGGGGTTCTCTCGTTGCCCATGAGGGGCTTGTGGGTGCCCGGAGTTCGTAGGGAGACGGGTCTCGATACGCCGCCTGCGGCGGCTACTCGACCAGCATGCTCGGCACGCTCGGGCCCCGCTGCAGAGGGGCTGGAGCATGCTCGGCATGCTCGAGTCCGCTGCAGAGGGGCAGGAGCATGCTCGACCCCGCTGCAGAGGGGCGGACGGTGCAGGCCGGACGGGCGGGTCAGCCGACCTTGCGGGAGGCGCGGCGCTGGGCCAGCTCGTCCAGGGGGTCGAGGGTCTGGGGGTCGAGGTCGACGAGGCTGGACTCGACCTCGCGGAGGACCTTGCCGACGGCGATGCCGAAGACGCCCTGGCCGCGGCTGAGGAGGTCGATGACCTCGTCGTTGGAGGTGCAGAGGTAGACGCTCGCTCCGTCGCTCATCAGCGTGGTCTGGGCGAGATCGTCGACGCCGGACTCGCGGAGCTGGTTGACCGCCGTGCGGATCTGCTGGAGCGAGATGCCGGTGTCGAGCAGGCGCTTGACCAGCTTGAGCACGAGGATGTCGCGGAAGCCGTAGAGGCGCTGCGTCCCCGAGCCCGAGGCACCGCGCACGGTCGGAGCGACGAGCTCGGTGCGGGCCCAGTAGTCGAGCTGGCGGTAGGTGATCCCGGCGGCCCGGGCGGCGACGGCGCCGCGGTAGCCGGCGTGCGCATCGAGATCGGGCAGCCCGTCGGTGAACAGGACGAGGTCGCGCTGGCCGCGTGAGTCGCGGCTGACTTCTCTCATTCTGTCGCCTCTCGGTTCCGATCGCCGGATCCTCCGAACGCGCTCCCTACGGTACCGACCGGGGGCTGCCGAGTAAACGACATCCGGCCGAGGGCGCAGGCGTGTCGCGTCCTTCGCGCGCATTCGCCGCTGGGCGACGGCCCGGCGCACGTCACGAGCGCGAGAGTCGGCCGAGGGCGCTGCGCACCATGGCGCCGCGGATCGTGCCGAGCTGCGAGGCGAGCGCCATCGCGTTCTCGGCGGCACCGACCGCTCCCGACGCGTCCTGGCGTCGAGCGCTCGAGGCCACGACGCTCTCGATGAGGGACATCTCGCGCTCCACCGCGACACGCAGGGGTCGGAGGTGCCGCGGCTCGATCCCCGAGCGGCCGAGCTCGACGAGCGCCTTGAGCGTCGTCACCGCCTCGTCGCCGAAGAACTCGCCGCCGCGCACGAGACCGACCGCGATCGCCTCCTGCACGAGGGCGCCGCTCGCACCCGACTCGGCCGCCAGCCGGTCGCGGGTGAGACGGGTGGCAGGGGCGAGCAGCGACGCGGGACCACCGCCGACACCGGCGGGCAGAGACGGCTCGCGACCGGCGTCGACGTCGTCGAGATAGCCGCGGATCACCTTGAGCGGCAGGTAGTGGTCGCGCTGCAGCGCGAGGATCATCCGCAGACGCTCGACGTCGGCCGAGGAGAACTTGCGGTAGCCGGAGTCGGTGCGCGCCGGGGAGACGAGGCCCTGCTCCTCGAGGAAGCGGAGCTTGGACGGCGTGACGTCGGGGAACTCGGACGTCAGCCGGGCCAGGACCTGACCGATGCCCAGCAGGGCGGTCGAGCCCGACGGGACGGCCCGCGCGGTGGAACGACCCACGGTCTACGCGTCCGGAGCGGCGACGAGGTCGGCGCGGGACGCGTAGAAGGTGAGGCGGAACTTGCCGACCTGGACCTCGGAGCCGTCGGTGAGGAGTGCGGACTCGATCCGCACTCCGTCGAAGTAGGTGCCGTTGAGCGAGCCGAGATCGCGGACCTCGAAGGACGTGCCGCGGCGGACGAACTCCGCGTGGCGGCGGGAGACGGTGACGTCGTCGAGGAAGATGCCCGCATCGGGGTGGCGGCCGACGGTCGTGGAGTCGGTGTCGAGAAGGAACCGCGCACCCGTGTTGGGACCGCGGCGGACGACCAGGAGCGCCGATCCCGAGGGCAGGGCGCCCACCGCCTCGGCCTCCTCGCGGGACGCGCGGTTGTCGAGCGCAGCGAGCTGCGCGCCGATGTCGTCGGTGAACGTGAGCGTCGTGTCGGTCGAGAGCTCGACGGACTCGGACTTCAGCGGTTCTGCGGATGACTCTCCGCGCACGGGCTCGACCAAGACGTACCTCCTACCTGTCCAGCGTATCCGAATCGGAGGGGGCGCCGGACGCCGGAATCGCTCGTCCCGCGCCGCGGACCAGATCCCGCGTCTGCACCGCGTAGACGATTCCCGCCCACCAGTAGAGGAACGCTCCCCACAGCGCGAACGCCCAGGCGATCGGCGCCGACGCGGACGCGATGGCGGGGAACGCCTGGCCGAGCATGATCAGCGGGAGGGCGTAGAAGAGGCAGAAGGTCGCGAACTTGCCCAGGTGGTGCACCGGCAGCGGTCCGTAGCCGTGGTTCGCGAGGATCACGGCGAGCACGACGAGCAGGAGGTCGCGCGCCACGAGGACCGCGACGAGCCACCAGGGCACGAGCTCGCGGAACGCCAGGCCGATGACGGTGGCGAAGATGTAGAGCCGATCGGCGGCGGGGTCGAGGATGCGGCCGAGGCGCGTCATCTGGTCGAAGCGGCGCGCGATCCAGCCGTCGAGGTAGTCGGTGAGGCTCGAGACGACGAGCGTCACCAGCGCCAGGGCGTCCTCGCCCTGCACGACGAGCACGAGGAACACCGGCACCAGTGCGAGACGCACCATGCTGAGGATGTTCGGGACCGTCCAGATGCGGTCCTCGCCCGTGCGCACCACGCCGCCTGCCCCGATCAGCGCTTGTCGCGCCAGACTCGCTCGAACGGGAGTCGCCAGGCGTGCGGGGCGATCAGCTGGTGGATGGCGTTCGGGCCCCAGGATCCGGGGGCGTAGAGGCGGACGGGCGGCGGATCCTGCAGCAGCGGCGCCGACACCTCCCAGAGGCGCTCGATGCCCTCGGCGGTGGTGAACAGCGTGTGGTCGCCGCGCATCGCATCGAGGATGAGACGCTCGTACGCCTCGAGCGCGTCGCCGGCCCGATCCGTCTCCTGCAGCGCGAACTGCATGCTCAGCTTGTCGAGGCGCATGCCCGGGCCCGGGCGCTTGCCGTAGAACGAGAGCGAGACCTTCGAGGCGTCGGCCAGGTCGAACGTGAGGTGGTCGGGGCCGTGGGCGCCGACTCCGGAGCCCTGCGGGAACATGCTCTTCGGCGGCTCGCGGAACGCGATCGAGATGATGCGCTGCCCCTCCGCCATGCGCTTGCCCGTGCGGAGGTAGAACGGCACGCCGGCCCAGCGCCAGTTGTCGATCTCGCACTTGAGCGCGACGAAGGTGTCGGTCTCGGAATCGGGGGCGACCCCCGGCTCCTCGCGGTAGCCGATGTACTGCCCGCGCACCACGTTCTCGGGGTTGAGCAGCCGCATCGAGCGGAAGACCTTGTTCTTCTCCTCGCTGATCGCCTTGGGCTCGAGGGCCGTCGGCGGCTCCATCGCCATGAAGGCGAGCACCTGGAAGAGGTGGGTGACGACCATGTCCTTGTAGGCGCCGGTCGACTCGTAGAACTCGGCACGGCGGTCGAGGGTGAGCTTCTCGGGGATGTCGATCTGCACGTGGTCGATGAAGTTGCGGTTCCAGATCGGCTCGAAGAGGCCGTTGGCGAAGCGGAAGGCGAGGATGTTCTGCGCCGGCTCCTTGCCGAGGAAGTGGTCGATCCGGAAGATCTGCTGCTCGTCGAAGGTCTCGTGCAGCTCGGCGTTGAGGATCACCGCGCTCTCGAGGTCGACGCCGAAGGGCTTCTCCATGATGATCCGAGAGCGCTCGACCAGGCCGGCCTCGGCGAGCATCCGCACCACCGAGAGCGCGGCCTTGGGCGGGACGCTGAGGTAGTGCAGCCGGCTGACGTCCGGGCCGAGCACC
The DNA here is from genome assembly GCF_009807175.1 of Rathayibacter sp. VKM Ac-2803. Taxonomy (NCBI): domain Bacteria; kingdom Bacillati; phylum Actinomycetota; class Actinomycetes; order Micrococcales; family Microbacteriaceae; genus Rathayibacter; species Rathayibacter sp. VKM Ac-2803. The sequence continues at coordinate 2,207,944 of NZ_WUCD01000001.1, read as the reverse complement.
TTCTCGGCCTCGGTGACCGCCTCGGCCAGCGCCGCGGGGCCGGCCGACTGGGGCACGTAGCGCAGCTTCGAGGCGAACTCGTCCCACTGGGCCGGGGTCAGCGAGCGGCTGCCGAACTCGTCGTAGGCGAGCTTGGCGAACGCCCGGAACGACTCGTCGTCGTGCTCCTCGAGCGAGGTGCCGACGATCTGGAGGTCGGGCGCCAGGGACGAGAGCGCCAGATGCGCCATCCCCGGGATGAGCTTGCGCCGGGACAGATCGCCGACCGCGCCGAACAGGACGACCACGTGGGGGGCGGCCTGCTCGGTCTGGACGGTGGGTGCGGGAGGTGCAGGAGTCGCGGTCACCCCTCGATCATTCCAGGTCCGGTCTCGCGGGCGGGCGCTTCGCGGGACGGGGCGGATCATGACGCCCTCGTCATCCGCCCGATACACGGGATCGCTAAAGTCTGTCGGGTGCCTCCGATCTCCGACGCGCCAGACGCGACCGCAGCACCCGCCCCCTCCGCCGACGGAACCGTCGCGCCTGCGATGGACGACCGCATCCGCGGCGACGTCCACCTGCTGGGCGAGCTGCTCGGCCAGGTCCTCCGCGAGTCGGGTGACGCGACGCTCTACGACGACGTCGAGCACCTGCGCGCCCTGACGATCGGCGCGTACGACAGCGCGGCGCCCGAGGACATGGCGACGGCCGAGGAGTTCGTCGCCTCGCTCTCGCTCGAGCGCGCCGAGGAGGTGGCCCGCGCCTTCACCTGCTACTTCCACCTCGTGAACGTGGCCGAGGAGTTCCACCGCGTGCGGGTCCTCCGCCGCCGCGAGGCCGATGCGGGCGCCCAGTCGCCCGAGGACTCGATCACCGCCTCGATGGCGCGGCTCACCGAGGAGCTCGGCGAGGAGGAGGCGTTCGAGCGCCTCTCGCGCCTCGAGTTCCGCCCCGTCCTCACCGCGCACCCCACCGAGGCCCGCCGCCGCGCGGTCGCCTCGACGATCCGGCGCATCAGCGCCCTGCTCGAGCAGCGCGACGACCCGCGGACGGGAGGCGTGGTGCTCGTCGAGAACCGCCGCCGGCTCCTCGCCGAGGTCGACACGCTCTGGCGCACCGCGCCGCTGCGCGAGTCGAAGCCGTCGCCGCTGGACGAGGTGCGCACGGCGATGAGCGTGTTCGACGAGTCGCTCTTCTCGGTGCTGCCGCGGGTCTACCGCCGGCTCGACGACGCCCTGCTGGGCGACGCCTCCGGGACGCGCACGCCGATCGCCCCGGCGTTCGTGCGGCTGGGCACCTGGATCGGCGGCGATCGCGACGGCAACCCCTTCGTGACCGCCGCGACCACGCTCGAGGCCGTCGACATCGCCTCCGAGCACGTGCTGATCGGCCTCGAGCGCGTCGCCCGCCGAGTGGGCCGCGCGCTGACGCTGGACGCCTCGACCACTCCCCCCTCCGCCGACGCCCTGGCGCTGTGGGACGCGTGCACCGCGCTCGACGCCCGGCTCGCCTCCGTCATCGCGGAGCGCTCGCCGAGCGAGACCCACCGGCGCGTGCTGCTCTTCGCCGCCGACCGCCTCGCGGCGACCCGCTCGGGCGGCCCGCTCGCCTACGGATCGGCCGCCGAGCTGCTGGCCGATCTGCGCACGCTGCAGGAGTCGCTGGTCGCGGCGGGCGACGCTCGATCGGCGTTCGGCGAACTGCAGAACTTCATCTGGCAGGTCGAGACCTTCGGCTTCCACCTCGCCGAGATCGAGGTGCGCCAGCACTCGCAGGTGCACCGCGAGACGATCGCGGCCGTGCGGGCCGGAGGCGAGCTCGACGAGCGCAGCGTCGAGGTGCTCTCGGTGTACCGCGCGATCGCGACGGTGCAGGAGCGCTTCGGCACGGACGCGGCACGGCGCTACATCGTCTCGTTCACGCAGTCGGCCGACGATCTGCGCACGGTGTTCGAGCTGGCGGAGGCGGCCACGGACGGCCACCCGCCGATCATCGACGCGATCCCGCTCTTCGAGACGTTCGCCGACCTCGACGCCTCGGTCGACATCCTCTCCGAGATGATCCGCCTCCCCCAGGTGCGGGCGCGGCTGGAGGCGACCGGCAACCGCCTCGAGGTGATGCTCGGCTACTCCGACTCGTCGAAGGACGTCGGCCCGGTGTCGGCGACGCTGGCCCTCTACGACGCGCAGGCGCGCATCGCGAAGTGGGCCGATGACGAGGGCATCGTGCTGACGCTCTTCCACGGACGCGGCGGCGCGCTCGGCCGCGGCGGCGGACCGGCGAACCGCGCCGTGCTCGCTCAGCCGCCCGGATCGGTCGACGGCCGCTTCAAGCTCACCGAGCAGGGCGAGGTCATCTTCGCCCGCTACGGCAACCCCGACATCGCGACACGGCACATCGAGCAGGTCGCGGGGGCCACCCTGCTGGCGTCCTCGCCGTCGGTGGGCGAGCGGAACGCCTCGGCCGCCGACCGCTTCAGCGAGGTCGCGGTCACGATGGACCGGGAGTCGCGCCGCCGCTTCTTCGAGCTCGTCAAGGCGCCCGGCTTCGCACCGTGGTTCGCCCGCGTGACGCCGCAGGAGGAGGTGGGCCTGCTCGCGCTGGGCTCCCGTCCCGCCCGCCGCGGCCTCTCGGTCGAGTCGCTCGAGGATCTCCGGGCGATCCCGTGGGTCTTCGCGTGGACGCAGGCCCGGGTCAACCTGACGGGCTGGTTCGGTCTCGGCAGTGCGCTGGACGCCGTCGGCGACCTGGAGGTGCTGCGCGACGCGTACGCCTCGTGGCCGCTGTTCACGACGATGATCGACAACGTCGAGATGTCGCTCGCGAAGACCGACGAGGGCATCGCGCGCCGCTACCTCGCCCTCGACGAGCGTCGCGATCTCGCCGATCTCGTGCTGCAGGAGATGGAGCTCACCCGCCGCTGGGTGCTCTCGATCACCGGCGAGGAGAGCCTGCTGACCGGGCACCGCGTGCTCGGCCGGGCCGTGCGCCTCCGGACTCCGTACGTCAACGCGCTCTCGCTGCTGCAGCTGCGCGCCCTCCGCGCGCTGCGCACCGACCCGGGCGGATCGGGCACCGAGCAGAACCAGCGGCTGCTGCTGCTCGCCGTCAACGGCGTCGCGGCGGGGCTGCAGAACACGGGCTGATCGACGCCCCTCGAACGACGGAACCCCCGGCGGCCACTGCGGCTGCCGGGGGTTCGCTCGTTCGTGGTGCGGTGCGTCAGATCTGGGCGCCGTGGTCGAACGTCTGGGGCTCGCCCGCCTCCTGGGCGGCCTTCGCCTCGTCGTACTGCTTGCGGACCTCGACCATGTCGAGGCCGCGGACCTGCTCGATGAGGCTGTCGAGGGCCGGAGCGGGGAGCGCGCCGGGCTGCGCCATCAGCGGGATGCCGTCGCGGTAGACCACGAGGGTCGGGATCGACGAGATGCCGTAGCTCGCGGCGAGCTGCTGCTGATCCTCCGTGTCGACCTTGGCGAAGGTGACGTCGGCGTTCTTGTCGCTCGACGCCTCGAAGACGGGGGCGAACTGACGACACGGACCGCACCAGGCGGCCCAGAAGTCGATCAGGACGATGCCGTCGGAGACGGTCTGGTCGTGGGTGTCGAGAGTCATCGTGGTCGTGGCCATGGAGGATGCAACCGAGCCGCGACGCGGGCTATTCCCCGCGGTCGAGCAGGTCGAGCAGGGTGCGGGGGCCGATCGCCGAGGCGCCGATCGCCTCGATCCGCGCGATGAGGCCGCGGTCGGCGGTGACCACCCGGCAGACGGAGCCGAGAGCGGCGACCGCGGCGACGATCGCGTCGTCGCCCGATCCCTCCGCCTGCTCGACGACGAGTCGGGATCGCGGTGCGGACGCCAGCGCCCGGCCGGCGTCGGCCGCGCGGGCCTCGCCCTCGAGGACCACGACGATGCGGGGCCAGGCGGTGTCGGCGCCGAGGCCCACCGCGTCGCCGGGGAGACCCAGGGCGGCGAGGCGGCCGAGGCTCTCGAGGAGGCGCTGCGCGGCTCCGGCACGATCGCGCCACCAGCCGTCGGGCCGGGAGCCGACGACGTTCGCCGCGTCGACGACGAGCACCGGCATCTCGGAGTCGAGGTCGCGGAGCCCGGACCAGGAGGCGCCGAAGCCCGGGTGCAGCGGCAGGGAGTCGACCTCGTCGGGTGCGACCCAGCGCAGCTCGTTGCTCTCGAGGTCCATGATCCGCGGCTCGAAGTGCTCGACGGCCGAGGCGACGACGGTGGTGTAGCTCCACGGGCCGACGGTGACGACGCTGGCCAGGACGGGCAGGACCAGTTCGGGTGGGACGCCGGCCTCCTCCGCCGACTCGCGCAGGGCGGCCTCGAAGGCGGTCTCGTCGGGGTGCCTGGCGCCGCCCGGGAGACCCCAGGTATCGCCGAAGTGGCTCCAGCTGACACGGTGCTGGAGGAGGATCCGGCCGTCGGGATCGCGCAGCAGCAGTCCCGCCGCGCCGAAGCGGCCCCAGAAGCGCCGCCCGTCGCCGATCTCGACCCAGCCGTCGCCGAGGGCGGGGTCGAAGTGCGGGCGCGGAGGCACGGCGTCGCCGCCGATGTCGTCGCCCGTCATGCCCTCCAGCCTCCCACACCGGGCGGGGCGCGCCCGACGGGAGAGGCCCGTCCGGATGGCACAATCGGACGATGCGCCGCTCGAGAGTCCTCCCCCTCGCGACGCTCGCCTGGCTCGGCGTCATCGCGCTGATCACGCTGACTCCGAACCCGCGGCCGCCGGGCGAGTCCTCCGATCTGGTCCGCGCGATCATCGCGTTCCTCGGGTCCACTCCGCTGACGGCGTGGTTCGACTACGACGTCGCCGAATTCACGGCGAACGTGCTGATGTTCGTGCCGCTCGGAGCCCTGCTCGCCGCGCAGCTGCCTCCGCGCCGCCGCCTCCTCGCCGCGCTGATCGGCCTCGCCGTCTCGGTGCTGGTCGAGACGGCCCAGCTGCTGTGGCTGCCCTCGCGGGTCGCCGACGTCCGCGACCTCGTCTCGAACGGCACCGGATCGCTCCTCGGGTCACTGCTGATCGTGGTCCTGCTCCCCCGCCGCCCCCTCCGGAAGGACCGCACCGCCCATGCCCGCTGAGACCCTCGTCCGCCTCGCTCGTCCCTCCCTCGAGACCGGCGACGCACGCACCGGTGCCACCCTCGACCCGAGTGGGACCGGTGGCATCGACGCGACCGACCTCGGCTTCACCCGCGGCGACGGGGTCTTCGAGACGATCAACCTCGTCGACGGCCGCCTGCAGGCGCTCGATGCGCACCTCGACCGGTTCGCGCGATCGGCGCGGATGCTGGACCTGCCGACTCCGGACCGCGACGCCTGGCTCGAGGCGATCGCGCTCGCGGTGGCCGAGCACCCGCGGGTCCCGGAGGCGATGGTCAAGACGATCCTCACCCACGGGATCGAGGGCGAGGGGCGGCCGACAGGCCTGGTCTTCGTGCAGACGAGTCCCGACTTCGGGCCTGCTCGCCGCGACGGAGTGCGAGTCGTGCTGCTCGACCGGGGGCTGCGCTCGGACGTGCAGGAGACGTCGCCGTGGCTGCTCGCGGGAGCGAAGACGCTCTCGTACGCGGTCAACCGGGCGGCCTCGCGGGAGGCGGTGCGGCGCAGGGCGGACGACGCGCTCTTCGTCTCGAGCGACGGGTTCCTTCTCGAGGGGCCGACCTCGAACCTGGTGGTTCTGACTGCGGGGACACTGGTGACGCCCCCGCCGACCCTCGGACTGCTGCCCGGCACGACGCAGGCCGACCTGTTCGGCCTCGCCGGCGGCCTCGGGCTCGAGACGGCCTACCGGGCCCTCCGGGCCGAGGACCTCGAGGGCGCCGACGCCGCCTGGCTGGTCTCGAGCGCGCGCAACGCCGCTCCGATCCGTGCCGTCGACGGGAGGGAGCTCCGCATCGACGCGGAGCTCACCTCCCGGATCAACGCCGCTCTGCTCGCCCGCTGAGAGCGCTGGGGCCTGTTGAACACGAGACCGCCGTCGCGAGCACGGTCTGATCGTGCGAGCTGCAAGGAGCGGATCGAAGGCCAATGCGGGGCATTGGACGAGAGTCGCGACGCCGCAGATCGTGCGATCAGACCGAGCGGAGCACGCGGGATCGTGTTCAACAGGCCCTAGCGGTCAGGAGAGGCCGTCGACGTCGGCCGGGCCGCGACCGATCAGACCGCCGCGGACGTGCTCGACGGTGGGGTCGAGCTGCACGGGATCGCGCTGATCTGCGGCCTCGTCGTTGATGACGGCCGCGACGATTCCCCGCCAGTCCGTCCCCTCGGCGACGGCGTCGTCGGAGCCGACGCGACGGGTGACGAACACCGCCTCCGACTCCTCGCCCGCGTGCGAGATGACGGCGAGGAGCCCGACGGTGCGTCCGTCGGGGTGCCGGATCTGCCACTCCTCGTGCCCGGACGGCACGAGCGCGTACTCGCGGGCCGAGTGCTCGAAGGCGGTGTCGTGCATCTCGGCCGGGATGCCGCTGTGCGCGGGGGCACCGCGAGTGGGGACTCCGGGGGTGCCGTCGTCGCTCGTGCCGCTGGCGACGCTCATGCCGACGTCACCGCGGGTGCCGCCCGCGGTGCTGCCGGTGCCGTTCGCCGCGAGCATGCGGTCGTCGTCGTCGGCGCCCGTGTAGGAGCTGCCGCTGGTGATGTGGTCGTCGTTCATGGTGGACCTCCGTGCTGGGCGGCCCGGGTCGGACCGCGTGGTGGGCTTCTCGGGACCATGTCGGCGCCGGGAAGGGATTCGTAGACTGAGCGGATGCAGATTCCGGTGACCGGCTCCGTGCGAGTGGACGCGTGGCTGTGGGCGATCCGGATCTACAAGACCCGGTCGGCGGCGACCGCGGCCGCCCGGGCCGGTCACATCCGCGTGAACGGGGAGCGGGCGAAGGCCGCGCAGACCGTCCGGGTCGGTGACGAGGTGCGAGCCCGCATCGGCGGCTTCGACCGCGAGCTGGTGGTCCGCGGACTGGTCGTGAAGCGGGTCGGCGCCCCGGTGGCCGTGGAGTGCTTCGAGGACCGCACACCGCCGCCCCCGCCGCGCGAGGCCGCCCCCGCGGTCATCGTGCGCGACCGCGGGGCCGGCCGGCCGACCAAGCGCGACCGGCGCGACATCGAGCGGCTGCGCGGGTTCTGAGGCCAGGTCAGGGAGCGAGCGCGCGGACCCGCGAGAGCAGATCCTCCGCCACCTCTTCGAGGAAGCGCTGCTGGAGCGCGTCGCCGACCTGCACCAGGGCGATGTCGGTGAACCCCGCCTCGACGAAGGGCAGGACGCTCTCGGCGAGCTCGTCGAGATCGGGGCCGCACGCGATCGAGTCGGCGACGTCCTCCGGCCGGACGAACTGGCTGGCGCCGGCGAACCCGGCGGTGGTCGGGAGGTCGGCGTTGACCGACCAGCCGCCGGCGAACCAGCGGAACTGCTCGTGCGCGAGGGCGACGGCCTGCTCCTTGTCGGGAGCCCAGCAGATCGGGATCTGGCCGATCGAGCGCGAGGGGGCGGCACCGGGGCCGCGTGCGTCACTCCACTGCGTGATCAGCTCGGCCTCGGGCTCGGTGGTGATCAGGTGGTCGCCCAGGGGTGCGAAACGCTCGACGGACTTCGCGCCCGAGACGGCGAGGCCGATCTCGAGCGGCTTCCCGGGGAGATCCCAGAGGCGGGCGGAGTCGACGCGGAAGTACGCGCCCTCCCAGGTGACCAGCTCACCGGTGTGCAGTGCGCGGATGATGTGCACCGCCTCCTCGAGCATGTCCTGCCGCACCGAGACGGTCGGCCAGCCCTCGCCGACGGTGTGCTCGTTGAGGTTCTCGCCCGAGCCGAGGCCGAGGACGAAGCGGTCGTCGGACAGGATCGCCAGCGTCGCCGCCTTCTGCGCCACGACGGCGGGGTGATAGCGGATGGTCGGTGCCGTCACGTAGGTCATCAGGTCGATGGTCGAGGTGGCCTGCGCGACCGCTCCGAGCAGCGTCCAGGCGTAGGAGGCGTGACCCTGCTCGGTCAGCCAGGGCGAGTAGTGATCGCTCGAGACGGCGAAGTCGAAGCCGAGCCTCTCGGCGTCGACCGCGTAGCCCACCAGCTGCTTGGGTCCGCTCTGCTCGGTCATCAGGGTGTAGCCGAATCGCACCATGGTCCGTCCTCTGTTCCGCTCGTCGTTGGGGTACGTGCTCCATCGTGAGCTGAGTCCCGGCGGGCGGGTAGCCCCTTGCTCGGTGTGCGGGGGCGGGGTAACGCGGACGTTCCGGGGTCCGAGGCAGGGCGGGAGAGGGCCCGCAGACGTTCGAAATGAGATGGGTCTCTCAGGAGAAGTGACTTCCTGCGTGCGGTCCCCTCCTCGCTGATCGAGCCCGCAGCCCGCGCAGCGGGCGTATCGAGCGGAGGGGCGCCTTCGGCACCAGCGCAGGACGTGGAGGAGACCGCCGTTCGTAGGGAGATGGGTCTCGATACGCCCCTGCGGGGCTACTCGACCAGCATGCTTGCGGATGTCTCTTCCCACTAGATTCACCAGCATCAGAAGTACAGGTCAGAAGCACGATCTGCTGACGCTGGCGGGTCTCGATACGCCCCTGCGGGGCTACTCGACCAGCATGGAGGGGCCGGACGCCGATTTCTCCCTCCCCAGCGAGACGCGAAGCGGCGTCGCCGCTCCCCTCCTCGCTGATCGAGTAGACCGCGCAGCGGGCGTATCGAGATCCACCAGCGTCGGAGTGCACATCAGAAGCCCGACCTGCTGACGCCGGCGGGTCTCGATACGCCCCTCCGGGGCTACTCGACCAGCATGCCGGGGCGACGGGCGCCCTCTTTCCCCCATCACGGAGACGCGAAGCGGCGTCGCCGTCCATCCGCCGCCTGCGGGCTCGACCAGCAGGCCTTGGGGCGGCTGCGCGCCGTGGGTCAGACGAAGCGGACGCGGTTCTGGACGCGGGTGCGGACCTCGAAGGACTCGCCGTAGCCGCCGAGGCGGGGGTCGTCGGTGCCGGAGCGCAGCAGCTGCGGCAGGAGGGAGCGCCGGATGACGACCGCACCCTGGTGGCGGCCCCGCTCGACCTGCTCGAAGGGCTGCTCCAGGGCGTCGTCGGGCACCACGACGACGCTCGCCGAGAAGCGGACGCCGAGCTCGCGGCCGAGACGGCGGGCCGCCTTGGTGAGCGAGGCGAAGGGCTTCTCGTCCTCGGCGATGCCGGCGCCCTCGAGCTCACCCTTGCGCAGGCGGACCGGGTCGCCCCAGTCGGCCGAGGTCAGCGCGAGCAGGCCGGAGGGGCCGAGGACGAGGTGGTCGACCTTAAGCCCGCCGTCGCCCACGGCGACGTCGTTCCAGATCGTGTAGGCGATGCCGAGGGCTCCGACGAGGGAGGCGGTGGCCTCCTCGGCCTGCGCCTTCGCCAGCCACGAGCGCACCTCGCGGGGGGCCGAGCGCACGAGCGCGGGGTCGAACGGGTCGTCGATCTCGACGCCGCGACCCACCCACTCGCGAACGAGCCGCAGGTAGTACTCGCGGGCGGCGCCTCCGGGGTGCCCGTACGACCTCGCGCGGACGGCGGAGGCGCTCTGCGGGCGCGGCGAGCCGGTGTAGGGCTGCTGGGGCGACGCGTGACCCGTCGCGGGCGCGCCCCGGTCGTAGTCGCTGCGCGCGGAGGCGCTCCCGATGCGCTCCCACGCGAGCTGGACGGCGTGGAACGAGGAGGCGTCGCCTCCGGTGTCGGGATGCGTCTCGCGCAGGAGTCGCCGGTAGGCCCGGCGGAGCTCGTCGTCGGAGGCGGAGGGGGCGACGCCCAGCACCTCGTAGGGGGTGCGGGCGGCGTGGCTGTCGGGCATGGTCTCTCGGAGTGTCGGGGGCGGTGCGGACACCGGGTCCTCGAGCATATCGGCGCCCGCCGAGCGCCCGGTGGGAGCGCGCACGACGAACACTCGGAACGAGCAGGGAGCCGCGACCCGCAGGCCGCGACTCCCGAGCGGCTCAGCGAGCGGCGAGCAGCTCCCGCACGCGCGGGACGACCTGCGTGCCGTACAGCTCGAGGTTGTGCATGATCGCGGAGTGCGGCAGGGTTCCGGCGCTGTACTTCAGGTCGATGCGCTCGAGGCCGAGAGCGTCGACGGTCTTCGCGATCTTCTGCGCGACCGTCTCGGGAGAGCCGAGGTGCAGCGCGCCGTCGGGCGCCACCTCCTCCTCGAAGCGGTCCCGCGTCATCGGCGACCAGCCGCGCTCGCGGCCGATCGCGTCCATCATCGCCTTGTGGTGCGGGAAGAAGAGATCGCGAGCCTCCTCGTCGGTGTCGGCGATGAAGCCCGGCACGTGCACGGCGACGGGCAGGCGGGGCTGCTCGAGCTGGTCGAGGGCGCGGCCGAAGAGATCGACGTAGGGGCGGAAGCGCGAGGGCGAGCCCCCGAGGATCGCCAGGACCAGGGGGAAGCCGAAGCGGGCGGCGCGGACGACGGACTCGGGGCTGCCTCCGACGCCGATCCAGGTGCGCAGCGGGCCGTTCTCGACCGTGGGGAAGACGCTCTGCTGGTTCAGGGCCGGGCGGGTCTTGCCCTGCCATGTCACCGGACCGCCCTGGACGAGGGCGTGGAAGAGCTCGAGCTTCTCCTCGAACAGCAGCTCGTACTGCGTGAGGTCGTAGCCGAAGAGGGGGAACGACTCCGTGAAGGAGCCGCGGCCGAGGATGACCTCGGCGCGACCGCCCGAGATGCCGTCGAGAGTGGCGAAGCGCTGGTAGACGCGCACCGGGTCGTCGGAGGAGAGGACGGTCACGGCAGAGCCGACATGGATGCGCTCGGTGCGCGCGGCGATGGCGGCCAGCACGACGTCGGGGGCGCTCACGGCGAAGTCGGCGCGGTGGTGCTCGCCGACGCCGAAGAAGTCGAGGCCGACCTGGTCGGCGAAGACCCCCTCCTCGACCACGTCGCGCAGGACCTGGCCGTGGGAGAGCGGAGTGCCGTCGGGCCCCGCCGTCACATCTCCGAAGGTGTCGACACCGAACTTGACTTCATGCGTACTCATGGAATTCTGCAACCTCTCGCCTGCGCGGACTATTCCTGGGGCACGAGTCCGGCGGCGACGGCCGGCTCGCGGTAGGCCCGACCGAGCGACTCCACGGTGTCGTGGGCGTTGAGTCCGCTGGGGTTGGGGAGCACCCAGAGCGGGACGCCGGCGATCGGCTCCTCCTGGCGCCCCTGCCTGGCCTTGGCCCGGCCGAAGGCGGCGCGGTAGGCGGTGATGCCGACCATCGCGACGGCGCGGGGGTGGACGCGCTCGACGGTGCGGACCAGGCGGTCGGCACCCGCCCGCAACTCCTCCGGCGTCAGCTCGTCGGCTCGCGCGGTCGCCCGAGCGGCCAGGTTGGTGATGCCGACGCCGCGGTCGACCAGGGTGCGGCGGTCGTCGTCGCTCATCCCCTCGGAGACCCGCATCGGGTGCTCGAGGATGCCCGCGGCGAGGAGGGCCGGGTAGAAGCGGTTGCCCGGGTGCGCGAAGTGCGCGCCGGTCGCCGCCGTCCACAGGCCGGGGTTGATGCCCACGAAGAGGAGGCGGACGTCGTCGCCCAGGAGGTCCTCGACGGTGCGGTCGCGGTACGAGGCGAGCTCGGCGCGGGTGAACGGCATGGCTCCATCCTGCCCGCAAGGTCTCTCGGGCGTGCGGCGCGGGTGTCAGCATGGAGTCATGACGAACGCATCCCAGGACCACCCGATCCAGCACGGCAGCGACGACGCGGTGCTCGACGAGAAGCTGCGCGGCGTGCTGCTGCAGGTCGCCGGCGACTCGCAGCTGCGTCCGGAGGAGGACGTCGAGGCGCTGCTGCGGCAGCGGCTGCGCGACACGCGGATCGAGATCCCGGAGGCGAGCATCCCGGGTCTCGCGAAGCGGATCCCCGGACTGACGCAGCGCGGCGGCGGGGATCTGAGCCCCGGAGCGCACTGAGCCGGGGCGCCGCGGGCGGAGCGACCCGAGGAGGGACCTTCGCCTCTGTCCGGTCGAGGAGGGGTGCCGGAGTCTGGCCCTGAGGCCGCACTCCGTGGTCTCGAACCGAGAGGCTCTCCGATGACCGCACCCACCGACCTCGATCAGCGCCCGAGCACTCTGCGCGGCTCAGAACCACTCGCCACCGGCACCCCGGTCTCCAGCAGCCTCGGGCGACGCGTCCTCGCCGTGCTCCGCCTGGCGACCGGCTTCATCTTCCTCTGGGCTTTCCTCGACAAGACGTTCGGCCTCGGCTTCTCGACGCCCGCCGAGCGCGCGTGGGTCGCCGGCGGCACGCCGAGTCAGGGCTTCCTCCTCGGCGACGGCGTCGTCGGGCCGCTGAAGCCGTTCTTCACGGCGATCGCGAGCCCCGCGACCGACGTGCTCTTCCAGCTGGGCATGCTCGGCGTCGGAGTCGCGGTGATGCTCGGCATCGGCCTGCGCGTCAGCGCCGTGGTCGGAAGCTACATGATGATGCTGATGTACCTCGCGGAGTGGCCGTTCGGCGCGAACGCCGCGTCGACGAATCCGCTGGTCGACTACCACATCGTCTACGCGCTGGCCCTGATCGCGGTCGCTGTGCTCTCGGCCGGCGACACCTGGGGCCTCGGGGACCGCTGGAAGAAGCTGCCCCTCGTCCAGCGCCTCCCCTGGCTCGTCTGATGGCCTCGCTCTCGCTCGCACCCCCTGCCTGGGAGACCGCGGCCCACGCCCGGACCGCCGAGGAGGTGCTGACCGAGCTGGGTGCGAGCGAGGGCGGCCTGAGTGCGACCGACGCCGCGCAGCGGCTGACCGAGCACGGCCCGAACGCGCTGCCCGCCCAGCGCCGCCCGAACGCGGTCCTGACGTTCCTGCGGCAGTTCCACGACATCCTGATCTACGTCCTGCTCGCCTCGGCGATCGTCACCTTCGTCGTCGGCGACGGGATCGACGCGATCGTGATCCTCTCGGTGACGGTGATCAACGCGATCGTCGGAGTCGTTCAGGACGGGCGCACGCAACGGGCGCTCGACGGGATCCGGGCGATGCTCTCGCTCTCGGCGAAGGCGAAACGCCAGGGTGCGTGGGTCAACATCGACGCGGCCGACCTCGTCACCGGTGATGTCGTCCGGGTCGAACCGGGCGACAGGATCCCCGCCGACGCCCGACTGCTGGGTGCGAGCACCCTCCGCGTCGACGAGTCCGCCCTCACCGGGGAATCGCTGCCGACCGAGAAGAGCACCGCGCCCGTCCCAGCGGCCAGCGGGATCGGCGACCGCACCGACATGGTCTTCTCGGGCACCCACGTCACGGCGGGCGACGGCACCGCCGTCATCACCGCCACAGGTCTGGACACCGAGATCGGGCGCATCCACGCCCTCGTCACCGGCACGAAGAGCACCACCACCCCCCTGACCCGCCAGCTCGACTCCTTCAGCAGGCGGATCTCGCTGCTGATCATCGCCGTCGCCGGCGTGATGCTGCTCGTCGGCCGGCTCCTGCACGACCGCGAACTCGCCGAGCTTGTCCCGGCGACCATCGGCTTCGCCGTCGCCGCGATCCCCGAGGGGCTCCCCGCGCTCATCACGATCACCCTCGCGCTGGGCGTGCGGCAGATGGCCTCGCACCACGCGATAGTCCGCAAGCTGACGGCCGTGGAGACCCTCGGCTCCGTGACCACGATCTGCACCGACAAGACCGGCACCCTGACCCGCAACGAGATGACGGTACGCACGGTCGTCACCGGCTCCGGCAGCCACCACGTCGCCGGCACGGGCTACGCGCCCGAGGGCGCGATCACGCCCGCGGGCGAGAGCGAGCTGGACGCCCTGATCGAGGCGTTCGCCCTCTGCAACGACGCGCACCTCGTCGACGGCGAGGGCGGCTGGCAGATCGTCGGCGACCCGACCGAGGGGGCGCTGCGCACCCTCGCTCGCAAGGGCGGATTCGACGACGACGGCGCCGAGCGCCTCGCCGTCGTCCCGTTCGCGGCCGAGACGAAGTACATGGCCACCCGGACACGGGTCGCGGAGGGGACGACCCGCATCCTCCTCAAGGGCGCTCCCGGAGTCGTCCTCGAGCACTGCAGTCACGAGCTGCGGGCCGACGGCGGCACCGCACCGCTCGACCGGGCCCGCTGGGCGCGGATCGTCGACGAGCTCGGCGCCCGGGGCCTGCGCGTCCTCGCCGCCGCCCGCTCGCACGCGACCGCCGAGCCGACCACGCTCGGCGAGTCGGAGTTCGACTCCGGCCTGGTGTTCCTCGGGGTCGCCGGGATCCTCGACCCGCCGCGCCCCGAGGCCGTCGCAGCGATCGCACGCATGCACGCCGCGGGCATCCGCGTGAAGATGATCACCGGCGACCACGCCGGCACCGCGCTCGCCATCGCGCGCGAGATGGGGATCGCCGAGGCCGACTCCGCCGTGCTCACCGGGGACGCCGTCGAGGCGATGACCGACGAGCAGCTCGCCGAGGCGGCACCGATCGTCGACGTGTACGCCCGCACGAGCCCCGAGCACAAGCTGCGCATCGTCGCCGCGCTGCAGTCGCGCGGCGAGGTCGTGGCGATGACCGGCGACGGGGTCAACGACGCACCCGCCCTCCGCCGGGCCGACATCGGCGTCGCGATGGGGATCAAGGGGACCGAGACGACGAAGGAGGCGGCCGACATCGTCCTCGCGGACGACGACTTCGCGACCATCGGGCACGCGGTGAAGGAGGGGCGCCGCATCCGCGACAACCTGCAGAAGTCGATCCTCTTCCTGCTGCCGACGACCTCCGCGCAGGCGCTCGTCCTGCTGCTCGCGGTCCTGATCGGGTTCACCCTGCCGCTCCAGGCGACGCAGATCCTCTGGGTCAACCTGATCACCGCGATCACCCTGTCGCTGGCCCTCGCGACCGAGCCGGCCGAGCCCGGGATCATGCGGCGGCCGCCCACGCGACCCGGTCGCGGGATCCTCGACCGCAGCTACGTCGGACGGATCGTCTGGGTGACCGCGCTGATCACCGCGGCGACCATCGGCGTCTTCTTCTTCGAGATCGGCGCCGGGGCGAGCAGCGCCCAGGCGCAGACCACGGCCGTCACGATGCTCACCCTCGGCCAGCTCGCGTTCCTGTTCAGCTGCCGGTTCCTGCGGGCGTCGAGCCTCCGGCTCGCGGTGCTGCGCGGCAACCGGGCGGTCTGGATCTCGGGTGCGACCCTCCTGCTGCTGCAGCTGGTGTTCGTGTACGCGCCGTTCATGCACCCGTGGTTCCATTCGGCGCCGCTGGGCGTGCGCGAGTGGGCGTACACCGCGGTGATCGCCGCGGCGATCCTCCTCTTGACCGAGGCGGGGAAGGCTGTCGAGCGCGGGCTGCTGGCGCGGCGAGCGGTCGGCCCCGCCTGACGGGAGCCGGCCGTTCGGCGTGCAGAACCGAGGGTGAGAGCGAGGATCCCTGCCTCACGGCGGGGATCGGTCGTCTCACCCTCGGTTGCGAACGACTCGTGTCGCTACTCCGCGGTGCGCAGGCTGGTCGGGCTCGGGCGGCGGGCGCGCATGGTGCGCAGGGCCCGGCGTAGCCGGTACACGGGCCAGCGGTAGAACGACCGGCCGGTGATGGACTCGACGTCGATGCGGACGAAGTTGTTCTTGTCGTCGTCGTGGAACGCCTCGAGCTGCTGGATGCCGGCGTTCTCGATGTCGATGTCGGAGTGCAGACGGTGGGCGTCGCCGTGGACGATGACGCTCCAGTGACGGCGGCCCCGGTGCCCGTCGAACTCGAACGCGACCCTCGGGTGCTGGGTGAGATCGATCATCTTGCTGCCCGACCCGCTGCGGAAGAAGAGCGCTCCGTCGTGCACGAGGAAGTTGACGGGCACGATCGCGGCGCTCGGGCCACGCGTGGAGGGGCGGTGATCGATGACGGCGAGGCGGCCGATGTCGGTGGTGCGCGCCAGCCGCCAGCACTCCTCGGTGGTGATCTCGCGGAGGGTCGTGTTGCCAGCGGTGGGCATGAGGTCCTTCTGACGTGATCGGGTGGGGGCCATCAGGCGGCGGCGGGGACGGGGACGACGATCACGGGGCGGAGGCGCCGCGGAGGGTGTCGGGGGCGACGGAGCCGAGGAGCAGTGTGGGCGGTGCTGATGCTGGTGATCATGAGGTCTCCTGACCGTCCGACGTCGCTCGTATCTCGACCGCCGCGACAGCTACGCTGCCCGACCTGGTGATCCGAATCGAGTGCCGAAGGTCCCGACTACCCGCCTCCGTGCGGAAGCGTCCCCTCCGCTGCCGAACGAATCGATGCCCGCGCAGACGAGTGCGACTGCGATGAAGCCGATGACGGACCGCCGGCTTCCCGTCGAGTTGCGGAGGACGTCGGCAGCGCGTTCTCCGGGTGTGGCTCCGTCGGCCTGCGGGGCGAGCGATGGTCGTCGTCAGAAGAGGTCGAACCCGCTGTCGAAGACGCGCGCGTTCTCCGCGTCCAGCCTCGACTCCTCCGCCGTGGCGGCGAGCACGTTCGGGGGTGAGTTCCGGGCGTCTGTCCGGTGATCGAGGTCCTGCCCGGTCTCGCCGTGCTCGGAGCTGTCGGCGGTGCGTCGGGC
Source organism: Rathayibacter sp. VKM Ac-2803 (assembly GCF_009807175.1). NCBI lineage: Bacteria > Bacillati > Actinomycetota > Actinomycetes > Micrococcales > Microbacteriaceae > Rathayibacter > Rathayibacter sp. VKM Ac-2803. The sequence continues at coordinate 2,191,435 of NZ_WUCD01000001.1, read as the reverse complement.
GGTCCGGACCGACAGCGGGACCCCAGAGCCCACGACGAGGATCACCTGAGACCTGGGCGCAGGGGTCGCCGCGTCATCGAGCGTGACGGTTCCCATCTCGTGGTGCTGCGCCAGAGTCATCGAGTACCGCACCACGGCGGAAGCGGTCGCGTCCTCGAGCTGGAGCGAGCCGCCGGTGTAAGACAGGGTCATCATCAAGTCGTCCTTCGGTCAGGGCCCCACGAACGTCGTTCAGGGCACCGGGGACCGGAATGCGATCCGTCGACCCTACGTCGCGCTCCTGCACGACCTGCCAGCCGAACGGGATACCACCCGGGCTGAGCAGTCGTCCGTGACGGGCGCCCCTCGTCGAGTGCTCCGAGAGGGGATCTTCCGACCCGCGAGCGAACGAGTCGTACGACGGAGGTGACGCTGCCCTCTGCGCGCCGTTCCCAGCACTCAGAGGACTGCCGGGGGGAAGAGCCGCGGACGGAGCAGGTCGAACCCGTCCGCTCGCGGGAGCATCCACGTGGGCAGGCGTCGGCGCCTGGCGTCAGCGACCGCTGCCTCCGCCGAGCGGAGAAGCTCCGCAGCCTCCGCGACGACGTGCGCAGCATGGCCGGGATGGACGTCACCCGGTGGCGAGAGAGCGGCGATCAGATCGCGAAGCACTCGGATGACGTCCTGCTGACTCTGATCCTGGGGGGACATGACGGCTCGACTCGATAGGAGGAGGCCCTCTCGGCCAGCGGTGACAGTCGATCTTGAACGAGAAGGTTCGTGCACCTCCGCGAAGCGGCCGGCGGCAGCCACGGTACGCGCACGCCTCACCTCATGGGGATTCAGCAGCGAACTCCATCCGGACCAGGGAATCAGCGTGTGGTCGCTGCGCTCTCCCCCTGCTGCCCGTCGGACCTTCACGATGCCCGAGACGGCACGACGTCGTCGGAGCAGAGGCTAGTCTCAGAGCCCCATCCGAACCCTTCGCATGGCGAACAGCACCCTTCTCGGGTGCAGGCATCGGCGGGACGCCCCATGGGCAAGCTGCACTACAACTCCGGCACAGGTGCCGAGTTCAACGACCGTCTGCTCGCGCACCTTCAGCTGGTGATCGGCACCAAGCTCAGCAAGGGCGAGTCCTTCTACCTCTCGTGGAAGAACGGGATCGAGGTGGGAAGCGGACGATGCTCCATCTGGCTGCACCCCGCGATTCCCCTGGAGTTCGCCTTCGCGGGCAACCGGTCGCCCAGTATCAACCCCGCTTGGATCCATCAGCTCGTGCAGGATTCCTACACCGTCAACGGGCTCCGTATCAGCCCGGAACCCGAGAACCGCACCGCCGGGCTCGCGACCGCACCGGCACCGACGACACCCCTCCGCTAGCCGCGCCCACCCTGACGACCGCTGCGGGACCGCAGCACCTCTTCGGCGCGTCGGATCAGCTCGATGCCGAACCCGATGTCGTCGTCGTCGTGCGCGCGCGCGACGTCTCGACCTCTCACCGGGTCAGGACCCGGTCGATCGGAAGCAGGGGAAGAAGTTCCCTGCGAACGCGCCGCGCGTGCGTCGGTCACACGACGCCGGAGGTCCCCAGCAGCGATCCGATGGCGAAGGTCGCCGCGAGAGCGAGCGCGCCGCCGACAACCACCCGCACCGTGGGACGCAGCGGCGGGCTGCTGCCGATGCGGGCGCTGACGTACCCCGTGAGCGCGAGGGCGACAAGCACGACGGCGAAGGTGACGGGGACGCGCCACTCGGCAGGCGGCAGCAGGATCGCCAGGAGCGGGAGCAGTGCGCCGATCGTGAAGGCGAGTGCTGACGCGCCGGCTGCTTGGAGCGGGCTGGCGACGGTCTCCTCGGAGAGCCCGAGCTCGGTCTCGAGATGCGCAGCGAGACCATCGTGCTCGGTCAGCTCCGACGCGACCTGTCGTGCCGTCGTCGCGCTGAGGCCCTCGGCTTCGTAGAGCCCGGCGAGTTCCTCCAGTTCTGCGACAGGATCCTCCGCGAGCTCGCGGCGCTCCATCGCGATCAGGGCGCGCTGGCTGTCGCTCTGGCTGCTCACGGAGACGTACTCTCCGAGGCCCATGGAGATCGCGCCACCGACGAGTCCGGCGACTCCGGCCGTTAGAAGAACAGGGGTCTGCGTGGTCGCTCCGGCGACTCCGACGACGAGCGATGCGACAGACACGATGCCGTCGTTCGCGCCGAGAACGCCGGCGCGCAGCCGGTTCAGCCGCGCCTGGATCGCGCCGCCGTGAGGTTCGTCGCGATGCGCGCCGGGAGTCGGATCCGTGGTCGAGGTCATCCTGGATCCTCTCGACGAGTTCAGACCGCTGACGAGACGGCGGGGTCGGGGACGACGATCACGGGACGGGAGGCGCCGCGGAGAATGTCGTGGGCGACGGAGCCGAGCAGCAGGCGCCGGAGGCCGTGGCGCGAGGTGGCGCCGACGACGATCTCGAGGGCGTCCTTCCCGAGGCGGGTGAGGACGGCCGCGGGGTCGCCGGTCTCGGAGCTGCTGCGCACCGTGAGCTCGGGGAACCGCTCACGAGCGGCCGCGACTTCGAGAGCGAGCATGTCGAGGCTGGCGGTGCGGAGCAGGTCGTAGAAGCCCTGGTCCGGCACGAAGCCGGGGACCCACGCCTGCAGCGGTGTCCAGACGTTCACCACAGTGAGCGGCTCGTCGAGCTCCGCTGCGTCGCGGGCGGCGAAGAGGACAGCGGCGTGCGCGGCCGGCGACCCGTCGATGCCGACGAGGACGCCGCCGTGATGACCGGACTCGGGGAGCGGGACGACTGCGACAGGGGCAGTGGAGCGGGCGGCGAGATCCACGGCGGGCGAGTGCCGGGTGCTCGTCTCGGATCCGTCGCGGTGGTCGTGGGTGCCGACGACGATCATCCGGGCACCGCGGGCGTCCTCGGTCAGCACGTCGACCGGGCGGCCGCGTCGGAGGGCGGTGGTGACGGCGATGTCGGGCGCCTTCGACGCGGAGCCGAACGCGTCGCGGGCGAGGACGACCTCGCCGTGCGCGGCCTGGATCGTGGCCGCGCCGGGGTGGCCGGCGGCGGCGTCCGTGTCGGACACGAACACGGCGAGGACGGGGGTGCCGGAGAGCTTCGCGCGGTGCAGCGCCCAGTCGAGGGCGGCGCGGCTGTGGGAGGAGTCGGAGAGCCCGACGACGATGGGCGCGTTCATGACGCTCGATTCCGCCCCGGTGCCGCGCGGTGCGGCGATGGAGCTCCGCGACCGAGTCTGCGCGGGCGGTGGTGCCGGAGGTAGAGGCGAACGTCCCGGGACCTTCGGCCCTGGGACCGCTCCGGCGGGATGCCTAGCGTCGGAGGCAGGAGCGGCGGCACGAGCGCATCCGCACGATCGTGAGCCGTCTCCGCGATGCCCGATCGCGGGCGGAGAAGAACCCGACCGCCATGACTTCCGAAGCCCCCGCACGCACCGACCAGATGATCCAGATCGCCGTCCAGGATGAGCTGAACTGGACCTCCGGTGTCCACGCCGCGCAGATCGGCGTCGCCGTGGAGCACGGAGCCGTGACTCTCTCCGGCGAGGTCAGGACCTACGTCGAACGGCTCTCCGCCTGCCGCGCCGCGTTGCGCGTGCACGGCGTCCGCACCCTGGTGGACGAGCTGGCGGTGCGCTCCGAGCGGTCCCTCACGATCAACGAGACCGACTTCACCGAGAGCGTCCAGGGCGCTCTGACGAGTGAGGTGTTCGTCCCCGAGACGGTGAAGGCCGAGATCCACGGCCGCTCCGTGGTCCTGATGGGTGAGGTGCACTGGGACTACGAACGCGAGAGCGCACGCAAGGCCGTCGCCCGGGTGAACGGCGTCGAGGACGTCACCTCGGTGATCACGCTGCGCGCACGGCCGTCCGCGACCGACGCCCTGCAGCGCTTCAGCGAGGCTCTCGTGCGCGACGCGACGGTCGACGCCGGGCGGATCGAAGCCCGTCTCGACGGCACCCGCCTCACCCTCAGCGGGACCGTGAGCAGCTGGCCCGAGCGCCGCGCCGCCGAGCGCGCGGCCTGGTCCTCCCCCAGCATCACCCACCTCCAGAACGACCTCGTCGTCACCTCCTACTGAGCCCGCCTCCACCCCCACGAACCGAATCGAGAACCCCATGAGAGCCGCACGCTTCCACGGCCCGCACGACATCCGCATCGACGACATCGCCGAGCCCGCTCTGCGCCCCGGAGCGGTCGCCATCGACGTCGCCTGGTGCGGCATCTGCGGCACCGACCTGCACGAGTACCTCGAGGGCCCGATCTTCATCCCGCCCGCCGGGCACCCCCACCCGCTGACGCACGAGCAGGTGCCGGTCACGATGGGACACGAGTTCAGCGGCACCGTCACCGCCCTGGGCGACGGGGTCACCGACCTCGAGATCGGCGCGAACGTCGTCGTCGAGCCCTACTTCGTCTGCGGGCACTGCGCTCCGTGTCTCGCCGGGCACTACAAGCTCTGCACCAGCATGGGCTTCATCGGACTCGCAGGAGGCGGGGGTGGGCTCAGCGAGAAGGTCGTCGTCGACCGGCGCTGGGTGCATCCGATCGGGGACATTCCGCTCGACCAGGCCGCCCTGATCGAGCCGCTCGCGGTCGGGCACCACGCCTTCACCCGCAGTGGCGCCCAGCGCGGCGACACGGCGCTCATCGGAGGGGCGGGGCCCATCGGGCTCCTGCTCGCCGCGGTGCTCACCGCCGAGGGCGTCCGGGTGATCATCTCCGAGCCCGGCGCCGCCCGGCAGGAGAAGGCGCGCGAGACCGGAGTCGCCGACGTCGTCATCGACCCGATGACCGAGGACCTCCTGGCCCGCGTCCACGAGCTCACCGACGGGAACGGCGTGGACGTCGCCTTCGAGTGCTCGAGCATCAACGCCGTCCTCGACCAGCTCATCGACGCCGTCAAGCCCGCCGGAGTGGTCGTCAACGTCTCGATCTGGGGCACCCGGGCGAGCATCGACATGCAGAAGCTGGTGCTGAAGGAGATCGACCTCCGCGGCACGATCGCCTACGTCGACGACCACCCGGCGACGATCGCCCTCGTCCAGTCGGGCAAGGTCGACCTGGAGCCCTTCATCACCGCCCGCATCCCGCTGGACCGCCTGATCGACGGAGGCTTCGACACCCTCATCGAGCACAAGGAGACCGCGGTGAAGATCCTCGTGCGGCCGCAGATCGGCGACGCGCCCTGACGGCGGCGTCACTCTCCCGAGGGACGGGACCGATCCGTCGCGGACGGCGTGTGCATCCGCCTCAGGACGAACTGTCCGTCGCGGATCGATCGCGGCGGGGACGCTCGGATCAGCTGGACGCGGGCGGGCGCAGCTCCGTCTGCAGCACCGCCGCCTGGGTGCGCCGCTCGAGGCCGAGCTTGCTCAGGACGCTCGAGACGTAGTTCTTGATGGTCTTCTCGGCGAGGGAGAGCTCGACTCCGATCTGCCGGTTGGTCAGGCCGTCGGCGATCAGCGCGAGGATCTGCCGCTCGCGCTCGCTGAGGCCCGCGAGGCGCGGGTCGACGGCGTGCTCTCCGCGCAGGCGTGCCGTGACGGCGGCGACGACCGCCGGTTCGAGGAGGATGTCGCCTGCGGCGGCGGAACGGACGGCATCGATGAGGCCCTTGCCGCGGATGTCCTTCAGCACGTAGCCGGAGGCGCCGGCGATGACGGCGGCGTAGAGCGCCTTGTCGTCGTCGTACGCGGTGAGGATCAGGCAGCGGATGCGCGGGTCGCGCGAGCGCACGTCGCGGCACACGTCGATCCCGCTGCCGTCGGGCAGCCGGACGTCGAGCACGGCGACATCGGGCCGCAGCGTGAGGATCTCGCGGAGCCCCGACGCGGCGGTACCGGTCTGGCCGACGATCTCGAGGTCGGGCTCGGAGCCGAGGAGCTCCGCCAGACCGCGGCGGACGATCTCGTGGTCGTCGAGGAGGAAGACGCGGGTCACGGGGTCTCCGATGCGGACTGAGGGGGGAAGGGGACACTCCAGCGCACGCGGGTGTCACCGGGGACGCTCGTGATCGTGAAGGTGCCTCCGCGCGCCTCCGCTCGCTGCTGGAGGTTGGCGAGGCCGCTGCGCCGACCGGTGCCGCCGGTGAACCCGCGACCGTCGTCGCTGATCTCGAGGACGATCACGCCGTCGGCGGCGGTGAGGTGCAGCGTGACGATGTTGGCCTCGGCGTGCCGCGCGATGTTGGTGAGCGCCTCGCGGGCGACGGCGACCACGTCGTCCGCGAGCTCGTCCACGACGAGCAGGTCGACCGCGCCCGCGAAGCTGATGTTCGGGGTGCGCACGAGGACGGAGGAGAGCTCGTTGGCCAGGTCGAGGATCCGGTGCCGGACCGTCGAGGTGTCGTCGCTGCTCGCGTTCAGGGCGAAGATGACGGTGCGGATGTGGGAGATGCTCTCGTCGAGGCTCTCGACGGCGCGCTCGATCCTCGACGCCGCGCGTCCCGGCGGCAGCGCTCCGGCGGCCTGGTGCAGGTCGAGTCCGGTGGCGAAGAGCTCTTGGATGACGTGGTCGTGCAGGTCGCGCGCGATGCGACCGCGGTCCTCGAGGAGCGCCATCCGCTGCTGATCGGCACGCGCCGACGAGAGCTCCATCGCGACGCTGATGTACGAGGCGAAGTCGGACACCATCTCGACGTCGGCCGCCGTGAAGACCGGCCTGCCCGTGCGCCGGGTGACGACGAGCACGCCGAGCGATCGGGAGGCGGCGATCAGGGGCACGGCGAGCACGGGACCGCCGGAGGTCGGCATCCCTCCGCTCGTGAACGTCGACAGGTGGTCGAGCACGCGCGGCTGTCCGCCCGTGAAGACGCTGCCCGAGACGGAGGAGCGTGCCGGGATCAGCCGGCCCTGGAACGCCTCGGCCCCGTCGCCGCGGGCGACGCCGACGCGCAGCTGCTCGGGATCCTCGGTCGGGAAGACGACGCCGACGAGATCGGCGTCGGCGAGGTCGAGGATGCGGGCGGCGACCAGGCCGATGACGTCGTCACCGTCCGAGGCGAGGACCGCCGCGGTCATCTCGGCGGCGGCCTGCGCCCAGCGCTGCCGCATCCGGGTCTCGGCGAAGAGGCGGGCGTTGTCGATCGCGACTCCGGCCGTCGCGGCGAGCGCGATGACGAGGTGCTCGTCGTTCGAGGTGAATGCGCCGGCGCGGGCGTCGGTGAGGTAGAGGTTGCCGAACACCTGGTCACGCACGCGGATCGGCACCCCGAGGAAGGACCGCATCGGGGGGTGCGCCGCCGGGAATCCGTGAGCGCGGGCGTCGGCGCCGAGATCGGCGACCCGGATCGGGTGCGGATCGCTGATGACCGCGCCGAGGAGGCCGTGGCCCTCGGGCAGATGCCCGATCGCCTCCACCCGCTCGGGATCCATGCCGACGTGGATGAACTCGTCCAGGGATCCGTCACTCCCGATGACGCCGATCGCTCCGTAGCGGGCGTCGACGAGCTCGACGGCGGCGTCGACGATGCGGCGCAGGACCGCGGGGAGATCGATGTCCTCGACGACAGCGCGGTTGGCGCGGAGGAGGGCGCGGAGTCGGCCGGAGGTCCCGTCGGCCCACGGGATCCCGTCCTGTCCGGGGAGGGACGAGGGGTCGAGATGGGGCATGACTGCTCCGCTCCGCCTTCGGTCGGCTGACCTGACTCCTCCCCACCCTCCTCGCATCAGGCGCGATCCACTAATGGAAGTGGCACATCGACGGCTGACCGACATCTGGGCGGGACGTTCGGCACTGGGCAGAGCCGCGCGCTCCGTCCAGGCTCGAGGCAGGAGGTGACGCGATGTCACAGACGGTTCTCGTCGGGGTCGACGGGTCTGGGCCGAGCGATGCGGCGACGCACTGGGCGATCGAGCGCGCCGCGCGTCTCGGCCTGCGGATGGAGCTCCTGCACGTGTCGAAGAGTGGCGATGCGTCCCGCGGCGCCTTCCTCCTCGACCGTGCGGTGATGACCGCCCGATCCCACCCCGGCGTCGCGGCGGTGCGCGGGCTCGGGGTCGACGGTGACGCGATGGAGGAGCTGATCACCGCCTCCGCCGGCGCCGCGATCGTCGTCGTCGGCAGCCACAAGACCGGATTCCTCCGCGGGCGCGTGTTCGGGTCGCAGAGCCTGCGCCTCGTCGCCGGTGCGCTCTGCCCGGTCGCCATCATCCCGGAGTCGTCGGGCCGGGCGCGGCACGGCGTGACGGTCGGGGTCGGCGCAGCGCCCTCGAGCGACCGGGCGGTCCGGTTCGCCGCGGCGGAGGCCGAGGCGCTCGATGAGGAGTTGATCCTCGTGCACGGGGACGAGAGCGCGGCGGTGTCCGGCCTCGATGTCGACGCGGCGAATCGCTCGGACCTCCTCCTCTCCGCCGCTCGGGATCTCGCGATCGCGACGGCACCGGGCCTGAGCGTCCGCCTGCGCTCGGTGCGGCTGCCGGCCGCCGTAGCGCTCGCCGACGCCTCCCCCACGAGTGCTCTCGTGGTCCTCGCCGCGTCGAGCGGGCAGGGCGCCGACGGGGCGGTCGGACGGACGACGCACGACGTTCTGATGAACCTCGCCGGGCCGACTGTCGTCGTCCCCGCCTAGGGCCGCGACGGTCGGCGGTCGGGACCTCGTTCCGGGTGCGGGCGCCCGGGCATCACCGGCGATCAGTCACGGGGCCCCGAGGCTCCTCCACAGGCGCTGATCGCGGGCGGGTCGTCCGGTTCCGGCCGTGAGGGCGGTTCCGTGTCGGAGGTCCCTGGTTCAATACTCGTATGAATGACGAAGACAAGAGCTCGCCGGAGGTGGCGGAGCGGCTCGGTGCGATCGAGTCGCTCACCGAGCTCGCAGCACGTGCGGGGTTCACGTCCGCGCAGATGCTGTACGCGCGGGCGGCGGCGCTGCACCTCGCCTACGGTGTGGCGTCGGAGATCCCGGAGGCGTTCGCCCGGGGCGGCTGCCTGTCGCGCAACGAGTCGCACGAGCTGTTCGAGCGGTCGATCCGCGCCGAGCTAGCGGTCGGCCAGGGGATGACGGAGCGCGCCGTGACGCGCACCCTCGAGCTCGCGCAGCTGCTGTTCGAGGACCTGCCCCGCACGCGGGCGGCGCTCGCCGAGGGCCGGCTGCTGTGGGAGGCGGTCGAGGTGATCTGCGACGCCGCGGCCTCTCTTCCGGCCGCATCCCGCGGCGCGCTGGACGAGCGTGCGGTCGAGATGGCGCTCACGAGGACTCCGACCCAGCTGCGCCGCGCGGTGGCGCGGATGAGGGACGCCCTTCACGACGAGCCTCTCGCCGTGCGGCACGTCCGCGCCCGGCAGGATCGAGCGGTGTGGGTAAGCCCGGAGATCGACGGGATGGCGACGCTCTGCGCACTGCTGCCCGCGCCTGAAGCGATGGGCGCGTACAACCGCCTCGACCGGATCGCCCGGTCGCTCCGCGACGGCGAGAGCTCGGGCGATGACCGCACGCTCGCCCAGCTGCGCGCCGACGCGCTCGCCGACCTGCTCTGCGACGGCGACATCGCCGGCACCACCCCGAACGCCGACGGGCCGACGGCCTCGCCGACGTTCGTACCGGGCGTGCGGGCCGAGGTGCGGCTCACGCTCGCCGCGAGCACCGCCTCCGGAGCCGATGACGCCCCGGCCGACCTCGACGGGTACGGCCTCGTTCCCGCAGGCATCGCCCGAGAGCTGGTCGGCGTCGGCGCCTCCTTCACCCGGATCCTGACCGACCCGGACACCGGCACCGTGGCCTCCGTGGGACGGACGCACCGCGTCCCACCGCCGCGGATGCGCCTCCACCTGCAGCTGCGGGACCGGACCTGCCGGTTCCCCGGCTGCACTCGGCCCGCCTCCACCAGCGAGGCCGACCCCACGGTCGAGTGGCGGAACGGGGGCGAGACAGCCCTCGACAACCTGGCTTCCCTCTGCATGGCCCACCATCACGTCCGCCACGGCGACCGCTGGACCTACCGCCTCCATCCCGACGGCACCGCGGAGTGGACCACGCCGACGGGCCGCCGGGTCACCACTCGACCCGCCGTCGTCCTCCCGGGCCCACCGGATCCTCCCCCGCGACCCCGCTTCGTCGACGCACCGCCACCGTTCTGACACTCGAGCGCGCCTTCAGCGAGCCGTACCGCCGACTCCCCGAGCCGCACCCGAGCGAGGAGTCTCGCCGCACCGGATCACTGCAGTTGTGCCGCGCGCTCCGCCGCCTCGTGCTCGTGCGGGAGCACGTCGGCGCGATGGTACGTCGCGCCCTGCGGTCCGCTCCCCGTCCAGCTCCACTGGGCGACGGAGGGGATGTCCTCGCCGTGCGCGCGGGTGTAGGCGCGGGCCTCGAGGCGCGCGTCCTGCATCCGCTGGCGGAACACGGCCTCGCGCGCGGCGAGACCGGGGACGCGGTCGAGCACATCGAGGACGAGTCGATAGCGGTCGAGGTCGTTCAGCATCACCATGTCGAACGGCGTGGTCGTGGTGCCCTCCTCGATGAAGCCGCGCACGTGCAGGTTCGCGTGCCCGTGGCGGCGGTAGGTGAGCCGGTGGATCAGCCACGGATAGCCGTGGTACGCGAAGACCACCGGCTTGTCGGTCGTGAACACGGCGTCGTAGTCGGCGTCGCTCAGCCCGTGCGGGTGCTCGCCCTCGCTCTGCAGGCGCATCAGGTCGACGACGTTCACGACCCGCACCTTCAGCGTCGGCACCTCGGCGCGCAGCAGGGCCACCGCGGCGAGCACCTCGAGGGTCGGGACGTCGCCGGCACAGGCGAGAACCACATCCGGCTCCTCCCCCGCGACCTCGGAGCCGGCCCAGGCGAAGATGCCCAGGCCCCGCGTGCAGTGCTCGATCGCCTCGGGCATCGACAGCCAATTCGCCTCCTGCTGCTTCCCGGCGACGACCACGTTGATGTAGTCGACCGAGCGGAGGCAGTGGTCGTAGGTCGAGAGCAGCGTGTTCGCGTCGAACGGCAGGTAGACCCGCACGATGCCGGACTTCTTGTTCATCACGTGGTCGATGAAGCCCGGGTCCTGGTGCGAGGTGCCGTTGTGATCCTGCCGCCAGACGTGCGAGCTGAGCAGGTAGTTCAGCGACGAGACGGGCCGCCGCCACGCGATCTCGCGCGAGGACTTCAGCCACTTCGCGTGCTGGTTGACCATCGAGTCGACGATGTGCACGAACGCCTCGTAGGAGTTGATCAGCCCGTGGCGGCCGGTGAGCAGGTAGCCCTCGAGCCAGCCCTGGCACTGGTGCTCGCTCAGCATCTCGACGACCCGGCCGGAGCGGGCGAGGTGGTTGTCGAAGTCGGCGACCCGCACCTCGGCGTCCCACTGCTTGTCGGTGACCTCGAAGACGGCCTGCAGCCGGTTCGACGCGGTCTCGTCCGGTCCGAAGATGCGGAAGTCGTGCGGGTTGGCGACGATGACGTCGCGCAGCCACGTCCCGAGCACGGTGGTCGCCGAGCTGGTCGTCGCTCCGGGCGAGGGCACGTCGACGGCGTAGTCGCGGAAGTCGGGCAGGTGCAGCGGCTTCCGCAGCAGTCCGCCGTTGGCGACGGGGTTCGCGCTCATCCGGCGCTCACCGACCGGCGCGAGGGCGGTGACGAGCGGCATCGGGGCGCCGGCCTCGTCGAAGAGCTCCTCGGGCCGGTAGGAGCGCAGCCACCCCTCGAGAACGGCGATGTGCTCGGGCCGCTCGCGCACGTTCGCCAGCGGCACCTGGTGCGAGCGCCAGCTGTCCTCGGCGGGCAGACCGTCGATCACCGGCGGGCACGTCCAGCCCTTCGGCGTGCGGAGGATGATCATCGGCCACGCGGGCCGACCGTCGAGGCGACCCGACAGGGCATCCGCCTTGATCTCGGCTATCTGGTTGAGCGCCAGGTCCATCGCGGTGGCGAGGCGGCGGTGGACGGCGCGCGGATCCTCGCCGTCGAAGCCTCCGGAGACGAGGTACGGCGTATGGCCGTAACCGCGCATCAGCTGCTCGAGCTCGCGCTCGGGGATGCGGGCGAGGACGGTCGGGTTGGCGATCTTGTACCCGTTGAGGTGCAGGATCGGCAGGACCACGCCGTCGTGCAGCGGGTCGATGAACTTGTTCGAGTGCCAGCTCGTCGCCAGCGGTCCGGTCTCGGCCTCGCCGTCGCCGACGACCGCCGCGACCAGCAGGTCGGGGTTGTCGAACACGGCGCCGTAGGCGTGCGAGAGCGAGTAGCCGAGCTCGCCGCCCTCGTGGATCGAGCCCGGTGTCTCGGGGGCGACGTGGCTGGGGATGCCGCCGGGGAACGAGAACTGCCGGAACAGCTTCCGGACACCGTCGACACTCCGGTCGATGTCGTCGTACACCTCGCTGTAGGTGCCGTCGAGGTAGGTGCTGGCGACCATCCCCGGGCCGCCGTGTCCCGGCCCGGTGACGAAGATCGCGTTCAGATCGCGCTCGCGGATCACCCGGTTGAGGTGCGCGTAGACGAAGGTGAGCCCCGGAGTCGTCCCCCAGTGCCCGAGCAGGCGCGGCTTGATGTGCTCCGCCGCGAGCGGTTCGCGCAGGAGCGGGTTGTCGAGCAGGTAGATCTGCCCGATCGAGAGGTAGTTCGCGGCCCGCCACCACGCGTCCAGCTCATCGAGCGTGCGCTCGGACAGGGGCTCGGGAGTGCGGGACGGCCAGGTGATCGACGGGAGGTCGAGGACGCTCATGCGGACACCGCCCGGTCGCGGACGAGGCTGCTGATCGACCGAGCGGCCTCCGGATGCCGTACCACGATGAGGGGGGCGTCGAGATTCAGGATCAGGTCGCGGCTGACCGATCCGAGCAGGAGGCGGCGCCATCCCGTGAGCCCGCGGGTACCGATCACGATCATCGCCGCTCTGATCTCGGCGAGGGCGTGGGCCGGGTCGCCGCCGACCAGATGGGTCTCGATCCGCACGTCGCTCAGCAGGGCCACCTGCTCCGCCGCGTGCAGGATCGCGCAGTGGTCGGCCTCGAGCGAGCGGATGAACTCGCCGTCGAGGAGGAACGTGCTGTCGTAGAGGGCCGGCTCCGTCCACGCGTGCACCAGGTGCAGGGTCTCGTCGCGGCGCGCGGCCTCGGCGGCCGCCACCACGATCGCCGCGTTCGACGCCGCCGAGCCGTCGACTCCGACCGCGACTCCGCGCAGCGACGAGTCGACCGTGCGCGGGACGATCGCGATCGGTCCTCGGGCGAGAGCGGGCAGGTGCGCGCCGACCGAGAGGCCGAAGCGGAGGCGCGGACCCTCGCGGTCCTCGGTGCCGACGACCAGGAGGGTGTCGGAATCCGTCAGACCGGCGAGGGTGTGCAGCACGGAGCCGCGCACCACGCGGCCGTGCAGGACGACGTCCGTGCTCCCGACCTGCTCGATCAGGCGGTCGACGGCGCGCTCGTCGAGTGCGACGACCTCGGCGGCGGCGGCCGGGTCGGGGACGCCGGCCGACTCGTCTGCGATCATGACCACCTCGACGCTGCCGGAGGCCTGGCGGGCCAGGGCCCACTCGACGGCGGTCCGGGACGGCTCGTCGCCGCCCCACGCGACGATCGTCCTGGTCGGCGCCGTCAGCGGCGCGGGCGCCGCGGCGACGGGCTTCGGCTTCGGAGCGCGGGTCTTCCGCCCGATAATCACGGTGGGAACCGCGAGATTCACGAGGATGTCGTGACCGACGGAGCCGATCAGCATCCGCTCGAGGCGCGAGACTCCTCCGTCGCCGACGACGAGCAGCGCGCGACCGGGAGCGGCCTCGAGGAGCGTGCGGGCGGCGACTCCGTCGACCTCGATGCCCTCGACGACGAGCCCGGGGTGCAGCCTCCGCGCCTCGGCGACCGCGTCGGCGAGGAGCTCGGCGTGCTGCGCCGCCACCTCCTCGACGAGGATCGCGTGCGGGACCCTGTCGTTCCAGAGGAACGGGGTGCGCCAGGCGTGCAGCACGTGCAGCGTCTGCCGGGTGCGCGCGGCCCAGCCGGCCGCGAACTCGAGGGCGGCGCGAGCGTCGTCGGAGTCGTCGATCCCGACGAGGACGCCGGTCCCGTCGCTCGGCGCGTCGTGGGTGATGATCGCGACGGGCCCTGCGGCGCGAGCGGCGAGCCGGGCGCCGACGCTCCAGGCGCCCCGCATCGGGAGCACGGTGCGCCGGCGGTCTCCGACGACGAGGAGGGTGTCCGGTCCGGCGAGACGCGCGAGCTGCTCGACCGGGTCGCCGGTGAGGAGGCGGGTGTCGATCCGCGAGCCGGGATGCGCGCGCTCGGCGTCGGCGGCCGCGGTCTCGAGCGAGACGGCCTCGGCGGCCCGCGGATCAGCGCTGAAGTCGGTGCCGCTGAAGCGATCGAGGCCGTCGACGACCTCGACGAGGAGGAGTCCCCGGGCCTGCGCCTCCTCAGAGGTCTGCGCCAGAGCCCACGCGAGCGCGTGTCGCGCCGAAGCGGAGCCGTCCCATCCGACGACGAGCTGTGCATTCATCAGGCATCCCTTGCTGGCAGCCGGATCCGGCTCACTCCAGCGTCACCCGCGCGGGGTGACGCTGACAGGGCCGAACGTCCCGCGGTCGTGCCGAACCGCGCACCGGAGGCTCGACGCACGTCGGTGCACGGCCCCGGACGGGCTTCGATCTCGGGACCAACGGCCCTGGTCCGGGGGCTGGGACGCGCGCACGGTGGAGTCGACGGCCCTCCCCGCCCCTCCGAGCTCGACCGGGCCCGCGCGCGGGGTGCGCTGCTCGGGCACACTGCGCGCGTCACCGTGGCGATCGACGCGCTCTCCACCGACTGATCCGCCGACCACGAAGGAGACCGCCATGACCACCCTCGTCGCCTGGACCGGCACCGCCGCCGCCCGCACCGCCCTCGACTGGGCCATCATCCGCGAGTACCTGCTCGACCGCCACGTGATCCTCTGCCACGTCGCGGGGCCGTCCGACGAGCGCCCTCTCTCGAAGGCCGCACTCGACGACCTCGCCGCGACGCTCCAGCAGGACCGCTCCGGCATCCGCTTCACCGCCGAGCTGCTGCACGGCGACCCCGTCGAGCAGCTCGAACGACGCGGCCGGGACGGCTCGCTCCTGGTGGTCGGAACCGACACCCGCAACGAGCACCCCGGCCGCTTCGAGCACTCGCTCGGCATGGCGCTGAGCCAGCGCGGCGTCGTCCCGGTCGTCATCGTGCCGATCGACGCTCGTCACGGCGCCCCCGGCTTCGTCATCGGGTTCGACGGGTCGCCCGCGTCGCAGGCCGCGCTCGAGTTCGCCGCCGCCGAGGCCGATCGCCGCTCCGAATCGCTCGTCGTCGCGCGGAGCTGGCGGCTGCACCCGGTCGAGGAGGACGCGGCCGACGCTCCCGCGGGCCGGTTCGACGAGGAGCTCGACGGCAGGCGACTCGAGGCCGCCGGCGTCATCGCGCCCCTCCGAGAGCGGTATCCCGGCCTCGCGGTCACCCTCCGGTTCGCGCACGGTGAGACGGTGCAGGGTCTCCTCGCGACCGCCGGCGGCGCCGGCCTCCTCGTGCTGGGCACGGACGATCTCTCCCGCACCAGCGCCGGTGAGAGCACCGACCACGCGGTGGTGATGCGGATGCACACCGCCGTCGCCATCATCCCGGCGGGCTGTACCGTGCGCGTCGCGGCTCCCGATGCCGTGGTCGGGGCGATCAGGCCGTGAAGCTCGCCTCCGCCGTGATGTTCGTGACCGACCTCGACGCCAGCGTCCACTTCTACGAGCAGCTGCTCACCGCACGGACCTCCGTGCGGACCCCGTCAGCGGCGCTGCTCGTCGGACCGGAGAAGGACCAGCTCTACCTCCGCGCCGTCGGCGATCGCGACCAGCACCCGCTCGGCGCCGTCGGCATCCAGTACCTGATCTGGACCGCATCCGACCCGGCCGAGCTCGATCGCTGCGAGGAGCTGCTGCGCGAGAGGTCGACTCGGGTCTCGCGCCGAGAGCTCGACGGCTTCACCCTGGTCGAGGGCGAAGGACCGGACGGCCTGCCCGTCGTCATCAGCTTCCCGGGGCCGTCTCAGCACCCTCGACCCGAGATCATCTCCCGGATCTACGCCTGGTGACCCGGCCCTACTCCGGGACGGCAGGCCCCTTGCGGTGATGGTCGAACACGATGCTCGTGCGCGTCGAGGCGACCGCCGGGTGCGCCGACAGGTTCGACACGACGAAGTCGCGCACGTCGTTCGAGTCGCGGACGGCCACATGGATGATGAAGTCCTCGGAGCCGCCCAGGAAGAACAGCTGCACGACCTCGGGGAGCGCCCGGATCTCGTCGGCGAACCGCGTGATCGCCTGGCGCTGACCGACCCGGATGCCGACACTGATCAGCGCCTGCAGCGTGAGCCCGAGGGCCGCCGGGTCGAGCTCGGCGGTGAAGCCCGTGATGATCCCGCGGTCGACCAGGGATCGGACGCGCGAGACGCAGGTCGACGGGGCGATGCCCGCCTGCTCGGCGAGACGGCTGTTCGGCGTGCGCGCGTCGGCGCGGAGCAGGCGCACCAGCGCGCGGTCGACCGTGTCGAGGTCGCCGAGGTCGTGCAGATCCTTCGCTCGCACGCGGGTCTCCTGCCTCTGCATCGGCGATCCTGCGGAAGAGGAGACCGAATCGAACGATCCTGCGGAACGTCACGCGCAGGAAACACGATCTTCGCACGATAGGGGCAGTGCCGGCGCAGGATCGGCGCCGACCGCCGCCCGGCGGTTCGACTGGACAGGAGTCGTCATGCGCATCGGCATCCCCACCGAGATCAAGAACAACGAGAACCGCGTCGCCGCGACACCGGCCGGCGTGCACGAGCTGGTGCGTCGCGGGCACGAGGTGCTCGTGCAGTCGGGTGCGGGCCTCGGCTCCCGGCTGTCCGACGAGGACTTCGTCGCGGCGGGCGCGCGGATCGCCGCCGACGCCGACGAGGTCTGGGGCGAGGCCGACCTCGTGCTGAAGGTCAAGGAGCCGATCGAGACCGAGTACCCGCGGATGCGCTCGGGCCAGGTGCTCTTCACCTACCTGCACCTCGCCGCCTCCCGCGCGTGCACGGAGGCGCTGCTCGCCGCCGGCACCACCGCGATCGCCTACGAGACCGTCCAGCTGCCGAACCGCCAGCTCCCCCTCCTCTCGCCGATGAGCGAGGTCGCCGGACGCCTGTCGATCACCGTCGGCGCCTACCACCTCATGCGCGCCGCGGGCGGGCGCGGCACCCTCCTCGGCGGGGTGCCCGGCACGCCCAAGGCGAAGGTCGTCGTCATCGGCGGAGGCGTCGCGGGCGAGCACGCCGCGGCGAACGCGCTCGGGATGGGCGCCGACGTGACGATCGTCGACCTCTCGCTCCCCCGCCTCCGCGAGCTCGAGAACCGCTTCGACGGGCGCATCCAGACCCGCGCCTCCTCGACCTACGAGATCGCCGCGCAGATCAGGGAGGCCGACCTCGTGATCGGCTCCGTCCTCATCCCCGGGGCCAAGGCACCGAAGCTCGTGACCGACGAGATGGTCGCGACGATGAAGGCCGGCTCGGTGCTGGTCGACATCGCGATCGACCAGGGCGGCTGCTTCGAGGGCTCGCGCCCGACCACGCACGACGACCCGGTCTTCGCCGTGCACGACAGCGTCTACTACTGCGTGGCGAACATGCCCGGCGCGGTGCCGGAGACCTCGACCCGCGCCCTGACCAACGCGACGCTCCCCTACGTCGTCGCGCTCGCGGACCGCGGCTGGAAGGGCGCCCTGGCGGCGGATCCGGCACTGGCGAAGGGGCTCAGCACGCACGACGGACGCGTGGTCAACGAGGCCGTCGCCGCGGCGTTCGACCTGCCGGTCGCCGACCTCGCCGAGCTGCTCGCCTAGGGCCTGTTGAACACGATCCCGCGTGCTCCGCTCGGCCTGATCGCACGATCTGCGGCGTCGCGAATCTCGTCCCATGCCCCGCATGGGCCTTCGATCCGCTCCTTGCAGCTCGCACGATCAGACCGTGCTCGCGACGGCGGTCTCGTGTTCAACAGGCCCTAGCGGCGCTCAGCGCAGGCCGAGCGTCTCGACGATCTCGGCGACCTCCTCCTCCGGGGGGCGACCGACGTCGACGGTCAGGTGCCGCTCATCGTCACCGAGCGGCTCGAGGGTGCCGAACTGCGAGTCGAGCAGCGTGCTCGGCATGAAGTGGTCGAGGCGCGAGGCGAGCCGGCCGGCGACGACGTCGCGCGAGCCCGACAGGTGCACGAAGACCAGGTCGGGTCGGCGCAGGACGTCGCGGTACCGCCGGCGCAGCGCCGAGCAGGTGATCACGACGGAGCCGCCCGCCTCGATCCGCTCGTCGACGGTCCGGGCGATCTCGGCGAGCCACGGCGCGCGGTCGTCGTCGGTGAGCGGAGTGCCGGCCGCCATCTTGTCGACGTTGGCCTGGGGGTGCAGGTCGTCGCCCTCGAGGAAGCTCCAGCCGAGCTGCCCCGCGAGGAGCGCGGCGACGGTCGACTTGCCGCTGCCGGAGACGCCCATCACGACGATCGCGCGGACGGTGCCTGCGCTGTCGCGGGCCATCACAGACCCCCCACGAACAGCCCGATGATCAGGACCCCGGCGAGACCGGTCACCGACACGAGGCACTCCATCACGGTCCATGTCTTCAGTGTCTGCCCGATGCTGAGGCCCAGGTACTCCTTGACGAGCCAGAAGCCGGCGTCGTTGACGTGCGAGAGGAACACGGAGCCGGCGCCGATCGCCAGCACCATCAGGGCGACCATCGGGCCGTCCATCGACTCGGTCAGGGGCTGCAGGATGCCCGCGGCGGTCACCGTGGCGACGGTCGCGGAGCCGGTCGCGACGCGGATGACGACCGCGACCAGCCAGGCGAGCAGCAGGGCCGAGGCGCCGCTGCCCTCGGCGAGCTGGGCGACCACGCTGCCGATGCCGGTGTCGACGAGGACCTGCTTGAAGCCTCCGCCCGCACCGACGATCAGCAGGATGCCCGCGATCGGCGGGAGTGCGCTCGAGAGCGAGGTCTGCAGCTCGGCGCGGTCCATCCGCCCGCCGCGGCCGAGCAGGACGAAGCCGGCGAGCAGGGCGATGGCGAGGGCGATGGTCGGGGTGCCGAGGAAGTCGAGGAGCGCCTTCCAGGCGTCGGTCGAGCCGGGCGCCGCGATGTCGGCGACGGCCTTCCCGAGCATCAGCACGACGGGGAGCAGGATGCTCGCGACGGCCGCGACGAAGCCGGGGCGGTGCGCGCGGGCGTCTCCCGCACCCTCGCCGAAGAGCGGAGGAGTCTCGACCGGCGCCCACTTCGCGGCGAGGCGGCCGAAGAGGGGGCCTGCGACGACGACCGTCGGGATCGCGACGAGGACGCCGAACGCGAGCGTCACGCCGAGGTTGGCGCCGAGCGCGTCGATCGCGACCAGCGGGCCCGGGTGCGGCGGCACGAGGCCGTGCATGACCGACAGGCCGGCGAGGGTCGGGATGGCGATCGTCATCAGCGGAAGTCCGCTGCGGCGGGCGACCAGGATGACGACCGGGATGAGGAGGACGAGTCCGACCTCGAAGAACATCGGCAGGCCGATCAGCGCGCCGACGAAGCCCATCATCCAGGGCAGCGCCCGCGTGCTCGCGCGGGCGACCAGGGTGTCGACGATGCGGTCGGCGCCGCCCGAGTCGGCGAGGAGCTTGCCGTACATCGCGCCGAGGCCGATCAGGATGCCGACGCCGCCCATCGTGTTGCCGAAGCCGAGCGCGAAGCTCGCGACGGCGTCGGCGGCCGGCATCGCGGCGACGAGTCCCGTGGTCAGCGCGCCGATCAGCAGGGCGACGAACGGGTGCAGCTTGAGCCAGGTGATCAGCACGACGATCACCGCGATGCCGAGGATCGCGGCGGCGATGCGCTGCCCCTGCGGTGCCGTGGTCGCGGCCTCGGTCTCGCCCGCGGCGCGGAGCAGAGTGGGAAGAGTCGGTGTCATGAGCGTCCTTGGTCGGTCCGACGATTCGCGGACAATATGTCCGACATAACCAGATTGCTGCTCGATTATGTCGGACGATTAGGCGGATCGCCACCCTCCGTCCGGAATACTGATCGCATGACCGCGCCGTCGCCCTCCCTGCACTCCTCGATCCTCGACGAGCTGGGGTCGCAGATCGTGCGCGGCGAGCTGGCGCCCGGCACCGCGTTCAGCGCCGACGATCGCGCCGAGCGCAGCGGAGTCTCGCGCTCGGTGATGCGCGAGGCGGTCCGCGTCCTCGAGTCGCTCGGGCTGATCGTCTCGCGGCGGCGGGCCGGGACGTGCGTGCAGCCCCGGGAGTGCTGGAACGCCCTCGACCCGCGGGTGATCGCGTGGAGTCTCGACGGCCCCGACCGGCAGCTGCAGCTGCACCGCCTCAGCGAGCTGCGCCTCGGAGTCGAGCCGCTGGCGGCACGGCTCGCGGCCGTCAACGCCACTCCCGAGCACCGGTCGACGCTGGTCGAGGCGGTCCGCGCGATGGCGGCGGAGGCGCACTCGGCCGACCAGGCCGCCTACCTCGCGGCCGACACGCTCTTCCACCGGACGCTGCTCGGCGCCTCCGGGAACCCGCTGCTCGCGCAGCTCGCCGATCTGGTGTCGGAGGTCCTGGCGGGGCGCACGCGCAATGCGCTCATGCCGCGCGAGGCCGACTCGGAGGCGGTGCGCCTGCACCGCGCGGTCGCGACGGCGGTCGCCGAGGGCGACGCCGCCGCCGCGGAGCGGGCGATGCGGTCGATCGTCGAGGAGGCGGACCGCGCGGTCCAGGAGTCGTGACGGCGGATGCCCCCTCCTCCCGCGCCCCGCACCCCTCGCTGATCGAGCCCGCAGCCGGCTGAGCGGGCGTCTCGAGATCCACGTCCGTCAGAAGACAAGAGCCGAAGCCTGATCTGCTGACGCTGGTGGGTCTCGATACGCCGCCTACGGCGGCTACTCGACCAGCAGGGATGGCGATGGGCGCCCTCTTGTCCCTCCCCACCCTGACGCGAAGCGGCTTCGCCGCTCGATACGCCGCCTGCTCGACCAGCGTGCGGGTTGCTGAACCGGCGACGGAGGCCGACACTGGGTCGATGGCCGAGGGATACTCCTCCGCGCAGGTGCGGGCCGCCGAGGCGCCGCATCTGGCGCGGCGCGAACCGCTGATGCAGAGGGCGGCGGGCGGGCTGGCGCGCGAGCTGCGGGCGGTTCTCGCCGCCCGGCCCGAGAGGCGCGGCGCGGGCAGTGTGCTCGTGCTGGTCGGGCCAGGCAACAACGGCGGGGACGCGCTCTACGCGGCCGCCGAGATCGCCGCCTCCGGGAGCGACGTGACCCTCGTGCTGACCGGCGAGAAGGCCCACCCGCGCGGGTTCGCCATCGCGCTCGACGAGGGCTGCGCCACCGTGAGCGCCGGCGATGCCAACGCGCTCGCCGCCGCGGTCGCCCGGGCCGACGTCATCGTGGACGGGATCCTCGGCATCGGGACGGCCGCTCCGGCCCTCCGCGGTCGGGCTCGCGAGGTCGTCGCCGTCGTCATCGACTACGTCTCCCGGCGCGAGTCACCGCCGACCGTCGTGGCGGTCGACCTGCCGAGCGGGATCGGGCCGGACGACGGGGCGGTGCCCGATCCGACGGTGCTGCGCGCCGACCTGACGGTGACGTTCGGGGCGATCAAGGCGGGCCTGCTGCTGCCGCCCGGCTCTTCCTACGCGGGCCGGATCCACCTTGTCGACATAGGTCTCGGGCCGGACCTCGCCGACGTGGAGCCGATCGTCACGACCTGACGCTCAGGCCGTGGTGCCGCGACTCAGGAGCCCGGACTTCTCGGGGTGCTCGTCGAACCACTGCCCGACGTACCAGCACATCGGCACGACCGAGCGCTCGCCGGAGGACTCGATGTCGTCGACCGCGAAGGCCACGAGCTCGCCCGCCAGCCCGCGCCCGCGGAACGGCGGCGAGGTGAACGAGCGCACCAGCGACACGCTCTCGTCGTTCTCGCGGTAGTCGAGGACGCCCACCAGCGTCCCGTCGAGGTGCAGCTCGTAGCGCGACGCGTCGTCCGCCCGGCGGAACTCCTTGGCCATGACTCCAGGGTAGGACGGTCCTGGCCGCATCACACGCCGTCGAGCAGATCGCCGTCGACGTAGTACCAGCGACCGTCCTCGCGGAGGAAGCGGCTGCGCTCGTGCACGAGACCGGCGCCCTGGGCCGAGCGGTAGGACGCGCGGAACTCGACCAGTCCCTCCTCGTCGTCCTCGCCTCCGAACGACGTGTCGACGATCTGCAGCCGCCGCCAGCGCACGTCGTCGGCGAGGTCGACCCGCGGCGGCCGGGTCGAGGGGTGCCAGCTCGCGAGGAGGTAGGCGGCGCTGCCGAGCACGTTGGCGCTGTAGCGGCTGCGCATCAGGCGCTCCGCGGTCGGCGACGGAGTCTCGCCGAGGTGCGCGGGCCGGCAGCAGTCGGCGTAATGGCGGCGGCTTCCGCAGGGGCAGGCGTCGGCGGGGTGCATCCGGTCAGTGTGGCAGGCACCGCGGCGCCTTGCAGCGAGGTGTGCATCGCCTCCGCGTCGGGGAGCGCGCCTTGAGATGCGGTCGGGACCTCGGCATCGTGGCTCCCTCATCGATCCCGGACGGAAGGAACGACACGATGCTCACCCTCACCGACAGTGCCAGCTCGATCGTCACGACCATCACCAGCCAGACCGAGGTGCCCGCGGAGGGCGGTCTCCGCATCAGCGGCGACGACCTCGACGCCCGCAACCTCGCCGTCACCGTCGCGGCGGCCCCCGAGACGACCGACGCCGTCGTCGAGCAGGACGGCGCGCGCGTGTTCCTCGACGTCGTCGCCTCGGCCGCGCTCGACGACAAGGTGCTCGACGCCCAGGTCGACGAGTCGGGCTCCGTCAGCTTCGGCGTCGCACCCCAGGCCTGACGCCCGATCGACCACCGAGGCCGCCCTCACCGCCGACGCGGGAGGGCGGCCTCGGTGGTGGAGCCCTCAGGACAGGACGTCGCGCGTCGTGAAGCGCCCGATGGCCAGCGAGCCGAACACCGCGACGTACGCGAGCTGCAGGAGCGCGTTCTCGCCGAGGGAGCCCCAGGCGATCGGGTCGCGCAGCAGATCGGCGAAGTCGAACCAGCGGTCCGTGAACAGGAAGGGGTGCAGCGCGTCGAGCTGCGAGAGCGAGCCGACGATCTGCGCGGCGATCGAGACGACCACGGTGGCCGCCATCGCCCCGACCGGCACATCGGTCAGCGTCGAGATGAAGAGTCCGATCGCGGCGAGGCCGACCAGCGAGAGCGCCGCGTAGACCGCGATGGCGATTGCGCGCCCGATCGCATCGCCGAGCGGGACGGTGCTGCCCGAGAGCAGCGTGACGGGGCCGGCCGGGAACAGGGCGAGGCCGATCACGATGCCCACGACCATGACGGTCAGGGCCGCGGCGAGACAGAACGCCACCGACGCCGCGAACTTCACCGCGAGCAGTCGGACCCGCCCGACCGGGGTGACGAGCAGGTAGCGGAGCGTGCCGAGCGACGCCTCCCCCGCGATCGCGTCGCCGGCGACGACGCCGATGGTCAGCGGGAGGAACAGCGGGACCGCGACGGTGATCGCCGCGAAGCCGACGAAGAGCCCGTTGCCCGCGATCGCACCGACGAAGGAGGGTCCACCGCCCTCGCTGCCCGACAGGCGCACCGCGACGGCGAGCAGGATGGGGATGGCCGCGAGAGCTGCCAGGAGTGCCCACGTGCGTCGGCGGCGGAAGAGCAGGGCGAGCTCGGAGACGAGCAGCGAGCCGACGCCACCGCGCCGGCGCGCGACGTCAGCGTTCGACATCGAAGCCCTCCCCCGTCAGCTCGACGAAGCGCTCCTCGAGGGAGGGCCGGCGGACCGCGAAGCCGCGCACGCGGACGTCGGCGGCGACCAGACCGGCGACGAGCGCCTCCGGTGCCGTGCCCGCGGGGAGCCCGGCGACCACGAGCGGCGGATCGATGGGGTGCGCGGCGGGCGTGACCCGCGGCTGCAGCCCTCGCGCGGCGAGCTCGCCGACAGCGCGCTCGGGGTCGGGAGTGAGCAGCTCGATCGATGCGGCGTCGCCGCGGAGCTCGTCGAGCCCGCCCTGCGCGACGAGGCGACCGGTGCGCATCACGGCGGCGTGCGTGCAGAGCTGCTCGATCTCGGCGAGCAGGTGGCTCGAGACGAGGACCGTGGTGCCGTCCTCGTTCAGTCCGCGCACCAGCGAGCGGACCTCGCGCGTGCCCTGCGGGTCGAGTCCGTTCGTCGGCTCGTCGAGCACGATGAGATCGCGCGGTGACAGCAGGGCGACGGCGATGCCGAGGCGCTGCTTCATGCCGAGCGAGTACGAGCCGACCTTCTTGCGGGCCGCGGCCGAGAGGCCGACGCGGGCGAGCGCCTCCTTCGCGCGGACATCACGGGTGCGCGACGACGTGCCGGGCTCGGCCGCGTCGAAGCGGCGGAGGTTCGCGGCGCCCGAGAGGAACGGGTAGAAGCCCGGGCCCTCGACCAGGGCGCCGACGCGGGGAAGGACGTCGGCCGCGCGTCGCGGCATGGCCGAGCCGAGCACCGTGATGCTCCCCTCCGTCGGCGACGCGAGGGCGAGGAGCATCCGGATCGTCGTGGTCTTGCCCGAGCCGTTCGGGCCGAGGAAGCCGAAGACGGCTCCTCGCGGCACTGCCAGATCGAGACCCGACACCGCCTCCTGTCGCCCGAAGCGCTTGGTGAGACCGCGGGTCTCGACCGCGAGCTCGCCGGTCGTCACCGCCCGGCGGCAGCGTCGAGCAGGGCGTCGGTCGGGACCGCTCCGGCGAGGACGCGGCCGTCGTCGGTGACCAGCACGCTCAGCAGGGCCGAGGAGAGCACCCGGCCGCCGTCGACGGCGGTGGTGACGGAGTCGAGGGCGCCGAGCGACTCGGCGTCGCCGGCGGGGAGCTCGACGACGGTGGCCCAGCCGGTGCCGGTGGTCGTGACATCGGAGTCCGTGGGAGCGCTCGCGTCGGGCGCCGCGGTCTCGGGAGCGGCGGAGGTGTCGTGGCCGGGGGCCGTCTCCTCCGTCACGGTCGCGCCCTCGGGGGCCGAGAAGCTGAACATGGCGGCGTCCGGAGCGTCGAAGTCGATGCTCGAGTACGCGACGCTGAAGGCCGGGGCCGTGCCGCCGACAGCGGTCACCGCGACACCGAGGGGCAGCCCGGTCTCGCCGTCGACCGAGATGGTGACCGAGCCGACCAGGGTGCCGGGCTCGCGCGGGGTGAGCACGAGCTCGTAGGCGTCGCGACCGGCGACGCTGACGTCGGAGCCGACCGCGACGCTCGTCGTCGGGTCGATCGACGCCAGGATCTGCTCAGCGGTACTGGACGGGGTGGGCACCTCGGCGGCGGGCGCCGACTCCTCGGCCGTCGCGTCGCCGGAGGGCAGGATGTGGGTGGCCGTGTTCTCGGCGGAGTCGTAGATCCAGACGCCGTCGCCCTTGGACGCGACGATGTCGCGCTCGGCGAGGCGGTCGAGGATCTGCAGCCGCGCGCCCTGCTCGGCGTCGACGAAGACGCGGGCCTGGTGCGACGCGGTCGCGAGCTCGAGGAGGGAGTCGGTCGGCGATGCGGTGTCGGAGCCGGTCGATCCGCCGAGGGCGGAGAGGTCGGGGAGCCCGAGGTCGGAGGTCTGCTCGATCTCGCCCGAGAACGCGGTCACGTCGTTCTCGGCGACGAACGCCAGCAGCTCGGAGGCGGACTTCTCGGGGAGGTCCCCGGCGGCGCTCGCCGACAGGGGAAGGGCGACGGCCGCGGCGACGACGACCAGGGGTACGGCGGCGAACGGGGTCCAGCGCTTCCAGGAGGTGCTCATACCCCCGGAGGGTACGCGCCGAAACGCCGAGACGGCTGCGAGTCGCCGGAACCCGCTCCTCACGGAACGCGCACGGCCGAGACCACCACGTTGTCGACGTAGTGGCCGTAGGAGTCGTCGAAGACGCCTCCGCAGGTGATCAACCGCAGCTGCGCGGTCGGGGTCGGACCGTAGACGTCCTCGGTCGGGAAGTCCTCCTTCGGGACCGTCACCGATCCGGTGACCGAGAAGGTGCGCGTGCTCCCGTCCGAGAGGACGACGTCGACCGTGTCGCCGGGGGCGAGCTCGGACAGGCGCAGGAACACGCCGGGCCCGATCCGCGAGTCGACGTGACCCGCGATGACGGACGGGCCGATGTCGCCCGGCACCACGCCGTCGCGGTACCAGCCGGCCTCGTCGACGAGCTCGGGCGGCTGGATCCAGCCGGTCTCGTCGCGGGTCAGTGATTCGAGGCTCGAGTCGACGCCCAGGGCGGGGATGATCACGCGCTCGGGCACGAGACTCGAGCGCACGGTGGCGGAGCCGGCGACCGGATCCTGCAGACCCCCCGCGTCGGCCGGACCGGGGGTCGCACTCGGAGCGACGGCGGCCGTCGTCTCGCGGGGCTCGGCGGGAGGCGCGGCCGGAGGCGCCGCCGCGCAGCCCGCGAGCAGCAGCATCAGGGCGGCGGTCGCGACCGCCGGTGTCCGGCGCATCAGCGTCCGCTCGCCGCGCTCCGCCGCGAGAGGACGACGACGGCGGCGGCGATCAGGGCGAGGACCGCGCCGATGCCGAGGACGCCCGTCATGACCGGGGGCTGGGCGGACGAGACGTGGACGGCCGTGGCGCCGCCTCCGGTCTGGATGCCGCCGGTGGGCAGGTCGCCGACCGCGGCGGAGTCGAGCACCGGCGAGACGACGAGACCGCCGGTGGCGTCGTCGAGGACGAACAGCGAGGCGACCGAGCCGGGCGCGAGGTCGAGATCGGCCTTCGCCGTGGCCGAGGTGGTGCTGAGGTCGAGGCTCCAGGGCCCCGCGGGGACGTTCTTGTACGGCGTCGCCGTGCCCTGCTGCGCATCGCTCGCGAGGATCGCTCCGGTGGTGGTGACGACGTCGACCTGCGAGGCGGTGGTCGAGGCCTGGATGACGCGCACCCGCGCCTGACCGTCGGCCGGCGCGGTCAGGTCGTCGGTGAAGACGGTGGTGCTGAGGACGGCGTTCCGGCCGAGAGCGGCGACGGTGAGCGGGGTGCCGGCCGAGACGTCGACGGACTGCTGGATCACCGGGGCGGACCCGTCGGGAGCGTCGGAGGGGACCATCGACACGACGTAGGTGCCCGGCTGCAGCGTCCAGTAGGGCGAGACCGCGCCGTACGCGACGTTGTCGAGCTCGAAGGCCGCGCCTCCGCCTGCGAGGGCGGTCAGGGTGACGTCGACCGACTTCGTGTCGGGTGACAGATGAGCCACGCGCACCCAGCCCGTGCCCGGCGCCGCCTCCGCCGCGGACGCCGGCGCCGCACCCAGTGCAGCGAGCGCGGCCGCCGCGACCAACCCGACGGCCATCCGCGAGAAGCGGCGGGGCGAGCGGGCGGAGCGGGCGAGCGTGTGCATGGGGTGTCCTTCGGGTGGGGTGGCGCTACGGGGCGTTCGGGAGGAGTCCGGCGGGCTCGCCGACGTCCAGGGTGACGAGCAGTCCCGTTGCACTGGAGTCGACGGAGCGGGGGACGAAGTCGCCGGTCTGGCTGCCGAGCCACGTCGTGGCGTCGGCGGTCGCAGTGGCGTCGGCCGGGATGCCGGCGCCGTTGTAGCCGGAGAGGAGCAGGCGGTGACGGACTCCCTCCGTCTCGTTCGCGCCGGAGGGGAAGTCGGCGACCGAGAGCGGGGAGGCGGCCAGCTGCTGACCGAGGAGCAGGAGCAGCCGGGAGTCGACGCGCCCCTCCTCGAGCAGGGCGCGGGCGGCCGGGGTCGTGGTGAGGGCGGGGTTCGCGGCGAGCTGAGCACCGGCGGACGCCCGCGCCGCGGTCAGGACGGCCGCATCGGCGGCCGCCGCCTCCAGACCCTCGTCGAGGACGCGCCGGACCTCGACGGTGGAGTCTCCGCCGCCGAACTGCGCGACGGGCTCCGAATTCTCGAGGGCGGTCGAGACCTCTCCGGTCGCCGTCGCGGTCAGCGCGGGCGTGGCCAGGACGTAGTCGGCCGCCCGCCACGCCGAGTCGGGCGCCGCGGCGGCGAGGGTGGACTCGGAGACGATCGTGTCGGAGGAGAACCCTCCGTCGCTGACCTGGTCGACGAGGTCGTCCTGGACCAGCAGCACCGCCGACGGGTCGAGCGAGGAGGCGATCCAGTCGACGGCGGCGGCCGTGGTGCCGGGGTCGGCGGCGGGGGCGGGGTCGGCGGAACCGCCCTGCGAGAGCAGCGGAACGGCGACGAGCGCACCTCCGACGACGAGGACCGCGGCTCCGATGCCGATCCCGACCGCGAGCAGACCGCGACGCGAGCGCGGGGCGCGCTCCTCGGCAGCGGGCTCGTCGTTCTGATTGTCCGGAGCGTCGGCGAGGTTCAGCAGATGCTCGGGATACGTCGGCGGCGCGGGAGGTCGGTCGTCGAGGAGGACGGAGTCGAAGGGGTCTTGCGGAGTCTCGGCGAGCGCGGCAGAAGCGGCCGCATCCTTCCGGGACACGAAGGATCGCGAGGGCTCGGAGGGCCGGTGGTGGATGGTCGCCGGCACGAAGGACGCGACGGCCGGGTGGGGGAACTCGATCGCGTCGGGGTCGAGGGCGCAGACCTCGCCGATGGCGGGCGCCACTCCGAACGTCGACACGGCGGCGAGGGAGGGGGCGCTCAGCGGGACGGTCGGGGCGGGGCGCTCGAAGGCGGAGGGGGCGGAGGCGTCGAGTGGCTCGTCGTCTCGGGCGCGCGCGGCGGCGGCGCGCTCGAGCTCGGCTGCGCTCGCGAGGTCGGCGGTGCGCGCGGCATCGGCGGTGCGCGCGGCCTCGGCGAGACGCGCGGCCTCGGCGAGACGCTCAGCCTCCGCGAGACGCGCGGCCTCCGCGGCACGCTCAGCCTCCGCGAGACGCTCAGCTTCGGCGAGACGCTCAGCCTCCGCGAGACGCTCGGCCTCCGCGAGACGCTCGGCCTCCGCGGCACGCTCAGCCTCCGCGAGACGCTCAGCCTCCGCGACACGCTCAGCCTCCGCGACACGCTCAGCTTCCGCGACACGCTCAGCCTCCGCGACACGCTCAGCCTCCGCAAGACGCTCAGCCTCCGCAAGACGCTCAGCCTCCGCAAGACGCTCAGCCTCCGCAAGACGCTCAGCCTCCGCAAGACGCTCAGCCTCCGCGACATGCTCGGCCTCCGCGACACGCTCAGCCTCCGCGACACGCTCGGCCTCGACGAGACGCCCGGCTTCCGCGAGACGTTCGGCTTCCGCGGCACGCGCGGCCTCGGTGAGACGCTCGGCCTCCGCGGCTCGGTCGGCCTCCGCGACACGCTCAGCCTCCGCGACACGCTCAGCCTCCGCGACACGCTCGGCCTCTGCAGAGCGCTCGGTATCGGCGACGTGCCCCGCCACGGCGAGAGGCTGCGCCTCCCCCGCGCGCTCGGCCTCGGCGGCGCGCTTGGATTCGGCCAGTCGCTCGGCGATGCGCTGCACCACGGCGGCGCGCTCGGCGGCCGCGGCCTCCTCCTGCGCCGACACGGCGGACAGCGCCGACCGGGGCGCGGGCGGCGCTGTGCTCGAGAGCGGCGCGGGCGGCGCGAAGCTCGAGAGCGGTGCGGGAGCGGGCGGCGCCTCCGAGCGAGGAGCGGCATCGGGAGCGGCCACCGGCGCCGCGCCTCCGGACGAGGCATGGCGCGACAGGTCGGGAACGAAGTCGGCGACAGCCGGGTGCGGGAACTCGATGGCGTCGGGGTCGAGCTCGCAGTAGCGGCCGATCGAGGGTGCCGACACGTCGAAGGTGAGCAGACCGGAGGACTGTGCGGACACGGCGCGCGACGGAGGGCGCGGGACGGTCTGCTCCGGGCCGGGCGCCTCGTGGTGCTCGACGAGGGCGTCGTCCCGGCGGATGCGTCCGAACAGTCGTCGTGCGACGCCGGTGGTCTCGCGCGGCATCAGCGCGAGTCCCGTCCGAGCGCGCGCCGACTGGAGGAGGTCATACCTGCTCTTCGGAGCCCCCCGGCTGTCCGGTCTGGTCCACCCTGCGATCCGGATCGTCGTCCCCACCTGTGCATCGCCCCAGTCTCCCGGGTGTGATGGCGCGAAACGAACCCACTTCACCACTCGATACGGCGTGTCGCCTCCGGCCACGTCGCCCAACAGGGGGGTGCGGGCGTCGCATCCGCCCGCCATGATCGGGAGATGGACCTCCCTCTCGCCCTCCCGATCGCCCCGATGCTGGCGAAGGCGGTGCCCGTGGTCCCCGCCCAGGACAGCGTGCCGGGCGGCTTCTCCTACGAGCCGAAGTGGGACGGGTTCCGGGCGATCGTCTCGCGAGCCGACGGCGGCTGCGAGATCGGCAGCCGCGGCTCGAAGCCGCTGACCCGCTACTTCCCCGAGCTGGTGGCCGCGTTCCTCGACCTCCTGCCCGACGGCTGCGTGCTCGACGGCGAGATCGTGCTCGCGACCGGTGACCGCGGCGCGCAGCGGCTCGACTGGGAGCTGCTCTCGCAGCGCATCCACCCCGCCGCCAGCCGGGTCGCCACCCTCGCGGCAGAGACTCCGGCGATGCTCGTCGCGTTCGACCTGCTCGCCGTCGACGGCCGGAGCCTGCTCGAGGAGCCCTACTCGGCGCGGCGTGCGGCGCTCGCCGGCCTGCTCGACGGCGTGGCGCCTCCGTTGCACCTCGGACGCACCACCGCCGACGAGGCTCTCGCGCGGGACTGGCTCGACCGCTTCGAGGGGGCGGGGCTCGACGGAGTCGTCGCGAAGGCCCTCGACGCGCCTTACGCCCCCGGCAAGCGGTCGATGCTGAAGGTGAAGCACCACCGCACGGCCGACGTCATCGCGATCGGCTACCGCGAGCACACGTCGAAGCCGGGACTCGGCTCGCTGCTGCTCGGCCTCCACGACGCCGACGGGAACCTCCGGCAGGTGGGCGGCGCCTCCGCCTTCACCGACGCTCGACGGGTGGAGCTGGTGGAGGAGCTCGCGGACGTCGTCGAGCGGGACGAGGCGGGCGATCCGGTGCGCGGCGACGGCGAGCGGAGCCGCTTCTCGGGCAGTCGCGACACGACGTTCGTCAGGCTGCGGCCGACCCGGGTGCTCGAGGTGCGCTACGACCAGATGGAGGGCGAGCGGTTCCGCCACACGGTGCAGTTCGAGCGCTGGCGTCCCGACCGCGAGGCCGCCTCCTGCACCTTCGAGCAGCTCGAGCGGCCGACGGCCTACGACCTCGACGACGTGCTCGGCTGAGCCGACGTTCCGGCGCGTCAGTCGGCCGCGGGCTTCTTCGCGCGGCTCGGCTGGACGCGCGGCGGCTCGCCGGGCATCTTCGGGAAGTCGGGCGGGAAGGGCAGCTCGCCGAAGCCGTTCCCGACATCGCGCTCCCACCATTCGAGCAGTGTCCCGAGCCGGCCGGGAGAGTCGTGCATCCGCGCCCACGGGTCGCCCTGCGACGCGAGGCGCTCGGGGACGGTGCGGACGGTGAACTTCCGCGGGTCGACTCCATCGAGCTCGTCCCACTCGAGCGGGCAGGACACCGGGGCGTGCGCGAGGGGGCGCGGGCTGTAGGCGCCGGCCATGGTGCGGTCGCGGTTCGCCTGGTTGAAGTCGACGAAGATGCGCTCGCCGCGCTCCTCCTTCCACCACGCCGTGGTGACCTGCTCGGGCATCCGGCGCTCGAGCTCGCGCGCCGCGGCGATGACGGCGTGTCGCACCTCGAGGAACTCGTGCTCGGGCTCGATCGGCGCGAACACGTGCAGGCCGCGGTTGCCCGAGGTCTTGACGAACGGCTCCAGCTCGGCCTCGCGCAGCACCTCGCGGAGGACGTGCGCCGCGCGGACGGCGTCGGCCGCATCGGTCCCGGGCTGGGGATCGAGGTCGATGCGGAGCTGATCGGGGTGGTCGGAGTCGCCGGCCTTCGAGGCCCAGGGGTGGAACGTGATCGTGTTCATCTGCGCGGCCCAGACGGCGACGGCCGGCTCGTCGATGACGAGCTGCGGGTGCACGCGGCCGCTCGGGTAGGTGACGGGGACGGAGCGGACGTACTCGGGAGCGCCCTTGGGCGGGTTCTTCGAGAAGAACTGGTCGCCGTCGATCCCGGAGGAGAAGCGCTGCAGCGACACGGGACGATCGCCGTTCGCGGCGAGGAAGGCGTCGCCGACCGCGATCAGGTACTCCGCCACCTCGCGCTTGGTGATGCCGGGCTCGGGGAAGAGGACTCGCCCGGGGCTCGAGAGGCGGACCTCGCGGTCGCCGTGCGATCCGGGGACGGTGAGGACGACGGCGTCGCTGCTGGGCATCTGCTCACGCTAACCGGCGGAGCCGCCGGGCGACAGGGGCCCGCCGGGGCGGCGGCGGAGGCGGATCGGGCCCTTCGCGCGCGACGGGTCGACGATCTGGCCGCCCTGCACGATGTCGATCTCGCCACGGTCGACGAGCCGGCGGGCGGCGCGGCGGACGGGCTCCATCAGCGGGCGCCAGTCCTCGCCGCCCACCTTGCGCGCGACTTCGGAGGGGCAGGCGGTCGAGGAGGCGGCCCTGGCGAGGAGGAGGTGGCGGATCTCGTCCTCGAGGCGCGCCTCCTCGGGGCCGACGCCGCGGCGACGGCAGGCGTCGGAGCAGTAGCGGACGTTCTCCCAGTCGCGCGCCCACTTCGCGCGCCACTCGATCTCGCGGCCGCAGGAGGCGCAGGTCTTGCTCTCGGGGCGGGCGGAGGACTCGCGGACGCGGTGGGCCATGCCTCGAGTGTGCGCGCGCGGGGTGCGGGGCGCGACGGGTTGCGCTGAGGGCGTGCGTGCGGTGAGACGGAGGTGGTCCGGTCTGCAGGAGAGCGTGCGGTCTGCAGGAGAGCGTGCGGTCTGCAGGAGGTCCGGTCTGAAGTCCGGGCGCGACGCGGCGGAGAGCGCTCTTCGGACCGCGAGTCCTGCAGATCGCACCTCCGCCTCCTGCAGACCGCGCGAACGGCGGCCCGGAGGATCACGGACCACCGGCAGGCTGCGGTGTCATACTCCGCAATGCGGCGAGGGCTCCCCCAGCAGTGCGACAGGCTGGAGGGGCAGTGCTGCGGCGCGAAGGCGAGCCGACCCGCGCCGCATCCCCGATCGATCAGGAGCCTCCGATGAGCCGTGAGAACCTCGCCACCACCGCGGGCGCCGACGAGCCGAGCAAGCGTGCCGCCTTCGCGGGGCTGTCGTCGGACGAGTTCAAGCTCGCGTTCCGCAACCACGCCGCCGGCGTCGCCCTCATCACCGCCGACCCCGGGACCGGTCCCGTCGCGCTGACCGCGACGTCCGTCTTCTCCGTGAGCGCCGAGCCTCCGCTGTTCGTGTTCTCGCTGTCGTCGGCGTCGTCGAGCTCGCCCGCGATCCAGGCGTCCGAGACGCTCGTCGTCCACCTCCTCGGCGCGGGACAGCTGGACCTCGCGCGCCTCGGCTCGACCAGCGGGATCGACCGCTTCGCCGACACCTCGATCTGGTCGCGGCTGCCGACCGGCGAGCCGTACTTCCCGACGGCGGCCGCCTGGATCCGCGGCACCGTCATCAACCGCATGGAGGCGGGATCGTCGACGATCGTGGCCGTGCACGCCCTCGAGGCGCACGTCCCCGAGGACTCGGACACGACCGCTCCCCTCGTCTACCACAACCGCACCTGGCACCACCTCGGCGAGCACTCCCGCCTGGGCTGAGGCGCGCACCTCCTCCGAGCTGCCTCCCTCGCCGGCGCGAGACTCCAGAAGTCGTCGTACTCGAGCGTCGAGTACGACGACTTCTGCGTACTCGAATGCGACGTGAAGGCTGAGGCCGGGCGGGCGGGTCTGAGCGCCCTCGACTCTCCAGAAGTTGCGGTAGTGGCGCGCGACTACCGCAACTTCTGAGGAATGGGCGGGCTGCGGATCGACTCCGCAGGAGTTGTCGTCGTCGAGCGTCGAGTACGACAACTCCTGCGTAGTCGAACGCGACCCTGAGGCTGAAGCCGGGCGGGCGGATCTGGGCGTTCCCGACCCTCCAGAAGTTGCGGTAGTGGCGCGCCACTACCGCAACTTCTGAGGAATGAGTGGGCCGTGGATCCACTCCGCAGAAGTTGTCGTACTGGAGCGTCGAGTACGACAACTCCTGCGTACTCGAGCGCGACCCGGAGGCAGAGGCTGGGCGGGCGGATCCGGGAGCCCCCACACTCCAGAAGTTGCGGTAGTCGGACGCGACTACCGCAACTTCTGAGGAATCGGGGGCGTCGCGCCTACGCGGACGAACCCGTCGCGACCGGGCGGCCGGGGGTGTTCGACCACTGCGACCAGGAGCCGGGGTACAGGCGCGGTGCGAAGCCGGCGAGGGTCAGCGCGACGGCGTCGGCGGCGGCCGTCACTCCGGAGCCGCAGTAGACGCCGACGGGGGCGTCGGACCGCACGCCGATCGCCTCGAAGCGGGCGCGCAGCTCCGACGACGGCAGGAAGCGCCCGTCGGAGTCGACGTTGTCGGTCGCCGGGGCGTTCAGCGCTCCCGGGATGTGCCCGGCTCGCGGGTCGATCGGCTCGACGTCGCCGCGGTAGCGCTCGGGCGCACGGGCGTCGAGCAGCACGCCGTCGGACGGCAGCGCGGCCGCCGCGTCGATGTCGAGCACCGGCAGCGCGCCGTAGGCGAGCTCCGCATCGCCGGGCGCGAGCGGCACCACGGGGCCGGCCTCCAGCGGGCGACCCGAGCCCGTCCACGCGCGCAGCGATCCGTCGAGCAGGCGCACGTCGGCGACTCCGGCGGCGCGCAGCAGCCACCAGGCGCGGGCCGACGAGAGGTTCTTGAGGTCGTCGTAGACCACGACCGCCTGGCCGCGGCGGAGCCCCCAGCGGCGCGCCGCCTCCTGCAGCGCCTCGATCGGAGGCAGCGGGTGCCGCCCGTCGCCGGGCTCGCCGTGCGCCGCGAGCTCGTGGTCGAGGTCGACGTAGACCGCGCCGGGAATGTGACCCTCGAGGTACGCGGGCCGGCCTTCGGGGCGGTCGAGGCGCCAGCGCACGTCGAGGACCAGCGGCGGCTCGGGCGACGCGAGGGCCGCCTCCAGCTCATCGGGCGTCACGAGGACGGCTGTGCGGTCGGGGATGTCGGTGTCGGTCATGGCCGTCCTTTCGAGTGCGCTCACAGCGCGGTTCCGGGATTCAGGATGCCCTGCGGATCGAACAGCCGCCGCACCGCGCGCTGCAGGGCGACGACGTCGGGTCCGAGCTCGCGCCGGGCCCACTCGCGCTTGAGCCCGCCGACGCCGTGCTCGCCGCTCACGGTGCCGCCGAGCTCGAGGGCCAGCGCGAAGACGGCCTCGGCCGCGGCGTCGGCCTGCGCGCGCGCCTCCTCCGACTCGTCGCGCAGGCGGATGATCGGGTGCAGGTTGCCGTCGCCCGCGTGGGCGAAGACGTAGACGTCGGCACCGGTGTCGGCGGCGATCGCGTGGATCCGTCGGATCGCCTCGGCGAGGCGCGAGCGGGGCACCGCGATGTCCTCGATCAGCACCCGGCCGCGCGCCTCGATCGCGGGCAGGGCGTCGCGGCGGGCGGCGGCCAGTGCGAGGCCCTCCTCGGCGTCGAGCGTGGTCTCGACGCCGGTCGCGGTCGGTGCGAGCACGGCGCGCACCGCCTCGATCTCCTCCGCCGCGCCGAAGCCGTCGGTCTGCACGAGGAGGAACGCACCACCGCGTGTGGCGAGAGCGGAGCCGCGCAGCGCGTCGATCGCCTCGAGGGTGCTTGCATCGACGAGCTCCAGCACGCTCGGTCGGAGGCCCGCGAGGGCGAGGGCGACGGCCGCC
Source organism: Rathayibacter sp. VKM Ac-2803 (assembly GCF_009807175.1). Lineage (NCBI taxonomy): Bacteria > Bacillati > Actinomycetota > Actinomycetes > Micrococcales > Microbacteriaceae > Rathayibacter > Rathayibacter sp. VKM Ac-2803. Next base: position 2,155,760 of record NZ_WUCD01000001.1, on the reverse strand, counting down.
TCGGCTCCGGCGGCGACATCGGTGAAGAACGCGGCGGCGGTCGCGGTCAGCCGAGGGCGCGGCAGGAGGCGGAGGGTCGCGCCGACGACCACGCCGAGACTCCCCTGCGACCCGACCAGCAGGGCGGTCAGGTCGAGGCCGACGACGCCCTTCACCGTGTCGCGGCCGAGGTGCACCAGGGAGCCGTCGGCCAGCACGACGTCGAGGGCGAGGACGGCGTCGCGCGTCACTCCGTACTTGGCACCGCGCAGCCCGCCCGCATTGGTGGCGATGTTGCCGCCGATGGTCGAGATCTCGACGCTGCCCGGATCGGGGGCGTAGAGCAGGCCGTGGCGGGCCGCCGCGCGGTCGAGATCGGCGGTGATCACTCCGGGCTCGACTCGCGCGATGCCGTCGACCGGGTCGATCGAGAGGATGCGGTCGAGGCCGGAGACGTCGAGGACGATCGCGCCCTCCCCCGCGCTCGCGGCGCCCGCGAGTCCGGAGGCGGCGCCACGGGTCACCACGGGGATCCCGTGGGCGGAGGCGTGGGCGAGCGTCGCGCGGACCTCGTCGACGTCGCGGGCGCGGACGACCCCGACGGGATCGCCGGGGGGCGACCAGCCCGAGCGGTCGGCGCGGGCGACGGACGGGTCGAAGACCGGCGCAGCGATGCTCACGCGTCCACCCGCGTGATGATCTCCGCCGTGGCCGCGGAGGCCTTCACCCGCTCGAGGAACAGCACCACGGTCGCGGCGGCGGAGCGGTGGGTCGCGTCGTTCAGCGCATCGTGCCGGCCGCCCGCGAGGAGGTGGACCTCGGCGCGCGGGGCGGTGCGGTACACGGCCACCGCCTCCTCGGCGGGACTGATCGCATCGGCCTCGCCGTGCAGCGCGAGCAGTGGGGCTCGCACGGCGCTCGCCGCGACGGCCAGCAGCTCGGGAGGCAGCACCGCGTCGCGCGCACCGGCGTCGGCCTCGCGCTCGAGCACCCCGGCGTGGTTGGGGCAGGAAGTCCGCTCGGCGATGCCCTCGCCGCCCTCGGCCCGGACCGGTAGACCGGCGACGATCACCGCGTCGACCGCGTCGGGAAGGGTGGCGGCGATCTCGAGGGCGACCGCGGCTCCCGCATCGGAGCCGACGAGCACCACGGGCGAGACCGCCGCGGGGTCGCCCAGGAGGGCGAGCGCCTCCTCGCGGACGCCCGGTGCCGTGGCGTCGCCGAGGGCGCGCACGCGGTAGGCGTCGCGGGCGATCCGTGTGCCGAACCTCTCGTAGACGGCGGGGGTCTCGCCGCGACCGCCGAGGACGATCAGCGTGCCGCGGGCGGCGATCCCCTCCGGCTCGTCGAAGTGCCGGGCGGTGCGCGCGGAGGTGGGGACGGTGAGGGTCATGCGGGGACTCCTTCGGAGAGGGGGACGAGGAGCTCGGCGAGCGGGAGCGGCGCGACGGCCGCCTCCCGCCCGCGGAGCCCGAGGAGGGACTGCAGCCGCTCGCTCACGGGCACGGCGACGCCCGCCCGGCGGGCGAGCAGCACGACTTCGCCGGTCAGGTGGTCGACCTCGCTCCCGGCGCCGCGGGCGAAGCTCTGCCAGGTCGAGAGGCGGCCGGGGGTGTGACCGGGCACGGCGTCGACGCGGAGGCGGGTGCCGTCGTCCTCCGCGATCGCGCGGCCGTTCGCGGTGAGCGCGAGGCGCGCCTCCGCCACGAGGGCCTCGCGGGCGGCGGCGCGCTCGGTGTCGGAGCCGGTGAAGAGGTCGAGGCCGTTCACGGCGTTGGCGAGCAGCTTGCGAGCCTTCCACGCGCCGATGTCGGCCACCGCGCGGGCCGCGAAGCCCGCGTCGCGGAAGGTCGCGGCGAGCGCCTCGGCCCGGACGTCGTCGGCGTCGGGGTGGCGCCCGATCCACAGCACGCCGACGGTCGGGAACGACGGCGACACGACCTCTCCGGGAGTCAGGAAGCTGGCCGCGATGCCGATCGAGACGCCGAGCACGCTGGAGAAGCGGCGGAGCGCCAGGTCCTCGGCGGCGAGCCCGTTCTGGAAGGTGAGCACCGGCAGGGTGCCGCCCGCTCCCCCGCCGATCAGCGGCGTCCACGCCCACTCGGCGAGCGCCGCCTCGGCGTCCTGCGCCTTCACGGTCAGGACGAGGACGTCCCCGCGCCGCGGTGCCGCCTCCGCCGGCCCGCTCGCGACCGGCACGCGCACGGTCTCGTCGCCCGCCGGCCGTCGGAGGCGCAGCCCGCGCTCGCGGATCACGCGGAGGTGCTCACCGCGCGCTATCAGGACGACGTCCTGCCCCGCCAGGTGCAGCTGCGCCGCGACCACCGAGCCGACGGCGCCTCCGCCGATCACGAGGAAGCGCGCGCTCACGAGACCACCGCCGCAGCCCCGGGGATGGCCGCGAGCAGCGTCCTGGTGTACTCCGCCTCGGGCGAGCCGAAGACGCGGGAGGTGCTGCCCGCCTCCTCGACCCGGCCGCGGTTCAGCACCACGATCTCGTGGGAGACCTCGGCGACCACGGCGAGGTCGTGCGAGATGAAGAGGTAGGCGACGCCGAGGTCGCGCTGCAGCTCGACCAGCAGCTCGAGGATCTGCGCCTGCACCGACACGTCGAGCGCCGACACCGGCTCGTCGAGCAGCACGAGGTCGGGGCCGAGCGCGAGCGCCCGGGCGATCGCCACCCGCTGCCGCTGACCGCCCGAGAGCTCGGCGGGCAGGCGGGAGAGGAAGGAGCCGGGGAGCCCGACCCGGTCGAGCAGCTCGTGCGCGCGGCCGAGGCGGGTGACGCGGTCGCCCACTCCGAAGGACACGAGCGGCTCGATCACCGACTCGAGCACTGTGAAGCGCGGGTCGAGCGCCGCGAACGGATTCTGGTGCACCAGCTGGATGCGGCGCCGGAGCGGCCGCCACTGCTTCTCGCGCGCAGTGGTCAGGTCGGCGCCCTCGACGAGGACCCGACCGCTCGACGCGCGCTCGAGTCCGAGGGCGATCCGCAGCGCCGTCGTCTTGCCCGATCCCGACTCCCCCACCAGAGCGAGCGTCTGCCCGGCACGCACCGAGAACGAGACGTCGTCGAGCGCGCGGAAGCCGCCGCGCCTCCCCGGGAGCGGGAAGTCCTTCACCACGTTCTCGATCCGCAGGATCTCGGGAGCCGGCTCCACCTGCTCGAAGCGCGGCACGATCCTCCCGCCGTGCCCGAGACCGGGAGCGGCGGCGATCAGGGCGCGCGTGTACTCCTCCCGCGGCGCCACGAGGATCTCAGCGGGCGGCCCCTGCTCGATGACCCGGCCTCCGCGCATCACGAGCACGCGGTCGGCCCGATCGGCCGCGACGGCGAGATCGTGCGTGATGATCAGCAGCGCGATGCCCTGCTCGCGGACGAGCGACTGCAGATGGTCGAGGATCCGCTTCTGCACCGTGACGTCGAGGGCGGAGGTGGGCTCGTCGGCGATGATCAGCCGCGGCTTCCCCGCGAGGGCGATCGCGATCAGCGCACGCTGGCGCAGGCCCCCGGAGAGCTCGTGCGGGTACTGCCTCGCCCGCAGCTCGGGATCGTCGATCCCCGCCTGCCCGAGCGCCTCGAGCACCTCGGCATCGACGGATCGGCGGTCGACACCGCGCAGGCGCACGGCCTCTGCGACCTGCGCGCCGATCCGGAGGGTCGGATCGAGCCCGACCATCGGGTCCTGCGGCACGAGCCCCACGACCCGGCCGCGGAGGCGGCGCAGCTCCTTCTCGGAGGCGTGCGTCACGTCGTCCCCCGCGATCTCGATCGAGCCGCCGGTGATCCGGCCGTTCGCCGGCAGCAGCCCGAGCACGGCGTTCGCGGTCGTCGACTTGCCCGACCCCGACTCGCCGACCACGGCCACGATCTCGCCCGGTGCGATCTCGAGCGAGACCTCGTGCACGACGGTCTGCTCGCCGTAGGCGACCGAGAGGCCCTCGAGCCGCACGAGCGCGCTCACGACCGCACCTCCTCGACGGTCTTCGCCACGTGATTCAGCGAGAAGACCAGGAGTCCGACGAACAGTCCCGGGAGCAGCGAGAGCCACGGACTGGTCACGAGGTAGTTGCGGCCGCTCGAGATGAGCGTGCCCCACTCCGCCGCGGGAGGCGCCGCGCCGAAGCCGAGGAAGCTCAGCGCGGCCACCGCGATGATCGCGGTGCCGAGATCGAGCACCGCCAGCACGGCGACCGGACCCCACGAGTTCGGCAGCACGTGCCGCACGAGGATGCGGAGCCGGGTGGCGCCTCCGGTGCGCGCGGCCTCGACGTAGGGCAGCGTCTTCACCCGCAGCACCTCGGCGCGGGTGGTCCGCGCGAATCCCGGGAGGATCCCGATGCCCACGGCGAGCGCCACGGGCAGCGTGCCGAAGCCGATCGCGGTGACGATGGCGAGCGCCAGCAGCAGACCGGGGATGGCGAGCAGCACGTCGACGATCCGCATGATGACGGCGTCGACGACTCCGCCCGCGTAGCCAGAGACGACGCCGAGTGCGAGACCGCCGACCAGGGCGATCGCGATAGCGATCACCGTGGCCTGGATGGTCAGCGCCCCGCCGTGCAGGACCCGCGCGAACAGATCGCGGCCGAGCTCATCGGTGCCGAAGAGGTGCGCGGCGCTCGGCGCCTGCAGCTTGTCGACCGGAGCCGTTGCGTACGGGTCGTAGCCGGTGAAGAGCGCCGGGGCGATCGCCGACGCCAGCACGAAGACGACGAAGGCGAGCGCGATGACGAATCCGGGGCGGCGGAGGAGGAGCCGGAGCGTCCGGAGGCGCCGGGCGCTCCTCCCGTGGGCGGCGCGCTCGCGGGGTTCGGAGGCGACCTGGACGGCGGTCTCGGGTCGGGTCAGTTCGAGCGTCATGGCCGGCTCGCCTTCGCTGTCGTGGTGATGCGCGGATCGAGGAGGGGGTAGAGCAGGTCGACGAGGAGGTTGATCCCGACGAAGACGGCCGCGGCCAGCACCACGATCGCCTGGACCACCGGCACGTCCTGGGTGAGCACCGACTCCTGGGCGAGCGTGCCGATGCCCTGCCGGGCGAAGATCGTCTCGGCGACGATCGCGCCGGTGACGGTGTTGCCGGCCAGGATGCCGAGGATCGTCAGCGTCGGCAGCGAGGCGTTGCGGAACGCGTGCCGCCACTGCACCGCCGCGCGGGAGAGCCCGGTGGCGCGCGCGGTCGTGATGTACGCCTCCCGCTCGACGTCGGCGAAGCTGCGGGTCAGCACCTGGGCGAGCATCGCGGAGGTGGGGATCGCCATCGTCACCGCCGGCAGGATCAGGGACGCCGGAGTCGCGCTGCCCGTGGAGGGCAGCAGGTGCAGGGTGAAGGCGAAGAACTGGATGAGCAGCAGGCCGATCCAGAACCCGGGGAACGCGACTCCCGCGGACGGCAGGCGGCTGAGCACCACCTTGAGCGGCTTCCACTGGACGTACGCCGCCAGGTAGGCGAGCGCCGTGCCGCCGACCAGCGCGAGCCCGATGGCGAGGGCGCTGAGCTGCAGCGTGCCGGGCAGCTTCTCGCCGATCAGCTGCGTGACCGGGATCCCCTTCGTGATGGAGGTGCCGAAGTCGCCGCGGAGCGCGTTGCCGAGCATGTGCAGGTACTGCTGCCAGACCGGCTGGTCGAGTCCGTAGCGCGCCTGCGCCTCGGCGAGCTGCTGCGGAGTGAGGGAGTCGAGCTCGACGTTGTTGGCCGAGAGGAGCAGCGCCAGCGGGTCGCTCGGCAGCAGCCACAGCACCGCGAAGGTCACGGTGTAGGCGGCCCACAGCACGAGGACCGCCTGGCCGAGCCGGCCTGCGAGGTAGCGGCCGAGGCCCGAGGGGGTCGAGCGGGTGCCCGACCTCCCCGGTGCGGCGGAAGCGATGACGGTGGTCACGGCTGGATCCAGGTCCCGGCGAAGTCGCCGAACGCCTCCGAGGTGAAGCGGAAGCCGTGCACCGCCGACGAGACTCCGGCGAGCTGCACCCGCTCGGCGAAGGGGAACACCAGGGCGTTCTCGAGCAGGTAGTCCTGGAGCTCGGCGTAGACGGCGGCCCGGGCCGCGGTGTCGACGGTCTGCACACCGCGGTCGAGCAGCGCCTGGACCTCGGTCGCCTGCTCTGCGGTGAAGTTGTTCACCGCCTGGGCCTTCGATCCGGCGTAGCGGGAGTCGATGATCCACTGGATCACTCCCGGGTCGGCGCGGGTGTAGTAGGTCGAGATCAGGTCGTAGTCACCGCTGTTCAGCACGTCCGCGCGCTGCGCGTTCGTGATCACGTTCAGCTCGAGATCGATGCCGACCTGCTTGAGCTGGTCCTGGATCAGCTGATCGCCCGCTCCGAACTGCGTCACGATCGGCACCGAGAGGGCGAGCTTCCGCCCGTCCCGGTAGCGGTAGCCGTCATCGCCCAGCGCCCAGCCGGCCTCGTCGAGGAGCTCGCCCGCGCCGTCGGCGTCGAAGGCCAGCTCCGACGACTCGTCCTGATGGAACGGCGTGGTCGTGTTGTAGACGCTCGTGACGGCCGGATAGTCGGCACCGAAGATCGTCGACGCGTACGTCTCGCGGTCGATCGCCTTCTGCACGGCCTGCCGCACCTTCTGGTCCGAGAGGATCCTCCCCTCCGCGACGTTGGGGTAGTAGTTGCTCGCGGGGCCCGGCAGCGATCGGCTCTCGACGGTGTCGCCGTTGCCGGTGATCACCGCCTGGTCGTTCTCCGAGATCGGGTTCCGCGGCCAGGCGATGTCGATCTCGTCGCTCGTGAGCTGGCCGACGCGCACGCTGTCCTCGGCGACGTAGCTGACGTCGATCCCGTCGAGGTACGCCTCGCCGGTGTTCTCACGGAGCGACGAGCCCCAGGCGTAGCCGGCGCGCTTGTCGAGGGTGATGCCGGTGCCCGGCGTGTAGTCGGAGAGGGTGAAGGGCCCGGAGCCGACCACGGCTCCGAGGCAGCGCTCCTCGGGCGTCCGCTCGTACGACGAGGCGGCGAGGATCGCGAGGTTCGTGGTCGAGGTGCCCTGCAGGAACGCGGCGTTGGGAGTCGCGAAGGCGACCTTCACGGTGTCGGCGTCGACCACCTCCGTGCCCGAGTAGCCGGCGAGGTAGACGCCGCCGTAGGCCCCTGGCAGCTGCGCGAGGGTCGCCGCGTCGCTGTCGAAGGCCGTCTTCACGCTGTCGGCGCTGAACACGGTGCCGTCCGAGAAGGTGACGTCGGTGCGCAGGTCGAAGGTGTACTCCGTGCCGGCGTCGTTCACGCTCCAGCCGGTCGCGAGCCACGGCTCGATCTCGCCCGTCTCCGGGTCCTGGTCGGTGAGGGAGTCGGCGACGTTGCGGATGACGGTGCGGTGCTCGATCCAGTAGGTCTGGAACGGGTCGACGCACGAGAACGCGGCGTTGTCGGGGAAGAACGCGAGCGAGAGGCGGCCCCCGGAGACGGGAGTCGCGTCGTCGGAGGCGGTGCCGGCCTCGGAGGAGCCGGAGCAGGCGGTCAGGGCGAGGGCGGCGGCGAGGGTGAGCGCGGCAGCGCCGGCCCAGCGGGATCGTCGGTGAGTCATGGCTGTGGGGGTCCTAAGGAGAGAGGGTCAGCGCGCGGCGAGGGTGCGCGTGCCGGCGATCAGGAGGGCGGCGTCGTCCTGCGGGGGGTGCACCCGCGAGGCCAGGACGTCGCGGAGGTGGCGCTCGAGCGGGTGGTGCCGCGTGAGCCCCGGGTTGCCGAGGGCGGCGACGGCGGTCTCGACGGCGGTGATCGCCGAGCGGGTGGCGAGCAGCTTCCCGACGACGACGCGGTCGGCGGCCCTCGGATCACCCGCGTCGACGCGGGCGGCGAGGGAGAGCAGCACCTCCTCGGCCTGGACGAGCTGCGCCTCGATCTCGCCGGCGACCGAGCGGATCCGCTCCGTCGTCGCGATCGGGCGACCGAGCGAGGTCGGGACCCGCTCGTTCGCGAACCGGACGAAGAAGCTCTGCGCCGCCCGCCCGATGCCCACGTAGAGCGCGGCGACCGCGAGGCCGAAGCCTCCGCCCGCCCCCGCCTCGGGAGCGAGCTGCGAGCGCGGGGTGCCGCGGAAGTGCTCGAGCGGCAGGCGGACCTGCTCGTACGCGACGTCGTGCGTGCTCGAGGCGCGCTGGCCGAGGTGATCCCAGGTCTTCTCGATCCGCACGCCCGGAGCGTCGCCGGGCACGATCGCGTGGCCGAGCTCGGGCTCGCCCGAGGCGCCCTGCAGGTCGACCGCCCAGACGAGGTGGTAGGCCAGGCCCTCGGAGCCGGTCGCGAAGCCCTTGCGCCCGTCCAGCACCCACTCGTCGCCGTCGCGGCGGATCGTGGTGGCGGGCAGGCCCCCGCGCGCGGGGGCGCCCCACTCCGGCTCGGCCCGCACGGCGTTCAGCAGCACCGGGCGCTCGGCGGAGTCGGCGAGGACGGAGCGGTAGAGCTCCTCCGGCCAGGTCGCCCCGCGGTCCTGCGCGGCGTGCTGCAGCACGGTCATCGCCGAGATCAGCGCGACCGCCGGGTCGCCCTGGCCGAGCGCCCCGAAGATCCGCACGAGATCGACCGTCGAGGGCGGAGTGCCGCCGTAGCGGGAGCCGACCGCGACGGTGAGCAGCCCCGCCTCGTGCACGGCGCGGATCCCCTCCCACGGGAACTCGGCGGTGCGGTCGTAGTGCTCGGCGGTCTCGGCGAGACGGGCGGTCACCCGGGCCAGTGCCCGGTCGGACAGATCGGGGACGAGGCGGGCGGGGGCGTCGAGGAGCGTCACGCGATCGCTCCGACCAGCTCGGTGCTCTCGAGCGGAGGCTGCGCGACGATCTCGCCGCGGCGCCCGGTGGCCTCGCGGTGCGCGAGCTCCTCCCGGACGAGCGGGATCACGTAGCGCCCGTAGTCGACCGCGTCGTCGAGGTTGTCGTAGCCGCGGATCGAGATCAGGTCGGCGCCGAGGTCGACGTAGTCGAGGATCGCGGCGGCCACGGTCTCGGGCGTGCCGACGAGAGCGGTGGAGGCGCCCTGCGCGCCGGTCGCGGTCGCGGTCGGCGTCCAGAGGGCTCGGTCGTGCAGATCCTTGCGGCTCGCGATGTCGAGCAGACGCTGCGAACCGACGTTCGCGGGTCCCTTCGCGTCTGGGGTCTGCACCCACAGGCCCTTCTCGCCCTTGCGCGGGTTCGCGGCCGCGGCGGAGCGTCCCTGCAGGATGCCGAGGATCCGGTGCGCCTTCTCCCACGCCAGCTCCTCGGTCGGCGCGATGATCGGGCGGAAGGTCACCCACGTGCGCGGGGTGTCGGCGCGGCCGGCCGCGAGGGCGGCGTCGGCGATCCGGTCGATCTGCTGCTGCGTGTCGGCGAGCGGCTCTCCCCACAGCCCGAAGATGTCGGCGAGCGCGCCGCCCTGGCGGTAGGCCTCGTCGCTCGAGCCGCCGACCGAGACGGGGATGCTCCCGCGCACCGGCCGGACTCGCGAGACGAAGTCCTCGAAGCGGTAGTAGGTGCCCTCGTGATCGAAGGGCTCCGTGGCCGACCACACCCGGCGCAGGATCCGGATGTACTCCTCCTGGCGGGCGTAGCGCTCGAGCTTGCCGAGGCGGTCGCCCTCCCGCGCCTGCTCGTGGTCGTTCCCTCCGGCGATGAAGTGGACGACGGCGCGGCCGTTCGAGAGCTGGTCGAGCGTGGCGAGAGCCTTCGCGGCGACGGTCGGGTAGACCGTGTTCGGCCGCAGCGCCACGATCGGCTTCAGGTGCTCGGTGTACTGGGTGACCGCGGCGGCGATCGTGAAGGGGTCGTGCCCGGCCGAGCCGTAGGGCACGAGCGTGTAGTCGAAGCCGCCGTCCTCGAGGATGCGCGAGTACCGGCGCAGGTGGGCGACGTCGATGCTCGAGTCGGCGAGGCCGTTGACCTCGTTGGAGCGGTTGACGTTGATGGCGGAGATGAACTCGACGGCCATGAGGGTGGTCCTTTCGAAGGAGGCGCGCGGAGGCGCGGAGAAGTGCTCGCGGGCACGGCGGAGCGGCCCGGAGTGGGAGAGGGTCGACGGCGCTCATCGAGGAGCGCGGGTCGCGTGCGGCGGAGTCCGCCGCGTCAGCGCGGGCGACGCGGAGGCGTCAGCGCCGGGCCGTCAGCGAGAGGCCGGACAGGAACATCCGCGCACCGACGCGAAGGGGTTCCCGCCCACGAGCATTCGGCGCATCCGCACGGCGGCCGCTGCTCCGACGCGCACCACTCGGACCGCGCCGGAGGGCACGATCGAGGCGAGGGCACGCGGGGAGGTCATGTCATCGACGCTACGCGCGGTGCGCTCCCGGCGTCCAACGATGATTCCGGATGCGTTCCGATCGGCGAACCCGATCGTTGGTAAGAAATCGTCATGTTCACGCGGGCACCTCGCGGAGCGGCGTGCGGAAGCGCGCCGGGCCGAACAGCTCGGCCAGGCCGGCGAGCGCCGTGTCCTCGATATCGGGCGCGAGTCCGCGGCGCGAGACCAGGCGGAGGTTGACCGAGCCCAGGGCGGGCAGGTCGCGCCGCGCCTCGAGGCCGTCGGCGACACGGCCCTGGTGCGAGGTCGGCAGCGCCGCGACTCCGATCCCCGCTCTCGCCGCGGCGATCACCCCCTCGAGACTCGCGGACTCGGCGACGACCCGCACCTCGTGCCCGAACGCGCCGAGCTGCTGCAGCGCGCGCTGGCGCATGCCGCACGGCTCGGAGTAGGCGACGAGCGGGATCGGCGCACCCTCCGGCGCCTGCCAGCCGGGCGCCGCGTACCAGTCGAGCGGCAGCGTGGCCACCTGGCGGCCGGGCAGATCGCCGCCGACACCGAGGATGACCGCGAGGTCGACGACTCCGCGGGCCACCGCCTCCGCGAGCTGGGTGGAGCGATCGAGGGTGAAGGTGAGCGGCCGGTCGTCGAAGGCGCGGCGGAGCGTCTCGAGCAGCCGGGGCAGCAGCTGCTCGGCGGCCGGCTCGGTCAGTCCGAGGGCGAGCGGGTTCTCACTGGCGGCGTCGAGGGTCTCGAGGGCGTCGTCGTGCACCGCGAGGATGCGGCGCGCCTGCACGAGGAGGCGCTCGCCGGCCGGGGTGAAGCGGGCCCGGCGCCCCACCTTCTCGATGAAGGTGCGCTCGAGCCGGCGCTCCAGGGTGCGGACGTGCTGCGAGACCGTCGGCTGGCTGATGTGCAGCGCCACTGCCGCCCGCCCGAAGCCGCCGCAGTCGGCGATCGCCACGAGCGTGCGCAGGTGGACGATGTCGAGGGTCTCTGGCATCCCCCGACGGTACGCAGGTGCCCGGAGCGTCTCGACCGCCGCCGCAACACGCCGACATGTCGCGGGAGACGACGGAGCGGACGGAACCCCGGAAGGTCCCGTCCGCTCCCGAGGCCTCAGTGCGCGATCACCGGCTCCGCTCCGTTCGTGGGAGCGACCGCGTCCGACTTCCGGCGGAACAGCAGCACCGACAGCACCGCGCCGAGGGCGAAGAAGCCCGCGCCCCAGCCGTAGGCCACCGCGTAGCTCTGCACGGCCGCCTCCGCCGCCGTGGCCGCCGTGGCAGGTGTGTGCGAGGCGAGGTAGTCGGTCACCGCGGTCGCCGCGAGAGTGTTCAGCAGCGCGGTGCCGATCGATCCGCCGACCTGCTGGCTGGTGTTCACCATCGCCGAGGCGACTCCGGCGAAGCGCATGTCGACTCCGCGGGTCGCCGTCTGCATCGACCCGGGCATGATCGAGCCCATCGCGAAGCCGAGCACCATCAGCGCGGGCAGCACATCCGCCGCGTAGGCGCTGTCGAGGTCGAGGCGGGTGAGCAGCAGCATGCCGATCGCGCCGAGCACCATGCCGAACGGCACCATGATCTTCGGACCGAAGCGCGGCAGCAGGAGGTTCGTCGACAGCTGAGCGGCCAGCACCAGCATGCCGATCATCGGGAGGAAGGAGAGACCGGTCTGGATCGGCGAGTAGCCCAGCGACACCTGCAGGAAGTAGGTGACGAACAGGAAGATGCCGAACATCCCCGCTCCCGCGATCAGCACCGACAGGTAGGCGGCGCCCCGGTCGCGGTCGAGCACGATCTGAAGCGGCAGCAGCGGGTGCTCGGTCGTGCGCTGGCGGAGGACGAAGCCGACCAGCAGGACCACGGCCGCGGCGAGCGGCACCCAGGTCATCGGCGAGTCCCAGCCGTCGGTCTCGGCGTTGGCGAAGCCGAACACCAGGCCGAACAGCGCGGCCGAGACGAGGATCGTGCCGGGCACGTCGAGCTGGGGCCGGGGACCGGTGCGATCGATGGTCGGCACGAAGACGATCGCGCCGATCACGGCGACGACCGCGATGATCACGTTGATGTAGAGGTTCCAGCGCCAGTCGAAGCTCTCGGTGAGCACGCCGCCGAGGAGGAGGCCCACGGCGCCGCCGGCCCCGGCGATCGCGCCGAAGACGCCGAACGCGCGCGCCCGCTCCTTCGGGACGGTGAAGGTCGTGGTGAGGACCGCGAGCGCGGTGGGGGCGAGCAGGGCACCGAAGACGCCCTGCAGCGCGCGGGCCGCGATGAGCAACTCGAAGTTGGGCGCGGCGCCGCCCAGGGCGGAGGCGATGGCGAAGCCGATCAGCCCGATGATGAAGGTGCGCTTGCGGCCGAGGAGGTCGGAGAGGCGGCCGCCGAGCAGCAGGAGGCTGCCGAAGGCGAGGGAGTAGGCGGTGACCACCCACTGGCGGTCGCCGTCCGAGAAGCCGAGATCGGCCTGGGCGGCGGGGAGGGCGATGTTCACGACGGTCGAGTCGAGCACGACCATGAGCTGGGCGAGTCCGACGGCGACGAGCGTCCACCAGCGGCGGTTCGAGGGGGCCGGGGCCGCGGGGGCGGCGCTCACCGGCAGTGAGGAGGTCTGCGACATGGAGGCGACCATATACGAGACTCGAGAGTTTCGGAACTACTCGGTTCAGTAATCATCGTAGAATTCACGTGGCCGTCACACGGGCGGCCTCCGACCGACAGGAGACGCCGCGATGATGCCGCCCCCTCCCCCGACCATCGACTCCGGCGCCCCGGCCCGACCCGGCCGCCGCCGCGATCCGAGCCGCGACCTCGAGATCCTCACCGCGGCGCTCGACGTCCTGGCGGAGACGGGCTACGACGGCATGACGATCGACATGGTCGCCGCCCGGGCCCGCGCCGGCAAGGCCACGCTCTACCGCCGCTGGGACTCGAAGGCCGAGCTCGTGGTCGAGGCGCTCGCCTGCATGAAGGGCGCCGATCTGACCGAGGCGGCGCTCCCCGACACGGGGACGCTCCGCGGCGACCTCGTCGCGATGATCAAGCCCCGGACGATGGAGGACGCCGAGCGGAAGCTCCAGATCATGGCCGGAGTCGTCGCCATGATCTCGAAGGCGCCCGACCTCTCCGACGCGGTCCGGGCCGCGATCGTCGAGCCGCGCGCCCGGGCGAACAGCTTCCTCCTGCGCCGAGCGATCGCCCGCGGCGAGATCGCTCCGGACATCGACGTCGAGCTGATCGCACTCATCTCGCCGTCGATGGTCGCCTACCGGGTGCTCCTGCTGCGCGAGCCGATCGACCGCGACTACCTGGTGTCGCTGATCGACGAGATCGTGATGCCCGCGGTGGGGCTGCGCGGCGGGTCCTGAGAGCCGGTTCGCCGCCCCGGGAGACCGCTGCGTCGAGGCACGCCCGCAGAGTCTCCTAAAATCGGAGCCATGTCGAAAGTGTTGAGCAGTCTGCCCGTGGGCGAGCGTGTCGGAATCGCATTCTCGGGAGGCCTCGACACATCCGTCGCTGTCGCCTGGATGCGCGAGAAGGGTGCCGTCCCGTGCACCTACACGGCCGACATCGGCCAAGCCGATGAGCCCGACATCGAGAGCGTCCCCTCGCGCGCCGCACAGTACGGCGCCGAGATCTCACGCCTCGTCGACGCGAAGAGCGCGCTGGTCGAGGAGGGCCTCGTCGCCCTGCAGTGCGGCGCCTTCCACATCCGCTCGGGCGGCAAGACCTACTTCAACACCACCCCGCTCGGCCGCGCGGTCACCGGCACACTGCTGGTGCGCGCGATGCGCGAGGACGGCGTCGACATCTGGGGCGACGGCTCCACCTACAAGGGCAACGACATCGAGCGGTTCTACCGCTACGGCCTGCTCGCGAACCCGCGCCTGCGCATCTACAAGCCCTGGCTCGACGTGCAGTTCGTCAACGAGCTCGGCGGCCGCACCGAGATGTCCGAGTGGCTCGTCGCCCGAGGCTTCCCCTACCGCGACGCGACCGAGAAGGCCTACTCGACCGACGCCAACATCTGGGGCGCGACCCACGAGGCCAAGCGCCTCGAGGAGCTCTCGAGCGGCATGGAGCTCGTCGAGCCGATCATGGGAGTCGCCGCCTGGCGCGAGGACGTCGAGATCGCCGCCGAGACGGTGTCGGTCCGCTTCGAGGCCGGCCGCCCCGTCGCGATCAACGGCGTCGAGTACTCCGACCCGGTCGCCCTCGTCCTCGAGGCGAACACGATCGGCGGACGCCACGGCCTGGGCAACTCCGACCAGATCGAGAACCGCATCATCGAGGCCAAGAGCCGCGGCATCTACGAGGCGCCGGGCATGGCCCTTCTGCACCTGACCTACGAGCGCCTCCTCAACGCGATCCACAACGAGGACACGATCGCGCAGTACCACTCCGAGGGCCGCCGCCTCGGCCGCCTGATGTACGAGGGCCGCTGGCTCGACCCTCAGTCGCTGATGCTGCGCGAGTCGATCCAGCGCTGGGTCGGCTCGGCCGTCTCGGGCGAGGTCACCGTGCGCCTGCGCCGCGGAGACGACTACACGATCCTCGACACGTCGGGGCCGGCACTGAGCTACCACCCCGACAAGCTCTCGATGGAGCGCGTCGGCGACGCCGCCTTCGGCCCCGAGGACCGCATCGGGCAGCTCACCATGCGCAACCTCGACATCGCCGACTCGCGCTCGCGCCTCGAGCAGTACGCGGCCGCCGGACTCGTCGGCGGCCCGACCGCCGAGCTGGTCGGTCACCTCGAGATCGGCGAGGGCGAGGCGATCACCGAGGGCGGAGGCACCGCCGCGGCCGACGCGCTGGGCCGCGCGACCGACCTCGCGTCGGAGGGCGCGGCGTTCGACGCCGGCACCGACTGACACCCTGCACCACTGGAGCCCCCGTGCACGCCCTTCCTCTGGTCGGGTGTGCACGGGGGCTTCTGTCGTGCGCGCGGGCGTGCTGACGCACCTCCGGCTCGTGAGAACCGGTTCGGCTCGTCGAATCCGCTGATCGCCGCGAGCCGAACCCGTTCTCACGAGCCGAACCTCCGCGCCCGCAGACGTCCGGCTCGCAGAAACCGGTTCGGCTCGCCGAATTCGCCGCCTTGAGCGAGCCCAACGAGGTTTGACGAGCCGAACCTCCGCGCCAGCAGACCTCCGGCTCGCAGAAAGCCGTTCGGCTCGCAGGAATCGCCGAATTACGCGAGCCGAACGCGGTTTCACGAGCCGAAGGTGCGTCAGGAGGCGAGCGGCGCCCGAACCAGAGTCAGCGCCGCGTCCACCGTCGCCACCGACTGCACGGAGTCGACGCGAGCCAGCACCAGCGCCGCGACCAGCAGCGACACCAGCACGTCGGCCTGCTGCGCCAGTCGGTCGGCGGAGGCGCGGGGCCAGCGCGCCTCCGCCCCCGCCCGCATCGCGGCCAGCAGCTCGGCGCGGTAGTCGGCGATCACCTCGCGCACGGCCTCGTCGCGCGCGATCGGCGCCCCGGCGGCGTTCAGGAGGAGGCACCCGCTCCGCGCTGAGATCGACGCCGCGTCGGCGAGGGCGCCGCGCAGCCCCGCGAAGTAGGTCTCGAGCGCACCGGAGGCGACGACTCCCGTCACGAGCGGCGCCAGCCGAGGCCGCACCACCTCGTCGAGGTAGCTCTGCACCGCGACGTCGAACAGCCCGCGCTTGCTGCCGAACGCGTGGTACAGGCTCGAGCGGCCGACTCCCGTCGCCGACTCGAGCTCGGGGAGCGACGCCTCCTCGAAGCCGCGCTCCCAGAACACGGCGCGCGCGGCGCGGACGACCGCATCGGTCTCGAAGCTCTGCAGCCGGCCCATCGCGCCTCCCCGGTTGTGTAACGCTCGATCCAGTATATTGTGGAACAGCCGGTACACAAACAGCAGCCGGTCCACCACCAGGAGGCCCCGTGATCGTCATCGGACTCGTGCTCGCGGCGATCGCCGCCCTGCTGCACGTCTACATCTTCGTGCTCGAGTCGTTGCTCTGGACGACTCCGCGTGCCCGCTCGACCTTCGGCACGACTCCGGGCGAGGCCGAGGCCACTAAGGAGCTCGCGTTCAACCAGGGCTTCTACAACCTGTTCCTCGCGATCGTGACGATCATCGGAGTCGCAGCCCTCGCATCCGGGGCGACCGCCGTCGGTGCCGCACTGGTCTTCACCGGCACCGGCTCGATGGTCGGGGCCGCGCTGGTCCTCCTGCTCTCCTCCCCTGCGAAGCGCCGGGCCGCGCTGACCCAGATGACCCCGGGTCTGCTCGCGGCGATCGCCCTCGCGATCGGCCTCCTCGCCTCCTGACCCGCCACCCACCCCGAAAGGCCCCATGATCACCAGCACTCAGATCCAGCTCGTCCGCCGTCCCGACGGCTGGCCCGTCGCCGACGACTTCCGCACCGCCGAGGTCCACTACGACGAGCCCGCCGACGGCGAGATCCGCGTCGCGAACGAGTTCGTCTCGGTCGACCCCTACATGCGCGGCCGCATGAACGACGTGAAGAGCTACAGCCCGCCCTACGCTCTCGGCGAGACGATGACCGGCGGCGCGATCGGCCGGGTGACCGCCTCGGCCGTCCCCTCGATCCCGGTCGGCAGCGTCGTGCTGCACCAGCTCGGCTGGCGCGACATCGCGCAGGCGCCCGCGTCGCAGTTCCGGGTCGTCGACGAGATCCCGGGCGCTCCGCTGTCGCTCCGGCTCGGCGTCCTCGGCATGACCGGGCTCACCGCCTATGTCGGCCTCACCGCGATCGCGGGGATGAAGGAGGGCGACACCGTCTTCGTCTCGGGCGCCGCGGGAGCGGTCGGCTCGGCCGCCGGGCAGATCGCGCGCCTCCTGGGGGCCTCCCGCGTGATCGGATCCGCGGGCTCCGCGGAGAAGGTCGCGCTGCTCACCGAGAAGTACGGCTACGACTCCGCGTTCGACTACCACGCGGCTCCGGTGCGCGAGCAGCTCGCCGCGGCGGCACCCGACGGCATCGACGTCTACTTCGACAACGTCGGAGGCGACCACCTCGAGGCCGCGCTCGACGCGTTCCGCGACGGTGGGCGCGCGGCGCTCTGCGGCGCCATCGCCGGCTACAACAGCACCGACAGGCCGGCCGGCCCCGACAACATGTCGAACGTCATCACCCGCGGCCTCACCCTCCGCGGCTTCACGCTGGGCGGCTACCTCGACCACGCGCCCGAGTTCGACCGGCTGATGGCCGGCTGGTTCGCCGAGGGCCGGATCGCCTACGACGAGACGATCGTGGACGGCATCGAGAACGCGGTCGATGCGTTCCTCTCGATGATGCGCGGCGGCAACACCGGCAAGATGCTCGTCCGCCTCTAGCCGCGATGCGGGGAGCGCCCCGACATGCTGCTCGAGCCCGCAGCCCCGAAGGGGCGGATCGAGACCCACCAGCGTCGGAGAGCGGGTCTGCGGACCCTCTTCCGAAGCCTGTGGATCTCGATACGCCCGCTCCGCGGGCTGCGGGCTCGATCAGCAGGGCCAGCTCGCGCGTCTCCACACGAGCCGTCCCGGGATCAGCGCTTGACGGCGTCGATCTTCAGCATCTTGGCAATGACCGAGTCGAGCTCGGAGTCGTCGAAGATCTTCTTCCAGTCGTCCTTGATCAGCGCCTCGCGGCCGTAGCCCATCGCGATGTGGCACGCCTCCGAGAAGGGGTTCGAGCCGCGCAGGCCGTTGGTCAGCGCGATCCAGGTGTGGCCGTAGAGCATCGCGCGAGCGGCCTGGTAGGGCACACCGACGCCGTTCACGGTCTCGTCCAGCGCCTCCTTGAGGAACTCGCCGACCATGCAGGCGATGGTCTCGACCAGCGTCGGCTCGAGCACGGCGAGCTGCTTCACGGTGACCCAGTGCACCGCGATGACGGGCGCGTAGATCGTCGAGATGACGCCCTCGGCGATCGCGCGCACGTCGTCGTCCGCCTCCTCGAGGGCCGCGACGACCTCCTGCGGCGCCGCGATGCCGCCGAACGTGTCGGCCCACTCCTCCGGAGTGGTGCGCTCGAGGAACACCGACGGGTGGCACGGGTGCGCCACCGCGTAGTGGATGTCCTCGCGCTTCGCCAGCAGCCCCGCGTAGGCCGCGGCGGGGTCGAGCGTCAGGATGATCGCACCCGACTTCATCTGCGGGATGACGTCCTCCGAGACCGCGCCGAGCACGACATCGGGGACGGCGAGGATGACGACGTCGGCGTTCGCGACGGCGTCGGGCGTCGAGGTGATCTCGCGGCCGGCCTCGCGAGTGCGCTCCTGGCCGGCGGGCGAGGCCTCGGAGTAGAGGGCGGTGTAGGCGGACTTCTGCAGGTTGTTCGAGACCCGCATGCCCATCTTGCCGCCGGCGCCGATCACGGCGACGGTCAGGGCGGGGGCGGCGGTGCCCGAAAGGGTGGTGTCGGTCATGGGTTCCTTCTCCTCAGGTGGTCGAGAGTGCGAGTGGTCCACTCGGCTTCGAGCCGGGTGGTGACGAGTGCCTGCTCCGCGGCGAGAACGGTGTCCTGCCAGGGGAGCCAGAACTCGATGATCTGGTGGATGCCGCGGGCGTCGGGGTCGAGCAGCGCGAGCATGCCGTCGTAGTCGAGGCGGCCGTCGCCGAGCGCCGTGCCGGTGTACACGAATCCCACCCAGCCGGGGTTGCGGCTGAAGTCGAAGTCCTTGACGTGCCAGTTGGCGACGTAGGGGGCGCAGAGCTCGGTCACGTCGGCCGGCAGCTCGAGGTTCGCGACGGTGTTCGCGGGGTCGAGGCAGATGCGGATCCGCGGGTCATCGAGCGTCGCGATGACGTCGACCAGGGCGGCCGTGCTCACCTGCTCGTAGGTCTCGAGGGCCAGGGTCACCCCGGCCGCCTCGAGCTCCGGGGCGATCTCGCGGAGGCGGCGCAGCGTCTCCTCGCGGTCCGGCCGGTCCTCCCCCGACGTCCACATGCTGCGCAGCAGCGTCACGTCGAGAGCCGTCGCCAGGCGGAGGTAGCGCCGCAGGTGCTCGGGATCCGTGCCGCGGGTGCCGAGCTCGAGGGCGACGCCCTCGGCGGCGGCGAGCCCGCGCAGCGCTTCGAGGCGCTCGGCGTCGAAGTCCTCGATCACCGGGACGTCGCAGAGCTGCAGCAGCTCGACGCCGAGCGCGGCGGTCTCGCGCACCATGTCCTCGATGCCCAGCGGCTCGGGCACGCGGTCGGAGGAGCGCCAGAAGAACGCGTAGCTGCTCAGCCCGATCATGGCCTGGCCTCCGCGAGCGCGTGCGCCTCGTCGAGGATGCTGCGCACCGCCTCCGGGTCGTGCGCGAAGCGGCCGAGGAAGAGGCCGGGCACGCGCCCCTCGAGCGCGGTCAGCAGGCCGGGCCCGGCGCTGCCGCCGTAGATCACACGGCTGCCGGCGCGGCCCGGGAGCGCGGTGAGCGCCTCCTCGAGAGCCGTGACCACTCCCGCGATGAACGCCGGCTCGGCGGGCTCGGGAGCGCCGATCGCCCAGACCGGCTCGTAGGCCGCGAGCACCGGGCCGAGGGCTCCCGCCCCGTCGGCCGTCTCGAGCGCGGAGGTGATCTGCGCGAGCACGAGCGCGACCGCGTCCTCGACGCTCCCGCGCTCGGTCTCGCCGACGCAGAGCAGCGGCACGAGGTCGTTGCGGAACGCCGCGGCGACCTTGAGGCGGATCCGCTCCTCGTCGTCGCCGAAGAGAGCGCGGCGCTCCGCGTGGCCGATCTCGACCAGCCGGCAGCCGACCTCGCGCAGCTCGGCTCCGCTGACCTCGCCGGTGAACGCTCCCGCGTCCTCCCAGAACAGGTCCTGGGCGCCGAGGGCGATGCCCGCCTCGGCCGCGAGGGCGCTGACCGGCACGAGCGAGGGGAACGTCGGCACGACGAACAGCTCGACCGCGCCGGAGGTGATCGCCGGATGCGTCCGCGCCAGCTCGGCGACGGTGCGCGCCCAGTCGAGGGTGCGCGCGTGCCCGAAGTACATCTTCAGGCTCACGCCGATCGTGAAGGCGGGCGCCGGTCCCGCCGCCGTGGTCAGCACGACGAGGGCGATGCGGCGGCGGCGTCGACCGGATGGCCGGCCTCGTACGCCTCGATGACGCGGACCTTCTCGGCGGAGGCGCTCGAGGTGTCGAACTCGTAGCCCAGCCACTCCTTCGCGAGGCGGCGGGCGAGCTCGATGCCGACGACGCGCTGGCCCATGCAGAGCACCTGTGCGTCGTTCGAGAGGATCGAGCGCTCGACCGAGAACGAGTCGTGCGCCGTGACGGCGCGGATGCCCGCCACCTTGTTCGCGGCGATCGCGACTCCGAGCCCGGTGCCGCAGATCAGGATCGCGCGGTCGGCCTCGCCCCGCGCGACCATCTCGGCCGCCGCGATGGCGACGCTCGGGTAGGGCGTGTGCGACTCCGCATCGACCCCGACATCGACGACGCTCGCGACGCGGGAGTCCTTCTCGAGGTCGGCCTTGATGATCTGCTTGTAGTCGAAGCCGGCGTCGTCGGAGCCGACGACCAGGCGGAACGGTGCGCTCATGGGTGTTCTCCTCGTGCTGTCAGAAAGGGTTCGGTGTCGACGCTACGCGCCGGTTCGGGAGTCGTTCTCGGCCAGGACCGCGCCGACAGCGGTGACGATCAGCGCGAGCGAGTGGGCTCCGGCGTCCGGTGTCCCGAGGCTCTTCTCGGCGTGGGGGCGCGCGCGGCCCATCTTCGGCAGAAGCTGCGCGGTGGCGGCGGCGGCTCCGGTGCAGGCGAGGGCGGCGTCACGCCAGGCCTCCGCGAGCGGTGCACCGGCAGCGACCTGGGCACCGAGCACGTCGGCGAACGGCACGAGCGAGTCGACCATCGTCTTGTCCCCCGGAGTCGCGCCGAAGGCGAGGATCGCCGTGCGCGCCCCCTCGACCCCCGCGAGCACCGACTCCGCGGTGGGCCGCTCGGTGTCGCCGAGAGCCGCGCCGACGGCGTCGAGGGCCGCGCCCCAGAGGGCTCCGGAGGTGCCGCCGGCGCGGTCGGACCAGGCGTCGCCCGCGTGGGCGAGCACCGTGCCCGACCCCGCGCCCGCCTCGAGGGCCGAGCGGGCGGCGGCGACGGCCGCACGCACACCGCGCTGCATGCCGATGCCGTGATCGCCGTCTCCGGCGACCGCGTCGATCCGGCCGAGCTCGTCGGCGTTCTCGTCGATCACGCGCTCCGTCGCCTCGAGCGCGGCGAGCACGGTGGCAGCGGCCTCGCGGGAGTCAGCGGACGCCGCGCCGATCGCGACCGGGCCGGCCGACACCTCCGCCGACTCGTCGACCGACGCCGCGGCGCGCACGGCGCCCTTGCGGTAGGCGGGCGTCTCCGCCGGAGCCGCCCAGAGCCGCTCGAGCTCGTCGTCGACCCAGAAGAAGGTGAGCGAGACGCCCGCCATGTCGAAGCTCGTGACGAGCTCGCCGACCTCGGGCTCGAGCACCTCGATGCCGAGGGCGCGCAGGCGGCGCTCGACTCCGGAGTAGACGACGAACAGCTCCTCGTACTTGACCGAGCCGAGCCCGTTGAGGATCACCACGAGCCGGGCGCCCTCGAGCACCTCGATCCCCTCGGGCCGCTCGGCGAGCAGCGACTCGACCAGCAGCTCGGCGAGACCGTCGGCCGAGGGCACGTCGTCCTCGCGGATGCCGGGCTCGCCGTGGATGCCCATGCCGACCGCCATGCGGCCCTCCGGCACCTCGAAGAGCGGCTCGGCGGCGCCGGGCAGCGAGCAGCCCGAGAACGCGACGCCGAACGAGCGGGTGCGCTCGTTGGCGAGGGCGGCGATCCGCTCGACCTCGTCGAGCGACGCGCCCTCCTCGGCCGCGGCGCCGGCGACCTTGAAGACGGTGAGATCGCCCGCGATGCCACGGCGCTTGTGCTTCTCGTGCGGCGCGGCGCTCGAGATGTCGTCGGTCACCGTCACGGTGCGCACGTCGATCCCCTCGTCGCGGAGGCGCCGCTCGGCCGCGTCGAAGTGGAGCACGTCGCCCGCGTAGTTGCCGTAGCTCAGCAGCACACCGCCGCCGTGCTCGGCCGCCTTCGCGACCGAGTGCACCTGCTGGGCCGACGGCGAGGCGAACAGGTTCCCCATCGCCGCACCGTGGGCGAGTCCCTGCCCCACCAGCCCGCCGAAGGCCGGGTAGTGGCCGGAGCCGCCGCCGACCACCAGCGCGACCGAGCCGGGTGCGCTCACGGTCGAGCGTACCACGCCTCCCTGCACGCGCCGCACGAAGCGGCGGTTCGCGGCGACGAAGCCGTCGATCATCTCGTCGGCGAAGTCGGACGGGTCGTTGTAGAGCCGGGTCATGGGTTCAGTCCTGTTCGGTGCGGTGCAGTGTCGGCGGAGGGGACGGCGCTAGTGCGCGATGACCTCGACGGTGGGCGCGTCGAGCGGCGCGTCCTTGTACCGGCGGGCCAGCAGCGCCATCAGCACCGCCGAGAGCAGCAGGAAGAAGCCGACGATGAACATCGGCACCTCGTAGCCGCCGGTCGCGTCCCTCAGGGCACCGGTGATGTACGGGGCCGAGAAGCCGGCGAGGTTGCCGACGGTGTTGATGAGGGCGATGCCCGCGGCTGCCGCGGCGCCGGTGAGGAAGCGCGTCGGGAAGGTCCAGAAGTTGGGCAGCGCCGAGAAGACCGCCATCGCCGTGACGGTGATGACCGCGATGGTCGCGGCGGGCGAGCCGGCGAACAGGGCGAGCGGGATGCTCAGGCCGCCGGCGATCGCCGGGATGACGATGTGCCAGGTGCGGACCCCGCGGCGGGTGGCGTCGCGCGACCAGAGGTAGAGCGCGATGGCGGCGGGCACGTACGGGATCGCCGTGATCAGGCCCTTCTCCAAGATGCCGAAGGTCGTGCCGTACTGCTCCTGGAAGCCCTCGATGATCGTGGGGAGGAAGAAGGCCAGCGCGTAGAGGCCGTAGATGAAGCCGAAGTAGACGAAGCTCAGCATCCAGACGCGGCCGCTCTTGAACGCCGACGACATCTTGGGGTGCGTTGCGACGCCCTTGGTCTTGACGTCCTCCTCGCGCTGGAGCGCGGCGGTGAGCCAGACCTGCTCCTCGCGGGTCAGCCACTTGGCGTCGGAGGGCTTGTCCTTGAGGTAGAACCAGGCGATGAGGCCGACGATGATCGCCGGGATCGAGACGCCGAGGAACATGAACCGCCAGCCCTCGAGGCCGAAGATCCCGTCCTGCTCGATCAGGATGCCCGCGAGCGGGGCGCCGATGACCGTGGTGAGCGGCTGCGCCAGGTAGAAGAGCGCGAGGATCTTCGAGCGGTGCTTCGCCGGCACCCAGAGGCTGAGGAAGAGGATGGCGCCCGGGAAGAAGCCGGCCTCGGCGACTCCGAGCAGGAAGCGCAGGACGACGAGCTGCTCGAAGTTCTGCACCCAGGTGAACAGGAGCGCGACGATGCCCCAGCTGACCATGATGCGGGCGAGCCAGCGGCGGGCGCCGAAGCGGTGCAGCGCGAGGTTGCTCGGCACCTCCAGCAGGATGTAGCCGATGAAGAAGACGCCCGAGGCGAAGCCGAACTGAGCGGCCGAGAGGGCCAGGTCGGCCTCCATGCCGTTCGGCGCGGCGAAGCCGATGGCCGTGCGGTCGAGGTAGTTGATGAAGAACATCAGGGCGACGAACGGCACGAGGCGCACCGAGATCTTCCTGATCGTGCTCTTCTCGACGGCGGCGTCGGCGGTCGGCCGTCCGGTCTGAGGGGGAAGGTCCACGTCGATCTCCTGATCCGTGTCAACGACTGTGTTGGAGTCCCGGCGCGAATTCGGTGAAATTGGCTGACCGGTTGACCAATTACATGATGCTCCCTGCGCCGATCTCCTGTCAACCGGTTCGCGGCTCGCGTCGCTGCCGCCCGCCCGTGCCTGCGATTGCTAGCGTCGGAGCATGCCGGCGTACCCCGAAGACGATCCGTCCCTCGTGCGCCTCGAGCTGCAGACCCTGCCCCGCGGGACGGCGGTCGCCGAGGTCGCCAAGCAGCTCACCTCACTCCTCACCCGCGGCGATCTCGTGCCCGGGTCGCGACTGCCTCCCGAGCGCCAGCTCGCCGAGAGCCTCGGAGTCGGCCGGTCGGCCGTGCGGGAGGCGCTCGCCGCGCTCGAGATCCTCGGCATCGTCTCGGTGCGCCCCGGCTCGGGCACCTACCTCCGCGACAGCACCTCCGAGCTCCTGCCGACGACGCTGAGCTGGGGCCTCATGCTCTCGGCCGGCCGGACCGCCGAGCTCATCGAGGTGCGGAGCGGCCTCGAGATCCAGGCCGCCATGCTCGCCGCGATCCGGATCGACGACGAGGGTCTCGAGAAGCTGCGCGCGCACCTCGCCGCGATGGAGTCGCACCTCGACGACATCAGCGCGTTCGTCGACGCCGATGTGCGCTTCCACCTCCAGATCGCGCTCAGCGCCGGGAACGTCGTGCTGCGCGATCTGCTGCAGACGATCCGCTCGCTGCTGAGGCTGTGGGTCGAGCGTGCGCTGAGCAGCCCGGAGCAGGCCGTCGACGCGTTCACCGAGCACCGCGCGGTGCTCGAGGCGCTGGAGGCGGGCGACCCCGCCGCTGCCGCCCGCGCGATGGAGGCGCACATGAGCACCGCGTCCCGACGCCTGGCCGACACCGGGAGCTGACGCGCGGTGGCAGGATCGGGGCATGAGCACGATCCTGCGCCGCGTCACCGCCGCCGTCGCCGTCGCCGCCGTGACCGCCCTCCTCGTCACGGGCTGCGCGGGGCGGACGGACGTGGCGTCGTCGCGGACGCCGCTGCCGACTCCGACCGTCTCGGCGACGCCCTCCGCGACTCCGCAGTCGACCGTGACTCCGGGGCCGACCGCCGCACCGGAGCCCCCTGTCGCGCCGGAGCCGACGATCGCCCCCGAGCCCACCGTTGCACCGGAGCCGCCCGTCGCACCGGAGCCGCCCGCAGCGCCGGAGGTCGCGCGCTGCGTCGGCAGTGACCTGGTGCTCGAGTACCGCCCCGATCCCGAGGCCTCCGGTGCCGGCAGCAGCGCCTTCGACCTGGTCTTCACGAACGCCACCGCCGCGACCTGCACCCTCGCGGGGATCCCGGGCGTCTACGCGACCGACGCCGACGGCGTCCGCCTCGGAGCGGTCGCGGCCGCCACGGGACCGAACCCGTACGGACTCGTCCCCCTGGTCCCCGGCGGGCAGGCCGACGTCCGCGTGGCGTGGCACTCCCCCGGCGCTCACGGCTGCCCCACCGCGACCTCCGCGTACCTCGTGGCCGAGGTCGTCGACGCGGTGGACGCCGCCGTCCGCGCTCCCGCCTCGATCGAGGTCTGCACCGACGGCACCGTCTTCATGGAGGCGTCGACCTACACTCTGCTGGGCTGAGAGGCCGCGAGCACGATCCTGACCGCGTCTCCCGGCGCCAGGCGGATCGGGCCGGTGTCGTCGCCGGCGCCGCCCGCTCGTCGCCACCGGACGACTCCTGGCGCGGCGACCTCGACCGCCTCGCCCCCGAGGTTGCCGAGCAGGATGACGATCTCGTCCCCGCGGGCCGCGCCCAGTGCGGCGAGGCCCGATGCCTCGACGGCGAGGCGCGCGGCTCCTGTCAGCTCGGCGGCCCACTCGAGGACGCGGCCCGCGGGCGTCGGCCCGTCGTCGCCGGCGATCCCCCGCGGCCCCCACTGCTCGAAGAAGGCGAGGGAGTCGACGCCCTCCTGGGCGAGAGCGTCGAGACTCCCGACCACCCAGGCCGCGAGCGCCGGCGACAGCTGCCGCTCCTCGGTCGCGCCGGGGAGGCGGTGCGGGCCGTAGCCGGCCAGATCGATGTCGGAGTCGCCGGGGTCGAACGGCGAGGTCGAGACGGCGTTCATCCGCGAGCCCAGCGTGACCGGCCCGATGTGCAGGCGACGTCCGCCGGCGATCCGCGTCGCGTCGCGGACCACGGTGCGCTGCTGCTCGAGCGACTCGACGAGCTGGTGACCCGAGCGGTCGTGCATGAACGGGGTGAGGCTGAAGGCGAGCGGAGCGTCGACTCCGGCCAGCGCCTCCGCGCCCCGGTTCAGCTCGGTGAAGTGCGAGCGGACACCGCCGATCACCTCGGCACCGCGCTCGTCGGCGGCTCGCCGCGCCCGGTCGAGGAGCTCCGGCTCACTCCGGTGACCGACGGCCGCGAAGACCCCCAGGCGCGAGAACGCCGTGGCACCGAGCTCGTCGAGAACGGTGTCGACGTCGTCGACCGTCGCGGCCACGATCCGCAGATCGATCGGGCCGGGAGCGTCCTCGATCGCGCGGTGCAGTGCTCGCCGCCAGCCCGCCCACCGCGGGTCGATCTCGACCAGCAGGCCGAGGGCGGCGCGGTACGGCGAGCGCTCCGAGACGGGAGCGCTGGACGCGGCAGTGCGGATCTCGGGGAGCGGGTACGACTCCCCGCCGGTGCGCAGCGTCACGACCTCGGCGCTCTCGGGGGCCGGCTCCCGCCGGGGGGCGGTCGGCGGGGTGGCGGCGCAGGCGATCCGGACGCTCTGGCGCACGGTGTCGCCCGCGCCGACCGGCACGGGGAAGGGCAGATCGAGCGGAGTGGAGTAGGTCTTGAACGAGGAGTCGGTCCAGTTGCGCTGGTCCTCCATCTCGAACACGTCGCCCTCGAACGAGAGGTCGACCGGCAGGTCGCCCACGCGGAACGCGAGCCCCGCCAGGTCTCGCGCCGGCTGGTGCGGGGCGATCCGCTCGGGGAAGACCAGCGACTCGCGGGCGCCGTCGGGACGGCGGGCCTCGAACGGCGCGCCCGCTTCCCGGGGGGAGTGCAGGACGACCAGCCCGAGCCGGTTGCGGAGGAACGAGGAGGCCGCGACCGCCTCGAGGGAGATCGTCAGCGCCGCGTCCTCGACGCCGACCCGCAGAGTCCAGTGCACCCGCGCCGCCGCGTCCGAGCTCTCGCCCTCGATCAGCAGACCGCCGTCCGCCGCAACGGCGGAGGCCCGCGTCGTCGGCAGCGTGCCCCAGTCGCGGTCGCGGACCACGAAGCGGACGCCGCGGAGGATCAGCGCCGTGCCGTAGCGGAGGTCGTCGAGTCGACCGTCCGAAAGGCGGAAGGACCACTCGCCCGCGCGGATCAGCTGCTCGTCGCGCTCGGCGGGGAGCAGGAGGTCGACGGGGAGCGCGGGCTCCGTCGGCAGGATCCGGATCGCGACCATCCTCAGAGCGTCGTCATGCCGCCGTCGACGCGGAACAGGGCTCCGGTCGCGTAGCTCGACTCGTCGCTGGCGAGGTAGACCATGATCCCCTCGACGTCCTCCGCCGAGCCCGGGCGGCCGAGCGGGATGCGGGAGGTGATGGCGGCGCGGGCGGCGGCGTCTCCGGAGATCGCGGTGACGAGCGGAGTCTCGGTGTACCCGGGCACGACCGTGTTGACGCGGATCCCCTCGCCGGCGTACGCGGCGGCGACCGTGCGGGCGAGACCGTGGATGCCGGCCTTCGAGCTGCTGTAGGCGGTGAAGTCCTGGCCCTCGCCGTTGAGCCCGGTCGGGCTGCCGGTGAGGATGATCGAGCCGCCGCGTCCCCGGAGGGCGCGCACCGCGTGCTTCACCGTGAGGAAGGTGCCGGTGAGGTTGATGTCGAGGGTGCGGCGCCAGACGTCCAGCTCGAGGTCGGCGATCTTCGCGTCCTGCCCGAACAGCTGGACACCGGCGTTCGCGACGATCACGTCGGGGCTGCGGCCCTCGTCGCCGAGGCGGGCGAAGGCCTGCTCGACGCTCGACTCGTCCGAGATGTCGAGAGCGACGGCGATCGCCTCGGGGAACGCGGAGGCGGCGCTCTCGGCCGCGGCCAGGTCGCGATCGGAGAAGGCGACGCGGGCCCCCTCCCGAGCGAAGCGCTCGGCGACGGCTCTGCCGATGCCGGAGCCGGCTCCCGTGACGAGGGCGTTCTTGCCGATGAGGCGACCGGTCATGCGTTCTCTCCTTCGAGGTGCGTTCTGCTCCGATCATAGGAGTCCAACCGGTTGACCGCATCACTCGCATCCCCTCTGCGAGCGAGCACCACGCGGATCCCGGGCGCGCGACCCCTTGACCGGGGTCGGGCAGGGAGTCACGCTCGACTCGTCCCGCTCCCCCCAGTCTCCGGAGGTCACCATGAAGGTCGGCTCGCTCATTCTCCGTCTCGCCGTCGGCGGTCTCTTCGTCGGCCACGGCCTGCAGAAGCTCCGCGGCTCGTTCGGCGGCCCCGGTCTCGAGGGCACCCAGCAGATGATGGAGAGCCTCGAGATGCACCCGCCCCGGCGCAACGCGCTCGCCGCGGCCGTGACCGAGACGGCCGGCGGTGCGGCCCTCGCTCTCGGAGCAGCCACGCCGCTCGCCGCGGCGGGTCTGATCGCGACCATGGTCACCGCGGTCCGCAAGGTGCACTGGAGCAACGGCCTGTGGAACGCGGGCGGAGGCTGGGAGTTCAACGGCCTGCTGGTTGCCGCGTCGGCCGCGATCGTCGCCGACGGTCCGGGACCTCTCTCGTTCGACGGTCTCCTCGGGAAGAAGAAGTGGGGCGCGGGCTGGGCGCTCGTCGCCGTGGTCGCCGGAGCGGTCGCCTCGACGGCCGCGATCGAGGCCGGCCGCCGCGCCGCCGGCTCCTCCTCGCCCGACTCCGCCGCCTCGGTCGACTCTCCCGCGTCGACGGACTCCCCCACGTCGCCCGACTCGCCGACCTCGGCCGCCGACGGCACCGCCTGATCCCGCGCCGAGCGGCGCGGCCGCTACCGTCGGAGCATGAGTTCCGACCCCACCGCTGCCTGGCAGGACTCCGTCGACCGGCTGTGGCAGCACGATGATCCCGAGCACGTCCTCGCCCGGATGCGCGGCCTCGCTGCGGAGTTCCCGGGCTCCGACGGCTCCGCACACTTCGAGCTCGGCGGCGCCCTCGACAGCGCCGGGCACGAGGCGGAGGCGGCCGTGGAGTACGAGCGCGCCCTCGCGGCCGGGCTCGATGACGAGCGACGCGCGCGGCTGAGCATCCAGTACGCCTCCACCCTGCGGAATCTCGGTCGCGCCGAGGAGGCGGTGGAGCTCCTCAGCGCCTCGCCCTCGCATCCCGCGATCGGCGCGGCCCGGGAGGTGTTCCTCGCCCTCGCCCTGCACAGCGCGGGGCGCCCCGACGAGGCGCTGCGGATCGCGCTCGAAGCGCTCGTTCCCGCTCTTCCCCGCTATCAGCGCTCCGTCACCGCCTACGCCGCCGACCTCGCGCCGGAGGCGCCCCGACGCACTCGATGAACTGATCACGGGTGCTCGGAGGCGGCGACGAGCGACTCCGAGGCCGCGCCGACGACCCAGTCCGGCAGCGAACGGGACGCGAAGACCGTGCGGTAGAGCTGGGCCATCGAGTAGCCCGGATCGATCCGGAGCGCCGACTCCAGATGGACAGCCGCCAGTGACGCCACTCCGAGCGCCCACCAGCACCAGGCGAGGACCGTCAGCACCGGGGGTCGCGCCTCCCTCGGCGCGAGTGCGGCGAGGCGGGCGAGCGAGGCGGTCGCCCGCTCCACCCGGCGCCGATCCGGACCGGCGCCGGTCCCCATCATCAGGGCCGCCGACGCGAGGTCGTGCTCGTCGACGTCGCTCGCGGCGGTCTCGCGCTCGACGATCTCGTCCATCGACTCGCCGGTCGTCGCCTGCACGGCCTCGAGACGGTGCTGCAGGCGGCGCGACTGCTCTGCCGCCCCGCGCCCGAGCGCGATCTGGATGGTGATCCGGTCGCGCAGCGCCGGCGACTGCATCACGCGGATGATCCGCGCATCCTGCCCGGCCGTCGGCGGCGAGGCGAGCCAGCGCTCGACCATCGAGATCGCGTCGAGCGCCACTCCCGGCCCCCGGTCGAGGACCGCCGCGACGATCGCGCGGTCGGCCGCGGACACGTCGGGCAGCCCGGCGAGCGCCCGGACGTCGAGCGGATCCGGTGTCGCCGCCCTCGCGAGTATCCCTGCCTCGCTCCCCTCGAGCTCGGACAGCGGCCGCGGGCTCCGGCTCTCGGCCGGAATGGTGTACCGGCCCCAGCCGTCCGCCGCGACGCAGGCCACTCCGACGATCCCGAGATCGGTCCGCTCCAGCCGGCGGAGCACCGCCCGACCGAGATCGAGCAGAGGGATGCCGCGCGACTGCTCGAAGGTGCCGCTCGTGTAGACGACGGCCAGCGCGGCGTCGGCGTCCCGCACCGCCGCCATCAGTCCGGTGCAGCCCCGAGCCAGAGCCTGGATCTCGGATCGGCGCAGTCTGTCGGGCAGCGGGAGCCGGAACCCGCCGCCCGCCCGCCTTCCCAGGAACGGCACGACGACGAGGGAGTCCTCGGCTCTCATCCCGATCATCGAGGGGACGATGGCGAGCAGATCGGCGAACTCACGGGCGCGGAGCAGCTCCGGTTCGCGAGCGGGGGCGGTCGAGGGCGAGCGATCGGTTGCGGTCATGCGGCCACAGTCGTCGTTCCGCGCCGACCGCGGAGGCCGCACAGCCCGATCGGTGGAGAGGGGCCGTCAGGAGCGGCCTGGGGAGGACGGTCGCTGACCGTCGCCGGCGGACGCGACCGCCTCCCGCAGCCTCTCGAGCGCCGTCGCGACGACCGAGATCGTCTCGGGACTCCCCTCCAACCGGAACCCGACGTGCGCCGGGATCCAGACGAGTGCCGAGAGCAGGCCCTCGGACGTCTCGGCATCGATCGGCCATCTCGTCAGCCTCTCGCCCTCGGCGACCGCACCGGCCGACCACCTGCCGAGCAGGGCCGTCGCCTCACCGAGGGGCAGCGGCAGCAGGACGTCCAGGCGGAACTCGCCCCGCCCCGCCGTGTCCGCCACGGCGTCCGGGCCGATCCTCGCCTCGAAGCGGACGCGCGTCCCGGTCAGCCGGCGCGTCCTGTCCAGCCGGAAGGTCCGCCATCCCTCCCGGCGCAGGTCCCAGCCGATGAGCACCCAGGTGCGCCGGGTGGAGACCACGGCGTGCGGGTCCACGAGCCGATCCGACTCCGCGCCGTCCGCCGCGGTGTAGTGGAAGCGGATGCGCTCCTGGTCGCGACAGGCGAGCGCCAGCCGACCGAGCAGCTCCTGCGGAACCGCCGCCTCGCGCGGCAGCCGCCACCGCTGCAGGCGACTCACGGCGTTCACCCGCTCGCGCAGCGCCGACGGCAGCACCTGCTCGAACTTCGCCAGCGCGCTCAGCGTGGTCCGGGCGCCGTCCTCGAGCCCCTCGTCCGCCGCCAGGCGCAGCCCGACCGCGACGGTCACCGCCTCGTCGTCGGTGAGGAGGAGGGGCGGCACGCGCGTGCCGGCCTCGAGACGATAGCCGCCGGTGGCACCGCGGGCCGCCACGACCGCGTAGCCGAGCTCGCGGAGGCGCTCGACATCGCGCCGCAGGGTCCGTTCGGTGACCCAGGCGCGCCGCGAGCACCGGCCCGCTCCACTGCTGATGGGTCTGCAGCAGGTCGAGCAGCGCGAGAACGCGGGAGGTCGTCTGGGACATGCGGCGATTCTGCTACCGAATCAGGACAGGAAACGACCTGATCGGGCTCTAGCGTCGATCTCGCGACGGCCCGACCGGCCGCCGCCCCGCGAAGGAGCAGAGGAGAACCCCATGGACATGAAGCTCGAACTGATCCCCGTCCCGGTCACGGACGTCGACCGGGCGAAGGACTTCTACGTGAACACCATCGGCTTCATCGCCGACCACGACCACGTGGTGCACGAGGGCCTGCGCTTCGTGCAGCTCACCCCTCCCGGCTCGGCGTGCTCCATCGTCCTCGGCATCGGCATCACCGAGATGGAGCCGGGCTCGCAGAAGGGGCTGCAGATGGTCGTCGCGAGTGCAAAGGAGGCGCACGCAGAGCTCCGGGCGCGGGGCGCCGAGGTCTCCGAGATCGACTCGCAGCCCTGGGGCGAGTTCGTCTACTTCGCCGATCCCGACGGCAACACCTGGGCGCTCCAGCAGATCGTCCACCCGAGCTGACGATCCGGACGACCTCATCCTGAGACGATCGCCCCCTTCCTGACACTGTCAGAGTGAGGGCGAGAAGAGGTGGGGTCGTGACGACGGTGCAGGAGACGGATGCGGAGCTCGTGCGTCGTGCCGCCGCCGGCAGCGAGCTCGCCTTCCGGAGCCTCTACCGGGCCTACATCCGGCCGGTCTACTGGCTCGCGCACGGCGTTCTGCGCGATGCGGGCGAGGCCGAGGACATCGCGCAGGAGACCTTCGTCATCGCATGGAGCAAGCTCGGCGGGCTCGAGCTCGCGAGCGACTCCCTCCTCCCCTGGCTTGCGACGATCTGCCGATTCCAGGCGGCGAACCGGGTCCGCTCCCGTCGGCGTGATCGCGAGCAGACCGTCGAGGCCGACGACGACCTCGCGTCGCCGCACGACCTCGAGCAGCAGATGGTGACGACGGCGCTCACCGAGGCGATCCTGCGCGAGACCCAGGGGCTCGGCGAGCTCGACCGGGCGATCTTCCGGCTCTGCGCCACCGAGGGCCGCGGGTACGACGAGGCCGCCGCGACCCTCGGCGTCTCGCACGCCACCGTCCGCAACCGCCTGTCCCGGGTGCGCCGCCGCCTGCGCCTCGTGGTCGACGACTTCCGAGGAGCGGAGCAGCCGTGACCGACCCCATCACCCTCGCCCCCCTTGCCGACGAGAGGGTCTCCGCCCTCGAGGCCCGGGTCTTCCGCTCCATCGGCGCCTCCCGAACGGCTCGGGCGTCACGCCGTCGCCGAACGGCGACCCTCGGAGGCGCCGCCGCAGGCCTGCTCGTCCTCGCGGTGGTCATCGGTCCCCTGGTCGGCACCATCGGCACGGGCTCTTCCTCGAGCGCCGGATCCTCGGCCGCCGACGAGGCGCCGGCGTTCGCGGGTTCCGGCAACGAGTCGAACCCGCAGACGGCCCCCGACTCCCCGGAGTCGGCCGCAGGCGATGCATCGACGCGCGAGATCGTGTCGAGCGCCTCCGCCACCCTCGAGGTCGACTCCGTCAGCGACGCCCTCGACGCGCTCGGCAGCACCGCGACGGCCCTCGGCGGCTACGTCGAGAGCTCGACCACGTCCGCCCTCGAGGCGACGACCGACGCGATGGCCGTCGATCCGTACGTCTCCGCACCCGTGCCCGAGGGCTCGGGCGTGATCACGATCCGAGTCCCGGCCGACCGACTTGCCGAGGCGCGCGACTCCCTCACCGCCCTCGGCACCGTGACCGAGAGCTCGATCAGCCGCGCCGACGTCACGACGCAGGCCATCGATCTGCGCGCCCGCGTCGACTCGGCGCAGGCCTCCGTCGACCGGCTCACCGAGCTCATCGCCCAGGCCGGCAGCCTCCCCGATCTGCTCGCGGCCGAGTCCGCTCTCGCCGATCGCCAGGCCTCGCTCGAGTCCGCCCAGCAGCAGCTCACGGCCCTCGAGGGCCAGGTGTCCCTCGCCTCCCTCACGGTCACCGCTGTTCCGGAGTCGTCTCCCACCTCGGCGCAGCCGACGGGCTTCCTCGATGGTCTCCTCGCCGGCTGGAACGGCCTGATCGTCGCGGCGAACGGCGCTCTGGTCGGCATCGGCTTCCTCCTCCCCTGGCTCGCCGTCGGAGGAGTCGTCGCCCTGATCGTCGTCGCCGTCCGTCGGCGCCGAGGTCCGCCCGCGACGCACCGACCCGACAGCGCCGGAAGCGGGGACGGCGATGGGTGAGGACTCCGCCGCTGCGGCGATCGAGATCGAGGCGAGCCCGCAGGTCGTCTGGCAGGCGCTCGTCGACCGGGCCGCGTGGTGGCCCGAGCTCCGGTTCGAGCCCGTCGCAGGGTCACCCTTGCGCGAGACCTGGTCCGACGGTGGGGAGTCGTTCGAAGCGAACGGCCACGTCGTCGAGGCGGCGGCTCCTGAACGGCTCGAGTACGAGTGGAGGGAACCCGGCTGGAAGGGGCCGCTCACCGTCCGGATCCTGCTGTCGCGCAGCGTCCGCGGTACCCGAGTCGAGATCACCGAGGAGGGCTTCACCCGGATCGGCGTCTCCGGCGAGCTGCGGCACGCTCATGAGCGCGGCTGGCGGTACCACCTGGGCCGTCTTCGCGAGGCCTGCACTCCGCCACCGGTCGAGGCGCGGATGATCGTCGGTCCCTGACCCGCTGACGGGTCGTCACGAGGTCCGATCGCCGATCAGCTTCGCAGCACCTTCGCCATCGGCCTGCTCGTACGCAGTTCATCGATGAGCTTGTCGAGCCGGCGGATCTTCTGCATCAGCGGATCCTCCACCTCCTCCACGCGCACACCGCAGACCACGCCGGTCACCAGGTCGGTGTTCGGGTTCATGGTCGCCCGGGCGAAGAACTCCTCGAAGGTCGTGCCGTTCTCGAGGTGCCCCAGCAGCTCGGCGTCGGAGTAGCCGGTCAGCCACTCGATGACCGCGTCGACGTCGGCCTTCGTCCGCCCTCTGCGCTCGGCCTTCGCGACGTAGTGCGGATACACCGAGGCCACGCTGGTCGTGAAGATCCTGTGCATGCCCGCCAGGGTACGCGCGGGTCCGACGGGAGCACCACAGCCGGCCTGCCCGCGGGGGCACGGACCCGAGCCGTCGCGACGTCTGGCCGGAAAACGCGCCTCCGGGCGGCACCCTCGTACTCTCTCAGCGAAGGGGCGCCCGAGCCGACGTCGCACGCGACTCCGAGTCCGGAGTTCCGTCCCGGACATGACGAAGCCCCGATGAGAACGACGTCTCATCAGGGCTTTCTGTCGGGCTGACAGGATTTGAACCTGCGACCCCTTGACCCCCAGTCAAGTGCGCTACCAAGCTGCGCCACAGCCCGTGGCAGTCCGGGACGAGGCCCGGGCAACTCGACTACCCTAGCGGATCGCACCGCGGGAAGTGAAAACGAGAGCGGCACTCGGCGTTGCGTAGACTCGCCGGGGCGCCGAGTTCGACGCCGCGAGACCCCGGGAGGCAGCAGCAGTGGACGCACGGCAGAAGCGGTCGCAGGTGGCCCTGCACAGGGCCATCATCGACCTGGCTACTGCCACGGAGGTCTCGAGTCTGACGGTGTCGGACATCACCGATCGCGCCGGCGTGAACCGCTCGACGTTCTACGCGCACTCCGCCTCCGCCGCCGATCTCCTCTGCGCCGCCCTCCGCGGTGAGCTCGACGTCGTCCGGGACGAGTACCTCGCCACTCTCCGCGAGGGAGTCGCGACCGACGCGGCCATCCGGCGGGGGACGGCGGGGATCCTGGCGCACCTGGAGGCGCACCGCGATCTCTACCTGCGCGCCTTCGACTCCGCAGGGGGTGACTCGGGACTCCGGGCGATGCTCGCCCGTCACTTCCGCTCGTCGGTCATCGAAACACTCGCGACGGGCACACTCGAGCTGCCCGACGCCGATGGGCTCGGGGGGTTCCTGGCCGAGGGCACGGCGTCGTTCCTGGCCGCGGGATCGACCGGCCTGATGGAGGAGTGGCTCCGCCTTCCGGCGCCGCGCACGCCCGACAGCTACCTCGCCGCGTACCGCCGCCTGCTCCCGTCGTGGTGGCCCTTCGCCACCAGCGACTGAGACGCCTCCCCGGCGCTTCGACGCGCAACGAGCTCCGGCTCGCGGAGACACGTCCGGCTCGCAGAATCCGAGGATTCCTGCGAGCCGAACGCGGAACGACGAGCCGAAGCAGCCTGAGGCAGGACCTCAGCGCACCCGCTTCTCGCGGACGCGCATGTTGACGTTCACCGGCGACCCCTCGAACCCGTAGATCTCGCGGAGTCGGCGCTGGATGTAGCGGCGGTAGCCCGGGTCGAGGAACCCGGTCGTGAAGAGCACGAATGTCGGCGGACGCGACGACGCCTGCGTGCCGAACAGCACACGCGGCTGCTTGCCGCCGCGCAGCGGGTGCGGGTGCGCCGCCGTGAGCTCGGCGAGGAACGCGTTGAACTTGCCGGTCGGGATGCGGGTGTCCCACGACTCGAGGGCGAGCTCGAGGGCGGGAACCAGCTTCTCGAGGTGGCGGCCGGTCTTGGCCGAGATGTTGACGCGCGGCGCCCACGCCACGTGGTGGAGGTCCTTCTCGATCTCGCGCTCGAGGTAGCGGCGGCGCTCGTCGTCGAGGAGGTCCCACTTGTTGAAGGCGAGGACCAGGGCGCGGCCCGACTCGAGGACGAGGTCGATGATCCTGACGTCCTGCTCCGAGATCGGCTCCGATACGTCGATCACGACGACCGCGACCTCGGCCTTCTCGAGAGCGGTCGAGGTCCGCAGCGACGCGTAGAAGTCGGCGCCCTGCTGCAGGTGCACGCGGCGGCGGATGCCGGCGGTGTCGACGAAGCGCCACACCTTGCCGGCGATCTCGACCTGCTCGTCGACCGGGTCGCGGGTGGTGCCGGCGAGCTCGTTGACGACGACCCGCTCCTCACCCGCGGCCTTGTTCAGGAGGCTCGACTTGCCGACGTTCGGTCGGCCGAGGATCGCGACCCGGCGGGGCCCGCCGATCTCGCGCTTGGCGACGGCCGACTCGAGGGGCAGCTTCTTCAGCACCGTGTCGAGCAGATCCGCGACGCCGCGACCGTGCACGGCCGAGACGGGGTACGGCTCGCCGAGGCCGAGCGACCACAGTGAGGCGGCGTTCGGCTCCTGGCGCACGTCGTCGACCTTGTTGGCCGCGAGGAACACGGGCTTCTTCGTCTTGCGCAGCAGGCGAACGACGTGCTCGTCGGTCGCGGTCGCACCGACGTTGGCGTCGACCACGAAGATCACGGCGTCGGCCAGGTCGATCGCGATCTCGGCCTGCACCGCGACGGACGCGTCGATGCCGCGGGCGTCGGGCTCCCATCCGCCGGTGTCGACGATGGTGAAGGCGCGGTCGAGCCACTCGGCCTTGTACGAGACGCGGTCGCGCGTGACACCGGGGGTGTCCTCGACGACGGCCTCGCGGCGGCCGAGGATGCGGTTCACGAGCGCGGACTTGCCCACGTTCGGACGGCCGACGATCGCCACGACCGGCAGTGCCGGGAGGTAGATCACCTCGTCGGAGTCGCCGCTCGCGTACTCGAGGAGTGTCAGGTCCTCCTCGTCGAGGTCGTAGTCCTCGAGTCCGCTGCGCAGCGCCTGGGCGCGGGAGGCGGCGAGCTGCTCGTCGAGGTCGCCGAGGCGATCGACGAGATCGTCGTCCGGGAAGTTCAGCTCGTCGTCACCGACGTGAGTGTCCTGTGCCATGATCGGCCCTTGCTCTCGAAGTTCGGACCTCGGCGACGACCGCGTCGACGGTCTGCTCGAAGTCGAGATGAGTGGAGTCGAGAAGAGTGACTCCTTCTGCGGCGTTCATGAAGTCGACCACCTGGGAGTCGGCGCGGTCCCTCGACCGCAGTGCCAGACCCGTCGCCTCAGCGGATTCCGTGGTGACTTCGCGCGAACGCCTCGCCATCCTAGCCTCTTCGCTCGCGGTGAGGAGGATCCGCACGGGAGCGGTCGGCGCCACCACCGTGGTGATGTCGCGTCCCTCGACGATGATGCCCGCCTTGCGGGTCTCGCCGATGATGCGGCGGAAGAGCAGCGTGATCCTCCGTCGCACCTCCGGCACCTTCGCCACGGCCGACACCTGCGCGGTGACGCGCGGCTCGCGGATCGCCGCCGTCACCTCCGTCCGCCCCACCCAGACCGAGTAGGTCTCGGGATCGGTGCCGATCGAGTAGTCGAAGCCGTCGAGCGCGTCGACGATGGCGATCTCGTCCGAGAAGTCCAGCCCGATGTCGAGTCCGTGCCAGGCGAGCGCGCGATAGGCGGCGCCCGTGTCGAGGAACTCGAAGTCGAGCCGGCGCGCGGCCTCGCGCGAGACGCTCGACTTGCCGCTGCCGGCCGGTCCGTCGACGGCGACGACGGTCGCCTCGCCGAAGTCGGCCGACTCGTCGACCGCCGCGCGACGCGACTGCTCGACCGCGTCGCCGCCGTCCTCGGGAATGCTCTGCTGGGCGCGGCGGGCCGGGGTCATCCGGTTCAGTCCGCCGTCCTGCCTGTTCTGCTCGGTGCTCATACGCTCTCGGTGCTCATCTGCTCGGTGCTCATCAACTCGGCGCTCATCTGCTCGGCGCTCATCCACTGGGCGCGCCCGCTCAGCGCCCGCTCCGTCCTCGTCGGCCCGCCGCGCGCCCGCTCGGCGCTCATCCGGCGATCCGCCAGCCGCGCGCCGTCAGCTCGTCGGTCAGCGGGCCGACCGCCTCGGGCACCACCGAGATCTCGGCGAGTCCGACCCGGCGCCCCTCCGCGTGCTCGAGGCGCACGTCCTCGAGGTTCACGCCCGCCTCGCCGATCTCGACCAGGAGGCGCGCGAGGGTGCCGGGCAGATCGTCGATCAGCACGATCAGGGTCGCGAAGCGCTGGGCCTGCCCGTGCTTGCCCGGCAGCCGGGCGACTCCGGCGTTGCCCGCGGCGAGGTGCTCTGCGAGGAGGCGGCGAGTGCCGGGGGCGTCGAGCTCGCGCAGCGCGTCGGCCACCTCGGCCACGTCGTCGCGGAAGCTGTCGAGGACCGCCACGATGTGGTCGCGATTCGCTCCGAGGATCTGCACCCAGAGCTCGGGGGCGGACGCCGCGAGGCGGGTGACGTCGCGGACCCCCTGGCCGGCGAGCCGCAGGGCGTCGTCGGGTGCGTCGAGGAGGCGCTGCCCCAGCAGCGACGAGACGATCTGCGGCACGTGCGAGACGAGGCCGACCGAGAGGTCGTGCTGCTCCGGCTCCATCTCGACGATCGTCGCGCCCAGGTCGAGAGCCAGCGCCTCGACCCGCGCGAGGGCGTCCGGAGTCGTCTCGCCGTCGCGGCAGACCACCCACGGCCGCCCGACGAACAGGTCCCCGCGCGCGGCGACGGGGCCTCCGCGCTCGCGGCCGGCCATCGGGTGCGAGCCGATGTAGCGGACCAGGTCGACCCCGCGGGCCCGCAGCTCGCGCAGGGGCTGCATCTTCACGCTGGCGACGTCGGTGACGACAGCGGAGGGATGCGCGGCGAGCTCGCGCTCGACGACGCTCGCGACGACGTCGGGCGGCACGCAGACCACGACCAGCACGGGGTCGTCATCGTCGGAGGCGGCGCGGCCGGCGCCGTAGTCGATGGCGAGCGCGAGGCTCGCGGGCGAGGCGTCGTCGAGCACCACATCGACCCCGCGCGAGGCGAGGCCGAGGCCGATGGACGCGCCGAGGAGTCCCGAGCCGACCACGCGCACCGTCCCCGTCGTCCGCATCGCGGGCGGGGCGGGGTGCAGCAGCTCGTTCACCCCGACAGCCTACCGATCAGCCCGTCGCTGCTTGTCGCGACCGGTGCGGCGGGGGGACGCGTCCGGAGTCCGAGCTCCTGGGGAGGAGCGTCGACCGCGCTCGGCCGGCTCCGGAATCTCCGCCCCTAGCGTCGAGCGACGAGCGGGCTCGGGCGTCTCACCGCCCTGCCGCGAGATGGTAAGCAGCGCGCCCAGCTCGTCGCGGGTGAGGTCGCGCAGGTCTCCCGAGCGCAGCGTGCCGAGGTGCAACGGTCCGAACTGGCGTCGCACCAGCTCGATGACCGGGTGCCCCACCTCGGCCATCATGCGCCGGACGACGCGGTTGCGCCCCGAGTGCAGGGTGATCTCGACGAGCGAGGCGTTCGAGCGCCCCTCCGGCCGGCCGAGCAGTCGCGCCTTGTCGGCGACGACCGGCCCGTCGTCCAGCTCGATCCCCGCCGTCAGCGCGACGATCGTCTGCGGCAGCACCTGGCCGTGCACCTTCGCGATGTAGGTCTTGGTCACTCCGAACGACGGATGCGCGAGCACGTGCGCCAGCTCGCCGTCGTTGGTGAGCACCAGGAGCCCGGAGGTCTCGGCGTCGAGGCGGCCGACGTTGAACAGCCGCTCCTCGAAGTTCTGCGTGTAGGTCCGCAGGTCGGGGCGGCCGTTCTCGTCCGCCAGCGAGCTGACGACTCCGACCGGCTTGTTCAGCATCACGTAGCGGCGCGACGTGTCGAGCTGCACCGCGACTCCGTCGACCTCGATGAGATCGGTCGCGGGGTCGATGCGGCGGCCGAGCTCGTCCGCCACCTCGCCGTTCACGCGGATCCGCCGGGCGACGATCATGTCCTCGACGACGCGGCGGGAGGCGACCCCCGCCGCGGCGAGGACCTTCTGCAGTCGTTCGCCCTCAGTGCTAGGCGTGCTGCCCATCGAATCCGTCCCGTCCGTCGCTCAGAAGTGGTGAGATCTTCGGCAGCTCATCGAGCGACGTGAGGCCGAGGTGCACGAGCAGCTGCTCGGTGGTTCCGTAGAGGATCGCGCCCGTCTCCGGGTCGTTGCCGACCTCGGCGATGAGTCCGCGACCGAGGAGGGTGCGGGCCACGGAGTCGACGTTGACCGCGCGGATCTGTGCGACCTGCCCGCGCGAGATGGGCTGCTTGTAGGCGATCACCGCGAGGGTCTCGAGCGCCGCCTGCGACAGCTTCGTCGGGTTCTGGGTGAGCACGAAGTCCGAGACGACCGAGTCGTACTCGCGGCGGACGTAGACGCGCCAGCCGCCGCCGACCTCGCGCAGCTCGAAGCCGCGCCGGACGCCGCCGCCCTCGCCGTCGAAGTCGGCGGCGAGCCGCTCGATCGACTGGCGCACCACGGCGATCGGCCGCGACAGCGCGGTCGCGAGCGCGACGAGCGACTGCGGTTCGTCGGCGACCATGAGGATCGCCTCGATCGCCCGGTCGATCTCGAACGCCACGGTCCCGACGGAGGCGTCGGTCGGTCCAGCCGCAGAAGTCTCCACGGAGGCGGCGGTCTCAGCCGTCATAGTCGGCCCCCAGGTGGGCGAGGTTGGCATCCGACCACGACTCGGCGACCCACTGCAGCGTGAGCTCGCCGAGCGGCTCGGGCTGCTCGAAGGCGATGGCCGCATGCCGGTAGAGCTCGAGCACGGCGATGAAGCGCGCCACGATCACGCCCTTCTCCCCCGCGTCCGCGATGAGCTCGCGGAACGTCGCGGTCGTGCGCTCGCGGAGCATCCGGACGAGGTGGGCGGCCTGCTC
This sequence comes from Rathayibacter sp. VKM Ac-2803, assembly GCF_009807175.1. Classification (NCBI taxonomy): domain Bacteria; kingdom Bacillati; phylum Actinomycetota; class Actinomycetes; order Micrococcales; family Microbacteriaceae; genus Rathayibacter; species Rathayibacter sp. VKM Ac-2803. The sequence continues at coordinate 2,114,617 of NZ_WUCD01000001.1, read as the reverse complement.
GCGGATGCTGATCAGCGGCGCGTGCAGGTGGTCGAGCCCGACCGTCGGGATCTCCCGCGGGGCGAGCGCGAAGGCGGCGAGGGCCGCGAAGTCCTCGGCCGAGAGCGTCCAGACCAGCTCCGGCTTCTTCGCGCGGAACTCCTCCTCGAGCGGCACCTGGCGCACGTGCCGGGTCGTCTCGATCTCGATCCGACCGGCGAACCACGCCGAGACCTGCTTGAACGCGCGGTACTGCAGCAGGCGGGCGAAGAGCAGGTCGCGCGCCTCGAGCAGGGCCGCGTCCTCCGCGTCGACGAGCTCGCCCTGCGGCAGCAGTCCGGCGATCTTGAGGTCGAGGAGGGTCGCGGCGACCACCAGGAACTCCGACGCGCGATCGAGGCCCTCGAGCGTGTCGATGCCGTGCAGGTACGACAGGAACTCGTCGGTCACCGCGCTCAGCGCGATCTCGGTGATGTCGACCTGCTGCTTCGCGATCAGGCTCAGGAGCAGGTCGAAGGGGCCCTCGAAGTTGGTCAGCGCGACCCGGAACCCGCTGGGCGTCTCCGGCGCCTCGAGGACGACCTCAGGCGACCGCGCCACGCGAGATCAGCTCCCTGGCGAGCTTGCGGTACGCCTTGGCGGCGTTGTGCTCCGGCGCGAACTGCGTGATCGGAACACCCGAGACGCTCGCGTCCGGGAACTTGACCGTGCGTCCGATGACGGTCTCGAGGACGCTGTCGCCGAACGCGTGCACGACCCGGTCGAGGACCTCGCGCGAGTGCAGGGTCCGCGAGTCGTACATCGTCGGCAGGATGCCGTCCAGCTCGATCACCGGATTGAGGCGGTCGCGCACCTTGTCGATCGTCTCGACCAGCAGCGCCACCCCGCGCAGGGCGAAGAACTCGCACTCGAGCGGGATGAGCACGCCGTGGCTCGCGGTGAGCGCGTTCACGGTGAGCAGGCCGAGCGACGGCTGGCAGTCGATCAGGATGACGTCGTAGTCGGCGCTGACCTTGCGCAGCACGCGGGCGAGGATCTGCTCGCGCGCGACCTCGTTGACGAGGTGCACCTCGGCCGCCGACAGGTCGATGTTGGCCGGGATGATGTCGAGCCCGGGCACGTTCGTCGACTGGATCGCCTCGGCCGGGTCCTTCACCGTGCCGAGGAGGAGGTCGTAGATCGTGATCGCGTCGTAGGTCGCCACTCCGAGGCCGGCGGACAGCGCGCCCTGGGGGTCGAAGTCGATCGCCAGCACACGGCGGCCGTACTCCGCCAGCGTCGCGCCCAGGTTGATGGTCGTCGTGGTCTTGCCGACGCCGCCCTTCTGGTTGCAGAGCGAGATGATGCGCGCGGGCCCGTGACCGGTGAGCTCGACCGGCAGCGGGAAGTCGCGCAGGGGGCGGCCGGTCGGGCCGAGCGTCGGAGCTTCGAGACCGGTGAGCTCGGTCCTGTCGTCCGTGTTGCGTGTCACCTGCGTCGCCTCGCTTCCGTGTCGGCGTGCGCTCCCGCGCGGCCTGGATCGAGTGTACCGGCGCCCCTGCCGCTCCCCTGCCCGCCCCGCCGAGCCCCGCCCGCGCTGTCCTGCCACTGCCCGCGCCGGCGGCCGCCGCTCTGCATGCTGGTCGAGCAGCCCTCAGCGCCGCGCCCGCGGGTGCGCCGTCGTGTACACGTCGCGCAGGGAGTCCGCCGTCACCAGCGTGTAGATCTGCGTCGTCGCGACGGAGGCGTGCCCCAGCAGCTCCTGCACCACGCGCACATCGGCGCCGCCCGCGAGCAGGTGCGTGGCGAACGAGTGCCGGAAGGTGTGCGGCGAGATCTCGCGGTCGAGCCCGGCCTTCTCGGCGACCGCGCGGATCACGAGCCACGCGCTCTGGCGCGAGAGCCGGCTCCCCCGCACCCCGAGGAAGAGCGCCGGAGTCGCGTGGCCGCGCCGCGACAGCTCGGGTCGCGCGCGCACGAGGTAGTCGTCGACGGCCTCCCGCGCGTACCGGCCGAGCGGCACCATGCGCTGCTTCGAGCCCTTGCCGGTCAGTCGCACCACCTCGGCGTCGAACACATCGTCGACGTTCAGATCGACGGCCTCCGAGATGCGGGCGCCCGTGGCGTAGAGGAGCTCCAGCAGCGCCCGGTCGCGCAGGTCGGCGAGCTCCTCGCCGCGCGCCGCTTCGAGCAGCGTCGCCATCTGCTCGACCGTGATCGCCTTCGGAAGCGTCATCGGGAGCTTGGGCGGCACGACGTCGTGGGCCACGTCGTCGGCGACGAGCCCCTCCTCGAGCGCGAACCGGTGCAGCCCGCGCACGCTCGAGAGGATCCGTGCCCGCGACGATGCCGCGAGCGGCCTGTCGGTCCGCGCGGCGAGCCAGGAGGCGAAGGCGCCGACATCCGCGCGGCGCAGCGTCGCCAGATCCTCGACCCCCTGCTCCCCGAGCCAGCCCAGGTAGAGCTCGAGGTCGCGGCGGTAGGCGGCGATCGTGTGGGCCGACAGCCCGCGCTCGACGCTCGACTGCCGGAGGTAGGCGTCGGCCGTGGCCCGGGGGGTCACCCCCGGCGGGCGCGCGGGTGCCGCGTCCACGGCGAGGAGGCGTCGCCGAGTCCGGCCCAGCCGCGGGCGCGGAAGGCGTGGGCGGCGAGGACGGCGATCGTCAGCGACGGGTTCTGCACCCGGCGCGCCAGCACGGCGTCGACCGCCTCGTCCAGGTCGACCCAGCGCAGCTCCATGTCGGCCTCCTCCGCCTCGCGCTCGAAGACGGAGTCGGTGGCCGAGAGGTCGCGCGCCAGGTAGATGCGGATCGCCTCGTCGCTCCCGCCGGGCGAGGTCGCGAACTCCGCCAGCAGGTCCCAGCGCGAGGCCTGCAGATCCGTCTCCTCGGCCAGCTCGCGCTGCGCGGCGAGGAGGGCGTCCTCGCCCTCGATGTCGAGGAGCCCCGCGGGGATCTCCCACTCGCGCGCCCTGACCGGGTGGCGGTACTGCTTGATCAGCGCGACGCGGTCCTCGTCGTCCAACGCGAGGACGGCCACCGCGCCGGTGTGATCGAGGAACTCGCGGCGCAGCTCGCCGTCACCGTAGCGGAACGTCTCGGCGCGGACTCCCCAGACCATCCCGTCGAAGACGCGCTCGCTGGTGAGGATCTCGGGCTCGACGAGCTCGTCGACCAGCGGTTCACTCATCGGCGCCGGCCTCCGACGCCGGGAACAGGCGCGACGACTCCTGGCGCTCGAGCGCCGCCGTGACGAGACCGGTGAAGAGCGGGTGCGCGTTGTTGGGGCGCGAGCGCAGCTCCGGGTGCGCCTGCGTGCCGACGTAGTAGGGGTGCTTGTCGCGCGGCAGCTCGACGTACTCGACGAGGCTCCCGTCGGGCGACGTGCCCGAGAACCAGAGCCCGGCCTCGGCGATGCGGTCGCGGTAGCGGTTGTTGACCTCGTAGCGGTGGCGGTGGCGCTCGGCCGCCTCCGGGGCGCCGTAGACCTCGGCGACGATCGAGCCCTCGGCGAGAGCGGCCGTGTACAGGCCGAGCCGCATCGTGCCGCCCATGTCGCCGGCGGCGAGGATCTCGACCTGCTCCGCCATCGTCGCGATGACGGGGAACTCGGTGCCCGGGTCGAACTCCGACGAGGAGGCGCCCTCGAGGCCCGCCTCGTGGCGCGCGTACTCGATCACCATGCACTGCAGCCCGAGGCACAGACCCAGGGTGGGGACGCCGTTCTCGCGGGCGAACCGCAGCGCGCCGAGCTTGCCCTCGATGCCGCGGATGCCGAATCCGCCGGGGACGCAGATGCCGTCGACCTCCGACAGTGCCTTCGCCGCCGTCTCCGGGTCCTCGAGTCCGTCCGAGGCGATCCAGCGGATGGCGACCTTCGTCTGCTGGGCGAAGCCTCCGGCCCGCAGCGCCTCGGTCACCGAGAGGTAGGCGTCGGGCAGGTCGATGTACTTGCCGACCAGGCCGATGGTCACCTCGTGCTTGGGTTCGTGCACGGCCTCGAGCAGCTTCTTCCAGCCGTCCCAGACGACCTCGCCGGCCGGCAGTCCGAGCTGGTCGATGATGTAGGAGTCGAGGCCCTGCTCGTTGAGCATCTCGGGGATCTCGTAGATGGAGGCGACGTCCTTCGCGTTCACGACGGCCTGCTCGTCGACATCGCACATCAGCGCGATCTTGCGCTTGTTCGACTCCGAGACGGGGCGGTCGCTGCGCAGCACGAGGGCGTCGGGCTGGATGCCGATCGAGCGCAGGGCGGCGACCGAGTGCTGCGTCGGCTTGGTCTTCTGCTCGCCGGACGCGCCCATGAACGGCACGAGCGAGACGTGCACGAAGAACACGTTGCGGCGACCGAGCTCGTGGCGCACCTGGCGTGCCGACTCGATGAACGGCTGGCTCTCGATGTCGCCGACGGTGCCGCCGATCTCGGTGATGATCACGTCGGGCTGGGGGTCGTCCTCAGCCTGGAGGCGCATGCGGCGCTTGATCTCGTCGGTGATGTGCGGGATGACCTGCACGGTGTCGCCGAGGTACTCGCCGGCCCGCTCGCGCGCGATGACACGGGAGTAGATCTGCCCGGTCGTGACGTTCGCCGCCTGGTTGAGGTTGATGTCCAGGAACCGCTCGTAGTGGCCGATGTCGAGGTCGGTCTCGGCGCCGTCGTCGGTCACGAAGACCTCGCCGTGCTGGAACGGGTTCATCGTCCCGGGATCCACATTGAGGTACGGGTCGAGCTTCTGCATGACCACGCGGAGTCCGCGAGCGGTGAGCAGGTTGCCGAGGCTGGCGGCCGTGAGCCCCTTGCCGAGCGACGAGACGACGCCGCCGGTGACGAAGATGTGCTTCGTGACCTTCGCGCCGGGCCCGGAGGAACCGGCTCGAGAGGTCTCGGAGACGTCACGAGAAGAAGAGGAAGGGCCCGAGTTCGAAATGTACACCACGGGCTTCCACCCTAACAGCGAATCGCGAGCCGGTCGCCGGCCGCCTCCGAATCAGCGCCGCCGGCTCGTCTCGAGCAGCTCCCTGGCGTGGGCGAGGGCGTTCTCGGAGTCGGTCAGCCCGGAGAGCAGCCGGGCCATCTCGGACACCCGCTCCTCGGCCGCCAGCTGCGTCACCGCGCTCGAGGTGACGGAGCCGTCCGAGCCCTTCTCGACCCGGAGGTGATTGGTCGCGAACGCCGCGACCTGGGCGAGGTGGGTGACCACGATGACCTGCGACGTCTCGGCGAGGCGCGCGAGCCGCCGCCCGATCTCGATCGCCGCGGCACCGCCCACTCCGGCGTCGACCTCGTCGAAGACGAACGTCGGCACCCGATCGTTCGCCGCGACGACGACCTCGATGGCGAGCATCACGCGCGAGAGCTCGCCGCCCGAGGCGCCGCGCGCGAGCGGTCGGGGGGTCGCTCCGCTGTGCGGCTGCAGCAGCATCTCGACCACGTCGCGGCCGTGCACGGTGGGCTCGTTCGCGCTGGTCACCTGCACGCGGAGGTGCGCGTCGGCCATCGCGAGCGCGGTCAGCTCGTCGCTCACCCGCTCCCCCAGCTCGAGCGCCGCGGCCGTGCGCAGCTCGGTCACCCGATCGGCGAGGCGCTCCACGAGATCCGCGTCGGCGGCGGTGTCCGACTCGAGTGCGGCGATCCGCTCGTCGTCGCCGTCGAGCTCGAGCAGGCGCAGACCGGAGGAGTCGACCAGGGCGAGCACGTCGTCGAGCGTCGGGCCGTACGTGCGCGCCAGCGCCGAGAGCTCGGCCCGCCGGTTCTCGATCAGCTCGAGGTCGTGCGCCCCGTCGAGGTCGAGCTCGGCCAGGTAGGACGAGAGGCTGCCCGCGGCGTCGACGAGAAGGACGGAGGCCTCGTCGAGCGTCTGGACCACGGGGAGCAGGGCGGCATCGTGTTCGGCGGCGCGCTCGAGCACCCGGCGGGCGGCGTCGAGCAGTCCGACCGCGTCGCGGCCGTCGAGCTCCTCCGACGAGATCGCCTCGCGGGCCTCGCCGGCCGAGAGTCTCAGCTGCTCGATGCTGCCGAGGCGCTCCGATTGGGCCGCGAGCTCCGCGTCCTCGCCGCGCTGCGGGGCGACGACCTCGATCTCGGCCAGGGCGTTCCGGAGGCGCTCCGCCTCCCGGGCGCGCGCCTCGCGCGCCGTCGTCAGCTCGTCCAGTTCCTCGCGGTTGGCGCGCCAGCGCTCGAAGGCGCTCGCGTAGTCGCGGAGCGCCCCCGCCAGCTCCGGGCCGCCGAAGCGGTCGAGAGCGTCGCGCTGAGCAGCCGCCGAGCGGAGCCTGATCTGGTCGGACTGCCCGTGCACCACGACGAGCTGGTCCGCGAGCTCGCTCAGCACACTGACGGGAGCGCTCCGGCCGCCGACCACGGCCCGGCCGCGGCCCTCCGCCGATACGGATCGCGCCAGCAGCAGCTCCGGTCCGTCGAGGTCGCCTCCGGCGTCGCGCACGCGGTCGGCGACGGCACCGTCCTCGGGTACGAGCCAGCGGCCGGAGACCCAGGCCTGAGCGCTTCCCGCCCGGACGGCCGAGGCGTCCGAGCGTGCGCCGAGCACGAGGCCGAGCGCCGTCACGACCATCGTCTTGCCCGCACCGGTCTCGCCGGTCACGGCCGTGAAGCCGGGACCGAGCGGGAGGGTGGCCTCGGCGATGACGCCGAGATCGCGGATCTGCAGCTCTTCGAGCATGGGCTACTCCGTCTCGGCCGACCCCCGCCATCCGCGGATGGGGAGACCGAACTTGTGGACGAGGCGATCCGTGAACGGCGCGTCGTGCAGGCGGGCGAAGCGCACGGGCTCGGGCGACCGTCGGAAGACGACGCGAGCGCCCGGCGGGAGCTCGTACGTCCGCCGGCCGTCGGCCCAGAGCACGCCGACGCCATCGGTGCGCTCCTTCACCTCGACCGCGAGGCTGGAGTCCGGTCCGACGACGAGCGGACGAGCGAAGAGGGCGTGCGCGCTGAGCGGCACGAGGAGCATCGCCTCGAGCGTGGGCCACACCACGGGGCCGCCGCCGGAGAACGCGTAGGCGGTCGAGCCCGTCGGAGTCGACACGACGATCCCGTCGCAGCCGAAGCTCGAGAGCGGCCGGCCGTCGACGCCGACCATCACCTCGAGCATCCGCTCGCGGCTGCCCTTCTCGACGGTCGCCTCGTTGAGCGCCCAGGTCTCGTAGACGACGACGTCGTCGATCTTCACCCTGACCTGCAGGGCGAGCCGCTCCTCGACCCGGTAGTCGCCGTCGAGCGCCCGGGCGACGGCGTCGTCGAGATCGTCGCGCTCGCTCTCGGCGAGGAATCCGACGTGGCCGAGGTTCACCCCCAGCAGTGGAGCGGTACCGGAGCGGGCGATCTCCGCGGCACGCAGGATCGTCCCGTCACCGCCGAGGACGAAGACGAGCTCGACCGACGCGAGCTGGACGTCGACTCCCAGCACGGCGACGTCCGACAGGTCGGGAGACGCGGCGACGATGTCGTCCTTGTCACCTCCGCAGAGGACCGGATGCGCTCCGGAGTCCCGGAGTCGTCGCACGACGAGCACCGCCGCTTCGAGGGAGTCCGCCCGACCGGTGTGGGCGACGACGAGGATGTGGCGCTCGTCAGGAGGGGACTGCATCGAGAGGGTGTCCTTCGGTACTGGTCGACCGGGAGAGGTCGACGGCGGCGGACACGGTCGCGTCATCCGGTGGTGAGCGCGGTGACCGCGTCCCTCCATTCTGTCGGAATCGTTCCGCGGTCGCGGTGGAGGTGCGCGAGATACTCGTGATTCCCAGCGCTTCCCAGCAGCGGCGACGCGGCCAGCCCGACGACGCCCAGTCCCGTGTCCCAGGCCGACCAGAGCACATCCGACAGCGCTTCGCGTCGCAGCTCGGGATCGCGGACGATGCCCTCCTTGATCCCGGTCCGCCCCACTTCGAACTGCGGCTTGATCAGCACGACGAAGTCGGCGTCCGGGGCGACGGAGGAGACGATCGCCGGCAGGACCATCGTCAGGGAGATGAACGAGACGTCCGAGACCACCAGATCCGGCGGCACGGCCGTTCCGGAGGCGGCGGCGAGGGAGTCGGCCGTCAGATCGCGAGCGTTGAAGCCCTCGACCACATGCACGCGGTCGTCCGAGCGGATCCGCGGAGCGAGCTGCGCGTGACCGACGTCGAGCGCGATGACGGAGGCGGCGCCCCGCTCCAGGAGAACCTGCGAGAACCCACCGGTCGAGGCCCCGACGTCGAGCGCGTTCGCGCCGGCCACCCGGACGGTGGGGAAGCTCTCGAGCGCGCCGAGCAGCTTGTGAGCCGCTCGACTGACGTAGTGGTCGAGCCCGGCGACAGCGACCTCCTGCTCAGCGCGCACCCGGAGGGACGCCTTGAGGGCAGGGGAACCGTCGACCGTGACGAGGCCGTCCGCGATCAGTCGGGCCGCATGCGTCCTCGACCTCGCTATCCCGCGCTCAGCGAGAGCGGTGTCGAGACGCGCGTCATCGAGATCGGTCATCGCCTCGGGTCACTGCCCTCGAGGCGGGCGCGGAGCTGCTCGTGCAGTTCTCCATAGGCAGCAGCGCGTGTGACCAATGGCTGATCCTCGATGAGCTCGAGACGATCGACCATGCCGTCGATCGCCGGTTCCGTGGTCTCGCGCTCGTCGCTCATCGATCCTCATTCCCGAACGCCGCGGTTGCGACGTCTCCAGCCTCTCGCACTCGTCATCGAGCGCGTCGGCCGTCCGTCGATCTGACTGGTTAAACAGCGATGGCCACCCATTTCTGGGTGGCCATCGTGAATGGTGTCCGGCGGTGTCCTACTCTCCCACAGGGTCCCCCCTGCAGTACCATCGGCGCTGAGAGTCTTAGCTTCCGGGTTCGGAATGTGACCGGGCGTTTCCCTCTCGCTATGGCCGCCGTAACCCTGGCGACCGACCCGCTCAGTGAGCGGATGGTCAAATCTTTGGGTTACACGTCATGCGTGTATTCAGTTGTGTTCCGCACCTTGCAGTGCAGGGGTGCCCGTATTCTGGGAACCACAAAGTGGACGCAAGCAATCTCTGACCACTCCTACCAGCCTTTACAACGGTATGAGTGTAGTGATTATCAAGTTATCGGCTTATTAGTACCGGTCAGCTCCGACAGTCTTTAGTCCTGTCTTCCACATCCGGCCTATCAACCCAGTCGTCTGGCTGGGAGCCTCTCCCCCGAAGGGATGGAAATCTCATCTCGAAGCCGGCTTCCCGCTTAGATGCTTTCAGCGGTTATCCGTTCCGAACGTAGCTAATCAGCGGTGCTCCTGGCGGAACAACTGACACACCAGAGGTTCGTCCATCCCGGTCCTCTCGTACTAGGGATAGATCTTCTCAAATTTCCTGCGCGCGCAGCGGATAGGGACCGAACTGTCTCACGACGTTCTAAACCCAGCTCGCGTACCGCTTTAATGGGCGAACAGCCCAACCCTTGGGACCTACTCCAGCCCCAGGATGCGACGAGCCGACATCGAGGTGCCAAACCATGCCGTCGATATGGACTCTTGGGCAAGATCAGCCTGTTATCCCCGAGGTACCTTTTATCCGTTGAGCGACAGCGCTTCCACAAGCCACTGCCGGATCACTAGTCCCGACTTTCGTCCCTGCTCGACTTGTCAGTCTCACAGTCAAGCTCCCTTGTGCACTTACACTCGCCACCTGATTGCCAACCAGGTTGAGGGAACCTTTGGGCGCCTCCGTTACTCTTTAGGAGGCAACCGCCCCAGTTAAACTACCCATCAGGCACTGTCCCTGAACCCGATCAGGGCTCGAAGTTAGATATCCAGAGTGACCAGAGTGGTATTTCAACAATGACTCCACGAACACTGGCGTGCCCGCTTCAACGTCTCCCACCTATCCTACACAAGCCACACCGAACACCAATACCAAACTATAGTAAAGGTCACGGGGTCTTTCCGTCCTGCTGCGCGTAACGAGCATCTTTACTCGTAATGCAATTTCGCCGAGTTCGCGGTTGAGACAGCTGGGAAGTCGTTACGCCATTCGTGCAGGTCGGAACTTACCCGACAAGGAATTTCGCTACCTTAGGATGGTTATAGTTACCACCGCCGTTTACTGGGGCTTAAATTCTCAGCTTCGCCTTGCGGCTAACCGTTCCTCTTAACCTTCCAGCACCGGGCAGGCGTCAGTCCGTATACATCGTCTTGCGACTTAGCACGGACCTGTGTTTTTAGTAAACAGTCGCTTCCCACTGGTCTCTGCGGCCATCGAACGCTCCCGGAGCAAGTCCGTTCACGCCTCAGGCCCCCCTTCTCCCGAAGTTACGGGGGCATTTTGCCGAGTTCCTTAACCACGATTCTCTCGATCTCCTTAGTATTCTCTACCTGACCACCTGAGTCGGTTTGGGGTACGGGCGGCTAGAACCTCGCGTCGATGCTTTTCTTGGCAGCATAGGATCACCGATTTCGACTTGCGTCCACCCATCAGATCTCAGGCTATGTGAACGACGGATTTGCCTATCGTTCGCCCTACATCCTTAGACCGGGACAACCATCGCCCGGCTCGGCTACCTTCCTGCGTCACACCTGTTAATACGCTAAACGCACCAGCATGGGGTCGTACGCTAGGCCCAACGCTTCACCCCGAAGGGATCCATCAAAGGGATTCAGATACTTAGCACTACTGGATTGTCTTGGGCGGTTCTTCGCCGGTACGGGAATATCAACCCGTTGTCCATCGACTACGCCTGTCGGCCTCGCCTTAGGTCCCGACTTACCCAGGGAAGATTAGCTTGACCCTGGAACCCTTGGTCTTCCGGAGGACGGGTTTCTCACCCGTCTTTCGCTACTCATGCCTGCATTCTCACTCGTGTGGCGTCCACGGCTGGTTCACACCGCCGCTTCACTCGCCACACGACGCTCTCCTACCCATCAACACGGCTGGACCACGAAGGCCTACCATTAATGTCAATGCCACAACTTCGGTGGCGTGCTTGAGCCCCGTTACATTGTCGGCGCGGAATCACTTGACCAGTGAGCTATTACGCACTCTTTCAAGGGTGGCTGCTTCTAAGCCAACCTCCTGGTTGTCTGTGCAACTCCACATCCTTTCCCACTTAGCACGCGCTTAGGGACCTTAGTTGGTGGTCTGGGTTGTTTCCCTCTCGACTATGAAGCTTATCCCCCACAGTCTCACTGCTGCGCTCTCACTTACCGGCATTCGGAGTTTGGCTGACGTCAGTAAGCTTTTGGGCCCCATCGGCCATCCAGTAGCTCTACCTCCAGCAAGAAACACGCAACGCTGCACCTAAATGCATTTCGGAGAGAACCAGCTATCACGAAGTTTGATTGGCCTTTCACCCCTATCCACAGCTCATCCCCTCCATTTTCAACTGAAGTGGGTTCGGTCCTCCACGACGTCTTACCGTCGCTTCAACCTGGCCATGGATAGATCACTTCGCTTCGGGTCTAGACCCTGCGACTGAATCGCCCTATTCGGACTCGCTTTCGCTACGGCTGCCCCACTCGGGTTAACCTCGCCACAGAGCACTAACTCGCAGGCTCATTCTTCAAAAGGCACGCCGTCACCCCAACAAGGAGGCTCCGACGGTTTGTAAGCAAACGGTTTCAGGTACTATTTCACTCCCCTCCCGGGGTACTTTTCACCTTTCCCTCACGGTACTTGTCCGCTATCGGTCATCTGGGAGTATTTAGGCTTATCAGGTGGTCCTGACGGATTCACACGGGATTTCTCGGGCCCCGTGCTACTTGGGATACTCTTCACGCCATAACACCATTTCGACTACGGGGCTCGCACCCGCTCTGGCCAGGCATTCAAACCTGTTCGTCTATGATGCGCTGTAACGTTCCGTGCTCGGCAGAACACGACGAAAAGTCCCACAACCCCGACCATGCAACCCCTGCCGGGTATCACACATGGCTCGGTTTAGCCTCTTCCGCGTTCGCTCGCCACTACTAACGGAATCACTGTTGTTTTCTCTTCCTGTGGGTACTGAGATGTTTCACTTCCCCACGTTCCCTCTACCCGCCCTATATATTCAGGCGGGAGTCACCAGGTCACCACAAGGGGCCTGGCGGGGTTTCCCCATTCGGAAATCCTCGGATCACAGCTCGTTTATCAGCTCCCCGAGGCTTATCGCAGATTACGACGTCCTTCTTCGGCTCCAGATGCCAAGGCATTCACCGTTTGCTCTTATGAACTTGCTAATCACATGAGTTAAGAAACTACAACTCGAAAAGTTGCAGATCCAATGATTTGCATGACCGCAGCCCGAAAGCCGCGCCATACGAATCTTGTCGACCCGACACCTGCAAGGGTGACGGATCTAAGATGCTCGCGTCCACTGTGTAGTTCTCAAAATACGGGCGGTATCCCTCCCCCATGCACCCAGGCATGAGAAAAGGATCCAGAGGTTCGAGATCCGGCCCGCTCCCGAAGAAGCCAGCCGGCCCGGTCCCTCAGGACCCAACAGCGTGCATGTGCTCAACTCCACCCGACCATGCGTTCCCAACCCGAAGGCCGTACTGACACGAGACGAATCTCATCGAGCACCCAGTTCAATGTTCCACCCATGAGCTACCAGCGAAGACATTCGCTTCGATCTGGCGCCTGGAACCGACACGCCCCGGAGGGCGCCGTGTCCAGATGCTCCTTAGAAAGGAGGTGATCCAGCCGCACCTTCCGGTACGGCTACCTTGTTACGACTTAGTCCTAATCACCGATCCCACCTTCGACAGCTCCCTCCTTGCGGTTAGGCCACTGGCTTCGGGTGTTACCGACTTTCATGACTTGACGGGCGGTGTGTACAAGGCCCGGGAACGTATTCACCGCAGCGTTGCTGATCTGCGATTACTAGCGACTCCGACTTCATGAGGTCGAGTTGCAGACCTCAATCCGAACTGAGACCGGCTTTTTGGGATTCGCTCCACCTTACGGTATCGCAGCCCTTTGTACCGGCCATTGTAGCATGCGTGAAGCCCAAGACATAAGGGGCATGATGATTTGACGTCATCCCCACCTTCCTCCGAGTTGACCCCGGCAGTCTCCTATGAGTTCCCACCATGACGTGCTGGCAACATAGAACGAGGGTTGCGCTCGTTGCGGGACTTAACCCAACATCTCACGACACGAGCTGACGACAACCATGCACCACCTGTATACCGACCTTGCGGGGCAACCATTTCTGGAAGTTTCCGGTATATGTCAAGCCTTGGTAAGGTTCTTCGCGTTGCATCGAATTAATCCGCATGCTCCGCCGCTTGTGCGGGCCCCCGTCAATTCCTTTGAGTTTTAGCCTTGCGGCCGTACTCCCCAGGCGGGGAACTTAATGCGTTAGCTGCGACACGGAGACCGTGGAAAGGTCCCCACATCTAGTTCCCAACGTTTACGGCATGGACTACCAGGGTATCTAATCCTGTTCGCTCCCCATGCTTTCGCTCCTCAGCGTCAGTAACGGCCCAGAGAACTGCCTTCGCCATCGGTGTTCCTCCTGATATCTGCGCATTCCACCGCTACACCAGGAATTCCATTCTCCCCTACCGCACTCTAGTCTGCCCGTACCCACTGCAGGCCCGAGGTTGAGCCTCGGGTTTTCACAGCAGACGCGACAAACCGCCTACGAGCTCTTTACGCCCAATAATTCCGGACAACGCTTGCACCCTACGTATTACCGCGGCTGCTGGCACGTAGTTAGCCGGTGCTTTTTCTGCAGGTACCGTCAAACCGAAGTCCTTCTTCCCTACTAAAAGAGGTTTACAACCCGAAGGCCGTCATCCCCCACGCGGCGTTGCTGCATCAGGCTTTCGCCCATTGTGCAATATTCCCCACTGCTGCCTCCCGTAGGAGTCTGGGCCGTGTCTCAGTCCCAGTGTGGCCGGTCACCCTCTCAGGCCGGCTACCCGTCGTCGCCTTGGTGAGCCATTACCTCACCAACAAGCTGATAGGCCGCGAGTCCATCCTTGACCGAAAAACTTTCCACCCGCACCCGATGCCGGGGCAGGTCGTATCCGGTATTAGACGCCGTTTCCAGCGCTTATCCCAGAGTCAAGGGCAGGTTACTCACGTGTTACTCACCCGTTCGCCACTAATCCACCCAGCAAGCTGGGCATCATCGTTCGACTTGCATGTGTTAAGCACGCCGCCAGCGTTCGTCCTGAGCCAGGATCAAACTCTCCGTAAAAAAATTACGACCACCCACCCCGAAGAGCAGGCAATCAAGTTTGACCAAGGCAAATACGACATCATTGCTGACATCAATTTCCAAAGGAACCCAACCAATCAACCGAAACCACCCGAAGGCAGAAACAGAATCAATGGCCGAGGTTATATATTATTTGGCATTGAACATAGTGCACGCTGTTGAGTTCTCAAGAATCGGACACACCCCGCCTCCACGCCCAAAGAAAGCGCTTCACAACGAGAGTGATCGAATTGTGTTCCATCGGAGCCGAAGCTCTCGATTTGATTGTGGCTGCCATTCGGGTTACGCTTGTCAGAACCGAAGCTCTGCGCGCCGCCGTGGCAACTTGTATAACTTAGCACATCCGCTCGCCGTGTCAAATCGGCGACTCCGTGATGCTCAGCGTCACGACCCGGAGGTCGAAGCGCCGCATCGTGCGCCATGCAGTGCCTTGAAGGACCGTCTGCCGCACCGAAGCCCGGACCAGTGGTCCAGCGGAGGCTTTACATCGTACGCTCACGATCCGTTCCCATCAAGAGGCGAACCTCTAACAAGGTGTGGAGTGAGGGGATGGTCCCCGCTTGAGGTGGGCCAGCGGGTCTCGACGCTCTGCGTCCGACTCTCGCTCGCCGCTCCTTTGGGGTGACGAGGAGTTACATTACGTCGATGTTTCGCGGGCCTGCAAATCGCTCGCGGCCCGGGCGTGTCGCCCGGGGGCGCCTAGCGGACGAAGGCTCCCGCGAAGCTCTTCTTGCCCCGGCGAAGCACGGCGATGCCGTCGATCAGCGGGAGATCGCCGAGGACGAGCGAGTCCTCCGAGACCACGACGTTGTTCACCGAGAGCCCTCCCTGCGCGAGGGCGCGGCGGGCCTCCCCCAGGCTCGCGACGAGTCGCGTCTCGAGGAAGGCCTGCAGCACGGGTGCCGCGGGGTCGACCTCGACGGTCGCAACCGCCTCGAGCGCACCGCGGAGGATGACCGGATCGATGCCGACCAGCGAGCCGCGTCCGAAGAGCGCGGCCGACGCGTCGACCACCGCCTGCGTCACCTCGTCCCCGTGCACGAGAGACGTCACCTCCCAGGCGAGGGCACGCTGGGCCTCCCGCTTGAAGGGCGCATCGAGGCCGGCCTGCTCGAGCCGCTCGATCTCGACGCGGGGCAGGAAGGTGAAGACCTTGAGGCGGTCGATCGCATCGCGGTCGTCGGTGTTGAGCCAGAACTGGTAGAACGCGTACGGGCTCGTCAGCTCGGGATCGAGCCAGACGGCGTTGCCCTCGCTCTTGCCGAACTTGGTCCCGTCGCTGTTCATCACCAGGGGCGTGCCGATGGCGTGCACCGACACCCCCTCGGTGCGGTGGATCAGATCCGTCCCGCTGGTGAGGTTGCCCCACTGGTCGCTGCCACCCGTCTGCAGGACGCAGCCGTACTGGCGGTAGAGCTCGAGGTAGTCGAGCCCCTGCAGGATCTGGTAGCTGAACTCCGTGTAGCTGATGCCGGCGTCCGAATTCAGGCGCGCGCTGACCGCGTCCTTCTTGAGCATCGTGCCGACCCGGAAGTGCTTGCCGACCTCGCGCAGGAAGTCGATCGCCGAGAGCGGCGCCGTCCAGTCGAGGTTGTTCACCAGGCGCATCGGATTGTCGCCGTCGACCGCCAGGAACCGCGAGACCTGCGCCTGCAGCCGGGCCACCCAGTCGAGCACCGTCTCGCGCGGGGTCAGAGTGCGCTCCGCGGTGGGCCGGGGATCGCCGATCAGTCCGGTCGATCCGCCGACGAGGCCCAGCGGTCGGTGGCCGGCGAGCTGCAGCCGGCGCATCAGGATCAGCTGGACGAGATTGCCGAGGTGGAGGCTGGGCGCCGTCGGGTCGAATCCGCAGTAGTAGGTGATCGGCTCGCCCGCGAGCAGGTCGCGGAGTGCCGCGCGATCGGTGGAGACGTGGACGGAACCGCGCCACAGCAGCTCGTCCCAGACGGTCTCGAAGGACGCGTCCAGCGCGGGGGGCGTCGAGGATCCTCGGGGCGTCTCGTCGGTCACTCTCCGAGGGTACCGCGGAGTGCGCCGACTCCCCCACGAGAGTGAAGTCCACAGGCTTGATTGCGGCAGATCAAGTCTCGATACTTGATGCGGAGGTGCTCCATGTTCGTCATCACTGCCGACCAGCGCGACAGCCGCCACGACGACGACCGGGTCGATCGCGTGATCACCGGTCTGCTCGAGACGCAGCGCGACGCCTTCGTCCTGCCCCCCGAGCGGACGGCGGGCGACGAGTTCCAGTTCGTCCTCGATCGGGCCGACGCCGCCGTCGAGGTGGTGCTGGCCCTGCACCGGGAGGCGCACTGGAGCATCGGCCTGGGCGTCGGGCGGATCGAGCGCCCCCTCCCCGCGACGACCCGCGCCGCCCGCGGCGAGGCGTACTTCGCGGCGCGCCGGGCCGTCGAGGCCGCGAAGAACCGGCAGAGCAGGTTCTCGCTCGACCCCGACGCCCCGGCCGCCCCCTTCCCCTCGATCGCCGACGCCCAGGCGCTGCTGGACCCGCTGCTCCACCTGCGCGACTCGCGCACAGCCGCCGGCTGGCAGATCGTCGACCTCCTCGACTCCGGCCGCACGCAGAAGGAGGCCGCCGAGCACCTCGCCATCAGCCCCCAGGCCGTGAGCCTGCGGGTGCGCGCGGCCGACGCCCGGCTCGACGGACCCACCGCGGAGGCACTCGCCCGCCTGCTGACGGTGGTCGACCGTACGCTCGACCCCATCGACGAGAGGAACGAGCGATGACGGTGCTCCCCGCTTCCCTGACCAGCACAGTGGCGGCCACGGTGCAGTCCGTCTCCTGGACGGGCGTGGTGCTCGCCCTCGTCGCCGGGCTCGTCGGCGCGGTGCTCGCCGTCCGACTGCGCCGCCCCCCTCTCGCATGGATCAGCGTCGGAGCGACAACGGCGGCCTTCCTCCTCACCGGCCTCGCCGGCTCCTCGGCTCCGGTGCCGCTGGTGCTCGCCGTCGCCGCGCTCGCCTTCGCGATCGCCGTGATCGGGGGCGGCCCGGTCGTGCTGATGACGCTCGACCTCGCCACGACGGACTCCCGGAGCGGCACCCACGGCGGGATCATGATCGCGGGACCGCCCTCGCGCGCCTCCTCCGCCGCGGGGTCGCCGAGCGCGATCGGCCAGCCCATCGAGGTGCTGCGGGGCGGGACAACCATCGGCCTGCTCGAGCGGATCGCGACGGCCGGTGCTCTCATGAGCGGACTGCCCGAGGGCGTGGCGGTCGTCGTGGCGGTGAAGGGCGTCGGCCGCTTCAGCGAGCTCGCGTCACCCGAGGCGCGCGAGCGGTTCATCATCGGGACGCTGGCGAGCCTCGCCTGGTCGGCGGCGCTCGGGACGCTCGCCCGGATCTATCTCGCCGGCTGATCTCCGGCGGCGCGGCGGGGCACCGCGCGCCGGTACGGCGACACCGTCGGCTCCCCCTCCAGGTGGAACCGCCACGGGTACTCGGCACCGCCGCCCGCGCCGGACACCCCTGTCCGGACCGTGGAGACCACGGTGCCGAGGCGATCGGGAGGCAGCAGCTCGAAGGACCGCTCCATCGGATCCCCCGACTCGGCGAGCAGGACGCCGAGCGCCTTCGCGAATCGCGCGGGGCCCCGGGCCAGATCCCGCGCGGGAACGGCTCCACGGCGCTCGCGAGCGAGCTCCTCGCCCACGACGATCTCGCCCGCGCGCAGCAGCACCGCCGAGGCGGCACCCTCCGGAGCGCAGACGAGGTTGAGGCAGGTGTGCATCCCGTAGGTGAAGTAGGCGTACACCGTGCCGGGCGGCCCGAACATCGGCAGGGTGCGCTTCGTCGGTCCGCGGAAGCTGTGCGACCCCGGGTCGACGCCTGGGCCGAGGTAGGCCTCGACCTCGGTGAGGCGCACGCCGACCACTCCGTCCGCCGTCCGATGGAGCAGCGTGCAGCCCAGCAGATCGGGCGCGACCTCCAGCGCCGACAGCGACAGATCCGGCAGCGCTGCCTTCGACGAGGTCACGACGACGCGGACCGCACGCTAGAAGAAGCTCTGCCCGGAGACGACCGTGACGATGATCACGGCGAGGATGACGACCGCGGCCACGAGGACCAGCGTGCGCTGCTGCCAGGGCCGGAGCGGCGGACGGCCGTCGTCCTGGTCGTCGTCCCTGCGGAGCGTCATGCGCCGTCCCCCCGGAGTGCGGACCGGACCAGGCGGACGCGCTCGGTGAGCTGCGCGAGCTGCTCCGCCACGCGCGCCGGTGCGGTCCCGCCGACCCCGTCGCGACTGGCCACGGAGCCCTCGATGCTCAGCACGGAGCGGACGTCGGGGGTCAGCAGCGGCGATACGGCGGCGAGCGCCTCGTCGTCGAGCTCGTCGAGCCCCAGATCGCGCGACTCGGCCGCCTTGACCAGCTCGCCCGTGATCTCGTGGGCGTCGCGGAAGGGCACGTGCTTCTTCACGAGCCACTCCGCCACGTCGGTGGCGAGCGAGAAGCCCTCGGGCGCGAGCTCCGCCATCCGCTCGGTGTGGAAGGTCAGGGTCGCGATCATGCCGCTGAACGCGGGCAGCAGTACCTCGAGTGTCGTGACGGAGTCGAAGACGGGCTCCTTGTCCTCCTGCAGATCGCGGTTGTACGCGAGCGGGAGCGCCTTCAGCGTCGCGAGCAGACCGGTCAGGTTGCCGACGAGCCGCCCGGCCTTGCCGCGCGCGAGCTCGGCGATGTCGGGGTTCTTCTTCTGCGGCATGATCGAGGAACCGGTCGAGTAGCCGTCGTCCAGCGTGACGAAGCCGAACTCGCGCGTGTTCCACAGGATGATCTCCTCGGCGATGCGGGAGACGTCGATGCCGATCATCGCGGTGACGAAGGCGAACTCCGCGACCAGATCGCGGCTCGCGGTCCCGTCGATCGAGTTGGGCACGCTGGAGGCGAAGCCGAGCTCGCGCGCGACCGCCTCGGCGTCGAGACCCAGCGTCGAGCCCGCGAGCGCGCCCGACCCGTAGGGCGACACGTCGGCCCGCACCGCCCAGTCGCGGAGGCGCTCGAGGTCGCGCAGCAGCGCCCATGCGTGGGCGAGGAGGTGGTGCGCGAGCAGCACGGGCTGCGCGTGCTGGAGGTGCGTGCGGCCCGGCATGATCGCCGCCGGGTGCGCCGACGCCTGAGCGGCGACGGCGTCGATCAGCTGCACCACCAGCTCCGAGATCACCGCGGCGTGGTCGCGGAGGTACATCCGCACGAACGTGGCGATCTGGTCGTTGCGCGAGCGACCGGCGCGCAGCTTGCCGCCGAGCTCGGGGCCGGCCTCGAGCATCAGCCCGCGCTCGAGCGCGCCGTGCACGTCCTCGTCCGACTCCTCGGCGCGGAAGCTCCCGTCGACGACCGCGGTTCGGAGGCGCTCGAGCGCGTCGAGCATGCCGGTCAGCTCGGCCGAGTCGAGGTAGCCCGCGGCCGAGAGCGCACGGGCGTGAGCCCTCGATCCCGCGATGTCGTACTCGGCGAGCTGCCAGTCGAAGTGGGTCGACTTCGAGAGTGCCGCGAGCTCGGGCGACGGGCCGCCGGCGAACCGGCCGCCCCAGAGCGCGCCGGCCTCGCCCGAGCGGGCGGAGGGTCGTTCCGTCATGGTTCTCCTCGGTGTCTGCGGCCTCGGTGCGCGAGGACGCGGGTCTGCAGCCTCGAGTCCCGCCCGGTGAGAGGGCGCGGTGCCTCGTGATCGGCTGTCGAGTCTAGTGAGCGGCCTCGGTGCTGCCGGCCCGCTCCAGGAGCCAGACCAGCAGGGCCTTCTGCGCGTGCAGGCGGTTCTCGGCCTCGTCCCAGATCACGCTCTGCGGGCCGTCGATCACGTCGGCGGTCACCTCGTAGCCGCGATCGGCCGGCAGGCAGTGCAGGAAGAGCGCGTCCGGCTCGGCCGCCGCCATCGTGGCCGCATCGACCCGGTAGTCGCCGAAGGTCGCGACGCGCGCGGCCTTCTCCTCCTCCTTGCCCATCGACACCCAGGTGTCCGTGATCACGATGTCGGAGCCGGCGGCGCCCGCGGCGGGGTCGGTCGTCGTCGTCGCAGAGCCGCCGGTGGTCGCGGCGATGCGCTGGGCGTCGGCCAGCACGGCCGGATCGGGGGCGTAGGAGTCGGGCGAGACGATGCGGACGTGCATGCCCGCCGTCGCTCCCGCCAGCAGGTAGGAGTGCGCCATGTTGCTCGCGCCGTCGCCGAAGAAGGTCAGCGTCAGACCGGCCAGCCGACCGCGGTGCTCGCGGATGGTCAGGAGGTCGGCGAGCAGCTGGCAGGGGTGGAACTCGTCCGAGAGCGCGTTGACGACCGGGACGCGGGTCCCCTCCGCCATCTGCTCGAGACCCGACTGCGCGTAGGTGCGCCAGACGATCGCCGCGACCTGGCGCTCGAGGACGCGTGCCGTGTCGGAGGCGGTCTCCTTGCCCCCGAGCTGGCTGCTCGCCGTCGAGATGATCAAGGGGCTGCCGCCGAGGTCGGCGATGCCGACCGCGAAGGACACGCGGGTGCGGGTGGAGGACTTGTCGAAGATCACCGCGACGGTCTGGGGACCGGCGAGCGGCGTGCGCGCGAAGCGGTCGCGCTTGAGCTCGAGTGCGAGATCGAGGATCTCGGCCTGCTCGGCGGGGCTGATGTCGTCGTCGCGGAGGAAGTGGCGGGTCACGGGTGCTGGTCGCTTTCGATTCGGGGTGGTCGGTCGGGTCAGAGGCTCAGCGTGCGGAGCGCGCGGGCGAGGCGGGCGGCGAACTCGTCGACCTCGGCTTCCGAGACGATCAGCGGCGGCGCGAGGCGGATGCTCGAGTCGTTCGCCGCGTTCACGATGAGGCCCTCCTCGAGCGCGGCCGCGGCGAGGGCGCCGGCGACGGGCTCGGCGAGGGCGATGCCGAGCAGGAGCCCGGCGCCGCGGACGGAGTCGACGAGCGGCGAGCCGATCTCGAGGACGGCGCGCACGATCTGCTCACCGCGCTCACGGGCGTTCCGCACCAGGTCCGCCCGCTCGATCTCGCCGAGCACCGCTCCGGCGACCGCGGTCGCCAGCGGATTCCCGCCGAAGGTGCTGCCGTGCTGGCCCTTCTGGAACAGCGCGGACGCGGCGCCGAAGGTCACCAGCGCGCCGATCGGGAATCCTCCGCCGAGCCCCTTGGCCAGGGTCACGGCGTCGGGGACGATGCCGGAGCGCTGATAGGCGAACCAGCTGCCGGTGCGGCCGACGCCGGTCTGGATCTCGTCGACGATCAGGAGCACGCCGTGCTCGCGGGTGAGCTCGCGGGCCCGCTCGAGGAATCCGTCGGGCAGCGGGACGACCCCCGCCTCCCCCTGGATCGGCTCGACCACCAGCGCGGCGACCGAGTCGTCCACCGCCGCCTCGAGCGCCTCGAGCGTCGCGTCGATGTGCTCGACCCCGCCGGGCATCGGCTCGAAGGGCGCCCGCATCGCAGCCTTGCCCGTGAGTGCGAGCGCGCCCATCGTCCGCCCGTGGAAGGCGTTGTGCAGCGCGAGCACGCGGTGCCGTCCGCCGCCGGAGTTCAGGCGGGCGAGCTTGAACGCGGCCTCGTTGGCCTCGGTGCCCGAGTTGGCGAAGTAGACGCGACCGGTCTCGCCGGCGCCGGTCAGCCTCCGCAGGGTCTCGGCGAGCTCGATCTGCGGCGCGGTCGCGAAGTAGTTCGAGACATGCGCGAGGGCTCCGGCCTGGCGGCTGACCGCCTCGACGAAGACCGGGTGCGCGTGACCGAGGGAGTTGACGGCGATCCCGCCGAGGAAGTCGAGGTACTCACGCCCGTCGACGTCCCAGACGCGGCAGCCCACGCCGTGGTCGAGGACGGCGAGCGGGGGCGCGAAGGTCTGCATCATCGCGGAGGCGTAGCGCCCGCGCGCGGCGTCGGTCCGATTCGCGTCGGTGGTGGCGGGGTCGGTGTCGGTGGTCATCTGTCGAGCCTTTCGATCGGAGCGGTCCGGCCTCGTGGGCCGTCGGTGCGCCGCCCGGTGTCGGGTGGGCGCTCGGAGCCGGGGCCGCTGCGGATCAGCGGCCCGACATTCGCTCCCGGTTCGGGCTCGCGACGACCTCGGTGCCGATCCCCTCGGAGGTGAAGACCTCGAGGAGGATCGAGTGCGGCACGCGGCCGTCGATGATGGCGGCCTTGGGCACTCCGCCGAGCACCGCGTCGAGGCACGCGGTCATCTTGGGGATCATCCCCGACTCGAGCGAGGGCAGCAGGGCCGTCAGCTCGTCCGACGACAGGTGCGAGACGAGGGAGTCGCGGTTCGGCCAGTCGGAGTAGAGACCGGCGACATCGGTGAGGATGACGAGCTTCTCGGCGCCGAGGGCGACGGCGAGTGCCGCGGCGGCGGCATCCGCGTTGACGTTCAGCGACTGCGTCGGGTCGTCGGCGTCGGGCGCGATCGACGAGACCACCGGGATCCGGCCCGCCTCGAGCTGTGCGAGGACCGCGGCCGGATCGACCGCGACGACATCGCCCACCAGCCCCAGGTCGTGCTCGACCCCGTCGAGGACGACACCGCGCCGGCGGCCGACGAAGAGACCCGCGTCCTCTCCCGAGATCCCGGCGGAGAGCGGGCCGTGCTCGTTGATCCTGCGGACGATGTCGCGGCTGATGCTGCCCGTCAGCACCATCCGCACGACCTCCATGGCCTCGGGGCTCGTCACGCGGTAGCCGCCGCGGAACTCGCTGGCGATCCCGAGCCGGTCGAGCATCGTCGAGATCTGCGGACCACCGCCGTGCACGACGACGGGTCGGATCCCGGCGTAGCGCAGATAGACGATGTCCTGCGCGAAGGCGCGCTGGAGCTCCTCGGAGACCATCGCGTTGCCGCCGAACTTGATGACCATGGTGCGGCCGTGGAATCGCTGCAGCCACGGCAGGGCCTCGATCAGCGTCCCGGCCTTGACGGCGGCGGCCTCGCGGAGCGCCAGGCCCTCGGCCTCTGTGAGATTCTCGTCGGTCATCGGATCCTCAGCTCGAGTAGGCCGAGTTCTCGTGCACGTAGTCGTGCGTGAGGTCGTTGGTCCAGATCGTCGCGGTGGCGTCGCCGGCGTGCAGGTCGATGTCGACCGCCACCTTCCGCGGAGACAGGTCGACGAGGTCGCGGCTCTCGAAGGGCTCGCCGGCCCGGCAGACCTGGACGCCGTTCATCGCGACGTCGATCCCGTACGGGTCGAACTCGGCGTCGGTGGTGCCGACCGCCGCCAGCACCCGACCCCAGTTGGGGTCGTTGCCGAAGATGGCGGCCTTGAAGAGGTTGCTCCGCGAGACGGCCCGCGCGACCACGACGGCCTCGTCCTCGGAGGCCGCGTTCACGACGCGGATCGCGACGTCGTGAGCGGCACCCTCGGCGTCGGCCTGCAGCTGCAGGGTGAGGTCGCGGCAGACCTCGGTCAGGGCGGCGGTGAAGGCGTCGGCGTCGGGCGTCACTCCGCTCGCGCCGCTCGCGAGGAGGGCGACGGTGTCGTTCGTCGACATGCAGCCGTCGGAGTCGAGGCGGTCGAAGGTCACGCGCGTCGAGGCGCGGAGGGCGGCATCGAGCTCGGCGGGCTCGAGTGCGGCATCGGTCGTGATGACGACCAGCATCGTCGCGAGGCCCGGCGCGAGCATTCCGGCGCCCTTGGCCATGCCGCCGATGCTCCAGCCCTGCTCGGAGCGGACGGTCGCCTGCTTGGGGACCGTGTCGGTGGTCATGATCGCGCGCGCGGCGGCCTCGCCGTCGTCGATGCCGGTGGCGCCCGCGAGCGATGCGGCCGCCTCCGTCACTCCGCCCGTGAGCTTGCCGAGGTCGAGCTGATCGCCGATGAGGCCCGTCGAGCAGACCAGGACGTCGACCGCGGAGACGCCGAGCGCTCCGCCGACGGCCTCGGCCGTGCCGTGGGTGACCTGGAAGCCCTGGGCGCCCGTGTAGCAGTTGGCGCCTCCGGAGTTGAGGACGATCGCGGAGACGATGCCGTCGCGCATGACCTGCTCGCTCCACAGCACCGGGTTCGCCTTGCAGCGGTTGCTGGTGAACACCGCGGCCGCACTCTGGAGCGGACCGAGGTTGCGGACGAGCGCCAGGTCGCGCGCGCCCGTCGACTTGAGGCCCGCGACGACGCCCGCGGCCTCGAATCCTGCTGCTGCAGTGACGCTCACGGCGCGACTCCGTTCACACTGAGGCCGAGGGACTCGGGGAGGCCCAGGGCGATGTTGGTCGACTGGATCGCGGCACCCGCGGTGCCCTTGACGAGGTTGTCGATCGCGGTCACGACGACGACTCGGCGGGCGCGCTCGTCGACGGCCAGTCCGATCAGGGCCGTGTTCGCGCCGACGACGTCCGCCGTCCGCGGGAAGGACCCCGCCGGGAGCAGTTGGACGAAGGTCTCGTCGCCGTAGGCCGCCTCCCAGGCCGCCCGCACATCGGCCGCGGAGACCCCGGGCGCGAGGCGAGCGGTCGAGGTCGCGAGGATCCCCCGCGACATCGGCACGAGGACCGGGGTGAACGAGATCGAGACCGGGCCGGCGCCGGCGAGCGCGAGGTTCTGCCGGATCTCGGGGTTGTGGCGGTGACCGCCCCCCACTCCGTAGGCGTGCGCGGAGCCGAGCAGCTCGCTCGCGAGGAGGTCGGTGCGCAGGCTCTTGCCCGCACCCGACGGCCCGACGGCCAGCACCGAGACGAGATCGCCGGGCTCGATGACCCCGGCGTGGAGGCCCGGCGCGAGGCCGAGCGTGATCGCGGTGACGTTGCAGCCGGGCACGGCGATGCGCCGCGCGCCGGCCAGGGCGTCGCGCTGCTTGCGTCCGCCCCCGGCCAGGAGGAGCTCGGGGAGCCCGTACGGCCACGCGCCGGCGAACTCGCCGCCGTAGTAGTCGGCCCAGTCCTGCTCGTCGGTCAGCCGGTGGTCGGCACCGCAGTCGACGACGAGGACGTCGTCGGGCAGCGTCGCGGTGATGGCTCCGGATGCGCCGTGCGGCAGCGCGAGGAAGACGACGTCGTGCCCGGCGAGGTTCTCGGTCGTGGTGTCGACGAGGACGAGATCGCGGAGCGAGCGCAGGTGCGGCTGCACCGCGACCAGGGGCTGCCCGGCGTTGGAGTGCGCCGTCACCGTGCGCACCTCGAACTCGGGATGGTCGGCGAGCAGGCGCAGCAGCTCGCCGCCCGCGTACCCGCTCGCTCCGGCCACCGCCACGGAAAAAGTCATGCCCGAGAGCCTAGTCCGTGCGGGGGAACGGCTTCGCCGGGCATCACTCCCTCAGCTGCGCGCCGAACCGGTCGGCGGCCACCGCGACTCCGCCCTGCTTAGCCGCCGTCGCCTCCGTCGCGGTCAGCGTGCGGTCGGCGGCACGGAAGCGCAGCGCGAAGGTGAGCGACTTGGAGCCGGCCGGGACGCCGGCACCGCGGTAGTCGTCGACGAGGCGGATCGCCTCGAGCAGCTCCCCGGCCCCCTCCGCGACGGCCTCGGCGAGCGACGCGGCGGGCACCTCCGACGGCACGACCAGCGACAGGTCCTGCGTGGCCGCCGGGAGCGCGCCGACCGGTCGAGCGACGACGACACCGCCGGCGCGGGCGATGACGGGGTCGAGGTCGAGCTCGACGACGGCCACCCGCCGGGGCAGGTCGAGCTCTTCGGCGAGCGAGGGCAGGAGCTCGCCGGCGTGACCGATCACCGCGCCGTCGAGCACGATCTCGGCGGTGCGGCCGGGGTGCAGCGCGGCGTGCGCGCCCTGCCGCACGACGAGGTCGACGCCACTGGCCGTCGACACCTCGCGGACGACGTCGAGGGCGTCACGCCAATCGAAGTCGCGGGCGGCCACACCGGGCTGGCGCTCGACGGCGGCGCCGGTGAGCAGTGCCGCGACGTGCAGGGGCTGGGCGGGGATGCCGGCGTTCAGCTCGGCCTCCACCTCGGCCGAGGGTCGCACGGCGCCCCGGGGCAGCGCGCCCGAGCCGAACGGGCGGCCGGCCTCGGGGACGAAGACGGAGCCGAGCTCGTAGAGCGCGAGGTCGGTCAGTCCGCGCGAGCGGTTGCGAGCCGCGATCTGCACGAGCCCGGGCAGCAGCGTGAGACGCAGCTGCGCGGCGGTCGCGTCGAGCGGGTTGGCCAGGGTGATCTGCTCGCGGGGCTCGCCGTCGACCGACCCGAGGCGGTCGTTGACCGCGCGCGAGAGGAACGGGTACGAGAGCACCTCGGTGAGTCCGCTCGCGGCCAGGGTCTGGGCGACCGTCCGCCGCAGGCGCTGACCCGTAGTGAGACCGCGTCCTGGCGGCGCGACCGGCAGCACCGAGGGGATGCGGTCGTACCCGGTGATCCGGGCGACCTCCTCGGCCAGAGTCGACTTGTCGGTGAGGTCGGGGCGCCAGCTCGGCGGAGTGACGAGCAGGCCCGAGCCGCCGACGTCGACGGAGGCGCCGATCTCGACCAGCGAGCCGCGGATCTCCTCCGGCGTGTACTCGACGCCGACGAGGCGGGAGACGTAGCCGTCGGGCAGCTCGATGACGGCCGCGTCGCGAGGATCGACGATCGTCGAGCCGAGCTCGTCGGCGGTGCCGCCCGCCAGCTCGACCAGCAGCTGGACCGCGCGTGCCGCGGCGACGGCGGCGACCAGCGGATCGACTCCGCGCTCGAAGCGCTTGGACGCCTCGCTCGGCAGCTTGTGCCGGCGGGCGGTCCGCGCGATCGACACCGGGTCGAAGTTGGCGGCCTCGAGGAGGACGTCGGTCGTCGCAGAGCCGATCTCGGTGCGCGCGCCGCCCATTACGCCGGCGAGCCCGACGGCTCCGCCCGCGTCCGCGATGACGAGGTCTTCGGCGTGAAGGCGCCGGATCTGCCCGTCGAGCGTCTCGAGGGTCTCCCCCGGCTCGGCACGGCGCACGACGATGCCGCCCTGGAGGGCGTCGAGGTCGTAGCCGTGCAGCGGCTGGCCGAGCTCGAACATGACGTAGTTGGTGATGTCGACGATCAGCGAGATCGAGCGGACGCCGGCGAGGCGCAGGCGCGCGACCATCCAGGGCGGCGTCGGGCGGCTCGCGTCGACCCCTCGGACGACGCGGGTCACGAAGACGGAGGCGCCGTCACGACCGCGGATCGGCGCGTCGTCCTCGAGGGCGACCGGGAACACCGGCGCCGACTCGGAGCGCTCGGGCGCGGTGATCGCCAGCGCGGGATCGCGGAAGGAGGCGCCGGTCGCGTGGGCGTACTCGCGGGCGATGCCGCGGATCGAGAAGGCGTAGCCGCGGTCGGGGGTCACGTTGACCTCGACCGCCTCGTCGTCGAGCCCGAGGAGCGCGATGGCGTCGGTGCCCACCTCCGGGTCGATGCCGAGGCTCGCCAGACGGAGGATGCCGTCGTGGTCGTCGCCGAGACCCAGCTCGCGGCTCGACGCGATCATGCCGTCGGAGACGTGACCGTAGGTCTTCCGCGCCGAGATCGGGAACGGACCGGGGAGGACCGCACCGGGCAGCGACACGACGACCTTGTCCCCGGCCGTGAAGTTGTGCGCGCCGCAGACGATGCCGCGGACGTCGCCGCCGCCGTCGGCCGCGAGAGCTCCCTCCGGAGCCACGCGCACGGTGCACCAGTTGATCGTCTTGCCGTTCTTCTGCGGCTCGGGGACGAGATCGAGGACCTCGCCGACCACCACGGGGCCGGTCACCTCGAAGCGGTGGACGTCCTCCTCCTCGAGACCGACCGACACGAGCGCCGCGTGGACGGCCTCGGTCGTGACTCCCTGCTCGAGGTCGACGTACTCGCCCAGCCAGCTCAGCGGGATGCGCATCAGATCACCATTCCGTACTGCTTGCTGAAGCGGACATCGCCCTCGACCATGTCGCGCATGTCCTTCACGTCGTTGCGGAACATCAGGGTCCGCTCGATCCCCATGCCGAAGGCGAACCCGGAGAACTCCTCCGGGTCGATGCCGGCCGCGCGGAGCACGTTGGGGTTGACCATGCCGCAGCCGCCCCACTCGATCCAGCGCGCGCCGCCGACGAAGGTGGGGTGCCAGATGTCGAGCTCGGCGCTCGGCTCGGTGAAGGGGAAGTAGTTGGGGCGGAGCCGGATCCTCGCCTCGTCGCCGAACATGATCCTCGCGACGTGCTCGAGGGTTCCGCGCAGGTGCGCCATCGTGAGGCCGCGGTCGACGGCGAGCCCCTCGAACTGCGTGAAGACGGGGGTGTGCGTGGCGTCGAGCTCGTCGGTGCGGTAGACGCGTCCGGGCGCGATCACGTAGACCGGAGGCGTGCGCTCGAGCATCGAGCGGATCTGCACCGGGCTCGTGTGCGTGCGCAGCACGAGATGCGAGTCGACGGGGTCGACGAAGAAGGTGTCCTGCATCGCGCGGGCCGGGTGGTCCTCGTCGAAGTTCAGGGCGTCGAAGTTGAACCACTCGTTCTCGAGCTCGGGCCCCTCGGCGATCTCCCAGCCCATGCCGACGAAGACATCGGCGATCGACTCCTGGAGGAGCGAGAGCGGGTGGCGCGCCCCCTGGCGGACGAACGACGCCCCGGCGGTGACGTCGACGCGCTCGGCGTCGAGGGCGGCGGCCTCCTCGGCGGCGACGAGCTCGAGCTCGCGGGCGGAGTAGGCGTCGCCGACCTGCTTGCGGGCACCCCCGACGAGCTTGCCGGAGGCGGCCTTGGACTCGGGCGGGACCGAGCGCATCTGCGCGTTCAGCCGGGCGAGAGCGGAGCCCTCACCGAGGTGAGCGGCGCGGGCCGTCTTCAGGGCTGCGGAGTCGCCGGCCGCGCTGATCGCGGTGAGCGCCTCGGCGACCGCGGCCGAGACGGCCTCGTCGGTGATCGGGTTGCTGTCAGACACGATGAATGAGTCTAGATCGTCTCCATCGCCCGAGGGCGACGGCGACCGCAGTCGGCTCCCGGGGTGGTGCGTCGCGAAGAGCGGGTCGCGACCGGCTAGACCGGATCGCTGGCACGCGATCCGCCCGTTCGCCCTGAACTGCCAGTCGATGTGCAGATGCGCCGTGGGCACGGGTGATGGCCCGTGCGACTTTCCGGTGGTCACCGAAGGGGCCGCGTGCCAGCAGATCGCCGACCTGCGCGAGGCGAACGACCGGATCGCGTGTCAGCGATTCGGTCTAGCCGAACGCTCCCCGCTCTGTGGAACACATCACCTCGGAGAGCCGACCGCGGTCGGGATCGCCCTCGGGAGATCCCGACGAACGAGTTCAGTCCTGGGCGGCGATGAGGGCGGTGTTCGTGGTGGCGCGCGCCGCCGGGTGGCCCGTGCCACCGCGGCCGCTGCTCTTGGTCTTGACCTCGACCCACTTCGCGATGCCCGAGAGGATCAGGCAGATGCCGATGTAGATCGCGCCGATGACGATCGCGGCGGGGATGATCGGGCTGTCGAGGCTCGACTGGCTGCCGAGGTACTTCGCGTAGTAGAGGAGCTCGTTGTAGGTGATGATCGAGCCGAGCGCCGTGTCCTTGAGGGCGACGACGAGCTGCGCGATGATCACGGGCAGCATCGTCCGGATCGCCTGCGGGAACAGGATCAGGCGCATGACGCCGGCCTTCCGCAGCCCGATGGCGTAGCCCGCCTCCTTCTGACCGCGCGGGAGGGCCTCGATGCCCGCTCGGAAGATCTCGGAGAAGACGGAGCCGTTGTAGAGCGTCAGCGCGATGACGACCGCGAGGTACGGGGTGAGCTTGAGGCCGACGAACGGGAGCCCGTAGTACATCAGCATCATCAGGATGAGGACCGGGATCGCCCGGAACAGCTCGATGAAGAGCGTGACGGGGAAACTGATCCAGCGTCGGTCCGAGAGCCGGCCGACCGCGAGGACCAGGCCGAGGACGAGGCTCGCGACACCGGCCGCGGCGAACGCGCCGAGGGTCTGCCCCAGCGCGGCTCCGATGCTCTGCCACACCAGCGGGTACTGGAACGCCCGCCACTTCTCGGCCGAGAACTGCCCCGACTCGGCGAAACGCCAGAGGATGAAGGCGAAGATCGCGGCGACCAGCACGATCACGGCGGCGCCGATGATGCGGTTGCGGACGATCGCGCGAGGACCGGGGTTGTCGAAGAGGACGGAGCTCATCGGGCGACCCTCCACTTCTTCTCGAGCTGACGCTGGACGACCGAGAGCACGGAGACCAGCAGGACGAAGACGAGGGCGACCCAGAGCAGGACGATGAGGCTGTTCTCGCCGCGCTCGTTCAGCTCGCGGACGATGGTGCCCGACTCGGCGACCGAGAAGCCCGCCGCGACCGTGGTGTTCTTCAGCAGCGCGATCAGGACGCTCATCAGCGGCGGGATCACGGAGCGGAACGCC
Source organism: Rathayibacter sp. VKM Ac-2803 (assembly GCF_009807175.1). Taxonomy (NCBI): domain Bacteria; kingdom Bacillati; phylum Actinomycetota; class Actinomycetes; order Micrococcales; family Microbacteriaceae; genus Rathayibacter; species Rathayibacter sp. VKM Ac-2803. The sequence goes on along the minus strand of NZ_WUCD01000001.1, from coordinate 2,084,227 downwards.
TGGGGCAGGACCACCTGGGTCATCGTCAGGCCGAAGTCGAGGCCGATCGCGCGGGCGGCCTCCGCCTGGCCGATCGGCACGGTGTTGATGCCCGAGCGGAGCACCTCGGCGACGTAGGTCGCGGTGTAGAGGCTGAGGGCGCAGATTGCCAGGTTGGTGTAGTCGACGTCGGGCAGACCCAGCTTGGGGTAGCCGAACGCGAAGAAGAACATCAGGAGCGTGAGGGGCGTGTTCCGGATGGTGTTGACGTAGACCGTCCCGACGGCCCGAGCGATCGGCACGGGCGAGACGCGCATCGCTCCCACGACCGTCCCGATGAGCAGGGCGAAGACGAGCGAGACGGCGAACAGCACGAGCGTGTTGCCGAAGGCGGGAACGTACACGTCGAGGTTGTTCAGCAGAACATCCATGCGGCGAGCCCTTTCATCGGGAGGTGGGAGGGAGAGGGTCCCGGGCGGCGGTGCGCGCCGCCCGGGGACCTCCTAGTAGGCGTCGACCGCGGGCTGCTCGACTTCGGTGCCGGACTCGCCGAGCGTCTCGTCGTAGATGGCGCTCCAGGTGTCGCCACCCTCGGTGAGCATGTCGTTGATGAAGCCGCGGAGGGCGTCGTCGTCCTTCGCGAGGCCGACTCCGTAGAGCTCGGTGCTGAAGGGCTCGCCGACGACCTTGAGCTCGTCGGGGCTCTGCGCGGCGTAGCCGATCAGGATCGCGCCGTCGGTGGTGACCGCGTCGACCTGGCCGTCGTTCAGGGCGTCGACGCACTGCGAGTAGGTGTCGAACTCCTCGGTGGGCACGTCGGGGTAGTTCGTGCGGATGTTCTGGATCGGGGTCGATCCGGTCGCCGAGCACACGGTGGTGTCGGCCGTGAGGTCGTCCGGACCCTCGATGGTGTCGTTGTCGGCCGCGACCAGGAGTTGCTGGCCGGTCTCGAAGTAGGGTCCTGCGAAGCCGACCTGCTCCTTGCGCTTGTCGGTGATCGAGTAGGTGCCGACGTAGTAGTCGATGTCGCCGTTCACGATCGACGCCTCGCGGTTGGCCGACGGGATCGCCTCGAAGGTGATCTCGTCCTCCGAGAAGCCGAGCGACGCGGCGATCCACTTCGCGATCTCGATGTCGAAGCCGGAGCGCTCACCGGTCGCGGCGTCGAGGTAGCCGAGACCCGGCTGGTCCTCCTTGACGCCGATGGTCACTCCCCCGGCGTCGGTCATCGTGTCGAAGGTGGGGCTGCCCTCGAGGGTCACGTCGGAGGCGACCTCGTAGGTCGCGGCCTCGCCGGACTCGGAGCCTGCTCCGGTGCCTCCGGAGTCGCCGGCGCAGCCTGCGAGGGTGAGGGCCGCGGCAGCGAGTCCTGCGGTCATGAACATGAGCTTGGTGCGCATGATCGTCCTTCCTGGGGTTCGGCCCGCCGGAGCGGGCGATGTCCTGCCGGCCCCGAGGGTTCCAGGGGCTGACGTGTCGGATGTTCGGGCGCGTGAGCTGATCCGCTAGTGCGTGATCAGCTTCGAGAGGAAGTCCTTGGCGCGGTCGGTGCGCGGGGCCGTGAAGAACGTCTCGGGATCGGTGTCCTCGAGGATCTCGCCGTCGGCCATGAAGACGACGCGGTCGGCGGCCTTGCGGGCGAAGCCCATCTCGTGGGTGACGACGATCATCGTCATGCCGTCCTTCGCGAGGCCGACCATGACGTCGAGGACCTCGTTGATCATCTCGGGGTCGAGCGCCGAGGTCGGCTCGTCGAAGAGCATCACCTTCGGCTTCATCGCGAGCGCCCGGGCGATCGCGACGCGCTGCTGCTGGCCACCCGAGAGCTGGGCGGGGCTCTTCGCCGCCTGGTGCCCGACGCCGACGCGGTCGAGCAGCGCCTGCGCTTCGGCCTCGGCCGCCTTGCGGGCGAGCTTGCGGACCCTGATCGGCCCGAGCGTGACGTTCTCGAGGATCGTCTTGTGCGCGAAGAGGTTGAAGGACTGGAAGACCATGCCCACGTCGGCACGGAGGGCGGCGAGGCCCTTGCCCTCCTCCGGCAGCTTCTGACCGTCGATCGAGATCGTGCCGCCCGAGATGGTCTCGAGGCGGTTGATCGTGCGGCAGAGCGTCGACTTGCCGGAGCCCGACGGTCCGAGGACCACGACGACCTCCCCGCGGTGCACGGTGAGATCGATGTCCTTCAGTGCCTGGAACTCGCCGTAGTGCTTCTGCACACCGTCGAGAACGACCAGGGGTTCACCGGCGGGAGCGGGCGTGCGCTGGGGAGCTGCTTCCATTCGGCCAGAGAATCACACGCGAATGGGCGGGTCAAATCATGAGCGTTTTCTTGATCAGAGAGTAACAACGCCGCTTTTCCCCCAGGCGGAACTCAGGCAGGGCGCCGTTTCACTCAGGAACGGAGGGCGAACGCGCTCTCGTACAGGCAGACGGAGGCGGCGGTCGCCAGATTCAGCGACTCGGCGGCTCCGTAGATCGGCACCGCGACGACGGCGTCCACCAGTTCGAGCGACTCGGCCTCGAGGCCGCGGGCCTCGTTGCCGAAGACCCACACCGTCGGCTGCGCGAGGTCGCCGCGGTCGCGGATCCCGAGCAGGTCCTCGCCCTTCACATCGGCGGCCACGGCGCGCAGCCCCGCCCCGCGCAGCCGCTGCAGCACGTCGGAGAGCTCGGCGTCGACCGCGACGGGCAGGTGGAAGAGCGATCCGGTCGTCGACCGCACCACCTTGGGATTGTAGAGATCGACGGAGCGGCCCGTGAGGACGACGGCGTCGGCGCCCGCGGCGTCGGCCGCCCGGATGATGGTGCCGAGATTGCCCGGGTCGCGGACCTCCTCGAGCACCGCGACCAGGCGCGGGCCGGAGGCGACGATGTCCTTCAGCGAGGTCGGGAACTGGCGGCAGACGCTGACGAAGCCCTGCGGAGTCACCGTGTCGGCCATCGAGTCGAGGACGTCCTCGGTGACGTACTCGATCTCGACGTCCGCCTCCTCGGCGGCCGCGACGATCTCGGGGTGGCGTTCGAGCGCCGTCGGAGTCGCGAACGACTCGACGAGGAGCTCGGGACGGTACTGCAGCGCCTCGGTGATGGCCTGCGGGCCCTCGAGGAGGAACAGCCCCGTCTCCTGCCGCGCCGGGCGCCGAGTGAGCTTGGCGACGGAGCGGACGCGGGGAGAACGAGGGTTGTCGAGCATGCGGCGAGCCTATCGGCGCGCGTCCCACCGCCCCGGTCGACACGTCGCGGAGACGACGAAGGGGGCCACGACCTCGGTCGTGACCCCCTTCGGGAAGCAGTGCTGACTACGCGGCGCGGGGAGCGGAGGTGTCGGCCGGCAGCGCGTTCTTCGCGGTCGCCACGAGGGCGGCGAAGGTCGCGGGCTCGGTGATCGCGAGGTCGGCGAGGATGCGGCGGTCGACCTGCACTCCGGCCAGGGCGAGGCCCTGGATGAAGCGGTTGTAGGTCAGGCCGTTCGCACGGGAGGCGGCGTTGATGCGCTGGATCCAGAGGCGGCGGAACTCGCCCTTGCGCGCACGACGGTCGCGGTACGAGTAGACGAGGGAGTGGGTGACCTGCTCCTTCGCCTTGCGGTACAGACGCGAACGCTGGCCGCGGTAGCCCTTCGCGCGCTCGAGGATGACGCGACGCTTCTTGTGGGCGTTGACCGCCCTCTTGACTCTTGCCATTTCTTTTTCTTCCTATCGATCCTGGTCGGTGAAGTTCTGTGCGGCGGTGTAGCGGACTACAGGCCGAGCAGCTTCTTGGCGACCTTCGCGTCCTGCGGGGCGAGGACCTGGTCCTGGTTGAGGCGGCGGGTGCGGACGCTGGACTTGGACTCCAGGTTGTGGCGCATGCCGGCCTGCTGCTTCATGAGCTTGCCGGAGCCGGTCACCTTGAAGCGCTTCTTGGCACCCGAGTGGGTCTTCATCTTGGGCATGTTCTCTCCTTGTCGACGTCACACCCGCACACGGCGGGGCGAAGCATGGGCCCCGCGAGCGGGGACGTGCACCGGCCCCGAGGCCGGGGCGGTGAAGTAGTGGGCAGTGCTAGACCGTCTCGGTCTCGGCCTCGGCCGATTCCTCGGGGGTGTTGGCCTCGCGACGAGCGGCGCGGACGGCGTTCGCCTCGGCCTTCGCCTCGGACTTGTTCTTCAGGGGGCCGATGACCATCACCATGTTGCGACCGTCGATGGTCGGTGTGGACTCGACCTGGCCGAACTCGGCCACGTCCTCCGCGAAGCGCTGCAGGAGTCGGACGCCCATCTCGGGGCGGGACTGCTCGCGGCCTCGGAAGAGGATCATCGCCTTGACCTTGTCGCCGGCCTTGAGGAAGCCCTCGGCGCGCTTGCGCTTGGTCTCGTAGTCGTGCTTGTCGATCTTCAGGCGGAACCGGACCTCCTTGAGGATCGTGTTCGCCTGGTTGCGACGGGCTTCCTTGAGCTTCTGAGCCTGCTCGTACTTGAACTTCCCGTAGTCCATGATCTTGGCGACGGGAGGCTTGGAGTTGGGAGCAACCTCGACCAGATCCAGGTCTGCATCCTGCGCGAGTCGCAGGGCGACCTCGATTTTCACGACGCCGACCTGTTCTCCGGCGGGACCGACGAGGCGGACCTCGGGGACGCGGATACGGTCGTTGGTACGGGGATCGCTGATTGCGTTTCTCCTCTGATCTCGGTGAGTTGCTGCTCTGCGGCCGGAGTGATCCGGCGCATCCCGAGAGAGGTGATTCCCTTGCGCGAGGTGCTGTAGACGCACATCGCTCGCACCCTTCGGCGCGGACTCGAGGCGGACCTCGAGCGCCGCAGCCCTGCCCCCGTTGCCGGAGGCGGAGTGCTTCAGACCCGGTAACCTAGTGAAGCGGTCAAGCGCGGGTGGGAGAATCTCCACTTTCGAACCGGGGACATGCCCCGGAGCCCGCATCACCATAGCAGACTCGCGGCCCGACCGACAGAGCGCTTCACGCCGCCACTTCGGCGCTCCCCGGATGCGGCATGCGCACCCCACCGAACGAAGGACCCATGGCTCAGCACGACGACGACTACGCACGCCGCTTCGGCGACGGAGACGACTCCGCCGATCTCGAGGCCGCGAGGGACATCGCCGAGGTCCCGGCCGTCGAGATCATCACCACGGCCGCGGTGCACCTGATGAGCGCCGCGGCGGTCAAGTGCGGGCTCGCCGACGAGCCCGGCGCCGAGATCGACCTCGACGAGGCGCGCAAGCTCATCAACGCCCTCGCCGGCCTGGTGACCGCCGGCGCGCCCGACATCAGCGACATGCACGCCCGCAGCCTGCGCGACGGACTCCGCACCCTGCAGCTCGCGTTCCGCGAGGCCTCGCCCATCCAGGACCCGATCGGCAAGGGGCCGGGCGAGAAGTGGACCGGCCCGGTCACCTGACGGCGGGGCGCTCCTGGGCGTCCGACGCCGCGAGCCGGAGCGACATCGAGTCGACGCGGGCCGCGACGGTCTCGTCCTCGGCCCAGCGCGCTCCGAGCCGCTCGACCAGGCCGTCGAGCGAGGGGCGGTCGAGTCCGGGGCGGACGCCGAGCACGACGATCAGCTCGGGGCCGGCGAGCAGCTGACGCGGATCCCCCGCCAGTGTCTCGAGCGAGGCGACGGCCTCCTCCGATGCCGCGCCCGTCCGCAGGGCGGCCAGGACACGGGGATCACCGAAGCTGGGATGCCACGGGGCGCCCTCGGCGATGGCCCACACGGCCGGTCGTCGCACCGCGAACTCGTACTCGGAGACGGGGTCGAGGACCATCAGCTCGGTCTTCTCGGCGACGGCGGCGAGGGCCGCCCGGCGGCCGTCGACCGGCACGGGCCTCGCCGAGGGATCCCAGCGGCGCATGGCGTCGACACTGCTGAAGACCGGCAGCACGCTGCGACCGTCGGGACCCGCGACCGTGACGATCGAGAGCTCCTGCGTCTTGTCGGCGCGGAGCCCGGCCACCCCCTCGGCCTCCTCGCCCAGGTGGGCGACCAGGGGGATGAGCAGGCGCGACTCGCGGAGCGCGTCGACCACGGTCTCAGGGCCGACGGCGCCGGAGGAGAAGCCCGCCAGGGCCCGCGCGAGGAGCTCGGGCGCGCTGCCGTCGTCGTCGCTCGCGGGGGCCGACTCGAAGTGCCGCCCCGCCCAGGGAGTCCCGGCCGAGTCGGTCAGGTGCGCGGGGAGCGCGCGTGAGTCACTCGGAAGCGACATCCAGCGCCTCCGCGAGCGTGAACGCGCCCGCGTACAGCGCCTTGCCGACGATGGCGCCCTCGAGGCCCTGGGGGACGAGATCGCGCAGGGCGGCGATGTCGTCGAGGTTCGAGATGCCTCCGGAGGCGATCACCGGCCGCCGGGTGCGCGCCATGACCTGCTCGAGCAGCTCGAGGTTCGGCCCCTGCAGGGTCCCGTCCTTCGTGACGTCGGTGACCACGTAGCGGGTGCAGCCCGCCTCCTCGAGGCGGTCGAGCACGTGCCAGAGGTCGCCGCCCTCCTTGGTCCAGCCGCGCGCCGCGAGCGTCGTGCCGCGCACGTCGAGACCGACCGCGATCTGGTCGCCGTACTGGCCGATGACGCTCGCCGCCCACTCGGGGTTCTCGAGCGCCGCCGTGCCGAGGTTGATGCGCTTCGCTCCGGCGCTCAGGGCCGACTCGAGGCTCCTGTCGTCGCGGATGCCGCCGGAGAGCTCGACGTTGACGCCCTTGACCTGGCGGATGACCTTCTTCATGATCCCGTGGTTGTCACCGCGACCGAAGGCCGCGTCCAGGTCGACCAGGTGGATCCACTCGGCGCCCTGGTCGGCCCAGTCGCGCGCGGCGTCGATGGGGTCGCCGTAGTTGGTCTCGGTGCCCGCCTCGCCCTGCGTCAGGCGGACGGCCTTGCCGCCGGCCACGTCGATCGCGGGGAGAAGGACCAGGCCCGGGGCCTTGGTGAACTCGCTCATCGTCATCCTCAGTCTCGGAGCCTCATTGCGGTCCTCCGCCAGGGGCGGCCGACCACCGGCCGATCCTAGTTCGTGCGGAGGCTGCCCAGCCAATTCGAGAGCAGTCGGAGCCCCGCGGCTCCCGACTTCTCGGGGTGGAACTGCGTCGCCGACAGCGGCCCGTTCTCGACGGCCGCGATGAAGGGCCCGCCGTGCTCGGCCCACGTCACGTGCGGGCGGGGGAACGGCGGGATGACGTCGAGCGACCACTCCCGCGCGCCGTAGGAGTGCACGAAGTAGAAGCGCTCGTCCTCGATGCCGTCGAACAGCACCGAGCCGGTCGGCGCAGAGACGGTGTTCCAGCCCATGTGCGGGACGACCTCGGCGGGGAGCAGATCGACGGTGCCCGGCCACTCGCCGAGACCCTCGCTCTCGACGCCGCGCTCGACACCGCGCTCGAAGAGCACCTGCATGCCCACGCAGATCCCGAGGACAGGGCGACCGCCGGAGAGTCGCTTGTCGATGATCTCGCCGCCGCGTGCCTTCGTGAGCGCGTCCATGACCGCGCTGAAAGCGCCCACTCCGGGGACGAGCAGGCCGTCGGCCTCGAGGGCGCGCTGCCGATCGGAGGTCAGCTCGACATCGGCGCCTGCGAGCTCGAGGGCCTTGACCGCCGAGTGCACGTTGCCCGAGCCGTAGTCGTAGACGACGACGGAGGGGCGCTCGCCGGTCACAGCGCGCCCTTGGTCGACGGGACTCCCGCGACCAGGGGGTCGAAGGCCTTCGCCTGGCGGAAGGCGCGCGCGAACGCCTTGAACTCGGCCTCGGCGATGTGGTGCGGGTCGCGCCCGCCGAGGACGGTGACGTGCACGGTCAGTCCGGCGTGGAAGGCGATCGCTTCGAAGACGTGCCGCACCATCGAGCCGGTGAAGTGCCCGCCGATCAGGTGCAGGGCGAAGCCCTCCGGCTCGCCGGTGTGCACGAGGTAGGGCCGACCGGAGATGTCGACGACAGCCTGGACGAGCGCCTCGTCGAGGGGCACGAGAGCGTCGCCGAAGCGCGAGATGCCCGCCTTGTCGCCCAGCGCCTGCCTGATCGCGGTTCCGAGCACGATGCCGATGTCCTCGGCCGTGTGGTGGATGTCGATCTCGATGTCGCCGGTGGCCCGAACGGTCAGGTCGGTGAGCGAGTGCTTCGCGAACGCCGTCAGCAGGTGGTCGAAGAAGGGGACGCCGGTCTCGAGGTCGGCGACGCCGGTGCCGTCGAGGTCGATCGACAGCTCGATGCTCGACTCGCTGGTGGCGCGGCTGAGGGAGGCGGTGCGCCGCGGTGCAGCGCTCGGAGAGGTCATGACACCAGTCTATTCGCGCCCGCCGACGGGCCGGCCGGGAGGCGGACGACCCTCAGGAGCCGTCGGTCACTCGTCGCCGGGAGCGTCGGACGCGACCACCTCGGCCATCGCGTCGAGGAACGCCGTCGTCTCGGCGGCCGTGCCCGCGCTCACCCGCAGGTGGTTCGGGATGCCGACGTCGCGGATCAGGACACCGCGTGCGAGGAGCGCCTCGAACGTCGCGCGCGGATCGCGCACTCCGCCGAACAGGACGAAGTTGCTGCCCGTCTCGTGCACGCGGAAGCCGAGGGCGCGGAGTCCCTCGACCATGCGATCGCGCTGCACGATGATGTCGCCGACCATCGCGAGCATCTCGTCGGAGTGGGCCAGCGCGGCGGTCGCCGCCGCCTGGGTGAGCGCGGAGAGGTGGTAGGGCAGCCGGACGAGACGCAGCGCGTCGATGACGGCGGGATCGGCGGCGAGGTAGCCGAGTCGGACGCCCGCGAAGGCGAACGCCTTGCTCATGGTGCGGGAGACGAGCAGGCGGGGGCGGCCGGGCAGCAGGCTCAGCGCGGTGGGGCCGCCGGCACCGCCGAACTCGGCGTAGGCCTCGTCGACCACGACGATTCCGTCGGTCGCGTCGTAGACGGCGGCGACGGTGTCCAGATCGAGCGGAGTACCGGTGGGGTTGTTCGGCGCGCAGAGGAAGACGATGTCGGGCCGCGCCAGACGCACCTGCTCGGCGGCGTGCGCGGCGCCGACGCGGAAATCGCTCTCGCGCGGGGCGGGGATCCACTCCATGCCGCTGCCGGAGGCGAGGATGGAGTACATCGAGTAGGTGGGTGCGAAGCCGAGGAGCGAGCGCCCCGGCCCGCCGAACGCCTGCAGCACGTGCTGGAGGACCTCGTTCGAGCCGTTCGCGGCCCAGACGTTCTCGGCGGTGAGACCGTGCCCCAGGTAGCCGGCGAGGGAGTCGCGGAGCTCCCGGAACTCGCGGTCCGGGTAGCGGTTCACAGTCCGAAGGGCGATGCCGACCCGTTCGATGATGTCGGCGACGACGTCGTCGGGGACGGGGTGGGTGTTCTCGTTGACGTTCAGTGCGACGGGCACGACGGCCTGGGGAGCACCGTACGGGTGCTTGCCACGGAGATCGTCGCGCAGGGGCAGGTCATCGAGAGTCGTCACCAGAAGATGCTAGCGGCGGCCTCGCCGGACCTGAGCGGCTCGGACCTGAGCGGCTCGGACCTGAGTGGCTCAGACCTGAGTGGCTCAGACCTGGAGCGGCTCAGCGGACGACGTCGTACTGGGACGGCACCGCGAGGCGCTGGCCGGGCTCGATGCCGGCGCTGGGGAGCTGGTTGAGCGAAAGGATGTCGTCGACCACGTCGCGGGGATCGGACTCGGGAGCGAGCTCCTCGGCGAGCGACCACAGGGACTCGCCCGCGCGGACGGTGACGTACTGGAACTCGACACCGGACTGATCCGCCGAGGCGACGGCTCCGCCGCCGTTCAGCCCGAACACGAAGGCACCCGCGACGATCGGCAGCGCTCCGAGAGTGGCGAGCACCGCCCGCCCGCGACGCGTGATGCGCAGGTGGGTGGTCGGAGACGAGACGACCTTCAGCGAGCGCGCGGAGTGCGGGCGCTGAGCCATCGACTCCTGCTCGGTCTCAAGAGAGTTCTGTGCGGTCATGGGATCGCTCCTTTCAGCAGGGACTCGGGGCGGACCTCGGCCGGGAGGCCGCCCCGAATCTCTGTTCCGAATATATCTTCGAACTTCGCGATGGGCAAGTGCCTGTCGCGTCGTATCCGTCTCGCGGCCGGTAAGGCATTGCCTCGCGACACACTCGAACGAATGTTTCGAACGAGGACTCACGGCGGATACAGTTTCGAGAGCCCGGAGGTAGTACAGCAGCGACCACCGACATTCGTCGTCGGATCGCAGCCGGGAGGGCGCGCACGCGGGGTGCGCGCCGAGAGAGGGAGCACCGTGAGCGACGCGCAGACGCCGAAGACCAAGCAGAGCGCGGGTCGCCGCCGAAAGAACCTGAGCGCCAAGCAGCTCGCGATCCTTGATGCGATCCAGCGCTCGGTCTCGAGCCGCGGCTACCCGCCGAGCATGCGCGAGATCGGCGACGCCGTCGGCCTCGCCTCGCTCTCGAGCGTGACGCACCAGCTCAACCAGCTCGAGCTGAGCGGCTACCTCCGTCGCGACCCCAACCGCCCCCGCGCGCTCGAGATCCTCATCGACGTCCCGAGCTCGACCGAGGACGACGGCTCGTTCGAGTCGACCGTGACCGTCGGCGACGCGGCGATGGTGCCGCTGGTCGGCCGGATCGCGGCGGGCGTGCCGATCACGGCCGATCAGCAGATCGACGAGGTGTTCCCGCTCCCCCGCCAGCTGGTGGGCAAGGGCGAGCTGTTCATGCTGAAGGTCGTCGGCGAGTCGATGATCGACGCCGCCATCTGCGACGGCGACTGGGTCGTCGTGCGGTCGCAGCGCACCGCCGAGAACGGCGAGATCGTCGCGGCGATGCTCGACGGCGAGGCGACCGTCAAGGTGCTCCGCCAGCGCGACGGCCACACCTGGCTGCTCCCCCGCAACTCCAACTTCGAGCCGATCCTGGGCGACGAGGCCGAGGTGCTCGGCAAGATCGTCGCGGTCCTGCGCTCCGTCTGACGCGGAGTGCACGACGAGGGGCGGACGGCGCAGATGCCGTCCGCCCCTCGTCGTTCCCGGGCTCTTAGACTCCGGCGCCCTCCACGAGCTCCTGTCGCGCGGCCGACGCCGCCGTCACCATCGCACGCAGCGACGAGACGGTCTCGTCGTAGCCGCGGGTCTTCAGCCCGCAGTCCGGGTTGATCCAGAGCTGGCGCGCCGGGATCGAGGACAGTGCCGTCCCGACCAGCTCCGCGAGCTCCGGCTCGCCTGGCACGCGCGGCGAGTGGATGTCGTAGACGCCCGGGCCGATCCCCCTCGCGAAGCCCGAGCGCTCGATGTCGCCCACGACCTCCATCCGCGACCGGGCCGCCTCGATGCTGGTCACATCGGCGTCGAGCCGGTCGATCGCGTCGATGACGACTCCGAACTCGGAGTAGCAGAGGTGCGTGTGGATCTGCGTCGCGATCGCCGCGCCCGCCGTCGCGAGCCGGAACGAGCCGACCGACCACTCGAGGTAGGCGGGCTGCTTCGCCCTCTCGAGCGGCAGCAGCTCGCGCAGCGCCGGCTCGTCGACCTGGACGATGCGGATGCCCGCCGCCTCGAGGTCGGTGATCTCGTCGCGCAGGCTCAGGGCGACCTGCTCGGCCGTCTCCTTCAGCGGCTGGTCGTCCCGGACGAACGACCACGCGAGGATCGTCACGGGCCCGGTCAGCATCCCCTTGACCGGCCGGTCCGTGAGCGACTGGGTGAAGCGCGACCAGTCGACCGTGATCGGGGCGGGCCGTGAGACGTCTCCCCAGAGCAGCGAGGGCCGCGTGCAGCGGCTGCCGTAGGACTGCACCCAGCCGTTCCGGGTCACGGCGAAGCCGTCCAGGTGCTCGGCGAAGTACTGCACCATGTCGTTGCGCTCGGGCTCGCCGTGCACGAGGACGTCGAGCCCGATCTCCTCCTGCAGGCGCACGACCCGCTCGATCTCGTCGCGCATGCGCTCGACGTACTGCGCCTCGGTGAGGTCGCCGCGACCGAGCGCGGCACGGGCGGTGCGGATGTCGCGGGTCTGCGGGAACGAGCCGATGGTCGTGGTGGGCAGCGGCGGCAGGGCGAGCGCCGCCTCCTGGGCCGCGAGGCGCTCGTCGTAGGGGGCGCGCCGGTAGTCGTCGGGCCGGAGCGCGGCCGCGCGGGCGCGCACGGCGCCGTCGCGCACGCCCGGAGCCTCGCGACGGTCCTCGAGCGCCGCGGCGGCCTCGGCGAGCTCGGTCGAGACCGCGTCGCGACCCTCCGTGAGCCCGCGGGCGAGCACCGCGACCTGCTGCACCTTCTGGTCGGCGAAGGCGAGCCAGGAGGCGAGGCGCGGGTCGAGATCGGGCTCGTCGGTCACATCGTGCGGCACGTGGAAGAGCGACGTCGACGTCGAGACCGCTACCCGGGCCGCGAAGGAGCGAAGCGCCTCCGCCGTCTCGAGGGCACCCGCGAGGTCGCCCCGCCAGACGTTGTGGCCGTCGACCACTCCGGCGACCAGCACCGTGTCCTCGAGCACCTCGGAGGGTGCGGACCCCTTCACGAGATCGATGCCGACCGCCTCCACCGGCGAGGCCGCGAGCACCGGGAGGGCGTCGCCGAGATCGCCGTACGGAGCGGCGACGAAGAGCGCCGGACGCTCCACCGAGCCGCCGAGAACGCGGTACGCCTCGGCCGTCGCCTCGAGGACCCGCGCGCGGTCGACCTCGATCGACTCGGAGACCAGCGCGGGCTCGTCGAGCTGCACCCACTCGGCCCCCGCCTCGCGGAGCTCCGAGAGGAGCTGCGCGTACACGGGCAGCAGGTCGGCGAGGCGAGAGAGCGGCTCGAATCCCTCGGGCGCCGAGTCGGACGCCTTGGCGAGCAGGAGGTACGTCACGGGTCCGACGAGGACGGGACGCGTCGTGAATCCGGCGGCGCGCGCCTCCGCCACCTCGCGCACCCGGCGGGAATCGGCGGCGGAGAACACGGTCTCGGGACCGATCTCGGGGACGAGGTAGTGGTAGTTGGAGTCGAACCACTTCGTCATCTCGAGCGGCGCACGATCGCCGTCGCCGCGGGCGAGGGTGAAGTACCCCGCGAGGTCGAGCGACCCGTCGACGACGAGGTCGGCGAAGCGCTCGGGAATCGCGCCGACCGCGACCGTGATGTCGAGCACCTGGTCGTAGAACGAGTGCGCCTCGGGGATCGAGGAGTCACTGCGGCCGAGGCCGAGGGCGACCAGACGCTCGCGCGTCGCGGTGCGGAGGACGGCCGCCGACTCCTCCAGCGCCGCCGCGTCGATCGATCCGGCCCAGAAGGACTCGATCGCCTTCTTGAGCTCGCGGCGCCGTCCGATGCGGGGATAGCCCAGGACGGTTCCGGTGGGGAAGACGGCTGCGGTCGTGCTCATGATGCTCTCTCCGTGGTGAGGGATGGTGACGGGTGCGGGCCCCCCGCGGGCGCGGGCTCCCGGGGCAGCAGGCCGCTCTCGGCGAGGACGGCGAGGGCCTCCTCGTGGCGGTTGAAGGCGTAGAGGTGGATCGCGGGCGCGCCGGCCTCGACGAGGGTCCTGACCATCGAGGCGGCGTGCGCGACGCCGATGCGGCGGCGGGCGTCGTCGTCGGGCTCGACGTCGAGGGCGATCGCGAGCTCCGCGGGGAGGTCCTCGCCGCTCAGCTCGAGCATCCGGCGCAGGCGCGCGGGGCTGGTGACCGGCATGACCCCGGGGATGATCGGCATCCGCACGCCGGCGGCCCGAGCGCGCTCGACGAAGCGGACGTAGTCGGCCGGGTGGAAGAACAGCTGCGTGATCGCGAACGACGCTCCCGCCGCCTCCTTCGCCAGCAGCGCGTCGATGTCCTGCGCGCGCGAGCGCGAGCGGGGGTGTCCGTTCGGGAACGCCGCGACCGCGACCTGCGCCCGGGGGCGCCCCGCGACGTCGACCCGCTGCGCGTTCGGCAGGCCGGGGACGGCGACGGCTCCGTACGGCTCGCGCTCGGCCTGCACGCGGTGGATCAGCTGGACGAGCTCGGCGGCGCTGCCGAGGTCGCCGAGGACATCGGCCCCCTCCGGACTGCCGACGGGAGGATCGCCCCGCAGCGCGAGGAAGCGGGTCACTCCGGCCTCGAGGAACTCGTGGACGAGCCGGCTCGCCTCGGCGTGCGTCGAGCCGACGCAGGTCAGGTGCGCCAGCGCCTCGATGGAGGTGCTCCGCCGGAGGTAGCGCAGGATCTCGAGCGAGGCGCGGCGCGAGGAGCCGCCCGCACCGTAGGTCACCGAGATGAAGGAGGGCCGGGCCGCGGCCAGGCGGTCGACCGTCCGCAGGAGCGCGGTGGTGCCGGCCTCGGTGCGCGGCGGGTAGATCTCGAAGGAGAAGGGGACGCTCGCCGGACAGTGGGGCTCCGGAGGCGACTCCGCACGACTCGTCGACACGATGCGGCCCTCCGTTCCTCCTCGCGGGAGCGGACCACTGGGACCCGGCTCCGAGCGCCGAGCGGCGCCACGCGGTCCACAGTAGGAACGCCCGAGGACCGCGTCGACTCGCGTGACGCGGTGTGAACGAGCGTGACGGAGTGTGTCGGAGCGCCCGGGAACGAGGAAGCGCCCGCGCCCGGATCTCCGGGTGCGGGCGCTCCGGTGCTGGGCCCCTAGGCCTCGAGGACCGCCGGCGGAGCAGCGAACTCGCCGAGCGAGCCCGCCAGCTCGGCGTGCACGAGCGCGCGCACGTGCGTGCCGCCCTCGACGTACTGCGTCGTCAGGATGCGTCCGCTGCGGTGCAGCTGCGAGACGACGTCCCCGCGGTCGTACGGGACGAGCAGGTCGATCTCGATCTCGGGCTCCGGCAGGATCTCGGCGATCCTCGCCTGCAGCTCGTCGATCCCCTCGCCGCTGCGCGCCGAGACGAAGACGGCGTCGGGAGCGAGTCCGCGCAGCACGAGGCGCGCCCCGTCGTCGACCAGGTCGGACTTGTTGAACGCGATGATCTCGGGGATCCCGCGCGCGCCGACCTCGCCGATGACGTCCCTGACGGTCGCGATCTGACCGGCCGGGTCGGGGTGCGAGGCGTCGACGACGTGCACGATGATGTCGGAGTCCGCGACCTCCTCGAGGGTGGAGCGGAACGCCTCGACCAGCTGGTGCGGGAGCGCCCGGACGAAGCCGACGGTGTCGGCCAGCGTGTAGAGGCGGCCGTCGGTCGTCTGAGACTTGCGGATCGTCGCGTCGAGCGTCGCGAAGAGCGAGTTCTCAACGAGCACGCCCGCGTGCGTCATCCGGTTCAGGAGGCTCGACTTGCCGGCGTTCGTGTAGCCCGCGATCGCGACCGACGGCACCGCGTTGCGCTTGCGATTGGCCCGCTTCGCCTCGCGCGCCGGCTTCATCGCGGTGATCTGCTTGCGCAGCCGCGCCATCCGCGTGTGGATGCGGCGTCGATCGAGCTCGATCTTGGTCTCACCCGGTCCGCGCGAGCCCATGCCGGCGCCGGAGCCCACCTGGCCACCGGCCTGGCGGGACATCGACTCGCCCCAGCCGCGGAGGCGGGGCAGCAGGTACTCGAGCTGGGCCAGCTCGACCTGCGCCTTGCCCTCCCGGCTGGTGGCGTGCTGGCTGAAGATGTCGAGGATGACCGCGGTGCGGTCGATCACCTTCACCTTGACGACGTCCTCGAGCGAGCGCCGCTGACTGGGTGCGAGCTCGGTGTCGGCGACGACGGTGTCGGCGCCGAGGGCTGCGACGAGGGAGGCGAGCTCCTCGGCCTTGCCCTTGCCCAGGTACGTGCTCGGGTCGGGGTGCGGGCGGCGCTGGAGCAGCCCGTCGAGGACGGTCGCGCCAGCGGTCTCGGCCAGCGCGGCGAGCTCGTGCAGGGAGTTCTCGGCGTCCTCGAGCGAGTTCTGCGAGTACACGCCGATGAGGACGACGTTCTCGAGGCGCAGCTGCCGGTACTCGACCTCGGAGACGTCCTCGAGCTCGGTGGACAGACCCGCGACCCGGCGGAGCGCCTGCCGGTCCTCGCGGTCGAACTGGTCGCCGTCGGAGTTCTCGCCTCCGTGGCCGCTCGTCTGCAGCGCCTGGGCGCCGCCCGAGACGAAGCGCGAGTATCCCGCCGAACGCGACTGCGCGTTCGCCAGGACCCGCGAGACGACATCCACGCCTTCGGTCGTGTCGGTCTCGTTCAGGTCTTCGATCATCCGGATAACACTAACTCCTAAGGTGTTGATAAGTTCTCTTCTCATGGCCGCCGAGCACTACTTCACGAGTACTCCCGACGGCGATCTCCGGCCCCGCCGGATAGCGGTCCGTCTGGCCGGTCGCGACCTCGAGGTCACCACCGCCGGCGGCGTCTTCAGCCCGGGTCACATCGACCTGGGCACCCGCGTCCTGCTGAACGCCGTGCCCGACGTCCCCGCCGAGGGCGATCTGCTCGATCTCGGCTGCGGCTGGGGGCCCGTCGCGCTCACGCTCGCCCTCGAGTCGCCCGCCGCCCGGGTGTGGGCGGTCGACGTCAACCAGCGGGCTCTCGAGCTCGTCCGGCGCAACAGCGCAGAACTCGGCCTCACCAACATCAACGCCGTTCTTCCCGACGATGTTCCCGAAGACGTGCGATTCCGGACCATCTGGTCGAACCCGCCCATCCGGGTCGGCAAGGACGAGCTGCACGCGCTGCTCGAGCGCTGGCTCCCGCGACTCGAGGACGACGCCGACGCCTGGCTCGTCGTGCAGCGCAACCTCGGTTCCGACTCGCTGCAGTCGTGGATGACGGAGGCGTTCGACGGCCGCCTGGAGGTCGAGCGGGTCTCCTCCGCGAAGGGCTTCCGAATCCTCCGGACGACGCGGCTCTGACCCGCCGCGCTCAGTCGATCCGGATCGTCCCGGTGAAGACGAGGTCGGCGGGGCCGGACAGGCCGACGTGCTCGCCCTCCTCGGTGGCGAACATCGTCACCCCGAGGGTCCCTCCGGGGACGTCGACCCGCCACGACTGAGGGGCGCGCGGGCCCGCCCAGTAGCGCACCGCGAGCGCGGCCGCTGCGGCACCGGTGCCGCAGCTCAAGGTCTCGCCGCTGCCGCGCTCGTGCACGCGCATCCGGATCCGGCCGATGCCGTCGTGGATCAGCGGTTCGCCCGGCACGACGAACTCGACATTGGCACCGTCGGCGGGCTCCGGCTCGAGCTGCGGGATGTAGCTGAGGTCGGCGGAGTCGAGCTCGTCGTCGTTGCTGAGGGCCACGACGACGTGCGGGTTGCCGAGGTCGATCCCGAGACCGGGTCGCGCGACCTTCAGCTCCTTGGCGCGCACCAGCGGCTCCCCGCCGGCGAGTTCCCAGCGCCCGAGGTCGACCTGGAAACCGGCACCGCTGCGGGTGACGTCGCGGACGCCCGCACGGGTGCCGATGGGGAGGGTGTCGCCCGGTTCGAGCTCGGCGAGGCCGGCCGCGAGGAGGAAGGCCGCGTAGACGCGGATCCCGTTGCCGCACATCTCGGCGATCGACCCGTCGGCGTTGCGGTAGTCCATGAACCACTCGGCCTCGGGCTCCTGCGCGAGGGCGGCGCCGCCCTCGGGGAGCGCTCGGGAGCGGACGGCGCGGATCACGCCGTCGGCGCCGACTCCGAAGTGGCGGTCGCAGATCATCGCGATCTGCGCGGGCGAGAGGTCCACCTCACCGTCAGGGTCGCTGAAGAGCACGAAGTCGTTCCCGGTGCCCTGGCCCTTGGTGAAGTGCAGCTCGATCGTCATGGCCGACAGCCTAGCGAGGGGCGGGTGGGGCGAGCTGAGCGGCGCGGAGCGCGAGCGGCAGCAGATCGGGTGCGTCGAACGGCAGCCGGTGCGCCTGCCCGTAGCGCCGGAACCAGCTGTTCTGCCGACGGGCGTACCGCCGGGTGAGCGACTGCGTGGAGGCGATCGCGTCCTCCTCGCTCATCGCGCCCGACCGCTGCGCGAGGGCCTGGGCGTAGCCGATGGCACGGCTGGCGGTGACGCCGCGCTCCAGACCGGCCGGGATCAGACGCTCGACCTCCTCGAGCATCCCGGCGGCCCACATCCGCTCGACGCGGCGATCGAGGCGCTCGACGAGCTCCTCCCGCGGCGTTTCGAGCATCAGGATCGACGCCGGGCGCCAGGACACCGGCTCGTCCGACATCAGCGCGCTGTGCGGAGACCCGGTCAGCTCGGTGATCTCGAGCGCGCGGACGATCCTGCGGACGTTGAAGGGCCCGATCCGGTCGGCGACCTCGGCATCGACGGCGCGCAGGCGGGCGAACAGAGCGGCCGCGCCCTCCCGCTCCGCCTCCTCCTCGAGCCCGCGGCGCACCTCCGGGTCGGTGCCGGCGAAGGTGAACTCGAAGATCACGCTCGAGACGTAGAGTCCTGAGCCGCCGACGAGGATCGGCGTCGCCCCTCGCGTGAGCACGTCGTCGATCGCTCGGCGGGCCTCCTGCTGGTAGCGGGCGACCGAGGCCTCCTCCGTCACATCCAGGGCGTCGAGGAGGTGGTGCCGCACGCCGCGACGGTCGGCGGGTGCGAGCTTCGCGGTGCCGATGTCCATCCCGCGGTAGAGCTGCATCGCATCGGCGTTGACGATCTCGGCCGCTCCCCCGGAGCCGCGGATCGCGTCCGCGAGGTCGAGGGAGAGCTCGGACTTGCCGGTGCCGGTCGCGCCGACGACGACGAGGAGGTCGGGACCGACCGCCTCAGCGCTCGCCATCGGCGGTGTCGTAGATCGGCGTGGTGAGCGTCGCGGTGCGAGCGCGGAGCGTCGGGAGACCGAGCGACACCCGCGGGGCGGCACCGGCGGCAGCGGGCGCTGTGGGGACGCCGCAGGACTCCGTCTGGGCGCGGTCCCACGCGTCGCCGGCACGGGTGCGCCGGACGCGGAGCGGTGCACCGTCGACGGAGTCGGCCAGCAGGTAGAACGGAGCCGCGCGGGTCACGCGCACGGAGACCACGTCGCCCGGGCGCGGCAGCTCCGAGCCCTCGGGGACGTCGAAGTGCACGAGCCGACTGTCTTCCGCGCGACCGCTCAATCGGTGAGTCTCGTTGTCGCGCCGACCCTCGCCGGTGGCGACGAGCACCTCGACGTCGCGGCCCACGACCGTGCGGTTCTCGCGCTCGCTGATCGCGTCCTGCAGAGCGGTCAGGCGCTCGTAGCGCTCCTGCACGATCGCCTTCGGCACCTGGTCGGGGAGGGTCGCGGCGGGAGTGCCCGGGCGGATCGAGTACTGGAAGGTGAAGGCGGAGGCGAAGCGGGCCTCCTCGACCACCCGCAGGGTCTCGGCGAAGTCCGCCTCGGTCTCGCCGGGGAAGCCGACGATGATGTCGGTGCTGATCGCCGCGTGCGGGATGCGCGCGCGGACCCGATCGAGGATGCCGAGGAAGCGATCCGACCGGTAGGAGCGCCGCATCGCCTTGAGGATCCGGTCCGACCCGGACTGCAGCGGCATGTGCAGCTGCGGCATGACGGTCGGAGTCTCGGCCATCGCGTCGATGACGTCGTCGGTGAAGGCGGCGGGGTGCGGGCTCGTGAAGCGGATCCGCTCGAGGCCGTCGATGGCACCCGCGGCCCGCAGCAGCTTCGAGAACGCCTGGCGGTCGCCGAACTCGACGCCGTAGGAGTTCACGTTCTGGCCGAGCAGCGTGGCCTCGATCGCCCCGTCGTCGACGAGGGCCTGGATCTCGGCGAGGATCTCGCCCGGGCGGCGGTCCTTCTCCTTGCCGCGGAGCGAGGGGACGATGCAGAACGTGCACGTGTTGTTGCAGCCGACCGAGATGGAGACCCAGCCGCTGTAGGTGGAGTCGCGCTTCGTCGGCAGCGTCGAGGGGAAGACGTCGAGCGACTCGAGGATCTCGAGCTGCGCCTCGTCGTTGTGCCGAGCCCGCTCGAGCAGGCTCGGCAGGGAGCCCATGTTGTGCGTCCCGAAGACGACGTCGACCCAGGGAGCGCGGTCGAGGATGACGTTCTTGTCCTTCTGCGCGAGGCAGCCGCCGACGGCGATCTGCATCCCCTCGTGGCGGCGCTTGACCGAGGCCAGGTGCCCGAGGTTGCCGTAGAGCTTGTTGTCGGCGTTCTCGCGGACGGCGCAGGTGTTGATGACGACCACGTCGGCCTCGGCGCCGTCGGCGGGCACGTAGCCCGCCGCCTCGAGCGAGCCGCTCAGCCGCTCCGAGTCGTGCACGTTCATCTGACAGCCGAACGTGCGGACCTCGTAGGTCCGCGGTCGGACCTCGGGGGCGGGAATCAGGCCGAGCGTGCTCATGGGTGGCGATTCTACGCGTCGGGATCCGCTCGCCCGCCTCAGCGGAAGCGGACGCTCGAGCCCGGACGGCGCACGGTCTCGCGCACCACGCGCTGGACAAGCGCTCCCCCGTAGCCCCGCCGGGCGAGGAACCCGGTCAGGCGCCGCTCGGCGACCTCATCGGACAGCGAGCGGAGGCTGGGCAGGCGCTTGCGAGCGAGCTCGAGTGCCGTGCGGTACTCGTCATCGCCGTCGAACTCGTCGAGAGCCGATGCGATGGCGTCGGGATCGAGCTTGCGCGCCCGCAGCTCCTGCTGGATCGAGGACCGGCCGAGCATCTTGCGCTCGCGGAGGGAGAGCACGAGCTGCTCCGCCATCCTGTAGTCGTCGAGGTAGCCGAAGCGCGTGAACCGCTCGATGATCTCGAGCGCGTCCTTCTCGGCGACGCCCTCGGTGTAAAGGCGGGCCTCGACCTCGGCGACCGAGAGGCTCTTCCGCGACAGTCCGCGGACGATGCGATCGGCGATCTGCTCGGGATCGGGCTCCTCGGGAGCGTCGACCTCGAGGTCGTCGCCCTCGACCGAGGCGTCGACTTCGAACCCCGAACGGCGCGCGACGTGCGCTGAGAGCTCGGCGATGCGCTCGACGCCGGGGGCACCGACCGGTGCCTCCGGGAGCCCCGCCGAGGAGGACTGCTCCTTCGGACCGTCCTGCTCGGCGGTGTCGTCCTTCACCCAGGGCAGGAAGGCCACGGGGCGGCCTCCTGGCCCCTCCGTGGCCTTCTCGCGCACGATCTACGCGCCCTTGCGCACGGGCTGCTTGGTCTCGATCGCGACCGGGGCCGCCTCGACCTTCGCGTTCGGATCGACGATCACGCCGAGCTTGATCAGGATGCGCTTCTCGATCTCGGCCGCGATGTCGGAGTTGTCGATGAGGAACTGGCGCGCCTTCTCCTTGCCCTGTCCGAGCTGGTCACCGTCGTAGGTGTACCAGGCGCCCGACTTGCGGACGATCTCGTGCTCGACGCCGAAGTCGATGAGGCTGCCCTCTCGCGAGATGCCGATGCCGTAGAGGATGTCGAACTCGGCCTGCTTGAAGGGCGGCGCCATCTTGTTCTTGACGACCTTGACGCGGGTGCGGTTTCCGACCGCGTCGGTGCCGTCCTTCAGGGTCTCGATGCGCCGGATGTCGAGGCGCACGGACGCGTAGAACTTGAGCGCCTTGCCGCCCGCGGTGGTCTCGGGGCTTCCGAAGAAGACGCCGATCTTCTCGCGGAGCTGGTTGATGAAGATCATCGTGGTGTTGGTGGTGTTGAGGCCACCGGTGAGCTTGCGGAGGGCCTGCGACATGAGGCGGGCCTGGAGGCCGACGTGGGAGTCGCCCATCTCGCCCTCGATCTCGGCGCGGGGCACGAGGGCTGCGACCGAGTCGATCACGATCAGGTCGATCGAGCCGGAGCGGACCAGCATGTCGGCGATCTCGAGCGCCTGCTCTCCGGTGTCGGGCTGCGAGACGAGGAGGGAGTCGATGTCGACGCCGAGCTTCTTGGCGTACTCGGGGTCGAGGGCGTGCTCGGCGTCGATGAACGCCGCGATGCCTCCGTTGCGCTGCGCGTTCGCGATCGCGTGCAGCGTCAGCGTGGTCTTGCCGGAGGACTCCGGGCCGTAGATCTCGACGATGCGCCCGCGCGGGAGCCCGCCGATGCCGAGCGCGACATCGAGCGCGATCGAACCGGTCTGGATCACCTCGACCGGGGCGCGGTCGTCGCTGCCGAGGCGCATGACGGCGCCCTTGCCGAACTGGCGGTCGATCTGGGCGAGTGCTGTCTCGAGGGACTTCTCGCGGTCTGAAGAACTGGGCATGGCCGTCTCGCTCTCGTGCTCGTGGTGGTATCGCCTACAGGCTGTCGCGTCGTGCCGGTGCTGGCCGATCGGTGACTCCGAGCGGTGCGCCGGCCGGATGCGACAAGGCGGTGAAGCAGGTCCGTTGACTTGTTCTCGACGGTACGCCCGACCTCCGACATCGGGGCCGAGCGAGAGCCCCTCGGTGGAGAGTGAGCGGCTTCTGCTTCTGTTGAGGAGCCTAGACCCGATCGAACACGGGTTCGAGGAACGTCTCGCGGCGTGTCGAACACGACTTCGCCGCCAGGGCGACCGGGGCGTTCGCCGGTCCGCTCAGCCGCGACGCTTCTTCGGGTCGATCCCGTGCCAGCGCGCCTCGGGCACGTCGTTGGCGCGGCAGAGCGCCTGCCAGACCTCGCGGGCCTCGGTGCCGTCCGCCAGCGCCCGCTCGGCCGTCCGCCCGTCGAGCTCGGTGAGCACGAGATCCGAGACGAGGACGCGGGCGTAGGCCGCGCCGAACTCGTCGTCGACCAGCTGACGGAACTCGCTCAATCGCATGCGACCACGCTAACGCCGGATCGTCCGGGAACGCCGCAGGGCGCCCGAGTCGAGACTCGGACGCCCTGGGTGGAACGGGGTGCGGTGGGAGGGACGGGAGGTGCGGCACCGCCTACTGGGCGATGAGGTCCGCGTCGAACCCGGCGACCATGTCGGCCGGGATGGTGTCGGGGATGGTGTCGATGCCCTCGATGACGGCCAGACGATCGCCGACCTCGCGCATGATCACCGAGATGGGGGTGTCGAGGGCGTCGGCGACCGAAGCGAGGATCTCTGACGAGGCCTCCTTCTGACCGCGTTCGACCTCGCTCAGGTAGCCGAGCGCAACGCTCGCCTTGCTCGCCACCTGACGGAGCGTGCGACCTTTCTGCAGGCGAAAGTCCCTGAGGACATCGCCGATCTCCTGACGAACTAGAACCACTGGACCCTCCTTCTCCACGTCAACCGCGACCTCGTCCGGCCCGAGCGACGAGAACGCACCACGAGGGAGCATTCTGATCGGAGGGGCTGAGTACGAAGGAACCGGATAGCTGTTCACTACCCGGTTCGTGTGTGTCGACTCTAATACCGGATGACTGGACTTTGCGTGTGAGCGACAGCAGATGTAACCGGGTCGAAACGCTGGGCATTCCGCGATCCGGCACGTATCGGGAAAGGGGACGAATTCACAGCTGGGCGGTCGTCACGAGCTCTCGAGCAGCCTCGAGCGCCGCCTCCACCGAGGCCGCTCTGATCTCGGCTCGGCCGCCGTTGAGCCGCAGTTCGAGGACGCGCTCGTCGTCGCCCAGGACCGCCGCGACGAAGACCGTTCCGACCGCTGCGCCGCCCTGCGGGTCGGGTCCCGCGACACCGGTCGTGGCCACCCCGACCGTCCGCACGCCCTCGGCGCCCAACCTCGACGCGACTCCGCGCGCCATCTGCAGAGCGACCTCCGGATGCACCGGTCCGTGCTCGGCCAGCAGGGTGTCGTCGACACCGAGGAGACGGTGCTTGAGATCGGTCGCGTAGCTCACGACCGCGCCGCGGTAGACCGCGGAGGCGCCGGGCACCTCGACGACGGCGGAGCTCAACGCACCTCCGGTCAGCGACTCGGCGATCGCGAGGCCGAGCCCGCGCTCCTCGAGCGCTCTGACCAGCGGTTCGGCGATCACGGGTGCTTGCGGGCGGCGCGGCTCTGACGCGCGGCATCGGCGAGGTAGTCGATCCCCGTCAGGACGGTGAGCGCGAGTGCCGCCGTCATCGTGATGCCGTTCAGCCAGTGCACCCACTCGCCGAGGACGAGCCAGAGCGGCAGCAGAGCGAGGGAGATCGCCACCGACTGCACGATCGTCTTGAGCTTGCCACCCCGGGACGCGGGGATCACCCGGTCGGACAGCACGGCCATCCGGAAGACGGTGATGCCGATCTCGCGCACGAGGATGACGATCGTGACCCACCAGGGCAGCTCGCCGAGCAGGGACAGCCCGACGAGAGCCGCCCCGGTGAGCACCTTGTCTGCTATCGGGTCGAGGAGCTTGCCCAGGTCGGTGACGAGTCCGCGGCTGCGCGCGATGTGCCCGTCGATCCCGTCGGTCGCAATGGCGACGATGAAGAGCAGTGCCGCCGCGATGCGCAGCCCCCCGTCCTCTCCCCCGTCGGCCAGCAGCAGCCAGAAGAAGAGCGGAGCCAGGAGGATCCGGACGACGGTGATCGCGTTCGGAAGGTTCCAGTTGCCGGAGCGCGCGGGGGCGCCGGCCGAGGGGGTGCTCATCGTGCTCCGTCGCTCGGGGGGAGGGGACTGTCGTCGTGTCGGGTCATGTCTCAGTCGCGACCGGTCAGGGCCCAGGCGTCGTCGCTGGAGCCCTCGTCGTCGTCGTGGTAGTCGGTCGCGACCGGACCGACCGGCTCGGCCAGCGGATCCTCGTAGGGGTCGGGGGCGACCGCGGAGGGGGCGGGGGTGGCGTCGACTCCGTCGCCGCCGCGCATCCGCTCGAGGACGCCGGGAAGCTGCTCGGCGGAGACCAGGACGTCGCGCGCCTTCGAGCCCTCGGAGGGACCGACGACCTCGCGCGACTCGAGCAGGTCCATCAGGCGCCCGGCCTTGGCGAAGCCGACACGGAGCTTCCGCTGCAGCATCGAGGTCGAGCCGAACTGCGTGCTCACGACCAGCTCGGCTGCGGCGATGAGCAGCTCGAGGTCGTCGCCGATGTCGGAGTCGACCTCCTTGCGCTGCGCCTGCACGGTGATGTCCTGGCGGTACTCGGGCTGCGCCTGGCGGGTGACGTGCTCGACCACCTTCGCGATCTCGTCCTCGCGGACCCACGCCCCCTGCACGCGCATCGGCTTGTTCGTGCCCATGGGGAGGAAGAGGCCGTCGCCCTGGCCGATGAGCTTGTCGGCTCCCGGCTGGTCGAGGATGACCCGCGAGTCGGTGACGCTCGTGACGGCGAACGCGAGACGGCTCGGCACGTTCGCCTTGATCAGTCCGGTGACGACGTCGACGCTCGGGCGCTGGGTCGCGAGGACGAGGTGGATCCCCGAGGCGCGCGCCAGCTGCGTGATGCGGACGATCGAGTCCTCGACGTCGCGCGGGGCGATCATCATCAGGTCGGCCAGCTCGTCGACCACGACCAGGAGGTAGGGGTAGGGCTTCAGTACGCGGTTGCTGCCCGCGGGGAGCTTCAGGTCTCCGCCGCGGACGGCGGCGTTGAAGTCGTCGATGTGACGGAAGCCGAACGACGCGAGGTCGTCGTAGCGCATGTCCATCTCCTTCACGACCCACTGCAGCGCCTCGGCCGCCTTCTTGGGGTTCGTGATGATGGGCGTGATCAGGTGCGGGACGCCGGCGTAGATCGTCAGCTCGACCCGCTTGGGGTCGATCAGGACCATCCGGACGTCCTGCGGCCGCGCCCGCATCAGCAGGCTCGTGATCATCGAGTTCACGAAGCTCGACTTGCCCGAGCCCGTGGAGCCGGCGACGAGGAGGTGCGGCATCTTGGCGAGGTTCGCGACGACGTAGCCGCCCTCGACGTCCTTGCCGACGCCGATCGTCATCGGGTGCGTGGACGACGTCGACGCGGCGGAGCGCAGCACGTCGCCGAGCGAGACGATCTCGCGATCCGTGTTGGGGATCTCGACGCCGATCGCGCTCTTGCCCGGGATGGGCGAGAGGATGCGGACCTCGTTGCTCGCTACCGCGTAGGAGAGGTTCTTGCTGAGCGCGGTGACCCGCTCGACCTTCACGCCCGGGCCGAGCTCGATCTCGTAGCGCGTGACCGTCGGCCCCCGGGAGAAGCCGGTGACGGTCGCGTCGACGTTGAACTGCTGGAGGACCTCGGTGATCGCGCGGACCATCTCGTCGTTGGCAGCGGAACGCGCCTTCGAGGGCGTGCCGGTGGACAGCGCCGCCGCGGACGGCAGGCGGTAGGGCGCGTCGTCCTCGAAGGAGGAGTCGAACTCGGCGGTGGGGTCGGCGTCGGCCGGCAGCGGGGCGATCGGCCCGGTCTCGATGACGGGCGGCACGGGAACGGCCGGGGCGACGTCGAGGCCGTCGAGGTCTATGACGCTCGTCGCGTCGTCGTCGACGACTCCGGACAGGGGCCGGGTTCCGCCGTCCTTCTCGAACCGGGCGAGCGCGGCCTCGGCGCTCTCCGCCTCGGAGAGGACCTCGGTCGCGTAGGAGCGCGTCGGCGGGTCGGCCGGCTCGTCGCGCTCCTCGAGCGCGGTGTCGAAGCCCTTGGCGCGACCCCGGGGGCCCTTCGGCGTCTCGATGACCTCGGTGAGGGAGTCGATCGGCAGCTCGGTCTGCACCGTCGGCTCGTCCTCGCGACCGGAGTCGGTGCGACGCCACCAGGGCAGCTCACCGCCGTCCTCCTGCTCGTCGGACTCCTCCGCCTCGGCCTTGGCCTTCGCCTTCGCCTCGGCCTTCTCGGCCTTCAGCCGGGCGCGCTCCTCGTCGTCGAGGACGGGCGTGCCGAAGAGGTAGGAGTAGAGCTCGCGGAAGCGGGCTCCGACGCGGTTCGGCGGGGTCTTGGTGATGATGAACAGCGAGAGCAGGATCACGGCGGAGAGCAGGATCGTCGCTCCGGTCACCGTCGCGATGGCGACGAGCGGCGCGCCGACCAGCCAGCCGAGCACGCCGCCGGCGGCGGCCATCTGCTCGATGCCGACGCCCGGGGCGGGAGCGCCGAGGTGCGCGTGGCAGATTCCGGCCGAGGCGACGAGGAGGAACGTGAGCCCCACTCCGATGCGGCCGTTGTCGTCGACGGAGCTGGGGTGCCGGAAGAGCCAGAGGGCGAAGAGCAGCAGCACGACGGGGAGGACGTAGGCCACCCGGCCGAAGAGGGCGCCGAAGGTCCAGGCGTCGAGGATCGTGGCCACGGGATCGGTGGCCAGGAACCACTCGACGACCGCGCCCGCGAGGGCGAGCAGGACGAGCAGGAAGGGGACGCCGTCACGGCGCTCCTCCTTCGCGAGCCGCTCGGGGCCGAGGGCGCGGGCGGCGCCGCCGACCACGTGCGCCAGGGTCATCCAGAGGCGGACGAGGATGTTGGTGCGCGGCGCCGTGTCGAACGCGACGGTGGCCTTCTCGGCGGCACCCCGTCCCGAGCCCCGGCCGGAACGCGGAGCGCCGGAGCGCGCGGGCGCACTCCCCCGCCCACGGGAGGTCGTCTTGGTGCTCGTCGCCATGAGGCCACCGTACCCGTCGGCCCCGACAACGCCGCGGACCCGCGCCGTGGCCCGCGTCAGCGGAGCAGGGCGACCATGGTCTCGGCGTCGCCGCGATCGGCGACCACGGTGAAGCCCTCGCTGATGTAGAGGCGGCGGGCGAAGTTGTCCCGCGAGACGTTCAGCGAGATCCGCGCGTATCCGGCGGCACGGGCGTCGGACATCGCCGCTCGGACGAGTGCGCGACCGATCCCCTGGGCCCGGTACACCGGCCGGACGCCCAGCGTCAGCTCGGGCACGCCCGCCGCGATGAACCCCTTGCCCGGCACCGCCGAGGTGAACAGCCGCGTCCAGCAGGCGCCGATCCGCTCGCCGTCGGCCGTCGCCGCCACGGAGCCGAGGTCGCCCGCGCGGGGCCAGCCGGCGATGTAGCGACGGGTCGCCTCCTCGGCCAGGACGTCGACCCTGGTGCGCGAGGAGCCGCCGGTCCAGTTCGCCGCCTCGACGAGCATGTCGGCGAGGAACGGGGCGTCGTCCGGGCGGGCCGGCCGGATCGAGTAGTCCACGCGGGCCTCCGGAGACAGGGGTCGGACGACGGTCCCCCGCGTTCAGTGTGCCCGGTCGCGCCGCGATCGGCCAGACGAGCGCGGCGGAGTCAGGCTTCGATGACCAGCGGGACGATCATCGGCCGGCGTCGATAGCTGGTGTTGACCCAGCGGCCGACGACGCGGCGCACGCTCTGCGAGAGGGCGTGCGGGTCGCTCACGCCGCTCTGGACCGCCTCCTCGAGGGCCTTCGCGATGCGCGGCTTGACCTCGTCGAAGACCCGGTCGTCCTCGGCGAAACCCTTCGCGTGGATCTCGGGCCCGACGACGATGCGACCGGTGCCGGCCTCGACCACCACGATGATCGAGATGAAGCCCTCCTCGCCGAGGATCCGGCGGTCCTTGAGGTCGGCGTCGGTGATCTCGCCGACCGAGGAGCCGTCGACGTAGACGAAGCCCAGATCGAGCCGGCCGACGACCTGCACCGTCCCGTCGACCAGGTCGATCACGGTGCCGTCCTCGGCGATGATCGTGTTCTCCTCGGGGATGCCCGTGTCCCGCGCGAGCCTCGCGTTCGCGACGAGGTGGCGGTACTCGCCGTGCACGGGCATCACGTGGCGGGGCTTGAGGATGTTGTAGCAGTAGATCAGCTCGCCCGCGGCGGCGTGTCCCGAGACGTGCACCTTCGCGTTGCCCTTGTGCACGACGGTCGCGCCGAGCTTCGTCAGGCCGTTGATCACGCGGTAGACGGCGTTCTCGTTGCCCGGGATGAGGCTCGAGGCGAGGATGACGGTGTCGCCCTCCCCCGGCTCGATCTGGTGGTCGCGGTTGGCCATCCGGCTGAGGACCGCCATCGGCTCGCCCTGCGACCCCGTCGACATGTAGACGATCCTGTCCTCGGGGATGTCGCCGGCCCTCTTGACGTCGATCAGCACGCCCTGCGGCACCTTCAGGTAGCCCAGGTCGGCCGCGATCCTCATGTTGCGGACCATCGAGCGCCCGAGGAGGGCGACGCGTCGGCCGTTGGCGTGGGCGGCGTCGAGGACCTGCTGCACGCGGTGCACGTGGCTGGAGAAGCTCGCGACGATCACGCGCCGCGTCGCCTTGGCGATGACCGCCTCGATGACGGGGCCGATGTCGCGCTCGTTCGGCGTGAATCCGGGCACGTCGGCGTTGGTCGAGTCGACCATGAAGAGGTCGATGCCCTCCTCGCCCAGGCGGGCGAAGGCGCGGAGGTCGGTGATCCGGCCGTCCAGCGGGAGCTGGTCCATCTTGAAGTCGCCGGTGTGCAGCACCGAGCCGGCGTCGGTGATGATCGCGACGGCGAGCGCATCGGGGATGGAGTGGTTGACGGCCACGAACTCGAGCTCGAAGGGCCCGAGGTTCTCGATGTCCCCCTCCTTCACGGTGAGCGTGTACGGCGTGATCCGGTGCTCCCTGAGCTTCGCCTCGACCAGGGCGAGGGTCAGCGTCGAGCCGATCAGCGGGATGTCGCGCTTGAGCCGGAGGAGGTAGGGGACGGCTCCGATGTGGTCCTCGTGCCCGTGCGTCAGCACCACTCCGACGATGTCGTCGAGGCGGTCCTCGATAGGCCCGAAGTCGGGGAGGATCAGGTCGACCCCCGGCTGGTTCTCCTCGGGGAAGAGCACTCCGCAGTCGACCACGAGGATCTTGCCGTCGATCTCGAAGACCGTCATGTTGCGGCCGATCTCGCCGAGACCGCCGAGCGGAATGATGCGCAGGGTGCCGGCCGCGAGCGCCGGGGGGATGATCACGGGACCGGGCATGCGTGCTTCTCCTGTTCGACGGGGGTGCCGCGCGAGCGGCGTCAGCGCGTGGTGCCGGCGACCTTCGGGAGGGCGCCGCCGGCCGCAGCGTTCCGGTCGGGCCGGAAGTTGCGGAAGTCGACGCCGGGGATGTCGCGGACGAGGCCGAGCTCGTCCTCGATGAGCGCCGCCTCCGACTCCTCGGGGCCGACGAGCGGGAGCCGGACGCGGGGCGAGGAGATGCGGCCGAGGCCGTGCAGGATGTACTTCGCCGCGACCGTTCCGGGGACGTGGGTCATCACGGCGCGCACGAGCGGCTCGAGCTGCTGGTGCGCGAGGGTCGCGGCGTGCAGGTCTCCCGCGTTCACGGCGTCGACGATCGTGCGGTACGGAGAGGCGGCGATGTTCGCCGTCACGCCGATGAGCCCGGTGGCGCCGATGGCGAGCTCGGGCAGGACGTTGGCGTCGTCTCCGCAGAAGTACATCAGGTCGGTCTGGTTGAGGACGCGGCTCACCTCCGCGAGGTCGCCCTTGGCATCCTTCACGGCGAGGATGTTGGGGTGCTTCGCCGCACGGAGGATCGTCTCGTAGCGGATCGGGACACCGGTGCGACCAGGGATGTCGTAGAGGATCACGGGCAGGTCGGTCGCGTCGGCGATCATCCGGAAGTGCGTGAGGATGCCGGCCTGCGTGGGCTTGTTGTAGTACGGCGTGACGATCATGTTGCCGTCGGCGCCGGCCTTCTCGCTCTGGCGCGCGAGCTGCATGGCGTGCGCGGTCTCGTTCGAGCCGCCTCCGGTGATGATCTTCGCGCGGCCTCCCGCGACCGCCTTGCCGACCTCGACGAGACGGATCTTCTCGGGGTCGGTGAGCGTGCTGGTCTCGCCCGTGGTCCCGGTGACGACGATGCCGTCGGCGCCGGCCTTTACGCAGTCGTCGATGTGCTTCTCGACGCCGGGCCAGTCGACCTCGCCGTCGGCGGTGAACGGGGTGACCAGGGCGACCAGGACCTGGCCGAAAGGATTCTCCGGAGTTGACACGAGCATCAGGGTATCGGGTCGGGCGGTCGCAGCCGGAGTCGATCCGGTGGAGGGGCGGAGGCTACGGGGCGACGCGGCCGTTCGCGGTGAAGGCCGCGGCCGTCAGGGGCATCAGCTCCTCGAAGTGCCGCTCCATCTGCTCGGCGGCCATCTCGATCTCGCGCTGCGGGAAGGAGGGGAAGGTCGAGTCCTCGCGCTTGGTGCGCAGCGACAGGAAGTTCATCAGCGAGCGGGCGTTCAGCGTCACGTACATCGACGAGTAGATGTTGAGCGGCAGCACGATGCGGGCGACCTCGCGGGCGACGCCGGCGTCGAGCATCCGCTGGTAGGCCTCGAAGGCCTGGATGCTGGCACGGCGCGCCTCGGCGACGACGAGCTCGGTCTGCTCCGGGGTGCCGGGCTCGAAGGAGTAGGCGCCGGGCTTGCCGACCTGGACGAGGTTGCGCTCGGGGCCGGGCACGTAGAAGACGGGGCGGAGCTCGCGGTAGCGGCCCGACTCCTCGTTGTAGGAGGCGATGCGGTGCCGCATGAACTCGCGGAACACGAAGATCGGCGCCTGCACGTAGAAGGTCATCGAGTTGTGCTCGAACGGGGAGCCGTGGCGGTCGCGCATCAGGTAGTTGATGAGGCCGCGGTCGCGCTTGCGCTGCTTCTCGGCGTCGGCGTCCTCGTCGTCGAGGGCGGCGGCGAGGGTCTGCTCGCCCTGCGTCGAGACACGGGCCGCGAAGAGGACGTCGGAGTCGTGCGCGCTCGATCTGATGAGCTCGACGACGACATCGGAGCGGAAGGTGAACTCGCCGTCGGGGGCGTTCTGCTCGGTCACGGCTTCGACCCTAGAGCACCCCTCGACGTCTCGCGGCGTCATGAACGGGTGTGCGGCCGCGGCACGGCCTAGCGTCGAGTCGTGGATCCTCTCGTCGTCGCCGCTGCCCTCGCGGCGCTCGTCGCCCTCGCGACGGCCCTCGGCCTCGCCCATCGGCGCGCGTCGGGGCGGGCCCGATCGACGACGGGCGTCGAGCGGATCGATCCCTCCGGCCTCGTCGACGGTGCGGTGCTCGGAGGTGTCGCGACCGTCGTGCAGTTCTCGACCGAGTTCTGCACCCGCTGCCCCGCCGTGCACCGGATGCTCGCCGACATCAGCAGGCAGCGACCAGGGGTCGTGCACCTCGACGTCGACCTCACGCACCGCGCCGACCTGGCCGACCGCTTCCACGTGCGGCAGACCCCCACCCTCCTGGTGCTCGACGCCGACGGAGTCCCCCGCACCCGCATCGGCGGCGCGCCCACCCGTGCCGTCGTCCTCGACGAGCTCGACCGACTGGAGACCGCACGATGAGCAGCAGCACCCCGCCTCGGGGCCACGTCGATCCGCGCGGCCCGCGCTTCGCCGCCTCCGTCACCGCTCTCCTGCTCCTCGTGACGGTCGGGCTCGGCCTCGGTGCCCCGGCCACCGGCGACATCGCAGCGCGACTCGCGCAGCCGGGCTTCCTCCTGCTGCTCGTGCTCGCCGCGCTGTTCGCCTGGTCGGTGGCACGGGGCGTCGGCTCCGGACCGTGGGCCGTCGTCTTCCGTCGTCTCGTGCGGCCGCGGCTCGCGCCTCCCGAGGAGTGGGAGGACGCCCGGCCGCCGCGCTTCGCTCAGCTCATCGGGCTGCTCGTCACGGGCGCCGGAGTGGTGCTGCACCTCGCCGGAGTGCCCGGTGCCGCGCCGATCGCGGCCGCCGTCGCCTTCGTCGCCGCGTTCCTCAACGCCACGTTCGGGCTCTGCCTCGGCTGCGAGCTGTACCTCCTCCTGGTGCGCGCGCGAGTGATCGGGCGCTCGGCCGGCTCCCGGGCGTGACGTCCTAGGCTGGACCCGCCTCGCGGGCCGCCCGCGACGAGCCTCAGGAGGCATCATGAGCGACTCATCCGCACGGCACTCCGACCACGACGGAGCCGGTGCGACCGCCGGATCCGCTCGGCGGTCCGCCCGCTCGACCGACCAGCGCCACCCGGTGCTGCCGGACGCCGAGGCGCGCGTCGAGCCCGTGACGCCTCCCCGCCGGCTCCGCGTCCTGATCTCGGGGGCGAGCGGCATGATCGGCTCCGAGCTCACCGGGCAGCTCCGCGCGGACGGGCACGAGATCTTCCGTCTGGTGCGGCACGCGCCGACGAGCCCGGACGAGTTCCACTGGGCGCCCACCTCGCACATGCTCGATTTCAGCGTCCTCGACCGGGTCGACGCGGTGATCAACCTCTCGGGCGCCTCGATCAGCCGGCTGCCGTGGACCTCGTCGTACAAGCGCGAGATCCTCGACTCGCGCGTGCAGGCGACGCAGACCATCACCGACGCGATGCGGATGGCGACCACTCCCCCGACGATCCTGCTCAACGCCTCCGCGGTCGGCTACTACGGCGACCGGCCGGGCGAGCAGCTCACCGAGGAGTCGTCCCGCGGCGACGGATTCCTCGCCGATGTCGTCGAGCGCTGGGAGCAGGCGGCTCATCTCGCGCCGGAGAGCACCCGCGTGGTCACCTTCCGCACGGGTCTGGTCCTCGGGATGGGAGGGGCGCTCAAGCCGCTCCTGCCGCTCACCCGCTTCGGTCTGGCCGGCCCGCTCGGCAGCGGCGACCAGGCGTGGCCGTGGATCAGCCTGTACGACGAGGCCGCGGCGATCCGCCACCTCCTGACCTCGTCGCTCTCGGGCCCGGTCAACCTCGCGGGCCCGACGCCGGCGACGGCGAACGACGTCATGCGCACCCTCGCCGAGCAGCTGCACCGCCCGTTCAAGCTGGCGGTGCCCGAGAAGATCATCGAGCTCGCCCTGCGCGACGCCGGGCACGAGCTGCTGCTCTCGAGCCAGCAGCTGGTCCCCCAGCGACTGCTCGACGACGGCTTCGTCTTCCGCCACCGGACCGTCGCCGAGGCGCTGGGCTGGGTGCTGAACTGACCCTCGATCAGTTGGGTGCGTCGTGCTCGAGGGCGATCGAGCGGCGGATCGCACCTCGAGCGCGCTTGCGGTCGCCGCTCGCGTCGTAGGCGAGACCGAGGCGGTACCAGGCGCGCCAGCTCTCGGGATCGGCGTCGACCTCCTGGGCGTAGCGCGGGAAGAGCGCGTCGGCCTCCTCGCGCACCGGGCGCCCGCTCTCCCGGGAGTCGACGACCTCCTTCGGCAGCGCGTCCTCCTGCTCGAGTCGCCGCGCGAGGCGCTCGGCGCGGATGCCGAAGAGCAGCTCGCGGACGAGGCCCCACACCCCGATCCCTCCGAGGATCAGCAGACCCACGCCCATCACGATGCCCGGCACCGTGCCGGCCGCGAACGCGACGACCGAGTACTGCAGGCAGACGAAGAGGTAGAGCGCCAGCAGCACGGCCATCAGGCCGACGCCGATGCGGCTCCTCACGGGGTGCTCGTCACGGCGGCGGCCTGGCCGGACGGGACGTCGTCGACCACCGGCGGCTCGTCGGGAACGCGCTCCGCCAGCGGCGCGGCATCGAA
Organism: Rathayibacter sp. VKM Ac-2803; assembly: GCF_009807175.1. Lineage (NCBI taxonomy): Bacteria > Bacillati > Actinomycetota > Actinomycetes > Micrococcales > Microbacteriaceae > Rathayibacter > Rathayibacter sp. VKM Ac-2803. The sequence goes on along the minus strand of NZ_WUCD01000001.1, from coordinate 2,050,247 downwards.
CGCCGCGCGGAGGTCGAGCAGCGCGTCGAGCCCCACCACGACTCCGGAGGCGGTCGCGGTGGCGTGGAGGGCACGCAGGATCCCGGCCTCGTAGGACGCCTGCGACGAGGTGTCGTGACGGATGGTGAGAGTCTCGCCCGTGCCGCCGAAGACCACCTCCTGACGCGCCTCGACGCCGGGCAGGCGGAGGCTGTGCACCGGGATGCTCGCGACCTGCTGCCCTCTGGCGCGCTGGTCGGTGTGCGGCGCCTCGACCGGGCCGCGCTCGCCACGGGCCCGGAGGATGAGCTCGGCTGTGCGCACGGCCGTGCCGGAGGGCGAGTCGACCTTGCGCGCGCCGTGGGTCTCGATGATCTCGGTCGCGTCGAAGAACTGCGCGGCCACGGTCGCCAGCGCCGTCGCGACGACCGAGCCGAGCGAGAAGTTGGGGATGATGACGACCCCGGCGTCCGGCTGCGCCTCGACGGTGCGGCGGAGGGTCGCGATCCGGTCGCCCGTCCAGCCCGAGGTCCCCACGAGCACCTTGCGGCCGTTCGCCACCGCGAGATCGACGATGCCCTGGCTGACGGCCGGCACGGTCATGTCGACGACGACATCGGCCGCGAGCATCTCGCGCGGGTCGCTCCGGGAGCCCAGGCGCGCGACGAGCTCGAACTCGTCGGAGGCCTCGATGAGGGAGCAGGTGAGGGAGCCGAGCTTGCCGGACGCGCCGACCACGGCGACGGAGGTCATCACTCCTCCAGCCTAACGATCAGCGGTCGAGGAGGCGGCGGAGCGAGACCACGGGGGCACCGGAGAGCGGATGGGGGAAGGGCTCCCCCGCCTCGCTCCAGCCCGCCGAGGCGTAGAGAGCGCGGGCGCCCGTGTTGTCGAGGAGGACGTGGAGGACGGCCTCGTCCGCGACCTCCGCCGCGTCGCGCTCGGCCGCGGCGAGCAGCCTCCGTGCGAGACCTCTGCCCTGGGCCGACGGCCGGACCGCGAGCAGCGAGAGGTAGGCGGCGTGCGGCGGATCGTCGGCGAAGCCGCTCCCGGGCACCGACACCAGGACGAAGCCGTCGACCGAGCCCTCGCCCTCGGCGACGACGAACGAGACCCGAGGGGCGGCGAGCTTCGCGCGGGCGCGCTGCTCGATCCCGGAGGCGGGGACGCTTCCGTCGCGGGCCTCGAGCGACTCGAGCCACACGCGCACGCAGGCATCGACGTCGTGATCGTCACCGGTGCGGAGCAGCGTGGTCATCGGTCCACGCTAGGGCCTGTCGAACACGATCCCGCGTGCTCCGCTCGGCCTGATCGCACGATCTGCGGCGTCGCGGATCTCGTCCCATGCCCCGCGTGGACCTTCGATCCGCTCCTTGCAGCTCGCACGATCAGACCGTGCTCGCGACGGCGGTCTCGTGTTCGACAGGCCCTAGTACGGCTGCGCCTCCGGCAGACCGGTGCGCAGCTCGACGGGGAGGTGCGCCAGGTCGTTGTGCACGACGAGCACCGGGGGCTTCCGCGAGCGGACGCGGATGATCGTCAGGCCGCAGTTCGCCTGGTTGACGCCCAGCCAGCGCCAGTCGGGAGCGTCGAAGACGTGGCGGACGAACCAGCCGATGACGAAGTTGTGCGTGATCAGGAGGTCGTGGCGGTCCTCGCGGGACGGCGCGAGGAACTCGGCCACCGCGTCCTGCATCTGCGCGTGCCCCGCCTCGATCTCGGCCGCGGTGACGCTCCCGAAGAACGGCTCGAACGAGCGCGGCATGTCGGGGGTCGGGCCGGACGGGATGCAGTCGAACAGGAGCGACGAGGGCTCGATCGCGAGCCCGGGGAGGACGGCACGGAAGCGCGCGGCGGTCTCCTCCGCCCGGCGCAGCGGCGAGTGCCAGGCGCCGGTGAACGGCACGCCGCCGAGGCGCTCGGCGATCAGCCGGGCCTGACGCTCACCCCTCGCCGAGAGGGGGCCGTCGGGCAGCCCGTGCTCGGCGTCCTGCTGCTCACCGTGGCGGACGAGGTAGATGTAGTGGGACACGAGGTCCTCCTTGATGCGGCGCGACGGTGCGCGGTCAGCGGTCGTGCGATCCGGTCAGACCGCGGAAGCGCTCTCGACCTCGGCGATGCCGGCGAACGTCGAGTCGTCGACCGCGCCGACGGCCGAGATCGACGACGGCCCCCTCGCCAAGTCTGCCGCGAGTGCCTGGACGTCGTCCGCACCGACGAGGGCGAGGCGGCGCAGGCTCTCGTCGAGGTCGACGAACTCGCCGAACGTGAGCTCGGCGCGGCCGAGGCGGGACATGCGCGTGTCCGAGTCCTCGAGGGCGAGGGCGGCGGCTCCCGAGAGCTGGCCCCGCGCCCGGCGCAGCTCGTCGGCGGTGACGCCGTGCTCGGCCAGACGCGAGAACTCGGTGAGCAGGAGCTCGGCGACCGTGCCGGCCTTCGCCGGCGTGCAGGCCGCGTAGAGGCCGAAGATCCCGGCGTCGGAGTAGGACGGGGCGAAGGAGTAGACCGAGTAGGCGAGCCCGCGCTTCTCGCGCACCTCCTGGAACAGGCGGGACGACATCCCGCCGCCGAGGATCGAGTTGAGGACCCCCATCGTCATCCGGCGCTCGTCGGCCGCGGCGAGGCCCGGGAAGCCGATCAGCAGGTTCGCCTGCTCGGTCGGCCGGTGCACGAGGGAGAGCGGCGTGCCGCGCGTGAAGGCGGCGGACCCTCCGACCCGGCGGGCGACCGGGGACGCGGGCGTCTCGAGGTCCCAGCCGTCGGAGGCGAGCACGCGGGTCAGCAGCGCGACGAGCACGTCGTGGTCGACCGCTCCCGCGACCGTCACGACCAGGTCGTTCGGGCGGTAGGCCGCGCGGTAGTGCGCCCAGACCGCATCGCGGGTCGCCCCGCCGATGGTCTCGGCGCTGCCGCCGATCGGGCGACCGAGCGGGTGGTCGCCGAAGACGGCCTCGAACAGGCGCTCGCTCGCCGCATCCGCGGGATCGTCGTCGGCCATGGCGAGCTCTTCGAGGATGACGCCGCGCTCTGTCTCGAACTCGACGGGATCGAGGAGGCTGGACGTCACCATGTCGGCGATGACCTCGACGGCCATCGGGAGGTCGCGGTCCTGGATCTTGGCGTAGTAGCAGGTGTACTCCTTGGCTGTGAGCGCGTTGTGCTCCCCGCCGACGGAGTCGAACGCGACGGCGATGTCGAGCGCCGTGCGCGTCTTCGTGCCCTTGAAAAGCAGGTGCTCGAGGAAGTGGGTCGAGCCGAAGTTCGACGGCGTGGCGGGTGAGCCGTCGACGCCCGGCCGGGCGGGGGCCTCATCGCGGGAGCCCGCTGCCACCCAGAAGCCGACGGTCGCGCTGCGGGCACCGGGCATCGCCTCGCTGAGGATGCGGACGCCGCTCGGGAGGACCGACCGGCGGACCAGGGAGCCGCCGGCTGCTCCGATGGTCGTCTCCGGCTGTTCGAGAGGGAGTGCCACGCCGTTGCTCATCCGACCCAGCGTAGGCCACGCCGGGAGGGTGCCGGGCGGTGTCGCGGGAGAAGCGGTCGCGTCAGCGGCCCGCGCGCTCGAGGGCGGCGAGGTGGCCGTCGTCGAGGTCGAGCGAGACCGCCCGGACGAATGCGTCCACCTCGGTGGCACTCCGGGGATCGACGGTCGCCGCGACGAGGCGGGGACGCGCGAGGAGCCAGGCGAGGGCGACGGCGGCCGGTGCCGCGGACAGCTCGACGCCGATCGCGTCGAGCGTGGCCAGCACGCGGCGGCCTCGACGGCCGGCGTGCGCCGCGGCGCGGTGGCCGTCGGGGAGCCGGCTGAGCTCCCGGCGGGTACGGGCGACCCCGCGGAGGAACCCGTGCGCGAGCGGCGCGGTCGAGACGAGCGACAGACCCTGGCCGGCCGCGACCAGGCCGACGTCGCCCTCCGCCTCGTCGCGCTCGAGCAGGCTGTAGCCGACCTCGACGGCGGCGAAGCGGGGCAGGCCGTGACCGGCCAGCACGCGGGCCTCGAAGAGCTCCTCGGCGGCGAAGCCGGAGGCGATGACCGAGCGCGCCATGCCGCGCGCCAGCAGGACCTCTAAAGCGGCGAGCAGCTCGTCGAGTCTGCCGGCGCCGTCCGGACGCACGGCGAGGACGTCGAGACGGTCGGTGCGGAGGCGGCGGAGGGACTCCTCGACCCGGCTCACCAGGGCGCGCGGCGAGGCGACGGAGCCGGCGGGGGCGCCGAAGCGCCCGATCAGCAGGAGCCGGTCGCGGTCGCGGCGGCCGGAGAGCCAGGCTCCGACGGCCGACTCGCCCTCGGTCGAGCCGGCGGCGTCGGTCGCCACGAGGGCGTTGCCGCCCCAGGCCGCGTAGCGCTCGAGAAGGGCCCGGGCACCGCCGTCGACGCTCGCGCGCCCGACCGCGGCCGCGTCGAGGACGAGGGGGAAGAGGGCCTGGGTGGTCTCGCCGAGCGGGCGGCGGTGGGTGTGCGCGACGACCGGTCGGTCGATCGCGGTGCGCTCTGCGCCGGCCCTGACCCTCGGCACGACACCACTCTTCCCGCGGAGCTCGGGTGCCCGCCACGATCGAGAGTAGTGGAGCGCGACGGTCCTGCCCCGGCGTCGCCGGAGACGATTAACCCGATCGTTACACGCTCGCCTCCTCGTCCGTCGACGTCGGAGCGGCGGCCCCCGCAGTGTCGGTCGTCACGGCTAGATTCGCCCTCATGGAGCCCCTCACCCCGACCCCGCCCTGGTGGACCAGCGCCGTCGTCTACCAGATCTACCCCCGCTCGTTCGCCGACTCGAACGGCGACGGCATCGGCGACCTCGGCGGCATCCGCGCGCGGCTCGGGCACCTCGCCGATCTCGGCGTGGACGTGGTCTGGCTGTCGCCGATCTACCCCTCGCCGCAGCACGACAACGGCTACGACATCTCCGACTACCAGGACATCGATCCGCTGTTCGGCTCGCTCGCCGAGTTCGACCTGCTGCTGGCCGAGGCGCACGGGCGCGGCATCCGGATCATGATGGACCTCGTCGTCAACCACACGAGCGACGAGCACGCGTGGTTCGTCGAGTCGCGCTCCTCGCAGGAGGATGCGAAGCGCGACTGGTACTGGTGGCGGCGCGGGCGCGTCGCCGTCGAGGAGGGCCGCGAGCTCGACGCCGCGGCCGAGGCCCGGCTCGACGTCGCGGAGCCCAACGGCTGGCGCTCGTACTTCTCCGGCCCCGCCTGGACCCTCGACCCGGAGACCGACGAGTACTTCCTGCACCTCTTCGCGGTGCAGCAGCCCGACCTCAACTGGGAGAACCCCGAGGTGCGCCGCGCGGTGCACGCGATGATGACCTGGTGGCTCGACCGCGGGGTCGACGGCTTCCGGATGGACGTCATCAACCTCGTCTCGAAGGACCTCGAGCAGGTCGACGGCGACGCCGGCGGCTCCGGGATCGTCGGCGGGGTCGGGCCCCGGCTGCACGAGTTCCTCCAGGAGATGCACCGGGAGGTGTTCGCCGGCCGCGAGGGCGCCGTCCTGACCGTCGGCGAGATGCCGGGCGTCACCCTCGAGGAGGCGGCGCTCGTCACCGATCCCGCGCGCCGCGAGCTCGACATGGTCTTCCAGTTCGAGCACGTCGGCATCGACCACGGCGTCGACAAGTTCCACCCGGTCCCGCTCGACCTGGTCGCGCTGAAGGCCAACCTCGCGCGCTGGCAGGACGGCCTCGCCGAGAAGGGCTGGAACAGCCTCTACCTGAACAACCACGACCAGCCCCGGGTCGTGTCGCGCTTCGGCGACGACGGCGAGTGGCGCTACGAGTCGGCGACGCTCTGGGCGACGCTCCTGCACCTGCAGCGCGGCACGCCGTACATCTACCAGGGCGAGGAGATCGGCATGACCAACGTGCCGTTCTCGGGGATCGACGACTTCCGCGACGTCGAGTCGCTGAACTACTACGCGGAGGCGGTCGAGGACCGCGGCGAGGCTCCGGAGGCGGTGCTCGCCGGTCTCCGGGCGCAGAGCCGCGACAACGCCCGCACCCCGGTGCAGTGGGACTCGGGGCCGCAGGCGGGCTTCACGACCGGCGAGCCCTGGATCCCGGTCAACCCGAACCACGTCGAGGTCAACGTCGAGACCGACCGGGCGGCCGAGCGGTCGGTCTTCGAGCACTACCGCGCGCTGATCGCCCTGCGCCACGACGACGAGACGGTGCAGCTCGGCCGCTTCGGGCTGCTCGAGGCGGAGCATCCGCGGCTGTTCGCCTTCACCCGCACCGGCCCCGACGAGCTGCTCGTCGTCGGCAATGTGTCGGGCGAGCCGCTCGAGGTCGCGCTGCTCGAGGAGTGGGCGGGCGCCGAGACGGTGCTCGGCAACGTCCGGGGAGCGACGGGGTCGACTCTCGGTCCGTGGGAGGCGCGGATCCTCCGACGCTGACGCGCGGCGGGGGCCGTCAGGCCGAGGCGCGGTCGAGCTGCGCGATGTCGCTCCGGGTGAGCGGCACCGCCGCCGCACCGAAGAGCGACTCGAGCTCGGCGGCCCCGCGCGCGCGGACGACGGCGGCCGCCACCTCCTGGTGCGAGAGCACCCATGCGAGGGCGATGGTGCCCGGGTTGGTGCCGTGCACCTCCGCCACCTCGTCGAGGACGCCGAGGACGCGGTTGCCGTGCCGGCCGATGTAGTCGAGCGCCGCCTCGAACATCACCGACTCGGGCTCGTCGGAGCGGCTGCGGAACCTGCCCGTCAGGTAACCGCTCGCGAGCGGGAGGCGCGCGAGCGTCGCGAGGCCCTGGCGCTCGACCTCGGGGGCCACATCGCTCTCGTAGGCGCCGCGCTCCATCAGGTTGTACTCGGCGATGACGACCGCGAACGCAGGCAGGCCGAGCGTCTGCGCGGCCTCATCGGCCGCGGCGAGAGCGGCACCGCTGAAGTGGGCGGCGCCGATCGCGCCGACCGTGCCGTCGGCGAGGAACGGGGCGACCGCGGCGAGGCTCTCCTCGATCGGCACCTCGGGGTCCTCGCTGTCGAAGGACAGCAGGTCGATCCGCGTGCCGAGGCGCTCGAGGCAGCCCTGCACAGCCGAGGTCACATCGGCGGCGGCGAGCCCCGGAGCGTCGGGATGGCGGCCGACCTTGGTGGCGACCAGCATCCGGTCGCGCGTGCCGCTCGACTCGAGCCAGCGGCCGATCATGTACTCGCTGCGACCGGTGGCGTAGTGGTCGGCGGTCGAGATCAGCGTGCCGCCGAGAGCGGCGAAGGAGTCGAGCGCCTCCGTCGTGTCGTCGATGGCGGCGGCCCAGCCGAAGACGGAGCCGTCGAGGGCGAGCGGATGCACCGGGAGGCCGGTGCGGCCCAGGGTGCGGAACGGAGGAGGCGTCTCCAGCTCGGTGGCCAGGGGCGTCGGGTCGGTCACGGTGTCCTCCGGTCGGGGCGGTGCGACGGCGCAGTCCGGCCACCGTACCCCATGGTGGGGAACGACGGACGCCCGCCCCACCGGAGTGGGACGGGCGTCCGTCGTTCGCGCGAGAGGGATCAGCTCTCGACGGGCTCCTCGACGGCGACGACGAGCGCCTCCGCCTCCTCGGCCACGACGGGCGCGAGGGAGAGCTTGCCGCGGTCGTCGATCTTGGTGATCTGGACGAGCAGCTTCTGGCCCACACCGAGGACGTCCTCGACGTTCTCGACGCGCTTGCCACCGGCGAGCTTGCGGACCTCGCTGATGTGCAGCAGTCCGTCCTTGCCGGGCAGGAGCGAGACGAACGCGCCGAACGTCGCGAGCTTGACGACGGTTCCGAGGAACTGCTCGCCGACCTCGGGGTTCGTCGGGTTCGCGATGGCGTTGACCTGGGCGCGAGCGGCCTCGGCCGACGGTCCGTCGACGGCGCCGATGTAGACGGTGCCGTCCTCCTCGATGGAGATGTCGGCGCCGGTCTCGTCCTGGATCGCGTTGATCGTCTTGCCCTTGGGGCCGATCAGCTCGCCGATCTTGTCGACGGGGATCTGGACCGAGATCACGCGGGGCGCGGTCGGGGCCATCTCGTCGGGCTGGTCGATGGCCGCCGTGAGCACCGCGAGGATCGTGGTGCGGGCGTCCTTGGCCTGCTTCAGCGCGGCGTCGAGGACCGACGACGGGATGCCGTCGAGCTTCGTGTCGAGCTGGATGGCCGTGACGAACTCTGACGTGCCGGCGACCTTGAAGTCCATGTCGCCCAGCGCGTCCTCGGCGCCGAGGATGTCGGTCAGCGCCGCGTAGCGGGTCTGACCGTCGACCACGTCGGAGACGAGGCCCATCGCGATGCCCGCGACCGGGGCGCGCAGCGGGACACCGGCGTTGAGGAGCGAGAGGGTGGACGCGCAGACGGAGCCCATCGAGGTGGAGCCGTTGGAGCTGAGCGCCTCGGACACCTGACGGATCGCGTAGGGGAACTCCTCGCGGCTCGGCAGCACCGGCACGAGCGCACGCTCGGCGAGGAAGCCGTGCCCGATCTCGCGACGCTTCGGCGACCCGACGCGACCGGTCTCACCGGTCGAGTAGGGCGGGAAGTTGTAGTGGTGCAGGTAGCGCTTCTTCGTGACGGGCGACAGCGAGTCGATCTGCTGCTCCATCTTGAGCATGTTCAGCGTGGTGACACCCAGGATCTGGGTCTCTCCGCGCTGGAAGATCGCCGAGCCGTGGACGCGGGGGATGACCTGCACCTCGGCGTCGAGCGGACGGATGTCGGCCAGGCCGCGGCCGTCGATGCGCACGCCGTCGCGGAGGATGCGGCCGCGGACGACCACCTTCGTGACGGACTTGTACGCGCCGGACACCTGCGAGTAGGCCTCGGCGGAGAGCTGACCGGACGCGATGCGCTCGGCGATCTGCTCCTTGACCTTCGCCTTGAGAGCGTCGTCGGCGTCCTGACGCTCGACCTTGTCGGCGATCTGGTAGACGCGGACGAGCTCGTCGTAGCTGAGCTCGGCGACGTTGTCGTAGGTCTCCTGCGTGTAGGGCAGGAAGACCGGGTAGTCGCGGACGGGCTTGGCGGTGGAGGCGGCCAGCTCGGCCTGCGCCTCGACGAGAGCGCGGAGGAAGGGCTTCGAGGCCTCGAGGCCCTCGGCGACGACGGCCTCGTTGGGCTTGGTCGCACCCGCCTTGATGAGGTTCCAGGAGGACTCGGTGGCCTCGGCCTCCACCATCATGATGGCGACGTCGGAGGAGCCGTCCTCGTTGGTGACGACGCGGCCCGCGACGGTGAGGTCGAAGACGGCGTTCTCGAGCTGCGAGGCCTTGGGGAAGGCGACCCACTGGTCGTTGCCCGAGCCGTCGGACATGAGCGCGAGGCGCACACCGGCGACGGGGCCCGAGAAGGGCAGACCCGAGATCTGGGTCGAGGCGCTCGCGGCGTTGATCGCGAGAGCGTCGTAGAACTCGTCGGGAGCGATGCTCAGGACGGTGATGACGATCTGGACCTCGTTGCGCAGGCCCTCGACGAACGAGGGGCGCAGCGGCCGGTCGATCAGACGGCAGACCAGGATCGCCTCGGTGGAGGGGCGGCCCTCGCGACGGAAGAACGAGCCGGGGATCTTGCCGGCGGCGTAGGAGCGCTCCTCGACGTCGACGGTCAGCGGGAAGAAGTCGAAGTTGTCCTTCGGGTTCTTCGACGCCGACGTGGCCGAGAGGAGCATGGTGTCCTCGTCGAGGTACGCGGCGACGGCTCCCTGGGCCTGCTGCGCGAGGCGGCCGGTCTCGAAGCGGACGGTGCGGGTGCCGTACGAGCCGTTGTCGAGAACGGCTTCGGCGAATGTGATTTCAGGACCTTCCAAGAGGTCTGTCTCCTTAACGTCTGCAGCGGCACCCCTCTGGGCGCCGGCGTTCGTCGGAGCAGCGTTCCGATCAGGAATCGAGACGATCCCGTGGCAGGGCTTCGCGCCGTGCCGTCGTGGGGAGGGCGTTCGTGCTGGCCACCAGTAGAAAAGCTCCGGGTCTGCCTGTGCCTGTGTGCACTCTGCCGAGCGGCAGAACGCCGCTTCTGCGACGTCGATCCGGGACTCCACCACCGAGGACCAGCTTCCTGCCGGCCTGCTCCGTGGTTCGAACCCGGCTGCAGCCGGCGGCCGCTTTCGGATTCGGAACCGGTTCATGCTATCAGCACGGGTGCCCCGCGGCCAGGATCCGCGGGTCAGCCGCGGGTCTCGTGCATCAGGAGCTGCACGCGGAGCGCCCCCTTGGCCTTCACGATGCGGGCCGGGACCCGAGGCTGCTTGCCCGCCTCCGACAGTCGCGCCAGCGCCGCGTCGACCACGTTCTCGAGCCCGCGCGGCACGTAGCCGACGAGGTCGGACGGGCGCTGGTTCGCGAAGAGCCGCACCGGCATCGGGGCGTCGGTGCGCTCCTCCTCGGCCGAGCGCCGCGGGATGATCGCCGTGACCTCCTCCTCGCCGAACGAGAGGATCCGGGCGAGCTCCTCCTGGTGCGGGAGGGAGTCGGCGATGCCGAGCAGGGTCTCGCCGCGCCGCGACTTGGGGAGGAGCTCGTAGTCGTAGTCGTCGAGCTTTCCCGACCCGCGGTCGTTCGCCGGCAGAGGGTTGCCGGCGTCACCGCGGCGATGAGAGAAGAGCTTCATCCCCCCATTGTGGAGCGCGGGGCGGGCGTCTGCGACCCGGCGAGGACTCACTCGGCCGAGCGGCGCATCCGCACGATCGCCGCGAGCACCAGGACGAGCACGACGGCCACGAAGCCGAGCAGCACCGGCACCGAGGGCAGCAGGGCGAGGGCGGCTCCGATCAGGAGGACCGGCACGGCGAGCCCGAGGTACGCGGCGAGGAACATCGCCGCCAGCACCTCTCCGCGCGTCTCGTCGGAGGCGAGCGAGCCCGCGACGCCGAGCGACAGGCGGAAGAGCAGGCCGACTCCGGCGCCGGCGACGACGCCGCCGATGATGAAGGCGGGCAGCGAGACCACGACGGCGCCGACGGCGACGAGCACCAGGCCGAGCGTCAGTGCCGCGGCGGAGAGGGTCAGGGCGCGCCGGGAGGAGAGCCGGGTGGACGCCAGCTGCGCGACGGCTCCCGCCGCGAAGACTCCGAACGACACGGCACCCGCCTCGAGGTGCGAGGTCTCGCCGAAGCGCCCCGCGAGGAAGGTGGGGGCGAGAGAGGTGAAGAGCCCGAACACGGCGAACCCGGCGAAGGCGCCGACCGCGGCCGAGAGGAACGTGCCGCGGGACGCCTCCGGCACCGCGAGCCGCTGCGGGCGGTAGGCGGGCAGGATCTCGCGCCGCTCGACCGTCTCGGGGACGAGCGCCACGGCGAGGCCGAGCACGACGAGCACGACGAGGAACACCTCGTAGGGCACGACCAGGGGGCGGTCGACGGTGACCGCGAAGACTCCTCCGACGAGCGGGCCGAGGGCGAGGCCGCCCATGTTGACGAGGGTCGAGACGGCGCGGGAGGTTCCGGGACCCTCCTCGGGGCGGGCGATCGCGCGGAGCTCGGAGAGGTGCGCGGTCGCCGTGGCGGTGAGGGCTCCGACGCCGAGGCCCGTCAGGAGGCGGGCGACGATGAGCCCGGGCACCTCGGGCCAGAGCAGGAAGACGGCGCTCGCGAGCACCTCGACGAGGATCGACGCCAGCAGGATCCGGCGGCGGCCGAGCCAGTCGCTGACGTGGCCGGCCAGGAAGAGGCTGGCCACGACTCCGACCGCGTAGGCGGCGAAGACGACCGTGACGACGAAGGCGGGGAAGCCGTCGCGCTGCTGGTAGATCGCGTAGAGCGGCGTCGGCACGGTCGAGAAGGCCATGACGGCGAGGAACGCGACCGCGATGACCCAGAAGCCGTGGCGGTGCGGGAGCTCGGGGCGGCGGGACGGGGCGACGCCGTCGGTGGAGGCGGCTGACACGGAGGCGGTGGGCACTGAGGTGGTGCGGTCTGAGGTGGTGCGGTCTGAGGTGGGCACGGCATCAGGATGCTCCCCCTCGTCATCCACGTCCAACGGATGATCTCGGTCGCATTGATCGGGAAAGCAGGATAATGCGGGGATGGACGACCGACAGCTCGCCGCCTTCGTGGCCGTCGCGGAGGAACTGAACTTCACCCGCGCCGCCGCCCGCCTCTTCGTGGTCCAGTCGACCCTGTCGGCGAGCATCCGCGCGCTCGAACTGGAGCTCGGGGCCCCGCTGTTCACCCGGTCGACGCGCCGGGTCGCGCTCACGGCCGTGGGCGAGGCGCTGCTCCCGGCCGCCCGCTCGGCCATCGACGGACTCGATCTCATGCGCTCGCTGGCGGCGGAGGATGCGGCGGGCCTGCGAGGGCGCGTCAGGGTGGGCACCTTCTCGGCGCTCGACCTGGTCGATCTGCCCGGCGTGCTCGGCGTCTTCCGCCGTCGTCATCCGCTCGTCGACCTGCTGCTGCGGACGTCGACCACTGGGTCGACCGGTCTCGCCGAGGACCTGCGGCGGGGACGCCTCGACGTCGCGCTGCTCGCGCTCCCGGCGGACGATCTGACGGATCTCGCGGTCACCACGGTCGTGCGCAGCGACTACGTGCTGCTGGTCGAGAGCTCGGGCCCGCTCGCCGGCGCAGCGCGGCCGACTCCCGAGGACCTCGACGGGCTCGCCTTCGTGGACACGCCGGCCGGGTTCGGCAACCGCGTCGCCGTCGATCGCGCCTTCCGTGCCGCGGGAGCCTCGCGCCGGGTCGCCACCGAGGTGGCTGATCTGCCGGCCATCCCCCGCTTCGTGCAGGCCGGACTCGGGCCGGCGATCGTGCCGCGGGCCGGGATCGCTCCGCTCGAGGGCGTGACGGCGATCTCGCTCGACTGGCGGGAGCTCGAGTGGGAGCTGTCGGTGTGCACGGCCCCGCGCCCGTCGGCCGCCGTCCAGGCGCTCGTCGCCCTCCTCGAGGAGCGCCGAGCCGCCTGACTCAGCCCTCGAGGAGAGGGCCGCGGACGATCGAGTCGCCGGAGTGCGCCGGATCGCCGTCGAGCGGCTCCTCGGACACGTCGACGAGCGAGTACTCCGAGAGGTCGACGTCGGCCGGCACGGTGAAGCGCCCGTCGGTGCCGTCGAGCACGCCGAGGCCGACGAGTCCGGAGGCGTCGGGGGCGATCAGCCAGACCTCTCGGTAGGCCTCCGCTCCCCCGTCGGCGTCGAGGTGGACGACGAGCTGACGCTCGCCGTCCGCATCCTCGAGCTCGGCGGTGCCGCTCGCGCCCTGCCAGCCGGGGAAGGCGAGGAGATCGGCGCGGGCGACCACCACGGCCGGGTCGGGGCGCGAACCCTGCCACCAGGCGCCTCCCACGACGCCGACGACGAGCGCAGCCGCGGCGGCGACCGCGATGCCCACGAGGCGGCTGGGCTGGCGCTCGGGACGGTGCCGTCCCGTCGGGAGGCGGGTGACCGGTGCGAGCGCGACCGGCTGCTCGCCGGCCAGCGCGAGCTCGTCGCTGATGCGCTCCCAGACGGCCGCGGGCGGCGTCTCGAGGGCGTAGGTGCGGCTCGCCCTGCCGAGGTCGGCGGCGTGGCCGAGCTCGACGAGCTGCTGCGCGCACTCGGGGCAGTCGCGCAGGTGCGCGTCGACGTCGGCGGTCGAGCCCTCGCCGAGGGCGAGCAGGGCGAGCTCATCGGGGTCGAGATGGGTCATGTGCTGCTCACCTCCAGACGGGAGCGGAGTCGATCGAGACTGCGGCGGATGTGGCTCTTGACGGTGCCGAGCGGGAGCCCGGTGCGCTCGGCGATCTCGGTGTGGGTGAGGTCGTCGTAGAAGGCGAGGCTCATCACGCGGCGCGGCACCGGATCGAGGCGGGCGAGCTCGTCGGCCACCAGGACCTTCGCCTCCAGGTCGACCGGAGACTCGCCCTCGTCCCTCGGCGCGACGGCCACCAGCGCCTGAGTGAGCCGCCGCTGGCGCGATCGGCTCTCGTGGGCGTCGGCGATGCGGTTCCGCGCGATCCCGACCAGCCAGGCGCCGAGCGCCGCCCGTCCGGGGTCGAAGTTCCCGCGCCCGGTCCAGGCCGAGACGAACACCCGCTGGACCACGTCCTCCGCCTCCCCTCGATCGCCGAGGGAGCGGAGGGCGAGCGTGAAGACGAGGGGCGACCAGCGCGAGTAGGCCTCGGACAGTGCCGGCTCCTCCCCCGCGACGAAGCGCAGCCCGAGGCGGTGCAAGACGGCACGCTCGTCCTCGGCCCCGTCGAAGGGCTCGCTCTGCTCGGCGTCGGTCAGGGGGATCCTCCTGGTGGGAATGCGGCGCCGTGCCGGAGCGGCGGGCGGCGCTGCGACGATCGCTCCGTTCATCGTACGGGGCGGCGTCTCGGGGGCGGGGTCATGGTGCGGGCTCGGCCGTCACCACGACGTTGCTGAGGTAGTGGCGGGTGTCGTAGTCGAAGTCGCCACCGCAGGTGATCAGGACCAGGCGGGGCGGGCCGTCCCGGACGAAGACCGTCGAGAGGTCGACGCTCTCCTTCTCTGTCGTCTCGACGGTGGAGACGATGAAGGTCCGTTCCGTGCCGTCCGGCGCCGTGAGGCGGATCGTCTGCCCGGGCTGGGCCTTCTTGATCTCGGCGAACGGGCCGAGGCCGTAGGTGAGGGAGTCGACGTGCGCGGCGACGACGATGGTGCCGTCCGGCTCGTCGAGGCCGGCTCCGAAGCGGTACCAGCCGGCGATGCCGGTGTCGGGGACGAGCTCCATGCTGCCGTCCTCGACCACCCCCACCGGCTCGAGGGGCATGTCGACCGGGAGTCCGTCGACGGCGATCCTGGTCGGCGCGGTGACCGTCGGCGCGGGGGTGGCCCCGAGTCGTGCGTCACCGATGGGGATGGAGGGCAGTGCTGCGGGGCTGCTGGTCTCGGAGGGGATCGTGGTCGGCGTCGGCTGCTCGGTCGACACGCTCGCGTCAGGGGCGGGCACGACCCCGGCCGCCTGTGCCGAGCATCCGCCGAGACCGGCGCCGACCACGATCACGCCGAGCACGGCGAGGGTGCGGAGGCGGAGGGGGGTCGACCTCATCGCGTTCTCCTCGCTCGTGATCGGCGGGCCGACTCGTCAGCGCTCGCGCGCCGCCGGTCGGCAGTAGGGGGCCCGGTCGCCGATCCCGAGGGACCTGCGACCGGGAACGGGTCAGCGACCCGCGGTGGCCTTCCGACGTCCGAGGACTGTCGCACCGGCGAGGGCGAGGGCTGCGAACGCCGCGGCGCCCCACCAGCCGGCCGCCGCGTCGGGGCGGTTGTCGGCCGCGAGTCCGGCCTCACCGGCGGGGACGCCGGACGGGGTCGAGTGCAGGCCGTCGATGGTCTGCGTCGCGAGGGCGAGGTTGCCCTTCTCGAGGCTGCCCCAGGCGTAGACGATCGTGTTGACGCCCTCCTGGACCTGGACGTCGGCCGGGCCGATCACCGGAGCGGTGGTGCCGGTCGCCGCGACGACGGTCGAGATCGTCGCCGGAGCGAGGTTCAGGATGCCCTCGTTCGGGTTCGTCACGTTCGTCAGCACGGGGGTGCCGCCGGCGAGGATGTCGACCGCGGGGGCCGCGGCGATGTGACGGACGGTGAGGCGGCCCTCGCCCGCGGCGGTCGCCGAGATGTCGTTCGGGAACAGCGTCGCCGTCGGGGTGTTGTCCGGCTTGAGGTGCGCGGCGACGGTGTAGCTCTTGCCGGCCTCCAGCGCGAGGTCGACCGGGCCGATGACCGGCGCGCTCGCGTCGGCGGCGTCGGCCGCGGTGATCGCGACGGTGTAGGTGCCGGTCGGCAGGTCCAGCGGGCCGGCGAGCGATCCGGGCGTGAAGTCGTCGAGCGTCAGTGCTCCGTTGACGTACACGTCGACCGGGGTGTCCGGGACCGCGTGGAGGACGTAGAGGTCGGCCGAGTCGGCGTCGGCGGCGTTCGCGGGAGCGGCGGCGAGGCCGACGACCGCGAGGGTGCCGACGCAGGCGCCGGTCAGCAGGCGGCGGGAGAAGCGGGAGGTGGTCACGGTGTTCCTCTTTCACAGTGGGACCCGCAGGCGGGTCGGTGGGTACTGGAGAAGGGCCTTCACGGACTACTTCCGGCCGAGTGGCTCCGGCGGATGCACGGATCCGGAGAAATCTCGAAGTTTCTCGTCATGGGCCCGCCACGACCCCTCGTCAGGGGACGTCCGCCGGGCTAGCCTCCGAGCAGAGGGAGTCCCGGATGGTGCGACGAGGCACGACGGAGCCGGTGATCCGAGCGGGATCGCGGCGGAGTCGACCGCGTGCGGAGCCGGGAACCCGCCGGCGTCTGGTCGGCGCGGCTGCCGCCTCCGCCGTCGCTGTCGCCGCCGTCGCCGCGCTGGCGCTCGGCCTCGGCACGCTGGTGCCGCCGGCCCCGCGCCCGGCCGCCGTCGCCGGCGCCCCCAGCCAGTGCGGCGACGCCCGCGAGCTGCTCGACGCCGGCTCGGTGCTCGACCGCGGATCGGACGCCGTGGCCGGGCACCTGATCGCCTGCGTCGACGAGGACCACCGACGGCTCACCGTGCACAACCGCACCTCCGTCGTCTGGGCGCTGAGCGATCCGTCGGTCCGCGGGGTGGTGAGCCAGACCGGGGGCGTCACGGGCCTGCTCAACTCCTACGCGTCGCGCTCGGGACGAGGGCTCCTCCTCGCGCCCGGCGCCTCCGCCGCGATCTCGGCCGGGCCGGGGCGGCTCGAGCCGCAGCCCGACGTCGACGGGACCCGGCTCTTCCTCGCGCTGACGGCCGTCGTGGAGGCGCAGGATCTCGCGGCCTCGTCCGGTCCCGTCCGCGCGCCGCGCAGCGTCGTGCGCACAGCGGCGCTGACCTGCGCGCTGGCCCTCGTCGCCTCGAGCGAGGGCTGGGAGGTCACCTCGGGAGCGGAGGCTGCGGCGGCCGGTCCCGAGTGCTCGGCCGCGTGGCGGGACGCGGAGGCGACGGCGCTCTCGGACGGCTGGCTGCTGCCGGCGCTCGGCGACGCGCTCGCGAGACCGGAGCGGCGGGCCGCCGATGCGGCTGCGGCGCGGGCCGCGGCCGACTGGTTCGCGGTGTCCAGCGCGTTCTCGTGGGGCGGCGTCGACCGGCCGGAGCGGCTGCCCTGATCGCGGGCACGGACACACGGAACGGGCCGCCCCCCGCGAGGAGGACGGCCCGAACGGGTAAGAAGTTCGCGGTGTCATCGAGACCGCGCGCTGCTCCGAAGGGAACTAGCGGCGCAGGCCGAGACGCTCGATCAGCGAGCGGTAGCGGTTGATGTCCACATCCGACAGGTAGCCGAGGAGTCGACGACGCTGACCCACGAGCAGCAGCAGACCACGACGCGAGTGGTGGTCGTGCTTGTGCTCCTTGAGGTGCTCGGTGAGGTCCTTGATCCGACGGGTCAGGACGGCGACCTGCACCTCGGGGGATCCGGTGTCACCGGGGTGGGTCGCGTACTCTTCGATGATCGCCTTCTTGACGTCTCCTTCGAGTGCCATAGATGGATCCCCTTTCTCTCGTTGCGCGGTGCCCTGCGCCTGATGCGTGGGCTCTCTTGATCCGCGGCCGTTGAACGGCAACTTCACGACCTTACCAGAGCGGGCGCCCGAGGCGGGGCTCCGATGCGGGATCGACTCCGCCGGGCCGGCTCAGGAGCCGGTGGCCCGGTTCCAGAGCTCGACGAGCCACGGCGAGACGAGCAGCTCCCAGTAGACGACCACCAGGACGTTGAGGACGACGCCGATCCAGCCCGCCACCGCCGGCCGGCCCTCGCGGCGCCTCGCGCGGATCGAGGACGCTCCCAGCAGGACGCCCGCCAGGAGCAGGGCGTGCACGACGGCCGTGTAGAGGACGCCGACGAGAAGATCGGAGACGGCCTGATCGCCCGGGAACGCGCCGAGCGAGATCAGGGCGTACCAGACGAAGAACGAGATCGGGACGACGATCAGCGCGATCGCGATCGACGCGAGCGCCGGGCCGTGGCGGCGCCACGCGGTCGACGCTCGGCCACCGGAGGCGGTGGACGCGGCGCGGGCCGGGCGGCGTGCGGACGCCGGAGCGGCGGCGCGCGCCGTCCTGCGGGTGGGGGCGGCTCCGGCGGTTCGCGCGGACGCCGCCCGACGTCCGGGCGCGCCGTCGGGTGACGTGCTCATGCCCATCACCCTAGAGGGTCCGCCTCCGAGCACCCCGCTCTGCGCCCGGGCGGGCACGGAGCGAGCACAATGGAGCGAGTGACCCCGCCCCCGCCAGCGCCCCGGCGCAGCCACGTCATCGACGTCTCCCCGCTCCGCGAGTCCCCGGCCTTCGCCCGGCTCTGGGCCGGCAACGTGATCTCGGGCATCGGCGGGCAGATGACGATCGTCGCCGTGGGCCTGCACATCTACGAGCTCACCGGATCCACGCTCGCCGTCGCGATGGTCGGCGTCGTCGCCCTCGTCCCCACGGTGCTCGCCGGCCTCTACGGCGGGATGCTCGCGGACGCCTTCGACCGCCGGCTGGTGCTGCTGATCTCGGCGATCGTCGCGTGGGGGTCGACCGCGGGCATCGCAGCGCTGGCGTGGCTGGGCGCCGAGTCGCCTCCGTCGCTCTACCTGCTGACCGCGCTGAACGCGGTCGCGACCACAGTCATCGTCGCGACGCGGATGACGCTCGCGCCCCGGCTGCTGCGGAGCGACCTGGTGCCCGCCGCGGCGGCCCTCGGTGGCATCGCCAGCGGAGTCGAGGTGACGGTCGGGCCGGCGCTCGCGGGCGTGCTCGTCGCGTCCTCCGGCTTCGCGGTGACGTACACGATCGACGTCGTGCTGTTCCTCGCAGCGTTCCTGGGCATCGCCGGACTGCCGTCGCTGGTGCCGGAGGGCGAGCGGCAGCGACCGGGGCTCGAGTCGCTCCGCTTCGGGATGCACTTCCTCCGGGGGGCGCCGAACATCCGGATGTCGTTCGTGGTCGACATCGTCGCCATGACCTTCGGCCAGCCGCGTGTCGTGTTCCCGGCGGCGGCGGCGCTCCTGCTCGGCGGAGGCGCGGTGACGGTGGGCGTGCTCACCGCGGCGTTCGCGATCGGCGCGCTGCTGAGCGGGGTCTTCTCGGGACGGCTGACGGGAGTGCGCCGGCAGGGACTCGCGATCGGGCGCTCGATCCAGGTCTACGGAGGCTTCATCGTCGCGTTCGGCGCGGTGCTGCTGGTGGCGGCACTCGTCGAGCACGACGCCTCCGCGCCGAACCTGCCGCTCGTGATCGCCGCCTCCGTGGCCCTCGCCGGCGCGGGCGCGGCCGACAACGTGAGCTCGATCTTCCGGCAGACGATGCTGCAGACCGCGGTGCCCGACAACATGCGGGGGCGGCTGCAGGGGGTCTTCATCGTGGTCGTGACCGGAGGACCGCGGGTGGGCGACCTCTACACGGGGCTGCTGGCGTCGCTCGCGCTGCTCTGGCTGCCGCCGCTCGCCGGCGGGCTCGCGATCATCGCGATCCTCGGCGTAGTGCTGCGGACGCGGAGGGCGTTCCGCGAGTACGACGCCCTGCATCCGGTGGCGTGACGGCGCCCCGCCCGCTGGTCGAGCAGCCCCGCAGGGGCGTATCGAGACCGACCACCATCAGCAGGGGCGGCTTCTGCCCCGGCCTTCTGACGGACATGGATCTCGATACGCCCGCTGCGCGGGCTACTCGATCAGCGAGGGGGGAGGGACCGCGGGCGGAAGAGCCCTCTACCGAGAAGACCCGTCGGCGTCAGCACGCACGCTGTCCCGGCCCGGGGTCACTCGCCGGAGTAGGCGCCGGCGCCGTTGCCGTCGGTGAGGTTCTCGGAGACGGCTCCGCTGTCGTCGTCGCGGCCCTCGACGCGCACCGGTCGGTAGACGTGGAAGCCCTCGTCGTCGGGCTCGAGCTCCCAGACGACCTCGACGTCCTCGCCGTCGATGTCGGCGAGGCGGGTGAGCGTGGGCTGGGGAGCGCCGTCGATGTACTCGAGGCGGATGCTCTCCTGCTCCGCGCCGCTGTCGAGGATGGCCGTGTACGTGGTGGTGTCCATGCCTCCGACGCTAGACACGGGAGCGGCGGCCCCGCCACCCCTTGCCCTGCCGGACGGCGGGCGTAGCGTCGAGCGCATGACCGACACCGAGATCACCCCCGCCGGCTCCGACGACATCGCTCAGATCGCCGAGATCGTGAAGAGCGCGAAGATCGGACTCCTCACCACCGTGAACGCGACAGGACAGCTCGTCAGCCGCCCGCTCGCCGCCCAGGACACCGACTTCGACGGAGACCTGTGGTTCTTCACCCAGGACCCGTCGCCCAAGGTCGACGACATCCGCGCCAACCCGAGCGTGAACGTGGCCTTCGAGTCGAAGAAGGGCTATCTCTCGGTCGCGGGCTCGGCGACCGTCGTGCACGACACGGCGAAGATCGACGAGCTGTGGTCGCCCTCGGTGTCGGCGTGGTTCCCGGAGGGCAAGGAGGACCCGACCATCGCGCTGCTCCGCGTCTCCGCCGAGACCGTCGAGCTCTGGACGACCGACGATGCTCGCCCCGTCGTGCTCTTCAAGGTGATCGCGGCCGCCGTCACCGGCGGACAGCCCGACATCGGCGACAACCGCACCGTCTCGTTCGAGTGACCCGCTGACCCGCTCCGCGAGAGGGGTCAGGGGCCGCCGAAGCGCTCGGTGCGGACGCGCTCGGGCGCGTGGCCCTGGGCGACGAGAGCCGTCGCGACGGCCTCGACGAACGCGGTGGGTCCGCAGACGTAGACCGTCGGGTGCAGTGAGGGCGGCAGCGTCGCCTCCGCGAGCAGCTCCGGAGTCACGCGGCCGGCGGGCCTGGTCGCACCGGGCGGGGCGACGCGCGTGTAGACCGTGTCGGTGACGACTCCGCCGTGCTCGGGAGGCGTCTCGGCCAGGGTCTGCAGGGCATCCCGGTAGTAGGCGAAGACGGGCGAGCGCACGGAGTAGAGCAGCCGCATCGCGGCACCGCTGCCGGCCCGGTGGTGCTCGCGGGCCATCGCCATCAGGGGTGCGATCCCGCTGCCGCCGGCGATCAGCTGCACCGGCTCGATCTGATCGGTGCGCCAGACGAACCAGCCGCCGATCGGGCCCCTCACCTCGAGCCGGTCCCCGGGCTCCAGGCCGTCGACCAGGTAGGGCGAGACCTCGCCGTCGTCGAGCCGCTCGACCGAGAGCTCGACGAGCTCGCCGTCGGAGGGCGCGCTGACCGAGTAGGACCGGCTCGCCTGGTAGCCTTCGGGAGCGGTCAGGCGCACGTCGAGGTGCTGGCCTGCGAGGTGCCCGGGCCAGCCGGGCACGCGCAGCGTCAGGAGGCGCGAGGTCGGGGTGAGCGGGGCGACCGACTCGGTCAACGCCTCCGTCCACATCACCAGTAGCGCTCCTCCTTCCAGGGGTCGCCGTGCATGTGGTAGCCGTTCTGCTCCCAGAACCCGGGCTGGTCGCCGGGCATCAGCCGGAGCGTCCTGACCCACTTCGCGCTCTTCCAGAAGTAGAGGTGCGGCACGAGCAGCCGGGCGGGGCCGCCGTGCTCGGGGGCCAGCGGGGCGCCCTCGAACTCGGTGACGACCCACGCCTTGCCGCCCCGGATCTCGGCGAGCGGCAGGTTGGTGGTGTAGCCGCCGAAGCTCTCGGCCATGACGAAGCCCGCCTCGCTCTCGATGCCGTCGAGGAGGGTGTCGACCGAGACGCCGCGCCAGCTCGTGCCGAGCTTGGACCAGCGGGTGACGCAGTGGATGTCGGTGTGCACGTCCTCGTGCGGCAGGGCGTCGAACTCGGCGCGCGTCCAGCGGCGCTGCCCGTCGGGGCCCGCGTCGATCGAGAAGGCCCACTCGTGGATGTTCGGCGTCGGACCGATCGAGAGGACGGGGAAGCCGTTCTCGAGGTACTGGCCCGGCGGGATGTCGGGATTCTGCTCGCGCTTGCCGAAGAATCCCCGCGTGATGATGCCCATGCTCGCCCTCGTGGTCCTCGGGGCACGCCCCGGATCGATGGAAACCGCTCGTCGTTCGCCAGGCTATCGCGCGCGGACGGCGCGGAGCGCTACTCCCTCCGCCCTGTCTCCGCGAGCCCGGGACGGTGTCGGAGGTCGGTGCGAGGATCGGGGCATGAGACGAACAGTCGTGCCGCCGTACCTCCTCGTCCGCATCGCCCGCCTCGACGATCCCGCGTTCGCGCGGGCCGCCAGGGCGGCGAGCCGCTCGCTCGAGCAGGACGAGCCGTTCCGCCGCGTCCGGCCGGGTGAGCCGGCTCCCGGCCCCACGCCCGGGCGGGGCGCTCCCGGCCCGACGGCGACGGCGACCCCGTCGCCTCGGCAGCGGGTCCAGGCGCTCCAGCGCACCATCTCGGACGCGAGGACGACCGAGACCCTGCCCGGCGAGGTCGTCCGGCGCGAGGGCACGGCGGCGACGGGCGATCCCGCTGTCGACGAGGCGTACGACGGGCTGGGCGCGATGTTCGCGTTCCTCCAGGAGGCGTACGGCCGCGACTCCATCGACGACGCCTGGCTGCCGCTGGACGCGACCGTGCACTACGGCGACGACTACGACAACGCCTTCTGGGACGGCTCCCGGATGGTCTTCGGCGACGGCGACGGCCAGGTGTTCCGCCGGTTCACCGTCTCGCCGAGCGTCATCGGCCACGAGCTCGCGCACGGCATCACCGAGTACACGGCCAACCTCGTCTACCGCGGGCAGTCGGGTGCGCTCAACGAGTCGATCTCGGACGTCTTCGGAGCGCTGCTCGAGCAGTTCGGCGCGGGGCAGAACGCGGAGGAGGCGACCTGGCTGATCGGCGAGGGCCTCTTCACCGACGAGGTCGAGGGCGCCGCCCTGCGCTCGATGATCGCTCCGGGCACCGCCTACGACGACGACGTGCTCGGCACCGACCCGCAGCCCGGCTCGATGGCCGACTACGTCGACACCGAGGACGACAACGGCGGGGTGCACATCAACTCCGGCATCCCCAACCGGGCCTTCGCCGTCGCCGCCACGACGCTGGGCGGCAGGGCGTGGGAGCGGGCGGGGCAGGTCTGGTACGACGTGCTCACCGGCGGCGTCCTCACCGCGACCGCCGACTTCCCGGCGTTCGCCGCGCTCACCGTCCGGGCGGCCGCCGCGCGCTTCGGCGCGGGTTCCGACGTCGAGCGGGCGGTCCGCACCGGCTGGTCGACGGTGGGCGTCGAGCTGCCGGCGGCCTGATCCCGCGACACCCCGGCCGCACGCGAGCCGGGCGGGTACCATCGCGCGCATGGACGTGATCGTGTCGCGCAGCGGCGGCTTCGCCGGGCTGCGCCGGGTGTGGCGGGTGGACGTCACCGAGCAGCCGGACGAGCGGGCCTGGCTCGAGCTGCTGGACTCGCTGCCCTGGGACGACTCCCGCGCGCCGCGGGGAGCGTCCAGCGGCCGTCCCGACCGCTTCGTCTACGAGATCAGGGTGCAGACGCACCGGGTCCGCCTCGGCGAGACCGAGCTCGACGGCGCGTGGCGCGAGCTCGTCGACCGCGTGAAGAAGGCGCAGCCCCGATAGCTCGGGACTGCGCCTTCTCGCGTGCTGCTGACGGCTACTTCGTGCCGAGCAGGTCGATCACGAAGATCAGGGTCTTGCCCGACAGCGGGTGTCCGCCGCCGGCGGGGCCGTAGGCGAGGGCGGGCGGGCAGACCAGCTTGCGGCGGCCGCCGACCTTCATGCCGGGGATGCCCTGCTGCCACGCCTTGATCAGGTTGTTCAGGGGGAAGTTGATCGACTGGTTGCGGCTCCAGGAGGAGTCGAACTCCTCGCCGGTGTCGTACTCGACGCCGAGGTAGTGCACGTCGACGGTCGAGCCGGGCTGGGCCTCGGCGCCGTCGCCGATGACGAGGTCCTCGACCACGAGGGTGTCGGGGGCCGGGCCGTCGGGGGCGTCGAGTTCGGGCTTGGTCAGGTTCTCACTGCTCATGGTCGTCAATCCTAGAGCGCGGCGTCGGGGAGTCGCCCGGGAGCCGCACGCGGTCACTCGACGAGGGTCAGCCGCTGGGTGGGGCGCGTCATCGCGACGTAGAGCGCCGCGGCACCGCGCTCACCCGCCGCCGCGATCAGGCGCGGGCGGGCGATGACGACGGAGTCGAACTCGAGCCCCTTCGCCTCGGTCGTCGAGAGGATCGCCACCGGGCGGTCGAGCCCGCGCGAACCCCGGCCGACCTCGCGGCCGAGCTCCTCCTCCGCCCGCACCGCGATCGCGTCGAGGTCGGCGTCGGGGGCGATGATCGCGAGCGTGCCGTCGGTGCTGATCGCCCTGTCCTCGCGGACGGCGGCGAGAACGCGGTCGGCGAGCGGCGCGTCGCCGCGGTCGCGGACGGTGCGGACCGGCCACTCCGTCGAGCGCACGGAGCGGCTCGGGGTGACCTCGAGTCCGTTCTCGCGGGCGGTGCGCTCGGCGAGCGCCACGATCTGCGCGGGGGTGCGGTAGTTGACCGTGAGCTCCTCGAGGCGCCAGGCCGGCGCCTCCCCCGGGCGGCCCTGACGGCCGAACGCGTCGCGGAGCGCGTCGTCCCAGCTCGACGCGGCGGAGGCGCCGGACGCCTGGGCGACGTCGCCCACGATCGTGAACGAGCGCATCGGGCAGCGGCGGATCAGCACGCGCCACTGCATCGGCGAGAGCTCCTGCGCCTCGTCGACGACCACGTGGCCGTAGGCCCAGGAGCGGTCGGCGGCGGCGCGCTCGGAGGTGGTGCCGAGGCTGGTGCGCTCGGCGAAACCCGCGGCGAGGTCCTTCGCGTTGACGAGGCCCTCGACGCCCATGTTGCGGATCGCCGCCTCGGCGTTCTCGACATCGCGGCGGCGCTGCTCCTTCTCGGCCTTCCTCTGCGCGTCGGCGTGGTCGTCGTAGGAGCCGAGCAGCTCGGCGGCCTCGTCGAGCAGCGGGACGTCGGAGACGGTGAACGGCGCATCGCGGGGGCGGCGCAGCAGGGCGCGCTGGGCCGGGGTCCAGCGCGGGGTGAGCGTCGCGAACCAGTTCGGCCGGGCGTACAGATCCTGCAGGAGCTTCTCGGGGGTCAGCGGGATCCACGCGGTGTTGAGCGCGATGCGGACGTCGTCGGCCGTCCGGACGTCCTCGCGGAGGACGGCCTCGTCGGCCTCGTCGACCGTGTTGCCGTGGCTGCGCAGCTGGTCGGCGAGCTGGCGGGTCAGCTGCGAGAGCATCGCCTTGACGAAGGTGACGCGCGCCTCGTTGTGCGGCTTGCGGGAGTCGCGGGCCCGCGTGATCGCGCGCTCGACGTCGTGCGGCTCGAGGCGCAGCTTCTCGCCGTTCACCTCGAGGATCTGCGTCTCGGCGGGGACGACCTGCCGGGAGCGGACGGCGCGCTTGAGCAGCTCCGCCATCCGCGCCGAGCCCTTCACCCGGGCGACGAGCGGCTCGTCCTCCTCGACGAGGTCGAGCCCGGGGAAGAGCTGACCGAGGGTCGAGAGGACGACACCGGTCTCGCCGAGCGAGGGCAGCACGGCCTCGATGTAGCGCAGGAACGAGCGGGACGGGCCGACGACCAGCACGCCCTGCGAGGCGATCCGCTCGCGGTAGGAGTAGAGCAGGTAGGCGGCGCGGTGCAGCGCCACCGCGGTCTTGCCGGTTCCGGGGCCGCCCTGCACGACGAGCACGCCCCGCAGGTCGGAGCGGATGATGCGGTCCTGCTCGCTCTGGATGGTGGCCACGATGTCGTGCATCCGGCCGGTCCGCTCGGCGCCGAGCGCGGCCATCAGAGCGCCCTCGCCCTGGAGCGCCGTTCCCTCGCGCAGGAGCTCCTCGTCGAACACCTCGTCCTCGAAGCGGAGCACCTCGCGGCCGCGGGTCGTCAGGTGACGACGGGCGCGGGTGCCCATCGGCTGCGCGGCGGTCGCCTGGTAGAAGGCGGCCGACTGCGGGGCGCGCCAGTCGAGCAGGAGCGCGTCCTGCTCCTCGTCGCGCAGCCCGATGCGGCCGATGTAGCGGTGCTCGGTCTCGCTGTCCGCCAGGGTCAGCCGACCGAAGGCGAGGCGGTCGTCGGCGCCGGTGAGCATCCGGAGCCGGTCCTCGTAGAGGCGCGCGAAGGCGTCGCGCTCGGAGCGGCTCTGGTGGTTGCCTCCGACGCTCTCGATGCGGACGCTGTCGAGCGCGGCCCGCGCCTCCGCGATCAGCTCGTCGAGGCGGGCGTAGAGCGCGGCCACGTAGTCGCGCTCACGCGTCAGCTCGGACTCGAGGACGGTGTCGGAGTCTGCCATCGTGCGCCTTTCCCGTGCATCGCCGTCGCGGACCGGAGGCGGGATGCGCTCCGGGGGCCGCAAGAAAACAGGCGGTCCAGTCTACCGAGCGCGCGGAGCCGGACTCCCCCGCAGCGCTCGCGCTCGGCGAACATCCGGGGGCTCTTGCGGATCGGACCGCGCGGGTGCATCATCGACCCCAAGAAGAGCTCGACGCCCCGTCAGAGCAGCCGGCTGCGCCGCTGCCGCAGGGCGTCGAGCTCTTTAACGCCCGGCTGCGACTGCGCTGACGGCGCGGGCTCCGAGCGTGCCGGCTGCGCCGTCCCAGGTCGCCACGGCGCCCGGCTGCGACAATGGAGTCCTGAGACGGATCCGCCCGCCGTCCCGCCCGTCCGGCCGACGCCGGCCACGTCCCCGGGAGCCGACCAGATGACTCCGACCCCGCCGACGCGCACGAGCCGCGCCAGACGGCTCCGCTCGGTGAGGGTCCGGATCCTCGGCGCGATCCTCGTGGTCAGCGCACTCGGCCTGGTGGTGTCGGGCGGCACGTCGTTCCTGCTCCAGCGCGACCGGATCCTCGCCTCCGTCGACGAGGAGCTGCGGCAGCAGGTCGAGAGCGTGCGGACGATCGTCGAGTCCTCGGCGGCGACGTCGAGCGAGGTGCAGGAGGGCGCTCCCCTGACCGCCGCGCCGACCGACGGCTCGGGCTTCAACGACATCGACGCCCTGCTGCGCACGGTGCTCGGGCAGGCGCTCCCGCGCCTCGACGGCAGCACCGTCGGACTCGTCGACGGCGTCGCCCGCTGGGAGCCGCAGCCGTTCGCCCTGAGCTTCCTGCTCGACGACGACGACGAGTTCCTCGCTCGGGTCTCGGGCGAGACGGCGGGCGGGGCGACGGTGCTCGGCTCCGCCGAGACGCCGGACGGGTCGCTCCGCTACGCGGCGGTGCCGGTGCGCGTCGACGGCGACACCGCCTCCGGGGTGTTCGTCACCGCCATCGACGTCGATGCGCGGCTCTCCGACCTGGCCGACGTCTCCCGGAGCTACGCGGCGATCGCGGTCGTCGCCCTCGCTGCCATCGGGCTGGTCGGCTGGTTCGTCGCCGGGCGGCTCCTCAGCCCCATCCGCGAGCTGCGCCGCACCGCCTCGCGCATCACCGCGACCGACCTGGGCGAGCGCATCCCCGTGGCCGGCGACGACGACGTCTCGGACCTCACCCGCACCGTCAACGACATGATCGGGCGGCTGGAGGGCTCGTTCGAATCGCAGCGGCGCCTGCTGGCCGACGTCCGGCACGAGCTCGGCACCCCGATCACGATCGTGCGGGGCCACCTCGAGCTCGTCGATCCCCACGACCCCCACGACATCGAGTCGACGCGCACGATCGCGCTCGACGAGCTCGACCGGATGAGCCACCTCATCGACGACATCGCCGAGCTCTCGGAGGCGGAGCGCGCCGACCAGTTCTCGCCGCAGCCGACGAGCATCGCCGAGCTCACCCACCGGGTGCTCGCCAAGGTGTCGGTGATCCCGGGACACCGGTGGCGGGCCGGCCCGGTCGCCGACGTCGAGCTCGGCGTCGACGCCCGGCGGATCACCCAGGCCTGGCTGCAGCTCGCCGACAACGCCGCGAAGTACAGCCCCGACGGCTCCTCCGTCGTCGTGGGCAGCGAGCGGCGCGGAGGCCGCGTCGAGCTCTTCGTCAGCGACGAGGGGCCGGGCATCCCCGCGGCGGCGCGCGAGCGGATCTTCGAGCGCTTCGGCAGGGTCGACGACGGCCGCGGGATCCGGGGCTCGGGTCTCGGGCTCGCGATCGTCTCGGCGATCGCCCGGGCGCACGACGGGTCGGTCGAGCTCGACAGCGTCCCCGGGCGCGGGACGCGCTTCGCGCTCTCGCTCCCCCTCGCCCCGGACCCCTCGCGCACGCCGCGCACCGCAGACGACCGGAAGGACCTCCCCGAGTGAGCACGATCCTGATCGCCGAGGACGAGGAGCGCATCGCCGCCTTCGTCGAGAAGGGCCTGCGTGCGGCCGGCTACACGACCACTCGGGCGGAGCGCGGCGACGACGCGCTCGCGTACCTCCGCAGCGGCGGGTTCGACCTGGTGCTGCTCGACGTCGGCCTCCCCGGGATGGACGGATTCGCGGTCCTGCGCGCCCTGAGGGCCGAGGGGGTGACGCTGCCGGTGATCATGCTGACGGCGCGCAGCTCGGTCGCCGACACCGTCGAGGGCCTGGACCTCGGCGCCAACGACTACCTCGCGAAGCCGTTCCGCTTCGACGAGCTGCTGGCGCGGATCCGGGTGCGGCTGCGCGAGGCCGCGGCCACCGCCTCCGGCCCCGCGGACGACGGCGTGCTCGTGCACGGCGGGGTCTCGCTCGATCTGCGCTCCCGGCGCGCGCGGATCGGCGAGGCGGCGATCGATCTGTCGGCCCGCGAGTTCGCGCTCGCCGAGGAGTTCCTCCGCCACCCCGAGCAGGTGCTCAGCCGCGAGCAGCTGCTCAGCCGGGTGTGGGGGTACGACTTCGATCCCGGCTCGAACGTGGTGGACGTCTACGTGCGCTACCTGCGCGGCAAGATCGGCGCCGAGCGGATCGAGACCGTGCGCGGGATGGGCTACCGGCTGATCGGCTGACGCCCGGCTGGCCCCGGGTCAGTCGTCGGTGTCGTCGTCGACGTCGTCGTCCGGGTCGTCGGTGTCCTCGTCGTCGCCGTCGTCGTCCGCGTCGGGCGCGGGCACGGGGACGACCGGCACCGGCGCGACACCGCCCGGAGAGGCCTGCCCGCCGCCCGGCTGCGCGGCGGGGGTGTCCGCGGGAGCGGGGGTCGCCGCAGGATCCGGCACGGTGCTCGGCTCGACCGGCGCGACCGGGGTCCCGGTGCCGGACGGCGCGCGGCTCGGACCGATCACCGGGGTGGAGCCGATCTCAGTGACCTGCTCGGTCTGCCGCATCGAGTCGGCGACGGCCGCGACTCCGCCCGCCACGGCCGCGATGCAGAGGGCCGCGCCGAGAGCGAGGAGGAGTGGGCCCCGTCGGGACATGCGCGACTCCTGACGTGATTCGTCTCTCGAACCGCCGAGGAGGCGGGAGAACGGGTTTCCTGTAGATCTTCTCATGGAGCGAGGATCCTCTCGAGGATCGGAGGGAGGGAGCGGCGGGCGAGTGCGCGCCACGGTGGCCGGAAGAGGTAGAGGCAGGCCAGCCGCAGCCGGGCCGCGGTCTCGTACAGGGCGAGTCGCTCCGGTGCCGCCCCCGCGCGCTCGGCGGCGAGGTCGACGACGCCGATCGCCACCGCGGAGGCGGCGGGCGGGAGCAGGCCCTGGGCGACCCGGAGCCCCAGGTGCGCCCGCAGGTTGCCGAGGTCGAGCGCGGCCTCGGCCTGCGCGGCGGTGTCGAGGTCGAGCAGGGCGAGCGCGCCCTCGGAGGCGAGGAGCTGCTTGTCGTGCAGGTCGCGGTGCGCGAGCACGAGGGGCTGCGCGGGCTCGTCGACGAGGCGGGCGGAGACCCGCTCCGCCGCGGCGACCAGCCTCGTCGCGATGTCGGCCGGGAGCAGCCGCGCAGCGTGGCCCGCCCAGAGCGAGACCACCGCGGCCTCCGCCTCCGGCGCGTGCACCGGCAGCGCGGGGTCGGCGGGCGGCAGGGCGTCCCAGCCCTGGGCCCACCGCGCCCAGACCGTCGCCCACTGGGCGGGAGTGGTCCGCGGGTCGGAGCCGAGGTCGAGGACGGTGCGGCCGGGCAGCGCGGCGAAGCGGACGACCCCGGCGGGGCCGCTCGCGGTGCGCTCGACGGCGGGGAGGGAGAAACCGTCGCCGAAGCCGCGCGCGAGCTCGTGCGCGGCCAGCACCGCGGGAGCGGCGGAGGGGCGCAGGACTTTGAGGAAGCCGCCTCCGTCGTCGGTGCGCACGACGGCACGGCGCCCCGGGCGGTGCACGATGACCGCGCCCTCGCGGCGAGCGGCCTCGAGGGCGGGCAGACGGGCGTCGACTCCACTCGGGAGCAGCCGCAGCCCGCCCGAGGGGCTCCACCGACCGCCGCGGACGCCCGCCGCCCCCTCCGCCGCCGCCTCGACGTCGGTGCCGTCGGCGCCGGGCCAGGCCCGGGTGACCTGCCAGCGGACGCCGCCGTCGACGACCTCGGCGGGCACCCCGCTCAGCACGGGAGCACCGTCTCGGCGCGGGCGAGCTCGGCCTCGACGCGCTCGCGCCAGTCGGGCGTGGCCGTGCGGAACGGCTCGACCGCGCGGAGCAGGATGGCGCCGGCGGTGCGGCGCCGGAGCACCCCGTCGTCGATCGACCCGCCGGCGTGCCGGTACGCCTCGATCAGCGCATCACCGAGCCGGGATCCCCCGGGCTCGGCGGCCAGGAAGCTGCCGAGGTCGCGCTCGGGCTCGTCGCGGCGGACCCGGTCGAAGTCGATGATCCGCACGCCGTCGCCGACGAGCACCTGATCGGCCGAGAAGTCACCGTGGACGACCGTCGATCGGCCGGTCGAGCGGCTCACGGCCCCCGCGAGGCGCTCGAGACGCGGGCCGAGCTCCGGCGCGAGAGCGGCGAGCGCCGCGGCGGCCGCCCCGATCTCGTCGGCGGTACCGGAGGGCACCGGGACGTCGGCCACCGCGTGCAGGCGGGCGAGCGCGGCTCCGGCGACCGCGGCGGACGCCTCCGCGCCCCGAGCCGGCCGGGTGAGATCACCGTCGCCCCACCAGAGGGTCGACGACGCACCGCGGAGGAGGGACACGGGTGCCGGCACCGGCAGGCCCCGCGCCGCGAGCGCCGTCTGCACCCGGAGGACGCCCTCGGCAGCGTCGGCGCTCTCGCGCGGGACGATCTTCACGACCCGGCCTCCCTCGGCGAGCACGAGCCGGCGGTGCGGGTTGTGCCGGAGGATGCGGCCGGTCGCGAGCAGAGCCGGCTCGCGCTCGAGGATTCGGCGCAGGGTCGGCGCGAGCGCGCGGTCGGCGAGCACCGGGCCGGTGAGCGCGCCGAGCGCCGGCAGCTCGCGGAGCTCGGCGCCGACGCCCGCGGCGCGCTGCCGGGTCTTCGCCTGCTTCGCCGGGTCGGCCCAGGCCGCGATCCAGCCGTGGCCCTCAGCGCTCTCGAAGGCGACGACGATCTCGGTGCCCGGCTTCCAGCGGCGGCGCGTCACGCGCACGGGGTGCCCGAGCGCGTCGGCGAGGCGGTCGGGGTGGAGCAGGGCGCCGAGACCGGGGAGTGCGGGATCGCGCAGAGCGAGCGCGGCCACGGCGGCGTCGGTGCGGGGGGTCGGGGTCGCGGTGCCGATCATGCCGGGACCTCCGCGGTCGCATCCGGAGTCTGCGCCCGGCGGAACCAGGCGGCGACGCGGGAGTCGCGGGCCAGCAGCTCCTCCGGCGATCCGTCCTCGACGATGCGGCCGCCCTCGAGCCAGAGGAGCCGGTCGGCGCCGATCACGGAGGCGGGGTCGTGGGTGATCGAGAGCGTGGTGCGCCCCCGGGTCAGCTCGGTGATCGACTGCGCGACCTGGGCGCGCGCCTCCGGGTCGAGGCCGGTCGTCGCCTCGTCGAGCACGACGATCGGAGCATCGCGCAGCAGGGCCCGCGCGATCGCGATCCGCTGCCGCTGGCCACCCGAGAGCGTGCCGCCGCGCTCGCCGAGCACCGTGTCGTAGCCGTCGGGCAGCGACCGGACGAAGGCGTCGGCGTCGGCGCGGCGTCCCGCCTCCTCGACCTCCTCGTCGCTCGCGTCGAGGCGGCCGTACCGGATGTTCTCGCGCACCGAGGTCGCGAACAGCACCGAGTCCTGGAGCAGCACCGAGACGTTCGACCGCAGGCTCGCGAGCGTCGCGTCGCGCAGATCGGTGCCGTCGATCGTGATCCGGCCGCCCTCGGGGTCGGCGGCGCGCACCAGGAGTCCCATCAGCGTCGACTTGCCCGCCCCGGAGGCGCCCAGGAGGCAGACGTTCTCTCCCCCGCGGATCGAGAGCGTGAGATCGCTGAAGAGCGGCCTGCCGTAGCCGTCGGCGACGTGGATCGACTCGAAGTCGATCGCTCCGCCGGCGGGGCGGAGCGCTCGCGCGCCGGGACGGTCGCGGACCTCGATCTCCTCGTCGAGCAGATCGGCCACGCGCTCGCCGGACGCGGCGGCCCGGGCGATGCGGCCCGTGTACTTGGCGAGGTCCTTGAGCGGGCGCATGGCGATCTTGAGGTACATCGTGAAGACGACGAGATCTCCCGGCGTCATCTGCCCCTCGAGGACCCGCCAGCCGCCGGCGGCGAGCACGATCGCCGTCGCCGCGCCGACGATGACGTCCGTGCGACGCTCGAGCGCGGCGGCGAGGCGGCGCGCCTTGACGCCCTGGTGCAGGGCCGTGGCGTTGCCGCGGTCGAAGGCGCCGCCCACCTCCTTCTCGAGTCCGTAGGCCTGCACGACGCGGATCGCGCCGAGGGTCTGCGCGGCGGTGTCGGCGAGCGCCCCCTCGCCCTTGCGGGTGGTGCGCGAGGCGCTGGTGATCGAGGCGGTGCTGCGGCGGGAGGAGACGAGGTACGCCACCGCCGCGCCCACCACGACCAGGGTGAGCAGAGGATCGAGCCAGAGCATCACCACGGTCAGCACGACCAGGGTGATGACGTTGCCGACCAGCGGCAGCCCCGCGGTGACCGCCACCTCCTGGAGACGGCCGATGTCGCCGACGAGGCGCTGGACGGTGTCGCCCGCCGACGAGACCGTGTGGTAGCGGAGAGACAGCGCCTGCACATGGGCGAAGACGCGCGCGCGGAGCGAGGTCGCCACCCGCGAGCCGACCAGGGCGAAGGCGATGGTGCTGAGGTAGGCGGTGATGGCGCGCAGACCGACCAGGCCGAGCAGGATCGCTCCGCACGCGACGAGGAGGCCGATGGTCGCCGGCGGGGTGCCGGCGTTGGCGCCCGCTGTCGCACCGAGGCTCGCGCTGACGCTGTCGATCACGATCTTGAGCGGCCAGGGCTCGAGGACCCGCAGGACGACCTCGGCGAGGAGCGCGAGGAGGCCGCCCAGCATCAGGAGGCGGTGCTCGCGGAGATGGGGACGGACGATCGCGAGGCTGCGGCGCAGGGCGCCGGGGTCGGGAGTCGTGCGGGCGCTCATGCGGCGGACTCCGATCGAGCGGGGACGGCGTCGAGGATGCGCCCGAGCACGCGGGTCCAGTCGTGCTCGGCGACCGCCGTGGCGCGGGCCGCCGCGGACATCCGGCGCCGGAGCGCGGGATCGGCGGCGAGGGAGCGGAGCGCCTCGGCGAGCGCCGACGCGTCGTGGGGGTCGACCAGGAGACCGGTCTCACCGTGCCGGACGATCCGGGGCACCTGGCCGACGCGGGAGGCGACGACGGGCAGACCGGCCGCGAGGTACTCGTACACCTTGAGCGGCGAGAAGTAGTCGTCTCCCGCTCCGTAGGGGGCGACTCCGATGTCGATCCGCGCGAGCTGCCGCGGCATGTCCTCCGGGTCGATCGCGCCGGTGAACTCGACGTCGAGGCCGAGCCGGAGCGCCTGCTCGCGCAGGGCGGCACCCTCCGGACCGTCGCCGACGACGACGAGGCGGACGACGCCGCGCTCGAGCCGTGCGGCGGCGTCGAGGAGAGTGCCGACACCGTGCCAGGGCTTGAGCGTGCCGACGAAGCCGACGGTCGGGACCGCCTCGCTGCGCGCCGGTCCCGGCACGATGCGCGTCGTGTTCACTCCGTTCGGGACGAGCAGCGGCGCGGAGGCGCCGTGCGCCCGCGCCCAGCGCGCGACGGGAGCGGAGACGCACGCCACCACCGCGGCCGAGGACAGCAGGGCGCGCGTGGACTCCCGGGCGCCCTGCTCGTCCACGAGGATCCGGTGCTCGCGCTGCTCCTCGATCAGCGGCGAGTTGACCTCGACGACGGCCGGGACTCCGAGGGCCCGCGAGACGACCGCCGACGCGCGGCTGAACAGCGAGTAGCGCTCGTAGACGAGATCGCAGCCGTCGAGGACGACGGCCTCGGCGAGGTGCACCGCCGACTCGGCGACGGCGCGCTCGCGCTCGGCCGGATCCTGCACCCGCGTGCGGTGCTCGAGGACGGGGACGTCCGCGAGGTCGACCGGAACGGACCCTCCCCGGCGGGCGCAGTAGACCCGCACCTCCTGCCCGCGGGCGCGGACGGCGCGCAGGATCTCCTGCACGTGGACCGAGGACCCCTT
Organism: Rathayibacter sp. VKM Ac-2803; assembly: GCF_009807175.1. Classification (NCBI taxonomy): domain Bacteria; kingdom Bacillati; phylum Actinomycetota; class Actinomycetes; order Micrococcales; family Microbacteriaceae; genus Rathayibacter; species Rathayibacter sp. VKM Ac-2803. The sequence goes on along the minus strand of NZ_WUCD01000001.1, from coordinate 2,016,001 downwards.
GCTGCCGAAGACCGGGACCCCGGGGTCGGCGCAGACGAAGGCGACGCGCATCACGCCACCTCCGCCAGGATCGGCGCCGCGGAGCGGGTCAGCTCGCCGAGCCGCCGGGCCTGCGCACGCGAGTCGAACTCCCGCTCGATGAGCGCGCGGGCGCGGCGGGCGATCCCCTCGACGTCGAAGGCGGGGTCGGCGACCCGGTGCAGAGCGCGCGCCAGGTCGTCGACGCGGCCCGGGCGGCAGAGCAGCCCGGTGTCGCCGTCTCGGACGACCTCGGGGATGCCGGTGACCGCGGTCGAGATGCACGGCACTCCCGCGGCCATCGCCTCCAGCAGCACCGTCGGGAGTCCGTCGGCGTTGCCGTCGGCGCCGACGACGCACGGGGCGACGAAGACGTCGGAGCGGCGCAGCAGCTCGGCGATCTCGTTCTGCGGGCGCGGGCCGAGCAGTCGCACGCGGTCCTTTAGTCCGGCGGCGCGGATCCGCTCGGCGAGGGGCCCGGCGAGCTCCCCGCCGCCTGCGATGTCGACCTGGACGGCGCTCCCGCCTGCCGTGAGCACCGCGACGGCGTCGATCAGGACCTCGAAGCCCTTCTTCTCGACGAGGCGGCCGACCGCGGCGACGCGCAGCACCTGGGCCCTGGCAGGACGCGCGCCGAAGTCGAAGCGCTCGAGCTCGAGCCCGTTGTAGACGCGGTGGACGCGGTGCGCGACCCGGGGGAAGCGCTCCTCGAGGTGGCGGACGTTGTAGTCGCTGACCGTCACCGCGAAACAGGCGTCGGCGAGCTTGCGCTCGAGGTCGGCGTCGACGACGGACTCGTGGAAGAGGTCCTTGGCGTGCGCCGTGAACGAGTACGGCACTCCCGAGAGCAGCGAAGCCAGGCGGGCGACGGTCGTCGCGCTCGAGGCGAAGTGCGCGTGCAGGTGCGTGACGCCCTCGGCCTCGAGCGCCGCGGCCAGCCGGACGGCCTGCGCCGCGTCCTCCGGGCCGGCCTGCAGCAACTCGTCGAGGTGACGGCCGACCGAGGCGGTGAGACCGGGCGAGGTCGCGGCCGTGCGGAGCGCCTGCCAGAGCGCGGACGCCTTGACCGGCTTCTCGAGGTAGCGGACGGGAGCCTGCACGCGGGCGAGCTCGGGGTGGAAGCGCGGGTCGTCGGGGGCGCGGAGCGAGAAGATCACCAGATCCTCCCCTGCGGCCTCCCGGGCGAGGATCTCGGAGACGACGAAGGTCTCGGAGAAGCGCGGGTACACCTTGAGGACGTAGGCGGTGCGGGCGGGGGTCTCAGACGGCACGGTCGGCCTCCTTCTGTGCGGTGCCGCGGGCGGCGGCGATGAGATCGGCGGCGAGCGGGCCGACGGCGGAGAGTCCGTCGAGGTCGATCCCCGCCCTCAGGACGGTGCTGCCGACACTGCGGGCGAACCAGTCGCCGAGGCGCTCGGGGGTGACGGCGCCCTCCTCGAGCACCTGGACCGCTCCGCGGCGCTCGAGGGCCTCGGCGCGCAGCCGCTGCTCCTGCCGCCTGCTCGAGCGGGGGACGACGAGCGAGGGAGCCGTGGTGCTCATGACCTCGCACACGGTGTTGTAGCCGCCCATGCTCACCACGGCCGAGGCGCGGCGGAGCAGCGCGAGCGCGTCCGGGACGGAGCGGACGACCGTGGTGGAGGGGCCGGCGGCGGCTCGGATCGCCCTGCGGTGCTCGGCGGGCATCTGCGGCCCGGTGACGACGACGTGGCGGAACCCGGCCGGCACCGCCGCGCGGACGGCGGCCTCGGCGATGGCGCGCCCGTCGGAGCCGCCGCCGACCGTGGTCAGCACGAACGGCTCCTCGGCGACGGAGTGACCGGAGCCGAGGCGGCCGTTCGCGAGGAAGCCGGTGTGGGTGACCAGGTCGCGCAGCCCCTCCGGGATCTCGCCGGTGGCGACGGGGTCGTGCACGCTCGGATCGCCGTAGACCCAGACCGCGTCGAAGAGCTCGCGGACGGCTGAGGCCCCTCCCACCGCCTTCCACTCCGCCCGCGTCGCGGAGCGGCGGTCGAGGACGTCGCGGAGGCCGAGCACGACGACGGCCGAGGGGTCGGCCGCGCGCAGCGCTCGGAGCGCCGGCTCGAGCTCGCCGTGCACCCCGAAGGGATGGCGGTCGACGATCACGAGGTCGGGTGCGAAGGCGGCGAGCGAGGCGCCGACGACTCCCCCGCGCAGATCGGTGAGGGTGCGGAGCTCGAGGTCGAGGTGGCGCGGGCGGTAGCCGTCCTCGCCAGTGGTCACGCCCGGCAGGGCGAGCCAGTCCCAGCCGGGAGGCGCCTCGAAGGCCGTCGCCGAGGACTGGCCCGTGATGAGCATCCCCGTCACCTCCTCGCCGAGCAGCTCGGGCAGCGCCGTGTTCAGAGCGTGTGCGAGGGCGACGTTGCGGCGCACGTGCCCGAGCCCTACGGAGTCGTGCGAGTACAGGGCGATGCGGATGACCATGAGCGTTCCCCTCGGCGGCGGACGCGGCCCGGAGGCGGCGGCGGGTCCTCGACCCGTGATCCGAGACTCCCGGGGCGCCGTAAGCCCGGTGTGAGACGAGGATGAGAGGGATCTCATCTGCAGGGCCGAGCAGATGAGGAAGGGATCGACGCTCTCGCGCGTTGCAGGAGGCATGTCGTCGACGAGCAGCATCACCGCCCCCTCCCGAGCCTCGATGGACCTGACCGAGTCGGCCCGCGCCGGCTGGGAGGCGTGGCTGATGCGCCGCGCCGCCCGCGTCACCGGTCCCCGCGGCGACCTCGCCCTCGTCGAGACCCGCTGGCTCGCCGCCGGCGAGAGCGTCGACGACGAGGCCGCGCTCGCGGGCCACGGCCCGACGGCCACCCTCACGCGGATGCGCCGCCCGAGCCTCGAGACCGGCGAAGAGGAGTACGGCTACCGCGTCTGGGACGCGGCCTCGGAGGCGATCCGCGCCTTCGACACGATCGAGACGTTCCCCTTCGATGCGGCCTGGGTGCTCGAGGCGTGGTTCGAGCCGGTGGACGAGGAGCGCACGATCCCGTTCGAGCACCTGCGCGACAACGGGGCGACCCGCGACCTCGTGGTGCCCGGCGACATCACCTTCTCGCTGGTCGACGACGGCCGGGCGCGGGAGTACACGGTCGCGGCCTTCGACGACGGCGGCTCGCTGCTGGTCCCGTTCGGCGACCCGACCAATCGGAGCGACGACCCCGAGCTGAGCAGCTACCCTGTCGGGCGCTTCCTCGTCGTGCAGCGCCTCGACGGCGCCGCCGACGCCGGGACGCCCGGCCCCGTGCTGCTCGACTTCAACCGGGCCTACATCCCGCCGTGCGGCTTCTCACCGCACTACAACTGCCCGCTCCCGCCCGCGCAGAACCGCCTCGCGGTGCCGGTGACCGCCGGCGAGCGCCGGGTGCGCACCGCCGCAGCGGCCTGATGCCGCGGCCCGTGCGTCTCGGCCGCCGCGGCAGCTTCTGGGTCTCGACCCTGGTGCTGGCGCTGTGCCTGTGGTCGAGCGGCTCCCCCTCGGTGCTCTACCCGAGCTACGCGGCGGAGTGGGGCCTCTCGCCGGTCGTCATCACGACGGTCTTCGGCGCCTACCCGGTCGTGCTGCTGCTCGCGCTGCTCGTGGTCGGCGACCTCTCGGACGTGATCGGCCGTCGGCGCACGATGCTGATCGGCATCGCCCTGATCTCGGCCTCGGCGCTCGCGTTCTCGCTCGCGGACGGCGTCGCGCTGCTCTACGTCGGCCGGAGCCTGCAGGGTCTCGGCACGGCGCTGGCGCTGGGGGCGGCGAGCGCCTCCCTCGTCGACAACAACGTCTCGGAGAACCCGCGGCTCCCGTCGTCGCTGACGACAGTCTCGACGGCCGCCGGCCTCGCACTCTCGCTGCTGCTCTCGGGAGCGCTCGCGCAGTACGCGCCCCTCCCCCTCCGGCTCAGCTTCTGGGTGCTCGCCGTGGTCGGCCTCGCGACCCTCGCGCTGCTCGCCCTGAGCCGTGACGACCGACCCCCGGCGGCGCGGCCGTGGCGCCCGCGACTCCCCCACGTGCCGTCGGGGCTGCGGATGGCGTACGCCTCCGCGACCCTCGCTGTGACCGTGGCGTACGCCGTGGGCGCGCTGGTGCTCTCGCTCGGCGCCGTGATGGTGCGCGAGCTGACGGGCACCACGGATCTGCTCGTCACCGGATCGGTCCTCGCCCTCTCGGCCCTCGTCATCGGTGCCACCGCGCTCGCGATCCAGCGGGTCCCCGCGCACGTCGCCGTCATCGCCGGCGCGCTGGTCGCCGTCGTCTCGCTCGGGCTGCTGGAGTGGACGGCCGCGAGCGGGTCCCTCCCCCTGTTCTTCGCGTTCGCCGTCGTCAGCGGCGTCGGCTACTCGCTGAGCTTCTCGGGCGGTCTCGCGCTGGTCGGCCGGGCCGCGCCCGCCGAGCACCGCGGCTCGATGATCTCGGCCGTGTACCTCCTGAGCTACCTCGGCCAGGCGATCACCGCGGTCGTCGCGGGGGCACTGGCGACCGCGCTCGGTCTCGAGGCCTCGATCGACCTGGTCGCACCCGCGGTGGCGGCCGTCTGCCTCGCCGCCGCGATCGTGGCGCTGGTCGACCTGCGCCGGCGCTCGGCGCTCCTCGTCAGCGCGTGAGCGCCGCCCGACGGGCCACGAGCTCGTCGAGCAGGACCTGTTCGTCGACGGCCGCCGCCCGGCCGCCGCGACCGACGATCGTGTGCTGGCGGAGGTGCGCGAGGCGCGTCGCCGTGCGGATGAACCCGGTCATCGCCCGGGGCCGGTCGCTGCCCGCGGTGCGCGCCCAGCGCAGCGCGGTGCGGCGCCCCTCCGCGGTGCCGATCATGCGGACCTCGGCCGGCGAGAGCCAGCCCGCGGCCGCGTAGTCGCCCAGGCGCTCGAGGGTGACCGCCCGCTCGCGTCGGCGCAGCAGCACCACGACGACCACCGCGACGACGAAGAGCGGCACCTGGACCACTCCGTAGAACCCGAACCAGTCGGAGACGAGGAACGAGGAGCCGTTCCAGAGCGCGTGAAGGAAGGCGGCGAGCGTCAGGCCGAGCAGGACGATCGGCACGGCCGCGGCTCCGCGCCGACGCACGGCGAAACCGAGCGCAGCGCCGGTGCAGGCGGTGAACAGCACGTGGGCGAAGGGCGAGAGCACACCGCGGAGGAAGAACGTCACGGCGAGCGAGCCCAGGCCGCCCTCGACCAGCGCACTGCCGAAGTAGAGGATGTTCTCGACGAAGGCGAAGCCCGAGGCGACGACCGCCGCGTAGACGATGCCGTCGACCGGGCCGTCGAACGTTCGGCGCCAGATCAGCAGGACCAGCAGCACACCGAGGCCCTTGGCCGTCTCCTCGACGAGCGGCGCCTGGATGACGGCGCCGACGAAGTCCGAGTCGCTGGGCTGCGATCCGGAGGCGTACACCGCGATCTGCACGCCGAGGTCGACCAGCAGCGCGATCGCCACCGAGCCGGCGGCGCCCCAGAGGAACGCGAACCACAGGCCGAGCGGAGCCTCCGGCTCCCAGCGGTCGACCCAGCGCACCCCGGCGAGCACGACGGCGAGCGGCACGAGCGCGATCACGGCGCAGACGGCGGCGGCGCTCGCGCCGAGGCCGAGGACGACGTAGGCGAGGACGATCAGCAGCAGGATCCCGAGCAGCGCGACGCCGATGGCGCCGAGCACGGTCGGCACGACGGAGGGGCGGGCGGGCGGGGCCGGCGGCGGATAGGCGCTCATGGGGTCCGAGAGTAGGGCACCGGCGCGGTCCGGCCGCCGTGCTTGACAGCGGCGCGCGTGCAGAACCGAGGGTCAGGGCGGCCGTGGGGGCTCCACCGCCGCCGTGAGCGACTCCCGACCTCGGTTCTGAACGCGCAGCACCCGCGTCGGGCGCGGTCCGTGTCCGATTCCCGCGATCGGAGCCGCCTCGCGCGTGACAGGCTCGAGGCATGCCCGCCGATCCGCTCTTCGAGGAGCGCTACCGCGCCGTCGCCTCGCGCGACTCCCGCTTCGACGGCCGCTTCATCACCGGCGTGCACTCGACCGGGATCTACTGCCGGCCGAGCTGCCCCGCGACGACGCCGCGGCCCGGGAACGTGCGCTTCTACCCCACGGCGGCCGCCGCGCACGAGGCGGGGCTCCGGGCCTGCAAGCGCTGCCTGCCCGATGCCACCCCCGGCTCCCCGGAGTGGAACCTCCGCGACGACACCGCGGCCCGGGCGATGCGCCTCATCGCCGACGGGGTCGTCGACCGCGAGGGCGTCGAGGGCCTCGCCGCCCGGCTCGGCTACGGAGCGCGGCACCTCGGCCGCATCCTCCGGGAGGAGCTGGGCGCGCCTCCGCTCGCCCTGGCCCGCGCGCAGCGGGCGCAGACCGCCCGGCTGCTGCTGACCGGGACCGAGCTCCCGGTCTCGGACGTCGCCTTCGCGGCGGGATTCACGAGCATCCGGCAGTTCAACGCGACGCTCGCCGAGGTGTACGAGCGCACGCCCAGCGCCCTGCGCGCGAGTGCCCGCGCCGATCGCTCCGAGACCGAGGCGCGGGCGGGCGCGACGACGCTCCGGCTCCGGCTCCCGGTGCGCGCGCCGTTCGACGCGGGCGTGCTGGCCTTCCTCGGCGACCGCGCGGTGGCGGGGCTCGAGGAGGCGTCACCCGGCGTCTACTCGCGCGCCCTCGCGCTCCCCGGCGGTCCTGCCGTCGCGAGGCTGGAGCGGGACGGCGACGTCGTGCGGTGCACCGCCACCCTCGCCTCGCTCGCCGATGCAGGCCCGCTGGTCGCCCGCGTGCGCCGGCTGCTCGATCTCGACGCCGACTCCCGGGCGATCGACGAGGCGCTCTCGGCCGACCCCGCGCTCGCGCCGCTGGTCGCCGCGGCCCCGGGGATCCGGCTCCCGGGCTCGGTGGACGCCGACGAGACCCTCGTGCGCACGCTGCTCGGTCAGCAGGTGTCGGTCGCCGCCGCGCGCACCGCGCTGGGCCGCCTCGTCGAGGCCCTCGGCGACGAGCTGCCGGCCGAGATCGCGACGGGCTCGATCACCCGCTCGTTCCCCTCCGCCGCCGTGATCGCCGACCGCGGGGCGGAGGTGCTGCGCGGGCCCGCGCGACGGATCGACACGGTCCTGCGCGTCTGCGCTCTGCTCGCCGAGGGCGCTCTCCGGCTGGACGCGGGCGGGAGCCGGGACGAGCTCTCGGAGCAGCTGCTCGCGGTGCCGGGGATCGGGCCGTGGACCGCCGGCTACGTCGCCATGCGGGTCACCGGCGATCCGGACGTCCTGCTCACCGGCGACCTCGCGCTGCGGGCCGGGGCGTCGGCGATCGGGCTGCCGTCCGAGGCGCGGGCGCTGGCGGAGCGGGGCCACGGCTGGGCGCCGTGGCGCAGCTACGCCGGCATGCACCTCTGGCGCGCGGCCCTCACTGCTCGGGCGGGATGATCGGGATCGCCGCGGTCATCGCCTCGATCCCGGAGAGGCGAGCGGGCGAGATCAGCCGCAGCACCTCCTCGCGCGACATGAGGCCGGCCTCGACGACGAGGTCGGCGACGTTGCGGCCGGTCGCCAGCGCCGCCTTGGCGATGGCGGCGGAGGCGGTGTAGCCGATGCTCGGGGTCAGCGCGGTCACGACTCCGACGGAGGAGGCGACCATCGCCTCGAGGCGGTCCTCGTTGGCCGTGATCCCGTCGATGCAGTTGATGCGGAGGGTCAGGCAGGCCTGGGTCATCCAGGTGATGCTCTGCAGGAGCGAGTGCGCGATCACCGGCTCGAAGGCGTTGAGCTGCAGCTGCCCGGCCTCGGCCGCCATGGTGACGGTGACGTCGGCGCCGGCCACCGAGTACGCGACCTGGTTGACCACCTCCGGGATCACCGGGTTCACCTTGCCCGGCATGATGCTCGAGCCCGCCTGGCGGGGCGGCAGGTTGATCTCGCCGAAGCCCGCCTGCGGGCCGGAGGAGAGCAGCCGCAGGTCGTTGCAGATCTTGGAGAGCTTGATCGCGGAGCGCTTGAGGGCGCTCGAGAACGACATGAACACTCCGGTGTCGCTGGTGGCCTCGACGAGGTCCTGCGCCATCTCGAGGTCGAGATCGGTGATCTCGTTGAGGTGGCGCACCGCGGCGGCGCCGTACCGCGGATCCGCGGTGATGCCGGTGCCGATCGCGGTCGCGCCGATGTTGACCTCGGCGAGCAGCCAGATCGTCTCGGAGAGGCGGGCGTGATCCTCGCCGAGCGTGGTGGCGAAGCCGTGGAACTCCTGCCCCAGCGTCATCGGCACCGCGTCCTGCAGCTGGGTGCGGCCGATCTTGAGCACGTGGCCGAACTCGACCGCCTTGTGCGAGAACGACTGCCGGAGCAGGGCGAGCTCGTCGAGGAGGCGCCGGAGCGACCAGGTCATCGCGATCTTGATCGCCGTCGGGTAGACGTCGTTGGTCGACTGGCTGCGGTTGACGTCGTCGAGCGGGTGCAGGAATGCGTAGTCGCCCCGGGGGCGGCCGGCGATCTCGAGGGCGACGTTCGCGACGACCTCGTTGGCGTTCATGTTCGTCGAGGTGCCGGCTCCGCCCTGGATCACGCCGACCACGAACTGGTCGTGGAACTCGCCGTCGATGATGCGGCGGCAGGCGGCCTCGATGAGCCCGGCCTTGTCTCGCGAGAGGCTGCCGATCTCGGTGTTGGCCCGCGCGGCGGCGAGCTTGACCGTGGCGAGCGCCCTGACCAGGTCGGGGTAGATCGAGATCGGGCGCTTCGAGATCGGGAAGTTGTCGAGGGCGCGGGCGGTGTGGATGCCCCAGTACGCGTCGGCGGGGATCTCGAGCGAGCCCAGGGAGTCGGTCTCGGTGCGGACGGCGGGGGCGGGCTCCGCGGGGGTGCCCGGTGCGGTGGTGGTCAGGTCGCGTCCTTCCGGCTGGTCGTCGGGGAGGGTGCTCGTGGCGAGGGTCACGTCAGCTCCGTTGCTGTCGTCGTGCGGCCCCGGGAGTGCAGGGGGTCCGCGAACTGCTCCTGCCAGCCTACGCCGCGGGTCGGGACGGGCTCAGGCCAGGCCACCTGCGGCCGACTGGGATGGTCCGAGCCTCCTGCGGCGGAGTGGACTGCTGAGTGCCGCGCAGGACGGGCCTGTCGAGGGCCACTCTCGAGGGAACGGCCGGAAGTGGCCGCTTTCTCGATTCGATCGGACTCCTCATGCTCGTCCTCCTGCTCCTCCTCGCCGTGCTCGGCGCCGCCGCACTCCTCCTCGTCGTGCGCGCGGTCGTCAGCGACGGGTACCGGCCCGTCGCGTTCGACCCGCAGCACGACAGCCGCGGCGGCGGCGCCTGAGGACCTACTCCACGCGGTCCGGCTCCGGGATGCTCGGGGCGGCGTGCAGTCCGCCGCTCAGGGCGTACTCCTCCTCGGGCGAGAGCACGAGGCGCTTGCGGCCCCAGACGGCGAAGCCGATCAGGATGATCACGTAGACGACGACGATCGCGATGATCGCGGGCTGGAACACCTCGTTCAGCAGGAAGCCGAAGAAGATCAGCACGTTGATAAGGGCGGCGATGATCGCGCCCGGCAGGCCCCACGGGCTCTTGTACGGGCGGACCGCGTTCGGGAATCGCCGGCGCAGCAGCACGAACGACACCATCTGCAGGAAGTAGGCGACGACCGCTCCCCAGACCGCGATGTTGAGGACGATGGCGCCCGCGACGGCACCCGCTCCGTCGGGCGAGACGCGCCCGAGCAGGTCGACGACCACCAGCGCGACGAACCCGATCGCTGCACCCACCGTCAGCGCGATCCACGGAGTCTGACGCTTGCCGGTCAGCGAGAACACCCGCGGGTAGTAGCCGGCCCGCGAGAGCGAGTACATGTTGCGGCCGTAGGCGAACATGATGCCCTGGAGCGAGGCGAGCAGTCCGACGAGCGCGAACAGGGCGAGCACCGCGGCTGCTCCGTCGCCGACCATCGCGCGGAAGCCGTCGAGCAGCGGCTCGGCCGAGACGCCCATGTCCTCGGAGCCGATCAGCGCCGTGTTGAGGAACAGCACGAGCAGGCCGGTGACGATCAGGGTGCCGCGGGCCCAGAATCCGGCGCGCGGGATGTCGCGGACCGGGTCGTGCGCCTCCTCGGCCGCGAGCGGCAGTTCCTCGATGCCGAGGAAGAACCACATCGCGAAGGGCAGCGCGAACAGGATCGGGATCACGCCGTGCGGGAGGAACTCGGTCTGGCCCTCGTCGGGAGCGATGTTCCAGAGGCTCGACCAGTCGAGCGCGGGCGAGAGGAGGGCCATCACCGAGAAGGCCAGCAGGATCGCGATCGAGACGATCGAGACGACGATGGCGAAGCGGAACGAGATCGCCGCGCCCGCCGAGTTCAGGGCGACGAAGACGATGTAGAGGACGAGCCACCAGATACACATCGCGCCCGAGAGGTCGAAGCCGAGCAGCTCGCTCGTCACTCCGTTCGCGTACTGGGCCGAGAAGAAGACGACCACGGCGGTCGTCGCGACGTACTCGATCGTCTCGGCGAGGCCGGTGACGAGACCGCCCCACGGGCCCATGGCCGACCGGGCGAATGAGTAGGCGCCTCCGGTGTGCGGCATCGCGGCCGACATCTCGCCGATCGAGAAGATGAGGCCGTAGTACATCACCACCAGGATCGCGAAGGCGATCAGCATCCCGCCGAAGCCGGCGAAGTCGATGCCGAAGTTCCAGCCCGAGAAGTCGCCCGAGATGACCGCGGCGACCGCGAGACCCCAGAGGCCCCAGACGCCGGCCGAGCGGCGGAGGGTGCGCTTCTCGAAGTAGCCCTCCTCGGCCTTGCGGTAGCTCACGCCGGCGGTGCTCGTCACGTTGGCGGAGTCGGGGCTCTTCGTTCGGGCCTTCGACGGGGACTGCGGGGCGTCGGACTGCTGGGTCATCGGGTCTCCTCGGGTCGTCGCGACCGAGCATAGGGACCTCAATGGACGCTGTGAAGGCCAATGGTGTTTCGGCGAGGTAAAACCCTCGCCAGACGGCGACCTGGTCGCTGACGACACGATCCCTCGCCCACGCCGCCCTGTGGTCTAATGGTCCCCGATCCGACCATGCGCCTCCTCTCGGCCGACCGGCGGAGCCAGCACCCGGAGGCAGACGATGAGCACAGCCGGCACCCCGCAGACCGCGACGAAGCGGGGAATGCTCACGCTCGAGCGGCTCGACGAGCTCATCGCCGCGGGCGAGATCGACACCGTCATCGTCGCCTTCACCGACATGCAGGGGCGCCTGGTCGGCAAGCGCATCTCGGCGCGGCTGTTCCAGGACGAGGTCGCCGAGCACGGCGCCGAGTGCTGCAACTACCTCCTCGCGGTCGACGTCGAGATGAACACCGTCGCCGGCTACGCCATCTCGAGCTGGGAGCGCGGGTACGGCGACATGGCGATGGTCCCCGACCTCTCGACCCTCCGGCTCGCACCCTGGCTGCCCGGCACCGCGATGGTGACCGCCGACCTGACCTGGCTCGACGAGGCGCCGGTCGGCGAGGCGCCGCGGCAGATCCTCCGGGCCCAGCTCGACCGCCTCGCCGAGCGCGGGCTCGAGGCGCTCGTCGCGACCGAGCTCGAGTTCATCGTCTTCGACGACTCCTACCGCGAGGCGTTCAAGAAGGGCTACCGCGAGCTGACCCCGGCGAGCGACTACAACATCGACTACGCGCTGCTCGCGTCGACCCGCATGGAGCCGCTGATGCGCGACATCCGAGTCTCGATGGAGGGCGCCGGCCTCTACTGCGAGGGCATCAAGGGCGAGTGCAACTTCGGCCAGCAGGAGATCGGCTTCAAGTACGACACCGCGATGGTGACCTGCGACAACCACTCGATCTACAAGTCGGGGGCCAAGGAGATCGCCGACAAGCACGGCAAGAGCCTGACCTTCATGGCCAAGTTCAACGAGCGCGAGGGCAACTCCTGCCACATCCACCTCTCGCTGCGCGGCACCGACGGCACGCCGGTGTTCGCCGACGCGGAGGGGGAGCACGGCATGTCGGCGATGTTCCGCCACTACCTGGCGGGGCAGCTCGCAGCGATGCGCGAGTTCACGCTCTTCTTCGCCCCGAACATCAACTCGTACAAGCGCTACGTCGACGGCTCCTTCGCGCCGACCGCGGTCGCCTGGGGTCTCGACAACCGCACGTGCTCGCTCCGCGTGGTCGGCCACGGCCCGGGGATGCGCGTCGAGAACCGCGTGCCGGGAGGCGACGTCAACCAGTACCTGGCCGTCGCAGCCCTGATCGCGGCAGGCCTGCACGGGATCGAGAACGAGCTGGAGCTCGAGGAGGTCTGCACCGGCAACGCCTACACGTCGGGTGCGCCGCGGGTCCCCACGACGCTCCGCGAGGCCGCGGACCTGTTCGAGCACTCCGCCCTCGCGCGGGCGGCCTTCGGCGACGAGGTCGTCGACCACTACGTCAACAACGCGCGGGTCGAGCTCGCGGCGTACGACGCGGCGGTGACCGACTGGGAGAGGGTGCGCGGCTTTGAACGCCTCTGACTACTCCGGCGCCCCGGTCGCGCCGCGGCCGATCATCGGGCTCACCACCTACCGCGAGCGAGCGGTGTCGGGAGTGTGGGACGTCGAGGCGTCCTTCCTCCCCGCGAACTACATCGACTCGGTGACGAGAGCGGGCGGCGTGGCGCTGCTGCTGCCTCCTCAGCCCGCCTCGGCCGAGACGGCGCGCGCCGTCGTGGACCGGCTCGACGGGCTCATCGTCTGCGGCGGCAAGGACATCGACCCCGCTCGCTACGGACAGGAGCCGCACCCCGAGACGGACGCGCCCCGCCCCGAGCGCGACGCCTGGGAGGACCTGCTGGTGAGCGCCGCCCTCGAGAGCGACGTGCCGTTCCTCGGCATCTGCCGCGGCGCCCAGCTGCTGAACGTCAGCCTCGGCGGCACGCTGCACCAGCACCTGCCCGATCTGGTCGGCGACCGCCGCTACCAGGCGGGCGGCGGCGTCTTCTCGCACGTCGACGTCGCGGTCGAGCCGGAGTCGCGGCTGCGCGGGCTCCTCGGCGAGGACTCGGTGCGCGCGCAGGTCTACCACCACCAGGCGGTCGACCGGGTGGCCGACGGCCTCGAGGTGGCGGCGCGCACGGCCGACGGCACGATCGAGGCGCTCGAGGTGCCCGGGCGGCGCTTCGCCCTCGGTGTCCAGTGGCACCCGGAGGAGGACGCCTCGGACGCCCGCCTCTTCACCGGTCTCGTCGCGGCGGCACTCGCCCACCGCGCGACCCCCAGCGCGGAAGCGACACACGCATGAGCACGCAGTCCCTCGTCGACCCCTCGACCGGAGCCGCCTTCGACGAGATCGCGCTCGTCGATCTGGGCGGCGTCGACGCCGCCATCGCCCGCGCCGACGTCGCCCAGCGCGCCTGGGCCGCCCTGGCCCCCGTCGACCGGGCCCGCGCCCTCCGCCGCTTCGCCGCCTCCGTCGACGGCGCGATCGAGGAGCTGGCCGCGCTCGAGACCCGCAACTCCGGCCACCCGATCACCCAGTCCCGCTGGGAGGCGGGGCACGTGCGCGACGTGCTCGAGTACGCCTCCGCCGCCCCCGAGCGGCTGCTGGGCGCGCAGATCCCGGTCGCCGGCGGACTCGATGTGACCGTGCACGAGCCGCTCGGCGTGGTCGGCATCATCACGCCGTGGAACTTCCCGATGACGATCGCGTCGTGGGGCTTCGCGCCGGCGCTCGCCGCGGGCAACGCCGTCGTGCTGAAGCCGGCCGAGTGGACTCCGCTGACCAGCCTCCGCCTGGCCGAGCTGGCGCTCGAGTCGGGGCTGCCGGAGGGGCTCTTCCAGGTGCTGCCCGGCCGGGGCGACGTCGTCGGCGAGCGCTTCGTGACGCATCCGCTGGTGCGCAAGGTGGTCTTCACCGGATCGACGCGCGTCGGCAAGAGGGTCATGGCGGGCTGCGCCGAGCAGGTCAAGCGGGTCACGCTCGAGCTCGGCGGCAAGAGCGCGAACATCGTCTTCGCCGACTCCGACCTCGAGCGGGCGGCGGCCACGGCCCCCTACGGCGTCTTCGAGAACGCCGGGCAGGACTGCTGCGCGCGCAGCCGCATCCTCGTCGAGCGCAGCGTCCTCGACCGCTTCCTCGAGCTGCTCGAGCCCGCGGTGCAGGGCGTCGTCGTCGGCGATCCGCGCGAGGAGGCGACCGAGATGGGTCCGCTGGTCTCGGCCGCCCACCACGAGCGGGTCGCGTCGTTCGTTCCGGAGGGGGCGCCCGTGGCGTTCCGCGGCTCGGCCCCGATCGGGGCGGGGTTCTGGTTCCCGCCGACGGTGCTGCTTCCCTCGAGCAGCGACGCCGTATGGCGCGAGGAGGTCTTCGGGCCCGTCGTCTCGGTGCTGCCGTTCGAGGACGAGGCCGACGCGGTCCGCCTCGCGAACGACTCCGACTACGGCCTCTCGGGATCGATCTGGACCCGCGACCTCGGGCGGGCGCTGCGGATGTCGCGGGCGGTCGAGAGCGGCAACCTCTCGGTCAACTCGCACTCGTCGGTGCGGTACTCCACGCCCTTCGGCGGCTTCAAGCAGTCGGGCCTCGGGCGCGAGCTCGGGCCGGACGCGGCGCTGGGCTTCACCGAGACCAAGAACATCTTCTTCGCGGCCGACTGAGGCCGCGACTCCTCCCACCATCCCCCGCACTGCCTCCTCTGCACCGACCCCGAAAGGCCGACCATGGCGATCCCTCCTCTCGACACCACCCCGCTCGACCTGGGGCAGCGCCTCGCCGGCAAGGTCGCGGTCGTCACCGGCGGCGCGAGCGGGATCGGCCTCGCCACCGCGACGCGCTTCGTCCGCGAGGGCGCCCGCGTGGTCATCGCCGATGTCGACCAGGCTCGCGGCACCGAGGTGGCCGAGGCGCTCGGCGGGCTGTTCGTGAAGGTCGACGTGACGAGCGAGGCCGAGGTCGACGCGCTCTTCCAGGCCGCCGTCGACGCCTACGGCTCGGTCGACATCGCCTTCAACAACGCCGGGATCTCGCCCCCCGACGACGACTCGATCGAGATCACAGAGCTGCCCGCGTGGGAGCGGGTGCAGGACGTCAACCTCAAGTCGGTCTACCTGTGCTGCCGGGCGGCGCTGCGGCACATGACGCGGCAGGGCAGCGGATCGATCATCAACACCGCGTCCTTCGTGGCGGTGCTCGGCTCGGCCACCTCGCAGATCAGCTACACGGCCTCGAAGGGCGGCGTGCTGGCGATGAGCCGCGAGCTCGGCGTGCAGTTCGCCCGGCAGGGCATCCGCGTCAACGCGCTCTGCCCGGGGCCGGTGAACACGCCGCTGCTGCAGGAGCTGTTCGCTGCGGATCCCGTGCGGGCGCAGCGCCGACTCGTGCACATCCCGGTCGGCCGGTTCGCCGAGCCGGAGGAGCTCGCCGCGGCGGTCGCGTTCCTCGCCAGCGACGACGCCTCCTTCATCACCGGGTCGACGTTCCTCGTCGACGGCGGTATCTCGTCGGCGTACGTGACTCCGGAGTGATCGGCGTGGCCGGCGGGGGTGACGAGGCCGCGGCCCCTGGCGCGAGCGCCGAGGAGGCGGTCCTGCGCCCCGTGCGCACCGGCAACTCGTTCGAGGAGACCGTGCAGCGCCTGATGCAGACCGTGAAGCTCGGGCTGGTCGCGCCGGGCGAGCGGCTGCCCGCCGAGCGCGAGCTCGCCGCGCGACTGGGCGTGGGTCGCGACACGGTGCGCGACGCGATCTCGTCGCTGGCCGACGCCGGCTACCTCAGCGTCCGGCGCGGCCGCTACGGCGGCACCTTCGTCGCCGACGAGTTGCCTCAGGCGGAGGTGCCGGGGCGCCGCGGCTTCGACCGGGCCGAGATCGACGACGTGGTCGGGCTGCGCGAGATCCTCGAGGTCGGCGCCGCGCGGCTCGCGGCGGCGGCCGATCTGACGGCGGCCGATCGCGGCCGGCTCTTCGAGGCGCTCGCCGACGTGGAGGCGGCGAGCCCCGAGGACTACCGGCGGCTCGACTCCCGCCTGCACCTCGCCGTGGCGGAGCTGGCGGGCGTCCCGTCGCTCCTGCCGCTCGTCGCCGAGAGCCGGATGCGGGTCAACGAGCTGCTGGACGACATCCCGCTGCTGCCGCGCAACATCGCCCACGCCGATGAGCAGCACCGGGCCCTCGTGACGGCCATCCTGACGGGGCGGGCCGACGAGGCGGCGCGGCTGATGTCGGAGCACGTGCAGGCCTCGGCCGCGCTGCTGCGCGCCTTCCTGGCCTGAATCGCCCGGCTCAGCTGTAGTCGGTGCCGGTCGCGATCGCGACGAACGGGATCAGGAGCCCGAAGAACGCGATCCCGACGATCAGGAGGGCGACGAAGCCGATCATCAGGGCGTTGAGCACGATGCCCCAGATGGCGAGCGTGCGGCCCGCGGGCTCGCGCCGCAGACCCAGGATGCCGAAGACGAGGCCGGCGACCGGCGCGATCACGGTGAGGCCGAAGAAGACCGACGTGACACCGAGGATGAGGCTCGTCAGCGAGAACGGCGACGAGGGGGCCGCCGTCGCGACGGCGGGGGCGGGCGGTGTGCCGTAGGGCGCCTCCGGGTGCGGAGCGCGGAGGCTCTGCTGCTCGGGGTCCGGCGTGCGCTGCGGCTGCGGCTCCGTGAGGACGGCTGTCGTGCCGAGGTTCTCGGTGGGCCGCTGGTCGGCCGGAGTCGTGTCGGCGTCGGTGGTCATGGGGATGCTCCTTCTCTCGCTGTGCCGGCGTGGTCGTTCCGGCGATGCCTCCACGCTACGGAGGCGGAGGCGTGGCACCCATCCGGGGAACCCCCGGAACGGTGGGGCCAGCCCCCGTGTCCCCCAGGGGGCGGGTGCGAGACTGGTGGGGCCGGCGCGTCGCCGGACGGGGCGCGAGGAGGCGACGGCGGATGGACGACGACGAGACCCGGTTCCGCACGCGCGATGCCCGGGGCGCCCGCGCCGTCTGGCTCGCCGGTCTCGCGGCGCTGGCCGGCTTCGTGATCCTCTCGCCCGTCATCTCGCTCATCGCGACCGTGATGACGTGGGGGGCGAAGCGGCGGACCGGCCCGCTGAGCGATCGCAACGGCGTCGTCGCCGTGAACTGGCAGCTCACCTATCTCGCCCTGCAGCTCATGCTCGTCCCGCTGCACCTCGCGCTCGTGTCGGTGCGCGACACGCTCGGCGCCGACTGGCCCCTGCTCACCATCGCCGCGATCCTCCTCCTCGCCGTGCTCAACATCGTGCTCTGCCTCGTGCTCGGCATCCGCTCCGGGCGAGGCAGACCAGTGCGTCTGTTCCTCGCAGTCCCGTTCGTGCGCTCCTCCCGCCCGGCGCGCTGACCGCCTCCCGCGGGATGGCAGGGTGGTGGGGTGATCGAGTTCCCCTCCCCCGTGTTCGTCGTGGCCGATGACGGAGTGAGGATCGCCACCTACGCGGTGGGCGACGAGGGGGCGCTGACTGTGCTCGCGGTGCACGGCTTCGCCTCCCACGCGGTGCTGAACTGGGAGACCTCGGGGTGGCTCCGGACTCTGGTCCGCGCCGGATACCGCGTCGTCGCCCTCGACCAGCGCGGGCACGGCGCGAGCGAGAAGCCGCACCGCGCCGACGCCTACGGAGTCGACGTGATGGTGGGCGACATCGTGCGCGTCCTCGACTCCTACGACCTGGTCGAACCGCACTACCTCGGCTACTCGCTCGGCGCGCGGATGGGCTGGATCCTCGGGCTGCGGCACCCCGAGCGCCTCGCGACGCTGAGTCTCGGCGGGCTCACCGTCGGCGAGCCGCTGCGGCACTTCGACGCCGACGCGGCGCGGGCGCGAGCGGCCGACGGCGGCGAGATCGACGACCGCTTCACCCGCGCGTTCATCGGCATGGCCGAGGGCGTGGCGGGCAACGACCTCGCGGCGCTGGTCGCGGTCGCCGACGGGGTGCGCGGCGGGGCGCATCCGGAGCTCGGGACGCACCCGGAGCTGCCCATGCTGCTGGTCACCGGCGACGCCGACCCGATCGCGCCCGGAGGCGAGCGGCTGGCCGCGGAGGCGGGAGCGCGCTTCGTCAGCGTCCCGGGCCGCGACCACACGAGCACGGTGCCGGCGCGCGGGTTCAAGGAGGCGGTGCTCGCGTTCCTCGCGGAGCACGCCTGACGCCGCGCGGGGGTGCGATGTGCAGGCGCTCGTCGGATGTGCAGGAGGCGCGCCGAGCCGCGCGGCGTAGCATCGCGGCATGCTTGCGATCCGCGTCGAACAGCCCGGTCCCGACTCCCGCCTCGTGCTCGAGGAGGTGCCCACTCCGTCGCCCGGGCCGGGTGAGGTGCTGATCCGCGTCGCGGCGGCCGGAGTCAACCGTGCCGACCTCTCGCAGCGCGCGGGCGCCTACCCGCCGCCGCCCGGCGCCTCCCCCGTGCTCGGCATGGAGGTCTCGGGCGCCGTCGTCGGGCTCGGACCCGGCACGACGTCGGCCGCCGAGGGCGACGAGGTCTGCGCGCTGCTGCCGGGCGGCGGGTACGCCGAGTACGCGGTGGTCGACGCGGGACTCCTCCTCCCGGTCCCCGCCGGCGTCGGGCTCGTCTCGGCGGCGGCACTGCCGGAGGCGACCGCGACGGTCTGGTCGAACCTGGTGATGGTCGCCGGGCTCCGGGCGGGCGAGACGGTCCTCGTCCACGGCGGGGGCAGCGGCATCGGGACGGCCGCGATCCAGATCGCCGTCGCGATCGGCGCCCGGGTCGCGGTGACGGCCGGCAGCGCGCGCAAGCTCGACGCCTGCCGTGCGCTGGGCGCCGACATCCTGATCGACTACCGCGAGGAGGACTTCGTCGGGCGCCTCGCCGAGGCGACCGGCGGCCGTGGCGCCGATGTGATCCTCGACCCGGTCGGCGGCGACTACCTCGCCCGCGATGTCGAGGCTCTCGCGCTCGGCGGCCGGATCGTCTTCATCGGCAACCAGTCGGGGGCGGCCGGCTCGCTCGACATCGGCGGCCTGATGCGCCGCCGCGCGGCCGTGCACGCCACGACCCTCCGCGCCCGCCCGCTCGAGGAGCGGCGGGCCATCATCGCCCAGGTCCGCGAGAAGGTGTGGCCGCTGGTCGCCGACGGAACCGTGCGGCCGGTGATCGACGAGGTCGTGCCGCTCGCCGAGGCGGAGCGCGCGCACGAGCGGATGCGCGCCTCCAGCCACATCGGCAAGCTGCTGCTGACGCCCTAGCGGCTCAGACGCCCTGGCGCTCAGACCCTCGAGGCGGCTCAGACCGCCGAGCGGAGCAGCCCGAGCGAGCGGTTGATCCCGTCCACGTCGACCGCCGCGGGATCGAACGAGGCGCCGGGTGCGAGACCCAGCGCCTCGAGCGCCTCCGCATGGTCGGGAGAGGAGGCGTCGGTCGCGGCGCGGACCGTGTCGGCCCAGGCGACGGGGCCGCCGGGCGCATCGATCGGAGCAGCGCCCCGCGCGCCCGTGCATCGCGGCAGCGCGGCGCGCAGCGGCGAGACCGACTCGAGGCGGATGACGTGGCGCCACTCGTCCTCGAGGTCGTAGACGTAGAACAGCTCGTCGCCGACTCCGTCGAGAACCTCGGCGAGGGCGACCTGCGACTCGTCGACGAGGTCCGGGCCGAGCTCCTCGGCGTCGGCGGGCGAGCCGATCGGCGCGCCCTCCTCGTCGGGCACGCCGACGCTGAAGAAGTGCGGCTGCGCGTCGGTCCAGCCGAGCGACAGCTGCAGCGCGAGATGCAGATCGCGCAGCGACGACTCCGACGACAGCTCGAGCCGGCGCCAGACGGCCGGCTTGGTTCCGAGCAGGGCGACCTTGAGGGCGAAGACGGAGGCGGTGTCCTCCGTCGCCTCGTCGAGGATCTCGAGGCGGGTCGCGTCGGTCTCGCCCAGCAGCACGATGCTCGCCCGCACGACCGAGGCGATGCCCGGCTTCAGCGCGTCGGGGACCACGTAGCCGAACTCGGGCTCGTGCAGCAGCAGACCGAGCTCGGCGGTGTCGTCGAGCATCCGCTCGGCCGCGCCGACCATCCGCTCGCGCTCGTCGAGCGCCTCGTCGAGGGCGACGTCGAGGTCCGCGGCGAGCTCGTCGACCAGCTCGCCGACGACGAGACCCGGGTGGATCTCGGCCTGGCAGGCGACCGCGATGCGCACGAGGACAGCGTCGGTCGTCGTGATCGCGCGCTCGCGGGGCGAGAAGGCGCCGTTCTCGGTGTCGGAGGCGGCGAGCGCCTCCTGCGCGCTGCGGATCCACTGGCCGAGGAAGCGGGCCAGGTAGGCGATCCGCTCGGCCCACGCCTCGAGAGGCTCGGAGCTGCGCCAGAGCGGGGCGGACTCGCCGAGGGCGGCCTGCGCTCCGTCGGCCTCGAGCACGGCGGAGGCGACCAGCGCGTCCCACCAGGCCGAGACGGGGATGCGGACGGCGTCGTCGCTCGGGGTCGAGCCGGCGGAGGCGATGCCCGCCTCGACGACGATCTCTCGCGCGGCGCGCTCGGTCACCGTGGCGTCGTCGCTCGCCGCGAGGTGCTCGACGACGACATCCGCGGCGTGGACGACGGCCGTCGCGCGGACGGCGGCGAGCATCTGCTCGGCGGGGACCTCGTCGAGCTCGAGCAGATCGTCGAGGACGGCCTCGACGAAGGAGCCGGCGAGGTCGAGGACCTCGTCGAGCACCGCCTGGCACTCGTCGAGCTCCTCGTCGGTGCCGGTCCAGAGGTCCTCGTCGGTGAGGAAGTCGAGGAAGTGCTCGACCACCTCGGCGACGGTGAAGAGCGTGTCGTCGAGATCGGCCTCGCTCTCCTCGCCCGAGAGATCGGCCTCGATCTGGTCGAAGACGGCCTCGAGGAGCTGGGCGTCGGGCTGAGCGAAGGAGCCGCGCGGACGCAGGTCGCGGGTCATCGCGAACAGGTCGGTCAGCACCTCGACGGCCTCGTCGACCTCGAGGTGCTCGTGCAGCACGGCGACATCGGCGAGGTGCGAGCGGTACCAGCTGCGGAACCGCACCATCAGCGCCGTCTCGGCGGTGCGCCCGCCTCCCTGGCCCCCTGAACCGCCGGACTTGCCGCCGCCGGATCGTCCCTGATTGCGCTTCTTGCCCATCGTTCCTCCGCGACCGCTCCACTCTCGACGAAGCAATCCAGCTTAGAGGTTGCGAGGGTCCGGGAGAGGCCCGATCAGTCGACCGTGGAGGTCACCGTGTCGAGCACGAGGCGCGCGGCGATCGGGCCCGCGTTCATGAAGAACGGATCGAGCTCGACCTCGACGGCCGTGCCCGCGGCGACGGCCTCGAGCGTCGGCCAGAGCGTCGCCTCCTCGATCAGCGCGAGACCGTCGCCTTGACCGGCGTAGAAGATCCAGTCGGCGTCGGCCAGCTCGAGCTGCTCGGCACTGATCTCCTGCGAGGTGTCGTCGAACCGCTGCGACTCGGGGCGGGCGAGACCGAGATCCTCGGCGAGGCCGCCGGTGAAGGAGGGGACGCCCATGATCCGCGTCCGGTCACCGGTCGACTGCAGGAACGAGACGGTCGGCGCCTCGTCGGGGAGGGTCGCGGCGAAGGCGTCCGCGTCGTCGTGCAGGCCGTCGAGCACCGCCTGGGCGTCGCCCTCGCGGCCGAGCGCGTCGGCGGTGAGGAGGAGGTCGCTCTTCCAGTTCACTCCGTTGCCGAGCGTCACGACGGTGGGCGCGATCGCGCTGAGCGACGCGTAGAGGTCGGCGCCGCGGACCGAGTTGATCAGGATCAGATCGGGGTCGGCCTGCGCGATGGCCTCGACGTCGGGCTCGGTCCGCTCGCCGATGTCGGCGATCGCCGCGGGGTCCTCGACCCGGTCGGCGAGGTACTCGGGCACGAGACCGCTGTTCTCGGCGCGCGTCGCGGCGACGGGGACGATGTCGAGCGAGAGGAGCGCGTCGAGCTGGCCGGTCGAGACGACGGCGATCCGCGTCGGCGCTCTGTCGATCACGGTCTCTCCGGCGTAGTGGGCGACGGTGCGCGGGAACACGCCGTCCTCCTCCGGGGCTCCCATCCCCTCGGCCATGACGCGCGACACGGTCCACTCGCCCGTCGAGCCGGCCTCGGCGTCGGGCGGTGTCGAGGAGCCGGAGGCGCTGCCGGAGCACCCGGCGAGCGCCACCACGGCGGCAGTGGCGAGGGCGGCGAGACCCGTGCGGCGGAGGGAGGGACGGAGGAGGCGGGAAGTCACGTTCACGAGGTAAGGATAGCCTTAGCTAATGCACGTCTCGACCGCACAGGCCCCGACGCCCGCCGCGGCGCCCCGGAGGAGGGCCCGCCGCACCGCCGCCGTCGCACTCGTCCTCGCGGTGCTGCTGGCCGCCTCCGTCGTCGCGAGCCTCGCCGTCGGATCGCGCCCGGTGCCGGTGCCCGCCGCCCTCGACGCGCTTCTGCACGGCGGAACGAGCGCAGACGCGCTGATCGTGCGCGACCTGCGCCTCCCCCGCACGGCGACCGGCCTGCTCGTCGGCGCGGCGCTCGGAGCAGCCGGCCTGCTGATGCAGGCGGTCACGCGGAACCGCCTCGCCGACCCTGGCCTGCTCGGCGTCAACGCGGGCGCCTCCGCTGCGGTGGTCGTCGCCATCGCGTTCTTCGGCGTGGGCACCGCGGGCGGCTACGTCTGGTTCGCCTTCGCCGGCGCAGCGGCGGCCGCGGTGCTGGTGCACCTGGTCGGAGGCGGCGACGGGCGGGATCCGATCGGCACCGTCCTCGCGGGGGTGGCCCTCAGCGCCTGCCTCGGCGCGCTGATCGGGATCGTCACCCTCCTCGACGAGGAGACGTTCGAGTCGTACCGGTTCTGGGTCGTCGGATCTCTCGAGCGGCGGGAGCTCGACACCGCGACCGCCCTGTCGCCCTTCGTGCTCCTCGGTCTCGCTGTCGCGGCGATCGTCGTGCCGGCCCTCAATCAGCTCGCGCTCGGACACGACACCGCGCGGGCGCTCGGCGTGCGGCCCGCCGTCGTGATCCTCGGGGCGGGCGCCGCGATCACCCTGCTCTGCGGGGCGGCGACCGCAGCGGCGGGGCCGCTGGCGTTCGTCGGGCTCCTGGTGGCGCATCTGGTGCTGAGCGTCAGCGGGCCGGATCTGCGCGTCGGCCTGCCGCTGGCCGTGCTGGGCGGCGCGCTGGTCGTGGTGGCGAGCGATGTGCTCGGCCGGATCCTCGCGGCGCCGGCCGAGCTCGAGGTGGGCATCGTCACCGCGCTGGTGGGGGCGCCGCTGCTCTTCCACCTGGCGACGCGGGGCCCGCGGAGGAGCCGATGACGCGCCCGCGCACGGTCCTCGCGGTCGTCGTCGCGGTGATCGCCCTCGCCGCTGCGGCCGGGATCGTCGGAGGGTCGTACGAGACGTCCCTCGGCGACGTCCGCGACGCCCTGCTCGGCACGGCGTCGCCGCGCACCTCGGCCATCGTGATCGACCTGCGCCTCCCCCGGGTGATCGCCGGGGTGCTCGTCGGCGCGGCACTCGGTCTCGCGGGCGCCGTCTTCCAGACGCTGTCGCGCAATCCGCTGGGGAGCCCCGACATCGTCGGCTTCAGCGCCGGATCGGCGTCGGGAGCGCTGGTCTGCCTCGTGCTGCTCACGCCGCCGGCGAACCCCGCGCTCGGCGCCTGGGCCGGCGGCGTCGGCGCGCTGCTGATCGTGCTGTTCCTGACCCGCGGCGCCGGGCTGGCGAGCGAGCGGACGATCCTCGCGGGGATCGCCCTGGCCGCACTCCTCTCGGCCGTCAACGAGTACCTCCTGACCCGCGCACCCACCGAGGTGGCGCGCGGGGCGACGCTGTGGCTGTTCGGGTCGCTGTCGGCCACCTCGTGGGCCGACGTCGCCCTGCTCGCGAGCGCCGGGGGCCTCCTCGCGGTGCTCCTCGCCTCGCAGCGCGGCGCCCTGCGCGTGCTCGAGCTGGGCGACGAGGTGGCGACGGGCCTCGGCGTGCCGCTGCGCCGCACCCGCCTGCTCCTCCTCCTGCTCGCCGCGGGCCTCACCGGCACCGCCACCGCGGTCAGCGGACCGATCGGCTTCGTCGCCCTCGCGGCCCCGCAGCTGGCCCGGCGCGCCACCCGCTCGGCGGGCATCCCGCTGGCGGCCTCGATGGCGATCGGCGCGGCGCTGCTGCTCGCCTCCGACGTGCTCGCACAGCGGCTGCTCGCCCCGCTGCAGCTGCCGGTCGGGCTGGTCACCGGGGCTGTCGGCGGGGCGTACCTGTTCTGGCTGGTGGCGCGGGGGCGGAGGCGTCGGTGAACGCGTCGCGCGGCACCACGAGCAGCAGCAGGACGGCCGCGACGAGGGCGGTGCCGGCGCAGACCGCCCAGACCGTGACGTAGCCCGCGAAGGGGCTGACCGTCGCGGTCGAGGCGCCCTGCACGAGGGCGAGGCCGAAGACCGCGGAGGCGATCGCTCCGCCCACGGTCTTGACCGAGTTGGTCAGGCCGGTCGCGACTCCGGTCTGCGAGGCGGGCGCCGCGGCGGCCGCGGCGGCGGGCAGGGCGGCCACGAGGGCTCCGGAGCCGAGTCCGACGACGACCATGCAGGCCGTCACGCTCGCGTAGGCGGCGTTCAGCGGGATCAGCAGGAGGAAGCCGGCGGCGACCAGGACCGAGGCGCCCACCAGGGTCCGGCGCGGCGAGACGGCGCGGGCCATCGGCGGGAAGAGCAGCGCGCCGACGATCATCGCGATCAGGTAGACGCCGATGATGAGAGAGGTCGTGAAGCCGGTCGTGCCGAGCCCGTAGCCGTGCACGGCCGGGTCGGTGCGCGCGAAGGTCGAGAGCGGGGCCTGAGCGCCGAGTACACTCACTCCGAAGAGCCCGGCGGTGAGGAAGACCGGGCCGAGCGCCGGCGAGCGGAACATCCGCACGTCGATCAGCGGCTCCTCCTGCCGCAGCTCGTACCGGGCGAAGACCGCGAGCAGCCCGACCCCGGCGGCGAGAAGCAGATACGGCACCGGGCTCGCGGCGCCGAGGATGCGGAGCAGCCCCAGGCCGCCGAGAGCTCCGACGAGGCCCGCCGAGACGAGGGCCAGCCCACCGCCGTCGAAGCGCCCGCCGGCCGGATCGGGCGACTCCTGCACGCCGATCAGCACCACGACGAAGCACAGCACGACCAGCAGGGCCGGCACCAGCAGCACGACCGTCAGCGGCAGCGTCCCGACGAGCGCGCCGCCCAGCAGCGCGCCCGTGATCGCGCCGAGCTCGAGCGCACCGACCAGGAGGCCCGCGGCGGCGGCGGTCACGGCCGCACGGTTCGCGAGGCTCCTCGATCGCGACCAGATCAGCGCGATCTGCAGGGGCAGCCACACGACGTAGAAGCCCTGCAGCGCCCACGCGACGAGGAACGGCGCGAAGGAGCCGGTGAACGGCAGCGCGAGGGAGGCGAGAGCCGTCAGCGCGGTCGACCAGAGCAGCATCCGCCTGTGGCCGAGCATGTCGCCGAGCCGCGCGAACGCCGGCACGACGAGAGCGGCGAGCAGCAGCTGGGCGCCCTCGAACCAGTTGACGTCGGCGTCGCGGATGTCGAGACTCCGGGCGATGTCGGTCAGCATCGGCGTGTACCAGCCCTGCAGCACGCCGCTGGTGAACTCGACCACGACGAGGACGCCGACGACCGAGGCGAGAGTCCGCGCGGTGACGCGCTCCCGTGTCACGCGGTCAGCCCCGCGAGCAGCGCCCGGTGGAAGACCTCGCCGCGCTCGAGGGCGAGGACGTCCACGCGCTCGTCGACGCCGTGGATGCCCGCGCGCTGCTCCCTCGACATCACGAGCGGTGCGAAGCGGTAGACGGCGGGCGCATGCCGATGGAAGTGCCGGGAGTCGGTGGCGGCGTTGATCACGTACGGGACGACCGCCGCTCCGGGATGCGACACGGCGAGCGCCGCTCGGATCGCGGTGAACGGCGCTCCGTCGGTGGGCGACTGCGGCGACGGGTCCTCGCCCGCGACGACCTCGACGGCCACCTCGCGGTCGCGCACCCGGCGGCGCACGCGCTCCATGGCGCTCTGCACGGTCTCCCCCGGCGCGAGTCGCAGGTTGAGCGTCACGGTCGCCTCCGACGCGAGGACGTTGTCGGCCGTTCCCCCGGAGAGCATCGTCGGGGCGAGGGTCGTGCGCACGAGCGCCGCCGCCTCCCCGCCGAGGCGCGCGAGCACCGGGGCGGCGAGGTGCGGACGACGGCCGAGAGCGCGGTAGACGGCGCCCGCACGTCCCGGTGCCCGGGTCGCGAGGAGCGCGAACGACGATGCGAGCGCCTCCGGGACCCTCGCGGGGAAGGTCGACGGCGTCAGCCGGGTCACGGCCCGCGCGAGCCGCCCGATCGCCGTCAGCGACGGCGGAGCGGAGGCGTGCCCGCCCGAGCCGCGCACCGTGAGCCGCAGGGTGAGCACGCCCTTCTCGCCGACCCCGATCATCGCCACCGCCCCGACGACTCCCGGCAGCGGCGCCTCGACGACCGCGCTGCCCTCGTCGAGCACGAGCCAGGGAGTGACGCCGCGCTCGCGCAGGGTCTCCGCGGTCGCCTGCGCCGCCGCCCCGCGCACCTCCTCGTCGCCGCCGAACGACAGCAGGACGTCGCGGGCCGGGACGAAGCCCGCCGCGAGCAGGTTCTCGACCGCCTCCACCACGACCACGAGCGGGCCCTTGTCGTCGAGCGCTCCCCTGCCCCAGACGGCCCCATCGGCGATCGCCCCCTCGAACGGCGGATGCGTCCACGCGGCGGCGTCCTCGGCCGGTACGACGTCGAAGTGGGCCATCAGCACGAGCGGGGGTGCGTCGGAGTCGCGACCCGCCCAGCGGTAGAGCAGCCCGCGGTCGGTGATCCGCTCGAGGGAGAGGTGCTCGTGGAGCAGCGGGTAGAGCTCGCGGAGGACGTGGACGAACTCGTCGGCGCCGGTCAGCTCGGCCGAGACGGTCCGCACCCGGAGGAGCCGCGAGAGGCGCTCGGCGATGCCGTGGCGCGGGGTGGCGTCGTTCACTCGAGTCCTCGATCCGTCGGGGCGTGCGCCCATCGTGGCGCATCGGACGGGCTTGACAGGGGGTCTCGGCGGCCGCGCCGACGCCGGCTTCGCAATCCAGGAGACCGCGGGTCGTACTCCCCCGGTGTCGCTCACCTTCGTCGAGACTTGCACCGTCGACATCACCGTGGTGTGGGGCGGTACCACGACGGTGCGCCTGCCCGAGCGGAGGCGTCGACGACGGGGGGGGGGGGGAAC
Organism: Rathayibacter sp. VKM Ac-2803; assembly: GCF_009807175.1. Classification (NCBI taxonomy): domain Bacteria; kingdom Bacillati; phylum Actinomycetota; class Actinomycetes; order Micrococcales; family Microbacteriaceae; genus Rathayibacter; species Rathayibacter sp. VKM Ac-2803. The sequence goes on along the minus strand of NZ_WUCD01000001.1, from coordinate 1,988,854 downwards.
TGGAACCTCGGCGCTGGAGCGGGCGGGCCGGGGAGCGGCATCCCGACGTCGGCTCCGACGTCCGGTCCGACGTCGGCGCCGAGCCCGGGTCCGTCATCGCCCTCGACGCCGACGCAAGTCCCCCCGGTCGAGCCGCGGTGATGTCCCGCTCCTCCGTGTTTCGAGCGTGAGAAATCTCGCAGCAATCGTGCCCTCGGGGTTGCGCCGCGGCTCCGCTCTCGCTGGAGTATCCGGATGACCGAAACGACGGACACCGCAGCAACGGCCCCCTCGAAGGGCGGAGGATCGCTCAAGAAGGTCATCACCGGCCCCCTCCTCTTCGCCTTCATCGTCGGCGATACGCTCGGCGCCGGCATCTACACGCTGGTCGGCACGATGGCGAACGACGTCGGAGGCGTCATCTGGCTGCCGCTGCTGATCGCGCTGGTCATCGCGCTGCTCACCGCCGGCACCTACGCCGAGCTGATCACCAAGTACCCGCACGCCGGCGGCGCCGCTCGCTACGCCGACCGCGCCTTCGGCAAGCCCTACCTGTCGTTCCTCGTCGGCTTCCTGATGATGGCATCCGGGATCACGACCGCCGCCTCGCTGGCCAACGCGTTCGCCGGCGACTACCTCGGCGCGCTGCTCGACGTGCCGCCCGCTCCCACCGCGATCGTCTTCATCCTGCTGCTGACGCTGATCAACCTGCGCGGAGTGAAGGAGTCGCTGACCGCGAACCTCGTCGCCTCGGTCATCGAGGTGAGCGGCCTCGTCATCGTGATCGTCTGCGCCGCGATCTTCTTCGGCGGCGGCAACGGCGACCCGTCGCGCATCTTCGAGTTCAACCCCGACGTCGCGCCGCTGCAGGGCGCGTTCGCCGCCTCGATCGTCGCCTTCTTCTCGTTCCTCGGCTTCGAGGCCGCCGCGAACATGGCCGAGGAGGTGCGGAACCCGTCGAAGGTCTACCCGCGCGCCCTGTTCGCCGCCCTGTTCACGGCCGCCGTGGTCTACCTCCTGATCGCGCTCGGCGCCGTCATCGTGCTGCCCATCGAGGAGCTCGCGGCGTCGACCGGCCCGCTGCTCGACGTCGTCTCGGCGAGCGGAGTGGCGGTGCCCGAATGGCTGTTCGGCCTCATCGCGCTCGTCGCCATCGCGAACGGCGCCCTGCTGTTCATGGTGATGGCCAGCCGCGTCGGCTTCGGCCTCGCCTCCTCCGGACTCATGCCGAGCGCCCTCGCGCGCGTGCTGCCGAACCGCGGCACCCCATGGGTCTCGATCCTCGCGGTCGGCGTCGCCACCGCCGTGCTGAGCCTGGTCGGAGACGTCGGAACGCTCGCCGAGACCACCGTGCTGCTGCTCCTGCTCGTCTTCATCTCGGCGAACGTCTCGGTGCTCGTGCTCAAGAAGGACAAGGTCGACCACGAGCACTTCTCGGTCCCGCGGGTGGTGCCGGTGCTGGCGATCATCGCGAGCATCGTGCTGCTGACCCAGCAGACCGGCGAGGTCTGGCTCGGCTCGCTCGCGTACGTCGTCGTCGGCACTGTGCTGTTCCTGGCGACGCGCTACGGCAAGAAGGCCCACGCCGAGCGCTCGTGACGATCGATCGGTCACAGACGGACCGTGCGACTCGCGTGGACGGGCCGTCTGTGACGGATGGACCTGTCGCGGCGCCTGATGGCGGACCTGCGTGGAGCGTGCGAGCGTGGTGGGGTGACCGTCTCGCTCTCGCCCCTGTCCGCCTCCGCTCTCGCCGTCTGGATGCGGACGCAGCGCGCCGCCTACATCGCCGATCGGATCCGCGCGGGCGATGACGAGTCCGCGGCGACTCGCAACGCCGACGTCTCCTACGAGAAGTACTTCCCCGAGGGAGTCCCGGCGCCCGGGCACGACGTCCTCACGATCCTCGACGGCGACCGGCCCGTGGGCACGATCTGGCTGGGCCCGCACCCCAGCGACCTCGAGGGCGTCTTCTGGGTGTGGGACGTCCAGGTCGACGCCCCCGAGCGCGGGCGCGGCCTCGGTCGCGCGGCGATGCTGCTGGCGGAGGAGCACGTGTCCTCTCGCGGAGGCCGCGCTCTCGCGCTGAACGTCTTCGGCTTCAACACGACCGCGCGGGGCCTCTACGAGTCGCTCGGCTACGAGACGACGGCCGTGCAGATGCGCAAGGAGCTCGGGTGAGGGAGCGCGAGCCGACTCAGGGCAGGAGGTCGATCATGTTCGGGCGCGCCTTCATGGCGTGGATGACGAGCTCGTTGCCGCTGTCGAAGATCAGAACGACCGTCTCCAGGAGGCGACCTCTCGAATCGAACCCGAGACGCAACTGACGCGCTGGTGATTCGTCGTCGAGATCCTCGATCCACAGCGCGAATGTCGCCGCCCGCGTCGCATCGACAGCAGCTATCCCGTGCTTCAGCGCAGACGGGTGAACATTCATGCAGCCGCGATCGCGTCCCGGATGACGTCGGACCGGCTCTTCTGCTCACGCGCGGCGCGCTTGTCGAGGGCGGCGAGCTCCTCGGCAGTGAGCCGGACGGTGACGACCTGAGACGCCTCCGCGCCGCGACCCGGACGACCTCGCCCGCGCTTCTTGAGGGCGTCGACGTCGAAGCCCCTCTCGGCCTCCGCCGCCCAGGCTGCGATCTGCTCCTCGGTCACGGGGACGCCGTTGATGGTCTCTTCACCACTCATGGCTTCATCGTAATACGGAATCTGAGGCGCGGGTCGAGGCGATCACGGAGGGCATCCGTGAACGCCCCGACCCGGTCGCCGGGGAGGCCTCCGGTCGTCAGCTCGTCGAGGGGATGACGGTGGGGTCGGCGGGCTCCGGCGCCGCGGAGGCCGCTGCCACGCCGCGGCCGAAGGCCTGGCCCTGCAGGATCGCTCCGAGATCGACTCCGGTCGCCGACTTGACGCTGTCGAACGTGGCCGCGAGGCTCGCCGCCTGCTCCCGGGCGATGTGGGTGCCCGCGGTGTCGCCTCCGATCAGCGTGACGGTGCCGACGTTCTGGTAGCCCTTCGCGAACTCGGCCATCAGCGACGGGAGCTGCCCGATGAGCTCGCGACCCAGGATCGCCTCCTGGTTCTCGCGGAGCGCCTCCGCCTCGGCCTGGATCGCGGCCGCGCTCGCCTCGCCCTTGGCCCGGATGGCCTCCGCCTCGGCGGTGGCGTTCGCACGCAGGGCCTCGGCCTCGGCGCCGGCCTTGGCGCGCAGTGCGTGGGCCTCGGCTTCTGCGCGTGCACTCAGGGCTGCCGCCTCGGCTGCGGCCGACGCCTGACGCGCCTCTGCCTGGCGCTGGACGGCATAGGCCTCGGCGTCGGACACCTGCTGCGCGACCTGGCGGTCGGTCGAGGCCTTCTTCTCGCGCCCGTAGGCGTCGGCGTCGGCCTCGGTCTGGCGACGGTACTTCTCAGCATCGGCGACGCGCTTGACGTCGGCGTCGAGCTCGGCCTGCCGGTTCTCGGCGCGCTGGACGAGGACGGCCTGCTCGCGCTCGGCGCGGGCCAGGTTCTCGGCCTGCTCGGCCTCGGCGTTCGCCCGCCCGACCTCGGACTTGGCGGCGGCGGTGTTCTTGTCGTAGGCGGTCTGCTCGATCAGGTTCGCCTCGTCGGTGGCGAGCTGACGGGCCTTCACTTCGCGGGCCGCGTTGATCCGGGCGACGTCGGCCTCGCGCCGGACGCGCTCGATCTCCTGCGCGCCGAGCGCCTCGATATAGCCGTTGCGATCGGTGACGCCCTGGATGGCGAAGGAGTCGAGGACGAGGCCCTGGGCGAGCAGGTCGCCCTTGATGCCCTCGGCGATCTCGTCGCCGAGCTTCTGCCGGTCCTGCATGACCTCCTCGACGCTGAGCTTCGCGACGACGCCGCGGAGGGCGCCCTCCAGCTGCTCCGTCGTGAAGACGTCGATCGACTGGTCCTGCGAGGCGAAGCGCTCGGCGGCAGCGCGCACCTGGTCGGCCGTGGAGCCGATCTTGACGAGGGCGACGCCGGCGAGGTGGATCGTCACGCCGTTCTTGGTCTGCGCGACCGGCTCCATCTTGATCTGGCGCGAGCGCAGCGAGATGCGGTCGGAGCGCTGCGTCAGCTTGTTGACGAACGCGCCACCACCGGTGATGACGGTCATGTTAGACGTCAGCCCGTCATCGCCCTTCTGCTTCTTACCGACGATCACGATCGCCTCGTCGGCCTGCGGCACCTGGTACCAGGCCCGGAAGATGAAGAAGCCGATGACGGCGAGCAGCAGCACGACGCCGACCGCGATGCCGGCGATGACGATCCAGAGCAGATCAGATTGCATGGACGAGATTCCCCCTTGCTCCGAACCCGCGGGAGGCGGGTTCCTGAGTGATGTACAGGTTCATCGTGGCATGGCTCGCCGCGGGGCGGCGGGGAGGGCGGCCGACATCGGCCGGAGCGCCTGGGTGCTCGAGCCGAAGCGGAATCGTCCGGTCGTCCTGACCGGGAACGCCGAACGGTTCGAAGGCGGGTGCGCTGTAGGTTGGCGTCCATGCCCGATGACGACGTCCTCGACGCTCTCCGCGAGTTCGTGCGGGAGCGCGACTGGTCGCAGTTCCACACTCCTGAGAACCTCGCGAAGAGCATCAGCATCGAGTCCGGCGAACTGCTCGAGTGCTTCCAGTGGGGCGAGGGCGACCTCCCCGCGGCGGTGGAAGAGCTCGCGGACGTGCTGACCTACTGCCTCCTGCTCGCCGACCGCCTCGGAGTCGACGCGGACGAGATCGTCCTCGCGAAACTCCGCACGACGCGGGAGAAGTACCCCGTCGACAAGGCACGGGGTCGGAGCGAGAAGTATGACCGGCTTTAGCCTCGAGCGCCTGCCCTTCGACTCCGACCAGGTCCGGGTCTGGGGAGCCGCCGACCCGCGGCACCGCAACTGGCCCGTCGTCTACGTCCTCGACAGCGCGACGGAGGTCTACGTCGGCGAGTCCCTCAACGCCGAGGGACGGCTGCGCCAGCACCTGGACTCTCCTGAGAAGAGTCGGCTGGAGCGCGTGCGGGTCGTCCTCGACGACACCTTCAACAAGTCCGCCTGCCTCGACCTCGAGTCGTTCCTCCTGCGGATGCTGTCGGGCGAGGGCCGGTTGACGGTCCTGAACCACAACGCGGGGATCACCGACGCCGACTACTTCGACCGCGAGTCCTATCGTCGGACGTTCGACGAGGTCTTCGAGGTCCTGCGCACCGAGGAGCATCTCTTCCAGCGGACGCTTCCGGAGATCGTCAACAGCGATCTCTTCAAGCTGTCGCCGTTCAAAGCGCTCAACCACGACCAGGCCATCGCCGTCGAGGACATCCTCGAGGGCTTGTTCGCGGATCTGGAGTCCGGGCAGCCGAGCACGGTCGTCGTGCAGGGAGACCCGGGGACTGGCAAGACCGTCGTCGCGATCTACCTGCTGAAACTCCTGCAGGACATCCGCCGGCACGATCCGGAGGAGCCGCTGGACAGCGACTCCGTCTTCAGCGACTTCTTCACCCCCGGTCACGCGGAGCTGCTGTCGACGCTCCGCGTCGGACTCATGGTGCCGCAGCAGTCGCTGCGCGGCTCGATCGCACGGGTCTTCACGCTGACGCCGGGCTTGAGCAAGCACCTCGTGCTCACGCCTTTCGATGTCGGGCAGAGCGAGGAGCCCTTCGACCTCCTCCTGGTCGACGAGGCCCACCGTCTGAGTCAGCGGGCGAATCAGCCGTCCGGCCCCTTGAACAAGAAGTTCGCCGACATCAACCGGGCACTGTTCGGACAGGACTCCCTCGAGTACACGCAACTCGACTGGATCCGCGCCCGCAGCAAGCACACGATCCTGATGCTCGACACGGCGCAGACCGTCCGACCGATGGACCTCCCTGCTGCCGTCACAGGGCGCCTCCTCGCGGAGGCGTCGGCGAGTGGTCGCGTGTACCCCCTCCGCTCGCAGATGCGCATCGCGGCGGACAAGGACTACGTCGGGTACGTGCGCGCGACGCTGTCCGACGCCCCGCCCGAGCACCGCGAGGACTTCGGCTCCTACGACCTGCGCTTCTTCGAGGACCTCGCCGAGCTGCGCAGGGAGCTGCTGCTCCGAGAGCAGGAGCACGGCCTCGCGCGACTCGTCGCCGGGTACGCCTGGAAGTGGATCACCCGGAAGCAGAAGGACGCCTTCGACATCGAGATCGACGGCCTGGCGCTGCGCTGGAATCGGACCCAGCGCGACTGGATCAACTCCCCCGGGGCGATCGACGAGGTCGGCTCGATCCACACCGTGCAGGGCTACGACCTCAACTACGCCGGAGTCGTGATCGGACGCGACCTGCGCTACGACCCTGTCCGTCACCGCATCGTCTTCGACCGCGCGAACTACCACGACAAGAAGGGGCGCGAGAACAACCCGAAGCTCGGCATCACGTACACCGACGAGGATCTTCTCGCCTACGTCCGCAACATCTACACGGTGCTGCTGACGCGCGGGATCCGCGGTACCTACGTGTACGTCTGCGACGGACCATTGCGAGAGTATCTCTCGCGCTACTTCTGATCGGGCCACGGCGGTCCTGGCGACCGATGCCACCAGCATTTGGCTATTCCGATGATCGCCGGCATCCGCCCGCCGCTGACGCTCGACCCACGCCGCCTCGAGCCGTTCCGACATCCCGTCGCCCGTCGATGCACGCCAGCCCGAATCGGACCCGCGACCTCACCGGCCGGCGACGACGACGGCCCACGGCGAGGCCTCCTCGGCGGCGAGAGACCCGAGTGCGGCACTGGGGACTGCCTCGAGTCTCACTTCGTCGCGTTCGGGTGATGGGTGTGCACCTGCTCGAGGTACACGACCTGCTCGCTCACGAAGAACCAGATCCGGGCATCGCCGTGCTGGGTCGGCTTGTGCTGCCAGCGGTCGTGGGTGCTGCCGGCGCGGGTCACCGTCGCCAGTTCGCCCCTCAGGCGGTAGTTCGTCGGAGTCGTCTGCGTCGGCGTGCGGACGAAAAAGTCCCAGGCGTCGGCCAGTGCGTTCCGTGACGTCGCGCGCAGATCGGTCCAGCCCTTCTGCGCCTGCACCGAGGCGAAGCGGATCTCGTACTCGTTCTTCTTGAGCGGCCGATCGACCCGGTCGTTCCTCGCCACGCTCAGGGTCGTTCGACGACGACGCCGTTGCCCTCGAGCCAGTCGACCCGAGTCGTGCCGAGCCCGGCGGCGAGAGCCGTCGCCGTCTCCCTCCAGGAGATCGTCTCGGCGACCGCGAGGTGAGCCTGACCCGTGGCGAAGGATGCCCGCGCCGCCGCGAGGAGCTGGGTGGCGCACGACTCCCTGTCCTCCGTGGTGAGGGCGAGCATCCACGGGAAGACGTGCGCCATCCGGTCGCCGAGGCTGCCCCGGTCGTCCGTCGAGACGGCGATCAGCTGTGCGGCGAGTTCGAGGAGCTGCTCGCGCGACTCCGCCTCGCGCTTGGACATCAGCACGAGGTCGTCGCCGTCTCGGCGAGTGACATCGATCGGATGCTCATCGGCGGCGGCGAAGACCTCGCGGGGATTCCGACTCAACTCGGACGACTGGAAGGAGCGGGCGGGCTTGGTGGCGACCATCGTCTCAGCGTAGTTCAGAATACGTTCTGAATGCGGTGCCGGCGCGAACGACTCTGCGATCAGACACCTCTTCGACCCGATCGGTTCTGAGCACGCCACGTCCGCACCGCAGACGCGACAGCGACTCGGTGGCGATCGGCTCGGCTCCTCAGGCCGGTCAGCGCTCCGCCGCCTCGCACTCGCCCGTGCCGGCGGCGCGGTTCACGCAGACGCGCGCAGTCTCGCCCGCGAGACGCCGGGCGGCCGGCATCAGGCTCTCGAGATCGGCATCGCTCGGGTCCCCCGCGACGGTCACGGTCACCGACCGATCCGAGCCGACCACAGACGCGATCCGGGGGTCTGCGAGCAGCACCGCGGCGGCCTCGACATCGGCGCTCAGGGCCGGCGGCGCGGACCTGACGTCGAGAGTGAGCGAACCCGCGCTCCGCACGGTGACCGAGACGGTCGAGAACACCCCCGACTCCGGTCGTCCCGACACCGCCGAGGCGACGAGGCGGGCCTCGTCCACCGAGTCCACGGCGAACACTGCGCGATCGTCGTCCGTCCAGACGGAGCCGACGGCGGCAGACGGCTCCGCGGGCAGCGCGGCGAGCAGAGCGCGGACGGGATCGCCGGTGGCACCGGCGCCGAGGGCGACGCGAGGGCTCGAGAACACCACGACCAGATCCTCCGGAGCCTCTGCTGCGGCGAGCGCGGCCGGCGCGAGCGAGTCCTCGCCCGCCAGCGACACCTCGAGACGGCCCGGCTCGGCCCGGAAGGCCGTCGCGGCCACAGCGCCCGAGACGGCCGTCCACATGCGCTCGGCGTCGTCCAGCCAGGGTCCCGGGACTCCGCGGACGAGCGTCGCGCGATCCCGGCTCTGCACTGTGACGTACGGCGCCGCAGCCTCGCCGAGCACCCGGGGAGCGTCCTCCGCCAGCGTGAACGCCGCGACGGCGTCCGCCTCCGCGCTGAGGATGAGGCTCGCACCCGACACCCGGTCGTCGTCGTCAGCGGGCGTCAGCGCGACCGACGCCACCCGGTCGTCGTCGCGCAGCTCGATCGCGGCCACCGTCGTCCTGGCGGCCAGATCGGAGTCCCGGGAGACGGGCAGCGTGAGGTCCTTCGCGACGACCACGATGCGCACCTTGTCCGCCGGGCGCGCGGCCGCGAAGGCGCTCAGCCGGTCGACCAGGGCCAGCAGGTCCGGGTCGGAGACGTCGTCGCGCACGGACACCTCGGCGCTCACGCCGCCCGTGAACGGCATGTTGTCGACCGTCGAGAGCTCCAGGTCCGCGACGGCCTCGTCGCCACCGAAGCTGCGGGAGAAGTCGCTCCGCGGGGAGTCGAGGGCGCATCCGGTCAGGAGCAGGGCTGCGATCGCGACGAGACCCGTGAGAGCGTTCCGCCGCCGTCGCACGCTCACCATCGGATCAGCGTAACGAGCCGCGAAGACCGCTCACGGAACGGGCGGGCTTGTTGACAGCCGGGCCACCCCGTGCGAAGTGGAGGAGAAGTGCTGGGGTACCTGGACTCGAACCAAGAACAACTGAACCAGAATCAGCCGTGTTGCCAATTACACCATACCCCAATGATCATCCCGGGATGAGCCGGGAGACCAGGCGGCGGCCGGAACGAGTTCCAGCGCCGAGAGACGACAGTACCCTACGGGCGCACGCTGCTCAAATCGGGGATCGCGAGGTGCTCCGCCTCCGGGGCGGCCTCGCCGAGGCGGGCCCGCACGAGGTCGCGGTTGAGGGCCGACGCGACCTGGGCGCCGGAGCCGGCGGCGACGATCAGCTGCTGCGGGCCGGGGGCGGTCACCTCGCCCGCGGCGTAGAGCCCGGGCACCGAGGTGCGGCCGCCGGCGTCGACGCGGAGGAAGCCCTCGGCGTCACGCTCGGGACCTGCGGCGTCGAGGTAGTCGAGCATCGGCACCCAGACGGGACGGACGAACGCGCCGGAGCGCGGAACCACGTCTCCGTCGGCCAGGGCGACGCCGGTCATCCGGGCTCGCTCCCCCACCAGGTCGACCACCGGGCGGCGCTCGACGCGCACGCCGATCGAGCCGAGCAGGGACTCGTCGGCGTCGCTGACCACTCCGATGCCGTTGGTGAAGACGATCAGATCGGTCGACCACTGCGAGAGCAGCATGGCGCGCTCGGCGAGGTCGTCGGTCTCGCCGATCAGGGCGAGCGGCTCGTCGGCCTTCTCGAAGCCGTCGCACTCCATGCAGCTGTGCACGGCGGTGCCGTAGTAGGCGCGCACGCTCGGCAGCGACGGCAGCCGCTCGGTGAGGCCGCCGGCCACCACGACGGCGGTCGCGATCACGCGGCGGTCGGCCGAGCCGCGGACGCCCCGGGCGGAGACCACGAACTCGCCTCCCGAGCGCTCGACCGAGGTGACCAGGCAGTTGTGCACCTCGGCGGCGTCGTAGCGGTCGAACTCCTCGCGGCCGAGGCGACGCAGCTCGAGCGGCGAGATGCCGTCGCGCGTGATGAAGCCGTGCGAGTGCAGCGTCGCCGCGTTGCGAGGGCGATTCGCGTCGAGCAGCAGCACGCTGCGCCGCGCGCGCACGAGGTTGAGCGACGCCGAGAGCCCCGCGGGGCCCGCGCCGATCACGACGACGTCGTACCGGCCTCCCACTGCCTCGCCCATGGTCAGGCGAGCCGGGAGGAGAGACGCACGAGGCGGGCGATCGACTCGGCCTTGCCGAGGATCTCCATCGACTCGAACAGCGGAGGCGACACCCGGCGGCCCGAGATCGCCGTGCGCAGCGGGCCGTAGGCGATGCGCGGCTTGAGCCCGAGCCCCTCGATGAGGGCCGACGCGAGCGCCTCCTGCACCGACGCGGTCAGCCACTCCCCCTCCGGCACGAGCTCGAGGGCGCCGACGGAGGCGGCGAGCACCTCTCCGGCGTTCGCGGGCAGACCCTTCAGCGCGTCCTCGTCGTACTCGAGCGCGTCGGCGGTGGTGAACAGGAAGCCGAGCATGCCGGGAGCCTCGCCCAGCAGTCCGATGCGCTCCTGCACCAGCGGTGCCGCGGCGTCGAGCACGCCGCGCTGCTCGGCGGTGGGCTCGCCGGCGAGGACTCCCGCGGCGATCAGGTAGGGCACCGTCCGCTCGGTGAAGTCGTCGACGGCGAGGAGGCGGATGTGGTCGCCGTTGATCGACTCCGCCTTCTTGAGGTCGAAGCGGGCCGGGTTGGGGTTCACGTCGGCGACGTCGAACGCGGCGATCATCTCGTCGATCGAGAACACGTCGCGGTCGTGCGTCAGAGACCAGCCGAGCAGCGCCAGGTAGTTGACCAGGCCCTCGGGGATGAAGCCGCGGTCGCGGTGGTGGAACAGGTTCGAGGACGGGTCGCGCTTCGAGAGCTTCTTGTTCCCGTCGCCCATCACGTAGGGGAGGTGGCCGAAGCGCGGCACGAAGGTGGTCACTCCGATGTCGATGAGCGCGTGGTACAGCGCGATCTGCCGGGCGGTGGAGGGCAGGATGTCCTCGCCGCGGAGAACGTGCGTGATCTGCATCATCGCGTCGTCGACCGGGTTCACGAGCGTGTAGAGCGGCTGGCCGTTGGGGCGCACGACGACGAAGTCGCTGAACGACCCGGCGGGGAACGTGATCGGGCCGCGGACCAGGTCGTCGAACGACAGGTCGGCGTCGGGGACGCGGAGGCGGAGCGCGGGCTGCCGGCCCTCGGCGCGGAAGGCCGTGCGCTGCTCCTCGGTGAGGCCGCGATCGAAGTTGTCGTAGCCGTGCTGCTTCGCGCGGCCGGCCGCCTCGTTGCGGGCGTCGATCTCCTCGGCGCTGGAGTAGCTCTCGTAGAGGTGGCCCGAGGCGAGGAGGCGCTCGATCACGTCGAGGTAGACGTCGCTGCGCTCGGACTGGCGGTACGGGCCGTGCGGGCCGCCGACCCCGACGCCCTCGTCCCAGTCGAGCTTCAGCCAGCGCAGAGCGTCGAGGATCTGCTCGACGCTCTCCTCGCTGTCGCGCGCGGCGTCGGTGTCCTCGATGCGGAACACGAACGTGCCTCCGGTGTGCCGCGCAAAGGCCCAGTTGAACAGGGCGGTGCGGATGAGGCCGACGTGCGGCGTCCCGGTGGGCGACGGGCAGAACCGGACGCGGACGTCGCTGCCGGTCGCGGTGGTGAACGGGTGCGCGTCGGGTGCGCGATCCAGGGGGGAAGTGAGCTCAGACATACGGGTCCGATTCTATCCGCGTCGAGCCGCCCGGCGCCCCGGGCGGGGCCTGCGACCCGGCCGGCGGCCCGAGGGCGTCTTGAACACGATCCCGCGTGCTCCGCTCGGCCCGATCGTGCTCGCGACGGCGGTCTCGTGTTCACCACGCCCTAGCGCGAAGCAGTGCTCGGCGTCAATGGACTGCCTTTCGGGCAGGAGCAGTGGTGCTCTGGGCCGAGAGCTTCTCCTCGCGGTGTGAGGACCGCCGACCACGACCTCAGACCTCCGAAAGAGACCCCCGAAAGGCGCCCGCATGAGCCTGACCGATCTCGCTGCCGAGCGCCGTCTCGATGCTCGCCCGGCTGCGCTCTCGGAGTCGGCCCGGGAGGAGAAGGACGCCCGCACCCTCTCGCTGTTCCGCCGGGCCGCCGCAGTCGAGCAGGCGGAGGCCGACCGCATCCGGGAGCGCATCGTGCTCGACCATCTGGGCCTGGCCGAGGCCATGGCCCGCCGCATCTCGCGCGGAAGCGGGCAGACATCGGGATCGCAGGCCGGCGGCGACTGGTCGGACCTGCGCCAGGTCGCCTACGTCGGTCTGGTCAAGGCCTCGCAGCGCTTCACGCCCGACCGCGGCGACAGCTTCGCCGCCTTCGCGGTGCCGACCATCACCGGGGAGCTCAAGCGCCACCTCCGCGACCTGGGCTGGATGATCCGCCCGCCCCGGACCGTGCAGGAGCTGCACCGCCGCGCGAACGTGGTCGCCGAGGAGCTGGCGCAGGAGCTCGGCCGCCACCCGTCCGACGACGAGGTCGCCCGGCGGCTCGGGGTCGAGGTGAGCGAGGTGACCGACGCGCGCTCGGCCGGGCATCCCCTCTCGCTCGACGAGACGGTCGGCGAGGCCGGGGTTCGCCTGGCGGAGACGCTCGGCGGCGACGACGAGCGGTTGTCCGCGATCGAGCGCCGGCACGGCCTGGCCGAGGCGCTCGGGCTGCTCGAGGAGGGCCAGCAGGAGCTGCTGCGGATGCGCTTCGTCGACGAGATGACCCAGCAGCAGATCGCGGACGAGCTGGGCACGACGCAGATGCAGGTCTCGCGCCTGCAGCGCCGCACCCTCGCTCAGCTCGCCGAGACGCTCGGCGCTCCGGAGCGCGAGCGCCGGGCCCGCGTCACTCCCGTGCGCTCGACCGAGACCCTGCGGACCGCCTGAGGTGCGCCTCGGCACGCGAGGGCAGCGACGCCAGGGCGGCGAGCACGTCCTCGACCTGCACGGCGAGCAGGGCCGGGTCGGGCTCGGCCGAGAAGACGTCGCCGCGGCGGAGCGAGGCGTCGGTCAGCACCACGTGCGGGCCCGAGACGGGCGGACCCCAGGCCTCGGGCGGCGCCGGTCCGAAGATCACCACCGAGGGGATCCCGTAGGCGGAGGCGAGGTGCGCGGCACCGGTGTCGACCGTCACGACGACCTCGGCGGCGGCGACCACCGCGGCGAACTCCGTCAGGTCGATCGCTCCGGCGAGCACCTCGCCGACGCCGGCGCGCTCGGCGATGCGGCGCGCGCGGTCGCGCTCGTTCGCGCCTCCGGTGTAGACGACGCGGTGGCCCTGGCGGGCGAGCTCCTGCGCGACCGCGGCGAAGCGCTCCTCCGGCCACTCGCGCGAGCCGTAGAAGGCGCCGATGTGCACCACGGCGGCACCGGCGACCGGGGCGGGCGCCTCCGGGACGGCGATCGCGACCTCCTCGGGATCGGCAGCGAGGCCGATCGAGTTCACCAGGCGGGCCCAGCGGGCGCGCTCGAGCTCGCCGTCGATCCAGAGCGGCCGCGGGTCGTGGGGACCGGCGTCGGGATCGAGTGCGGGGACGCGGAACTCGAGGGTGCGCTGCGGGACGAGCGCGGTGAGCGCGTCGCGCGACTCCGGGCCGTTGCCGTGGAGGTTGACCGCCATGTCGATGCGGTGCGGCGCGACCGGCAGCGGGTCGTCGAGACCCCGCAGCGTCGGGACCAGCGCGTCGAGGCCCTCGACGAGATCGACGATCGGCTCGAGCCAGGGGGTCGTGGCGAGGATCAGCCGGTGCTCGGGGAAGCCTCGGCGAAGCGCTCGCAGCGCCGGGACGGCGACGAGGAGGTCGCCCAGCTTGAGCGCCCGCAGCGCGAGGATCTCGGGGGTTCCGTCGGGATCGGTGAGAGCGCGCACGGCGCCTCCTTCCTGTCGCGGGTCCCGTACCCCACCCGCGCCGCCTCAGACGCGCGGCGCCCGACGCGGCCGACGCGCCCGACGGGGAGCAGTTCTCCTCCCTCCGGTTTACGACCCTACGGAGAGGGGTACGAGGAGAAGGTGAACGCCTCCCTGAGCACCTCCCCCGGCCGACGCCGCCCGGCGCCGCCGCTGCGCGGGATCCTCTTCGATCGCGACGCGACCCTCGTGGTCGACGTGCCGTACAACGGCGACGCCTCGAAGGTCGAGCCGATGCCGACCGCGCTCGACGCGGTGGCGCGCGCTCGGGAGGCGGGGCTGGCCCTCGGAGTCGTCACCAATCAGTCGGGCATCGCCCGCGGCATCATCGACCGCGCGCAGGCCGACGCCGTGAACGCGCGGGTCGACGAGCTCTTCGGCGGCTTCGACGTCTGGATGCTCTGCCCGCACGGACCCGAGGACGGCTGCGACTGCCGGAAGCCCGCCCCCGGGATGGTGCTCGGCGCAGCCGACGCGCTCGGTCTGCCGGCCGACTCCCTCGCCGTGATCGGCGACATCGGCGCCGACGTCGGGGCCGCTGTCGCCGCGGGAGCCCGCGGAGTGATCGTGCCGACTCCGATCACCCTCGCCGACGAGGTGGCCGCCGCACCGCTGCGCGCGGCGACCCTCCTCGAGGCGGTCGAGCTGCTGCTCGCCATGCAGCCGGACGGGGAGTCGGAGTGACGCGCCGCGTGCTCGTCGCCCGCCTCGACAGCGCCGGCGACGTCCTGCTCTGCGGTCCCGCCGTCCGCGCGATCGCGGCGGACGCCGAGGTGCTGCTGCTGTGCGGCCCGCAGGGTGCGCCCGCCGGCGCCCTGCTGCCCGGCCCCGCCTCGGTGCGCACCTGGTCGTGCCCGTGGATCGGCGACGCCTCCAGGCCGGTCGACGCCGCCCTGGTCGAGGAGCTCACCGCGATCGTGCGGGAGTTCTCGCCCGACGAGGCCGTGATCCTCACCTCGTTCCACCAGTCGCCGCTGCCGCTCGCCCTGCTGCTGCGCCTGGCAGGCGTCGCCCGCATCTCGGGCGCCTCCGTCGACTTCGCCGGTGCGCTGCTCGACGTGCGCCTCGTGCCGGGCGAGACGCTCGAGGAGGACCAGCCGGAGCCGGAGCGCGCCCTCGCCATCGCCGCGGCGGCCGGGTTCGCCCTGCCCGCCGGTGACGACGGACGCCTCCGAGTGCGCCGCGAGGGTCGCCTCCCCGCGCAGCTCGACGGAGTCGGGCCCTACGTGGTCGTGCACCCCGGAGCGGCCGTGCCCGCCCGCGCGTGGCCCGCGGAGAACGCGGCGAGCGCCGTCGAGCTCCTCGCGGACGCGGGCTGGACGGTCGCCGTCACCGGAGGCCCGGGCGAGCGCGCGCTGACCGCCCGGGTCGCGGGAAATCGCGGCATCGACCTGGGCGGGGCCACCGACTTCGCGGGCGCCGCCGAGGTGCTCGCGGGAGCCTCCGTCGTGATCTGCGGCAACACCGGCCCCGCGCACCTCGCCGCGGCGGTCGGCACTCCGGTGGTCAGCCTCTTCGCGCCCGTCGTCCCCGCGGTGCGCTGGGCGCCCTACGGCGTGCCCGTCGCGCTGCTCGGCGACCAGCACGCGGCGTGCGCGGGCTCGCGCGCGCGCGTCTGCCCCGTGCCCGGCCATCCCTGCCTGGCGGGGGTGAGCGCCGAGGAGGCGGTCGCCGCCGCCCTGCGACTGACGACGACGGAGGCGATGGCATGAGGATCCTGCTCTGGCACGTGCACGGCGGCTGGGCGGACGCCTTCGTCCGCGGCGACCACCAGTACCTGCTCCCGACGACGCCCGAGCGCGACGGCTGGGGCCTCGGCACCGGCGGACGCGACTGGCCGAACGCGATCGAGATCGCCCCCGACGATCTGCGCGACGCCGAGGTCGACGCCGTGCTGCTGCAGCGACCGGAGGAGCTCGCCGAGGCCGAGCGCCTGCTCGGCCGGCGGATCGGCCTCGACCTGCCCGCCGTCTACGTCGAGCACAACACGCCGCGGGGCGAGGTGCCCGACAACCGGCACCCGTTCGCCGACAGCGACGACCTCCTCCTGGTGCACGTCACGCACTTCAACGCGCTGATGTGGGAGACCGGATCGACGACCACCGCGGTGATCGAGCACGGCATCCACGATCCCGGCGCGCTCTACACGGGCGAGCTGCCGCACTTCGGCGTCGCCGTCAACGAGCCCGTCCGCCGCGGGCGGGTGGCGGGGACGGACCTGCTGCCGCGGTTCGCCCGGATCGCCCCGCTCGACGTCTTCGGCATGAAGACCGAGGCGCTGCGCGGGCTGCCGGGGCTCGCCGAGGTGAACGTGATGGGCGACGTGCGCACCGAGGCGATGCACGCCGCGCTCGCCCGCCGGCGCGTCTACCTGCATCCGTTCCGCTGGACCTCGCTCGGCCTCGCGCTGCTCGAGGCGATGCATCTCGGCATGCCCGTGGTCGCGCTCGACGTCACGGAGGCCGGCCGCGCCGTCCCGCCCGAGGCCGGCGCGATCTCGAACGATCTCGACGCGCTGGCGACCGCCGCCCGCGCGCTGATCGCCGACCCCGAGCGGGCGATGGCCGCCGGGGCGGTGGCGCGCGAGGTCGCCCTCGAGCGCTACGGGCTCGGCCGGTTCCACCGCGACTGGGACACCGTGCTCGCCGATCTCCCCCGCCGCACCCCGACCCCGCAAGGGAGCACCCGATGACGCCGCTCACGATCGCGATGGTGTCCGAGCACGCCAGCCCGCTGGCCACGCTCGGCGGTGTCGACGCGGGCGGGCAGAACGTGCACGTCGCGGCACTCGCCGAGGCGCTCGCCCGCCGCGGCCACCGCGTGGTGGTCTACACCCGCCGAGACGACCCGTCCCTCCCCCGCCGCGTCCCCTTCACCGCCGGAGTCGAGGTCGTGCACATCGACGCGGGCCCGGCGCGCCGCGTGCCGAAGGACGACCTGCTGCCGTTCATGGCCGACTTCGCCGTCGACCTGGCGGCGGACTGGATCCAGGAGCGGCCCGACCTCGTGCACAGCCACTTCTGGATGTCGGGCGTCGCCGCCCTCGACGCCTCCGAGCGGGTGGCAACCGCCACCGGCCGCCGCGTCCCCGTGCTGCACACCTTCCACGCCCTCGGAGTCGTCAAGCGCCGCCAGCAGGGCGCGCAGGACACGAGCCCGGCCGAGCGCGAGTGGCTCGAGCCGGGAGTCGGCCGCCGGGCGGACGGCATCATCGCCACCTGCTCCGACGAGGTGGCCGAGCTGACCGCCCTCGGCGTGCCCGCCGCGGGCGTCTCGATCGTCCCGTGCGGAGTCGACATCGAGCGCTTCACCCCCGACGGACCCGTCGCGCCCCGCACCGAGCGCACACGGCTGATGAGCATCGGCCGTCTCGTGCCGCGCAAGGGCATGGGGCACGCGATCGAGGCCCTCGCCCTGCTCGTCGCCGGCGGCCGAGACGCCGAGCTCGTCATCGTCGGCGGCTCCGGCTCGGGGGACGCGCTCGCCGCCGACCCCGAGTACCGGCGGCTGCACGCGGTGGCCGAGAGCCTCGGAGTCGCCGACCGGGTCGCCCTGGTCGGTCAGCTCTCGCAGACCGAGATGCCGGCGATGCTCCGCTCGGCCGACATCGTGGTCTGCGCTCCCTGGTACGAGCCGTTCGGCATCACCCCGCTCGAGGCGATGGCGTGCGGAGTGCCGGTCGTCGCCTCCGCAGTCGGCGGTCTCATCGACACGGTCGTCGACGGCGTGACCGGTGTGCACGCGCCGCCGCGGGACCCCGAGGCGCTCGCCTCCGCCCTCGCCGCTCTGATCGACGAGCCCGCTCTCGCCCGCGCGTACGGCGCCGCGGGTCGCGAGCGCGTCGCCTCGCGCTACTCCTGGGACCGCGTCGCCGCGGACACCGAGCACGCCTACCTCTCGACACTCGCCGGCGCCGAACCGCTCCTCACCGGCGCCCCCTCACTCCCCCTCCCCCGGAAGGCGGCACGATGACCCTCGACACCGTTCTCGACACCCCGACGGACGCCGCCCGGCGCCTCGTCGACGACCACGTCGCCCGCGCCCTCGACGTCGTCGCGCAGCTGGAGCGCCACTCCGAGCGCATCGCGGCCTGGGGCATCGACCTGGCCGACCGCCTGCACTCGGGGGCGCGACTGCTCGCCGCCGGCAACGGCGGATCGGCCGCCGAGGCCCAGCACCTCACGGCCGAGCTCGTCGGCCGCTTCGACGGCGACCGCATTCCCTTCTCGGCGATCTCGCTGCACGCGGAGTCGTCGAGCCTCACGGCGATCGGCAACGACTACGGCTTCGACCACGTCTTCGCGCGTCAGGTCACCGCGCACGCCCGCGCCGGCGACGTGGTCGTGCTGCTCTCGACGAGCGGCCGCAGCGCCAATCTGCTGCACGCGGCCGAGGCGGCGCGCGCCGCGGGGGCCCGCACCTGGGCGCTGACCGGCGACGGGCCCAACCCGCTGACCGACGCCTGCGACGAGTCGATCGCGCTCGAGGGGCACGGCTCGAACGTGCAGGAGGCGCAGCTCGTGCTGGTGCACGCGCTCTGCCGGGCCTTCGAGCACCGGATCCGCGCCCGCACCGAGGCCGCCGCGTGAGCGCGCGCCTGCGCCTCGCCGTCGTCGGCGACGTGATGCTCGACGTCGACCTCTCGGGGCCGGCCGAGCGCCTCAGCCCGGACGCGCCGGTGCCCGTCATCGACGTCTCGACGCGCAGTGTCCGGGCGGGAGGCGCCGGCCTCGTCGCGAGGATGCTCGCGCGAGACGGCCACGACGTCACGCTGGTGACCGCGCTGTCCGACGACGCCGATGTCGCCGAGCTGCGCGCCGAGCTGCACGGCATCCGCGTCGTCGCCGGCGCATCCGGCGCCCCGACCCCCGTCAAGACGCGGGTCGCCGCCTCCGGTCACGCCGTCGTGCGCCTCGACCGCGGCTGCGAGCGCCCTGGGATCCCATCGGTGACGGAGGAGATGCTCGCCGCGCTCTCGGGAGTCGACGCGGTCGTCGTCGCCGACTACGGCCGACGCCTCACCGAGGACGCGGCGCTCCGCCGTGCCCTCGACGCGCTCGACGTGCCGCTGGTCTGGGATCCGCACCCGCGCGGATCGACGCCGGTCGCCGGGGCGACGCTCGTGACTCCGAACCTCGCCGAGGCGACCGCGTTCTCGGGCGCCACGGGCCGCGGAGTGACGCTGGCCGAGTCGGCCGCGACCACCCTGCTCGAGCGCTGGGGCTGCGGCGCGGTCGCCGTGACGATGGGGTCGGGCGGGGCTCTCGTGCGCTCGCGCGGCGCCGGAGTGCCGGTCGTCGTGCCGGCGACTCCCGTGCCGCCCACCGACCCCTGCGGCGCGGGCGACCGGTTCGCCGCCTCCGCCGCCGTCGCCCTCGCGGGCGGTGCGACCGCCTCGGCCGCCGTCGCCGCGGCCGTCGAGGAGGCGGGGGCCTACCTGCTCGCGGGCGGCGTCTCCTCCCTCGCAGCGCCCGCCGACGCCGCCCCCCTGCACGGCGGCGGCGTCGACGCGCTCCGGGTCGCCGAGGCGGTGCGCGCCTCGGGCGGCACGGTCGTCGCGACCGGCGGCTGCTTCGACCTGCTGCACGCGGGGCACGCCAGGACCCTCGCCGCCGCGCGCTCGCTCGGCGACTGCCTGATCGTCTGCCTCAACTCCGACGACTCGGTGCGGCGCCTGAAGGGCGAGCTCCGGCCGATCATCCCGCAGGACGACCGGGTCGACCTGCTGCTCGCGCTGGGCTGCGTCGACGCGGTGATCGTCTTCGGCGAGGACACCCCCGACGAGGCGCTGCGCCGCATCCGCCCCGATGTCTGGGTGAAGGGCGGCGACTACTCCGCCGAGTCCCTGCCCGAGACCGCGACCGTCGCCGAATGGGGCGGCCGGGTCCTCACCGTGCCCTACCACCCGGGCCGCTCGACCACTCATCTCGCCGCCGCGCTCGCCCGCGTCGGCTGAACCAGCCCCCTCGAAAGGACACCCATGAGCACCACTCCCACCCCCATCGGCCGCGTTCTGATCACCGGAGGAGCGTCGGGCCTCGGCGCCGCCGTCGCCGCCGCCGTGACGGCCGCCGGCGGGACCCCGATCATCCTCGACCGCGACGTGTCGTCGCTCGGCGAGGGCGTCGCCGCCTACCAGGTCGACGTCGCGAAGACCCGCGAGGCCGAGAAGGCGGTCGTCGAGATCGCCCGCGAGCACGGCGGACTCGACGCCGTCGTCACCGCGGCCGGCATCGACCGCTGCGGCCGTCTCGTCGACGTCGACCCCGAGGAGTGGGAGCGGGTCATCTCGGTGAACCTGCTCGGCACCGCGGCGGTCGTCCGGGCGGCGCTGCCGTTCCTGACCGAGACCCACGGGCGCGTCGTGACCGTCGCCTCCTCCCTCGCGATCAAGGCCGTCTCGGACGCGACCGCCTACTGCGCGTCGAAGTTCGGCGTGCTCGGCTTCACCCGCGCGCTCGCGGCCGAGACCAAGGGCGAGATCGGCGTGACCACGCTGATCCCCTCCGGCATGAAGACGCGCTTCTTCGACGACCGCGACGCGCAGTACAAGCCCGGCCCCGACGCCCTGCTCAACGACCCCGAGAACGTGGCGAACGCCGTCATGTTCATCCTCGGCCAGCCGCAGGGCTGCGAGGTCCGCGAGCTCGTGATCACGCACGAGGAGGAGCCGTCCTGGCCGTGATCCGCTGACGGAGCACTCCGGAACGCCCCCTCCGTGCGCCTCGCGCACCGAGGGGGCGTTCCGTGGTTCAGCGGGTCGCGGCGAGCACTCCCCGCACGTCCTCGAGCACCCGGTCGACCGGCACGTCGTCGACGAAGCTCAGCTCGTGCTCGCAGCGCGGAGCCGTCCAGCCCACCTGGGTGACGTCGATGCCGCAGACCGGGCAGCGCGTGGTCCAGCTCAGCTGCACCCGGTGGCGCTGCCGGCCGAGCGGCTGCGCGTTGATCGCGTTGCCCACCCAGAAGATCCCGACCGTCGGCGCGCCGACCGCCGCCGCGAGGTGCCGGGGTCCGCTGTCGTTGCCGAGCACGACGTCGGCGAGCGAGAGCAGCGGAGCGAGGTCGGGCAGCCCGACCGCGCCGGCCCACGACTCGGCGCCGGGCGCTCCCGCCACGATCTCCTCGGCAGCCGGCGCATCGGAGGCGTCGCCCACCACGAGCACGCGGGCCCCGTCGGCCAGCAGCGCCCGCGCCACCTCGCCGAAGGAGGCGCTCGGCCAGCGGCGGCGCACATCCGTCGCGCCCGGGTGGATCAGCACGAGCGGGCCGCCCGCGGGCAGCGCGGCGGCGAGCCGGTCGCGCCGCTCCGGATCGACGTGCAGGAACGGCTCGAGCCTGACCGCCGCTGCCCCCGCGAGGCCGACGACCTCGAGCGCGCGCAGCATCTCGTGCTGGTAGTAGACGTAGGGGATCGTGCGCTCGAGCTCCGCCGCGTCGTCGGTGCGCGTCCCGATCGTGTGCCGCGCGCCGAGCCGCTGCAGGAACGGGTTCGAGAACCGCCCGCCCCCGTGCAACTGCACCGCGAGGTCGAACCGCCGGGCCCGCATCCGCGCCGTGAAGTCCTCGACGATCTGCGGATCCTCGCCCTGGCCGTCGCGCACGCCCTGTGCGACCGGGAGGATCTCGACGTCCGCGACGGGCGAGTCGACCCCCTCGAGCAGCACGCGGTGCGCGGGCGTGCCCAGCATCGTGATCTCGGCTCCGGGGTACGCGGCAGCGAGGGCGTCGACCGCCGGCAGCGCGAACAGCAGGTCGCCCAGTCCACCGCCGCGCAGCACGGCGATCCTCTCGACTCCGTCGAAGCGGTCACGGAGGGGGGCGATGGCGACCACGGGGGGTTCCTCTCGGTGGGCGGAGGCGCGGTGCGGCGGCTCCGGGGCGGTGTGCACTCCCCCTACCCCGTCGAGGTGGTTCCGAAACCGAGCGGCGACGTCCGGGCCGCTACTTCTCCGCGGATCGGATCACTCCCCCTGCGGTCACGACGCGGTGGCCGCCCGCTCCAGCTGCTGCACCCGGGTGCGCGAGACGCCGAAGGCGGCCGCCGCGGCATCGAGCGAGTACTTGTCGGCGCGGGCGATCGCCACTGCACGCCGGCGAGCGGAGGCGGAGCGCTCCTGCGCCTCACGGGACTCCCGCTCTGCAGCCTCGGCTTCGCGCCACAGCTCCTCCGCTTCGGGAGTGATGTGCACGGTGACGGCGACGGCCACATCCTCCTCCGGGACACCGAGGAAGAGCGCCGCGACCTCGACCGCCACCGCGGAGACCTCGCCGACGCTGCGGGCCTGCCCGACGGTGTCGAGCTCGAGGATCGTGACGAGCCACCAGCGGCCGTCACGGACCGCAGTCGCGGTGAAGTGGTGCTGTGCCATGCGGAACTCCTATCGCCATTCCCGAGGGACCTCGGGAAGCTTCCTCGCGAGCTGTCGGACGACTCCGGCCGACACCTCGCCGTGGCGCACGAGGGACTCCTTCACCGATTCGTCCGGGAGGCCCCACAGTTCGTGGCTTCCCTTCCCCTGCCGCAGCAGGATCCAGCCGTGTGAGCGGAGGACCCTCACGACGTCACGGTACTTCTGCGGCTTCGGCATCAGGCTAGTACAGCCCCTCTGTACAAGTACAGGCAAGGGGGACTGTACTTCTGCGCGCGACGGAGCTGTCCCGGTCGCGCTGGTCCCTCGCCAGCATCGTCTGTCTAGCCGCCCGACCCCGGGGTACCGGGACAGAACACGCGTCCGCGACCCCGCAGGACGCCTCCGACCGAGAGGTGACCGTGACCATCGACACCGCACCCCCCAGCGCTCCCACTGCCCTCGCCACCGAGGCCGTCGCCCGCGCCCGCGCCGCCCTCCCCGCCTGGGCCGCCACCGCGCCCGCCGAGCGGGGCTCCCTGCTGCGCGCCGCCGCCCACCGCGTCGCCGCCCGCGAGGAGGAGCTCGCCGCGCTCAACACCGATGAGACCGGCAAGCCCGCAGGCGACGCCCTCGGCGGTGTCCGCGCCGGAGTCGACACGCTCCTCCAGTACGCCGAGCTCGGCCCCCTGCACCGCGGCAAGTCCCTGCGCGGAGGCGCCCTCAACGTCGACCTCGCCCTGCCGCACCCGCGCGGCGTGGTCCTCGCGCTCACCCCGTGGAACGACCCCGTCGCCGTCGCCGCCGGCATGCTCGGCGCCGCGATCGTCTCGGGCGACGTCGTGATCCACAAGCCGAGCGAGCGGAGCCCCGGCACCGGAGCGCTCTTCACCAGAATCCTCGCCGAGGCCCTCCCCGACGGCGTGCTCACCCTCGTCGAGGGCGACGGCGCCGTGGGCGACGCTCTCGCCCGCACCGAGGGCGTCGACGTCCTCGCCCACGTCGGCTCGACCGCCACCGGTCGCGCCCTCGCAGGGGTCGCCGCCGTCACCGGCGCGCACGTGATCCTCGAGAACGGCGGCAACGACGCGCTCGTCGTCGACTCCGACGTCGACCCGGTCTGGGCCGCGGAGCAGGCCGCCCTGGGCGCCTTCGCGAACGCCGGCCAGATCTGCACCTCCGTCGAGCGGATCTACGTGCACCGCGCCGTCGCCGAGGCGTTCACCGCCGCGCTCGTCGCCGAGGCCGACCGCTGGAGCGCCGGCCCCCTCCCCCGCCTCGTCGACGCCCGGATGCGCGACGCCGTGCACGAGCACGTGACCGAGGCGCTCGAGGCGGGAGCCCGGGCCCTCACCGGCGGCGCTCCCGGCGACGGCACCTTCTACCCCGCCACCGTCCTCGTCGACTGCACCGACGAGATGCTCGTGATGACCGAGGAGACCTTCGGCCCCGTCGCGCCGATCCTCGTCGTCGACGACTTCGACGAGGCGCTCGCCCGCGCCGCCGCGAGCCCCTACGGCCTCGCCGCCACCGTCCTCACCGCCGACATGGGGCACGCCCACCGCGCCGCGGCGACCCTCCCGGTCGGCACGGTCAAGATCAACGGCGTCTTCGGAGGCGCGCCCGGCGGCAGCGCGCAGCCCCGCGGCACCAGCGGCTCCGGCTTCGGCTACGGCCCCGAGCTGCTCGACGAGATGACCACCACGACGGTCGTGCACTTCGGCCTCCCGGTCCTCCCCGGCGCCGGCCGATGAGCCTCGAGGGCTCGGCCCTGCAGCGCGCGAGCGCCCTCGTCGCCCAGGTCCGCGAGCGGCCGCCGGTCGTCGTGGTCCTCGGTGACCTCATCCTCGACTCGTGGTGGCTCGGCGAGACCGAGCGGGTGACGCGCGAGGCTCCCGCCCCCGTCCTCCGCCTCGAGGACGTGGTCGACGTCGCGGGAGGAGCGGCCAACACCGCGGCCAACCTGTGCGCCCTGGGCGCTGAGGTGCGCACGGTCGGAGTCGCGGGCCGCGATCCCGAGGGCGACCGCCTCCTCGCCGCCCTCGAGCGCGCCGGCCTCGACACGACCGCGATCATCCGGAGCGATGTCGCCACGACCATCAAGACCCGTGTGGTCGGCGGCGACAGCGTGATGCTGCGCGTCGACTCGGGGCCTCACCGCCCGGGCGACGCGGTGCTCGACGAGCTCGCCCGAGCGGCAGTGCAGGCCGCCGACGGCGCCGACGCCGTCCTCGTCTGCGACTACGGCTCGGGCGTGCTCCGCGGGGCCGTCGAGCGGATGCTCGCCGCCGGCCGCCCCGACCTGCTCGTGATCGACGCGCACGACCTCGCCGCGTGGCAGTTCGCGCACCCTGATCTCGTCACGCCGAACGCGAAGGAGGCCGAGCTCCTCCTGGGCGCGCCGCTCGGCCGCGGCACCGCGCGCGCCGCCGCCGTGCAGGCGCACGCCGACGAGCTGCGCGACCGCTCCGGCGCCCGCCACGTCGTCGTCACGCTCGACCGCGACGGATCCGCCGCCCTCGACGCCGACGGCACCCTGACCCGCACCTTCGCGCAGCCCGCCGAGGAGAAGCAGGCCTCGGGCGCCGGCGACACCTTCGCCGCGACCGCGACCCTCGCCCTCGCCGCCGGTCGCTCCCTCGCCACCGCGGTCGACCTGGCACAGGCCGCCGCCGACGTCGTCGTGCAGCGCCCCGGCACCTCCGTCTGCAGCGCCGACGACCTGCTCGCCTCTCTCGCGGCCCCCGCGGCGACCGTCCTCGACGAGGACAGGCTGGTCGAGGTGCTGGCCGAGGAGTCGCGCCGCGGCCGCCGTGTCGTCTTCACCAACGGCTGCTTCGACGTGCTGCACCGCGGCCACACCGCCTACCTGCGCCAGGCGCGCGAGCTGGGCGACGTGCTGGTCGTCGCGGTCAACGACGACGACTCGGTGCGCCGGCTGAAGGGCGAGGGCCGCCCGATCAACGGCGAGGGCGACCGAGCGGGAGTCATCGCCGAGCTCGGCTGCGTCGACTACGTCACGCTCTTCAGCGGCGACACCCCCATCCCCCTGCTCGAGCGCGTCCAGCCGCACGTCTACGTGAAAGGCGGCGACTACGCCCCCGACATGCTCGCGGAGGCGGTGGTCGTCCGCGCGTACGGCGGCACCGTCACCACGGTCGGCTACGTCTCCGAGCACTCCACCACCGAGATGGTGCACCGCATCCGCTCGAGTGCCCCGACCCGCCCCTCCTGACACCACCGACGAAAGGACGCCACCATGGCCACGCCCAACCCCATCCAGATCCAGAAGTACCTCGCGGGGATCGACTACCCCGCGTCGAAGGACACCATCGTCGAGACCGCCGAGAAGGAGGGTGCCGAGGGCGACGTCCTCGACGCCCTGCGCGCCATCCCGGACGGCGACTACGAGAAGCCCACCGACGTCAGCTCGGCCGTCTCGAAGGTCTGACCCTCACAACTAAGGCTGAACCGCTCGATCTCTCGAATCCTCCAGAGAACGAGCGGTTCAGCCTTATCTGTGCGGCGACCGCCGCCGACACTCAGGCCGAGGCGCCCTCGCGCAGCACCCCGGACTCGAGCGCCGCGAACGACAGCACCTTGTAGCCCTCCGACTCGAAGAAGATCGTCGCCCGGTCGGCCTCGACGCTCATGACCGTGCCGGCGCCCCACTCGCGGTGCTCCACCGCCTCGTCGACAGAGAGCGGAGCATCCGCCCGCGCGCTCTCGACCGCGACCTCGAGCGCCGCCTCGCGCCGCTCGCAGCCGTCGCAGTTGCCGCACCACTCCGCGCCGTCGACCCCGAAGTAGTCCAGCAGCACCCGGCGCCGGCAGTGCGTCGTCTCGGCGTAGGCCCGCATCATCGACAGCCGCGACTCGGCG
Organism: Rathayibacter sp. VKM Ac-2803; assembly: GCF_009807175.1. NCBI lineage: Bacteria > Bacillati > Actinomycetota > Actinomycetes > Micrococcales > Microbacteriaceae > Rathayibacter > Rathayibacter sp. VKM Ac-2803. The sequence goes on along the minus strand of NZ_WUCD01000001.1, from coordinate 1,962,679 downwards.
ATGCGTTCGCGCGACGCGAGCGCCTCCTTGACGGACCAGACCACCTCGTCGGCGCTCGCCTCGCGCAGGGCGTGCAGCCCCTCGCCGGCGTCGACCAGGTCGGCGTCCGCGAGGTCGTTCACGATCCGCGAGACGGTCCTCGCGGGCTTCCCCAGCGCCTCCGCCAGCGCCGTGATGGTCACGCCCGGCTCGCTCATGACCGCCGCCCAGACCACGCGCAGCGCGGCCTTGTCGACCGACCGCTTGGCGAAGAAGCGGCGCAGCCCCAGGTCCTCCGCGCGGTAGTGCAGCGCCCCGGTCGCGGGCTCGCCGTCGCGACCCGCCCGGCCGATCTCCTGGTAGTAGGCGTCGAGCGACTCGGTCGTCGTCGCGTGCAGCACGAAGCGCACGTCGGCGCGGTCGATGCCCATGCCGAACGCCGAGGTCGCGACGACCACGTCGAGCTCGCCCTGCCGCCACTGTTCGTGCACGACCTTGCGCTCCGACACCTTGAGCCCGGCGTGGTAGGCCGCCACCCGGCGGCCCTCGGCCGCGATCTCGGCCGCGTAGGTCTCGGTCTCCTTGCGCGTCGCCACATAGACGAGGCCGGGAGCGGTCCAGCTCCGCGCCTCCTCGACGACCGCCGCGCGCTTCTCGTTCTCGCTCTCGTGGCGGTGCACGACGAGCCGGATCTCGGGCCGGTCGACCCCGTGCACCTGCACCTCGGGGTCCTGCATCCGGAGGCGCTCGATGATCTCATCGCGCACGGGGCCGGAGGCGGTGGCCGTCATCGCGAGCACCGGCGGATCCCCCAGCTCGCGCCGGACGTCGGCGAGGCGCAGGTAGTCGGGGCGGAAGTCGTGGCCCCACGAGGAGACGCAGTGCGCCTCGTCGACGACGAGCAGTGACACTCCGGCCTTCGCGAGACGTGCGACGTTCTCCTCCTTCGCCAGCTGCTCGGGAGCGAGCAGGACGTAGAGCGGTCCACCCTCGTCGATGCGCTCCCAGGCGCGGGCGACGGCGGCGGAGCCGAGGGAGGAGTTGACGGCGACGGCGGGGGGCGCGGCGGGCGCCGCCTCGATCGAGGCCAGCTGGTCGGCCTGCAGCGCGACCAGCGGAGAGACGACGAGGACGACGCCTCCGCGCTCGGCCCCGGCGATCTGGTACACGGCGGACTTGCCGCCTCCGGTCGCGAGGACGAGCAGAGTGTCGCGCCCCGAGGCGGCCGATTCGATGGCCTCCCGCTGCCCCGGCAGCAGCGAGGACCAGCCGAAGTCCTCTCGGGCGATGCGGGCGATGGGATCGGAGGCGGAACGGGTCGTGCGGGTCGAGCTCATGCTTCGACGCTACGACTCCACCGCCGGGCGCGACTCCGCTTGACAGGTCCCCCGAGCGCGGGGCAGGCGCGCCGCCCGCCCTCGCTTCCGGAGGCACCTCCGGCTCGCAGAAACACGTTCGGCTCGCAGGACTCGAGGATTCCGACGAGCCGAACGCGTTCACACGAGCCGAAGCTCGCCCGCAGCCTCAGCCGCGGACGATCACCGGGTTGAACAGCGTGCCGATGCCCTCGATGTCGATCGCGACCGTGTCGCCGTTCGCGATCGGCCCGACTCCGGCCGGCGTGCCCGTCAGGATGATGTCGCCCGGCAGCAGCGTGAACACCCGTGACACGTACGCGACGATCTCGGGCACCCCGTGGATCATGTCGCCGGTGTTGCCCGACTGCACCCGCCGCCCGTTGACGCGCGTCTCGAGTGCGCTCTCGTTCCAGACTAGCTCGGTCTCGATCACCGGCCCGATCGGGCAGAACGTGTCGTAGCCCTTCGCCCGCGCCCACTGCCCGTCCGACTTCTGCAGGTCGCGCGCGGTCACGTCGTTCGCGATCGTGTAGCCGAAGACGACCTCCTCGAAGTCCTCCGCGCGCACGTTCCGCGCCACGGCTCCGATCACGATCGCCAGCTCGCCCTCGTACTCGACCTGCTGGCTGTCCGGGGGCAGCACGATCGCCTCGTCCGGACCGATCACCGAGGTGTTGGGCTTGAGGAAGATCAGCGGCTCGGCCGGGGCGTCGCCGCCCATCTCGGCCGCGTGGTCGGAGTAGTTCTTGCCGATGCCGACCACCTTCGAGCGCGGGATGACCGGCGCGAGCAGCTTCGCCTCCGACAGGGGGATGCGCTCGCCCGTCGTGTCGAACCCGGCGAACATCGGGTCGCCCGCGAGCACCACCAGCTCGTCCTCGTCGACGATCCCGAAGAAGATGGCGCCGCCGTTGTCCCCGGAGCGCTGCGTGGCGAATCGTGCGATCTTCATGCGTCCAACCTCGTCATCCAACCGTGTGTGTCCTCACGACGTCCGTACTGGATGTCGGTCAGCTCCTCGCGCAGCGACATCGTCAGCTCGCCGGCCGGCGCGCCCTCGTGGCCCACCGAGAAGCCGTCACCCTTGAGCTCGGCGATCGGAGTGATGACCGCCGCGGTCCCGCAGGCGAACACCTCGACCACATCGCCCGAGGCCACGCCGTCGCGCCACTCGTCGATCGTGACGCGGCGGCGCTCCACCCGGTGCCCGCGGTCCTCGGCGAGCTGCAGCACGCTGTCGCGCGTGATCCCCTCGAGGATCGAGTCCGACTCCGGGGTGACGAGCGTGCCGTCCTTCTTCACGAGCACGACGTTCATCCCGCCGAGCTCCTCGATGTAGCGCGACTCCTGGGAGTCGAGGAAGAGCACCTGCGCGCAGCCGTGCTCGTACGCCTCCTGCTGGGGCAGCAGCGACGAGGCGTAGTTGCCGCCGGTCTTCGCCGCTCCCGTGCCGCCCTTGCCCGCGCGGGCGTAGGAGGTGGACAGCCAGATCGACACCGGGGCGACGCCTCCCGAGAAGTAGGCGCCCGCGGGGCTCGCGATCACGTAGTAGGCGACCTTCTCGGCCGCGCGCACACCGAGGAACGCCTCCTTCGCGAACATGAACGGCCGCAGGTACAGGCTCGTCTCGGGCTCCGACGGCACCCAGTCGCCGTCGACGGCGATGAGCTGGCGCAGGGACTCGACGAAGAGCTCGGTGGGCAGCTCGGGCAGCGCGAGGCGGCGGGCCGAGCGCTGCAGCCGCGCGGCGTTCGCCGTCGGGCGGAACGTCCAGATCGAGCCGTCGGCGTGGCGGTACGCCTTCATGCCCTCGAAGATCTCCTGCGCGTAGTGCAGCACCGACGCGGCGGGGTCGAGCGCGATCGGTCCGTAGGCCTGCACGCGGGGGCGGTGCCAGCCGCCGGTGCGGGTCCAGCAGAGGTCGACCATGTGGTCGGTGAAGTGCACGCCGAAGCCGGGTGCCCGGAGGATGTGCGCGCGCTCCTCGGCGGAGCGCGGCGCCGGGTTGGGGGTCACCGCGAAGGCGAGGTCCTGCGCGAGCGGGAGGGGGATGGTCATGGTGGGTTCTTCCTGAGGGATGGTCAGCGGAGGCGGGAGACGACCGAGTCGCCGATCGCGGAGGTCGAGCGCGCGGTGCCGTCGCGCGACTCGATGTCGGCGGTCACGGCCGCCGTCACGCGAGCGGCCTCGTCAGCGAGGCCCAGGTGGTCGAGCAGCAGGGCGACCGAGAGGATCGCGGCCGTGGGGTCGGCGAGCTGCTTCCCGGCGATGTCGGGCGCGGATCCGTGGACCGGCTCGAACATGCTGGGGAACGCGCCATCGGGGTTGATGTTGCCCGAGGCGGCGAGGCCGATGCCGCCGCTGATCGCGCCGGCCAGATCGGTCAGGATGTCGCCGAAGAGGTTGTCGGTGACGATGACGTCGAACCTAGCAGGGTCGGTCACGAGGAAGATCGTCGCCGCGTCCACGTGGAGGTAGTCGACGGCCACGTCCTCGTAGGTGGCCCCCACCTCATCGACCAGCCGCTTCCACAGCGAGCCGGCGAAGACGAGCACGTTGGTCTTGTGCACGAGCGTGAGCTTCGAGCGCCGCTTGCGCGCCAGCTCGAAGGCGTGGCGCACGACCCGCTCGACCCCGAAGGCCGTGTTGACCGAGACCTCGTTGGCGATCTCGTGCGGCGTGCCCCGGCGGATCGCTCCGCCGTTGCCGACGTAGGGACCCTCCGTGCCCTCGCGCACGACGACGAAGTCGACCTCGCCGGGCGCCGACAGCGGCGACGGCACGCCCTGGTAGAGGCGCGTCGGCCGCAGATTCACGTAGTGGTCGAGCGCGAAGCGGAGGCGCAGCAGCAGCCCGCGCTCGATGTTCGCGTTCGCGAGGCGCGGGTCTCCTGGCACGCCGCCGACGGCTCCGAGCAGGATCGCGTCGTGCGCGGCGATCGAGGCGAGGTCCTCGTCGGTGAGCACGTCGCCCGTCTCGAGGTACCGGCCGGCGCCGAGCGAGAACGGGGTCTTCTCGATCACCAGGTCGGAGGCGGCGGTGACGGCGTCGAGGACCTTCACGGCCTCAGTGATCACCTCCGGCCCGATCCCGTCTCCGGGGATGACGGCGAGCTTCACGGTGCGGGGCATGGGGATCCTCAGGCGTGCGGGGACAGGGACGCCCCCAGCGTACTCTCGGCCGCGAGCCTCAGCTCCGGCGGAGCCGCCACGCCGCCAGCGCGCCGGCGAGCAGCACGAGGCCGACGCCGATCCAGGCCGAGGCGCCCACGCCCGCGTCGAACGCGGCGCCGGCCGAGGCCAGCAGGCTCGCGGCGGAGTCGGCCGGCAGCTCGCCCGCGACGGAGACCGCTCCGCCGAGGGTCTCCCCCGCGCGCTGCACCTGCCCGGCGTCGAGTCCCTCGGGGAGCACGACGCCGCTCCGGTAGGCGGCCGTCAGCACGGTGCCGAGCGTCGCGGTGCCGAGCACGGCGCCGAGCTCGTAGGCCGTCTCCGACACAGCGGAGGCGGCACCGGCCTTGTCCGCCGGCGCGTTCGCGAGGACCAGCTCGTTCGAGACGGTCTCGGCCGCCCCGATCCCGAGGCCGAGGAACGCGAACGCCACGGCGACGGTGAGGGCGGAGGCGCCGCCCGGCACGTCGCTGCCGAGCGCGAGCAGCGCGTAGCCGACCGCCGAGATCACGAGGCCGGCCGGAACCACGATGCGCGGGGAGATCCTCCGCGCGACCGGCACGACGCCGAGCCCCGCCACGATCATGACCGCGAGTCCGGGCACCAGCACGAGGCCCGCCTCCAGCGGCGAGAGCCCCACCACGAGCTGCAGGTGCTGCGAGACGAAGAACAGCCCGCCGACCAGCGCGACGACGCCCAGCAGGTTGACCAGGATCGCCGCGCTGAACGAGCCACGGCGGAAGAGCGAGAGATCGAGCATCGGCACCGTGCGGCGCTGCTGGCGACGCACGAAGAGCACGCCGCTCGTCACGCCGACCACCAGCGAGACGATCGCGACCGCGTCGATGCCGTGCTCGGCCGCCGACTTGACCGCGTAGACGATCGGAGCCATCGTCGCGAGCGACAGGAGGATGCTGACGACGTCGACGGGGCCGGGCTGCGGGTCGCGCGACTCCGGGACGAGGATCGGCGCGAGCACGACGAGCGGCAGCAGCACGGGCACCGCGAGCAGGAACACCGAGCCCCAGGCGTGGTTCTCGAGCAGGATCCCGCCGACGAGAGGTCCGACCGCGGAGCCGACCGCGAACCCGGTCGCCCAGATCGCGATCGCGAGGCGCCGCTGGTCGCGGTTCGGGAAGAGGCTCCGGAGCAGCGACAGCGTCGACGGCATCAGGGTCGCCCCGAAGAGGCCGAGCGCGGCACGGGCGGCGATCAGCGCGCCGGCCGTCGGCGCGAAGGCCGCGGCGACCGAGACGACGGCGAAGCCGATCGCGCCGATGACGAGGAGCTTGCGCCGTCCGACCCGGTCGCCGAGGCTGCCCATCGCGACCAGGAGTCCCGCGAGCACCAGCGGGTACGCGTCCACGATCCAGAGCAGCTCGGTGCCCGAGGGGCCGAGGTCCTCCGAGATCGAGGGCAGCGCGAAGTTGAGGACGGTGTTGTCGACCGAGACCAGCAGCACCGGCAGCATCAGCACCGCGAGCGCGAGCCAGGCGCGACGACCGACCCGATCGGTGGCGGGCTCGGAGGCGGGGAGGCGGACGGCGACGGGGGCGGTGCGGGCGGACACGGGGGTGCTTCCTTTCGAGGGGGGACTCGGAGGAGTATACCGTCCAGCCGGTACAGTAGTCGAGGGCCTGGAACGAGGCTCTCCGTAGAATGGACGCCATGCCCGCCGCCCCCGCTCGCGACCGCGTCCTCGACGCGTTCGAGGCTCTCCTGATCGAGCAGGGCGAGCGCGCGGCCACCCTCGACGCCACCGCCCGCACCGCCGGCGTCTCGAAGGGCGGACTGCTCTACCACTTCCCCTCGAAGGACGCCCTGGTCGACGGCCTCGTCGAGCGCCTCGACGAGCGTCTCGCCGAGGACATCGACCGCATCCGCACGTCGGACGAGGGCGTCGTCCCCTATCTGATCCGCACCTCGTTCGCCGCCGACACCCCCTTCGACCGCACGATCCTCGCGGTGTCCCGCATCGCGCAGGGTCACGACGAGCGCGCCAGCGCCGGCCTCGCCCGCATCCACGACAGCTGGAACGCCGTCGTCACCGACGCCGTCGGCGACCCCCTGATCGCCCGCGCGATCGTCCTGATGAGCGACGGCCTCTACTACAACTCGGCCCTGCTCCCCACCGGCGACGGCCCCCGCGGCCAGGTCGAGGACGTCCTCGCGGTCATCGACCGCCTCCTCCGGAAGTAGCCGCTTTCCGCGCCGGACGAGCAGCCACTCCCTCCGTGCCGGTCGAGTAGCCCCGCAGGGGCGTATCGAGCGGCGAAGCCGAGTTGCGTCTCGGTGGGGTGGGAAAAGTTGTCGCCCGTCGCCCTTCATGCTGGTCGAGTAGCCCCGCAGGGGCGTATCGAGACCCACCAGCGTCAGCAGTTCAGGCTTCTGACCTGGACTTCTGACGCGAGTGGATCTCGATACGCCGCATTCCGCGGCTACTCGATCAGCAAGGGCGGGGCCACACACGTGGGGTGACTTTTCCTAGGAGACCCACCAGCGTCAGCAGCTGAGGCCGTCGATCCGCCCTGCTGACGCTGGTGGATCTCAATATGCCCGCTCCGAGGGCTGCGGGCTCGATCCGCGAGGCGAGGCAGGCAGGGATACCAGTGCACCCGCGCGAGCCCGCCTCCTAGAGCTGCACGACCCCGTCGATCAGCGTCGCCGTCGCCCCGCCGATCCAGACGTCCTCGCCCACGCGCTCGACGCGCACGCGCCCGGCGCGCCCGAGCGCCGCGCCCTGCGCCGCGACGTACCGCTCCGGAGCGAGCCCCGCGCCGATCAGCCACTGCGCGATCCCCGCGTTGAGGCTCCCCGTCACCGGATCCTCGAGCACCCCGGCGTCGGGGATGAACGCCCGCACCTCGACCGCGCACTCGGCGCCGTCCGCGTACGGCCCGACCACGCCGAGCGGCAGCCCCGAGAGCACCGCCTGGTCCGGCGCCAGCTCGAGCACCCGCTCCGCCGACGCCAGCCGCACCGCGAGCCAGCCCGGTCCGTTGTCGACCCACTCGTGCCCGAGGATCTCGGAGCGCGGGATCCGCAGCGCCGCGGCCGCGCGCTCCACCGTCGCCTCGTCGGCCGGCCCCGAGCGGAGCCGCGGGGGCGCCGCGAACGCGATGCCCGCCTCCGTCACGCGCAGCCGCACCAGCCCGGCCGCGCACTCCTGCACGAGCACGCCCTCCTCGCGCGGCACTCCCCCGGCCGCGAGCCACGCGTGCGCGCTCCCGAGCGTCGGGTGCCCCGCGAACGGCAGCTCCCGGCCGGGCGTGAAGATCCGGAGGCGGTAGTCGGCCTCCGGCACGGTCGGCGCCAGCAGGAACGTCGTCTCCGACAGGTTCGTCCAGCGGGCGAACGCCGCCATGTCGGCGTCCGACACCCCGTCCCCGTCGACGACGACCGCGACCGGATTGCCGCGGAACGCCTCCGCGGCGAACACGTCGACCTGCGCGAACCTCCGCGAGACCACGGCGCCTCCTACTGCTCGGTGATGTCGATCTCCTGCATCAGGTCGGCGTCGATCGCGACGCGGACCTTCTCGAGCAGGCCGTCGGGAGCGGGCGAGTCGATCGTGATCACCGAGAGGGCTCTGCCGCCCGCCTCGGTGCGCGCGACCTGCATGCCCGCGATGTTGACGGAGGCGTCGCCGAACTCGCGGCCGTACACCGCGACGATCCCGGGCCGGTCGATGTAGCTCATCACGACGTGGTGCTTCGCGAGCGGGACCTCGACGTCGTAGCCGTTGATCGACACGAGCTTCTCGACCTGCTTGGTGCCCGTCAGCGTGCCCGAGACCGAGATCTGCGAGCCGTCCGAGAGGGCGCCGCGCAGGGTGATCACGTTGCGGTACTCGTCCGAGACCGAGTCGGTGATCAGGCGAACCTCGATGCCGCGCTGCTCGGCGAGCACCGGTGCGTTCACGTACGACACCGACTCCGACACCACGTTGGTGAAGACGCCCTTGAGCGCCGCGAGCTTGAGCACCTTGACGTCGTAGCCGGCGAGCTCGCCGTGCACCTCGACGTCGATCGACGTGACGGGAGAGTCGGCGAGGCCCGCGAAGACCTGGCCGAGCTTCTCGACCAGCGGGATGCCGGGGCGGACGTACTCGTCGATCACGCCGCCGGCGACGTTGACCGCGTCGGGCACGAGCTCGCCCGAGAGCGCCAGGCGCACCGACTTGGCCACCGAGACGCCCGCCTTCTCCTGGGCCTCGTCTGTCGACGCGCCGAGGTGAGGCGTGACGACGACGTTCTCGAGGGCCAGCAGCGGCGAGCCGGTCGGCGGCTCCTTCACGAACACGTCGAGGCCGGCGCCGGCGATGGTCTTCGCGACGAGCGCGCGGTGCAGCGCGTCCTCGTCGATGAGCCCGCCGCGGGCGACGTTGACGATGAACGCGGTCGGCTTCATCAGCGCGAGCTGCTCATCCGAGATCATCCCGGTCGTCTCGGCCGTCTTGGGCATGTGGATCGTGATGAAGTCGCTCTGCGCGAGCAGCTCCTCGAGCGGGAGGAGGGTCACGCCCAGCTGCTGCGCGCGGGCGCTCGTCACGTAGGGGTCGTAGGCGACCACGTTCACGCCGAACGCCTGCAGGCGCGCGGTGATCAGTGCGCCGATGCGACCGAGGCCGATGATGCCGACCGTCTTCTCGTAGAGCTCGACGCCGGTGTACTTCGAGCGCTTCCACAGGCCCTGGGCGAGGGCGCTGTGCGCGGCCGGGATGTGGCGCGCGAGGCTCAGGATGTGCCCGACGGTCAGCTCGGCGGCCGAGATGATGTTGGAGGTCGGCGCGTTCACGACCATGACGCCCGCGGTGGTGGCCGCCGCGATGTCGACGTTGTCGAGCCCGACGCCCGCGCGGGCGATGACCTTGAGCGACGGAGCCGCCGCGATCGCCTCGGCGTCGACCTGCGTCGCGGAGCGCACCAGGATCGCGTCGGCCTCGCCGAGCGCCTCGAGCAGCGCCGGGCGGTCGGTGCCGTCCACGGAGCGCACGTCGAAGTCGGGACCGAGGGCGTCCACGGTGGCGGGCGAGAGTTCTTCGGCGATCAGGACGACCGGCTTTGTCACGGGAGGCGCTTCCTTCGGAGAGGGGACGGAGCAGGCTCGGGCACGGGTGTCCCGCGAGCCCCCGCCATGGTAGCGGAGGGCCGCCGAGCGGCCCGGCCGTGTGACGCCGCGCTCAGCCGAGGCTGACGAGGCTCTCGAAGCCGAGGATCAGCTGCACGTCGAGCGAGAGCGCCGCCGAGAGGCAGAGCGCGGCGGCGAGGAGCCCCGTCCGGGCGAGCAGCCCCCGCCGGCGGCCGAGCGCGACGGCGGCGGCGAAGCACAGCACCGGCAGCACGAGGCCGAGGACGAGCACCGTCCAGCCCGTCGGGTTGAGGTCGGTGCCGAGCGTGGCCGCGTAGGTGCGGAGCCCGACGAGGTTGCCGATCGCCTCCCACACGTCCCACGCGAAGAAGAGCGCGAACCCCAGGGCGATCAGCACGGAGGCGGCGAGCCGGCGTCCGCGCCGGTCGCCCCGTCCGTCGCCCAGCACGGCCTTCGTCGGCAGTGGGTCCGTCATGCTCACGCCCCCTTCAGGAACGGCAGCGGTGCGAGCAGCACCAGGCCGGCCACGAGCCAGAGGACGCGCGTGCGCACCCGGGAGTCGCGCGTGCCGAGCAGCACCGCCGCGAACCAGGTCGCGGGCGCGGCGACGGCGAGCCACAGGCCGAGACCGTAGAGCGCCCCGCCGAGCGCGTCGCCCGAGAAGGAGGCGGCGATCGTGCCGTTCTGCCGCGTCGCCGTGATCATCCAGCCGATCGTGTACAGGAGGTAGAGCCCCGCGGTCACGCCGGTCGCCACGAGCAGCACCGAGGAGGCGGCGGCCGCCTCGACCTCCGAGGTCGCGTCGTCCACGTCCTCGTCGTCGTCCAGGAGCTCCTCGGGGAGATCCTCCCCCGAGTCGCCGGGCCGGGCGGCACGCACTGCCGGCGCCGAGCGCACGGCGCGCGGAGCGGCTCCCGCCAGCGTCGGGTCCGTGCCCTCGCCCGCCCAGCTCAGGGCGTCGTCGTCGCCGTCGTCCGCGCTGTCGCCCACCGGCCTGTCCTCGATCACCGCAACACCCTAGCCGCGAGCGCCCCGCAGGAACCTCGGAGCGGGCCGACACCGACCCGACACCCGGCGGACACCGCCCGTCCTCGCGCACGCGCGAGACTCCCCGGATGACGGAGCGCGAGAGTGCGGACACCGCGCGCCGATTCGTCGCGATCGGCGACTCCTTCACCGAGGGCGTCGGCGACCCGCACGCGCGACTGCCCAACGGAGTCCGGGGCTGGGCCGATCGCGTCGCCGACCGTCTGGCCCGCGCCGAGCCGGGCTGGGAGTACGCGAACCTCGCGATCCGCTCGAAACGGCTCGGGCAGATCAGGGCCGAGCAGCTGCCCAGCGCCCTCGAGCTGCGGCCGACCCTGGTGACGCTCTACGCGGGCGGCAACGACATCCTCGACCTCAAGACCGACATGCGGGTGCTCGTCGACGACTACGAGTGCCTGGTCGACGCGCTCGCGACGACCGGCGCCTCCCTCGTGCTCTTCACCGGCTTCGACATCCCCGGCCTGCCGGCCCCGCGGATGTTCGTGCGCCGCAACCGCGTCTACAACGCGGCCGTCCGCCGCATCGCCCGCGAGCGCGGCGCGACCCTCGTCGACTACTGGCGCATGCAGGCGTTCCGCGAGCCGATGATGTGGTCGCCCGACCGGATGCACCTCTCCAAGCGCGGTCACCGCTTCCTGGCGGCGCGCGTCCTCGAGATCCTCGGCGTCCCGCACACCATCTCGGCCGGCCCGTGGGAGCCGCCCGAGCCGCTCACCCCGACCGAGTGGCTCCGCGACCAGCACCGCTGGACGGCCGACTGGCTGCTCCCCCTCGTCGGCCGCAAGATCCGCCGCGTGACCCTCGGCGACCACCTCGCCCCGCGCTGGCCCGACCCCGTCGTCGTGCCCCCGAAGGGCGGCCTCCGCCGCCTCGCCCGCGACCTCGGCTACTGAACGCAGAAGAGGGAACCCCGGTCCGGGGCTCCCTCTTCGATGCAGTGCGTGACTAGCGCGCGACGCTGCCGTCGGTGTAGTCCTCGTCGGTCTGCTTCCAGGCGAAGAGCTTGCGCAGCTCGCGGCCGGTCTCCTCGATCGGGTGCTTCTCGCCCTTGGCGCGGAGCTCCTGGAACTCGGGGGCTCCGGCGTCCTGGTCGGCGATGAAGCGCTTCGCGAAGGCACCGCTCTGGATGTCGCCGAGCACCGCCTGCATGTTCTCCTTGACGCGGGGGTCGATGACGCGGGGGCCCGAGACGTAGTCGCCGTACTCCGCCGTGTCCGAGACGGACCAGCGCTGCTTGGCGATGCCGCCCTCCCACATGAGGTCGACGATCAGCTTGAGCTCGTGGAGCACCTCGAAGTAGGCGATCTCGGGCTGGTAGCCCGCCTCGACGAGGGTCTCGAAGCCGTACTGGACGAGCTGCGAGGTGCCGCCGCAGAGCACGGCCTGCTCACCGAACAGGTCGGTCTCGGTCTCCTCGGTGAAGGTCGTCTTGATGACGCCCGCGCGGGTGCCTCCGATGGCCTTCGCGTACGACTTCGCGGTCTCCCAGGCGGTGCCCGTCGCGTCGTTCTCGACGGCGATGATGTCCGGGATGCCGCGGCCGGCGACGAACTCGCGGCGCACGGTGTGGCCGGGGGCCTTCGGCGCGATCAGGATCACGTCGACGCCCGCGGGCGCCTCGATGTAGCCGAAGCGGATGTTGAAGCCGTGCGCGAACGCGAGGGTCTTGCCCTCGGTCAGCTTGTCCGCGATCTGCTCGCTGTAGATGGCGCGCTGGTGCTGGTCGGGCGCGAGGATCATGATCAGGTCGGCCCAGTCGGCGGCGTCGGCGACGCTCTTGACCTCGAAGCCGTCGTCCTCGGCCTTGGCGGTCGACTTCGACCCCTCCTTGAGCGCGATGACGACCTGGACGCCCGAGTCGCGGAGGTTCTGGGCGTGCGCGTGTCCCTGCGAGCCGTAGCCGACGATCGCGACCTTCTTCGACTGGATGATGGAGAGGTCGGCGTCGGCGTCGTAGATGAGCTCAGTCACGTGGTGAGTCCTTTTCTGTCGTGGGCAGTTCTGAAGAGGTGCGGTGGTCAGTTCTTGAAGACGCGCTCGGTGATCGACTTCGAGCCGCGCCCGATGGCGAGCAGGCCCGACTGCGCGATCTCCTTGATGCCGTAGGGCTCGATCACGCGGAGGAAGGCGTTCGTCTTCCCCGAGTCGCCCGTGACCTCGATGACGAGCGCGTCGGTCGCGACGTCCACCACGCGGGCGCGGAAGAGGTTCACGGCCTCGAGCACCTGCGAGCGGGTGACGTTGTCGACGCGCACCTTCACGAGCAGGTGCTCCCGGTGCACCGACTGGTCGGGGTCGAGCTCGACGATCTTGATGACGTTGACCAGCTTGTTGAGCTGCTTCGTCACCTGCTCGAGCGGCAGGTCCTCGACGTCGACGGCGACTGTGATGCGCGAGAGGCCGTCGAGCTCGGTCGGTCCGACCGCGAGGGATTCGATGTTGAAGCCGCGGCGGGCGAAGAGCCCCGCGACACGGGTGAGCAGTCCCGGCTTGTCTTCGACGAGCAGGGAGAGGACGTGGTGGGTCATGCGGTCTACTCCTCGTCGTCCCAGGTCGGGCTGTGGTCCCTGGCGTACTGGACGTAGCTGTTCGAGACGCCCTGCGGGACCATCGGCCACACCATGGAGTCGCGGCTGACGACGAAGTCGATGACGACGGGCCGGTCGTTCGTGGCGATCGCGAGGCGGATGGCGTCGTCGATCTCCTCCGGCTTGGTGACCCGGATCCCGAGCGCGCCGTAGGCCTCCGCGAGCTTCACGAAGTCGGGGACGCGGACGGTGTCGTGCCCGGTGTTCAGGTCGGTGTTCGAGTAGCGGCCCTCGTAGAACAGGGTCTGCCACTGGCGCACCATGCCGAGCGAGGAGTTGTTGATCACCGCGACCTTGATCGGGATGTCGTTGATGGTGCAGGTGGCGAGCTCCTGGTTGGTCATCTGGAAGCAGCCGTCGCCGTCGATCGCCCACACCGTGCGGTCGGGCTCGCCGACCTTCGCGCCCATGGCCGCGGGCACCGAGTAGCCCATGGTGCCGGCGCCGCCGGAGTTGAGCCACGAGTTGGGGCGCTCGTACTGGATGAACTGCGCCGCCCACATCTGGTGCTGGCCGACTCCCGAGGCGAAGACTCCCTCGGGGCCGGTGATCTCGCCGATGCGCTTGATCACGTACTGCGGCGAGAGCAGCCCGTCGACGGGCTCCGTGTAGCCGAGCGGGAACTCCTCCTGGAGTCCCTTGAGGTAGCTCCACCACTCGCCCGTGTCGGGCCGGCCGGTGTCGATCGCCCGCGTGAACGCGTCGGTGAGGTCGGGCAGGACGTCCTTGAGATCGCCCACGATGGGCACGTCGGCCGTGCGGATCTTCGAGATCTCGGCGGGGTCGATGTCGACGTGCACGACCTTGGCCTTGGGCGCGAAGAGCGCCGCCTTGCCGGTCACGCGGTCGTCGAAGCGCGAGCCGAGCGCGAGGATCAGGTCGGCCTCCTGCAGCGCGAGGACCGCGGGGACCGTGCCGTGCATCCCGGGCATGCCCAGGTGCTGCTCGTGCGAGTCGGGGAACGCACCGCGCGCCATGAGCGTGGTGACGACCGGGGCGCCCGACGCCTCGGCGAAGGCCTTCAGCTCGGCCGCCGCGCGGGCGCGGATGATGCCGCCGCCGACGTAGAGCACGGGCTTCTTCGACTCGGCCAGCAGCTGCGCCGCGGCCTGGATCTGCTTGCCGTGCGCCTTGGTGACGGGGCGGTAGCCGGGGAGGTCGATCTTCGGCGGCCAGAGGAACGGCGCCTCGTTCTGCTGCGCGTCCTTCGTGATGTCGACGAGCACCGGGCCGGGGCGGCCGGTCGTCGCGATCAGGGCGGCGGAGGCGAGCGCCTGCGGGATGTCCTCGGGCTTGGTCACCAGGATGGAGTGCTTGGTGATCGGCATCGTGATGCCGACGATGTCCGCCTCCTGGAACGCGTCGGTGCCCATCAGCGTCGAGAACACCTGACCGGTGATCGCGAGCATCGGGACCGAGTCCATGTAGGCGTCCGCGATCGCGGTGACGAGGTTGGTCGCTCCGGGGCCCGACGTCGCGATGCAGACGCCGAGCTTGCCGGTCGCCGAGGCGTAGCCCTCGGCCGCGTGGCCGGCGCCCTGCTCGTGGCGGACCAGGATGTGGCGGATCTTGGACGAGTCCATCAGCGGGTCGTACACCGGGAGGATCGCGCCGCCGGGCAGGCCGAAGACGTCCTCGATCCCGAGCATCTCGAGCGAGCGGACGACCGCCTGCGCACCGGTGAGGACCTCGGTCGCGGGGACCAATCCTGGGGTCGCGGCGGGGCGGGGTGGCTGGGGCGTCGGTGCGGCGTGCACGGCGGACGGGTCCGGTGTCATGCGGGTGTCGATTCCTTCGAAACGGTGTTCCGCCGGAGCATCGGGCGGGGTGCGGGATGCGGCGGCGAGGAGGCGCGAATGCGCGGGTCGGCCAGTGCTGCCGGGGAGGACGGCACTGCCGGGGAACGGCTACCCGGTGGTGGCGCCGACGGCCGCCGAGCGGACGAGCTTGGCGTACTTGGCGAGGACACCGCGGGTGTAGCGCGGAGGGAGGGGCGCCCAGCCTTCTCGGCGGGCGGCGAGCTCGGAGTCGTCGACGAGTAGGTCGATCGAGCGAGCGGCGATGTCGACCCGAATCGGGTCGCCGTCGCGCACGAATGCGATGGGACCTGCGTCCACCGATTCGGGAGCTATGTGGCCGATGCACAGGCCGGTTGTGCCGCCTGAGAATCGTCCGTCGGTCAAGAGTAGTACATCCTTCCCGAGCCCCGCGCCCTTGATGGCGGCCGTGATGGCGAGCATCTCGCGCATCCCGGGGCCGCCCTTCGGGCCCTCGTAGCGGATCACGACCACGTCGCCGTGCTTGATCCGCCCCTCGGTGAGCGCGTCCATGGCCGCGCGCTCGCGCTCGAAGACCCGGGCGGGGCCCTCGAAGACCGAGGCGTCGAAGCCCGCCGTCTTGACGACCGCGCCCTCCGGGGCGAGCGAGCCCTTGAGCACCGTCAGCCCGCCGGTCGCGTGGATCGGGTTGTCGAGTGTGCGGATGACCTCTCCGTCGAGCGGCGCGATGTCCATCTCGGCGAGGTTCTCGGCGACCGTCTTCCCGGTCACCGTGAGGCAGTCGCCGTGCAGCAGACCCGCGTCGAGAAGCGCCTTCATGACCGCGGGGACTCCGCCGTGGCGATCGACGTCGTTCATGACGTACTTGCCGAACGGCTTGAGGTCGCCGATGTGCGGGATGGTGTCGCCGATGCGGTTGAAGTCGTCGATCGTGAGGTCGACCTCGGCCTCGTTGGCGATCGCGAGCAGGTGCAGGATGACGTTGGTGGAGCCTCCGAACGCCATGGCGACGGCGATCGCGTTCTCGAACGCCTCCTTGGTGAGGATGTCGCGCGCGGTGGTGCCGTTGCGGAGCAGCTCGACGACGGCCTCCCCCGACTTGCGGGCGAAGTAGTCGCGGCGGCGGTCGGCCGCGGCCGGCGAGGCCGATCCGGGCAGGCTCATGCCGAGCGCCTCGGCGACGCTCGCCATCGTGTTCGCGGTGTACATGCCTCCGCACGAGCCCTCGCCCGGGGCGAACGCGCACTCGATGCGCTTGGCGTCCTCCTCGGACATGATCCCGGCCTTGACGGCCCCGACCGCCTCGAAGGAGTCGATGATCGTGATGTCCTTCTCGGTGCCGTCCGAGAGCTTGACCCAGCCCGGAGCGATCGAGCCGGCGTAGACGAAGACGGCGGCGAGGTCGAGTCGAGCGGCCGCCATCAGCATTCCCGGGAGCGACTTGTCGCAGCCGGCGAGCATGACGGTGCCGTCGAGGCGCTCGGCCATCATCACGGTCTCGACGGAGTCGGCGATGACCTCGCGAGAGACGAGCGAGAAGTGCATGCCCTCGTGGCCCATCGAGATGCCGTCCGAGACCGAGACGGTGCCGAACTGCAGCGGGTACCCGCCGCCCGAGTGCACGCCCTCCTTGGCGCTGCGCGCGAGGCGCTCGAGCGAGAGGTTGCAGGGGGTGATCTCGTTCCACGAGGACGCGATACCGATCTGGGGCTTCTCCCAGTCGTCGTCGCCCATTCCGACGGCCCGCAGCATCCCGCGCGACGTCGTGGCCTCGATGCCGTCCGTGACGGTGCGCGAACGAGGCTTCCAATCGATTTCCGGCATGTGACGAGGCTACCGCCTCGCGCGCGCTCCTCCGGCTCTCCGGAGGCGGTGTCGATCGGTCGCAGACGCATCGTCGCAGTCCGGGACACGGGGCGTTCGTGACGGATCGGTACCGCGCGAGCACGGCGGCTCTCGATCGGTGCGTGCGTTCTCAGCGAAACCCGCGACGATCGCACCTCCGGCTCAGGAACCCGCCGCACAGTGATGTTCATGACCAGGCCTCGTGGTGTCCTCGTTCCGCTCGTCCGCACCGTCGTCGTCCTCGCCGCGGTCCCGCTGCTCGCGGGGTGCCGGGCCACCTCGGCCGGCGCGACGGACCCGTCCCCGACTCCGCCGTCCGCCGCGAGCGGCCGGGACGAGGGCGGCTCGACGGTCGACCGCAGTGACTCCGCGACCGAGGAGGCGAACCTGGCCGCCGTGCTCAGTCTCTACACGGAGGCGTTCCCCGATCCCGGGTCCTCGGAGGCTGCGGCGACGGCCGAGCGGGTCGTCGCCGCCGATGCGGTCGCGCACGGCTCAGGTCGGCAGGCGGGGCCGGGCGGACTCCTCGCAGAGTTCACCGCCGACCGCGGCCGGGTCCCGGGAGCGCAGGCGGTCGTCAAGCGCACCGCCGCCGACGGTGAGCTCGTCGCCGTGCACTACCAGGTGGCGTCCGATCCTGCCGACGAGCGGACCGGCGAGGCGGCGGTCGACCTGTTCCGCCTGGAGGGCGGCACGGTCGTCGAGCGCTGGTCCTTCGACCAGCCGATCGCGACCGGCACTCCGGCCAGCGGCAATACCAACACGATGTTCAGCGACCTCTACGACCCTCCGGCACCGGCGGTCGCTCCATCGGAGACGGAGGAGGAGAGCAACCGCGTGCTCGCCGTGAACGCCTACGACACGCTCTTCCGCGACCAGGACGTCTCGATCCTCGACACGGCGTTCGACCCCGCCTACCTCCAGCACAACCCGGTCGCTCCGAACGGGACGGAGGCCTTGAAGTCGCTCTTCTCGGGGTCGGCGACGTTCCCGCCGCAGGAGTCGGTCGTCTCCCTCGGCGACGGCGACCTGGTCTGGACCTTCTCGCAGAGCGTGAGAGCGGAGCCGGGCGACCCCGTCCTGGCGGCGGACGTCTTCCGAGTCGACGACGGCCTCATCCGCGAGCACTGGGACGTGGTGCCGGCGGCCGGCTGAGTCCGGAGCGAGGCCCGCTAGTCGGTCGCCGAGCGGAACTCCGCCAGCAGCGACAGCGCGTGCGCGACCTGCTCGGGGCCGCGGACGCGGTAGCCGGCCGAGGTCGTGCCCTCGCCGCTCTTGATGCCGACGTCGCCGGTGCGCATGACGGCGAAGGCGTCCTCGTCGGTCACGTCGTCGCCCGCGTAGAGCACGGCCGTCGCGCCGGTGTAGCGGCGGAGGTGCTCGACGGCCTCGCCCTTCGTGGTGGAGCGGACCGAGAACTCGAGGACGTTCTTGCCCTCGCGGACGTGGACGCCCTCGACCTCGGCGCGCGCCTCCGAAAGGGCGACGACGTGGGCGACCCGGCTGTGCCGGTCGGTGGCGAGGCGGGTGTGCAGGGCGAAGCCGGCGGGCTTGTCCTCGATCCAGACGTTGTCGATGCCGCGGGCGATGCCCTTCAGCACGTCCTCGAGCACGTCGACCCTGGCCTGCTCGGAGGGGTCCAGGCGCACGGCGTCCTCGTCGGGGTCGAGACGGATCTCGACGCCGTGCGAGCCGACGAGGAGGGCCTCGTCGGGGAGCTGCGCGACCTCCTCGAGGCTCTCGAGCGCGCGTCCCGAGACGAGGGCGACGCGGGTTCCGGGCAGGGCGAGCAGGCGGAGCACGGCCTCGCGCGCCTCGGGGAGGGCGCGGGCGTGCGCGGGCTCGTCGACCTCGGGTGCCAGCGTGCCGTCGAAGTCGAGGGCGACGAGGAGCCGCTCGGTGGCGGCGAGCTCGCGCAGGGCGACCACGAGACGGTCCGGGACGCCGGGCTGGTGCGGCACACCGGGCACGGGGATCACGGTGCTCATCGCGCGTCCTCCGCCTCGCGGGCGACCGCGGCGAGGCCGTACGCGGCGTCCTGGTCGTGCTCGGCCTCCTGGCCGAGCGGCGCCTCCTGGCCCCTCGCGGCCGGACGCACGTCGAGCTGCTGACCCTCGGCGTGCTCGGCCAGCGCGGCGAGGAAGCTGGCGGACCAGCGCGCGACGTCGTTCTCGAGGACGCGGCGGCGCAGCGCCCGCATCCGCCGGGTGCGCTCGACCTTCGGCATCCGAGCCGCCGCCTCGATCGCGTCCTTGAGACCCGAGATGTCGTGCGGGTTGACCTGCACGGCCTGCTTGAGCTCGTCGGCGGCGCCGGTGAACTCGCTCAGCACGAGCACGCCGTCGTTGTCGAAGCGGGAGGCGACGTACTCCTTGGCGACGAGGTTCATGCCGTCGCGCAGGGCCGTCACGAGCATGACGTCGGCGGCGAGGTAGAGGGCGACCATCTCCTCCCGCGGGTAGCCGTGGTGCAGGTAGCTGATCGCCGGATTGCCGATGGTGCCGTAGTCGCCGTTGATGCGGCCGACCTGCAGCTCGATGTCGTCGCGGAGCTGCTTGTAGGTCTCGACGCGCTCGCGGCTCGGGCTGGCGACCTGCACGAGGACGGCGTCGTCGGTGCTGAGCCGCCCGTCGGCCAGCAGCTCGCCGAAGGCCTTCAGACGGTGGCCGATGCCCTTGGTGTAGTCGAGGCGGTCGACGCCGAGCATGACCGTCTGCGGGTCGCCCAGGTCGTGGCGGATCTGCCGCGCGCGCTCCTGGATCTCGGGGCTGCGCGCCATCTCCTCGAAGGAGGCGGCGTCGATCGAGATCGGGAAGTGCCTGGCGACCACCGGCCGCACGCTCGCCCCTCGGCGGGAGCGGTTGACGCGGCGGGTGCCGCTCACCGCCTCCTCCTCGACCGGGACCTCGACCACGGTGCTGCGG
The DNA here is from genome assembly GCF_009807175.1 of Rathayibacter sp. VKM Ac-2803. NCBI lineage: Bacteria > Bacillati > Actinomycetota > Actinomycetes > Micrococcales > Microbacteriaceae > Rathayibacter > Rathayibacter sp. VKM Ac-2803. Next base: position 1,942,899 of record NZ_WUCD01000001.1, on the reverse strand, counting down.
GTGTCGTAGCCGAGCAGCCGGCGGACCGCGCGGAGGAAGCTGCCCGCGTCGCCCTGGCGCTGGAAGCCGATGACGTCGGCCCCGAGCAGCCCCTCGACGATCTGCTTGCGCCACGGGAGCTGCGCGAAGATGCCGTAGGGCGGGAACGGGATGTGGTTGAAGAAGCCGATCGTCACGTCGGGCCGGAGCTCGCGGAGCATCTTCGGCACGAGCTGCAGCTGGTAGTCCTGCACCCAGACGACTCCGCCGTCCTCGGTCACCGCGGCGGCCGCCTCGGCGAAGCGGCGGTTGACGCGGACGTAGGCGTCCCACCAGTCGCGGTGGTAGGTGGGCGGTGCGATCACGTCGTGGTAGAGCGGCCAGAGCGTGTCGTTCGAGAAGCCCTCGTAGTAGTCCTCGAGCTCCTGGGCGCTGAGGGCGACGGGCACGATCTGCACCCCGTCGTTCTCGAAGGGCGCGACCTCCTCGTCGGCGACTCCTGGCCAGCCGACCCAGGCGCCGGCGTTGGCGTGCATCACCGGCTCGAGCGCGGTGACCAGGCCACCGGGCGAGGTCTTCCACGAGGCCGTCCCGTCCTCGGCGACCACGCGGTCGACGGGGAGGCGGTTGGAGACCACGACGAACGCGTTGCGGGGTGCCGCGGCGTTCTCGAGAGGGTCGGAGGCAGTGTTCGGAAGAATGGTGTTCCCCATCGTCGGTCGAGCCGTCTCTTACGGGCCGAGGCTAGCAGCCCCTCCCGGACGACTGCCGGGTATCAGGCCTGCGTGAGAGCGAGCGCGAGCACCGCTCCGCCGACGGTCGGGACGACCGCGACGAGGCCGAGCAGCGCGTACTGGCGCCACGAGATGCTGACGCCCAGGGCGGTCAGGCGCTGGTGCCAGAGCAGCGTCGCGAGGGACGCCCACGGAGTGATCAGCGGCCCGGCGTTCACGCCGATCAGCAGCGCGACGAGGCGCACCGGATCCGACGCGACCGGCTCGAGGGCGAGGTAGGCGGGCAGGTTGTCGACCAGGTTCGCCGCGACCGCTCCCGAGCCCGCCAGCCGGAGCAGATCGCCGACTCCGCTCCCCTCGCCGGCCACCACGGCGAGCGCCGTCCCGAGTCCGAGCTGGTGCGCCGCCTCCATCGCGATGAAGAGGCCGGAGGCGAAGACGACCAGCTGCCAGGGCAGGAGCGACCAGCGCAGCGCCCCGCGCCGGCGCACCGCGAAGAGCACCACGAGGGCGAGGGCGGCCACCGCCGCGGGGATCCACACCTCGAGCCCCGAGACGAGCGCGGGCAGCAGCAGGGCGACGACGACTCCCGCGCCGAGGAGGAGGACGCGGTCCTCGACCGGGGTGCGGACGCCCGCCACGTAGCGGCCCGCCAGCTCGCGGCGGTAGCGGACGGCCAGGATCAGCACGGGCACCGCGGCGGCGACGAGCGCGGGCAGGGCGGTCAGGGCGGCGAACGCGAGCGGGCCGTCGACGCCGAGCCGTCGCTCCGCGAGCAGGTTCGTCAGGTTGGAGACGGGCAGCAGGAGCGAGGCGCAGTTCGCCAGCCACACCGTCGCCATCGCGAAGGGCAGCGGAGAGACCTTCACGTGCGCCGCGAGCAGCACCACCACCGGTGTGAGCAGCACCGCCGTGGTGTCGAGAGAGAGGAACACCGTGCTGACGATCGCCATCGCCACCACCAGGAGCCACAGCCCCGCTGTGCGACCGCGCCCCCAGACCGCGGCGCGCTCGGCGACCACGGTGAAGACCCCCGCCTCCGAGGCCAGCTCGGCCACGACCGTCACGGCGACGACGAACGCGAGGATGGGAGCCGTGCGCTCCACCAGCTCGCCCAGCGCGTCCAGCTGGAGGACGCCCGTGACGACGGCGACGCCTCCGAGCACGAGGAGCACCGCCCCGATCACCGCCGTGCGCATGACGTACCCGTTCCTCTCGGCGCCGACCGTCGTCGGTGGCGGTCCACCGTAGCGGGCCGAACCACCGTGCGGTGTCAACCGTCCCTGAGAGCCCGATCAGCCCGCTAGCGTCGTCATGAACACGGGAGGCAATCGATGCGCAAGTTCATCCTCAACTCGAGCGTCATCAGCGCGATGGTCGGCGGCTGGTCCATTCTCCAGACGACCCGCAAGGGTCCGCGCGACTGGCGTCTGGCTCTGCAGTGGGTCAGCTGGGCGATCGCCGTCGCGGTCGCACTCGGCTCGGTCTCGTACGACTCCAAGGAGCTCGCGAAGGAGTCGAAGGGCAAGAAGCGCGACCGCTGAGCGGCCGCTCCCCCGCCCCCTGACGCGCCGCGTGCCGCGGCCGCGGCGTGTCAGCCCGGCTCGTCCCCGTGACCCGGCGACACTGGTGTCCATACCGCCAGGTGCACGGGAAACGGGGTTCGTCATGAGGTTTCATCTGAGGCGCCGCCAGCCGGCCCCCGAGGTCGTCGCGGCTCCCGCGCTCACGCAGGACGAGCTCTTCGCCGTCGTGCACGAGCGCCTCGCGGCGTTCGTCGGAGCCGAGGGCGCCTGGGTCGTCACCCGTCGCAGCCACGACGACCGGGATCCGATCTTCCACGGCATGCTCGCGCGCTCGCTCGCACACGAGCTCTCCTCCGCGATCCAGGCGCAGCAGCTCCGCGCCGGCGTGGAGGCCACCTCGAGCCCGATCACCGAGGCGATCCCCGTGATGACCGCGTCGACTCCCCCGGTGACCGCGACCGAGCCCGCGGCCCTGACCTGGGACCCGCAGCCGATCGCCGTCTGGGCCGATCCGGCGCAGTCCGAGCGCGCCGACGCCCCGGCCGCCGCCGACTCCGCCCGCTGAGCCCGCCGTCGCCGGGTCACGCGTCTTCAGTAGCAGGACGGCGTCCCGCCGCCAGCATGCTGATCGAGTAGCCCGCGCCGCGGGCGTATCGAGATCCACGTCCTTCAGACGGTGAGGGCAGACGCCTCATCGGCTGAAGCTGGTGGGTCTCGATACGCCCCTGCGGGGCTGCGGGCTCGACCAGCATGCTGGCAGCGGGCGCCGCTCCTGCGGGCAGTGCCGGGCGGCGACGTCGCCGGTCAGACGGTCGGCCAGGCCTCGGGGCCGCGGCTGCCGGCGGCGTAGTCGTCGAGGGGCACGGCGTCCGAGCGCCACGCGTCGATCGCGGGCTGCACGATCCGCCAGCACTCCTCGGCCGCGTCGCCGCGGACCGAGAGCGACGGGTCGTCGTCGAGGATCCCCGAGATGACCTCGCCGTAGGCGAGCAGCTCGCCGGCACCGAAGGTCGCGTCGAGCGAGGCGCGCTCGAGCGAGTAGGGATCACCCGGGCCGTTGATGTTCAGCTCGAGCGACATCTGGTCGGGAGCCAGGAACAGCCGCAGCACCGAGGGCTCCTCGGTGCCGTGGAAGCCCGCCGGCAGGTGCGGCACGGGCTTGAAGCGGATGACCACCTCGCGGCGGCGCTCCCCCAGCGCCTTGCCCGAGCGCAGCGTGAACGGCACGCCCGACCAGCGCCAGGTGTCGATCTCGACGGTCAGCTCGGCGAGGGTCTCGGTGCCCCGCTCGGGGTCGACGCCCTGCTCGTCGACGTAGGCGGGCAGCTCCCGGCCGTCGATCGTGCCCGCGGTGTAGCGGGCCCGGCGCGAGCTCTCCGCGGGGTCGTCCCCGAGGAGGCGAGTCGCCCGCAGCACGATCCCCTTCGCGTCGCGGAGGTCGGCCGCGTCGAGCGTCGACGGCGGCTCCATCGCCACGACGGCGAGCACCTGCAGGAGGTGGCTCTGGATCATGTCGATCATCGCACCGGCGCCGTCGTAGTAGCCGGCGCGCCCCTCCAGGCCGAGCTGCTCGTCGTAGACGATGGCGACGCTCTCGATGTGCTCGGACGACCAGAGCGGCTCGAGGATGCGGTTGGCGAAGCGCAGCCCCAGCATGTTCATCACCGTCGCGCGCCCGAGGAAGTGGTCGACGCGGTGGATGCGGTCCTCGGGGACCAGGGCCGCGAGCCGCTCGTTGAGCGCGCGGGCGCCGGCCTCGTCGGTGCCGAACGGCTTCTCGAGAGCGAGCACGGTCCCCTCCGGCAGCTCGTGCTCTGCCAGCGCGTCGCACGCCTTCGCGGCGATCGCCGGAGGCAGCGCGAAGTAGACGGCGACGGGGCCGTCGCAGCTCGCGAGCAGGTCGGCGAGCGCCTCCGCATCGGTGACGTCGATCTGCTGGTAGCGGGTGCCCGCGACGAGCTGGTCGATACCGGTGCCGGTCGACTCCTCGGTGCCGAACGACGCGGAGACCACCTCGTGCCAGTGCTCCTGGGTCCAGTCCTCTCGACCGGCGCCGACCAGCTGGAGGCGGCGCTCGGGCTCGCGGGTGAGCAGCTGCCCCACAGCGGGCAGCAGGAGGCGGGAGGACAGGTCCCCCGTCGCGCCGAGGATGAGCAGCGTGGAGACCGATTGAGGCATGCGGCTCACCCTAGAGGGCTCTCGCAGCGCGTCTCTCGGCCTTGACTGGGAGACCACGGTGTCCGCCCGACATGCAGGCGCGTCCTGAGAGGATCAGCCCATGGTCTCCCCGATCGAGGACTACGCCGTCCTCTCCGACTGCCGCACCGCCGCCCTCGTCTCCCGCGACGGCGGGATCGACTGGCTCTGCCTCCCCCGCTTCGACTCCGCCTCGATCTTCGGTGCGCTGCTGGGCGGCGACGACCAGGGCCGCTGGTCGCTGCGTCCGCTCGAGGCCGATGCCACCGTCGAGCGCCACTACCTGGGCGAGACGCTCGCGCTGGTCACGCGCTGGACCACCTCCACCGGAGTCGTCGAGGTGCTCGACGTGATGCCGCTGCGCGACGAGCGCGCCGAACTGGTCCGGCGCGTCCGGGGCGTCTCGGGCACGGTGCGGATGCGCCAGGAGCTGCGCATCCGCTTCGACTACGCGCGGACGCTGCCGTGGGTGCGCCAGGAGGGCACGGACGAGGATCCGCTGCTCGTCGCGGTCGCCGGCCCCGACGCGGTCGTGGTGCGCGGCATGCGCCTGACGGCCACCGACCATGTGCACTCCGCCGAGTTCGACGTGGCCGCGGGCGAGACGGTCGACCTCTCGATGGCCTGGTTCCCGTCGCATCGCCGGGCCCCCAAGCGGCTCGACGTCGACAGCGCCCTCGAGCGCACGATCTCGTGGTGGAGCACGTGGGCGGAGTCGATCCGCTACGACGGACCGCACCGCGAGGCCGTCGTCCGCTCGCTGCTCACCCTCCGCGCCCTGACCGACGACGAGACCGGCGGCATCGTCGCGGCGGCGACCACCTCGCTCCCCGAGCAGTTCGGCGGGAGCCGCAACTGGGACTACCGCTACGTGTGGCTCCGCGACGCCTCGCTGACGCTGCAGGCGCTGCTCGCGCACGGCTTCGAGCAGGAGGCCGAGAAGTGGCGCGCGTGGCTGCTGCGCGCGGTCGCGGGCGCCCCCGAGGACGTGCAGATCATGTACGGGCTCGCCGGCGAGCGCGATCTGCTCGAGCGCACCATGCCGAGCCTGGCCGGCTACGACGGCGCCTCGCCGGTGCGGATCGGCAACGCGGCGGTCGATCAGTACCAGGCCGACGTCATCGGCGAGGTCATGGTCGCGCTGCACGAGGCGCGGCTCGCGGGGGTCGACGAGACCGAGTTCTCCTGGCCCCTGCAGCGGGCGCTGCTCGGCTACGTCGAGGACAACTGGCAGCGGCCCGACAACGGCATCTGGGAGATCCGGGGCGAGCCCCGGCACTTCACCCACTCGCGGGTGATGATCTGGGCGGCGCTGGATCGAGGCGTCCGCGCCGTCCGCGAGTGCGGGCTCGAGGGTTCCCTCGAGACGTGGGAGGCGCTGCGCGATCGGGTGCGGGCCGAGATCGAGGCGCAGGGCTTCGACGCCGACCGCGGCCACTTCGTGCAGTCGTACGGATCGAGCGAGGTCGACGCGTCGCTCCTGGTCCTGCCCATGGTCGGCTTCGTCGAGGCCGACGATCCGCGGATGCTCGGCACCGTCGCCGAGCTCGAGCGGGTCCTGCTGCAGGACGGGCTGCTGCACCGCTACCGCACCGAGTCGTCGGTCGACGGACTCGCCGGCGGCGAGCATCCGTTCGTCGCGTGCTCGTTCTGGCTCGTGCGGCAGTACGCGTACTCGGGCCGGATCGACGACGCCCAGGCCCTGATGACGCGGCTGGTCGGGCTCTGCAACGACGTCGGGCTGCTCTCGGAGGAGTACGACGTCGAGCAGTGCCGGCACGCGGGCAACACCCCGCAGGCGCTCTCGCACCTGGCGCTGGTGCAGGCGGCCGACGCGATCGCGGCGAACCGATGAGCGCGCGTCGCCGGCGCCGGCCCCTCCGCCTCGTCCTGCTGATCGTGGGCGGGCTCCTGGCGGTCGCGGTGCTGGGCTTCCTGACCTGGTCGTCGATCGTGATGGGCCCCGACGAGGAGGCGCTCGCGGGCGTCCGCACGGACGCCGGCGTCAGCGTCGAGCGCACCCCCTCGGCGATCGTGATGACGCCGACCGCCGCCTCCTCCAGCAGCGATCTGGCCGGGACGGGTCTCGTCTTCGTCCCGGGCGCCAAGGTCGACGCGCAGTCGTACGAGGCCACACTCGCCCCGCTCGTCGACGAGGGCGCGACGGTGGTGATCACCCGTCCGATCCTCAACCTCGCGTTCTTCGACCTGCGCTCGCTCGAGAGCTTCACGCAGCAGGCCGACTGCGTCGACCGCTGGCTCGTCGGCGGGCACTCGCTCGGCGGCGTCAAGGCGTGCCAGTGGGCCGAGGATCCCGAGGTGGCGGGGCTCGTGCTCTTCGGGAGCTACTGCGCGAACGACCTCTCCGAGTCCGGGCTCCCCGCCCTGAGCGTCAGCGGCTCGGAGGACGGCCTGAGCACCCCCGCGAAGGTCGACGCCGCCCGCGACCAGCTCCCGGCCGACGCCGACCTGGTCGAGATCGACGGGGCGAACCACGCCGACTTCGGCTGGTACGGCCCGCAGCCCGGCGACGGCACGGCGACGATCAGCCACGAGGAGGCGGACCGCGCGATCACCGACGCCGTCACGGAGTTCCTCGCCGGCCTCGCTTGACCTCGAGTGCACTCGAGGTCGTAGGTTGACGCCGTGTCCACCAGCCGAACCGCTCCCGAGCGGACCGATGACAGCGCGCTCTCGATCTCGGAGGTCGCCGCCGTCACCGGTCTCACCGTGCACACGCTGCGGTACTACGAGCAGGCGGGGCTCATGCTCGACGCGATCGAGCGCGCCTCGTCCCGTCACCGCCGCTACCGCCCCGCGGACATCGGCTGGGTCGACTTCCTGACCAGGCTGCGCTCGACGGGGATGCCGATCGCGCGCATCCGCGAGTACGCGGAGCTGGTCAGGATCGGACAGGACAGCGAACCCGAGCGCCTCGCGCTCCTCCAGGCGCACCGCGCCGACGTGGAGGCGCAGCTCGCCCGGACGCACGCCAGCCTCGTCGCGATCGACATCAAGATCGCCGCATACCAGGAGAGGACCACCGCCCCATGAAGACCATCACCCTCGGATCCGGCCCCGCCGCCCTCCACGTCTCGCGCCTCGGCCTCGGCGCCATGGGCATGTCGGCCTTCTACACCGGAGCCGGCACCGACGACGCTGAGTCGATCCGCACGATCCACCGCGCCCTCGACCTCGGCGTCACCTTCGTCGACACCGCCGAGATCTACGGCCCCTACACGAACGAGGAGCTGGTCGGCCGCGCGCTGGCCGACCGCCGCGACGAGGTGGTGCTGGCCAGCAAGTTCGGCATGATGCTCCACCGCACCACGGGCGAGCGCGGTCTCGACGGCTCGCCCGAGAACCTCCGGCTCGCGGTCGAGGGGTCCCTCCGCCGCCTCGGCACCGACCGGATCGACCTCTACTACCAGCACCGGATGGACCCGGGCGTTCCGGTCGAGGACACGGCGGGCGCCTTCGCCGAGCTGATCCAGGAGGGCAAGATCCTGGCCTACGGCCTGTCGGAGGCGGCACCCGCGACGATCCGCCGCGCGCACGCCGTCCACCCGGTCACCGCCCTGCAGTCGGAGTACTCGCTCTGGACCCGCGACCCCGAGGCCGAGGTGCTCCCGGTGCTGCGCGAGCTCGGCATCGGCTTCGTGCCCTACTCCCCGCTGGGCCGCGGCTTCCTCACCGGCGCGATCCGCTCGGTCGACTCACTCGGGGCGGACGACTTCCGGCGCGACAACCCGCGCTTCGCAGGCGGCGCGCTCGAGGCGAACCTCCGGATCGTGGAGGAGGTCGACCGGGTGGCCGCCGAGGCGGACGCGACCCCCGCCCAGGTGGCCCTCGCCTGGCTGCTCGCCCAGGGCGACGACATCGCCCCGATCCCCGGCACCAAGCGGGTGTCGCGGATCGAGGAGAACGCCGCGGCCGACGCGCTCGAGCTCACCGACGAGCAGCTCGCCGCGCTCGGTGCGGTCGAGGCGCCGGTCGGCGACAGGTACGCCGACATGTCGTCCATCGGGCGCTGAGCGGCCGGGCCGATCGGCCTGCGCTACTCCTTCTTCGGAGTGTCGCGCAGGTCGATCAGGCCCGTGAACAGGGCGCCGCGCTCGTCCGATGCGCGGTCGCCCGAGAACAGGTTGTCGGGCGACGAGTGGGCGTGCGTGCGGGGCGCGACACCGCCGGCGCTCCGCTCCTCCGCCTGCTGCATCTCGACGCGCTGGCGCGGGAGGGCGACGGGGTCGCTCTCGTGCAGCCAGGTGACGAGCCGCTCGCGGACGTAGCAGCGCAGGTCGAACAGCGTGGGCGCGTCCTTGGCGGTCACGAGCACGCGGATGCGGACGTACCCGCCGACGGCGTCCGTCACCTGCAGCACGCTCACGCGCTGGTCCCAGAGGTCGGTCTCCTCGAGGATCCGGTGCAGCTCCTCCCGCATTTCGTCGGGCCGCACGCGCCAGTCGAGGTCGAGCTCGACGGCGCCGAGCAGCTCGGATCCGGTGCGGGTCCAGTTCTGGAACGGCTGGGTGGTGAAGTAGTTGGTCGGCAGCACGAGGCGGCGGTCGTCCCACAGGTGCACGACGACGTAGGTCAGCGTGATCTCCTCGATCCGCCCCCACTCGCCCTCGACGATCACGACGTCGTCGAGGCGGATCGCGTCGCTGAAGGCGAGCTGCATCCCCGCGAAGATGTTGGTCAGGCTCGACTGCACAGCGAGGCCGGCCACGATCGAGAGCACACCGGCCGAGGCGAGCACGCTCGCTCCCGCGGTCCGCGCCTCGGGGAAGGTCAGGAGAGAGGCTCCGAGCGCGACCACGACGACGGCGGCGACGGCCACCCGCCGGATGATCGTCATCTGCGTGCGGAGGCGTCGAGCGCGCCGGTTGTCGGCGGTGTCGGTGCGGTAGCGCTCGGCGCCGAGATCCTCGAGGAAGACGAAGAGCGCCCCGACGAGCCACGCCGCCGCTCCGATCGTCGCGATCTGGAAGATCCGGTCGACCAGACCCGGCCAGACCTCGCCCGACACGGTCGCGGCGAGCGCCACCCAGACGGCGATCGTGATCAGGAGCACCCGGAAAGGGATCCGCACGCGGCGGATGAGCAGGCGCGCCCAGGTCTTGCGCTTGCCGATCGAGCGGACGACGAGCGCCACCAGAGCGGTGACGACGACGGCGACGACGACGGCGATGACCACGGCCAGCGCGATCGTGCCGATCTCGGAGAGGACGTCTTCGGGCATGAGTGCCTTTCGTTCGGCGTGGCCTGCGTGGGGGTGCCTGCAGAGAGGCGATCCGGAGCTCGACGCTGAACGACGAAACGCCCGACTCGGCGATGATGCCGGGGCGAGCGTTTCGGAGGGTGCACCCCCTCGGACTTGAACCGAGAACCCACTGATTAAGAGTCAGTTGCTCTGCCGATTGAGCTAGAGGTGCGTTCGGACCGGCGAACAGTGCATGCCGAACCGAGGGATAACACTAGGTGACTCCCGCGCGGTTCGTCAAATCGACGGGCCGGCGGCGGTGCCGGGGTCCTCGAGAGCCCCGCCGGTATCGTGGAGCCCGTGACTCTCGACGACGACCTCCGCCTCGCCCTCCGTCTCGCCGACGCCGCCGACGCGATCTCCCGCGAGAGGTTCCGTGCTCTCGACCTCGTCGTCACCACCAAGCCCGACCACACGCCCGTGACCGACGCCGACCGCGCGGTCGAGGAGGCGATCCGCGGGCTGCTCGACGCCGAGCGCCCCGACGACTCGATCCTCGGCGAGGAGTTCGGCACCTCGGGCGGCGATCCCCGGCGGCAGTGGATCCTCGATCCGATCGACGGCACCGCCCACTTCCTGCGCGGCGTGCCGATCTGGGCGACGCTGATCTCCCTCGCCGTCGACGGGGTGCCGGTGGTCGGAGTCGTCTCCTCCCCCGCGCTCGGCAAGCGCTGGTGGGCGGCGACGGGATCGGGCGCGTGGGTGCTCGACGGCGCGGAGCCGCGTCGCATCCGCGTCTCGCAGGTCGCCGATCTCGCCGACGCGACCTTCAGCTACAACAGCATCCAGCAGTGGGACGGAGCCGGCCGCCTCGAGCAGCTCCTCGAACTCGCCCGCTCGGTCTTCCGCGATCGCGCGTACGGCGATGCCTGGGCCTACATGCTCGTCGCCGAGGGCCTCATCGACGGCGCGGGCGAGTTCGACGTGAAGCCCTACGACCTGGCGGCGCTCGTGCCGATCGTCGAGGAGGCGGGCGGCCGGTTCACCTCCGTCGACGGCGAGCCGGGGCCGTGGCACGGCAGCGCCCTCGCGACCAACGGCGTCCTGCACGACACCGTGCTCCGCATCGCGGCGCGCCGATGAGGCGGCGCACCGGCGCGCTGATCGCGGTGGCGCTCGCGCTGCCCCTCGCGGGCTGCTCCTCCGTGGTCGGCTCCGGCGCTCCGGAGGCGGTGCGCGACGAGGGCGGAGTGGTGGTGACCGCGGGCGTCGGCGACGCGTTCTCGGTCCGCAAGGGCGACTGCCTGCTCGAGCCCGACGACGATCGCGTCGCCGACGTCGACCTCGTCCCCTGCGCGGACGTGCACGACCTCGAGGTCTTCCACGCCTTCGCGCAGCCCGGCGCCGACTACACCAGCAGGAACACGCTCCTCGCCCAGGCCGAGGCCGCCTGCGAGCCCGAGTTCCCGCCCACCATCGGGATCGCCTACGGCGACTCCGCCCTCGAGTACCGCAGCTTCGTCCCCTCCGAGGTCAGCTGGCGCCACGGCGACCGCACCGTCTTCTGCGCGGTGTTCGACCCGACCACCGGACCCGCCGCGGGCAGCCTCTTCGGGGCCGCCCGCTGATCACACTCTTCGCGGGACGCTCTCGAGTCCAGCGCTGCTGAGAGGCGAACGACTTCTGCGGGGCTAGGACTGCGGCGCGAGCACGGAGAACCTTGCTCGCTAGGATCGGCCGAGAACACACCGCTGCAAGGGAGCTGCATGCCGGATAGCCCTCTTTTCTTCCTCCGTGAGAAGGCGACCCTCGACGCGCTCGATGCACTGTCCTCCGCGGACGAACTCGTGCTCTACTGCGGCGCGGGGGTCAGTATCGACCGGACCGGTCTCTCCTGGACGCGACTGCTGCAGCAGGTGTTCGAGGAAGCGGCTCGCCATGGACGGCCCCATCGGGAGCGTCAGCTCAAGGCGATCGACTTTCTCTTGTCACATCTCAGCGAAGAGGAGCAGCGCGCGTCGGTCATCACCGAGTACTTCACGGAGGGCAAGCCGGAGGTCGCGAACGACCTGCTGACGAGCATCCTGCAGCGGGTCCTCTACGAGGACAACGGATGGAGCGAGGGCTCTCTCCTCGCGAACCTGGCTCGGCTCGCGCTGGTCGCCTCCCAGCGACTGCGCAAGGTGACGGTCATCACGACGAACTACGACGTTTACCTCGAAGAGGAGTTCTCCACAGCCGTCAAGGAGATCGCCGCGCGCGGTGGCGACGAGATCCCTGGACTCGAGAGGCTGGTCTCCCCGGAACAGCCTTCGGACGATGAGTGGACAGTGCAGGAGATGATCGCTCCGATCGGTACCGAGGCGATGGTGAGGATCGTCTACCTCCATGGACGGGTAGCCCGTCCCGGCCAACCCACGGAGGGCACGATCGTGCTCGACGAGTTCAGCTACGCCCGCTCCCACGCAGCCGTCACGCGAGTGCTGCGCGAGTACCTGACCGACAGCGCCATGCTCGCGGCAGGCGCCAGCGTCACGGATGCGCCGCTCGTCCAAGCGCTCGCCCTCACCAAGACGGCCGATTCCATCACACGGCGCTTCGCCCTGATTCCCTCAGCAGCAGCACTCGACCCGAGCACGTACAACACCGGCTATGTCGCCGTCGGAGGTGTCGAGAAGGAGCTGACGCAGAAAGACGTCGACGAGATGGTCGGCGGTCGCGGCGCGCACCTCGGAATACACCTGTTGCACCCGCTCAGTCATGCGCAGACAGCTCAGTTCGTCAAGGAACTCGACCTGGCGATCCGCTTGCATCGAAGTCCGTCCACCCGCCGATATCGCGACGTGTCCACCGGCATCAGCTACGAGGCACGCCTCGCGTCGTGGATCGACGAGTGGGGGACCAACTCGCCGACGCCGCACGCGGCGTACGAGACGCTGGTTCGGGCGCTTCACGACGACATCTCCGTGATCCTCGGCGGAACTGCCGTCGAGAACCAGTCTCTGCGCCTGGAGACGTGGGTTCGGATCAACCCGACCGCCCGAAACCGCACTCTCACTCTCTACGCCAATTCCACCGGTCCCCTCCATGACCAGCACATCCTGCGCCGGGAAGAGGTTCGCGCGGACGCACCGAATGCGTCGATCAGCACCTTCCTGCAGGGCCGTCCGCAGCTGCTTGCGCTCGACGAGCTGGGCCTCCGGGAGAACGATGCCTCACGATGGAAGACCTTCTTCTGCGTTCCGCTCTCGCTGCTGATCGAGCGAGCAGTCGACGGTGCTCCTTACGCCGCGTCAGTCCCGACGGGCGTGATCACGCTGGCCGGCCTTGAGGATGCCCACCTGATGGACCGCTTCCATGGGCTCTCCCTCGACGACATCGATCGACTGAAGGAGGCGATGACAGCAGCTGGAACGCAGGTGCTCCGACCTCGACCGTAAAAGCGGCCGCGACTCGAGCGAGAGGGGACCTACGCCGGACGCCTGATCTGGTCGGACATGCTCGCGCTCACGTAGTAGCCGAGCTCCCGCTCATGCTCACGATCGTTTACCGCCGCTGCACGCGCTGCGACCTCGGCCAGCTTGCGCTCTCGTACCGTCAGTGCACCCGACTCACGCGTCGCCGTTTCCGCCATCGTCGCTCCCTCAGTCACCGACAGCCCATCACCGACGGGCCCACTCGATCTCCTAGAGAGTGTAGACGGCGGCGCCGACATTCCGGGGACGTGGCAAGGCCCGACACCGTCAGTCCTCGGGCGAAGGCGAGAAGCAGACGCCCGCGGGCACGCCGGAACGCCGAAGAGGCCGCCCTGCTGGACGGCCTCTTCGGCGGAGCTCGAGGTGTGCGACGACGACCGGTGGTGGAGATGGGGGGAATCGAACCCCCGTCCATCGCTGTGATTCTGCGCCTTCTACGGGTGTAGCCGATGAGAGCGTTCTGCTCGGCCCCGACCGTTACCATCGGCGCATCGGTCGACGGGCCCAGCCCGAGTGCAAGTCCCGCGTCGCCCTCAGGCGTAACGACGCAGCAAGTCCTCTAGATGACGCCAGGATCCGGGGCGAGGACGCACCCACGGGCTGACGGACTATCTACTCTGGCTTAGGCAGCGAGAGCGAAGTCGGTGCGCTTCTGTTCGGCACCTGTGTTTTCCAGAGATCGTTAACGAGATAACCCTGGATCCTCGACCCGCTTCTCGCAGTTTCGCAGGCAATGTCGAAACCGATCATCCCCGCGAGCACTCCTGTGGAGTGGGTCGTCGTCGCACACTGTTGAGTTACAAGGATTCAGTCTACCCCGCCTCGCGAGCGCTCACGCGGCGGCGGCGCAGATCGAGCAGCCCGAGCACGAGCGCCAGCGCGATCAGCCCCAGCGTCACGAAGTAGCCGTTGCGGAAGGCGTCGTGGTAGCGGTCGAGCCCCTCCGCCATCCCCTGCTCGCTCGCCAGCGTCGCGAAGAAGACCGCCGAGGCGCAGGCGGTGCCGACCGCCGTCCCCACGCGCTGACCGAGCTGTCCGACCGAGCCGGCGACGCCGCCCTGCGCGGGAGAGATCTCGGCCAGGGTGAGGGTCTGGTTCGGCGAGACGACGAATCCGCCGCCCGCTCCCGCGACCAGCATCGCCGCTCCCATGCCGTACGCCGCGGTCTCGGCCGGCAGCAGCTCGGCGGCGAGCAGCACGAGGGTGAAGCCGATGACGACCAGCACGATGCCGAGCACGACCAGCGCCCGGCCGTAGGTCTGCACGAGCTTGCCGCCGTACCAGGCCGTCACCGCCGAGGTCAGGGCGAACGGGATGCTCACCATGCCCGCGAAGACGGGTGCCAGCCCGAGCCCCTGCTGCAGGAACAGCGTCGTCAGCAGGAAGGTCGCCGGGATGGCGGCGAAGTACGACGTGGCGACGAGGATCCCGTTGCGGTACGAGCTGGTGCGGAAGATCCGGAAGTCGATCACCGGAGTCCGCCCGAGACCCGCGTAGTGCGCCTCCCACTTCACGAAGGCGAAGGCCGCTGCGGCCGCCAGGAGCAGCCAGAACCACCGGAACGGCGAGTCGGAGGAGCTCCCCGTCGTCAGGAGGAACGGGAGCATGAAGGCGAAGATCGCGACCGCGAGCAGCAGCAGGCCGACGGGGTCGAGGGAGGTGTCGCCGTCCGGCTTCCGGTGCGTGCGCGGCAGGAGCCGCCAGGCGAAGGCGAGCGCGACCACTCCGAGCGGGATGTTCATCCAGAACAGGAGGCGCCAGCCGTCCTCGTCGCCGCCGATCGCGATGAGGAGCCCGCCGAGCGTCGGCCCGAAGGCGGTCGACAGGCCGATCACCGCGCCGAACACGCCGAACGCCCGAGCCCGCTCCGCGCCGGTGAACATCTGCTGCACCAGCCCGAGCACCTGCGGCATCTGGATGCCGGCCGCGACGCCCTGGAGGAACCGCGCCACGACGAGGATCTCGATGCTGGGCGCGATCGCGCAGAGCAGGCTCGTCACCGTGAAGGCGGTGAGCCCGATCAGGAAGAGCAGGCGCCGGGAGCGCAGGTCGCCGAGGCGGCCGGCCGGCACGAGGGCGAGACCGAAGGCGAGCGCGTAGCCGGCCACGATGAGCTGCAGCTGGCTCGCGTCGGCCGACAGCGCCTTCTCGATCGAGGGCAGGCCCACGTTGACCTTCGAGAGGTCGAGGATGGTGATCGCCGCGACCGCCACGCTGATGGCGAAGGCGCGCCAGCGGATCTTCTCGTCGGCGGGACTGAGGGCGTTCTCGGAGGCGGTCACGGGCTCCAGTGTCGCAAACCCGCAGACGTCGCGCAGACGGTTGCGCCGGAGCGCCTAGTCGCCGAGGCGGCGACGCGTCGACATCGCGCGGTCGGCCTCGCGACGGTCCTGGCGCTCCCGGAGCACCTGGCGCTTGTCGTAGTCCTTCTTGCCCTTGGCCACCGCGAGCTCGACCTTGGCCTTGCCGTCGCTGAAGTAGAGCGAGAGCGGGATCAGCGTGTACCCGCCCTCCTTCACCTTGTTGTGGATCTTGAGGATCTGCGCCTTGTGCAGCAGCAGCTTGCGCTTGCGCCGGGGCGGATGGTTCGTCCAGGTGCCGTGCGCCCACTCGTTGATGTGCACCGCGTCGAGCCAGGCCTCACCGCCGTCGACGAAGGCGTAGCCGTCGACGAGCGACGCACGGCCGGCCCGGAGCGACTTGACCTCGGTGCCCGAGAGCACGAGACCCGCCTCGTAGGTGTCCTCGATGAGGTAGTCGTGGCGCGCCTTGCGGTTGGTCGCGACGACCTTCTGACCCTGTTCCCTGGGCACGGCGGCTCCTCTCCGAGAGCGACGATGGGCTGCCCCGATCGAGGCAGCCCATCAGTATACGGCCGTGCGGAGCGGTCAGACCCGGAGATACCTGGCGATCGCCACGTTCGCCGAGATCGCGGCCAGGACGATGCCCACCACCACCAGGATCGGGAGGACGATCAGCGCGTCGTCCAGCCCCACGAACGAGGTCAGCGGGATGCGGTACGCCAGGAACCCCTGCACGAAGAACTGCACGATCGCGATGACCGCGACTCCCGCGAGGATCGATCCGAGCAGCGCCGCGAACACGCCCTCGAGGATGAACGGGGTCTGGATGAAGCGGTTCGACGCCCCCACGAGCCGCATGATGCCCAGCTCCCTGCGTCTCGAGAAGGCCGACAAGCGGATCGTCGTCGCGATCAGCAGCACCGCCGCCACCAGCATCAGCACCGCGATGCCGATCGCCGTGTAGCTCGCCGCGTTCAGGATCGAGAAGATCTGGTCGAGGTACTGCCGCTGGTCGGTGACGCTCTCGACCCCCGAGACGCTCGAGAGGCTCTCGACGATCACGTCCGACTGCGTCGGGTCCTTGAGGTTGATCCAGAAGGTCTGGTTGAGCAGGTCCGGAGTGACGTACTCGGCGACCGGGTTGCCGGCGAACTGCTGCTGGAAGTTCGCGTAGGCCTGGTCGTGGTCCTCGAAGTAGGACTCGTCGATGTAGGGCGCGAGGGTGGCGCCGTCGAGCTGCGCCTCGACCGAGTCGATCTGCTCCTGGGTCGCGTCGCTGCCGCTGCAGTTCGAGCCCCCGGAGGTGGCGGTGCACATGTAGACGGCGACCTGCGCCTTGTCGTACCAGAAGTTCTTCATCTGGCCGATCTGCATCTGCAGCAGGATCGCGGTGCCGACGAAGGTGAGCGAGATGAAGGTCACCAGGATGACGGAGACGACCATCGAGACGTTGCGTCGGAGGCCGCTCGAGACCTCCGACCAGATCAGTGCGAATCTCACTTGACGGGTCCTACGTTCTGCTGGTCGTCCCCGGTCTCGTCGCCGTCCTCCCGCGCGGCGCGCAGGCCCAGGCGGGCCGCGAGCGACTCCTCCGGGAGCGCGCCGGTGTCGGCGGGGAGGTAGATCGGGCCGGTCTGGCTCGCGAGCTCGACGACGCGCGGTGCCTCGGGGGCCTCCGGCGCGGGGGGTGCGGGGAGGACGGGGTGCGCCGCGGTGACGTGCGACTCGGGGGCGTTGGCCGAGCGGCGTCCCTCGGGGACGACAGGCTGGGCGGCCGTCTGCGAGAGGCGCGGCCGGGCGAAGGACCCGCCGTGCGGGTCGGCCGCCGTGGGGAGCGCGGGGGCGGGGCGACGCAGGTCGAGCTCCGGCACCTCGGCGGGCGCGAGCGCGCTCTCGGTGATGACCGGGATCGACGTCGTCTCGGCGACCTTGTGGTCGTCTGCCGCGACGACGACGACGCCGTCGTGGACCACGGTGATGCTCTCGGTCTGGCCGTAGCCGCCCTGGCGCTCGTCGCGGATGATGCTGCCGGCCGAGAGCTCGATGACGCGGCGCTTCATCTGGTCGACGATGCCGGCCTCGTGGGTGGCCATGATGACGGTCGTGCCGCCGGCGTTGATCCGCTCGAGGAGCGCCATGATGCCGGCGCTGGTGGTCGGGTCGAGGTTCCCCGTGGGCTCGTCGGCGAGGAGGACGGCCGGCTTGTTCACGACCGCGCGGGCGATCGCGACGCGCTGCTGCTCGCCTCCGGACAGCTCGTGCGGCAGGCGCGACGCCTTGCCCGCGAGGCCCACCATCTTGAGCGTGTCGGGGACCGCCTCCTGGATGTAGCCCTTCGACTTGCCGATCACCTGGAGGCTGAACGCGACGTTGTCGAAGACCGACTTGTTGGGGAGCAGGCGGAAGTCCTGGAAGACGACGCCCATGTTGCGGCGGAAGTAGGGCACCTTGCGGCTCGAGATCTTGCCCAGGTTCTGCCCGAGCACGTGGATGGAGCCGGAGGAGGGCCGCTCCTCCTTCAGGATCAGCCGGAGGCAGCTCGACTTGCCGGAGCCCGAGGCGCCGACGAGGAAGACGAACTCGCCCCGGAGGATCTCGAGATCGATGGCGTTCAGGGCGGGTCTGGTGCCGCCCCGGTACTGCTTGGAGACGTTGTCGAAGCGAATCATGTCGTACCGAGGGTAAACGACGATCTCGGAGAGTCGGCCGAGCCGGCCTGCGGCGCGTCGAGCGGCCCGCGGTGCCGCGGTGCGATCAGGCCGACTTGCGCCAGCGGATGCCCGCCGCGATGAAGCCGTCGATGTCGCCGTCGAAGACGTGCGACGGATTGCCGACCTCGTGGTCGGTGCGGAGGTCCTTGACCATCTGGTACGGCGCGAGCACGTAGCTGCGCATCTGGTCGCCCCAGCTCGCGGTGATGTTCCCCGCGAGCTCCTTCTTGGTCGCCGCCTCCTGCTCCTTCTGGATCAGCAGGAGTCGCGACGCCAGGACGCGCATGGCCGCCGCGCGGTTCTGGATCTGGCTCTTCTCGTTCTGCATCGACACGACCGTCCCCGTGGGGAGGTGGGTGATGCGCACCGCGGAGTCGGTCGTGTTGACCGACTGGCCGCCGGGGCCCGAGGAGCGGAAGACGTCGACCCGGATGTCGTTGTCGGGGATCTCGACCGCGCCGGCCTCCTCCATCAGCGGGATGACCTCGACCGCGGCGAACGAGGTCTGGCGCTTCCCCGCCGCGCCGAAGGGGCTCATCCTGACCAGGCGGTGCGTGCCCGCCTCGACCGAGAGGGTCCCGAAGGCGTAGGGCGCGTCGATCTCGAAGGTCGCCGACTTGATGCCGGCCTCCTCCGCGTAGCTCGCGTCCATCACGGTCGCGCTGTACTTGTGCTTCTCGGCCCAGCGGAGGTACATCCGCATCAGCATCTCGGCGAAGTCGGAGGCGTCGACGCCGCCGGCGCCCGCGCGGATCGTCACGACCGCCGGGCGGTCGTCGTACTCGCCGTCGAGCAGCGTCTGCACCTCGAGCTCGCCCATGATCTTCTGCAGGGCGCTGAGCTCGGCGATCGCCTCCTGCTCCGACTCGGCGTCCTCGGCCTCGTTCGCCATCTCGACCAGCACCTCGAGGTCGTCGAGGCGTCGCTCGATCGACGTGACGCGGGCCAGCTCCGACTGGCGGTGGCTCAGCGCGCTCGTGATCTTCTGGGCGGCGTCGGTGTCGTCCCAGAGGTCGGGCGCACCCGCCTGCTCGCTCAGGTCGGCGATCCTCGAGCGGAGCCCCTCGACGTCGATGACGGCTCGGATGTCGGCGAAGGTGGAGCGGAGAGCAGTGATCTGCTCGGTGAAGTCGTTGTCCAGCATGGTGGATCCAGCCTAACGGGGACGATGAGAGCGGGCGGGGCGCTGCTCCGACCTAGCATGGAGACGGTGACCGTCCCCGCAGAGCGCCCGTTCCCCGTCGGCCCGCTCCTGCTCTCCACCTTCCTGCCGACGCTGCTGTTCTCGGTCGGCGAGGGCGCGATCATCCCCCTCCTCCCCGCCGCGGCGGGCGATCTCGGCGCGACGCTCGCGCTCGCGGGCCTGGTCGCCGGGATGATCATGATCGGCGAGCTCGCGGGCGACATCCCGAGCGGCTGGATCGTCTCGCGGATCGGCGAGCGCGGCGCGATGCTGAGCGCCTCCGCCGCCTCGATCCTCGGGCTGATCGTCTGCCTGCTCTCGACCTCGTGGGTCGGGCTGACGGTCGGCGTCTTCATCATCGGCCTCGCGACGGCGGTGTTCGCGCTCGCGCGGCACGCGTTCATGACGTCGTTCGTCCCGATCACCCACCGCGCCAGGGCGCTCAGCGCGCTCGCGGGCGCCTTCCGCGCCGGCTGGTTCGTCGGTCCGTTCGTCGCGGCGGGCGTCGTGCACCTCACCGGCTCGGTCGAGTCGGTCTTCTGGGTGCACATCGTCTGCTGCGTCGCGGCGGTGGTCGTGCTGCTCCTGGTGCCCGACCCGGCGACCGTGCTGCGCCGGGCGCAGGCGGCCACGGCCGACCTCTCCCCCGATCCCGTCCCCGTCCCGGAGGCGTCGCCCGGCCTCGTCCGCACGCTGCGCGAGCACCGCGGCGTCCTCGCCCGCATGGGGACCGGCGCCGCGGTAATCGGCGCGCTCCGGGCGAGCCGCACCCTGATCCTCCCGCTCTGGGCGGTCAGCATCGGGATCGCCGACACGCAGACCGCGATCATCATCGGCATCGCCGGCGGGATCGACTTCGCCCTGTTCTACGCAGGCGGCCAGCTGATGGACCGCTTCGGCCGCGGCGCGACGGCGATCCCGTCGATGATCGGGCTCGGGCTCGGCCACCTGATCCTCGTGCTGACGCTCGTCGCCGCCGATCCGGTGCCCTGGTTCGTCGCGGTCGCCTGCGTCCTGGCGCTCGCGAACGGCATCGGATCGGGCATCCTCATGACGATCGGCGCCGACCTGGCGCCTCCCGACGACCCGGCTCCGTTCCTCGGCGCGTTCCGCTTCACCGGCGACGCGGGCAACGCGGCGGCGCCGATCATCGTGTCGGCGCTCATCGCCGCGGTCTCGCTGCCCTTCGCCGCCGGAGCGATGGGAGTGCTCGGTCTCGCCGGTGCCGCAGCGCTCGCCCGATGGATCCCGCGCTACATCCCTCACCGCAGGCCGCTCCTAGACTGAGTCGCGCACTCGCGGGAGTGGTGGAATGGCAGACACGCAGGATTTAGGTTCCTGTGCCGAGAGGCATGTGGGTTCGAGTCCCACCTTCCGCACGACGTTCTCCCGCCCCGGAACACCAGGGGCTCGACCGGTACGCTGAGCGCGGTCGCGCCCGGTGCTCGGAGCCGACCGGCATCGATCGACTGGAGAACCGTTGAACCACGCCGCCCTGATCCCCTGGCTCGACCCGGAGACGATCCTCACCTCGTTCGGGCCGTGGGGCGTCCTGGTGGTGTGCATCATCGTCTTCGCCGAGACCGGTCTGCTGATCGGCTTCCTCTTCCCGGGCGACACCCTGCTCATCATCACCGGGCTCCTTGCGCACGAGGACGCGGCGAACGGCGGCCTCGGCGTCCCGATCTGGCTGATCTGCCTCGCGATCGGCTTCTCCGCGTTCCTCGGCGGCGAGGTCGGCTACCTGATCGGCCACAAGGCGGGCCCGCGCATCTTCGAGCGCAAGGAGTCGGGCTTCTTCAGCATCGAGAACGTCAAGCGCACCAACGCCTTCTTCGAGCGCTTCGGCGGCTTCGCCGTGATCCTCGCGCGATTCGTGCCGATCGTGCGCACCTTCGCGCCGATCGCCGCGGGCGTCGCGCACATGAACTACCGCAAGTACAGCCTCTACAACCTCATCGGCGCCCTGCTCTGGGGCAGCGGCGTCACGCTCCTGGGCTGGCTGCTCGCCTTCATCCCGCCGGTCGCCGACTTCGTCTCGCACTACATCGACGTGATCCTCATCGGCGCCGTGGTCCTGGCGATCGTGCCGACGCTGTTCCACTTCTTCCAGCAGCGCCGCAAGGCCCGCCTCGCCACCGACAAGGAGACCGACTCCACCGAGTCGGCCGCCTACGTCCTCGACCAGGACGCCCTGGACGACAAGCGCCCCAAGCACTGACGACCCCCACGAGAGGTCGCTCGGGTCCGCCTCCCTCGGCGTGCGGCGTACCCGGGAGCGTCTCGCAGTGAGCGTCAGGACAGGCGCGACTCCAGCGCGACGAGCTCGGAGCGCAGGGCGGTGAAGGCCCGGGCGCGGTGGCTGCGGGCGTTCTTCTGCTCGGGCGCGAGCTCGGCGGCGGTGAGGGAGCCCGACTCGGGGACGAAGACCGGATCGTAGCCGTGGCCGTTCGTGCCGCGCGGGGCCGTCGCGATCGCGCCGTCCCAGCGGCCCTCGACGACGATCTCCTGGCCTCCCGGCAGCACGGAGTCGGGCACGACGAGCGCGATCGTGCAGCTGAAGTGCGCCGCGCGGTGCTCGGCTTTCACGTCGGCGAGCTGGGCGAGCAGCAGCTCGAGGTTGGCCCGGGCGTCGTGCGCCCTGCCCGACCAGCGCGCCGAGAAGATCCCGGGGGCGCCGCCCAGCACGTCGACGCAGATCCCGGAGTCGTCGGCGAGCGCAACGAGGCCGGTGTGCGCCGCGGCCGCCCGGGCCTTGATCAGCGCGTTCTCCGCGAACGTGACGCCGTCCTCGACCGGCTCGGGCCCGTCGTAGGCCCGAACGCCGACTCCCGGCAGCGCGCCCGCGAGCATCGCGCGGAACTCCTCGACCTTGCCCGCGTTGTGGGTCGCGAGGACGAGATCGAGGCTCACGCGCGGGGCCCCGGCTCCGCGGCGAGCGCCTCCGCCTGGATGCGCGCGAGGTCGGCGGCACCGCCGACGGCGAGGTCGAGCAGCGCGTCGAGCTCGCGGCGGTCGAACGGCGCGCCCTCCGCGGTGCCCTGGACCTCGACGAAGAGGCCGCGGCCCGTCACGACGACGTTCATGTCGGTCTCGGCGCGCACGTCCTCGACGTAGGCGAGGTCGAGCATCGGGACGCCGTCGATGATGCCGACCGAGACGGCGGAGAGGCTGTCGATCAGCGGCGTCGCCTTCTGGCCGACGTACTTCTTGCCGCGGGCCCACTCGATGGCGTCGACCAGCGCGACGTAGGCGCCGGTGATCGCCGCCGTGCGGGTGCCGCCGTCGGCCTGCAGCACGTCGCAGTCGATCACGATGGTGTTCTCGCCGAGCGCCTTCATGTCGACCACGGCGCGGAGGCTGCGCCCGATCAGGCGCGAGATCTCGTGGGTGCGCCCGCCGACCTTGCCCTTGACCGCCTCGCGGTCCATCCGGGAGTTGGTCGAGCGCGGCAGCATCGCGTACTCCGCGGTGACCCAGCCCTTGCCCTTGCCCTGGAGCCAGCGCGGCACGCCGTTGGTGAAGGAGGCGGTGCAGAGCACCCGGGTGTTCCCGAACGAGACGAGGGCCGAGCCCTCGGCCTGCGTGCTCCAGCCGCGCTCGATGGTGACGGTGCGCAGCTCGTCGGCCGCGCGGCCGTCCTTGCGCTTCACGGCCGGCTGGGCGGAGGTGCTGTCGGTCACTGGGGACTCCCTGTCTGTCGCGCGGCCCGGTCGAGCTCGCGCAGATTGATGGTGCCGGTCTCGACGAGGTCGACGCTCGAGACCTCTGGGCCGAGGAACCGGCGGGCGAGGCGGACGAAGTCGCTCGATCCGGTCTCCTCCCAGCGGTAGCTCGGCGGAGCGGAGGCGGTGCGCTGCAGGCCGTGCGCGACGAGCGTGCGGTAGACGTCGAGCGCGGTCTCCTCGGCGCTCGACACCAGGCGCACGTCGGGGCCCATCACGTAGGCGATGGCGCCGCGCAGCAGCGGGTAGTGGGTGCAGCCGAGGACGAGCGTGTCGACTCCGGCCGCCTTGAGCGGCGCGAGGTACTCCTCGGCGAGCGCGAGCAGCTCGTCGCTCCAGGTGATCCCCGCCTCGACGAACTCGACGAAGCGCGGGCACGCCGCGGTGACGAGCTCGAGGTCGGGGGCCGCGACGAAGGCGTCGTCGTAGGCGCGGGAGCGGATCGTGCCGACCGTGCCGATCACTCCGACCCTGCGGTTGCGGGTGTCGCGCACCGCGCTGCGGACCGCCGGCTGGATGACCTCGACCACGGGGATGCCGCGGCCGATCGTGTAGCGCTCCCTGGCGTCCCGCATCATCGCCGCCGAGGCGGTGTTGCAGGCGATCACGAGCAGCTTCGCGCCCTGGTCGACCAGCGTGTCGAGCGTGTCGAGGGCGTACGCGCGGACGTCCGCGAGCGGCTTCGGACCGTAGGGCGAGTGCGCGGTGTCGCCGAGGTAGACGATCGACTCGTTCTGCAGCTGGTCGATCACCGAGCGGGCCACGGTGAGCCCGCCGACCCCGGAGTCGAAGATGCCGATGGGTGCGTCCGTCACAGGAGACGAGCCTACCGGCGGGCTCGTGGAACACTGATCGGATGGATGCGACGTCGTTCCTCACCGACCGCTACGAGCTCACGATGGTCGAGGGCGCTCTCGGCAGCGGCACCGCCGACCGCCGCTGCATGTTCGAGGTGTTCGCGAGGAGCCTGCCGCCCGGGCGCCGCTACGGGGTCCTCGCGGGCACCGGCCGCCTCCTCGAGCTGATCTCGCGATTCCGCTTCGGCGAGCCGGAGCTCGACTGGCTGCAGGAGAACCGCGTGGTCGACTCCCGCACTCTCGACTGGCTCGCGGACTACCGCTTCGGCGGGGACGTCTGGGGCTACCGCGAGGGCGAGGTCTACCTTCCCGGCTCCCCCGTGCTGATCGTCGAGGCGCCCTTCGCCGAGGGCGTGCTGCTCGAGACCCTCGTGCTGAGCGTCCTCAACCACGACAGCGCCGTCGCGAGCGCCGCCGCGCGCATGGTGTCGGCCGCCGACGGCCGCCCGCTCGCCGAGATGGGATCGCGGCGCGCCGGCGAGCGCTCGGCGGTCGCCGCGGCCCGCGCCGCCTACATCGCCGGATTCGGAGCGACGTCGAACCTCGAGGCGGGCCGCAGCTGGGGCGTGCCGACCATGGGCACGTCCGCGCACGCCTTCACCCTCCTGCACGACTCGGAGGAGGCGGCGTTCCGCGCGCAGGTCGCAGCCCTCGGGCCCGGCACGACGCTCCTCGTCGACACCTACGACGTGACCGCCGCGGTCGACCTGGCCGTCCGCGTGGCGGGCACCGGCCTCGGCGCCGTGCGGATCGACTCCGGCGACCTCCCGCAGCAGGTGGCCGCCGTGCGCGCGCAGCTCGACGCGCTCGGTGCGACCGGCACGAGGATCACCGTCACCAACGATCTCGACGAGTACGGCATCGCCGCGCTCGCCGCCTCGCCCGTCGACTCCTACGGCGTCGGGACCTCGGTCGCGACGGGCTCCGGCCACCCGACGGCGGGCATGGTCTACAAGCTCGTGGCGCACGAGGACGACGCGGGCGAGTGGGTCGCCGTCGCCAAGAAGTCGATCGCGAAGGCGTCCATCGGCGGGCGCAAGGCCGCCGGCCGCCTCCTCACCGAGGACGGCATCGCCGTCGAGGAGGTCGTGCACGTGGGCGCGGGGCCGGAGGGCGCCGTCGGCGAGGATGAGCGGGCGCTGCTCGTGCCGCTGATCGACGACGGGACGATCCTCCCGGACCACCTCGGACCGGCGGGCGTGCAGGCCGCTCGCGAGCACCACGCCAATGCTGTGCTCGAGCTGCCGCAGGACGCCCTGCGTCTGGGCCGTGGCGACCCCGTGCTGCCGACGCGCTACGCCTGAGGCGCGCCCTACTTCATCCGGGCGTAGATCTCCTTGCAGGCCGGGCAGACCGGGAACTTCTCGGGGTCGCGGCCCGGGAGCCACTTCTTGCCGCAGAGCGCACGGACGGGCTTGCCGGTCATGGCGCTCTCGAGGATCTTGTCCTTCGGGACGTAGTGCGAGAAGCGCTCGTGATCGCCGGGCTCGACGGTCTCCTGGTTGAGGAGCTCCTCGAGCTCGCGGTCGAGGGTGGCGGTTCCTCCGCCGCCCTCGAGGGGGTCGGTGCTGCTGTTCTCAGGCCGGGTCGTCATGCGGAGGATTCTACGCGCGCTCCCTCGGAGCGACTCCGGGCCGCGGCTCAGTAGCGGCTGGTGAACGAGACCAGCTCGGCCGCTCGGCGGTCGAAGAGCGCCCCGCCGAGCAGGACGCCGAGAACGAACACGACCACCGCGCTGCCGAAGCCGGTGAGCACCGCCGTGGACACCGCCTCCGGATCGACGAAGAGGGCGCGGAGGGCGAGCACCACCGTCGGCGCCGCCAGCAGCAGCCCGAGCCCGAAGGCGAGCGCCTGGGGACCCGCGCCGCTCGCGCCGGGCGCCTGCGGCTGCACGAACGCGCTGTCGCCGGGCCGCGGCGCCGGGTAGGCGAGCCGCGCCGACACGGCGCTCGCGACTCCCGCGGGCACGAGCAGCAGGCAGGTGTTGGCCGCGAGGAGCACCGGGAAGGAGCCGTCCAGCCCCGAGGTCGCACTGCTCACCAGCGAGCCGAGCAGGACGATCGGCAGCCCGAGCAGGAGTGTGGGGAACGCGCGGCCGAGGCGGTCGGCGCGGCCGCGGACTCCGGCCGCCACGTGCAGCCAGAAGGCCGATCCGTCGTAGGCGACGTCGTTGTGCAGGAACCAGCCGAGGAACAGCACGACGAGCGGCACCGGGAGCAGCGACAGCAGCGGGAAGGGCACTCCGACGACCGCCAGCAGCACGAGGGTCACGACCGGCAGGAGCGGCACGGCCACGAGCGACGCCTGGTAGCGCGGGTCCCGCGCCCAGTAGGTGATGCTGCGGGCGGCGATCGCCCCGGCGGGCGAGGCGGGGAGCACCTCGAACCAGCCCAGCCGGACCCCGCGCGCCGGGCGGTGCGTGCGCTCCGGACGCTCGGTCAGCACCCGGACCACGAGCCACCACACGGCCGCCGCGACGACGAGCGTGAGCAGGGCGACGAGGAGGGACGGGACGGGGTCGCCCGCAGCGGCCGCCGGGGCGATCGCCCAGGCGGCACCGAGAGGAGTCGCGCCGAGCGCCGAGGCGAGACCGTCGAGCACCCGCGAGCCCGCGCCTCCCCAGTCGAGTCCCGTGACCAGGACGAGGGCGACGGGCACCGCGAGGATCAGGACGAGTCCCAGTACCGCGAGCAGCTCCCGCGCGGTGCGCGAGGGCACGAGGGCGGCGGAGGCGGCGAGGCCGATCCGCGCGAGGAGGGCGCTCGTGAGCACCCCGAGCAGCGGACCGAGCACGCCGAGCGCGCCGGCGCCCGGGAAGAGCGGGACGAGCGCCCCGCCCAGCACGGCGAGCGCGAGCACCGGCGCCGAGATCAGCCCGGCCAGGGCCAGGGCCGCCGCGAGCCGGACGCTCGGGATGCCGAAGAGCCGGAACGCCCGCGGATCCATCGGGTCGACCGGGCCGAGCAGGAACGGCAGCGCGAGGAACGCGAGCGTGAGCAGCGATCCGCCGACCACCACGGCGTCGGCCGCGAGTCCGCTCGCGGGCTCGAGCGCGCGGAGCCCGGCGAGCAGCCCGGCCGTGGCCGCGACGACGACGAGCACGCCGAGCAGCACACCGGCGGTCGACGCGGGTCCGGAGCGGAACGCCCCGAGGAGGACGTCGAGCCTCAGCCGGAGAAGTCGTGCAGCCACTGCAGCCCCTCGGCGATCTGCTTGCCGCCCGCGAGCTCGAGGAAGCGCTCCTCGAGCGTCGCGGTCCCGGCGACCTCGGCGACCGATCCGGAGGCGAGCACCTTGCCGCCGACGATCACGGCGACGTCGTCGCAGACGCGCTCGATGAAGTCGAGGCCGTGACTCGAGAGCACCACCGTGCCGCCCCCGGCGACGAAGCGCCGGAGCACGGTGATGACCGCGGCCGAGGAGACGGGGTCGACCGACTCGAAGGGCTCGTCGAGCACGAGCACCCGCGGAGCGTGGATCATGGCGCCGGCCAGCGCGACCTTCTTCGCCATGCCGGCGGAGTAGTCCGAGATCAGGCGCTCGAGAGCGTCGGTGAGGCCGAGCGCCCCGGCGAGCTCGGCGATCCGCTGCTTCGCCGTCGCGCGGTCGATCCCGCGCAGCGCCGCGGCGTAGTAGAGGAACTGGGCTCCGGTGAGCCGGTCGAAGAGCCGGAGGCGGTCGGGCAGGACTCCGATGAGCCGCTTGGCGGCGGCGGAGTCCTTCCAGACGTCGACGCCGTGCACGAGCACCTGGCCGGTGTCGGGGCGGAGGAGCCCCGTCATCATCGAGAGGGTGGTCGTCTTGCCGGCGCCGTTGGGCCCGATGATGCCGCAGAAGGTGCCGGCCCTGACCTCGAGGTCGATGCGGTCGACGGCGACGGTGCGGCCGAAGGTGCGGGTGAGTCCGCGCAGCGCGAAGACGACGGGGGCGGCGACGGGCGCGCCCCCCTCCTCGACGACCTGCGGCTCTCCGGCGATCGCGGGCTCCCCCGCGACCTCCGGCTCCTCCGTGGTTTCGGGCGCCTCGGCGATCGACGGATCCGCGGGCGGAGCAGCCTCGCGCTCGGATTCCTCGGCGTTCGTCGCGGACGTCATCCGGCTACGGTACCAACTCGCTCGCAGCCCGACAGGAGCGCATCGGGGCCTCGCGACACGTCGAGACGTCAACCACCCTGGCCTGAGCGAGCCGGAACTGTACACTAAGCAACGACCCAGGGAGCAATCAGATCGATACGCGGCGGTTAACACGAGGAGAAGACATGACGACCCACTCGGATTCACGTAGCAGCACGGGCGGTATCCCCGCCTCGGTCGTCATCCTCGCCGCCGGAATGGGCAGCCGACTCGGCCGGTCCCTCCCGAAGCCGCTGACCCCGCTCAGCGACGGCCGCACGATCATGCAGCAGCAGTTCGACAACATCCACCACGCCTTCGGAGCGAAGACGCCCGTGAGCATCGTGGTCGGCTACAAGCTCGAGCACATCATCGAGGCGTTCCCCCAGGCATCGTTCGTCTACAACGAGCAGTACGACCAGACCAACACCTCGAAGAGCCTCCTGCGCGCCCTCCAGGCGTCGGGTCAGGGCGGCGTGCTCTGGATGAACGGCGACGTCGTCTTCGACCCCCGCATCCTCGACCGCACGAGGGCGCTCATCGCGAAGGACACCTCCTTCGTCACCGTCAACACCGCGAAGGTGTCGGACGAGGAGGTCAAGTACACGACGAGCGCCGAGGGCTACATCGACCAGCTCTCCAAGACCGTCCGCGGCGGCCTCGGCGAGGCGGTCGGCATCAACTACGTCTCGGCCGCCGACAAGCCCGCGCTGATCCGCCACCTCGCCCGCGTGGACGCCCAGGACTACTTCGAGCGTGGCCTAGAGTTGGCGATCGAGCAGAACAGACTGCTCGTCGAGCCGATGGACATCTCCGACCTCTACGCCGTCGAGGTGGACTTCGCCGAAGACCTCGAGCGCGCGAACCTCTTCGTCTGACGCTCCCGGCTCCTCCGGCTCGCACAGGCGGGTCGGACGGTCGGGAGGAGTCGCGCGGGATGAGCACACCAGCAGCGCCGGACACCTCGGCCGAGACGGCCGTCCGCCACCGTCGCTCCAGGGCGTGGCGCTACCGGCACTCGCTGTGGCTGCTCACCCGGCGCGACCTGACCGTCCGCTACGCCACGAGCGCTCTCGGCTACTTCTGGTCGGTCCTCGACCCGCTCGTGATGTCGGGGATCTACTACTTCGTCTTCACGGTGGTCTTCGACCGCTCGGTCGGCGAGGACCCGTACATCGTCTTCCTCCTCGCGGGGCTGCTGCCGTGGATGTGGTTCAACCAGGCCACCTCCGACGCCACGCGCGCCTTCCTCAAGGAGGCGAAGCTCGTGCGCTCGACCTCGATCCCGCGCACGATCTGGGTCGGGCGGATCGTGCTCTCGAAGGGAATCGAGTTCGTGGCGAGCATCCCGGTGCTCGTCCTGTTCGCGGTGCTCGCCGGTGCCGAGGTGACTCCCGCCGTCCTGCTCTTCCCGGTCGCGATCGTGCTGCAGGCGATCCTCACCCTCGGGGTCGGCCTCCTGGTCGCTCCGCTCGTGGTCTTCTTCCGCGACCTCGAGCGCGTGATCAAGCTGGTGCTGCGCTTCCTCTTCTACGCGTCGCCGATCATCTACTCGACCGCGAACCTGCCCGTCGGGATCCAGCCGTACGCGGCGCTCAACCCGCTGAGCGGGATCTTCGCGCTCTACCGCTCCACCTTCTTCGCGAGCGAGCTCGACCTGCCGCTGATCCTCACCTCCGCGCTGATCTCGGTGCTCCTGCTCGTCGTCGGCCTGATCGTCTTCCGCCGCTCCGAGCGCGCGGTCCTGAAGGAGCTGTGATGGCGTCGTCGGCGACCGAGAATCCCGTCGTCATCGCGTGCCGCGGTCTCGGGATCAGCTTCCGCCGCAACCGCCGCGGGCGCCGCTCCTTCAAGGACCTCTTCGCCGGCCGCTCCCGGCGCTCCCGCCCGGGCGAGTTCTGGGCGCTGCGGGGGCTCGACGTCGAGGTGCGCCAGGGCGAGGCCATCGGGGTCGTCGGGCGGAACGGCCAGGGCAAGTCGACCCTCCTCAAGCTGGTGGCGGGAGTCGTGCTGCCCGACGAGGGCGTCGTCGAGGTGCGCGGCGGAGTCGCTCCGCTCATCGAGATCACCGGGGGCTTCGTCGCCGACCTCAGCGTCCGCGAGAACGTCTACCTGACGGCCGGGCTGCACGGCATGTCGCGGCGCGAGGTCGACGACCGCTTCGACTCGATCATCGACTTCGCCGAGATCGGCGACTTCCTCGACACCCCCTACAAGCACCTCTCGAGCGGGATGAAGGTGCGGATCGCGTTCTCGGTCGTCTCCCGCCTCGAGGAGCCGATCATCCTGGTCGACGAGGTGCTCGCGGTGGGCGACAAGGCCTTCCGCGAGAAGTGCTACGCCCGCATCGAGGAGCTCCTCGCCGCCGGCCGGACGCTGTTCTTCGTCTCGCACAACGAGCGCGACCTGCGGCGGTTCTGCACCCGCGGGCTCTACCTGGACAAGGGCCGACTCGTCCTGGACGCACCGATCGAGCAGGTTCTCGCCCGTTACGCTGAGGACTACGCGCCGAAACCGCAGGCCGCCGCCGACTGACCCCGGTGCGCCGTGCCGCCCGCGGTCGGCAGACGACGCAGGAGTTGCAGGACATGGCCGACCGCAAGCGCAAGCGCGACCTCGAGAAGCGGATCGACGACACGTCGGGATCGGAGGCGCAGGTCGAGAACGCCCAGCTGGCCCGGATGCTCGATCGACTGCTCGCCGTGCAGCGCCCCGCCGTGCTGGCGAACATCCGCGCCCTGCGCCGCCGCCGGCCGAACGCGACTCCGGAGCAGCTGATCACCTCGCTCGAGCGCCAGTACCTCGCGAGCGTCGCCGCAGGAGGCGCGGCGATCGGCGCGACCGCCGTCGTCCCCGGGATCGGCACCGTCACCTCCGTCGCTCTGTCGGGGGCGGGCGCCGCCGGGTTCCTCGAGGCGAGCGCGCTCTTCGCGCAGTCGGTGACCGAGGTGCACGGCATCCGACTCGAGGATCCCGAGCGCGCGCGGGCGCTGGTGCTCACACTGATGATGGGATCCTCCGGGAGCGAGCTGGTCCGTCAGGTCGCGGGCCAGGCGGTCGGCGGCGGGGCGGGCCTCAACCAGTACTGGGGCTCGGTCGTGACCAAGGGCCTGCCGTCCTTCCTCGTCGGCGAGATCGCCGATCGGGCCAAGCGCTCCTTCACCCGGCACTTCCTCACCCAGCAGGGCGCAGGGCTCGTCGGTCGCGCCATGCCGTTCGGCATCGGCGCGGCGATCGGAGGCGTCGGCAACGCGATGCTCGGCCGCCGCGTCGTGCAGAGCGCCCGCGACGCCTTCGGACCCGCGCCGCGCGTCTTCGGCAACGCCCTCGTACTCGAGCCGACCCGCGCCGAGCGGAAGGCCCTCGCGGCCGGTCCCGCCGAGCCGCTCCAGCTCTACGTCCGCGACTACGGCGGAGCGGGCGAGCGCGTCGCACTGCTGCTGCACGGCCTCGCCTCCGACTCGCGCGTCTGGTACGCCCTCGTCCCGGCGCTGCAGGAGCACGGCTACCGCGTGATCGCGCCGGACCTCGCCGGCCACGGCGGTTCGCCGAAGTCGCCCACGTACTCCCCCGAGCGCTGGGCGGGCGACGTCCGCGCGTCGGTCCTGCAGACTCCCGACCTGATCATCGGCCACGGACTCGGCGCGGTCGTCGCCGCGCAGCTCGTCGACTACCGGCCCGAGCGGCTGATCCTGCTCGACCCCGCGTTCTCGGATGCGCGGGGGCTGGGTGGGGCGCTGCACCGCGCCGGCTCCCTCGCGCGGGTCGAGAAGGGCGACGCCGACGAGGTGCGCCGCCGCCACCCGATCTGGACCGACGAGCAGATCGAGCTCGACGTCTCGGCGCACCGCCTCTGGGATCCGGCATCGGCATCAGGCCTGACCGCGAAGGACGCGGCGGACGCCCCGAAGGGCTTCACCGTGCCGACGCTCGCCGTGCTCCCCGAGGACCCGCTGGGCCACGCGTCGCTCGCCTCGGTGCTCTCCGACCGCGGCGTCGAGGTGCGCGCGATCCCCGGCAGCGGGGCGTCGATCCTCCGCGAGGACCGCGCGGCGCTGCTCGCGGCCCTCGACGACCGGATCTGACGGCGCGGTTCGCCGCGGCCAACCGCCCGACCACCCGTCGGCGGGCGGCATCCTCGCCGATCGAGTAGCCCGCGCAGCGGGCGTATCGAGATCCACGTCCGTCAGAAGGCCGGGCTTGCAGACCTCCCTGCTGACGCTGGTGGGTCTCGATACGCCGCCTGCGGCGGCTACTCGACCAGCGAGCTTGCGGCAGTCCTCTCCCAGAGGCTCCACCAGCGTCAGAAAGCCAGTCCGCCCCCTCCCCGCTGATCGAGTAGCCCACGCAGCGGGCGTATCGAGATCCACGTCCGTCGGAAGGCCGGGCGTGCAGACCTCCCAGCTGACGCTGGTGGGTCTCGATACGCCGCCTGCGGCGGCTACTCGACCAGCGAGCTCGCGGCAGTCCTCTCCCAGAGGCTCCACCAGCGTCAGAAAGCCAGTCCGCCCCCTCCTCGCTGATCGAGCCCGCAGCCCGCGCAGCGGGCGTATCGAGATCCACATCCGTCGGAAGGCCGGGCGTGCAGACCTCCCTTCTGACGCTGGTGGGTCTCGATACGCCCCTGCGGGGCTACTCGACCAGCGAGCTTGCGGCAGTCCTCTCCCAGAGGCTCCACCAGCGTCAGAAAGCCAGTCCGCCCCCTCCTCGCTGATCGAGCCCGCAGCCCGCGGAGCGGGCGTATCGAGATCCACGTCCGTCGGAAGGCCGGGCGTGCGGACCTCCCTTCTGATGCTGGTGGGTCTCGATACGCCCCTGCGGGGCTACTCGACCAGCATGCAGCAGGCGGCGGCTAGTCCTTCTTCGCGCGGGCGGCGGCCTTCGCGGCCTGCTTCGTGGCGCGGACCTTGGTGAGCGACTCCGGGGAGACGATGTCGGCGACCGAGCGGAACGAGTCCTCCTCGCCGTACGCACCAGCCGCAGCACGCCAGCCCGCGCCGTCGAAGCCGCACTGCTTGCCGAGCAGCGCCACGAAGATCCGGGCCTTCTGGTCGCCGAATCCGGGCAGCGCCTTGAGGCGCGTGAGCACGGCGCGCCCGTCGGGCTCGTCGCGGGTCCAGATCGCGGAGGCGTCGCCACCCCACTCATCGACGATCGCGCGGCAGAGCTCCTGCACCCGACCGGCCATGCTCGCCGGATAGCGGTGGACCGCCGGCGGCGTGCGGCACAGCTCCGAGAACGCGTCCTCGTCGAACGAGGCGATCGACGCCGCATCGAACGAGGAGCCCTCGGCGGCCAGCCGCTGCTCGATCTTCAGCGGGCCGGCGAACGCGGTCTCCATCGCGACCTGCTGGTCGAGGAGCATGCCGATCAGGAGCGCGAGCGGATCGCGGGTGAGCAGCGCGTCGGCGTCGGCGTCGTCGGTGATGTGCAGAGCGGGTGCGGCGGTCATCCCTCAGGGATACCACGGACGCCCGAGGACCCGGGCACGAGCCGGCGGACCGTGCGGTCGAGGATGTCCAGCGCCTCGGACAGCTCGAGATCGCTCGCACCGCCGTAGCCGAGCACGAGCGCCTCCTCGCCGGCCCGCCCCGAGAGGGCGTACTCGTGCAGGGTCGCGACCAGCAGACCCTCCTCGAGGAGCGCCGCCGCGATCTCGCAGGCCGGGAGCGGCACCGTGAGGACGACGTGCAGCCCGCCGT
Source organism: Rathayibacter sp. VKM Ac-2803 (assembly GCF_009807175.1). Lineage (NCBI taxonomy): Bacteria > Bacillati > Actinomycetota > Actinomycetes > Micrococcales > Microbacteriaceae > Rathayibacter > Rathayibacter sp. VKM Ac-2803. Next base: position 1,909,192 of record NZ_WUCD01000001.1, on the reverse strand, counting down.
CGAGGCCGCGTGCCGACCCCCAGTCGACGCCCTCGGCGAAGCGGCGGACCAGCTCACGACGGTGGGCGTAGCGCCGACGGGAGCGGGTGAGGTGGCGCCGGAACGCTCCGTCGGCCATGAAGGCGGCGAGCGCCTCCTGCGTCGGCCCCGAGACCGAGGCGTCGCGCTCGGCGTCGAGCTCGGCGAGCGCCGGCCGGAGCCACGAGGAGGCGGGCAGCGCGAGGTAGGCGACCCGCAGCCAGGGCGAGACGGTCTTCGAGAACGAGCCGACGTGCGCGACTCCGCCCGCCGTGTCGAGGGAGGCGAGGGCGGGCAGCGGGGCGCCGACGTAGCGGAACTCGCTGTCGTAGTCGTCCTCGATCACGAGCATCCGGCCAGCTGAGGAGCGGCGGACGAGCTCGAGGCGGTCGGCGAGCCCGAGCCGCCCGCCCGTCGGGTACTGGTGCGAGGGGGTGACCACCACGACATCGGCGCCCGCTCCGTCGAGCGCCGCCAGGTCGATCCCGTCGCCCGACACGGGGACGCCGACGACCTCGTGCCCCTCGGCGCGGAGCCGCCGCCGGACGGCGGGATAGCCCGGGTCCTCGACCGCCACGCGGACCGGCCGGCCCAGCGCACCGGCCGCCGCCCGGGTGAGCAGGGCGACCGCGTCCGCCGTCCCGCTGGTCACCACGATGTCGGCGGCCTGCACGGCGAGGCCGCGCGAGCGCCGCAGCTGGTCGGCGATCTGCTCGCGGAGCCCGGGGTCGCCTGTCGCGACGGGGAGAGCGGAGGGCGGCGCGGCGAGGGCCGGCCGCCAGGCGGCGCGCCACTCCGGGGTGTCGAGTCCGCGGGTGTCCGGGCGACCGGGGCGCAGATCGAGCCGCGGCCGCGTGCCGACGGCGGGCGGCGCGTCCGGAGTCGCCCGCCGCGCGGCCGGCGGGACGACGACGCCGTCGGTCGCCACCGAGACCGCGGCGCGGGGCCGGGCGACGAGGTACCCCTCCCCCACCAGCTGATCGACCGCGGCGACGACGGAGCCGCGCGAGACGCCGAGCTGCTCGGCGAGCACACGGCTCGACGGGATCGGATCGCCGGCCCGGTAGCGCCCGTCGAGGACCGCGGCCCGCAGCGCCTCCGCGAGCGTCGCCCGGACCCTGCCTCGCGCGGCCGGCCCGTGAAGCAGCGGACTCTCGAGATCTCCCGACGCCACCGACTCCCCCGATCTGGACCACTCGAATAGTCCTGTGCTGGCATTCTGACAGATCCAGAGCGCCCCGCACCATGGCTCCATGGACACCCTCCCCCTCACCGACCGCACCCGCGTCACCCGCCTGCGCGATCGCCAGAGCACCGACCGCGCAGCTCTCGACGCGATCCTCGACGAAGCGCTGGTCGCCCACGTCGCCGTCGTGCGCGGCGGGGCCGCGATCGTCCTGCCGATCCTCTTCGCCCGCGACGGCGACCGGCTCCTCCTGCACGGCTCGAGCGGCGGCGGCCTCCTGCGGGCCGCCGCGCGCGGCGCTCAGCTGACCGTCTCGGTGACGCTGGTCGACGGGCTGGTCGTCGCCCGGTCGACCTTCGACAGCTCGATGAACTACCGCTCCGCGATGATCCTGGGCACGGCCGAGACCCTCGAGGGCGACGAGAAGGCGCGGGCGCTCGAGCTGCTCTCGGCCCGCCTGCTCCCGGGTAGGAACGAGGAGGTCCGCCCCAGCACGGCCCGCGAGATCGCAGCGACCCTCGTGCTGCGGATGCCGCTGGGCGAGGCGAGCGTCAAGGTGCGCGCGGCGGGTCCGTCCGACGACGACGCCCAGACCGACGGGGTCTGGGCCGGGGTCGTCCCCGTGGTCACCCGCACGCTGCCGCCGGTCGCGGCGCCCGGCTCCGACGCCCGGGTCCCCGCGTCGGTGACGGCCTTCGTCGACGCCGTCGACTCCGCCGCTCCCGCTTTCCGGTGAGCCGCTACTTCGCGTCCTGACGCGGGAAGACCACCTTCTGCACGACGATGATGACGGAGGCGGCGACCGGGATCGCGACGAGCGCCCCGAGGACGCCCGCGATCGTGCCGCCCGCGACGGCCGCGATGACGACGACCGCGCCGGGCACCGAGACCGCGCGGTTCATGATCCGCGGGCTCAGGAGGTAGGCCTCGACCTGCATGTAGACGAGGTAGTAGATCGCGGCGACCAGCGCGGTGAGCGGCGAGGCCAGCAGGCAGGCGAGCGAGATGATCACGGCGCCCGAGATGGTGCCGACCAGCGGGATCAGCGACCCGAGGAACGCGACGCACGCCAGCAGCGCGGGGACCGGCCCGCCGATGCTCAGCAGCAGGATGAAGGTCAGGATCCCGTTGACGCCCGCGAGCGACACCTGCCCGACGACGTAACGCCCGACGGCTCCGGTGATCTCGTCGCCGACCTCGTGCGCCTTCGCGCGGTGCGACGCCGGCGCGAAGCGGTACGCGACCGACTTCATCGAGCGCAGCGACGCGAGGAAGTACAGGGTCAGGATGAGCACGATGATCGACCCGGTGACACCGCTCGCGATGCCGGTGCCGACCGCGAGCAGCCCGCCTCCGAGCGAGAGCAGGTTGTTGGGGTCGCCGATGAAGCTCTGCACGCTGCTGATCAGCTGATCGACCTCGACGACGCCCCGCAGCTGCTCCTCGAGATCGAGCACCCACTGCTGTGAGGCGATGTCGGTCACGATCCTGGGCGCGCTGGTCACGAACAGGGTCAGCTGCTCGATCAGGATCGGGATGATGTAGAGCAGGAGCCCGGCGAACAGCAGCACCACCGCAGCGAAGACCAGGGTGATCGCGAGGGGCCGCGGGATCTTCCGCTCGAGCCACGAGACGAGGGGGTCGAGGCCGAGCGCGAAGAACATCGCGACGAAGATGTAGGTGAGCACCGTGCCGAGCTCGACGACGAGACCGCCGAGCACGAGCGCCACGAGCACCCCGAGGCCGCCGAACAGACCGATGCGGAACGAGCGGATCGTGAAGACCGGCTTGTCCGGGTCGGTCGACACCACGATGTCGGGCTCGACAGGAGGCGGGCCGGCCGCCGTCCTGCGCCGGCGGGAGCGGGCGAAGGCGCGCGGGGTCATCATGCGTCGAGCGTAGCGGGACGCGGAGGAGGGCTCTGCGGCGCCGCCCGGGCCTTGACGACGTCCCGGCTCAGGCCTCAGGATCCCTGTCGTCGACCGCGGGATCGTCGCGGTGCAGCGCCGCGTGGTGCTCCCACTCGGCGAGCAGCGTCTCGATCGCGGCGTGGAAGCGGGCCGTCGCCGCCCCGGGTGTCGTGTCGCCGAAGTAGTGGGTCACCCAGCGATCGAGCCGCGCGGCCGACGACTCGTCGTGCTCGACGGCGCCGATCCGGTCGGCGATGGCGGAGGCGTCCTCGGCGCGCAGCCACTCCGCGTCGCCCAGGTACCCGGTCTCGTCGACCTCGGCATCGGGACTCGTCGGCCGGGTGACCATCAGCGGTCGCCCCGTCGCGAGTCGGTCGTAGACCATCGCCGAGACGTCGAGGATCGCGACGTCGGCCGCGGCCAGCTGCCAGCCGAGCTCGGCCCCGGTGTCGTGCACGTGGTGCGCCGACGGATCCGCGGCGTTGGCAGCCGCCAGGAGAGCCACGATGCGGCGGTCGGCAGCGCCGTACTGCGGATCGACGGCACCGCTGCGGGGGTGCGGCCGGTAGATCAGCCGGAACCGCCGGTCGGCGAGCAGGGCCTCGGCGAGCGCCACCCCGTGACTCCGGATCGAGCCGTAGCCGGCCGCGGGCCGGTCGCCCTCCCAGGTCGGCGCGTACAGCACGACCTGGCGCTCGTCGGGCGCGAAGGGCGTGCGCCCGGCGAAATGGTCGGCCTGCGGGCGGCCGATCGCGAGGGTGCGCTTGTCGAAGTCGAAGTCCCAGAGCACCCGGTGCAGCCGGGCCAGGGCCGCGTCCCCCGCGATGAGGCTGTAGTCGTACGCCTTGTACTGATTGGTCGTCATGTACATCTTGTCGCTCTCGCCGTGGTTGACGAAGACGTGCCACCGGCGGCCGTACCGCATCATCTGGAAGTTGCGGGAGTTCTGGTTGACGTAGAGCACGATCCGCAGCGGCTGCGAGGCGATGGTGCTCTCGAGATCTGCGACGGAGCGCACGTAGGCGACGGGCACGGGGCTCTCGCGCAGCAGCACCTCGGCGGCGCTCGCGTTGCGCGAGAGCAGGACGACCGGATGCGTCCGGGCCAGCTCCTGGAGCGGCCGGTACCACTGCCGCACCTGGTAGAGGTTGATGTCGGCGTCGGCGAAGTACACGCCGATCTCGAAGCGGTCGGCCGGCAGCGGTCCCCGGGTCGCGAGCAGGCCCGCGACGGCGTGCCGGGCGCGCCGAGCGGCGAGGAGATCGCGCAGGATCCCGCGCGCGAGACCCGCGTCCGTCCGGAGGCGGTCGAGGACGTCGCGGAGAGCCGGCATCGGAACAGGCTACCCGGGGCGCGGATCAGGCGGGCGTCACCCGGAGCCAGACGAACTGGAGCGGAGCGAGCCGGAACCCCTCGCGGAGGTCGACCGTGATCTCGGTGACGAGGTCGAGGGCCCAGGCGTCGAAGCCGCCGAAGCGCTCCGGATCGATCTCCTGGACGTCGTCCGACACGTTCGCGAGCACGAGGACCGACTCGCCGTCTCCGGGCCGCTGGTAGCCCAGCACGTGGCGGTTGACCGGGTCGAACACCGTGAGCGCGGTGCCGGCGAAGAGCGGCACGGCCTTGCGGACGGCGATCAGGTGCAGGAGTCCGCCGAAGATCTCGCCCGCGTCGGTGCCGGGCGTCTCGCGCTCGGCGTAGCGCTCGGTGGGCCGACGCGGCCGGTTCACCCAGCGCGAGTCGCCCGCGGTCGTCGGGTCGTCGACGTAGCCGTAGTCGTTCAGCTGCCCGACCTCGTCGCCGAGGTAGAGCAGCGGCAGCCCGCCGGTGCTGAGGGCGATCGAGTGGGCCAGGAGCACCCGGTCGATCCCGTAGGCGTCGCCCGCCTCCACTCCGGCGAGGGACGCCGTCGTCCCCGACACCCGGCGGTCGCCGGTGCGGGGGTTCTCCTGGAACGGCACGCCGCGGGCGAAGGTGCCCTCGAAGCGGTCGGTGTAGAAATCGTTGAGGAACCGCCGGTGCCCCGCTGCGTCGATGCCGAGCTCGGCCGCGTCCTCATCGGCGAAGGTCCAGCCGATGTCGTCGTGCCCGCGCACGTAGTTGACCCACGCCGTCCCCTCCGGGAGGGCGTGGCGGCGCTCGAGCGCCTGCGAGAGGAGGCGGACGTCGCGCGTCGCGAGAGCCTCCCAGGTCAGCGCCATCTGCAGCGGGTTGTACGAGAGCTGGCACTCCTCGAGGTCGATGTACTCGACGACCTCGTCCGGGTGCACGATCGCCTCCGACTTGAACAGCAGCGACGGGGCGGCGAGGCGGCAGACCTCGTTGAACGCGCGCAGCAGCAGGTGCGCCTCGGGCTGCGACTCGCTCGTGGTGCCGAGCTTCTTCGCGATGAAGGCGACGGCGTCCATCCGCAGCGCGTCGACCCCCTGGTTCGCCAGGAAGAGCATCTCGCCCGCCATCGCGCGGAACACCTCGGGGTTGGAGTAGTTGAGGTCCCACTGGTAGCGGTGGAAGGTGGCCCACACCCACCGGCCGTCCTCGAGCTGCACGAACGAGCCGGGGTGGTCGTCGGGGAAGATCTCGCGCGTGGTGCGCTCGAAGGCGTCGGGCTGCTCGCGGTCGGGGAAGATCCAGTAGTAGTCCTCGAAGCGCTGCTCGCCCGCGAGTGCCCGGCGGGCCCACTCGTGCTCGTTCGAGGTGTGGTTGAAGACGAAGTCGACGACGAGCGCGATCCCGTGCTCGCGCAGCTCGGAGGCGAGGCGGCGCAGCCCCTCCATGTCGCCGAGGTCCGGCCGGACGCGCCGGTAGCTCGACACCGCGTAACCGCCGTCCGACTCGCCCTCCGGCGCGTCGAAGATCGGCATCAGGTGCAGGTAGTTCAGCCCGATCTCGCGGAAGTACGGGATCTCGGCACGGAGTCCGTCGAGGTCGCCGGCGAAGCGGTCGACGTAGCAGACGCCGCCGAGCGCCTTGTTCGAGAGGTACCAGTCCGGATGCTGCTGCCGCACGGCGTCGAGGGCGCGCAGGTCGGCGGGGCGCTCCTCCCACGACGAGGCGGCGAGCTCGACCAGGGCGACCAGCTGGTCGGCGAGGTCGTCGCGACCGGCGTAGACCTCCGACAAGAGCTCGACGAGCCGCGGGAGGTGGGCGTCGAGGCGGGCCTGGAACTCGGGGTCCCCAGCCGCGCCCGGGGAGTCGTCGATCCGGCCCCGCACCGTCCGCAGGAGTTCCTGGGGTGTGAGCGCGCCGGAGAGCAGCTGCGTCGAATCGAACACCGTCGTCCTTTCGGGAGCCTCCCGCCCGGCCGGGGGGCGGTTGCCCCGATGCTAGACGATCGGGGGACGCCCGGCGAACGCCATGCGGAGCACCGTCCGCCACGACAGGACGCGCCGCTCTCCCGGGTCCGCTCGCCAGCCCTCCCGCCAGCCGGCGAACCACGCGCCGAGCGCGGCGCGGTCGCGGGCCCAGCGGAGGCACTGGATCGCGGTCCAGGAGCCGACGTAGGCGACGGCGAGCGGCGCAGGAAGGTTCCGCCGCGCGAGCCAGACGCGGTTGCGCGCGTTCAGCCGGTAGTAGTCGGCGTGCCGCGTCGGCTGGATCACCGGGTGCTCGGCGACCAGCTCGCCGGCGTACCAGGTGGTGCGCCCGGTGTCCCACACCCGCCAGGCGAGCTCGATCCCCTCGTGCGCGTAGAAGAAGGGCTCGGCCCAGCCGCCGGCCTGCTCGAAGACGTCGCGGCGCAGCACGACCGCCCCCTCCCACACCGAGAACACGGGGCCGGAGCGGCGCGGGTCGCCCTTGATGATCCGCGGGATCCAGCGCGTCGGGGCCGGAGTCCCGTCGGTGCTGTCGACACGGGGCTGGACCAGGCCGATCCGCCGGGGCGAGCGCAGGAGCGCGACGGCGTCGGCGAGGAAGGCCGGCGACGGGACGCGCGCGTCGTCGTCGAGGAAGAAGAGGTACTCCCCCGACACCCTCGGGACGCCGGCGTTCCGGCCCGCCGGGATCCCGAGGTTCTCGGGCAGGGCGACGCCGCGGACGCCGTCGGGGAGACCGGTCGGCTCCCAGCCGTTGCCGACGCAGACGACGTCGAGCACGACGCCCTCCTGCGCGAGCACGCTCGCGAGGCCGGCGGCGAGATCGTCGGGCCGGGTGCCCTGGGTCAGGACGACGACTCCGACGCGGGGCTCAGGAGCGGACACGCTTGGAGGCCATGATCGCGACGAAGTGCCCGATCAGGGCCAGGAACGCGAGCGGCAGCAGTGCCGAGACGAGGAAGCGGTCGGCCTCGGCGGCACCGACGACCAGCCCGACGAGCGAGGCCGCGAAGGCGAGCATCGTCAGCTCGACCGAGTGGTACAGGCGGTGGAACGGCACGAACCGCGCGGCGCGGCGGAGGCGGGCGAGCCCGGACGAGGAGGGCACCGCCTCGCCCTTCGTGTCGGCCAGCTTCGTGAGCCCGGCGTTCGCGCGGGCCACGTGCACCATGTCGTTCAGCGCCTTGTTCAGGACGATGACGAGGGCGAGCGCCAGCCCGATGGTGGTCCACAGGTAGTCGGCCGGGGCGTCGAACGGCAGCCCGGCCGCGCGGAGGCCCAGCGCGATCGGGATGAGCGCCTCGGTCGTGTAGTGCCCGACCTTGTCGAGGAAGACGCCGGCGGGCGACGAGGTCCGGCGCCAGCGCGCGACCTCGCCGTCGCAGCAGTCGACGAGCATCTGCAGCTGACCGAGGAGGAGGGCCAGGGCGGCACCGGCGATGCCGGGGATCAGCAGGGCCGCGGCGGCGCTCCAGCCGACCAGGATCATCAGACCGGTCACGCCGTTCGCCGAGATCGATGTGCGGAGCAGGACCCAGGTCAGGTAGGGAGAGAACCGCCGCAGGTAGAGCGAGGCGGTCCAGTGCTCGGCGTTCCGGCGCCCGCGCACCTCGGGCGGCTGGGCCACCTCCCGGAGCTCCGCGATCGATCGGGGTCTGGTGGTCGCGGTCATGCGCCCCTCCCTGGGTCGGCCCGGGGCTGGTGGCGGTGGGCGGCGATGTTGCTGGTCAGCCCGACGAACCCGAGGACGAACCCCGTGCCCCAGGCGACATGGATCGACGGGATCACGACGGCGAACCACAGCATCGCGCGGATCCCGTCGGGGCGCGCGACGACGATTGTCGCGGCGGCGACCAGGAGGAGGTAGCCGACGGGGACGACGAGGCCCAGCAGCAGCCACGGCGCGGCACCGAGCAGGGCCTGGACGACTCCGCCGAGGCCCGAGAGCAGGCCGAGCGCGAGGAGGGCGACCAGGACGGGCGGGGCGAAGTAGCGCAGGGAGCGGGAGGCGGGGAACAGGCGGGTCAGCTCGCCGCGCCACATCCCGGTCGAGAGGAACTGCCGCAGCAGCGCCCGCATCGACGGACGGGGGCGGTAGGTGACCGTCAGGCGCGGAGTGAACCAGACGACACCGCCGCCCTCGCGGATGCGGCGGTTCAGCTCCCAGTCCTGGCCGCGCTTGAAGCGCTCGTCGAAGAGCCCCGCCCGCTCGAGCGCGCTGCGGCGGAAGACGCCCAGGTAGACGGTCTCGGCCGGGCCCTCCTGGCCGCCGACGTGGTGGGGGGTGCCGCCGAGGCCGATGCGCGAGCCGTAGGCCCGGGCGACCGCGCGCTGGAACGGGGTGAGGCCCTCCGCCGCCATGACGCCGCCGACGTTGTCGGCCCCGGAGCGCTGCAGCGCCGCGACGGCCTCGCGCGCGTAGTCGGCCGGCAGCACCGAGTGCGCGTCGACGCGCACCACGACCGGGTGCCGCGAGGCGCGGATGGCGGCGTTCAGCCCGGCGGGCGTGGACCCGACGGCGTTCGGCACCACGTGGATCCGCGGGTCGGCCGCGCTCAGCTGGGCCACCAGCTCCTCGGTGCCGTCGATGCTCGGAGCGACAGCGAGGACGATGTCGAACGGCCCGGAGTAGTCCTGGGCCAGCAGGGAGTCGACCGCCGCCCTGACGTGGGTGACCTCGTTCAGCACCGGCATGACGTACGAGACGCCGGGCAGATGGGAGAGGTCGTCCGTCGGTGTCTCGGGCTGCATGGGTCCAGTTCGTGAGGCGGGAGCCCAACCCTAGCAGCCCCCGAGGACACGTCCTCGGGGGCTGCGGTGGCGCTCGGAAGGGGTCAGCTGGTGGCCATCTTGCCCAGCGTCACGTCGACCTCGTAGCTCTGCCCACCCCGGACGTAGGTCAGCTGGACGTCGGCGCCGGCGGCCTGCGCGCGCACCTGGGCGGTGAGGTCGGAGGCGCTCGTGATGGGCGTTCCCGACACCTCCGTCACGATGTCCCCGGCGGCGAGTCCGGCGGCCTGCGCCGCTCCCCCGCTGGTGACCTCCTGGATCGACGCGCCGAGCACGTCGGCCGTCGAGTCGGTGACGCTCGCGCCGAGGAGTCCGTGCGTGGCGGAGCCGTTCGCGATGATCTCCTTCGCGACGCGCTCGGCGATCGCGCTCGGGATCGCGAAGCCGACTCCGATGTTGCCCGACTGCTCGCTCGAGCCCGACGACTGACCGGCGCTGGCGATCGCGACGTTGACGCCGATGAGCTCGCCGTCGCTGTCCAGCAGCGCTCCGCCGGAGTTGCCGGGGTTGATCGCCGCGTCGGTCTGGATGACCGGCAGCGAGATCGTGCTCGTGGCCTGGGTCTGCTCGTTCTGGCCCGGGATGTCGAAGTTGAACGGGCTGTCGGTGCTGCCGCTCGAGCTGTCGCCGGAGTCGTCGGGAGCGGCGGAGGACGCGACCTGGATGCTGCGGTTCAGCGCGCTCACGATGCCGTCGGTGACGGTGCCCGAGAGGCCGAGCGGCGCTCCGATCGCGACGGCGGTGTCGCCGACGTTGATCTCCGACGAGTCGGCGAAGGTGATCGGAGTGAGATCGCTCGCGTCCGTGAGCTTGATCACGGCGAGGTCGAGAGTCGGGTCGGTGCCCACGATCGTCGCGTCGAAGATCCGGCCGTCGCTGGTCGTGACGGTGACGGCGGCGTCCGCGGCCGCACCGTCGAGGGTCACGACGTGCGTGTTGGTCAGGACGTAGCCGTCGTCCGAGAGGACGATGCCGGAGCCCGTTCCCGCTGAGGAACCGCCGCTCACCGAGATGGTCACGACGCTCGGAGTGGCCTTGGCCGCGACCGCGGTCGCCGTCGTGGCGTCCTCGGCGTTGTTGACGGTGATGGTCTGCGAGCCGCCGGAGGAGACGACGCGGGTGGCCGAGCCGTTGGAGGCCGACCAGAGACCGAACACACCGGCGCCCGCCACTCCGCCGACGACGGCGCCGATGGCGAGGGCCGCGACGACGCTGACACCCGCGCGGCGGCGGGGCGCCGACGGGGTCTGCGCGGCCGGCGGCTCACCGGCGGGGCCGAAGGCGCTCGAGCTCGGCGGCTCCTCGGAGCTGTGCACGGTGTGCGGGGCGGGCGGCGCGTACTGGGCGGCCGCCGGGGCGTACTGGCCGTACCGGGGCGAGGGCTGCTCGGGTCGCGCCTGGTTGCCGGCGTCGGAGTTCGGCGTGTAGGGCGGCTGCGGAGTGGTCGCCTCGCGGATCGGCTCGGTGGGCCCGGTCGTCGACGAGGACGCTCCCCCGCGGTCGCCGGACTCTGACGGCGTGGTGGGTTCCTCCGGCTGACGAGGACCCTCGTGACTCTCGGTCATGGGTGCTGCTCCTTCCAAGCGGGGATAGCTTGGCCATCGAACCTGGGCGTTTCTTATGACGGGCCTGCAAGCAGGACATCAATGCGGGAGGTGCACACTGAGAGGGTGAGCATCCATGGATCCTGGACCCGCGCCGCGGCCGGCGCCGGACTTCTCGGCCCCGGCGGCGAGGTCGCCGCCACCGTCTTCAGCGAGATGAGCGCCCTCGCGGCCCGCACCGGGGCGATCAACCTCGGCCAGGGCTTCCCCGACGAGGACGGACCGCGCGAGGTGCTCGAGACGGCGCGGGAGGCGATCGCCTCCGGACTGAACCAGTACCCGCCCGGCCCCGGCTTCCCCGTGCTGCGCACCGCGATCTCGGCGCACCAGCGCCGCTTCTACGGCCTCGAGGTCGATCCCGACGGCGAGGTCCTGGTGACCACCGGCGCGACGGAGGCCCTCGCGGCCACCATGCTCGCCCTCCTCGAGCCCGGCGACGAGGTGGTGACCTTCACCCCGCACTACGACGCCTACGGAGCCCTCATCGCGCTGGCCGGAGGCGTGCACCGCACGGTCGCCCTGCGCGGTCCCACCTTCACCGTCGACCACGACGAGCTGGAGCGCGCCGTCACCGACCGCACGCGCGTGATCCTCGTCAACGACCCGCACAACCCGACGGGCTCCGTCCTCCCCGCCGACACACGCGAGCTGATCGTCCGGCTCGCCGAGCGGCACGACGCGCTGATCGTGACCGACGAGGTCTACGAGCACCTCCGCTTCGACGGCGCGCACGTGCCGATCGCGACGCTGCCCGGTGCGTTCGAGCGCACGCTCACGATCTCGTCCGCCGGCAAGACGTTCAGCACCACGGGCTGGAAGATCGGCTGGATCACCGGGCCGCGCGAGCTCGTCACCGCCGTGCTCGCGGTCAAGCAGTTCCTCACCTACGTCAGCGGGTCGCCGTTCCAGGGCGCGGTGGCGCGGGGGCTCGGGCTCGACGACGTCTTCTTCACGGGGATCGCCGCGACCCTGGAGCGCAAGCGGGACATCCTCTCGGCCGGCCTCTCGGCGGCCGGATTCTCGGTGTCGCCGTCGGCGGGCAGCTACTTCGTGGTGGCCGACGCGGCACCGCTCGGGTTCGAGGACTCCGTCGCCTTCTGCCGCGCGCTGCCCGAGCTGGCCGGCGTCGTGGCGGTGCCGGTCTCGGCCTTCTGCCGGGCCGAGGACGCGGCACCCTACCGCTCGCTGGTGCGCTTCGCCTTCTGCAAGCGCTTCGAGGTGCTCGACAGCGCGGCGGAGCGGCTCGCCGCGATGCGGCCGAGGGGCTGACCGGGCTCGGGACCGATCGGACTCAGATCGGCTCGACGCGGAAGCGCCGCAGCGCCAGCGCCGGGTTCTTCGTGCGGGCGGCGTCGATCCGCTCGCGCGAGATCCAGGCGACCGCGACGTCCTCGGCCTCGCCGAGGGTCGCGATCTCGACGCCCATCGGGTCGACGATCATGCTCGTGCCCACGCCGATCGGAGGCGTCTGGTCGGCCGCCAGGAGGTAGATCGTGTTCTCGAGAGCGCGAGCAGTGACGAGGACGCGCCAGTGCGCCTCCTTCAGCGGGCCGCGCACCCACTCGGCCGGGGCTGCGACGACCTCGGCGCCCGCGTCGACGAGCCAGCGCGTCACCTCGGGGAAGCGCAGGTCGTAGCAGGTCTGCAGGCCGACGACGAGGCCGCCGACCTCGAAGGTCTGCGGCGCCTCGATGCCGCCCGCGGCGACCCACTCGGACTCGGTCTGACCGAAGGCGTCGTAGAGGTGGAGCTTGCGGTACCGCGCGACGAGGGCACCCTGCTGATCGAGCGCGATCAGGGTGTTCGCGATGCGCCGCTCGCCGTCGACGGCCTCGACCATGCCGGCTACGAGGTGGACGCCCAGATCGCGGGCGATCTCACCGAGGCCGGAGGCGAACGGGCCGTCGAGCGCCTCGCCGGCGGCGACGAGCTCGGGGCCGAGCGGGTCGACGAAGAACGAGCTGTACTCGGGGAGGACGACGAGGCTCGCGCCGCGACCCGCCGCCACCGTCGCGAGACGGCGGATCGTGGCGAGGTTGGCGGCGCGGTCGGCGGTCGGCGCGAACTGAGCGACCGCGACGCCGACGGCCCGGGCGTCGGCCGCCATCAGCTCGGCGGGTAGAGGAAGAGCGGGACGCTCGAGGCGGGGATCGTCCGCGTGTGGTACGCGTGGTCGTTGCCCCAGTTGTACTCCTCGAGCGAGACGCTGCCGTCGGAGTTGACCGACTGCACGTACGCGACGTGGTTGCCGTTGAACCACGCGACGCTGCCGGGGACGGGCGTGGTGCTGGTCACCCAGCCGTGCGACGCCCACTGACCCGCCCAGGCGTAGGCGCTGCCGCCGCCGGGCGTCAGGTTGCCCCAGGTCCACTTGAAGGGGGCGCCGGTGGAGCCCTGATCGCGGTTGAGGCGCCACGCGACGAAGTCGACGCACTCGCGGTAGTAGTAGCGCAGCGGCGAGAGGCCGCCGCCCTGGTCGTCGGTCAGCGCGTCGCGCCACGGATAGTCGTCGCCCTCTTCGCGCGGGGTGACCGAGGTGCTCGAGCCGCTGGAGCCCGTGGCGGAGCTCGTCGCCCCGCCGGTCGTCCTGGCCTCCTCGGCGGCGGCAGCGGCCTCCTCGGCCTCGCGCGCCGCCTTCTCGGCCGCGGCGGCGAGCGCGCGGGCCTGTGCCGCGGCCTCGTCGAGCTGGGCCTGGGTGGGCGCGGTGAAGGAGTCGCGGATCACCTGCTCCTGCACGGCGGCGCCCGACACGGTGAGCTTCTGGTTGCCGAGCGCCTGCACGCGGGCGGCCGCCTCGATGGCGGCCTGCGAGTCGGGTGCCGGGTCGAACGAGTAGGCGGGGAGGGCCATCACCGCGACCATCCCGGCGATCGCGGCGACGGCGACGGTGCTCAGCGCCGCGCGGAGGCCCCGGCGGGAGCGGCGCCGCACGGGGGCGACGGCGGCCAGGACGGGCGCCTTCACGGGTGCGGGTGCGGGCCGGACGACGGGGACCGGGCGGGTGGCGGACTCCGCGTCCCGGCGGCTGCGCCGGGTGGGGTGGACGGTCGACCCGTCCGATCCTCCGGGGGTCGGTACCGAGCTGTCGTCCACCTGTTCGTCCGTCACGCCTGAACCCTTCGCATCCCGACGAGGATACCGTGCGGCTCGCCGCGACACACCAGGCCGAGGCGCGTCATGACGCGCGGAGGGGGTGCGCGAGCTCGTCCGGGCCGAGTCGTGCGAGGACGAGCGTCAGCACCGCGGCCGCGGCGGCGAGGGCTCCGACGACCGCGAAGGTCGGCGCGATGCCGAACGCCTCCCCCACCGGGCCTGCGACGGCCATCGAGACGGGCATCAGGGCGAGCGAGACGAAGAAGTCGAGGCTCGACACGCGACCGAGCAGGGCGGGCGGCACCCGCTGCTGCAGGAGCGTGCCCCAGAGCACCTGTGCCGCGGCTCCGGTGACCCCGTCGACGAAGAGGATCGCGGCGATCAGCCACAGCTGGTCGACGACGCCGAGGAACACGAACGGCAGCACGCCGAATCCCCACAGCAGGACCATCGTCGTGAGGTAGCGCCGCGGGATCGGCCGCGACGAGATCACCAGCGAGCCGATCACGCCTCCGCAGCCGTACGCCGTGAGAGCGAGCGCGTAGCCGGAGGCGCCGGCTCCGGTCTGGTCGCGCACGGCGAAGGGCACGAGCACCTCGATCGGCCCGACCACGAGGAAGACGAGGACGACGGCGAACAGGAGCGTCGCGAGGAGCCACCGGGTGCGCAGCATGTAGCCGAAGCCCTCGCGCAGGTCGCGGAGGGCCGAGCGGATCGGGCCGGTCCCCTCCTCCGTCGTGCGCTGGAAGGGCACGGGACCCATCAGCACCAGCGCGATGAGGGCGAGCGCGTAGCCCCCGGCCGTCACGGCGAAGGCCGCCGACGGGGCAGCGACCGCGACGACCAGCCCGGCGAGGGCGGGGCCGGCCGCACTCTGCGCGACAGGGCGCAGCGCCCCCTCCACTCCGTTGGCCGCGAGGAGCTGCGCCTCGGGCAGCAGCCTCGGGAGGATCGCCGAGTAGGCGGGGAAGAAGAAGGCCTCGCCGACGCCGAGCACGAACGCCAGCACGGTGAGCTGCCAGAGGGCCAGCACTCCGGAGGCGTCGAGCGCGACGGCCGCGAGGACGGCGACGATGCGCACCGCCTCGACACCGAGGAGGAGCCGGCGCTGCGGGACGCGGTCGGCCGCGACTCCGCCGAGCAGGACGGCGAGGACGAGGCCGAGCGCCGACGCCGCGGCCACGACCGAGACGTCGCTCGGGCCGCCGCCGAGGGCGATCACCTGCCAGACGAGGGCGACGAGCCAGACTCCGCTCGCCAGCAGCGACGCGGCGAGCGAGAGGGCGAGGAAGCGGTAGGCGCGGGTCTCGAACGGGCGCAGCGCGCGCGGGAGGGCCCTGGCCATGCCTAGCTCCCTCCGCACCCGTGACGCGGGCAGCCGACCAGAGTAGCGTCCGGGGCGAGGCGCAGGCGACGGAGCCGCGCGGAGAGAGGTGCGGCCGTGGTCACGAGCGAGCGGGTCTTCAGCGGGTTCAGCGTCGACAGTGTCGAGGAGGCGGAGCGCTTCTACGGCGGGACGCTCGGCTTCGACGTCTCCGTGAACGGGATGGGGATCCTCGACATCACCCTTCCGGGCGGCGGTCACGCGATCGCCTACCCCAAGCCGACGCATGTGCCGGCGACGTTCACGATCCTGAATCTCGAGGTCGCCGACGTCGACGCCGCTGTCGCCGAGCTGAATCGCGCGGGTGTCGCCACGAAGATCTACGACGACGCCGAGACTCCGACCGACGCGACCGGAGTGATGCGCGGCCACGGCCCGACGATCGCGTGGTTCCGCGACCCTGCGGGCAACGTGCTCAGCGTGATCGCCGCGGACTGACGGGAGCCTCCGCGACACCCGTCGAGCTCGGCGGTCCCGGACCCGTCGCCGGTGCCGCTACGCCCTGCAGGGCTCGGCGTTAACGACGAAAGCCGGCCCTTCTCAGGACCGGCTTCCGTCTTCTTGTTGCGGGGGCAGGATTTGAACCTACGACCTCTGGGTTATGAGCCCAGCGAGCTACCGAACTGCTCCACCCCGCGGCACAAGAGAAAACACTACAGGCGCTTTCCGAGAAGTGCAAATCGAGGACGGAGCCGACCGGGGCGGGGTGCGTCAAGGTGGGGACTCAGACGCGCTTGGTCGCGACGATCGACTCGTCGTCGGCGGGCGGGCCGACCTCGAGGCCCGCGCGCTCGAGGGCCTCGGCGAGGCTGCGCAGGGAGTGGTCGACTCGACGGACGTCGGCGTCGACGACGCCCTCGCCCGCGTCGGGATCGAGGACGAACGAGCCGCCCGGCTCGACGAACCACTCGATGATCCGGGCCCACTCGTCGAGGTCGGGCAGCCATGAGACGGCGCTCCGGCTCGTCACGACGAGGCCGAAGGAGTCGGGCTCCGGCAGCATGTGCCGCAGCTCGTAGACGTTCGCGCAGAGGAAGCGCGAGCGATCGGACAGCCCGAGATCCTCCGCGAGGGCGCGGGCGCGTCGGACCACCGGCATCGAGAAGTCGACGCCGATGACCTCCGCGCCGCGCCGCGCGTGGACGAGGCTCCGGGAGCCGTCACCGCTCTGGAGGTGCAGGACGCGGACGCCCGCCTCCTCGTCGGAGGCGGGCGTCGCAGCCAGGAGCGGATCGGGCGAGCCCGGCTCCCTGGACTCCCAGTGCGCGCGGTTCAGGTTGAGCCACTCCCCCGAGCTCAGGTGCTCGCCGCGGTCGACCTGAACCACGGTGCTACTGCGCTTCCTCGGCGGCGAGTGCGCGCTGCAGCGCCTCGGTGAGCTTCTCGTCGGCGGCCGCGAAGGCCGTCAGGTCACCGGCGGTGAGAGCGGCCTGGCGCTCGGCCAGAGCGGCGCTGGCATCGCTCAGTGCCGCCTGCAGCTCCGTCTGGTCGGTCGTACCCGTTCCCGTGTCGGCCGGATCGGTCTCGGTGCCGGTGTCCGTGCCGGGATCGACGGGCGGGGCGGTGCTCGTGTCGACCGGCGTGCCGGTGTCTCCCGCGTCGGCACCGGAGTCGCCGCCGAAGAGGCTGTCGAGCGCCGCGTCGAGCGTGTCCTCGAAGGCGATGTCGTCACCGAAAGCGACGAGCACCTTCTGCAGCAGCGGGAAGCTCGTGTTGCCGTTGGAGCTGACGTAGATCGGCTGGACGTACAGCAGACCGCCGCCGACCGGCAGGGTGAGCAGGTTCCCTCGCGTCACCGTCGTGTCACCGCGCTGGAGCAGCGCCAGCTGGTTGGCGACCGTCGGGTCGGTGTTGAACGCGTTCTGCACCTGGCCGGGGCCGGGGACCGTGTCGTCGCTCGGCAGCTCGAGCAGCCGGAGCGTGCCGTAGCCGTCCGCGATCGCGCCCGCGTCGGAGCCCGCATCGGAGTCGGCGACGAGGTAGCCCGTCAGGACGTTGCGGCTGGCCGCACTGCCCGGGACGCTGGCGGGGATGTACGTCGAGTAGAGCGAGTACGAGGGCGTCTCGACGTCGGGCGTCTGCAGCGTCAGGTAGTAGGGCGGCTGCAGGGCGTCGCCGCCCACGCCGGCCGCCGTCGTCGTCGAGTTGCCGCTGGTCGGGTCGTCCGGAGTCGACCAGGCCGCCTCGCGGGAGTAGAACGATCCGGCGTCGGTCACGTGGTACGTGCCGAGCACGGCACGCTGCACCTTGAAGAGGTCCTCGGGGTAGCGGACGTGGCTGAGCAGGTCGGCCGACATGTCGCTGATCGGCTCGACGGTGCTCGGGAAGATCTTCTGCCAGGTCTGCAGCACCGGGTCCTCGGTGTCCCACGCGTAGAGCGTCACCTTGCCGTCGTAGGCGTCGACCGTGGCCTTGACGCTGTTGCGGATGTAGTTGACGTCGTCGGTCGGGAACTGCTGCTGCGTGCTCGTGTCGGCGATCGCCTGCGAGAGGCTCTGCACCTCCGAGTACGGGTACTCGGACGAGGTCGTGTAGCCGTCGACGATCCAGACGACACGGCCGTCGACGACGCTCGGGTAGGCGTCGGAGTCGAGCGTGAGGTAGGGCGCGACCTTCTGGACGCGGTCGACGGGGTTGCGGTCGTAGAGGATCTGCGACTGGTCGTTCACTCCGTCGGACAGGAAGATCTGCTCGGACTGGAACTTGATCGCGTAGACGAGCTTCTTGAAGACGTTGTCGAGCGAAGGGCCGCCCTCGCCGTCGAAGGTCGTGTAGGTCTGCTGCTCGCCCTCGGTGCCCGACGGGTAGTCGAGCTCGATGTTGCGATCGCCCTCGCCGCCGACGATGGAGTAGGCGGGCGAGTTCTCGCCGAAGTAGATCCGCGGCTCGTAGTCGCCGAGCTCGCCGACCGTGGGGACCTGCGACTCGATGAAGACCGGCTCGCCGTCGGCCGAGCGCTGGTTGCCGTAGGCGGCGACCAGGCCGTAGCCGTGGGTGTAGACGAGGGTCTGGTTGTACCAGGTCTGGTTCGTGCCGAGGCCCGCGAGGTTCAGCTCGCGGACGCCGACCACGGCGTCCTGCGTCGCTCCGTCGATCGAGTAGCGGTCTACGTCGAGCGCGTTCTGCTGGTCGCCGAACGAGTAGTACTGGCGGAACTGCTGCAGCTGCGAGAACGCGTCGGTCACGACGGCGGGGTCGAGGATGCGGATGTTGGCCGTCGTCTCGGCGTCGGAGCGCAGGGCGCCCGGCTCGGCGTCGGTCGTCGCGTCGTACGGGATGACCTGCACGTCGTCGACTCCGTAGGCCTGACGGGTCATGTCGATGTTGCGCTGGATGTAGTCCTCTTCGAGCGTGCGCTCATTCGGCACGACCTGGAACGTCTGGACGACCCAGGGGTAGAGGGAGCCGACGAGCAGGCTCGAGACGATGAGGAGCGCGGTGCCGATGACAGGGAGGCGCCAGCGGCCGATGAAGGCGGTGACGACGAAGAGCACGGCGACCAGGGCCGCGACTCCCGCGAGGATCTGCAGACCGGGGATGACCGCGTTGACGGTCGAGTAGGTCGCTCCGGTGATGCGCGCGCCCTGGTCGGTGAGCGTCGCGTACTGGTCGAGCCACAGGCTGACGGCCTGCACGAGCAGGTAGAGGGCCGCGATGACCGCGAGCTGGATGCGCGAGGACTTCGAGATCCGCACCTCGCGGCCGTTCACGCGGATCGCACCGTAGAGGTACCCGGTGGCCAGAGCGGCGAGACCCGAGATGAGCAGGACGGCCGAGGCGAAGCCGACGAGGCTCTGGTAGAAGGGCAGCTCGAAGAGGTAGAAGGACGTGTCCAGCCCGAACTGAGGGTCGGTGACGCCGGAGGGCGTGCGGTTCCAGAAGGTCAGGCTGGTCTGCCAGCGGGTGGCCGAGGAGACGCCGGCGAAGAGGCCGAGCACCGCGGGGATCCCGAAGGTGGCCAGGCGGCGCAGCGGCTCGACGACCTGCTGGTAGCGGTCGATCTGCGAGTTCAGCTTCGCGTAGACGGGGCGCAGGCGGTACGCGAGCATCAGGCTGATGAAGACCGGCACCGCCATCGCGACGAACCCGACGGCGAACAGCCCGCCGGCCGCCGCCCACTGGGTGGTCAGCACCGACAGGAAGCCCAGCTGGTCGTACCAGAGGATGTCGGTGTAGAGACCGGCGAAGACGAAGAACGCCACCACCAGAACGGCCACCACCACGACTGTGACGGCGAGAACGCTCCGTCTCTTCCGCGGCGGGGTTTCGGTTGCTGTGGAACTCACGGATGCGCCTCTGCTGTCGAGTTGTGAGGGGGGCCTCCCATGCTAGGCGACGCTCGACGGCGCGACCTGAGCGTCGACCCCGATCGCCGTTCGCTCACCGCGGACCGCATCCGCCCCGGTCAGTCGATCGGAGTCGCGCCGTCGCAGGTCGGGAGGCCGGAGACGTCCCCGGCGGCGATGCCCTCCAGCGCCGTCAGCGCCTCGTCGAGGGTCGACACGCTCAGCACGTCGAGCCCGTCGGGCACGTGCCCGACGACCTCGCCGCAGTTCTGGCTCGGCGCCAGGAAGTAGGAGGCGCCGGCGTCGACCGCCCCGAACATCTTCTGGCGGATGCCGCCGATCGGCCCGACCTCGCCCGCCGCGTCGATCGTCCCCGTCCCCGCGACCTGCTCGCCTCCGTTGAGGGACCCCTCGGTGAGCTTGTCGATGATCCCGAGCGCGAACATCATCCCGGCGCTCGGTCCGCCGACGTCGTCGAGCTGGATGTCGACGTCGAAGGGGAAGTCGAAGGTCGCGCCGGCGACGATGCCGATCACCGCGGTCCCCTCGTTGTCGACGGGGGTGACCTGCACGTCCTGCTGGGCCCCGTCGCGCTCGATCGTCAGGGTGACGGGGGCGGTGGTGCCCGACTTCTGGACCGCATCCCGCAGCGCGGCGACGTCGGCGACGGCCGCACCGTCCACCGCGACGACCTCGTCGCCGGGCTCGAGCACGCCTGCCGAGGGCGAGCCGTCGGGCAGCTGGGCGACCGAGACCCTCTGCCCCACGGGATAGCCGAGATCGGTGAGCGCCGCCGCGATCGCCTCCTGCTGCGAGTCGGTCATCTCGGCCTGGTTGGCCTCGTCGCGCTCCTCGACTGTCGTCGCCGCGGGGAAGATCTGCTCCACGGGCACGACGGCCTTGGTGCGGTCGAACCAGGCGCTCGCGACCTCGACCCAGTTGGGCAGGCTCTCGGGGTTGCCGACGACCGAGACGGTGAGCATGTCGAGCGTGCCCGTCGTGGGGTAGGTGGTCTCGTCGGGGATGGAGATGAGGGGCACGTCGTCGCCGCTCGTGCCGAGGGTGTCGAAGACGGGGCCCGGCTGCTCGATCACGTAGGGCGCCGGAGCGACGCCGAGGGCGACGACCAGGGCGACTCCCGAGAAGAGGACGGCCGGTCCGACCCAGGCGCGTCGACCGCGCGGGGCGGAGGAGCGCGGGTCGTCGGAGAAGAGCGACACGGGGGCCTTCCTGACGGCGATTGCTGAGCGGCTCCGCCGGGATGTTCGCGGCGGGCGGAAGCGGTTCGGGCGGGGACGGTCGTCTTCACGCCGTCGCCCAGGACGCTCGGGCTAACGTAGCCTGCACGACTGGGAGTCGCGTCACCATCGAGGCACGACCCTCCGTCCAGGCCCGTGACGGGCCGTTCGATCCGAACGACGGAAGGGCTGATCCCCATGGCCGAAGGCGACAGCGCAGACCGGATGGGCGGCGGCTCCGAGGACGAGTTCCGCGAGATGCTCCGGCAGTTCCTCTCGGGCAACGGCCCGATCGACCCCTCGCAGCTCGCCGGGGCGGCGGGACTCCCGAACGACCCGGTCGCCCTGCAGAACCTGCTCTCGCAGCTGCAGAGCGCGATGCAGCAGAGCGGCGACGGCGGCATCAACTGGTCGCTCGCTCTCGAGCAGGCGAAGCAGATCGCCCGGGCCGACTCGACCCCCGTCTCCGACAGCGTCCGCGGGCCGATCGACGGGGCCTTCGGAGTCGCGGCCCTGTGGCTCGACGAGGTCGCCTACGTCTCGGAGCTGACCCGTCCGCCGCGCTCGCTCAGCCGGCTCGAGTGGATCGCCCTGACCATGCCCGTCTGGACGCAGCTCGCCGAGCCGGTCGCCCTGAGCATCTCGGACGCCCTCACCGGCGTGATGCGCGACCAGGCCCCGGAGGAGATGCGGGAGATGATCGCGGGCGCCGAGAACATGATGCGGGGCATCGGCGGCACGCTCTTCGCGCTCCAGCTCGGCCAGGTCGTCGGACAGCTCGCGGCCGAGGTCGTCTCGGGCGGCGACATCGGCATCCCGCTGCTCGAAGAGAACGACGCCGCGATCCTCCCGCAGAACGTCGCGGCCTTCGGCGAGGGACTCGACATCCCGGTCGACCAGGTGCAGATCTACCTCGCGGTCCGCGAGCTCGCTCACGCCCGCCTCTTCCGGCACGGCAAGTGGCTCCGGCTCGCGCTCATCTCGCAGATCACCGACTTCGCCCGCGGGATCAGCATCGACACCACCCGCCTCGAGGAACTCGCCGAGAACTTCGACCCCTCGAACCCCGAGGAGCTGCGCGACGCGATGACCAGCGGCGCGCTCATCCCGCCGAAGACCGAGGAGCAGCTCGCTGCGCACGGACGGCTCGAGACCGTTCTCGCGCTGATCGAGGGCTGGGTCGACGTCGTGACCGCCGCCGCGACCACGCGGCTGCCGAGCGCGGGTGCGATCGCCGAGACGGTGCGCCGCCGCCGCGCCGCCGGCGGCCCCGCCGAGTCGGCGTTCGCGACGCTGGTCGGTCTGGAGCTGCGCCCGCGGCGCCTCCGCGAGGCCGCCGCGATGTGGCAGGCCGTGACCGACGCGGTCGGACCGGAGGCGCGCGACGCCCTGTGGTCGCACCCCGACCTGCTGCCGGGATCGGACGACCTCGACGACCCGGCCGCGCTCGTCGCGCGGCTGACCGCCGAGGCTCGCGGCGAGACTCCGGAGCCCGACGAGATGGACATCGCCCTCGAGGAGCTGCTGAACGGCACGACTCCCCCGGCCGACGGCGACGAGCAGGGGCCGACGGGCGACCGCCCGGTCTGAGCCGGTCCGCTCGGCCTGAGCTCTTCCGCTCGGGCCGGTCGACTCCGCGGGCCTGTGGACAACTCGAGCGGAGGATCGCGCGCCTGGGCCATGATCGCCCGATGGTCCTCCGGCTCGATCCCCGCTACCCGCTCCTCTGGCGCTCGGCGACCGCGATGCAGGTCGGACTCGACCATCCGCACGTCGTCCTCGAGGGGATCGGCTACGCCGAGGAGCTGCTGCTGCACGCCCTGCGTCTCGGGACCAGCGCGGGGACGGCGCGGCTGATCGCGCGGCGGGCCGGCGCCTCCGAGGCCCGGATCGAGCACGTGCTCGCAGCGCTGCGCCCGGTGCTGCTGCGGAGCATCGACCCGGAACCGCCGGTGTCGCCGCGGATCGTCGTCGAGGGAGTCGGAGCCGCGGCCGACGCGCTCCGGACCCTCCTGCGCGGCGAGGGCTGCGATCTGGTGCCCGAGGACGCGGTGCCGGACCTGGCCGTGCTCGTCGCCGACTTCGCCGTGGCTCCAGCGCGAGCGGCGCACTGGCTCGCGGCCGACGTGCCGCACCTCCCGCTGGTCTTCGGCGACGAGTCGGTGCGACTAGGCCCCCTGGTCGAGCCGGGGCGAGGCCCGTGCCTGCACTGCGCCGACCGCGATCGCATCGACCTCGACCCGGACTGGCCGAGGCTGATCATCCAGGTGCTCGGGAGGACGGCCCCGACGCGGACTCCGCTGGCGAGTGCCGCACTGGCGGTCGCAGCGGCCGACGCCGCGCTGCGCCGAGTGCTCGCCGGCTGGACCGGGCTGAGCCGCTCGGTCAGGACCTACTCCGACGCGTCGGGGGCGTTCAGCGAGCGCCCGCTGGAGCCGCACCGCGACTGCGCGTGCCGGAGTCTCGGGGGCCCGCCTCGCGAGAGCTCGCCGGTCGGGGGCCGATCTCGGCGAGGAACCGCGACGGCTCCCTCCGCGTGACCCGCCCGACCGTCGAGGCCGACCACGAGAGCCGCAGCCGGCGCCGGGCGCGGGTGATGCCGACGTAGAGGAGGCGGCGCTCCTCGTCGATCGCCTCGAGGCCGTTCGCGTACGAGATGGGGACGAGCCCCTCCGCGAGCCCCATCAGATGCACGGAGTCCCACTCGAGGCCCTTGGCCGAGTGGAAGGTCGCAAGCGTCACCGCCGCGCGATCGGGCTCGTGGTGCCCCTGCTGCCGGGCGAGCAGGTCGTCGGTGAACTGCTTGAAGGTCCACTCGGCCGGGGCCTCGTCGACGAGACGGGCGAGGGTGTCGAGCGACTCCCAGCGATCGCGGACCGCCCCGGGGGCGCTCGGAGGCTCCGCGCTCCAGCCGAGCGAGCGCAGCACGTCGCTCACCGACTTGAACAGCGGCTCCCCCGCGATCGACACCGAGGCGGCGCGCAGCTGCATGACGGCCTGCTTCACCTCGGGCAGGTCGAAGAAGCGCTTGCCCCCGCGCATGTGGGCGCTGACTCCCCGCTCGCCGAGGGCGTGCTCGATCACCGCCGACTGCGAGTTGGTGCGGAAGAGGACGGCGATGTCGGAGGGGCGGATGCCCGCCTCGATGTCCGCGGCCACGCGCGCGGCGATGCCCCGAGCCTCCGCGATGTCGTCGGGGTACGCGTCGACGCTCGGCTCCGGCGCCTCGGCGGGCTGGACGGAGTGCAGGACGAGCGCGCCCGGGCGCCCGCGCATCAGCCGGTTCGCGGTCTGCACGATCGGAGGCGCCGAGCGGTAGTTCTCCTCGAGCCGCACCACGGTGGCCGCGGGCCAGCGCGACGCGAAGTCGAGGAGGTAGTCGGCCTTCGCGCCCGCGAACGAGTAGATCGTCTGGCTGGCATCGCCGACGACGCACAGATCGCTCCGATCGCCGAGCCAGAGCTCGAGCAGCCGCTGCTGCAGCGGCGAGACGTCCTGGTACTCGTCGACGACGAAGAAGCGGTACTGCTCGCGGACCTGCATCGCCATCGCCGGCTCCGACTCGAGCATCCCCGCCGTGACGAGGAGGACGTCCTCGAAGTCGATCTGGCGGCGCTGGTCCTTGAGTCCCTCGTACTCCTCGACCAGCGCGATCGTCTGGTCGAGGGTCAGCCGCCCGGGCTGCGCGCGGGTGCGCGCGGCGACCGCGTACTGCTCGAGCGAGAGCGCCGAGACCTTGCGCCACTCGATCTCGGCCGAGAGGTCGCGGAGGGTCGCGGTGTCGAGCTTGAGGCGGAGCCGCTCGGCCGCGTGCCCCAGCATCCGGGCCTTGTTGTCGAGCAGCTGCGGCATCGTGCCGCCGACGAACTGCGGCCAGAAGTAGCTCAGCTGCGAGAGCGCGGCCGCGTGGAACGTGCGGGCCTGGACGCCTCCGGCGCCGAGCACCCGGAGTCGGGTGCGCAGCTCGGCGGCCGAGCGGCTGGTGAAGGTCAGCGCCATCACCCGGCCGGGCGTGTAGACGCCGGTCGCGACGCCGTGCGCGATCCGGTGCGTGATGGTGCGGGTCTTGCCCGTGCCCGCGCCCGCGAGGACGCAGACCGGGCCGAGCAGCGCCTCCGCCGCCTCGCGCTGCCCCTCGTCGAGCCCGTCGAGGAGGCTCACGCGAGGATCGGACCGTTCTCCAGCTCGCCCCCGTACCAGTCCTCGATCATCGCGCGGGCGATGGAGGAGCGGCCGGGCAGCAGCACCGACTCGAGCGAGTCGTGCAGCTGCTGGCGGGTGAACCAGCGCAGATCGACGATCTCCTCGCCGTCGGGCTTCAACGCGGCGGGCGCCTGGTCGGGCGCGAGTCTGGCGGTGAAGCCGATCATCAGCGAGGCAGGGAACGGCCAGGGCTGCGAGCCGAGGTACTGCGGGTCGACCACGCGCATCCCCGACTCCTCGAAGATCTCGCGGACGACGGCCGCCTCGAGCGACTCGCCCGGCTCGACGAAGCCGGCTAGGAGCGAGAACCGGTCGGCGCCCCACATCGCGTTCGAGCCCAGCAGGAGGCGGTCGTCGTCGTCGAGGACGCAGACGATGATCGCGGGGTCGGTCCGCGGGAAGACCTGGCTGCCATCGGTGGGCGAGCGGCGCACCCAGCCGCCCTGCTCGACGACGGTGGGGTCGCCGTTGCGGGGCGAGTAGCCGTGGGAGGCGTGCCAGTTGACGATCGCGAGCGCCTCGGTGAAGAGACCCGCATCGCGGTCGCTGAGCTTCTCGGCGATCGGGCGGAGCCCGCTCCAGCGCTCCTCGTCGGGCTCGAGCTCGGCGGCCGCCGCGTCGGTGAGCACCGTCGCGATGACAGGGGTGCCGGCGGGCTCACCCTCGGCGTCGACGGTGGTGCGGCCGAGGTAGACGCGGAGCGTGCCCGCCGTGACGTCCTGGACGCTGCGGAGCACGAGCCGGTCACCGTCGACCAGGGCCCTGTCCTTCCAGAGCGGCAGCACCCGCGTCGTCTCGTCCTCGAGGAGCTCGTCGTAGAGCGCGGGGCGCGCCCGGGTCAGGTAGTCGCGATCGGCGGCCTGGCGCGAGAGCGGGAGGCGATCGGCGAAGGACAGCGGCATGCGTGGCTCTTTTCCAGGGGATGACGTCAGGGGTGCGACGGCGCAGTCCGGGGCTCCGGCCACCGCCTCCGCGACCGCCGGCATCGGCGGGAGTGCGCGTGGCGATCGGGGTGGTCGGGCGTCGAGCGACCTAACCTAGAACCCATGGCCAGATCCCACCTCACTCTAGCCGCGCTGGCCACTTCGGCCGTCGAGGGCCTCGACGTCCGCACCGCGCGCCCGTTCACCCACTCGACGCACGGCGACTTCGACTCCGCCCTCCTGACCACACGCGACGGCGCCCGGCTGGTCGTGCGGGTCCCCACCTCCGCTCTGGCCGAGCAGGAGCAGCTCGGCGACCTCGTCGCCCTGCGCGCGCTCACCGCCGGCATCCGCAGCCGGCTGCCTTTCGATCTGCAGGCGAGCGTCGGCCAGACCACGTTCGACGGCACTCGCGCCGTCGTCTACGAGTACCTCGACGGCGACCGCGTCCTGATCGACGACGTCGCCCCCTCGAGCGGGCTCGCCGACTCCGTGGGCCGGGCGATCGGAGCGATCCACTCGCTGCCGGCCTCGTTCGTTCAGGAGGCGGGACTGCCCGTCTCGTCCGCCCGAGACAGCGTGAACGAGACGGTCGCCGTCATCGAGCGCGCGGCCGACACCGGCCACGTGCCCGCCGCTCTGGTCGCCCGTTGGGAGTCCGCCTCGTCGGACGACTCCCTGTGGCAGTTCGATCCGACGGTCGTGAACGGCTCGATGACCTCCGACTCCTTCCTCCGCTCCGGCGAGGTCGTCACAGGCGTGCTCGGCTGGGCCGCGCTGCGGGTGGGCGATCCCGCGCGCGATCTGCACTGGCTCCTCAGCGCGCCCGGCTCGGGCACGGCCCTGTCGGCGTACGCCCGGATGCGGGCCGGCGCCGTCGACCGCGCGGTCCGTCAGCGCGCTCAGCTCTACGCCGAGCTCGAGCTCGCGCGCTGGCTGCTGCACGGCACCGAGACCGGCGACGCCACGATCGTCGACGACGCGGTCGGCATGCTCGACACGCTCGTCGACAGCGTGCTCGGCGACCTGTCGGCTCCGCTCTCGACCGACACCGGCCCGGTGCTCGAGGTGTCGGAGGTGGAGGAGCTGCTGAACCGCACGCCGGGCGCCCGCACCGACTCCTCCGCTCACGGCCGCGGGCTGGCCCCCGTGGCCGAGGAGAGCGACTCCGCGAGCTCCCGCTCCGAGTAGAACCGCTCGGGGCGCAGCACGAGGTCGTCGGCGACGAAGTAGAACACGGCGTCGACGCTCTCGAGCGGGACGCCGCGCCACCGCGCGAAGGCCAGGCGGTAGAGCGCCAGCTGGAACTGCTTGAGCTCGAGATCGGCGGCGTCCTTCGGGGCGCGTCCGGTCTTCCAGTCGACGATCTGGTGGCCGTCCGCCGTCGGGTACACCGCGTCGAGCTTGCAGACGACGACGTGACCCGCGAGCTGCAGGTGGATCTCGATCTCGACGGCCTCCGGTCGCCGGTCGGCCCACTCCGAGCGCTCGAAGGTCTCGATGAGCGCGGCGAGCTGCTCGTGCTCGATGCTCGTGCCGCCGGTGCCGTCGAGCTCGTCGGGGAAGGTGTCGACCGCCTCCGCGCCGCCCTGGACCCCGAAGCGGTTCTCGACCCAGGAGTGGAAGGTCGTGCCGAGGCGCGTCTGCCGGTAGGGCCGCTCGGGCATGGGCCGGCGCAGCTGCGCGGTGACCTCGGCGGGGGTGCTCACGATGTCCTTGAAGCGCGACGCGGGGATGCGGGTGGGGAGGGCGACGCGCTCGCCGCCGCTCAGGCGCACCGCCCGCTCGGCGAGGAGGAGGCGGATGTCGTTCCCGCGCGCGCCGACGAGAGCGGGCTCGGCGAGGCGGACGCGCTCGGCGGCGGCGCGGACGCGGTCGCCGCGGGCTCCGAGCGGGTCGTGGGGCCAGCGGAAGGTGCGCGGCGCCTGCTCGAGCGGGTTCTCGAGGTTCTGCGGCTCGGGCGGGAGCTCGGGGATCGTGTCGGCGTCCGCGAGGTCGCGGAGGAACACCCCGGGACCGCGGGGCTTCGACTGGCCGGCCCACCACGACCCGCTGAGCAGCAGGCGGTGCCGTGCGCGGGTGACGGCGACGTAGGCGAGGCGGCGCTCCTCCGACTCGTTGCGCTCGCGCAGGGTGTCGCCGAACGCGGTCATCGCGTCGACCACCTCCTTCTGCGTCGCGCAGCCGCGCCAGGCGAGATCGGGCAGCTCGGCGGCGTCGCCCCGGAAGGCGTAGGGCATCGCTCCGAGCCGCACCCAGCCGCGGAAGCCCTCGATCGGCGTACCCGGGAGCTCGCCGTCGACGAGTCGGGGCACCGCAACGAGATCCCACTCGAGGCCCTTCGACCCGTGGATCGTGAGCAGCTGCACGGTGCCGGGCTCCGGATCCTCGGGGCGCGGGGCCAGGCCGTCGCGCTTGTCGGCGAGGACCAGCCAGCGGAGGAAGCCGCGCAGCGAGGATCCGGTGCCGGCGCCGCGGTCGTCGGTCTGCAGGTAGCCCGCCGCCGCCTCGCGGAACGCCTCGAGGTTGGCGCGGCCGTCGCCGCGGGTCTCGTTCGCCTCGACCTCGATGTCGAGACCGAGCTCCTGCTCGACCAGGGTCACGAAGTCGAGCAGGTCGAGCCCGGCGCGGGCGCGGAGGCGGGCGAAGAGGCTCCCCGCGTCGTGCAGGCGCCGGAGCCCCTCCTCGCTGAAGGCGCTCAGGGCGGAGTGGTCGAGCCGGCCGTCCTCTCCCGGGCGCCGCGCGGCGATGAAGTCGAGCGCCTCGACGATCGAGCCGCCCTCGCCCTCGGTGACGGAGGCGCGCATCCGCTCGCGGACCTCCTCGGGCAGCAGGCGGTGCGCGTGGTCGCGGGAGGCGAGCCAGGAGGCGAGGTCGCGCAGCGCCTTCAGGTCGCGGACGCCGAGGCGCCAGCGGGCCCCGGCGAGCAGGCGCACGAGCTCGCTGCCGGCCGCCGGATCGTCGACGACCGTCAGCGCGGCGACGAGGTCGGCGATCTCGGGCTGCCGCAGCAGGCCGCCGATGCCGAGGATGTGGTAGCGGACGCCGTGCCGCGAGAGTGCCGCGGCGAAGCGGTCCATGTGGGCGCGCACCCGGAACAGCGCCGCCGCCGACGGTGGCTCGGGAGTCTCGGCCAGGCGTCCGGCGAACCACCGCGCGACGTCGTCGGCCTCCTCGTCGATCGTCTCGGGGAACGTCAGCTCGACCGGGTGACCGCTCGCGCCGGGGCCCGCGGCCAGCCGGTCGACGGGCACCGCGCTCCCGGCGGCGAGGGGCGCGACGATCGCGTTCGCGGCGGCGAGCACTCCGTGGCCGTTCCGCCAGCTGGTCGAGAGGGAGAAGCGGTGCGCCGAGCCGAAGTCGGCGGCGAAGCGCCCGAGGCCCTCCGCGCTGGCCCCCCGCCAGCCGTAGATCGACTGGTGCGGATCGCCGACGGCCATCACACTCTGCTCGGCGAACAGCCGGGCGAGCAGGCGGGTCTGCAGCACGGAGGTGTCCTGGTACTCGTCGAGGAGCACGACGCGGTAGCGGGCGCGGTGCTCGTCGATGATCCGGGGGACGCGCTCGGTGATGCGCAGGGCGAGGGCGACCTGGTCCGAGAACTCGACGAAGCCCCGGTCGGCCTTCGCCTCCTGGAAGCGCTCGGCGAGTGCCGTCAGCACGGGCAGCGCCCCGACCGCTTGCAGGGCGCGCTCGAGCTCGCGGTACATCCCGCTGCCGCTCGAGCCGCGGGGCAGCTCTCCGAGCCGGAGGAAGTCCTCGGCGAAGGCGGCGACCTCGCCGGGGTCGGCGAGGTTGTCGGCGAGGTCGTGGGCGAGCGAGACCACGAGATCGGTCAGCCGGTCGAGGCTCGCCTCGACCTCGAGGATCCGCGGGTCGACCGTGTCGGCGACGACGCCGCGGGCGAGGTGCCAGGCCGACGCCTCGGACAGGACCGTCGCGTCGCCCTCGCGGCCGATCAGCGCGGCGTTGTCTCGGAAGATCGTGTTGGCGAAGGCGTTGTAGGTCGAGACCGTCGCCGCCTCGAACGGATCGGGCGCGGTCTGCCCTGGGGCGAGCGGCAATAGGCCCGCCGCGCCGAGCTGGTCGATGCGACGGCCGATCCGCGCGCCGAGCTCGGCGGCGGCCTTGCGGGTGAAGGTCAGCCCGAGGACGTCGGACGGCGCCGCCAGCCCGTTGGCCAGCAGCCACAGCACGCGGTTCGCCATCGTCTCGGTCTTGCCGCTGCCCGCTCCGGCGACCACGAGGGCCGGCGCGAGCGGCGCCTCGATGACGGCGCGCTGCTCGGCGGTGGGCGGGCGCAGGTCGAGGCGCTCGGCGATGGTCAGGGCGTCGATCACGGCTGCTCCTCCTCGTCGTCGTGGGGCTCGTCGTCGTGGGGCTCGTCGTCGTCCCGGTCGACGCGGAGGAGCCCGTCTCCCGACACCTCCGGCACCGCGTGGATCCGGTAGCGCAGCGCATCGCCGGGTGAGAAGGGCACGGCGTCGAGCAGGCCCGAGAACTCGGCCGCCGCCATGCCGACCGCCGCCGCCATCACGCGCTCGCGCAGGCGGGCGAGCTCCTCCTCGCCGAAGCGCGGCTGCTCGACCTCGCGGTAGGTCTTCCCGCGGACCCCCTTGGCGACGAAGAGCAGCTTGGCACCGCCCTCGGCCGCCGAGCCCGCCGCCTCGATCGCTCCGCTCGCGACCGCGAGCTGGTAGCTGCCGAGCTGGGCGTGATCGGCGATGTCGGCCTGCCGGGGCGTGCTGCGCCCGGTCTTGAGGTCGACGATCGTCACCGCGCCGTCGCGATCGCGCTCGACCCGGTCGATCGAGCCGCGCACCCGCGCCGGCGGCACCTCGATCTCGAACTGCTGCTCGCGGCCGAGCACCTCGCCACCGGCGCGCTCGAAGTCGGCGAGGTAGTCGGCGAGCCCCTCGACCAGTCGCCGGGTGAGGCGCTTCTGCCGCTCCCCCAGCCACGGCGACTCGAACACGAGCTCGGGCCAGCGCGCCTCGAGGGCCGACCACAGCGCCTCGGTGTCGGGCTCCTCGGCGTTCTCGAGCACCCAGTGCACGAGCGTGCCGACGCCCATCGCGGTGCTCGTCGTCGAGCCGGAGACGGCATCGACGAACCAGTCGAGCGGCGACTTCTCGAAGGCCTCGAGGCGGCTGGGCGACACCGAGACGGGACGCTCGGGATCGTCGAGGTCGAACAGCGGCTCGCTCGTCGAGGGCTCGAGCACGCCGTACCAGGAGGAGGGGTCGGCCCCCGCGACCTCAGCGAGCGCGAGGGCGCGCAGCCCGCGGATCGCCGAGGGCGCCTCGGCGGAGTTCGGGGTGGTCGCCGTCCGGCGGAGCCCCGCGACGGCCCCCCGCAGCGTCAGCGGCACGGCGGACGCGGCATCCAGGCGCGGCGCGTCGGGAGGGGTGAGCCGGAAGAAGAGGGACGGAGTCTCGTCCTCGCCCGCGACCGCGCTCAGCACGAGCTGGCGCCGGGCGCGGGAGGCGGCGAGGACGAACATCCGCAGCTCGTCGTCGAGCGTCGCCTTGCGGGCGTCGAGCGGCAGGGCGCCCTCGCCCCGCGAGGCGCGGACGAGGCCGTCGGGGTCGAGGAGCGAGCCGCGCTGCCGGAGGTTCGGCCACACGCCGTCCTGGAGCCGCGCGATCACGATCACGTCGAACTCGAGGCCGACGACCGAGGAGGGCGTGCCGATGAGCACGGCGTCCTCGAGCGAGCGGGGGGCGAGCGAGTCCTCCGGCACCTCTGCCTCGAGGATCTCGGTGACGAATCCGGCCGCGGAGTCGCCCGCCGCGCGCTCGACGAAGCGGCGCGCGGCGCTGAACAGAGCGACGACCCCGTCGAGGTTGCGGTTCGCCTCGGCAGCGGTGAGCCCCGTGCCGAGCGAGAGCTCGCGCCAGGACGACGCGACTCGGCTCGACTCCCAGGCCGACCACAGCAGCTCCTCGATCGATCCGCCCTCGTCGTGGAGGCGGCGCACCCTGTCGATCGAGACGGCCAGGCGCTCGGCCTGCCGGGCGGGCGCGGAGTCGATGGTGGCGAAGCGACCGGGGGCCGACAGCGCCTCGACGAGGAGCGGATCGCTCGCGCGGATCCCGTCGCCCGCGAGCTCCTCGGCACGCAGTGCGAGCCGGAGGCGCCGCAGCCCGAGGCGGTCGACGCCGCCGAAGGGCCCGAGCAGCAGCTCCGCGGCGAGCTCGGCGTCGAGCGGACGCTCGCCGATCGCCACGCCGACGAGCACGAGCAGCGAGCGTGCAGCGTGGTCGTCGCGGAGCGCCCGGCCGGCCAGCACCGAGCGGGTCGGCACCTCGGCGACCGCGAGCGCCTTCACGAGCGGCTGCACCGCCGCTCCGGAGCGGACGACGACGGCCATCCGCCGCCACGGCACCGCGTCTCGCAGCCGCCGCTCGCGCAGGAGCCGCGCGATCGTGGCCGCCTCGCGCGCGGGCGTCGGCGCGTGCAGGACGAGGACCGGCTGCGGGGCGCCGTCGGGATCGGGTTCGGCCACCGCTGCCCGCTGCCGCCCGGCGGCGGCGGTGCCGATCCGCTCGGTCGCCGCGGTCACGAGGGAGCGCAGCGCCGCCGAGTGGCGGTGCACGCGGTCGAGGACGAGCGTCTCGGCGTCGCGCACGCCGAGGGTGCTCGCGAAGCGGCCGAGCGTGTCGGAGGCGGCGCCGCGGTAGGCGCTCGTGGCCACGTCGGGGTCGCCGAACGCGATCACCGTCACCCCTCGCTCGGCGAGCGCCCGGAGCAGGACGACCGTCGACTCGCTCGCCTCCTGCATGTCGTCGACCACCACGAGACGGAGCGCGCTGATCCGCTCGCCCCCGCCGCCGTCGCGGATCGCCTCGGCCGCGAACGCCGCGAACTCGGCCGCGTCGAGGCGGGTGCCGGCCTCGGGCGCCATCCAGTCGACGACGTCGCGGAGCTCGTCGAGGACCGCCGCCGCCGCAGTCCACTCGCCGCGGTCGGCGTCCACCGCCAACCGGCGGACGGCGGCCGAGTCGAGACCGTGCTCGGTCGCCCGCATGCCGAACTCGCGCAGCTCGGTGCGGAAGGTGCGGAGGCGCAGCACCTCGGGACTGAACTCGTCGGGCCATCGCGGGCCCGTCCCGTCGACGAGGTGCCCCTCGAGCAGCTCGGAGAGCAGGGCGT
Organism: Rathayibacter sp. VKM Ac-2803; assembly: GCF_009807175.1. Taxonomy (NCBI): domain Bacteria; kingdom Bacillati; phylum Actinomycetota; class Actinomycetes; order Micrococcales; family Microbacteriaceae; genus Rathayibacter; species Rathayibacter sp. VKM Ac-2803. The sequence continues at coordinate 1,876,085 of NZ_WUCD01000001.1, read as the reverse complement.
CCTGCTCTCCGCCCGTCAGGAGCGTCGGCCGCTCGACCCCCCGCTCCTTCGCGGAGGCGGTCACCGCCTCGAACGCCAGCGACGTCGCCGTCCGCGCCAGGGGGCCCCTGGTCGGCACGTCGAGGCGCAGCGCCAGGACATCCCGGAGCGCCGTGGCCGCCGTCCGGCTGGCGGCCAGCACCACGACAGCCTCGGGCGCGTACCCGCGCTCGAGCACCCTCTCGGCCACGAGCTCGACGATCGTCGTCGTCTTGCCGGACCCCGGCGCCCCGAGGACCGCGGCGCTGCGCCCCTCCGGCAGCTCGAGCACCGCACGCTGCGACGCGTCGAGCGGCCCCGGCGCGGTGCCCGCGAGGGGCGGCGCGGAGGGGGCGATCGGAGATCCGGGAGCAGTCACGCGACCACGCTAACGAACACCTCCGACACCGGCGCCGAGCCCGCGGGGCGGCTGATCCGCTCCGCGCCCGACTCGTCCCGCGGCCGCCTGCGCGACACCGATCCGCTCAGCGCGAAACCCGCGTCGGCGCCCTCGCGCGGTGCCGTATCGTGACAGCACGTCCCCTCCCGAAAGGCACTGCTGGTGGAAATCCGTATCGGAATCGTCAACACCCCGCGCGAGCTCAACTTCGAGTCCTCGATGTCCGTGACCGAGGTCGAGAAGACGGTGACCACCGCCCTCGAGGCCGGCACCAAGGTCCTCCGCCTGCGCGACGAGAAGGGCAAGATCTACATCATCCCGACCGAGACCATCGCCTTCGTCGAGGTCGGCTCCGAGGAGTCCCGCCGCGTCGGCTTCGTCGCCTAGCCCCGCGCACCGCGGCGAGCCATGGAACTCCTCTTCGTCACCCTGGGCGGCGTCCTCCTCGGACTCGCCGCGCGCTACGCGCTCCCCCACCGCCACCTGCACGGCTCCGTCGTGGTCCCGGCGGTCGGCGGGATCGTCGCGGCGGTCGTCTGGGTCGCGCTGACCTGGGCGGGGCTCGCATGGGACGGCGGGCTCATCTGGGTGATCACCCTGGTGGCGGCCGCCCTCGCCGTCGTGCTCGTCGATGTGCGCCTCGGGCGAGCCCGCGAGCGCCACGACGAAGCCGCGCTCGAGGCGATGCTCGCGGGCAGAGTCGCGCCCTAGGGCGGAGCCTCCGCAGAAGAGGGACAGGCCGTCGAGATCCTCGACGGCCCGTCCCTCTTCTGCGTCAGGCGGTCAGGCCGAGCGCATCCATCCGTCGCGTGTGCGAGGCGATGAGCTCGGTGAACACCGGCTCGATGCGCGACTCGTCCGAGTCGTGGTTGCCCGATCCCATCAGGGCCGAGCGCGCCACCAGCAGGGTGTCGCCCACGAGGCGCCGCCCCCACACGGCCAGCCGCGAACCGAGCCGGTCGTCTGCGGCGATCTCACGGCGGAGGATCGCGATCAGCCCGTCGATGCCGGTCTCGGCTCCGAGGGTCTGGGCGATCCTCGGGCCCACGTCGTTCGGCAGACCGCCGGTGAGGCGGATGAAGAAGTCGTCCAGCAGCCCCGCGGTGATGTACGCCGACAGCAGCGTCTCGTGCAGGTCGGCGCCGCGCGTCAGGCGCTCGAACGTGTCGATGGCGGGACGGAACGGGGCCATCGCCTCCCCCGGCTCGACCTCGCGGCGGCGCAGCTCGGCGACCACGGCGTGGTGCTTCGCGAGCGCGGTGCCGGCGGCGGCCGAGATGGCCTCCTTGTCGGCGAGGTCCTCCGTCGAGGCGACGGCGCGGGCCAGAGCCTCGAAGATGGCGAGCTGGAGGTACGCCACCTGCCCGAGGTAGGGCACGACCTCGGGGGTCAGATCGGCGAGGTCGACGCGGTCGCGCCGGGTCGAGGACTCCCCGCGCGGAGTGAGGCGAGGGAGGTCGCCGGCGGGACGTCGACGTCGGAACCAGGCTGCCATCCGATCAGTGTAGAGCGCGTCGGCGACGCCTTCCGGGCCCCCGGAGGCGGGTGCCGGTAGACTCGCCGGGACGTCACCGGCGCTGGATCGGTGACCTAAGCGCCCGGAGTCGTACAGGGCGTGGACCGTACAAGACGTAAGGCGCTTCGCTCCGTGACATTCTCCGATCTGAACATCGACGACGACATCGTCGCCGCCCTCGCCTCGAAGGGCATCCTCGAGCCGTTCCCCATCCAGGAGCAGACGATCCCCCTGGCCCTGCAGAAGCAGGACATCATCGGGCAGGCCAAGACCGGCACCGGCAAGACGTTCGGATTCGGCCTGCCGCTGATCCAGGCGCTCGGCACCGACCCCGAGCCCGGCGTCAAGGCGCTCATCGTCGTCCCCACGCGCGAGCTCGCCGTCCAGGTGACCGAGGACATCGAGCTCGCCGCCTCGAACCGGCCGACCAAGATCGTCTCGATCTACGGCGGCAAGGCGTACGAGGGCCAGATCGAGCAGCTCAAGGCCGGCGCCCAGATCGTCGTCGGCACGCCGGGGCGCCTCCTCGACCTCGCCGGTCAGCGCCTGCTGTCGCTCGCGAGCGTCCAGGTGATGGTGCTCGACGAGGCCGACAAGATGCTCGACCTCGGCTTCCTCAGCGACATCGAGAAGCTGTTCGCGCAGACCCCCGCCACCCGCCACACCATGCTGTTCTCGGCGACGATGCCGGGCGCGATCGTGGCTCTGGCCCGCCGCTTCATGAACCGGCCGATCCACATCCGCGCGACCGACCCCGACGAGGGCATCACGCAGGCCAACATCAAGCACATCGTCTACCGGGCGCACTCGCTCGACAAGGACGAGGTCATCGCGCGCATCCTGCAGTCGGAGGGTCGCGGCAGGACCGTCATCTTCACCCGCACCAAGCGCGCGGCCGCCCGCATCGTCGAGGAGCTGAACGACCGGGGCTTCAACGCCGCGGCCGTGCACGGCGACCTCAACCAGGAGCAGCGCGAGAGGGCGATGGCGGCGTTCAAGGCCGGCAAGAAGGACATCCTCATCGCGACCGACGTCGCGGCGCGCGGCATCGACGTGAACGACGTCACCCACGTGATCAACCACACGATCCCCGACGACGACCAGACCTACCTGCACCGCGTCGGGCGCACCGGCCGCGCGGGCAAGACCGGCATCGCCGTGACTTTCGTCGACTGGGAGGACCTGCACAAGTGGGCCCTCATCAACCGCGCCCTCGAGTTCGGCCAGCCCGACCCGGTCGAGACCTACTCGTCGTCGCCGCACCTCTACACCGACCTCGACATCCCCGTCGGGACGAAGGGCCGCCTGAAGCCCACCCCGATCCCCGCCGAGGCCAAGGCCGACGCCCGCCCCGAGCGCTCGACGCGCCAGCGCGAGTCGCGCGAGCCCCGTCGCCGCAGCGCCGACGTCGCGGCCCCGCAGACCGGCCCGGCGCCCTCGAGCGAGAGCAAGGAGCACCACGACGGCAACAGCGCCCCGCGCCGTCGCACCCGCTCCCGCAACCGCGCTCCGCGACCCGACTCTCCCCAGGTCTGACCGGCACCCCTCAGGTCCGACTCACCGAACCGCCCCGCGAGAACTCGTGGGGCGGTTCGTCGTCAGCGGCCGGCCGCGGCGCGGATCGCGTCGACCGTCGCGCGGTCGGTCGTGTTCTCGCCGAGCCGGTTCGGCTTGCCCGTGCCGTGGTAGTCGCTCGATCCCGTCGTGACCAGCGAGTAGCGCTCGGCCAGCTCGCGCAGCCTCCGCTTCCCGTCGGGAGTGTTCTCGCGGTGCTCGACCTCGAGCCCGAAGAGCCCGGCCTCGACCAGCTCCGGGAGCATCCGCTCGACGGCGATCCCGCGTGCGCTCGCCGCGGGGTGCGCGATCACCGGCACCCCGCCCGCGGCGCGCACGAGGCGGACGGCGTCGACCGGGTCGGGTGCGTAGTGCGGCTGGAAGTAGCCGCCGCGCCAGTCGAGGATCCCCGCGAACGCGGCGGAGCGGTCGGTGGCGAGTCCGCGCGCGACCAGGGCGTCGGCGATGTGCGGACGGCCGATCGTCGCGCCGGGGCTGGTCTGCGCGAGGACGTCGTCCCAGGTCAGGTCGTAGTCGGCGCCGATGGCGGTGACGATGGCCTCGGCTCGGTGGACGCGCTCGGAGCGGATCCGGGTCGTCTCGGCGAGCAGATCCGGGTCGTCCGGATCGACGAGGTAGGCCAGCACGTGCACGCTCGCCCAGCCGGCCCGCGACGAGAGCTCCATCCCGGGGACGAGCTCGATCCCGGCCTCCTCGGCCGCGGCGATCGCGGCGGGCCAGCCGGCGGTCGAGTCGTGATCGGTCAGCGCCACTCCGGCGAGCCCGGCCGACGCCGCCGCCCGCACGAGGACCTCGGGCGGCTCCGTGCCGTCGGAGACGAGGGAGTGGGTGTGGAGGTCGAACCGGCCTCCCGCGACATGCATGCGGACCATCGTAGACGCGGGTCGGCGGGCCCCTCGGGCCTGGATGCCCTAACCTGAGCCGGGATGGGGACGAGACTGGTGAAGTTCGCGGTGGCAGCCGCGGTGGCGATCGTGCTGATCGTGGTGGCCGCCCCCGGCTTCTTCGGGATCGTCCGGGAGGCGCCCTTCGCGCAGCTCGTGTCGTTCCGGCTGGCCACGGCCCTCGGCGCCGTCGGAGTGGTCGTCGTCCTCGTCGTGATCGCCGTTCTCGTGCGGCCCGTCCGCCGCCTCGCGCTCGCCCTCGGGGCGCTCGGGCTCGCCTTCGCACTGGTCCTCTCGGGTCTCCAGGCCTTCCGCGGCGGCGACTCCACGCCTCCGCGCGCCCACCGCCTCGCCGATCTGCGCGTGCTCAGCTGGAACGTGCTCGACGCGGTACCGGTCGAGACGATCGCCGCCGTCGCGACCGAGAGCGCCGTCGACGCGCTGGCACTGGTCGAGGTCTCGCAGGAGTCGGCGCAGGGGGTCGTCGACGCCCTCGGCGCGGCGGGTCTGCCGATGACCCTGCACTACGCCGCCGGCGACGAGGGGGTCGCGGGGACCGCGCTCCTGCTCGCCGCCTCCCTCGGCAACTACACGGTCGATGCCGAGAGCGCGCCCACCGGGACCCTCGCCTCCCTCGTCGCCCGCCCCGACACCCCCGATCGGCCGGTCATCGCCGCGGTGCACGCGGCGCCGCCGATCCCCGCGCTGATGGACGACTGGAGCAGCGACCTCAGCCGCATCGCCGCCCTCTGCAGCACCGAGGACGACGTCGTCGTGCTCGGCGACCTCAACTCGACACTCGACCACTGGAGCGGGATCCCCGGTACCTCCGATCTGGGCGCCTGCTCCGACTCCGGAGCGCTCGCGAACTCGGCGGCCGTCGGCACCTGGCCGACGTCGCTGCCGGCGCTGCTCGGGGCGCCGATCGATCACGTCCTCTACTCGGGCCGCTGGGACGTATCGGGCTACTCCGTCCTCGACGATCACGACGAGGACGGAAGCGATCACCGTCCGGTCCTCGTCCAGCTCTCGGTGCGCGGGATGGTCAAGGACTCGTCCTAGGGCCTGGTCGTTCGCGGAGGAGGACAATGGACTCCATGACCGACACGGACCAGACGACCGAAGCCCGCTCGACTCCCGACCCCGCCGCCGCACCCACGCCGCGTGCGACGACGAACCGGTCGACGACTCCGGCCTCCGACCGCTTCCGCGACTTCATCGCCTCGGGCTGGGCCGAGCGCGCCGAGCCGCTCCCCGAGCCGCGCGAGCAGGCCGCGTTCGCCGCGCGACGCCGGGAGCGCCTCTCGGCCCTGCACACCGGCGAGCGCATCGTCGTCCCCGCCGGCCGGCTGAAGCAGCGCGCGAACGACACCGACTACCCCTTCCGCGCGCACTCCGCATTCACCTGGCTCACCGGCTGGGGCGCCGACTCCGAGCCGGGCGCCGTGCTCGTGCTCGAGCCGGGCGAGGGCGGTCACACCGCGACGCTCTACTTCCGCGAGCGCGCCGGCCGCGACTCCGACGAGTTCTACGCCAACTCCGAGATCGGCGAGTTCTGGATCGGCCCGCGCCCCTCGCTGGCGCAGGTGTCGAGCGACCTGGGCCTCGAGGCCCGCGGCATCGACGAGCTCGATGCCGTTCTGGACGCCCGCGACGACGTCCCCGTCGCCCTCCTGAGCGAGGCCGACCCGCTGGTGACCGCCCGCCTGCAGCGCGACGGCGGTTCCGAGCGCGACGACGCCCTCGAGCGCGACCTCTCCGAGCTGCGCCTGGTCAAGGACGCCTACGAGATCGCCGAGCTCCGCGCCGCCGTCGCCGCGACCGCCCGCGGCTTCGAGGACGTGCTCTCCGACCTGCCGCGGATCGTCGCGCACGAGCGGGGCGAGCGCCTGATCGAGGGCGTCTTCAACGGCCGCGCCCGCGCCGACGGCAACACGGTCGGCTACGACACGATCGCGGCCGCGGGAGCGCACGCCTGCATCCTGCACTGGACCCGGAACGACGGACCCGTGCGCCCCGGCGACCTGGTCCTGCTCGACGCCGGTGTCGAGCAGGAGAGCTACTACACCGCCGACATCACGCGCACGTTCCCCGTCGACGGGCGATACACCGAGGCGCAGCGCCGGGTGCACGAGACGGTGCGCGAGGCGGCCGACGCGGCCTTCGCGATCGTCCGGCCGGGCATCCGCTTCCGCGAGGTGCACGCCGCCGCGATGGCCGTGATCGCCCGCCGCACCGCCGAGTGGGGCCTGCTCCCCGTCAGCGCCGAGGAGGCTCTCGAGGCCGACAACCAGCAGCACCGCCGCTACATGGTGCACGGCACCAGCCACCACCTCGGGCTCGACGTGCACGACTGCGCGAAGGCCCGGCGCGAGATGTACCTCGACGGCGTCGTCGAGGAGGGCATGGTCTTCACGATCGAACCGGGCCTCTACTTCCAGCCCGATGACCTCACCGTTCCCGAGGAGCTGCGCGGCATCGGCGTGCGGATCGAGGACGACGTGCTGGTGACGGCCGACGGCGCCGAGAACCTCTCGGTCGGCATCCCCCGCTCGGCCGACGACATCGAGGAGTGGATGGCGCGACTCGCGCGCTGACCGCGTCAGGCGGCGAGGGCTCGGCGGACGAACGAGCCCTCGGCCGCGGCGAGCGCGAGGCCCTCGAGCAGGGTCGCGAGCTGGCCGCTCGGCGCGGCGGGATCCTCCGGGTGCCACTGCACCGCCAGCACCGGCGCCGAGCGGTGCTCGATGGCCTCGACGACCCCGTCGTCGGCGACCGCCGCCACCTGCAGCCCGGGGGCCAGCACATCGACCGCCTGGTGGTGCGCGCTCTGCACGGCGAGCTCGTCGGCACCGAAGAGGTCGCCGAGCGAGGTCATGGGAGCGAGGGCGACCGCATGGCGGTGCATCCGCTCGTGCGCGGGGGCCGCGGCGTTCACGTGCGCGGCGTCGGGTCCGAGGTCGGGGACGAGGGTGCCGCCGAGGGCGACGTTGACGATCTGGAGTCCGCGGCAGATCCCGAGCAGCGGGGTGCGGCGGGCGATCGCGCGGTGCACGAGAGCGATCTGCGCGGCGTCGGCCCGCTCGGCGTGCGGTCCCTCGCCCGGGTAGCCGCGCGCCACTCCGTAGCGCTCGGGCGCGATGTCCTCGCCGCCGGCCAGCACGATCGCGTCCGCACCGGCGGTCTGCTCGAGCAGCGCCGCCGAGCCGAGGTCCTCGGCGGCGAAGCGCCGCGCCTCCCAGCCGAGCTCGCGGGCGACGGCGAGGAGGCGGCCGTTCAGGACCTGCACGTAGGCGTGGTACTCGTCGCGACCGGGTCGCGCACGGGTGACCTCCACGATGGCGAGCGTTCCTGGCATGCGTCCCATCCTGGGGCGCCCGTGCGGCGCGGTCGACCCGCGGCGACACGGTCTGTAACACGGGGCCCGTACGATCGCGGAGTGACCCCGCCGCTCCCGACCGTGCCGGAGCGGCTGCAGCGCCTCCGGTCCGACGTCTCCGTCCTCGCGACCACCTCCTCCGAGCGCCAGGTGCGGCCGCTGCGCGAGGCACTCGACGCGGTCGCCGACGGCGCGTCCTCCGCCCTGCTCGACGCCGTCGAGGGGCTGACCGCTCTGCTCGCCACGGCGGAGGCGCAGCTCAGCGGTCTCGAGCGCTCGGTCAGGGACGACCTCGACCGGGCGGCGACGCTCTCCGATGTGCGCACCGCGGCGCAGCTCGGATCGGCCGCCGACGTCGCGACGGCGTGCGCCGCCGCCAGCGCGCTGCTGCTCGACGCCGACGAGGCCCGAGCAGCCGGCTCACTGCACGACCCGGCCGCCGTCCTCGCCCTGCTGATCGAGGCGGACGCCGTGCTGGACACCGTCGTCGCCGGCTACCGCGAGCCGCGGACGCGAGCCGAGCGGCAGCTCCTGCTCTTCGAGGCCGCGCGGACCGCCGCCCGCCTCGGGGCCGACGCGGCGTCGCTCCTCGGCCTCGTGCACGGCGATCGCGTCACCGCAGCACCCCGGATCCTCGCGGAGGAGACGACCGACCGGCTCGCGAAGGCGGCGCGACTCGCCGCCACCGACCCCGCCGCCGCCCTCGAGCTGGCGCGCGGCGCCGTCGACCGGGGGCGCTCGGCGCTCGACGAGGCTCTCGTCGATCTCGACGCCCCGCGCTGAGCGCGGCCGGCCGGACGGGGGCCCGGCGCACGCCTCGACCCGGCGATCGTGCGTGCCATAGTGAATCCCATGGCGTCCTTCCTCGTTGTCCCGCAGTGGCAGGGCTCCGCGTCGACGCGGGCCATGCGCCTGGTCGACGGAGCCGAGGCGATCCGCGGCGATCTGCCCTCCTCCGCGACGATCGTCGTCGACGTGCCGCCCGAGGCGGGCGACGCCCAGGACACGGGCGTCCACCGCTACGCCTCGGTCGCGACCACCGCCGAGCGGATGCGCGAGGCGCTCCTCGGCCGCACCGGCCCGATCGTCACCATCGGGGGCGACTGCGGCGTCTCCTTCGCGGCCCTCGGCCACGCCGTCCGCACCTCGGCACAGCCGGTCGCGGTGGTCTGGTTCGACGCGCACCCCGACGCGAACACCCCCGCGACCTCACCGAGCGGCGCCTTCTCGGGCATGGTCCTCTCGGCCGCGCTCGGGCACGGCGTCGGCCTGCTCAGCGCCGCCGCCGACGAGCAGGTCCCGGCCGAGCGCGTCGTGCTGGCCGGTGTCCGCTCGAGCGACCCCGGCGAGCTCGAGGGCCTGCTCGGGAGCGGCGTCCGGCACCTCCCCGTCGACGCGCTCGATCCGGAGTCGCTCGTCGCCGCCGTCGAGGCGGCCGGCGCCGGCGCGGTGTACGTGCACATCGACCTCGACGTCCTCGACCCGGCCGACCTCGCGGGTCTCTTCGACCCGGTGCCCTTCGGCGTCCCCGCCACGCGCCTGATCGCCTGCCTCGAGGCGCTGCGCGCGCGATTCCCGCTCGCGGGCGGGGCCGTCACCTCCTTCGCGCCAGCCTCTCCCGCGGCGGCCGTCGACGACCTGTCCACGATCCTCCGGATCGTCGGCGCGCTGACCCGCGGGGTCTGAACGGCCTACCGGGCCCGAGCGATCCGCGGGGCCTGAGGGACCCCCGTCAATCCCCGTCGGCAGCCGCCCCAGTGTCGGTGGCACCCGGCAAGATGGAGGGACGCGACCCGAGAGGCGGAACGATGACCGCGATCCCCCCGCGCGAGCGCGTGCGCACCGAGCGCCGCGGTCACGCCCTCGAGATCGTGCTCGACCGCCCCGAGAAGCGCAACGCCGCCGACTTCGCGATGCTGAGCGCCCTCGCCGCCGCCTACGGAGAGCTCGACCGCGAGCCGGAGCTCCGGGTCGGCGTGGTGCTCGCCGAGGGCGAGCACTTCACCGCCGGCCTCGACCTCGCCGACATCGGACCCCGCCTGGGCTCGGGCGGCCTCGACTTCGTTCCCGAGGGCGGCCTCGACCCGTGGGGGCTGCGCACCCGTCCGGTCTCCAAGCCGGTCGTCATCGGCCTGCAGGGCACCTGCCTCACTCTCGGCATCGAGCTCGCGCTCGCGAGCGACGTGGTCGTGGCCGAGGAGTCGACCCGCTTCGGCCAGGTCGAGGTGTCCCGCGGCATCCTGCCCTTCGGCGGCGCCACCCTGCGCTTCCCGCGCGCCGCCGGCTGGGGCGACGCCCTCCGCTGGATCCTCACGGGCGACACCTTCGACGCCGCGGAGGCCCGCCGCATCGGGCTCGTGCAGGAGGTCGTCCCCGACGGGACGGTCGGCGAGGCCGCTCACACCCTCGCCGAGCGGATCGCCGCCCAGGCACCGCTCGCCGTGCAGGCGGCCCTCGCGAACGCCCGTCTCGCCGTCTCCGACGGCGACGCGCAGGCCGCCGCCGCGCTGCCGGCCGAGCTGGCCCGCCTCGCGGCGTCCGACGACGCCCGTATCGGCATGGAGGCCTTCCTGGCCCGCACGACCGCGGAGTTCACCGGCCGATGAGCGACGAGACCCTGATCAGCGCACCCGCGGGCACCGGCGGCCACTCCGCTCTCGAGGCGCAGCGCGAGCGTGCGGCGCAGCAGCTCGAGATCCGCCTGCGCTACGGCGACCAGGTCTGGGAGCTGCGCGAGGTCGACCACTTCGCCGTCTTCTCCCGCCGGAGCCGGGCACGCAGGGCCGCGCGCACGCTCGTCGCCTCCGGGTACGAGATCGCGATCTCGCGGCTGAGGCTCCGGCACGTCCTGGTGGCGAGCCACCACGCCGCCGTCGACCAGGAGGCGACCACGGCCTTCCTCCGCCAGGTCGTCGACGCGGTCGAGCGCGAGGGCGGGCGCTACGACGGCTGGCGGGCCGAGATCGTCCCCGCGCACTGATGCGCGAGCGGCAGACATCCAGCGGGGCGCCCGACGCGCCCGCGACGAAGCGGGAGAGATCATGAGCACCGACGGAACCACCACCACCACCGACGACTTCGACCTGATCGTCATCGGAGCGGGCCCGGTCGGCGAGAACATCGCCGACCGCGCCGTCCAGGGCGGCCTCACCGCCGCGATCGTCGAGAGCGAGCTCGTCGGCGGCGAGTGCTCGTACTGGGCCTGCATGCCCTCGAAGGCGCTGCTGCGCGCGCCGATGGCGCTCCGCGCCGCTCGAGACCTGCCGGGAGCCGCGCAGGCCGTGACCGGCGGAGTCGACGTGGCGGCCGTGCTCGCGCACCGCGACTCCGTCACGAGCGGCTGGGACGACCACGGTCAGGTGCAGTGGCTCGAGGGAGCGGGCATCACGCTCGTCCGAGGACACGGGCGCCTGAGCGGCGAGCGCGAGGTCAGCGTGACCGCACCCGACGGGTCGGTCCGGGTGCTGCGCGCCCGCTCGGCGGTCGCCGTCGCGACCGGCACCACCGCGGTCGTCCCCGACGTGCCGGGCCTGCGCGACGCCGCCCCGTGGACGAGCCGCGAGGCGACCAGCGCCGAGTCGGTGCCCGCACGCCTCGTCGTCGTCGGCGGCGGAGTCGTCGCCTGCGAGATGGCCACGGCCTACGCGGGCCTCGGCTCCTCCGTGACCCTGCTGGCCCGCAGCGGGCTGCTCGCCGCGTTCGAGCCGTTCGCGGGCGAGCTCGTCGGCGACGCCCTCCGCGCGCTCGGGGTCGACGTGCGGATCGGCGCCTCCCCCGCGTCGGTCGAGCGCCGCGACGACGGCACCGTCGCCGTGACCCTCGACGGCGGCGACGTCGTCGAGGCCGACGAGATCCTCGCCGCCACCGGGCGCGCTCCGCACACCCGCGACGTGGGGCTCGAGACCGTCGGGCTCGAGCCCGGCTCCTCGCTGAGCGTCGACGACACGATGCTCGTCCTCGGCGCCGACGGCACGCCCGTGGGCGGAGGATCGCCCTGGCTCTACGGAGTCGGCGACGTCAACCACCGCGCTCTGCTCACCCACCAGGGCAAGTACCAGGCCCGTGCGGCCGGTGACGTCATCGTCGCGCGGAGCACCGGTGCCGCCGTGCACGACGCACCGTGGGGCGCGCACGTCGCGACCGCCGACCACGAGGCCGTGCCGCAGGTCGTCTTCACCGACCCCGAGGTCGCCTCCGTCGGCCTCACCGCGGCCGCCGCCGAGAAGGCCGGCTACCGCACCCGCGTCGTCGACTACGAGATCGGCTCAGTCGCCGGCGCCTCGCTCACCGCCGTCGGCTACACGGGCACCGCCCGGATGGTCGTCGACGAGGAGCGCTCCGTCGTCCTCGGGGTGACGTTCGTCGGCAAGGAGGTGGGCGAGCTCGTGCACTCGGCCACGATCGCGGTCGTCGGCGAGGTCCCGCTGTCGCGACTCTGGCATGCGGTGCCCTCCTACCCGACGATCAGCGAGGTCTGGCTCCGGCTGCTCGAGACCTACGGACGCGACAGCGCGTGAGCCTCCTGCAGTCGGCCTCGCTGAGACGCGCGGTCGCCGAGGTCGCCCTCGACCCCGCGATCACCCGACCCGGCTACCTCTTCGCCTGCGCCGTCGGGCTCACCTGGGGCGCACTCTGGAGCACCGGCCGCATCGAGCGCCGCAACGGACTGGTGGTCTTCACGGGCATGCCCTCGTGGTCCTTCGGCCGCGGCGGCTCCTGCGTGGGCACGAGCTACTACACCGACACGAACGCGTCGGACCGCGTCCTCGAGCACGAGGCCGTTCACAAGCAGCAGTGGCAGCGATGGGGCATGTGGTTCCCGTTCGCCTACCTCCTGGCGGGTCGCGATCCGCTGCGCAATCGATTCGAGATCGAAGCCGGTCTCGAGAAGGGCGGATACCTCCGTGGTCGCTGACATGAAGGGGCGCGTCGTCGTGCTCACCGGAGCGAGCTCCGGCATCGGCAAGGTCGCTGCGGCGGAGCTCGCCTCGGCGGGCGCCGCCGTCGCCGTGGTCGGCCGGAACGCCGAGCGCACCCGCGCGGTCGCCGCCTCGGTCGGGGGCGAGCCGTTCCTCGCCGACTTCGACCGGCTCGACGACGTGCGCTCGCTCGCCGACGCGCTGCTCGCCCGCTACGACGGCATCGACGTGCTCGCCAACAACGCCGGCGGGCTCGTCTCCGATCGCGGCGAGACGGCCGACGGCCACGAGCGCACCATCCAGAGCAACCACCTCGCTCCGTTCCTGCTGACGCGGCTGCTGCTCCCCCGCCTGATCGAGACCGGTCGCGAGCGGCCCGGGGCGCGCGTCGTCTCGACGGCGAGCCTCGCCAACCGCTTCGGCCACCTCTCCCTGCAGGATCTCGATCGCCGGAAGGGTCCGTGACTCGGCGGCTGGCGCGCCTACGGCACGTCGAAGCTCGCGACGATCCTGTTCATCCGCGAGCTCGCCGAGCGGCTGCTCCCCACGGCCGTGGACGCCTACTCGTTCCACCCCGGCTTCGTCGCCACCGGGTTCGGCTCGGACTCGCGCTTGATGAACGTGATGTCGTCCCTCACCCACGGCTCCTACGGCATCACGGCAGAGGCCGGTGCCGTGCCGCTCATCACCCTCGTCTCGGAACCCGACGTCGGGGCCGCGAGCGGCACCTACTTCGACGGCCTCAAGCCCGGAGGCGCCCTCGCCGCCCAGGCCCGCGACCGCCAGCTCGGCCGCGACCTCTGGACCCTCTCGTCGCGCCTGGTGGGCGTCCCGCCCACCCTCTGACCACCGGCGGCCGGCACTCCGGCCGAGTCGGCGCCGGTCACCCGCCCATGCTGGTCGAGCAGCCCTGCAGGGGCGCATCGAGACCCACCAGCGTCAACAGGTCGGGCCTCTGCCCTGACCTTCTGACGGACGTGGATCTCGATACGCCCGCTCCGCGGGCTACTCGATCAGCGGGCTCACGGTGCCGCCACCCTGCATGCGGGTCGAGCCCACAGCGCCGCAGGGGCGCACTGCATGCTGGTCGAGCAGCCCCGCAGGGGCGCACTGCATGCTGGTCGAGCAGCCCCGCAGGGGCGCACTGCATGCTGGTCGAGCAGCCCTGCAGGGGCGTATCGAGACCGACCAGCGTCAACAGGTCAGGGTTCAGCCCTGGCCTTGTGACGGACGCGGATCTCGATGAGCCCGGGCTACTCGATCAGCGGGATTGCTGCGCCGTCCTGATCTAGTTCGCTTCGGAGCGGCCGGTGCGCCAGTACCCCATGAACGCCACGCGCTTGCGGTCGAGGCCGAGCTCGGTGACGAGGCAGCGGCGGATGAGCTTGACGGCGCCCGCCTCGCCCGCGATCCACGCGTAGAGGCCGGGGTCCGTGCTCTCCTCGGGCACCTCCCACAGGATCTCGCTGTCGACGTCGACGTCGGACACCTCGACTCCGCGATGGTGCGCCGTCAGGAAGCGGGTCGCCCAGGCGCGAACGGAGGTGCCCAGGAGGGCGCCGGGAGCCGTGCCGGGCGCCCGGACCAGCCAGGTGACGCTCACTCCCGCGGGGTGACGCAGCACGAGCCGGTCCTCCGCGGTGGGCACCTCGAGGAACGCCGCCCCGGACGCGTCGTCGGCGAGGCTCTCGAGGATGGCGCTGATGGCCGGAACCGCGGTCTCGTCGCCGGCGAGGAGCAGCGTGGTCGCTGCTCCCGGGTGCCACTCGACGCCTCCGCCGGCGATCTCGGAGCGGGAGTCGGGGGCGACGATGACCACGCGGGCGCCGGGCGCCGCCGACTCGACCCACGCCGAGGCGGGACCGGTGTCGCCGTGCGCGACGAAGTCGACGTCGACCTCGGCGAGCTCGGGCCGGGTCGCCCGGATCGTGTAGGTGCGGAGCGGGTTGCGCTGCTCGTCGGGCAGCTCGCGCCAGCGGAGGTACCAGTCGGGCGCGAGGCCGTCGGGGCCGCCGGCGTCGGCCACCGAGCCCATGAAGTCGTCCGCGCTCGAGGTCGCCGTCGGCACCACGAGCTTGATCCGCTGGTCGGGGCCGGTGCAGCCCACGGCGGCGAGCTCGTCGCCGGTCAGGGTGACGCGGATGAAGTGGGGGGCGATCCGGGTCGCGCGGGCGACGGTCGCGAGGAACGGCCGGTAGGCCGGGCGGGCGGGGGCGTCGGTCGTCGGAGGCATCGATCCAGTATCGCACGGAAGGTTAGGCTCACCTAACCCTGCGTCGTCAGATCGAGCGGGTGACGTGCTCGGCCGAGGTGCGCAGGCGCGCCTCGACGTCGGCGGCGAGCTCGGCGACGAGCGGCCCGGCTCCACCGATCCAGGCGCAGAAGTCGTGGCGGTCGTCGGCCCACGGGTAGTCGCGGTCGATCACCGACATCTCGCCGACCCACGCGCGCACCGCGCGGTCGAGGGCCTCGCCGCGGCCGCAGAGTGCGCCGGTGCCGGGAGCGCCCGAGCGCGTCGACCGGCCGAGCCAGGTCACGCAGACGCGGCCGGGTGCGGCGAGCGGCGGGAGCCCGCGGGCGTCGTCGACCTCGATGAAGACCTGTCCGCGCGCGTTCGCCGGGAGCTCGTCGAGCATGCTCTGGATCCACGGGACGACGGTCTCGTCACCGGCGATCAGGAACTGCTTGGCGTCGACCGGCAGCGCCTCCACGGCGTCCGTCTCGCGTCCCTCGTACATGCACATCGAGAGCAAGTATAGGCATGCCTAACCTAAGCGACAACGGCCGGAGCCTGATGATCGGCCGGGCATCACCACTGCGGCGGATGGCGCCTCTGCCAGCGCGCCCGCCGCTCGAGCTGCGCGCCGATCGAGAGCAGCACCGCCTCCCCGCCGGGTCGCCCGATGAGCTGGATCCCCATCGGCAGCCCCTCGGCGGTCGTGCTCAGCGGCAGGGTGATCGCGGGCAGCCCGCTCACGTTCACGAACGATGTGTAGGGGGTGTACTGCACCTGCTGCTCGAAGTTCCGCTCCGGATCGTCGGCGGAGTACCAGCCGACCGGGCGGGGTGTCATCGTGAGCGAGGGCGTCAGCACGGCGTCGTACCCCGAGAAGGCCGCGATCACGGCGCGCTCGTAGGCCGAGAGCACCGATGCCGCCTCCATGATCCCCCGGGCGGAGCGACGGCGCCCCTCGGTGACGAGCCAGCGGGTGAGCGGCTCGAGCAGGTCGAGATCCGCACCCTCGATCGGCAGGGTGGCCGCACCGCTCTGCCAGAGCGCCCGGAAGGCGGCCGGGTACGCGGTGCTCGGAGGCAGTGCCGCCTCCTCGAGACCGTGTCCGAGCGCGTCGAGCGCCGCGATGCCCTCGTCGAGAGCTGTGCGCGCCTCGGGAGCGAGCCCGATCTCGTAGGCCTCGTCCCAGGGCGACTGCGTGAGGACGCCGATCTGGAAGCGTCCCTCTCCGCGCACGGCAGCGCCGAGGAACGACCCCTCCCCGTCGCCCGGTGCCGTGAGCGCGTACCGCTCGGGGATCGCTCCGTTGCGGCGCTCGAGCAGCCCCTCGAGCAGGAGCCCGGCGTCGGCGACCGAGCGGGTGATCGGGCCCGCGACGGTGAGTCCGCCGACGCCGCCGATCCCGGACAGCGCGGGAACGCGCCCGCGAGAGGGCTTCAGACCGACGAGCCCGCACGCCGCGGCCGGGATGCGGATCGAGCCGCCCCCGTCGGAGGCGGGCGCGAACGGCAGCAGACCGGCCGCCACCGCGACCGCCGCTCCCCCGCTCGACCCGCCGGCTCCGAGCCGGGTGTCGTAGGGCGTGACGGCCGGAGGCCCCACCCGGCTCTCGGTGTACGACGGCATGCCGAACTCGGGCGCGGCCGTCTTGCCGAGGCTGACCGCCCCGGCGGCGTCGAGCACGTCGACGATCTCGTCGGAGGCGTCAGGTACGAAGTCCGCGCGCAGCCGCGATCCGAAGGTGGTGCGCACCCCGGCGCGGCGCCAGAGGTCCTTGTCGCCGCTCGGCAGCCCCCAGAGAGCCGCAGTGCGCGGCAGCGATCCGGAGGCGAGGGACGCGGCTCGCGCGCGCGCCGCCTCCGCCGTCACGGTCGTGAACGCACCGAGCTCGCCGTTCAGCCGCTCGATGCGGGCGAGGTAGTGCTCGGTCAGCTCGAGCGGCGTGACCTCGCCGCGCTGCAGCCAGTCCCACTGCTCCTGCGCGCTGAGGTGGTGGAGTTCGAACATGGGACGACCCTATTCCGCGGCTCCTGGAAGCCTGCGGAACAGGGTCGTCGGTCGGTCTACGCGGCGCGGCTGCCGGACTCGCGGGCGCTCTCGTCGAGGCCGAATCGACTCCCGGGTGCCACGAACGTGTCGCGGTCGACCCGCGCGCCGGTCGCGATGACGGCGGAGTCGCCGATCCGCGAGTAGCTCCCGATCCGCGCGCCGGGGCCCACGATCGCCTCGGGCCCGACGTGCACGTTCGCGCCGATGAAGGCGCTGTGCCCGATCATGGCGTCGCGGTCGATCCAGCTGCCGGCGCCGATCCAGGCGCGCTCGCCGACGTTCGCCCCGGGCTCGACGTACGCACCCGTCTCGACGAACGCCGTCGCTGCCACTCGCGACCCCGGTGCGACCATGCCGCGACCGTTCGCGTGACGGCGGTAGACGATCTCGTCGTCGCCGCCGCGGGTTCCGCGTGCCTTGCTGGTACCTGTTCCTGCCATATGCCTCGTGCTCCTCCGAGCGTCCCTGGGGGCGGTGCTCCGAAGCCCCGTCCCGTCATCGGTAGACAACAGCGAGAACTGCTCAGGCATTCCCCCGACGAGGGCCGCAGCCGCGCCGGTCAACGGAGTACGAGATCGTCGTCAGGACCGAGAGGAAGGGCCTCGAGGCCGGATCCGATGACCGCATCGATGCACTCCTGCGTGCCGCCGACGACCGTGCTGTCGTAGTCGACCTCGGTCACCACGAACCAGGAGCGGTCCTCCGGCCACCAGACAGCCGGAGTGCGCTCACCGGCGAATCCCACCACATCCTCGACGGCGCCGTGGAACAGCGCGAGACCGCGCAGAGACCATGTGAACCTCGCGGCCTCGCGGGGCGGGACCGAGTCGGCCCAACCCTCCCAGAGTCCGAACCAGCAGGAATGAGGGGTCGTCGTCTGCTCCTTCAGAACGGCGGAGAGGCGTCGCGCGTCGTCGAGCAGGAGGAAGCCGACTCGTGGCGCCAGCCCCGAGGGCTCGCCCTCCAGGGAGAGGTCGATGTGCTCCCATTGAACTGTCGGCGACATCGGGACGCCCGCACGAGCAGCGAGAGACGACCACGTCTCGGGGGCGACGGAGTGCAGCACCCTCGCGAACGCGGGGTACGTCGCAGGAACCAGCTGACGGACGGTGAGACCGCCACTCGTCGACCCTCGGCTCACCCATTGTGCGGCATCGGCGTCGGACCAGGCTTCAAGCATTCAGTGTCCTTCCTCGGCAGTGGCGCTGATCCGGTAGTACACCGCCCCGTCGCCGGCTGTCGAATCGACGCTGTCGACGGACGAGCTCCTCGAGCAGTCGACCGTCCTTGCCGCACCGCCGCCCTCGAGGTTCTGTACCCGCGGGGAGAAGCCGGCGGGGAAGGTCACCGTTCCCGACCCGACTCCCCAGTACCTCCCGTTCTTGCAGGGCTTGGCCGCATTCGACGCGACGTAGAAGTCGTTGTACTTCTGCTTCCAGCCGTTCGCGGACTGAGTGCCCCGAAGACCGGTCGATGAGTGGATCGAGTCGACTCCGGACGTGCACTTGATATCCGAAGTGACATTGATCGTCCCGCCAACATGAGAGGAGTTGTGCGGATAGTGGACTTTCAAAGTGCAGGTGATGACGCGGCCCCCGGGCCCGGAGGCAGCCTCCGCCGGAGGCGCTATCGCCAGACTCGTGAGCGAGAGCGCGGCGAGAGCCGCACCGATCACACGCATCTTCATGGACAGGATCATCGTTGCCTCCAGTTGTCAGGTCGCGGTGTTCTTCAGATTCCGCCACCACCCACAACATGAGCAATCCTCCACAAAAGGGGACGGGGGCCGCTCAGCGCTCCTCGACGCGATCGGCCAGCGCCGTCACGATGGCGCGGAAGCGCTCGGGGGCAGCGCGGAGCCGCCGGCGCGCCAGGACGCCGGCGAGTGCCGACGAGGCGGTCGACGCGACGACCTCGAACTCGACGCGCGTCCCTTCCTCATCCGGCAGCACGCGCCACTGCTCGGCGCCGAGCACGGGGAGCCGGCGCTGCAGCCCGTCGTCGTCTCGCGTGTAGCCGCCGCCGTCCTCGGCCTCGAGGAGGTCGGCGAGGGCTCCGAGCACGAGCGCCGGCTCGGCGTGGAGGATCGAGGCGAGGGCGAGGAGGCTCTGCATCGCCGCAGTCTCGCACGCCGAGGCGTCAGGAGCGGGCGTCGAGCACCCGCCGGAGCCAGTCGAACGAGGCCTTGGGCACCCGATCGGCGCCACGGGTGTCGAGCGCGACGAGTCCGTGCGGCCGGGTGTAGCCGTGCTGCCACTCGAACGCGTCGACCAGCGTCCACAGCTGCACCGACTCGAGCGGCAGCCCCTCGTGGACGGCCTGGGCGAGCGCGCCGAGGTGCGCGCCGATCCAGCGGATGCGCTCGGTGTCGACGATCGCCCCGTTCCGGTCGATGCTGTCGGGGTAGCTCGCTCCGAGTGCCGTGACGACCAGCGGAGGGAGGGTGTCGCCGTAGCGCTCGACGAGCCTCCTGAGGACGGCCACCGGCGCCCACGGGGCGGACGGCGAGCCGTCGCCGGTCCGGTCGAGCTCGGGCCACGGCCGCTCGTGGAAGGGCAGGGTCGGCGGGGCGCCCACTCCGACGGGCGCGGCCGGGTCGCGCCCCGCGGCGATGCGCTGCGGAGCGAGGGGCGCGACGGCGTAGAAGTCGAGCGGTGCGCTGATCCGCTCGAGGTCGCGCGGATCGACCCGCTCCAGCTTCTCGAGGAACGGCGGCAGCTCCCCCGGCCCTGCCGGGTAGGCGCCGGTGAGGACCGCGTCGGCGACCAGCCTGTTGCGCAGGACGTCGGCCAGTGCGGCCCAGGCGCCGTCCTCCTCCGACTCGGTGGCCGGTTCGACCGGCGCCAGAGCGTCGACGAGTCCGATGCGCCCCGAGACCTCGGCGGCCCGGAGCGCCTCGACGGCGACACCGTGGCCGAGGAGCTGGTGGTGCAGCGCGGGCAGGGCGTTGAAGAGCCGCCCCGCTGCGGGAGCCTGCCGCGTGAGCGCGTAGCCCTCGAGCATCACCGTCGACGGCTGGTCGAGAGTGATCCAGTCGGCCACTCGGTCGCCGAGGCGCGAGCCGACCTCGAAGGCGAGGTCGCCGAAGCGGAGCGCCGTGTCGCGGTTCATCCAGCCGCCGCTGAGGGCGGAGGGCGTGTCGCGGTGGTGGAGGGTGAGCGCGACCCGGATCCCCGCCTCTGCGAGCGCGTCGAGCACCCGGTCGTAGAAGCCGAGACCGCCGTGGTCGATCGGCCCGCGGCCCTCGGGCTGGAGGCGCGTCCACGCGATCGAGAGGCGCAGCTCGTCGATGCCCAGATCGACCAGCAGGGCGAGGTCGTCGCGCCAGCGGAGGAGGAAGTCGGTCGCGATCTCGGGAGTCGCCTCCTCGGCGATCGTCCCGCGGCGGAGGGCGAAGTCGTCCCACACCGACCGCCCGCGGCCGCCGGTCTCGAGCGAGCCCTCGGTCTGGAAGGCGCTCTGCGCGAGCCCGACGCGGAGCCCCGGCGGGAGGAGCCGGCCGAGCTCGCGCGGATCGTCGAAGCGCACCGCCTCGGCGCGCACCCGCCGCCGATCGCGCCCGCGTGCCTCGTCCTCGCTCATCCGTGCCTCCGAGCCGTAGTGGGATGGGTATATTCTCGCGGAAGCGCTCTCCCGCCCCGGACCACGGCTCCCCCGCCCGGCGGACCCGCCTCCCTCCCTCGGTGTACATCTCGCAACGACGGTGCGGCGCGCTTGACACTGCCCGCGCACCCCCGTGCAATGGACGCAACTGTGATAGCGAGCGTCGACGTGGCAAGGCCGGGGGGTTCATCGGGCGTCCCGATGGGTCGGCTCCGCCGATCCCGCAGGAGCGGCGCCCGTCGACGCGGGGCGTTCCTCGCCGTGGTCCTGGCGACTCTCGGAGCCGCCGCGGGCCTGCTCGCCCCGTCCGCGCAGGCGGCGGCCCTCACGATCACCGCCCCCGCCTCGGGCACCGTCCTCCCCAGCCGCTCGGTGACCGCGACCGGCACCGGGACGGCCGGCGATCAGATCCAGATCAGCACGCAGAACGGCGGAGACCCGGTCTGCATCACCACCGTTGCGACGGATGAGACCTGGTCCTGCTCGTTCGAGCTCGACGACGGCCGCTTCGCGCTGACGGCCGTCGAGCTGCTCGCCACCGGCGGGACGACCTCGGCGAGCGTCGGTGTCGCCGTCCTGGGCCCGCCCGTGATCGAGTCGGTCGACGGCTCGGCGACCTCGGCCGGGTCGGTCAGCGGGACCGCCTACCCCGGTGCGAGCGTCGCCGCGACCTCCGACGGCGGCGCCTCGTGCCTGGCCACCGCCGACTCCGCCGGACGCTGGTTCTGCCAGCTCGCCCCGGCACCGGCCGCCGGGAGCCACCGCGTCACGGCGACGCAGACCGCCTCCTTCGCGGGCGGCGCCGTGTCGCCCCCGAGCGCGGCCGTGACACTGGTCGTCGACACCGTCGAACCGGAGGCGCCCACCGTCACGTCTCCCGGCGCGGGCGCCGCGCTGCCACTCGTCGGAGCCGTGTACACGGGCACCGGCGTCGACGGCACGCGCGCCTTCGTCTACGTCGACCGCGTCAACACCTGCGACGCCCCGGTGACCGGCGGAGTCTGGACCTGCACGGGCGGCACCGTCACCGCCGGTGCGCACCGTGTCTCCGCCATCGCGGGTGACGCGGCCGGCAATTACAGCTCGCCGAGCCCGTGGCTCGACGTCACCTTCGCCGCGGCGGCGACCCCCACTCCCTCGGCGACCGCGCCGACCCCGAGTGCGACCGCGACCGCGCCGGGGACCGCGAACCCGTCGACCGTTCCCGGATCGACGTCGCCGACCCCGAGGTCGACCACGCCCCGCCCCACGGCCACCTCGACCCCGACGCGACCCGGCCAGAGCTCCCCCGCACCGCAGAGCACGCAGGCGCCGGGCGCGACCGCTGCTCCGGCACCCGGCGCAGCGCCCACCGACGCACCCCCCGCCGCGCCCGCGCCCGCGCCGGCGGACGGCGGATCGGCCCCCGGCGGCTGGAGCGCCGCGACCGGCATGACCACCGCGCTCTCCTCCGGCGCCCCGCTCGTGACGATGGCCGACTGGGTGCGCTCCCTCGCTCTGGCGCTCGCCTCGCTCGCCCTCGTGATCGTCCCGGCCCGCCTGGCGGTCGCGGGCCGAGCCCCTCGGGTGCCGCGCACCTGGCAGCTCACGG
Organism: Rathayibacter sp. VKM Ac-2803; assembly: GCF_009807175.1. Classification (NCBI taxonomy): domain Bacteria; kingdom Bacillati; phylum Actinomycetota; class Actinomycetes; order Micrococcales; family Microbacteriaceae; genus Rathayibacter; species Rathayibacter sp. VKM Ac-2803. The sequence goes on along the minus strand of NZ_WUCD01000001.1, from coordinate 1,853,918 downwards.
GCCGCAACCGCGCCCGAGTCGAGTTCGACGACCGGCCGGAGCGTCCCGCCCCCTCGCCGCGCGCCATGGTGATCGGGACGATCGGCTGCGCCGCGGGGCTCGTCCTGCTCTCCGGACGCGTCGACGGACAGCCCGCCTACCTGAGGCTCCTGATCGCGGTGATCGTCGCGGTCGCACTCGTGAACGCCGTGGCGGCTGCGGTGCCGGCGCTCCTCGGCCGACGCCTCGGCCTCCCCGCCATCCGCATCGTCGGCGCGCCCCGCGCTCTGGTGCTCGTCGCCGGCGCCGCGCTGCTCTCGCGCTTCGCCGGTCTCGACCCCGCGTTCCTCTTCGGCGTCGTGATCGGGCTCCTCCTGCCCGACGCGACGACGGCCGTCGACAGGGCGAAGCTGGCGACCGCGCGCGTCGTCGCGCTGCTCGCTCTCGGCGGACTCGCCTGGGGCGCCTCCGACCTCGTGCCGGCCGACGGCTCGTTCACCGCGGTGCTCGCCGCCGAGGTGCTCAGCGCGACCACGCTGCTCGCCGTGGGCTCGAGCGTCGTCCTGCTCTTCCCGGTCGGCCGCCCGGCGGGTCAGAGCATCCTGCGCTGGTCGCCGGCCCTCTGGCTCGGGCTGACCCTGCTGTCGACGACCGTGCTCTTCCTCCTGCTCACCCCGACCATCAGGGCGTGGTCGAGCGACGGAGGCGCGGCACCGGCGGTGCTCGCAGTCGTCGCCTTCAGCGCGGTGTGCACGTCGATCTGGGCGTGGCGCCGCTTCGTCGATCCGGAGTAGCGGCCGCCTCAGCCGATCGTGGCGAGCTCGCGCACGTCGTCGTCCGGGAGGACGTCGGCCACGGCGCCGACGACGAACTCCCCGAGCGTCGCGATGCCGTCGTAGACGCTGAGGAAAGCGGTGTCGGCCGCATCCCGCCCGGTGGCGATCCGGACGAGGCTGGGGCGCGGAGCGAGGGTGGTCGCGTCGACCACGTGCCACTCCCCGTCGACCCACGCCTCGGCGACCGCGTGGAAGTCCATCGGCGCGAGGCCGGGCGCGTAGACGGCGACGAGCCGCGCCGGGACGTCGAGCGCGCGCAGGAGGGCGATCACGAGGTGCGCGAAGTCGCGGCAGACGCCGCGGCGGGCGAGGAAGGTGCGCTCCGCGCCGTCGGTCGGCAGGCTCGAGCCGGGCACGTACGCCAGACGGGTGCCGACCCACGAGCTGACGGCGGCGAGCAGGTCCTGGCCCGAGAGCCCCGAGAACTCGGCGTGGGCGGTCGCCGCGAGGATGTCGGACTCGGCGTAGCGGCTCGGGCGCAGGTAGCGCAGCCGGTCGACCTCCTCGCCGTCGAGCGGGCCGAGGCGCCCGTCGATGCTCGCGCTGTAGTCGACGACCAGGCTCCCGCGCTCCGCCTCGAGGACGTGCAGCCGGGTGCCGTGCTGGTCGAGGACCTCGCGCGGAGTCACGGGACGCCCGTCCAGGGACATCGACAGCGTCTCGGGGGCGCCGTACGCCGATGCGACGGTGATCGAGAAGACGAGCATCGCGGGCTGCGCGACGTCGAGGGTGAGGTGGGCCGAGACGTCGCGCTTCATGATCGCTCTTCCTGGAGTGAAGGGGATGGGCGGTGCAGGTCGGGCTGGCCCGGGCGCGTCAGGCGCCCTGCTCGCCCTTCGGCGGCGGCGTGGGCGCGGCGTCGGGCTCCTGGACGAGCTGGAGCCCGCCGGACGAGTTCGCCGACACCGTGAGCAGGTCGATCCACGTGCGGTTGATCGAGGGCACGCGCCCGCCGAAGTACTTGAAGTAGAGCGGTACCGTCGGGTCGAGCCAGATGCTCGACCGGCCGTCGCCCACGGCTGGATCGTCGCGCCACGAGAAGAAGAAGCTCTCGCGCCGCCGCAGCTTGTTGGCGATCACGATCTGGACGTGCGTGAGCGTTCGGTCGTCGAACTCGATCTCGACGCCCGAGGCGCCGTAGAGCAGCTTCCCCATGGAGGCCTCCTGCCGCCCGTCGCCGGGCGGTGCGTGACGGTGCCCGCGGGCACGAGAGGGGGGTCGCACTCGTCGAGCGCGTCCCCCGGTGATCCGGCCGTCCCGTGCTCCCGTTCCGGCAGCGCGGGCGCTCCGAACGGGCGCGAGGACCGCCTTCGCTCGACTCTAGGGGAGGCGGGCTCGCCGGGCTGGGGATTGACGGTATCGAGACCGAACGGTAGCCGCCGAGCGACCCGCCGGAGCCGCTCCCGGCGATGTCGGAGGTCGGACGTACGGTACCCGCATGATCGAATGCGGAAGCTGCGGAACCGACTCCCTCGTCCTCGACCGCTCCGGAGCGAGCGACCTCGACGACCTCGTCGTGCTGTGCGCCGAGTGCGCGCCCGGCGAGATCACGGGAGCGCTCGAGGCGGCGCTGCTGAGCGCGCCCGTCCTCGAGAAGAGCGCCCACGCGCGTGCCGCGTGACTGAGCACTGATCGGAGCGAGCGCTCTTCGTCGCGGTACGAGCGCGTACCAGCACCGGCGACTCCACGTCGGACAACGGCGTGGTGCTCGTCCGCAGGTCGATTCAGTGGTGGATCCGTTCGTCCTGGACGACCGGATCCGGCTTCCTATTGGCGGCGCCGACCCCCTGAGGCGCTGTCTCGTTCACCGGGGCTCGCTCGACGATGTAGCCGCACGAAGGAGTCGGGCCTCGTCGAGCGCGTGCGCCGGCGCGAGGGAGGACGCGAGCTATCCTCGTATCTTCGAGTGAGATGCGGGAGAGAAGCGTGGTCGAGTTCTGGCAGACCTGGTGGCTGCGTGTCGAGTGGCTGAGCCTCGTGGCCAGCGTCCTCTGGGGCCTCTGGATGCTGGCTGTTCTGCCTGCCTCCGTCATCCTCAGTACCCCCGATCACGTCACGTCCAGCGAAAGGCGCTGGCTTCGCATCCTCGGTTGGGCGAGCGTCATCAGTGGCCCGGCGAGGCCGAAGGCGTATGGGAGAGGCGCCGCGTGGAAGAGGTATTGCGCCCAATACGAGACGACCTTCCGAACGGCCGAACGCGCTCATCGCGCCCGCTTCGCGATCCCGGTCCTTCTCGCGGAGGTGTCGGTCGCGGCCGCTCTCGCGCAGCTGGCGCTGACGCTCGTGTGCCTCATTCCCTATTCGACGATCTGGTTCCCGATCTCTTTCGCGCTCGCCGTTTTCGGTTGTGCCCCGTTCTTCGTCACGATGTCTCTGCGGAATCGCCGTTGGCGCAACCGCCAGCCATTCGAATGGAGCTTCTTCGAGCAGATGCTCTGGGTTCAGAACGCTTCGAAGGACGGTCCGCTCGCTGCAGATGCGCGACGTACTGACGCCCTCGACCTGGTCGAGAGACACCTCATCGAGAGATTCGCTCGCACTCCGCTCGACCTGCCGTCACAATCTGCGCGGGCCCGGCGTTGGCAGTCGGCCTCTCTTGCCGTCATCGCGCAGCGGCCCCTTCTCGAGGACCCTGCCACCGCCGTCGAGGACTCACAGAAATGGTTCGAGAGGTGCATCGAGCTGGTTCTTCCACCCCGGAAGAAGAGCCGTCACCGGGGCGCCTCCTTCGGCGAGGGACAGCTTCCGAAGCCCCTGCCCAAGCTCAAGCAGGAGACCGCCCTCCAGGCTCCCTGGGCGATCGTCGTTCTCTACACGAACGTGCTCATGCTTCTCAGTGTCACATTCGCCGAAGACATCGGAGCTGAAGTCCGTGATCTCATCGCCGCTCCGATCACGGCGGATATCACGAGCACAATGAATGAGGTCATCACGAGTCTGACAGGCCTCGCAGCCCTGGTCGCCGCCGTGATCTCGATCGTCAGAGGATCTCGGAGATCCATTGTGCGCTGATCCCGGCGGATTCGGAGGCCTGACGGGACGAAGCGGACTGTGGAGGCGCGCGAAGGTTCCCGTGCGGCCTCCTGGAGAAGGGCCGGGGCCTGATTCGGCCTCTGCCGTCCGGATAGTGGAGAGCAGTTGGAGAGCCACGCGTCTGGTCGGAGCGCCGAACAAGATATCCGAGGCGATTCTGTGCTGATCGCCTACGTGGATGAGTCCTACAACCAGGATTACTACTTCATCGGCGCCGCCGTGACGACGAAGGAGAAGTGGGACGAACTGGAGCGGGAGTATCAACACCTGCGGCAGCGAGTGACCGCAGAGCACGGCGTTCGACTAGACGTGGAGTTCCACGGGCACGAGCTGATGGGCGGCTCGGGCGACTGGAAGGCGCTGCGCGGCAAGCATCGAGAGGCGGCGGACATCTATGCGGCTGCTCTCGCCATCGCGCGGTCCGCTGGCGTGCACTACCTCTTCCGCGGTGTGGACGTGCAGCGCTTGAACACCCGATACCAGCTCCGGAGGAAGCCGCACGGGATCGTTCTTCAACACCTTCTCGAGCGGATCAACGACTATCGCCGCGACTGCTTCTCCTCGGACCACGGGAAGGTCGTCGTCGTGGCAGATGAGATCGCGACCCAGGAAGATCACCGGCGGCAGTTCGAGAGTTACCAATTGCTCGGAACCCCAGGTTATCGATCGAGCAAGCTCGATCTGATTTCGGCCCCGATCCACTTCGCATCGTCGAAGGACACCGGAGGATTGCAGACTGCCGATCTCGCCGTGTACCTGCATCGACGGAGGAAGACAGTGACGGAGATCCACCCTAAGTCTGCGAAGACGATGGCTCGACTGGGCGGGGTGCTGGACGACTCGACGTCTCACGACCGGGTCTGGACTCCTTGAGGATCCAGCCGCTCAACGACTAAGGCCCCGCTGAGCGGGGCCTTAGGCTGGCAACGTTCCGTCATCCGACCCGTTGTGCCTCCAGGATACACCTGGATGAGGACTCCTGGTCGGCGCAACAGCATCGCTGAGAGTGCCCCCACTGGGACTCGAACCCAGACTGAAACGATTTTAAGTCGTCTGCCTCTGCCGTTGGGCTATGGGGGCGGCCGGTGGGAGACGCGAGCCCCACCGGTGACGTCAGGACTTGGCGGGCTCGCCGCCCACCGGGACCGGAGCGCCGGCCGGGCCGGGCGTCTCGGCCGGAGCGGCTGCGGCGGGAGCAGCCGGACGCGGGCGCGAGGCGTAGGTCTCGAAGGAGCCGCGCGGGTTCTCGCGGGCCTCGATCGAGGCGATGTCGCGGTCGAGCACGAGGTTGGCGGCCCAGCCGCCGACCACGCGGAGCTTGCGCTCCCACGAGGGCATGGCGAGACCGTGGTAGCCGCGGTGCATGACCCAGGCCGGGAAGCCCTTGATCGCGATCTTGCCGGACTGGAAGACGCCGACTCCGATGCCGAGACCGGCGACCGCTCCCTGGTTCTTGTGGAAGTAGTCCTTCGGGGTCTCGCCACGGAGGACGGCGACGATGTTCTTCGCCATCAGCTTGCCCTGGCGAACCGCGTGCTGGGCGTTGGGGACGCAGTAGCCGCCCACTCCGCCGCCGGTGAGGTCGGGGACGGCCGTCGCGTCGCCGGCACCCCAGGCGCCCTCGACGAGGACGTCGTCGTGGCCGACGCGGAGGTCGGCGCGCACCCGGAGGCGGCCCCGCTCCTCGATCGGGAAGTCGGAGTTCTTGATCGACGGGTTCGCCATGACGCCGGCGGTCCAGATGATCAGGTCGGACTCGAACGTCTGACCGGTCGACAGCTCGATGACGCCGCCCTCGGCCGACTTCAGCTGGGTGTCGAGGTGCACGGTCGCGCCGCGCTGGTCGAGGTTCTTGAGCACCCAGTGGCTCGTCTCGAGAGCGACCTCGGGCATGATCCGCCCCATCGCCTCGACGAGGTGGAACTGGGTCTCCTCGAAGTCGATCTCGGGGTAGCGCTTGAGCAGCGCGCTCGCGAAGGAGCGCAGCTCGGCGAACACCTCGATGCCGGCGAAGCCGCCGCCGACGACCGTGACGGTCAGCAGGCGCGATCGCTCGGGGCCTGCGGGCAGGGTCGCCGCCTTGTCGAAGTTGGTGAGGATGCGGTCGCGGATCGCGGTCGCCTCCTCGATCGTCTTGAGGCCGATCGCGTTGTCGGCGACGCCCGGGATCGGGAACGTGCGCGAGACCGAACCGGCGGTGACGACGATCTGGTCGTACTCGAAGTCGTAGGGCTCGCCGACCGTCGGGGTGATCGTCGCGGTCTTGCTCGCGTGGTCGATCTTGGTGACCTTCGCGGCGAGGATCGCGGTCTTCTTGAGGTGGCGGCGGAGCGAGACGATCGCGTGACGCGGCTCGATCGAGCCGGCCGCGACCTCGGGCAGGAACGGCAGGTACGCCATGTAGGGCAGCGGGTCGACGATCGTGACCTCGGCCTCGTTGGGGCGCAGGTACTTCTCGAGCTTCCACGCGGTGTAGAAACCGGCGTAGCCGCCTCCGACGATCAGGATTTTGGGCAAAGTACTCTCCAGAGGAATGGACCATGCGGATCACCCTGCGCAACGCGAAGTGCCCGCTCTCGACGCGGGTGGCAGCACTGACCCCGACTGGGAATCAGCTTAGCGAAGAGCGCGCCGATCGGCAGGTCGAGTAGGCGCTCGGCCTCAGCCCTCGACGAGCGCTCCCTCGAACGGCCGGCACTCGCAGCGCTCGGGCGACCAGTCGGCGCGGGCGAGGGCGAGATCGCCGATCGGATTCACTCCGGGCCCGGCGGCGAGGGAGTGACCGGCGAGCGCGTGCAGGCACTTGACCCGGGTCGGCATCCCCCCGGAGGAGATCCCCGCGATCTCGGGAACGGAGCCGATGCTCTCGCGGTCGGCGAGGAACGCCCGGTGCGCGGCGGCGTAGGCGTCGCGCAGCGCCTCGTCGGCGGCCAGCAGGTCGTTGTACTCGACCATGACCTGGGTCGCCTCGAGCTGCGAGATCGCGGCCGTCGCCGCCGGGTGCGTCAGGTAGTAGAAGGTGGGGAACGGCGTGCCGTCGCTCAGGCGCGGGCTGGTGGAGACCACGGTCGGGTTGCCGCAGACGCAGCGGGCGCTGATCCCGACGACGTCGCGGGCGGGGCGGCCGAGCTGGGCCGAGACCACGGCGATGTCGCGCTCGGTGGGCGGATCGAAGGGGGGCGTGGTCACGGCGGGCTCCAGAGGATCTGCGGGAAGAACGCTCCAGTTTACGCCGGGGCCGCTCAGGGGGCCGGATCGAGCTCCGCGGTGCTCGGGTCGCCGAGGCCGGCGACCGCGATCGAGGACAGCAGCGACCCCGCCCAGTCGGTCGCCGTCTCCTGCACGGAGTCGCTCGCGGGCTGCTCGGCCTGCTGAGCGACGGCGATGTCGTCGAGCACCAGGTAGCTGACCTCTCCCGGCATCACGAAGTAGAGCCGCTCGCGCGCCTGCGCACGGATGTAGGCGGGGTCGGACCAGCGACTGCGCTCCTCGTCGAGGTTCTGCGACTGGGTCTTGGCCGCGTCGACCGAGCGCTGCAGCTCCGAGATCTCGGCGCGCTGCTCGACGAAGTTCTTGATGCTCGGGGCGAGGACGACGACGGCCATGATCATGATCCCCATCACGAGGAGCGTGAAGCCGGAGCCGCGCACGCCGGCGAGCCAGGCGGAGGAGGGAGCGGCGGGGGGCTGGCGGGGGCGCGGACCGCGCGCGGAGGCGGGGCGCGAGGACGACGGACGGGAGCCGGTCCTCGGTGAGCGTCCGGGGGTCGACGTCGTGGGCTTCGGCTTCGACGGCTTCGACGCCGTCGGCTCCGTCTTCGGGGAGCTCTGCCGGGGGGCGCTGCCCGGGGCGGCGGGGCGGCGGGGCGGACGGGCCATGGTGCCTCCTCTGGCGGGCAGCGGCTGGGGCGGGAACGGGAGCGGCCCCGGTGCCCGCAGCGCAGTGCTGGGGCTCCGGGGCCGCTCCGGCGGGGAGAGACTACGCGGTGAAGCGCGGGAACGCGGAGCGACCCGCGTAGGTCGCGGCGCCTCCCAGGATCTCCTCGATGCGCAGCAGCTGGTTGTACTTCGCGACCCGGTCGGAGCGCGCGGGGGCGCCCGTCTTGATCTGGCCGCCGTCCACCGCGACCGCGAGGTCGGCGATGGTCGTGTCCTCGGTCTCACCGGAGCGGTGCGAGAGGATCGCGGTCATGCCGTTGCGCTGGGCGAGCGCGACCGCGTCGAGCGTCTCGGTGAGCGTGCCGATCTGGTTGACCTTGACGAGGATCGAGTTGCCCGCCTTCTCGGCGATGCCGCGGGCGAGGCGCACGGGGTTGGTGACGTAGAGGTCGTCTCCGACGAGCTGCACCTTGTCGCCGATCTCGGCGGTGAGGTGGGTCCAGCCCGCCCAGTCGTCCTCGTCCAGCGGGTCCTCGATCGAGACGAGCGGGTAGTTCGCGACGAGGTCGGCGTAGTACGCCGAGAGCTCCTCGGCCGAGAGCTTCTTGCCCTCGAACGTGTAGGCGCCGTCCTCGAAGAACTCGGACGAGGCGACGTCGAGCGCGAGGCCGATGTCGGTGCCGGGGGTGAATCCGGCCGACTCGACGGCCTTGAGGATGAAGTCGAGCGCCTCGCGGTTGGTGGGCAGATCGGGGGCGAAGCCGCCCTCGTCGCCGAGGCCGGTGGCGAAGCCGGCCTTCTTGAGCTGCGACTTGAGGGCGTGGTAGATCTCGACGCCCCAGCGCAGGCCCTCGGAGAAGGACTCGGCGCCCAGCGGGACCGCCATGAACTCCTGGATGTCGACGCCGGTGTCGGCGTGCGCGCCTCCGTTGATGATGTTCATCAGCGGGACGGGCAGGGTGTGCGCGTTCGGGCCGCCGACGTAGCGGAAGAGGTCGAGGTCGGCCGACTGCGCGGCGGCCTTGGCGACCGCGAGGCTCACGCCGAGGATGGCGTTCGCGCCCAGGCGCGACTTGTTCTCGGTGCCGTCGAGCTCGATGAGCTCGGCGTCGACGAGGCGCTGGTCGGTCGCGTCGAAGCCCTCGATCGCCGGGCCGATCTCGTCGATGACGGCGTCGACGGCCTTCTGCACGCCCTTGCCGAGGTAGCGGCCGGCGTCGCCGTCGCGCAGCTCGTAGGCCTCGAAGGCACCGGTCGAGGCGCCGGAGGGGACGGCCGCTCGCGAGGACGCGCCGTCCTCGAGCAGCACCTCGACCTCGACCGTGGGGTTGCCACGGGAGTCCAGAATTTCTCGGGCGACGACTGCCTCGATAAGGGCCACAACTATCTCCTCTTGACGGGTGGGCTCCCAGGAGGGCGGGAGCGGTCGGGAAGGAGTCTACTGACCGCCCCGGACCGCGGGAGGAACAGTGGGGGTCGAACAGGAGCGCCCGTAGACTCCCAGGGCCGTCCCGCGCCAGCCGACCGGAGGATCCCCGTGACCACGACCGCCGCCGCCCTCGTCGAGAGCCTCACCGAGGTCGTCCCCGACTTCCCGAAGCCCGGGATCCTGTTCCGCGATCTCACCCCCGTCTTCGGTGACGGACCGGCGCTGCGGGCGGTGGCCGACGCTCTGATCGAGCCGTACCTCGGCCGGATCGATGCGATCGCGGGAGTGGAGGCTCGCGGGTTCCTGCTCGCCGCGGCCGCCGCCTACTCCGCGGGGCTCGGCGTCGTCACGATCAGGAAGCCCGGCAAGCTGCCCCGCGCGGTGCTGCGCGAGGACGCGACCCTGGAGTACGCGACCACGACGCTCGAGGTGCACGAGGACGCGATGCCCGCCGGCTCGCGACTCCTGCTCGTCGACGACATCCTCGCCACCGGCGGCACGCTCGACGCGAGCTGCCGGCTGATCGAGCGCGCCGGCTGGAGCCTCGAGGGCATCGCGGTCGTCATGGAGCTCGACGGCCTCGGCGGTCGCGAGCTGCTGGCGGGCCGCCGCATCGACACGATCGTCACCGTCTGACGCGGGGCCACCCGTGGGGATCCGCTCTGCGAGATACCGATCGGGTGGGCGACACGCCGATGGGCGTGTTCCCGAGTGGCATCTCGCGGAGCAGGACGAGCGGGGCGGGGCTCAGGACAGCGAGAGCGACATCCGCGACAGGACGAGGGTCTCGATGACCTGGACGACCATGTAGAGGATCAGCGAGACGCCGGTCACGATCACGACGGCCGACCAGATGTCGTCGAACCGGGCCTGCGCCGTCCAGCCGGCGATGCCGCCGCCGAGGCCGTTGCCGGTCGAGAGCCACTCGGCCAGGAGCGCTCCCGTGATCGCCCCGGGCACCGAGACGCGGATCGCGGCGAACAGCGAGGGAAGGGCGCCCGGGATGGCGACCTTGCGGATCGCGGTGAACGTCGAGCCTCCGTAGACCGAGACCACGTCGAGCATCTGCGGCGAGGCGTTGTTGAGGCCGAAGGCGATGGTGACGAGCGCCGGGAAGAGCACCACGATGCCTCCCACCACCGCCACCGAGGCGACCGTGCCCTGGCCGAAGACCAGGATGATCAGCGGAGTCATCGCGATCAGCGGGACCGAGCGCAGCAGGAGCGCGAACGGCATCAGAGCGTGCTCGATGCCCTTCGAGAGGCGGAAGAGGATCGCGACGACGATCGCCGTGGCGAGCCCCGCCGCGAATCCGATGAAGGAGTCGCCCATCGTGACGGCGAAGAGCCCGCCGAGCTCCGCCCGGTGCTCGGCCGCGCTCTCGTCCGTGAACAGGTGCGCCCAGACGTCCCACGGGCCCTTGATCACGTACGGCGAGACGCCGCTGAACAGGATGACGCCGATCCAGATCGCCAGGACGATGAGCACGGTCGACAGCGCGATCAGCGCGCTCTTGCGCAGGCTCTTGAGGGTGGCGCCGAGCGCCGCGTTGCGCAGCTGACGGCGCAGCTCGTCGACCGCGAGGATCGAGGTCTCGGTGGACTGGACGGTCCGATCGGTGGTCGTCGTCATGGTCAGGCTCCCTTGCCGGAGGACCAGGGGGCAACGAAGCGCCCGATCAGTCCCACGATCGCATAGCCGAGCAGCGCGACACCCGCGCAGAGGAGGAAGAGCGCCCACACGCGGGGCGAGTTCAGCGAGACCTGGGCGGCGACGAGGATCGGGCCGACTCCGGTCTCGATCTTGCCGAAGTACTCCCCCAGGATCGCGCCGAGGAAGGCGGCCGGCACGGCGATCTGCAGGGCCGACAGGATGTTCGGCAGGGCCGCGATCAGGCGGACCTTGCGCAGCTGCGTGAGGCGCGTGCCTCCGTAGACCGTGACGACATCGAGAGAGGCCTTGTCGGCGGCCTTGAGGCCGAGCAGGCTGCCGACCACCGTGGTGAAGAAGACCGAGAGGCCGGCCAGGAAGATCGCGGTCGCGCTCGGCTGACCGGGGGCGTCGGCGCCGCCGAGGATCAGAAGGACGAGCGTGCCGATGGCGACGATCGGCACGCAGTAGGTGACGACCGCGAGCTGGGAGACGACGCCCTCGAGCCACGGCAGGACGAGCACGAGGGCAGAGAGCACCAGGGCGATGAGGTTGCCCCAGAAGTAGCCGACCGCCGCCTCGCCGATGGTCACCGAGAAGTTGCGCCAGTAGAAGCCGAAGCCGTCGTCGATCGCGACCTGGACGACCTGCGGAGGGGTCGGCACGGCCGCGTAGGTGGTGCCGGCCGCCGGAGCGGTGATCAGGGCGATGACCCACCAGACGGCGACGATGCCGACGACGCCGATCAGCCCGGAGGCCCAGGGCGGGAGGGAGAAGACGCGCCGCGCGGCGGGCGGGGCGCTGGTCGTGAGCGCCATCAGTGCTCGTCCGCCGCCGCGCCGTCCGAGCCGAAGAGCAGCTCGGACGCCTGGTCGACGTAGGCGTGGAACTCGGGGGTGCGCTGCATCTCGGGGGTGCGCGGCCTGGGCAGGTCGATCTCGATGATCTCCTTCACCCGGCCGGGACGCGGGCTCATCACGGCGACGCGGTCGGAGAGGAAGATCGCCTCGGAGATGCCGTGCGTGACCAGGAGGGTCGTGGCCGGCTTCTCGGTCCAGATGCGCAGCAGCTCGAGGTTGAGCTTCTGCCGGGTCATGTCGTCGAGCGCGCCGAACGGCTCGTCGAGCAGCAGGACCTCGGGCTTGAGGATCAGGCAGCGCGCGATCGAGACGCGCTGGCGCATGCCTCCGGAGAGCTGCGCCGGCTTCGCCTTCTCGAACCCGCGGAGGCCGACGAGGTCGATCAGCTCGTCGATGTAGGACTGGTCGACGGACTTGCCCGCGATCTCGAACGGGAGGCGGATGTTGGACATCACGCTGCGCCAGGGCAGCAGGGCGTGGTCCTGGAAGGCGATGCCGAGCTTGTTGTCGCGCCGCAGCTCCTTCGGGGTGCGGCCGTCGACCCGGATGGAGCCCGAGGTGGGCTCCTCCAGCCCCGCGAGGATGCGGAGGATCGTCGACTTGCCGCAGCCCGAGGGGCCGAGGAGCGCGAGGAAGCTGCCCTGATCGGTGTGCAGGTCGGTGTCCTGCAGCGCCGTCACGCTGCGGGCTCCCATCCGGAACGTCTTCGACAGGCCGTGGATCTGGATGCCGGTGCCGCCGGCACCCTGATCGCTCAGGGTGCCGGCGTCGGTCGTATCGGTCACGAGTGGTGCCCTTCGTGGAGGTGGATCAGGTTCCCGGTGGCGTCGGGTCCGGCGCCGCCGGGGTCAGGCGGCCTCAGGCCGAGTAGTCGACGAGCTCGGGGTTCTCCTCGTAGACCTCGGCGAGGAGGGACATGTCGAAGAGATCGGAGGCCTCGATGTCGATGCCGGCGCCCGCGAGGGAGGAGATGGTCTCGGACTGCAGCTCCTCCGAGATGGTGAAGAGGCCGTTGGCCGCGGTCTCGTCCGAGACGACGAGCTCCTCGGCCTGGATGGTCGCGCCCTGCTTGGAGGCGGCCTCGTCGAGACCGAGGTCCTTGCCGTAGGTCTCGACGGCGAGCATGGCGCCCGCCTCCGGGTCCTTGACCGCGTCGGTCCAGCCCTTGATCTCGGCGACGAGGAACGCCTTGACGGCGTCGCGCTTCTCGGCGATGGTCTGGTCGGTGACCGTGAAGGTCTCGGCGACGAACGGGAGGCCGTTGTCGGCGAACGGCAGGTTGACGACCTCGTAGCCCTCGTTCGCCACGACGATCGACTCGTTGGTCAGGTAGGCGATGAAGCCGTCGACCGTGCCGTTGATGAGCACCGACGGGTCGTACTCGACCGGGACGACCGTGAGGTCGGACTCGGAGAGGTCGTTGGCGGCGAGCAGCGCCTGGAAGAGCGAGGTGTTCGACGCCTGGACGCCGATCTTCTTGCCCTTGAGGTCGGCGGCGGTGGCGATGTTGCCCGCGGTCGCGATGGAGAGGACCGTGAAGGGGTTCTTCTGGTAGGTGGCGCCGATGATCTTCAGCGGTGCCTCCTGCTCGGCGATCACGGTGCCGACCGAGACCGCGTCGCTCAGCGCGACGTCGGCGGAGCCGGAGAGCAGCTCGGCGGTGCCGGTCGACGGGCCGGCGGTGAGCGTGACGCTCGAGAAGCCGGCGTCGGTGTAGTAGCCCTCGGAGTCGGCGAAGAACTCGCCCGAGAACTCCTCGTTCTTGATCCACGAGAGCTGGACCTTGAGGGTGCCGAGGTCGGCGCCGTCGGTGGAGCCGCCGGCAGCGGCGTCGGAGGAGCAGGAGGCGAGCACGGAGGCGCCGCCGATGGCGAGACCCGCCACGCCGGCCATGCGGAGAAGGCTGCGGCGGTCGAAGTTCGGCGTGCGGAAGGGCGACAGGGTCAAGAGGACTCCTCGGGTAGGTGCGTCAGCGCTGAAGCGGTGATGCTGCTGTGATGCGGGTGCTGGAGTGCGCGGGTCGCGACGTGGTGCCCGCCCGGGCGCGCCAAGCCGCGCCGATCGGGTGCCTCGACGCTATCCTCGGGAGATTTCTCAGGTGTGTCCGCAGATTTCGCGGGGATTAAGGCTCTCACGGATCGGACAACCCGCGGACCGATCCGCCGTCTCCTCCCGGCGGATCGGGTGAGACGGCTCTCAGCGGACCGAGGAGGTCAGCCGAGGGTCTTGAAGGTCAGCGCCTCGATCGTCGAGGCGTCGCGCGGCACGAGGGCGAAGCGCGTGAACCCCGCGGCCGCGGCGCGGTCGAGCAGCGGCGTCAGGTTCTTCGACCGGCGCTCGAGGCGCACGCGGGTGCCCTGGCCGATCAGCTCCTGCTTCAGCGCCAGCAGCGTCTCGGGGGCGGCATCGCGCTCGTGGACGAGGACGACCGCGTCCGGGCGGTCCCGCGTGGGGACCTCGATCAGCTCGACGATGCGCTCGAAGCCGATCGAGAAGCCGCAGGCCGGGACGTCCTGGCCGAGGAACCGGCCGATCATCCCGTCGTAACGCCCTCCCCCGCCGACGGACGAGCCGCTGGAGGGGTGCGCGATCTCGAAGATCGTTCCCGTGTAGTAGCCCATGCCGCGGACGAGGGTCGGGTCGAAGCGGAGCGAGACGCCCGCGGGCAGCGAGCGCAGCGACCGGGCGAGCGTCACGAGCGCGAGCACCGCCTCCTGATCGATGCCGTCGGGCAGGACGTCGAGGATCGCCTGCTCCTCGAGCAGGACTCCCCCGGCGGCGACGGACTGCTCGATGCGCGCGAGGTAGCCGCCGAGGACCGCGGCCGAGTCGGCGCCGTCGGCCTCGAGCTCGGCGACGACCCCCGAGGCGCCGATCTTGTCGAGCTTGTCGATCGAGATGAGGGCGGGTCCGACGCGCTCGGGCGCGAAGCCGCAGTACTCGAGGATCCCGGTCAGGATCCGCCGGTCGTTGATGCGGATCGTGCAGTCGCGCAGGCCCAGGGTGTCGAGCGCGGCGGCGGTCGCGGTGATCAGCTCGACCTCGGCCAGCTGACCGGGCTCGCCGATGATGTCGATGTCGCACTGCACGAACTGGCGGTAGCGGCCCTTCTGCGGGCGCTCGGCGCGCCAGACGGGGGCGATCTGCACGGAGCGGAACACGGTGGGCAGCTCGGAGCGGTGCGTCGCGTAGAAGCGGGCGAGCGGCACCGTGAGGTCGAAGCGGAGTCCCAGGTCGGCGAGCGCCGAGGCGTCGTCGGCGTCGGCCGCCGCGGCGAGGTCGTCGTGCGAGATCCCGCGGCGCAGGACGCTGAAGGCGAGCTTCTCGTTGTCGCCGCCGAGGCCGGAGTGCAGGCGCTCGAAGTCCTCGACGACCGGGGTCTCGATCTCGTCGAAGCCGTGCGAGGAGTAGACGCGGCGGATGACTCCGAGCGCGTGCTCGCGCTTCGCCTTGTCGGCGGGGAGGAAGTCGCGCATGCCGCGGGGCGGGGTGATCGGGGAGGCCATGAGGGCGATTCTTCCAGACCGGCGCGCGCGACTTCCGTGTCGGAGGGGTCGGCTAGGCTCGCGGCGCCCGCGGGATCAGGGGTTCGCGCGGGCGGACGGGGAGGGTCCGATGGCTGTGCAGGAGAGACACGAGGGCATCGTCGCCGAGGGGGTCTCGCGCGCGTTCGGCTCCGTCCACGCGGTGCGGGACGCGAGCTTCGAGGCGCGACCCGGCGAGGTGACGGCGCTGATCGGCCCGAACGGGGCGGGCAAGACGACGCTGATGCTCCTGCTGGCCACGCTGCTGCGGCCCGATGCGGGGGTCCTCCGGGTCGCGGGGCGCGATCCCGTCGAGGATCCGGCCGCCGTCCGGGCGGCCCTCGGCTGGATGCCGGACGTGCTCGGATCGTGGGCGTCGCTGACGTCCCGGGCGACCCTCCGCACCACGGGGCTGCTCTACGGGCTCTCCCGCGACGCGGCCGAGGAGCGGGCGCTGCAGCTGCTCGCCGACGTCGACCTCCTGGAGTTCGCCGACCGGCCGACGCGGGTGCTCTCGCGCGGGCAGAAGCAGCGGCTCAGCCTCGCCCGGGCCCTCGTGCACGACCCGTCGGTGCTCGTGCTCGACGAACCCGCCTCCGGGCTCGATCCGGGCGCGCGGATCGCGCTGCGCGACCTCGTCCTCCGGCTCGCCGGCGAGGGGCGCACCGTGCTGGTGTCGAGCCACGTGCTCGCCGAGCTCGACGAGATGGCGACGGCGGCGGTGTACCTCGACGCCGGCGCGACGGCCTCGAGCGAGGCGGTCGCCCGGGCGGCCCGGTCGCTCCGCGCCTGGCGGATCGATGCGGTCTCGCCGCGAGGGGCCGACCTGGCAGCCTCCGTCGAGAAGCTCACGGGGGTGCGGGTGCAGGTCGAGCGCGACGCGGTGCTCGTGCCGGTGGCCGACGACGCGGCCGCGGCCCTCCTGCTCGGCCGGCTGGTCGCCTCCGGAGTCGCGGTGAGCCGGTTCGCCCCGGCCGTCGGCGAGCTCGAGCACACCTTCTCGGATCTCACGCGCGCGAACTCGGAGGAGGCACGATGACGGCCGTCGATGCCCGCCCGCTGCCGTTCCTCCGGGGCGTGCGGATCGTGCTGGGGCTCGAGCTCGCGCAGCGGGTCCGCGGAGCCTCGTCGTTCGTGCTGCTCGGGCTCTTCTTCGTGCTGGTCGGCGCCGTCACCGCGCTGCTCATCGTGGCGACCGGCGTCCTCTCGGGGAGCGGGGCGAGCGTCGGCGGCTGGATCTACTCGATCCTGATGTACTTCGTGCTGCTGCTCGGCAGCCTCGTGACTCCGGCGCTGTCGGGCACCGCCGTGAACGGCGACCGCGACGCCGGGACGCTCGCGACCACGCAGGTGACCCTCGTCACCACGGCCCAGCTGGTGATCGGCAAGTTCGTCTCGGCCTGGCTCGTGGCGCTCGCCTTCCTCGCGAGCACGGTGCCGTTCCTCCTGATCGCGGTGCTCGTCGGCGGAGTGGCGCCCGCGTCGGCCGTCGTGTCGGTGCTCGTGCTCTCGGTGCAGCTCGGCGTGGTCGCGGCGATCGGAGTGGGGCTGAGCGGGATCCTCGACCGGCCGCTGATGTCGGTCGTGACGACCTACCTGCTGGTGGCCGCGCTGAGCGTCGGATCGCTGATCGCTTTCGGGCTGCTCACCGCGGTGACCCAGACCACGCAGCGGACGGTCTTCATCGGCTCGACTCCGGGCAGCGAGAACTACTGCGGTCAGAGCTACGAGACGCCGGTCGCCCGGGCGGATCTCTACTGGGGGCTGCTCGCCGTGAATCCGTTCGTCGTCCTCGCCGACGCGGTGCCGCCCGAGCTCGGCGCGTACGGGCAGCCGGAGGATCTGTTCGGGTCGATCTCGCTCCTCGTGCGCCAGGCCCAGATCGCACCGGAGGAGGTCGTCGAGATCGAGTGCCGCGACTACTCCTCCTCGGCCGCGCGGACACCGGAGGAGGTGTTCGACGAGACCGTGCCGTCGTGGTTCGTCGGGCTCGCCCTGCAGCTCGTGCTGGGCGTGGGGCTGATCCTCGGGGCGATCAGGCGCACGGCGACGCCCGCGGCCCGGCTGCCGCGCGGGCGGCGGGTGGCCTGAGGAGGGGTGCCGGTTCGGCTCGTCGGACGAGGTTCGGCTCGTCGTTCGAGTGGATTCCTGCGAGCCGAGCGTGATTCCACGAGCCGGAGGTCGATCGGAGGACTCCTGCCGTCCGGTGGTGAGCGGCTACTCCTCGCGGCGGTCCTGCTCGACGGCGCGGATCTCGTCCTGCAGGTCGCGGACGGCGGAGCGGAGGGCGCGCTCGGCGTCGAGTCCGCGGGCGCGGGAGGAGGCGACGATCGCCAGCAGAAGCGGGCCGAGGTCGTCCTCGGAGTCGATCGGCAGCGGCCCCTCCCCCGCGTCGACGATGCCGAGGGTCGTCGCCTTGCCGATGACCTTGTCGGCGAGAGCGAGGGCGGGCATGCCCTGCGGGATGCCGTCGAGCACGCTCGTGCGGTGCGGCTTCTCGACCCTCTTCAGCTCGTCCCAGACGGCGATGACGTCGTCGGCGGTCTCGGCGGTCGCGTCACCGAAGACGTGCGGATGGCGGCCGATCATCTTGGCGTTCATGTGCGCGGCGACGTCCTCGATCGTGAACGGCTCCGGGCCGTCGGCGGCGAGATCGGCGTGGAACAGGACCTGGTAGAGCACGTCACCGAGCTCCTCGACGAGGTCGTCGCGGTCGCCTGCCTCGATCGCGTCGACCAGCTCGTGCGACTCCTCGATCAGGTAGCGCACGAGCGACTCGTGGGTCTGCTCGGCGTCCCAGGGGCAGCCGCCCGGGGCGCGGAGGACGTGGACGGTGCGGATGAGCTCGTCGAGCCGGGGATGGGCGGTCATCGGGACATCCTCGCATCCGCTCCCCGGCGCGCCGATCACGCGCTCGCCAGTCGGCGGCGGGCCACGAGGAGGCAGCCGGCGGCGACGATCGGGGCGAGCGCGACCAGCGGAGCAGCGGCGACGACCGCGACGGCGGCTCCCGCGCTCACCATCGGCGCGGCGAGGTTCCAGAGCAGCACCACCGCTCCCGCGCCGTCGCCGATCGGCAGCGGGACGGGCGAGAGCAGCGCCGGCGGGAGGGCGCCGCGAGTGGCGTCCATCGCGCGGGCGGCGACGGCGACCAGGGCCACGGCGGCCGCAGGGGCGAGCGCGGCACCCGGGACGAGGGCCGCACCGAGCACGGCCAGCGCGACCGCCAGCACGAGGGGCAGCATCCCGTGCAGCAGGAGCAGCTCGAGCGGAGGCGGCGCGACGAACGCGGTCTGGCCGGCGGTCTCGGCGGCGTGCCGGAAGCCGTCGCTCCACACTCCCGCTCCGAGATAGGCGAGGACACCTGCCGCAGCCGCGGGGACCGCGAGCAGCGACGGCGGGGCGACGGCCGCCACCGCCACCGCGACTCCGGCGGCGAGGAGGGCGAGGCCGGCCGCGGCGGAGCGGCCCGGAGTGCGCAGGGCGCCGATCGCGTCACGCACCACGACCGTGAGGGCGAAGGGGCCGACCCGAACGGCGTGGACGCCCCGGTTGCGGCGAGGGAGCGAGCGGTA
Source organism: Rathayibacter sp. VKM Ac-2803 (assembly GCF_009807175.1). Lineage (NCBI taxonomy): Bacteria > Bacillati > Actinomycetota > Actinomycetes > Micrococcales > Microbacteriaceae > Rathayibacter > Rathayibacter sp. VKM Ac-2803. The sequence goes on along the minus strand of NZ_WUCD01000001.1, from coordinate 1,835,154 downwards.
GCCGGAGAGAGAGTCGGCGACGTCTCCCGTGGCGGCGCCGGTCACGGCCGCACGCCAGCGTCGCGACTGCGCGAGGAGCGTCGGTCCCGAGGCGGAGTCGAGCAGCCGCGGCGCGACGGGCAGGACGAGGACCGCCAGGGCGACGACCGCCAGAGCCGCACCGAGCGCCGCGGTCGGCGGTCCCGCGACTGCGAGCGCGACCAGCCCACCGGGGGTGAATCGGGCCGCTCCCGGAAGCAGGAGGGCGACGAGAGCGGACAGCGCGAGCCCGGCGGCGAGCGCCGCGGAGCGCGACGGGGCGAGGCACTGGCCCGCGAGGGCCGCCACCGTGACGGCCACGCCGAACGCGGCACCGGCGAGCGCCGCCGGGAGCAGGGGCGAGCCGGAGGCCAGCGCCACCGCGACGGCGGCGAGCGCGACGCCGGTGAGGGCCACCGTGCCGGACACGGCCACCGCACGCCGCAGGACGAGCCAGCGACGCGCCTCCGTCTCGAGGAGCAGCGCGATGGGATGGGGCTCGTCGACGGCCGGACCCCGCGCACGCCCGAGCACGACCGCGGCCGGCAGCGCGGCTCCCGCGACCAGCGAGACCAGAGCGACGAGGTCGGCCTCGGCGAGCGCCCGGCCGACCGCCGGGTCGACGAGCGCGAGGGCGATCGCCCGCGCCGTCGGCAGGACGACGACGAGCAGCAGCATCGCCGCGAGGTAGCCCGAGTAGGCGCCCGCACTCCGGCGTCCCGCTCGGGAGCGGTACGCCGAGTGGACGGCGGCGATCGTCACGATCGGCCCAGCTCGAGCACGCGGGTCGCGACTCCGCCCGTGATGACGGAGCTGTGGGTCGCGATGACGACGGCCCGGCCGGGCGCCGCCTCCCCGAGCACGTCGACCACGAGGGGCACCCGGTCGGCGTCGAGTCGCTGCTCGGGCTCGTCGAGCAGCAGCACATCGGACGGACGGGCGAGGACGAGCGCGAGCGAGAACGACTGGCGCTGTCCGGAGGAGAGCTCGTGCGGGAAGCGGCGGGCGAGCGGCGCGAGGGCGAGGGAGGCGAGCCCTCGCGCGGCCTGTTCCCGCGCCTCCGGGGCTCTCGCTCCCCAGGACACCGCCACCATCGCGAGGTGCTCCTCGAGGGTGAGGTCGCGCTCGAGCGGCGGTGTCTGGACGAGGGCTGCCACCGCGCGGCGGTGCGAGGCCGTGCGCTCGTCGGCGGGACGGCCGGCGACCTGCGCGACGCCCGAGGTCGGCGGGAGGAGCCCCGCGATCACCCGGAGCAGCGTGGTCTTGCCGCTGCCGTTGGGTCCGGTGACCGCGACGACCTCGCCCGGCTCGACCTGCAGCGACACCGGGGCCAGCAGCGTGCCCTCGGCGGTCTGCACCGACACCTCCCGCAGGTCGATGAGCGGCCCGGCGACGGGCGGGACCGGGGCCGGACGGCGGGCGGCGAGGAGCGGAGGCATGTCCACCATCCTCGGGGATGCGAGAGCGCCCGCGCCGCCGACGACACCTCGCGGTCATCGGCGCGAAACACGGCAGCGCTACCGTGTCGGCGGGTGCGCCGTGCACCCAGGAACAGGATCATCGTGCCCGACACCATTTCTCCCGAGCGGGGCGCACCCCCGAGTGCTGAGCTGCACATCCACATCGAGGGGACCATCGAGCCCGAGCACATCGTCGAGATGGCGCGCCGCAACGGCGTCGCGCTGCCGACGGAGGATCTCGACGCCCTGCGGGCGCGCTACTCCTTCACCGACCTCGGCTCGTTCCTCGATCTGCACTACTCGAACCTCACCGTGCTCAAGACCGAGCGCGACTTCTTCGAGCTCGCGACCGGCTACCTCGACCGCGCGAAGGTCGCCAACGTCCGCCGGGCCGAGATCTTCTTCGACCCGCAGACGCACCTGGGCAACGGGACCCCGCTCGAGGTGATCATGGGCGGGCTCACCCGCGCGCTCGGCGCGAGCGAGGAGACTCACGGGATCTCGACCGACCTCATCATGTGCTTCCTCCGCGACCTCGGCGCCGAGGCGGCCGACGAGATGCTGACCGCGATCCTCCCCTGGCGCGAGCACATCATCGGCGTGGGGCTCGACTCGAACGAGGTCGGCTTCGGTCCGGAGCTGTTCGTCGACGTCTACGCGCGCGCCGCCGCGGAGGGACTGCACCTCGTCGCGCACGCGGGCGAGGAGGGCGGACCCGAGACGGTCGCCCAGACGCTCGAGCTGCTGAAGGTCGAGCGGATCGACCACGGGATCCGGGCGATGGAGGATCCGGCGGTCGTCGCGATGCTGCGCGTCGAGGGCATCCCGGTGACGGTCTGCCCGCTCTCGAACGTCGCGCTGCGCGCGGTCGACACGATGAAGGAGCACCCGCTGCCCGCGATGCTCGAGGCCGGGCTGATCGCGACCGTGTCGAGCGACGACCCGCCCTACTTCGGCGGCTACGTCGACGCGAACTACCGCGCGCTGGTCGAGGAGCTCGGGATGACCGACGCGCAGCTCGAGACGCTCGCGCTGAACTCCTTCGACGCGGCCTTCATCTCGGACGCCGACCGCGACCGCTGGAAGGCCGAGGTCCGGGCGCACTTCGGCCACTGAGGCCCGCCGCGAGTCTCCCTCGGGGTTGCGTGCGCCCGAGCGGAGACCCGCGGGTCGGATCAGTCGGTGTGGTCCTCGAGGTCGGGCTCGGCGCGGGCGATGTCGGCGACCTCCTCCTCGGGGCGCGGTGCGATCGTCTCGTCGGCCTCGAGCTCGGGGATGCTCGGCTCGTCGGGCGCGGGGACGTGCGGGGCGGGGGTCTCGTCGGGAGTCGACATGCTGGTCCTTCGGTCGGCGGTCCGCTCAGCGTAGGCCTGCGCCGCCCCCGGGCGAGCTCCGCCCCGGCTCGGGACGGTCGGGTGCCGTGCGCCCGAGCGGAGACTCGCGGAGGGGGTCAGCTCGCGACGGTCGCCGGCTCGGGGAAGAGGGCGTCGAGGAGGGTGCGCACCCACTCCATCAGGGCCCGGTCGCCGAGCGGCACCCCGTCGAGGACCGGCATCGGCACGACGACCGCGTTCGCCTGCTGGAGGTACTTGGCCGCCGGGTACATCCGGCGCAGTCGCACCTGGATGGAGTCGGCGAGGTGCGCCGGCGCCACGCGCACGTTCGAGCCCATGGCCACGACGTCGCTGAGGCCGGCGGCCTGGGCGCGCATGCGCAGGCGCGACACGAGGATCAGGTTCTCCACCGCCTCCGGGAGATCGCCGTAGCGGTCGGTGAGCTCCTCGACAACCAGGTCGATGCTGCCCTCCTTCGCGTTCGGCGACGAGGCAGCCGAGAGCTTCTGGTACGCCTCGAGGCGCAGCCGCTCGCTGTCGACGTACTCCTCGGGGATCCGCGCGTCGACCGGCAGCTCGAGCCGCAGCTCGGTCTGCCCCTCGGCCACGTCGCCGCGGAAGGTGTCGACGGCCTCGCCGATCATCCGCAGGTAGAGGTCGAAGCCGACGCCCTGGATGTGCCCGGACTGCTCGCCGCCCAGCAGGTTGCCGGCGCCCCGGATCTCGAGGTCCTTCAGCGCGATCTGCATGCCGCCGCCGAGATCGGAGTTGGCGGCGAGGGTCTGCAGCCGGTCGTGCGCGGTCTCGCTGAGCGGCTTCATCTCGTCGTAGAGCAGGTAGGCGTAGGCGCGCTCGCGGCCTCGGCCCACGCGACCGCGCAGCTGGTGGAGCTGCGAGAGGCCGTACTTGTCGGCGCGGTCGACGATGAGCGTGTTCGCGTTCGGAATGTCGAGGCCGGTCTCGACGATGGTGGTCGAGACCAGGACGTCGAACTTGCGCTCCCAGAAGTCGACGATGATCCGCTCGAGCTGCGTCTCGCTGAGCTTGCCGTGCGCGACCGCGATGCGCGCCTCCGGAACGAGCTCGGCCAGCTGCGAGGCGACCCGGTTGATGGTCGAGACGCGGTTGTGCACGAAGAAGACCTGCCCCTCGCGCAGCAGCTCGCGACGGATCGCGGCCGAGATCTGCTTCTCGGAGTACGGGCCGACGAAGGTCAGGATCGGGTGCCGCTCCTCGGGCGGGGTGGCGAGCGTCGACATCTCGCGGATGCCCGTCACCGCCATCTCGAGCGTGCGCGGGATCGGCGTGGCGCTCATCGAGAGGATGTCGACGTCCTTCTTCAGCGCCTTGAGCTTCTCCTTGTGCTCGACTCCGAAGCGCTGCTCCTCGTCGATCACGAGCAGGCCCAGGTCCTTGAAGGCGATGTTGTCGGAGAGGAGGCGGTGGGTCGCGATGACCATGTCGACCGTGCCGTCGGCCAGGCCGTCGATCGTCTCCTTCGACTCCTTGGGCGTCTGGAAGCGGCTGAGCGCGCGGAGGTGCACCGGGAATCCGGCGAAGCGCTCCTGGAACGTCTCGAGGTGCTGGCGCACGAGCAGGGTCGTCGGGACGAGCATCGCGACCTGCTTGCCGTCCTGGATCGCCTTGAAGGCGGCGCGCACGGCGACCTCGGTCTTGCCGAAGCCGACGTCGCCCGAGAGGAGGCGGTCCATCGGGATCGGCCGCTCCATGTCGGCCTTCACCTCGTCGATCACGGTGAGCTGATCGGGGGTCTCGGCGAAGGGGAACGCCTCTTCGAGCTCGCGCTGCCACGGGGTGTCGGGCGGGAACGCGTGCCCGCGCGACGCCATCCGCGCCGAGTAGAGCTTGACGAGTTCGACCGCGATGTCGCGGACGGCTCGGCGCGCCTTGCTCTTGGCCTGCGCCCAGTCGCTGCCGCCCATCTTGCTGAGCGCCGGGGCCTCGCCTCCGACATAGCGGGAGAGGAGGTCGAGCTGGTCGGTCGGGACGAGGAGCTTGTCGCCCGGGAAGCCGCGCTTGCTGGGCGCGTACTCGAGCACGAGGTACTCGCGGCGGGTCTTGACGGCGTTGCGCCCGCCGCTCGAGACCTCGCGCTGCGAGAGCTCGACGAACCTGCCGATGCCGTGCGTGGCGTGCACGACGTGGTCGCCCGGCGAGAGCTGCAACGGATCGACGACGTTCTTGCGCCGCGAGGCGAGCTTCTTGACGGCGCGCGAGTCGTAGCCGGCCGCGCGCCCGTAGAACTCGGTGTCGGTGAGCAGGGCGAGCTTCGCCTCCGCCACCTCGAAGCCGTGGTCGACGGACGCCTGCAGCACGTACGCGAGACCGGCATCGAGGGAGCCGGGCAGGTCGGGGACGATGCGGGCGGCGACCTCGTGCTCGGCGAGCACCTGGTCGGTCCGCTCGACGGTGCCGGGGCCCGGCGCGGTGAGGACGACGGTCCAGCCGTCGGCGAGGCGCGCGCGGACGTGCGCGAGCGCGCCCTCGACGCTGCCGCCGAAGCCGGGCACGGGCTCGCCCTCGACGCGCACGGCGAGGATCTCGTCGATCCCCAGGTCTTCGGGGAGGACCTCGGCCTCGCCCGCCGCGGGGCCCTGCCGGAAGGTGCTCATGGTCCACCAGGGGTGGTCGGGGGCGTCGGCCCCAGGGGCGCTGAACTTGACGGCGTCGCGCAGGGCGCCGAGCGAGATGAACTCGCCCGAGGCGAGGTCGATCGGAGCCTCGGCACCGGCGGTCGCGGCGCTCCACGCGGCCTGGAGGAACTCGCGGTTCGTCTCGGCGAGGCTGATGGCGCGGGTCGCGACGCGCTCGGGGGCGAGCACGGCGACGGCCGCGCCGGCGGGCAGGTAGTGCGAGATCGGCACGAGCCGCTCGAGCAGCGCCGGGGCGAGCGACTCCATGCCCTCGACCGGGATGCCCTCGGCGATCTTGGCGAGCAGGCCCGAGAGGCTGGGGAACTCGTGCAGCATCTCGCGGGCGCGCTGACGCACCGCCGGCACCAGGAGCAGCTCGCGGCTCGGCGGCAGGACGACCGAATCGGCCTCGCCCGGCAGCGAGCGCTGATCGGCGACCGAGAAGCCGCGGATCGAGTCGACCTCGTCGCCGAAGAAGTCGACGCGGCTCGGGTGCTCGGCGACCGCGGGGAAGACGTCGAGGATGCCGCCGCGGACCGCGAACTCGCCGCGGCGGGTGACCATGTCGACGCGCGCGTAGGCGAGGTCGACGAGTTCGGCGGAGATGCGGCCGAGGTCGTACCCGCGGGTGCCCTTCACCAGGCGGATCGGCTCGATGTCGGCGAGATTGTCGGCGACGGGCTGCAGGGCGGCGCGCACGGAGGCGACGACGACCAGCGGGCGCTCCCCCGTCCACTGCTTCATCCGGCGGAGCGCGTCGAGGCGGCGCCCCACGATCTCGGCGCTCGGGCTCAACCGCTCGTGCGGCAGCGTCTCCCACGCGGGGAACTCGACCACCTCGGCCTCGGGCAGCACGCAGCTGAGGGAGGCGCGGACGTTCTCGGAGTCGCGGCCCGTCGCGGTGACGACCAACGCAGCCTGCGGGCGTCCGGCCTCGGCCCGGCGCTCGAGGAGCCCGGCGAGCAGGGGGACGCGGAGCCCGTCGGCCACGGAGAAGTCGGCATCGCGCACCGAGTACCCGAGAGCGTCGTCGAACGTGGAGGCGCGCGAAAGCGCCGAGATGATCTCGTTGAGGGGCACTGTGCGATGGTACTGCGGACCTCTGACATCGGCCCTGTGGGCCGCTGTCGGAGGTCCTCCGTCTGCGCCGGTCCCCGCCCGGCGCAGCGCAGTCGGCTCGCTCACGTGGTGCGTTCCGCAGAGCGGGGTGCGTCGGCTGCTCCGAATCGCTTGGCACGCGATTCGGAGTCGCGCCTCTGCCTCACGAGGGCGGCCGTCCGGTTGGCGCGCGTGGTGCAGGCCCCTCGCTCGCTTCCTGGGGAGCGGAGCGTTCCCTTCGCCGCGAAGGGTCGGGTCGAGGGAGCTGAGGCGACCATTCGCGACGAGTCGGAGGCGCGATCAGGCGGGTGGAGTCGGCCAGACGGGTCGGGCCTTCGAACGCCGGCGGCTACGCGCTGGTGTGGAACTTCAGCTGGGCGGCCGCGAGGCCCGACTCGGCGATGAGCTCGACCGCGTCGGCCGCATCGGCGACCAGGATCGGGAGCGTCTCGCGCTCGGGGCCGGCGAAGTCCTTCAGCACGAAGTCGGCGGCGCTCTGCCGGCCGGGCGGGCGCCCGATGCCGACGCGCACGCGGAGGAAGTCGGCTCCGCCGGTGGAGGCGAGGATGTCGCGGATGCCGTTGTGGCCGCCGTGGCCGCCGCCCTGCTTGAGGCGGAGGGTGTCGAACGGGATGTCGAGCTCGTCGTGCACCACGATCAGGCGAGCAGGCTCGAGGGAGTAGAAGTCGAGCAGCTGCGCCGTCGGGCCGCCCGAGAGGTTCATGAAGCTGTTCGGCTTGCCGAGCACCAGCTTCGGCCCGCCGGGGCGGAGGAAGCCCTCGGCGACGACCGCGTTCGCGCGGTTGTGGCGGCGGAACGATCCGCCGATCCGCGTCGCGAGCTCGTCGAGCACCATCTGGCCGACGTTGTGCCGGTTGCGGGCGTACTGCGCGCCCGGATTTCCCAGACCGACGACCAGCCAGGTGTCACCCATGTCGTTCCCTCTCGTGGACAGAGCTCTCTTAGTGGCGCCCGGAGCCCGGACGCGGAACGGGCCCGCACGCGATCGCGGCGGGCCCGTTCGAGCGGGTGGTGTCGCCGACTACTCGGCGGACTCGGCGACGACGTCGCCGGTGGCGGGCGCCTCGTCCTCGCCCTCGCCCAGGTCCTGCTCGACCTCGGCGGTCACGTTGACCACGAGCGCCTCGGGGTCGGTGAGCAGCGTCGCGTTGTCGAGGAGCTCGATGTCCTTCGCGAGGATCTGGGTCCCCTCCTCGAGGCCCTCGACCGACACCACGATGTTCTGCGGGATCTTGGTGGCGTCGACCTCGAGCGAGAGCGTGTTGGCCTCGAGCGAGACGAGCGTGCCGGGAGCGGCCTCGCCCTCGACGTGCACGGGGATGTCGACGACGACCTTCTCGCCGAGCTTGATGACCACGAGGTCGATGTGCTCGATGATCTGGCGCACCGGGTCGCGCTGGATGTCCTTGACCAGCGAGGTCTGCGCGACGCCGTCGATGTCGAGCTCGAGGATCGCGTTCGCCTTGCGGGTCAGCAGGAGGATCTGGTGGCCGGGCAGCGTGACGTGCTGCGGCTCGGTGCCGTGGCCGTAGAGCACGGCGGGGATCTTGTTCTGGGCGCGGATCTTGCGGGCCGCTCCCTTGCCGAACGAGGTGCGGACCTCGACGACGACCTTGTTGGTCAGTTCAGCCATGATGTTCTCCTCGGCAGCGCAGTGCGCCGCCTGATCGGGTCGTGGCCTGCGGCCACGGACGGGGTTTCGACTCGAACGCATGTCAGCGTGAGGAAAAGTCCGGGGCGACCCTCTCGGGGCGCTTCGCCTGCTTCCACCGCGTCGATCACGGATGCACTCGCGCATCCCTCGCCGAAGTTCAGCTGCTCACACTACCGGTCGACGTGCGCTCCCGCCACCGCTCCGCCGAGCACCCAGCCGCGGTCGCTAGCGTGCGGGCATGACGACTGACGACTTCGGCTCGTACGTGGAGAAGAACGGCTTCCACCGCGACACCAACTACATCCCGACGCGCATCACGGCCGACGGCCGCGACGGCTTCCCGGTCGAGGCCGGCCGATACCGACTCGTGGTCGCGCGCGCGTGTCCGTGGGCGAACCGCGCCGTGATCGTGCGCCGCCTGCTCGGCCTCGAGGACGCGCTCTCCATGGGGATCTGCGGCCCGACGCACGACAAGCGCAGCTGGACCTTCGACCTCGATCCCGGCGGCGTGGATCCGGTGCTCGGCATCCCCCGCCTGCAGGACGCGTTCCTCAAGCGCTTCCCCGACTACCCGCGCGGCATCACCGTGCCGGCGATCGTCGACATCCCGACCGGCGAGGTCGTCACCAACGACTACCCGGTGATGACGCTCGACTTCTCGACGGAGTGGACCGCGTTCCACCGCGAGGGCGCTCCGGACCTCTACCCCGAGAAGCACCGCGACGAGATCGACGAGGTCGCCGAGCTCGTCTTCCACGACGTGAACAACGGCGTCTACAAGTGCGGCTTCGCCGGCTCGCAGAAGTCGTACGAGCGCGCCTACGACCGGCTCTGGGCCCGTCTCGACTGGCTCGAGGAGCGCCTGTCGACGCAGCGCTACCTCGTCGGCGACACCATCACCGAGGCGGATGTGCGCCTCTTCACGACGCTCGCGCGCTTCGACGCCGTCTACTACAGCCACTTCAAGGCCAATCGGAACCTGCTCTCGGCGATGCCGGCGCTCTGGGGCTACGCGCGCGACCTGTTCGCGACTCCGGGATTCGGCGACACGATCGACTTCAGCCACATCAAGTCGCACTACTACGAGGTCCAGCGCGACATCAACCCGACCGGAGTGGTGCCCAAGGGCCCCGACCTGTCGGGCTGGCTCGTGCCGTCAGGCCGCGAGGAGCTCGGCGGCCGCCCGTTCGGCGACGGCACTCCTCCCCCGCCCCCGATCGAGTCGGAGCGCGTGCCCGCCGGACACGGAGCCTGACGCCGAGGGGACCCCGGACCGTCGAGACAGCCTGCCCTCGAGGGCGGCCTCGACGGTCCGGGGTCCCCTCGCCGCACAGCCGTGCGCCGCGATCGCGACGGACGTGCGCCGCGACCCGGGCACCGCGGAGGGGCGCGGCGATAGCCTGGAGATCCTGAACGCGTACGTCGAGGAGAACCGTGTCTGACAAGCCCACCGCCACCGCCAACATCGGAGTCGTCGGTCTGGCGGTGATGGGCTCGAACCTCGCCCGCAACCTCGCCAGCCGCGAGGGCAACACCGTCGCCGTCTTCAACCGCTCCTACGGGCGCACCGAGACGCTGATCACCGAGCACCCCGAGGCCGGCTTCGTCGCCTCGGAGACGATCGAGGACTTCGCCGCCTCGCTCAGCACCCCGCGCACCGCGATCATCATGGTCCAGGCGGGCCGCGGCACCGACGCCGTGATCGAGCAGCTGACGAAGGTGTTCGAGCCCGGCGACATCATCGTCGACGGAGGCAACGCCCTCTTCACCGACACCATCCGCCGCGAGAAGACGGTCCGCGAGACCGGCATCCACTTCGTCGGCACCGGCATCTCGGGCGGCGAGGAGGGCGCGCTGAAGGGCCCGTCGATCATGCCAGGCGGCTCGGTCGAGTCGTACAAGACGCTCGGCCCGATCCTCTCCTCGATCGCCGCGGTCGCCGAGGGCGAGCCCTGCGTCACGCACATCGGCACCGACGGCGCCGGCCACTTCGTCAAGATGATCCACAACGGCATCGAGTACGCCGACATGCAGCTCATCGCCGAGGCGTACGACCTGCTCCGCACCGTCGGCGGCCACGAGCCCGCCGCGATCGCCGAGGTCTTCGACGCGTGGAACAAGGGCGACCTCGAGTCGTACCTGATCGAGATCACCGCCGAGGTCCTCCGCCAGGTCGACGCCGACACCGGCAAGCCCTTCATCGACGTCGTGCTCGACCAGGCCGGCTCGAAGGGCACCGGAGTCTGGACCGTGCAGAACGCGCTCGACCTGGGCGTGCCCGTCGGCGGCATCGCCGAGGCCGTCTTCGCCCGCGCCGTCTCCTCGAAGCCCGAGCAGCGCGCCGCCGTGCAGAAGCGCGTCACCTCGCGCCCGACCCCCGTCGCCCTCTACGACGGCTTCGAGGACGACGTCCGCGCCGCCCTCTACGCCTCGAAGGTCGTCGCCTACTCGCAGGGCTTCGACGCGATCATCGCCGGTGCCGAGAAGTACGGCTGGGAGATCGACAAGGGCGCCGTCGCGAAGATCTGGCGCGCGGGCTGCATCATCCGCGCCCAGTTCCTCAACCGCATCGTCGACGCGTACGCCGAGGACGCGAGCATCACCACGCTCCTCGAGGACCCGTACTTCGCCGAGGCCGTCGCCAACGGCGAGGCCGCCTGGCGCCGCATCGTCTCGACCGCCGCGCTCTCGGGCGTCCCGATCCCCGGCTTCGGCGCGGCGCTGTCGTACTACGACTCGCTCTCGTCGGTGCGCCTCCCCGCAGCGCTCGTGCAGGGCCAGCGCGACTTCTTCGGCGCGCACACCTACCAGCGCGTTGACAAGGAGGGCACCTTCCACACGCTGTGGTCCGGCGACCGCACCGAGGTCGAGCAGGACCCCTCGACCCACTAGTCGGCGACACGGCGAAGGCGCTCCCGCACCGAGGTGCAGGGGCGCCTTCGTCGTTCCGGTCAGCGCAGTCCGGTCAGCGCAGCCAGACGGTGGTGTCCGGGGGCAGCACGCCGTCGAGCGGTCCGCTCGCCAGGAGCACCTCACCCTCGGGCAGCGCGGCAGCGGTGTCGCCGAAGTTCGTCACCGAGCGCCAGCCGTTGGGGCGCGCGAAGTGCAGGACGCCCTCCTGGCCGTCCCGCCACTCCAGCTGCTCGTCGGTCTGCAGCGCGTGCCGGAGCGCGAGGGCGCGGCGGTAGAGCGACAGGGTCGACTCCTCCCGCAGCTCCTCGGCCTCGACGGAGGCGCCGGCGAACCAGGTGGGCTGCGGCAGGTGCGCGCCGCCCGGACCGAAGCCGAAGGAGGTGCCCGTCGACTCCCACGGCAGCGGCACCCGGCAGCCGTCGCGACCGACGTCGGTCCCGCCGCTGCGGAAGAAGGTCGGATCCTGGCGCTCGGCGTCGGGGATGCCGGCGACCTCGTGCAGGCCCAGCTCCTCGCCCTGGTAGAGGTAGGCCGATCCCGGCAGGGCCAGCAGGAGGAGGGTCGCGGCACGGGCGCGGCGGAGCCCCTTCTCGCGGTCGAGGGCCGGCTCCTCCCCTCCGCTCAGCAGCCACTGCTTCGCGGGGGCGACCGGAGCCTCGCCCTGCGCGGGCAGGCCGTAGCGGGTCGCGTGCCGCACCACGTCGTGGTTCGAGAGCACCCACGTGGTCGAGGAGCCCGACTCCGCGGCCAGCTCGAGGTTGAACGAGATCAGGCGGCGGACGGTGTCGGCGTCGAAGTCGGCCTCGAGCAGGTCGAAGTTGAAGGCCTGGCCGAGTCCTTCGGGGCTCGCGTAGCGGGCTCGCCTCGACGCGTCGACCCACGCCTCCGCCACCGCGGTGCGCGGCGGGTCGTAGGAGTCGAAGAGGGCCCGCCACTCGGCGTACACCTCGTGCACCTCGTCGCGGTCCCAGAAGGGGTGGCTGCCGTCGAGGCGCTGCTCGACGAGCTCGGCGGAGGCGGCGAGCGGCTCGGTCAGATCCTTCACCAGCGAGTGCGCGACGTCGATCCGGAAGCCGTCGACCCCGCGGTCGGACCAGAAGCGGAGAGTCCGGAGGAAGTCGTCGCGGATCTCGCGGTTCGCCCAGTTCCAGTCGGGCTGCTCCTTCGCGAACAGGTGCAGGTACCACTGTCCGTCACCGACCGGCTCCCAGGCCGGGCCGCCGAAGACCGACTCCCAGTCGCTCGGCGGCAGGGCTCCGTCGGTGCCGCGGCCGTCGCGGAACACGTAGCGCTCCCGCTCGGGCGATCCCTTCGGGGCGGCGAGCGCCTCCTGGAACCACGGGTGCAGGTCGGAGGAGTGGTTCGGCACGATGTCGACGATCACACGGAGGCCCGCCTCGTGCAGCAGCGCCGTCATCTCGTCGAACTCGGCGAGCGTCCCGATCCGCGGGTCGACGTCGCGGTAGTCGGCCACGTCGTAGCCGCCGTCGGCGAGCGCCGACGGGTAGAACGGGCTGAGCCAGACCGCGTCCACCCCGAGCTCCCTCAGGTACGGGATGCGCTGGATGATCCCCGCGAGATCCCCGATCCCGTCCCCGTTCGCATCCGCGAAGCTCCGCGGGTAGATCTGGTACACCGCCGCCTGCCGCCACCACAGCGCGTCGTCCTTCGTCCCGCTCCTCGTGAGCACCGTGTCTGTCACGTGTTTCCTTCCCTTGATTGGTCTGTTCCGTTCACGCCACCCCGCTGAGGACGTGGACCTCGTTACGCCCGCTGCGCGGCCTACTCGATCAGCAGAGGCTGCCCATGCGGCTCACGCGCAGCGCGGCCTTCCCCTGCTCGCGCACAGCGCGGCTTTCCCTGGCTCGCGCGCAGCGCGGCCCACCGCCTACCGCGTCCCCCGGAGCTGAGCCCGCGGGTCTCGGGGTGGTCAGCTGCAAGGCGGAGGAGGGAGTCGTAGCGGAGCTACGGCGACCGACGACAACGCCGCAGATGGCCGCCCCGAGGCCCGCGTGCCCTACTTGATCGCGCCCTGAGTGACGCCGGACATGACCCAGCGCTGGGTGAAGAGGTAGACGATGATCGCCGGCGCCATCGCCATCAGGTAGGAGGCGAAGGCGACGTTGTAGTCGTTGCTGAACTGGGTCTGGAAGATCTTCTGCAGCACCGGCAGCGTCTGCAGCGACGGGTCGGAGGTGATCAGCGACGGCATCATGAAGTCGTTCCAGGAGGCGAGGAAGGCGAAGATGCCGACCGTCGCGCTCATCGGGGCGAGCAGCGGGAACACCAGCCGCCAGAACACCTGGTTCGTCGACGCCCCGTCGAGGCGGGCGCTCTCCTCGAGCTCCTCCGGCAGCGAGCGGAGGAACGCGGTGAACAGCATCACGCTGAACGAGAGCTGGAACATCACGTGCAGGATCGCGACGCCGATCGGGTTGTCGAGGCCGACGAACCCGGTGAGCGACACCTGCGAGAGCGCGAGCACCGGGAACGGCAGGAACATCGCGGCCAGCAGGTAGAAGAACGACCAGCGGTAGAAGCGCTTGTCCCAGTTGCGCGAGATGGCGAACGCGGCCAGCGCGCTGAGGACGATGGTGCCGCCGACCGTGATCGCCGACACGAGCACCGAGATCGCGAAGCCGCGCGGGAAGTCGGTGAGGTTCCACGCCTGCACGAAGCCGTCGACCGAGAACGGCAGCGGGATCGAGAAGGCGTTGCCGTCGACCGCCTGCGCCGTGGTCTTGAAGGCCATCGTGAGCGTGACCCAGAGCGGACCGATCACCGAGAGGGCGCAGATCGCGAGCACGATCGTGAGGAGGAGGCTGGAGCGCTTCCGCCGGGCGCCGCGGCGGGCGTCGGCGTTCACCGCCGGCCGGGTTCCGGGGAGGGACGGGGCGAGGGGGACCTGGCTGGTCATCAGAAGGCCGCCTTTCCGCGCGAGACGCGCAGTTGCACGAGCGCGATCACGAGCGCGATGAGGAAGAAGATCGTGGCGTTGGCCATCTGGTAGGCGTAGTCGCCGCTGGTGAAGCCCGAGAAGATCGTCATCGCGACGCTGCGGGTCGAGGTTCCGGGGCCGCCGTCGGTGAGGCCGACGATGATGTCGTACGAGTTGAGGAAGTTCTTGAAGCCGATCACGAGGTTGATCACGACGTAGCCCGCGACGAGCGGGAGGGTGATCGAGCGCAGCTGACCCCAGGCGGAGGCGCCGTCGAGCGATGCGGCCTCGTAGACGTCTCCGGGGATGGAGAGCACCCCGGCGATGTAGATCAGCAGGGCGGAGGGGACCGCCTGCCAGGCGGTCACGATCACGATCGCGAGCCACGCGAGGTTCGGGTCGGCCAGCATGCTGCTGGCGAGCGGCGTGAAGGCGATCGACTCGGCGAAGGCGGGCAGCGAGTTCGAGAACAGGAAGTTGAAGACGAACGCGATGATGATGCCCGAGACGACCATCGGCAGCACGAACACGGCGCGGAGGGCGACCTTGCCGCGGATCTGCGACGTGAGAGCGATCGCGAGCAGGAACGCGACGACGTTCACCGCCACGACGGTGACCAGGGCGAGCAGGACCGTGAAGCCGTAGGAGGCGGCGATCGCCGGGTCCGAGAACAGTGCGACGTAGTTCGTCAATCCGATGAAGGACCACTCGCCGAAGCCGATCGAGTCGGTGAAGCTGAAGAAGACGCCCATCGCCGCGGGCAGGGTGATCGCGAGCGTGAAGAGCACGAGCGCGGGCAGCAGATACAGGAGGAAGGTCCTGTCGGTGCGCTGCCGGCGCCGTTGCGGGGCGGCCGGGCGGGGCGCCTCGGTCGGGCGCGCCTCCGCTCGGGTGGGGGCCTGGAGTGCCATGGGTGTCTCGTCTCTGAGAGGTGGTGGGAAGCGGGGGGTCAGGAGCGGAACGCGATGCGCGCCCAGTCGGCGTCGACGGTGCGCAGCGTCGACGCGGGGTCGGAGCCGAGCACGATGCCCTGGAGGTAGTTCTGCAGCGGGATGTTCTGCGGCACGAGCTGCGAGGCCCCGAGGCTGAACGCGGCGCGGTCGTAGAACTCCTGCAGCTCGACGAGGGTCGGCTGCGTCACCGGGGGCGCGTCGGTCGTGACGCCGAACGCGTTGTTGTCGGCGTTGTACGCGTCGATGATCTCGGGCTGCATCAGGAAGGCCAGGAACTCGCGCGCCGCCTCCTTCTTCTCGGAGGCCTCGGGGATCCAGAGGGCGAGGTCGACGTTGACCCGCACCCGGCGGTCGTCGGGATCGTCGGTCATCGGCAGCGGGAACGCGCCGATCGAGAGGTCGGGCGCCGTCTTGGCGATCTCGCTCAGCGCCCACGGACCCTGGAACAGCATCGCGGCCTCGCCGTTCGAGAACGCGAGGTTGCCGTCTCCGTAGGCGCGGCTCGCCGCGTTGGGGTTCGAGTACGCGGCGACCTGCAGCATCTGGTCGACCGGGGCGGCGAAGTCCTTCTCGAACGACACCGGGGAGCCGGCTCCGACGTCGGCGCCCTGCTCCTTCAGCTGCGAGAAGAAGGCCTCGAGGTCGACGGTGCCGCCGACGGAGTAGTCGAACAGGCCCTGCGCGACCGTCCACGGATCCTTGTAGGTGCCGTAGATCGGGGTGATGCCCGCGGCGGTGAGCGCCTCGCAGACCGCGAGGAACTCGGTCCACGTCGTCGGCACCTCGAGCCCCTGCGCCGCGAAGATGTCGCGGTTGTAGAGCACCGCGGCCATCATCAGCGAGTACGGCAGGACGCTCGTGCGATCCGGGTAGGCCGCGGTCTGCTCGATCAGCGGCTGGATCGCGGGATTGATCCGCTTCGCCTCCGGCATGTCGGACAGATCGCTGAGGGCGCCCCGCTCGACGAAGCGCGCCACCTCGAAGTTGTAGTTGAGGCAGCCGAGGTCGGGCGGGTTGCTCCGCACGAAGCCGGCCGAGAGGTTCGAGGAGAAGTCGTGGACGACGCGGATCCGCGACTGCGACGCGTGGAAGCGGTCGATCACGTCGCCGAAGTAGCCGATGACCTCGGGCTTGGACTGGAAGAAGGTGATCTCGGTCACGCCGCCCGAGGAGCCGGGCGAGGCGCAGGCCGACAGGCCGAGCGCCGCGGCGCCGGCTCCCGCGACCGCGAGGAGGGCGCGCCGGCTGAGTCCGCCGGCGGTGGAGGGTGAAAGGGGCACGTCGTCGTCTCCCGTGGATCGTGGATAAGTTGCTGTGTCGACTAAATCTAATGAGAAAATCTAGTACGCGATGTACTGTTGCAGCCGATCCGCCCGGGGTCAAGAGGGAGGTGCAGCGGATGTCCGAGGTCACCACGTTCTCGTTCCAGCGGCGCCGCAACGCCCTCGAGGTCCTCGGGCAGGCCTGGAGCGGAGCGCCCCTCACCGCCTCCGATCTCATCGAGCGCACCGGACTGACCCGCTCGACCGTGATCGCCGTCTGCGACGACCTCATCGAGCTCGGCTGGCTCCAGGAGCTCGAGAACCAGCGCGCCGCCGGCGACTACGTCAAGGGGCGACCGGCCCGCCGGTACTCACTCCGGCGCGACGCAGGTGTGGTCGTCGGCGTCGACGCCGGTCAGCACAGCGTCGGGGTCTTCGTCGCCGACCTGCTCGGCGAGACCGTCGCCCGGCGCACCGAGCCGGTCGCGCACGAGCACGTCGAGGACATCCCCCGCGAGCGCCGCATCGCCGACATCGAGCGGGTCCTCGACCGCACCCTCGCCGAGGCGGGGATCAGCGACTCCGGTGTCCTCGCGATCACGTTCGGCGTCCCCGCACCGGTCGACGCCCGCGGTCGCTCGCCCGAGGGCGACAACGACTTCTGGGGCGTGATGAACCCCGGGCTCGCCGACCGGTTCGCCGACCGCGGCTGGGAGGCGGTGGTCGACAACGACGCCAACCTCGCCGCCCTCGCCGAGGGGTGGCGCGGAGCGGCCGTCGATGCCGACGACTACCTCGCCCTGCTCTCCGGCGAACGGCTCGGCGGAGGCGTCGTCCTGGGCGGACGCCTGCTGCGCGGTGCCCGCGGACTCACCGGCGAGATGCGCTACCTCGACCTGGTCGAGGGCGTCGGCTCGGCCGAGGGCATCGCGGCGCTCGCCCGGCACTGGGCGCACGAGGCGATGGCCGTCCCCGGGCATCCCGCATCGCTCCTCGATCGGAGGGACGCTCCTGGAGCGGAGCAGGTCTTCGCCGCCGCGGAGGCGGGCGACCCGCTCGCTCAGGAGGTCGTCGACCGGCTCGCCGAGCGCCTGACGAACGTGGCCGCGACCCTGGCGAACCTGCTCGACGTCTCGCTCATCGTCGTGGGCGGCGCACTCGCCGCCTCCGCTCAGCCGCTGCTCGCCGACGTGGCACGGCGGCTGGTCGGCCGAGTGCACGCCCCGGCGCCGCGGATCCTGGCCTCCACACTCGGCGACCAGGCCGTCGCGCTCGGCGCTGTGCGCTCCGGTCTCGACCGGGTGCGAGCGGATCCGCTGTCGCTGCGACTCCCGGGCCGCGCCCTCGACGAGGTGTCGGGCGCCGGACGCTGAGCGGTCAGCGCCGGAACGCGCGGACGATCAGGAGCCCCGCGAGCACGATGGCCACCGCGGCGGCCGTCGCCGAGGGCAGGGCCAGCAGGAGCAGCAGCGCCATCGCGGCCCAGACGACCGCGGCCCAGGACACTCCCCTCGCGCCCCGGTCGAGGCGGCGGAGGGTCGACGCGACCAAGGCCGCGCCGATCGCGAAGGCGAGCAGCGCATCCGCGTCGAGGATCACCACGGCGAGCACCGAGACGAGGCACACCACGAGCTGGACCGCCGACGGCACGCCGGTCCGGCGGTTGCGGGCGGCGAACGGCCGGGGGATCTCGCCCTCGTCGGCGAGGCGCACCAGCGCCGAGGCGTCCCGTCTCGCCAGCACGACGAGCGCGAGGAGGGAGGCGACCACCGCCGCGATCGCGACCGGCACCTCCGCCGCCGTCCCCGCCACGGAGGCGCGCAACGGGGCCGCGGCCGCCGCGAGCGTCCCGGGCCCCACGAGGAGCAGGAGCCCGGTGCCGATCAGCGCGGCGAGCACGGCGGTGACGGCGATGCGGATCAGCGAGCCGCCGGTCCTCGATCCGGGCGCCGCCGTCGGGAAGAGGAGGAGCAGGAAGGCGGCCGCCGAGACCGCCCCCTCGGGACCGCCGAGGATCAGATCGGACGACGCCGCGCTCGGAGGGGTGACCAGCACGATCACGACCGCGGCGAGGAGGAGGAGTCCGACGAGCGCACCGAGGGTCACCGCCAGGCGCTGGCGGAGCACTCCCCCGCGCACGACGAAGAGCGTGACCGCGACCAGGAGGAGGATCGCGACCGGGCGAGCGCTCGCGCCGACCACCGACTCGGCGGCCGTGAGCGCGAGGGCGGCGGAGCCGAGCGCCCGGCCCGCGAGCCCCAGCCACTCCCCCGTCGGCCCGTCTTCCGCGGCCCGGCCTGCGTCCGCGAGGACGCCGAGGATCGCCGCGACCGTCGCGATCGCGAGCCCGAGGAGCAGCCACCAGCCGGCCTCGAGCGCCGCGGGCGACCAGACGAGGAACAGCCCCGCGAGCCCCACCACCCACACCGGCTCTCGCGGCGCACGCTTCGGACCCCCCGTCCGGGTCTGATCCGATCGCACAGCCACTCGCTCACCCTAGCGATCGCCCACCTCGTCGGTCCCGCCGTGGCCGGGAGGCGAGAGCGGAGCGAAGGTCCCCTCCTCGCCGATCGGCCCACCTCGTCGATGGAGCCCACCCTCTCCTCGCTGATCGAGTAGCCCGCGCAGCGGGCGTATCGAGATCCACATCCGTCAGAAGGGCAGGGCTGAAGCCTGGTCTGCTGACGCCGGTGGGTCTCGATACGCCCCTGCGGGGCTACTCGACCAGCATGCTCGGCGCCGGATTCTCCTGCCGCCCTCCGCGCTGATCGAGTAGCCCGCGCAGCGGGCGTATCGAGATCCACGTCCGTCCGAAGGCCGGGACTCAAGCCCGATCTGCTGACGCCGGTGGGTCTCGATACGCCCCTGCAGGGCTACTCGACCAGCAAGCTCGGCACGGACGCCGGCTTCTCCCGCCGCCCGCTCGCTGGTCGAGTAGCCCGCGCAGCGGGCGTATCGAGATCCACATCCGTCAGAAGACAAGGGCCGAAGCCTGATCTGGTGACGCCGGTGGGTCTCGATACGCCCCTGCAGGGCTACTCGACCAGCATGCTCGGCGCCGGCTTCTCCCGCCGCTCTCCGCGCTGATCGAGTAGCCCGCGCAGCGGGCGTATCGAGATCCACGTCCGTCAGAAGACAAGGGCCGAAGCCTGATCTGCTGACGCCGGTGGGTCTCGATACGCCCCTGCGGGGCTACTCGACCAGCAGGCTCGGCACGGACGCCGACTTCTCCCGCCGCCCGCTCGCTGATCGAGTAGCCCGCGCAGCGGGCGTATCGAGATCCACGTCCGTCAGAAGACAAGGGCCGAAGCCTGATCTGCTGACGCTAGTGGGTCTCGATACGCCCCTGCGGGGCTACTCGACCAGCAGGGCGGAGCCACTCCACGCCCGAAGCCGCTGAGCGCGCCTCGGGGCGGTCGATCGCAAGGCGGACGAGGAAGCGATACCGGCGGTATCGCGACCGAGGACAACGCCGCAGATGGCCGTGCCGAGACCCGCTACGCGTCGCCGTCGAACATGGAGGTGACGGAGCCGTCATCGAAGACCTCGTGGATCGCCCGCGCGAGCAGCGGGGCGATGGGGAGGATCGTGAGGCGGTCCCAGCGCTTCTCCTCGGGGAGGGGGAGGGTGTCGGTGACGACGACGGAGTCGATGAACTCGGAGCTGAGCAGCTCGCGGGCCGGGTCGGAGAAGACCGCATGGGTCGCGGCCACGACGACTCCGACGGCGCCGGCGGCCTTGAGGGCCTCGGCCGCCTTGGCGATGGTGCGGCCGGTGTCGATGAGGTCGTCGACGAGGAGGCAGACGCGGCCGGCGACCTCTCCGACGATCTCGTGGACCGAGACCTGGTTGGCGACCTTGGGGTCGCGGCGCTTGTGGATGATCGCGAGCGGCACGCCGAGCTTGTCGCTCCAGATGTCGGCGACGCGGACGCGGCCCATGTCGGGCGAGACGATGGTGAGGGTCGACGGGTCGAGCTTCTCGCGGAAGTGCTCGAGGAGCACCGGCATGGCGAAGAGGTGGTCGACGGGCCCGTCGAAGAAGCCCTGGATCTGCGCGGCGTGCAGATCGACCGACATGATCCGGTCGGCTCCGGCGGCCTTGAAGAGGTCGGCGACGAGGCGGGCCGAGATCGGCTCGCGGCCGCGACCCTTCTTGTCCTGCCGGGCGTAGGGGTAGAACGGTGCGACGACCGTGATGCGCTTGGCCGAGGCGCGCTTGAGCGCGTCGACCATGATGAGCTGCTCCATGAGCCACTCGTTGATCGGCGAGGTGTGCGACTGCATGACGAACACGTCGCCTCCGCGGACGCTGTCGCCGTAGCGCACGTACAGCTCGCCGTTGGCGAAGGTGCGGCCCTCGGTGTTCACGAGCTCGGTGCCGAGCTCGGCGGCGACCTGCTCCGCCAGCGCCGGGTGCGCCCTCCCCGAGACGAGGACCAGGCTCTTCTTGTTGCTGGCGGTGATGGCCGTCACTGTGCTCCGCTTCCTCCGGTGGCCGGCTCGGTGCCCGTGGGCTCCGACGCCAGGGCTGCCTCGGCGGCGGTGGCCGACGCGGTTCCCGGGCGGTGGGTCTGCACCCATCCGGCCATGTTGCGCTGCGGAGCGACGGTGATCCCGAGGGCTCCGGCTGGGATGTCCTTGCGGATGACCGTGCCGGCGCCCGTGTACGCTCCGTCGCCGATTCTAACCGGGGCGACGAAGACGTTGTGCGACCCGGCCCGCACATGGGACCCCACCATCGAGGCGGCCTTGGTCACTCCGTCGTAGTTGGCGAAGATCGAGCCGGCGCCGATGTTCGACTCCTCGCCGATCGTCGCGTCGCCGACGTACGAGAGGTGGGGCACCTTCGAGCCGGCGCCGATGGTGGCGTTCTTCGTCTCGACGTAGGTGCCGATCTTGCCGCGGGCGCCGAGGACGGTGCCGGGACGGAGGTAGGAGAACGGCCCGACCTGGGCGCGGGCGCCGATCACGGCGAGGGTGGCGTCGGAGCGCTTCACCACGGCGTCCTCGCCGATCTCGCACGCGTCGAGGGTGGTGTCGGGGCCGATGATCGCGCCGGAGGCGATGACGGTCGGTCCCTTGATCTGGGTGCCGGGGAGGATCTCGACGTCGGGTGAGAGGACGGCGTCCACGTCGATCCAGGTGGTCGCCGGGTCCTGGATCGTGACCCCGGCGAGCTGCCAGCGCCGCACGATGCGGGCGTTGAGCTCGAGCGCCGCGTCGGCGAGCTGGGCGCGGTCGTTGATGCCGGCGACGAGCCAGCGGTCCTGCACGGGGACGGCCTCGATGGCGCGACCCGCTGCCTTGAGCGCGGCAGCGGCGTCCGTCAGGTACTTCTCGCGTTGGGCGTTGTCGGTGCCGATCGCGCCGATCACCGAGCGGAGGGCGGCGGCGTCGAACGCGTACACCCCGGCGTTGGTCTCGGTGAGGGCGAGCTCGGCGTCGCTCGCGTCCTTCTGCTCGACGATGGAGGCGAATCCGCCGTCGCCCGCGCGCACGATGCGCCCGAACCCGGTCGGGTCCTCGAGCACGCACGAGAGCATCGTCAGCGCGTTCGCAGCGGCGAGGTGCTCGTCGACGAGGCGGCGGAGGGTCGTGGCGTCGAGGAGGGGGACGTCGGCGCTGAGCACCACGACCGTCCCGTCGAAGTCGTCGGGCAGCGCCGCGAGGCCGAGCTCGACCGCACGGCCGGTGCCGGGCACCTCGTCCTGATCGACTACGAGGGCCGCGGGGGTGTGCTCGAGGACCGCCTCCGCCACCCGCGCGCGCTCGTGGCGGACGACGGTGACGACGTGGGCGGCGTCGAGAGAGGCCGCGGTGTCGAGGACGTGCCCGAGCAGCGGGCGACCCGCCAGCCGGTGCAGGACCTTCGGGGTGCGGGACTTCATCCGGGTGCCCTGACCGGCGGCCAGGATCACGACCGCGAGCGTGCTGTCGACCATGTCTCGTTCTCCTCCGGGGCCGACCCGCGCGGGTGGACCCTGCTCCGCCACCAGGATTCGAACCTGGACCGGACAGCTCCAAAGGCTGCCGTGCTGCCGTTACACCATGGCGGACTGCGCTCGCGCGCGCCGTCCATCCTGCCATCCGCCCGCGCTCGACCCGCACTCCGCGGCGTCGGGCGGGAGGGTCGGGTCCCCCACCTCCGTCGCCGCGCGGACCGCGATGCGGCGCTCGAGGGCGGCGAGGCCGTCGACGTGCTCGTACAGCGACGGGTTCCCGACCCCGAGCCGATCGGCGACGGCGCTCGTGCTGAGCCGACCGAGGCCCCGCTCGTCGGCGAGGGCCGCGCCGGCCTCCGTGACGATCGCGGCGTCGAGCCCGGCTCTAGGCGCGGCGCGTGGCGGCGAGGGTCCGGCCGAGGAAGGGCAGGAGCAGTCGGAGCAGCTCGTCGGGGGTCTCGGTGTGCGGGTAGTGGCCGGCGCCGTCGATGACGGCGAGCTCGCCGAGGCCGGCGGGCAGATCGGCGAGGATCCGCTCGCCCTCGGCGCGCGGGTCGGCCCAGTCGGGGTCGGCGCCGCCCTCGACGATGAGCACCGGGCACGTCACGTTGCCCAGCTGGGCTCCGGCGTCGGCCGGAGTGGTCGTGGTCATGGCCTTCAGCACGCGCATCCGCTCGGGGCGGCTCAGGCTCGTCTCGATCCGGGCGCGCTCGCGGGCCCAGTCGACGGGCTTCGTGGGGATCGCCAGGTCGAGGTAGGCGAGCCACCCCTTCAGGCTGCCGGTCATCATGACCTTCGCCAGCTCGATCGTGCCGGCGCGGTGCTTCTTCACCCGCAGGAGCCCCCCGAAGTCCATCGACTGCTTGCGCGTGAAGGGAGCGAGCTCGGCGAGGCCGACGACGAGGTCGGGCGCCGTGGCGGCGGCGATCGTCGCCGCACCGCCGCTGATCGACTGGCCGACGAGGACGGCCGGGCCGCCGAGGTGGCGGACGAGGGCGACCAGGTCGCCGGCGATGTCCGTACGGCTGTAGCCCTTCCAGTCGACGCTGGACTCGCCGCATCCGCGGAGGTCGACGTTGGCGACGCGGTAGCCCGCGGCGACGAGGGCCGGGACGATGAAGCGGTAGGAGTGGCGGCTGTCGCCCATGCCGTGGGCGAGCACCACGAGGGGTCCCTCTCCCGTCAGGTCGTACGCGATGGTGCCTTCGTCCAGGGTCAGGAACTCGGTCATGTCGTCCTCCAGTCGGCTAATGCGGATAGCCACAAGCTAGAGGCTATAGCCGTTGATGTCAACAGCGGTCGCCGCCGGCACGACGGAGGGCGTCCACCCGCCAGAATGGAGGGGTGAGTGCGAATGACGAGGTCGACGGGATCGTCGACGCCTGGGTGCGCGAGCGGCCCGACCTCGACTTCACTCCCCTGCAGGTCTTCTCGCGCATGCGGAGGCTCGCCAAGCAGCTCGAGCGCGCCCGCGGCATCGCCTTCGGCCGTTCCGAGCTCGAGACGTGGGAGTTCGACGTCCTCTCGGCGCTCCGCCGCGCCGGCGCTCCCTACCGGATGAGCCCGAAGCAGCTGCTGCAGGCGACGATGGTCACCAGCGGCACCATGACCAACCGCATCGACCGCCTGGTCGAGCGCGACCTGGTCGAGCGCCTCGACGACCCGAACGACGGCCGCGGCGTGCTCGTGCAGATGACGCCGTCCGGGCTCGCCCGCGTCGACGCCGCGATCACCCGCCTGGTCGACGCCGAGCAGGAGCTGCTGGGCGCGCTCACGCACGCGCAGCAGGAGCGGCTCGCGCAGCTCCTCCGGAAGCTCTCACTCGACTTCGGCTGAGCGCGACGTCAGCCAGGAGTTCCGCTCGCGCACCATGGCGCGCGAGCGGAACTCTGAGCCGATGGTGCGCGGGCCTCAGGCCTCGAGCAGCTCCGAGAGCTCCAGCCAGCGCAGCTCGAGCTCGGCGGTCTCGTCCGCGTAGGTCCGGAGCTTCGCGTTCAGCTCGAGGATGCCGTCGTAGTCGTCCGGGTCGTGGGTCGCCATCTTCTCGTGCACCGCGGCTGTGAGCTGCCCCAGCTTCGAGAGACGCCTGTCGATCGCCGACACCTCCTTCGTCGCGGTGCGGCGCTCGGCACCCGCGAGACCGGGAGCGGCGGCGGACGCGCCTCCCGACGCGGCGGCCGGCGCCCCCTTCTCGAGGGCGCGGCGCAGCTCGAGATACTGCTCGACTCCGCCCGGCAGGTGCCGGAACGCGCCGTCCATCACCGCGTACTGCTGGTCGGTGACGCGCTCGAGCAGGTACCGGTCGTGCGAGACGACGAGCAGGGTGCCGGGCCAGGAGTCGAGGAGGTCCTCGATCGCGGCCAGCATGTCGGTGTCGAGATCGTTGGTGGGCTCGTCGAGGATGAGCACGTTCGGCTCGCTGAGCAGGATGAGCAGCAGCTGGAGGCGGCGGCGCTGGCCACCCGAGAGGTCCTTGACCGGCGTCGAGAGCTGGGCGCTCGAGAAGCCGAGGCGCTCGAGCAGCTGGCCCGGCGTCATGTCCTTGCCGCCGATGGAGTAGCTGGTGCGCTGCTCCGCGATGATCTCCCGGACCGGCTGGTGCTGCACCTCCGTCAGCTCGCGCAGCTGCTGGTCGAGGATCGCGACGCGGACCGTCGTGCCGCGCTTGACCCTGCCGCTGGTGGGCTGGACGCTTCCGGCCACCAGCCCGAGGAGCGTGGACTTGCCGGCCCCGTTCACGCCGAGGATGCCGGTGCGCTCGCCCGGAGCGATCCGCCACTCGATGCGGTTCAGCACGGTGCGCTCGCCGTAGCGGACGGTGACGTCGAGCAGGTCGACGACGTCCTTCCCCAGGCGCGAGACGGCGAGCTGCGAGAGCGACACCGAGTCGCGCACCGGAGGCTCGTCCTCGATCAGCTGATTGGCCGCGTCGATGCGGAACTTGGGCTTCGCCGTGCGGGCGGGCGCGCCGCGGCGGAGCCAGGCGAGCTCCTTCTTCATCAGGTTCTGGCGCTTGGCCTCCATCGTGGACGCCATCCGGTCGCGCTCGACGCGCTGCAGGATGTAGGCCGCGTAGCCGCCCTCGAAGGGCTCGACGATGCGGTCGTGCACCTCCCAGGTCGCGGTGCAGATCTCGTCGAGGAACCAGCGATCGTGGGTCACGACCGCGAGCCCGCCGGAGGAGACGGCCCAGCGGCGCTTGAGGTGCTCGGCGAGCCAGGCGATGCCCTCGACGTCGAGGTGGTTGGTGGGCTCGTCGAGGAACACGACGTCCCAGTCGCCGACGAGCAGCTTCGCGAGCGCGACCCGACGGCGCTGGCCTCCGGAGAGGGATCCGACGATGCCGTCCCACGGCACGTCGCGCAGCAGCCCGGCGATCACGTCGCGGGTGCGTGCATCACCGGCCCACTCGTGCTCGTCGAGGCCGCCGACGACGGCCTGGGCGACGGTGAGGTCCTCGTCGACGGTGTCGGCCTGGTCGAGCATGCCCAGGGTGACGCCGCGGCGGTGCGTGACGCGACCGCTGTCGGGCTCGATGCGCTGCGCGAGGAGGCGGAGGAGCGTCGACTTGCCGTCGCCGTTGCGTCCGACGATCCCGATCCGGTCGCCCTCCTCGATGCCCAGGGAGACGTCGTCGAAGATGACCCGCGTGGGGTACTCGAGTCGGAGCGCCTCGGCGCCCAGCAGATGTGCCATAGGGATCCAGCCTAGGCGCTCCAGCAGGGCCGGCATCACTGAGCGGGCCTCCGCGCGGTGGGATGCAAGGCGGAGGAGGGAGCGATACCGGCGGCATCGCGACCGACGACAACGCCGCAGACCGCCCTGCGGAGGCCCGCTCAGGCCACGGTGATCGTGCGCATGTGCCAGCCGGAGGCTCCGTCGGGGGCGGGGGGCGCCTCCTCCGAGGTCTGCACCAGGCCCTCGGAGTCGGTCGCGCGGACCAGGAGGACGTGGTCGCCGGCGATCGCCTCCCACTCGTAGACCCACTGGATCCAGGTGTCGGCGGTGACGGCCTCGGCGAGGCGCGCGGGCTGCCACACGCCGCCGTCGACCTGCACCTCCACGCCTGCGATGCCGGTGTGCGGCGCCCAGGCGACTCCGGCGACCGCGACGGTGCCGGCGGCGACCGCCTGGCCCTGCCGTGGCACGTCGATCCGGGACTCGATCTTGATCGGGCCGCGCTCGGTCCAGCCGCGAGTCGACCAGTAGGCGACGTCGTCGGCGAAGGTCGTGACCTTGAGCTCGGTGACCCACTTCGTCGCCGAGACGTAGCCGTAGAGCCCGGGCACGACCAGGCGCGCCGGGAAGCCGTGCTCGACCGGGAGCGGCTCGCCGTTCATCCCGACCGCCACAATGCTCGGCCGGCCCTCGTCCTGAAGGACCTCGAGCGGGCTGGAGGCCGTGAATCCGTCGACACTGCGCGAGAGGACCATGTCGGCGCCCGCGAGCGGCCGGGCGCGGGCGAGGAGGTCGCGGATCGGGTAGCCGAGCCAGAGAGCGGTGCCGATCAGGTCGCCGCCGACCTCGTTCGAGACGCACGAGAGGGTGACCAGGTGCTCCTCGAGCGGGAGGGCGAGCAGCTCGTCCCAGGTGATCGTCACCTCCTCCTCGACCATGCCCGTGATGCGGAGCGACCAGTCGGCCGGGTCGACGGACGGCACCGAGAGCGCGGTGTCGATCCGGTAGAAGTCGGCGTTCGACGTCAGGTAGGGCGTGATCCCCTCGATGTCGTCGAGCATCGCCGCGGCAGGGACGGCGGGCGCGGTGCTCGCGGGGGCGGGCAGCTTCACGGCCTCCCGCACGGCGGTCACGGCGGCGGAGGCGGCGGTCACCATCCGGGCACCGACGCCCACCACGACGGCGGCGGCGCCGGCGATGCCGACCAGGCGGAGGAAGGAGCGGCGGTCGGTGCCGCCGCGCGCGGGCTCCTCCTCCCAGCCGCGGAGGCGGGCGGCGGCGGCCCGCAGGAACGCGGCGCCCACGACCATGCCGGCGACGCTGGGGGCGGCGGCGAGACCCGACGCGCCCTCGCGGGTGACGGCGGCCAGGGCGCCCAGGCCCGCGACGGCGGCGAGCACGAGCACGCCTAGCGGAGGCTTGCGGTACTCGAGCAGTCCGGCCGCGACCGCGAGGAGCGCGACGGCGACGCCCACCGACACCAGCAGGACGACCTTGTCGCCCGTGCCGAACAGCGCGATGACGGTGTCCTTGACGCCGGGCGGCACGATGTCGATGACGAAGCCGCCGACGGCGACGAGCGGGCTGCCTCCCGCGCCGGTGAACACGGCCACGAGCTCGGCGCTCGCGAGGGCGACTGCGGCGGCGACGATCCCCGAGAGGATCGCGAGGAGTGCGGCTCGTCTGGGGGACATGAGCGGCACTCTAGGCCACGAGTCCGGGCCTTGACTGCGGGTCGGGGCTGCGAGCGCGGACCGCGACTAGCCGGAGACGATGCGCGCGCCGTGCACCGGACCGGTCACGCGGACGGCCCGCAGGCGCGCGCCGGTCAGCTCGCGGTGCAGATCCTCGGCGGCGTCGGCGTCCGGCGCCAGGAAGGCCACGGTCGGCCCGGAGCCGGACACGAGGCCGCCGAGGGCTCCGCGCCCCTCCCCCAGCTCGAGGATCCGCGCGAGACCCGGCTGCAGGTGCAGCGCCGGGGCCTGCAGGTCGTTGTGCATCGCGTCCGCGAGCATCGCCGCGTCTCCCGCGCGCAGGGCCTGCAGCACGTTCGGGTCGATGCTCGGGGTCGCCGCGATCGGGCGGAAGTCGCGCAGGTGCCGCTCGCGATGGCGGTCGAGCTCGCTGTACACCTCGGGGGTCGACAGGCCCTGCTCCGACAGCACGAGGACCCACTCGAAGCGGCCCTTCGCCAGCGCGGGGCTCAGCTCGTCGCCGCGACCGACGCCGATCGCGGTGCCTCCGGTGAACGAGAACGGCACGTCGGCGCCGAGGCTCGAGGCGATGCCGAGCAGCTGCTCACGGGTGCACGCGGTGCCCCAGAGCGCGTCGCAGGCGAGGAGGGTGGCGGCGGCGTCGGCCGAGCCGCCTCCCATGCCCCCGGCGATCGGGACGTTCTTCTCGATCGCGAGGTGCACGCCTCCGCGGTACCCGGTCGCCCTGGCGAGCGCACGGGCCGCCTTGATCGCGAGGTTCGAGCCGTCGGTCGCGAGATCGTCGGTGTCGATCGAGCCCGAGAACTCGACCGAGAAGTCGGGGGCGTCGCTCGCGTAGACGTCCTCGTAGAGCGACAGCGACTGGAACGCGGTCGCGAGCTCGTGGTACCCGTCGTCGCGGACCGCGCCCACCTTGAGGTAGACGTTGATCTTGCCTGGCGCCCGCGCGTGGACCCGGGTCGACGTCGCGCGAGGGGCCATGGCCTCCACGCTACAGGGTGGCGGAGCGGGTCTCGTCCCGGTCGGAGGGCGCCTCGTCGTCGGTCTCGTCGTCCAGGTCGTCGTCGGTCGCGGGCGGCACCGAGCCGCCCCTGATCGGCACGCGCGCCGGGTCGAGCGAGCGTCCGAGAGCGACGAACTCGTCGACGCCGAGCTCCTCGCCGCGCGCCGTCTGCGGCACGCCCGCGGCCTCGAGCGCGGCGATGGCGGCGGCGCTGTCGCCGAAGAGCGACGAGAGCGACTGGCGGAGCATCT
This sequence comes from Rathayibacter sp. VKM Ac-2803, assembly GCF_009807175.1. Taxonomy (NCBI): domain Bacteria; kingdom Bacillati; phylum Actinomycetota; class Actinomycetes; order Micrococcales; family Microbacteriaceae; genus Rathayibacter; species Rathayibacter sp. VKM Ac-2803. The sequence continues at coordinate 1,806,258 of NZ_WUCD01000001.1, read as the reverse complement.
TCCTCCGCTGGGCGAAGGCGGCGTCGATCACCGCGAACACGGCCCGGCGCAGGGTCTCGTCGCCCGGCTCCTCGCCGCGCTCGAAGCCGACCAGCACGCTGTCGACGTTGGGGACCGGCCAGAAGACCTGGCGCGAGACGGTGCCTCCGGTCGTGAACGAGCCGAACCAGGCCGCCTTGACGCTCGGACCGCCGTAGACCTTGGAGCCGGGTGCGGCGGCCAGGCGGTGCCCGACCTCGGCCTGCACCATCACGACACCCGAGCGGATGCTCGCGAAGTGCTCGAGGAAGTGCAGGAGGACCGGCACCGAGATGTTGTACGGGAGATTCGCGACGAGCCGCGCCGGCTCGCCCGGCAGCTCGAGCACGCGCATCGCGTCGGCGTGCACCACCTCGAGCTCGGCGCCGGGAGCCATCAGCTCGACCGTGCGGGGCAGCTGCTCGGCGAGGCGGCCGTCGATCTCGACCGCGACGACTCCGGCGCCCGCCTCGAGCAGGCCCAGGGTCAGCGAGCCGAGGCCCGGGCCGATCTCGACCACGGTCTCGCCGGCCTGCACCCGCGCCAGCTTCACGATGCGGCGCACCGTGTTGGCGTCGTGCACGAAGTTCTGGCCGAGCTTCTTGGTCGGCGTGACGTCGAGGATCTGCGCGAGGTCGCGGATCTCGGCCGGGCCGAGCAGTCGCGGAACGCTCGCGATCGACGGCTCGGCGGCGTGGCGTCCGCTCATGCGAGCGGTCCGACGGGCTCCGTCGGCTCGGAGCCGACCTCTCCGCCCCACTCGCCGTAGACCTGCTCGGTGTTGGAGGCGATCGTCGCGGCGAGGTGTCCGACGTCGGTCTCGAGGTACTCGGCCATCGCGCGCACCGTGTGCGGCATGAGATACGGCGCATTGGGGCGGCCGCGGAACGGACTCGGCGTGAGGAACGGCGCGTCCGTCTCGACCAGGATCAGGTGCCGCGGAGTGACCGCGAGCGCCTCGCGCAGCGCGTCCGCGTTCTTGAAGGTCACGTTGCCGGCGAAGGAGAGGTACCAGCCCTCCTCCGCGCACATCCGCGCCATCTCGGCGTCGCCGGAGAAGCAGTGGAAGACGGTGCGCTCGGGGGCGCCGACGCGGCGGAGGGTGTCCATCACCTCGCGGTGCGCGTCGCGGTCGTGGATCTGGAGCGCGACCCCGGTCTCCTTCGCGATGCGGATGTGCTCCTCGAACGAGCGGTACTGGGCCGGACGACCGCTCTCTCCGGTGCGGAAGAAGTCGAGCCCGGTCTCGCCGACGGCGCGGACGCGCGGCTGGGTCGCGAGCTCGGCGATGACAGCGAGCGCGTCGTCGAGCTCGCCGCGCGCGTCGAGCTCGGGCGCCTCGTTGGGGTGGATCGCGACGGCGGCGAGCATCCGCGGCTCGGAGGCGGCCATCTCGGCCGACCATCGGCTGGTCTCGACGTCCGTGCCGACCTGGACGACTCCGCGGACGCCGACGGTGGAGGCGCGGTCGAGCTGCTCGCGGTAGTCGAGGGGCTCGAGGCCGTCCGCGATCTCGAGGTGCGTGTGGTTGTCGTAGACGGGGACCACGAGCGCTTCGGGCAGCGGCGGGTACGTCAGGTCGCGGCCCGAGGTGTTCTCGCGGGCGCGGACGTGCTGGCTGTCGGTCATGCGCTCCAGGCTAGCGGGGTGCTCCTGACGGTTCGCGAGGGAACCCCGGACCGTCGAGGCCGCCCGGTGGTGCCGGCTCCCTCGACGGTCCGGGGTTCCCTCGATGCCGATCCGACGGCACCGCCGGGGTCAGACGGCCGGCACCTCGATGCGCGGGAAGAGGGGGGCGAGGGCCCCGACCGTCGTGCCGACGGGCAGCTGGCCCCACTCCCCCGCCTCGCGGAGGCGCTGCGCGGTGAGCGCGCCGAGGGACTCCTCGACGCCGAGCGCCTCCCAGAGCAGGGTCGTCGCGCGGGGCACGACCGGCGAGAGCAGCACGGCGAGGGCGCGCAGCCCCTCCGACGCCGTGTAGAGCACGGTGCCGAGGCGCTCGCGGTCGCCCGCCTTCGCCAGTGCCCACGGCTCCTGCTCGGTGATGTAGCCGTTGAGCTCGTCGACGATGGTCCACACCGCCGTGATGGCGTCGTGGATCGCGAGTGCGTCGATCGCGTGGTCGGCCGTGGTCGCCGCCTCCCTGACGGTGCGCCGGACGCGCTCCTCCGCCTCGGTCGGCGCGCCCGACTCGGGGACGACGCCGTCGTAGTAGCGGTGCAGCATCGCGATCACCCGGGAGGCGAGGTTGCCGAAGCCGTTCGCGAGCTCGGCCTGGTAGCGGGCCGACAGGTCCTCCCACGAGAACGAGCCGTCCTGCCCGAAGGTGATCGCGCGCATGAAGTAGTAGCGGAACGCGTCGGAGCCGAAGGTGTCGGTGATCTGCTCGGGCGCGATGCCGGTGAGCTTCGACTTCGACATCTTCTCGCCGCCGACGAGCAGCCAGCCGTGGCCGAAGACCTGCTTGGGCACCTCGAGCCCGGCGGCCATCAGCATCGCGGGCCAGATCACCGCGTGGAAGCGGAGGATGTCCTTGCCGACGATGTGGGTGGCGGGCCAGCGGCGCTCGAACTCGGCCTCGTCCTGGCCGTAGCCGACGGCGGTGATGTAGTTGAGCAGCGCGTCGAACCAGACGTAGACGACGTGCGAGTCGTCCCACGGCACCTTGACGCCCCAGTCGAAGCTCGAGCGCGAGATCGACAGATCGGCGAGACCCGCGCGCACGAAGCTGACGACCTCGTTGCGCGCCGACTCCGGCTGGATGAAGTCGGGGCGCTCCTCGTAGAGCGCGAGCAGGCGCTCGGTGTACTGGCTCATCTTGAAGAAGTAGTTCTTCTCCTTGAGCAGCTCGACAGGCTTCGAGTGGATCTTGCAGACGTACTGCCCGATGTAGTCGCCGGTGCCCTCCTCGAGGTCCGAGAGCTGCTTGTACTCCTCGCAGCCGACGCAGTAGTAGCCCTCGTACTCGCCGGTGTAGACGGCGTCCTCGTCGTAGAGCTTCTGCAGGAAGCGCTGCACGTTGACCTCGTGGCGCTCGTCGGTGGTGCGGATGAAGTCGTCGTTGGCGATGTCGATGGTCTCGAGCAGCGGCTGCCAGGCGGTCTGCACGAGGCGGTCGGCCCACTCCTTCGGCGTCGTGCCGTTCGCGGTCGCCGTGCGCAGGATCTTCTGGCCGTGCTCGTCGGTGCCGGTGAGCAGCCAGGTGTCGTCACCCGCCTGGCGGTGCCAGCGCGTCAGCACATCGGCGGCGACCTCGGTGTACGCGTGCCCGATGTGCGGGACGTCGTTCACGTAGAAGATCGGGGTCGTGAGATAGAAGGAGGCGCCGTCGGACATGGCGACCATCCTATTCTTCGCGCGGGACGCCTCCCGGTGTGTGACGCAGGGGCCGCGCAGCGCTCAGGCGCGGCGGGAGGCGAGCGCCGCCTCGTAGAGGGCGCGGCGCGAGAGGCCGGTGTGCTCGGCGACCTCGGCCGACGCCTCCTTGAGGCGGTCTCCCGCCGCGACCCGCTCGAGGACGGCGAGCAGGGCGTCCTCGAGCGACGCCTCCCGCACAGGGGCGCCCTCGACCACGAGGCAGATCTCGCCGCGCAGCCCGCCGGCGGCCCACTCGGCCAGCTCGGCGGCCGGGCCGCGGCGCACCTCCTCGAACATCTTCGTCAGCTCGCGGCAGACGACGACCCGGCGCTCGGGGCCCATCACCTCGACGAGATCCGCGAGCGCGTCGCCGATGCGGTGCGGCGACTCGAAGAAGACCATGGTGCGGCGCTCGTCGACCAGGGCGCGGAAGGTCGAGATCCGCTCCCCGTGCTTGCGGGGCAGGAAGCCCTCGAAGCTGAAGCGGTTGGTCGGCAGGCCCGAGACGGCGAGCGCCATCAGCACCGCCGACGGGCCTGGCAGCGCGGTCACGGCGACTCCCGCGGCGACCGCGGTCTCGACGAGGTGGTAGCCCGGGTCGGACACCGTGGGCATGCCCGCGTCGCTGAGCACGAGGAGGTCCTCCTCGCGGGCGAGCTCGACCAGCTCGGCCGCGCGCTCGCGCTCGTTGTGGTCGTGCAGGGCGTAGAGGGTCGGCCGGTTCACGATGCCGAGGGCGCGCAGGAGCTGGATCGTGACGCGGGTGTCCTCGGCCGCGATGTGCTTCGTGGTCGAGAGCGCCTCCACCAGCCGCCTCGAGGCGTCGCCGAGGTTTCCGATGGGCGTGCCGGCGAGGATGATCATGCGGCCATCCTCCCAGCCGGGAGTCTCGCGGGGGCCCTGGGCCGAGTCGCCGCCGCGGCCCGCTCGGCCGGATGTCGACGGATCCGGCCGATCCGCGCGATCTCGCGGAGGGCGGGTGTCGCCGCCCGGTTAGCATGGCCGAGTGACGGACCGACCGCAGCGCGACTTCGACGACCTGCTCCTCGACTCCGCCGGATCGACGCGATCGGTACCGCTCGATCCCGCCGAGACCGCGGCGTCGACCCCGCGGGTGCGCCCCGACGTGCCGCGCGGCTCGTGGTTCGACGACGTCTTCGGGCGCCTCGTCACCACCCCCGGACGACGCCGGCTCTACGACCTGGGGCTCCCGCTGCTGGTCGTCGTGGTCGCCGCGGTCCTGCGGCTCTGGAACCTCGGCCACCCCCGCACGCTCGTCTTCGACGAGACCTTCTACGTGAAGGACGCCTGGACGCTCTGGAACCTCGGCTTCGAGGGCGCCTGGCCCGAGAACTCCGACCCCGGCTTCGCGACCGGCACCGTCGACGTCTTCACCGGCGCTCCCTCGTTCGTGGTGCACCCGCCGCTGGGCAAGTGGATCATCGGGCTCGGCATGGGCGTGCTCGGTGCCGACGACAGTGTCGGCTGGCGGATCTCGACGGCGTTCGTCGGGATCCTCGCGGTCGCCCTGGTCATCGTCATCGCGAAGCTGCTCTTCCGCTCGACGCTGATCGCCTCTCTCGCCGGCCTCTTCCTCGGGCTCGACGGCCACGCGATCGTGATGTCGCGGGTGTCGCTGCTCGACGGCATCCTGATGTTCGTGGCCCTGTGCGGAGTCGCGGCCGTCCTCCTCGACCGGCGCTGGGCCGAGCTGCGGCTGGCCGAGAAGGTGGCGGCCGGCGCCCTGCCGACCTGGGGGCCCGTGCTCTGGTGGCGGCCGTGGCTGCTCACCGCCGGTGTCTTCTTCGGCCTCGCCGCCGGGGTGAAGTGGACCGGGATCTACTTCCTCGCCGCCTACGGCCTCTACTCGGTCCTGGTCGACGCGATGATGCGCCGCCGGGCGGGCGTGCCGTTCTGGGGCAGCGGCGCGGTCCTCAAGCAGGGGCCGGTCACCTTCCTCCTGGTGGTGCCGATCGCGCTCGTGGCCTACCTCGCGACCTGGCTCGGCTGGCTGCGCACCTCCGGCGGCTGGGCGCGGCAGTGGGCGACGGAGGCCCCGGGCAACGCCTGGACGGGCGCCCTCGCGTGGGTGCCCGACTGGGCTCAGAGCCTCTGGCACTACCACGTGCAGATGTACGACTACTCGATCAATCTGCGGGCCACGCACCCCTACCAGGCGAGCCCGCTGACGTGGCTGCTGATGCAGCGCCCGACGAGCATGTACTTCGTCGACCAGGCGACCGGGGTCGACGGCTGCACGGCGGCGCGCTGCGACGAGGCGATCACCTCGGTGGCGAATCCGCTGATCTGGTACGCCGGAGTGATCGCCCTCGGCTACCTGCTCTACCGCTTCGCCCGCTACCGCGAGTGGCGCGCCGGCTTCGTGCTGATGGGGATCGTCGCCGGCTACCTGCCGTGGATGCTCTACCTCGACCGCACCGTCTTCCAGTTCTACTGCGTGGTCTTCGAGCCCTACATGATGCTCGCGCTCGCCCTGACGGCTGGGATCGTGCTCGGCTCCCCCGGCGACGAGAGACGCAGGCGCACCACGGGGATCGTGGTCGTCGGAGTCTTCGTCGTGCTCGCAGCGGCGCTGACGGCCTACTTCTATCCGCTCTGGACGGGTCAGCAGACCTCGTTCGCGTTCTGGCAGGCGCACATGTGGCTGCCGTCGTGGGTCTGAGCACGGCGCTCCGTCGCCTCGGACCGGGAGTCGCGGTCTGCGCGCTCGCGGCGCTGATCGCGTCCGCGGTGCACGCGGCGTTCCCCGCGGTGCCGATGCTGACGGCGGCGGTGGCGCTCGGGATCCTCGTGGGGCAGCTCCCCGCCGCCCGGGCGGCGCTCGGCCGCCTCGCCCCGGGGCTGAAGTTCTCGTCGCGCACCCTGATGCGCACGGGGATCGTGCTGCTGGGGCTCAAGCTCTCCCTCGTCGACATCGCCGGGCTCGGCGCGGGGGCGATCCTCGTGGTCGTCGGGATCGTGCTCGCCACCTTCGCGTTCACCTACGCCCTCGGGCGGGCGCTGCGGCTGCCCGGCAAGGAGCCGCTGCTGCTGGCCGCGGGGTTCTCGATCTGCGGCGCGTCCGCGATCGGCGCGATGGCGGGAGCGATGCGGGCGAAGGAGGAGGAGCAGGCCACTCCGATCGCGCTGGTGACGCTCTGCGGGACCCTCGCGATCGCCGTCCTGCCGGCGCTGCAGCAGCCGCTCGGCCTCTCGGACGTCGCGTACGGGCACTGGGTCGGTGCCTCGGTGCACGACGTGGGGCAGGTGGTCGCGACGGCTCAGGTCGCCGGCGCCTCGGCGCTCGCGATCGCCGTCGTCGTCAAGCTGACGCGGGTCGTGATGCTCGCGCCGATGGTCGCGGTCGCGGCGGCGCTCTCCCGGCGCGCGGGCGACGGCGGCACCGGGGCGCGACCGGCGATCGTGCCGCTGTTCGTCGTCGGGTTCCTCGCCGCCGTGCTGGTGCGCTCGTTCCTCCCGGTGGCACCCGAGATCCTCGCCGCCGCCGATGTCGCGCAGACCTGGCTGCTCGCCGCCGCGCTGTTCGCGCTCGGGAGCGCCGTGCGGCTCCGGTCGCTGGTGACGACCGGATGGCGCGCGCTGGTCGTGGCGTTCGCGTCGTGGACGGCCATCGCGGCAATGGCGCTGGCGGCGGTGCAGGCGGCGGGCTGATCCGGCGTCCTCGAGTGGGGGCGGCGCGTTCTGTTACGGGATGCGACGCTCCCGGCCCGGAGGTGTCGGTAGCGGCGGCTAACGTCGATCCCATGGCAGATCGCGAGTACGGCTTCAAGACGCGTGCGATCCACGCGGGCAACATCCCCGACCCGGTGACCGGAGCGCGCGCGCTGCCGATCTACCAGACGAGCGCGTTCGTCTTCGACGACACCTCCGACGCGGCGGCGCGCTTCGCCCTGCAGAAGTACGGCAACATCTACTCCCGCCTGTCGAACCCGACCGTCGCCGCGTTCGAGGAGCGGGTCGCGAGCCTCGAGGGCGGCCTCGGAGCCGTCGCGACCGCCTCCGGCCTGTCCGCGCAGTTCGTCACGTTCGCGGCGCTCGTGGGAGCGGGCGATCACGTCGTCTCCTCCGCCAACCTCTACGGCGGGTCGATCACGCAGCTCGACGTGACGCTGCGGCGCTTCGGAGTCGACACCACGTTCGTCCAGTCGAGCGACCCCGCCGACTACGCCGCGGCGATCACGGACAGGACCAAGGTGCTCTACGCCGAGACCATCGCGAACCCCTCCGGCGAGATCGCCGACATCGAGGGCCTCGCCGCGGTCGCGCACGCCGCGGGCATCCCGCTCATCATCGACTCGACCGTCGCGACGCCCTACCTGGTGAGGCCGATCGAGTGGGGCGCCGACATCGTCATCCACTCGGCGACCAAGTTCCTCGGCGGGCACGGCACGACCCTCGGCGGCGTCGTCGTCGAGTCGGGCCGCTTCCACTACTCGCACGAGAAGTTCCCGCTGCTGCACGACGCCGTCGCCTCCTACGGCGGGCTCTCGTGGGACGGCAACTTCGGCGAGTACGGGTTCCTCACCCGGCTGCGCGCCGAGCAGCTGCGCGACATCGGACCGGTCCTCGCGCCGCACTCGGCCTTCCTGCTCGCGCAGGGCGTCGAGACGCTGCCCTACCGGATCCAGGCGCATGTCGACAACGCCCGCCGCGTCGCGGAGTGGCTCGACGCCGACGAGCGGATCGAGGCGGTCTACTGGGCGGGCCTCCCCGAGCACCCGCACCACGCCCGCGCCCAGAAGTACCTGCCCAAGGGGCCGGGCTCGGTCTTCAGCTTCGTCGTCAAGGGCGGCCGCGACGTCGGCCAGACCTTCATCGAGTCGGTCGACCTCGCCAGCCACCTGGCGAACATCGGCGACGCCAAGACGCTGATCATCCACCCCGCCTCGACCACGCACGCGCAGCTCACCGAGCAGCAGCTGCTGCACGCCGGCGTCCTGCCCGGTCTCGTGCGCCTCTCGGTCGGCATCGAGGACGCGGACGACATCATCTACGACCTCGACCAGGCGCTGACCCGGGCGGTCGAGAAGCACGGCACCCCCGATGCTCCGACCGAGCTCCCCGACGACGTCTCGGTCACCGTCGACTCCCCGACCGTGGAGGTCTGAGCCATGACCACGACCGATGACACCGTCGTCGCGCAGCTGACCAACGGGCTGAGCTGCTCCGTGCCGGCGAACTCGCCGCTCGCGAAGCTGCTGAAGTCGCAGCGCACCTGGGTCGGGCCCGACGCGAAGCAGCGGCTCGACATCCTCCGCCGCGCGAAGACCGTCGCGATCGTCGGAGCGTCGCCGAACCCCGCGCGCTCGTCGTACTTCGTGTCGACCTACCTGCAGCAGTCGAGCGACTACGAGCTGTTCTTCGTGAACCCGAACGCGACCGAGATCCTCGGGCAGCCGGTCTACAGGAGCCTCGCCGATCTGCCCGTCGTCCCCGACATCGTCGACGTGTTCCGCAAGGCGAGCGACATCCCCGCGGTGATCGACGACGTCGTCGCGATCGGCGCGCCGACGGTCTGGGTGCAGCTCGGCATCTGGAACCAGGAGGCGGCCGAGTACGGCGAGTCGAAGGGCCTGACGGTCGTGATGGACCGCTGCATCAAGGTCGAGCACGCGCGCTTCCACGGCGGGCTGCACCTCCTGGGCTTCGACACCGGCCAGATCACGGCGCGCAAGACGATCCGCTGACCGGGCCGGGCCGCCGCCGGCACCTCCGGCTCGCAGAATCGCGTTCGGCTCGCGGGAATCCTCGATTCCCGCGAGCCGAACGTCGTCTCACGAGCCGGAGGCGCCTCCGACCGCCGCGCGAGGAGGCGCGTCAGTCGCCCTTCACGTTGACCAGCTGCCGGAGCGTGCGGCGCACCTCGACGAGATCGGCCGCGTCGGCCATCACCCGGTCGATCGGCTTGTAGGCCGCCGGGATCTCGTCGACGAAGGCGTCGGTGTCGCGGTACTCGATGCCCGCCATCGCCTGCCGCAGCTGCTCGTGCGTGAAGGTGCGCCGCGCCGCCGACCGCGAGTACTCGCGGCCCGCCCCGTGCGGCGACGAGTTCAGCGACACCGCGTCACCGCGCCCGACCACCACGTACGACGCGGTGCCCATCGACCCCGGGATGAGCCCCGGCCGCCCCGCATCGGCCTGGATCGCGCCCTTGCGGCTCACCCAGACCTCCCGGCCCCAGTGGCGCTCCTTCTCGGTGAAGTTGTGGTGGCAGTTGATCCGCTCGGCCTCCACCACCGGCGACCCGGTCCACTCCGCGAGCTGGCGCACGACGCGGTCCATCATCTCCTCGCGGTTGAGCAGGGCGAACCGCTGAGCCCAGCGGAGCTCGGCGATGTAGCGGTCGAACTCGGCCGTCCCCTCGACCAGGTAGGCGAGATCGGGGTCGGGGAGGCCGATCCAGTGCCGCGCGCAGTACTCCCGCGCGACCTCGATGTGCGCACTCGCGATCCGGTTGCCCACGCCCCGCGATCCGGAGTGCAGGAACAGCCACACCGCGCCCGTCTCGTCGGCGCTGACCTCGATGAAGTGGTTGCCGCTGCCGAGAGTTCCGAGCTGCAGCGCCCACTGCTTCGAGTAGCGGGCTGGATCGAAGCCCGCCTCGGCGGCGAGCGCCTCCAGCTCGGCGATGCGCGGCGCCGCGGTGGCGACGATCTTCCGGTTCGACGCTCCCGCCGACAGCGGGACCGCCCGCTCGATCTGGCGACGCAGCTCGCCGAGGTCGAGGCCGGCCAGGTCGTCGCGCGTGAACTGCGTGCGGACGGCGATCATGCCGCAGCCGATGTCGACTCCGACCGCCGCCGGGATGATGGCGCCGAGCGTCGGGATGACCGAGCCGACGGTCGCCCCGCGCCCGAGGTGCGCGTCGGGCATCAGCGCCAGGTGGGGGAAGATGAACGGCATCTCGGAGGCCGTGAGGGCCTGCTGCCGCGCGTTGTCGTCCAGGATGCTGGCCCAGGACACGAGCCGCTTCGTGATTCTCTGCATGGTCCTTCCTCTCGTGAAGGCCCGGCGGACGCCGGGATAGGGGGGAGACGCGTTCGGGGCGGCGGGATGCCGCGAGCCGGTCACGCGTCGACTCCCCTGCAGAGGAGAACGACGGGGAGGGCCCCGAACCGAAGTCGTCCGGGGCCGTCGGCGGATGCCTACGGGTGCCGGACGACTCCGGGCTGGAGGTACGCCTGAGCGCGCTTCGAGCGTTCGAGCTCGACCGCGCCGGAGAGGGCGCGGAGGCGGTCGGCGTCGAGCAGCGCGGGGCGGGTCGATCGATTCGCGGTCACGGGCTGCTCCTTCCGGGCGTCGGGGTGGCGCGCTCCGGCGGCGCGCCCGGGCGAAACTAGCAGCCCGGGCGTGTCGCGTGCAACCCGGGCGTGTCGGCACGCTGGTCCTCAGTGGAGCAGGATCCTCCGCCTCGACGGCGACCACCTCCCCCTCGAGTCGGAGAGTCCTCCGCATCGCGTCCATGGCGTCTGGGCGACCCCTCCGTATGCGGAGGCATCGCCCGTCGCAGGAGTAGGCAGGACGGGCAAGGGACAACGGCGACTCCGCCGATCGTGACAACGAATCAGGCCGTCTCGACGGCCGCGAAGAGGTGTACGCAACGATGAGAACCTTCACTTCCACTCCGCCCACGACGACCGCTCGACGGCCCGTCCGGCGACTGCTGATAGCCGGAGCCACCTGCGGTGCCCTGGCCTTCGGGTCGTTCGCCGCGGCGCCGGCGGCCTTCGCGGCCGACCCTCCGGTCGCTGTGCAGGCGACCTCCGCGGCCGCCTGGACCGTCGTGGCCGAGGGCGAGAACAGCGCCAACGCGCAGACGGTGCAGCACCTGCTGAACGCCGCCGGGTACCCCGTCGACGCCGACGGCGTCTTCGGCCCCGCCACCGCCGCCGCGGTCACGTCGTTCCAGACCGACCGCGGTCTCTCGGCCGACGGCATCGTCGGCGAGCAGACCTGGTCGGCCCTCATCACGACGCTCTCCTCCGGCGACACCGGCGAGGCCGTCTCCGGGCTCCAGGTGCAGCTCGACAAGACCGGCGCGGGGATCACCGTCGACGGCTCCTTCGGACCCGCCACCCTCTCGGCGGTGCAGAGCTTCCAGTCGGCGGCCGGGCTCACGGTCGACGGCGTCGTCGGCCCGCAGACCTGGCAGTCCCTCGTCGGCTCCGGATCGGGGACCACGCCCGAGCCCGGTCAGCCCGGCGAGACCTTCGCCACCCTGAGCGAGGAGCAGCTCGCGAACGTGCGCGTCATCATCGCCGAAGGGAAGACCGCGGGCGTCCCCGAGTACGGCTGGGTGGTCGCGATCGCCACGGCGATGCAGGAGTCGCGACTGCGCAACCTCTCGGGCGGCGACCGCGACTCGGTCGGGCTGTTCCAGCAGCGCCCGTCGGCCGGCTGGGGAGACCCCGCCGCCCTCGTCGACCCGGTGTACGCCTCGCGGGCGTTCTACGGAGCGGCGAACAGCCCCACCTCGAACACGGGCCTCACGGACGTGGCCGGGTGGGAGTCGATGTCGGTGACCGAGGCGGCGCAGGCCGTGCAGGTCTCGGCGTACCCGGACGCCTACGCCCAGTGGGAGACGCTGGCGCGCGAGGCCGTCGCGAGCGAGGGATGAGGACCATGACCATGACCACTCTGGATCACACCACCACCACCACCGCACCCGTCGCCGCAACGCCGGCGCGGAGCCTCCGATCGCGCGTTCTCGCCGTCGTCACGGCGGTGCTGCTCGCCCTCGGCGTCGTCGTCGGCGGTGCGACGAGCGCGCAGGCCGCCGACTGGCCCGTTCTCTCCTCCGGCTCGAGCGGCGAGGACGTGACCACCGCGCAGTACCTGCTGCGCGCCTCCGGCCAGTCGCTCGATGTCGACGGCGCCTTCGGACCGGGCACGCAGTCGGCCACCACCTCGTTCCAGTCCGGCAAGGGCCTCGCGGCGGACGGCGTGATCGGCGCGGCGACCTGGAGTGCGCTGACCGTGACCGTGCAGAGCGGCAGCTCGGGTGACGCGGTGAGCGCAGCGCAGACGCAGCTGAACGCGAACGGAGCCTCGGTCGCGGTCGACGGCGCCTTCGGGGCCGCGACGACCGCTGCCGTGCAGAGCTTCCAGAGCTCGGCCGGCCTGACCGCCGACGGCATCGTCGGACCCGCCACCTGGAAGGCGCTCATCGCGGGCACCGGAGGCGGCACCACGCCTCCCCCGAGCGGTGACGCCGCGGCGACGGCGCAGGCGATCCTCGACAACCCCGGCATCGAGCTGTACGAGCTGAGCCCGGACGCCGCCTCGACGTCGCTCGCGAACATCCGCGACACCGCTGCCGGGCAGCCGGCGAAGACGAGCCCGGAGAGCGATGTCGGTGTCACGTCGGTCGCGCTGAACCCCGCCATGCTCGACGCCCTGCTCAAGCTCAACACGCAGTACGGGCACACCCTGCGGGTGACCTCCATCGCCGGCGAGGACCACTCGTCGACGTCGGGCCACTACACCGGCGACGCGGTCGATATCGACCTCATCGACGGCGTGCGGGTCTACGAGGGCGCCGATCACCAGGCTATCCAGAACGCCTGCGACGAGATGGGTGCGACGCTCACCCTCGGCCCCGGCGACGCGGGCCACTCGGACCACGTGCACTGCGAGTTCTGATCCCGTGACGACGACGGGGGCGGGCGCCTGGACAGGGCGCCCGCCCCCGTCGTCGTGGGCGGCGTAGTCTCGGGTCATGAGCGCCTACGTCTCCGTCCTCGACCTGTTCAGCGTCGGGATCGGGCCGTCGAGCTCGCACACCGTCGGTCCGATGCGGGCCGCGCTGGCGCTCGCGGAGCGCCTCCGCTCGGCGGGTCTGCTCGGCCGCGTGAGCCGGATCGGCTGCACCCTCTACGGATCGCTCGGCTCGACCGGCATCGGACACGGAACCCCCGACGCGGTGGTCGCCGGGCTCTCGGGGCTCGCCCCCGAGACCTGCGATCCCGACGCGGTGCGCGGAGCCTGGCGGCGGCTCGACGAGCTCGGCGAGATCCTGCTCGCGGGCGAGCAGCGCCTCCCGATGACGCGCGACGACGTCGCCTTCGAGCCGCGGACGCGGCTGCCCGAGCACCCCAACGCCCTGACCTTCAGCGTCTGGATCGGCGACGACGCCCTGCCGGAGCGCGAGGAGACGTACTACTCCATCGGAGGCGGGTTCATCCGCCGGGCCGGCGAGCGTGCCGATCTCGCGGCGCTGGCGCCGCATCCCTACCCCTTCGTCTCGGCGCTCGACCTGCTCGCGACCTGCGACCGGACCCGCTCGAGCATCGACGAGATCGCGGCGGCGAATGAGCGCGCGCTGCACCCCGACCAGGATGTCGACGCGCGCCTCGACGGGATCTGGGACGCGATGGCGGCCTGCGTCGAGCACGGCCTCGAGACCGAGGGAGTCCTCCCCGGCGGCCTCGAGGTGCGCCGGCGCGCCTCCCTGATGCGCGAGCGGCTCGAGGCCTTCGAGGTCGATCCGCTCGACCGCGCCCGCGCCACCTCGGTCGAGTGGCTGCACGCCTTCGCCCTCGCCGTGAACGAGGAGAACGCCGCGGGCGGGCGCGTCGTGACCGCTCCGACGAACGGCGCGGCGGGGATCATCCCGGCCGTCGCGCACTACTACCTCCGCTTCGTGCCGGGCGCCGACCGCGCAGGGATCCGGCGGTTCCTCCTCACGGCGACGGCGATCGGCTCGCTCTGCAAGACGAACGCGTCGATCTCGGGCGCGGAGGCGGGCTGCCAGGGCGAGGTCGGCTCGGCGTGCGCGATGGCCGCAGGAGCGCTCTGCGCCGTCCTCGGAGGCACCCCTCGGCAGGTCGAGAACGCCGCCGAGATCGCGATGGAGCACCATCTCGGCCTCACCTGCGACCCGGTCGGCGGGCTGGTGCAGATCCCGTGCATCGAGCGCAACGCCATCGCGGCGTCGACGGCCGTCAGCGCCGCCCGTCTCGCGCTGCACGGAGACGGCGTCCACCGGGTCTCGCTCGACACGGTCATCGAGACGATGCGGCAGACCGGCATCGACATGTCCTCGAAGTACAAGGAGACCAGCGAGGGCGGCCTCGCGGTCAACGTCATCGAGTGCTGAAGGTGGATCGCCGCGACTGGTGAGCCTCGGTTCGGCGCTTCTCGCCCACACCGGCGACGCAGAGCGGCAGATCTCGTCGAAGCCGCACGTCCCGTTGGACCCGCACATCGCGTCGAGCCCGAGACGACCTCCTCCGCATGGTCCCCTCCTCGCTGATCGATCAGCCCGCGCAGCGGGCGTATCGAGATCCACCAGCGTCAGAAGGCGAGGGCAGAAGCCTGATCTGCTGACGGACGTGGGTCTCGATACGCCCCTGCGGGGCTACTCGACCAGCAGGGAGGCGGCCGCGTGAAGCAGCGTTACGCGCCCAGGTGCGGGTGTCGGGGGTGCGGCCTAGCGTGAGGGCATGACCAGCTCGCCCTACCTCACCCGGCCGATCGTCTCGACGCAGTGGCTCGCCGACCACCTCGGTCGCGAGACCCTGGTCGTGATCGACGCGAGCGTGCTCTTCGTGCCCGGATTCGACGGCCGCTACCGCTACCTCAGCGGAGAGGACCAGTACCTCGTCGAGGGCCACGTGCCCGGAGCCGTCTTCGCCGACCTGATCGAGCACCTCTCCGACGCCGAGGGCGCATATCCGTTCGGCCGGCTCGATCCCGAGCGCTTCGCCACCGCGGTCGGCGCCCTGGGCATCGGCGACGACTCGGTCGTCGTGGTCTACGACTCCGCGGTGGGGCAGTGGGCCTCCCGTCTCTGGTGGCTGCTGCGCGCGGCGGGTCACGACGCCGTCGCCGTCCTCGACGGCGGGCTCACCGCCTGGCGGCAGGAGTCGCGCCCGCTCGAGACCGGGCACGTCGCTCCGTTGCCCGGGGCGGGCATCACCGTCCGCGCCGAGCGCCCGCTCTGGATCGACAAGGCGGGGGTCGAGAGCATCCTCCGCGGCGAGGCTCCCGGCACGCTCGTCTGCGCGGCGCCGCCGAAGGAGTTCACCGGCGAGGCGGGTCAGCGTCCCCGACGCGGGCACCTGCCCGGCTCGGTGAGCGTCCCGGCCGCGCGCCTCGTCGACCGCGAGACCCACGTGCTCCTGCCGCAGGCGCGCCTGCGCGAGCTGTTCGCCGACGTCCTCGGTGCCGAACGCCTCGTGCTGTACTGCGGAGGCGGCATCGCTGCCGCCGCCGACGCGCTGGCGCTCACACTGCTCGGGAGGGACGACGTCGTGATCTACGACGGCTCGCTGAACGAGTGGGCGGCCGACCCCGAGGCGCCGCTCGTGGTCACGGCCGCCTGACGACGATCGACGGCAGGGTCGTCGTCGGCAGGGCGCAGACGAACGCCTCGCACGAGTAGGCGGTCGGCCGTCCGTCGCGCGAGGCTCGACCCTCGAACAGCTCGAAGCCGGCCTCCGTCCAGTCGCGAGCGGCGTGGTCCGACACAGCGACGGCGATCCCCAGATCGGTCGTCCGCGCGCCCTCGAGCAGCGCGACGGCGCTGTCGGGAGCGACGAGCACCAGCTGGGTGACGGGCCGCGCCAGTCTCGTCGCCAGGGCGAGCACCGCACCGAAGCCCATCGGCTGCGACACCGCACCGGGAGCGACCGCGGCGACCACCGCCTCCGCCGCCTCGCGGTAGCGCAGCTCGCCCGTCAGGAGGTAGAGCTCGTGCGCCGCATCGGCCGCCGCCGACAGGCCCGACGGGTAGGCGCCCTCCGAGGGGTCCGCGGCGAGGAGCAGCCCTCGTGCGGCGAGCGCCGGGTCTCCGCCGCCCGGCAGCGCGAACGGCGGCCACGCCTCCGCCGCGTCGAGCGCCCCGTCGATCAGCGCCCGCGCGACGCGCGCGTAGCGGGGCGAGCCCTCGGCGACGGCGAGGCGCAGGAGTCCACCGGCGAGCATCCCGAGGTCTTCGAGCGCGGGGCGCGCGGCCGAGACCGCGTCGCCCAGGGAGGCCCGGACCACGAGCACGCCGTCGACCAGGTGCCGGTCGATCAGCAGGTCGGCGGCGCGTCGGGCCGCGTCGATCCAGTCCTCGCGGCCGAGCGCCCGGCCGGCCCGGGCGAGGGCCTGGATCGCCAGGCCGTTCCAGCCGGTGACCACTTTCTCGTCGAGCGCCGGGGGCTCGAGGCCGCCGCGGTCCTCCGCGAGGTAGTAGCCGCCCTCGGACCGCCGACCGTCGACGATGCTCTCCGAGTCCTGCGCGCTGGCGAACCCGCCGCTCGGACGCTGGAGCGTGCCGAGCAGGAAGGAGGCGATCCCCTCGGCGACCGCGGTCAGCGCCGCGGTGTCGGTGCCGTCGCGGCCGAGCAGGACGGCGGCGACGTCGAGGAGCAGCGCGTTGTCGTAGAGCATCCGCTCGTAGTGCGGGTCGCTCCAGTCGGCGCGGGTGGCGTAGCGGAAGAAGCCGCCGTCGCGGTCGCGCAGCGGCGAGCGGGCGAGGGTGAGGAGCGTGCGCTCGGCCAGCTCGGCGCCCGACGCCCGGGACGCGAGGAAGCCCAGCACCGGCGCGACCGGGAACTTCGGGGCGCCGCCGAAGCCGCCGTGCTCGCGGTCCTCCTCCTCGGCCAGCCACCGGACGGCGCCGTCGAGGGCCGCGTCATCCGGCAGGCCGGTCGACGTCGGGCGTTCGGCGGTCGCCTCGCGGAGCGCCGTCGCGAGCGAGCCGGCGGTGGCGTGCACCTCGTCGCGGCGCAGGCGCCACGCCTCCGACACGGCGTCGAGCACGTCCGAGAAGGCGGGCGTGCCGCCGACCGCGCGGGGCGGGAAGTAGGTGCCGGCGTAGAACGCCTCGCCGCCCGGGGTGGTGAAGACGGTGAGCGGCCAGCCGAGGTTCCGCGTGAAGGCGCTGGCGGCGGTGAGGTAGGCGGTGTCGACGTCGGGGTGCTCCTCGCGGTCGACCTTCACGGCGACGAAGCCGTCGTCGAGGCGCGCGGCGAGCACCGGATCCGAGAACGACTCCCGGGCCATGACGTGGCACCAGTGGCAGGTCGCGTAGCCGATGGAGACGAGCACGGGCACGTCGCGGCGCGCGGCCTCGGCGAACGCCTCCTCGCCCCAGGGGAACCAGTCGACGGGATTGTCCGCGTGCGAGCGGAGGTAGGGGCTGACACTCGAGCGCAGTCGTTCGGCCATCCCTCCACGCTAGCCCGGAGTGGCCGGGCCGTCAGGGGGTTGTCGGGCGCGCACAACGTCGGCGGAGAGCGCCTCTCGCGCACGATGGCGCGCGACGAGCACTCTCAGCCGACGTTCTGCAGCGACTCCTCGCGCCGGGGCGAGGGAACGAGCGGCAGCGCGACCACGGGCGCGAGGGCGACCACCGCGAAGGCGAGCGGATATCCCACCAGCCCGATCAGCGCCCCGATCGCCGGAGCAGCCACGGCCGCCGTCGCGAACTGCCCGGTGTTCTGCGCGCCGAGCGCCCGGCCCGACCACGAGGGGCCCGCGATCTCGGCGACGGAGGTGAAGGCGAGCCCGTTGTCGGCGACCGAGATCGTGGTGGCAGCGACGAAGAGGACGGCGGCCACCGCGACTCCGGCGTGCAGCGCGCTCGTGCCGGCGAGCAGGAGCAGGGCGACGACTCCGGCGACGGCCACCCAGCGCAGCGGAGCCAGGCGCGAGCCGACCCGGTCGCTGAGCACGCCCACCGCGATGCGTCCGAACGCGCCCGCGAACTGGGCGACGGCGATGAGGACGCCCGCCGCGGCCGGATCCCAGCTCTGATCGACGATCAGCCAGACGAGGCCGAAGGTCGAGAGGGTGAACTGCGGCACGACGAGCAGCGCCGAGACGCCGTGGATGCGCCAGAGCGCGCCGTTCTCGCGGTAGGGATTGCGGGCGGGAGCCGCTGCGCTCCGGGGCGCCCGGGGCGGATCGATGATGCCGATCGCGCAGGCGACCGCCAGCACCGCGAGCAGCACGGCCGGCACGGCGAGGGCGGCGGGGATGCCCGCCGCGGCGGCGAGCGGCGGAATGCTCAGCGACGCGGCGGCGACTCCGAGCGGCTGGCTCATCTGCCGGATGCCCATCGCCAGGCCCCGGCGGTGACGCGGGAACCAGCCGATCACCACGCGGCCGCTCGCGGCGTTGACGCTCCCCGAGGCCATCCCGCCGAGGAGGAGGAAGACGGCGAGCGCGATCAGGTCGCCGCCCGTGAGCATCGCCGCGACCGCGCTGAGGGCCGTCGCGCCGACTCCGATCGCGATCACGATCCGCTCGCCGTAGCGGTCGGCGAGAGCGCCCCACGCGACGAGGGTCAGCACGAGTCCGACGTTGGGGGCGGAGGCGAGCAGGCCGGCCTCGGCGAGCGAGTAGCCGTACTCGGTGTGCAGCAGCGGGATCAGGAACGGCGGCACCGACACGAAGACGGTCGTGGCGGCCTGCGCCGCGACGCCGAGCGCGAGCATCAGCCACGGGCGTGGAGTGCGGGACACGATCCTCCTCGGGGAGCGCTCAGGAGCGGGGACTCCGGAACCCTAGCGCCGGTCAGCGCTCGAAGAACCAGCCGCTCGGGCGCTCGGGGCGCGCGACATCGGTGCCGCCGGAGCCGCGGCCGCGCCTGCCGAGCACGAGGTAGGCGATGCTGCCGAGGAACGGCGCGATGACGATGAAGGCGACCCAGCCGACCTTCGCCACCTTCGAGAGGCGGCGGTTCGAGAGCACGCCCTGGATCGCGAAGAGCAGCAGGACGATGTTGAGCACGACGAGCAGCGACTGCGGATTCACTCGGGCCCTCTCTGCTCGACGAGCCCATCGGGTTTCTCGAGGGGACAGGGCATTCTCGCACGCGGCCGTAGGATGGAGGGCTCATGTCAGACGCCCTCAGCATCCGCTACCCGCCCGAACTGCCCGTGTCGGCGCGACGCGACGACATCGCGGCAGCGATCCGCGACAACCAGGTCGTGATCGTCGCGGGGGCGACGGGATCCGGCAAGACGACGCAGCTGCCGAAGATCCTGCTCGAGCTGGGGCTCGGGAGCATCGCGCACACGCAGCCGCGCCGCATCGCCGCGCGCACGATCGCCGAGCGCATCGCGGAGGAGCTCGACGACGAGGTCGGGGGCATCGTCGGCTACCAGGTCCGCTTCACCGACAAGGCGAGCGCCTCGACGCGGATCAAGCTGATGACCGACGGCATCCTGCTGAACGAGATGAACCACGACCGGATGCTGAGCCGGTACGACGCGATCATCATCGACGAGGCCCACGAGCGCAGCCTCAACATCGACTTCCTGCTCGGCTACCTGCACCGCCTGCTGCCGCAGCGACCGGAGCTGAAGCTCGTCATCACCTCCGCGACGATCGACCCCGCGAGCTTCGCGAAGCACTTCTCCGACGCCGAGGGGAAGCCCGCCCCGGTGATCGAGGTGTCGGGCCGCACCTACCCCGTCGAGATCCGCTACCGCCCGCTGGTGGCCGAGGAGCCGGAGGAGGACGACGACACCGACACCCCCGACGCGACAGCGGGCAGCCGCGACCTGATGACCGGCATCGCCGACGCCCTCGCCGAGCTCGCGCGCGAGGATCCGGGCGACGTGCTGGTCTTCCTCTCGGGCGAGAACGAGATCCGCGACGCGGAGGACGCGATCCGCGGGCGGAACCTGCCGGGCACCGAGGTCCTCCCCCTCTACGGCCGCCTGTCGGCCGCCGATCAGCACCGCGTCTTCGAGCGCTCCCGCACCCCGGGCGTGCGCCGGCGCGTGATCCTCGCGACCAACGTCGCCGAGACGAGCCTCACCGTGCCGGGCATCCGCTACGTGATCGACGGAGGAACGGCGCGCATCTCGCGCTACAGCGCGCGCTCCAAGGTCCAGCGCCTCCCCATCGAGGCGGTCTCGCAGGCCTCGGCGAACCAGCGCTCCGGCCGCTCCGGGCGCACCAGCGCGGGCATCGCGATCCGGCTGTACTCGGAGGAGGACTACCTCCGCCGCCCCGAGTACACCGACCCCGAGATCCTGCGCACGGGGCTCGCGGCGGTCATCCTGCAGATGATCTCGCTCGGCCTCGGCGACATCGCCTCCTTCCCGTTCCTGACGCCTCCGGACTCGCGCGGCATCAAGGACGGTCTCGACCTGCTCACCGAGCTCGGCGCGATCCGCGCCCGGGGCGAGTCGAGCACACGCGCCACGCCGGCCGCGCCGCAGCTGACGCGCATCGGCCGAGACCTCGCGCGCCTCCCGATCGACCCGCGCTTCGGGCGGATGGTGATCGAGTCGCGCAAGCACGGCGTGAGCCGCGAGGTGATGGCGATCGTCGCCGGTCTCACCATCCAGGACGTCCGCGAGCGGCCCCTCGAACGCCGCGCGCAGGCCGACCAGCAGCACGCCCGCTTCGTCGACCCGACCAGCGACTTCCTCACCCTGCTCAACCTCTGGAACTACCTCGAGGAGAAGCAGGCGGAGCTCTCGTCGAGCGCGTTCCGCCGGCTGTGCAAGGCCGAGTACCTCAACTACCTGCGCGTGCGCGAGTGGCAGGACGTGTTCCGGCAGCTGCGCCAGCTCGCCCGCCCGCTGAAGCTCGAGATCGGCGACCCCAAGGTCGACCCCGACGGCATCCACCGCTCGCTGCTCGCGGGCCTGCTCTCGCACCTCGGCATCAAGGACACCACCTCGCAGCAGGCTCAGCGCGCGGCCAAGAGCCGCGAGCGCCAGAGCGTGCAGTACGTCGGCGCCCGCAACGCCAAGTTCTCGATCTTCCCGGGCAGCGCGCTCGCCAAGAAGCTCCCCGACGCCGTGATGAGCGCCGAGCTCGTCGAGACGAGCCGGCTCTTCGCGCGCTCGAACGCCGCGATCGATCCGGCCTGGGCGGAGGCGATCGCCGGCGACCTCGTGAAGCGCCAGTACAGCGAGCCGCACTGGGAGAAGGCGCAGGGCGCCGCCGTCGCGTACGAGAAGGTCACGCTCTACGGCGTGCCGATCATCGCCCGGCGCCGAGTGCAGTTCTCGCGCATCGACGCCTCCTACGCCCGCGAGCTGTTCATCCGGCACGCCCTGGTCGAGGGCGAGTGGGAGTCGCGGCACGCGTTCGACCGCAAGAACCGCGCCCTGCGCGCCGAGCTCGAGCGGCTCGAGGAGCGCACTCGGCGCCGCGACCTGCTCGTGGACGACGAGGCGGTCTTCGACTTCTACGACCGCCGTCTCCCCCGCGACATCCACTCGGTCCGCTCGTTCGACTCCTGGTGGCGCACGGCGCAGCACGACGAGCCCGACCTGCTGACGATGACGCAGCAGACCCTGCTGCCCGAGGACGCGGAGGAGATCGACGAGACCGCGTTCCCGACCCAGTGGCGCCAGGCCGACCAGCGCTTCCGCCTCTCGTACCGTTTCGAGCCCGGCACCGAGGAGGACGGCGTGACCGTCCACGTGCCCCTGGCACTCCTGCCGCGCGTCTCGCCGCTCGGCTTCGACTGGCTGGTCCCTGGGCTCCGCGACGAGCTCGTCGCCGCGATGATCAAGGCGCTGCCCAAGCACCTGCGGCGCAACGTCGTCCCGGCGAACGACTGGGCCCGCCGGCTCACGGCCGCGCTCCCCCACGACGTGCCGAACCCGCCGACGGAGTCGTTCGCCGCGACCCTCGCGAGCGCCATCCAGCACGAGGCGGGCGTCGTGGTGAAGGCCTCCGACTTCGAGCTGGAGCGGATCCCGACGCATCTGCGGGTGACCTTCGCGATCGCGGATGAGCGCGGCCGCACGATCGCCGCCGGCAAGGAGCTCGCGCCGCTGGCCGAGCGGCTGCGCGGCCGGGTCCGCGACGAGGTCGCCCGCGTCGTCGAGGCGCGCGTGCCCGACGCGCTCGAGCGCCGGGGCCTGAAGACCTGGGACATGCCCGAGCTGCCCCGCGTGACCGACACCCGGCAGGGCGGCAACACCATCCGCGCCTACCCGGCTCTCATCGACGACGGCGACTCCGTGTCGATCCGCCTGCTCGCGACGCCGGAGGACCAGGCCCGCGAGCACCCGCGCGGAGTGCGGCGCCTCCTGCTGCTCGCGACCCCCAGCCCGGTCGCCTACGTGCAGCAGCACCTCACCTCGCACGAGAAGCTCGTGCTCGCGCAGAGCCCGTACCAGAACACGACCGCGCTGTTCACCGACTGCCTGCTCGCCTGCGTCGATGCGGTGCTCTGGCGGATGAAGCCCGACGGGATGCTGTTCCTCCGCGCCGAGTTCGACGCCGTGCGCGACCGGGTCTCGGCGAGCGTCATGGACTCGATGTTCGAGACCGTGAAGACGGTGACCACGATCCTGACCACGGCCCGCGGTGTCGAGAAGGCGCTGAAGGCGTCCTCGAGCATGGCCCTGCTGCCGGCGCTGACCGATGCGCGCGAGCAGCTCTCGGGTCTCGTCTACCCGGGATTCGTCTCGGCGACCGGAGTGGAGCGCCTGCGCCACCTGCCCCGCTACCTCGCGGCGATCACCGAGCGCTTCGGCAAGATCGGCGAGAACGTCGGTCGCGACCGCGTGTGGCTGAACGAGGTTCAGGCGGCGCAGGAGCTGTACCGCACGGCAGGAGGGGTGCGGCCCCTCCCGCCGCACGCCCCCGAGAACCTCGCGCGCGCTCGCTGGATGATCGAGGAGCTGCGGGTGAGCTTCTTCGCGCAGGGCCTCGGCACGGCCGAGAGCGTCTCACTGCAGCGCATCCGGAAGGTGCTCGCCGGCTGATCGCCGAGTCGCCTCCGCGGGCCGCTAGTGTCGTCCGGTGGGCAGCTACACCGAACTCCTGAAGACCCCTGGCGTGGGTCGGATCATCGCGGCGCAGCTCACTGCGCGGTTCCCGTTCGGGATGCTCTCGCTGGCCTTCCTCCTGCACGTCGAGCGCGTGCACGAATCCTACGCCGCCGCCGGTCTGGTGCTCGGCTCGATGTCGATCGGCCAGGCGATCGCGGGCCCGCTGACGAGCCGCCTGATGGGCCGCCTCGGCATGCGCCGGGTGCTCACGCTGACCCTGATCGTCTGCGCCGCCGCCATCATCGCGATGGCGCTGCTCGAGCTCGAGATCTGGCAGTTCGTGGTGATCGCGATGATCGCCGGGCTGAGCATGCCTCCCGTGCAGCCGGCCGTGCGCACCATCTACCCCAAGATGGTCACCAGCTCGCAGCTCACTCCGCTGTTCTCGCTCGACGCCTCGGCGCAGGAGATCATCTGGGTGCTCGGCCCGGTGCTGACCACCTTCGTGTCGATCCAGATCTCGACGGTCGCGGGCATCCTCACGGCGGCGGCGTTCCTGATCGGAGGCGGCATCTGGTTCATCGCGTCGCCCGAGGTCGGCCGCGTGCGCATCCCGCGCTCCAAGCGCAAGCTCGGCGTCGTGCTCTCGAAGCCGCCGGTGCTGCTGGCGACCGTCGTGGGCTTCCTGCTGGTCGGCGCGTGCGCCGCGGTGGAGGCGGGGGTGGTCGCCGTGTTCGGCGAGGGCGGTGTCGAGTCGGGTGTGGTCCTCGCGATCTTCGCGGCCGGATCCCTGGTCGGCGGTCTGACGCTCGGGCACATCCCGATCAGCCGCTGGGCGACCGCGCGGCGCATGCTGATCGTGACCGTCGGCATGGGGCTCGCCGCCTTCTCGACCGACTTCTGGTGGCTGTCGGCGACCCTGTTCCTCGCGGGCGTCGGCATCGCTCCGGCTCTCGCCGCTCTGTTCACGATCACGGCCGCGAGCGTGCGCTTCTCGGACACGGCGGAGGCGTACGGCTGGGTCGGCACCGGTCAGCTCATCGGCGCCGCGCTCGGCTCGGCCATCGCCGGCGTGCAGATCGACCAGGCCGGCCCGACGGCCGCGATCGCCGTCGCGGCGGTCTTCGCGTTCGTCGGCTTCGTGGTCCCCGCGCTCGGCCGCCGCTACCACCCCGACCTGCGCGGGCGCGACGCGAGCCCCCTCCCCGACACCGAACCCGTGAACCTGCCCACCTGATCGGCCGCCCCGTTGCCCGGCCCGGCGTGCCGTCCTAGGGTTGGCCCCATGACGGGGGATCCGGAGGTGCGCATGACGGTACTGCGCGCCGAGGCGGAGGATCTCGTGCGGAAGCACCAGCGCGCGGCGGCGGACGCCCAGGTGCTCGAGCCCTGGGCCGACCCGGAGACGCCCGAGTGGTGCGCGGAGCTCGCCGCGGCCCTCTGGGAGGGGTCCTTCCGGCCCAGCCCCGTGTACTACCGGGCGGAGGACCAGTCGCACGCGTGGCGCGGTCCGCACCAGGTCCGGCTCCACCACCTCGGCTTCGGCTGGCAGCTCACGGCGAACCGCGAGACAGCCGGGGGCGGCTCGACGGCGACCACCGTGGTCGTGCTCGAGACGGGATCGCTCTGGTTCGGCACGGGGCCGGGTCGTCGACCCGGACGCGGGCTCCTCGGTCTCGGCGACCACGGACCGGTCGAGGGACTGCAGCCGGGGCACGACTCCTACTTCGCGGTGCAGAACCTCACGGAGCGCGACGCCGCATCTCGCGCCGAGCGCCGCCTCCTGTTCGGAGTCGCCGGGCTCGCCGCCCTGATCGAGGACTCGGTGGGCGTCGGCCCGCACGGCGAGCTCGACTGGACTCTCTGACGTCGGTGGTGCGTGTCAGCATGGAGGCATGAGCCTCCCGCTGATCCCCCTCAACGACGGCCGCGCGATCCCGCAGATCGGGCTCGGCGTCTACAAGATCGGCGATGACGAGGCGGCCCGCACGGTCGCGACAGCCCTCGAGGCGGGCTATCGCCACGTCGACACGGCCACCCTCTACGGCAACGAGCGCGGCGTCGGCGAGGGGATCCGCGCGAGCGGCGTCCCGCGCGAGCAGGTCTTCGTGACCACGAAGGTCTGGAACGACGACCACGGCTTCGACGAGACCCTCGCGGCCTTCGACCGCAGCCTCGAGCTGCTCGGCACCGACTACGTCGACCTCTACCTCGTGCACTGGCCGATCCCCTCGCGCGACCGCTACGTCGACACCTACCGCGCCCTCGAGCGCATCCGGCAGGAGGGGCGGGCGCGCTCGATCGGAGTGTCGAACTTCGCCGTCGAGCACCTCGAGCGCCTCCTCGGCGAGACCGAGGTCGTGCCCGCGATCAACCAGGTCGAGCTGCACCCGCGACTGCCGCAGGAGGAGCTGCGAGCCTTCGACGCCGCGCACGGCATCGTCACCGAGGCGTGGTCGCCGCTCGCCCGCGGCCGGCTCCTCGACGAGCCGGTGCTCGGCAGGATCGCGGCGAAGTACGGCGTCTCACCCGCGCAGGTCGTCCTGCGCTGGCATCTGCAGCTCGGTGTCGTCGTGATCCCCAAGTCGGTGACGCCCGCGCGGATCGTCGAGAACCTCGACGTGCTCGGCTTCGCCCTCGACGACGACGACCTCGCGACGATCCGCGCCCTCGAGACCGGCGAGCGCACGGGCCGCGACCCGCGGTTCGACTGAGCCGGCCCCGCGATGCGTCTCGGATCCATGCTGGTCGAGTAGCCCCGCAGGGGCGTATCGAGCCCCACCAGCGTCAGCAGATGAGGCTTCTGCGCCGGACTTCTGACGGACGTGGATCTCGATACGCCCGCTGCGCGGGCTACTCGATCAGCAGAAGTGGGACCTCACGTAGGAAGTCACTCTCCTCAGAGACCCCCGCAAGCCCGCTGGTCGAGTAGCCGCCATAGGCGGCGTATCGAGACCCACCAGCGTCAGCAGATGAGGCTTCTGCCCCGGACTTCTGACGGACGTGGATCTCGATACGCCCGCTGCGCGGGCTACTCGATCAGCAGAAGTGGGACCTCACGTAGGAAGTCACTCTCCTCAGAGACCCCCCGCAAGCCCGCTGGTCGAGTAGCCGCCGCAGGCGGCGTATCGAGACCCGCCTCCCTGAGAACACGCACGCTCAGGACCGGCGACGAACTGGCAGGAATCCGCGCCCTCGCGACCGGCGAGCGCCCACGGCGCGACCCGCGGTTCGGCCGAGGCGGCCTAGCGTGGCGGGATGACGAACCGCGACGCTCTCCTCCTGCACGGCCTCGGTGGCGCCTCCGGAACCTGGTGGCGGCTCGCCGCCGACCTGCGCGCCGCGGGATGGACCGTGAGCACCCCGGATCTGCGCGGTCACGGCGCCGGGCCGCGCGGCGGCTCCTCCGGCCACGACGCCTACGCCGACGACGCGCTCGCCGAGCGGCCGGCCCAGGGGGCGTGGGGCCTCGTCGTCGGGCACTCCCTCGGCGGCGCGGTCGCCGTGCGGGCGGCGGCCCGCGACTCCCGCTGGGCCGAGCGCCTCGTGCTGCTCGACCCCGTCCTCCGCCTCGAGCAGACGGTGCGAGCGGAGGTGCGCGAGGGCGAGCTCGCCGACCTCGACGTCACTGCCGAGCAGCTCGCGACGAGCCACCCGCACTGGGACGAGCGCGACCGCGCCGAGAAGCTCGCCGCCGCCCGCGCTGCGGACCCGTCGGCCGTCACGGCGACGATCGACGAGAACGACCCGTGGGACGTGGTCGCCGACGTCGCCGCGCTGCGGGCTCCCGTGCTCGTGCTGGCCGGCGATCCTGAGATCTTCACATTCTTCCCGCCGCGCCTCGCCGCCGAGGTGCTGCGGGAGAACCCGCGCGTGCGCTACGCGGTGGTGTCCGGAGCCGGTCACAGCCCCCATCGCGACCGCCCCGCCGAGACCACGGCCATGCTGCGGGAGTGGGCGGAGAGCGACGCCACGGCCTGATGCGCAAGGCCGCCGGTGTTTCGTGCCCGTGAACTCTGAGAAGAGGGGGTGCGCTCGGCGTCGCCTGTGAATAGCCTCGTGAAAGGCGCCGGCTGCTCCCAGAAGGGGGACAGCCACCGCGCCGGTCGTCCCCGGACGACCCCCTGTCATCGACGAAAGGGACCACCATGGTGAACACCATCCACGGAGCGCAAGGCGCACGGCGCCGACGCTCGCTCCTCGGCACGAGCGCGATGATCGGGGTCGGCGCCGTCGTCGCCGGCTTCGCCTTCGCCCCTGCGGCGAGCGCCGTCGAGCCGGTCGACTTCGCTGAGACCGTCACGGTCGACGGCATCATGAACCACCTGGAGGCGTTCCAGGCGATCGCGGACGCCAATGACGGCAACCGCGCGATCGGCACGGAGGGCTACGAGCTCAGCGGCCAGTACGTCGAGGCCGTGCTGGCCGAGGCCGGCTACACGACCGAGCGCCAGGACTTCTCGACCGCCACCCAGGTCATCGACGCGTTCTCGCTCACGACGACGCCCGCCGTCGTAGGCACCCCGATGGAGTTCACCCCGTCGACGCCCGAGGGCGGAGTGACCGGCGAGCTCATCACTCCGGTCGACCCGCTGGGCTGCACGGCCGACGCCTGGACGGGCCTCGACGCGACCGGCAAGATCGCGCTGGTCAGCCGCGGCACGTGCGCCTTCCTCGAGAAGTCGATCGCCGCTGGCGCAGCGGGCGCCTCGGCGATCCTGATCTACGACAACGCGCCGAGCGACGCTCTGAACGGCACCTACGGTGCCCAGGACGAGGCCGCGATCCCCGGCGCCGGCCTGACCCAGGCCGAGGGCGAGTCGCTCCTCGCCGCGCTGCCCTCGACGGCGACGCTGTCGATCCAGCAGACCACCACCGTCGTGGACACCTTCAACATCATCACCGAGACCGCGGGCGGCGACCACGACAACGTCGTGATGCTCGGCGCGCACCTCGACGGCGTGCCCGAGGGCCCCGGCATCAACGACAACGGCTCCGGATCGGCGACGCTGCTCGAGACCGCCGTCCAGCTCGCCGAGGCGGGCGAGACCACCAACGCGGTGCGCTTCGCCTGGTGGGGCGCTGAAGAGGTCGGCCTCGTCGGCTCCTACAACTACGTCGACTCGCTGACGCAGGAGGACGCGGACAAGATCGCGACCTACATGAACTTCGACATGGTCGCCTCGCCGAACTACGTGATCTCGGTCTACGACGCGAACGAGTCCACCTACGAGGCGCCGGTCGAGGTCCCCGCGGGCTCGATCGCCACCGAGAAGGCGTTCACCGACTACTTCGACTCGATCGACCAGCCGTGGATCGACACCGCGTTCGACGGACGCAGCGACTACGACGGCTTCATCTCGGTCGGCATCCCGTCCTCCGGCGTGTTCACCGGCGCTGACGACATCAAGACCGAGGAGGAGGCGGCTCTGTTCGGCGGTACCGTCGGCATCCCCCACGACCCGAACTACCACTCGGCCGGTGACGACCTGGCGAACATCAACCAGGAGGCGCTCGGCATCACCTCGAAGGCGATCGCCTACGTGACCGCCTCGTTCGCGGAGGACACCTCGGCCATCGACGCCGAGAAGGACCCGACGACGCCGACGCCGACCCCCACGCCCGCTCCCCCCATCACGCTCCCCACTCGGGAGCAGGTGCTCGAGCTGATCGCCGCCGGTCTGTCGCCGCGCGAGATCGCCGCTGAGCTCGGCATCACGCAGGGCAACGCCTCGCAGTACGTCGATGCTGTCCTGGACCAGCTGGGCATCTCCGACCGGGCCGAGGCCGAGCGCCTCGTCCGCGAGTACCTGGCCGACCGGGGCCTGCTCACCGGCGCGACGCTCTGACCGGTCGCACCACCCGGGGAACCCCGGTCCGTCGAGGCAGCCGGCACCCGCTGGCCACCTCGACGGGCCGGGGTTCCCTCGTGCAAGCATGTGCGACGGGTGCGGTGAGGTGCCCGGTGCGGTGAGCTGCAAGGCGGAGGAGGAAGCGATACCGGCGGTATCGCGCCCGACGACAACGCCGCAGATCGCCGTGCCGGGCACCTCACCGGCGGGCGCGGGCGAAGGCCTCCTCGACGTCCTCCTCGGGGTCGGCGAGGAGGCGGAGGGTCGCGAGGGCGTGGATCCGCCGGGCCTGCTCGCCCGACCGGGCAGCGGTCTCGAGGACGTCGGCGGCGACGTCGCCGAGCATCAGCAGCGCGCGGGTCAGGCTCCGCTGCTCCGGTCGGTCGCCCTCGCCGAGGTGCTCGGCGAGCTGCCGGGCGAGGGCGGGGCGCTCGCTCTCGGGCGCGAGTCGCGCGGCCGTCCGCCAGGCCGCCCGGGCGACCTCGGGATGCGCGTCGTGCAGCAGCGCGGGCGTGATCGCGGGCCACGCGCGCGGATCCCCCACCTTCGACAGCGTGTGCAGCGACTGGCTGCGGGCCTGCGGCGACTCCGACACCAGCTCGGGCAGGAGGAGGTCGACGGTGACAGCGGGATCGTGCCGGGTCAGCGCCCAGGTGAGCATCTCGCGGACCCCGAAGTCGGTCTCGACGGCGCACTGCGCGACGAGCACCGCGGCGTACTCGTCGGCGGGCCGGGTGCCGGCTGTCATCGCGGCCTGGAGCCTGGAGGACGCGTCGGGCGCGCGAAGGGCCGCGCGGAGCCGGTCGGCAGGTCGGGTCTCGTCGCTCATATGCCTCCTATTCGACACCCTCCCGCCGGGAGGACGTCGAGTGCGGGCGGGAGGGGTTCCCGCGGCCACGGCGCACGGTGTTCACTGGGCGCATGCGAGCCATCTGGAAGGGCGCGATCACCTTCGGCCTGGTCAACGTGCCGGTGAAGATCTACAGCGCGACCGAGGACCACGACATCGCCCTGCACCAGGTGCACGACGCCGACGGCGGACGGATCCGGTACCAGCGCAAGTGCGAGATCTGCGGCGAGGTCGTCAGCTTCGACCACATCGACAAGGCCTACGACGACGGGGAGCGCACCGTCGTGCTCTCGAAGGACGAGCTCAAGGCGCTGCCGGAGGAGCGCGACCGCGAGATCGACGTCGTGCAGTTCGTGCCGAGCGACCAGGTCGACCCGATCATGTTCGACCGCGCGTACATCCTCGAGCCCGACTCCTCCTCGCCCAAGGCCTACGTGCTGCTGCGGCGCACCCTCGAGGCGACGGATCGCACCGCGATCGTCGAGTTCGCGCTGCGGCAGAAGACGCGGCTCGCGGCGCTGCGGGTGCGCGGCAAGCTGCTGATGCTGCAGACGCTGCTCTGGGCCGACGAGGTCCGCGAGGTCGAGTTCCCCTCACTCGAGGGTACGACGCGGATCGCGGCGCGCGAGCTCGAGATGTCGTCGCACCTCGTCGACTCCTACTCGGAGGACTTCGACGCGACGAAGTTCACCGACGCCTACCAGGTGCAGCTGCGCACCCTCATCGACGCGAAGATCGAGCAGGGCGACGCGCTCGACACGTCGGCCACCTTCGGCTCGGCGCCCGAGGAGGAGGGCGGCGGCGAGGTGCTCGACCTGATGGAGGCGCTCAAGCGATCGGTGGAGCGCAGCCGCGGGGCGAAGGCGGAGGCGGGGGCGGCTCCGGAGAAGAAGGCTGCTGCGCCGAAGAAGGCCGCATCCGAGAAGAAGGCGCCGAAGAAGCCGACGGCGAAGAAGGCCGCGAAGAAGCCCACCGCGGAGTCGGACGCCGCGGACGAGAAGAAGGCCGCGTCCTGAGCCTCAGTCGAGGTCATCGAGGTCGACCGCGACCGAGCTGACCAGCGCGAGCAGCGCCTCCGCATAGGCGTTCTCGGCGGCCTCGTCCTCGAAGACGCGCGGCCCGCCGAGCTCGATCTCGACCGCGTACCGCGATGCGGCGGTGCGCCGGAGCGAGCGGAACGTGCCGCGGAGCAGCTCGCGGAGCTGGTCCTCCCGAGGCAGCCACAGCGAGTCGTCGACCGAGACGGAGTCGAGCGCCCACTCCGTCGTGCCGTTGAAGCCCAGGACCGTGCCGCCGGGGTACTCGTGCGCCTCGATGGTCATGTCGCTGACGGTGAAGACGTCGCCGTCGAAGCCCTCGCGCTCGATGCGGAAGCGGTCGCCGGTGACGGGCGCCCAGCGCACGCCCGCGGTCCGCAGGGCCCTGGCCAGCTCGGAGGAGATCATCCCGAGAGTCTGGCGCGCCTTCCCGGGTGTCGGCCGCGAGCCGGGGGCACTCCTCCCCGCCGCGACCGTTCGCGGTCCGGATCGCGCCGGATGTCGGTGGGTGAGTTTACGTTCATGAAACGCCCGGTTCACGAGCCGGGCACCCGCGGTGCTTAGCGTGGCTATTCTGTGCCTCCTTCGAGGTGCGGAGGAGCTGCGGACCACTGCGGCAGAGCACCAGCGCCCGCTCCCCGGAGCGGCGATCGAGAGGACCACCCATGCCAGACGTCCCCGCAACGACCGAGCGCCACCGGAGGCGCGGTCTCGGCCTGGCGCTCCTCGCCGGCCTGTCCCTCGCCGCCGCCCCGCTCGTCGCGGCACCGGCCTCCGCGGCGCCGAGCGGCGACGAGCTGGTGATCAGCGAGATCTTCGCCCGCGGCGGCTCGGCCGGCGCGACCTACACCAACCGCTTCGTCGAGCTGTTCAACCCGACCGGGTCCGACATCGCGCTCTCGGGGCTGTCGCTGCAGTACCGCTCGGCGACGGGCACCGCGAACCCGACCACGACCGTCGCCCTCACCGGCACCGTCCCCGCCGAGGGGCACTTCCTCGTCGCCGGCGCGAGCAACGGAGCGAACGGCGCACCCCTCCCCGCGGCCGATCAGACCGCCGGCAACCTCAACATCGCCGCGGCCGGCGGCACCCTCTTCCTCGTCGAGGGCACCACCACCCTGGTCGCCCCGCCGACCGGCACGGCGGCGCAGCCCGACGCGGTCGTCGACCTCCTCGGCTACGGCACCTCCAACACCTTCGAGACGACCCCGGCGACGGCGCCGACCCTCACGGAGTCGATCGCCCGCGCCGAGACGAGCACCGGCGACACCGACGTCAACTCGGCCGACTTCGCGCTCGGCGCCATGACGCCCGAGGCGAGCGGAGGCACGAGCACGCCGACGCCGACGCCGACCACGACGCCCACGCCCACCCCGACGCCGGTCCCGACCGGCTCCCCCGAGCCCGCACCCGTCGTCACGATCGCCGAGATCCAGGGCAGCGGAGCCGCCTCCCCGCTCGTCGGCAGCACCGTCACCACGACCGGCGTGGTCACCGCCCGCTACCCCTCCGGCGGCTACAACGGGTACGTGATCCAGACCCCGGGCACGGGCGCGCAGACCGGCGGGCGCACCGCCTCCGACGCGGTGTTCGTGTACTCCTCGGCCTCCGTCGGCTCGGTCGCGATCGGCGACCACGTCGAGATCACCGGCGCCGTCAGCGAGTTCAACGGACTCACCGAGCTCACGCCGACCTCCGCCGCGACCGTCGTCGAGCTCGACACCCCCGCCGCCGCTCCGGTTCCCGCCGCCGTCGGACTCCCCCGCACGACCGAGGAGCGCGAGACGCTCGAGAGCATGCTGATCGCCCCGCAGGGCGCCTTCACGGTCACCGACACCTACGACCTCAACAGCTACGGCTCGATCGGCCTCGCCGCCGGCGACTCCCCGCTGCTGACGCCGACCGAGGTCGCCCGCCCCGGGACCCCGGAGCTCGCCGCCGTCGTCGCCGACAACGCCGCCCGCGCGATCACGCTCGACGACGGAGCCTCGATCAACTTCCTCGGCTCCGCCGCCAACAAGGCGATCCCGCTGCCCTACCTCACCCCGACCGAGCCGATCCGCGTGGGGGCTCCCACGACCTTCACCCAGCCGGTCGTCCTCGACTTCCGCAACAGCGCCTGGGCCTTCCAGCCGACGACGCAGCTGAGCGTCGACAACGCCGACACGGTGCAGCCTGCGACGTTCGCGAACACCCGCGAGGCGCAGCCCGAGGCCGTCGGCGGCGATCTCTCGATCGCCTCCTTCAACGTCCTCAACTACTTCCCCACGACCGGTGACTCGATCACCGGCTGCACCTTCTACACCGACCGCGACGGCGACCCCGTCACGGTGAACTCCGGCTGCGACGCCCGCGGAGCCGCGAACGCGGACGACCTCGAGCGCCAGCAGGCCAAGATCGTCACCGCGATCAACACCCTGGGCGCCGGCGTCGTCTCGCTCGAGGAGATCGAGAACTCGGCCAAGTTCGGCAAGCCGCGCGACGAGGCCCTCGCCACTCTGACCGCCGCTCTCAACACGGCCGCGGGCTCGGAGGTCTGGGCCTACGTGCCCTCGCCAGCCGCCCTCCCGGCCCTCGCCGAGGAGGACGTCATCCGCACCGCGTTCATCTACAGGAAGGCCGTGATCGAGCAGGTCGGCGAGTCCGAGATCCTGCTCGACTCCACCGCCTTCTCGAACGCGCGGAAGCCCCTCGCCCAGGAGTTCCGCCTGATCGATGATGCCGAGAGCGAGTTCGTCGCGATCGTCAACCACTTCAAGTCCAAGGGCTCCGGAGAGGGCGCCGATGCCGACCAGGGCGACG
Organism: Rathayibacter sp. VKM Ac-2803; assembly: GCF_009807175.1. NCBI lineage: Bacteria > Bacillati > Actinomycetota > Actinomycetes > Micrococcales > Microbacteriaceae > Rathayibacter > Rathayibacter sp. VKM Ac-2803. Next base: position 1,772,633 of record NZ_WUCD01000001.1, on the reverse strand, counting down.
GCCAGGGCGCATCGAACGCCTCGCGCGTGGCTCAGGCGACCGCGCTCGTCGCCTTCGCCGACCGGCTCGAGACCGAGAAGGCGACCGATCTCGTCTACCTGCTCGGCGACTTCAACGCCTACTCGAAGGAGGACCCGGTGAAGGTCATCACCGACGCCGGCTACATCGACCAGGGCTCGAAGGACGGGAAGTACTCCTACTCCTTCGATGGCGCAGTCGGCTCGCTCGACCACGTCTTCGCCTCTCCGGCCGCCGACGCGACGGTCACCGGAGTCGACACCTGGAACATCAACAGCGGCGAGTCCGTGGCGCTGGAGTACAGCCGCTACGACTACAACGCGACGATCTTCTACGACACGTCCGCCTTCCGCTCCAGTGACCACGACCCGGTCGTCGTCGGCCTCGACCTGCCGGAGACGGTGGTCTCGACCATCGACGTCGCCACGAGCGCGCAGACCAAGCGCCTGGGGCCGCTCCGCTCGCTCACCGTCACCGCGGTCAACAACGGGCCCGAGACGGTCGCCGTCGAGATCTCGACCCCGTACGGCACCCGCACCAAGAGCGCGGTGAAGCCGGGTCAGAAGTTCACCACCACGTTCGTCACGCTGCTGCGCCCGATCAAGGCCGGAGTCGCGACGATCGAGGTCACCGCGAAGGACGGCACCGAGCGGACCTACGAGCAGGCGTACCGGGCCCGGTAGCCTCCGCGCGACCCCTGGTCGGTCCCCGTCGCCGCACCTAGGGTTCGGACATGCCCGAGGGAGACAGCGTCCACCGTCTCGCCGCCCGCCTCAGGCGGGCGGCGGACGGGCGGACGATCGTCTCGGGAGAGCTCCGCTCCGGTGACGCCGCGGGGACCGACCTCGCCGGGGTGCGCGTGCTCGAGCACGACACCCACGGCAAGCACCTCCTCACCCGCCTCGACACCGGCGCGACCCTGCACACCCACCTGCGGATGCAGGGCTCCTGGACCGTGACCGCCCCCGGGCGCGCGGTCCCCCGCCACGTGCAGAAGGACGTGCGGGTGCGCCTCCGCCTCGACGACGGCTCGACCGTGTGGGGGCTGGACCTGCCCGTGGTCGAGCTGCTGCCGACCCGCGACGAGCATCGCGCGATCGGCCACCTCGGCCCCGACCCGCTCCGGGCCGACTGGGACGCCGAGGAGGCGATCCGCCGCCTCTCCCTCTCGCCCGACCGGCCGGTGATCGCCGAGCTGCTCGATCAGCGTCCGCTCGCGGGGCTCGGCAACCTCTGGGCCAACGAGGTGTGCTTCCTCCGCGGCGCCTGGCCCTGGCGGCCGATCGGCTCGCTCGACGTCCGCGCGCTCGTCGCCACCGCCTCCCGCGCCCTCCGCGCCTCCGTCACCGTGCCGGGGATGTTCCAGACCACGACGGGCGACACCCGCCAGGGCGAGCGCCACTGGGTGGTCGGCCGCGCGGGCCGTCCCTGCCGCCGGTGCGGCACGACCGTGCTCGTGCGGGCCGAGGTCCCGGACGACCCGGAGCGCCGGCGCACCTGGTGGTGCCCGCACTGCCAGCCCGAGCCGCGCGACGCCGGGGAGCCTGCGTAGTCTGGGCGCCACGACGAGTGGAGGGGCACGATGCCGGAGAACGAGTGGGGATCCCCGGATCCCGCGGCGCGACGAGACCAGCAGCCGGCGGCGGAGGTCGAACGGGCCGCCGGAGGGGCGTCGACTCCGGCCGCGGCAGAGCGCCTGGAGGACATCGAGCGCGCCCAGGCCGTCAAGGACCTCAAGCACCGACGCGACTTCGCCGGCTCGGTGGGCGGCTGGCTGAGCGTCTCGGCGATCACGACCGCGGTCTGGTTCGCCACCGGGGCCGACGGCTACTTCTGGCCGATCTGGCCGATGATCGGCTTCGGCATCGGAGTCGTCGGCCAGGCGGCCTCGATCTGGGGCCCCGCGAAGAAGGACATCACCGAGGCCGACATCGCCGCGCAGATGCGCCGCCGCGAGGAGCGCGGGCGCTAGCGCTGCACTCCCCTTCCCGGCAGTCTCCCCAGAGCCTGTCCCGAGGCGGCTGCTAGTCTCGCCAGGAGCGCTCCGGCGACCCGACGGCGGCGCTCACGGCACAGCGTGGCGCGCCGGATCCGGGGCGTGCCGCCTCCGGCACCGCCCCCTGACGGTTTGGACACCCTTGGCCGACTCCACCCAGCCCCCCTTCGACTTCGACGAAGCGCCGCCGCCGAAGCGGCCCAGTCGTCGCGCCGTGCTCCTCGGAGCGGTCGGCGCCGGTCTCGGCATCGCGGCCGTCGGCGGCGCCGGCTACGCCGCGTACCGCGTCTTCGGTCCCGAGGAGTCCCCCGGAGTCCCCGGGGACCCCGATGCGCTGGCGCCCGAGCTCGACAAGCTGGCCGGTGTCCCCGACACGCAGGCGTCCTTCGGACCCAACGGCACGCACTGGCCCTCGATCACCCCGTGGGTGACGGGCGACGTCGACGTCGAGGTCGAGGTCGACTGCTCGTGGTCGGCGATCAGCGAGGCGATCACCACGGCGATCGCGGAGGCGGGACCCTCCGACACCATCCGGATCCTGGTGGCCCCGGGCGAGCTCCCGGGCGGCGGCGCGGGCTCGAGCTCGTCGCCGATGATGCAGGACGTCGGGTCGCTCGACCGCGAGAACCGCGTCCTCGTCTACCCCCGCGACGGCTACGGCACCGTGACCACCGCGAACTCGTGGCGCATCCTCCGCGTCTACGGAGTCACGCTCGCCGGCATCGTCACGAACGGCGCGTTCCTCGCCAGCGGCTGCAGCGGCTCGGCCGTCGCCCGAATCAGGACGAACGCGTACAACGTCTACGGCGTCGACAACACCGACTTCACCGAGAACTTCGAGCTCGTCGAGGTCGTCGTCCCCGACGCGCAGCTGCGCAACGAGGACGTCTCGAGCATGCGCACGCCGACCGACGGCGCGGGCGGGCTGCGCTACATCTACCGGATCGGCTGCTACACCGCTCCCGCCTACAAGGAGAAGGGCTCCGACGCGCACACGGACACCGTCCAGTTCTCGGGTCAGGGCGGCAACTACTACGGCGACATCACGAGCATCGACTGCATCGACTTCGCCTCGTCGAACACCGCGTTCCAGATCGGCTCGGCCGCCAACGTCGGCTACCAGCACTGCATGGTCGTCGGCGGCGACGTCGTGAAGCGGGTCTTCCCGCTGCCCGACGGGGCCGACACCGGGGGCGGCTTCGGCGCCTCGAACGGCCCCGGCTCCGACTTCGGCTGCACGGCGGTCGACAGCGTCTTCGTCGGGCCGATGGGCGCCGCGACCTGGGCGTCGGTCATCGACTCCGTCGCCGGTTACGAGACCAGCGGAGCAGCGCCCCAGGAGGGCGAATGGACGATCGACCCGTCGATCCTCGAGTGGAGCGCCGACGACGTGCACGAGCGCAGCCCGCAGGTCACCGACGAGTACCTGGCGACCATCTGGGCCTGAGCGATCCCTAGGCGTGCCGCCCGCGGCGGGTCGGCCGGGCGAGGGCGACGAGCACCGGCGGCACCGTGAACAGCGGATCGCCGGGGACGCGTGCGAGCAGGCCGCGGATCCCGAGCGACAGGGCGATGATCCCCGCGGTGACGAGCGGCGGGTAGGCCAGCTCGGCGAGCGGGTTCCTCAGCAGCGCGACGAGCCACTCCGCTTCGGGGTTCGCCACCAGCGACCACAGGCCGAGCAGCGGCACCTGCAGGAGATAGATCGGCAGCGTGCGCCGTCCGATCGCCGACCCCAGTCGAGCGGCCGGCCCCCAGAGGCACAGCAGCGCGGCCGAGACGACGGCGAGCGGGATCGCTGCGGCGCTCGCGACGAAGCCGAGCACCTCCGCGGCGGGGCCGTCGACCAGGTGCCCGCCGAGGACCGCGAGGAGGAAGACGCCGAGCGGAGCAGCGAACGTCACGAGGCCCGGCCGCGAGAAGCGGCGCAGCTGCTCCGCCCCGAGCACGCCGAGGGCGAAGAAGACGAAGTTCTGCAGCAGCGCGTCGCCGAAGAGGATCACGCGGAGGTTCGCACCCACGAACCAGGCGGCGGCTCCGAGCAGCAGGACTCCCCACCACGGCACCCGCAGCGCGCGGAGCCCGACCAGGACGAGCGGGTACAGCCCCAGCGCGAAGATGAACCACAGCGTCGTCGTGGGGAAGACGAACTGCAGCGCGAACTGCGCGAGGGTGTCGATCGAGTGCGGGAAGTCGGGCCGCGCGAGCAGTGCGAAGACGCCGCCGTAGACGACGACCCAGACCACGTAGAGATAGGCGTTCGACACCAGCCGCAGCCGGGCCGTTCCGATCCGCCAGCCGAGGAGGAGCCCGCGATGGGCGAGCAGCCCCGAGAGGGCGAACAGGATCGGCATCCGGATGCGGCCGAGCGAGCTGCCGACCTGCTCCCACGCCGCCGCGACGGCCGAGGTGCCGTCGACGAGGCCGGAGTAGTTCCAGATGAGGACGTGGAAGACGACGACCGCGAGGACGCCGAGGCCCCGGGTGGTGTCCACCCAGGCGAGCCGCTCGCGCACTGCACCGCCCTGCCCTGCTCCCCCGACCACGGTCCCCAGTATGCGGGCTCCGCCGTCGCGGGCGGATCCTGCTCGGCGGGGCTCGACGCCGCTCAGACCGTGCCGTCCAGACGCCCGACCGAGGTGATGCGGACGACGGCCGCACCGGCCTCGTCCGACTCGGCGAGGTCGACGACGGCCGAGATGCCCCAGTCGTGGTCGCCCGCCGGGTCGTCGAGGATCTGGCGGACGCGCCACTGCGTCGCCTCCTCCGTCACCAGCAGCATCGACGGACCGCGCGCGTCGGAGCCGGTGCCGATGCTGTCGTGCTCGTCGTAGTAGTCGTCGAGAGCCGCACCCCAGGCGTCGGCTCCGAAGCCTGCGTCGAGCTCGCCCAGCGCCTCGTGGTCGTCGAGGGCCGCGAGCGTCACGCGGCGGAACAGCTCGTTGCGCACCAGCACCCGGAACGCGCGGTGGTTGGCCGTGAGGCGGCGCGGAGCCGGCGGCACGATCGACTGGTCGGCCGCGTGAAGGGTCGGATTGATCAGCTCCTCCCACTCGTCGACCAGCGACGAGTCGACCTGGCGCACCAGCTCGCCGAGCCACTCGATCAGGTCGTGCAGCTCCTCGTTCTTGAGCTCGTCGGGGATCGTCTGCCGGGCCGCGCGGAAGGCGTCCGACAGGTAGCGCAGGACGAGGCCCTCCGAGCGGGAGAGCTTGTAGAAGGCGGTGTACTCGCCGAACGACATCGCCCGCTCGTACATGTCGCGGACGACCGACTTGGGCGAGAGCTCGAAGTCGCGCACCCACGGCTGCACGGACGTGTAGGTGGCGAACATCGCCTCGAGCAGCTCGTCGAGGGGCTTGGGATGCGTGACGCCCTCGAGCAGCTCCATCCGCTCCTCGTACTCGATCCCCTCGGCCTTCATCGCCGCGACCGCCTCGCCGCGCGCCTGGAACTGCTGGGCGCCGAGGATCGGCCGCGGGTCGTCCAGGGTCGCCTCGAGCACCGAGATCACGTCGAGCGCGAAGCTCGGCGACTCGGGGTCGAGCACGTCGAAGACGGCGAGCGCGAACGGCGACAAGGGCTGGTTGAGCGCGAAGTTCGGCTGCAGATCGACGGTGAGGCGGATCCGCACCACTCCGTCCTCGCCGACGCTCTGCTCGACCACTCCCGCCTCGCGCAGGGTGCGGTAGATGCCGAGGGCGCGGCGCGCGAGCGTGAGCTGCCTCCGCCACGGCTCGTGGTTGTCGAAGATCAGGGAGTGCACGTTCGCGTAGGCGTCGCCGCCGCGCGCGATCACGTTCAGCAGCATCGCCGAGGTGATCGTCATGTGCGAGGTGAGGGTCTCGGGCTCGGCGTCGACCAGCTTGCGGAAGCTCGGCTCTCCCCAGCTGATGAAGCCCTGCGGCGCGCGCTTCGCGACCCACTTGCGCCGCTTCTTGGGGTCGTCGCCCATCTTGTCGAGAGCCTTCCGGTTCTCGGACTCGTGCTCGGGCGCCTGCACCACCACGGTGCCCGCGGTGTCGTAGCCCGCGCGGCCGGCGCGCCCCGCGATCTGGTGGAACTCGCGGGCCGAGAGCTGGCGCATCCGGGTGCCGTCGTACTTCGTCAGCGCGGTGAGCAGCACGGTGCGGATGGGCACGTTGATGCCGACGCCCAGGGTGTCGGTGCCGCAGATGACCCGCAGCATGCCCTGCTGCGCGAGCTGCTCGACCAGGCGGCGGTACTTGGGCAGCATGCCGGCGTGGTGCACGCCGATGCCCAGCCGCAGCAGCCGCGAGAGCGTCTTGCCGAACGCGGTCGTGAAGCGGAAGCCTCCGATCACCTCCGCGATGCGGTCGCGGTGCTCGCGGCTGGCGATGTTCGCGCTCGTCAGCGCCTGGGCGCGCTCGAGCGCCGCCGCCTGCGAGAAGTGCACGACGTACACCGGCGACTGGTTCGTCGACAGCAGCTCCTCGATCGAGTCGTGGATCGGCGCGATCTCGTAGAAGTAGTGCAGCGGCACGGGTCGCTCGACACCGGTCACGCGGGCCGTCTCGCGCCCGGTGCGCCGGGTGAGGTCGGCGGCGAGCGCCGTCACGTCGCCCAGGGTCGCCGACATCAGCACGAACTGCACGTGCGGGAGGGTCAGCAGCGGTACCTGCCACGCCCAGCCGCGTGACGGGTCGGCGTAGAAGTGGAACTCGTCCATCACGACCTGGTCGACATCGGTCTCGGCGCCGTGCCGCAGCGCGAGGTTCGCCAGGATCTCGGCCGTGCAGCAGATGATCGGCGCATCGGGGTTCACGGAGGAGTCGCCCGTCACCATCCCGACGTTGGACGCCCCGAACACGTCGACCAGCGCGAAGAACTTCTCGGAGACCAGCGCCTTGATCGGCGCCGTGTAGTAGCTGCGCCGGCCGTTCGCGAGCGCCGCCGCGTGCGCCCCGATCGCCACGAGCGACTTGCCGGTGCCGGTCGGCGTCGACAGGATCAGGTTCGCCCCCGACGCGATCTCGATCATCGACTCGTCCTGCGCCGGATACAGCGGCAGCCCGCGCGCCTCGGCCCACTCCGTGAACGCCAGGTACACCGCGTCGTCGTCGACGCGCCCGTCGGCATCGGGCGTCGGCATGCGTTCGAGCAGCGTCGGGGTCATCCCCCCATCCTCGCGCGCTTTCCCCGGAGGGGCGTCCCCGCCGCCCCTCCCGCAGTCGGCTTCTCGGAGCGGCCGGGTCCCCAAGAGCGGGTTGCGTTCGCTGCGTCGAATCGCTTGGCACGCGATTCGACGAATCGCTCGCGGGGGGAGGTCCTTGACGCCCGAGGCCCTGAACCTGCTTCTCGAGCGGGGAAGTCGGCGCACGTCGCCACCCATGCTGGTCGAGTAGCCCCGGAGGGGCGTATCGGGACCCACAGCGTCAGCAGATCAGGCTTCTGCCCTGCCCTTCTGACGGACGTGGATCTCGATACGCCGCGTTCCGCGGCTACTCGATCAGCGAAGGCTGGGCGGGAGCGCACGCCGAGGGAGCCGCGGACCGTCGAGGGAGCCCGCCGTCCCGGGCGGCCTCGACGGTTCGGGGTCCCCTGGCGACGGGCGCGACGAACCGGTGAGGTCGCGTCAGGCCAGGGCGCGCTGGAGGTACGGGCGGAGGGCCTCGGCGAGCTGCAGCTCACCCGCCGCGTCGGCGTCGAGGAGCGTCTGCGCGTCGTCGGCGCGGCGCTCGACGAACCAGCGGCGCAGCGGCACGCCGCGGCCGGGGCGCGACAGCACCTCGATGGGGTCGCCCGCCTCGACGGAGCCGCGGTGCAGCACCCGCAGGTAGGCGCCCGTACGACCCTCCTCGGCGAAGCGCTTCACCCACTGCGGCTCGTCGAGGTGCCGCTGGAAGGTGGCGCACGGAGTACGCGGCATCGTCACCTCGACCTCGACGCGCTCGCCGATGCGCCAGCGCTCGCCGATCACGGCGTCCGAGAGGTCGAGTCCCTCGGTGCGCAGGTTCTCGCCGAAGAACCCCGGAGGCGTCGCCCGGCCGAGCCGCTCGCCCCACCACTGGGCGTCCTGCTCCGAGTAGGCGTAGAGCGCCTTCGCCTCACCGCCGTGGTGAGCGCGGTCGGCCTGCACATCCGCGTAGAGACCGAGATCGCGGACGACGACGGGACCCTCGACGGGGCGCTTGTCGATCGCGGTCACCCCCACGCTCCCGGAGTCGGGCAGCAGGCGGTCGACACGGCACACGGCGAGGAGTCGGGGCATCCCCACATCGTGCCACCGCCCGGCCCCCCAGGGCGCGTAGGCTCCCCGGATGCGCGCCGCGATCCCCGCTCCCCGACTCGATCCGCTCGTCCTCGACGACCTCGCCGAGGGGTACGCCGGCGACCTCGGCGCCCGCGAGCACGCGGAGGGGCTGCGCTTCACCGACGTCGACCTCTCGGCGGTCGACCTGACCGCCTCCTCCTTCAGCGAGTGCGTGCTCGACGGCGCGCTGCTCGACCGGGCGCAGCTGCGCGCCGCCTCCGTCGTCGAGTCGCGCCTCGAGCGGCTCGACGTGCCGGGGCTCTCGGCACCGCGGAGTCGCTGGCGCTCGGTCGAGCTGCTCGCCTCCCGCCTCGGCTCGGCCGAGCTCTACGAGAGCACCTTCGAGCAGGTGCGCGTCGCCGACTGCAAGCTCGGCTACGTCAACCTGCGCGGCGCGGCCCTGCGCGACGTGGTCTTCGAGCGCTGCACGATCGACGAGCTCGACCTCGGCGGCGCGAGCGGCTCGCGGGTGGCGTTCGTCGACTGCGACGTCCGCTCGCTCGAGCTGCCGAATGCGCGGATCGACGACCTCGACCTGCGCGGAGCCGAGCTGCACGTGCTGGGCGGGCTCGACGGCCTCCGGGGAGCCGCCCTCACCGAGCTTCAGCTCGGCCTGATGCTGCCGCTGTTCGCGCAGCACTTCGGGGTCCGCGTGCTGGGCTGAGCCTCAGCGCCGACCCACCCGCCGCGTCAGCACGCGGCGCCCGAGCAGGAACGCGGCGAGCACGAGCGTCGTGACGATCACGAAGCTCCACTGCACCCCCTGCCCGGAGGCGATCCGCAGCAGCATGCCGCCGATCACCGTCGTCGCCCAGACCACGAGGCCCGCGGGCACGATCCGGTCGGGCGCCCGCCACGAGCGGGAGAGGAGCCAGCCGGCCAGGAGCCCGACGAGGAACGGCCAGAGGGTCACCACGAACCCGGCGGCCTCCGACCCCTCGTCGTGACTGCGCCGCCCGATCAGGACGAAGACGACGACGAGCGCGACGTCGATCCCGAGGCCGAGCCACGCGCGGCGGCTCACGCCGGCTCCGTCACGAAATCGATCAGCTGCTCCACCCGGCCGAGCAGGGCCGGCTCGAGGTCCCGGAAGGTCCGCACCTGCCCGAGGATCCGTTGCCACGCGCGAGCGATGTCGGCCTGCTCCTCGTGCGGCCAGCCGAGCGCCGCGCAGATGCCGTGCTTCCACTCCACCGACCGCGGGATCTCGGGCCAGCGCTCGAGCCCGACCCGCGCGGGCTTCACCGCCTGCCAGACGTCGACGTAGGGGTGCCCGACGACGAGGACGTGCGCGCCGTGCGGTCCCGCCGCGACCGCGTCGGCGATGCGCGACTCCTTCGAGCCTCGGACGAGGTGGTCGACGAGCACGCCGATGCGGCGGCCCGGGCCCGGCCGGAACGCCCGCACGAGCTCGTCGAGGTTGTCGACGCCCTCGATGTACTCGACCACGACGCCCTCGATCCGCAGATCGTGGCCCCAGACCTTCTCGACGAGCTCGGCGTCGTGCCGGCCCTCGACGTAGATGCGGCTCGGCAGCGCCACGCGCGCCTTCGCCTCGGCGACGTGGAACGATCCGGAGGCGGAGCGCGCCCGCCCGAGGTTCGCGTCGCGCTTGAGCCCCGGCGCCTTGAGCGACACCGGCTTGCCGTCGATCAGGAATCCCGGGCCGATCGGGAACACGCGGACCTTGCCGAAGCGGTCCTCGAGCTTGACCATCCGCAGCTCCACGCCGACGACGGCGCCCACGAATCCGGAGGCGACCTCCTCGACCACGAGATCGCGCACGGCCTCGACCACCGCGACCTCGACCTTGTTCTTCGCCCGCCAGTCGCCCGCGAGCACGTCACGCCCGTACCTGTCGTCATCCACCTGGCCGAGGGTAGCCCGGGGGTGTGCGCGGGCTCACTCGGACGCGCGGGCGACCCGCCCCGCCCCGGTGCCTCCCCATGCTGGTCGAGTAGCCCCGGAGGGGCGTATCGAGACCCACCAGCGTCAGCAGATGCGCCTTCTGCCCCGGCCTTCTGACGGACATGGATCTCGATACGCCCGCTGCGCGGGCTACTCGATCAGCGAGGGGGGGCAGCACGCAAAAGGTCTTCTTCTCTGAGGTCCACCGACGTCAGCATCGCCTCTCCGCCGCTCCCCCGGCCTCCTCATGACGACGGAATACGGCACTCCCAGCCGCGTTGACTAGGGTGAGAGAGATAGAACGTGCTCCGGGGTCGGTGAGAGTCCGAACCGGCGGTGACAGTCCGCGAGCCGCTGACCACTTCGGTGGGAGGCGGTTGACCTGGTGGAACTCCGGGACCGACGGTGAAAGTCCGGATGGGAGGCAGCACGAGCGTCGCGCGCGAGCGCGGCGTCTGTCGACGGTGCCCGCGCGCCGCCGATCGCACCCCGGAGTTCGGCGACGAACGGAAGACCGGGAATGACGATCGACTTCGAGCACGCGATGCGCAGGGCGCTCGCACTCGCCGAGCACGGGCCCGCCCGCGGGGTGAACCCGCGCGTCGGCTGCGTCATCCTCGCGCCCGACGGCACCGTGCTGGCCGAGGGCTGGCACCACGGCGCCGGCACCGCCCACGCCGAGGTCGACGCCCTCTCGGGCCTCGCTCCCGGCGCCGCCGCCGGAGCCACCGCCGTCGTGTCGCTCGAGCCCTGCAATCACACCGGCCGCACCGGTCCCTGCAGCCGCGCGCTGATCGATGCCGGCGTCACCCGGGTGGTCTACGCCGTCGGCGATCCCGGCGACCGCTCCTCCGGCGGTGCCGAGACCCTGCGCGCGGCGGGCGTCGAGGTGATCGAGGGCGTCCTCGCCGACGAGGCGGAGGAGTTCCTGCACGTCTGGCTCACCGCGACCCGCCGCCGCCGCCCCTGGGTCACCCTCAAGTGGGCGTCGACGCTCGACGGTCGCACCGCCGCCGCCGACGGCAGCAGCCGCTGGATCACGGGCACCGCGGCCCGGCAGCGGGTGCACGAGCAGCGCGGGGCGGCCGACGCGATCCTCGTCGGCACCGGCACCGTGCTCGCCGACGATCCGAGCCTCACCGCGCGGGGCGACGCGGGCGAGCTGCTGCCCGACCAGCCGGTCCCGGTGGTCGTCGGCCGACGCGCCGTCCCCGCCGACGCCCGCGTGCTCGCCCATCCGCACCCGCCGATCCTCGAGCGCACCCACGACCTCGCCGCCGTGCTCGACCGCCTCTACGAGGCCGAGGTGCGCCACGTCTACGTCGAGGGCGGGCCGACCCTCGCCTCCGCGCTCGTGACCGACGGCCTCGTCGACGAGTTCCTCGTCTACCTCGCTCCGGCGCTGCTGGGCGGCCCCCGCCTCGCCCTCGACGACCTGGGTGTCCACAGCATCACCGGGGCCCACCGCCTCGAGCTCCGCTCCGTCGAGATCCTCGGAGACGACCTCCTGGTCGCCGCCCGCCCCTCACCCGTCCTGCAGAAGGAGACCTGATGTTCACCGGAATCATCGAGGAGATCGGCGTCGTCACGGCGATCGATGCGGGAGCCGACGCGATCCGGCTGACGGTGCGCGGCCCGCTCGCGGTCGAGGGGGCGCGCCACGGCGACTCCATCGCGGTCTCGGGCGTCTGCCTCACCGTCGTCGACCAGTCGGCCGACGGCTTCACCGCCGACGTGATGGCGCAGACCCTCCGGATGTCGACCCTCGACGGCGTCGCCGTGGGCGACTCCGTGAACCTCGAGCGGGCGGCCCTCGTCGGCGACCGCCTCGGCGGCCACATCGTGCAGGGCCACATCGACGGCACGGCGACGCTGCTGTCGATCACTCCCGGAGACGCGTGGCGGGTCCTCCGCTTCTCGCTCCCTCCCGAAGCCGCTCCGCTCGTCACCGACAAGGGCTCGATCGCGGTCGACGGAGTCTCACTGACCGTCTCGGCGATCAGCCCGGCGACCGAGGCCGACCAGTGGTTCGAGGTCTCGCTCATCCCCGAGACCCTCGCGGCCACCACCCTCGGCGCGCGCGCGATCGGCGAGCGGGTCAACATCGAGACCGACATCCTGGCGCGCCACGTCGAGCGGATGCTCGCGCTGCACGCCGTCACCCTTCCCGGAGGTGGGAAATGACTCTCTCCAGCATCCCCGAGGCCGTCGAGGCGCTGCGCGCCGGCCGGCCGATCATCGTCGCCGACGACGAGGGTCGCGAGAACGAGGGCGACGTCATCGTCTCGGCGCAGCTCGCCAGCCAGGAGACGATCGCCTGGATGGTGCGCAACTCCTCCGGATTCATCTGCGCCCCGATGACGAACGAGATCGCCGACCGCCTCGAGCTGCCGCTGATGGTCGTGGACAACGAGGATCCGCGCGGCACCGCCTACACGCTCTCGGTCGACGCCGCCGACCGCCTCTCGACCGGCATCAGCGCCTCCGACCGCGCGCACACCCTCCGGGTCCTCGCCGATCCGGAGGCGACACCCTCGCGACTGCACCGCCCCGGCCACATCCTGCCGCTGCGCGCCGTCGAGGGCGGGGTCCGCGAGCGCGACGGCCACACCGAGGCCGCCGTCGACCTGATGAAGCTCGCCGGCCTCTACCCCGTCGCCGCCATCTCCGAGATCGTGGCCGAGGACGGCGAGATGATGCGCCTCCCGGGTCTGATCGCCCTCGGCGAGCGCGAGGACGTCCCCGTGACCACCGTCGCCGCGCTGATCGCGTACCTGCAGGAGTTCCACTGCGACGCCGAGGTCCCCCTCGCCGTGCCGGTGCCCGAGAGCGCCCGGGTGAGCTTCGAGGTCGAGACGGTCGTGCCGACCACCCACGGGCCGTTCCGGATGCGCGCCTACCGCGACCGCCAGACGGGCGCCGACCACGTCGCGATCGTCGCGGGGACCGTGGGCGCCGGGCGTCCCACGCTGGTGCGGGTCCACTCCGAGTGCCTCACCGGCGAGGCGTTCGGTTCGCTCAGGTGCGAGTGCGGCCCGCAGCTCGACGCGGCTCTCGACACGGTGCAGCGCGACGGCGGAGTCGTCGTGTACCTCCGCGGGCACGAGGGCCGGGGCATCGGGCTGATCAACAAGCTGCGCGCCTACCGCCTGCAGGACGACGGCCTCGACACGCTCGACGCGAACCTGGCGCTCGGCCTCCCCGCCGACGCGCGCGACTACGGAGCCGCCGCCGGGATCCTCGAGGACCTCGGGATCTCGGACGTCCGCCTGCTCACCAACAACCCCGAGAAGGTGCGCCAGCTCACCGACCGCGGCATCACCGTCTCCGAGCGCGTCCCGCTCGTGGTCGGCGTCGGCGCGTTCAACGAGGGCTACCTCGCGACCAAGCGCGACCGGATGGGCCACGACTTCACCCTCGATAACCTCGACCACCTCGACGCCGGGATCGCCGGCGCCGCCCGTACGAAGGAGTAGCACCATGGCCGGTAGCGGCGCACCCACCACCTCCGCGATCGACGGCTCAGGCCTGCGCATCGTCGTCATCGCCGGAACCTGGCACGAGCAGATCAGCGACGGCCTGATCGCGGGCGCGAGCCGCGCGCTCGACGAGACGGGCGCCTCCTGGTCGCTCGTGCGCGTGCCCGGCTCGTTCGAGCTGCCGGTCGCCTCGAAGGTCGCGCTCGAGGCCGGCGCCGACGCGGTGGTCGCCCTCGGCGTCATCATCCGCGGCGGCACCCCGCACTTCGAGTACGTCTCCGACGCGGCGACCTCGGGCCTGACGAACGTCTCGATCCAGACCGGCAAGCCCGTCGGCTTCGGCGTGCTGACCCTCGACACCGAGCAGCAGGGCCTCGACCGGGCGGGCCTCCCCGGCTCGAAGGAGGACAAGGGCCGCGAGGCGGCGGAGGCGGCGGTCGCCACCGCGATCCTCCTCCGCTCGCTGCGCGGCTGATCGGCGGCGTCGGCGGCCCCCTTCGTAGGGCCGCCGACGCCCCAAGCTGGGAGAACACGGAGTAATGTGGTCGGGTCGTCACGAGCGGCTCTACTCTTCCTCCCCTCGCGGCCCGCGGCGCCTGATCGACGCCCGCCCGCCGCTCCGGGATCCTCGTCTATCGGAGCTCCCTGCCTTCCATGTCCTCTTCCCCTGCCACCGCCGACGCTCCCTCCGCCCCGCAGAACTCCCGCGGGCGCGTGATCCTCGCGAGCCTCATCGGCACGTCGATCGAGTTCTACGACTTCTACGCCTACGCGACCGCCGCGGTCCTGGTCTTCCCGACCCTCTTCTTCGTCAACGAGGACCCGGCCGTCGCCCTCCTCGCCTCCTTCGCGGTCTTCGGAGTCGCGTTCATCGCGCGCCCGATCGGGTCGATCATCTTCGGCCACTTCGGCGACCGGGTCGGCCGCAAGGGCACGCTCGTCGCCTCCCTGCTCACCATGGGCGTCGCGACCTTCCTGATCGGCTGCCTACCGACCGCGCTCACGCCCGGCTGGGAGTTCCTCGCCCCGCTCCTGCTCGTCGTCATGCGCTTCTGCCAGGGCCTCGGGCTCGGCGGCGAGTGGTCGGGTGCAGCGCTGCTCGCGACCGAGAACGCGCCTGCCGGGAAGCGCGCGATCTACGGCACCTTCCCGCAGCTCGGCGCCCCGATCGGCTTCATCGTCGCCAACGTGCTCTTCCTCGTGCTCGCCAGCACGATGAGCGACGAGACGTTCATGGCGTGGGGCTGGCGCGTGCCGTTCCTCGCGAGCGCCGTGCTCGTGATCATCGGCCTCTACGTCCGCTTCAAGCTCGTCGAGACCCCCGCGTTCCAGAAGGTCGTCGACAGCGGAGAGGTGGCCAAGCTGCCCCTCGCGCGCGTCTTCAAGACCAGCTGGCGCCCGCTCATCCTGGGCACGTTCATCATGCTCGCGACCTACGTGCTCTTCTACCTGATGACCACGTTCACGCTGACCTACGGCACGACGCCGACCGACGGCCCCACCCCGGGCCTCGGCTACACGCGCAACGACTTCCTGATCATGCTGATCGTCGGAGTCGTGTTCTTCGGCATCTTCACGCTGGTCTCGGGTCCGCTCGCCGAGAAGTACGGCCGACGCAGGACGCTCCTCACGGTCACCGCCGCGATCATCGTCTTCGGCCTCCTGTTCGTCCCGCTCTTCGGCGGCGGCTTCGTCGGCGTGATGGCCGTGCTGATCCTCGGCTTCACCCTGATGGGCCTGACCTTCGGACCGATGGGCGCCGTGCTGCCCGAGCTGTTCCCGACCAACGTCCGCTACACCGGCTCGGCGATGGCCTACAACCTGGCGTCGATCCTCGGAGCGGCGCTCGCCCCGATCATCGCGGTCGCGCTCTGGCAGTCGGCCGGCGGCAGCCCCGTCCTGGTCGGCCTCTACCTCAGCGGCGCCGGCGTGCTGACGCTGATCGCGCTGCTGCTCTCGAAGGAGACGCAGCACATGGCCTACCACGACAACGTGTCGTAGGAGGCTGCTCCCGTTCGTCCGGCCCGTCGGTGCACCCGGCGGGCCGGACGCGTCTCCGGGGGCTCGCGAGTCCGAGCCCCTGGACGATCCCACCCCGCCGTCTCGCAGCGACCAGCAGGCAGAATGGACGACGGCACGATGAGCGAGGACGGACGAGCGATGAGCAGCACCACCCCCCGGCGGCCCGGCCGCGCGAAGAAGGACGACGGACCGCGCGCCTCCTTCTCGCAGCTCGTCCCCTACCTGCTCGAGCACCGCGGCATCCTGTCGGTCGTCGTCGTCCTCAGCCTGATCGGCGCCGCGGCGAGCCTCGCGCAGCCGCTCCTCGTCGGCCAGGTCATCACCCGTGTCCAGGACGGCCTCGACCTCGGCCCGCTCGTCTGGGGGCTCGCCGGTCTGGTGATCGTCTCGGGTCTCATCTCGGGCTTCGCGCACTACCTCCTCCAGCGCACCGGCGAGGGCATCGTGCTCTCGAGCCGCCGGCGCATCGTGGCGCGGCTGCTGCGCCTGCCCATCCGCGAGTTCGACGCCCGCCGCACCGGAGACCTCGTCTCGCGGGTCGGCTCCGACTCCACCCTGCTGCGCGCCGTGCTGACCCAGGGGCTCGTCGACTCCATCGCGGGCTCGCTCGTCTTCGTCGGCGCCATCATCGCCATGGCGATCATCGACTGGGTCCTGCTGCTCATCATCGTCGCGGTGGTCGCCGCGGCCCTCACCCTCGCGCTCACGCTCGGCCGGGGCATCCGCACGGCGAGCCGCAAGGCCCAGGAGAAGGTCGGCGACCTCGCCGCCTCCGTCGAGCGCGCCATCAGCGCGGTGCGCACGATCCGCGCGGCCGGCGCCACCGATCGCGAGATCGCCGTGGTCGACTCGCACGCGACGGAGGCGTACCGACTCGGCCTGCGCGTCGCGCACGTCTCCGCCCTCGTCGTCCCGGTCGCCGGGATCGCCCTGCAGGTCGCGTTCCTCGCGGTCCTCGGAGTCGGCGGCTACCGCGTCGCGTCCGGCGCGATCGACATCGCCCAGCTGGTCTCGTTCATCCTCTTCCTCTTCATGATGGTGATGCCGCTGGGCAACTTCATCGGCGCGATCACCTCGGTCAACTCCGCCCTCGGTGCGCTCGGGCGCATCCAGGAGATCATCGACCTCCCGATCGAGGGCGACGGCGACACCTCGGCCGGCGGACTCGGCGCCGGAGTGTCCGCCGACGCCCTTTCCTTCGACGACGTGGTCTTCTCGTACGATCCCCGCGCGCTGACGGACGAGGCGGCCGACGACGGCGACCGCACGGTGCTGCGCGGCGTCTCCTTCACCGTCCCGCGCGGCAAGCGCACGGCCCTGGTCGGCCCCTCGGGCGCCGGCAAGAGCACGATCCTGGCGCTCATCGAGCGCTTCTACGACCCGGAGGCGGGCGTCGTGCGCCTGGGCGGAGTCGACATCACCGCGATCGACCGCGACGCCCTCCGCGCGCAGATCGGCTACGTCGAGCAGGACGCGCCCGTGCTCGCCGGCACCATCCGCGAGAACCTGGTCCTCGGCCGCCCCGACGCCGACGACGCCGACTGCCTGCGCGTGCTCGAGGCCGTCAACCTCACCGACGTGCTCGAGCGCAACCCGCTCGGTCTCGGCGCTCCCGTCGGCGAGAGCGGCGTGATGCTCTCCGGAGGCGAGCGCCAGCGCCTCGCGATCGGCCGCGCGCTCCTGGCCGCGCCGCCGATCCTGCTGCTCGACGAGTCGACCTCGAGCCTCGACGGGCTGAACGAGCAGCGCCTGCGCCTCGCGATCGACGCGGTCGCCGAGAACCGGACCCTGCTC
Source organism: Rathayibacter sp. VKM Ac-2803 (assembly GCF_009807175.1). Classification (NCBI taxonomy): domain Bacteria; kingdom Bacillati; phylum Actinomycetota; class Actinomycetes; order Micrococcales; family Microbacteriaceae; genus Rathayibacter; species Rathayibacter sp. VKM Ac-2803. Next base: position 1,755,142 of record NZ_WUCD01000001.1, on the reverse strand, counting down.
GTCATCGCCCACCGGCTCTCGACCGTCGTCGACTCCGATCGGATCGTCGTGCTGAACAAGGGCGAGGTCGTCGGAGTCGGCACCCACTCCGAGCTCGTCGAGTCGACTCCGCTCTACCGCGACCTGGCGAAGCACCAGCTGCTGGTCTGATCGGGCTCAGCGCGGCGGCAGCCTCAGCGCTCCGTCGAGGCGCACGACCTCGCCGTTGAGCATCGGGTTCTCGATCACGTGGCGCACGAGCGCGGCGAACTCCGCGGGGCGACCGAGGCGGGCGGGATGCGGCGTCGCGGATCCGAGGGCGGTGCGCGCCCGCTCCGGCAGGCCTGCGAGCAGGGGGGTGTCGAAGGTGCCCGGCGCGATCGAGACGACGCGGATGAGCGTCTCGGCCAGCTCCCGCGCGAGCGGCAGCGTGAGCGCGGCGACAGCCCCCTTCGACGCCGCGTAGGCCGCCTGGCCGATCTGCCCCTCGAAGGCCGCGATCGACGAGGTGGTGACGAGCACCCCTCGCTCGCCGTCGATCGGCTCCCGCTCGGCGATCGCCGCCGCCGCGAGCCGCAGCACGTTCAGCGTGCCCACCGCGTTGACCCGGAGCACGCGCTCGAACGCCTCGAGGGCGAGCGGGCCGTCGCGGCCGAGGAGCCGGCCCGGCGTCGCGATCCCCGCGCAGACCACCGCGATCCGCAGCTCCCCCGACGCCTCGATCGCCCGCGCGACGGCGTCGGAGTCGAGCACGTCTCCGGCGATCAGCGTCACGGAGTCGGGGAGCCGGGCCGCCGCGACGGCGTCGGGGAGGTCGAGGACGCTCACCCGGGCCCCGGCGTCGAGCAGGGCCGTCGCAGTGGCTGCACCCAGGCCGGAGGCGCCGCCGGCGACCAGCGCGGACATCCCCTCCGGCCGCATGATCAGGAGGAGGGGGTCGCGCTCGGACGGTTCGTCCCGAGCGCCTCGGCCGAGCAGTCGGTGAGGGTCGCGTCGTACGTGTCGATCTGCTGCTGCACCGCCATCTGCTCCTCCGAGCTCGCCGACTCGTCCGGCGGGGACGGCCGCTCGCCGAGTCCGTACCGGGCGAGGCAGAGCGTGATCCGCTGCGTCAGCTCGTCGCCGCCGGCCCCGAGTCCGCCGGTCGGTGCGATCGTGACCGCCGGCGCGGAGGTGCCGGGGCTCATCACCGCGTCGTCGGGCACCTCGGCGGGAGGCGCGGTGCAGGCCGTGAGCGCGAGGAGCACCGCGACGAGGGGCGGCAGCGCGCGACTCGCGCGGCGCCTGGCCGAGCGACGGGCCTCGGTGCGCTCGCGCGCGCTTCGATCGGGCATGGGGGACCTCGCTCGATTCGGCGCCGACAGGATGGCTGCGAGCGTAGCGCAGCGCTCCCTCCGGCGAGGTGCCGCGGCGCGATCCGGTCACCCTCCTAGGAGGGTGCCGCCAGCGCCCACATCGCCACGGCGCTGGCCGCCGCGACGTTGAGCGAGTCGATGCCGTGCCGCATCGGGATCTGCACGGCGACGTCGGCCGCGGCGAGCGCCTCGGCGGTGAGTCCGGCTCCCTCCGTGCCGAGGACCACGGCGACCCGCTCGGGAGCCGTCGCCGCGAAGTCGCGCAGCGGCACCGCCTCCGGGGTGAGCGCCATGGCAGCGATGGTGAAGCCGGCGGAGTGCAGGAGCGCCGCCGTCTCGTCCCAGCCGCCGACCCGCGTCCACGGGACCTGCAGCACCGTGCCCATGCTGACGCGGATGGCGCGACGGTAGAACGGGTCGGAGCAGCGCGGCGTGACGAGGACGGCGTCGGCGCCGATCGCGCCGACCGAGCGGAAGATCGCGCCGACATTGGTCGGATCGACGACGTCCTCGAGCACCACCACTCGGCGCGCCCCCGCCACCAGCGCCGCAGGATCGGGGAGCGGCGGCCGCTCCATCGCCGCGACCAGCCCGCGGTGCAGGGTGTAGCCGGTCAGCTCCGCGAGCAGCTGGGCGGGGCCGGTGAACACGGGGGCGTCGAACCCCTCGACGAGGCGAGCGGCCTCGTCCGCCGATCCGCCGAGCGCGAGGACCGAGCGGGGCCGGTGGCCGGCCGCGAGGGCGCGCTCGAGCACGAGCGCCGACTCCGCGATGTAGATCCCGTGCGGACCGCGCGCGTTCTTCAGCGCGACGTCGGTCGCGTGAGCGTAGTCGCGCAGTCGCGGGTCGTCGAGCGAGCAGACCTCCGTCGGCGGCATCGCGGGATCAGGCGAACGGGTCGGGGGTGAGCGTGTACTTCGTGCTGAGGTACTCGTGGATGCCCTCGAGTCCGCCCTCGCGGCCGAGACCCGACTGCTTCACGCCGCCGAAGGGCGCGGCGGCGTTCGAGACGACGCCGATGTTCAGGCCCATCATGCCGGTGGCGAGGCGCTCGATCATCCGCTGGCCGCGCGCCAGGTCCCTGGTGAAGACGTACGAGACGAGGCCGAACTCGGTGTCGTTGGCGAGGGCGACCGCGTGGTCCTCGTCGCGGAACGGCACGATCGCCACGACCGGGCCGAAGATCTCGGTGCGCAGGATCTCGCTGCCGCCGTCGACGTCCGACAGCACCGTGGGCTCGTAGAAGTGACCGCTGCGCTCGATGCCGTGCCCGCCGATCCTGACCCGGGCGCCCCGGCCGACCGCGTCCTCCACGAGGGACTCCGCCTTCGCGACCGCGCGGTCGTCGATGAGCGGGCCGATGGTGACTCCGTCCTCGGTGCCGCGGCCCACGCGCAGAGCGGCGACCCGCTCCGTCAGGCGCGCGGCGAACTCCTCGGCGATCGACTCGTGCACGAAGAAGCGGTTCGCCGCTGTGCAGGCCTGGCCGATGTTGCGGAACTTGGCGAGCATCGCCCCGTCGACGGCCTTGCCGAGGTCGGCGTCCTCGAAGACGACGAACGGCGCGTTGCCGCCGAGCTCCATCGAGGTCCGCAGGACGTTCGCGGAGGCCTGCTTCAGCAGCGTCTGCCCGACCGGGGTCGACCCCGTGAACGAGACCTTCCGCAGCCGCGGATCGCTCATGATCGGCTCCGACAGCGCGGCTGCCGACGAGGTGGTCACGACGTTGACGACTCCGTCGGGAACGCCGGCCTCGGCGAGCAGCGCCGCCAGGGCGAGGGTGGTGAGCGGGGTGAGCTCGGCCGGCTTGACGACGACCGTGCAGCCGGCGGCGAGCGCCGGGGCGATCTTGCGGGTGGCCATGGCGAGCGGGAAGTTCCACGGCGTGATGAGGTAGCAGGGTCCGACGGGGTGCTGCGAGACGATCATCCGCCCGGTGCCCTCTGGGCTGACGCCGTAGCGTCCCGAGATCCGCACGGCCTCCTCGCTGAACCAGCGGAGGAACTCGCCTCCGTAGGCCACCTCGCCGAGCGCCTCCGCGAACGGCTTGCCCATCTCGAGGGTCATCAGCAGCGCGAACTCGTCCTTGCGCTCCTGCAGCAGGTCGAAGGCGCGGCGGAGGATCTCACCGCGCCTGCGGGGCGCCGTCGCCGCCCACGACTCCCCCGCGGCCACCGCGGCGTCGAGAGCGCGCAGGCCGTCCTCGGGAGTCGCGTCGGCGATGGTGCGGATCGTCGCCCCGGTCGCCGGGTCCTCGACGTCGATCGTCCGGCCGCCGCTCGCATCGACCCAGGCTCCGCCGATGAACAGCTGCGCGGGGACGCGGGCGAGGAGGGCGGCCTCTGAGGCCTCGACGGAAGCGGACACGGCACGGCTCTTTCTCTGAACAGGGGCTCGGGAGACGGGATGCGCGGACCGCGCAGGAGGGGAGCCCAGTCTACGGCGGCGGCCGTCAGGCCGACGGCTCGACGACGACCCCCGCGTCGGCGAGCTCGCGCAGGGCGGCGGCGCTCGCCTCCGACGAGACCCCCTCGACCAGGTCGTCGAGCACGTGCACCTCGAGCCCCGCGCTCCGGGCGTCGAGCGCCGAGGCGCGCACGCAGTAGTCGGTGGCGAGACCCACGACATCGAGCCGAGTCACGCCGAGACGGCCGAGCAGGTCCGGTACGGCCTCTCCGTCGGTCGTCGTCCCCTCGAAAGCCGAGTACGACGGGCGGCCCTGACCCTTGCGGATGTGCACGTCGATCAGGTCGAGGTCGAGGCTCGGGTGGTACTCGGCGCCGGGGGTGCCCGCGACGCAGTGCACCGGCCAGGTGTCGACGAAGTCGGGAGTCTCGGCGAAGTGCCCGCCGTTGTCCGAGCCGCCGTCGTGCCAGTCGCGCGAGGCGAGCACGGTGTCGTAGCGGTCGCCGTGGGCGATGAGGTGCGCGCTCACCCCGGACGCCACGCGGGTGCCGCCGGCGACAGCGAGCGCGCCCTCCTCGGTGAAGTCGTTCTGCACGTCGACGATCAGCAGTGCCGTGGTCATCGGAGTCCTCTCGTTCGAAGTCGGGGGGGGGTCAGGAGTCGGAGAGCGAGCCGCCGCAGCGGTAGAACCCGGTGACCAGCGTGTCGATCGCGGTCTTCGCCGAGTCGGAGACCTCGCCGAGCGCGTAGACGGCGAAGGTCAGCACGGTGCCGTCCTGCGCGGTGACGACGCCGGCGAGGGTGTAGCCGGTGTCGATCCAGCCGGTCTTGGCCAGCACCGCACCGTCGGCGACGGCGTTGTCGCCTGCGAAGCGGTCGGCGTACGCGAGCGAGCCGGTGCGCCCCGAGACCGGGAGTCCGTCGAGGACGATGCCGAGCTCGCCCTCCCTGGCCTGGACCTTGCGCAGCAGCGAGGTGAAGTAGGCGGGGGCGACCGCGTTGTCGTCGCTCAGGCCCGAGCCGTCGGCGATCGTGATACCGGCCGTGTCCACTCCGTAGCCGGCCAGACCCTGCAGGACGCCGGCCTGCTCGGCGCCGAAGTCGTTGCCGGCCCCGGTGCGGATCGCGACGAGTCGCGCGAGCATCTCGGCGATCGCGTTGTCCGACACGAGCAGCATCTGCTGCACGAGGTCGCGCACCGGTGCCGACTCGACCGTGCCGAGCACCGCCGCACCCGCCGGGGCCGTCCCGGTCGAGATCGCGGGATCGCCCGAGAGCTCGGCGGCGAACGCCGTGCCGGCGCGCCCGACGGGATCGGTGCCGCGCGTCGAGGTCGAGGCCGTCGGATCCGCGCGGTCGCCGTCGACCTGCAGCGCCGTGATCTCGGGCATGTAGCCGACGGTCTGCTCCTTGCGGTTCCAGCTCGGCTGCCAGGTGTCGCCCGAGTAGAGGGAGGCGTCGAGGACGACCGACGTGATCGACGTGCCGGCCGTCGACGGGTCGGCGTCCCACGCGCGCTCGACCTGCGCGGCGAGATCGTCGAGGTGCGCGGCTCCGGTGTAGAACGACTCCTGCCCGCTCGGCAGGCGGCTGAGCGTCAGGTCTCCCCCGCCGACGAGCACGATGCTCCCCGGTTCGGCGCCGCGGACGACGGTCGTGGCGATCCGGGTGTCGGGGCCGAGCACCGCGAGCGCCGAGGCCGCGGTCAGGATCTTGAGCGCCGAGGCCGTCCGCGAGGCCGTCCCACCCCCGCGATCGAAGAGCACCTCGCCCGTCGCCGCATCGACCACGCGGGCCTGCATCGACCCCAGGCGCGGATCGGCGGCCGACTCCACGACGGAGCAGGTGCGCAGCGCCTCGGCCGTCGCGGCTCCGGTCGGTCGCGCCGTCGGGGTCGGAGTGGGAGTGGGCGTGCTCGAGATCGTCGGGGCCGAGGCGGTCGGCGCGATCGTCGACGAGGCGTTCCGCCCGAGCGCCGTCCCCGCGCCGAAAGCACCCGCAGCCAGGAGGGCGAGAGCCAGCACCGCCGCGGCCACGAGGAGCCACGGCCTGCGTCGGGGAGGCATGTCGGTCATCCGTCCCAGGGTAGCCGCGCCTCCCGGGCGAGCCCTGGGCCTCACCGCGGCGCGGGGAGGACGGGCCCGCGATCAGGGCTGTGGAGGATCGACCGCGGAGGAGGCCCCGCTGCAAGGAGGGGAACTGCTGCGAGGAGGGGAGACGGAGCCGCCTGTCGGAATCGAACCGACGACCTTCTCATTACGAGTGAGACGCTCTACCGACTGAGCTAAGGCGGCGTGCACGCGGGGGCAGGCCCCGGACACGATTACACAGCATAGCCTGCTCGCGGACGGACGTGCGCACCGGTGGCGGCGCCGTGACGAAGGCCTCAGGACAGAGCGGCGCGCAGCTCGTCGAAGGAGCGGGCCGCGAGCCCCGGGAGGGCGTCGCGACCGTCGTGGTCGACCCAGCCCGCCCAGGCGTGCCGCATGGCGGCCAGACCCAGGAGGGTCAGCATCCGCGCGCGGTTCACGACACGCTCCGGGTCCGACTCGTCCCGCCGGATCCGCTCGGCGACCAGCCCTTCGACCGCGACCTCGAACTCGCGCATCCCGGCGATCTTGAGGCCGACGAGGTGCGGGTGGTCGCGGAAGAGCGCGCGGCGGAGCAGGTGCAGCTCGCGGTCCTCCTCCAGCGGCTCCTCCATCGCGGCGACGAACACCGGCTGGAGGTCGTCGAGGATCGGCCCGGTGCCCTCGAGGAACGTCGCCGCCGTCTCGTCGGTGATCGCCGGGAGCCCGCCCACCAGGGCGTCCTCCTTCGAGGTGAAGTAGTTGAAGAAGGTGCGGGTCGAGACGTCGGCGAGCCGGGAGACGTCCTCGATGGTGACCCGGTCGGGGCCGCGCTCGCTCGCAAGCCGGAGCACCGCGATCTCGATGCTGCGACGCGTGGCGATCCGCTTGCGCTCCCGGAGCCCCGGCTGCTCGCGCGCCGCGCTCTCTATCGGGGTCCGCGCGGCTCGACGGCCCTGCTCGCTCAGCATCGGGGATCCTCCTCGGGAACGACGCCCTCGAGCAGATACGCGTCGACCGCGTCGTTCACGCACGAGTTCGACTTGTTGTAGGCGGTGTGGCCCTCGCCCGTGTAGGTGACGAGGTGGCCGTCGGCGAGCTGGCCGGCGAGGGCCTGCGCCCAGACGTAGGGGGTCGCGGGGTCGTTGGTCGTGCCGACGACCAGGATCGGCGCGGCACCGTCGGCCGCGATGGGCTCGCGCGAGCCCTCGAAGGCCACCGGCCACTCGCTGCAGAGGATGTCGCCGTAGGCCATGTAGCGTCCGATCGTGGGCGCCGCCTCCTCGAGGGCGGCCGCGTCGGCGCGCATCGCCGCGGTGTCTCCGTCGTACGCGTAGTCGACGCAGTTGATCGCGAGGAACGCCTCGGTCGCGTTGTCGGTGTAGCGCCCGTCGGCGCCTCGGCCGTTGTACGCATCGGCGTACTGGAAGGCGATCTCGGCCCCGCCCTGCTCGACGTCGGTCAGCATCTCGCTGAGCGCACTCCAGCCCGCGGCGTCGTAGAGCGGGTAGACGATCGCGGTCAGCAGCGTGCTCGATCCGAGCTGCCGCCCATCGGCCGCGCGGATCGGCGAGGCGTCGACGGTGTCGAGCAGCTCGCGCACCTCGGCCAGGCCGTCGTCGACCGATCCGGTGAAGGGGCAGTCGTCCGAGCCGAGGCAGTCGGTGACGTAGGCGCGCAGGGCGCTCTCGAACCCCTTCGCCTGCTCGCGGACCACGTCGAGCGAGGAGGCGGCCGGGTCGATCGCGCCGTCGAGCACGAGGCGGCCGACGCGGTCGGGGAAGAGCCCCGCGTAGGTCGCGCCGAGGAAGGTGCCGTAGGAGTAGCCGAGGTAGTTCAGCGTCTCGTCGCCGAGCGCGGCGCGGAGCACGTCGAGATCGCGCGCCGCGTTCGGCGTGCCCACCTCGCCGAGCAGAGCGCCGGTGCGCTCCTGGCAGGCGGCGGCGAACTCCGCGGAGCCGGCACGCTGGGCGGCGATCCACTCGTCTCCGCCGCGCTCGCCCGGCACGATGTCGTAGAGGTAGGAGTCGAGCCCGGCGTCGTCGAGGCACGACACGGCGCTCGAGGCGCCGACTCCGCGCGGGTCGAAGCCGACGATGTCGTAGTCGGCCGCGAGCTCCTCGTCGACCGCGTAGTCGGCGCTGTCGCGGATGAAGTCGACCCCCGAGCCGCCCGGTCCGCCCGGGTTGACGAGGAGGGAGCCGAGGGCGGTGCCGCTGGTCGCCGGCCGGCGCACCAGGGCGATCGTCGCGGTCTCGCCGGCGGGGTCGCTCCAGTCGAGCGGTACGGTCGCGTCGGTGCACTGGGCGCCCTCGCCGCAGTCGTCCCACACGAGGACCTGGCCGTAGTAGGGCTCGAGATCGGCGGCGACGGCCTGCGGGGCGGGTGTCGACGTGCGCTCGGCCGAGGGTCCTCCGGGCGCGAAGCAGGCGGTGAGCAGAGCCGAGACCGCGACGACCACGGCGACCGCCGCACCCCGCCGGGCGCGCCTCACGCGGCCACCGGGCGGCGGGCGGCCACGACGAGCATCGCCTCGAGGGCGAGCACCGGCGAGACGTTGGCGTCGATGCGCTCGCGCGCCTCCTGGACGGCGTCGAGCACCGCGAGCGTGCGCTCGGGAGAGGTCGACTCGGCGATCGCGGTCATCTCGGCGCGGACCTCCTCGTTGATGACCCCGCCCGGCGCACCGAGCTGGAGGCGGACGATGTCGCGGTAGAGCGACAGCAGATCGACGAGGATGCGGTCGAGACCGTCGCGGAGGCTGCGCGTCGCGCGCCGCTTCTGGTCCTCCTCGAGCGCCCGGAGCTGCGACCGCAGCTGGGCGGGGACCGTGCCGCCCGCCTCGACGCCGAGGGAGCGCAGCGCCTGCTGCCGCTCGACCTCGTCACGCTCGAGCGTGATCGCCTTCGCGTCGTCGGTGGCGACCTCGATGAGCCGGGCGGCGCCGAGGACGGCGTCCGACACTCCGCGCAGACCGAGGGCGATCCGGAGGGTCTCGTCGCGTCGCTCCTGTGCATTGGCGTTCGTGGCGAGGCGGTGCGCCATGCCGATGTGGCTCTGCGCCTGGCGGGCGGCGCGCTCGGCGGTCGCGGCATCGACTCCGTCGCGGCGCTCGAGCAGCCCGGCGACGTCGTCGACGCTCGGGACCCGGAGGCGCACGGAGCGCACCCGCGAGCGGATCGTCGGCAGCAGATCGGCCTCGCTCGGGGCGCAGAGGATCCAGACGGTGCGCTCCGGCGGCTCCTCGAGCGCCTTCAGGAGGACGTTGGAGGTGCGCTCGGCCATGCGGTCGGCGTCCTCGATGACCATCACGCGGTAGCGCGACACCGAGGGCGAGTACTGCGAGCTCGCGACCAGGCGCCGCACCTCGTCGATCGAGATGATCACGCGCTCGGTGCTGAGGACGGAGAGGTCGGGGTGCGACCGCGCCGCCACCTGCCGGCAGTCGGGGCACTCGCCGCAGCCGCCGCGACGGCACAGCAGAGCGGAGGCGAAGGCGTAGGCGAGGTTGGAGCGCCCTGATCCGGGCGGGCCGGTGATCAGCCACGAGTGCGTCATCGCGGACGACTCGCGACCGCGCTCGTCGCGGGGGGTCGAGGCGTCCTGCAGGGCGCCGATGGCGTGCTCCTGCCCGACGAGCTGGCTCCAGACGGTCACGGGATCAGGCTAGCCGCGAGCACTGACAGCGGGCCGATCGTCGAGCAGCCCGGCGACGCGCTCGCGGACCGACTCGGCGATCTGCTCGATCGCCAGACTCGCGTCGACGACCAGGAACCGCGCGGGATCGGCTTCGGCGATCGCGAGGAAGGCGCGGCGCACCCGCTCGTGGAACTCCTCCTTCTCGGCCTCGAGCCGATCGAAGCGGGTGCGGGCGGCGTCGAGCCTCGTCCGGGCCGCCGCGGGGTCGAGGTCGAGGAGCACCGTCAGATCGGGACGCAGATCGTGGGTCGCCCACTCCGACAGCGTGCGGACCTCGCCCGCGTCGAGCACGCGTCCGGCGCCCTGGTAGGCGACGGAGGAGTCGATGTAGCGGTCCTGGATCACCACGTCGCCGCGCTCGAGTGCCGGGCGGACCAGGGTTCCGATGTGCTGCGCGCGGTCGGCGGCGTAGAGCAGGGCCTCGGCGCGCGGATCGATCTCGCCGCGGTGGTGCAGGACGATCTCGCGGATCTGCACACCCACCTCGGTGCCGCCGGGCTCCCGGGTGCGCACGACGGTGCGACCCCGCGAGCCCAGCCACTCCTCGAGCAGCCGGGCCTGCGTGGTCTTGCCCGCTCCGTCCCCGCCCTCGAGGGTGACGAACAGCCCGGTCACGACTCCGTCGCGCCCGTCGTCTCCGCCGGCTTCTTCGCTGCCGGCTTCCTGGCTGTCGTGCGCGCGGCGGGGGCCTTGGCGGCGGTGGTCTTCGCCGCGGTGGTCTTGGCCGCCGTGGTCTTCGCCGCGGTGGTCTTCGCCGCCGTCGTCTTGGCCGCCGTCGTCTTGGCCGCAGTCGTCTTCGCGGCAGGAGCCTTCGCCGCGGTGGTCTTCGCGGCGGGCTTCTTCGCGGGAGCCCGCTTGACCGGGGCCTTCTTCGCCGGTCCCTTCGCGCGCTTGTCGGCGAGCATCTGGACCGCCTGCTCGAAGTCGATCTCCTCGATCGTCTGCGTCTTGGGGATCGTGACGTTCGTCTCGCCGTCGGTCACGTAGGCGCCGAACCGGCCGTCGCGGATACGGATCGGCTTGCCGCTGACCGGATCCGCGTCGAACTCCTTGAGCGCGCTCGACGCCTTGCGGGCGCCGTACTTGGGCTCCGCGAACACCTCGAGGGCGGTCGCGAGGTCGACCTCGAAGATCTGGTCCTCGCTGGTGAGCGACCGGCTGTCGGTCCCCTTCTTGAGGTAGGGACCGTAGCGCCCGTTCTGCGCCGTGATCGGCTCGCCCGACTCCGGGTCCTCACCGACCGTGCGGGGCAGGTCGAGCAGGCGGAGAGCCGTCGCGAGGTCGATCGACGCGACGTCCATCGACTTGAACAGGGAGGAGGTGCGCGGCTTGACGACCGCCGGCTTCTTCGCGCCGCGCTTCGCGGGGGCGGGCTCGACGACCTCGCCCGTCGCGGGATCGGCGGCCGTGTCGGGCTCGGGGTCGGTCTCGGTCACGTACGGACCGAAGCGGCCGTCCTTCACCACGACGGTCTTGCCGGTGTCGGGGTTGCTGCCGAGGACGCGGTCGGTCTGGACCGGCGCGTCGATCAGCTCCTGCGCCTTGGCGGGAGTGAGCTCGTCGGGGGCGAGCTCGAGCGGGAGGTTCACGCGGCGGGGCGTCTCCTGCCCCTCCTCCTCGGCGACCTCGAGGTAGGGGCCGTACTTGCCGATCCGCAGGGTGATGTCGTCGGTGATCCTGATGGAGTTGATGCTCTTCGCATCGATCTCGCCCAGGTTGTCGACGACGTGGCGGAGGCCGGGGTGCGTGCCGCCGCCGAAGTAGAAGCGGTTGAGCCAGCCGACCCGGTCCTCCTCGCCGCCGGCGATCTTGTCGAGGTCGCCCTCCATCTCGGCGGTGAAGTCGTACTCGACGAGGTCCGAGAAGAAGTCCTCGAGCAGGCGGACCACCGAGAAGGCGATCCAGTTCGGGACGAGCGCGGTCCCGCGCGGGGTGACGTAGCCGCGGTCGACGATGGTCGAGATGATCGACGCGTAGGTCGAGGGGCGCCCGATCCCCAGCTCTTCGAGCGACTTGACGAGGCTCGCCTCGGTGTAGCGCGGGGGCGGCGAGGTCTCGTGGCCCTTCGCCTCGACGTCGGTGACGACCAGGCTCTGGCCGACCTCGAGCATGGGGAGCTTCGCGTCCTTGTCGTCGCGGGCGCCGTGGCGCTCCTCGTCGCGACCCTCCTCGTAGGCGAGGAGGAAACCGCGGAAGGTGATGACCGTTCCGGAGGCGGTGAACTCGGCGACGGTGGCGGTGTCCCCGGCCGGGTGCGCCTCGAGGGTCACCGTCGCGGTGGAGCCCTTGGCATCGGCCATCTGCGAGGCGACGGTGCGCTTCCAGATGAGCTCGTAGAGGCGCAGGTCGTTGCCGCGCAGCGTTCCCGACAGCTGGTCGGGCGTGCGGAACGTCTCGCCGGCGGGGCGGATAGCCTCGTGCGCCTCCTGGGCGCTCTTGTTCTTGCCCGAGTACATCCGCGGCTTGTCGGGCACCGTCTCGGCGCCGTAGAGCGCGGTCGCCTGCGAGCGGGCGGCGTTGAGCGCCTGCTGCGAGAGGTTCGGCGAGTCCGTCCTCATGTAGGTGATGAAGCCGTTCTCGTAGAGCGACTGCGCGACGCTCATCGTCTGCCGGGCCGAGAAGCGGAGCTTGCGCGCCGCCTCCTGCTGGAGCGTCGACGTGGTGAACGGGGCCGCGGGACGACGGGAGTAGGGCTTGGACTCGAGGTTCGAGACGCGCACCGTGGTGGCGGAGTCGCGCAGTGCGTCGGCGAGGGAGGCGGCGGACGCCTCGTCGAGGACGGTCACGTCGCCCTTGAGCTGTCCGCGGTCGTCGAAGTCGCGGCCGCTTCCGACGCGCTTGCCGTCCAGGCGCGCCAGGCGGGCGTCGAACGCCGCCGAGGCGTCGGACTCGGGGGCGAGCACGGTGGCCAGATCCCAGTAGCTCGCCGACACGAAGGCGAGGCGCTCGCGCTCGCGGTCGACGACGAGCCGGGTCGCAGCGGACTGCACGCGGCCGGCCGAGAGGCCCGGGCCCACCTTGCGCCACAGCACCGGCGAGATCTCGTACCCGTAGAGGCGGTCGAGGATCCGGCGGGTCTCCTGGGCGTCGACGAGGGAGGTGTCGATGTCGCGGGTGTTCTCGCGCGCCTTCTGGATGGCGTCCTTGGTGATCTCGTGGAAGACCATGCGGTGCACGGGGACCTTGGGCTTGAGCTCGTCGAGGAGGTGCCACGCGATGGCCTCGCCCTCGCGGTCCTCATCTGTGGCGAGGTAGAGCTCGTCGGCGTTCTTGAGCGCGCGCTTGAGGTCGGCGACCGTCTTCTTCTTCTGGTCCGAGACGACGTAGTAGGGCTCGAAGCCGTTGTCGACGTCGACCGAGAACTTGCCCAGCGGGCCCTTCTTGAGCTCCGGCGGCAGGTTCTTGGGCTCGATGAGGTCGCGGATGTGGCCGACTGAGGCGAGCACCTCGTACCCGTCGCCCAGGTACTGGGCGATGGTCTTGGCCTTCGCCGGAGACTCGACGATCACCAGCTTCTTCGTGCCGGACACAGTTCTCCTCGATTGATGCTGTCGGTCGGACTGACAGGTGAGTCCGACGGGTCCCCTGCTTCGGGGAGGCGGTGCGCGGCGACCGCTGAGACGACCGTGCAGCCGGTCGCCGTCCGCTGGGACGGTGCCGACTCCGGGTTCACTGTCGGCTTCGGGCGCCCGACAGCCACACCATACACACTGACTCCGGGCGTCACTCCCCGCCGGCGTCTGCCCGGAGGCTGGGAGCGGGCATCGAGCAGCGTGAACGTCGACCGTGCCGGATGCACGCCGCTGGTGACGGCGAGCACCGATCGGCGCATGATGAGGGGCATGACAATGACGCACACGACCTCGTCCCCTTCCACCGCCGCCTACACCGCGAAGCTCGTCGACGGACCGCTCGAGGGCAAGACCCTCCGGCGCAGCTACGACGGCGCGTCGACCCCCGCCGCGAGACTCGCGATCCCGGGGCCCCGAGCCGGATCCCACTACGTGTACCTCTACTCCGGTGCGCTGGAGCACGACGAGGGGTCGGGCTCCCTCCCGACCGCCGCCGCCTACCGGTACCAGCGGCTCAGCTCCGACTGATCCCCGCGGGTCACGGCGGTGGTCCCGCACGCGACCGCGCCGGGAGCGTCAGTGGCCCTACGGTGATCGCGACCTCGACGGTCGCCACGCCTGCGTCGAGCGCGCACCCCGTGACCTCGGCACCACCCGCTGCCGCGACCAGTGCGGCCGCGGCGCACGGCTCCCCCGCGACCAGGCCGGAGGCGGTGTCGGCCGCCGCGAGCGCCGCCCCGTCGGCCGCGGCCACGGCGCGCTGGTGCGCGACCACCGCACCGCAGCCGCCCAGGACGGCCGCCGTGACGAGCACCGTCGCCGCCACCACCGAGATCGCGACGACCGCAGCGGACCCCTCCTCTCCCGGCCCGGCGACGACGGCCGTCACTGTCCGCCCCCGAGGGCGCACGAGCGGACCGCGACCGGCACGGTGACCGCGGGCAGCGGCCGGAGACTCGCCGCCACGCTCACGCAGACGAGCCCGCCCTCCTCCGCGACCGCGACGGACGCTCCGGCGTCGATGCGCCCCACGGGGACGGCGGCGTCGTCGCCCCGCGCGGCCGATCGCGCGCCGTCCGCCGCGGCGTCGACCAGCCGGACGTACTGGGCCGACGCCGCCACCGACCCCAGGCACAGCGCGAGCACGACCACCACGGCGGGGAGGACGACCGCGAACTCCGCGGTCGCCGATCCCTCCGCCGCGGCCAGGCGACGCAGGACACCGCGCGCGGCTCTCATCCGCCCGAGGTGAGCGCCCGCGTCACCAGGTCGGTGAGGATCCCGCGCACCTCGTCGCCCTTGAGGATCACCACGAGGAGACCGGCGAATCCCACCGCGGCCATGGTCGCGATCGCGTACTCGGCGGTGGCCGACCCCTCCTCGTCGGCGAGGTGGGCGAGGAGCCCACCGCTTCCTCGTCCGCCCGACGGCGTACACGGGCCCTGCCACCGTCGTGCGACCGCACTGCCCGCCCGATCGCCGCCTCCCTCTCTACCCGCCCCGTTCCTTCCGACCTGCTCCACCCGAGTTCCGTCCATCAGAGTCCGCTCCATCTCCGCCCCGTTCGCCCCGTCCCTCGAGGATCGCCGAGTCCGCGCACCCCCGGGTCGGAGGACAGCGGAACGGTGCAGAACCTCGACGCGAGGTTCCTGTGGAGGGCGGCGACGCCACCCTCACGCCTCGACCGCGAACGTCGACAGCAGCACCGAGATCACGAGCGGCGCCACCCCGAGCAGGAGGAACGCCGGCAGCACGCACACCCCGAGCGGGAGCATCAGGGTCACGCCGAGTCTCGCCGCGCGCTCCCTCGCCCGCCCCGCCGCGCGCACCCGCGTCAGTGCCGCCTCGCTCCGCAGCAGACGACCGGCGGGCACTCCCGCGGCCGACGAAAGGGCCAGCACCGGATCGGCGCCCTCGAGCGCCCGCGGACCGGCACCGAGCCCGCACTCGGCGAGCGCCGACACGACGTGCTCGCGGGCGCGGTCGACCGCTCCGCCGCCCGCCAGAGCGACCGCGAGCAGATCGAGTGCCAGCCCGGGCGCCGGGTCGCCGGGATCCGCACCCCGGACGAGGCGCCTGGTCCACAGCTGAGCGGCGAGCATCAGCACGCCGCCGCCACCGAGGCAGACGAGACCCGGGGCCGTGCCGACCAGCACTCCTGCGACGTCGAAGCCGAGCAGGCTGCCGAAGCCGAGGGCCACCAGAGGCAGGGCGCTCACGACGCGTCCGGTCGCGGCGGGCCCGGCGAGCGCGACGTCGATGTCGCGCCGCGCCCTGGCGAGCTCGCGCAGCGACTCCGCCAGCTCGCCGAGGGCCGCGGCGATCGGCGCTCCCGAATCGGTCGCCACGCGCCAGGCCGCGGCGAGCGCCGCCCACCCCGCCTCCTCTTCCCCGTCCCGCCTCCGACGTCGCTGGCGGCGCCCTCGCGAGGCCGGCGGGCCGCGGAGGATCGCCGCGGTCACGTCCTCCCCGCGCGCCGCATCGAGCGCGACGGCACGCAGGAGTCGGCGTCGCCCCGCGGCTCCGGGCGCGGTCGACATCGCCGACGACGCCAGATGCTCGAACGCCGACCCGGGCGCCACTCCCGACGAGAGCAGGACGGCGAGGCGGTGGACGACGGCGGCGACCTCGTCGAGCCCGTCCTGCCGCCTCACGCCGCCGACCTCGAGCGGCGCGGCAGAGCGCCCTCCTCGATCCGCAGCCGGCCGCCCGGGTCGAGAGCGAACCGGCCCCACGACGCCAGGCGCCGCCTCCCGTCGCTCCGCTCGAGGTGCAGCACAAGATCGATCGCACTCACCGTCTGGCGGGCGATCGCCTCCTGCCCCATCCCCGCGAGGGCGCCGAGCGCCTCGAGCCGGGCGGGCACGTCGGCGAGGGAGTTCGCGTGGAGCGTGCCCGCCCCGCCGTCGTGCCCGGTGTTCAGCGCCGAGAGCAGCTCCCGCAGCTCGACCCCGCGGCACTCGCCGAGGACGAGACGATCGGGACGCATCCGCAGCGCCTCGCGGACGAGGCGGTCGAGACCGATCGCGCCGGCTCCCTCCAGGTTCGGCTGCCTCGACTCGAGGGCGACGAAGTGCGGGTGCGCGGGACGCAGCTCGCCGACGTCCTCGATCGCGATGATGCGCTCGTGCGGCGGCGCGAAGCCGAGAAGCGCGCCGAGGAGGGTGGTCTTGCCCGACCCGCCCGCCCCCGAGATCAACAGGTTCCAGCGCGCGTCGACCGCGCCGCGGAGGAGCTGCCTGCCCGGCTCGTCGAGCATCCCCGAGGCGTGCAGCTCGTCGAGGGTCCAGGCGTCGGCGCGGGGCACCCGGACCGAGATGAGGGTCCCGCCGGTGGCGACCGGCGGGAGCACGACGTGCACGCGGACGCCGTGCCGGAGGCGGACATCGACGCAGGGACTCGCCTCGTCGACGTGCCGCCCGCCCGCCGCGACCAGCGAGACAGCCAGGCGCCGCGCCCCTGCGGCGTCGAGAGTCCAGGCCGGATCGCGGACCGCACCCCTCCCCCGATCGATCCAGAGCCCGGAGCCGCCGTTGACGAACAGATCGGTGACGGCCGGATCGGCCGCGTACGGTGCGAGGAGGCCGAGCGCCGCGGCTCCCGGCCGGACCGGCCGCTGGAACGCATCGCTCCCACCGCCCGGAGACGGGTCGTCCCGGCGGTAGGCGGCGGGCACACGGGGCACGAAGTCAGCGGTCATGCCGGAACGCTAGGGGCGCACGGGAAGCCGCGGCACGCTCCCCCGTCGATCGGTGGACGGACGCGACGAGGACGCCCTGTGGAGGCGTCCGGTTCGTGCCGCGAGCGCCGGTGCTCGAGCGACAGTCCGTCGGAGGAAGAAGGGGGCGGCACCCATTGGGGGGAACAGGTGCCGCCTCGGCGGCGCGGGATTGGGGGGAATCACTTGCGCCGCTGAGACCGAACTTTCATTCGGCCGTATGAAAGAGTACGTGACCCCGCCCGTTTCGCCAAGCCCGATCGGCGTTCCCGGCGAACTCTTGTCCGAAACCGGCCCCACTGCCAGGTTCGGGGGCCGCGCTCGCGGCGTCGGACCCTGGCGCTACGGTGGTCGAGGTCGACCGCGCGGTCGGCGAACGGTGCACTCGCGAAGGAGCGAATCGCAGATGTCCTCTCCACTCGACGACACTCGGGGCCCCGACGACGCGGAGGGCCTCGACGACGTCGGAGCCGCCGCATCGCAGGCCATCGACAACCTCCTGCACGAGGCGCGCCGCTTCCCGCCGCCCGCCGGGTTCGCCGCCGACGCCGTCGCCACCGAGGCGCTGTACGAGCGGGCCGCAGCCGATCGGCTCGGCTTCTGGGCCGAGCAGAGCCGCGAGCTGCTGCACTGGCACCGCCCCTT
Source organism: Rathayibacter sp. VKM Ac-2803 (assembly GCF_009807175.1). Taxonomy (NCBI): domain Bacteria; kingdom Bacillati; phylum Actinomycetota; class Actinomycetes; order Micrococcales; family Microbacteriaceae; genus Rathayibacter; species Rathayibacter sp. VKM Ac-2803. Next base: position 1,737,699 of record NZ_WUCD01000001.1, on the reverse strand, counting down.
CACCCGCACCCTCGACTGGAGCGACCCTCCGTTCGCGAAGTGGTTCGACGACGGCGAGCTGAACGTCGCCTACAACTGCCTCGACCGCCACGTCCTCGCCGGCCACGGCGACCGCGTCGCGATCCACTGGGAGGGCGAGCCCGGCGACAGCCGCTCGCTCACCTACTCCGAGCTCACCGCCGAGGTGCAGCGCGCCGCCAATCTCCTCACCAGCCTCGGCGTCCGCGCCGGCGACCGGGTCGCGATCTACCTCCCGATGATCCCGGAGGCGGTCATCGCGATGCTCGCCGTCGCCCGACTGGGTGCGATCCACTCCGTCGTCTTCGGCGGCTTCAGCGCCGAGAGCCTGCGCGCCCGCATCGACGACGCGGAGGCGAAGCTCGTCATCACCGCCGACGGCGGCTGGCGCAAGGGCTCGGTCTTCCCGCTCAAGCCCGCCGTCGACGCCGCCCTCGCCCTGGAGGGCGGCGGATCGAGTGTCGAGCACGTCCTCGTCGTCCGCCGCGGCGGCAACTCCGTCGCGTGGAGCGAGGGCCGCGACCTCTGGTGGCACGAGGAGATGCCGACCGTCGACGCCGACCACGTGGCACGCGCGTTCCCGGCCGAGCAGCCGCTCTTCATCCTCTACACGAGCGGGACCACGGGGAAGCCGAAGGGGATCCTGCACACGAGCGGCGGCTACCTCACCCAGGTCGCGTACACGCACCGCGCGGTCTTCGACCTGCGGCCCGAGAGCGACGTCTACTGGTCCACCGCCGACGTCGGCTGGATCACCGGGCACAGCTACGTCGTCTACGGCCCGCTCAGCAACGGCGCCACCCAGGTCATGTACGAGGGCACCCCCGACACTCCGCACACCGGGCGCTGGTGGGAGATCATCGAGAAGCACGGCGTCAGCATCCTCTACGCCGCCCCCACCGCGATCCGCTCCTTCATGAAGCTCGGCCGGCAGATCCCGCAGCGCTTCGACCTCTCGAGCCTCCGGCTGCTCGGCTCGGTCGGCGAGCCCATCAACCCGGAGGCGTGGGTCTGGTACCGCGACGTCATCGGCGGCGGCCGCACCCCCATCGTCGACACCTGGTGGCAGACCGAGACCGGCGCGATCATGGTCTCGCCGCTCCCCGGGGTCACCACGCTCAAGCCGGGCTCCGCCCAGGTGCCCGTCCCCGGGATCTCGATCGACGTCGTCGACGAGAAGGGGCGGCCGGTCGGCGCCGACTCGGGCGGACTCCTCGTCGTCACGGAGCCGTGGCCGTCGATGCTCCGCGGCATCTGGGGCGACCCGGAGCGCTACGTCGAGACCTACTGGTCGAAGTTCCCCGGCCGGTACTTCGCCGGAGACGGCGCCCGCCGCGATCGCGACGGCGACCTGTGGCTGCTCGGCCGCGTCGACGACGTGATGAACATCTCGGGGCACCGCCTCTCGACCGCCGAGATCGAGTCGGCGCTCGTCTCGCACCCCGTCGTCGCCGAGGCGGCGGTCGTGGGCGCGGCGGACGAGACGACCGGCCAGGCCGTGGTGGCCTTCGTGATCGCGAAAGCCAGTCAGGCCGAGGCCCTCGCCGCCGGCCACGACGAGCTCGAGGCGACGCTGAAGGCGCACGTCGCCGAGCACATCGGCGCGATCGCGAGGCCCAAGCGGATCTTCATCGTGCAGGAGCTGCCGAAGACGCGCTCGGGCAAGATCATGCGCCGGCTGCTGCGCGACGTCGCGGAGGGTCGGGCCGTCGGCGACACCACGACGCTCGCCGACACGCAGGTCATGTCGGTGATCGCCTCGGCCGTCACGGCCGACTGACGGCCCGCGTCACGGATCCGTTCGACGCTCCCCGCCCCCTCCGGCGAACCGGAGGGGGCGGGAGCTGCCGAACGGGGCGGACGGTCGTCAGGCGAAGGCGACGATCAGCTCGACCTCGACGGGAGCGCCGAGCGGCAGCTCAGCGACGCCGACGGCCGAGCGCGCGTGCTTGCCCGCCTCGCCGAAGATCTCGCCGAGCACCTCCGAGGCCCCGTTGATCACGCCGGGCTGCCCGGTGAAGCCCGACGCGGAGGCGACGAAGCCGGTCATCTTGACGATCTGCGTCACGCGATCGAGCGAGCCGAGCACCTCGGCCACCGCGGCGAGCGCGTTCAGCGCGCAGACGCGAGCGAGATCCTTCGCGACCTCGGGCGAGACGCCGTCGCCGACCTTGCCCGTCGCCGGCAGCGCGCCGTCGACGAAGGGGACCTGGCCCGCGGTGAAGACGAGCGAGCCGGTGACGACCGCGGGCACGTAGGCGCCGGCGGGAGTCGCGACGGCGGGGAGCTCGATGCCGAGCTCGGCGAGACGCTCCGCGATCACGCGCCGGCCTCGGCGATCGGGCGCTTGAGGTAGGCGACGAGCCCGCCCTCGGGGCCGGTGACGACCTGCACGAGCTCCCAGCCCTCCGATCCCCAGGTGTTCAGGATCGCCGTGGTGTTGTGGATCATCAGCGGCGTGGTGACGTACTCCCAGCGGGGGACGGACATGGCTCTCCTCGAGTGAACGGTGCGCAGACCGTGAAAGGTGCGCGGATCGTGAAAGGTGCGCGGATCGGGCCCGCACGGCGGACAGGCCGCGGCGAGGCGTCCGAGTGCGGCGACTACGCTGATTCTATGTCGGGGGCGCGCGGTACCAGGGTCGTCAAGTCGGTCGGAGGCGCTGTCGGCGGACTCATCGGGATCGTCGCCATGAGCGTCATCGCGGGGGTGCTCGTCGCCGCGTCGATCACGCCGGCGATCGCCCTCGGCGGCATGGCCGCGAACAACACCGTCGAGATGTTCGACAACCTCCCCGAGTACCTCGAGATCGGCACGCTGGCCGAGAAGAGCAACGTCTACGCGAAGGACGCGAACGGCGGCGATGTGCTGCTCGCCTCGTTCTACGCGCAGAACCGCGTCGAGGTGGGCTGGGACGACATCTCGCCGTTCGTGAAGGACGCGGTGGTCGCCTCCGAGGACCCGCGCTTCTACGAGCACGGCGGCATCGACCTGCTGGGCACGGTGCGCGCCGCCGCGACGACCGCCATGGGCGGGAACGTGCAGGGCGGCTCCTCCATCACCCAGCAGTACGTCAAGAACGTGCTCGTGCAGAAGGCCGAGGCGCTGTCCGACCCGATCGAGCGCGACGCCGCGTACCGCGAGGCCACCGAGACGACGCCGGAGCGCAAGGTCGCCGAGATGCGGCTCGCCATCGGGCTCGAGAAGGAGTACCCGAAGAACGACATCCTGCTGGGCTACCTCAACATCGCGCTCTTCGGAGGCACGGTGTACGGCATCGAGGCGGCCTCGAAGTACTACTTCGGGATCAGCGCCCGCGACCTGTCGCTCGCCCAGTCGGCCGCCCTGGTCGCCATCGTCAACAACCCCGAGAAGTTCCGCTTCGACCGCCCGGCCGACGAGGCGAACCCCGCCGCGGCGGGCTACCCCGTGACGCTCGACCGGCGCAACTACATCCTCGGCCGCATGGGGCTCGAGTCGAAGGTCACCCCCGAGCAGATCGCCGAGGCCGCCGCCACTCCCGTCTCCCCCCTCATCACCGAGCCGAGCACCGGATGCCAGACCGCCGGCATCTCGGCCTTCTTCTGCGACTACGTGACCTGGGTGATCAAGAACGACGACGCGTTCGGTGCGAGCCAGGACGAGCGCGACGCCACCTTCAAGCGCGGCGGGTACCAGATCTACACCACCCTCGACAGCGAGCTGCAGGCGGCCGCCGTCGCGGCGACCGACGCCTGGGTCCCGAAGTCGATGGCGACCGTCAACATCGGCAGCGCGAGCGTGTCGGTCGAGGTCGGCACCGGCCGGATCCTCGCGATGACGCAGAACAAGGACTACTCGAACGACCCCGACGTCTCGGGCGCCAACTACACCAGCGTCAACTACAGCACCGACTTCGGCTACGGCGGCTCCTCCGGCTTCCAGGTGGGCTCGACCTACAAGGTGTTCACCCTCGCCGAGTGGCTGCAGGAGGGCCGCTCGCTCGGCGAGAGCGTCGACGGGACCCGCCGCGCCTACACGACCTTCCGAGACAGCTGCGAGCCCGACGGCGTCTACTACGGCGAATCGTGGAACCCGGGCAACGACGAGGGCGGCAACGGAGGCGTCACCACGGCGCTCCAGGCGACGACCGGCTCGATCAACACCTCCTTCGCGGCGATGGCGCAGCAGCTCGACCTCTGCGGGATCCGCAACACCGCACTGGCGATGGGCGTGCACCGCGCCGACGGGACGGAGCTGCAGAAGCTCGCCCCGACGATCCTCGGCACCAACGAGATCGCCCCGCTCACCATGGCCACCGCCTTCGCCGGCTTCGCGAACAAGGGCACCGTGTGCACCCCGATCGCGATCGACCGGATCGTCGACCGGGCCGGCGCGGATGTCGCACCGCCGGCCTCCGAGTGCACGCAGGGCATGTCGGAGCAGGTCGCCGCGACCGCCGGCTTCGCCCTGCAGCAGGTGATGACGGGCGGTACCGGCACGCCCTCGAACCCGAAGACCGGCATCCCCCACATCGGCAAGACCGGAACGACCGACGACGCGCTGCACACCTGGATGGTCGGTGCGAGCACCGAGGTGGCGACCGCGACCTGGGTCGGCAACGTCTCGGGACTGACCTCGATGCGCGGCTTCCGGCTCAACGGCGTGAACGCCGGCCAGGTGCGCCACCAGATCTGGCCGCGGATCATGCGGGTCGCCGACGCGCGGTACGGAGGCTCCGCCTTCCCCGCCCCCGAGCGCTCGCTGGTCGAGGCACCCCAGGAGGCGGTGCCCGAGGTGACCGGCCAGAGCCCGGCCGCGGCGACCGCGCGCCTGAAGGGTCTCGGTTTCACTGTCACGGTCGACCCGAACCGGGTCCCCTCCGACCGCCCCGCCGGCACCGTCGCGCAGACCAACCCGCCCGCCGGGTCCAGGGTGTCGCGGGGATCCGCGATCACGCTGCAGATCAGCGCCGGGCCCGCCACACCACCGCCAGGAGGCTGAGGCCGACTCGCCCGGCGCCGGCCGTTCGGCGCCGTCCGGCAGAATGGACCCCCGCCCCGTCGAGAGAAGGACCCATGAGCCGACGTCCCCTGACCACCGCACTCGCGACCGTCGCCGCTGTCGGCAGCGCCGCAGCCGTCTGGGGCATCGGCATCGAACGGACGATGTTCACCCTCCGCCGGGTCTCGGCGCCCGTCCTGCCCGCCGGCGCACCGCCGCTGCGCATCCTGCACCTCTCCGACCTGCACATGGCTCCGTGGCAGTCGAAGAAGCAGGAGTGGATCCGCTCGCTCGCCTCGCTCGCCCCCGACCTGATCGTCGACACCGGTGACAACCTCGGCCACCGCGACGGCGTCCTCGGCGTCCGCCGCGCCCTCGAGCCCTTCGCCGGCATCCCCGGCGTCTTCGTGCACGGCTCGAACGACTACTTCGGCCCGCGGGTGAAGAACCCCCTGCGCTACTTCCGCGGTCCGTCGAAGAACCCGAAGCCGAACCAGGCCGACCTCGACACCGACGCCCTGACCGGATTCTTCACCGACTCGCTCGGCTGGACCGACCTGAACAACCGGGCCGAGAACCTGACGATCCGAGGCACCCGCGTCGAGTTCTTCGGCGTCGACGACCCCCACATCGGGCTCGACCGGATCGACGTCGTGGCCGGCGCCGTGGACGAGCTGCGCGCCTCCGAGGACGGGGCTGCCGAGATCAGCATCGGCGTCGCCCACGCTCCCTACCAGCGCATCCTCGACGACTTCGTGACCCGGGGAGCGGATCTCATCCTCGCCGGCCACACGCACGGCGGTCAGCTCTGCGTCCCCGGCTTCGGCGCCCTCGTCACGAACTGCGACATCCCCCGCGACAAGGTGGCGGGCTTCAGCACCTGGCACAACGGCCGTCGGAGCGCGCGCCTCAACGTCTCGGCCGGGCTGGGCACCTCGATCTACGCGCCGATGCGCTTCGCCTGCCGACCCGAGGCGACCCTCCTGACTCTGGAGCCGGTGAGCTGACCCGGGTCGGGGCCGTCGCCCGGTGTGCGGCGACCCCGGAGAAATCGGCTATCATTGTCGAGGCTCGTGAGCGGTTCTGCCGCTCGAGTCCACCGGGGTGTGGCGCAGCTTGGTAGCGCGCCTCGTTCGGGACGAGGAGGTCGTGGGTTCGAATCCCGCTACCCCGACCGGTGAGGAACCCGGCCAGGATCATCGATCCGGCCGGGTTCCGTCGTTTCCGGGCCTCGTCGTCTCAGGTCTCGACGTTCCCCGGCATCGCCGTTCCCGGAGACAGCCGTCCCGGGTCACGTGGCGCGCCGATGCCGGCCCCGGGCCGCCCGCGCCCGGGCTGAGACGTCAGACTGGTGATCCCGTCGCCGCCGACCGCCCTCCCCGCTGCCGAGAGGAGGCACCGTGCCCCGGTCCCTCACCCGCCTCATCGTCGTCGTCGGCGCGCTCTACCTGGCCGCGCTCACGGCGATCGTGTTCTGGCCGACCCCGGTCGACGCCTCCTTCACCGGCGTCCTGGCCCGCCTGATCGCCTGGCTCGGCCGGCGCGGCCTCGGCTGGATCGACTACGGGGTGATCGAGTCGGGCGCCAACGTGCTGCTCTTCGTGCCGTTCGGGCTCCTCGGCGCGCTGCTGCTGCCCGCCCGGTGGGCTTGGCTGGCGATCGTGCTCGCGGCCGCGACCAGCACGGCGATCGAGACGGCGCAGCTGCTCCTGCTGTCGGCGCGCTACTCGAGCACGCAGGACGTGCTGATGAACACGCTCGGGGCGACGCTCGGCGCCGCCGCCGGGATCGTCCTCCGCGCCTGGCTCACGGCACGAGAACGCCGGAGGGCGGCGGAGTCGGATCTCGCTTTCGCGCACATCCCGCTCCGCAGCTCCTCCGGCGTCGTCGGTGATCAGTGACCGCCCCCGGCGGTCGGTGACCGGGTCTCAGCGGCCGAGGCCGCGGTACTCCCAGCCTGCGGCACGCCAGGCGGCCGGGTCGAGGCAGTTGCGACCGTCGACGACGAGGCGCTGCGCGACCGCCTCGCCCGCGGCGACCGGGTCGATCGCCCGGAACTGCTTCCACTCCGTCACGACGAGCACGGCGTCGGCACCGCTGAGCGCCTCGTCGATGTCGGTCGTGTAGGAGATGTCGGGGTACTTGCGCTGCGCGTTGGCGATGGCCTCGGGATCGGTGGCGATGACCGTGGCGCCGAGGTCGTGCAGGCGCGCGGCGACGTCGAGGGACGGCGAGTCGCGGATGTCGTCCGACTCCGGCTTGAACGCCAGACCGAGCACGGCGATCCGCTTGCCCGAGACCGAGCCGCCGAGGCCCTCGGTGACGAGGTCGACCACGCGCTGACGGCGGCGCAGGTTGATGGCGTCGACCTCCTTGAGGAACGCCACCGACTCCCCCACGCCCAGCTCGTCGGCGCGGGCCGCGAAGGCGCGGATGTCCTTGGGGAGGCAGCCGCCGCCGAAGCCGATGCCGGCGTTGAGGAAGCGGCGGCCGATGCGCGCGTCGAAGCCGATCGCGTCGGCGAGCTGCGTCACGTCCGCTCCCGTGACCTCGGCGATCTCGGCGATCGCGTTGATGAACGAGATCTTGGTCGCCAGGAAGGCGTTCGCCGAGACCTTGACCAGCTCGGCGGTCGCGTAGTCGGTCACGACGAGCGGGGTGTCGGCGGCGAGGGCGGTGGCGTAGACCTCGTCGAGCGTCGCCTTGGCGGCCGCTCCCGCGTCTCCGGCCGGCACGCCGTAGACGAGGCGGTCGGGGCTGATGGTGTCCTGGACGGCGAAGCCCTCGCGGAGGAACTCGGGGTTCCACGCCAGCGTGGCGCCGGTCGCCTCGACCTTCTCGGCGAGGCGGGACGCGGTGCCGACCGGCACGGTCGACTTGCCGACCACCAGGGAGTCGGCGGTCAGGTACGGGAGGAGACCGTCGATCGCCGCGTCGACGTAGGTCATGTCGGCGGCGTTCTCGCCCTTCTTCTGGGGCGTGCCGACGGCGACGAAGTGCACGGCGGCACCGGCCGCGTCGGCCGTGTTCGTCGAGAAGCGCAGGCGGCCCGAGGCGACGCCCGCGGACAGCAGCTCGGGCAGTCCGGGCTCGAAGAAGGGGGCGGTGCCGGCGGCCAGAGCATCGATCTTGGACTGGTCGACGTCGATGCCGATGACGTCGTGGCCGAGCTCGGCCATCGCCGCCGCGTGGACGGCGCCGAGGTAGCCGCAGCCGATGACAGAAAGCTTCACAGTGCTTCTCCAAGCTTCAAGGGGATTCTCCGTACGGTGGTCGAGGGGTGTCGCGGCAGCGACGAGAGGGGCGACGGCGACCCGCGGGAACGGTCACGGCGAGCCGTGCTCGGCATCGTCACCGCGCCAATGCTCTCAGATCGCGCGACACGCTGGAGACGGCAGCGGCGATCTCGGCGGCGACCCTCGCGTGGGTGGTCTCGCTGCGACCGATGGGATCGTCGATGTCGTCGCCGCGCTCACCCCCGGGCGCGCGGCCCCGATGCGTCGCCGCCAGCCGCACGACCGCCCGCAGTCGCGCCGCGGGGTCGTCGATCACGGGCAGCGGGACCTCGGCGACGACGAACGGCAGCACCCGGGCGAACTCGAGCAGCGTGAAGCCGCGGAGCAAGGTCGTCGGGAATCGGCGGGCGGCGTCGATCAGCTGCTCGCGCGTCATGGTGAGGACGACGTCGGCCTCGGTCGCCCGCGCCTCGACGAGGCGGGCGCTCGAGTGCGCGGCCGGGTCGCCTCCGTACTCGGCCGAGAAGCGGGCCGAGGTCGGGTCCATCGCGTAGCCGTCCCTCGTCTCGAGGCCTGCACTGCGGAAGGCGAAGAGCGGTCCGCCCCGGGGCGACTCCTCCGCACCCAGCGCCGCACGCAGCAGCTGCTCCGACATCGGCGACCGGCAGATGTTCCCGGTGCAGACGGAGAGGATCGTGAACACGGGCGCGCCGGCCCCGAGGACCGACTCCACCCGCTGCCGACCGCGTCGTGCGCGCCGGGAGCCGTCGTCCCCGGGGAACGTCATCTCCGGCCGCTCAGACGGTGCTCGGCTCGGGGGAGGTCGCCGGCTCGACCCGCGCGCCCGCGCGCTCCGAGCCGTAGTAGCTCGTGTAGTAGTAGCCGTAGCCGCGGCCGACCTGCCCGCGCGGCGGCACGCGGTTGAGGATCACGCCGAGGGTGTGACCGCTGACCCGCTCGAGGTTCTGGATCGCTCGGCCCAGCTCGTCGGTGGTGGTCCTGCCCGCCGAGATGACGACGAGCGCGCCGTCGGTCCGGGCGGTGAGGATCGCGCCGTCGGTGACGGGCAGGAGGGGCGGAGCGTCGACCAGCACGATCGCCTCGCGGGCGATCTCGTGCAGGAGGATGTCCATCCCGTTGGAGCCGAGCAGCTCGCTCGGGTTGGGCGGGATCGACCCGGCGCCGAGGATCCACAGGTTGCCAGACGGCCCCCACGGCTGCAGGACGTCCTGCAGCTCGGCCTTGCCGATCAGCAGATCGGTGAGACCGACTCCCGGCACGAGACCGAACGACTTGGCGACGGTGGGCTTGCGGAGGTCGCCGTCGACGACGACCGTGCGCTGGCCGGACGCCGCGAGGGTCACCGCGAGGTTGGCGGTCACGGTCGACTTGCCGTCGGAGGGCAGCGGGCTCGTCACGACGATGATGCGCGGCGGGCTGTCGACGTTCATGAACTGCAGGTTCGTCCGCAGCTCGCGCAGCGCCTCGGCCAGGGCGTGCTTGCCGTCGGACTTCACGTAGTCGGTCGTGTCGGCCTCGGGGACGATGCGGTTGGTCTCGCTCAGGCGCTTGTCGACGGGCAGGGTGCCGACCACGGGGAGGTCGAACAGGCGCTCGACCATCTCGGCGGTGCGGATGCGGCGGTCGAGCGTGTTGCGCACGAAGGCGTAGACCAGCCCGAGCACGAGGCCCGCGAGGGCGCCGATCGCGAGGACGAGGCGGAGGTTGGGGTACGCCGGCGACGAGGGGAGCGACGCCTCCTGGACGACGTTGAGGGTGACGGTGTCGCCGACGCCCGTCTCCTCGTTGACCTGCTGGATGCGCGTCGCGATGGCCGACACCCAGGCGTCGGCGAGCTTCTGGGCGCCGTCGGCCGTGGAGGCGCTGGCCGTGACGGTCATCACGGGCGCATCCGTCTCGGACGTGACGGTGATCGCCGAGATCAGGGACGCCGGGCTCACGTCGAGGCCGAGGTTCTGGATCGCGATGTCGGCCACGTCGCGGGAGGTCGCGATCGGCAGGTAGCCCTTGAGGCTCGAGTTCGCCACGGTCAGGGCGATCTGCTGGAGGTAGACGGCCTGACTCGGGTCTCCCCCGGAGACGGCGACCGACACGGTCCCCGTCGACTCGGCGACGTAGCGCGGCTTCTGGGTCAGCGACCAGCCGAAGGCGACGAGAGTGCCGAGGAGGATCGCTGCGACGATCGCCAGCCAGTGATCGCGGAGAAGTCGGAGGACGTCTCTAAGTTCCACAGTGTCAGGTTCCTTCACTGGTTCGGATCGGTGTGCAGGCGTCGGAGACGAACAGCTCTCGAATTGTTGCACAGGGGTGTATCGGGGCTGTTTCCAGGCACGTCATGCGTGCACCCCGTCAGGGGCGGGCGCAGAGCTGGTCGTCGTGATGACTCCGAGAGCCGACAGCTCGAGCAGGGCGGCGTCCACGGCCTCTCGAGGATCGACCCCGGCCGGAGCCGGACCGACCGCCTCGACCACGGCATCGACCAGGTCGCCCGCGGGGATCGCCTCACCCGCGAGGAGCCAGATGGCCGGCCCGATCCCCTCGAGCCGCACCAGGCGGTTCTCGCAGAAGACGAGGAGCCGGCCGGCCGGTAGTGCGAGCGCGTCGTCGGCCGGCGCGCGGACGACGAGGCTGCTCGACCCTCCGTCGGGAGTGCGGAGATCGAGCGGGACGATCTCGCTCCACGAGTCGGGGGCGGCCGGTCTCTCCGAGGAGAACGCGGCGGTGATCAGGTCGACCGCCGCGGTCGCCTCCGAGTAGACGAGTCGCGAGACTCCCCCGAGCTCCCGCAGCGTCTGCACGAGAGCGGAGAGGGCACGCGGTCGCGCGGACAGGTAGGAGGTCTGCGGCACGAGCAGGTCGATCGCGTCGAGGGGCTCGACGGCCTCGAGGAACGGGGTCTCGACGCCGTCGCGCCGATCGAGCAGCACGACGCCGGCGAGGACGAGCGGCGCCTCGGGCATCGGCCGGAGACCGAGGGAGTCGGGTGCGAGCTGCGCCTTGGGCGCCGACCCGGTCAGCGGCTTGACCGAGAGCGGCTTCGGATAGGGCAGCACGCGTCCGTCGGGAGTCACCCCGACCGTCTCGTCCGTCACGTAGCCGAAGCGGGTGCCGAGCGTGCGCGCGATCGTGGTCTTGCCGGTCCCGGAGGCCGCGACGAGGGCGAGGACCCGGCCGTCGTCGGCCGCCAGACCGCAGGCGTGCAGCATCAGCAGGTCGTGGCGGCGGGCCCCGATCGCCTCGACCGTGAGGGTCGAGGTCAGGGACTCCTCCAGCTGCTCGACCGACCGGGTGTGCACGCGGATCCCCGACATCGGCCGCGGGGAGCCGTCGGACACGACGTCGGCGTCCACGATCAGCGCCGACGGGTCGGGAGCGGCGGCGCAGGAGGACCAGCTCGCGACGATCCGCTCCACGTCGCCGTCGTCGAGACCGGGACCGAGGTCGACCCGGAAGGGGACCTCGAGGATCGTGACCGACATGCTGCGCATGGTCGGTGCCGGGTCGGTGGTGCCGATCAATATGCTCCGTCCCGCGCGAGGACGGCGCGCGCGGTCTTGAAGAGGATGATGAGGTCGCCCGTCATCGACCAGTTCTCGACGTAGTAGAGGTCGAGGCGGACGGTGTCCTCCCACGAGAGGTTCGAGCGGCCGCTGACCTGCCAGAGACCGGTGATGCCGGGCTTCATCAGGAAGCGGCGGTGCACGTGCTCCTCGTACTGCTCGACCTCGCGCGCCAGCGGCGGCCGCGGCCCGATCAGGGACATGTCGCCGCGGAAGACGTTGAGGAACTGCGGCAGCTCGTCGAGGCTGAAGCGGCGCAGCACGGTGCCGACCTTCGTGACGCGCGGGTCCTTGGCCATCTTGAAGAGGATCGAGTTGCCCTCGTCGCGCTGCTGGGCCGCGAGCTCGGCGAGGCGGGCCTCGGCGTCGACGACCATCGAGCGGAACTTGAGCATCTCGAACGTCGCGCCGTTCAGGCCGATGCGCTCCTGCCGGAACAGGATCGGCCCGGGGCTCGTCGCCTTGACCAGGATCGCCACGACGACGAGGACGGGCGCGCTGAGGATGATGAGCATCGTGGACGCGGCGATGTCGAAGAGGCGCTTCGCGAAGCGCTGGCGGCCGTCGAACCTCGGGGTCTCGACGTGGATCAGCGGCAGGCCCGCCACCGGACGGGTGTGGATGCGCGGGCCGCCGATGTCGGTGAGGCTCGGCGCCACGACCAGGTGCTCGCGACCGGGCTCGAGCGTCCAGCTCAGCTCGCGGATGCGCTGCGGCGCCAGTTCGTCGGAGCTCGTGACCACGACCGTGTCGGCCCCCGTGGCGTCCATGACGGCGCGGACGCCGTCGATGCCGGTGAAGCCGTGCAGCGCGAGCCCCGACAGCTCGTCCTCGGTGCGGAGCGCGTCGGCGCCGCCCGGCGACGTCGACACCGCGCCGACGAGCTTGTAGCCGGCCTCGGTCCCGCGGCGGAGTTCGCGTGCGGTGTGCAGCACGCTCGCGCGGGAGCCGAGCAGCACGACCTGGTTCGCGAAGCGGCCGTCGCGGCGCTGCCGGGTGAGCCAGGAGCGCCAGCCCAGCCGGCCCACGCAGATGAGGAGGATGCCGAAGGGGAAGGCGGTGATGATGTAGCCGCGCGCCAGCAGGATCTGCAGGAGGTAGGCGATGATCGCGACGATGCCGAAGAGCCAGATGGAGGCGTCCACGATGCGGCGGTACTCGACGTACCCGGTGCCGACGATGCGGCGGTCGCGGGTGTCGAAGACCTGCAGGGCGAGCAGCCAGGCGACCGACAGGACGACCGAGACCCACGTGTAGTTGATCGCGATGTCGACCGGGTTGTTGAAGCCGACGTCGGAGTTGAGGTCGAGGTCGAACCAGACGAGCTGCGTGCCGAAGACCGAGACGACGATGGCGATGACATCGGTGAGGAGGAGCCGGCGCCGGTAGTCCTGCTCCCACGACGGACGGCGCTTCGGCGTGATCCCCTGCGCCGTCATCGATCCCCCTGACCTCTCGTGCTGCGTCGACCTCTCCTGCTGCTTCGAAAGGCGTTCTTCCGTTTCCGGTGATGTCACGCCCGCAAGGCTACCCACATCCTCGTTTCCGGTGGGTATCGCAGACGCGACGGATCCTCGGAACTCTACCCTCGGAGTCGGCCGCGACTCTCCTGCAGATAGCACGAGCCGCAGAGCGCCTCGTAGCCGACCTCGACCCCGTCGATCGCCACCTGGTCGCCGTCGAAGACGAACCGGCCGTCGACGACACGGCCGTTGAAGATGGCCTTGCGACCGCACCGGCAGATCGTCTTGAGCTCTTCGAGGCTGTGCGCGATCTCGAGGAGCCGCCTGCTTCCGGGGAAAGCGGCGGTTCTGAAGTCGGTCCGGATCCCGTACGCGAGGACCGGCACGTTCTCGAGGATCGCGATCCGCAGCAGATCGTCGACGTGCTCCTCGGCGAGGAACTGCGCCTCGTCGACGAGCAGCGCGCTGACGTCGCGCGCCGATTCCGCGAGGACCCGGGCGCGCGCCGCGCTGAAGACGGCGACGGGATCCTCGCCGGGGTGGAAGAGGATGTCCACCGGACGGGTGACGCCGAGTCGCGACACGATGAGCTCGTCGCCCTTGGTGTCGACGGCCGGCTTCGCCAGCAGCACGCGGTGCCCGCGCTCCTCGTAGTTGAAGGCGGCCTGGAGCAGGGAGGTGCTCTTGCCGCTGTTCATCGCCCCGTACCGGAAGTACAGCTTGGCCATCGGACCCCTCAGATCTCTCGCGCCGGCCGGAGCCGCATCCGGATGATCACTCGAGGAATCCGTCCTCGGCGGCACGACGGATCAGCTCGGCCCGCCGACTCGCCGGACGTCCGATCTTGACGTACTTCTGACGGACGCGGCGCAGGTAGGTCTTCGCCGTCTCGAACTGCACGTTCATCCGGGCCGCGACCTCGGGGGTGCTCGCTCCCGCGACGTAGAGGCGCAGCGCCTCGAGCTCGCCGGCGCTCAGTCGCGGGCGCTGGAGGGCGGCGATGCCGATCGGGAGGGGGCGCCACTGACTCGCCGTGCCGGCGTCGGAGCGCATCCGCATCGCCGCTCGCGCGCTCTCCATGACCTCGCGCATCGGCTGCGACTTGGTGAGATGCCCGGCGGCACCGGCCCGGAGCGAGCGCTCCCGGGTCTCGTCGTCCTCGCGCTCGGAGAGCACGACGACCGTCGCCCCCGCCGCACGGCACGTGCGGATCCGCGCCTCGATCGAGATCGGCTCGCGCAGCTCGAAGTCCATGATCACGAGCTGCGTGGGGAACACCGTGCTCGTCACCAGGTCGAGCCAGGTGCCCGCGCTGACGACGAGCTCGAAGTCCGCGGCGTGCGCCGCGATCCAGCTGCTCATGCTGTCGCGGAGGAGCTCGTGATCGTCGAGGATCCCGAGGCGGACGCGTCGGGGCGCATCGTCGTCGCTGCTCCGGGAGGAGGAGCCGCCCGCGGGCTCACCGGGGCGGGTGACCATGCGACGATCCTAACCGCGGTCGCGTGAGCCTCGACGGTGCGCGGAGCACACGGGTCAGAAGAGCGTCGGCTGGCCCACCCCCGGCAGCATCGCGGCACCCGCCGGCCCGAGCTCCTCGGCGAGGAGCCCGTCGTGCTGGAGCGAGCGGCGCTCGCCCCCGAGGGTCCGCAGCGTCCCGAGCGACCCCAGCGCCGAGGAGCGCATCGAGCCGGTCGCCGGATCCTCCTCGCCCCGCTCCAATCGATGGGCTCGCATCAGCGGGCGCATCCGCTCGGACAGCCACCGGCGGTACTCGACCGGTGCGTACGCGGCGCGCCCCGGATAGAGGGAGCGGTAGCGGTCGAGGAGTTCGGGGTGCTCGTGCGCGAGCCACTGCAGGAACCACTCCTTCACCCCGGGCTTGAGGTAGAGCGTCGAGTACATGATCGAGCTCGCCCCCGCCGCTCGGCAGGCCCGCAGCGACGCGTCGAGGTGCGCCTTCGTGTCGGTGAGGAAGGGCAGGATCGGCATCAGGAAGACCGAGCACTCGAACCCCGCCTCGCGGGCGGCCGTGACCGTCGCCAGCCGCGCGGCGGCCGACGGAGCACCGGGCTCGACGGAGCGCTGCAGATCCTCGTCCCAGACGGCGATCGAGACTCCGAGGTCGACCGGGACGTGCTCGGCCGCCTCGCGCAGCAGCGGGAGGTCGCGCCGGAGGAGCGAGCCCTTGGTCAGGATCGAGAGCGGCGTCCCCGAGGCGGCGAGAGCGGCGATGATGCCGGGCATGAGCCGGTAGCGCCCCTCAGCCCGCTGATAGGGGTCGGTGTTGGTGCCGAGGGCGACCGGATGCCGCTCCCAGCTCGGCCGCGCCAGCTCGCGGGTGAGGACCTCGGCGACGTTGACCTTGACGACGATCTGCGAGTCGAAGTCGCGGCCGCCGTCGAACTCGAGGTACTCGTGGGTCGGGCGCGCGAAGCAGTAGGTGCAGGCGTGCGTGCAGCCCCGCATCGGATTGATGGTCCAGCCGAACGGCATCTTCGACGAGGTGTGCACCCGGTTGAGCGCCGACTTCGCGAGGATCTCGTAGAAGGTGATGCCGTCGAACTCGGGCGTCCGGACCGTCCGCACCAGATCGGACACCCGGACGAGCCCGGGGAGCGCGCTGTCGTCCTGCGCTCCCACTGACTGCCCGCTCCACCTCATGGAGCAATTAGAACATATGTTCGAACATCGCGGGACGCCCGACGCGGAACGCTCAGACGGAGGCGCTGAGCGCGAGTACCTCCGACGTGGCGGCGACGGTGCGCTCCGCCGTCTCGGGAGCGTCGTTCAGTGTCGAGCCGTAGCTCGGCACGAGCGAGCGGATGCGCGGCTCCCAGGCCTTCATCCGGTCGGGGAAGCAGCGCTTGACGATGTCGAGCATGATCGGCACGGCCGTCGAGGCGCCGGGCGAGGCCCCGAGCAGCCCGGCGATGGTGCCGTCTCCCCCGGTGATGACCTCGGTGCCGAACTGCAGCACCCCCCCCTTCTTCTCGTCCTTCTTCATCACCTGGACGCGCTGGCCGGCGGTGATCAGGTACCAGTCCTCCGAGCGGGCGGTCGGCAGGAACTCGCGCAGCGCCTTCAGCTTCTTGGAGCGCCCGGCGAGGACCTCGCCGAGGAGGTACTTCATGAGGTCGAGGTTGTCGCGGGCGACCGCCAGCATCGGGCCGATGTTGTGCGGGCGGATCGAGAGCGGCAGGTCGAGCCATGAACCGCGCTTGAGGAACTTGGGGGTGAATCCGGCGTACGGACCGAAGAGGAGGGAGGCCTGACCGTCGACCACGCGCGTGTCGAGGTGCGGCACCGACATCGGCGGCGCACCGACCGCGGCCTTGCCGTAGACCTTCGCCTGGTGCTTCGCCACGAGCTCGGGATTGTCGGTGCGGAGGAACTGCCCCGAGATGGGGAAGCCTCCGAAGCCCTTGATCTCGGGGATGCCCGACTTCTGCAGCAGGTGCAGAGCGCCACCGCCGGCGCCGACGAAGACGAAGCGCGCGGTGACGCGCTTGGGGGTGCCGCCGACGACCTGCTTGAGGTCGAGACGCCACGTGCCGTCCTTCTGGCGGGTGATGTTCGTGACCTCGTGGCCGGTGTCGAGCGTGCCCCCGTGAGCGACGACGTGGTCGAAGAGCTGGTGGGTGAGCGCGCCGAAGTCGACATCGGTGCCGGCCGGGATCCGGGTGGCGGCGTAGGGACCGCCGCCGGCGGGGCGCTGCTCCATCAGCAGCGGGGCCCACTCGTGGATCGTCTTGATGCTCTCGGTGAACTCCATGCCGGCGAAGAGCGGCTGGTCCTTCAGCGCCTCGTAGCGCTTGCGGAGGTACTCGACGTTGGCCTCGCCGTGCACGAAGGTCATGTGCGGGGCGGGGTTGATGAAGCTCGAGGGCTCGCGGATGTCACCCGCCTCGACCAGGCTCGACCAGAACTGGCGCGAGATCTGGAACTGCTCGTTGATCTGGATCGCCTTGGCGGGATCGACGGAGCCGTCGGCCGCCTCGGGCATGTAGTTCAGCTCGCAGAGGGCGGCGTGGCCCGTGCCCGCGTTGTTCCACGGATTGGACGACTCCTGCGCGACGTCGCCGAGGCGCTCGTACGCGGCGATGGTCCAGTCGGGCTGCAGCTTGGTGAGGAGGGCACCGAGGGTGGCGCTCATGATGCCGCCTCCGATGAGGGCGACGTCGACCGGTTCCGAGGAGTTCACGAGAGTCGAGTTTACCGTCGCCTCGCCCCGCGAAGGCGGGTCGGGGACCGACCTGCCCATCAAATTCGCGGCTTTTCCCGCGTCGCCGGTCCGCCCCTCCGGACCCGCCCCGCCTCAGGAGACCGGCTGCCGCGCCGCGATGAGCTCCGCGATCTGGACGGCGTTCAGGGCCGCGCCCTTGCGCAGGTTGTCGTTGCTGATGAAGAGGGCCAGGCCCCGGCCCTCCGGAGCGCCCTCGTCGGCGCGGATGCGGCCGACGTAGCTCGGGTCGGAGCCGGCGGCCTCGAGCGGGGTCGGGACCTCGCGCAGCACGACCCCCGGGGCGTCCGCGAGCAGCTCGCGGGCTCGCTCGGGGCTGAGGGCGGAGGAGAACTCGGCGTTGATCGACAGCGAGTGCCCGGTGAAGACGGGGACCCGCACGCAGGTGCCCGAGACCAGGAGACCCGGGAGCTCGAGGATCTTGCGGCTCTCGTTGCGGAGCTTCTTCTCCTCGTCGGTCTCGTTCGAGCCGTCCTCGACGAGGCTGCCGGCGAAGGGGATCACGTCGAACGCGATCGGTGCGACGTACTTCTCGGGCGCCGGGAAGGTCACGGCCGAGCCGTCGTGCACCAGGTCGAGCAGGTGCTCGTCGGCGACGGCGGCGACGACCTGCTGCGCGAGCTCGTTCGCGCCGGCGAGTCCGCTCCCCGAGACGGCCTGGTAGGTGCTGACGATGAGGCGGGTCAGGCCGGCCTCGCGGTCGAGGACCTTGAGGATCGGCATCGCGGCCATCGTGGTGCAGTTGGGGTTCGCGATGATCCCCTTCACGGCCTGGTCGATCGCGTGCGGGTTGACCTCGCTGACGACCAGCGGGACCTCGGGGTCCATCCGCCACGCGCTCGAGTTGTCGATGACGGTGACGCCCGCCGCGGCGAAGCGGGGGGCCTGCGCACGCGACCCCGTCGCTCCGGCCGAGAACAGGGCGATGTCGAGCCCGGTCGGATCGGCGGTCTCGACGTCCTCGACGACGACGTCCTCGCCGCGGAACGGCAGGGTCGTCCCGGCGGAGCGGGAGGTGGCGAAGAAGCGGATCGACGCGAGGGGGAAGTCGCGCTCCTCGAGGAGGCGGCGCATCACCTTGCCGACCTGACCGGTGGCACCGACGACGCCGACGTGGAGGGGGGTGCTGCTCATGCTGTGCTCTTTCGTCCGTGCGGCGCGGCGGCCGCTCTCACAGAGAAGGTACCTGGCAGCCCTTCAGAGGAGGGATGCCCGGCGGAAAAGCGGGGGACGCTGTCTCTCAGCGACCGGTGCCGGCGTAGACGACGGCGTCGTCCTCGCCGTCGAGCCCGAAGGCCGTGTGGACGACGCGGAGCGCCTCGTCGACCGTGTCGGCGCGGGTGACGACCGAGATCCGGATCTCGCTGGTGGAGATCATCTCGATGTTGATGCCCGCCTCGAAGAGGGAGCGGAAGAGCTTGGCCGAGACGCCGGCGTTGGTGCGCATGCCGGCGCCGACGAGGGCGAGCTTGGCGATCTGGTCGTCGTACTGCAGCGACTCGAAGCCCACCTCCTCCTTCTCGGCGTTGAGCGCCATGAGGACGGTCTGGCCGTCGGCCTTGGGCAGGGTGAAGGAGATGTCGGTGCGGCCCGTGGCCGCGGCCGAGACGTTCTGCACGATCATGTCGATGTTGGAGCCGGTCTTGGCGACGATCGTGAAGATCTGCGCGGCCTTCCCCGGGATGTCGGGCACGCCGACCACGGTGATCTTGGCCTCGTTGAGGTCGGCCGCGACTCCGGCGATGATCGGCTCTTCCACGGTCTGTCCATTCTTCTCGGTGCCCGACAGGGCGGTGCCGGCGGCGGCGTCGTCGGGTGCGGCGTTGTAGACGATGGTGCCCTCGTTGGGGCTGAACGAGGAGCGCACGTGCAGCGTGACTCCGTGGCGGCGCGCGAACTCGACGGCGCGGATGTGCAGGACCTTCGCCCCGGCCGCCGCGAGCTCGAGCATCTCCTCGCTCGAGATGCGGTCGAGCTTGCGCGCCCGCTTCACGACGCGGGGGTCGGCGGTGAAGACGCCGTCGACGTCGGTGTAGATCTCGCAGGTGTCGGCGCCGAGGCCCGCGGCCAGCGCGACGGCCGTGGTGTCGGAGCCGCCGCGACCGAGGGTGGTGATGTCCTTCGTGTCGCGGTTGAAGCCCTGGAACCCGGCGACGATGACGACGGCGTTCTCGTCGAGCGCCTCGCGGAGGCGGACCGGCGTGATGTCGACGATGCGGGCGGCGCCGTGCTGCGCGTCGGTGATCATGCCGGCCTGGCTGCCGGTGAAGGAGCGGGCCTCGAAGCCCATGCTCTTGATCGCCATGGCCAGCAGTGCCATCGAGATGCGCTCGCCGGAGGAGAGCAGCATGTCGAGCTCGCGCGGCGCGGGCATCGGGGTGACCTGGTGGGCCAGCTCAAGGAGGTCGTCGGTCGTGTCGCCCATCGCCGAGACGGCGACCACGACGTCGTTTCCGGCCTGCTTCGTGGCGACGATGCGCTTCGCGACCCGCTTGATGCTCTCCGCGTCGGCGACGGAGGATCCGCCGAACTTCTGGACGATCAGGCTCACGCGCAACTCCCGGGTCAGTGGCTGAGGGGCCGTCGCGACCCGACGGACGAGTCTACCGGCGGGCGCATGCGGGAGCGGCAATGTGTCGCGGGCGATCACCTTCGGCTCGTCGGATCGAGTTCGGCTCGCGAGGATCGGCGATTCCGACGAGCCGGACGTGGTTCGACGAGCCGGAGGTGCGGCGCGGAGGATGCAGCGTCGTCGGGGCGGAGGGGGTCAGTTCTCGACGAGGCGGCGGCCCTCGAAGGCACGGCCGAGGGTGATCTCGTCGGCGTACTCGAGGTCGCCGCCGACCGGCAGACCCGAGGCCAGGCGCGTGATGCGGATGCCGAGGGTGCTGAGCATCCGGGAGAGGTAGGTGGCGGTCGCCTCGCCCTCGAGGTTGGGGTCGGTCGCGATGATGACCTCCTGGACCTCGCCGTCGGCGAGCCGCTGCAGGAGCTGGCGGATGCGGAGCTGGTCGGGGCCGATGCCGTCGATCGGGCTGATCGCGCCGCCGAGCACGTGGTAGAGGCCGCGGAACTCGCGGGTGCGCTCGATCGCGGGGACGTCCTTCGCCTCCTCGACCACGCAGATGACCGCGCGGCTGCGGCGCGGGTCGCGGCAGATGCCGCAGGTCGCCTCCTCGGCGACGTTGCCGCAGATGTCGCAGAAGTGCACGCGGTTGCGCAGCTCGAGGAGGATCTCGGCCAGCCGCGTGACGTCGAACGTCTCGGTCTGCAGGATGTGGAACGCGATGCGCTGGGCCGACTTCGGGCCGATGCCGGGGAGCCGGCCGAGCTCGTCGATCAGCTCCTGGACGATGCCTTCGTACATGCGGTCGCCTCCTCTCGGGAGGGGTCGGTGGTGCGGGTCATGCGCCGGTCACGCGCGGGCCGCGCGGGACGTGCGGCTGCTCCTCGATGAACTGGGCGCCGAGGATCTCGCGGACCACGGCCTCGCCGTAGCGCTGCCGCCCGTCGGCCGTGGCGGCACGCGTCGTGCGGGTCACGGGACGCTCGGCCGGAGCGCGGCGCTCGGGGGCCGGAGCGGGCGCACGGACGGGCTCGGGGGCCGCCGCGGGCTCGCCGGGAGGAGCGACCGTCGCCCACGAGTCGGGGATCGGCGGCTCGACCGGGGGCATGTCCTCCTCCGGGGGCTCCTCGTCGAGCGGAGGGGCGTCGGAGTCCGCCGGAGCGGCCCCGGCACCGGACCGGGGCGCGCCGTCGCGGGCGGCCTCGGGGACGGCGGGAGCGGACTCCGCCTCCGCGGAGTCGGCGTCGGCGGGATCGGGAGCGGCGACCGGGTCGGCCGGGATCGCGACCGTCGCCCAGCCGTCCGAGCCGGTGGCGGCCGGCTGCGACGGCGCCGACTGCGGGGTGGCAGCGACGCGCGGGGCGGCCTCGGTCGCCGCCCGCTCGGCCTCGGGAGCGGCGGCCGACGGCTCGACGCGGGCGATGTACTTCACCCGGAGGCCGAGCACCTGCTGGATCGCCTGCCGGAGGTACTCGCTCACGCCGGGCTGCCCGGCGGTGCCGGCCATCTTGAACGAGTCGACGTCGTTCTGGCTGGGGAAGGAGAGCGTGAGGACGTCGTCCTTGAGGGCGCGGACCTGCGCGGTGTACGCGACGAGCCAGGCCGTCATCCTGGCCTTCTGCACGACCTCGAGGATCTCGGGCCAGCTGTCCTTCATCCGCTGCAGGGTGACGCCGCCCGCCTCGTCGGCCGCGATCGCCGGAGCGGCGGGCCGGGCGGGCTCGGGCGTCGGGGCGACGGGCTCGGGTGCGGTGACCTCGGGGGCGGCGCGCGGACGATCGGGCTCGACCGCCGGCGGGGTCGGCGCGGGCTCGGAGGACGTCACGGGGGCCTCGGCGCGCGGCGCAGCGGCCAGCGACTCCGGCACGGAGGCGGGCGAGGGCGCGCGGGACGGGACCGGCGACTCCGCGGCACGTGTCTCGGGCGCGCGGGTCTCGAGCGCACGCGACTCGGGCCGCGACGCCCGCTGCGGCGCCTCCCGACTCGGCGCGGGCGCGATCACCGCCGGGGCGGTCACCGCTCCCCCGGCCTGCACGAGCGTGCGCGCGATCATCAGCTCGAGGTGGAGGCGCGGCGAGGTCGCACCCGTCATCTCGGTGAGTGCGTCGTTGACGATGTCGGCGACCCGCGAGAGCTCGGCGAGCCCGAGGGCGCGCGACTGCCCGGCCATGCGGTCGAGCTCGTCCTGCGAGACGCCGCGGAGGACGGCCGATGCCGCGCTTCCGGTGGCCGCCACGACGATCAGGTCGCGCAGGCGCTCGAGCAGATCCTCGACGAAGCGCCGCGGGTCCTGACCGGTCTGGATGACGCGGTCGACCGCGCCGAACGCCTCGGCGGAGTCGCGCTCGGCGAGGGCGTCGATCACCTCGTCGAGGAGGGCGCCGTGCGTGTAGCCGAGCAGGGCGACGGCGCGCTCGTACTCGATCGACTCGGCCTCGGAGCCGGCCATCAGCTGGTCGAGGAGGGAGAGGGTGTCGCGGACGGAGCCGCCGCCGGCGCGGACGACGAGCGGCAGCACGCCGGCCGCGACTCCGACGCCCTCGCGCTCGCAGAGCTCCTGCGTGTAGTCGAGCATCTGCGCCGGCGGCACGAGCCGGAACGGGTAGTGGTGGGTGCGCGAGCGGATGGTGCCGATGACCTTGTCGGGCTCGGTCGTCGCGAAGATGAACTTCACGTGCTCCGGCGGCTCCTCGACGATCTTGAGCAGCGCGTTGAAGCCCTGCGGAGTCACCATGTGCGCCTCGTCGAGGATGAAGATCTTGAAGCGATCGCGGGCCGGCGCGAAGATGGCGCGCTCGCGCAGGTCGCGCGCGTCGTCGACTCCGTTGTGGCTCGCCGCGTCGATCTCGACGACATCGAGCGAGCCCTGGCCGTCGCGGCTGAGCTCGACGCAGCTGTCGCAGACACCGCACGGGGTGTCGGTGGGACCGGTGGCGCAGTTGAGGCACCGGGCGAGGATGCGCGCCGAGGTCGTCTTGCCGCAGCCGCGCGGACCGCTGAACAGGTACGCGTGGTTGACCCGGTTGGTGCGCAGGGCCGTCATGAGCGGATCGGTCACCTGTGACTGGCCGATCATCTCGGCGAACGTCTCGGGCCGGTACCGGCGATACAGGGCTGCTACCACCCGACAACAGTAGCTGCGACCTCCGACACCCGAGCCGGGTCCGCTCGCCGCGGAACCTCGGTCCTACGATCGGAGCCGTGACCGAGCAGCGCACGACCCGCGCGTTCGACGCCGTGATCCTCGCGGGAGGGCGCGCGAGCCGGCTCGACGGAGTGGACAAGCCGCTCCTCCTCCTCGACGGGCGGACTCTGCTCGAGCGGGTGCTCGCGACCGCCGAGGGCGCCGCGAGGACGATCGTCGTGGGGCCTCCGGTGCCGCCCGCGCTGCTCGGACGCGCCGTGGCGGTCCGGGAGGATCCTCCGTTCGGCGGCCCGGTCGCCGCCCTCGCCGCGGCTCTGCCCCTCCTGGAGCACGAGCCCGCGCCCGAGTGGGTGCTGCTGCTGGCCGGCGACCTCGTCGACCCGGCGCCGGCCGTCGAGACGCTGCTGTCGACGCGAACGGACGGCGGAGCTGCTTCGCTGCTCGCGGTCGACCGGGACGGCCGGACCCAGTTCCTCCTCGGCCTGCACCGGACCCGCGAGCTCGCCCGCGCCCTCCGCCTGCTCGACAGGGTCGAGAACGCCTCCGTGCGCGCTCTGCTCCGCCCGCTGCCTACCCTCCTCGTCGAGGTGCCCGCCGGCTCGACCGACGACGTCGACGATCCCGCGGACGCACGGGCGCACGGCATCGCGCTCCCCGGCGCGGCGCATCCGGGCGCAGAATCGACGCATGACTGACACCACCGGCCACCCGAGCCCGACCGACGCGACCCTCTCGGCCTGGTGGCGCGAGCTGACCGAGGCGCTCGGACTGGGCGAGGTCCCGATTCCGCACGACGTCCTGCTGTCGCTGGCCGGCGACGCCGCGCACGGGGTCGTCCGCCCCGCCGCCCCGCTCACGACCTTCCTCGTGGGGTACGCGGCGGGCCTCGAGGGCGGCGGATCAGACGCCCTGAACCGCGCTGTCTCGGCCGCGAGCGGAGCAGTCGCGCGGCACGCACCACCCGTCTGAGGGACGCCCTGCGCCCACCCCGGGTCGTTCCGCGAAGAGTCACCGCTCCTTCACATCCGGCGCCCGTACGGTGCGCTCGAGCCTCGACGCCGCGGCCTCTCCCTCCCTGCGGGCGACCCGCCGCGACGCGAGCTCCCGCGGTCGCGAGTGCGCCGCGGACATCCTCATCGAAGGAGAACCGCATGTCAGGCAACAGAGCCGTCGCCTACAAGTCGCCCGGAGTCGTCGAGGTCATCGACATCGACTACCCGACGTTCGAGCTGAAGGACGGGCCGGGCGTCAATCCCGCCAACATCGGCCGGAAGCTCCCGCACGGCGCGATCCTCAAGACCGTCTCGACCAACATCTGCGGCTCGGACCAGCACATGGTCCGCGGGCGCACGACCGCCCCGTCCGATCTCGTCCTCGGCCACGAGATCACCGGCGAGGTCGTCGAGGTCGGCCCCGACGTCGAGTTCGTCAAGGTCGGCGACATCGTGTCGGTGCCGTTCAACATCGCCTGCGGCCGCTGTCGCAACTGCAAGGAGCGCAAGACCGGCATCTGCCTGAACGTGAACCCCGACCGCCCCGGCAGCGCCTACGGCTACGTCGACATGGGCGGCTGGGTCGGCGGGCAGGCCGAGTATGTGATGGTCCCCTACGCCGACTGGAACCTGCTCGTCTTCCCCGACCGCGACCAGGCGCTCGAGAAGATCCTCGACCTGACGATGCTCTCCGACATCTTCCCGACCGGCTTCCACGGTGCGGTCACGGCGGGCGTCGGAGTCGGCTCGACGGTCTACGTCGCCGGCGCCGGGCCCGTGGGCCTCGCCGCCGCGGTCGGTGCGCAGCTGCTGGGCGCCGCCGTCGTGATCGTCGCCGACCTCAACGAGGAGCGGCTCGCGCAGGCGCGCTCGTTCGGCTGCGAGACCGTCGACGTCTCGAAGGGCGACCCGGCCGGGCAGATCGAGCAGATCCTCGGCGTCCCGGAGGTCGACTGCGGAGTCGACGCCGTCGGCTTCGAGGCCCACGGCAACGGCCCCGACTCGGGCAGCGAGGCGCCCGCGACGGTGCTCAACTCGCTGATGTCGATCACCGCGGCCGGCGGCGCCCTCGGCATCCCCGGCCTCTACGTCACCGGTGACCCGGGCGGAGTCGACGACGCGGCGAAGGAGGGCTCGCTCTCGATCCGCCTCGGACTCGGCTGGGCGAAGTCGCTGTCCTTCACGACGGGCCAGTGCCCGGTGATGAAGTACAACCGCTCCCTGATGATGGCGATCCTGCACGACAAGGTGCAGATCGCCAAGGCGGTGCAGGCCACGGCGATCTCGCTCGAGGACGCACCTCAGGGCTACGCCGACTTCGACAAGGGCGCCGCGAAGAAGTTCGTGCTGAACCCGAACGGCTACCTCGGCTGATCGCCCGCCCGCTCACCCCGCAGAATGAGGGGATGAGCGGGCACCAGGCGGTCGACTGGGGCCGCGCCCGCGCGCTCGTCGCCGCGGGCGCGGTCCCTCTCGCGAGCCTCGACTGCGCGCTGTCCGAGGCCGAGGGGTGCGTGAGCGCCGGGGCCGTGCGCGCGCCGCGGCCGCTCCCCCACTACGACTCGTCGGCGATGGACGGCTGGATGGTGCGGGGAGCCGGACCCTGGCGCCTCGGGACCTCGGCGCAGCCGGTCGTCACCGGCGCCCTCGTGCCCGAGTGGTGCGAGGCGATCGTGCCGTCGGAGGAGGGGATCGTGCGGGGAGACGTCCTCACGACCGCGCGGCCGCCCGCTGCCGGCCGGCACATCCGGCGCGCGGGCGACGAGGCCGCGGAGCGCACGGTGCTCGTCGAGGCGGGCGTCCGCCTCCGCCCCTCGCACCTCGCTCTGCTGGCGGTCGCGGGGCTGGACTCGGTGCGCGTGCGGCCCCGGCCCCCCGTCGCTCTCGTCTTCACCGGCGACGAGATCGACACGCGCGGGATGCCGGAGCCCGGCCGCGTCCGCGACGCCTTCACCCCGCTGCTGCCGTCGCTCGTGCGCGGTCTCGGCGGCGCGGTCGACTCCGTCACGCGGGTGGGCGACGACGAGGCGGCGATCACCGCGCTGCTGACCGACTCCGCCGCCCCGTTCGTCGTCACGACCGGTGGCACGGGGCGGTCGCGGGCGGATGCGGTGCGGCGCGCGATCGTCGCGGCCGGCGGGCGCACGATCATCGACGGGGTCGCGATGCGTCCCGGCCATCCCGCGCTCGTCGCGGCGCTGCCCGGCGACCGCCTGGTGATCGCGCTGCCCGGCAACCCGCTCGCGGCGGTGCTCGCGGGGCTGTCGCTCCTGGCTCCGGCGATCGACGCGGCGAGCGGAGTCGTCGACGGCGTCCTCGAGGAGGGCCTCCTCGGCGAGGAGCTCGGCCGGGCGGGGACCACGACCCTCGTACCGGTGCGGCTCGTCGAGGGGCGATGGCGGGCCGCGGCGGGCATCCGCTCGCACATGCTGACCGGCCTCAGCGCCTCGGAGGCCGTCGCGGTCGTGCCGCCCACCGGCGGGCGCCCGGGCGACTCCGTGCCGCTGCTGCGCCTGCCCTGGTGACCCCGCGCCGGTGACTCAGGCGGCCGCTTCGAGCCGGATCACCACCGACTTCGAGGTGGGCGTGTTGCTGACGCGCGCCGTGGAGTCGAGCGGGACGAGCACGTTCGTCTCGGGGTAGTAAGCCGCAGCGCAGCCCCGCGGCGTGTCGTACGCGACGACGCGGAACGCCTCGGCGCGGCGCTCGACGCCGTCCTCCCACTCGGACACGAGATCGACCATCGCGCCGTCGGCGAAGCCCAGCGCGGCGATGTCGGCCGCGTGCACGAACACGACGCGGCGGCCGTCGTGGATCCCGCGGTAGCGGTCGTCCCTGCCGTAGATCGTGGTGTTGAACTGGTCGTGCGAGCGCAGGGTCTGCAGCAGCAGCCGTCCCTCGGGCACCCGCGGGTAGTCGAGCGGGTTCGCCGTGAACTGCGCGCGACCCGACGGCGTGTCGAAGCGGCGCGCGTCGCGGGGCGGGTGCGGGAGGACGAAGCCGCCGGGCATGTCGATCCGCTGCTCGAACGCGGCGAAGCCGGGCACGACGTTCTCGATGTGCCGGCGGATCAGCCGGTAGTCGCCGCGGAGGGCCGGCCAGTCGACGACCGGCGCGTTGTCCCGATCGGCGAGCAGCCGCTCCGCGATGCCGGTGAGGATCGCCACCTCGGAGCGGAGCGCAGGACTCGGGGGCTTCAAGCGTCCGCGCGACGCGTGCACCGCGCTCATCGAGTCCTCGACGGTGACCCGCTGCTCCCCCGTCGCCTGGACATCGGCGTCGGTGCGACCGAGCGTCGGCAGGATCAGGGCGCGGCGGCCGGTGACGACGTGCGAGCGGTTGAGCTTGGTCGAGATGTGGACCGTCAGCGCGAGCGAGCGCATCGCCGCCTCCGTGACTCGGCTGTCGGGCGTCGCGCGGGCGAAGTTGCCGCCGAGGCCGACGAAGACGCGGGCCGTGCCGTCGCGCATCGAGCGGATGGCCGCGACGGTGTCGGTGCCGTGCTCGCGCGGCGAGGCGAAGGAGAACTCGCGGTCGAGCGCGTCGTGGAAGGAGTCGGGCATCCGCTCGAAGATGCCCATCGTGCGGTCGCCCTGCACGTTCGAGTGGCCGCGGACCGGGCAGACGCCCGCGCCCGGCTTGCCGATGTTGCCGGTCAGCAGGAGGACGTTGACCACGTCCTTCAGGGTCGCGACGGAGTGACGGTGCTGGGTGAGTCCCATCGCCCAGCAGACGATCGTGCCCTCGGACGCCGCGATCAGCTCGGCGATGGTGCGGATGCGGGTCTCGTCGATCCCGCTGCCCCGCTCGATCTCGGACCAGGCCGTCGCGCGCAGCTCGTCGAGGTAGGCGTCGAGCCCGTCGGTGCTCTCGCGGATGAAGGCGCGGTCGAAGACGTCGCCGCGTGCCTCCTCTGCCTCGAGCAGCGCCTTGCCGAGCCCCTGGAACAGGGCCTGATCGCCACCGAGCCGCACCTGGAGGAAGTGGTCGGCGAGCGGCGTGCCGCTGCCGAGAGTTCCGCGAACGGTCTGCGGGTTGTCGAAGCGGAGCAGCCCCGCCTCGGGCAGCGGATTGACGGCCACGATGGTGCTCCCGGCCCGCTTGGCGCGCTCGAGGGCGGTGAGCATCCGCGGGTGGTTGGTCCCGGGGTTCTGGCCGGCGACGATGAGCAGCGGTGCGCGCTCGACGTCGCGGAGGCTGACCGAGCCCTTGCCGATCCCGATGGTCTCGGTCAGCGCCGAGCCACTGGACTCGTGGCACATGTTGGAGCAGTCGGGCAGGTTGTTGGTGCCGAAGCCGCGGACCAGCAGCTGGTAGACGAACGCCGACTCGTTCGAGGTGCGGCCGGAGGTGTAGAAGATCGCCTCGTCCGGATCTGCGAGGGCGCGGAGCTCGTCGGCGACGATGTCGAGCGCCTCGTCCCAGCCGACCGGACGGTAGTGCGTCGCGCCCTCCTCGAGCAGCATCGGCTCGGTGAGGCGGCCCTGCTGGCCGAGGGCGAAGTCGTCCCACTCCTCGAGCTCGGCGACGGGGTGCGCGGCGAAGAACGCCGACGTGACGGTGCGGAGGGTCGCCTCCTCGGCGACGGCCTTCGCGCCGTTCTCGCAGAACTCGGCGACGTGGCGCTTGTCGGCCTCGGGCCAGGCGCAGCCGGGGCAGTCGAAGCCGGTCTTCTGGTTGACCCGCAGCAGCGTCTCGGCGCTGCGCAGCGGACCCATCTGCTTCAGGGAGATCTGCAGGGCGTGGGCGACGCCGGGGATGCCGACCGCCCTGCGCTTCGGGGAGGCGACCGTCAGTCGACTCTCGTCGATCGGACTCTCGCGGGGCTCGGCGTCGTCGACCATTCCTGCATCGTACGTCGCAGGCGGCTCCGGGGTCGCGGTGCGAGGATGACTCCCACCCTCGCAAGGAGCCTCATGAGCCGCAGTGTCGTCCGCACCCGCCTGACCGCCGTCCGCGCGGAGGCGCCGCCCCGGGTCCGGGAGGACGTGCTCGCGGTCGAGGAGCCGCTCGAGATCCGCGTCGGCGGGCGGCGGTTCAGCGTCACGATGCGCACTCCGGGCGACGACTTCGATCTCGTCGCGGGGTTCCTCGTCTCGGAGGGGGTGCTCACTGCCACCGAGCAGCTCTCGGCGATGCGGTACTGCGCCAGCGGATCGGGGCCCGCCGAGAACACCTACAACGTGGTCGACGCGACCGTGCGCGACGGGCGAGAGGCGGTGCTGCTCGAGCGGGAGCGCTCGGTCTACACGACGAGCTCGTGCGGGGTCTGCGGCCTCGCCTCCCTCGACGCGGTGACGACGGACTCGGCATGGACGGTGGCGGAGGATCCGCTGCGGGTGCCGCGCGAGCTGCTGGTCGAGCTGCCGGAGCGCCTCCGGGAGGCTCAGGCGGTGTTCGAGCGCACCGGCGGCGTGCACGCGGCGGGGCTGTTCGACGCCGACGGGTCGCTGCTGGTGCTGCGCGAGGACGTCGGCCGGCACAACGCCGTCGACAAGGTCGTGGGGTGGGGTCTGCGGGAGGGGCGGCTGCCGCTGCGCGGGACGATGCTGCAGGTGTCGGGTCGGGCGTCGTTCGAGCTGGTGCAGAAGGCGGTGATGGCGGGGATCCCCCTGCTGGCCGCCGTCGGCGCGCCGTCGTCCCTCGCCGTCGACCTCGCGCGCCGCTCGAGCCTCACCCTCCTCGGCTTCAGCCGCGGCGGCGGCTTCAACGTCTACGCGGGCGCGGAGCGACTGCTGCCCTGAGCCGCGGCTCACCCACGGGAGCCGCTCCGCGTCTCAGCGGTGAGGCGGAAGTCGAGGCGCATCGAGCACCAGCATCAGCAGATCGATCCTCTGCCCCACTCTTCTGGCGGTGGTGGATCTCGATACGCCCGCTCCG
Organism: Rathayibacter sp. VKM Ac-2803; assembly: GCF_009807175.1. NCBI lineage: Bacteria > Bacillati > Actinomycetota > Actinomycetes > Micrococcales > Microbacteriaceae > Rathayibacter > Rathayibacter sp. VKM Ac-2803. Next base: position 1,707,595 of record NZ_WUCD01000001.1, on the reverse strand, counting down.
CGGGCTACTCGATCAGCGAGAGAGGGGGCGGAGCGCTGGGTACAAGGCGCGTGCGCACCATCTTCTGACGGACGTGGATCTCGATACGCCCGCTCCGCGGGCTACTCGATCAGCGAGGGTGGCGGGGGCACTAAGGAGGGTCGAGCGCGCAGCGCTCGCCCGCCCCCGCAGATCGCCGCCCTCGCAGAGGGCACGACTCGTAGGTGCCCGACCCCCGCGTGTGAGCTCGACCGGAGCGCACCGGGGTTGCACGCACAGGGCAGAGGGCGCGACCGGAAATCGCGTGCGAGTGATTTCCGGCAGCCCGACGTTGCCCGCTCTGCGAATCGCAACCACCCCTGGAAGCCGACCGCGAGTCGTCTAGCGGCTGCGCCGCTAGACGACCGACAAGGACTGCCGCGCGATCTCGAGCTCTTCGTTGGTGGGGATCACGAGGACGGCGACGCGGGAGTCGTCGGTGGAGATGCGGCGAGCGCCGCGGTCGGGGCTCGTGTTGCGCGCCTCGTCGAGCTCGACGCCGAGGCCCTCGAGGCCGCGCAGGGCGCCGGCGCGGACGGCGGCGACGTTCTCGCCGACTCCGGCGGTGAAGACGATCGCGTCGACGTGGCCGAGCTGGGCGTAGTAGGCGCCGATGTAGTGGCGGAGGCGGTGGTAGTAGACGTCGAGGGCGGCGCGAGCCTTCTCGTCGCCGGAATCGGCCGCCTCCTGGACGTCGCGCATGTCGCCGCGGCCGGAGAGGCCGAGGAGTCCGCTGCGGCGGTTGAGGACGGTGTCGAGCTCGTCGATCGACAGGCCGGCCTTGCGGGCGAGGTGGAAGACGACCGCGGGGTCGAGGTCTCCGGAGCGGGTGCCCATGACGAGGCCCTCGAGCGGGGTCATGCCCATCGAGGTCTCGACGGACGCGCCTCCGTCGACCGCGCACGCCGAGGCGCCGTTGCCGAGGTGGAGGACGATGGTCTTGAGGTCGGAGCGGCGGCGGCCGAGGAACGCGGCGGCCGACTCCGAGACGAACTTGTGCGACGTGCCGTGGAACCCGTAGCGGCGGATGCGGTGCTTGTCGGCGAGGTCGGCGGGGATGGCGTACGCGGAGGCCGCCGCGGGGATCGTGTGATGGAAGGCCGTGTCGAACACCGCGACGTGCGGAACGTCGGCGAAGGCCTTCTGCGCGGCCTTGATGCCCTCGAGGTTCGCCGGGTTGTGCAGCGGAGCGAGATCGGAGAGGTCCTCGATGTTGATCTTGACCAGGTCGGTGATCAGGGTCGGCTCGTAGAAGCGCTTGCCGCCGTGCACGACGCGGTGGCCGACCGCGACGGGCGGGAACTCGTCGAGGCTCGGGCCGTGCTCGGCGAAGGCGCGGATCATCGCGTCGAAGCCCGCGGTGTGGTCGGGGATCGGGGTCTCGAACTCGATGCTCTCGCCGTCGCGGGTGTGCTTCGTGCGGCCGGTCTCCTCCCCGATCCGCTCGACGAGACCGCTGGCGAGCGTCTCCTCCGTCGTCATCTCGATGAGCTGGTACTTGAACGACGACGAACCGCTGTTGACGACGAGGACGACGGACACGATGGGACTCCTGGGGTGATCGGGGTCGGGAGGGGACGCGGCGGCGGGTGGCCGTCAGCGCACGGGCAGGGGGATGGCGGAGGTCGGCGGCACGATCGCCTGCGTCGCCGCCTGGATCGCGGTGATCGCGACGGTGTTGACGATGTCCTGCACGAGGGCACCGCGGGAGAGGTCGTTGACCGGCTTCCGGAGACCCTGGAGGACCGGGCCGATGGCGACGGCGCCGGCCGAGCGCTGCACCGCCTTGTAGGTGTTGTTGCCCGTGTTGAGGTCGGGGAAGATGAACACCGTCGCACGGCCCGCGACCTGCGAGCCGGGCATCTTCGAGGCCGCGACGGCGGCGTCGGCCGCCGCGTCGTACTGGATGGGCCCCTCGACGAGCAGGTCGGAGCGGCGCTCGCGGACCAGCGCCGTGGCCGCGCGGACCTTCTCGACGTCGGCCCCCGCTCCGCTCTCGCCGGTGGAGTAGGAGAGCATCGCGATCCGGGGGTCGATGCCGAACTGCTGCGCCGTCTCGGCGGAGGAGATCGCGATGTCGGCGAGCTGCGTGGCGGTCGGGTCGGGGTTCACTGCGCAGTCGCCGTAGACGAGGACCCGGTCGGCCAGCGCCATCAGGAACACGCTCGAGACGACGGAGACGCCCGGGGTGGTCTTGATGATCTCGAAGCCGGGGCGGATCGTGTGCGCGGTGGTGTGGGCGGCTCCCGAGACCATGCCGTCGGCCAGGCCGAGCTGCACCATCATCGTGCCGAAGTAGGAGACGTCGGTCACCGTGTCGTAGGCGTGGTCGTAGGTGATGCCCTTGTGGGCGCGGATCTTCGCGTACTCCTCCGCGAAGCGCGCTCGGTGCTCGGGGTCGAGCGTGCTGAGCACGCGGGCGCCGTCGATGTCGAGACCGAGGGCGGCGGCACGGCCGCGCACCTCCGACTCCTCGCCGAGGATCGTCAGGCGGGCGATGCCGCGCTTGAGGACCGTCGCGGCGGCGCGGAGGATGCGGTCGTCGCCGCCCTCGGGGAGCACGATGTGGCGATCGGCGATGCGGGCGCGCTCGATCAGGCCGTACTCGAACATCAGCGGGGTGACCACCTCGGAGCGGCCGACGTCGAGCAGGGTGAGCAGCTCGACCGCGTCGATGGCCTCCTCGAAGAGGGCGAGGGAGGTGTCGCGCTTGCGCGGCGAGTCGGCCGCCAGGCGCCCGCGGGCGGCGGTGACGCGCACGGCGGTGTCGTAGGTGCCGAGCTCGGTCATCACGATCGGGAGCCTGTTGTCGACGCCCTCGATCAGGCGGACGATCGGCTCCTGCAGCTCGAAGCCTCCGTTGAGGATGATGCCCGAGACCGTCGGGAAGTTGCCGGAGGCGTGCGCCATGATCACGGCCAGCACCACCTCGGGGCGGTCGCCCGGGACGATGACGACCCCGCCCTCCATCAGCCGCGGCAGGACGTTGACCATCGACATGCCGGCGACGACGACGCCCAGCACCTCGCGGCCGAGCAGCTCGGGATCGCCGGCGACCACGACTCCGTCGACCACGTCGACGAGGCGCGAGAAGCTCGGCGCCACGAGGAACGGATCCTCGCGGATCGCCCAGACCGGCACCGGCGTGGGAAGCGCCGAGCGGATGGCCTCGACAGCGGCGGGAGCGGTCTCGGGATCGGCGCGATTGGCGATGACCCCGATGAGCGTGGCGTGGGCGGTGCGCAGCTCGACGGAGGCGAGCTCGGTGATCTGGCGCATCTCCTCGGGAGTGCGCGCGGGCGCCTGCCCGAGCTGCTCGCTGCGGGAGGGATCGCGGCCGGTGAGCACCAGCAGCACCGGGGCGCCGAGGTTCGCGGCGACGCGCGAGTTGTAGCCGAGCTCGGTCGGGCTGCCGACGTCGGTGTAGTCGGAGCCGAGGATGACGACCGCGTCGCACTGCGCCTCGACGCCCTTGTAGCGCTCGACGATGCGCGAGAGCGCGGCCTCGCCGTCGGCGTGGACGTCCTCGTAGGTGACGCCGATGCAGTCCTCGTAGACCAGGCCCGACTCGGAGTGGCCGAGCAGCATCTCGAGCACGTAGTCGGGCTCGGAGGCCGACCGCGCGATCGGCCGGAAGACACCGACACGCTGCACCTGACTGCTGAGCAGATCGAGGACGCCGAGGGCGACCGTGGACTTGCCGGAATGACCTTCGGCGGACGAGATGTAGATGCTCTGAACCATCGGCGCAAGCCTACCGAGGGGGCCTCGCGCATGGCTGGACGGGCGCCTCGGATGGGAGAGCGTGCAGCAGAGGCGGCCTGTGGAGGAGCGGCGGCGGAGGCCCCGCGGCAACCTGCCGCTGAGACGAAGAAGACCCCCCGCGCACCCGCCAGAGCCCGGTTACCCTTGCTGCGTTTCCGCCCTGGGGGAGTTGGCCTGGATGGCGCCACGCGGGGAGCCGGGAGACAGTCTAACCCGATGCCGCGAGCCCGGGGACCCGCGTGGTCAGCGGCGCCGGTCGGATTCGGGTAGTGTGCTTCAGGTCGCGATCACGGTCGCGCCTGGAGGATTCGCCTAGTGGCCTATGGCGCACGCTTGGAAAGCGTGTTGGGTGAAAGCCCTCGGGGGTTCGAATCCCCCATCCTCCGCCGAACGGCGTCGCACGCTCTCGCCAGCGCGCGGCGCCGTTTGCTGTCTCCGCGGTGCTCTGTGCGCGAGTCGGATCGCTCAGTGCGCGAGCCGGTCGAGCCACTCCTCGAGGAGACCCCGCTCCCCCGCGCTCAGACCGTCGACCGTCGGCAGTGCCTCGCGCAACGCGACGGCGTGGGCGACGACCGCCCGGGCCGCAGGATCGACGGGGCCCGAGTCGAGGGTCGTGATCGCGGCGAGGACGGCCTCGCGGGAGCGGGCCGAGAGCTCGTCGTCGCCGTCGGCCGTGAGCGTCAGCGTGCAGCCGAGCGCCGCGGACTGGAGCAGGCGCGCCGCCCGCTCGACGTCGACGGTCAGGCGGCCCGCCTCCGCCACGGCGTGGACGTGGGCGAGCAGGACGCCGCGGGCGTGGCGGGCCGCCTCCGACTCCTCCCCCGGACGCGCGGTGAACATCAGCGCGTAGAGGTGCGGCTCGGCGAGACCGAAGGCGACGTGGTGGTCCCAGGCGGCGCGGAGGGCGGCGACCGGATCGGCGGGCGGGTCGACGCGCTCGAACTCGGCCTGCGCGGCTCCGAACCCGGCGGCGGCGACGGCGTCGAGAAGTCCACGGAGGTCGCCGAAGGTGCGGTAGATGGTGGGCGCCTGGACGCCGGCGGCGGTGCTGATGGCGCGGGTCGAGACGGCATCGCGCCCGCCCTCGGCGAGCAGCTCGGCGGTCGCCCGGAGGATGCGGTCGCGGGTCGTCGGGCTCTCGGTCACGTTGCCGACGCTAACACGCGGGCGTTAGCGGCCAGTGCCGCGGTGCGCTCCCCGAGGTGGTCGATCGGTCGCGGATGAGCCGCGTGAAGGGGTAGGGACGGTGCGTCTGTGACGGATGGAACGGGGCGGCTCGCGCCAGGAGGCGTGGGCTGCGAGGCAGGGCTTCTGACGCTGGTGGTTCTCGATACGCCCGCTCCGCGGGCTGCGGGCTCGATCAGCATGCAGGGCGGGACGACAGACCGTGGCGCTCAGGGGCGGTGCTGCTGACGCTGGTGGATCTCGATACGCCCGCTGCGCGGGCTACTCGATCAGCATGCAGGGGGCGGGGGCACGCATCCCTCGCCCAGTCGCCGCCGGCGCTGACGGGGGTCGGCTGCAAGGCGGAGGAGGGAGCGATACCGGCGGTATCGCGACTGACGACAACGCCGCAGATGGCCCCCGTCAGCGCCGGCGGGTGGTGCCGAAGATGCCGCGGACGACCTCGCGGAGCAACGTCGAGCCTGCCGAGGATCCGAGGACCTGCTCGACGACGGTCTTGTCGCGTCGGGGGGTGCGGGGGGCGGTCGAGCGGGGGGCGGTGCGGCGGCGGGAGCGCTCGGCGGCCTCGTCGGCGCGGCGCTCGGCGGTGGCGCGCTCCTTGGCGAGGCGGACCTCCTCGCGGGCGCGCTCCTTCGCGGCGCGGGCCTCCTCCTCGGCGCGCTCCTCGGCGGCGAGGCGCGCCTCCTCGGCCTCGGCGGCGGCGTCGAGGCGGCGGGTCAGGATCTCGCGCGCGGAGTCGCGGTCGAGCGGGGTGCCGTAGCGGGCGAGCAGCGGGGAGCGCTGGACGCTCGCCTCCCGTTCTGCCTCCGGGGTCGGCGACATCGAGCCCTGCGGAGCGCGCAGGCGCGTCCACGCGACGGGAGTCGGAGCGCCGCGCTCGTTCATCACGGTGACGATCGCCTCGCCGATCGGCAGGGCCTGCAGGATCTCGCCGAGGTCGTAGTCGGACTCGGGGTAGGTCGAGACGGTCGCGCGCAGGGCCTTCGCGTCGTCGGGGGTGTGCGCGCGCAGCTGGTGCTGGATGCGCGAGCCGAGCTGGGCGAGCACGTCGCCGGGGACGTCCTTGGGCGTCTGAGTGACGAAGACGATGCCGACGCCCTTCGAGCGGATCAGCCGCACGGTCTGGGTGATCGCCGCGAGGAAGTCCTTGGACGCGTCGCGGAAGAGCAGGTGCGCCTCGTCGAAGAAGAACACGAGCTTCGGGCGGTCGAGGTCGCCGACCTCGGGCAGGTCGTTGAAGAGGTCGGCGAGCAGCCACATCAGGAACGTCGAGAACAGCGCCGGCCGGTCGGCGACTCCCGGCACCTCGAGCAGGCTGACGACGCCCCGGCCCTCGGGGGTGCTGCGGAGGAACTCGGCAGTGTCGATCTCGGGCTCCCCGAAGAACACGTCGGCGCCCTGGTCGGCGAAGGCGATCAGCTCGCGCAGGATCACTCCCGCGGTCGCCTTCGAGAGACCGCCCAGCTCGGCGAGCTCGGCCTTGCCCTCGTCGCCGACGAGGTAGGTGAGGACGGCGCGGAGATCCGACAGGTCGACGAGCGGCAGCCGCGCGGACTCGGCGTAGTGGAAGACCAGGCCGAGGCTCGACTCCTGGGTGTGGTTCAGCCCGAGGACCTTCGCGAGCAGGAGCGGACCGAAGCCGGTGACGGTCGCGCGGACGGGGACGCCGGTGCCGATGCCGCCGAGCGCGAAGTACTCGGCGGGTGCCGCCTCCGCGACCCAGTCCTGGCCGATGGTGCGGGTGCGCGCGACGAGCGAGTCGCTCGCGGTGCCGGGGGTGGCGAGGCCCGAGAGGTCGCCCTTGATGTCGGCGGCGAAGACGGGGACGCCGTGCGCCGAGAGCTGCTCGGCGAGCACCTGGAGCGTCTTGGTCTTGCCCGTGCCGGTCGCGCCGACGACGAGCCCGTGCCGGTTGAGCATTCCGAGCGGGATGCGGACGGGCACGTCGACGCGGGCGTCGCCGTTGACGAGGGCGCCGAGCTCGAGGGCGGGGCCGGAGAAGGCGTAGCCGGCGCGGACGGCGTCGACGGCCGACTCGGGGAGCGGGCCGGGCACGGGTGGCGCAGCTGCGTCCGGCGCCTGCGCGTCTTCGACGAGTCGGACGTCGTCGACCACGGCGGCCGCCTCCTCCGGACCGCTCGCCGCCCCGAGAGCGGCAGCCGCCGCCTCCGCCCGCTCGAGTGCGGCCGCGGCCTGGGCCTGCAGTGCACGGGCGGCCTCCAGGGCCGCGCGCGCCTCGTCTCTCGCTGAGGCGAGCCGATCGCCGTCGATGCTCATGCGTCCAGCCTAGGCTCGCCCCGATTCAGCTCGCTCCGTCCTCGCGGACGTGCCAGGCCTGGCCGTAGCCGCCGTCGGCGACCGGGCGCGCCATCAGCTCGAGGAACGGCTCGGCGTCGAACGCCTCGGGCCCGAGCACACCGGAGCCGGACCAGAGGCCCGTCGCCAGCATCTCGAGTGCGATGACGGGGTTGAGCGCGGTCTGCCAGACGACGCACTGCGTGCCGTACTCGGCCATCGTCCACTCGTTGTCGCTCACGTGGTAGAGGTACACCTCGCGGTGCTCGCCGCCCCTGGTGCCGCTGACCCAGAGACCCGCGCAGGTCTTGCCGGTCATCCGCGGGCCGATGCCGGCGGGGTCGGGCAGGGCGGCGGCCACCACGTCGCGGGGCGCCACGAGCACCGGACCCTCCGAGGAGCGCACGCGGATCGGCTCGGTGCGGTCGAGGCCGAGCAGGTTGAGGGTGCGCAGCACGCCGATGAACTCCTCGCCGAGTCCGTACTTGAAGGTGACCCGCTTCGCGTCGAGCCAGCGCGGCATCAGCAGCACCTCCTCGTGCTCGACGTTGACGCACTCGACGGGCCCGATGCCCTCGGGGAACTCGAACACCTCGGGCTCGGAGAAGGGCGGCGTCGTGAACCAGCCGCGCTCCTTCTCGAAGACCACCGGAGGGTTCAGGCACTCCTCGATGGTCGTCCAGATCGAGAACGACGGCGCGAAGATCTCGGCGCCGCTCTCGTCGCGCACGACGAGGTTCGCGCCGTCGCGGACCCCGAGCTCGTCGATCTCGTCGAAGAGGTGGTCGGACGCGTAGCGCGCGAAGACGTCGGACAGGCCGGGCTCGACGCCCATGCCCACGAGGGCGAGGCGCCCCGCCGACTCCCACGCGCTCGATGCGGCGAACTGCTCGTCGCCGAGCTTCAGCCCGGTCTGCGCGTGCGGCTCGAGCGGATGCGGGCGCGACAGGCTCATCGCCATGTCGAGGTAGTCGGCGCCGGCGGCGAGCGCCCCGGCGAAGATCGTCGGCACGAACTTGGGCTCGACGGCGTTCATGACGTGGGTCGCCCGGTGCGCGCGGGCGACGGTCTCGACGCTCTCGGCGTCGGAGGCGTCGATCCGGGCGGCGACGAAGCGGTCCTCGACGCCCTCCTGCCCGTGCCGGTCGGCGATCCAGGCGACGGTGCGCTCGGCCCGATCGAGCTCGTAGTCGCAGACGATGATCTGCTCGAAGAAGGTGCGGCGCGCGGCGATCTTGGCGAAGGCGTCGCCGACGCCGCCGGCGCCGACCAGGAGGATTCTCATGCGACCACCGTAGCGACGGTTTCCTCTGCGGAGAAGACCGTGGACAGAGGAGAACGAGGCCGATCGCGCGGAGCGACCACTGATTCCGTCACTCCACGGCGCTCTCGAGGAGCCGGATGAAGCGCGACAGCCTCTCGAGCGCGACCATCGAGGTGGGCGGCGAGGCGGCGAGCGCCGGCGAGTGCACCAGGTAGGCGGCCCACTTCGCCCGCGAGATCGCGACGTTGAGCCGATTGGGCATCAGGAGGAACTCGAGCCCCCTCGGCACGTCGGCACCGGAGGAGGCGGCGAGCGAGACGATGGCGACCACCGCCTCCCGGCCCTGGAACAGGTCGACCGTGCCCACGGCCGTCTCGGCGAGACCCGCGTCGTCGAGGGCGGCGCGGAGGAGCCCGCCCTGCGCGTTGTACGGGGCGACCACGATGACGTCGGCGGCGGTGAGACTCCGCGCGCCGTGCTCGTCGATCCAGGAGCGGCCGATCATCGACCGGGCGATCTCGACGACGCGGCGGGCCTCGTCGACCGAGGAGGTGGTGTCTCCGTGGTGCTCGACCGGCACCGAGTGCAGGCCCGGCTCGACGCCCTCGAGCAGGCGCTCCTCGGGCGCCCGCGAGCGGAGGGCGCCCTCGTAGGAGAGCTCGGACACGGCCGCGGTGAGGGCGGGGTGCATCCGGTACGTCTGCGCGAGGAAGTAGCCGTACTCGGCCGGCAGCACGTCGTGCCCGTCGGCGAGCCAGCCGAGCGCGGAGGTGTCGACCGGCTCGGGGTGCGACCCCTGGCTGACCTGCGGGAGCTGCTGCGGGTCTCCGAGCAGGAGGAGGCGCTGGGCCGAGATCGCGCTCGCGATGGTCGGCGCGAGCGAGAACTGGCCGGCCTCGTCGATGACGAGCAGGTCGAGCGAGCGGCGCGGGACCGTGCCGTCGTTCGCGAAGGTCCAGGCGGTGCCTCCGATCACGCAGCCACCCCCTGCCTCTGCCGCCGAGGCGAGGGCCGCTCCGTTCTTGACCGGAGTCCAGGTGACGGCGGCGAGCGCCTCCGCGGTGGTGCCGGTCTTGGGTACCTTGAGCACGCGCGCCGGGTCGACTCCACGGCCGACGACGGCCGCGAGGACGTTCTCGACGACGGAGTGGGACTGCCCGACGACGCCGACGCGCCAGCCGTGGTCGCGGACCAGGCGGGCGATGACGTGGGAGCCGACATAGGTCTTGCCGGTGCCCGGCGGCCCCTGGACGGCGAGCGTCGCGTGATCGAGGGCGAGGAGCGACGCCACCACGGCGCCGACGACGTCCGCGCCGGAGACGGGGACGACCTCCGCCGGGGGCGTGCGGCGGAGGACGTCGAGGGCGGGGTCCGGCAGGAGGCTCGGCAGGGCGTCGAGGACGTCACCGCCCCATTCGGCGATCGCCTCGGGCTGCGGCTTCGCCCGCGGAGGCGGCGCGGGCGCGAGCGCGATCGGGACGTCGTCGTGCGGCTCCTCCCCCGCCGGGATGCCCTCTTTGAGCTGCAGCACGACGGCATCGCCCTCGTCGTGGACCGCGAGGATCTCGCTGCGATCGGAGGCTCCGCGAAGGCCCGGGCCGGGCGAGGGGGCTCCGAGCGGCGCGGGCGAGTCGTAGACCAGGTAGGGCTTGGTGCCGACGCTGAGCCTGCTGCCGGGCGCGAGGCGGCCGAGCAGCCGCAGCTCGCGGGACTGCGTGCGCGCCTTCGGGAGCTTCGACCAGTCGCGCACCACCTCGACGCGGTCGACGACGACCACGTCGCGCGCATCGGCCCAGTCCTCGAGCGGCTGCCGCAGCCGGTCGAAGTGCTCCTGCCAGAAGGTCTTCGCCTCGCGGCGGTGGTAGTCGATCGCCGCGGCGGCGAGTGCGAGAGCCGTCTGGTCGCTCGTGCGCTCGCGGGGCTCGACCCCCTCGATCTCAGCGAGGAGCGCGACCGCGACCGGACCGGGCTCTCGCGGGACCGGGAGGTCGACCTCGACCAGGAGCAGGGGCGCGTCGCGCTCGGGTGCGAGCGAGAGGAGCCAGTCGCGCAGCCGCAGGGTCGAGCGGCAGTCGTAGGCGTTGTACTCGGCGATCTCGACGAGCCGGCGCTCGCCCTCCTCGGCGTCGGGCCCGCGCAGCAGCTCGGCCGCCTCGACGTAGGCGGTGATGCTGTCGGCGGCGTTCGTCACTCCCGCCGTGTCGCGCGCCTCGTCGCCCATGTAGAGCGGCTCGAGCTTCTTGATCGAGTAGCTCGGCGACCCGACCCGCAGCGCCCGGCGGACCACCGGGTACAGGTCGACCAGGACGCCGTCGCGCAGGAGCGCGTCGACCTCCTCCTCGCCCACTCCGTGCCGCTGCGCGAGCGAGAGCAGGTGCGTGCGCTCATAGGAGGCGTAGTGGTAGACGTGCAGACCGGGGTTCGCGGCGCGGCGCTCGCCCAGGTGCGCGAGGAAGTCGACGAGGGCCCGGCGCTCGGCCGCGAGGTCGTGCGCCCAGAAGGCGGTGAAGCGCTCGTCGACGTCGACCAGGCCGAAGAGGTAGTCGAGGCCCCACTGGTGGCCGTCCTCGGAGTGGAGCGGGTCTCCCTCGAAGTCGAAGAACAGGTCTCCCGGATCGGGAGCGGGCAGCGCGGCGAGCACCGAGGCGTCGAGGACCTCGACGACGGGCGGGCGCCCGGGCGCCGCCTCGGAGGCGAGCTGCAGCCGGGCCTGCGCGCGCAGCGACTCGAGGGTGCCCGCGCTGATGCCCGGCACCCCTCCTGAGCCGGTGGCGAGCGCGTCGATGGTCACCACTCCGGCCGCCGCGAGCTTCGCGCGCTGGTCGACCCGCATCCCCGCGACCAGGATCGGATCGCGGTGCGCGTGCACCTCCGGCGTGCAGAACGCACAGCGCCCGCACGCGACGTAGCGCGGGTCTCCCCAGGCGAGCGGCTCGGAGGCGGCCAGCCGCTCCTCGACGACGGAGCGCAGTCGAGCGCGCTGCACCCGCTGCACAGGGGCGATCGTCGCGAGCTCGTGGCTCGTGATCGAGCCGTCGCCGAGTACGAGGTGCACGCGCGGCCCGACCCGGACGCCGCGCGCCGCCATCTGCTCGGCGTAGGCGGCGAGCTGCAGCAGCGCGGGGATCTTCGCGTGGCGCGCGAGCTTGGTGTCGTAGACCTCGTAGGCGCCGTCGTCGGTGCGCAGGAGGAAGTCGGAGAAGCCGATGAAGCTCCCGTCGAAGAAGGTGGCCTGGTAGAGCACATCGACGCCTGCGCGCATCGCCTCGACGGCGGCGTCGGCCGCGGCGACGTAGTCGGCGCGCTCGGGCCGCTCGAACTCGACGACCCGGTGCGACTCCTTCAGCTCGGCGAGGAAGCGGCGCTCGTGCTCGTCGCCGAGGCGCGCGGTGCGGACGAGCATGTCGTCCTCATCGACCTCGACCCGCGGAGCCCTGCCGAGGGCGGCGTCGAGGCGCCGGAGGACGGCCCACTCGCAGGCGGACCAGTTCGACAGATCGGTGGGGCTGGTGACGACGCGACCGTCCTCGACGAACATCCGACTCCCTCCGGTGCCGTCGAACGACGACGCCCTCAGGCTAGGCGGAGGCTCCGACATCACAGGCGCGTGGGAGGCTGGCCGGGTGACCAGGGCGCGTTTCGAGATCATCCCGACCGACGACATCGGCGACACGGCGGCACGGGCGTTCGCGGATCCGTCGCGGGTGACCCTGACGGTCACGAGCCTCCCGAAGCACGGGACGGAGCGGACCATCGAGTCCGCCCTGGAGCTCGCCGGGCGCGGCTTCCGCGTCGTCCCGCATCTCGCCGCACGCAACGTCGGCGGTCGCTCCGACCTCGAGCGCACGCTCGGCCGGCTGCTCGACGCCGGGATCGACGAGGCGTTCGTGATCTCGGGCGACGCGACGACCGCATCGGGCGCCTACACGACGAGCCTCGAGCTGATCCGGGACATCGTCGCGATCGCGCCGGGCCTCGCGCTCGACATCGCCGGATACCCGGAGGGGCACCCGCGGCTCTCGGACGAGAGCATCGAGCGGCACCTGGAGGAGCGGGCGCCGTTCATCCGCAGCATCGTCACGCAGATGTGCTTCGACGTCGACGCCGTTGTGCGCTACGCCGACGGGCTGCGCAGTCGCGGCATCGGCGCCGCGGTGTGGGCGGGAGTGCCCGGGCCGGTGGAGCGGACGCGACTCCTGAGCCTGGGAGCGCGGATCGGAGTCGGGTCCTCGCTCGGGTTCCTCAAGCGGAGCTCGTCGGTGGCGGGCGGGCTGCTGCGCGGGCGCCGCTTCGACCCGACGGCGTTCGTGGCGCGGCTGGAGGCGGCCGCGGGCGATCGCCTCGACGGGCTGCACGTGTACACGTTCAACGAGCTCGACGGGCTCGACGCGTTCCTGGGCTGATGGCGGGGTCGGAGGTCGCGCCTGGTGGTGCCAGGGGATCTTCCGGGAGGCGCGGCCCTCTGCGTGTGGCCCCGCTCCACGCTGATCGAGTAGCCCGCGCAGCGGGCGTATCGAGATCCACGTCCGTCAGAAGGCGAGGGCAGAAGCCTCATCTGCTGACGCCGGTCGGTCTCGATACGCCCCTGCGGGGCTACTCGACCAGCATGGGGAGGGGAGGGCGAAAGGCGCAGAGCCGCTCGGGTCAGCGGTCGGCGCGCACCCAGATCGGCGGGTGGGGCAGCTCGGACTCGGTGCGCAGGCGGCCGGCCAGCGGGGCCCAGACGACGAGGGCGACGCCGATCCCGAGCAGCAGGCCGCCGATCGTGTCGGTCAGCCAGTGCGCGCCGAGGTAGGTGCGGCTGGCCATCATCGCGACGGAGTAGAGGAAGCCGGCGATCCAGACCCAGAGCAGCGGGAAGACGAGGGCGAGCACCATCGCCGTCGTCGCCGCGTTGGCGGTGTGACCGGACGGGAACGAGCCGTAGTCGCTCGTCACCAGCATGTCCTCCGGGCGGGCCCGGCCGACGAGCTCCTTGATCAGCTGGGTGAGACCGACGCTCGCAAGGGCCGCGACCGCGTAGTAGAGCGCGGCCCAGCGCCTCCGGAACACGAGGAGGACGACGACGATGCCCAGCGGGATGATCGCGGTGCCCGTGATGCCCGCGCCGACCGTGTTCATGACGAGGGCGGGGATGTCCCAGAAGGAGGAGCGGTGCTCGACGACCTCGTCCATCCACTCGACGTCGAAGGAGAACGCCGAGGTCGGCCGGAACGCGATGATCACCGCGAGCACGATCGTGACGAGGAGGGCGACGGAGGCCGAGATCAGCGGCCAGCGGCGCGAGACGCGGTGCGCCGCCGCGGTGGTGAGGATCTTGGCGGCGACGTCGTCGGAGGAGGTCTGCTCGCCGAGCCTCCCGCGCTGCACAGCGTCGGGGCGGGCGACGCCGGGGTCGGTCGACGGAGGGGTGTCGCGGGAATCCATCCGGACATGATGCCGTCACGGGCTGTTCACCGCAGGGGCTTGCTTCGGGGCTCCGAGCCTGTCGGGAACGTTCGGCCAGGGGCCCCCTGGCGGCCCCCGCCGTCAGTCCTGCAGCGCCGGCACCGTCCGCGGGCGGACGATCAGCCAGAGCGCGAGGATCGACACCGCGGCGGTCGACATCATCACCAGGGCCATCGGGACGGCGGAGTCGGCGCCGAAGATGCCGGAGATCGGCGAGAGCAGGCCCGCGGTGCCGAAGTTGACGGCGCCGAGCAGCGAGGCGGCGGTGCCGGCCTCGCGCCCGTGGTTCACGAGCCCCAGCACCTGCACGCAGGGGAAGCTGAAGCCGCAGGAAGCGATGAACAGCCAGAGCGGGACGAGCGTGCCCCAGATGCCGAGGTCGAGCACGTCGAACAGAGCGATCAGTCCGGCGGTCACGAAGAGCGAGATCGTCGTGATGGCGAGGATCCACTGCGGTCCGACCCGGCGGCTGAGGTAGGAGGACGCCTGCACGCCCGCGACCACTCCGAGCGAGTTGACGGCGAAGAGCAGCCCGTACTGCTGCGCGTCGAAGCCGTAGAGCCCCTGGAAGAGGAACGCCGAGCTCGAGAGGTAGGTGAACAGACCGGCGAAGGTCATGCCTCCGATCACCGCGACGCCGATGAAGGTGCGGTCGCTGAGCACGGCGCGGTAGCGCTGCACCAGCGAGCGGCCGTCGCTGTCGCGGCGCGCCTCCTTCGGCCGGGTCTCCACGATGAGCAGCGCGACGGCGACCATGACGAGGACGCCGTACGCGGCGAGGAAGACGAAGATGCCGCGCCAGTCCATGACGAGCAGCAGCTGCGAGCCGATCACAGGCGCGAGCACCGGCGCGAGTCCCGACACCAGGGCGAGGCGCGAGAGCATCTTGACGAGCGGGCGCCCGCCGAAGAGGTCGCGGACCATCGCCATGGCGACGACTCCGCCCGCCGCCGCACCGGCTCCCATCAGGAAGCGGAACACGCCGAGCGAGACGATCTCGGGGGCGAAGGCGGCGCCGATGCAGGCGAGCACGTGCAGCGAGGTCGCGAGCAGGATGGGCAGCCGCCGGCCGACCACGTCGCTCCAGGGCCCCACGACCAGCTGCCCGAGGGCGAAGCCGAGGGTGGTGCCGGTGAGGGTGAGCTGCACCGCAGCCTCGGAGACGTTCAGCTCGCTCTGCAGAGCGGGGAACGCGGGGAGGTAGAGGTCGATCGTGAACGGCCCGAGGGCGGTCAGGGCGCCCAGGACGATCACGTAGATCAGACGCTGGCGGTTCGACAGGGCGTCGCCCGGGTGCCGGTGCACGGGAGTCGAGTCGGTGGGAGTCGAGGAGAGAGTGGTCACGGGGGCCTTCCTGCGCGGAGGCAGTGGGGAGCGGTGAGAGCGGGCACGGCGAACCCTCGGATCGTTCACCGCTCTCAGCCCAAGCACGCCGCGCGCGCGGATATTCCCGCTCGATCGAATCCATTCGACTTGCGCAAGCCGACCACCGGGATCGGCGGGAGAACGGCTGGTCAGGCGGGGTGCAGGGGCGCCGTGAGCGGGTCGGCGAGCAGGTGCTCGAAGGCCAGCTCGGCCGCGCCCAGCATGAGCAGATCGGCGCCCAGCTCGGTGCGGGCGATGCGGACGGAGTCGAGCGCCACCCGGAAGGGTCCGCCGCGGGCGAGCCGCGCCTCGAGGAAGCCCGGCGCGACTCCGACGAGCGCGCCCAGGAACCCGCCGAGCACGACGAGCTGCGGGTTGAAGACGTTGACGACGTTGCGCAGGGCCACGGCGAGGTGCCCGAGCTGCCGCTCGACCTCGGCGCGCACGGCGGGGTCGTCGGAGGCGGCGAGCGCCTCCTCGAGCCGCTCGCTCTCCTCCAGCCCCAGCACCGTCAGCAGCTCGGCCCGCCCCACCTCGGTCTCGAGGCAGCCGATCGCTCCGCAGTGGCAGTCGACGCCGGCGCTGTTGACCAGGGTGTGGCCGATCTCGCCCGCGTAGCCGTCGATGCCGTGCATCGGCGCGCCTCCGACGATCACGCCGGCGCCGACGCCGCTGGCCCCGCCGTTGAGGTAGACGAGGTGGGAGACGTCGCGGCCGGCGCCGAGGACGCTCTCGGCGAGCGCGCCGAGGTTGGCGTCGTTCGCGGACAGCACCGGCAGGCCGGTCGCGTCGGCGAGCATGCGCGAGAACGGCTCGTCGGTCCAGCCCAGGTGCGGACCCACCCGGACGAGGCCGTCGGCGTCGCGGACGAGGCCGGGGACGGCGACGCCGATCCCGACGGTGCGCGCGTCCTCCGGCAGCTCGGCGAGGAGCTCGGCCACGGCGTCGGCCGCGAGGCGCGCGGCGGCCTCGGCGGTCGGGACCGAGGCGGTGCGGCGGATGCGGTGGCGCACCTCGGCGTCGAAGCCGACGACGGCGACGGTCACCGCGTCGATCTCGGGATTCACGGCGAGGGCGACGATCCGCGGATCGGCCTCGACGATCGGACTCGGGCGGCCGACCTGGTTGACGGTGTCGGGGTCGCGCTCGCGGACGATGCCGAACTCGACGAGCTCGCCGACGAGGGCGGCGATCGTCGAGCGGTTGAGGCCGGTCGCCCGCGTCAGCTGCGAGCGCGACCGGGGGCCGCCGCGGTGGACGAGGCGGAGGATCGCGGCGAGATTGTGGCGCCGGACCCGGTCGAGGTTGTTCCCGCGCGTCGCGTGGTCGGGCATTCCGCGGTCTCCTCTGCTCTCCGGAGTGAGCCTATCGGCGGGCCGGACGGCGCCCGCGGCGCACGACGTCAGCTGAGATCCGTCGTCGCGCACGATGGTGCGCGACGAGCCCTCTCAGCTGACGTTGCGCGACTCAGGAGCCTGCGCGGGTCCAGCTCCAGGAGCCGCCGGGCGCGTCGACGGCCACGTCGCCTCCCGATCGCGTCACCGTGAACACGGTCTCGGCGCCGGAGTCGTGCGCCACCACGCGCACCTCGGTCACTCCGTCGCCGCCCGGGAAGACCCGCAGCTCGAGCCCGTCGAGGTAGTCGTACTCGGCGACGTCGCTGCGCGCGCCGACCGGGATCACGGCGCCCTCGCGGACGTAGAGCGGCAGCGAGTCGAAGCCGTGCACCTCGCGGCGCCACTCCCCCGTCGAGTCGATCGTCTCGCCGGTCCACCAGCTCGTCCAGCGCCCGCGCGGCAGGTAGAACTCGACCGAGCCGTCGGGGGTGAACACCGGAGCGACCAGCAGGTCGTGTCCGAGCATGTACTGCGTGTCGAGATGCGCCGCATTGCGGTCGTCCTCGAACTCGAGCGTCATCGGGCGCATGACGGGCGTGCCGACGCGCGCCGCCTCCGCCCCCGCCGCGAAGAGGTAGGGCATCAGCGAGAGCTTGAGCATCGTGAAGCGGCGGGTGACCTCGACCGCCTCCTCGTCGAACGCCCACGGCACGCGCACCGAGGAGGAGCCGTGCAGTCGCGAGTGCGAGGAGAGCAGCCCGAAGGCGAGCCAGCGCTTGAACACGCCGGGGTCGGGCGTGCCCTCGAAACCGCCGATGTCGTGCGCCCAGAAGCCGAAGCCGCCGAGGGCGAGCGAGAGCCCGCCGCGCAGGGTCTCGGCCATCGACACGTAGGACGACGTGTTGTCGCCGCCCCAGTGCACGGGCAGCGCCTGGCCGCCGACGGTCGCGCTGCGGGCGAAGAGGGCCGCGCGGCCCTCGCCGAGCTCCTCGACCAGCACGTCGAAGACGGCCTTGTTGTAGAGCTGGGTGTACCAGTTGTGCATCGCCTCGGGGTCGGTGCCGTCGTGCCAGACCACGCCCTCGGAGGGGATGCGCTCGCCGAAGTCGGTCTTGAACGAGTCGACGCCCTGGCGCACGAGGACGCGCAGCTTGTCCTGGAACCAGCGGGTCGCCTCCGGGTTCGTGAAGTCGATCAGCGCCATGCCCGCGACCCAGAGGTCCCACTGCCAGACGTCGCCGGAGGCGGTGCGCAGCAGGTAGCCCTTCTCGCGACCCTCCGTGAAGAGTGCCGAGGCCTGCGCGATGTAGGGGTTGATCCAGATGCAGGTGTGCAGGCCGCGCTCGTGCAGGCGGGCGAGGATCCCCTCGGGATCCGGGAAGGTGCGCGGGTCCCACTCGAGGTCGGTCCACTGGAACTCGCGCATCCAGAAGCAGTCGAAGTGGAAGGCCGACAGCGGCAGCTCGCGCTCGGCGAAGCCGTCGATGAAGGAGTTGACGGTCTCCTCGTCGTAGCTGGTGGTGAAGCTGGTCGTGAGCCAGAGTCCGTAGGTCCACGCGGGGACGACGGCGGGCCGGCCGGCGAGCCCGGTGTAGCGGCGCAGCACGTCCTTCTTCGTCGGGCCCTGGATGACGAGGTACTCCAGCGCCTCGCCGCCGACCGAGAACTGCACTCGCTCGACCGCCTCCGAGCCGATCTCGAACGAGACCAGTCCCGGGTCGTTGACGAGCACGCCGTAGCCGCGGCTGGAGAGGTAGAAGGGGACGTTCTTGTAGGCCTGCTCGGAGGAGGTGCCGCCGTCGGCGTTCCAGACGTCGACCGTCTGGCCGTTCTTGACGAAGGGGCCGAAGCGCTCGCCGAGCCCGTAGACGAGCTCGCCGACGCCGAGGTCGAGCTGCTCGTGCAGGTAGGCCTCGCCGTCGGGGCCGGTCAGGTAGCCCTGCGCCTTGTGGCCGGAGCCGGTGAGCCGGGTGCCGGTCGCGGTGTCCCAGAACTCGAGCGACCAGGGAGCGCCCTGCGCGAGGCGGACCTCGAGATCGCCCGTGCGGAGCACGCCGCCCGCCTCCGTGACGCTCGCCTCGCCGACGGAGCCGTCGACCAGATCGAAGCCGGGGCGCGTCGCGGTGCCGCGCCAGTGCTCGATGCGCACCTTCGCGACTCCCTCGGCGGGCGAGGAGACCGTCACGGTCAGCGTCGGGCGGTTGAGCACGTCGCCGCGGCCCTGGATCACCCTGGTCGGGGCGATCACCTCGAGCGTCGAGCCGTCGGTGCGGATGTCGTACGCCTCCTGCGCGAAGAGGGGCGTGAATCCTGCCCTCGTCTGCCAGAACCCGTCGGTGAACTTCATGCGTGTGCCTTTCTGAGGGCGGTGGTGGCGCGTCGGAGCGCCTCACGGGAGAAGGAGGGCCGGGGTGCGGGCCACTTCGGCCCGCACCCCGGCGGAGGATCGCGCTACTTGACCGCGCCGGCGGTGATGCCGCGGGTCAGCGTGCGCTGGAAGATCAGGAAGAAGATCAGCGTCGGCAGCAGGCCCAGCAGGGCGCTCGCGCTGGTCGTCGTGACGTCCATGATCTTGTCGCCCTGGAGGCTCGAGATGGCGATCGGCACGGTCTGCGTCGCGTCGCTCACGAGGAACACCAGCGGGATGAGGAACTCGTTCCACGTCCAGATGAAGAAGAAGATCATCAGCACCGAGAGCGTCGGCCGCGAGATCGGCACGATCACGCGGGTGAGGACCTGCCACTTCGAGGCGCCGTCGAGAGCCGCGGCCTCGAGGATCTCCTTGGGGAAGGTGCCGTAGACGCTCGAGAGCAGGTAGGTGCCGAACGCCGACTGGATCACGGTGAAGATGATGATCACCGAGAGCTGGCTGTCGTAGATCCCGACCGCCTTGAACATGTAGTACAGCGGGTAGAGCAGTGCCTCCTGGGGCAGCATGTTCGCCAGCAGGAACAGGATGATGATCCAGCTCCGGCCGCGGACGCGCCCGATCCCGATGGCGTAGGCGTTCAGCACCGACAGGGCGACCGCGAGGATGGCGACCGATCCCGAGATCAGGATGGAGTTGCCGAGCTTCTCGGGGAAGTTGACCCGCGACCAGAAGGTCGAGAGGCCGTCGAACGACAGGCCCGTCGGGAAGGCGAGCGGCCCGTTCGCCGAGTACTCGGCCGGGGTCTTGAACGAGTTGAGCAGGATCAGCAGCACGGGGCTGATGATCGCGAGCCCGATCACGACGGCCACCATCAGGATCACCCAGTCGCCGACGGTGCGCTTGGTGGCGCCCTTCGACGCCTTGGGCGCCTTCCTCGGGGTGGTCAGATCGGTGTCCTCGGTGCCTGCCTGAGTGAGGGGCAGGGTCTCGATGGCCGACATCAGCGGACTCCTTCGCTGCGCTCGACGCGCTCCTGGGCGCGGATGAACAGCACGGCCAGGATCACGATGACGATCGTGAGCGCGGTCGCGATGGTGGCGCCGTAGCCCACCTGCTGCTTCTGGAAGAACTCGGTGTAGGAGTAGTAGCTCGGCACGATCGTCGAATCGCCCGGACCGCCGCGGGTCAGCGCGTAGATCGGCCCGAAGACCTTCAGCGCCGCGATGGTGCAGGTCAGGGTGACCACGAACACCTCGGGGCGGATGATCGAGATGGTGATCCAGCGGAAGCGCTGGAACCAGTTGGCGCCGTCGAGCTCGGCGGCCTCGTACAGCTCGGGGTCGACGCGCTGGAGGGCGGCCATGAAGATGACGACCGGGTAGCCGAGCTGCACCCAGATCATGACGACCATGATCGAGAGCATCGCGGTGTCGGGCTTGCCGAGCCAGTCGTGCGCGAGGGAGCCGAGGCCCACGGCCTCGAGGATCGAGTTGAGCGCACCGTTGTCGGGCCGGAGGATCCAGCCGATCACGATGGCGGCGATGACCGTCGGCAGGATCTGCGGGAGGTAGTAGGTCGCGCGGAGGAAGCTGGCGATCCGGCCGCCGAACTTCTTGCCGACCAGGTCGAACAGGATCGCGGCGAGCAGCAGCCCCAGGATCGTCGGGACGATCACCATGGCGATGATCATGTAGACGGAGTTGGCGAACGAGGTCCAGAACTGGTCGTCGCCCATCAGCTCGATCCAGTTGTCGAGGCCGATGAAGATCGGCGGCTTGATGCCGCGCCACGAGGTGAAGCTGATGTACACGTTCCAGATCAGCGGGATCAGCACGATGAACAGGAACAGCACGAACCCGGGGATCAGGTAGAGCCAGTAGCCGCCGTTGCGCTTCTCGCGGGGGGCCTTCGCGGCCGGAGGCGGCGGAGCGCTCTCCGTGCGACGCGGGGCGGTCGTCGTCATGTCGTACTCCTTGGGTCGTGCGGGGGTGGAGGAAATGGTCGGCGCTCGCCGCCAGCCCGATGGTCGAGTAGCCCCGCAGGGGCGTATCGAGACCCACCAGCGTCAGCAGATCGGTGTTCAGAATCGGTCTTCTGACGGTGGTGGATCTCGATACGCCCGCTACGCGGGCTACTCGATCAGCAGGAAGGCGGGACGCTCGAAGGCGTTGATGCGACCGCATTGAGGGGTCGCCGTCACGTCGTCGAGGCTGCCGCGGCTGTTCCGCGCCTGTGGGCGCGGGGCTGGCCGCCTTGGCCGACGCTCCCGCGTCGGCGGGGCTGCCGCCTTTCGTGGCCGAATCAAGCGACGCGCAGCGTCACTTGATATCGGCCACCCCGTCGTCGTACTTCTCCTGGAGCTCGGAGAGCATGTCCGACTCGTCGACGGAGCCGTTGATGAGCTCCTGGGTCGCCGCGACGAGGTCGTCGTAGAAGGTCGCGGTCGGCCAGTCGGGGTAGAAGGAGAGCTGGTCGCCGTCGACGACCGTCTTCCACTGCGACAGCAGCTCCTTGCTCTTCTCATCCGTGATGGCGGCCTCGTCGACGACCAGCGGGATGCCTCCGTTGTTGCCGATCAGGTTCTGGATCTCGGGGCGCATCGTGATGTCGATCCACTTGTAGGCGAGGTCCTTGTTCTTCGCCGTCTCGGGGATGACCCAGTGGTTGCCCGCCGAGCCCATCGTGAACTCGGCGCCCGGGAACAGGAAGGTGTTCCACTCGAAGCCCGTGATCTCGGTCTTGAAGCGGCCGAACCACCACGAGCCCGAGAAGAAGATCGGGTACTCGCCCGAGATGAACGCGGTGCCCGCGTCCTCGGCCTTGAGCCCGGAGGCGTCGGCCGAGAAGTAGCCCTTGTCGACGAAGGTCTTGAGCTGCTCCGCGGCGTACGTCCACGCCGCGTCCTGGAAGTCGACCTCGCCGGTGTAGGTCTGGTAGTCGGTGATCCAGGAGCGATCGGCCTTCAGCAGCGCGAGCTGGTAGAAGAGCTGCTGCAGCGGGTACTCGGCGCCGGCCTCGGCCAGCGGAGTGATGCCCTTGGCGACGAAGGCGTCGAGCACGGCGATGAACTCGTCGTAGCTGGTCGGCACCTCGAGGCCGTTCGCGGCGAAGGCGTCCTCGTTGTAGTAGACGAAGGTGAACTCGCCGTAGTTGGGGATGCCGTACCAGGAGCCGGAGCCCATGATGCCCTTGTCGTCGTACTTGGCGGTGGTCTGCAGGGCGCCGGGGATCAGCTTGTCCCAGCCGTAGAACTCCACCGCCTCGTCGAGGTTGGTGAGCAGGCCCTGGCTCGAGAGCAGTCCGCTGGTCGCGTTGCCCTTGTTGTACTCGACGACGTCGGGGGCCGAGTTGGAGTTGAAGATCTGGCTGGCGCCGGTGCGGAGCTGCTCGAAGGCCTTGAACTCGTAGGCGATCTCGGCTCCGGTCTCCTTCGTGAAGATGTCGCGGGCGGCGAGCCACGCGATGCCGCGGTCGCTGTCGGGAGTCTCGAAGTCCCACATGGTGAGGGTGCGGCCGGCACCGTCGACAGTGGTGGCGAGGGCGTCGGAGCCGGCGTCGGAGCCGCCTCCGGAGCAGGCGGCGAGCGCGAACATCGCGCTGATGCCGACACCGCCGGCGATCAGGCCGCGGCGGCTGAGGGAGCCGACCGTTGACGCGCTGGGGCGGTGGAAGGCGGTGCTGGAACGAAGCGACATTGCGGGTGTTCTCCTTTGAATGGGTGCCGCGTGGCTGTGGCGGGTGGTGCGGGGGTGGAGCGCTCTCTCACGGGCGGGGGAGGCTTCGAAGCGTTTCGACGATGAGGATGGATCGAGGAGCGGGAGGAGGGCGGGTCAGGAGGCGATCGGCGCGAGAGCGCCGGCTGCAGCGAGCGCGACGGAGCCGCGGTCGACGTAGTGGGGCGGGAGCAGCTCGACGCCGACCGTCCGGCCGGAGTCGATCTGCTGCAGGGTCCGGGCGACGGCCGCGCGGCACATCGCCTCCAGGGGAAGGGGGATCGAGCTGACCGGGACGGGGAGCGCCGCGCCGTCGTAGCTCGCGCAGGCGGCGAGGACGGAGAGGTCGCCGGGCACGCTCAGACCGCGCTCGAGGACGCGCTCGAGGACCGCCTCCGCCACGGGCTCGTTGCAGTGCAGGACGAGAGCGGTGGGGCCGGCCGCGAGGACGGCGTCGGTCGCCGACACGGCGCTGCCGCGGCCGAGGTGCGGGCGCTCCACCACGAGCTCGAGGCCGAGGGCGGTGCACTCGCTCCGGAACGCGTCGTCGTAGCGGCGCACGAAGCCTGCGTTGCGGTCGGTGTACGACTGCGGGTGCTCGATCAGCGCGATCGAGCGGTGGCCGTGCTCGGCGAGGGTGCGGACGCTCTGCCGGGCGGCCTCGGCGAAGTCGAGGTCGACGCAGGCGAGATCGTGCGCGTCGGAGGGGACGCCGATGAACGTCGCCGGCACCCCCGCTTCGCGGATGAGCGTCGCGCGCTGGTCGTCGTCGTCGACACCCATCAGGACGATGCCGTCGACGAGGGAGGAGGACGACACGCGTCCGATCCCGCTCGAGGCCTCGTCGGTGACGAGCAGGAGGACGTCGTAGTCGGACTCGCGAGCGCGCTCGAGCACCTCGGTGACGAAGCGCATGTGCGTCGGGAGGTGCAGCTCGCCTCGCATCGGCGCCGAGAGCGCCAGGATGTGGGTCCGCGCTCCGGCGAGCATCCGGGCGCCGGCGTGCGGTCGGTAGTCGAGCTGACGGACCGCGTCCTCGACCCGCTGACGCGTGGTGGCGGCGATGGAGCGCTTGCCCGACAGGGCGTAGGAGACGGTGCTGATCGAGACCCCGGCGGCGCGGGCCACGTCGTGGATGGTCGCCATCGTTCCTCCTCCCGGACCTCGTCGTCGGTGCGGCCTGACGCTTCGAAGCGCTTCGACCGATCGTGCTGCAGTGCACTGTACGCACAGTCGAAACGCTTCCGCAAGGAATTCGTCGGGCGACACCACATATCGACGCGGCCACTGCCGCCGTCATTGCGCCCGCCCGCGAGCAGCCGATATGTTGGGCGCAACAACAATTCGGCGACGTCGCCGGAAAGGATCGGTTCCATGTCTCTGACCCCCACCCGCGAGGACAAGTTCTCCTTCGGCCTCTGGACCATCGGCTACAACGGGGCGGACCCGTTCGGCGGCCCGACCCGCCCGCCGCTCGACACCGTCCACGCGGTCGAGAAGCTGTCCGAGCTCGGCGCCTACGGCCTCACCTTCCACGACGACGACCTCTTCGCCTTCGGCTCGACCGACGCCGAGCGTCAGACCGAGATCGACCGCCTCAAGGGCGCGCTCGAGTCGACCGGCCTCATCGTGCCGATGGTCACCACCAACCTCTTCAGCGCCCCGGTCTTCAAGGACGGCGGCTTCACCTCGAACGACCGCGCCGTCCGCCGCTTCGCGCTGCGCAAGGTGCTCCGCAACCTCGACCTCGCCGCCGAGCTGGGCGCCAAGACCTTCGTGATGTGGGGCGGCCGCGAGGGCGCCGAGTACGACTCCGCCAAGGACATCCGCTCGGCCCTCGAGCGCTACCGCGAGGCCGTCAACCTGCTCGGCGACTACGTCACCGACAAGGGCTACGACATCCGCTTCGCGATCGAGCCCAAGCCCAACGAGCCCCGCGGCGACATCCTGCTGCCGACCCTCGGCCACGCGATCGCGTTCATCGACTCGCTCGAGCGCCCCGAGCTGGTGGGTGTGAACCCCGAGACCGGCCACGAGCAGATGGCGGGCCTCAACTTCACCGCCGGCATCGCCCAGGCGCTGTACCACGGCAAGCTCTTCCACATCGATCTCAACGGTCAGCGCGGCATCAAGTACGACCAGGACCTCGTCTTCGGTCACGGCGACCTGCACAACGCGTTCTCGCTCGTCGACCTGCTCGAGAACGGCGGCCCCGGCGGCGTCCCCTCGTACGACGGCCCCCGCCACTTCGACTACAAGCCCTCGCGCACCGAGGACGAGACCGGCGTCTGGGACTCGGCCGCCGCGAACATGCGCACCTACCTGCTGCTCAAGGAGCGCGCCGCGGCCTTCCGCGCCGACCCCGAGGTGCAGGAGGCGCTCGAGTCCGCCAAGGTCCTCGAGCTCGCGCGGCCGACGCTGAACGAGGGCGAGTCGTACGACGACCTGCTCGCCGACTCCGCGTCGTACGAGGACTTCGACACCGACGCCTACCTGGGCGGCAAGGGCTTCGGCTTCGTGCGGCTCCAGCAGCTGGCCACCGAGCACCTGCTCGGCGCCCGCTGACCCACTCCCCCGGGGCCGCTCCGGCCCCGCCCACGGACGAGATCCCGCGCGCTTGGCGCGGGGTCTCGTCCGTCCTCCTGTCTCCAGGCCGAGGCGATCCCTCCGCCCGTACGGAAAGGTGACGGCGATGACGCTCGTCGCAGGCATCGACTCCTCCACCCAGAGCTGCAAGGTGGTCGTCCGCGACCTCGAGACCGGCACCGTCGTGCGCACGGGCCGCGCCTCGCACCCGGATGGCACCGAGGTCGACCCCGCCGCGTGGTGGGAGGCGCTCCAGCTCGCGATCGCCGATGCGGGCGGGCTCGACGACATCGCCGCGATCTCGGTCGGCGGCCAGCAGCACGGCATGGTCGTGCTCGACTCCGACGGGCGGGTCATCCGCGACGCCCTGCTCTGGAACGACACCCGCAGCGCCGGTGCCGCGCGCGACCTGATCGACGAGCTCGGGGCGGAGGCGTGGGCGCAGCGCACCGGGACCGTTCCCGTCGCCTCCTTCACCGCCACGAAGCTCCGCTGGCTGCGCGACGCCGAGCCCGAGAACGCGGCGCGCGTCGCCGCCGTCGCGCTCCCCCACGACTGGCTGACCTGGCGCCTGCTCGGCTACGGACCGGACGCGCCGCAGCTCGACGCGCTGACGACCGACCGCTCCGACGCCTCGGGGACCTCGTACTGGGGCGCCGACGGCTACGACCTCGAGCTGCTCGAGCTCTCGCTCGGCCACCGTCCGCTGCTGCCCCGGGTGCTCGGGCCGTCGGAGTCGGCGGGCACCACCGCGAGCGGCGTCATCATCGGCCCCGGCGCGGGCGACAACGCGGGAGCCGCCCTCGGCCTCGGCGCGGGCCCGGGCGACGTGGTCGTCAGCATCGGCACGAGCGGCACCGTTTTCGCGGTGACCGACTCGCCGGTGCGCGACGCCTCCGGGACCGTCGCGGGCTTCGCGGACGCCAGCGGGCGCTTCCTCCCGCTCGTCGCGACGCTCAACGCGGCGCGCGTGCTCGCCTCGACCGCGGCGCTGCTCGGCAGCGACTTCGAGGACTTCGCGGCGCTCGCGCTCGAGGCCGAGCCCGGTTCGGGCGGCCTCGTGCTCGTCCCCTACTTCGAGGGCGAGCGCACGCCCAACCTGCCCGACGCGACCGCGAGCCTTCGCGGCATGACGATCGCCTCGACGACCCGGCCGAACCTGGCGCGCGCCGCGATCGAGGGCATGCTCTGCGGTCTGGCCGACGGCCTCGACGCGGTGCGGGCGCAGGGCGTCGAGGCGCACCGGATCCTGCTGATCGGCGGCGCGGCGCAGAACCGCGCCGTGCAGCTCGCGGCGTCGCAGGTGTTCGACGTGCCGGTCGTGGTGCCGACACCCGGCGAGTACGTGGCCGACGGCGCCGCGGTGCAGGCGGCGTGGGCCCTGACCGGCGAGCGCCCGACGTGGGAGGTCACCTCGCTCGCGGAGCCGACGCCGGACCACCGCGCCCTCATCCGCGAGCAGTACGCGGCGGCCCGGAGCTGACGCGGGGACCGGTCCGGCGGGCGAGGCGACGCTGCCGGACGATGTGAGTCTCTGAGGAGAGACGACCTCCTCCGACTGGTGCCCCCCTCCCTCGCTTATCGAGCGGCCCCTTCGGGGCTGCGGGCTCGACCAGCATGGAGGGCGACGAGCGCCGACTTCAGCCTCGACCAGCATGGAGGGCGACGAGCGCCGACTTCTCCCTGGAGCAGCGGGCCGGCGTGGGCGGGTCAGGGCGACGCCGCCGCGGCGGTCTCAGCTCGTCAGACCGTCGACGTACTCGCGGTTCTCGTCGATCCAGGAGGCGAGGGCCGCGTCCTGGTCGTCGGCGCCGGCGTTGAAGAGCGCGTTCTCGAGCGAGTAGAGCGTCTCCGAGTCCATCCGGAAGTCGCGCATCCAGGTGGAGAGGGTCGGGAAGTCGTCCTCGAACGACGCCGAGCCGAACGAGTGCAGGCCCTCCGCGTCGCCGAGCAGCCCCAACGGGTCCTCGAGGTCCTTCACCGGGAAGGCGTCGTAGGCCCAGTGCGGGCGCCACAGCGTGACGGCGATGTTCTCGCCCGCCTCCGTCGCGCTCGAGAGCTCCTGCAGCATGGCCGGGGTCGACGAGGTGAGGTACTCCATCCCCTCGAGGCCGTAGCCGGGGATGACCTCCTCCGTCGTGACCGTGTTGAGCCCGGAGCCCGGCTCGATGCCGACGAGGCGGTTGCCGACGACGTCGGGGTTCGCCGCGAGCTCCTCGAGCGAGTCGATCGGAGCGTCGGCGTTCACCGCGATGGTCAGCTTCGCCTCGTCGTTCCACGCGCCCAGGTCGACGATGTCGTCGCCGTAGCGCTCGACGTAGCTGCCGTGGGTGGTCGGCAGCCAGGTGTCGAGAGCCAGGTCGTAGTCGCCGCTCGCGAGACCAGAGAAGCCGGGCGCGACATCCGCGTTCTGCAGGGTGACGTCGTAGCCCTGCTCCTCGAGCACCGACTGCCAGAGCGCCGACACGGCGATGCCCTCGTCCCAGCCCTGGAACACGGCGATCGTCACGTCGCCGCTGTCGCCGTTGTCGACGGAGGCGGTGGTGGCCGGCGCGGCGAGCGC
Source organism: Rathayibacter sp. VKM Ac-2803 (assembly GCF_009807175.1). Lineage (NCBI taxonomy): Bacteria > Bacillati > Actinomycetota > Actinomycetes > Micrococcales > Microbacteriaceae > Rathayibacter > Rathayibacter sp. VKM Ac-2803. The sequence continues at coordinate 1,679,685 of NZ_WUCD01000001.1, read as the reverse complement.
CGAGGCGCCGAGGGAGGCGACGACCACGACCGACACCGCGGCGATCGCCGCACGGGTGGCGACGACGGCACGGCGGCTGCCGGCCCGGGCGACGCGTGCGGGCGAGGGCGCACCGAGTGCCCCCGTCATCCGGTCGAGGATGATCGCGAGGATCACCACGGCGATGCCCGCCTCGAAGCCGAGCGCCACGTCGATCCGGTTGAGGCTCGCCACGACGTCGCCGCCGAGGCCGCCCGCGCCGACCATGCCCGCGATGACGACCATTGAGAGCGACAGCATGATGACCTGGTTGAGGCCGGCGAGGATCGACGGCAGCGCCAGCGGCAGCTGGATCTGGCGCAGGATCCGCCACTTCGACGAGCCGAAGGACTCGCCCGCCTCGACGAGCTCGGGGTCGACTCCGCGGATCCCCAGCTCGGTCAGCCGCACGCCCGGTGCCATCGCGAACACGATCGTGGCGACGATGCCGGGCACGACTCCGACGCGGAAGAGGATCAGCGCCGGGATCAGGTAGACGAAGGCCGGCATGGTCTGCATCAGGTCGAGCACCGGCCGGATGACCGCGGAGGCGGTGCGGTTGCGGGCGGCGAGCACCCCCAGCGGCACGCTGAGCGCGATGGCGATCACGGAGGCGACCAGCACGAGCGCGAGCGAGTCCATCGCGTTCTCCCACTGGTCGACGCTCGCGATCAGGAGGAGCCCGGCAGTGGATCCGATCGCGAACAGCCAGCCGCGCGCGGCGTAGGCGAGGACCGCGATGAAGGCGGTGATGACCCAGAACGGCGGGGTCGCGAGCACGACGTCGACGCCGGTGTAGAGGGCGCCGAAGACGGTGCGGATCAGATCGAACAGCGGCTGGAAGGTCTGGGTGAGGACGTCGACGGCGGTCTCGGCCGCGTCACCGAGGGGCAGGCGGATGCTCATCGCACACCTCCCTCGGTCACGAGCACGGCGTCGTCGACGGGTCCGCCCGTCGCGTGCAGGGTCGCGGTCACGACCTCGGTCGAGACCGTCGCCGGAGGCTCGATCACCGGGTTCTCGCCGGTGTGCGAGGTGACGTTGCCGAGTGCGGCGAGCAGGGTGACCCGCGGAATCGCCCCGAGGAGGCGCCCGTCGGCGTCGACCACGGCGACGGGGAGCGCCGACTCGACGGCGGGCTCGATGATCTCGCTCAGCGCGGTGTCGGGCGAGACGGTGACGACGTCCGAGACGACGACCGCCGAGAGGTCGACCTCGCTGCGGCGCACCTGCTCCATGACGTCGCGATCGCGGACGGTGCCGATCAGCCGCCGACCGCTCCCGACGACGAAGGCCGCCGAGGTCTGCAGGTCGCGCATGCCGCGCAGCGCCGCCCGGGGGCCGGCCGCGAGGGTCACGACGGAGCGGGCCGGCTCCATGACGGCGGAGGCGGTCAGCACGCGGGCGCGGTCGACGTCCTGCACGAACTGCGCGACGTAGTCGTTGGCGGGATCGGTGAGGATCTCCTCCGGAGTGCCGATCTGGACGATGCGGCCGTCGCGCATGACCGCGATGCGGTCGCCGAGGAACATCGCCTCGTTGAGGTCGTGGGTGATGAAGACGATCGTCTTGCCGAGCTCGTGCTGCAGCTCGACGAGCTGCTCCTGCATCTCGCGGCGGATCAGCGGGTCGAGCGCCGAGAACGCCTCGTCCATCAGGACGATGTCGGTGTCGGCGGCGAGCGCGCGCGCGAGTCCGACGCGCTGGCGCATCCCGCCCGAGAGCTCGTCGGGCATCTTCTCGTGCCAGCCGGCGAGGCCCGCACGCTCGACGGCGACGAGGGCGCGCTCGCGCCGCTCGGCCGCGGGCACGCCCTGGATCTCGAGCGGGTAGGCGACGTTGTCGAGCACCGTGCGGTGCGGGAGGAGCGCGAAGTGCTGGAAGACCATCGAGATCGACGAGCGGCGGACGCGGCGCAGCTCCGCCTCCGGCACCCCGGTGATCGACGTTCCGTCGATCAGCACCTCGCCGGCGGTGGGCTCCTGCAGCCCGTTGAGCATGCGGATCAGGGTCGACTTGCCGGAGCCGGACAGGCCCATCACGACGAAGATCTCGCCGCGGCGCACCTCGAAGGAGGCATCGATCACGGCCGCGGTGCCGAGGCTCGCGAGCTCGCCGCGCTCGGCTCCCGACCGGAGGCGGCTGACGACATCGTCCGGTCGTCGCCCGAACACCTTGAAGAGGTGGCGCGCCTCGAGGGCGGTCGTCACCCCGCTCGCGGGCTCGCTGGTGGACTGGTGGTTCTGCTGCACGTGCACTCCGTCGGCGCGCAGGGACGCATCCCTGCACTCTCATCTCGTGGTGCCGGGTCGGGAGCGTGGGACACGCCGTACGTCGAGCCTCCGCGGGCCGCGTGCGCGGCGACGTGCGGAGGCGATTCCGGTGTCCGAGAGGCGACCGCGGGGCCGCCTCCGCTCCCGTTGACCGTACGCTCGCGGCGCGCCCTGGGGGGCGCCGCGCGAGCGCGGACCGATTCATCGGGGTCTCGAGGACCGCCGTCCACGGTAGCCGCGCAGCCGTGACCGAGCAAACCTCGGCAGAGTACTGGCGCGGTCTGAATCGATGCAGAGCCGCGCTATGCGAGAAGGAAAGCTCTGGTCCGCGCCCCTTTCGGCTCCGTTGCCCGATCGTTACCGCAGACGCCCGAATCCGCCCGCGACTCCGGGGCCCGCTCTCCTCTTCATGCTGATCGAGCCCGCAGCCCGCGCAGCGGGCGTATCGAGATCCCCAGCATCAGGAGGCCGAGTCGGAAGCCTCATCTGCTGACGCCGGTGGGTCTCCTAGGAAAAGCCACCTCCTGCGCATGGCCCCTCCCTCGCTGATCGAGTAGCCCGCGCAGCGGGCGTATCGAGATCCACAAACGTCAGAAGGACAGGACAGAAGCCTGATCTACTGAAGCTGGTGGGTCTCGATACGCCCCTGCGGGGCTACTCGACCAGCATGGAAGGGCAACGGGCGCCCTCTTCCCCCTCACCACCGAGACGCGAAGCGGCTTCTCCGCTCGATACGCCCCCGCGGGGCTGCGGGCTCGACCAGCATGGGTGAGGCAGCGCAGGAGACGCGGCTCAGACGGTGGTCTCGCCCGCCGGGCCCGAGGGGGCCTCCGCGCCGACGCCGCTGACGGGCTCGCCCTCCCACGACACGAGCTCCCAGCTCGAGCCGGAGCCCTCGACGACGACCACGCCGGTGTTGTCGAGCAGGTGGTCGGCGATGAAGCGCGCATCGAGGCCCGCGCAGCGCAGCCCCGCCCAGCAGCGGATGGCCGCGCCGTGGCTCACGAGCGCGACGACCGGGTGACCCGCCGCCCCCGCTTCCGCCACGACCGCGTCGTAGCGGGCTGCGAACTCGTCGCCCGTCTCGCCGCCGGCCAGCCGGACCGACGTCTCGCCGCCCGCCCAGCGGAACACGGTGTCCATGTACTCGGTCACCGCCTCCTCGTCGCCGCGCATCTCGAGCCCGGCCGCCGCGATCTCGCGGATGCCCTCGCGCTCGGTGGGCTCGAGCCCGAGGGCGGCGGCGAGCGGCGCCGCCGTCTCGTGCGTGCGCCGCATCGTCGAGACCCAGAGCGCGCCGATGCCCTCGCCCGCGAGCGTGCCCGGGAGGGCCTCCGCCTGCTCGAGCCCCAGGTCGGTGAGACCCGGCCCCGGGATGCGGGTGTCGAGCAGTCCGGCGACGTTCGAGGGGGTCTGGCCGTGGCGGATCAGGAGGAGGCGCATCCGTCCACGCTACCCGCCGCGCCCCGCTACCCTGGGCCGCGACGAACGGAGACCGGGATGCTCATCCGCCACCGCGACGCCTCGCCCGTGGTCGATCCCGGCGCGTCCGTCGCCTCCACCGCCGTCCTGATCGGCGACGTCCGCATCGCCGCCGGCGCGCGCATCCTGCACGGCGCCGTCCTCAGCGCCGAGGACGGCGCGGTCGTCGTCGGCGAGGACACGGTCGTGATGGAGAACGCGGTGGTCCGCGGTCGCGCCGGGCATCCCGCGCTGATCGGATCGGCCGTGATGGTCGGCCCGCACGCGCATCTCAACGGCACCACCGTCGGCGACGGCGCCTTCGTCGCGACGGGCGCCGCGCTCTTCCCCGGCAGCGTCGTCGGCGCCGGAGCCGAGGTCCGCATCCACGGGGTCGTGCAGGTGAACACCACGCTCGAGCCGGGCGCCGTCGTCCCGATCGGCTGGGTCGCGGTCGGCTCCCCGGCGAGCGTCCTGCCTCCCGATCGCCACGACGAGATCTGGGCGATCCAGCGCACGCTCGACTTCGTCGGGACCGTCTACGGAGCCGATCCGACCACGCCGATGCGCGAGCTGATGCGCGGGCAGTCGGCCTTCTACGGCGCCCACGACGACGACGAGGTCATCGAGCCGTAGGGGGTCTCGATCCGGCGTCCTCGGGGTTCCGCGCCGAGAAGGGGACGTAAGGTGTGCTCACACGCGCCCCGCGAGCCGGCGGCCCCGCACTGCAGCGGGCCGCGACGGCCCCCGCTCGAGGCGCCGCCCGATCACAGGAAGCCGCGGTGCCCGATGCCGGAAGACAAGCCCGCGGCCCGCGCGCCCAACATCTACGACGTCGCGAAGGCGGCCGGAGTCTCGCACCAGACCGTCTCGCGCGTCCTCAACGACCATCCCAGCCTCCGCGCCGAGACCAAGAAGCGCGTGCTCGACGTCATGGCCGACCTCGACTACCGCCCGAACCTCGCGGCCCGGGCCCTGGTGACCAGCCGCACGCGGACCATCGGCGTGCTCTCCTCGCAGAGCCTCCAGTACGGACCCGCCTCGAGCCTGCAGGCGATCGAGGTCGCCGCCCGCGAGGCCGGGTACCTCGTGGTGACGGCGAGTGTCGACGGCACCGACGGCGAGTCGATCCAGGCGGGGATCCGGCACCTGCTGAACCAGGCCGTCGAGGGCCTGGTCGTCCTCGCGCCGCAGATCCGCGTCTTCGACATCCTCTCGGGGGTCGCCCTGCGCATCCCGAACGTGACGCTGCAGACGAGCGACGACGAGCGCGACGACGCGCTCTACGTCGACCAGATGGCGGGCGCGCGGATGGCGACGGCGCACCTGATCGACCTGGGGCACACCGAGATCGTGCACCTCGCCGGCCCGCAGGACTGGATCGAGGCGGAGGCGCGCATGCGCGGCTACCTCGCCGAGCTCGATCACCGGAACATGCCGCTGCGCCCGCCGATCCTCGGCGACTGGAGCGCCGAGCGCGGTCACCGCGTCGGCCTCGAGCTCTCGCGCTTCCTCGATTTCACCGCGGTCTTCTCGGCCAACGACCAGATGGCGCTGGGGCTGATGAGCGCCTTCCACGAGCGGGGCGTCCGCGTGCCCGAGGACGTCAGCGTGATCGGCTTCGACGACATCCCCGAGGCCGCGTTCTACTGGCCGCCCCTCACCAGCGTGCGGCAGGACTTCACCGAGCTCGGCCGCCGCAGCGTCGCGGCGCTCCTCAGCCTGATCGAGGGCGAGCGACCGGAGGCGGCGGCGCCGATCGAGCCGCAGCTGTTCGTGCGCGGATCGACGGCGGTGCCGCGCACGCAGCCGGTGGCGGCGCGGCGCTAGCCCGCCCCCGGATCACTCGCCGTGCGCGGCGATCGACACGTCCTGCCACTGGTTCCACGTCGCCAGCCGCGACTCGTAGTCGGCGGTGGCGATGCCGAGCGGTGCCCGGCCGAAGAAGATCCGCAGCGGCGGCTCCTCGGCGTCGACGACCGCGAGGATCCCGATGCGCGAGGCCTTCGGGTCGCCCTTGGCGGAGGCGGTGGGCCGACGGGCGGCCGCGTCGCGGACCGCGTCGTAGGCCGCGATCGGCTCGCTGCGCGAGGCGGAGGCGCCCGACCAGTCGGTCGAGTAGCCGCCGGGCTCGACGAGGGTGACGTGGATGCCGAACTCGGCGACCTCGCCGGCGAGCGCCTGGCTGAAGCCCTCGAGCGCCCACTTGGAGGCGTGGTAGGCGCCGATCGACGGGAAGGCGCTGATGCCTCCGATGCTCGACACCTGGATGATGTGACCCGAGCGCTGCTCGCGCAGGATCGGCAGGGCGGCCTGGGTGATCCAGAGCGCTCCGAAGACGTTCGTCTCGAGCTGTGCCCTGACCTCCTCCTCGGTGAGCTCCTCGATCATGCCGAAGTGGCCGAAGCCGGCGTTGTTGATCACGACGTCGAGGCGCCCGAAGCGCTCGGCCGCCTGCTGCACGGCGGCGAAGCCGGCCGCGCGGTCGGTCACGTCGAGGCGGAGCGGCAGGAACGAGTCGGGGTAGCGCTCGACGAGCGCGTCGAGCGTCTCGGGGCGGCGCGCGGTGCCAGCGACGTTGTCGCCCCGCTCGAGAGCCGCCTCGGCCCACTCGCGGCCGAAGCCCTTGGAGGCGCCGGTGATGAACCAGGTCTTCGTCATGTCTTTCGTCCTCTCGACAGTGCTGGTGACAACGCGGGCAGGGCTCGGAGGCTTCCGGGCTCGCCGCGGGGCTTGACAGGCCGGGGTGTCGCGCGGCGGCGTCGAGTACCCACCGGCCGTTACCGAGTCGAGACACATGCGTTGACACGAAACGCGTCAGCGGGGCTATATTGACGCAATGTGATCGCTCACATGGCCATCACATCGCCGCACACCTGCTCCCAGTGGCGAACATCCCACTGCATTCAATGACGAAGGAATCACAGTGACCACAATGAAGCGCGCTCTCATCGCCGGCATCGCCGGCAGCGCGATGATCCTCTCCCTCGCCGGCTGCGCCGGTGGCTCCGGCAGCGACTCGGGCTCCGGCTCGGGCGACGGCGGACTCGTCGGCGTCGCAATGCCGACCAAGTCCTCCGAGCGCTGGATCGCCGACGGCAACAACGTCAAGTCGCAGCTCGAGGAGGCCGGTTACCAGGTCGACCTGCAGTACGCCGAGGACGACATCCCCACCCAGGTCTCGCAGCTCGAGAACATGATCACCAAGGGCGCCAAGGCCCTGATCATCGCCTCGATCGACGGCACCACCCTGACGAGCGTGCTCGAGGAGGCGGCCGCGAACGACATCCCGGTCATCGCCTACGACCGCCTCATCCGCGACTCCGCGAACGTCGACTACTACGCGACGTTCGACAACTACAAGGTCGGCGTCCAGCAGGCCACCTCGCTCCTCGCCGGTCTCGGACTGACCGACCTCGAGGGCACGAAGGCGACCGACGCCCCCGCCGGCCCCTTCAACATCGAGCTCTTCGCCGGCAGCCCCGACGACAACAACGCCACGTTCTTCTTCAACGGCGCGATGGACACCCTCCAGCCCTACATCGACGACAAGACCCTCGTCGTCGCGAGCGGCGAGACCGAGTTCAACACCGTCGCCACGCTGCGCTGGGACCCCGAGGTCGCCCAGAGCCGCATGGAGGACATCATCACCAAGACGTACTCCGACGGCACGAAGATCCAGGGCGTCCTCTCGCCCTACGACGGCCTGAGCCGCGGCATCATCTCGGCCCTCACCGACGCCGGCTACACCGTGGGCACCGACTTCCCGATCATCACCGGTCAGGACGCCGAGCTCGACTCCGTCAAGGCGATCATCTCGGGTGAGCAGTACGCGACCATCTACAAGGACACCCGCGAGCTCGCCAAGGAGGCCGTGTCGATGGCACAGGCCGTCCTCGAGGGAACCGAGCCCGAGGTCAACGACACCGAGACCTACGACAACGGCGAGAAGGTCGTCCCGTCGTTCCTCCTCGAGCCGGTCATCGTGACCAAGGACGAGATCCAGTCCGTGCTCGTCGACGGTGGCTACTACACCGATGAGGAAGTCAACGGCTAAGTCCGCTCCGCACCACCAGCAAGGACAACGGGAGGGCGCCCAGCATCGGGCGCCCTCCCCCACCACGAAGGAGTGAGGCGTACGTGACCACGAACATCCTCGAGATGCGCGGCATCACCAAGACGTTCCCGGGCGTGAAGGCCCTGCAGGACGTCACCCTGAGCGCCGAGCGCGGCGAGGTGCACGCGATCTGCGGAGAGAACGGCGCCGGCAAGTCGACGCTGATGAAGGTGCTGTCGGGCGTCTACCCGCACGGCACGTACGAGGGCGACATCGTCTTCGAGGACGAGGTGATGCAGTTCGCCAGCATCCGCGACTCGGAGGCGAAGGGCATCGTCATCATCCACCAGGAGCTGGCCCTCAGCCCCTACCTCTCGATCGCCGAGAACATCTTCCTCGGCAACGAGGTCCGCGGATTCGCCGGCCTGATCGACTGGAACAAGACCAACCAGGAGGCGGCGGCGCTGCTCGCCCGCGTCGGCCTGCGCGAGAACCCCACCACGAAGATCCAGGACATCGGAGTCGGCAAGCAGCAGCTCGTCGAGATCGCGAAGGCGCTCTCGAAGCGGGTCAAGCTGCTCATCCTCGACGAGCCGACCGCGGCCCTCAACGACGAGGACTCGGACCACCTGCTCGATCTGATCCTGCACCTCAAGGAGCAGGGCATCACGTCGCTGATCATCAGCCACAAGCTGAACGAGATCAAGAAGATCGCCGACACCGTCACGGTCATCCGCGACGGCAAGACCATCGAGACGATCGCCCACGACGACGTCACCGAAGACCGGATCATCAAGGACATGGTCGGGCGCGACCTCGACCACCGCTACCCCGACCACACGCCGCACATCGGCGAGGAGATCCTCCGCGTCGTCGACTGGACCGCCCACCACCCGCAGGACCCCACTCGCGTGATGGTCGACAAGGTGAACCTCAACGTCCACCGCGGCGAGATCGTCGGCATCGCCGGGCTCATGGGAGCCGGTCGCACCGAGTTCGCGATGAGCCTCTTCGGCCGCTCCTACGGAAGCCGGATCTCGGGCCAGGTCTTCAAGGCCGGCAAGGAGATCAAGATGCGCAACGTGTCCGAGGCGATCGCGCACGGACTCGCGTACGCCACGGAGGACCGCAAGCACTACGGGCTCAACCTCATCGACGACATCAAGCGGAACATCTCGCTCGCCTCGCTCGACAAGGTGTCGAAGACCGGACTCGTCGACGACAACCGCGAGTTCGAGGTCGCCAACGAGTACCGCGGCAGCATGAACATCAAGTCGCCGACCGTTCTCGCCAAGACCGGCAAGCTCTCCGGCGGCAACCAGCAGAAGGTCGTCCTGTCGAAGTGGATCTACTCCGACCCCGACGTCCTGATCCTGGATGAGCCCACCCGCGGCATCGACGTGGGTGCCAAGTACGAGATCTACACGATCATCAACCGGCTCGCGGCGGCCGGGAAGGGGATCATCGTGATCTCCTCCGAGCTGCCCGAGCTGCTCGGCATCTGCGACCGCGTCTACGCGCTGTCGGAGGGCCGCATCACGGGCGAGCTGCCCATCGCCGAGGCGACGCCCGAGGCCGTCCTCACCCTCATGACTCAGGAGAAGCAACGATGACCGATCTGCAGAACGAACCGTCGACCGCGGCGGGAGCGCAGGTGAAGCCCGTCGAGAACGCGTTCACGGCGCGCATCAGCCACGTGCTCAGCGACCTCGGCAAGAACGGCATCTTCCTCGCCCTCATCGTCGTGGTGCTGCTGTTCCAGATCATGACCAACGGGATCCTCCTGCGTCCGCAGAACATCTCGAACCTGATCGTCCAGAACGGCTACATCCTGATCCTCGCCATCGGCATGGTGATGGTCATCGTGGCCGGGCACATCGACCTCTCGGTCGGCTCGATCGCCGCGTTCGTCGGAGCCATGTCGGGCGTCTTCGCCGTCAACATGGGCCTGCCGTGGTGGCTCTCGATCATCCTGTCGCTGCTCATCGGAGCGGCGGTCGGAGCGTGGCAGGGCTTCTGGATCGCGTTCGTGGGGATACCCGCGTTCATCGTGACCTTGGCGGGCATGCTGATCTTCCGCGGTCTCGCGCTCGTCGTCCTCGGCAACGCGAACATCGGCTCGTTCCCGGTCGAGTACCGCGCCCTGGGCAACGGCTTCCTCACCGACCTGTTCGGCGAGACCGAGCTCGACCCGCTGTCGCTCGGCGTCGGCGCGCTGGCGATCGTCGCCTTCACGGTGCAGTCGATCCGCACCCGTCGCGGACGCCAGCAGTACAACCAGGGTGTCGAGCCCGGCGCCTGGTTCGTCACCAAGCTCGTCCTGGTCGCCCTCGTCATCGGCGCCTTCGCCTTCGCGCTGGCCTCGTTCAAGGGCATCCCGGTCACGCTGATCGTGCTGGCCGTGCTCGTCCTGGTCTACGGCGTCGTGATGAACCGCTCGGTCTTCGGCCGCCACGTCTACGCGATCGGCGGCAACCTGCACGCCGCTGAGCTGTCGGGCATCAAGACCCGCAACGTCACCTTCTGGCTCTTCGTCAACATGGGCGTCCTCGCGGCGCTGGCCGGCCTCGTCTTCACCGCGCGCCTCAACCTCGCGGGCCCGAAGGCGGGCGACGGCTTCGAGCTCGAGGCCATCTCGGCGGCCTTCATCGGCGGCGCGGCGGTCCAGGGCGGTGTCGGCACCATCGGAGGCGCGATCCTGGGTGGTCTGATCATCGGCGTCCTGAACAACGGCATGTCGATCATGGGCATCGGCATCGAATGGCAGCAGGCGGTCAAGGGCCTCGTGCTCCTGCTCGCGGTCGCCTTCGACGTCTACAACAAGCGCCGCTCGGGCGGGCGCTAGGCTCCGTGCCCGCCGACTGGTCGCGGTTCCTGCCGCTGAGCTCGGGGCCGCGCGGCGACGAGTCGGGGGTCAGCAACGACTGGCGCGTCCCCGTCGCCGAGCGGCTCGACCGCCTCGCAGTCCGGGCTGCTTCGGCACTGGCCGCCTCTCCCTCTCGCACCGAGGGCGAGGCGGCCAGTGCCGTCTCTGCCGCACATCTGCTGGGCGAGCTGGTCGTGCGGCTCTCGAGCAGCACCGGTCAGCGCCTCGCGACGCGCTTCGGCGCCCGAGAGGCCTCCTCCCCTCCCCCGCCCGCCGAGATCCCCGCGGCACTCGCGGCCCTCGCCTCCGCGCGCCGCTCCGGCGGCGGCCCGAACGGCGTGGCCGAGCTCGTCGAGGTGGTCCGGGCCGAGCTCGCCCTCTCCTCCGGACTCGCCCTGCCCTCCCGCCTGTCGGGAGCCGTCGCGCTCGATCGTCTGCAGCGCGCGCCGCTCCCCATCCGCGCGGCGATCCGCGATCGCTCGCTCGCCCCGACCGACGCCGACTGGAGGCTCGGCCGCGGCCCCGCAGTCGTCGCACCCGCGGAGGAGATCCTCCGCTTCCTGCTCGGTCTCGGCCCCTTCCCGGCGCAGGCGGACGCATAGCCCGCCGTAGCATCGGAGGATGACCGTCTCACTGCCGAGAAGCACTCCCTCCGCCGCCTCACTCGACGCCGAGGGCGTCCTCGACCTCCTCGACGCCCTCGAGTCCGCCGAGGGGGTGGAGCTGCACGGTCTCGTGATCGTGCACCGCGCGCAGGTCATCGCCGAGGGCTGGTGGGCGCCGTACAGCGCCGAGCGGCTGCACCTCTTCTACTCGCTCAGCAAGAGCTTCACCTCGACCGCGGTCGGTCTCGCGGCCGCCGAGGGGCTGCTCGACCTCGACGACACGGTGCTCTCCTTCTTCCCCGAGCTCGACGCGGAGGTGACCGATCCGCGGGCGCGCGCGATCCGCCTCCGCGACGTGCTCGCCATGGCGAGCGGCCACCGTGCCGAGACCATCGACCGCGCTCGCGAGATCGATCCGGTCGACATGGTCCGCGGGTTCCTGCTCACTCCCCCCGAGGAGGAGCCGGGCAGCCTCTTCGCCTACAACCAGCCGTGCACCTTCGCGGCCGCCGCGATCGTGCAGCGTGTGAGCGGTGGGTCGCTGCTCGAGTACCTGCGGCCGCGCCTGCTCGACCCGCTCGGGATCGGCGAGGTCGCCTGGATCCGCGACGAGTCCGGGCGCGAGATCGGCTACAGCGGTCTGCACGCCACGACCGAGGACGCCGCGAAGCTCGGACTCCTCTACCTGCAGGACGGGCGCTGGAACGGCGAGCAGCTGCTGAGCCCGGAGTGGGTGGCCGAGGCGTCGCGCGCGCACGTCGGCACTCCCGACGCCGGTGGAGCCGACTGGGCGCAGGGCTACGGCTTCCAGTTCTGGCGCTCCCTGCACGGCTACCGCGCCGACGGCGCGTACGGCCAGTTCAGCCTGATCGTGCCCGAGCACGACCTCGTCGTCGCGATCACCGGGCAGACCAGCGACACCGAGACGCTGCTCGCGAGCGTGTGGGAGCACCTGCTCCCCGCGGTGGGCGGGCCCTCGACGGCGGAGGCGGACGCTCGGCTGTCCGAGCGCCTGGCCTCGCTCGCGCTGCCTCCGCTCGCGGGGCTCACGGAGTCGCCCGAGCCCGGCCGGTACTTCCCCGCCGCCGACTCGCCGATCGCGACGATCACGGCGGTCGAGATCTCGGGAGGCGACTCCTGGACGATCTCGCTGATCGAGGGTGACGAGCGGATCGTGCTCGCGCCGGGATCGGGCGAGTGGGTCACCCGGGACGCGCACTCGGCGAGCGCCGGTCGAGCGGCCGACGGCTCGCTGCTGGTCGATGTGATCTTCATCGAGACACCGCACCGCCTGCACGTCCGGGTCTCGCCCGAGACCGGCACGTTCGCGGCGCGCTGGCAGACCGAACCGCTGCACGTCGACTCGCTCTCGACGGTGCGCGCGCCGCGCTGACGCCTCGCGGCTCGGGAGGAGAGGTCCTCCTCCTGAGACGCGGCCGCGGTTCGCCCTCGCGCGATGTTGACGTCGCCATGTACGGTGAAGGCGGAGTGTTTGCGTGAACATCCGCGCAGATCCGGTGCAAAGGAGCACAGCATGACGTCTCGTACACGATCGGCCGGAGCGGCGGTGGCGGCCCTGCTGGTCGCGGCGCTCCTCGGAGTCGGAGCGCAGCCCGCCGCGGCGGCGGGAGCGGTGACGGATCCGAACGACGGAGTCCCGCGCACCAGCTCGCCACCGACCTACACCGACTACCCCGCGATCGCCGATCCGGGCCTCGGCGCCGCCGACTACTTCCAGCCCTACTGGTACGACACCGACGGCCGGCACATCCAGGCGCACGGCGGGCAGATCGTCACGGTCGAGGAGGGCGGACAGCAGGTCCAGTACTGGTACGGCGAGGACCGCACCAAGGGCTACTGGAACAGCCCCGGAGTCGCGGTCTACCGCTCGACCGACGGCCACAACTGGGAGAACAGGGGCACCGCGCTCCGCAGCGTCTCGGCTCCGGACGACCTGGAGGCTCCGTACTTCGACGCGCTCTACGACACGGTCGACGACGCCGGGCAGCCGCGCGCCGAGCGCATCGCCGAGCTCGACTACCACCTCGACACCACCCAGTCCTCCCCCAACACCGCGATCTTCGAGCGGCCGAAGGTGCTGTTCAACGAGGCGACCGGCAAGTGGGTGATGTGGTGGCACTCCGACGGGCGCATCACGCCGGGCGGCAGCACCTACGCGCGGTCGATGGCCGGAGTCGCGGTCTCTGACAGCCCGACTGGTCCCTTCACGCTCCAGGGCGTCTACCGGCTCTACAACCGCTCGAACTACCAGGCCTGCACGTCGTCGGCCGTTCCCGGTCAGGCGCGCGACATGACCGTCTTCCAGGACGAGGACGGCACGGCGTACATCTCCTACTCCTCCGAGGAGAACTACACGCTCTACGTCGCGAAGCTCGACGCGAGCTACACGAACGTCGAGCGCACCACGACGACCGACACTCTCGACGCGCACCAGTACTCGGCCGACGGGAAGTACCCGTACGTCTTCGCCGACGGCGAGGCGGGCGCACCCGTGCGCGGCACCGACTTCCAGATCGTGAAGGAGTGCGGCCACCTCGAGGCGCCCGCGATCTTCGCGAACGGCGGGAAGTACTACACGATCGCCTCCGGAGCGACCGGCTGGGCGCCCAACCAGCAGACCTACTACACCGCCGACTCGATCCTCGGCCCGTGGATCCGCGGCGTCGAGAAGGCCGACGCGAACGAGAACGTCGCCTACAACGCGATCCCCGAGGGCGGCGACGGACGACTCTCGATCGGCGACACCCGCGGCACCACCTTCGGCTCGCAGTCGACCAACGTGCTCACGCTCGCGCCCGGGAAGTACGTCTACATGGGCGATCGCTGGAACGACGGCGCCTCCGACTCGACCTACGTCTGGCTGCCGATGACCGTCGGTGAGAACGGGCGGCTCGAGATGCGCAACCCCGCCGCCGAGGACCCGGCCCGCTGGGGTGCGGGCTGGGACGCCTCCTACTGGGACGACAAGGGCGTCGGAGCCGGCACCTGGTCGGTCGTCGACGACCGGCTGCCCGACACAGTGCGCCGAAACGCCGACGTCGCCGCCGTGCTCCCCGCGACCGTGTCGGTGAAGACCGGCGCCGGCACCCGCGACGTCGCCGTGACGTGGAAGCCCACCGGACCGGCGAACCTCGGCACCCTGCAGGTCACCGGCGTCCTCGCCGCCGACTCCGAGTTCGCAACGGGTCGCACCTTCACGCGCACCATCGAAGTCGCTGAGCCCGGCATCGCGAACCTCGCCCCGGGGGCGTCGGTGACGGTTTCGAGCCGTGCCGATCTGGCGCCGAAGCTCATCGACGGCGCCACGAAGGCCAAGGGCTGGGACGACTGGACGAGCTCGGGCTACCCGCGCGACAGCCGTCTCGCGTTCTCGTGGAGCACGCCGCAGAACCTCGACTCCGTCACGGTGCACGCCTTCAAGGACGGCGCGACCGCCACCTGGCCCTCACGCATCGAGGTCGAGTACCAGGTGGGCGGTGCCTGGACGACGAGCTCGGTCGGCGCGACCCTCTCGCAGAGCGCGACGGAGGCGGCGCCGGCGGTCGTGCTCGACCTGTCGTCGCTGCCCGACACCACCGGGCTGCGCCTCCACCTGACGAGCGCGGCGAACACCTGGCAGTCGATCGCGGAGGTGCAGATCTGGGGCACCGCTCCCCCGGTCAACGTCTGCCGGGTGGCGGGTGCCGCCGTCTCTGCGTCGTTCAGCCAGACCAAGTGGGCGACGCTCCCCGCCGCGAACGCGTGCGACGGCAACGTCACCACCGCCTGGTCGACCTGGACCGACGGCACGTTCGCGGGCAGCGCCGACTTCACGCTGACGAACACCGAGGCGCACCGCGTATCCGGCCTGACCTTCACGAACACCGAGGGCACCGTGTCCTCGGTGAGCGTGGCCTACCGCGCGGCCGACGGCACCTGGAAGCCGACCTCGGCCCAGAACGTCGCACCCGCCGCGAACGGGTCGCTGACGACGATCCCCTTCACCACGGTGTCGGCGACCGGGCTGAAGCTGACGTTCTCGACTCCGGGCTCGTACCTCAAGATCACCGAGATCGTCGTGCCCGAGACGGCGGCTCCGGCGCTGAAGGTCACCGCATCGGTCTCGTCGAGGTGCGTGGCCGGCAAGGCGGTCCTGTCGGTGACGGCCACCAACGGCGAGACCGCGCCGCTGGGCATGGCGTTCGCTTCGGCCTACGGCCAGAAGTCGTTCACCGGAGTCGCCGCCGGGTCGAACGCGACCCACAGCTTCACGACGCGGCAGGCGAGCATGCCGGCCGGTGAGGTCGTCGCGACCGCGACGGGCGCCGGCTCCAGCGTCGAGCAGAGGGTGGCGTACCCCGCTCGCAGCTGCTGACCGGAGCGCCGAGGAGGAGGGACGGGTCGTGATCCGTTCCTCCTTGCGGCGTGCCCGCGCGCTCGCAACCTGCACCCGGAAGCGGGGTGCCGTCGCGTCCGGCCCGGCTGATAGGAATCACAGGTCGGTGCCCCTCCCGACCCGACGAACGGCAGACCCCGTGATCCGCTCCCCCCGCGCCGCGCTCTCGGCCGTCGTCCCGACCGCCGCCCTCGCGCTGGCCGTCGTCTTCGCCTCGGCCGCACTCGCCCCGGAGGCGGCGACCTCGCCGGAGCAGAGCACCGAGGCGGTCGTCGCGGAGACGCCGACGCCCGCCCCGACCGCTTCACCCACGCCGATGCTCCGGAACGACGGCGAGACCGCGCCGGGCCTCCCCCGGTGCTGCGGAGGTGCTCAACCGAGCGCGGAGGACTCGATCGGCGGCGCTGCGCCCGCTCCCCGCCCGACCGACGCGCCCGAAGCGGAGACTCCCGAGGGCGTCGTCGACGGCGAGGAGCCCGCGGAGGGGGACCCCGAGCTGAGGGACGCAGGGGGCGTCGATGTCGGCGTCGCTATCGATCCGCCGACGGGCCCCGGCGCGCTGGCCATGACGGTCGCGGGCTCGGCGGCGCAGCTGCAGGAGGCGGAGTCGGACCCGCAGCGGCGGGAGTTCCGCGGCGCACTCCCCGCGGTCACCGTCACCGACACCCGCGCCGCGGCGGGCTCCGGCACCTGGTACGTCGTGGCCTCGGCGGGCGACTTCGTGAGCGCACCGGGCCGGCCGGCGATCGGCGCCGACCACCTCGGCTGGACACCGTCGCTCGTCGGCGAGCCCGGCGGCGCCCGGGCGGGCGAGCCGGCCGCCTCCGCACTCGAGGGCGGAGCCGGACTGAGGGACACGGTCCTGCTCACGGGCTCGGCCAGCCCCGTCCCGGCGTCCGCGACGGCCGAGCTCCGCCTCCTGACCGAGCGCTCGGTCGCCCCCGGCGCCTACCGCTCGACGCTCACCCTCTCGCTCTTCGAGTGAGCGACTGGCCGCTCAGGCTTGCGAGACCGCCAGCGTGACGACGAGCGCCGAGTGCACGATCGGCTCCGAGACCGCGAAGTAGCGCTCGGAGCCCTCGATCCACGCCTCCGTCGCGCCCTCGCGGGTGCGGAAGAGCACCGGCTCCTCGTTGGTCGCCCCGCGGCCGTCGGCCTTCGCGACGGCCTGGGAGCGGAGCTCGTGCAGGACCTGCTCCGCGGTGGCCTCGCCGGAGGAGACCCGGTCGCGGACCGTGCGCGTGCGGGCCGCGTCGATGCCGAGGTCGCGCCCCGTGGCGAGAGCGGCGACGACCGCGCCGTCGCAGTGCGCGATGCTGATCCGCATCCGCTCGAGGGCCGGGTGCTCGCCGCCGAGCACCGGGCGGCCGTGCGGGCCCCCGCAGCGCTCGCAGCGGGCGTCGACGGTGATCTCGAGCGGATCGACGCCCACGGTCTCCGCGGCCAGCTCGCGCACGAGGACGCGGCCGAGGAGGAAGCTGTCGCGGGCCTCGCGCCGCCCGGTGGCCTCGTAGCGGAGGCGCTCGGCGAGGGTGAGGAGGCGGAGCATCCGGTGCCGCGACGAGTCGAGCACCTCGGGACGGGCCCAGCGGAGCTGGACGTCGTCGGTGGCGAGGAGGGGGAGTCCGGTCATGGCCTGGACGCTACGCGCCCCACCCGACTTCCCCGTGACGCCCCGGTGACCACCCGGCGACGCCGGCGCGGGCGGCACCGGGAGCGCACCGCCGCCTCCCCGCGCGGGCCCAGCCACTCCCCAGTCCTCAGGCCGATCCTTCGCCTTCGCGGGGTCTCGGGTTAGTCTGTCGAGGTTGACCTGGCGCAGAACGTGCTAGGGCGTCGGCAGTTCCGGCGTGAATCGGGGGGTTATCGAAGGAGAATGCGTGGCGTCCGACAGTAGGACAATCGGTGGCGTGGTCAAGGCGACCGTCGGCTTCCTGGCCATGAGCGTCGTCGCCGGCGTGCTGGTGACCGCGACCGTGACGCCCGCCGTGGCCATCGCAGGAGTCGCCGCCAACCAGTCGATCGGCATCTTCGACGGCCTCCCCGAGTACCTCGAGGTCGACAAGCTCTCCGAGAAGAGCAACATCTTCGCGACCCGCTCCGACGGCTCGACCCAGCTGCTCGCCTCCTTCTACGTCGAGAACCGCGTCGAGGTCCCGCTCGACCAGATCTCGCAGTTCGCGAAGGACGCCGCCGTCTCGGGCGAGGACCCCCGCTTCTACGAGCACGGCGGGGTCGACCTCCCCGGCACGCTCCGCGCGGTCGCGCAGACCTACGTGCTCGGCAACGACGTGCAGGGCGGATCCTCGATCACCCAGCAGTACGTGAAGAACGTGCTCGTCGAGAAGGCCGTCCGCAACATCACCGACGAGGCCGAGCGCGCCGCCGCGATCGACGAGGCGACCCGCACCTCTCCCGAGCGCAAGCTCCGCGAGATGAAGCTCGCGATCGGCATCGAGAAGGAGTACACGAAGGACCAGATCCTCCAGGGCTACCTGAACATCGCGTTCTTCGGCGGTACCACCTACGGTCTCGAGACCGCGTCGAACTACTACTACAACACCACGGCCGCGAACCTCACCGTCGCGCAGGCCGCGAGCCTCATCGCGATCGTCAACAACCCCGCAGCGCTGCGGATCGATCAGCCCGACGACCCCGAGAACGGCGTCGCGAACGGCTACGCCCGCAACAAGGAGCGCCGCGACTACATCATCGGCAAGATGCTCGAGGAGGGGAAGATCTCGCAGGCCGACCACGACGCCGCGATCGCGACGCCGGTCGAGCCCCAGATCACGCAGCCCAGCACCGGCTGCTCCACCGCGGGCAACGCGGGCTACTTCTGCGACTACGTCACGAACGTGCTCAAGAACAACGAGATCTTCGGCGCCGACGAGGACACCCGCTGGACGAACTTCCGCCGCGGTGGGCAGGACGTCTACACGACGCTCGACGTCGATCTGCAGGACGCCGCCGTCAACGCCGTCGACTCCCAGGTGCCGCAGACCTGGAACTTCGACGTCGGAGCCGTCTCAGTCAGCGTCGAGGTCGGCACCGGCCGCGTCCTGGCGATGACCCAGAACAAGAAGTACTCGCAGGACCCGGAGGTCCTCGCGGCCGACCCGTCCTACAGCGCCATCAACCTCAGCACCGACAAGGCCTACGGCGGCTCGGCCGGCATCCAGCCCGGATCGACCTACAAGCTGTTCACTCTCGTCGACTGGCTGAAGGAGGGGCACAGCATCAACGAGTCGGTGAACGGCACGAGGACGACGACCTGGGGTACCTTCACCGACTCCTGCGAGGCCGGCGGCACCGTGACCAGCCCCTCCCCCGGTACGCGCAACGACGAGGGCGGGAACGGCCAGGTCGGCACTCCGGTGACCTTCACCAAGACCTCGCTCAACACCGGCTTCGTGGCGATGGCCCGCGAGCTCGACCTCTGCGCGATCCGAGACACCGCGGCGGCGATGGGAGTCGTCCAGGGCAGCGACGGCGAGCTCGAGCACAACCCGTCGTCGGTGCTCGGCACCAACTACGTCTCTCCGCTCTCGATGGCGGGCGCCTACGCGACGATCGCGTCCGGAGGCATCACCTGCGACCCGATCGCGATCGACCGGATCACCGACGCGACGGGCGCCGATCAGCCGGTGCCCCCCGCGAACTGCCGGCAGTCGATCGACCGCAACGTCGCCGCCACTGCCGCGGTCGCGCTGCAGTCGACCTTCACCTCGGGCGGCACGGCGACCGCCTCGCGCACGCCCGACCGCGTCCCGCTGATCGGCAAGACCGGTACGACCGACGACGCCGTCGCCACCTGGATGACCGGGGCGAGCACCCGCGTCGCGACGGCCGTGGGCGTCTTCAACATCCAGGGCGACGCCAACCTGCGCAGCCGTCAGTACTTCTTCGACTCCGGATCCTCCGCCACCGCGCGGCACCGCATCTGGCCCGTCGTTATGGCGGCCGCGAACGCGAAGTACGGCGGAGAGGCGTTCCCGGAGGCTGATGGGTCGCTCCAGGTCGTCCCCAAGATCGAGATCCCGGATGTGACGGGGCTGGCTCTCGCCGACGCGAAGGCCAAGCTCGCGGCCGCCGGCTTCAGCGTCGTCGACGGCGGGGCCGAGGCGAGCGACGCCGCGGTCGGAACGGTCACCCGTCAGGACCCGTCCGGCTCCGCGCAGGCGGGCTCCGGCATCACCGTCTGGACCAGCAACGGCAACCAGAAGACGGTGCCCGACGTCGTCGGACAGGACCTGGAGGCGGCGAAGGCCGCGTTCGGAGCCGCCGGCTTCGCGAGCATCACGCTCTCGTGCACCGAGGATCCGAAGGCGCCGGACACCGGGCAGGTGACGGGCCAGGATCCGGCCGGCGGCTCCTCCGTCGCCCCCGATGCGGCCCTGAAGGTCGCCGTCTCGGCGAAGAAGTGCCCGTAGCCGCCACCTCCGGCTCGTGAGACCGCGTTCGGCTCGCAGGATCCTCGGATTGCTGCGAGCCGAACGCGTTTCTGGGAGCCGGAGGTGCTCGCCGGAGCCGTTGCCGCCCCGGGGGCTACTGCCCGCGCCCGCGGATCGCGCCGACGATCGCCACCGTCGCGAAGTGCACGAACATCCCGAAGATGCCGAAGCACGCCAGCGCTCCGCTCGCGTCGGCGTAGGGCCGCTGCGCGTCGGTCATCGAGCCCGGGGTGACGACGTCGAGGGCGAAGAAGCCGATCGCCAGGCCGAAGCAGACCAGGCTCAGCCAGAACAGCGACCGGATCGCCCGACCCACGGGGTCGTAGTAGCGCGGATTCGACATCGGGCCTCCGGTTCTCGTGCCCTCCGTGTCTATCCGCCCGCGCCCTCCCCCGCAACGCATTGCGCTCGGCCCGTCCGAGTGGACATGAAGAAGCCCCGACCCGCTCTCCAGGAGCAGGCCGGGGCTTCCCGAGCAGGCTACGCCGCCAGCGGCAGGCGCGCGGCCGAGGTGACGACCAGCTCGCCGCCGACCGCGTCGACGCTCACGGCGCCTCCGTCGGTCACGTCGCCGCTCACGAAGAGGTCGGCGATGCGGTCGTCGACCGAGCGCTGCACGAGGCGGCGCAGCGGGCGCGCCCCGTACTGCGGCTCGTAGCCGTGCTCGGCCAGCCAGTCGATCGCGGCCTCGGTGACCTCGAGCGAGACCTCCCGCGAGGTCAGGCGCGCCCGGGTCGCGTCGAGCACGATGCTCACGATCTCGCGCAGCTGCTCGCGGCCGAGGCGGCGGAACAGCACGATCTCGTCGATGCGGTTCAGGAACTCGGGGCGCATGGCCTCGCGGAGACGTCCCATCACGCGGTCGCGCAGGTCCTTCTCCGAGGCGAAGCCCTCGGCGGAGTCGTCGCTGTGCGCGACGAAGCCGAGCGCTCCCGACCGCGACGCGAGGAACTCCGACCCCAGGTTCGAGGTCATGATGATCACCGTGTTCCGGAAGTCGACCGTGCGGCCCTGGCCGTCGGTCAGGCGTCCGTCGTCGAGCACCTGCAGCAGCAGGTTGAAGACGTCGGGGTGCGCCTTCTCGATCTCGTCGAACAGCACGACGGAGTAGGGGTTCCGCCGCACGCGCTCGGTGAGCTGGCCGGCCTCGTCGAAGCCGACGTATCCGGGAGGGGCGCCGATGAGTCGCGCGACCGTGTGACGCTCGCCGAACTCGCTCATGTCGAAGCGGATCACCGACTGCTCGTCGGCGAAGAGCGACCCCGCGAGCGTGCGCGCGAGCTCGGTCTTGCCCACGCCCGTCGGACCGAGGAAGAGGAAGGATCCGACCGGACGCGACGCGTCACCCAGCCCGGTGCGGCTGCGGCGCACGGCGCGGGCGACCGCGGTGACCGCGTCGTCCTGGCCGATGACGCGCTGGTGCAGCTCGGTCTCGAGGTGCGCGAGACGGTCGCGCTCCCCCTCCGTCAGCCGCGACACCGGGATGCCGGTGGCGCGGGCGACGACCGCGGCGATCTCGGTCTCGCCGACGATCGCCTCCGGAGCGACGTGCCCGGTGGCCGCCGCGAGCTCGGCCTGCACCGCGGTGATCTCGTCGCGCAGTCGCGACGCCTCCTCGTAGTGCTCGCCCGAGACGGCGGCGTTCTTGGCGCCCTCGAGCGTGGCGAGCCTCTCGAGCAGGGCGGCTGTGTCGACTCCCGCACCGAGCTTCAGGCGGAGGCGCGCCCCGGCCTGGTCGATCAGGTCGATCGCCTTGTCGGGCAGCACCCGATCGGTGAGGTAGCGGGCCGACAGCTCGACGGAGGCGCGGAGGGCCTCGTCGGTGAAGGTCACGCGGTGGTGCTCCTCGTACGCGGGGCGGAGGCCGTGCAGGATCGCCACGGCGTCCTCGATGCCGGGCTCCCCGACGCGCACGGGCTGGAAGCGGCGCTCGAGCGCCGGGTCCTTCTCGATCGTGCGGTACTCCTTCAGCGTTGTCGCGCCGACGAGGTGCAGCTCGCCGCGGGCGAGGCGGGGCTTGAGGATGTTGCCCGCGTCCATGCCCCCGTCACCGGCACCACCGGCGCCGACGACGGTGTGGATCTCGTCGATGAAGACGATCAGCTCGCCCGCGTGGGCGGCGATCTCGTCCATCGTCGTGGTGAGGCGCTCCTCGAAGTCGCCGCGGTAGCGGGTGCCCGCGAGCATCGCCGGCAGGTCGAGCGAGACGACGCGCTTGTCGCGCAGCTGCTCGGGGACCTCGCCCGCGACGATCGCGCGCGCCAGGCCCTCGACGATCGCGGTCTTGCCGACGCCGGCCTCACCGACCAGCACCGGGTTGTTCTTGGTGCGGCGGCTGAGGATCTCGACGGTCTGCTCGATCTCGTCGGCGCGGCCGATCACCGGGTCGAGCCGGCCCTCGCGGGCGAGCTCGGTGAGGTCGGTGCCGAACTTGTCGAGCATCGGGGTCTCGGAGGCGGCTGCGGCGGGCTCCTCCTGTGCGACGCCCGCCGAGACGGTCTCGCGCATGCCCTGCGTGAGCGCCTCCGCGGTCACACCTGCGCGGGCCAGGACCTGCCCGGCGGGCGCGTCCTGTCCGAGGACGAGCGCGAAGAAGACGTGCTCGGGTTCGATGTAGGTCGAGCCGCTCGAGCGGGCCACCTGGTAGGCGTGGAAGAGGGCGCGCTGGGCGCTGTTCGTGATGGTGGCGGCGTTCTGCGAGGCGCCGGCCTCGGAGGCCTGCGGGAGACGCGCCTCCGTGGCGGTCGCGATGGCGCCCGGGTCGACCCCGATGCGCCGGACGGCCTGAGCGACGGCCTCGTCGTCGACGAGGACGCGCAGCACGTGCAGGGCGTCGAGCTCGGTCTGGCCGCGCTCGAGGGCGAAGCGTCCTGCGGCCTGCAGGATGCTCTGAGTGCGAGCGGTGAGGAAGCGGCTGAGGTCGATCGACCGAGCCGCGCGAGCACGCTCGCCGTCGAGGTAGCGGGCGAGGAAGTCGTCGAACGAGCTCGCTCCGGCCTCGTTGAAGTTGTCGGGCACCAGTCCTCCTGAAGAGTTGAGTCGGTTACGCTCAAGTTCAACGCAGGGGTCGCCGTCCTATTCCCGGAGCGTGCTGAGACCTGCCGGCGAGCCCCACGAGACGCCACTTCGGTGCGTGTCCGCCGGCGTATCGCCTGCGCGAGTGGCATCTCGCGACGCTCAGCGAGAGTCGTACGCTGTGGGCGTGGAGCTGGAGTTCGAGGGGGTCGTCGTCTTCTGGCGGGGGCCGGCGCCGTGGCACTTCGTCAGCGTGCCGGGCGAGCAGGCGGAGGCGATCGCCTCCGTCGCCGCCCACGTCACCTACGGCTGGGGCATGATCCCCGCGACGGTGACTCTCGGCGCGAGCACGTGGACGACGTCGCTCTGGCCGAAGGACGGCGGCTTCCTCGTGCCGCTCAAGACCGCGGTGCGCCGCGCGGAGGACGTCGAGGTCGACTCCGCGGTGCGCCTGCGGCTCGTCATCGCGACATGAAGAAGGAGGCACGGACCCTGTCCGGTCCGTGCCTCCTCGTGCGCCGACGCGCTTCTTCTCCGGGGTGGGAGCTCTAGGGGACGATGTGTCCTGCCGCGCGGAACAGCTCGTACCACTCCGACCGCGTCAGCGGGATGTCGGAGCCGAGGGCTGCATCGCTCACGCGCTGGCCGTTCGTCGTGCCGAGCACGACCTGCATGTTCGCCGGGTGGCGGGTGATCCACGCCGTCGCGATCGCGATCGCGGGAACGTCGTACTGCTTCGCGAGCCGGTCGATGACCGCGTTGAGGTCGGCGAACTCGGGGTTGTCGAGGAAGACGCCCGTGAAGAACCCGCTCTGGAACGGCGACCACGCCTGCACGGTGATGTCGTTGAGGCGGCAGTAGTCGAGGATGCCCGCGTCGCGCATGACCGACTGGCCCTCGGCGAGCATGTTCGACGCGACGCCCTGGGCGATGATCGGCGAGTGCGTGATCGACAGCTGCAGCTGGTTGGCGACGATGGGCTGGTTCAGCGACTTCTTGAGCAGCTCGATCTGCAGCGGCGTCTGGTTTGAGACGCCGAAGTGCTTGACCTTGCCCGCCGCGTGCAGCTCGTCGAAGGCGCGAGCGACCTCGTCGGGCTCGACGAGCGCGTCGGGGCGGTGCAGCAGGAGCACGTCGATGAAGTCGGTGCGCAGCGCCTTCAGCGAGCCCTCGACCGACTCGATCAGGTGCTCGTACGAGAAGTCGAAGTACGGGCCGTCGCCGACGATGCCGGCCTTGGTCTGCAGCACGATCTCGTCGCGCTCGCTCGGTGTGAGCGCGAGGGCCTCGGCGAAGCGCTCCTCGCACTGGTGCAGCGAGTTGCCGTAGACGTCCGCGTGATCGAAGAAGTCGATGCCGGAGTCGCGGGCGGTGCGGACGAGGTCGCGGATGGCGTCGTCGGTCATGTCGGGGATGCGCATGACGCCGAGGACGACGTTCGGGGAGTCGAGGCCGGAGGCGCCGAGGGGGACGTGCTTCAAGGGAGTGCTCCTTCGTTGGATACCTCGTCCACGGTAGGCGCGGCGCCTGGGTGGCGTCCAACAGTGGCTGCGGGTGCGATTCATCCGGCGGAGTGGTGAATCGCGGCCGTGTCGACGACCAGCAACGGCGGTCATCGCGAGACGGCCCCCAGAACTAAGGCCTGGAAGCAGGATCTGCCAAATTCTGCGGCTTCGGTTCGTCTCAGCCTTAGTTGTGAGCACCTTGCCGCGCACACCGGGCGGTGGAAGGCTGCCCGCATGACGATCGAGGTGCGCCCCGCCACCGTCTTCGACGACCTGGCGACGATGAACGGCCCGAAGCGGCCCGACGCGAGCGTGTGCTGGTGCCTCAGCTACCGCCTGCTCTCCTCCACCGAGAACAACTCGCTCCGGGGTCCGGCCCGCGGCGAGCGGATGCGCGAGCTCGTCGCGCAGGACCCTCCCCCCGGCGTCCTCGCCTACGACGGCGACGAGGTGGCCGGCTGGGCGGCCGTGCATCCGCGGTCCGACACCAGCTACGCGAAGAACCGCAAGATCCCGCACGTCGACGACCTCGACGTCTGGACCGTCTGGTGCATCCGCGTCCGCCCCGGCTTCCGCAAGCGCGGGATCTCGCACGCCCTGCTCGCCGGCGCCGTCGACTTCGCCCGCGCGCACGGCGCCCCGGCGATCGAGGGCTACCCCGTCGACAACGCCGGCGCGAGGGTCGAGCAGACGATGGCGTACGTCGGCACACGAGCTCTCTTCGAGCGGGCCGGCTTCGAGTACGCGGCAGACACGACGTCGGTGCTGGCCGGGTTCCCGCGCGTGGTGATGCGGCTGCCGCTTCACCGCACGATATGACAGTCGACCAGCTAGACGATCGAGACCTGCGGTGTTAGCCTCGTCGGGTCGCCACAAAGAGGAAATTTTTGAGGCGTATTGCTGTTGGACAGCAGTAGGCCGGCTAGCGCGAAACGAGGGGCACGGATCAGTGATCCGTACCCCTCAGATTCTTGATTCTTAGGTATCTACACCGTTGATCTAGGCCGCTGCAACGGCTGGTTCAACAATGTGCCGGAAGGCGCATTCTCCCTTTCGATCAATGCAGGGCGGGAATGTGGCTCCCTGACTGAAGCGCGTCACTTCGCCGTACTGGTCAGCCCACAGTCCCGGCTCAGGCACGCGCTGGCCGGTCTTCCACGTGTCTCCCGGCCCCTTCGGCCGGTGTCGTCCAACAGTCATGTTAGAAGTTCCAATCTTTGTTTCTAAATAAATGTGATAATCCTATTCAAGGGTTTTTCACCGTGCGTGGTGGCCCACGCGAATGAGGGGCGGCCTCGCTGACATTATGTCTAGCGAGGTCGCCCCTCATTTTTGTGCCTCCATTGGGCAAGCGGTGCATGCGCTTAGAAGTCCCAGTCCTCGTCCTCGGTGTTCACGGCCTTGCCGATCACGTAGGAGGAGCCGGAGCCCGAGAAGAAGTCGTGGTTCTCGTCGGCGTTCGGCGAGAGGGCGGACAGGATCGCGGGGTTCACGTCGGTGGCCTGCTTGGGGAACATCGGCTCGTAGCCGAGGTTCATCAGGGCCTTGTTGGCGTTGTAGTGCAGGAACTTCTTGACGTCCTCGGTCAGGCCGAGCTGGTCGTAGAGGTCCTGCGTGTACTGCGCCTCGTTGTCGTAGAGCTCGTAGAGCAGCGAGAACGTGTAGTCCTTGATCTCGTCCCGCTTGGCCTGGTCGACCAGCTCGAGCCCCTTCTGGAACTTGTAGCCGATGTAGTAGCCGTGCACGGCCTCGTCGCGGATGATCAGGCGGATCAGGTCGGCGGTGTTGGTGAGCTTGGCGCGTGAGGACCAGTACATCGGCAGGTAGAAGCCCGAGTAGAAGAGGAACGACTCGAGCAGCGTCGAGGCGACCTTCCGCTTCAGCGGGTCGTCGCCCTGGTAGTAGTCCATGACGATGGACGCCTTCTTCTGCAGGTTCGGGTTCTCGACCGACCAGCGGAACGCCTCGTCGATGTCCTGCGTGTTCGAGAGCGTCGAGAACACCGACGAGTACGACTTCGCGTGCACCGACTCCATGAACGCGATGTTCGTGTAGACGGCCTCCTCGTGCGGGGTGAGCGCATCGGGGATCAGGGAGACCGCGCCGA
This sequence comes from Rathayibacter sp. VKM Ac-2803, assembly GCF_009807175.1. Classification (NCBI taxonomy): domain Bacteria; kingdom Bacillati; phylum Actinomycetota; class Actinomycetes; order Micrococcales; family Microbacteriaceae; genus Rathayibacter; species Rathayibacter sp. VKM Ac-2803. The sequence continues at coordinate 1,652,928 of NZ_WUCD01000001.1, read as the reverse complement.
CCGTGCCCTGGATGGTGTCGAGCAGGGTCAGGCCCGTGAACACGCGCATCGTGAGCTGCTGCTCGTCGTGGGTGAGCGTGTTCCACGACTGGATGTCGTTGGACAGCGGCACCTTCTCGGGCAGCCAGAAGTTGCTCGTCAGGCGGTTCCAGACCTCCACGTCCTTGTCGTCCTGGATGCGGTTCCAGTTGATGGCGTTGACGTGGCTGACCAGCTTGAGCTTCTCAGGGGGAGTCATGATCTCTTCTTCGTGCGGATCGGTCGTGCGAAAGGGGTGATCGGGGGTCGGACGCTACAGCATGCAGCTGACGCAGCCGTCGACCTCCGTGCCCTCCAGCGCGAGCTGGCGGAGACGGATGTAGTAGATGGTCTTGATGCCCTTGCGCCAGGCGTAGATCTGCGCGCGGTTGATGTCGCGCGTGGTCGCGGTGTCCTTGAAGAACAGCGTGAGCGAGAGTCCCTGGTCGACGTGCTGCGTCGCCGCGGCGTAGGTGTCGATGATCTTCTCGTAGCCGATCTCGTACGCGTCCTGGTAGTACTCCAGGTTGTCGTTCGTCATGAACGGCGCCGGGTAGTAGACGCGGCCGAGCTTGCCCTCCTTGCGGATCTCGATCTTCGACGCGATCGGGTGGATCGACGACGTCGAGTTGTTGATGTACGAGATCGAGCCGGTCGGCGGGACGGCCTGCAGGTTCTGGTTGTAGATGCCGTGCTCCATGACCGAGGCCTTGAGCGCGCGCCAGTCGTCCCGGGTGGGGACGGCGATGCCGGCCTCGGCGAAGAGGCGGGCGACGCGCTCGGTCGAGGGTGCCCACTCCTTCTCGGTGTAGGTGTCGAAGAACTCGCCCGAGGCGTACTTCGAGTCGGCGAAGCCCTCGAAGGTGGTGCCGCGCTCGATCGAGAGGTTGTTGGAGGCGCGCAGAGCGTGGAACAGCACCGAGTAGAAGTAGATGTTCGTGAAGTCGATGCCCTCCTCGGATCCGTAGTGGATCCGCTCGCGGGCGAGGTAGCCGTGCAGGTTCATCTGGCCGAGGCCGATGGCGTGCGACTTGTCGTTGCCGTCCTCGATCGAGCGCACGGAGGTGATGTGCGACTGGTCGGACACCGAGGTGAGGCCGCGGATCGCGGTCTCGATGGTGCGGCCGAAGTCGGGCGAGTCCATGGTCAGCGCGATGTTCAGCGAGCCGAGGTTGCACGAGATGTCCTTGCCGATGGTGGCGTAGGACAGGTCCTCGTTGTAGGTCGTGGGGGTGTTGACCTGGAGGATCTCGGAGCAGAGGTTCGACATGTTGATGCGGCCCTTGATCGGGTTCGCCTTGTTCACCGTGTCCTCGAACACGATGTAGGGGTAGCCCGACTCGAACTGGATCTCGGCGATGGTCTGGAAGAACTCGCGCGCCGAGATCTTGGTCTTCTTGATGCGCGGGTCGTCGACCATCTCGCGGTACTTCTCCGAGATCGACACGTCGCCGAAGGGCACGCCGTAGACGCGCTCGACGTCGTACGGGGAGAAGAGGTACATGTCCTCGTTGTTCTTCGCGAGCTCGAACGTGATGTCGGGCACGACGACTCCGAGGGAGAGCGTCTTGATGCGGATCTTCTCGTCGGCGTTCTCGCGCTTGGTGTCGAGGAAGCGCAGGATGTCGGGGTGGTGCGCCGAGAGGTACACCGCGCCCGCGCCCTGGCGGGCACCGAGCTGGTTCGCGTAGCTGAAGCTGTCCTCGAGGAGCTTCATCACGGGGATGATGCCCGAGGACTGGTTCTCGATCTGCTTGATCGGCGCACCGGCCTCGCGGATGTTGGAGAGCGAGAGCGCCACTCCGCCGCCGCGCTTGGAGAGCTGCAGCGCCGAGTTGATGCCGCGGGCGATCGACTCCATGTTGTCCTCGATGCGGAGGAGGAAGCACGAGACGAGCTCGCCGCGCTGCGCCTTGCCGGTGTTGAGGAAGGTCGGGGTCGCGGGCTGGAAGCGGCCGGCGACGATCTCCTCGACGAGGGCGATGGCGAGCTTCTCGTCGCCCTGGGCGAGGCCGAGGGCGGTCATCACGACGCGGTCCTCGAAGCGCTCGAGGTAGCGCTTGCCGTCGAACGTCTTCAGCGTGTACGAGGTGTAGTACTTGAAGGCGCCGAGGAAGGTCGCGAAGCGGAACTTCTTGGAGTAGGCGAGGTCGTTCAGCTCCTGGATGAAGTCGAACGAGTACGCATCGAGGACGGCCTGCTCGTAGTACTCCTTCTCGACCAGGTAGTCGAGGCGCTCCTTGAGCGTGTGGAAGAAGACCGTGTTCTGGTTGACGTGCTGCAGGAAGTACTCGCGAGCCGCCTCGCGGTCCTTGTCGAACTGGATCTCTCCGCTCGGGCCGTAGAGGTTCAGCATCGCGTTGAGCGAGTGGTAGTCCATCTGTGCGGCGTCGCGGGGAGCGTCGATCACTGCTGCGTCCAAAACGTGTCCAATCCTTCGTCGACGGCGCGGACGTCGTCGGGTGTTCCGAATACTTCGAATCGATAGAGGTGCGGCACCTCGCACTTGCGGGCGATGATGTCGCCGGCGAGGCAGTAGGCCTCACCGAAGTTCGTGTTGCCGGCGCCGATGACGCCGCGGAGCTGGGCGCGGTTGCCCGGTTCGTTGAGGAAGCGGATGACCTGCTTGGGGACCGCTCCCCCGCCGTTGCCGCCGCCGTAGGTGGGGAGGACGAGCACGTAGGGCTTCTCGACGTGGAGCGTGTCGAGCTTCGTCCCGTCGCGCCTGGCGTGCAGGGGGATGCGGAGCGCGGGCCGCCCCAGCTTCTCGATGAAGCGGTGCGTGTTGCCCGAGCTGCTCGAGAAGTACACGAGTCCGCTCATCGTGCGCTCCCTTCGCTGCCCGTTCTTCGTGTCGTGCCGACCCGCCGATGCGGATCCGTCGTCGGCCCGGGGCGGAGCCCGCTCACCCGGACCGACGAAGTTGTGTCACTGCCCACCAGCACCCCCTCTGAGGTGCCTGAGTGGTGAGCTGCAAGGCGGAGGAGGAAGCCGTAGCGGCGCTACGGCGCCCGACGACAACGCCGCAGATCGCCGCTCAGGTGCCTCAGAGGGTCGCGATCTTGTCGGGGCGGAAGCCGGACCAGTGATCGTCGTCCGTGATGACGACCGGCGCCTGCAGGTAGCCGAGGGCCTTGACGGCCTCGAGGGCCTTCTCGTCGACGGAGAGGTCGAACACCTCGTAGTCGATGCCCTTGCTGTCGAGGGCGCGGTAGGTCGCCGTGCACTGAACGCAGGAGGGCTTGGTGTAGACCGTCACGGCCATGCGTGTCGTCCTTTCCGGGAGGGTGTCCTGGGCCGGCTCCAAGGCTTCCCGGCGGCGTGCCGATCGGGGTGGGAGACGGTCGTGGGTGGTACGTGTGCGGTGGTGCGGGACGCCGGTGGGGCGTTCGCTTCGACCTGCTCAGCAATACTACATATAGGGGGGCGCCCGACGGGTGCCCACTAGGGATAGTAATTACATTCGTGTAGTTATCCACCGATCGTCCCCGATCCATCCACAGGCCGGAGCCCGTGGATCCGCGGGAGGACGCGGATCGCGGAGAGTTATCCACCGCTGTGGAGGAGCGTTCGGGGTTCCCTGTGTACAACGCTCGTCGGCGTGTCGCTGTTCCCGACATCCGGGGTCGCGGGCGCACGTCGACCACCACATGTAGGGGTCGACGAGAGTCCGTGTCCATGCTCGAACGGTAGGCCCGACCACCGACATCGGCGGCGGTCGGGCGCGCCGTCAGACCAGGCCTGCGAGATCCCGCGCGACGGCGCGCAGGTGGGGCAGCGGGTCCGCGATGGCGGCAGCGGCGGACCCTGCCGCCTCGGTCAGCGACGCAGCCGCCGCGAAGCCCGTGGTGGGGGCCCGGACCGCTCCGGCGACCAGCAGCGCCCGCGCGCCGGCCGCCTCCGCGAGCCCGAGCAGGTACGACGGCACCTTGCCCGCCATCGACTGCGCATCGAAGCGCCCCTCCCCGGTGATCACGACGTCGGCACCCCCGACCAGCGCCGGCAGGCCGAGAGCCTCTCCCACGGCGGCCGAGCCCGGTGCCAGGCGCGCACCCCAGGCCAGGAGTCCGAAGCCCGTTCCGCCCGCGGCCCCGGTGCCCGCCTCCTCGGGGTCGGCGTCGAGGTGGGCTGCCAGGTGGCGCAGCCCGTCGTCGAGGCGCAGGACGTCGTCGAGGGTCGCGCCCTTCTGCGGCCCGAACACATGCGCCGCGCCGGAGTCGCCGAGCAGCGGGTTCGTGACGTCGCTCAGGATGCGCGCCCCGCCGCTCGGCACGGGCCGCAGCGCGTGGAGGTCGACCGCCGCGAGCTCGTGCAGCGCGCCGCCTCCGTCGCCGAGATCGTGGCCCGCGACGGTGACGAAGCGCGCGCCGAGCTCGCGCAGGGCACCGACGCCGCCGTCGGTCGACGAGCTGCCGCCGATCGCGAGGAGGAGGGAGCGCGCTCCGGCATCGAGGGCGGCGGCGATCACCCGCCCGAAGCCGCGGGTGTGCGCGGTGAGCGGGCGGAGCGGGTCGAGCAGCGTGATCCCGCTGGCCGACGCGAGCTCGACCACGGCGGTCCCGTCCGGGAGCATCAGCCACGCGGTCTCGACCGGCCGGTCATCGGGCCCGGTCACGGTGAGGCTGTGGCGGTGCGCCTCGGGGACCGCGACCGCGAACGCGTCGACCGTGCCCTCTCCGCCGTCGGCCATCGGCGCGAGCACCAGCTCGTCAGCCGGCCGCGCCTCGCGCCAGCCGGCGGCGAGCGCCTCCGCCACCTCGACGGCGGTCGCCGACCCCTTGAAGGAGTCGGGGGCGATCACGACGCGGAGGGCTGCACTGCTCATGCGCCCCAGTGTGGCAGGGCGCGCCGCAGCCCGCCCTGCCGAGGCGAATGGTCTCCAGATGGGGTCTGCGAACGACCCGGAGCCCGTTTCGCACCCCTTCGCGTGACCCCTGTGGAGAACCGGAACGGGAACGAGTCGAATCAGGCAGGCTGGCGCGATGCCCCGTCCCGCACCACTCCCCCCTGCGCTCGCGGGGCGGGCGTTCTCGGTTGCGGAGGCGACAGCGGCGGGCATCGGAGCGGAGCGGCTGCGGGCGCGCGACCTGGAGGCTCCCTTCCGCGGGGTGCGCGTGCCGAGAGGCGAGGCCGTGACCGTGGAGCAACGTGCTCGCGCCTACGCGACCGTCATGCAGCGCTCGGTGTTCTGCGGGATCACGGCCGCGAGACTCTGGCCGCTCGATCTGCCCGCTGAGCATCCGGAGGAGTCGCTCCATGTCGCAGTGAGGCCTCCTGCGCACGCCCCGCGCGGCCGGGGCATCACCGGACACTCGATCGCCGATCCGGAGCTGCGCGGTGTGCGTCGGGGCGGTCTCCTCCTCGCTGACGGGGCGAGTCTGTTCGTGCAGCTCGCCTCGGTCCTCTCGCTGGACGATCTGGTCGCGGTCGGCGACGCCCTCGTCCTGACTCCCGTCCACCCGCGCGGCGGGGACACCCGGCCATGGGTGCCGCTGCGCGAGATGCGGAGGCGGGTCGAACGCTACGAGGGACGGGGCGCCCGCGCGGCTCGGCGGGCGCTGGACCTCGTCCGGGAGGGCGCCGAATCCCGACGCGAGACCCTCCTCCGCCTCGTCCTCTCGACGGCCGGGCTCCCCGAGCCCGAGCTGAACCGCGAGGTCTTCGATGCAGAAGGGCTGATCGGCAGGATCGATCTCCTGTTCCCCCGATGGAAAGTGGCCGTCGAGTACGAGGGCGACCACCATCGCACCGACCGAGCGCAGTGGGATCGGGACCTCGTGCGCTACGAGCGTCTGGCCGCCGCCGGGTGGACACCGGTGCGGATCGCCGCCACCTCCTTCGATGCAGACCCTCTCGGCTGCGCCGACCGCGTCCGCCGCGCACTCTTCGCGCACGGCTGGCGCCCCTCCGTCTGACCGCTGCACACCGTCACTGCGTGTCTGCTCTCCCTCGCACGGAGTCCCGGTCCGGTCCCGGTCCCGGTCCTGGGCCGGTCCGCGAGACGACGCGTACCGTTCTCTGGGGCCCTTTCAAACCCCACTACGGGTTCACTCATCCCCGACTCACTAGCGAACGGTCCCGCACTGGGCTCTCCTTCGGCCGCAGACCCCAACCAGCGCCCACTCGAAGGCCCGGTCTCATGTCTGAACCTCGAGACGACACCAACGGGGACCCGACCGCCCCACAGCCCCCCGCGCGCGTCCACTCGCACCCGTCTCCCCACCCGAACAGACGCCAACCGGGCTCCGCGCCTCGCGCACACCCCGTCCAGCGTCCACTCGACGAAACGGCGCGCCCACTACCGAAGCCCCGCCCCGTCGCCGGCGGGCCGCCGGCCTCGCCACCCTCCGAAGCCCCACCCTCCGAACCTGGCGGGCCGAAGGCCTCGCCCCCCCTCGCCTTCACCTCGCCCCGCCTGAAGGGTGTCCGCGGGCCTCCGCGCGGTGAGCTGCAAGGCGGAGGAGGAAGCGATACCGGCGGTATCGCGCCCGACGACAACGCCGCAGATCACCGTGCGGAGGCCCGCGGACCTAGAGGGGGGTGGAGAGGCGGTAGCCGCGTTTGATCACCGTCGCCACGACCCGCGGCTCCGGCAGAGCCTGGCGCAGGCGGCTGATCGCGACGTCGACGGCGTGGTCGTCGAGGGCTTCGGGGGCGGAGGCGGCGAGCACGGATCGGGCGACCGTCGCGCCCTCCGCGGCGACGAGCGTGCGGAACAGCGCGAGGGCGACCGGGGTGAGGGCGACGCGCGTGCCGGCGAGGATCGCGTGGCGGCCTCGCAGCTCGAGGGTCCCGTACTCCGTGTCGATGCGGGGGGCGGACTGCTCGAGGTGCTCGCAGAGGAGGCGGATGAGGGCGCCCATCCGGAATCGGTCGGGCACGATCGGGAGGATCTGCGCCTCCACGAGCGGGGCGGCGGTGACCGGGCCGACGGCGGCGGCGACGACGGTCTCGCGGAAGGCGGCCTGGAGGTCGTCGAGGCGGCCGGCCGCCTCGGCGACGGTGAAGAGGGCGTCGACCGCGGGGGCGCTGGTGAAGGTGACCGCGTCGATGCCGCCTCCGCAGATCGCATCGATCAGGCGGAGGACGCGCGCGGAGTCCTCGTGCGCGGTCCAGCGGTAGGGGGCGACGGTCAGCACGGTCGCTCCCGCGCGGGTCAGCCTCTCGAGCTGCGCCGGGTCGGTGAAGCCGTGCAGCTGCACGGCGATCGTGCGTCCCTCGACCCCCTCGCGCAGGGCCAGATCGACGAGGGAGGTGGTGGTCTCGCGCTCGCTCATGCCGTGGTCGTCGAGGCCGGCGGCGCGGATCGCTCCGCGTGCCTTGGGTCCGCGGACGAGGATGCGGGCCGAGGACAGGGCGTCGGTGAGCTCGAGGCCGGCGGCGTCGGCCGCCTCGAGCCAGCGGCGGAGGCCGTAGGAGGTCGTGGCGAGGAGCACGTCGGGCCGGGCCGCGATGATCGCGCGGGTCTCGTCCTCGAGCACGCCCTCGGTGTCGATCGCGCGCATCCGGATGGTCGGCGCGTGCGTCACGTCGGCACCGCGGCGCTCGAACGCGGCGATCAGGTCCTCGGATCGGCGGTCGGATGTGACTCCGATGCGGAAGCCGTCGAGCTGGTCGGGGCGGAATCCCGGGGACGGGTCGAGGTCGGTCATCGTCGGCCTCTCAGGTGGTGAGGGCATCGACCGCGCGGGCGATGCTCTCGGGATCCCCGGCATCATCGCACACGGCCTGCCGGACGACCTCGCCGATGACGATCACCGCGGGCGAGCGCGGGGCGAGGTCGGGGAGCAGTCCGAGGACGCCTCCGACCGAGGTGATCGTGGTGCGCTGGTCGCGCGACCAGCCGCGCTCGACGATCGCGAGCGGCATGTCGCCGGTCATCCCCGCGCGCTGCAGACCCGCGACGAGATGCGGGAGGGTGTTCACGCCCATCAGGACGACCAGCGTGCCGCCGAGTCCTGCCAGGTGGCCGAGCTCCTGGTCGCTGAACGGGGCGTGACCCGAGACCACGGTGAAGGCGCGGCTCACCTCGCGGTGCGTCACCGGGATGCCCGCGGCGGCCGGGACCGAGATCGCGCTCGTGACTCCGGGGACGATCGTGAACGGGACGCCGGCCGCGCGGCAGGCGCGGACCTCCTCCGACCCGCGGCCGAAGACGAAGGGGTCGCCGCCCTTGAGGCGCACGACGTCGAGGCCCTCGAGGGCGCGCGACACCATCAGCCGCTCGATCTCGTGCTGCGGGACGGCGTGGTGGCCGGGGGTCTTGCCGACGTCGATGAGCTCGGCGCCCGGGGCCCATTCGGCGAGTCCGTCGTGCGGGCCGAGGCGGTCGAAGAGCACGACGTCGGCCTCGCGGAGGGCGCGGTGGGCGGCGAGCGTCATCAGCTCGGGGTCGCCGGGGCCTCCGCCGACGATGCTGACACGGCCGACGGAGCGCAGCGCGGCGGGTGCCTCATCCACCGTCCAGATCCCGTGACGGTCGACGACCGCGCGGAGGGACGCGGAGCCCTCGACCCAGACCACGAGATCCGGCCGCCAGGCGAGGTCCAGCCACTCCTGCGCTCGGGCGACGATCGCGCCGGCGGCGCGGTAGCGGGCCAGCACGCGGCGTGCTCCGGAGGCGGTGCCCACGACGAGCACGCGGCGGCCGGTGAGATCGAGCGAGAGCTGCATCACGCCTCCGTCACGGACGCGGCGGGCGCCACGGCACCCGGCCCGATCGGGATCGTCGTGCCGGCCACCAGCACCGGCCCGTCCGGCCGCTCGTCGCGCAAGGCCGGCCGGGACTGCCCGCGCTCGCGCACGGTCGCCACTCGCGGATCCGCGGTGTCGGGCGCGTTCACGAACGAGCGGAAGCGCCGGAGCCGGTCGGGATCGGCGAGGGTCGCCGCCCACTCGTCGACGTAGGTGTCCACGTGCGTCGCCATGGCGGCCTCCAGTTCGGCGGCGATCCCGAGGGAGTCGGCGCAGACCACGTCGCGCACGTGCTCGAGCCCTCCGGGGAGCTCCTCCTGCCAGCGCGCGGTGCGCTGCAGGCGCTCGGCCGTGCGGACGTAGTACATCACGTAGCGGTCGATGTAGCGCACGAGGGTCTCGTCGTCGAGATCCTGCGCGAGCAGCTGCGCGTGGGCGGGCTGGTAGCCGCCGTTGCCGCCGACGTAGAGGTTCCAGCCGAGATCGCTCGCGATCACGCCGATGTCCTTGCCGCGGGCCTCGGCGCACTCGCGAGCGCAGCCGCTCACTCCGAGCTTGAACTTGTGCGGCGAGCGGAGCCCCCGGTAGCGCTCCTCGAGGAACACCGCCATGCCGACCGCGTCCTGCACGCCGTAGCGGCACCAGGTCGAGCCGACGCACGACTTCACCGTGCGCAGCGACTTGCCGTAGGCCTGCCCGGACTCGAAGCCGGCGTCGACGAGCAGCCGCCAGATCTCGGGGAGCTGCTCGAGGCGGGCGCCGAACATGTCGATCCGCTGGCCTCCGGTGATCTTCGTGTAGAGGCCGTACTGCTCGGCGACCTCGGCGATCACCTTGAGCTTCGCGGGGGTGATCTCACCGCCGGGGATGCGCGGGACGACCGAGTAGGTGCCGTCCTTCTGCATGTTCGCGAGGGCGCGGTCGTTGGTGTCCTGCAGCGGCGCCTGGCCCTTGTCGAGGATGTAGGCGTTGGTCTGGGTCGCGAGCACGGAGGCGATCACGGGCTTGCAGACGTCGCAGCCGAGCCCGGAGCCGAAGCGCTCCATCACCTGCTCGGCCGAGTGCAGGCCGAGGATCCGCACAGACTCGAACAGCTCGCTCCGGCTGAGCGACACGTGCTCGCAGAGGGCGCGGGACACCTCCACCCCGGCGCGGGTGAGCTCGGTGTCGAGCAGCTTCTTCACCAGCGGCACGCACGAGCCGCACTGGGTCCCGGCGCGGGTGCAGGCCTTCAGCGGGCCGAGCTCGGTGCAGCCCTCGCCGATCGCGTGCCGGACGTCGCCGACCGAGACGTTGTTGCACGAGCAGAGCTGGGCGTCGTCGGGCAGATCGCCGGACGGCGCCTCTCCCCCGGCCGCCGCGAGGTAGGCGCTCGGCTCGGCCGGCAGCTCACGGCCGAGCAGCGGCCGCAGGGAGGAATAGGGTCCCGCGTCGCCGACGAACATGCCGCCGAGCAGAGTGCGGGCGTCGTCCGACACCACGATCTTCTGGTACAGCCCGCGGGCCGGGTCGGCGTAGACCACCTCGAGCGCGCCGCCACTCGCTCCGAGCGCGTCGCCGAAGCTGGCGACCTCGACTCCCGAGAGCTTGAGCTTCGTCGCGTCGTCGACGCCCGGGAAGGTCGCGTCCCCGCCGAGGAGCCGGTCGGCCACGACCTCGGCCATCGCGTTGGCCGGCGCGACGAGCCCGACGGTGCGGCCGTCGATCGCCGCCACCTCGCCGATCGCCCAGACGTGCGCGCGGCTGGTGCGGCACGCCTCGTCGACCACGACGCCGCCGCGGGGCGCCGTCTCGATGCCGACCGCGCGGGCCAGCTCGTCGCGGGCGGTGATGCCGATCGAGAAGACGACGAGATCGGCGCTGATGGTGCTGCCGTCGGTCATCGTCACTCCGAGCACCGTGCCGGTGGGCGAGGTGAGGACGGCGGTGGGCCTGGTGCCGAGGTGCAGGGTGACGCCCTGCGCGGTGATGATGCGGCCGAGGGCCTGGCCTGCGCCCTCGTCGAGCTGGGCGCTCATCAGCCAGCGGCCGGAGTGGATGAGCGCGGTGCGCGCGCCGAGCCGGTGAGCGCCTCCCGCGGCCTCGAGCCCGAGGAGGCCGCCGCCGACCACGACGACGTTGGCCGGGCGGCCCCTGCGGAGGCGGAACGCGGCGAGATCCTCGACGAGCGAGTCCACGTCCTCGAGGGTGCGGTAGACGCGGCCGTGCTCGGCGCCCTCGATCGGCGGCACCGTGGCGGAGGATCCGGTGGCGAGCACGATCTCGTCGCCGTCGAAGAGGCGACCGTCGGCGAGCTCGACGCGGACCGCGTCGGGGTCGATCGCGGTGACGCGGGAGGAGGTGACCAGGCGGGCCGACTCCCACAGCGCACCGTCGCCGAGGGTGAGGTCGACAGTGCCCTCCAGGCGCTTCGAGAGCGCGACGCGGTCGTAGGGGTGGTGAGCCTCCTCGCCGAAGACGGTGATGTCGAGCGGAGTCGAGGCCCGCGCGACGAGCGCGTCGACGAGGCGGTGCGCGGCGGGGCCGGCGCCGACGACGAGCACGCGTCGGGGTGCTGCGGGGATCGCTGGGGTCATGCACTCCACCGTAGGCACGCGGGGTTTCGCCGCCGTTGCCCCGACGTAACGCTGTGTGACCGGCGCCTCTCGGCCGCGATCGGCCGCCGTGAGAGGTTCGTTACGCAGGTGACTCCTGCCGCGTGCTCCCGCGAAACGTGGGCTCTCTACCGTGGCCTCACCGCCTCCGATCGGAAGCGGACCCCCGAACCGGAGAGGAGGCGCGACCGTGACCGCACTCGCCCTCGCCCCCGCCACGACCTGGGCGCCGGTCTGCAGCCTCCTCGAGCTCGAGCCGCTCTGGGGAGAGGCCGCCCTGGTCGGCGGCGTGCAGCTCGCGCTGTTCCTCGTGCCCGACGGCCGCGTCTTCGCCGTCTCGAACCTCGACCCCGCGACCGGAGCGGCCGTGCTCTCGCGCGGCATCGTCGGATCCCGCAGCGTCGACGGCGTGCAGCGGCCGACGATCGCCTCGCCCCTGCACAAGGACGTCTTCGACCTCGAGACGGGCCGGTGCTACACGAAGGAGAGCCTGCACCTCGCGACCTGGAGCGTGCGCGAGGTCGACGGCGTCATCGAGGTGGCGCAGCGGACCGCGCTCGTGGCCGCCTCGCACGGCACCTCGGACGACGACGGCCGCCGGGCCGTCGCCGCCCTGGTCGAGGCCGTGCGGCGCGCGAATCCGGCCGTCGACGTCCTCGACTCGTTCGTCGACGTGCAGCAGCCCGACGTGCCGGCGACTCTGGGCACCCTCGAGCCGGGCCGCTCCGCCGTCGTGGTGCCGCTGCTCCTCTCCGCCGGCTATCACGTGCACGTCGACCTCGCCGAGGCGGCGGCGGAGGCGGAGCGTCCCGTCCGCGTGTCGGGCGCACTCGGCCCCGACCCGCGACTCGCCCGGGTGCTCGCCCGCCGCCTGCAGGAGGCGGGGCTCGCCGACGGCGACCGCGTCGTGCTCGCGGCCGCCGGGTCGAGCGACTCCGGCGCCGTCGCCGACTGCTGGAGCACGGGGCGCCTCCTCGCCGCCGAGCTCGGCCGCGACGTCAGCGTCTCCTTCATCTCGGCTGCGGAGCCGCGAGTACCGGAGGCCGTGGCCGCCGAGCGCGCTGCGCACCCCGGCTCCCGGGTCGCCGTCGCGACCTACCTGCTCGCGCCCGGGTACTTCGCCGGCCTCGCCGTCGCGGCCGGCGGCGACCTCACGTCCGCTCCCCTCCTCACGGCCGTCGACGCGCCCGCGCGCGAGCTGGTCGACATCGTCTCGGAGCTGTTCGGCCGCAACGCCTGACGCTCCCTCCCACACCACCACCGCTCCACCTCCCCTTCCCGAGCGCGCCCTCGCGCGCGCCGCCCACTCCCCGGAGGAACACGATGACCGCTGCACCGCCGACCACCGCCACCATTCCCGCCCCGATCACCGACTCCGGCCTCATCCGCCGGCCGGGCCGCTGGATCGACGGCTGGAACCCCGAGGACGCGACGCAGTGGGAGGCGGAGGGGCGCTCGGTCGCCGCCCGCAACCTGCGCTGGTCGATCTTCGCCGAGTTCCTCGGCTTCGTCGTCTGGCAGCTCTGGTCGGTCGTGGTCGTGCAGCTGCCCGCTGCCGGCTTCGACTTCACGACCGGCGAGATCTTCTGGCTCATCTCGATGCCGAGCCTCGTCGGCGCGACGCTCCGGATCCCCTACACGTTCATGGTCCCGCGCTTCGGCGGCCGCAACTGGACGATCGTGTCGGCGGGGCTCCTGCTGATCCCGAGCATCGGCCTCGCCCTCGCGGTCGGGAACCCCGGCACTCCTTTCGGAGTCATGCTGTTCGTCGCGGCGCTCGCCGGCTTCGGCGGCGGCAACTTCGCGAGCTCCATGGCCAACATCACCTTCTTCTACCCGCACGCCCAGAAGGGCTACGCGCTGGGTCTGAACGCCGCCGGCGGCAACCTCGGCGCCTCCGTCGCGCAGCTGATCGTGCCGATCGCCATCACGATCGGCGCCGCCGCGACGCTCAACCTGCCGCTCGCGGGCTGGATCTGGGTGCCGCTGATCGTCGTCGCGATGATCGGCGCGTACAAGCGGATGGACAACCTCTCCGCCGCGAAGGCCGACGTCGCCGCCTCGCTCGCCGCGCTGCGCGAACCGCACCTGTGGCTGCTCGCCGTGCTCTACATCGGCACGTTCGGCTCGTTCATCGGCTTCGCCGGGGTGTTCCCGAAGCTCATCGCCGACACCTTCCCCGAGTACTCGCAGTTCACCGTCGGCTCCGCGACCCTGACCCTCGCCTTCCTCGGAGCCCTCGTCGGCTCGCTCGCCCGCCCCTACGGCGGCCGGCTCGCCGACCGCTTCGGCGGCGCCCCCGTCACGATCGCGGCGTTCATCGCCATGGGCGCCGGCATCCTCGGGGTCATCGCGACGCTGCCGCTGGGCAGCTTCTGGCTGTTCCTGCTCGGGTTCCTGGTGCTCTTCGCCGCCGCGGGCATCGGCAACGGCGCGACCTACCGGATGATCCCCACCGTCTTCGCCCTCCGCGCCCGCGAGAGGGGCGGCGACGGGATCGGCGCCCAGCGCACCGCGGCGGCAGCCCTCGGCCTCATCTCGGCGATCGGCGCCTACGGCGGGTTCGTCATCCCGCAGCTGCTCGGCTACTCCAAGACCACGTTCGGCGACTACACGACGGCGCTCGGCTGGTTCGTCGGCGCCTACGCGGTGATGCTCGCGATCACGGCGGGCGTCTACCTCCGCCTGGCGGCGAAGACCGGGACCCGGATCTGACGATGACGCATCCGCCCGCCCCCACCGACTCCCATTGCCCGTACTGCGCCCTGCAGTGCGCGATGACACTGACACCCGCCGACGGGGCGACGCCGGTGAGCATCGAGGGCCGGGAGTTCCCCACCAACCGGGGCGGGCTGTGCGCGAAGGGCTGGACGGCCGCCGAGCTGCTCGCGAGCGGGCAGCGGCTCCGCGCCCCGCTGATGCGCGGTGCCGACGGCGGCTTCGTCGAGGTGTCGTGGGCCCGCGCGCTCGACGCGGTCGCGGAGGCGGTGCTCGGCACGCGCGAGCGGAACGGCGCCGACGCGGTCGCCGTCTTCGGCGGAGGCGGTCTCACCAACGAGAAGGCCTACCAGCTCGGGAAGTTCGCGCGGATCGCGCTGGGCACCTCCCGCATCGACTACAACGGCCGGTTCTGCATGTCGTCGGCCGCCGCCGCGGGCAACCGCGCGTTCGGCGTCGACCGCGGGCTGCCCTTCCCGGTGACCGATCTCGACGACGCCGACACGATCCTCCTGCTCGGCTCGAACGTAGCCGCGACGATGCCGCCGTTCCTCGCGCACCTCGCGGGGGCGCGCTCGCGAGGCGGCCTCGTGGTCGTCGACCCGCGCCGCTCCGCCACAGCGCGCCTCACCGAGGAGGGCGCCGGGACCCACCTGCAGCCCGCCCCCGGCACCGACCTCGCGCTCCTGCTCGGGCTCACCCACCTGGTCCTCGCGGAGGGCCTCGCCGACACCGCCTACCTCGCCGCCCGCACCACCGGGTTCGACACGGTGCGCCGCAGCGTCGCGTCGTGGTGGCCCGAGCGCACCTCCTCCGTCACCGGCGTGCCGACCGAGCTGCTGCGCCGCACCGCCCGGCGGCTGGCAGAGGGCCGCTCGTACGTACTCACCGGCCGCGGTGTCGAGCAGCACGTCGACGGCACCGACACCGCCACGGCCGCGATCAACCTCGCGCTGGTGCTGGGCCTCGTCGGCCGCCCGGGATCCGGCTACGGCACGCTCACCGGCCAGGGCAACGGGCAGGGCGGGCGCGAGCACGGGCAGAAGGCCGATCAGCTGCCGGGCTACCGCTCCATCCGCGATCCGGAGGCGCGCCGTCGGGTCGCCGAAGTGTGGGGCGTCGACCCCGCGACGATCCCCGGCGCAGGGCTGCCCGCCGTCGCGCTGCTCGCCGAGCTCGGCCGCTCGGTGCGCTGCCTGCTCGTGCACGGCTCGAACGTGGTGGTGTCGGCGCCCGACGCCGATCAGGTGCGCGCCGGCCTCCAGGCGCTCGACACGCTCGTCGTGTGCGACTTCTTCCTCTCCGAGACGGCCGCGCTGGCCGACATCGTGCTGCCCGTGCCGCAGTGGGCGGAGGAGGAGGGGACCATGACCTCGCTCGAGGGCCGGGTGCTGCGTCGCCGGAAGGCGCTGGAGCCGCCCGCGGGAGTCCGCAGCGAGCTGTGGATCCTGAGTGAGCTGGCCCGCCGTCTCGAGGCGCCCGGCGCCTGGTCGACGGTCCCCGCCGAGGTGTTCGACGAGCTCGCCCGCGCGTCCGAGGGCGGCATCGCCGACTACTCCGGCCTCTCGCACGCCCTCCTCGACACCGGAGTCGCGGCCTACTGGCCGTACCCGGTCGGCAGCACCGGCAGTCCGCGGCTGTTCGGCGAGCGCTTCGGCCACGCGGACGGCCGCGCGCGGATGGTCGCCGTCACTCCCCGCGCCGTCCCCGTGCGCGACCGCGGCGACGAGCTGACGCTGATCACCGGCCGCTACCTGCAGCAGTACCAGTCGGGGACGCAGACCCGCCGGGTCGCCGAGCTCGACGCCGCGCGCCCCGAGGCCCGCCTCGAGATCCACCCCGCGACCGCCTCCCGGCTCGGCGTCTCCGACGGCGCGCGAGTCGCCATCGGCAACGGCCGCGGAGTCGTGCGGGCGCGCGCCTCGGTGACGGCCGACATCCGGCACGACACGGTCTTCCTACCGTTCCACTACGCCGGCGAGCAGTGCGCCAACCTGCTGACGGAGGCGGTCGTGGATCCGATCTCGTCCATGCCCGAGTTCAAGCGCACGCGGGTCTGGGTCCGCGCAGAGGGAGCCGTCGATGCCTGAGCCGCTCCGCGTCGTCCTCCTCGGCTACGGCCCCGTGGGCGCGCGTCTCGTCGAGGAGCTGCTGCCCTCCGTCCGCTCCGGCTCCGTCGCCCTGACGGTCGTCGGCGCCGAGCCGCACGACGCCTACAACCGCGTCCTGCTGGCCGAGTACGCCGTCGGCCGTGCCACCCGGGAGCGCCTCGACCTGGGCGATCGGCTCGCGGCGGAGGAGGCGGGCGTCGTCTTCCGGCTCGGCTCCGTCGCGGTCGGCCTCGACCGCGCGCGCCGCACGGTGCGGCTGCACGACGACGAGCGGCTGCCGTACGACCGCCTCGTCCTCGCCACCGGTGCCCGGGCCAACGTCCCGACGCTGGCAGGCATGGAGCGGGCGCGGCGCGATCGCCGGGTCCGCTCCGCCCTCCCCGAGACCCTCGACCGCGGAGCGACTCCGCTGCCCGAGCGCGTCGTGGCGCTCCGCGACCTCGACGACGCGCACGAGGTCCGCGACGCCGTCCGCGCCGGCTCGCGCATCGTCGTGCTCGGCGCCGGCGTGCTCGGCGTCGAGTTCGCGCTCGCGGCCTCCGAGCAGGGCGCCGAGGTGGTCGTCGCCTACCACGGCGACATCCCGATGGGGCGCAACCTCGATCACGGCGGCGGCCGGATGCTCGCCGCGGCCGCTCGCTCCGCCGGCGTCGAGATGGTCTCGCACGCCCGCTCCGAGAGCATCCTGCTGGCCCACGACGAGCACGGGCGCGCCCGCTTCCAGGCCCTCGTCTGCGCCGACGGCAAGCAGATCGAGGGCGACCTGCTCGTGCTCTCGTGCGGAGTCGGCGCCCGCACCGAGCTCGCGGCGAGCGCCGACCTCGCGGTGTCGACGGGGATCCTCGTCGACGAGCACCAGCGCAGCTGGAGCGATGCGGACGTGTACGCGATCGGCGACTGCGCTCACGTCGCTCCGCGCGGCTCCGCCCTGCCCGACGGCCGGGTGCCCGGCGGCCCCAGCGGTCTGATCGGCCCGGGCTGGGAGCAGGCCGATCGTCTCGCGGCGCGCCTTGCGTCGGAAGCGGCGGGCCGCCCGGCCGATGATCGGGTGCCCGAGCAGCGTCGGGCGGTCGTGATGCTGAAGGCCGAGGGGGTCGACCTGGTCGCGGGCGGCGACGCCACGGCCGAGCCCTGGGACGCGGTCACGCACTCCTCCGGCTGCGCGGAGCACGCGGAGGTGACCGTCTGGGCCGACCCCGCGCGCGGCGGCTACGCGAAGCTCGTCACGGTCGCAGGCGTGCTGCGCGGCTTCGTCTCGGTCGGCCTGCCCCGCGCCGGCGCCGAGCTGACGCTCCTGTTCGAGCGCGGCTCCGAGCTGCCCGCCGACCGCTCGAGCCTGCTGCGCCTCGACGCGCCCGATGCCGGAGCGGCCCCGACCGGCGATCCGTTCGCTCCCGACGCGACCGTCTGCTGGTGCAACGGCGTCTCGACCGCCGCCGTCACCGCCTCGATCGCCGACGGCGCCGACAGCGTCGCCTGCGTCGGCTCCGCCACCCGGGCCGGTACCGGCTGCGGTGGCTGCAACGGCCGCATCTCGGAGCTGCTGGCGCGCCTCAGCGTGCCGGCGTGACCGCGGCGACGGTCAGGACGCGTCGGCGTCCAGCGCCTCCGCGAGGCGGCGGGTGACCGCGCGCAGCTCGAGCTCGACGCCGCGGAGGCGCTCCTCCACCAGCCCGGTGCGCTCGTCGGCCGCGGCGAAGAGCGGCGGAGTGGCGCCGAGCGACTCCTCCGTCGAGGCCCGCCACGACGCGACAGCCTCGCTCAGCGAGCTCGTCGACGAGCGGAGGACTCCGAGCTCGTCGCGCAGCCCGGCGATCTCGTCGCGCACCGCGGCGATCTCGACCCGCAGCGCCGCGGTCTCGTCCCGCACCTCCTCGGTGCGCAGGCGCGCCTGTTCGAAGTACGGCGCCACCAGACGGTGCACCGCCTCGCGCAGGGCCGCGCCGCCCTTGCCGAAGCGCGTCGGCGCGGATCCGGGGTTCTCGCGGAAGTCGTGGTCACTGGTCATCGTCGTCGTCCCGTCCGGAGAGGCGGCGGTGGAGCAGATCCATCGCCCGCCGATCCTTGTCCATGATGTCGGCCTCGATGCCGGTGTCGGCAGTCCGCTCGCCGAGACCCGGTCGGCTCCGGCGCTCGAGCGAGCGCTCGAGGAGGTCGACCGAGCGCTCGAACGACAGCGGTCCGCGCGCGGCGGCCGCTCCGCGCCGGCCGAGGCCCTCGAGATCGACCGCCCCCGACACGACATCGCGCATCGCCGCGAGCAGCGACGAGGTCGAGCGCGTGATCTTGAGGCAGTCCACCCCGTCGATCAGGAACTCCGCCACTCCGCTCGACGCGGTGACGATCGGCACGCAGCCCACCGCCGCCGCCTCCACGGGAGCCACGCCGAACGCCTCGCCCGCCCAGGTCGGGAAGAGGAAGGCGTCGGCCGAGGCGTGCGCCGCCAGGACCTGGTCGCGCGGCGTCGCCCCGTGGAACTCGACGAGGCCGTCGAGGCCCGCCTCCGCCGCGCGCGCCCGGTAGCCGTCGACGTCGCCGTCGCCGTAGAGGTCGACGATGAAGTCGCGGGTCTCCTCCGCGAGCAGCGCGGCCGCCTCGAGCACGAGATCGACGCCCTTGTGCTCGCCGAGCGACGCGGCGAAGGTGAAGCGCGTGATCCCGCCCTCGCGGTACCGCCGCGGCTCGCCGGAGTCGGGCGGCACCGTCACTCCGCGCCCGATCACCTCGACCTCGCCGAGCTCGAGCCCGCCCGCCTCGATCGCGTCGACGAGGGAGCGGCTGACCGCCACGATCTCGCCGCGGTCGAAGTGGTCGGCGGCATCGGCCCCGTAGACCGCGAGGACGCGCTCGGGGAGGCCGTCGATCAGGCTGTTCGGGGTGCGGTCGCCCAGGTTCCACATCCACGCGGCCTCGACCGTGCGCAGCAGGTCGATCAGGGCGAGCCCGCCGATCCCGACGATGTTGAAGGCGACCACGTGCGTCGGCTCGAAGTCGCGCAGCTCCTCGAGCAGGATCCGCGTGTTCTCGAACCGCGACACCGAGCTCTCGTGGTGCATCAGCTGCGCGACCTCGCCGCCGGTCTGCGGCAGGGGGAAGTAGGTCCGCAGCCCGAGCGTGCGGTGCACCTCGACCGAGGAGGGCTCAGGAGGCAGGTAGGTCGGCGTCGTGAGGACCCGCACGGTGTGCCCGCGCGCCGCCATCGCCTCGGCGATGCGCGCGCAGGTCATCTCGTAGCCGCCGAGCACCTGCGGCGGGTAGAGGTTGCTGAGGAAGAGGAGTCGCATCGGACCTTCCGGAGTCGTCATCGGGCGTCCCGTCCCGCATCGGCGGCGATGCGCTCGGTGACGGCCGGAGTGTAGGTCGCGCGGGCCTGGCGGTCGTTGCCGCCGTCCCAGTAGTTGACCAGGTAGAGCCCGGTCTGCTGCGTCCGGGGCACGAACGGGAACAGCTCCGCCCGCGGCTGGATCTGCGCGATCCGGTAGCCCGCGTCGACCGCCCGCACGTGCAGCCAGATGTCGTCGGCGTCCGGAGCGACCTCGCGGAACGCGTCGCCGTGCGCGGCGACCGCCTCCATCAGCCCGCTCGGGAAGAGCTGCCCCGAGACCGACGTGCCGAAGACGTCGAACCCCGCGCGGGTGTCCTCGACCGGGCGCCAGCTCGTGTACGGCGCGACGGCTCCGTCGACCACCGCGACCCGGTGCGCGCGGTAGCAGAGCACCGTCTCGCGCGGGTAGCGCGCCCGGGCGTCGAGCAGCCCGCGGAGCCAGTGCCGCGGGTAGACGATGTCGTCGTCGGAGGTGACGACGTCGCGCTCGCCGGCGCGCCCGGACAGCAGGTGCGGGTAGTACTTGGTGTGCACGCGGTGACCCTCGACGAGGTGGATCTCGAGACCCCGTCGGCGGAGGCGGCGCAGGCTCGCCGGCAGCGCCGCGACGAGGGCCGGATCGTCGAGCCAGAGCGCCAGGCGCGCCGGGCGGGCGGCGCCGCGGGCGATCGACTCGAGGGCGATGTGCACGCGGTGGATGCGCTCGCCGTGCGTCGTCATGGTGACCAGGACCTCGCCATCGGGGTCGACCACCGGGCGGCGCGAGAACCGGTTGGCGAGCTCGAGCATCAGCAGCTCGCGGCGGAAGGCGAGCGAGGAGGGATGGTCGATGGGCCGGGCGGCGACGGCGGCCGCGCGGCGCTCGCGCAGGCCGGACAGCACGGCCAGGATCCGCGTCCTCGGGCGCACCCGACGGCCGAGCGCGGCGAGCCGGGTCCGGGGCCGGAGGCGGCGGCCGAGCGCGGCGAGGGCGGGATGCATCGATCCAGGATAGTCAGGGCCCGCTGGGCGCCCGACGTCGGTCAGTCGGCGTCGAACATCGCGTAGGCGCGCACCGGGAAGGTCCCGAATCCGCGCACCTTCGGCGGGACCGCCGTGAAGCGCGCTCCCCTCGGCGGCAGCGCCTCGAGCCCTGTCAGGTGCTCCACGACTGGCACGCCCGCGGCGAGGAGGAGGCTGTGCGCCGGCCGCGCGCCGCCTCCCTCGGTGTCGTCGATGTTGAGGGAGTCGATGCCCACCAGCACCGCGCCCGCCGCCACGAGGGCCTCGGCACCCGCCTCGGTCAGGTAGGGCGCGCCGTGGGCGTAGGCCGGGGTGGCGAAGTGCGCGTCCCAGCCGGTCGAGAGCAGCACGGCTGCGCCCTCGACGTCGAGGCCGGCGAGCGCCTCCGCGTCGATCGCCCGCCCGCTCCCCCGCGCGTCCACGACCACCGCGGGCAGGTCGACGAGCGTCTCGAGCGCGAGGTCGGCAAGATCCGTCCCGCCCTCGTAGCGGTGGTACGGGCTGTCGAGATAGGTGCCGGTGTTGCCGAGCAGCTCGATGACGTCCATGGCGAACTCCGTGCCGGGGGCGTAGGAGGCGCGCGACGCCTCCCGGGTCAGGTGCGGCCGGATGCGCGGCGACGGCAGACCGGGATAGGTCACCAGGCCGTCCGAGACGGTGTGGCTGAGGTCGACGAGGCGGCGCGCGGAGGAGGTCATGCCTCGATCCTCGCGGTGGCAGTATCACGCCGTCCCGCGAAGAACTGCCAGCCGCCGAACCGATCGAGCCAGCCGTGGCACCTCCGGCCCGATTCCACGAGCCCGAGCTCGACCCGGAGCCGCTACCGCTTCGGCAGCGCCGCAGCCAGGTCCGCGATCAGGTCGTCCGCGTCCTCGATGCCGACCGAGAGCCGCACCAGCGACTCCGACACCTCGAGCGGCGTGCCCTTGACCGAGGCGTGCGTCATCTCGCTCGGGTACCCGATCAGCGACTCGACCCCGCCCAGCGACTCCGCGAGCTGGAACAGCTTCGTCGACTCCGCGAACTTCCGCGCCGCCCGCGGCGTCGCCAGCTCGACCGAGAGCATCCCGCCGAAGCCCGACATCTGGCGCTTCGCCAGCTCGTGCCCCGGGTGGCTCGGCAGCCCCGGGTAGTAGACGGCCGTCACGGCCGGGTGCCCGACGAGGTACTCGGCGACCGCCTGCGCGTTCTTCGAGTGCCGCTCCATCCGCACCGCGAGCGTCTTGATGCCGCGGACCGTCAGCCACGCGTCCATCGGCCCCGAGATCGCGCCGACCGCGAACTGGAGGAAGCCGATCTTCTCGGCCAGCGGCCCCGAGCGCAGCGCGAGAGCCCCGCCCACCACGTCGGAGTGCCCGCCGAGGTACTTCGTGGTCGAGTGCACGACCACGTCGGCCCCGAGCGCCAGCGGCTGCTGCAGCGCCGAGGAGGCGAAGGTGTTGTCGACCACGACGATCAGGTCGTGCGCGTGGGCCAGATCGGCCAGCTCCGCGATGTCGCTGACGGTCATCAGCGGGTTGGACGGCGTCTCGACCCAGAGCATCTTGGTCTCGCCGGGGACGATCGCCCGCTGCACCTCGCGCAGGTTCGACATGTCGACGGCGGTGTTGCGGATGCCCCAGGCGCCGTGCACCCGGTCGATCAGCCGGTGGCTCCCGCCGTAGGCGTCGTTGCCGAGCACGATGTGGTCGCCGGGGGCGAGCGCGGCGCGCAGCAGCGTGTCCTCCGCCGCAAGGCCCGAGGAGAAGGAGTAGGCGACGTCGGCGCCCTCGAGCGAGGCGATCAGCTCCTGCAGGGAGTCGCGGGTGGGGTTCGCCGAGCGGGCGTACTCGTAGCCGCCGCGGAATCCGCCGATGCCGTCCTGGACGAACGTCGAGGTCATGTAGACGGGCGGGACGACCGCGCCGGTGGTCGGGTCGAACTCCTGACCGGCGTGGATGGCGCGGGTGTCGAAGTGCTGCTTCTTGGGCATGGCTGCATGCTTTCCGGGTCGAGGTGGAGTGGAGGGAGGTGCGCCGGTCACCCGGTGGCGAACGAGAGCAGGTCCTGCCGCGTGATCACGGCGACCGGCTTGCCCTCGTCGGTGACGAGCAGGGCGCTGACCTCGGTGAGGGCCGCGCGCGCCGACGAGATGCTCTCGCCGAGGCCGATCAGCGGCAGCGAGTCGCCGGAGGAGGCGCCGAGCGGATCGGTCATCGCCGCCGCGCCGCTGAAGACGCGGTCGAGCAGCTCGCGCTCATCGACCGCTCCGACGACCTCGCCCATCACGACGGGCGGCTCGGCGGTGAGGACGGGCAGCTGCGAGACCCCGTACTTCGTCATGATCTCGATCGCGTCGCGGACGGTGTCGCTCGGGTGCGCGTGCACGAGCGCGGGCAGCTCGCCGGTCTGCGGATTCGCGGCGCGGGCGCGGAGGACGTCGCGGACCGTCCCCTCCTCGGGCATCTCGAGGAAGCCGTAGGAGCGCATCCACCGGTCGTTGAAGATCTTGCCGAGGTAGCCGCGCCCGCCGTCCGGGAGCAGCACGACGACCACGTCGTCGGGCCCCAGGTCGGCCGCCGCCTTGAGCGCGACCGAGACGGCGAGCCCGCTCGAGCCGCCGACGAGCAGCCCCTCCTCGCGGGCGAGGCGGCGGGTCATCGCGAACGACTCCGCATCGCTCGAGGCGATGATGCGGTCGACGACGCTCGGATCGTAGGCGCTCGGCCAGAAGTCCTCGCCGACGCCCTCCGTGAGGTAGGGCCGCCCGCCGCCGCCCGAGTAGACCGAGCCCTCGGGGTCGGCGCCGATGATCTGCACGCGGCCGTCCGACACCTCCTTGAGGTAGCGCCCGACTCCGCTGATGGTGCCGCCGGTGCCGACTCCCGCGACGAAGTGGGTCAGCCGCCCGGCGGTGTCGCGCCAGATCTCGGGGCCGGTGGTCTCGTAGTGGCTGAGCGGACCGTTGAGGTTCGCGTACTGGTTCGGCTTGAACGCGCCGGGGATCTCGCGGGCGAGGCGGTCCGAGACGGAGTAGTAGGAGTCGGGGTCCTCCGGTGCGACGGCCGTGGGCGTCACGACGATCTCGGCGCCGTAGGCGGTGAGCACGTTGCGCTTGTCCTCGCCGACCTTGTCGGGCAGCACGAAGACGCAGCGGTAGCTGCGCTGCTGCGCCACGAGGGCGAGGCCGATGCCGGTGTTGCCGCTGGTCGGCTCGACGATCGTGCCGCCGGGCTTCAGGAGTCCGTCGCGCTCGGCCGCGTCGATGATGCGGGTCGCGATGCGGTCCTTCGACGAGCCGCCGGGGTTGAGGTACTCGACCTTGACCAGGACGGTCGCGCTCACTCCGGAGGCGGTCGGTCCGAGCTTCACCAGCGGGGTGTCGCCGATCAGGTCGAGCACCGATTCGGCGTAGGCCATCCCGGTCTCCGGGCGTGCTGGCAGGGCTCGATCGAGGGTCATACCGCCAGGGTACCAACCGGTTCGGAGCGTATGACGGGAGCCCCCGACAGCCCCTCGAGAGGCCTCTGGCCGGGTCGCGCGAGGTGCTGTCGCCGCGATCCGGAGTGCCCTATCGTGGGGGTCCGCGAGCGCCGCCGCTGTGAACGGAACGGACCCCGAATGACCTCTCCGATCGCCGCACCGCCGCGGCGTCCGGCCGATGCGCACCTCCTGCGGCTGCTGGGTCCGGCCATGGTCGCCGGAGTCGCCTACCTCGATCCGGGCAATGTCGCCAGCAACATGACGGCGGGCGCCCGCTTCGGCTATCTGCTGGTCTGGGTCGTCGTCCTCGGCAACCTGATGGCGTGGCTGATCCAGTACCTCTCGGCGAAGCTCGGCCTGATGACGGGCAGGAGCCTGCCCGAGCTGCTCGGCGAGCGCCTCCGCGGCCGCTGGGGTCGGCGAGCCTACTGGCTGCAGGCCGAGACGGTCGCGATGGCGACCGACCTGGCCGAGGTGATCGGCGGGGCGATCGCCCTCAACCTGCTCTTCGGCCTGCCGCTGCTGGTCGGCGGTCTGGTGACGGGCGCGGTGTCGCTCGTCCTCCTCCTGGTGCAGACCCGCGGAGGCGCGCAGCCGTTCGAGCGCGTCATCACGCTGCTCATGGTCATGATCGCGGTCGGCTTCACGGTCGGAGTCGTCGTCGATCCGCCCGACGCCGGATCGGCGATCGCCGGCCTCGTCCCGCGGTTCGAGGGGTCGGAGTCGGTGCTCCTCGCCGCCTCGATCCTCGGCGCGACCGTCATGCCGCACGCGATCTACGCCCACTCCGCGCTCGCCCGCGACCGCTTCGGCCGCGTCGACGGCGTCGGCGCCCGGCGGAGGATCCTGGTCGCCACCCGGATCGACGTCACCGTCGCGCTCGCGATCGCCGGCACCGTGAACCTCGCGATCCTCCTGCTCGCCGCGCACTCGCTCTCGGGAATCGCGGGCACCGACAGCCTCGAGGGCGCCCACGCCGCGATCGGCGCCGCCCTCGGCCCGGTCGTCGCGACGCTCTTCGCGGTCGGCCTGCTCGCCTCCGGACTCGCCTCGACCTCGGTCGGCGCCTACGCCGGCGCCGAGATCATGCACGGGCTGCTGCAGGTCCGCGTGCCGCTGGTCGCCCGGCGCCTGGTCACGCTGATCCCGGCGCTGCTGGTGCTGGCGATCGGCTTCGACCCGACGCGCGCCCTCGTGCTCAGCCAGGTCGTGCTGTCGTTCGGCATCCCGTTCGCCCTGGTGCCGCTGGTGATCCTGACCCGCGACCGCCGCCTGATGAGCGACCAGGCGAACCGCTGGTTCACGACCCTCGGCGCCACCCTCGCCGCCGCCTTCCTGATCGTCTTGAACGGCCTGCTCCTCTGGCTCACCTTCGCCCCCTGATCAAGGGTCCCGGCCGGCATTGATCCGATCCGGAGGCTGTCTCGTTATCCTCTGTGAGCGCCTCTCAGGCGCTGCGCCCGCTGCCGGCGCGCCATCCACCACCAGAACGAGAGACGCCGCGTGCCCAGAGACACGATGTCCGCGAAGAACCGCGCCCGCCAGGAGAAGCTCGAGGCCTACCGGCGCGAGCAGGAGAAGCGCAAGCGGAGCGGCCGCATCTGGATCTGGTCGCTCTCGGCCCTCGCCGTCCTCGCCGTCGGGGCGATCGTCGCGGTCACGGTCATCGGCAACCAGCAGATCGTCGAGGCGCGCCAGATCGACGGCCTGCAGACCTTCGAGAACGACGCCACCCACGTCGCCGGCACCGTCGACTACGAGCAGACGCCGCCGGCGGGCGGCCCGCACAACTCCGTCTGGATGAACTGCGGCGTCTACGACCAGCCCGTCCCCAACGAGAACGCGGTGCACGATCTCGAGCACGGTGCCGTGTGGGCGACCTACGACCCCTCCCTCCCGCAGAGCGAGGTCGACGCCCTGATCGAGGCGATGCCCGACACGTACGCCGTCGTCTCGCCCTACGAGGGACTCGAGTCGCCGATCGTGCTGAGCGCCTGGGACGCCCAGGTCGCCATCGACTCCCCCGACGACCCGCGGATCGACGCGTTCGTCGAGCGCTTCTGGCAGGCCTCCACCGCGCCCGAGCCCGGCGCGCCCTGCACCGGAGGCATCGACGCCCCCGGCAAGCAGTGACGCCCCCGGTGAGCAGCAGGGGCCGCCTCCTCATCGCCGCCGTCGCGATCGTCGCCCTGCTGCTGGGGGCGGCGGGCGGCTACGTGCTCGGCGCCCTCGCCCCGTTCTCGCAGACCGCGACTCCGTCGAGCACCAGCGCGGAGGCGGGCTTCGCGCGCGACATGCAGGTCCACCACCTGCAGGGCGCCCAGCTCGCGCTGATCGCCCACGAGCGCAGCACCGACGACGAGGTGCTGACCGTGTCGAAGGACATCCTGCTCACGCAGCAGCAGCAGTCGGGGCAGCTCTTCGGCTGGCTGACCTCGTGGGGCCTCCCCCAGGCCTCCCCCGAGCCGTCGATGACGTGGATGGGGCGCCCGACCCTCGCCGGCGCCGCCGACGCGCACTCGTCGATGGGCATGGGCACCGAGGACGGAGTCGTGCCGTCGAGCATGCCCGGCCTGGCGACCCCCGAGCAGATCGACGAGCTGACCGCTCTGTCCGGGCGCGACCTCGACCGCCTGTTCCTGCAGCTGATGATCACCCACCACCGCGGGGCGATCGACATGGCGGAGGCGCTCCTCGCCCGCAGCCGCGACACGGTCGCCACCGACTTCGCCACCTCGGTCGTCAAGGCGCAGGAGGCCGAGATCTCCCTGATGGAGCAGATGCTGGCCGACCGCCCCGCCGCCTGACCGGGAGGGCGCCGACGCGGTCCGCGCCTGCCGCGCGCACGAGCCCCGTGCACTCTGCAAGAGGCCGTGCGATCTGCAGGAGGAGCACCCCGATCAGGCGGGGATCGCGCGAAGGAGAGCGCTCCCGAGCCGCGATCGCCTGCGAATCGCACCCCGTCCGACCCGGAGTCCGGACCCGGCCGGCCCGTCAGGCGCCGACGGCCGTCTCGACCTGCTGCGCCTGCACCTGTTGGGCATAGAGCGAGGCGTAGAGCCCGCCGCGCACCAGCAGCTCGGAGTGGGTGCCCGACTCGACGATGCGACCGCCGTCGACGACGTGGATGACATCGGCCGACACCACCGTCGAGAGCCGGTGCGCGATCGCGATCGTCGTGCGACCGCGCGACGCGTCGTCGAGCGCGGTCTGCACGATCCGCTCCGAGACCGTGTCGAGCGCGCTGGTCGCCTCGTCGAGGATCAGCACCGCCGGATCCTTGAGCAGCACCCGCGCGATGGCGAGCCGCTGCTTCTCGCCGCCCGAGAGGCGGTAGCCGCGCTCGCCGACCAGGGTGTCGTACCCGTCGGGGAAGGACGCGATGGTGTCGTGGATGTTCGCCGAGCGCGCCGCCGCCTCGAGCTCCTCCTGGGTCGCATCGGGGCGCGCGTAGCGGAGGTTGTCGGCGATCGAGGCGTGGAAGAGGTAGGTCTCCTGACTGACGATCCCGATGTGCGACACGAGCGACTCCTGGCGCAGCTCGCGCACATCCGCCCCCGCGAAGCGCACGGAGCCGCCCGTCACGTCGTACAGGCGCGGCACGAGGTACGAGATGGTCGTCTTGCCCGCCCCCGACGGCCCGACGAAGGCGACGAACTCACCCGGCGCGATCGACACCGAGACGTGGTCGAGCGTCGGCCGCGCCTCCTCGGTCTGGTCGGGGTAGCGGAACACGACGTCGTCGAGCTCGACCCGGCCGAGCTCCCCCTCGACCTCGCGGGCGTCCGCCCGGTCGGCGATGGCCGGGCGGAGGTCGAGGTACTCGAAGATGCGCGCGAAGAGGGCGCCGGCGGTCTGCAGGTCGAGCGCGACGCGCATCAGGCCGAGCAGCGGCCACATCAGTCGCGCCTGGACCGTCGTGAAGGCGACCACGGTGCCGGCGGTCACGGTCGTCCCGCCGAGGATCAGCCACGCGGCGACGAGGTAGACGACGACGGGGATCACCGAGAGGAAGATCTGCACCGTCGCGAAGAACCACTGGCCCGACATCTGCTGGCGCACCTGCAGGTCGATCTGCCGGCCGTTCTCGTCGGCGTAGCGGGTCACCTCCGACTCCTGGCGTCCGAAGCTCTTGGCCAGGAGGATGCCCGAGACGCTCAGCGTCTCCTGCGTGATCGCGGTCATCTCGGACAGCGACTCCTGCGTCTTCGTCGCGATGCGTGCGCGGACCTGGCCCACGCGGCGCTGCGCGATCACGAGGACGGGGGTGAGCACCAGCGCGACGATCGTCATCTGCCACGACAGCAGCAGCATCGCCACCACGGCCGCGATCACGGTGACCGTGTTGCCGAGCACGCTCGACACGGTGTTGGTCAGCACGCTCGCGACCCCGCCGACGTCGTTCGCGAGGCGCGACTGGATGACTCCGGTGCGCGTGCGGGTGAAGAAGCCCAGCTCCATCGCCTGCAGGTGCCGGAAGAGCCGGATCCGCAGCTCCCCCATGACCGTGTTGCCGACGGTCGCCGTCAGGTAGGTCTGCCAGACGCCGAGGATCGCCGACAGCACCCAGACGAGCACCATGATGCCGACGAGCTCGAGCAGCACGGGGAAGTCCGGCCCGCCCTCCGCGGGGAACAGCCCCTGGTCGAACGCGAGCTGGGTGAGCAGCGGCGGCACGACCGTCAGCGCCGCGCCGACCAGCACGAGCGCGATGGTGAGGCTCAGCTTGGCGCGGTGATCGCGGAACAGCTCGGCGATGCGGCGGAACAGCCCGTCGATCCGCGGGGCGTCGGCGTTGGCCTGCCGCTGGCGGTCGGGGTCGCTGCTCGAGATCCTGCCGCGTGCCCCTCCGCCGCGCATCCCGCCGCCCGCCGCGACGTCACCCATCCTGCTCATCGCTCGACCATATCCCCGCCCGCCGACACCGCCCGAGGCTTCCGCCCACGGCGAAGTCGTGCTCTGCACGAACGCCGACGGCCCGGTGATCCTGCGAGCAGGAGCACCGGGCCGAGGAGGCGGAGCGGGAGAGCGTCAGCCCTTCGTGGCGCCGGCGAGCAGGCCGCGGACGAAGAACCGCTGGAGGCTGAAGAACACGATGAGCGGGACGATGATCGAGATGAACGCCCCCGCCGTGAGCAGCTCCCACGACTGGCCGTAGGAGCCCGAGAGATCCTGCAGCGCCTTCGTGATCGGCAAGCCCTGCCCGGAGGTGAACACCGTCGCGACCAGCAGGTCGTTCCACACCCAGAGGAACTGGAAGATGCCGAAGGAGGCGATCGCCGGCACCGAGAGCGGCAGGACGATGCGGAAGAAGATCTGGCCGTGGCCGGCTCCGTCCACGCGCGCCGCCTCGATGACCTCGCCGGGGATCTCCGAGATGAAGTTGTGCAGCATGAAGATCGCCAGCGGGAGCGCGAAGACCGTGTGCGCGATCCACACCTTCGCGTACGAGCCGTCCAACCCGTTCACCCCGAGGCCGGGGAGGATGTAGAGGTTGCCGATGCGCAGGCCGTCCGAGAACAGCTGCAGCAGCGGCACGAGCGCCATCTGGATCGGCACGATCTGGAGCGAGAACACGAGGACGAAGAGCGTGTTGCGGCCCTTGAAGTCGATCCACGCGAAGGCGTACGCGGCGAGGCTGGCGATGGTGATCGGGATGAGCGCGGCGGGCACCGTGATCACGAGCGAGTTCACGAACGCCTTGCCGAGCGTCAGGCTGTCGCCCGAGTTCAGCGCGTTCGCGTAGTTGTCGAGGGTGAACCCCGGGTTGGCGAAGATCGTCCACCAGCCGGTGGTCTTGATGTCGTTCGCAGGGCGGAACGAGGAGATGAACAGCCCCAGCGTCGGCACGGTCCAGATGACCGCGATGATCAGCGCCGCGATGGTGGCGCCGCGCGACGTGGTGGCCTTCTTGACCTTGCCGCTGGCGGTCTCGATCTTCGACTCGCCTCGAGCGAGGCGGCGCTGGGTGGTGCGATCGACCGGGACCTGGATCGGGGTGGCGCTCATCGGATCTCCCTCTGCTTCGCGAGCTGGCGGGCGTTGTAGACGACGATCGGCAGGACCAGGAGGAACAGGATGACCGCGAGGGCCGCGCTGTAGCCGCTGCGGGCGCCGAGCTGGAACTGACGGACCATCTCGAACGCGAGGACCGTGGTGTCGGAGCGGCCGCCGGTCATCGCCGAGACGATGTCGAAGACCTTCAGCGACGCGATCGAGATGGTCGTCAGGACGACCACGATCGAGGAGCGGATGCCGGGGACGGTGACGTTCCAGAAGGACTGCCAGGCGTTGGTGCCGTCGAGCGACGCCGCCTCGAGCTGCTCGGACGGGACGCCCTTGATGGCCGCGGAGAGCACGGTCATCGCGAAGCCGGCCTGGGTCCAGATCAGGACGACGACGAGGAACAGCGTGTTCCAAGGCTCGAGGCCCAGCCAGTCGACCGGGGTGGCGCCGAAGGCGGTGAGGATGCCGTTCAGGACACCGATCTGCTCGCCCTGGCGCACGTCGTAGAAGAACTTGAAGATGATCGACGCGCCGACGAACGAGATCGCCATCGGCATGAAGACCAGCAGCTTGAAGAACTTCTCGCCGCGGCTCTTGTCGATGAACACCGCGTACGCGAGGCCGATCGCCGTCGCCGTGATCGGTGCGAGCAGCACCCACACGACCGTGTTGAGGAACGCCGTGATGCCGTCGGGGCTGGTGAACACCCAGACGAAGTTGTCGAGCCCCGCGAATCCGGAGCCGTCGTTCTTCATGAACGCGTTGAGCGCCGTGGTGATCGTCGGGTAGATCAGGCCGATGAGGATGAAGAAGCCCGCGGGGGCCATGAACGCGATCAGCTGGAGACCGTAGCCCGCACCTTTGCGGGATCGGAAGTCGAGCAGGAAGAGCGCACCGCCGAGGACGGCCGCGACCACGGCGACCCACATCACGGAGTTGTAGAGACCGAAGGCGAAGAGCAGGGCGACGGGCACGAGCACGCAGATCGCGAGCCTCATGACGGTGTAGCCGGTGCCGCGACGCGGGGCGATCTCGACGAAGAAGAGGATGATCGCCACGACCGCCGCGAAGGCGATCAGGATGAGCGGGATCTGAGCGAGCGGGGGGATGCTCGCCAGCCACTGGAAGAATGCGGACATGGACGCCCTTTCGAGTGCGACTCTGAACTCAGGTGAAGCCTAGACCCGGGTCCGCCGCAGCGGTCCCGACTCGGGACATCACAGGAGGGCCGCCGCTCCGGGGAGCGACGACCCTCCAGGTGACTGCTAGGAGGTGTATCCGGCCTGGATGGACTCGAGGACCTGGTCGGTGCTCGATCCGTCGATCCAGTCGACCATGCCCTTGAAGAAGCTGTCGGAGCCGACGGCCTTGGGCATGAGGTCGGACGCGTCGAAGCGGAACGTCGAGTCCGGGTTCTGCAGGATCGCGATGGAGTCCTTCAGGACGTCGCTGCCCGCGTTCTCGGGGTCGAGACCCTTGTTCGCGGAGATGACGCCACCGAGCGAGACGCGGCTGTTGGCCCAGTCGGCGCTCGAGAGGTACTCCTGGACCTTCGCGGTGTCCTCGTCGTTCGAGAACGCGGCGACGAACTCGCCACCACCGGTGACGGCCTGGTCGTCATCGGCGTTGACCGGCGGGGTGAGGAAGGCCCACACGTCGCCGTCCTCGGCCACGGTGGCTCCCGCGGAGGTGAGGAAGCCCTCGAAGAACGAGGCCTGGTGGGTCAGCGCGCAGGTGCCGTTGGCCATGTTCTGCGCGACGTCGCCGAACGCGGTCGAGTTGATCGACGAGACGTCGCCGTAGCCGGCGTTGACCTGGGTCGGGTCGAGGAGGATCGATCCGACGGAGTCGAACGCGGCCTTGATCTCGGGGTCGGTGAACGAGGTGTCGCCCGCGACCCAGGAGTCGTAGACGTCGGGGCCGGCCTCGCGGAGGACGGCGTCCTCGATCCAGTCCGTGCCCGGCCAGCCGGACGCGGCGTCGGAGGCAAAGCCCGCGCACCACGACGGTCCGCCGGTCTTCTCGGCGATCGTCTTGCCGAGCGCCTCCATCTCGTCCCACGTGGTGGGGACCGAGACGCCCCACTCGGCGAACTTCGACGGCTGGTACCAGACGTAGCCCTTGACCGACGCCATCAGCGGCGCGCCGTACTGGGTGCCGTCGACCTGGCCGTACTTCTGCCAGTCCTCGGACCAGTTCTCCTTGACGTTGGCCAGCGCGGCCTCGGGGAGCTCCTGGACCTTGCCGGACGCGACCGTGTCGGCGAGGAGTCCGGGCTGGGGGAAGATCGCGAGGTCGGGGACGTCGCCGCCCTGGACCTTGATGCCGATCTGCTGCTCGAAGCCCTTGTCGCCGGTGTACTGGATGTCGATGCCCGACTCGTCCTCCCAGTCCTTCCAGGACTCCTCGAGGAGGGTGGCCTCGTCGCCGTTGATGGTGCCGTAGACGTTGACGACGCCGTCGGCCGTGCCGACCGAGCCGGCTCCGCTTCCGCCACCGGCGTTGGGGTCGTTGGGGTCACTGCTGCTGGAGCAGCCGGCGAGTGCGATTCCCGCGGCTGCCAGAACGGCGACCGGGACGGTGATACGGCGGTGCAGGGATGACCGCATTCTTCCTCCTCATTGAGTGGTGATTCAGCATCGGGCCTCGGATCGACCGGGTGAGCCGCACCCGACCGGGGACCGGCGGGCTGTGGCGGCTCGAAGCCGAGGTCGCCAGGACTCTGATGCTGTTGACGGCGAGGCCAGGAGGAACTCCGAGCCGATCACCGGGTTGCTGTGGGCGGGACCCACGGGGGGAAACCTTTCCACAACTCCGATGAAATCACAACGGCCGCGATAGAGCGCTCTCTGAGATAACGATCCGGCGTCGAACCGGGGTTCTGGCGGGGGTCTCGGCCTCGGGCGCCGATCCGGAGGTGGCCGTCCTCCTCCCTACGGGGTATACATTCCTGGAACCGTTTCCAGCATCGACGCCGGACGGTCGGGAAGGACGCCGTGCCGGGCATCGAAGAGGTCGCCGAACTCGCCGGGGTCTCGAAGGCGACCGTCTCGCGCGCCCTCAGCGGCCGCGGCTACGTCTCGGCGAGCACCAAGCAGCGGGTCGAGGGCGCCGCAGCGAGCCTCGGCTACGTCGTCTCGGCGAACGCCTCGAGCCTGGTCACCGGGCGGAGCAACAACATCGCCGTCATCATCCCCAGGATCAACCAGTGGTTCTTCGGCGGCATCATCGAGGGGATCGAGCACGCCCTCCTCGCCGCGGGCTACGACCTGCTGCTGTACACGATGGACAAGCACCTCGACGCGCGCCGCAGCGTCTTCGAGTACTACCTCGTCCGCAAGCGCGTCGACGCGATCGTCGCGGTCACCCTCGAGATCTCGCCCGACGAGACGGAGGCGCTCCTCGCGCTGGGCAGGCCGGTCGTCGGCATCGGCGGCGAGCTCCCCGGCATACCCACCTTCAGCATCGACGACGTCGCCGCCGCCCGCCTGGCCACCGAGCACCTGCTCTCCCTCGGGCACGAGCGCATCGTCCACATCGGCGGTCTCGCGGAGGAGGAGATGGACTTCCACGTGCACACCAAGCGCCGCGACGGGTTCCGCGACGCGGTGCGCGCGTCCGGCCTCCCGTACGACCCGGCCTCGTTCGTCCCCACGAGGTTCGACATCCCGGGCGGGCACCGGGCGGGCCGGCAGGTCCTCGGCGACCCGAGGACACGGCCGACGGCGATCTTCGCCGCCTCCGACGAGATCGCGATCGGGATCATCCTCGCGGCGCGCGAGCTCGGCCTGTCGGTGCCAGAGGACCTCTCGGTGATCGGGATCGACGACCATCCCCTCGCCGAGCTGTTCGGGCTCAGCTCGATCAGGCAGGATCCACGGCAGCAGGGCGAGCTGGCGGTCGAGCTCCTCCTGGAGGCACTGGCGGCGGGCGCCCGGGGCGAGGCTCCTCCCCCGGCGCGTCACACGACGATCCCGGCCACCCTCGTCATCAGGACGAGCACCTCGGCGCCGAGGAGCGTGCGGACCGGGGCCTGACGGACAGGGGCGTGTCGGTCAGGGGCGTGACGGTCAGGGGCGCGGGGCCACCACGAGGCGCTCGTGCATGATCTCGACCGCGCGCTCGAGGACGCGGCGGTCCTCCGGCGAGAGGTCGTCGAAGATCGGGGTCAGCGCGTCGCCGAGCTGCGAGCGCCACGCCGCGAGCGCGTCCGCACCGGCTCCGGCGAGGGCGATCTGCCAGGCGCGCGCGTCGGCCGGGTCCGCGATGCGGTCGAGCCAGCCCGCCTCGACGAGGTTCTTCACGATCTTGGTCATGGTGGGCTGCGACACCCGGCTCTGCACGGCCAGCTCGCCGAGCCGCATCGGACCCATCGACAGCAGCACCGAGAGGGTGCGCCAGACGGCCTGCGACTCCTGGTTGTCGGTCGCCTGCGCCGCGAGCCGCGTGATCCGGTGGGTGACCGAGACGAAGTCGCTCAGGAGCTCGCTCAGCGAGACCTCGCTGGGCGGGACGTCGCGGGCCGGCAGGCCGGCGAGCGGATCGGGTGCTGTCACCCTCCGATCCTAGAGCCCGCGCGGAAGCAGCCCGGGAACGACGCAGGGCGCCGCCTCCGAGGAGACGACGCCCTGCGACCGGCCGGAGCCGGGGAGTGCTGACTACTTGACGGTGACGGTCGCGCCGGCGGCCTCGAGCTGGGCCTTGGCCTTCTCGGCGGTCTCCTTGTTGACGGCCTCGAGGACAGCCTTGGGGGCGCCGTCGACGACTGCCTTCGCCTCGCCGAGGCCGAGGCTGGTGAGCGCGCGGACCTCCTTGATGACCTGGATCTTCTTCTCGCCGGCGGCCTCGAGCACGACGTCGAACTCGGTCTGCTCCTCGACCTCTTCGACGGGGGCGGCCGGTCCGGCGGCGCCTGCAGCGGCGACGGGCGCGGCGGCGGTGACCTCGAAGACCTCTTCGAACTTCTTGACGAACTCAGAGAGCTCGATGAGCGTGAGCTCCTTGAAAGCCTCGATGAGCTCGTCCTGCGTGAGCTTTGCCATGATTTTTCTCCTAGTTTTTCTTGTCTACGAACCGCGTGCGCACCGTTTCCCGAGGGGAACGGATCAGCTCGCGGACTCCTGCTTCTCGCGCAGCGCCTCGACCGTGCGAACGGCCTTGGACAGCGGCGCCTGGAACAGATATGCGGCACCGAACAGCGAGGCCTTGAAGGCGCCGGCGAGCTTGCCGAGCAGAACTTCGCGGGACTCGAGGTCGGCGAGCTTGCCCACCTCTTCTGCGGTCAGCGGGTTACCGTCGAAGTAACCGCCCTTGACCACGAGCAGAGGGTTTGCCTTGGCGAAGGCACGCAGCGACTTGGCCACGGCGACAGGGTCGCCGTGCACGAACGCGATGGCCGAGGGGCCGGCGAGCTCGTCGTCGAATGACGTGATCCCGGCGTTGTTCGCCGCGATCTTGGTCAGCGTGTTCTTCACCACGGCGTAGGTCGCGTGCTCACTGATGTCCTTGCGCAGCGTCTTGAGCTGAGCAACAGTGAGACCGCGGTACTCGGTCAGCAGAACGGCGGTCGAGCTCTGGAACTTGTCCGTGAGCTCGGCGACCGAGGCTTCCTTGTTCGCCATGGTTACTCCTGTGAATTCTCGTGCCGGTAGCCCGAAAGCAGGCAAAGAAAAAAGCTCCGGCGCAGGAGCGCGGGAGCTTCGGGAGTCGCGATGAATCGCGGTTCTGATTCTCTTGCACACCTGCGCGGGCCATTCGCTCTGCGAATCCTTCGTCCGGTGGCGATCTCGCGGAGGCCTGGGCCCCTGCTCGTGCGCACACCGGAAACCGGCGGTCTTTGGCTCCGGAGAGCGTACGACGCGACAGGGGTCCGGCGCAAGTCGGAGTCGGCGGGGCGGTGGCCGGACGGGAATCATGGAGTCATGACCGCTCCGTCCTCGTCGCCCGGTGCCGACTCCGCGATCGCCTCGGTCGAGGGCGAGCTGAGCACCCTCCTCACCCGGTTCCGAGCGGCGATGCGCTCGTACGCCGAGCAGCTGCATCCGGAGCTGTCGCCGCTCGGCTACCGGATCCTGTCGGCGCTGGAGCGTCGCGGCCCGCTCCCCTCCGGTGCCCTCGCCGAGCTGCTCGAGATGGACAAGTCGGCGCTGAGCCGCCAGATCTCGGCGCTGGACCGGCTGGGATTCCTGGCGCGGACACCGGACCCGGCGGACGGGCGCGTGACGATCCTCGCGGTGACGGAGCGCACGGCCGAGCGGCTGCGCGAGATCCGCAGCTCGAACCGGGCGCTGATGCACGAGGAGCTGCGCCGCTGGGACGTCGGCGACGTCGAGCTGTTCGCGGGGCTCCTGCAGCGGATCAACGCCCTCGACTTCGGCGTCTGACGGCGGTCCCTCCGCTAGCACCGCGGGGGCTCCCGCGGCAATCGGGCTCCCGGGGGCTCTCGGACTGCGTAGCGTCGAGTGGGATGGATCCCCTCGACCCCGCCCCCCTGCCCGACGACCGCCTGCCCGACGACGTCGACGGCGCGCTCGCCCTGGCCCGCGGGATCGGCGCCGACGCGCCGCTGCCCGGGTCGGGTCGCACCGCCGAGCTCCTCGCGCTGCTGGAGCGGCTCGCCCGGCACGACCTCGGGGTCGCCAGGGCCGTCGAGCCGCACCTCGACGCGCGGGCGATCCTCGCCGAGGCGCAACTCGCCCCCTCCGACGTCGGCATCGCCGCCGACGCGACCTGGGGAGTGTTCGCCGCGGAGGGCGGGGACGAGCCGCTCGTCGCACGCCCCTCCGGCGCCGACTGGCTGCTCGACGGAGTGAAGCCGTGGTGCTCGCTGGCCGACCGCCTCGACGCCGCGCTGGTCACCGCGCACGTCGGCGACGCCTCCGGTGAGCGCCGTCTCTTCGCCGTCGCTCTCGGCGACGGACGGGCGGTCCCGGAGGCGGGCGCCTGGCACGCGCGGGGTCTCGTCGAGATCCCGAGCGGCCCGGTCCGCTTCGCCGCGGCACCGGCCCGGGCGGTCGGCGAGGCGGGCTGGTACCTGTCGCGGCCCGGCTTCGCCTGGGGCGGCATCGGCGTGGCCGCCTGCTGGCACGGCGGGGCCCTCGGAGTGGCGGCGACCGTCGCGCGGGCGGCCGAGCTGCGCGCGGATCCGCACCTGCTCGCGCACCTCGGCGCGATCGACACGGCGCTGTCGGCCGCTCGGCGCGCACTCGACGAGGCCGCCGCGCTGATCGACGACGGCCGGGCGCAGGGGCCCGACGGCTCCCTGCTCGCCAAGCGGGTCCGCGCGAGCGTCGCTGGGGCCGCGGAGGAGATCCTCCTGCGTGCCGGCCGGGCGCTCGGACCGGCTCCGCTCGCCCTCGACGCCGAGCACGCCAAGCGGGTCGCCGACCTCTCCCTCTACCTCCGCCAGCACCACGCCGAGCGCGACGACGAGTCGCTCGGCCGCGCGGTCCTCGCCTCCGGGGCGGTGGCCCGGTGGTGAGCTTCGACGGCCACCTCGAGGGCACGCCGCTCGAGGTCTGGCGGGCGGACGGCCGGTTCGACCGCCTCCCCGTGCTCGAGCAGGGTCTTCTCGCGGCGCCGGCCGTCGAGCGGATCCTCGTCGTCGTGGCGCACGCCGACGACGAGACGCTCGGCTGCGGGGGCACGATCGCGCTCGCGCGCCGTCTCGGGACACCGGTGGACGTCGTGATCGTGACGGACGGAGCGGCGGCGCACGGAGGCGCCTCCGCCGACCTCGCCGACGAGCGGCGGCACGAGGCCGAGCAGGCGCTGGCGCGGCTCGGCGACGGCATCGGACTCGCGTACCTCGAGGTGCCCGACTCGGCGACGCCCGACCACCGCGAGCGCATCGTCGACGAGGTGCGGGCACGCGCCACGGGACCGGCGGGGAGCGTGCTGCTGATCTCGACCTGGGCGCGCGACGGCCACCGCGACCACCGCGTCGTCGGCGAGATCTGCGCCGAGGTCGCCGCCGAGCTCGGGCATCCCGCGCTGGCGGCGCCGATCTGGCTGTGGCACTGGGCGGACCCGGCGCACGAGGAGGTGCCGTGGCCCGAGCTGGTGAAGGTCGAGCTCGACGCGGAGGCGGCCGGGCGCAAGCGGGCGGCCCTCGACTGCTACCGGAGCCAGACCGCGCCGGGACCCGGCGGGACGGACGCGGTGCTGCACCCGCTCTTCCTCCGGACCTTCGCCGGCGGCGACCGACTGGTGCGGGTGCGCGGATGAGCTACTTCGACGAGCTGTACGCGCGGCACGAGGACCCCTGGGGGTACACGAGCCGCTGGTACGAGGAGCGCAAGCGCGCCCTCACCCTGGCGAGCCTGCCCGAGCAGCGCTACGGATCGGTCCTCGAGATCGGCGCCTCGATCGGCGTGCTCGCCGAGGCTCTCGCCGCTCGCGCGGACCGGCTGCTCGCCGTCGACGTCTCGGCCGCCGCGGTCGACCGGGCCGCTCGCCGTCTCGCCGCCCTCGAGCACGTCCGGGTCGAGCACCACGACATCACCCGCGGCGTGCCGGAGGGTCCGTTCGATCTCGTCGTGCTCTCGGAGGTCGGCTACTACCTCGGGGAGCCGGCGCTCGAGGACGCTCTGACGGGCATCCTCGACGAGCTCGCGCCCGGTGGGGATCTGGTCACGGTGCACTGGCGGCACCCGATCGAGGGCGTCGAGCTCGACGGCGACGCGGTGCAGCGCGCCGTCGGGCGCCTCGGCCTGCACCGGCTGGTGCGGCACGAGGAGGAGGACGTCCTGCTCGAGGTGCACTCCCGCGACGGGCGCTCGGCCGCGCGGCGCACGGGGCTGCTGTGATCGACGGGCCGATCGACGCGGTCCCGATCGAGCACGTCCTCGTCGTGGTCCCCGCGCACGACGAGGAGGAGCGGATCGGCGGACTCGTCGCCTCGGTCGTCGCGAGCGCCGAGCACCTCTCGCGGTCGCACCCCTGGGTCGAAGTGCGGCTCGTCGTCGCGGCCGACGGCTGCTCGGACGCGACCGCCGAGCGCGCCCGGTCGGCCGGAGCCGAGGTGCTCGAGATCGAGCGCTGCGGAGTCGGGGCGGCCCGCGCCGCGGGGATCGCGCACGCCCTCGCCGACGCGAGCGCCGCCTCCGACCGGATCTGGCTGGCGAACACCGACGCCGACTCGATCGTGCCGGTCGACTGGCTGCGCGCCCACGTCGAGCACGCACGCGAGCACGACGCCCTGCTCGGGACCGTGCGCCCCGAGCCCGCCGACCTGGACCCGGAGATGTACGGCCGGTGGCTCGACACCCGCGCCCGGGAGGAGTCGATCGGCAGCATCCACGGAGCGAACCTCGGCGTCAGAGCCAGCGCCTACCTCGCCGCGGGCGGCTTCGGAGCGGAGCCGCTGCACGAGGACGTCCGCCTGGTCGACCGGCTGCGCGCGACCGGCGCAGCGGTGGGGGCCACCGACCGGGGCGAGGTGGTCACCTCCGGCCGCCGCGACAACCGCGTCACGGGCGGCTACGGCGCGTACCTGCACGAGCGCTTCGCGAGCGGATCGGACCTCGGCGCGCGAGCCTGCTCCCCGGCCTGAGACCCTGAGCGCGCCCGCGTCGCACGACGACAGGGGCCGCTGTCAATGGTCTGGCCCTGAATTGTCACGAGTCTCCCGGCGAGCCACAGTAGGTGACGAGCACGCCCCGTGCTCTCCGTCGGAAGGGTCACTGCATGAATCCCCGCCTCGTCCTGCTGGCACTCGTCGCTCTCGCCGCCTACGTCTTCGGTGCTCGCGCCGGCCGTGGTCGCTACGAAGAGCTCCGCCACCTCGCGCTCGGCGTGTGGAACGACCCCGCCACGAAGAAGACGCGCAAGAAGCTCAAGAAGACCTCGAAGCGTGAAGCGAAGCACTTCGCCAAGGTCGCAGCCAAGGCTCGCGACAAGGTGCAGCGCTCCCTCCGCTGACCGTCACCACTCGACTCACGACGCCATCACGACCGGCGTCGACGCTCGTATCGGAACGGCCGATCGAGCACTGACACTAAGGAGAAAACACCATGGGCATCATCGGTTGGATCGTCCTCGGCCTCATCGCCGGGGCACTTGCAAAGCTCATCCTCCCCGGCAAGCAGGGCGGTGGCTGGATCATCACCATCATCCTCGGCATCGTCGGCGCGCTGCTCGGCGGATTCATCGGCGGAGCGCTCTTCGGGCGCGACGACCCGATGGGCTTCAACTTCGTCAGCATCATCCTCGCGGTGGTCGGCGCGATCATCGTCCTGCTGATCTACGGCGCGATCACGGGCCGCAAGTCCCGCGCGTAAGCATCACGCGACTCGAAGGCCCCGGCGTCCGCGCCGGGGCCTTCGTCGTGTTCGCGCGCCGCGCAAGGCCTTGCAGCCGAGAGGCTCCGGGGCCTGGACTGGAACCTGCACACCGACGAAAGGACGCTCGAGTATGAGCTCGGACGAGAACACTGTCCCCACGATCACCCTGAACAACGGAGTCGAGATCCCCCAGCTGGGATTCGGCGTCTTCCAGATCGATCCCGCCGAGACCAAGGACGCCACTCTCGCGGCGCTCGAGGTCGGCTACCGCCACATCGACACCGCCGAGATGTACGGCAACGAGGCCGGCGTGGGCGAGGCCGTCCGCGCCTCCGGCCTGGACCGCTCGGAGGTCTTCGTCACGAGCAAGCTGAACAACGGCTTCCACGCCCGCGAGGACGCTCTCGCCGCGATCGACGTCACCCTCGGCGAGCTGCAGTTCGACTACGTCGACCTCTTCCTGATCCACTGGCCGCTGCCGAACGTGGGCGACTACCTGGAGACCTGGAAGGCGATGGAGGAGATCTACCGCAGCGGCAAGGCGAAGGCGATCGGCGTCTCCAACTTCCAGACCAATCACCTCAACCGGCTCCGCGCCGAGGCGACCATCGTCCCGGCCGTGAACCAGATCGAGGTGCACCCCTACCTGACCCAGGAGGAGCTGCGCGCCTACGGCACGGAGCACGGCATCGCCACGGAGGCGTGGTCGCCGATCGCGCAGGGGCTCGTCCTCGACGACGAGGCCATCACGCGCATCGCCGGCAACGTCGGCCGCTCCCCCGCCCAGGTCGTGCTGCGCTGGCACCTCCAGCGCGGCGACATCGTCTTCCCGAAGTCGGTGACACGCGCCCGCGTCGAGGAGAACTTCGCTCTCTTCGACTTCGAGCTGGACGACGAGTCGATGACGGCGATCACGGCGCTCAACCGCGACCAGCGGACCGGGCCCGACCCCGACTCGTTCAACTACATCCCCGACTGAGCGTCAGACCCCCTGACCTCCGGCTCGTGAAACCACGTTCGGCTCGCAGAATCCGCGGATTCCTGCGAGCCGAACGTGTTTCTACGAGCCGGAGGTGCTCCCCAGAGGGCTCCCGGTGTGGCGTCAGCTCTGCGAGTCGCGCCAGGAGTGCTCGGGGGCGTAGCCGAGGACCTCGCGGGCGTGGTCGATCGAGAGCAGGGTGTCGTTCACTCCGAGCTCGCCGCGGATCTCGACGCCGGGGAAGACCTCGGCGACCAGCTCGGCGTTGGGCCGCGTCATGACGGTGTCGGCGGCCGCGATGATGAAGCGGTCGTACCCGGTCGCGTCGAGCTCGAGCGCCTTCTCGACCGCCTGGGCTCCGTCGCGGCCGTCGATGTAGCCCCAGAGGTTCCACTTGCGGGCCAGGGCGTCGGAGTCGAACGACGGGAACTCGGCGTAGTCCGCCTCGTCCATGACGTTCGAGAAGCGCAGGCCGATCATCTTGAGGTCCGGGTGCCAGCGGCAGAGCTCGACGGCGAGCGCTTCCTCGAGCACCTTGGTCAGCGAGTACACCGACTCCGGGCGGGCCGGGTACTTCTCGTCGACGGGGATGTAGGGCGGCGCCTCGTCGAACGGCAGACCGAGGACGGTCTCGCTCGACGCGTGCACGATGGTGCGGATGCCCGCGCGGATCGCCGCGTGGAAGACGTTGAACGTCGACGTCATGTTGTTGTGGAAGGTGGCGATGTCGGGGACCATCCCGGGAGCCGGGATCGCGGCGAGGTGCACGAGGGCGTCGACTCCGTCGTACTGGTCGTTCACCGACTGCAGGGCGTCGACGACCTGGCCGTAGTCGGAGACGTCGATGCGGACGAAGCCCGCCCCGCGCTCCCCCGCACGGTCGAGGTTGAACACGTCGTGGCCCGACGCCCGGAGGCGGGTGACGACGTTGCGGCCGAGCTTGCCGGATCCACCGGTGACTGCGATTCTCATGCCTCGAACGCTAGCGACCCCCGCCGATCCGGACGAGGGGTGGCGGATCAGTCGCGGGCGTGGAGCGAGATCCCGCCGCCGACCTCGGGGGTCGTGTCGTCGGCCACGAGCTCGGTCCAGCGCTTCAGCACGCTCGCGCCGGCCTCGTCATTGATCAGGCCGTCGACCACGAGCACGGGGTAGGGCTTCTCGGGCACGCCCTCGGCCGGGCGGACGTCGACGTGCGCGACGTCGTACGCGTGCTCGAAGAGCCAGTCGGCCATGGCGTAGTCGCTCCGGGAGTCGCCGACCGTGCGCCAGCGCTGCGGGATCGCGCCCGTCGCGCCGAGCAGCTCGACGGCGCGCTGGGCGCCCAGGTCCTTCCCGAGGCGGTTCGACTCGATGTCGGTCGAGATCACGGTCGGGTCGATGCGGTACTCGACCTTCCCCGAGTCGTCCGGGTAGCGGATGCCCCGGCGCTCGACCCCGAGGCCCGCAGCCGTCATGATCTGCAGCGCGTCGGCGTCGAAGACCAGCTGCCGCTCGAGGTAGTCCTCGCTCGAGAGGTCGACGAGCTGCTCGGCCGACACCATCGCGCGCTTGGTCTCGTCGAAGAAGACCAGGTCGTCGTAGTCGGAGCGGATCATCCGCTCGAGATCGCGCGCCACCGCCTCCGGGATCGCGAGCGACTCGTCGACGATCGGCTCGGAGGTGCCGCGGTAGTCGACCGTGAACCACACGGCACCCTTCTCGCAGACGCAGACGATGCGGGCGTCGGCCGAGACACCGCGCTCGAGGAGCGAGGGCAGCACCCGCTCGCGGAGGAACGCGTCGGAGCGCCCGGTGTTGAAGACGATCGGGATGCCCGCGTTGGCGAGCGCGACGAGGTCGTCGGCGATCGCCGGGATCGAGATCGTGCGGGTCACGGGGCTCGCGATGGGGCCGTCGACGTCGAGGAGGAGGCCGAGAGGCGGGGGTGTGGAGGTCATCCCGCCCCATTCTGCCGTGCGCACGCGTCCGGCAGGCGCGTCACGCGGAGGAGACACGCCGCGGGTGCGACTCGTCGATCAGGTGGGCTCGCGGATCAGGTGGGCTCGCCGACCGGGAGGACGTCGGCGAAGCGATCGAGGAAGTCGCGGATCGTCGCGAGGGTCGCCGGGTCGTACTCCGCGAGGGCGGTGTCCAGCTCCTCGGCACGGCTGCCGAGGAACCCGCTGCTCTCGCGCCGT
Source organism: Rathayibacter sp. VKM Ac-2803 (assembly GCF_009807175.1). Taxonomy (NCBI): domain Bacteria; kingdom Bacillati; phylum Actinomycetota; class Actinomycetes; order Micrococcales; family Microbacteriaceae; genus Rathayibacter; species Rathayibacter sp. VKM Ac-2803. The sequence continues at coordinate 1,609,556 of NZ_WUCD01000001.1, read as the reverse complement.
GCCGTCTCGGTCGCGCGGAGGCTGACGATGCGCCGGTCGGTGCTCTCGCGGCTGCGGCGGACGAGGCCGCGCTCCTCGAGGCGGTTGACGAGGGCGTTCGTCGCGCCCGACGTCAGACCGATCCGCAGCCGGAGTCGCGCGGCCGAGAGCGGGTCGCCCGCGTTCTCGGCCCAGAGGATCTCGCCCAGTGCCACGCCGTCGGTCGTGGGGAGTCGCATCCACGTCGCGAAGTGGTGCGACGACTCCTGGTAGCGCACCGCGTAGCGGCGGAGGGCCTCGAGGGTCTCGGAGCGGAGGTCGGTCATGCCTGGGATTCTGCCGTGTCGCGGAAGGCGCCCGTCACCTCGCGAGGCTCGGGTAGCTCGGCAGGTCGGGCACGTTCCGCGCGCTGGTGAGCAGGGTGCTCTGCGCGAAGCGGCGCAGCGGCGCAGCGGAGGCGATGCGGTACAGGGTCCGCATCGCCCTGACTCCGGCCCGGGTCGACGGGTGCAGGAGTCGAGCCCCGCCCGGGGGAAGGCCCTGCGCGCTGTCGGCGTAGCCGCGGAGCAGCCGCTCGTAGCGGGCGAAGGCCTGCTGCGGAGCGGCGGCCGCCGCGAGCTCTCCGGCCAGGATGTGCGCGCCGACGAGCGACAGCGTCGTGCCCATGCCCGTCGGACCCGATCCCCATGCCGCGTCGCCGAGGAGGACGACGCGGCCCCTGCTCCAGCGCGAGACGACGACCTGCTCCATCCGCTGGGTGTAGAACTCGTCGGGGCGAGCGTCGAATCCGTCGAGGATGCGCTCGGTCTGCCAGCCCGCACCGCGGAACCGCTCGCGCAGGATCGACAGCTGCACGTCGACGGGCAGCGTCTCGAACCCCATCGGCTCGGACTCGAACGACATGCTCGCCCGGATCGTCCCGAGGTTGTCGGGACGGATCGAGGCGACCCGGCCCCTCGTGGCGGTGTACCAGTCCCACTGGTCGACATCGGAGTCGAGGCGGTCGATCGTGCCGTAGGTGATGCTGACGCCGAAGTCGCGGTACTCGGTCTCGTCGGCGAAGAGGAGCCGCCGTGTCCGCGAGCTGCGCCCCTCGGCGACGACGACGAGATCGAAGCGCTCGGCGGCTCCGCTGTCGAATCGGACGTCGACGCCGGCGGAGTCCTGCTCGACCCCCGCGATGAAGTCGCCGTACCGGAGGTCGACGGAGTCGGAGACGAGATCGACGAGGATCTGCGCGAGGGCACCGCGGAGGATCTCGATCTCGGCGGTCGGGCCGTCCTCCCCCTCCGCGCGGGGGAACAGGGCGTAGGGGCGCCCCGCGTCGTCGACGTACCGGGTGCCCTGCTCCCCGGTGAGGTTCTGCATCACCCTCTCGCGGATGCCCATCCGATCGACGACGTCTCGGCCGATCCCGCGGATGTCGATGTTCTGCCCGGTCTCGCGCTGGGCCGGGGAGCGCTCGAGCAGTGTGACGTCGAAGCCGGACCGCTCGAGGCCCCAGGCGAGGGCTGGCCCGGCGATGCTCGCGCCGGTGACGAGGACGCGGGGAATGGAGGTGGGGGGCATGGTGGATCGCTTCCGTTCCGAGGCGACCTCGTGCCGCCTCCGACCACGATAGCTTCATGGTGATAACACTTCACTGTGAAAGTACCCCGGAGCAGGATCCTCCGCCTACCCTGGGACCGTGAAACCCGCGCTCGCCCCGGCCGCAGGGATCTCGCTCTCGGCACTGCTGCTGTTCGGTCTGCGCCTGCCGATCGCGGGCTACCTCGTGCTCGCGGCGAGCCTCCTGCTGGCGCTCCTCATCGACCGCACTCTCGCCGTCGACCTGTCGCTGATCGCGGCGGGGCTGGTCGTCGTCAGCACGATCTCGGTCGAGGCCAACCTCGACTACCCCAACATGGCGCTGATGGGGTTCGTGCTCTCGGCGGCGGTCGCCGTGCCCTGGGCGATCGACCACTACGGGACGAAGCGGCGGATCATCCGCTTCCCGCTGCGGACCGGTCAGCGCTGGACGACCCTCGAGAAGTCCTACCTGCCGGCGGTCGTCGTGCTCGGCTGGATCCTGCTGCCGTTCTACTTCATCCGCTCGGGCGCCTACCTGAACTGGCCGGCGATCTCTGCGCCCGACGAGATCGCGCGCCTGTTCGTCGGCGTCGGGTTCGTCGGAATCTGGGACGAGCTGTTCTTCATCTGCGTCGTGTTCGCCGTGCTGCGCCGCCACCTCCCGATGTGGCAGGCGAACATCCTGCAGGCCGTGGTCTTCGTGTCGTTCCTCTGGGAGCTCGGCTACCGCGAGTGGGCTCCGGCGTTCACGATCCCCTTCGCGCTGCTTCAGGGCTACATCTTCTCGAAGACGAAGTCGCTCACCTATGTGATCTGCGTGCACCTGCTCTTCGACCTGGTCGTGTTCCTCGCGCTCGTGCACGCTCACAACCGCGAGTGGCTGCAGTGGTTCGTGTACTGAGCAGGCGCTAGGCGGCCTGCAGCGCGCGGGCCTCGACCCGGCCCTTCAGCGCCGCGTTGAACGCCGCGTAGCCGCCGTCGTCGTGGTTCTTCGCGAAGAGGCCCTCGAACGGCTTCGTGAGGATCCCGGAGAACGTCTCGGTGCTGTGGACCCGGGTCGTGCCGTCGTCGTTGCCGACGAGGGTGAAGGTGTGCTCGCCGAGGAAGAGGCGCGCCGTCAGGATCGTCGCCGACCACTGCAGCAGGCGGCCCTCGGTGACGTCGGTGACGTCGGACGAGAACCAGAACCCGGGCATCCGCATCGTCAGCGTGGTGCCGAGCTCCGGCGTTCCGTCGATGCGGGAGAGGTTGCTCCACTCGCCGTACGAGGAGAAGTCGGAGAGGACCTCCCAGACCTCGTCGGGGGTGGCGGTGATGTCGACCGTGGTGGCGAGGACGATGCTCATGATGTCTTCCGTTCCGGGTTCGCGGTGGGTGATGGACTCAGCGTGGCCCAGCCCAAAGCTATAGTCAATAGCCATTAGCTATTGATATTAGCTGACAAGACGAGCAGGATGAGGTCATGACTCCACTGAACGACGGCCCCCGTGCCTAGGGCCGGACTGACCCGCGACCGCGTCGCGGAGGAGGCCGCCGCGATGGCCGACGAGGTCGGTCTCGCGACGCTCACCCTCTCCGCCCTGGCCGAGCGGCTCGGCGTCCGTCAGCCCTCCCTCTACAAGCACATCGACTCGATGGCCGGCCTGCACCGCGACATCGCAGTCCGGGCCAAGCGCGATCTGGGCGAGGTGCTCGCGCGGGCCTCCGCCGGCCGCTCGGGAGCGGAGGCGATCTCGGCGATGTCCCACGCTTACCGCGCATGGGCGCTGCAGCATCCCGCCCGCTACGAGGCGGCCAACCGGATGCCGGCTCCCGGCGACGTCGAGGACGAGGCGATCTCGGTCGCCGCGGTCCAGGTGATCGCCGACGTGCTCACCGCCTACCGGCTCGACGGGAACGACGCCGTCGACGCCATCCGCGCCTTCCGCTCGACGCTGCACGGGTTCGTCTCGTACGAGACGGCCGGGGCGTTCCAGTGGAGCGCCGACATCGATCGCAGCTTCGAACGGCTCGTGGGCGGATTCATCGTCGCCCTCGACCACCGCGCCGAGACGGCCGACCGCTCGCCGTCGCCCTAGGCGTCCAGCGGCACGACCCGGTCGATGATGCCGCGGGCCGTGTCGGAGACGCTGGCCCGGCGCGAGCGGGCGAGGTCGCGGAGGATGTCCCACGCCGTCTCCATGTCGACGGTCCTGCTGTGCGCGATGGCGCCCTTCGCCTGCTCGATGAGCACGCGCGCCTTCACGGCGAGCTGCAGCTGATCGCGGGCGACGGACGCCTCCCGGACGGTGCGCTGCTGAACGAGCCCGATGGTCGCGACGTCGGCGATGGTCTGCGCAGCCCGGACGTCACTCGGCCCGAGCTCGCCCGCGCGGTCGCTGAAGAAGTTCAGCGACCCGATCGTCTCGCTTTGCAGGCGCAGCGGCACGGCGTGCACCGACTGGTAGCCCGACTCCCCCACTCCCTCGGCGAACGCCGGCCACCGGCTCTGGATGTCGTCGAGCGTGCCCGCGGTGATCGCGGAGCCGGTGGTGTACGACTCCATGCAGGGGCCGTCGCCGGCCGAGAGCTGCAGCGCCTCGATGAGGTGCATCCGCTCGCTGGTCGAGGCCATCACCACGAGGTCGCCGTGCGGGTCGGCCAGGACGATGCCGACGTCGACGGCGTCGAAGATCGCGGCGCACCGCTCGACGAGGTCGTGGAGGAACTCGACGATGTCGAAGTCGTCGACGAGGGTGTCGGCGACGGCGGTCAGCGTCTCGAGGAGCATCTGCTCGTGAGTCGTGGTGGGCATGCGAGGTCCTACTTTCCGTCGTCCGACGCAGCGTCGGGAGTGAAGTCCAGGGTTCGCGCGACGACGCGCGACGCGACCTCGCGGACGGTCGTGCCGGTGGCGAAGGCGTGCGCGCGGATCATCAGGAGTGCCTCGTCGGTGGAGGATCCGGTCTGGCTGAAGACCATCCCGGTCGCCTGATGGACCTCGCGGCGGGACAGCGCCGCGTCGTGCGCGCCGGCGCCGCTCTGCGCCCTCTCGAGCGCCTGTGCGATGATCGCGCAGGCCAGGACCGCGGCGAGGCCCTTCGCCAGATGCAGATCCTCGCGCTCGAACACGACCGGTGCGTCGCAGTAGAGCGAGACGGCGCCGACGCCGAGCGTGCCGAGGACGAGGGGGACGCACAGCACCGACTGCACCTCAGATGCCGCGAGATCGGAGCAGAAGAAGGGCCACGAGCCGACGTCCTCGGCGCGGGAGACGTGCAGCTCGACCGGGCGCCCGCTCCGGTAAGCCCGCCAGGCCGGTCCCTCGCCGAGATCGATCTGCGCCTCGTCGAGCGCACCGGCGCGCGTGCTCGTCGCGACGAGCACCTCGGGGTCGAACGGATCACTCAGCGTGGAGGCGGCGGCGTCGTCGACGGGGAGCATCGTCACGAACGACGCGAGCAGCGGAGCGAGCTCGCCGGCGTCGCCGTCCCCGTCGTCGCCGTCAGGAGAGCGGGCGGTCGCGGCGCCCGTCACGAGGCACCGCGGGGAGGGATGATCAGCACAGGAACCACAGGACCTTCGGTCGTCGTCATGAAGACGCATCTCCGCAGGAGCAGGGCGTGAACGCTGGTCACACCCTACCCGCGCAGGCGTTCCGCGGCCCTCGCGATCGGCAACCCCCTGTGCCCCGGCTCCCGGAGCGCGCGCGGTGGAAGGTATGAGAAGACTCCACTACGCGAGCGGGTTCGTCCTCGTCGCCGACATCACGTGCAAGGCCGTGCTCCGCTACGCCCGCGCTCTCGCCGATGTCGGCAAGTCCGACGTCGTCACGATCCCGGTCGTCACCGAGGGCGGGAGCAATGCGTACGCGCACCTCCTGATCGGTCCGGGGAGCCAGCTGTTCTCGATCCCGGTCGAGAAGAGCCACGGCGACGAGCCGGTCGACGAGGACGTGATCGCGTCCATCGAGCGGGAGACGCGGCGGATGCAGCCGGCCCGGCCGGCGTGGAGCGAGGAGATGACCGACATCTCGGATCTCGACTTCCTCGACTTCTCGGATCAGGACACCGGAGGAGCACGCCTGCAGTCATGAGGTCGCGGCGATCACCGTCGCCGCGGGAGGTCTTACCGGATCGTTACCGCGCCGCGCGCGCAGCGCGGACTCGACGGCCCGAGGATGAGCGGAGGGGGACGATCCGGGCCTCCGCTGTCCGCTCTCCGGGGGTCTCCGCCATGCACATCCGTTCCCGCACACTCACCGCCGCCGTCCTGACGGCCGTCGTCGCCACCGCTCTGGCCGGCTGCGTCCCCGCCGAGCCGGGAGCGGACCCGACGTCCTCCGCCGGCGAGGCGGCCCCCGCGCCGACATCGACGGACTCCGCGCCGAGCTCCTCCTCCGCGCCGAGTGACTCGGGTACCGGGACGCCCACCCCCGGCGAGACGCCCGCGATGGCGGATGCGACGAGCCTCCTGATCGGTCCGATCTCGTTCTCGCTGGTGGACGCCTCCGGGGCCGAGCTCGGCACCTGGGACTACCGCGACGGGACGGGCGCGATCGCGGCGCTCACGGAGGCGTTCGGCAGCACGCCGACCGAGTCGGACGACGTGCCCTATGAAGGCTTCCGCTCGCGGGCCTACTCGTGGCCCGGATTCGACTTCAAGGACACCGAGGTCTACGACGCGGGAGATCCGGAGCTGGAGTTCCCCGAGCCCGACTTCATGGTCGGCGCGACCGCCCCCACGGTCGGCGATGTCGCCGTCAGCACCCTGGGCGGGGTCTCGGTCGGCGACGCGACCGCCGACGTGCGGGTGGAGCACCCCGATGGGATCCTCGAGGGCGCGGGCCCCGAGTCCGCCGGGCTCTTCCTGTTCGACGAGACCTCGGTCGGGTCCTCGAACGGCAACGATCTGGTGAATTCGGTGATGGCGATCGCGGACGACGAGGTCACCATCTCGGCGATCCGCGCGCCGTCCGCGAACTGGGGCGTCTGAGCAGGCGGCAGCGTCAGCACCGGGGATCGGACCGATCCGGACGCGCACGTGATCGGGCTCGCCCATCGAGAGGTCGGTCAGAAGGATGGTGGCGCCTCCGTGAAGCGCGGTGACGGAGGCGGCTCGGGTGAGTCCTCGGACAGGCCGGGCGGGCGAGTGGTGACTCGGCGTCCGGTCGGGGTGGCCCACTCCGCGGTGCCGTCCGGATGGAGGACGTAGGTCCAGCGGTCGCCGTGACGGACGTGGTGGTGGCCGGCGCAGAGCGAGCACAGGTTCTCGAGCGCCGTCTCGCCGCCGTTGCGCCACTCGATGGTGTGGTCGGCCTCGGACGTGGACGCGGGACGGGTGCAGCCCGGGAAACGGCAGGTCCGATCGCGCAACTGCAGCGCCAGGCGCATCCGCGGCGGCGGAACCCGGTGGGTGCGGCCGACGGAGACGACCCTCCCGGTCTCCGGCTCGATCAGGACCCGGGTGAAGGACGCAGCGGTGCCCACAAGCTCTCGGGCGATGTCGGCGGGGACGAGTCCGTAGCCGTCGAGGTCGGCGGGCGCATCGTCGACGCCGGCGGCGGTGCTCGCGGAGACGGTGAGCCGCACCTCGGCCCGCACCCCGGACACGAAGGTCGCCGGCGCGTCGTCCGGGCCGGTGACCGGGGTCGTGCCGGCGATGTCGCCGTCGGTCAGCAGATCGGCCAGCGCGTCCGCTCGCAGCTGGGCGAGCGTGCGCTCGTCACGCCTGCCGGCGGGCTCCTCGCTCGCGCCGTCGCGGAGGGTGCGGGCAGTACCGCGCAGAGCGTGGCCATCCCGTCGTACTCGGGACTCACCCACACCGTCCGATCCGCGCGGGCGCGCGCGTGCCGCTTCGCGAGAGGCTCCCCGTGCACGTCGTCCCGGATGCGGCCCACCGCTCGTCGCAGCTGCGTCGGCGTCGTGGTGAGGGCCGCTGCCGCGGCGCGCGCGTCCAGCGCTGCCCGTGACTCGGTCGGCAGAGTGCTCGCGGCAGCGCAGACGACCTCACTCGCCTCCCACAGGATGAGGCCGGCCGCGAGAGCCTCACGGGTGCGCGGGAGATCCTCCACGAGCAGCAGCGCGTGCTCGAGTGCGTGCGACAGCGCCCGCTCCGACAGCCGCAGCGCGACGGCCAGCTCGGCACGGATCGATCGCTCGACCAGGTCGTGGGACTCGCTCCGAGACAGGTGACGACCGCCCGCGAAGGCCTCCGGGACGCGGAGGGCCGCCCGATACGCCGCGTGCAGCGCCGCGGCCCGCGCGAGGAGCACCTGCGCGGACGCGAACCCGAGGCGCGCCGCGAGATCGCCGAGCGCACCGACCGTGTCGGTCGTCACCTCCGCCGCTCTGGTCCCGCTCGATTCCTGCATACGAGTATTGAATCAGGGACCACCGACATCGCACTCGCCTCGACGCCCCGGCAGGGGACGACCGACCCGGCGCGCACCTGTGGAGGAGCGGCGCAGGGCGCCGACCCCGCTCAGCGACGGCGGAACGCGCGCACGAGCGCGTAGACGACAGCGGCGCCGCCGATCGCGACCACGGTCCAGCGCGCCACGGAGTCGACGGGCGAGTCGCCCGTGCAGACACCGGGCGCGTTCACGTAGTCGGTGCAGCTGCCCGATCCGAAGCCGGCCAGGAAGACGAGGACTCCCGCGGCGAGGACCACCGCGACGGCGATCCATCCCCGGCGGACGCCCCGCTCCGACCGCGCGCTCATGGAGCGACCCTCCGCGCAGACCCACCCGCCACCGACTTCTGCACGAGGAGGCGTCAGCGCAGGAACAGGGAGAGCAGCAGCGTCATGCCCAGGGCGAGGACGGAGGCGAGCGAGACGCCGACCGTCACCGACTTGAGGGCGCCGCGCACCGACTGGCCGAGGAAGCTCTGCAGCAGCCAGAAGGTGTTCGACGTGACGTGGATGCAGAACAGGGCGCCCGAGCCGGCGGCGAGCGCCACCAGGAGCGGATCGAGGCCGAGCGTCGCCGCGACCGGTGCCACGACTCCGGCGGCCGTGATCGCCGAGAGCGTCACCGAGCCGACCGCGATGTGCAGGACGGCCGCCATCAGCCAGACGAGCAGAAGCGGCGCGGTCGCCGACGCCGAGAAGTAGCCCTTCAGCAGCTCGCCGAGGTCGCCCTCCGCGATGACGGCCGCGAGGCTGCCGCCGACGCCGGTGAGCAGGAAGATCTGGCCGCCGTCCTGGAAGCCCTTCGCGACCGCCTTCTCGATCCGCTTCGCCCCGACCACCGAGCGGCCGATCGCTCCGGTCGCGATCACGGCGATCAGCAGGGCGATCACGGGGTCGCCCAGGAACTGCAGCACCGGTACCTCGGCTCCGGCCACCGTGAGCACGGCCTCGGAGGCGATGAGCAGGAGCGCGACGAGCATCGGGGCGAAGAGCAGGAGGAGGGGACGCTCGTGCGGGGCGTCGGTGTCGCCTCCAGTACCGGGATCGGCGCGGCCGGGCACCGAGAAGTCGGGGCTCGCGGGACGGTCCGAGCCGCTCGCCTCCGCCGCCGCCAGCACCGGGACCTCCTCGCGCAGCAGGACCTGCTCGTCGCGAGCCGGGTCCCAGAACCCCATCCGGAACGCGAGCGACATGAGGAGGATCGTGACCACGACCGTCGGTGCCACGACCGCGAATCCGCCGAGCATCATCACGCCGAGCGGCACGCCCAGAAGCCCGGCGAGGGCCACCGCGGCGAAACCCGGGACCATCATCACGATCCCCATCTCGAGCCCCACGGCGAAGGTGACGGCGACGATGCCGGTGCCCGCGCGGCCGAGCCGGGGCGCGATCTTCCGCGCGAGGGGCGCCGCGATGACGATGAGCGCGTCGACGAAGATCGTCTGCAGGTAGGTGGCGAACGAGAGGCCCAGTGCGTACGGGATTCCGCGGCGCCCGAAGATGCGCATCAGGCCCTCGACGAGGCGCACCACGGCGCCCATCTCGTTGAGCATCGCGCCGATCAGCACTCCCCAGCCGATGAGGAGGCCCGCCTCCATCATCACCTCGCCGAAACCGCGGGTCATCGTCGAGACGGTGTCGACCGGTCCGAGCCCGGTCAGGAGCCCGATCGCCGCGGCGCCGACCGCGAGCACGAGCACCGGGTTCTGGCGGAAGCGGACGATCGCCACCACCACGACCACGATGACCGCGCCGACGACACCCAGGGTGTACCACTCGGGCATGTGTCCTCCTCCGCCGCCGCTCCGCGTGCGGTCACACACTAGAGCGTCGGGACGCCGCGAGAACGCGGAAGTCGTCGTACTCGATCACCGAGTACGACGACTCTCGAGCGGGGCGGGCCGGGGAGCGCGGGATAGCGTGGACGAATGGCACTGACGCTCCCGGAACCACGGCTCCCCTCCCTCCTCGATTCGCCCGTCCTGCGCTGGGGGGTCGTCGCCCCGGGCTCGATCGCCGGGAGCTTCGTCGGCGCTCTGCAGAAGCACACACGGCAGCGCGTCGTCGCCGTCGGCTCCCGCTCGCTCGAGCGCGCGCAGCAGTTCGCGCAGCGCTTCGGCATCGAGCGCGCCTCGGCCGGCTACGACGCGGTCGTGAACGATCCGGAGGTGGACGTCGTCTACATCGCGTCGCCCCACTCCGAGCACGCGCGCCAGGCCCTGCTCGCCATCGCGGCGGGCAAGCACATCCTGGTCGAGAAGCCGTTCGCGCCCACTCCCGGCGAGGCGGAGATGATCGTGCACGCGGCGCGCGATGCCGGTGTCTTCGCGATGGAGGCGATGTGGATGCGCTACCTCCCGCACACCGACGTGGTGCGCCGACTGGTCGCCGACGGTGCTGTCGGCCCGCTCGCCCTGGTGTCGGCCGACTTCGGCGGGGCGTTCCCCTTCGATCCGGCGAGCCGCATCTTCGACCCTGCGCTCGCGGGCGGCGGGCTGCTCGACGTCGGCGTGTACGCGTCGTCGTTCGTCTCGATGGTCGCCGGCACCCCGCAGAGCTCGGAGGTGTCGGGCAGCCTCACCGAGACCGGAGTCGACGCGACCGCGACGATCGTGGGGCGGCACGCCGACGGCGTGCAGTCGATCGCGACGTCCACCGTGCTGGCCGACACTCCGCAGGCGGCCTGGGTGGCCGGGCGCGAGGGGCGGATCGACGTGCACTCGCCGTTCTGGAGCCCGAGCGCCGTGACGCTGACGCGCGGCTCCGAGAGCGGGACGTGGGTCGACGAGTCGCCGCTCCGGGGCGGCGAGGGGCTCGCCTGGGAGGCGCTGCACCTGGCGCAGTACGTGACGGAGGGGCGCACGGAGTCGCCGCTGCACCCGCTCGACGAGGTCGTGCAGGTCGTGCGGACGCTCGACGACGCGCGCCGGCGACTCGGGGTGTCCGTCTAGCGGCCTCAGCCCGCCGGCAGCTCCACGCGGAACAGCGTCCGCCCCGGCGCCGACTCGACCAGCACCCGCCCGCCGTGCGCGTCGACCACCGCGGCCACGATCGCCAGCCCCAGCCCGGTCGAGCCGGTCGTGCGCGCGCGGGAGGAGTCGCCGCGCGCGAAGCGCTCGAACAGCACCGGCACGAGGGCCGGGTCGATCCCCGGGCCGGAGTCGGTGATCTCGACGACCGCGATGGGCCTGCCGCGCTCGTCCCGACCCTCCGACAGCGCCGCGACGACGCGGGTGCCGGGAGGCGTGTGCACCGACGCGTTCCGCAGCAGGTTCGCGACCACCTGGTGCAGGCGGAAGCCGTCGCCGCGGATCTCGACGGGCTCCTCCGGCAGCTCCAGGTCCCACTCGTGGTCAGGACCCGCGACGTGCGCGTCCGACACCGCCTCGATCAGCACCATCGTCAGGTCGACGGGCTCCTTCTCGAGGTCGCGGCCCTCGTCGAGCCGCGCGAGCAGGAGGAGGTCCTCGACCAGCGAGGTCATCCGGGTCGCCGCCGACTCGATCCGGTCGAGCGAGTACACGGCCGCCTCGGGCAGCTCGGTGTCGCCTCGACGCGGGAGCTCGGCGTAGCCGCGGATCGCGGCGAGCGGCGTCCGCAGCTCGTGCGAGGCGTCGGCCACGAACTGGCGCACCTTGTTCTCGCTCGCCTGACGCGCCTCCAGAGCACCGCCGACGTGGTCGAGCATGCGGTTGAACGCGGCGCCCACCCGGCCGACCTCGGTGCGGGTGTCGGCGTCCTCCTCCGGGACCCGCTCGACCAGCTCGACCTCGCCGCGCTCGAGGGGCAGCTCGGCCACGCGGGTCGCCGTCTCCTCGACGCGCTCGAGCGGGCGCAGCGCCACGCGGATGATCCTGGTCGCGATCAGCGCCACGAGCAGCATCGCGACAAGCACGACGATGACGACGATCCAGCCGAGGGAGGCGATGGTCTCGGTCACGTCCCCCAAGGGCACACCGACGACGACGACGGAGTCATCGGCGATCGTCGCCTGCGCGCGGTACTCGCCGAGCACGCCTCCGAGATCGATCGTCACGGCGTCGCCGCCCGCAGCGACAGCCTCTGTGAGCACCGAGTCCGCCTCCTCGGCGAACTGCCTGCACACGCCGTCGCCGTCGATGTAGGCCCCCGTGTAACCGCCGTCGGTGGTCTGCACGGCGGTGATCGTGCTGAGGTTCTGGCTCGGACCGTTGCCGAAACCGCCGGTCGGACAGGTCGTGGCCCGCTCGACGGCCGACGAGCCGGCGAACTGGCTGGGACCGTTGAAATCGCGGAGGCGCTCGAGCGAATCGGAGAGCTGCGTGTCGGTGTTCTCGTACAGGATCCCCCGCAGCGACAGCACGCTCACCGCCCCGACGATGCCGGCGGTGATCGCGACCATCGCGACGACGGCCACCACCATGCGCCGCCGCAGAGTCCAGGGCGCACGCCGCCCCGATCGGGAGCCGCGGAGTGCCGAGCGGGTGGCGAAGTCGCCCCAGGTGGGGCGCCCGCGGTCGGTCGTCACTACTCCGCGGGCTTCAGCATGTAGCCGGCGCCGCGCACCGTGTGGATCATCGGCGAGCGGCCGGCGTCGATCTTCTTGCGGAGGTAGGAGATGTAGATCTCGACCACGCTCGACTTGCCGCCGAAGTCGTACGACCAGACCCGATCGAGGATCTGGGCCTTGCTCAGCACGCGGCGCGGGTTGCGCATCAGGAACCGCAGCAGCTCGAACTCGGTGGCCGTGAGCTCGACGTCGGTGTCGCCGCGGCGCACCTCGTGGCTGTCCTCGTTGAGCACCAGGTCGCCGACGACGACCTCGGGGTCGTCGACGTCGTTCGCGAGCAGGGTCGAGCGGCGGATGAGCCCGCGCATCCGGGCGACGAGCTCCTCGAGCGAGAACGGCTTGGTGACGTAGTCGTCGCCGCCCGCGGTGAGTCCGGCGATGCGGTCGTCGAGGGCGTCCTTCGCGGTGAGGAAGAGCACGGGGGTCTCGCTGCCGTCGGCGCGGACGCGCTGGAGCACCTGGAGCCCGTCGATGTCGGGGAGCATCACGTCGAGCACGATCACGTCGGGGCGGAACTCGCGGGTGATCGTGATCGCGGCGCGTCCCTCCGCCGCGGTGCGCACCTCCCAGCCCTCGTACCGGAGCGCCATCTGCAGCAGGTCGGTGAGGGTGCTCTCGTCGTCGACGACGAGGACGCGGATCGGGGATCCGTCTGCTCGCTTCAGGCGGGTGCGCTGCGCGGAGGCGACGTGCTTCGAGGGGGCCGGGATGCTCATGTCTCACAAGTATCGGCAGATTCCTATGAGACGGCTATGACCGCCCGATGCCTTCCCTGTGGCACCGAGGGGCGTCAGCCCTCCTTCGTCGGGTCCGCCGACTCCATGTCGTCGACCTTCGCCGACCGCGCGTAGCCCCGCACCCGCCGATCGATGAACGTCGCGAACCACAGCAGGACGCCGATCACGAGCAGCACCCCGGCGATCTCGTACTGCGCGATGTCGCGCCCGGAGGTGATGGGCAGCACCAGGTAGAGGCACGCGACCGCGCCGAGGATCGGCAGCACCGTCGGGGTCCGGAAGTGCTGGTGGTCGACCGGCTGCTTCCGCAGCACGAGCACCGACACGTTCACGACCGCGAAGACGGCGAGGAGCAGGAGCGACGTGGTGCCTCCCAGGAGCACCGCGATGGGGTCGGACGGGTCGCGCGACACGTACGCGGTGAGCAGGAGCGCGATGACGGTAGTGAAGAGGATGGCGGCCCACGGCGTGCGGCGACCGGCCAGCACGTTGCTGAGGAACGGCGGGAGCACGCCCTGCCTGCTCATCCCGTAGAGCAGCCGGCTGGCCATCATCATGTTGATCAGAGCGCTGTTCGCGACGGCGAAGAGCGAGATGAAGGGCAGCAGCGTCGAGATCGGGAAGTCGGGCGCCGCGGTCTCGACGACCGTGACGAGCGGGGTGTCGTTGCCCGCGAGCTCGCCGACCGGCACGATCGCGACGGCGAGGGTCGAGACCAGCACGTAGACGACGGCCGTGATGCCGAGACCGGTGAGCATCACCTTCGGGAAGATGCGGCTGGGCTCCTTGGTCTCCTCCGCCATGTTGACCGAGTCCTCGAAGCCGACCATCGCGAAGAACGCGAGCGAGGTCGCCGTGCTGACCGCGAGCAGCAGCGACTTGTCCTCCGGGCTCTCGAAGGCGACGACGCGCGAGAAGTCGGCGTCGCCTCCGAAGACCGCGAAGAAGCAGACGAAGATCACCAGCAGCAGACCCGAGAGCTCGATCAGCGTGAGGACGACGTTGAGGCCGACGCTCTCGGCGACGCCGCGCAGGTTCACCAGCGCGATGCAGAGCATGAAGATCAGCGCGATGCTCAGGCGGGTCCCTGCGCCGTCGCCCAGGCCGAAGCCGATCGCGAAGTTGCTCGCGAAGGCACCGGAGGCGGCGCTCGCCGAGGTGATGCCGCTCGCCATCACGGTGAAGCAGACCAGGAAGGTGACGAAGTGGATCCCGAACGCCTTGTGCGCGTAGAGGGCGGCGCCCGCGGCCTGCGGGAACTTCGTCACGAGCTCGAGGTAGGAGCACGCGGTGAGCGTCGCGACGACGAACGCGATGAGGAACGGGAGCCAGGCGGCCCCGCCGACCTCGGCCGCCACCTGGCCGGTGAGGGCGTAGATGCCGGTGCCGAGGATGTCCCCGACGACGAACAGGAGCAGGAGCTTGGGGCCGAGGACCCTCTTCAGCTCGGGCGGGGCGGTCTTCGTGTCGCTCGTCGCAGTCATGATCGGCGCCTCCGTCGGCTCGTTCCCAGGTGGCGCGAGCCTAGGGCCGAGGGGGACGCCTGCGTAACCCCTCAGGGTGCGGGAACGCCAGAAGGGCGGAGGCTCGCGCCTCCGCCCTTCGTACCCGGGTGAGTCAGAGGCAGACGCCGGTGAATCCGGGGAGCGGGGAACGCGAGGTGCCCGAGACGTTCGCCGTGGCGATGTTGTTGCCGAGGTTCGTGTCGACCGAGCCGGTGGGCAGGCTGACGAGCGCGAAGGTGAAGTTCTGCAGCAGGAACGCAGTGTTGATGCCGGTGAAGGCGACCGAGACCGTGGTCGCTGCCGTCGTCACAGTGAAGGTGCGAGTCGTGCCCGTGAGAACCCCGGCGCTCAGTCCCGAGGTCGTGAGATTGACGTTGGCGACCGCCGGAGCAGTCAGCGTCAGCACGGTGCCGACCGGGATGGTGCCCGTGCTCGCCGAGAGCGTGAAGGTCGGGAGGCTGCCGAGAACGCCGAGGAGGGCGCAGTTGCGGCTGACGATGTAGTCGGTCGTGTTGGAGGCGGCGGCCATGGGTGCGGCGACGGCCACGGCGACGACCGGGACGCTCCAGGCAGCGGACTTGGCGAGAGTGCGGCGGGAGATGTTGTTCTCGGGCACGTGTTCCCTTTCGGAGGAGGAGGTCGGAGGGCCGTTCGTGCTGTGGGGCCACGTCCGGATAGGGGAAACGTAGGGAGCCGTCGCCCGTCCGATCCACACGGCCGGAACGGGCGAGGATCTCTCGACCTCCTCGCCCGCTGGGAACGGGCTGGACATCCGAGATCCGAGTGGAGGGACGGATCCGCGCCGTTCCGCGGCGCGAGCCGACACTTTCGCGACAGCGCCGAGCTCCGCCGACGTGGAAGCCCCCCGCCCAGGCGCGCCGTGACCCCCGAGGAGGTGTCGCGGATGCGCGCGCCCCTGTCGGCCGCGGGCGGCACGCGACGGCGCTCCGCCGGCGTCATCGGCTCCTCATAGCCGACCGCGACGACCGGCATAGCCGGCGTTCCTAGGGTCGGTTCGCCGGGCGGACCTCACCGCTCGATCCCTCCCCGACCGAAGGAACCCATGTTCGCCACCTATCTCAGGCGAGAGCTCACCAACCGGCGACGGCAGACCGTCATCATCTCGGCCGGGATGGCGCTCGCCATCGCCCTGGTGATCCTCGTCAACGCCTTCTCGGCCGGCGTGCAGAACGCCCAGGCCTCGGTCCTCGAGTCCGTCTACGGAGTCGGCACCGACATCACCGTGACCCAGGCAGCCGAGGCCCCCGCCGAGGGGGGCGGGGCGGGCCAGCAGTTCGACTTCGGCCAGGCCGACGGCACCACCGAGGACGGCACGACCTCGGTCAGCCAGTCGCGCCTCGAGGCCGACCGCGGCACGACCACCTTCGACGCGACCGCCCTCGACACCGTCCTCGGCGTCGATGACGTGCAGAACGCCATCGGCGTGCTCTCGCTGAACAACACGACCTTCGACGGCGAGCTGCCCGACATGAGCCAGGCGGGCACCGGCACGGCGCCCGGCCAGGGCACGACGGGCGAGGCCCCGACCGGCGGCCCCGACGGCGCGGGCGGCTCCTCGTTCGACGTCGACTCGTTCTCGGTGCTCGGCCTCGACCCGGCCGGCTCCGCGATCGGCCCCCTGGCCGACGTGAGCCTCACCGACGGCCGCACCTTCACCGCCGAGGACGCGGGACAGAACGTGGTCCTGATCGACTCGTCCTACGCCACGACCGCCGAGCTCTCGGTCGGCTCGACCCTCGACATCGGCGGCACCGAGTTCAGCGTGATCGGCATCGTCACCTCCGACTCGACCGACGCGAGCACCGCCTCCGACACCTACATCCCGCTCGACGTGGCACAGACCCTGTCCGGCCAGGACGGCATGATCTCGTCCGTCTACGTGCAGGCCGCGTCCTCCGAGGACATCGCGCAGATCCAGTCCGACATCCAGACCGCGCTGCCCGACAGCACCGTCTCGACCCAGTCCGACCTCGCCTCCTCGGTCTCGGGCTCGCTCTCGACCGCGGGCGACCTGGTCGCGAATCTCGGCACCTGGCTCTCGCTGCTCGTCCTCGCCGCCGCGTTCCTCATCGCGACGCTGCTCACCATCTCGGGCGTCACCCGCCGCACCCGCGAGTTCGGCACCCTCAAGGCCATCGGCTGGACCAACGGCTCGATCGTCCGCCAGGTGGCCGGCGAGTCGGTGGTGCAGGGCGTGATCGGAGGCGCGGCGGGCATCGTGCTCGGACTCGTCGGCGTCGCGATCGTGAACCTGATCGCGCCCACCCTCTCGGGCA
This sequence comes from Rathayibacter sp. VKM Ac-2803, assembly GCF_009807175.1. Taxonomy (NCBI): domain Bacteria; kingdom Bacillati; phylum Actinomycetota; class Actinomycetes; order Micrococcales; family Microbacteriaceae; genus Rathayibacter; species Rathayibacter sp. VKM Ac-2803. The sequence continues at coordinate 1,592,527 of NZ_WUCD01000001.1, read as the reverse complement.
GCTCCGCGACGACGACCGCGGCGGCCGGCCCTGGCGGCGGCGGCTTCGGAGGCGGTGGCCCCGGTGCCGCGCAGACGGCGACCGCCGCCACCGAGGTGGCCCTGTCGCTCCCGATCACCGTCCCCGTGATCCTGCTCGCCGTCGGCCTCGCCGTCCTCGGCGGCCTCCTCGCCGGAGCCGTCGGAGGCTGGCGCGCTACCCGCCTCCGTCCTGCCGCGGCCCTGCGCTCCGTCGGCTGAGCCGGCCCACCCCCGATACGAAGGACATCGCCATGTACACCCTCACGAACGTCAGCAAGAGCTACGACGGAGCGAAGACCGAGGTCACCGCGCTGAAGAACGTCACCCTCTCCATCCCGGACGGCCAGATGGTCGCCATCCAGGGGCCGACCGGCGGCGGGAAGTCGACGCTGCTGCAGATGCTCGGCGCGCTCGACCGCCCGACCTCCGGCACCGTCGTGCTCGGCGACAGCGAGATCTCCTCGGCCGGTGACGGCCGTCTGGCGGCGGTCAGGGCGACGGAGGTGGGCATCGTCTTCCAGAGCTTCAACCTGATCCCGACGCTCACGGCGCTCGAGAACGTCGAGACGGCGCTCGCTCCGCAGCGGATTCCGTCGGCCGAGCGCGCCTCGCGGGCGAAGGAGGCCCTCGCCTCCGTCGGTCTCGCGGACCGCCTGGACCACCTGCCCGCCGAGCTCTCGGGCGGTCAGCAGCAGCGCGTCGCGATCGCCCGGGCACTGGTGAAGAACCCGAAGGTGCTGCTGGCCGACGAGCCGACGGGCGCCCTCGACGAGGACACGCGCGACGACATCATGACGCTGCTCGAGACGCTCTGGAAGGACCTCGGCCTCACCCTGGTGATTGTGACGCACGACTCCGCCGTGGCCAGGCGCGCCCAGCGCCGCCTCCACATCAAGGCAGGCCACGTGAAGGACGTCGCCTGACGCGGACGTCTACGGCCCCGCCACTCCTCCTCGCTGATCGAGCCCGCAGCCCGCGCAGCGGGCGTATCGAGATCCACCATCGTCAGAAGATCAGCGCAGAAGCCTGATCCGCTGTCGCTGGTGGGTCTCGGAGGAAAAGTAACCTCCTGCGTGCGGTCCCCTGCCTCGCTGATCGAGTAGCCCGCGCAGCGGGCGTATCGAGATCCACCACCGTCAGCAGCCCAGATCAGAAGCCTGATCTGCTGAAGCTGGTGGGTCTCGATACGCCCCTACGGGGCTACTCGACCAGCAGGGGAGGGCGACGCCTCAGACTTCCCCCTCACCAGCGAGACGCGAAGCGGCTTCACCGCGACCGGTAGAGCAGACCTCCCGCGTGCGGCCTCCCCATGCTGATCGAGTAGCCCGCGCAGCGGGCGTATCGAGATCCCCCTGCGTCAGAAGTCGAGGGCAGAAGCCTCATCCGCTGACGCTGGTGGGTCTCGATACGCCCCTGCGGGGCTACTCGACCAGCTGATAAGGGGCGACGGCTCAGGCTTCTCCCTCACCAGCGACACGCGAAGCGCCTTCACCGCGCCCGGCAGAACAGACCTCCTGCGTGCGGCCGTGCCCCGACGGACCGCGCGGGTCAGATCGCGTGGGCGCGGAGGAACGCGAGCGCGCGCGGCCAGGCGTCGGTCGCCGCGGCCTCGTCGTAGGTGCCGTCGTTGGAGTCGTTGAAGAACGCGTGGCCGGCGCCCGGGTAGACGACGAGCTCGACGTCCTCACCGGCGGTGGCCTCGCGGATCCGCGGCACCTGCTCCATCAGCGGCGCGTCCTGGTCGCCGTAGAAGGCGAGCACCGCGACCTCGAGGGCGGCGAGCTCCTCGTCGGAGGCGGTCGTGTGCCCGTAGAAGGGCACCGCGGAGGCGAGGCGCGGCTCGGCCAGCGCCAGCGCGTAGCTGAAGGTCCCGCCGTAGCAGAAGCCGGTCACCGAGACGCTCAGCACGCCCTCCTCGCTCAGCAGCCGGCTGACCAGCGCCTGGAGGATCGCGACCGAGCGCTTGGCGTGCTCGGGCGTGAAGACGGGGGCGAAGAACGTCCGCAGCTCGACCTGGCGCGGGAGCCTGCGCACAGGGTGGTCGTAGTCGGCGCGCTGCTCGGTGTCGAGCTGCTCGAGCAGCCCGCTCTCGGCCAGCAGCTCGGGCGCGACGACGCGGAACCCCTCGGCCGCGTACCGGTCGGCGACCGAGCGGATGTGCCCGTCCACTCCCCACACCTCGTGGATCACGATGAGCGCGTGCTCGCCGTCCCCACTCCGGTAGACGGGTACGTCGTGGTCGGCCAGGGTCCAGGTCTCATCGCTCGTGGGCATGGGAGAAACCTAGCCTCGCCGTCCGACGGCGGCCTGAGCGCCGGTCAGCGGTACTCGCAGACGACGAGGTTCTCGACGTCGCGGGTGAGCGTCGGCTCGCCGCCCAGGAGGAACGCGTAGTTCTTCGAGTTCGTGGCCATGAAGTCGGTCGTGTAGTCGTGGACGCAGTCGCGCTCCGTCAGCAGCACGGACGAGCCGAGAGCGGCCGCGCTCGTCGCGCCGGACAGGGCGTCGGCGAACGAGTCGCCGGCCGCGAAGAACACCGTGTCCTGCAGCAGCGACTGCGGGTAGGCGCGGTTGAGCCGGACGCTGGTGTCGTGGCGGTTCGAGCCCGCGATCCGCGACACCGTCTCGGCGAGGCCGCGGCGGGTGAAGTCGTCCTGGTACGCCTCGGAGATCGAGGGTCCGCCGCCGATGAACTCCGCGTGCCCGGGGTCGAGATCCTGCAGCGCCGCCTCGGTCGGGGTGTCGACTGTGGAAGTCGCGCCGTCGACGAGGAGCACGGGCTCGCCGCGCCAGCCGGCGATCGGAGCGGCCGACAGAGCATCGGGGAAGTTCGTCCCCGTCGCCAGGAACACCTCGTCGTAGGGCCCCGTGCCGAAGGCGTCCGCGACGACCCTGCGGGACGTGTCGTAGCGGTCGCTGCCGCCGATGCGCGTCGTGTCGGACACGAGGGAGCGGACGGCGCCGAGGACGCCGGGGCCGACGCTCAGATCGCTGCCCACGACGATGACCCGCGCCGGGTCGAGGCGCCGGATCTCGTCGGCGACGACGGCGGGGAGGCGGTCGGGATCGGTGAGCAGCAGCGCGCCACCCTGCGCCGCGGCAGCCGGAGCCGCGCTGAGCGCGTCCGGCCACTTCGCCCCGCTGGCGAGGTAGAGGACGGGGATGCCGGGCGAGAAGACCGCGCTGGTCGCCGCGACCGAGGTCGCGTACCGGTCGGACCCCGCCAGGCGCCCGGTGTACCAGAGGTAGTCGTCGTCGAGCTCGAGATCGATCCCCCCGGTGCTGCCGCCGATCGCGACGGCGACGGTGCTCGCGTCGCCCGACCGGCGCACGTGCTCCCAGTACGTGTCGTCCACGACTCCGTACTGCGTCGACGCCCTGACCAGGTACTCGCCGGCGACGACCGAGGGGAAGGAGTAGGGATCACCGCCGTACACGCGGAGGTCCTGCGAGTCCGTCCGGTAGAAGGCGCCGTTGGAGGGCTCGCGGTACCAGAGGTCGACCCGGCGGTCGCCCGAGAGGCCGCCGACGGTGCCCGAGAGCGTCCCGAGCCGCGACGTGCGCAGCTCGATACCCGACGCCGGCGCCTCCAGCGGCTGCGCGCCGACCGCGATCGCGCTCCCGCCGTACCAGAGGGACGCGTAGGTCGGGTAGTTGTCGCGGACGAGGAGGAAGTAGGTGCGACCGGCGGTCAGCCCGCCCGCGGTGAAGGTCAGGTCGTTCGCGACCTCGTACGTCCCGACCGCACCGTCGGCGGCGGTCCAGACCTCGACCGAGAGGAACGTGTCGCGCGGGAGGGTCGTGGTGAAGGATCCGTCCGCCTCCTCGAGGAGCACCGTGCCCGTGATCGACGCGGTGGCGCTCGCGAGGCTGCTCGCCTCCGCCTGCGTGCGGGCGGCGGCGCTCGGCGGAGAGTCGGGCAGCGGAGTCGTCGCGCTCGGCTCCCAGGCGTGCTCGCCCGCGGGCACGATCGCCTGCGCGGGGGCCGACAGCTCGTCGGCGGAGGCGACCACCGGCGCCTCCGGCAGCGGCTCGGCCGACGCGGCGGGGCTCGCGGAGACGGCGAGGACGAGAGCGAGGACCGCGGCCGCGGCCGATCGGAGCGAGAGCTGGGACACGGCGGAGTGCCCTTTCGAACGGTCCCGGGCGAGCGGGAGGCGGAGGGGTGCTCGCCCATGCTAGGGCCGGGCCGACCGGGCCGTGCGAGTGGTGTCAGAGGTGCAGGTGGGTGCTCGCCCACCGTCGCCCCGTCGCCGCGCGGAGATCCTCGGCGAGCGCCGCCGCGACATCGGCGGGGTCCAGTGCGGCCGGCCCGGCCACGTCCAGCACGATCGCGAGCCCGCCGATGGCGACCGAGTCGCGGAGGTCCCAGTCGCCCATCGGCGAGCGGAATCCGCAGGAAGCGCACGTCAGGGTCGGCTCCGTTCCCTCCCACCAGGAGCGGAGAGCGGGTTCGGCCGCGCCGGCGTCGACGCGGAGGCCGCACGACGGGCAGGCCGGGTCGGTGGTGCCGTCGCCGATTCCGTGCACCTCGCGGGTTGCGAGGATCACGAGCGTGCCCCCGGTGAGGAGCGCGAACCGCGCCCGTGCGGCCGCCCCGAACACGAGCGCGCGCTGCCCCTCGTGCATCCGGTCGGTGGAGGTCCCTCCCTCATCCGTCCATCCGGAGGAGGAGAGCAGCCCGTCGAGCGCCGATCGCGCCTCCGCGACCTCGCCGCTCGCGACGTCGAGGTCGACGACGATCTCGCGATGATCCCCCACGCGCTACTCCCCGCCCGCCGTCACCAGGATCTCGTCCCACTCCCCCTCGGGCCGCTCCCAGCGGAACCCGTGCCGCTCGTAGAGCCGGCGCGCGGCACTCCCCCGCAGCACGTCGAGGCGGAACGGACGGTCGCCCAGCGCCTCCTCGGCCATCACCCGGCGCAGCACGGCGCCGCCGATCCCGCGCCCCTGCACCGACGGGTCGAGGTAGAAGTGCTCGATCCACACCGCGTCGTCCTCGACCCGCGCCGCGATGCAGCCGACCGCGACTCCGTCGAGCTCGACGATGCGGGTGTGCTCGGGCCGGTACCCGTCGGTGAAGCGCCGTCGCACCCGGTCGGCGTCGTAGCGGTCGAGCCGCTCGAGATCGGGCCGCATCACGACGGCGCGCAGCTCGGCGATCCAGTCCGCGTCCGCACCGTCGCCCGGCCGCAGCGAGAACTCAGCGCCCACGGGGCTTCCGCGTCCGCCGCACGACCGCCTTCGGAGCACCGGGACGGCTCGGCTTCTTCTTGCCGCCGCCCGCCTTCTCGGCCGCCTCGCGCGCCTCCCGGGCCTTCGCCTTGGCGGCCTTCGCGCGCGACTCCACGCGCGGGGTGGCGGCGGTGCCGCGCGTGGTGGTGGCGCTGCGGCCTCGGACGACACCGATGAAGTCCTCGATGTCGTCGCTCTTCTCCTCCGTCAGCCAGGCCAGGCGGACCGAGGTCGGCGCGACTCCCTCCACAGGCACCGCGACGACGTCCTTGCGGCTGTGCACCCGCGCGACCGACTGGGGCAGGATCAGCACGCCCACGCCCGCCGCGACCTGCTCGACCGCATCGTCGAGCGTGCGCAGCACCGGGAGCGGCCGACGCGAGCCGTCGGCGATCTCGACGGCGAGCGCCGCCCACTCCGGCACCTGCGACGGCTCCTGGAGCAGGTGCTCCTCGGCCAGGTCGGCGACCTCGACGGCCTCGGCGTCGGCGAGCGCGTGCTCGCGCCAGAGCACCGCGACGGGCTGCTCGTCGTAGAGGTGGATCGAGCTGACGGCGGGAGAGACGACGTCGCCGCGGACGAACGCGAGGATCGCGCGGCCGTCGCGGAGCACCTCCTCCTGCTCGTGCTCGCCGATCACCGTGATGCGCAGCGGCAGCTCGGGGCGGCGCTGGCCCCACACCCGGGTCCACTTGGTCGGTGTCACCCCGGGGACCAGCGAGACGGCGAGGACCGGCCCGGTGTCCACGACGGTGTCGAGATCCTCCGGAGCCGCCTCGTGATCGGTGGTCTCCGGCTCGTCGCTCATCGCTCCAGGGTAGGCGGTCGACCGGGCGCCGGTAGGGTTGCCGCATGGCCAAGGCGACACAGACGATGAAGGCTGCGACCGCGGCGAAGAAGCTCCAGATCTTCCTCCCCGCGACCCCGGAGGAGTTCCAGCAGTCCGCGATCACGCGCGAGCAGTACGACGCGCTGGTCGAGAGCCCGCCGGCCTGGCTGACCGAGCTGCGCGAGAACGGGCCGCACCCGCGCCCCGTCATCGCCTCGCGGCTGAACGTCTCGATCTCGGGTCTGGCCCGCGGCGGCGTCACCGAGGCCCTCACGACCACCGAGATCCAGGCGCTGCTCGACGAGGTGCCCGAGTGGCTGCGGGTCGAGCAGAACCGCTACGCGGAGGTGCGCCGCGAGCAGGCGCGCATCAAGGCCGAGCGCGCCGCCAAGACCGCCGACTAGCGGGGCCGAGGGCCGTGGTGCGCGCCTCCCTCGTCACGACCGTCGCCGACGCTCTCCTCGACGAGATCGTCAGCGGCGCGCTGCCCGTCGGCTCCGAGCTGCCGAGCGAGGCCGACCTCGCCGAGCGGCACGATGTGAGCCGGGTCACGATGCGCGAGGCGCTCAAGCGCCTGCAGGGCCTGGGCGTGCTCGACGCGCGCCGGGGCAAGCGCGGCGTTGTGAATCCGACGACGCTCTGGACGGACGTCGGCCCGGTGCTCCGCGCGATCGCGCACGGCGCCGACGTCGGAGCGGCCGAGCTGCAGCTCATCGAGGTGCGCGAGATGCTCGAGTGCGGGGCCTGCGCCCTCGCGGCGACGCGGCGCACCGAGTCCGACCTCCAGCGGCTCGATGTCCTCGTCGAGCGGATGCGGGGAGCGCACGAGCACGAGGACGTCGCCGCGTTCGTCGAGGCCGACATCGCGTTCCACGACGTGATCCTCGCGGCGACGGCCAACGCCTTCGTCGGAGTCGTCTTCGCCCCCCTCTCCCGCGTCCTGCGCGAGAAGCGGGAGCAGACCTCGGCGATCCCGCGGATCCAGCGCCATGCGATCGAGCAGCACGCGGCGATCGTCGCGGCTCTGCGCACCGGCGACGCCGAGGAGTCCCGTCGGGCGATGGCCGCGCACATGGCGCAGACGGCCGAGGACTTCCGCACCCTCGTGCTGCCGACCCTCCGATGACCGTCATCGACGACGCTTGACGGCTCGGTCGCGGCTTGTAAGATATCTGCTATCAGCTACAAGGGAGTGATGATGGTGGAAGAGGCACGCGTGATCGAGGGCTGGCCCGATCGCATCGAGGTCGAGGCGCGGACGGTCGCCGCCGAGGTCGCCCGGTCGCGCCGAGTGCTCGTGGTGCTCGATGACGATCCGACCGGCACGCAGTCGGTCTCCGACCTCCCCGTGCTGACCTCCTGGGACACCGACGACTTCCTCTGGGCCTTCGAGCGCGACGCCGCCGCCGTCTACGTCCTCACCAACACGCGGAGCCTCGACCCCGGCTCCGCCGCCGCCCGCAACCGCGAGGTCGTGGCGCACGCGAGCGCCGCCGCCGCCGAGCTCGACCTGGCGATCGGCTTCGTCAGCCGGGGCGACTCCACCCTGCGCGGCCACTACCCGCTCGAGACCGACGTCATCGAGGAGACCCTCCGCTCCGTCACCGGTCGCGGCTACGACGGCGTCGTCATCGTCCCCGCGTTCCCCGACGCGGGCCGGGTGACCATCGGCGGCGTCCACTACATGCGCGGCGACGACGGGCTGACTCCGATCGCCGAGACCGAGTTCGCGCGCGACGCGACCTTCGGCTACCGCTCCTCCGACCTCGCCGACTGGGTCGAGGAGAAGACCGGCGGGCGCTGGGCCGCCGCCGATGTCCTCCGCCTCGATCTGGCCACCCTGCGCGGAGGCGTCGACGGCATCGTCGAGGCGCTCCTCCCCCTCGGTGACGCGCGGCCCGTAGTCGTGGACGCCCTCGTCGAGGACGACCTGCGCCTCCTGGCCCTCGGCCTCTCGCGCGCGGAGGAGGCGGGGAAGACCCTCCTCTACCGCGTCGGCCCGCCGTTCGTCCGGGCCCGCATCGGCCAGGAGGTGCGCGCGCCCCTCACCGCCGCGGAGATCTTCCCCGGCGACCCCTCCGGCGATCTCGCCCGCGGCGGCCTGGTCGTGGTCGGCTCGCACGTCGGCCTCACCTCGCGCCAGCTGGGCGTGCTCACAGCGCGAGGCGGGCTGGTGGCCACGCTCGAGATCGACATCGACGCCGTGCTCGACCCCCTGCGGGCCGAGGCCCACCTGGGCGAGGTCGTCGCGGAGGCGGTCGCGGGTCTCTCGGCCGGCGACGTCGCGGTGCACACCAGCCGCACACTCCGCCGCACCGACGACGCCGACGAGAGCCTCGACATCTCGCGCCGCGTCTCGGCCGCGGTGGTGAGCGTCGTCCAGGGGATCCTCGAGCGCACCCGCCCCCGCTTCGTGATCGCGAAGGGCGGCATCACCTCGAGCGACGTCGCCTCCGCGGGCCTGCGGATCCGTCGCGCGATCGTGCGCGGACCGATGCTTCCCGGGATCGTCTCGCTCTGGGAGCCCGTCGACGGACCCGCGGCGGGGATCCCCTACATCGTGTTCGCGGGCAACGTCGGAGGCGACGAGTCGCTCGCCGACGTCGTCGCCGTCCTCACCGCTCCGACCATCACTCTCTCGAACGGACACTCCTCATGACGTCAGCATCCCCGTACCGCGTCGCCGTCCTCGGACTCGGCGCGATGGGACTCCCCATGGCCACCCGCCTCGCCGGCGAGCTCATCGTGCACGGCTTCGACATCGCGCCGGCCCGCCTCGAGCTGGCGGCCGACGCCGGCATCACGCCCTTCGACTCCGCCCGTGGAGCCGTCGAGGGAGTCGACGCCGTCCTCCTCGCCGTGCGCAACGGCGAGCAGCTGCGCGAGGTGCTCTTCGGCGAGGCCGGCATCGCCGAGGCACTGACCCCCGGCGCCGTCGTCGTCATGACCAGCACCGTCGGCATCGCCGATGTGGTCGACGTGGCGAGCCGACTCGAGCAGAGCGGCGTGCACCTCGTCGACGCCCCGCTCTCGGGCGGGCCGGTGCGCGCCGGAGCCGGAGACCTGCTGATCGTCGTCGGCGCCGCTCCCGAGGCGCGCGAGAAGGCGCAGCCCGTGCTCGACCTGCTCGCTTCGACCCTCTCGGTCATCGGCGACCGTGCGGGCGACGGTCAGGCCTTCAAGACCGTGAACCAGCTGCTCTGCGGCGTCCACATCGCCGCGGGCGCCGAGGCGCTCGCCCTGGCCGAGGCGCTCGGGCTCGACGCCGCCGCGACGCTCGAGACCCTCTCCGCCGGAGCGGCCGGCTCGTTCATGCTCGGCAACCGCGGCCCGCGGATGCTGCAGGCCTACGACGAGGAGGGCGCCGAGGTGCTGAGCCGCCTCGACATCTTCGTCAAGGACATGGGCATCGTGACCTCGGCCGCGCGCGACTCCGGACTGTCGACTCCGGTCGCCGCCGCCGCCGAGCAGCTCTTCCTCCTCGGCGCCGCGCACGGCCTCGCCGCCGCCGACGACTCCGCCGTCATCCGAGTCATCGCCCCCACCCCCGTCACCCCCTGATCCGCCCCACGGGATGCTCGCTCACGCGCCGGACTGCTCGTCCGCGGCGCCGGGCACGCCGACCCAGGAGCCGGTCGCGGCCGCGTCGAGCACGGCCTCGGTGATCAGAGCCGCGCGGAGTCCGTCGTCGAAGGTCGGCAGACCCTCGACCTCGGCTCCGGCCACGGCAGCGTAGGTGTCGCGGGCGAAGGCGTTGAAGGCGTCCTGGTAGCCCATCGGGTGCCCGCTGGGCACGATCGAGAGCCGCGCGGCGTCCGGAGCGAGGATCGCCGCGTCGCGCGGGACGAGCGCTGCGCTGTCGCGCCGACCCACCCAGAGCGTCTCGGGGAGCTCCTGCTCGAAGCGCAGCGACTCGTCGAGCCCCGAGACCTCGAGCACGAGCTCGTTGCGGTGCCCGGCGGTCACCTGCGAGACCAGGAGGGTGCCCACGGCACCGCCGGAGAGCCGGACGATCGCGCCCGCCACGTCCTCCGTCTCGACCGGCCTGCCGCCCCGCTCGGCGTGGATCGTGCTCGTGACCGAGGCGAGCGATTCGATGCGCTCTCCCGTCACGAACTCCAGCAGATCGACAAGGTGCGAGCCGATGTCGCCGAAGGCGCGCGAGCGCCCGCCCGAGGCCGGGTCGACCCGCCAGTCGTCGTCTGAGGCGCCCAGCAGCCAGTCCTGCAGGTAGCTGCCGCGCACGGTCACCAGGCGCCCGGTCTCGCCCGCGGCGACCCGGGCCCGCGCCTCGCGGACCATCGGGTGGAACCGGTAGGCGAACGGGACCGCGGCGACGATGCCGGCGGAGGCGGCGGCCCGCGCGAGCGAGCGCGCCTCCTGCACCGACGCCGCCAGCGGCTTCTCGCAGACGACGTGCTTGCCCGCCGCGATCGCCGCGAGCGCGAGCTCGGCGTGCGAGGCGTTCGGCGTGCAGACGTGCACGAGGTCGATGTCGTCGTCCTCGATCAGTGCCCGCGCGTCGGAGTGGGAGCGCTCGAAGCCGAGCTCGCCCGCCGCCCGCTCGCCCTTCTCGGGGCTCGAGGAGGCGATGCCCGCGAGCACCGCTCCGGCACTGCGCGCCGCGCGGCTGTGCACGGCGGCCATGAAGCCGCCGCCGAGCACCCCGACGCGCAGGGCGGCCATCAGACCAGCGTCGCTTCGGTCGGATCCCAGCCCTCCGGCAGCGCGGGACGCGGCGCGACGGTGCTCTCGACGAGCACCTTCTCGCCGGTCTCGGCGGCCTCGAGGAGCGAGAGCATCACATCGGTGACGTGGTAGGCGAGGTCACCGGAGGCGGCCTCGGGCCGGTCGGCGCGGATCGCGCGCGCCAGCTCGAGCACCCCCGTGCCGCGCGAGGCGGTGGATCCCGTGGCCTGGATGACCTCGGGCTCCTTCGTGCCGCGGCGGTAGAGGGTGATCTCGCCGTCGTGCATGTTCGGGTCGGGCAGGACGAGGGTGCCCTCCGAGCCGTTGATCTCGACGAAGCCCATCCGCAGCATGCTCGACTCGAAGCTCCAGACGCCCTGCGCCGAGGCGCCCGACTCGAAGCGGAGCAGCCCGCCGATGTGGGTCGGGATGGTCACCGGGAACTCGGTGCCCTCCTTGGGTCCGGAGCCGACGACGCGGGTCGCGCGCGCCTGCGACGAGACCGCCGTGACGCTCTCGACCGGTCCGAGGTTCTGCACGAGGGTCGTGATGTAGTACGGCCCCATGTCGAGCAGCGGGCCGCCGCCCTCGGTGAAGAAGAACTCGGGACTCGGGTGCCAGCCCTCGGGGCCGGGGCCCTGGAACAGCGTGATCGCCGAGAGCGGCGTGCCGATCGCTCCGCTCTCGATGATGCGCTGCGCGGTCTGCAGACCGGCACCGAGGAAGGTGTCGGGCGCCGTGGCGACGCGCAGTCCCTTCTCCTTCGCGAGGGCGAGCAGCTCGACTCCGCTGTCGCGGTCGAGCGAGAAGGGCTTCTCGGTCCAGACGTGCTTGCCGGCCTCGACGGCGCGGCGGGCGACCTCGACGTGCGCGGCCGGGATCGTCAGGTTGACGACGATCTCGATGCCGGGGTGCGCGAGGAGCTCGTCGACCGATCCCGACCCGGGGACACCGAACGCCTCGGCCTGCGCCTTCGCGCGCTCGAGGTCGATGTCGGCGACGAACAGCACCTCGAGGTCGGGGAAGGTGGTGAGGTTGGTGAGGTACTGGGTGCTGATGTTGCCCGCACCGATGACGCCGACGCCGGCGCGGCCCGAGCCGCTCATGCGTCGATCCCGGTGACGTAGGCGTAGGCGGTGGTGAGGCCCTCGAAGACGTCGCCGGCGTAGGCGTCGAACTCGAGCACGGGGAGCGCCTGCGGGGCCGCGGCGAGCACCGCGGGGATGTCCATCGCGCCGGAGCCGGCGGGCAGCTGCGCCTCCGTGTCCCTCGAGACCGGCCCGTCCTTGATGTGCAGGAAGCGGACCTTGTCGCCGAGGCGGCCGAGCACCTCGACCGGGTCGTCACCGCCCACGGCCGCCCAGTAGGTGTCGAGCTCGAGGAGCACGCGCGGATCGAGCAGGGTCGCCAGGTGCTCGTAGGCGCTCGTGCCGTCGACGCGGTTCTCGAACTCGAACCAGTGGTTGTGGTAGCCGAGCGTCAGCCCGCGCGAGGCGGCGGAGTCGACGAGCGCGTTGAGGTCGTCGGCGATCGACTTCACGTCGTCGGCGCTGGTCCAGCGGGCCGGGTCGACGTGGGGGTCGATGACGGTCTGCACGCCGAGCGAGGCGGCGACGTCGAGGATCTCGTCGACGGAGGTGCCCTCCTGCGGTCCGAGGAGGCGCGCGTGGGCGCTCGGGGCGGTGAGCCCGCTGGCGGGGAGGGCGGTGCGGTAGCCCTCCGCGAGGTTCACGAAGTCGAAGAGCTCGACCTTGGCGAGTCCGATACCGGCGAGCCGGTCGAGGGTGGCGGGCAGGTCGGCGGCGAGAGGCTCGCGGACCGAGTAGAGCTGGACGGAGAGGTCTGTGGGTGATGCCACCGGGAGTGCTCCTGATTCGACGTCGAAAGGATGGTGGTCCGACCCTACGGCGACTTCTGTCGGTGGACAAGCAGAACTTGACCGGCGAGGGCTTAGAAGTCCTCGAGTTATGAGCAGAAGGCCCGCCCCTGTGGTTGACTCTCGCCATGCCACCCCGCCGTCGACCCGTGAGCGCGGCCGGCGAGCTGCTGCTGCTCCTCTCCGACGGAGTCGCCCGCACCCGCGCCGACGTCGCCGCCGAGACCGGCGCCCACCGCGCCGCCGTCTCGGCGCAGCTCGACGCCCTCACCGACGCGGGTCTCGTCGTCCGCCGCGACGACGCCCCCTCCTCCGGCGGCCGCCCCGCCGCGCGCGTCGCCCTCGACCCGGGAGCCCGGCACCTGCTCGCGATCGACCTCGGCGCGGCGCACGCGACGATCGCCGTCACCGATCTCGACGGGAGCGTCCTGGCCGAGCGGCGGGAGGCCATCGCCATCGCCGACGGTCCGCACGTCGTCCTCGAACACGCCCTCGACGTCGCCGACGCGCTGCTCGCCGGGATCCCCGGAGACGCGCCACTGGCAGGAGTAGGCGTCGGCGTCCCCGGCCCCGTCGAGCACGCGACCGGCCGGCCGGTGAAGCCGCCGATCATGCCGGGCTGGGACCGCTTCGACATCCCCGCCTTCGTCGGCGGCCGCCTCCCCGTGCCCGTCCTGGTCGACAACGACGTGAACCTCCTGGCCCTCGGCGAGCACGCCGACCGCTTCCGCGACGTCGACGACCTCCTCTACCTGAAGGTGTCGACGGGCATCGGTGCCGGCATCGTCAGCGGAGGCGTGCTCCAGCGCGGCGCGCTCGGCGCGGCCGGCGACCTCGGTTACGTGAAGGTGCCCGGCGACCGCGGCGAGGCCGACCTCGAGGCGATCGCGAGCGGCTCCGCCCTCGCGCGCCGCCTCTCCGTCTCGAGCACCTCCGACGTGGTCGCCCTGCTGCAGGCGGGAGACGCCTCCGCCGTCGAGCTCACCCGCGCCGCCGGCCGCGACATCGGCGAGGTGCTGGCGATCTGCGTCAATCTGCTGAACCCCTCCGTCATCGTGATCGGCGGCAGCATCGCGGAGGCGAGCCTCGAGATCCTCGCCGGCGTCCGCGAGGTGGTCTACCGCCGCTCCCTGCCGCTGGCGACCCGCTCGCTCGACATCCTCCCCTCCTCCGCCCGCGGCGCCTCCGGAGCCCGCGGCGCCGCCCTGATGGTGCGCCGCCACCTGCTCTCCCCCGCGCAGGTGGACGCGTTCCTGGCCGCTCAGGGCCGGGTGTAGTCGAACTGCAGGCGCATCCGGTCGCCGCGGAACACGATCGTCGAGTACTCGAACGCGACGCCGGCCCGACTCGAGATGACATCGGTGAGCTGGAGCGCCGGATCTCCGCGGTGCAGGCCCAGGAGCTGCGCGTCCGCCTCCCCCACGGCCACGGCCTCGAGCCCCTCCGACACGTCGTGCATGTCGAGCGCGAAGTGATCCTCGAGCACCACGCACAGCTGCTCGCCGACGACGTCGAGCCCGTCGAGCGTCGGAGCGAGCGCGGCCGGCACGAACGAGCGGTGCACGCTGAGGGGTTTGCCGTCGACCGAGCGGAGGCGCACGATCGCGAAGACCTCGTCGGCCGCGGTGAGCCCGAGCCGCTTCTGCACTCGGCCCGGAGCGACTCCGCGCGCGAGCGAGACGAGCCGCGTCGAGATGGAGTAGCCGAGCACCTCGAGCTGCTCGCGGATGCCGCGGTACGCCGGCGAGACCGCGCTGATCTTCTCGGGCGCGACGAAGGTGCCCTTGCCCGGGACCCGCACGACGAGCCCGTCCGCTGCGAGCTTGTTGAGCACTCCCCGCACGGTCATGCGACTCAGCCCGTACTCGCGGTTGAGCTCGTTCTCGGAGGGGACGCGCCCGCCGTCCGCCCATTCACCGCTCGCGATCCGCGCCTGCAGGATGTCCTCGAGCTGCTGGTAGATCGGGACGGCGGAGTTCCGATCGATGACCTCGGCCATGCTCCGTCTCCTCTCGGTCGTTGCCCAGCCAGTCAAGCGCAATCCTACTTGTATAGGGCGGTATAGGCAGGTACAGTCCGTAACCGTGCGCCGCAACGATGCGGTGCAGTACGACTCACGAGGAAGTGAGGCACGCCCCCGTGGACGTCTCCACCCGCACTCTCACCCGCGCTGCCCGGGGCGACGGCTACGCCGTTCCCGCGGTCAACGTCTTCGACGAGATCAGCATGCGCGCCGTCATCGCGGCCGCCGAGCGCACGAGCGCGCCGCTGATCGTCCAGATCTCGACGAAGACCGTCCGCACGGCGGGCTGCTCCTTCATCACCGCCCTGTTCGCGGCTCTCAGCCGCGACGCGACCGTGCCGATCGCCCTCCACCTCGATCACTGCCCCGACCGGGCGGTGATCGACGAGGTCGTGGCCGCGGGCTGGTCCTCCGTCCTCTTCGACGCCTCCGACCGCGGCTTCGACGACGCCGTCCGCGAGACGGAGGAGGTCGTCGAGCAGGCGCACGCCGCCGGGGTCGACGTCGAGTCCGAGATCGAGAACATCCTCGGAGTCGAGGACGGCGTCGGGAGCGACGACGCCCAGCACGCCTACTCCGTGGAGCAGCTGGCCGAGGTCGGCGAGCGGACCGGTGCCGACCTGCTCGCCCCGCAGCTCGGCACGAGCCACGGGCTCTACAAGGCCGACCCCGAGATCCTCCCCGAGCGCGCCGCCGCGCTGGCGGCCCTGACCGACCGGCCGATCGTGCTGCACGGAGGAACCGGCCTCGCCGAGGCCGACTTCCGCGCGTTCATCGACGCGGGCGTCTCGAAGATCAACATCTCGACCGCGGTCAAGCACGCCTACATGCAGGCGTCGCTCGCGCACCTCGAGAGAGCGCGCGACTCCGACTCCTGGGACCCGCCCAAGCTGATCGTCGACATCTCAGCCGCGGTGACCGACACGATCGCCGAGCACATCGCGTGGTTCGGTGCCGAGGGCCGGGCGAGCGCGCGATGACCCGTGCGCTGATCTTCGACTGCGACGGCGTCCTCGCCGACACGGAGCGCGACGGCCACCTGCCCGCCTTCAACGAGACCTTCGAGCACGCGGGACTGCCCGTCCGGTGGAGCGAGAGCGACTACGCCGAGGTGCTCCGCATCGGCGGCGGCAAGGAGCGGCTCGCCTCCCTGCTCACCCCCGAGTTCGTCGAGCGGGCCGGTCTGCCGGAGGGCCAGGAGGAGCAGCAGGCGCTGATCAAGGACTGGCATGCGGAGAAGACCCGCCGCTACACCGCCATGGTCCGCTCCGGAGCGATGCCCGGACGGCCCGGGATCGTCCGGATCGTCGCCGAGGCGCTCGACGCGGGCTGGCTCCTCGCCGTCGCCTCCACGTCGGCCGAGGCATCGGTGCGCGCGGTGCTCGAGCACGCCGTCGGCGACAGCACCGCCTCGCGCTTCGCGGTCTTCGCGGGCGACGTCGTGCCCCGCAAGAAGCCGGCGCCCGACATCTACGAGCTCGCGCTGACGTCGCTCGGGGTCGACCGGGCCGACGCCGTCGTCGTCGAGGACAGCGCCAACGGGCTGCGGGCGGCCGTCGCGGCCGGCCTCACCACGGTCGTCACGGTCAGCAGCTTCACCGCCGAGGAGGACTTCTCCGGCGCCGCGCTGGTCGTCGACAGCCTCGGCGACCCTCCGACGCAGCCGGCCCACGTGCTGCAGAACCCCAGCGGCATCGAGGTCGGCGACCGCGTCGACCTCGGCACCCTGACCACCCTCCTCACCCGCTGACCACTCCGATACGAGGACCCCTCATGAGCACCGACACCGAGACCCGGCTCGAATCCACCGTCCGACTGATCGCGCAGACCTGCGTCGACAACGAGAAGTACTTCTGCGACCTCGACGCCGTCGCCGGTGACGGCGACTTCGGCTACTCCCTCGCCCGCGGGTTCGAGAAGGTGCTCGCCGAGTTCGACACCTTCGACCGCTCCGATCTCGGCGCCTTCCTGCAGAAGGTCGCCACGACCATGAGCGGGCGGATCGGCGGCACTTCGGGTCCCATCTGGGGCACCGCGTTCCTCCGCGCCGCGATCACGATCAAGGGCAGGCACGAGCTGGAGGCGGCCGACGTCGTCGCCATGCTCCGGGCCGCGATCGAGGGCATCAAGAAGCGCGGAGGCGCCGACCTCGGCGACAAGACCCTCCTCGACGCGCTCGTGCCGATGACCGACGCGATCGAGGCCGACGCCGCCGAGGGCGCGCCCTCCGCCGAGATCGCCCGCCACGCCGCCGAGGTCGGCCGCTCCGCCGCCGAGGCGACCTCGTCGCTCGAGGCCCGCCGCGGCCGCGCTTCCTACACCGGCGAGCGGAGCATCGGCTCGCCCGACCCCGGCGCGATCGCGATGGCCGTGCTGGCCGAGCGCATCGCCGACACCTGGTGACCCTCCGAACCCGACCACCCCTCCCGACTCCCAGACCCACGATGAAGTGAGGAACCACCCATGAAGAAGTTCGTCAACGACCCCCAGGCGTTCGTCCCCGAGATGCTGAAGGGTCTCGCCCTCGCGAACCCGGACACGCTCGTCTACGACCCGCAGTACAACCTCGTGCTCCGCGCCGATGCGCCCAGCGACGCGAAGGTCTCGATCGTGCAGGGCTCCGGCTCGGGTCACGAGCCCGCCCACGTCATGATCGTCGGCAAGGGCATGCTCGACGCGGCCTGCCCCGGCGACGTGTTCGCCGCGCCTCCGACCGACTACGTCACCGAGGCCGCGCGGCGGGTGAACAGCGCGAAGGGCGTGCTGCTGCTCGTCAACAACTACACCGGCGACAAGATGGCCTTCGAGATGGCGGAGGAGATCGCCGACGCCGAGGGCATCAAGGTCAGGACGCTGTTCATCGACGACGACGTCGCGGTGAAGGACTCGACCTACACGATCGGCCGCCGCGGAGTGGCCGGCAACTTCTTCGTGATCAAGGCGGTCGGAGCCGCGTCCGAGGCGGGCGCCGAGCTCGACGAGGTCGTCCGCGTCGGCGAGAAGGTCAACTCGGTCACCCGCACGATGGGCGTCGCGCTCACCGCCTGCACTCCGCCGTCGAAGGGCTCGCCCCTGTTCGAGCTCGGTGACGACGAGATCGAGCTGGGAGTCGGCATCCACGGCGAGCCCGGCCGCGCCCGCCAGAAGATCGTGCCCGCGAACGAGATCGTCGACCTCCTGCTCGACCCGATCATCTCCGATCTGCCCTACTCCGACGGCGACGAGGTCGCGCTGATGATCAACGGCCTCGGCGGCACCCCGATCTCGGAGCTCTACCTCCTCTACGGCATCGCCCACGAGAAGCTCACCGCGCTCGGCATCAGGCCCGTGCGCAGCTACGTCGGCGAGTACTGCACCTCGCTCGACATGGCCGGCGCCTCGATCACCCTCGTCAAGCTCGACGACGAGATCAAGGAGCTGCTCGCGGCTCCCGCCGAGATCCCGATCCGCACCTTCTGAGCAGGGGGACACCACCATGAGCACCGAGAGGATCGGCGACTCCCTGAGCCTCGCCGACGCCCGCCGCGTCATCGACGCCGCGGTCGCCAAGGCGGAGGAGATCGGCCAGCCCCAGGACATCGCCGTCGTGGACGCCGGCGGCCATCTGAAGGCGCACGTGCGGATGGACACCGCGAACATCGGCAGCATCTCGATCTCGATCAACAAGGCCTACACCTCGATCGCGTTCCAGACGCAGACGCGGGATCTCACCGAGGCCACCCGGCCCACCGGAGACCTGTTCGGCCTGAACGACGCCCACGGTGGCCGTCTGGTCGTCTTCCCCGGCGGGATCCCCCTGGTCCGCGACGGCCGCATCGTCGGCGCGATCGGAGTCTCGACCGGCTCGATCGAGCAGGACCAGACCGTCGCCGAGGCCGGCGCCGCCGCGTTCTGACCAGGAGACGGGGCCGTCCAGCGGCGGCCCCGTCTCGCGGTCGGCGAACGCCCGTCCTCGGCGTGCCGATTGGGCTCGGCGACAGAACCGGCGCAGACTTGATCGGTGCCCGATCTGCAGCTCTCGTTCCCCTGGGAGACGCAGCCCGTCTTCGTGGACGCCGAGCCGCCGCACCTGAAGCGCGTCGTCGCGAACTCGACCGACCGCGTCGCCTGGCTCCGTGCCCGCTCCCGCGGCATCACCGCGACCGACGTCGCCCGCCTCTCCTCCCCCGCCGCCATCGACAAGGCGGCGCTCGACAAGCTCTACGGCACGGGCTTCGGAGGCAACGCCTTCACCGATCACGGCCGGGCGCGCGAACCCGAGATCGCCGCCTGGGTCCGCCGCGAGCACCTCATCGAGCCCAGTAGCGCCCTCTTCCACGCGAGCCAGGAGCGGCGCCACCTGGCCACGCCCGACGGCATCGGCCTCCGTGACGACGGGCGTCTCGAGCTCTGCGAGATCAAGACGACCTCCAAGCCGTGGAAGAGCATCCCGCGCCACTACCTGCGCCAGGTCTTCTGGCAGCAGTACGTCCTCGGCGCCGAGCGCACCCTGGTCGTCTGGGAGCAGCACCGCGACTTCGTCCCCGTCGACGCCGAGCCCGAGTGCCGCTGGGTCGACCGCGACGAGGACGAGATCCACATGCTCGTCCGTCTCGCCGGGATGCTGATGGCCGAGCTGCACGAGAGAACGCGCGCAGGCCGACGGTGACCGTCCTGCTCCTCCACGGCCTGGGCGGCGACCGCTCCCAGCCGCTCGGACTCCTGCGCGCGGCGCTGCCGGCCGGAGTCGAGGTGATCGCGCCCGACGTGCGCGCGCACGGCGCCTCCGACCTGCTCGGCTCGGCCGGCGACTTCTCGCTCGACTCCCTCGCCGACGAGGTCACAGAAGAGGTCGTCCGCGCCGGAGCCGCGCACAAGCCGCTCACCGTCCTCGGCATCTCGATGGGGGCCGCGATCGCGCTGCGGCTGGCCAGCCGCAAGGTGCTCCCGATCGACCGCGCCGTCTTCGTGCGCCCCGCCTTCACCGCCGAGCCGCTGCCCGAGAACCTCTCGGTGTTCCCCGTCATCGCGCAGCTCCTGCACGACCACGGCGCCAAGCGCGGCGAGCGGATGTTCCGCGCCTCCGGCCTGTTCCAGCGCGCCGCCGACGTCTCGCCGGCCTCCGCGGAGGCACTGGTCGGCCAGTTCCGCGCCGACCGCGCCGCAGAGCGCGCCGTCCGCCTCGCCGAGATCCCCCGCAACTCCGCCTACCGCGACTCGGGCGAGCTCGCCGGCGTGATCGCGCGCACGCTGGTGATCGCGGCCGAGAGCGATCCGGTGCACCCGATCGCGGTCGCGGAGCAGTGGGCTAGATCTCTTCCGGATGCGGCATTCGAGCGGGTCCCGGCCCGCGACGAGGGTCTCGCCCGTCAACAGGAGCAGATCCGCGGGCACGTGCGCGGCTGGCTCGCGCAGCGCTGAGCTCCTCGAGCGCCAGCACGCTCCCCACGATCGCCAGCCATAGCACCGCGATCGCGGTCGCCACGAACTCGAGCGTGCCTCCGACGCCCATCCAGACCCGGAGGAGCGAGAGCATCGCCCCGATGCCCGCCACCACCGCGACCGTGATGCCGGCGACGAGCGACAGCCGCGCGACTCCCGGCCGCTCGCGCGCCGTCGACAGCTGCAGCATCGCCAGACAGGCCGCCGCGAAGCCGAGGACGGCCGCCGAGGTGTGCACGAG
Source organism: Rathayibacter sp. VKM Ac-2803 (assembly GCF_009807175.1). Lineage (NCBI taxonomy): Bacteria > Bacillati > Actinomycetota > Actinomycetes > Micrococcales > Microbacteriaceae > Rathayibacter > Rathayibacter sp. VKM Ac-2803. The sequence continues at coordinate 1,572,193 of NZ_WUCD01000001.1, read as the reverse complement.
GTCCTGCCAGCTGAAGGTCGGGCCGACCGGAAGCGGGCAGCCCGCGGTGCACGTCACCTGCGAGGCGAGGGCGAAGCAGCCCGACGCCAGGAGCACCACCACGGCGGGCGGCAGAGCGCGCAGGAGCCGCGTCCGCACGCTCCACGCGCCGATCGCAGTCAGGGTGCCGCCGGCCGCCACCAGGAGGAGCGCCACGCGGAAGGTCCCGGCGGTCGCCATGTCGGGCGCGCCCATCTCGCTGACGTAGACCCAGCGACTGGTTCCGATGCTCACCCGTGCCGCGAGGAGCAGTGCCAGCCCCGCCAGGACGAGCAGCGAGCCGGCCGTGAGGAGTGAGATCCTGGCTCGTCGTCGCTGCACCCCCTCATCGTGCCAGACGGCCGCTGAGCGAGTGCTCCACCTCCCCTCCGGGGGTCACACCGGCAATCTTCTCCGGCGGGTGACACCGCCGTAACAGCCCGGACTCATTACCTCGATTGACTGGGCGCGGCACTCGGAAGCGGGGTCCGGGGGCGGATTCCGTCGTCCCCTCCCGCTCGAAGCACCACCGGGGCGCGACAGGAAGGGTGATGATGCACAGCAGTGCACTCGGGCACGGCCTCACGATCGGGGAGATCCCGGAGGAGGTCGTCCTTCCGGACACCATGACGGCGGCCGTCATCGACGCGCCCGGCGACGCCTCCGTCCTCCACCTCGCGACGGTGCCCACCCCCACGGCCATCAACGCCGAGTTCACCGTCAAGGTGATCGCGGCCGGAGTGAACCCGCTCGACGCGAAGACGCGCGCGGGTCGCGGGGTCGCCTCGCAGATCGCCTCGTACCCGGCCGTGCTGGGCCACGACTTCTCGGGTGTCGTCGTCTCGAGCCCCTACCCGGCCCACTCGCTGCGGCCGGGCGACGAGGTGTACGGCTTCGTGATGGTGCCCCGCTACTCCGGCTCGTACGCCGAGTACGTGAGCGTGCCGAGCGTCTCGATCGCCCGGAAGCCGACGACCCTCTCGCACGTCGAGGCGGCGGGCGTCCCCCTCGCCGCGCTCACGGCCTGGGGCATGGTCGTCGAGCTGGCGAAGGCGCACGAGGGCCAGCGGATCCTGATCCACGCGGGGTCGGGCGGAGTCGGCCACTTCGCGGTGCAGTTCGCCGCCTACTTCGGCGCCTCCGTCATCGCGACCGGATCGACGCGCAACCTGCAGTGGCTGCGCGAGCTCGGCGCCGCCCAGGTGATCGACCACACGGCGGAGCGGTTCGACGAGATCCTCGACGGCGTCGACGTCGTGATCGACCTGGTCGGCAACGTGCACGACAGCACCGGCTCGCGCTCGCTGACGGTGCTGCGACCCGGCGGTCTGATCGTCAACGCGCCGACGGGCAGCTGGCCCGAGTTCTTCCAGGAGTCGGCGGTCGCCGGAGTGCGCGCCTCGACCTACAAGGTCGCCCCCGACGGCGCCACGCTCGCGGTGATCTCGCGCCTGCTCGAGTCGGGCGACGTCCGCGTCTTCATCGACGGCATCTTCCCCCTCGCCCGCGCCTGCGAGGCGCACGAGCAGCTCGAGACCGGCCACACCCGCGGCAAGATCGTCCTCACCGTCGCCGAGGGCTGACCCGACACCCCTCGCCGAGGGGTTCCCTCACTCGCTGCCTGCTGCCTGCTGCCTGCTGCCTGCTGGTGGGGCGTATCGAGACCCACCATCGCTCAGAGGCCGCGCTCCAGCACGAAATCCTCCTCGTAGCGCCCACCCACGAGGAACCGCTTCGTCCCCACGACCTCGAAGCCGTGCTTCGCGTAGAAGCGGCGGGCCCGCTCGTTCTCCTGGTTCACGCCGAGCCAGACCCCGCGAGCACCGCTCTGCCGTGCGTTCTCGATACTGGCGGTCATCAGCCGGGCGGCGACGCCCGAGCCGTGCCGGGCGGGCAGGGCGTAGCACTTGCTCAGCTCGACGCTCGGCCGGTGGGTGATCGCGGAGGCGGCGTCCGCGTCGGCCGGCTCGCCGCGGAGGAGCATGGTGTACCCGAGCGCCCCGGTCTCGTCCTCGGCGACGAACAGCACCCGGGCCTCATCGGCCAGGTACTCGCGGAACCGCTCGACCGACAGCACCGTGCGGATGAAGTCGGCCTTCGCCTCCTCCGTCGTGTGCGGCGGGCAGGCGAGCGGGAAGGTGATCGCCGCGACGGACGACAGTGCGGTGGCATCGGAGGCGACGGCGCGGCGGATCGTCACGGACGAGGGGGAGGGATCGGACACGCCGACCAGTATGCCCGCCGCGGGGAGCACCCCCGGAGACGACGAAGGAGGGGGCCCGCCGAAGCGGACCCCCTCCCTGTCACTGCCGAGCCGAGGCTCAGGAGAGGACGTTCACGTCCAGCGGGATGCCGGGGCCGAAGGTCGTCGAGACGGCGGCCTTCTGGATGTAGCGACCCTTCGAGGAGGAGGGCTTGAGGCGGTTGATCTCGTCGAGAGCCGTCTTGAAGTTCTCCTGGAGCTGCTCCTCGGTGAACGCGGCCTTGCCGACGACGAGGTGCACGTTGGCGTGCTTGTCGACGCGGAACTCGATCTTTCCGCCCTTGATCTCGTTCACGGCCTTGGCCACGTCCGGGGTCACGGTGCCGGTCTTCGGGTTGGGCATGAGGCCGCGGGGGCCGAGCACCTTGCCGAGACGACCGACCTGGCCCATGAGCTCCGGCGTCGAGACGGCGGAGTCGAACGCGACGTATCCGCCGGCGACCTTCTCGATGAGCTCGGCGCCGCCGACCTCGTCGGCGCCCGCAGCGATCGCGGCCTCGGCGGCCGGACCGGTCGCGAACACGATGACGCGGGCGGTCTTGCCCGTGCCGTGCGGGAGGATGACCGTGCCGCGGACCATCTGGTCGGCCTTGCGCGGGTCGACACCGAGCTTGAGGGCGACCTCGACGGTGCTGTTGAACTTGGCGGAACCGGTCTCGCGAGCGAGCGCGACGGCCTCATCGGCCGTGTAGAACTTGCCCTCTTCGAGCTTGGCCGCGGCGGCCCGGTAGGCCTTCGACTTCTGTGCCATGTTGTTTCTCCTTGAAACGAGAATGTGGTTCTAGAGCCTGGCGGGCTCTCCCACGGGATGTTGGAGTTCTGTGTGTGCCGTGATCACGGCCGGGAGTGCTGCTCACGGGAGGCAGAGAGCTCGCGCGGAGGCTTGTCGAGGCAGCTGATGCGACCCCATCGAGGGGTCGCCGTTGCGTTGTCGAGGCTTCCGCGGCGAGTCCGCGCTCGTGAGCGCGGGGCTGCCGCCTGCGAGTAGCGCTTCGCGCTACTCGACAGTGATGCCCATGCTGCGAGCCGTGCCCGCGATGATCTTCGCCGCGGCCTCGATGTCGTTGGCGTTCAGGTCGGCCTGCTTCGCCTCGGCGATCTCGCGGACCTGCGCGCGGGTGAGCTTGGCGACCTTCACGGTGTGCGGGGTCGACGAGCCCTTGGCGACGCCGGCAGCCTTCTTGATGAGCTCCGCGGCGGGCGGGGTCTTGAGGATGAACGTGAACGAACGGTCCTCGTAGACGGTGATCTCGACGGGGATGACGTTGCCGCGCTGCGACTCGGTCTGCGCGTTGTACGCCTTGCAGAACTCCATGATGTTGACGCCGTGCTGACCGAGCGCCGGACCGATCGGGGGCGCGGGGTTCGCCGCGCCGGCCTTGATCTGGAGCTTGATCAGGCCGGTGACCTTCTTCTTGGGGGCCATTCAGGATTCCTTTTCTCAGGGTTCGAGCGGTGGGGGTTCCCGGCCGCTCTCCCGCGCACCCGACGGAGTCGGATCGCGGTGGAGGAGGGTCGGACGGCGCGCACGCGAACGGGGCGCCGACACGAAAACCCACACGAGCTTACACGTCGCAGCCCTCCCCCGACAGGGCTGAGGAGGAGCCGGAACGCAGAACGCCCCCTCCGGCACTGCGGAGGGGGCGTTCGAGCGCGACGGCGAGCGTCAGAGCTTGGTGACCTGGTCGAACGACAGCTCGACGGGGGTCTCGCGCTCGAAGAGCGACACCAGCACCGTGAGCTTGCCGCTCTCGGGCTTGATCTCGCTGATCGATCCGGGCAGACCCGCGAACGAGCCCTCCTTGATCGTGATGGTCTCGCCGATCTCGAAGTCGACCTCGGCGGGCAGCACGCGCTGCGTCTGCTTCTGGCCCTTGACGCCGGACGCCTTGGACGGCGCGACCTCCTTGATCTCGACGAGGCTCTTCAGCATCGTGAAGGCCTCCTCGAAGCGCAGCGGAGTCGGGTTGTGGGCGTTGCCCACAAAGCCGGTCACGCCGGGGGTGTGGCGGACGACCGACCACGAGTCCTCGTTGAGGTCCATGCGCACCAGCACGTAGCCCGGGATGCGCACGCGGGTGACCATCTTGCGCTGGCCGTTCTTGATCTCGACCACGTCCTCCATCGGGACCTGGACCTCGAAGATGTAGTCCTCGGCCTCGAGCGAGACCTTGCGGTTCTCGATGTTCGACTTCACGCGCTTCTCGAAGCCCGCGTAGGAGTGGATGACGTACCACTTGCCCATCTTGCCGCGGAGCTCGGTGCGGAACGCCTCGTAGGGGTCGATGTCGGCGACGTCCTCGCCCGAGTCCTCAGCGTCCTCCGCAGCGACCTCGGCCTCGTCCTCGACGGCCTCGAGGGCCGCTTCGGCCTCCTCGACGGTGTCGATGTGCGCGGCCTCGTCGACGGCCTCGTCGGCCTCGGGGTCGTCGACCGAGCCGATCGCGTCGAGCGCCGCCTCCAGGTCGGAGGCGAGGTCGTCCTCGGACTCGTTCTCGTCGATGACGCTCAGGGCGCCCTCCTCGGCAGGCTCGATGGCGTCCTCAGCCTGGGCGAGGGTCCCGCCCTCCTGCGCCTCGTCGACCTCCGACGACTGCTCGGCAGCCGTCGCCCAGTCGACGTCGTCGCGGTTTCTGTCAGACACTCGTAACTCTCTCTCGTTCGATCCGGTGCGCACCCGTCGGGTCGCGCACCGCTGTCGCCGGCGTCCGCCGCTCTCGCGATCGCGGACGCCTCCGGGCTCAGGTGGCGGGTGTGCCGAACACGTAGGTCACGGCCAGCGCGAACACCCAGTCGAGGAACGAGACCAGCGCCATCATGATGACGACGAAGATCAGCACCACCACGACGTAGTTGCCCAGCTCCTTGCGGGTCGGCGTGACGACCTTCTTCAGCTCGGCGATGACCTGCCGGATGAAGAGGGCGATTCTCGCGAACGGATTGCGCCGCGCGGCTCGCTGCTGATTCGCGATCGCGACGACGTCCTCGCTCGGCTCGTCGACTGCTTTCCCGGCCACCTGCACGCACCTTTCCCGCACCGGAACCTCCGGTGTGGCCGGCCGCCCATGGGGCGGCCCTGGACCGATGTCCGCTGCATCGCGGGGACCGCGTGCGACGGGCATCGATGTGCAGGGCGGACAGGGCTCGAACCTGCAACCTGCGGTTTTGGAGACCGCTGCTCTACCAATTGAGCCACCGCCCTATGGATGCCGTTGCGGGCATCCGAGGAGGAATCGGACCCTGCTCCACCCGGCGGCGGACCCTCTCGGGCGCTGCGAATCGGGGCAGAGTTCGACTACCTCGGACGAGTGTACGTGGCCCTGTGGGGCGTGTCCAGCTGAGCGGCGGGCGTCGGATGGAGCCTCTCGCGCGCAGAGGATACGCTGGCGATCGTGCCCTCCCCCACTCGCATCTCCGCCCGCATCGCCGCCATCGCCGAGTCCGCGACCCTGAAGGTCGACGCGAAGGCGAAGGCGCTCCAGGCCGAGGGGCGCCCCGTCATCTCGTACGCCGCGGGCGAGCCCGACTTCCAGACGCCGCAGCACATCGTCGAGGCGGCGTCGGCGGCGGTGCTCGACCCGAAGAACTACCGCTACACGCCCGCCGCCGGCCTCCCGGACCTCCGCCGTGCCATCGCGGACAAGACGGCGCGCGACTCCGGCTGGGCGGTCGAGCCCTCGCAGGTCGTGGTGACCAACGGCGGCAAGCAGGCCGTCTACCAGGCGTTCCAGACGCTCCTCGACGAGGGCGACGAGGTGCTCGTCCCCACTCCGTACTGGACCACCTACCCCGAGGCCATCAAGCTCGCCGGAGGCGTGCAGGTCGATGTCTTCGCCGGCGCCGACCAGGGCTACCTCGTGACGGTCGAGCAGCTGGAGGCGGCGCGCACCGAGCGCACCAAGGTCCTCCTCTTCGTCTCGCCGTCGAACCCCACCGGCGCCGTCTACTCGGCGGAGCAGACCGCCGCGATCGGCGAGTGGGCCGAGGAGCACGGGCTCTGGGTCATCGCCGACGAGATCTACCAGAACCTCGTCTACGCGACCGAGGGCCAGGACGACGCGGCTCCCCTCGAGAGCGCCACCTCGATCGTCGAGGCCGTGCCCGCGCTGCGCGACCGCACCATCCTCGTCAACGGAGTCGCGAAGACCTACGCCATGACCGGCTGGCGCGTGGGATGGATGGTCGGCCCCGCCGACGCGATCAAGGGCGCCGCCAACCTGCAGTCGCACCTCTCGAGCAACGTCTCGAACATCTCGCAGCGCGCCGCGATCGCCGCCCTCACCGGGCCGCAGGAGCCCGCGGAGGAGATGCGCCGCGCCTTCGACCGCCGCCGCCGCACGATCGTCGCCGAGCTGAACGCCATCGACGGAGTCGAGTGCCCGACCCCCGGCGGCGCCTTCTACGTCTACCCCGACGTCCGGGGCCTGCTGAACCGCGACTGGCGCGGCACCACACCGACGACCTCGCTCGAGCTGGCCGACCTCATCCTCGAGCAGGCCGAGGTGGCCACGGTGCCCGGCGAGGCCTTCGGTCCCAGCGGCTACCTGCGCCTCTCGTACGCCCTCGGCGACGACGCGCTCCTCGAAGGCGTGAAGCGCCTGCAGGAGCTGTTCCGTTAGGCCTCTCTCCTCCTTCGTCGTCGATCGGCCGCGGTCGGCTCGGTAGCGCGGTCGCGTTCCGCAGAGCGTCCTGCGTCCGCGCACGGCGATGCTTCTGAGCCTCTCTCCTCCTTCGTCGTCGATCGGCCGCGGTCGGCTCGGTAGCGGGGTCGCGTTCCGCAGAGCGTCCTGCGTCCGCGCACGACGAATCGCTGACACGCGATTCGCCGGTTGCGCTCGGCCTTGCGCTCTCCCCTGCCAGGCGAGCGCGTCGCCGGGGGCGCCCTCCCCCTGCTGATCGAGTAGCCCGCGCAGCGGGCGTATCGAGATCCACCACCGTCGGAAGTCCCACACTCAGGGCCGCACTGCTGACACTGGTGGGTCTCGATACGCCCTGCCGGGCTACTCGACCAACGAGGGAGGAGGCCGCCAGCCAGCTTGCGGGGGTCTCTTCCGAGTGGATCGACCGGCGTCTGCAGGCGGGGGTCAGCAGGAGAGTCGTCCCGACGCGATCGCGATATTCCGCAGTGGGCGAGAACGGAGAGCGCCAGTACTGTCTTCTGCGGCCAGGACAGGGCACGCTGGTGCGATGACCGATGACCCCGCCGTCCGAGTCCGCGATCTGCGGAAGGACTACGGCGGCGCCCCGGCCGTCGTCGGCATCACGTTCGACATCCACCGCGGCGAGACCTTCGCCCTCCTCGGGCCGAACGGCGCGGGCAAGTCGACCACCATCGAGATCCTCGAGGGCTATCGCGACCGCTCCGGAGGCGAGGTGTCGGTGCTCGGCGTCGACCCGCGGCACGGCGACCTCGCCTGGAAGTCGCGCCTCGGCATCGTCCTGCAGTCCAGCGGCGAGTCCGGCAACGCGACCGTGCGCGAGCAGATCGCGCACTTCGCCGGCCTCTACCCGCACCCTCGCGACGTCGACGAGACGATCGAGGCCGTCGGGCTCACCGCGAAGGCGCGCTCGCGCATCGGCAAGCTCTCGGGCGGCCAGCGCCGCCGGGTCGACGTCGCCCTCGGCATCATCGGCCGCCCCGAGCTCGTCTTCCTCGACGAGCCGACGACCGGCTTCGACCCGGAGGCGCGGCACTCCTTCTGGGACCTGGTCGCGCTCCTCAAGAGCGAGGGCACGACGATCCTGCTGACCACCCACTACCTCGACGAGGCCGCGCGCCTCGGCGATCGCGCGGCGGTCATCGCCGGCGGCCGCCTGCTCGCGATCGGCCCGGTCAGCGAGATCGGCGGCGACGAGGCCCGCGTGCCCATCGTGCAGTGGGAGGAGGGCGGAGTGCTGAACCGGGTCCGCTCCGCCGAGCCGGCGCGCGTCGTCGCCGAGCTCAACGACCGCCTCGGCGAGCCCGCCGCTCTCGAGGTGGTCCGGCCGAGTCTCGAGGACATCTACCTCGACCTCATCCGCGACGACCGCTCCGGAGACACCCTCGACCGCATCGGAGAGCCCGCATGAGCGCCGTGATCGACCGCCCGATCCGCCCCCGATCGGTCCGCTACGGTCCGGGACGGACGCTGCGCCTCGGCGCCGCGAGGGCGCGCTACGAGGTCCGCTCCTACTTCCGCGCCCCCGACCAGGTCTTCTTCACCTTCCTCTTCCCCGTGCTGCTGCTGACGATCTTCTCGGTCGCTTTCGGCGAGAACGCGATCATGCAGGCGAACCCGCAGGACCCGGGCATCACGATGGCCGAGTACTACGTGCCGGGGCTCGCCGCGGCGGGCATCCTGCTCTCGGGTGTGCAGAACCTCGGAGTCGACATCGCGGTCGAGCGCAGCGACGGCACCCTCAAGCGCCTCGCGGGGGCGCCGCTGCCCGTGCTGAGCTACTTCCTGGGCAAGTTCGGGCAGGTGCTCGTGACGAGCCTCGCGCAGACGGCGCTCCTCCTGGTCGTCGCGGCCACCGTCTTCTCGGTCGAGCTGCCGAGCGACAGCGGGCGCTGGGCGACCTTCGCGTGGGTGTACCTCGGCGGAGTGGCGACCTCGGCCATCCTCGGCATCGCCGTCTCCGCGCTCCCCCGCTCGGGCAAGAGCGCCACGGCCGTGATCGTGCCGCCGCTGCTGGTGCTGCAGTTCATCTCGGGCTCGTACCTGTCGTTCACGACGCTGCCGGACTGGCTGCAGAACGTCGCGAGCGTCTTCCCGCTGAAGTGGATCGCGCAGGGCATGCGCGCAGTGTTCCTCCCCTCCGACTTCGAGGGGCTCGAGGTCGACGGCTCGTGGGATCTCGGCGGCGTCGCGCTCGTGCTGGCCGTCTGGCTCGTGGTGGGCCTCGTCGCCTGCCGCCTGACGTTCCGCTGGATCCGCCGCGACTCCTGACCTGCTCCGCGAGTCGGGTCAGACCGTGGTGCCGACGACGACGGGCTCGGGGTGCAGGAGCACGCCGAACTCGGCGAGGACGCGGCCCTGCACGTAGCGGGCGAGCTCGGCGACCTCCTCGGCGCGAGCGCCTCCGCGGTTGGTGAGGGCGAGCGTGTGCTTGCTCGACACGGCGGCGCGCGAACCGGGCAGGGCGAAGCCCCGCGAGACGCCGGCGTGCTCGATCAGCCACGCGGCGCTGAGCTTGACGAGCTCGCCGGGCGCAGAGGGCGCGGGGACGCCGATCGGCTCTCCCGCCTCGACGGCCGACAGCGGAGTGACGACCTCGGCCTCGTGCACCGGCTCGACCGTCCAGCGCGGTGCGGCCGGCGGGAGTCCGCCCGCGAACGCCGTCGTGACGAGCGGGTTGGTGAAGAAGGAGCCGGCGCTGGCCGTGTCGGGGTCGGCCGCATCGAGCACCATGCCCTTCGAGGCCCGCAGCCGCAGCACGGTCTCGCGCACGGCGGCGAGCGGCACGCGGTCGCCGAGAGCGACTCCGAGCGCCGAGGCGAGCTGGGCGTAGGCGACCGGCGAGCCGCCGGTGCCGTCCTCCGCCTCCTCGAGGAGCAGCTCGACCGCGAGGACCGCGCCGCGACGACCCTGCTTGATGACGGAGGTCCGGTAGCCGAGCCCGAGCTCCTCGGCCGTGAGACGGATCGGCTCGCGGGCGCCCTCGTCGAGGAAGGTCACGGCGACGAGCGTGTCGGACAGCTCCTGACCGTAGGCGCCGATGTTCTGGACGGGTGAGGCGCCGACGGTGCCGGGGATGCCGCTCAGGGCCTCGAGGCCCGCCCAGCCGCGCTCGACCGTCGTCGCGACGAGGCCGTCCCACGACTCCCCCGCCTGTACGCGGAGGTGGACGGCGCCCGGCCGGGACGACTCGAGGCGCTCGATCCCCGTGGTGCGCACGAGGACGACCGCTCCCTCGAACCCGTCGTCGCCGATGAGCAGGTTGGAGCCTCCGCCGATCAGGAGCCAGGGCTCGTCGTCGGCCCAGACCTGCGCGAGCACCTCGACGAGCTCGGCCTCGGTCCGCGCCTCCAGCACGCGTTCGGCGGGGCCGCCGACGCGGAGGGTGGTCAGCTCGGAGAGGTCGACCGCGGTCATCGGGGGCCGATCACGCGAGGGCGACCCGCGCCTGGGCCTTGCCGAGGACGGCCTGACCCGCGACGGTGACGGCGAGGTCGATGCGCGCCCAGCCCTCGTCGGGCGCGAGGGCGCCGACCTTCGCGACGACCTCGATGTCGGCGCCCGTCGCGGGGTCGACCACGACGGGTCGGGTGAAGCGGACCTGGTAGTCGACGACGAGTCCGGGGTCGCCGACCCAGTCGACGACGACCTGGACGGCCGTCCCCATCGTGAGCATGCCGTGCGCCAGCACACCGGGGAGCCCCACCTCGGCCGCGACGTCGTCGCGGTAGTGGATCGGGTTGAAGTCGCCCGAGGCTCCGGCGTAGCGCACCAGGGTGCCGCGCTCGAAGTGGAAGCTGCTCTCGGCGACCACGTCGCCGACGGTGAGCTCGGACAGGACGGGGCGGGGGCCGGTCATTCGTCTCCCCTGACGACGAGGGTGGAGAGGGCGGTCACGACGTGCGCGCCGTCGGCGTCGACCATCGTCGACTCGGTGGTCACCATCGAGTGCGCGCCGAGCCTCTTGATGGAGGCGACGGCGAGGGTCGCGGTGAGCTCGTCGCCGGCGACGATGGGGCGCGAGTAGCTGAAGCGCTGGTCTCCGTGCACGACGCGACTGAAGTCGATGCCCGCGTCGGGCTCGGCTAGCAGCTGCGCCAGCGTGTACTCCTGCACCACGACCGCGAATGTCGGCGGGGCGATCACATCGGCGTACCCGGCGCTCCGGGCGGCCTCCGCGTCGTGGTGGAGGGGGGACGTGGCGGAGACGGCGCGGGCGAACTCGCGCACCTTCTCGCGGCCCACCTGGTAGGGCTCGGTGGGGGCGAACGCACGCCCGACGAGTTCGGGGTTCACTGGCACCCGGCCATCCTAGGCGCTGTGCGTCTGTCCCCCGATTGACCGGACTCAGCCGCGATCCGTTCATCCGAGTATGCCCACAGCGAATTTCCCATCTGCATATGGCTGACCCGCGAGGGTTCTTCTCGGAAGCTGGCCGGATGTCGACTCCCTCCCCCGAACGCGACTGGGCCGCCTACGCGCGCGAGCTCGGCACCAACCTGCACCGCGCCCGCATCGCGAAGGGAGAGAGCCAGGAGCGCATCGCCCACGCGGCGGGGCTCGCCGGCTACACCTACCAGAAGTTCGAGAAGGGGGAGTCGAAGCCGGGCTCGCCCGCGAACCCCACGCTGCGCACCCTTTTCGCCCTCTGCGAGGCGCTCGACCTCGAGCTGACGGAGCTGCTGCCGCCGAACCCGCCCCAGGCCTCACGAGGCGTGTCCGAGTAGGGCGAGCGTCGACTCGACCCCTCGCGCGAGGCGCGCGGCCGAGCTGAGGTCGAGATCGACGGTGCCCAGCCCGTCGGCCTCGACGCGCAGTCGGTCCTCACCCGCCGATCCCGGACGGCACAGCGAGACGTGCGCCGTCACCGCCGACGGCTCCTCGCCGGCCCGCGGCCAGAGCACCACCGGCAGCGACCGTGCCGCGGAGCGGTGCAGCCGCTCCTGGGTCTCCGAGAGCTCGTCGTGCTCCCGCTCGCACCACCGCGGGCATCCGTCGCCGCGCCCGTCGTCCTTGAATCCATCCACGTTCCGCACCAATCGCTCGAGGTGCACAGCCCATCAGGCGGCACCGACATCGAGGCGGGTCTCCCGCCTCATTCCGGGCGGGGTGTGGACAAGAACCCCCCTCGCCCCCGCTGTGGAGGAGCGCGATCAGGATCCCATACCGGGATGGCGCCTGCGGAGGGTCGGCGCGAACCGCGCAGGGCTCAGCGGTGCACGATCAGCCAGGTGGCGACGGCGGTCGCCTCGCCGCGGTTGATCATGCGGTGCGGGCGCTCGCACGGGAACGTGATGGCGTCGCCGGCGGCGAGCACGACGGTCTCGTCCTCGAACTCGACCGTCAGCTCGCCCCTCGTCACGGTGCCGACCTCGAACCCGTCGTGCCGGAGGAACTGCCGGTGCGCGGTCGAGGTCGACCCGGGCGGGTAGGTCGACTCGAAGAAGTCGACCGCATCGACCGGCCCCGGTGCGAGGCGACGGAAGAGGACTCCGCCGTCGAGGGTGACCGGCGCAACATCGCCCGCGCGGACGACCGCTGTCTCGATCACGGCCGGGCGGGCGACCGACTCGTCGAAGACCGAGGAGAGCGGGACGCCGAGCGCGCCGACCATCGCGATCAGCCGGCCGACCGACGGCTGCATCGCCCCGCGCTCGATCTGCGAGACCGCGCTGGCCGATATCCCGAGCTCGGCGGCCAGGGCCCGCAGCGACATCCCCGACGCGAGACGCAGCTCGCGCAGGCGCGCTCCGAGACGCTCGCGGTCGCCGACCGCCGCGGCGATCGCCCGCTCGTCCGCCGGATCCGCGGGCAGGGCCGCACCTCCGCCGCCGGTCGAACTGTCGGAGAGCACCACGGGTCGTCCTTCCCTCAGCGATCGTCACGCACCCGTAACGGAGCCGAAACGAACCGCGGGAGGCGGAGCCGTAGGTTGACCTCGAGTGAAGCGATCACTTCACGCGATGTCCACTGCTCCCCGAGCCCCGCGGTGACGACCGGCCTCGTCGGCCCGCCGCCGCGACCACCCTGACACATCCCGTCCGTGCGACTGCCGCACGACCGCCCGAGAGGTGGATCCACCATGACCGACCGCGCCACCGCCGCCCGCACCGACCCGCACTCCGCGGTGTCGATCGACGACGACCTCCCCGCCGGCGCCCCGCTGATCAAGCCGGGCTACGACGACCGCCTCGCCAACGACGATCTCGCTCCCCTCGCCAAGCAGCGGTGGTCGAGCTACAACATCTTCGCGTTCTGGATGTCGGACGTGCACAGCGTCGGCGGCTACGTCACCGCCGGCTCGCTGTTCGCGCTCGGCCTCGCCGGCTGGCAGGTGCTCGTCGCGCTCGTGGTCGGCATCGTGATCGTCCAGATCTTCTGCAACCTGGTCGCGAAGCCGAGCCAGGTCACCGGCGTCCCCTACCCGGTGATCAACCGCGCGATCTTCGGGATCCGCGGGGCGAACATCCCCGGCATCATCCGCGGTCTCATCGCGATCGCCTGGTACGGAGTGCAGACCTACCTCGCCGCCCAGTCGCTGAACATCGTCTTCCTGAAGTTCTTCCCCGATCTCGCCTCGTGGAACACCCCCGAGGCCTCCTTCCTCGGACTCTCCGCCCTCGGCTACGTCTCCTACGCGATCCTCTGGGTCGCCCAGGCCGCCCTGTTCTGGCGCGGCATGGAGTCGATCCGCCGCTTCATCGACTGGGCGGGCCCCGCGGTGTACGTCGTGATGCTGATCCTCGCGGTCTACCTCGTCTCGCAGGCCGGCTGGGAGAACATCTCGCTCAACCTCGGCTCGGGCGAGCCCCTCGACTTCGCCGCGTCGATCCCCGTGATGATCTCGGCCGTCGCGCTCGTCGTCGCCTACTTCTCGGGCCCGATGCTCAACTTCGGCGACTTCTCGCGCTACGCCCGCAGCTACAAGGCCGTCAAGAAGGGCAACTTCCTCGGTCTGCCGATCAACTTCCTCTTCTTCTCCCTGCTCACCGTGATCACCGCCTCCGCGACGGTGCCGGTCTTCGGCGAGCTGATCACCGACCCGATCGAGACGGTCGAGCGGATCGACACCTGGTTCGCCGTCCTGCTGGGCGGGCTCACCTTCGTCATCGCCACGATCGGCATCAACATCGTCGCCAACTTCATCTCACCGGCGTTCGACTTCTCGAACGTGAACCCGAAGAAGATCAGCTGGCGGATGGGCGGCATGATCGCCGCCGTCGGCTCGGTGCTGCTCACCCCGTGGAACTGGTACTCGAACGACACCGCCATCCACTACACGCTCGGCATCCTCGGCGCCCTGATCGGCCCGCTGTTCGGCGTGCTCATCGCCGGCTACTACCTGATCAGCCGCCAGCGGGTCTGGGTCGACGACCTCTACTCGATGAGCGAGAAGGGCCGCTACTGGTTCTCGAAGGGGTTCAACCCCAACGCCGTCTGGGCGACCGCGATCGGCGGCGTCCCCTCCGTCCTCTCGGTGCTCGTGCCGCGCTGGATCGAGGAGGCGGGCGGCGCCTCCTTCACCTGGCTCGGCGACTACAGCTGGTTCATCGGCTGCGGGCTCGGCTTCGTCGCCATGGCGATGCTCGAGCGCCGGTCGCCCCGGATCGGACGCCTCGAGGACGACCTCGAGAACGTCAGCGACGGCTCGCTCGTCTGACCCCCGGAGGGGCGGCCCGACGCGGCCGCCCCTCCTCCCTCCCCTTCCACCGATCGAGGACCCCGTGCTCATCACCGTCATCAACCCGAACACCAGCGCCTCGATGACCGAGACGATCGGCCGTGCCGCGCGCTCGGTCGCCTCCGTCGGCACCGAGATCGCCGCGGTGACGCCTCCGATGGGCCCGGCCTCGATCGAGAGCCACTACGACGAGGCCCTCGCCGTGCCCGGCGTGCTCCACGAGATCGCGCGGGCGGAGGCGGCGGGGAGCGACGGAGCGGTCATCGCCTGCTTCGGCGACCCGGGCGTCGACGCCGCGCGCGAGATCGCCGGCGGCCCCGTGATCGGCATCGCCGAGGCGGCGATGCACATGGCGACCCTGGTCGGCCGGGGCTTCAGCGTGGTCACCACCCTGTCGCGCACCAGTGGACGCGCGTGGGACATCGCGCGGCGAGCGGGCTTCGGCGAGGCGTGCCGCGACGTGCACGCCTGCGACATCCCCGTGCTCGAGCTCGAGGACCCGCGCTCCGACGCGCGCCGCGTGATCCTCGAGGCGTGCCGCGACGCGCTCGCGGCCGACGGCTCCGACTCGATCGTGCTCGGCTGCGCCGGCATGGCCGACCTCTGCCGCGACCTGTCGCGCGAGCTCGGCGTGCCCGTGATCGACGGCGTCGTCTCGGCCGTGCGCCTGGTCGAGGGCCTCGTGGCGATGGGAGTCACGACCTCGCGCCGCGACGAGTTCGCCCTCCCGCGCACCAAGGCGATGAGCGGCCTGCTCGCTCCGTTCGAGCTCGCCTGAGCCACGACGCACGAAGGGCCCGGGAGCAGCGACTCCCGGGCCCTTCGTGCGTCGGAATCCCGCTACTGCTGCGCGCTCCGACGACGGCGCGCCGTCAACACGCCGACCAGCCCCAGGGCGAGCAGGGCCGCAGCCGCTGTCGCGGAGCCCGCCGTCTCGACGCCGGTGTCGGCGAGCGTCCGTCCGCTGTGCCCGGGCTTCGCCGGGGCCGGCGGGGCGACCGCGGTGGGCAGGGCGGAGGGGGTCGCGGCCGGAGCGGCGCGCGCGGTCACGACGACGTCCTCGATCGGCCCGACCGTCCACAGGGTGCGGGTGATCCCGCCGACGGTCCCGTCGACCTGGAGGAGATAGCTGTAGGTGCCGGGGTCGGTCGGGACCTCGGAGAGATCGGTGGGAGGCTCGGCCGATCCGAGTGCGAAGCCCCTGCCGGAGAGGATGTCCCTGGTGTGCGACCAGCCCTGGTACTCCTGCACGGCGATGTGCTGGCTGTCGAAGCAGTCCGGGACGACGACCGCACCGACGCCCACTCCGACGGTGCCGGCGTCGCCGACCACGGTGAACTGAGGCGGCGCCCACGAGCTGTCGAGCGCACCGACGGTCGAGTAGTAGCAGGTCTCCCACTCGTCGACGGCCGAGACGCCGGGCTCGGAGCGCCAGCGCTCCGTCGCGAGGTCGGTGTAGGAGCCGCCCTTCATGCCGTAGAGCTTGGTGACGACGACGACGGTGCGGATGCCGCTCGGCGCGAGGACCAGCGCCGTCTGCGGTTCGCTGCCCTCTCGCTCGACGGCGACGGTCGTGCCGATGCCGCCCGCGTACTCGCCGTTCGGCCCCTCCACCACGAGGGTGATGTCGGCCGAGTACGCGCAGTCGGGGAACGACGCCTCCGGCAGACCGACGGTCGCGGAGCCGGACGATGCGGTCCAGTCGATCGTGATCGCGTCGAAGTCGATGTCGACCGCTCGCTCGCCGTCCGGGCACGACGGGTCGGTGTCTCCGACCACGGCAGGTGCGGGGGACTCCGGAACCGCGGTCGGGAGGCCGGACGCGACGGGAGCCGGCTCGACGGCGGGGTCGGCGATCGGCCCAGGCGCGGGAGTCGCGGAGGGCTCGGAGCGCGGAGCCGACGTGGGCTCCGCGGCGGCCCCGGCGGTGGGCGTCGGTTCGGGGACCAGCGTGCTCGCGGCCGACACCGGTGCGAGCGCGCCGGCGGCGAGGCCGACGAGGAGCGTGAGGCACGCGAGACGTGTGCGCGAGCGGAGAGTGCTCCCCCGGAGTGGCATCGATGTGTTCTTCTCGAGAATGCGGAAACGGAATCGGTGCCGAAGCTGCCTCCGTGGCACCTGGCTGATGTCTATCAGCCGGCTGTACGCGAGCACATCCACCGTGCGCCCACTCTCCGTCTCGATCGCGTCACGGGACGGGAGCCGGGGTCTGCGAGGATCGACGCATGGCGATCCTCCGCGACATGGCCCTCGGCGCACGGCTGTTCGGTCGGGGGTTCGGCACCTGGCTGCGCTCGCCTCGCTCGATGCTCCTGGGGGCGATCCCGCCGCTGATCGTCGGGCTCGTGTTCGCGGGCGTCCTCGTCCTCGTCGTCAGCCGCGTCGATGGAGTGGTGACGGCGCTGACCCCCTTCCTCGACGGCTGGAGCGACGCCTGGGCTGCGACCGCTCGCCTCCTGCTCGCGATCGCGGTGGTCGGCGCGGTCGTCGCACTCGGCGTCGTCCTCTTCGCGGCGGTCACCCTCCTCGTCGGCGACCCCTTCTACGAGCGGATCTGGCGCGGCGTCGAGAACGAGCTCGGCGGCGTCCCCGACGAGCACGAGACCGGGTTCTGGCGCGGGATCGGGCGGAGCATCCGCGACTCCGGGGTCCTCGTCGCCACATCGCTCGCGATCGGCGTCGTCCTCGTGCTGCTCGGCCTCATCCCCGTGATCGGCCAGATCATCGGCCTGATCGCCGGCGCGCTCGTCGGCGGCCGGGCGCTCGCGCTCGAGCTCACCGGGTTCGCCGGGGACGCGCGCGGGATTACCCTCGGCGAGCGCCGTCGGCTCCTCGGCGAGCACCGCGCCGTGTCGCTCGGCTTCGGCATCGCGGTGTACCTCGCGTTCCTCATCCCGGGCGGAGCGGTCGTCGCGACCCCCGCGGCGACGGCCGGTGCGACCCTCCTCCTCCGGACCCTGCGCGGCGAGTCGACCGAGCGGGTCCCGCCGACCTTGGCCGCCCCGCCGGTGGTCCCCTAGACTCCCCCCATGCGCACGTCGACCCTCCGCCGTTCCTGGTGGCCCGCCTCCTAGGCAGGCCGACGCGCAGACTCCTCTCGCACACGACCGCCTCGACCGGGCGGTCGTTCTGCATGTCGGGGCCCGGGTGAGGGACACCCCGACCCAAGGACCACGATGACCTCGCTCCTCTCCCGCATCCTCGCCTCCGACGGCTCACTGCCGTTCGCGGTCGTCCTCCGTCAGGGACGCTCCGAGGTCGACGTCTTCACCGGCGACGTTGTCGACGTCGACGGGCTCGCCGACATCCCGCTCGACGGCGACGACGTGCTCACCCTCGTGCCCTACCGCCAGGTGCGCGAGCGCGGCTTCGCGGCGAAGGACGACGGAGCGCCGCTGCGCAACCTGATCGTGCGCGAGCGCGAGAGCGTCCCCCTGGCCGAGGTGCTGGAGCTGCTCCCCGAGCGCGAGATCCCCGTCGAGGAGCGCGGCTTCGACGTGCCCGACGACGAGTACGCCGAGATCGTCCGGCGCGTGATCGACGACGAGATCGGCCGCGGAGAGGGCGCCAACTTCGTCATCAACCGCGCGTTCGTCGCGCAGACCGACGCCCCCGCGGTCGAGGCGGTGCTGGCCTGGTTCCGCCGGCTGCTCACCGACGAGTCGGGCGCCTACTGGACCTTCGCGATCCACACGCCGGGCGTCGACGGCGCTCCGACGGTCACGGCGGTCGGGGCCACTCCCGAGCGCCACGTCTCGGTGCGCGACGGCGTGGCGATGATGAACCCGATCAGCGGCACCTTCCGCCACCCCGCCACCGGCCCGACCGGCGAGGGAGTGCTCGCGTTCCTCGCCGATGTGAAGGAGAGCGAGGAGCTCTTCATGGTCGTCGACGAGGAGATGAAGATGATGAGCGCGGTCTGCCCGAACGGCGGACGCATCCTCGGACCCTTCCTCAAGCAGATGTCGCGGCTGAGCCACACCGAGTACCTGCTCGAGGGGCACACCGACCTCGACGTGCGCGAGGTGCTGCGCCTGACGATGTTCGCGCCGACCGTCACCGGCTCGCCGATGGAGAACGCCTGCGCCGTCATCGCCGAGTACGAGAAGGAGCCGCGCGGCTACTACTCCGGTGTGCTCGCCCTGTTCGAGCCGGAGGAGCACGGCTACACGGTCGACGCGCCCATCCTCATCCGCACCGCCTACCTGCGCGCGGACGGCCGGCTGACCGTGCCGGCCGGCGCCACCCTCGTGCGCCATTCGACGCCCGAGGGCGAGGTCGCCGAGACGCGCGCCAAGGCGTCGGGCGTCCTCTCGGCGCTCGGGCTCCTGCCCCACCGCGACGTCCCGCCGGCGATCGACCTCAACGCGCAGCCCGGCGTCCAGGAGGCGCTCGAGGCGCGCAATGAGCGGCTCGCGTCGTTCTGGCTGCGGCCGCAGGCCCCCGAGCACATCGAGGGTCTCGCCGGGCACACCGCCCTCATCGTCGACAACGAGGACCAGTTCACGACGATGCTCGCGCACCAGCTGCGCCACCTCGGCATGGACGCCAGGGTCGAGCGCTGGTCGAGTGTCGAGGACGTGCTCACGGACGACCTCGTCGTGTTCGGCCCCGGCCCCGGCGATCCGCGCGACGACTCCGAGCCGCGGATCGCGCGCCTCCGCGCCCTGATGACCGAGCGACTCGGCTCCGAGCGCCCGATGCTGGCCGTCTGCCTCAGCCACCAGATGCTCTCGCTGCTCGCCGGTCTCCCGGTCGAGCCGCTGCCGGCGCCCCGCCAGGGTGTGCGCCTCGCGGTCGACGTGTTCGGCGAGGACGCGGCGATCGGCTTCTACAACACCTTCTCCTCCGTTGCGGCCGAGGGCACGACGCGCACGCCGCTGCTCGACCTCGAGGTCTCGGGCGACGCGGCGACAGGAGTCGTCAACGCGCTCCGCGGAGAGCGGATCGCGTCGGTGCAGGGGCACCTCGAGTCGGTGCTCTCGTCCGACGGGCTGCGCACGCTCGAGCGGCTGGTGCGCACCGCGACGTCGCAGCCGGCCCGCGCGTGAGCGACGTCCGGCTGATCGCGTCGCCCTCGTACTCGCCCGAGCTGCGGGAGGCGGTCGCCGGGAGCGTGCGGGCGGCGGCCGAGGCGGCGCGCGGCTGGTACGGGCGCGGCGACAAGCTCGCTGCCGATGCGGCCTCGGTCGCGGCGATGCGCGACGTGCTCGCCGAGGCGCCGTTCGACGGCGTCGTCGTCATCGGCGAGGGCGAGAAGGACGACGCCCCCATGCTCGCGAACGGCGAGCGACTCGGCCGGGCGAGCGCCCCCTCCTGCGACGTGGCGGTCGACCCGCTCGACGGCACCCGGCTGACCGCGGAGGGGATCCCGGGCTCGGTCTGCGTCATCGCGCTCGCGCCGCGCGGCACGATGCTCGACCCGCGCGACGTCTTCTACATGGACAAGCTGGTCTGCTCGGCCGCGGGCGCCGGAGTCGTGTCGCTCGACCTGGCCCCGGCCGAGAACGCGAGGCGGCTGGCTCTCGCGCTCGACAAGCCTCCAGGCGAGCTCGTGGTCGTGGTGCTCGACAAGCCACGGCACACCGGGCTGGTCGCGGAGCTGCGCGAGGCGGGCGTCGCTCTCGAGCTGCGCGGGGAGGGCGACGTCTCGGTCGCGATCGAGGCGGCGGACCCGGCCGGCCGCGTCGACCTGGTGCTCGGCATCGGCGGCACCCCGGAGGGAGTCGTCGCCGCCTGCGCCGTCCGCGCCCTCGGCGGCGTGATGGAGGGTCGGCTCGCCCCGCAGACCGCTCTCGAGCGCACGAACGCCCTCGCGGCCGGCCACGACCTCGACCGGCTGCTGACCCTCGACGACCTCGTCGCCTCCGACGACGTGCTCTTCGCGGGCTGCGACGTCTGACAGCCACCGCGAGAGGCCACTCGCCGCCTGCGTGACCGGCCGGCCGAGGTCAGGGTGAGGCGACTCCCTGGCGCCAGTAGCCGACGAAGGTGACGTCGCGCTTGTCGACGCCGCGCTCGGCGACGAGGTGACGACGAGCGCCGGTCGCGAGGGCCGACTCGCCGACCGCGAAGACGGAGGGGCGTCCGGCCGGCAGGGCGGCGTTGCGGAGCACGTCGAGAGCACGCTCTCCCGGGCGGGCGTGCTCGTCGGTGCGCGGCAGCCAGTGCAGTGTCACGGCGTCGGAGGCGGGGATCGGCTGGCGATCGTCGTCGCAGGGCAGCTCGAGGAACACCTCGGCGCGCCGGTCGGCGGGCAGCGAGCCCAGGATGCCGGCGACCGCGGGGAGACCCGTCTCGTCGGCGACGAGGAGGCACCAGTCGGTGCCCTCCGCCCGCCGGTAGCCGAGGCCCTGATCGAGGATGCCGACCCGGTCGCCCGGAGTCGCGGTGAGCGCGAAGGTCACGGCGGGCCCCGCCTCCCCCGCTTCGCCGTGCACCACGAAGTCGACGTCGAGCTCGGGGCCGCCGTCGGCGCCCTTCGCGCGGTAGCGGCGCACCGTGTAGTTGCGGACGAACGGACGCCGAGCCCTCGGCATCGCGAGGTACTGCGCGTACCAGAGCGCGCTCGCGCGGGTGGGGAGTCGCAGCTCCTCCTGGCCCGGGCGCGGGAGGAAGAGCCGGAACCACTGGTCGTGCCCGAGCGGGTGCAGGAGCGCCACTCCCGGACCACCGAAGGTGACCCGCTGCATGCTCGGCGTCACCCGCGCCGTCCGCACGACCTCGACGGTGACCACCTGCGGATCGGTGGGCCGGGTCGGAGTGAAGGAGCGGGACATGCGAGACCTCCGGAACGGGCCGCGGGGCGCGACGAGTTCGGTTAGCCTACCCTTACTCGGGTCGCGGCGGGCGCTGGGGCGCGAGGCGACGAAGCATCCCGGAAACCCTGTGAGAAACCGAAGGACCCCGGCTCGACTCGCGAGACGGGGTCCTTCGTGAACGTAGCGGGAGCGGGACTTGAACCCGCGACACCACGATTATGAGCCGTGTGCTCTAACCACCTGAGCTACCCCGCCGCGCGTCTCCGGAGGCTCGACCTGCCGGGAACGGAGCCCCCTGTGGGAATCGGACCCACTACCTCTTCCTTACCAAGGAAGTGCTCTACCAATGAGCTAAGGGGGCGCACCTGCGGGTCTTCGTCGCCCCTCTCGGAGCGTGCCCGCGATTTGGCACCGTTAGACAATAGCACCCCCCGAGCGCGTCACCGACCGCGCTCGGGCGGGGTGCGGGACATCACCGCCCATGCTGGTCGGGTAGCTCCGCAGGGGCGTATCGAGACCCCTTTGCTCCAGCAGATCGGGCTTCTGGCCCCAACTTCTGATGGTGGTGGATCTCGATACGCCCGCTGCGCGGGCTACTCGATCAGCAAAGAGAGACGCAACGAGAGCCGGGCACGCTGCTGACGGCGTCCGCGACCCCGTCTCAAGCGACGCTACGAGCGGCTCGCCGTGTCGAGCGCTGCGAGCTCGTCCGCGCCGAGCTCGAGCGACGCCGAGGCGACGAGCGCGGGCAGCTGCTCGATCACGCGCGCGCTGGCGATCGGAGCCACGACGCCCGGCTGCGAGCGGAGCCAGGCGAGCGCTACGGTCGCGACCTCGACCCCGTGCGCCTCGGCCGCGGTGTCGAGCGCGGCGAGCACCCGGCGCCCGCGGGCGTCGAGGTACTGCGCGGCTCCGGAGGCGCGGGGACTGTCTGGAGTCGCTCCGTCGCGGTACTTGCCGGTCAGGAACCCCGACGCGAGCGCGTAGTACGGCACGACCGCGAGACCCGCCTCGCGGGCGAGCGGCAGGAGATCGGCCTCGATGCCGCGCTCGACCAGGTTGTAGTGCGGCTGGAGCGCGACGGGGGCGTGCAGCCCCTCCTCCTTCGCGATGCGCAGCCATCCGGCGATGCGCTCGGCGCTGAAGTTCGAGACTCCGATGGCCCGCACGAGGCCCTCGTCCACGAGGTCGGAGAAGACCCGCGCGATGTCCTCGAGAGCGACGGCGTCGTCGTCGAAGTGCGCGTAGTAGAGGTCGATGCGGTCGGTGCGCAGGCGCTCGAGCGAGGCCCGGGCCGCGGCGCGCACGGTGTCGGGGGCGAGGCCCGTGAACTGCGGGTGGCGGCTCACCTTGGTCGCGATGACGACGTCGTCGCGCGACGCGCCCCGGCGGCTCAGCCACTCGCCGATGATCGTCTCGGACTCGCCGCCCTTGTTGCCGGGCACCCACGCCGAGTAGGAGTCGGCGGTGTCGATGAAGTCGCCGCCGGCGGCGACGTAGCCGTCGAGAACGTCGAACGAGGTCTGCCGCCCCGACGTCCAGCCGAAGACGTTGCCGCCGAGCGAGAGCGGGAACACCTCGATCCCGGAGTCGCCGAGCGGTGCACGGGTGGAGGAGGCGTGGGCCGGGGCTGCGCTGTCGATCGTCATCCTCCGATTCAACCCCCGCCCGTCCGCAGGCGAGACCCCCCTGCCGCTCATGCGCGGCAAGCACTCAGGTGCACCTCCGCGACGAGATGCGACGAGCCGGAGGTCGTCGGAGGCGCGTCAGTCGGCCATCGGGTAGTCGGCGTACGCGAATCGTGCGGAGTCGGGCGCCCACCCCGCGACGTTGATCGTCCCCTGCCCGCCGAACAGGCGCTGCACCACTCGGCCGGGTGCGGTGCCGGAGGCGACCTCGCGCAGCCGCAGCTCCACCGGCAGGTTCTCGGGGTGCCCGGCAGTGCCGGCCGGGTACGCGAGATAGAGCAGCTGCGCGCCGTCCGGCGACACGTGCGGGAACCAGTCCACGGTGTCGGACTCGACGACGCGCTCGAGCCCGGAGCCGTCCACGGACATCCGGAAGATCTGCGCCCCGGAGCCGCCGCGCTCGGAGTTGAAGTACACGCTCCGCCCGTCGGGCGCGAAGTCGACCCCGTCGTCGGGGTGCTCGTCGTCGGTCAGGGCGGTGAGCGGTCCGCCGCCCGCCGGCATCGTGTAGACGTTGGTCCGCCACGCGCCGGAGGCGTCCTCGCCGCCGCCGATCAGCGCGAGCAGCGAGCCGTCGGGCGAGACGCCGTGCAGGTAGTGCTTGAAGCGCGCGCCCTCCGGCGTCGCGGTGAGGCGGCGGGCCGGCGCCGACCCGTCGAGTGCGACCGCGTACAGGTGCCCGTCGCGGGCGGAGACGTAGGCGATGCCTCCCTCGGGCGCGAGGACGTGGTCGTTGTTGAGCTCGTCGGGGACGCCGTCGAGTGGGATCGACTCGAGTCCTCCTCCGTCGAGCGGCAGCCGGAAGAGTCCGCCGTCGCCGTTCACCACGAGGAAGGAGCCGTCGGGCGACCAGTTCGGCGCCTCCACGAGCACGGAGTCCGACTCGAACACGGTCGTGGCGACTCCGGTTTCGACGTCGTGCACTCGGATGCGGCAGAGCTGACGGGGCAGGAGCGATCGGGCCATGCACCCAAAGTACGGGGAAGGGTCAAGCCTTCCGGCACTCAGCTTCGCCCCGCGGCCCCTCCAGTACTCTGGATGCACGACTGTGCTGAGTGCGACTCGAGAGGACCATGTGATGCTCCTCATCCTCTCGATCACGTTCGCCCTCGCCGTCGTCACCCCCTGGATCGTCGATCGCGTCGGCCCCCGGGCGTTCTACGGCCTCGCCCTCGTGCCGGCCGGCACCTTCGTCGCGACCCTCGCGTCGCTCCCGACGATCCTCGCGGGCGGCGAGATCCGCGAGAGGATCGAGTGGATCCCCTCGCTCGACATCGCGCTGTCGTTCCGCCTCGACGCTCTCTCGATGGTGCTCGCTCTCGTGGTGAGCGGAGTCGGCGCCCTCGTCCTCGCCTACTGCGCGAGCTACTTCAGCCGCGACGAGCCCTCGCTCGGGCGCTTCGCCGCGCTGCTCTTCGCCTTCGCGGGAGTGATGTACGGACTCGTCACCGCCGACGACGTCATCATCCTCTTCGTCTTCTGGGAGGCGACGAGCGTCCTCTCCTACCTCCTGATCGGGCACTACAGCGGCCGCAAGGAGAGCCGCGGAGCCGGCCTGCAGGCGCTGCTCGTCACCACCCTCGGCGGTCTCGCGATGCTCGTCGGCGTCGTGATCCTGATCGTGCAGGCGGGCACGACCAGCATCGAGGGGATCGTCGCCGCCGCGCCCTCCGGCCCGATCGTCTCGGTCGCCCTGGTGCTGGTGCTGCTCGGCGCGTTCTCGAAGTCGGCCCTCGTGCCGTTCCACTTCTGGCTCCCCGCCGCGATGGCCGCGCCGACGCCGGTCAGCGCCTACCTGCACGCCGCCGCGATGGTGAAGGCCGGCATCTACCTCGTCGCCCGCCTCGCGCCCGGCTTCGCCGACGACTCCGTCTGGCTGCCCGTGATCGTCTGCGTCGGGGTGTGGACGATGCTCGTCGGCGGCTGGCGCTCGCTCCGGCAGTACGACCTCAAGCTCGTCCTGGCGTACGGAACCGTCAGCCAGCTCGGCTTCCTCACCGTCGCCGTGGGCTTCGGCTCGCGCGACGCCGCCCTGGCCGGCCTGACCCTCCTCCTCGGTCACGCGCTGTTCAAGGCGCTGCTCTTCCTCGTGGTCGGCATCGTCGACCACCGCGCGGGCACGCGCGATCTGCGCAAGCTGAGCGGGATCGGCCGTCAGGCGCCCGTGCTCGCGGCCGCCGCGCTGATCGGCGTGCTCTCGATGGCGGGGATCCCGCCGCTGCTCGGCTTCGTCGCGAAGGAGGCCGTCTTCACCAGCCTCCTCGAGGCCGGCGAGCAGGGCTCCGTCTGGGCCTGGGTCGCCCTGGTCGGCCTGGTGCTCGGCTCGATCCTCACCGTCGCCTACTCGGCGCGGTTCTTCTGGGGCGCCTTCGCCCGCAAGAAGGGCCTCGAGGACACGCACCTGCACGCCGAGCCGTGGACCTTCACCGCCGCTCCCGTCGTGCTCGCCGCGGCCACGGTCGTCGGAGGAGTCGCCGCCTCGGTCCTCGATCCGCTCGTCGCCGTCTATGCGGACACCCTGCCGCTCGCGGCCGCCGACGCCGACGCCGCCCTCGCGGCCGAGGCCCTCGCCGAGCACGGCACCTACCACCTGGCCCTCTGGCACGGCTTCGAGCCGGCGCTCGGGCTGAGCGCCGTGGTCATCGCGATCGGCCTCCTCCTCTTCGCCAAGCGCGTGACGGTCGCCCGGGTGCAGTCGCTGCTGCCGAACCGCATCGACTCCGCCGAGGGCTACTGGGCGACGGTGCGCTGGCTCGACCGCGTGGCGAGCACCGTCACCGAGTTCGTGCAGCGCGGCTCCCTCCCCCGCTACCTGACGGTGATCTTCGCGGTCTTCGTCGTCGGAGCGGGCGGTGCCGCGGTCTTCAACCGCACCTGGCCCGACACCCTCGTGTTCTGGGACAGCCCCGGGCAGCTGGCCGTCGCCGCCGTGATGATCGTCGCCGCGATCCTCTGCGCGATCGCCCGCAACCGCGTCGCCGCGGTCCTGCTCGCCGGCGCGACGGGCTACGGGATGGTCGCCCTCTTCTCCCTGCAGGGCGCGCCCGACCTCGCCCTCACCCAGGCGCTCATCGAGACGGTGACCCTGGTCGTCTTCGTGCTCGTCCTGCGCCGCCTCCCGACCCGGATCGCGCAGAAGCACCAGCCGATGCGCAAGCGCCTGCGCGCGATCATCGGCATCGCGGTCGGCGCAGTGATGGCCGTCGTCGCGACGATCGCCCTCGGCGCCCGCACCGCCCTGCCGATCTCGGTCGACCTGCCCCGCCTCGCCTACGAGGAGGGCAAGGGCCGCAACATCGTCAACGTCCTGCTCGTGGACATCCGCGCCTGGGACACGATGGGCGAGATCTCGGTCCTCGTCGTCGTCGCCACGGGTGTCGCGAGCCTGATCTTCCTCTCGAGCAGGGCCGGAGGAGCGCCCCGCCTCGAGTCGCAGAGCGCGGCCGACCGCGCCGAGCGCGCCCTCGACCTCACCGCTCCCTCGAAGGACGCCGAGAAGAACGGCGACCGCGGCTCGTGGCTCGTCGCCGGGCGGACACTGCGACCCGAGAACCGCTCGATCGTGCTCGAGGTGCTGGTGCGCCTCCTTTTCCACCCCGCGATGATCGTCTCGGTCTACCTGCTCTTCACCGGTCACAACACCCCGGGCGGAGGCTTCGCGGGCGGCCTGCTCGCCGGCCTCGCCCTGGTCGCGCGCTACCTCGCCGGAGGCCGCTTCGAGCTCGGCGAGGCCGCCCCGATCGATGCAGGCAAGGTGCTCGGCCTGGGGCTCCTCTTCGCCGTCGGCACCGCGGTGTCCTCGCTGGTCTTCGGACTGCAGGTGCTCGAGTCGAGCTGGCTCGACCTCGAGGTGCCGATCCTCGGCGAGCTGCACCTGGGCACCTCCACCCTCTTCGACATCGGGGTCTACCTCATCGTGATCGGCCTTGCCCTCGACATCCTCCGCAGCCTCGGCGGCGAGGTCGACCGCCACGGCGAGGAGGCCGAGCGCGGCGACTCCTCGGGCGACGGCGTCACGCACACGACCGACGGCGACACCCCGGGCCCCGGCGCCGGAACCGTCGATGGACTCGAGACGAAGCTGCCCACCGGCGCCACGGTCGTCGGCGGCCCCGGGCGGGGGGACGCATGAGCATCACCCTCGTCCTCGTCGTCGTGATGGCGGTGCTGTACGCGGCGGGCGTCTACCAGATGCTCGAGCGCAGCCTCACCCGGATCCTGATCGGGTTCCTCCTGATCGGCAACGCGACCAACATCCTGATCCTGCTCATGGCGGGGCGGTCCGGAGTCGCGCCGTTCGTGACCGACGACGGCCGCTCGTACGAGCAGATCGCCGACGAGATGGCCGACCCGCTCCCCCAGGCCCTGATCCTGACGGCGATCGTGATCACCTTCGGAGTCTCGTCGTTCCTCCTCGCGATGATCTACCGGCGCTGGCGCCTCGCCAACGCCGACCAGGTCGAGGACGACGAGACCGACACCTCGGTCCGCGCCGACGCGGCGGGCATCTCGGCGCAGACCACCGCCGACGACAAGGCCCTCGACGATCTGCTCGAGGCGAGTGACGAGGGCACCGCGGCCCGCCACGGCGAGAGCGCCATGACCGACGACAGGAAGGAGGACCGATGACCGCCCTGATCCCCCTAGTCGTCACCCTCCCCCTCCTGGGAGCCGCGCTCGCGCTGATCCTCGGCCGCCACCGTCGCGCGCAGATCCTGGTCAACATCGTCACGCTGTCGGCCGTCCTGGTGATCTCGTGCGTGATGCTCGTGATCGTGCTCTCGGGCGACGGGGGCGGCGACGCGGTCTACGTGGGCGGCTGGGAGCCGCCGTGGGGCATCGTGCTCGTCGTCGATCCGCTGGCCGCGCTGATGCTCGTGATCACCTCGATCACCCTGCTCGGCGTCCTGCTCTTCTCGGTCGGCCAGGGCCTCGTCGACGGCAACCGCGAGACGCCGGTCACGATCTTCCACCCGACCTACCTGATCCTCTCGGCGGGCATCCTCAACGCCTTCGTCGCGGGCGACCTCTTCAACCTCTACGTCGGCTTCGAGATCCTCCTCGCAGCGAGCTACGTGCTGATCACGCTCGGCGGCACCGCGCCGCGCATCCGGGCGGGCACGACCTACGTGGTCGTCAGCCTCGTCTCGAGCGTCTTCTTCCTCTCGGCGATCGGCCTGCTCTACGGCGCGACCGGCACGGTCAACATGGCGCAGCTCTCGATCCGCATCGCCGAGCTGCCCGCCGACGTGCAGCTGGTGCTGCACGTGGTGCTGCTGCTGGGCTTCGGGATCAAGGCGGCCGTGTTCCCGCTGTCGTTCTGGCTGCCGGACTCGTACCCGACGGCGCCGGCCCCCGTCACCGCGGTGTTCGCGGGCCTGCTGACCAAGGTCGGCGTCTACGCGCTGATCCGCACCGAGACGCTGCTGTTCCCCGGAGGTGCGCTCACCGAGGTGCTGCTGGTGGTCGCCCTGCTCACGCTGATCGTCGGCATCCTCGGCGCCGTCGCCCAGGCCGACATCAAGCGGATGCTCTCGTTCACGCTGGTCTCGCACATCGGATACATGGTCTTCGGCATCGCGATCGGCACCCAGGCGGGCTACGCGGCGACGATCTTCTACGTGATCCACCACATCACCGTGCAGACCACGCTGTTCCTCGCGACGGGGCTCATCGAGCGCGTCGGCGGGACGACCTCGATCCTCCGGCTCGGCGGGCTGCTCAAGGCCTCGCCGCTGCTCGCGCTGCTCTACTTCATCCCCGCGATGAACCTCGGCGGCATCCCTCCGTTCACCGGGTTCCTCGGCAAGGTCGGCCTGTTCGTCGCGGGCACCGAGTCGGCGGTCGAGCAGCCGGACTGGCTGATCTGGGCCGTGATCGGCGCCGGAGCGGTCACCTCGCTGCTCACCCTCTACGCCGTCGCACGCGTCTGGAACATGGCGTTCTGGCGCCGCCAGGAGGAGGTGCCCGGCTACGAGTCGCCCCTGATCGACCAGCTCCAGGAGGATCCGCACGACACGGGCACGGTGCGCACGCGCCACTCGCCACCCATGATGGTGCTCGCGACCGCCGGGATGGTGCTCGTCAGCGTGGTCCTGACCGTCGGCGCCGGACCGCTCTACGACGCGAGCGAGCACGCCGCCGAGGCGATCGCCGACCCGACGACCTACATCGCCACCGTGTACCGCGACTCGTCCTTCGGTGAGGAGGGTCCGCGATGAGCCCCCGCCGCCGCGTCGACTTCTGGAACCGCTTCGCGATGTTCGTCACCCTGGTGGGCATCTGGGTGCTGCTCTGGGACGACGTCTCGGTGCTCTCCATCGTCTCGGGCTTCCTCGTCGCCCTCCTGATCACGCGGGTGTTCTACCTGCCCCCGGTCGAGTTCTCGAACCGCGTGAACCCCTGGTGCCTGCTCGTGTTCCTCCTGCGCCTCGCCGCCGACATCGCGATCGCCTCGGTGCGCGTGTCGTGGCAGATCCTGACGCTGCCCGTGCCGGTGCACAACGCGATCGTCGCGGTGCACCTGCGCAGCCGCTCCGAGGGGATGCTGGTCTGGACCACCGAGGCCGTCTCGCTCGTCCCCGGCTCCCTCGTGATCGACGTCGACCCGCTGCAGAACGTGCTCTACCTGCACGTGCTCGGCGTCACCCACGACGAGGCCCGACGGATCGAGGAGGTGCGCCGCACGGTGCTGGAGACGGAGGCGCGCATCGTCCGTGCGATCGGCTCCCGCGAGGACGTGCAGCGCGTCAACCGGCCTCTCGGCGAGGGAGCGGGGGCCGTCCGATGATCGACTGGCTCGCCTGGATCCTCGTGCCCGTGTTCGGCGCGGCGACCCTGCTCTCCCTCGTCCGCATCCTCCGCGGACCCTCGATCCTCGACCGCGTGGTGGCCGCCGACGTGCTCGTCGCGACCATCATCTGCGGGCTCGGCGCCGAGATGGCGGTCAACCAGCACGCGACGACGCTGCCGGTCGCGCTCGGCCTTGCCCTGTTCGCCGTCTTCGGATCGATCAGCGTCGCGAAGTTCATGGCCAATCGCGAGGAGGACTGACATGGACCTCTTCTGGGACATCGTGACCGCGATCCTCGTCACTTCGGGCGCCCTCCTGTCGCTCGTCGCGGCGATCGGGCTGCTGCGTTTCGACGACCTGCTCTCGCGGATGCACGCGGGCACCAAGCCGCAGGTGCTCGGCCTGATCTGCGTGATGCTGGCGGTCGCCATCCGCAACCCGGGCTTCGCCGCCGCGGGCACCGTCGTGCTGGTCATCGGCTTCCAGCTGCTGACCGTCCCCGTCTCGGCGCACATGGTCGGCCGCGCCGCCTACCGCGCCGAGGCCGTCTCGATGGGGCACCTCGTCGCCGACGAGCTCGCCGACGCGGTCACCAGGGCCGACGAGGAGGCGCGCACGGGGCCGGAGTCGGGGCACTCCTCCGAGGAGGCCGCGGAGCGATCGACGTCGCCGCAGCCCGAGGACGAGGACGGGCCGGCCGCGAAGGCCTAGAGCGTCAGGAGCCGGCTGAGCGGCTGCGCTCCGGTCATCGTCTGCGCGGCGAACCCGCCGACCGCGAGGGTCACGGCGACCATCCCGCCGATCAGCAGGACGAGCAGCGGCACGACCCAGAGCAGGGCCCTCCGGCGTCGGGCGCGGGCCTGGTCGGGGGTCTCATCGCTCACCCGACGACCCTAGGGCAGCCGGAGGACCGAGGTCGAGACGCTCCCTCGGCCCGCAGACGGGCTCGGGGGCGCTCTCCCCCTCGGCTCCGCAGGGCTCAGCGGCGGGACGGCTCCCGATACCCTTGAGCCCATGACCCTGGACTCCGCTCTCTCCGGCGCGCCCGAGAACTCCCCCTCGACCACCGGCTCGGAGTGGTGGCGCACGGCGGTCATCTACCAGATCTACCCGCGCTCCTTCGCCGACGCGAACGGCGACGGCATCGGCGATCTGCCGGGCATCACCTCCCGCCTCGAGAGCCTGGCCGAGCTGGGAGTCGACGCGATCTGGCTCTCGCCCTTCATGACCTCGCCGCAGAAGGACGCCGGCTACGACGTCGCCGACTACTGCGACGTCGATCCGCTCTTCGGCACCCTCGCCGACTTCGACGCCATGCTCGCTCGGGCGCACGCTCTCGGCATCCGCATCATCGTCGACCTCGTCCCGAACCACTCCTCGAGCGCGCACCGGTGGTTCCAGGAGGCGCTGGCGGCGCCGGCGGGCAGCGCCGAGCGGGCGCGCTACCTGTTCCGCGACGGACGCGGCGCGACAGGAGAGCTGCCGCCGAACAACTGGGAGTCGGTCTTCGGCGGCCCGGCCTGGACTCGCGTGACCGAGGCCGACGGCACCGCCGGGCAGTGGTACCTGCACCTCTTCGACACGTCGCAGCCCGACTTCGACTGGACGAACGAGTGGGTGCGCGAGCGCTTCCGCGAGGTCCTGCGCTTCTGGCTCGACCGCGGTGTCGACGGCTTCCGCGTCGACGTCGCGCACGGCATGATCAAGGCCGCCGGACTGCCCGACTACACCCCGCCCGCCGACAGCGGCTCGATGGGCGGCGTCGCACCAGCCGACGGCGAGGATCCGGTGACCGCGCCCTACTGGGCCCAGGACGGCGTGCACGAGATCTACCGCGACTGGCACGCGCTGCTCACCGAGTACCCCGACGACCGGGTGCTCTGCGCCGAGGCGTGGGTGCAGCCGCTGTCGAAGCTCGCCCGCTGGGTGCGCCCCGACGAGATGCACCAGGCGTTCAACTTCGCCTACCTCGAGACGCCCTGGAGCGGACCGTCGCTGCGCGACATCATCGACTCGTCCCTCACCGCCTTCGCGCGCGTCGGCGCCCCTTCGACCTGGGTGCTCTCGAACCACGACGTCGTCCGCCACGCGAGCAGGCTCGCCCTGACCTCCGACAACCCGCAGGGCTACGGCATCGGCCCGCGCACCCCCGGGCTGCCCGATCCCGTGCTGGGACTGCGCCGCGCCCGTGCCGCGACAGCGCTGATGCTGGCGCTGCCCGGATCGGCCTACGTCTACCAGGGCGAGGAGCTCGGCCTGCCCGAGGCCATCGACCTGCCCGACGCCGCGCGCCAGGACCCGACGTGGTTCCGCACCCACGGTGAGCGCTACGGGCGCGACGGCTGCCGGGTGCCCCTGCCCTGGGAGGCGACGGAGCCCGCCTACGGCTTCAACGACTCCGGAGCCTCGTGGCTGCCGCAGCCGGCCGACTGGGCGCCCTTCGCCCGCGACGCACAGCGCGGAGTCGCGGGCTCGACCCTCGAGCTCTACCGCTCGCTGCTCGCGACGCGGGCGGACGAGCGCCTGGG
Organism: Rathayibacter sp. VKM Ac-2803; assembly: GCF_009807175.1. Taxonomy (NCBI): domain Bacteria; kingdom Bacillati; phylum Actinomycetota; class Actinomycetes; order Micrococcales; family Microbacteriaceae; genus Rathayibacter; species Rathayibacter sp. VKM Ac-2803. The sequence goes on along the minus strand of NZ_WUCD01000001.1, from coordinate 1,539,803 downwards.
CGAGGGCGCGATCGAGTGGCTCGACGGCTATCCGGAGGAGGTCGTCGCTTTCCGCAACGGAGGCGTCACCGTGATCGCGAACACCGGGTCGGCGCCGGTCGAGCTGCCGTCGGCGGGCACGATCCTGCTGGCCTCCGAGGAGCTGCACGAGCCGGCGCTCCCGGGCGACACGACGGTCTGGCTGCGCGCGAGCTGAGGCGGGCGCGCGCGGCGCGCGATTCGGAGGCGCCGGTGCGATCTGCAGGAGGACGCGCCCTCTGCACGAGCAGGTGCGATTCGCAGGAGGTCAGCCCCTCGCCCGCACCCTCGACGCGGCCGGAAGCACTCTCCGCGCGGGATCACCTTCGGATCGCACGAGCTCCTGCGGACGGCACCGATTCCTGCAGATCGTACGAGCGCCTGCGACGGCACCCCGCGGTCAGCGGTTCGCGTTGGCCTTCAGCCAGAGGTACGAGTCGACCTTGGTCGTCCCGTCGAGGCGGATCTCGAAGTGCAGGTGCGGTCCGGTGGACATGCCGGTCGTCCCGACGAGGCCGAGGAGCTGCCCGACCTTCACCGGGTCGCCCTCGCTGACGGCCGCCGAGCCGTGCTGCATGTGCGCGTAGACGCTCGAGACGAGCTCCCCGTCGATCTCGTGGTCGACGATGACGTGCACGCCGAGCGACCCCTCGCCGTCGATGACCGTCCTGACGACTCCGTCGGCGATCGACTGGATCGGCGAGCCGTCGCCCGGGTTGAAGTCGGTGCCGCCGTGGTTCACGGAGCAGCCGGCGCAGTTGCGGTAGCCGAAGCGGTCGCCCACCGGCACTCCGACCGCGAACGGCCACTGCACCGAGGCGTTCGGGTCGTTCGTGAAGCCCGCGTCGGAGGTGCGGCCGATCGCTGTGATGTCGGTCTGGGTCTTCTTCTCCTGCACGCCGAATCCGTCGCGCGCCACCGTCTCGGCGCTGACCTCGCCGGTCACGAACGACTGCGAGCCGCGCTCCTGGGCGGAGGCGACCGAGGCCAGACCCTGGGCCTGGACGTCCTCGGCCGTCAGCAGCGAGGTCGCCGGCACCGAGGTCGCGGCGATGATGGCCGCGGCGAACGACACGGCGACGAGGCCGCCGAGGCGCCTGCCTCCGCGCACGGGGCGGAGCGTCGCGACCCGGGGCGCGGCGACCGGGGCGGGCGGAGTGGTGCGCGACGCGGCGATGCGGCGCTCGGCCTCGCGGAGCTCCCCGGCGGTCGCGGTGACTCCCTCGGCGGCGACCTCGGCAGCGAGCGCGGCGGCGCGCTCGCGCTCGCGGGTCTCGCGACGGGAGAGCGGTGGGGCCGATTCGCCGGGGGTCGATGCGGACGCAGCGGGGGAGGGCGAATCAGGGCTCACGAAATCGGGATCTTCCGTCGGGGTCGGGGAGGGAGAGTGCTCGGTTCGGGGTCGAAGCGCTTCTCGGGCATCGCGATCGCATCCTGTGCGAATGTCACGAATTCATAAAGGATACCCACAGGGGCTTGAATCGGCCACTGTCGATCTCCGAGGCGGCGCGAACCGCACCCGCTCCCGCTCGATTCGCCCCGATCAGCGCCCGTCCCGGCGATCGCGGCAGCACCCCTCCGACCGCGTCACACCTCGTCGGCGCGCAGGCGGCGCAGGACCGCCTCGAGCTCGCCGAACAGCGGGTCGGGAGCCGCGATCAGCAGCTCCGAGCTCGCCGCGCGCCCGGCGAAGCCCTCGACGCGCACGCCCGCCTCCTGCGCGATCAGAGCGCCCGCCGCGAGATCCCAGGGGTTGAGTCCGCGCTCGTAGTAGCCGTTGAGCTGTCCCGTCGCCACCGCGCAGAGATCGAGCGCCGCCGAGCCGATCCGCCGGATGTCGCGCACCTCGCCCAGCAGCTGCTGCACCACGGCTCCCTGCCGCATCCGGCGACCGGCGTCGTAGCCGAAGCCCGTCCCGACGAGGGCCAGCGAGAGGGAGGCGGGGGCCACCGCCCGCAGGGCGACTCCGTCCCGCTCGGCGCCCTCTCCCCCGGCCGCCGTCCAGACCTCGCCGGTGGCGCCGTTGACGACCGCTCCGGCGAGCGCCGTCCACGTCGCAGGGTCGGGCTCCCCCTCGACCACCGCGATGCTCACCGCGTAGGAGGGGATGCCGTAGAGGTAGTTCACGGTCCCGTCGATCGGATCGACCACCCAGGTGAGCCCGCTCGTCCCACCGCCGCCGCCCGACTCCTCCCCGAGGAAAGCGTCGTCGGGCCGGGCCTCCGCGAGCCGGCGCCGGATCAGCTGCTCGACCTCGCGATCGGCCGCCGTGACGACGTCCTCGGGCGACGACTTCGATGCGGCGATCTCGACCCCGTCCTGCCGGCGCTGCCGCGCGTGATGCGCGGCCTCCACGGCGATCGAGCGGGCGATGGCGAGGAGGGAGGCGTTGGCGCTCATGCATCCAGCCTAGGGACCGATGCGCGGAGCATCATGGTGGCTATGAGCACTCAGCACCCGATCGCCGTCACCGGAGTGACGGGAGCCGTGGGCGGGCACGTCGCCCGCCTCCTCGCCGAGGAGGGACTCCCCCTCCGTCTGCTCGCCCGCGACCCGTCGCGAGCGCCGGCGCTCCCCGGCGCCGAGACCGTGCGCGCCTCCTTCACCGAGGTCGGCGACGCCCTCGACGGCGTGCGCCTGCTGCTGATGGTCTCGGCCGCGGAGCAGGAGGACCGCCTCTCGGAGCACCTCGCGCTGGTCGCGGCCGCCGCGGCCGCGGGCGTCGAGCACGTCGTCTACACCTCGTTCGTCGGCGCCTCGCCGACGGCGACCTTCACCCTCGCCCGCGATCACGCGGCGACCGAGGAGGCGATCCGCGCGTCGGGGATGGGCTGGACCTTCGTCCGCGACAACCTCTACCTCGACTTCATGTCGGAGATGCTCGGCGAGGACGGCGCGATCCGCGGTCCGGCCGGCGCCGGTCGCGCGGCGATCGTCGCGCGCGCCGACGTCGCGCGGACCGCCGCGTCGATCCTCCGCGACCCCTCCCCGCATCGGGGATCCACCTACGAGCTCACCGGACCCGAGGCGCTGACCTTCACCGAGATCGCGGCGACGCTGACCGCGGCCGGCCGCCCGGCCGTCTTCGTCGACGAGACCCTCGACGAGGCCTACGCGTCCCGCGCCCGCTGGAACGCGCCGCCCTGGCAACTCGACGCCTGGGTCAGCACCTACACCTCCGTCGCCACCGGCGCCCTCGAGCGCGTCACCGACGACGTCGAGCGCCTGACGGGCCGCGCCCCCCAGTCCCTCGCCCGCTTCCTCGCCGAGACCCACCCCTCATCCGACTGACCGGCCTCGTTGTCGCGCAGATTCCCCGCACAACCAAGGCTGAATCACCCGATACCTCGAAAACACGCAGATCCGCGCCATCCAGCCTTAGTTGTGAGGCGCAATCGGCTCTGACACCGCACTCCCGGGCCGCCGACGACACGAAGAAGCCCCGCCGACCTCTCCGAGAAGACGATCGGGGCTCCAGCAATCCGTGAGCGAGTCGCTACTCCCTCTCAACGAGACGGAGTCGGAGCAACGGTGGCTCCCCAGAATTGCTCGACTTTAATAAGCACAGTGGCGAGTGAGGGATTCGAACCCCCGAAGGCTACGCCGTCTGATTTACAGTCAGATCCCTTTGGCCGCTAGGGTAACTCGCCGTGGCGCACCCGGCCGCGAGGCAGGCTCTGACCGGAGGCACTGGACAAGGATACCCACGGGGACCGTGGATCGGAAATCGGGCGCGCCCGGTCACTCCGCGGCGGCCGCGTAGCGCGAGGCGGCCTCGGCGACCTTGCCGGCGTAGCTGCCCGCGGGGTTGTAGGCGGCGATCGCCGCGCGCCAGCCCGACTCGGTCGACAGGTCGCCGCCCGCCTCGCAGAGGTAGCGGGCCGCAGTGACAGCCTGCTGGTCGACGTTCTGCGGGTCCCAGCCCGAGGACGCCCACGCCATCCAGGTCGCCGGGATGATCTGCAGCGGCCCCATGGCGCGGTCGACCTCGGGGTCGCCGTCGAGCGCGCCGCCGTCGTTGTCCTCGACGAGGTCGAACTGCGTGCCGTCGAGGCGGGGGCCGTAGATCGGCTCGGAGGGCCGCCCGTCCTCGCCGAGCACGCCGCCGAAGATCGTGCCGTGCCGGCTCTCGACGTAGCCGATGCCCGCGAGAGTGGCCCAGTCGAGTCGGCAGCCGGGGTCGACGGAGGAGGTGAGGAGGGCCGCGCCCGCGTAGGCGGTGAGCGCGCGCTCGGGAATGCCGCTCCCCTCCGCCGCGCTCGAGAGCCAGTCGCCGCTGGTGAGCAGGCGCACCGGAGTCGCGGCCGTCTCCTCCGCGTCCTCGAGGAGCGCCGGATCGGCGGCCGCGGGCGCGCTCACCGTCGGAGGCACCGTGCCGACGCCGTCCCGGTAGTCGACGGCGGCGGGCGAGCAGCCGGCGAGCAGTGCGCCGACGAGCGGCACGACGAGGAAGAGTAGGAGGCGGCGCACCCTCCAGTGGTAGCAGGGGTGCCTGCGCACCGGCCGCGCAGTGCCCGAAAGCTAAGCTCGGAGGCATGGCAGATTCAACGTTCGACGTCGTCAGCAAGGTCGACAAGATGGAGGCGGACAACGCCCTGAACCAGGCCCACAAGGAGGTCGAGCAGCGCTACGACTTCAAGAATGTCGGCGCCTCGATCGCCTGGAGCGGCGAGAAGATCCTGATCAAGGCCAACACCGAGGAGCGCGCGAACGCCATCCTCGACGTGTTCCAGACGAAGCTCATCAAGCGCGGCATCAGCCTCAAGAGCCTCGACTCGGGCGAGCCCTTCCCCTCGGGCAAGGAGTACCGCATCGAGTCGACCCTCAAGGACGGCATCGACCAGGAGCACGCGAAGAAGATCAACAAGCTGATCCGCGACGAGGCGCCCAAGTCGGTCAAGTCGCAGATCCAGGGCGACGAGCTCCGCGTCTCGTCCAAGAGCCGCGACGACCTCCAGGCGACGATGGCGCTGCTGCGCGGGGCCGATCTCGACCTCGACCTCCAGTTCGTCAACTTCCGCTGAGGGATGTCGCACACAGGAGAGCTCATGACCGCCGGCATCGACGTGCCCGACCGCCGCGGACGCACCGGTCTCGATCGGGAGGGCTACGACCTCACCGGCAACCCGGACGTGGTCGTGAAGCAGGTGACCCTGCTCTCGAGCCACTGGTACGTCCTCCGCACCACCGAGTTCGAGTACCGGCACCGCGACGGGAGCTGGACCACCGAGCACCGCGAGACGTACGACCGCGGCAACGGCGCGGCCGTGCTGCTCTACGACCTCGACGCGCGCACCGTGGTCCTGGTGCGCCAGTTCCGCTACCCGACCTACGTCAACGGCAACCTCGACGGCATGCTCCTCGAGGTGCCCGCCGGCCTCCTCGACGAGGACGGTCCGGAGGAGGGCGCCCGCCGCGAGGCCCAGGAGGAGACGGGTCTCGAGATCGGTCGCCTCGAGCACGTCTTCGACTCGTACATGAGCCCGGGCTCGATCACCGAGAAGCTGCATTTCTTCGCCGGCCGCTACCGCGCCGGTTCGCGCGCAGGTGCCTATGCGGGCCTCGCCGACGAGGGCGAGGACACCGAGCTGGTCGAGCTCTCGTTCGACGAGGCCCTCGCGCAGATCGGCGTGCAGATCGTCGACGCCAAGACGATCATGCTGCTGCAGTGGGCGGCTCTGCGCGGTCCGTTCGCCCGCTGACACCGGTCCGAGGGAACCCCGATCCGTCGAGGGGTCCCGGAGCAGCGGGCGGTGTCGACGGTCCGGGGTTCCCTCGGGCTCAGCCGACGTACGCGCGCAGGGCCCGCGCGGTGAGGGTGTCGGCGTCCGCGACGAGTGAGGCGGGCGTCCCCTCGAAGACGATCGCGCCGCCCTCGTGGCCGGCGCCCGGGCCCACGTCGATGATCCAGTCGGCGTGGGCCATCAGCGCCTGGTGGTGCTCGATCACGATCACCGAGTTGCCGGAGTCGACCAGCCGGTCGAGCAGACCGAGCAGGTTGTCGACGTCGGCCAGGTGCAGCCCCGTCGTCGGCTCGTCGAGGATGTAGACCGAGCCCTTCGACGCCATGTTGATGGCGAGCTTGAGGCGCTGCCGCTCGCCGCCCGAGAGCGTGTTCAGCGGCTGCCCGAGCGTCAGGTAGCCGAGCCCGACGTCGACGAGCCGGGCGAGGATCGTGTGCGCCGGCCCGGAGCCGAAGAAGTCGGCCGCCTCGACGATCGGCATCGACAGCACCTCGTGGATGTTCTTCCCGTCGAGCCGGTACTCGAGCACCTCGGCCGTGAACCGCTTGCCCTCGCACTCCTCGCAGACCGACGAGACCGTCGCCGCGGGCCCGAGCTCGGTGAAGATCAGCCCGGCGCCCTTGCAGACCGGGCAGGCGCCGGCCGAATTGGCGCTGAAGAGGGCGGGCTTGACCTTGTTCGCCTTCGCGAAGGCCGAGCGGATGGCGTCGAGCACGCCCGTGTAGGTGGCGGGGTTGCTCCGCCGAGACCCGCGGATGGGCGACTGGTCGGCGACGATCACGCCCTCGCGCTTCGCCAGCGAGCCGTGGATGAGCGACGACTTGCCCGACCCCGCGACCCCCGTCACCACGGCCAGGACGCCGAGCGGCACATCGACGTCGACCCCGCGGAGGTTGTGGGTCGCGGCGCCGCGGATCTCGGCGACCCCGCGTGCCGTGCGCACCGCCTGCTTGAGCGGCACCCGGTGCTCGAGGTGCCGCCCGGTCAGCGTGTCCGACCCGCGGAGCTCCTCGACCGACCCCTCGAAGCGGATCTCGCCTCCGTGCGCCCCGGCCCGGGGGCCGAGGTCGACGACGTGATCGGCCATCCGGATGATCTCGGGCTTGTGCTCGACGACGAGCACCGTGTTGCCCTTGTCGCGCAGGCGCCGCAGCAGCTCGACGACGCGCGACACGTCGTGCGGGTGCAGCCCCGCCGTCGGCTCGTCGAAGACGTAGGTGATGTCGGTGAGGCTCGAGCCGAGGTGCCGCACCATCTTGACGCGCTGGGCCTCCCCTCCCGAGAGCGTGCCCGACTCGCGGTCGAGCGAGAGGTAGCCGAGCCCGACCTGCACGAGGGAGTCGAGGGTGCCGAGCAGCGTGTCGACGATCGGCGCGACCGACGGATCGTCGACCCCGCGGAGCCACTCGGCGAGGTCGGTCGCCTGCATCGACGAGCACTCCGCGATGTTCCGCCCGGCGATCAGGGAGGAGAGCGCCGCCCGCGTCAGCCGTGCTCCCCCGCACTCGGGGCAGTCGGCGAAGGTGGCCACCCGCTCGGCGAAGGCGCGGATGTGCGCCTGTGCCGCCTCCTTCGCCAGATAGAGCCGCGTCACCTTCACCACCAGCCCCTCGTAGGTGAGGTTCATGCCCGCGATCGCCATCTTGGTGGGCGGGTGGTGGAGGAAGTCCTCGAGCTGCTGCGGGGTGAAGTCGGCGATCGGCACGTCGGCGGGGTACAGGCCCGACTCGGCGAGGCTCTTCCAGTACCAGCCGCCGACGACGAAGTTGGGGATCGCGTCGAGCGCCCCGCCCTCGAGCGACTTCGTGCGGTCGAACAGCGCGTCGAGGTCGATGTCCGAGACGCGCCCCGTGCCCTCGCAGCGCGGGCACATCCCCTCGGGCAGGTTGAACGAGAAGGCGCCGCTGGTGCCGACGTGCGGGTCGCCGATCCGGCTGAAGAGGATGCGGAGCATCGTGTACGCGTCGGTCGCGGTGCCGACCGTCGATCGACCGTTGGCGCCCATCCGCTCCTGATCGACGACGATCGTCGCCGAGAGCCCGTCGAGCGACTCGACGTCGGGGCGCGCGGGCGACCCCATGAACTGCTGGAGGAACGCGGAGTACGTCTCGTTGATCAGCCGCTGCGACTCGGCCGCGATCGTGCCGAACACCAGCGACGACTTGCCGGAGCCGGAGACCCCCGTGAAGACGGTGATGCGCCGCTTGGGGATGTCGACGTCGACCCCGCGCAGATTGTTCTGCCGGGCGCCGCGCACCCGGATGACGTCGTGCGGGCCTGCGGTAGTGATCATGGCGTCCCCGTCCTCGTGGTTGCCCGAACGGTACAGGAGGCCGCCGACATCCGCGCGACGACGACGAAGGGCCCCCCGTATCACTCCGGAGGGCCCTCGATCGAGTGGCGTCAGCTCGCGACGACCTCGGATCGCGAGATCGCGATCATGTCCTCGCGCGGCACGACCTTGACGCGCACCCGGCCCTCGGGCGCACCGAGCGCCATCTCGTGCTCGTCGAGGCGGTGCCAGCCGTCGAGATCGGTGTACGGGACCTCGCGCTCCTCGAGGAGGGCGACGACCGCCGACTCCTCGGGATGCGCCGGCGTCCACCACGAGGCCTGGTCGTTGAGCACGTGCCCGACGGTCTCCATCGCGTCGGACTTCGTGTGGCCGATGAGGCCGACCGGTCCGCGCTTGATCCAGCCGGTCGCGTAGACACCGTGGACCGGCTGGTCCTCGTCGTCCAGGACCATTCCCTCGCGGTTCGGGATCACTCCGCGGCGCTCGTCGAACGGCAGGCCGTCCAGCGGCGAGCCGAAGTAGCCGACGGCGCGATAGACCGCCTGCACCGGCACCTCGCGGATCTCGCCGGTGCCGCGGACGCCGCCCTCGCCGTCGGGCTCGGTGCGCTCGTAGCGGATCGCCGCGACGCGCCCCTCGCCGTCGTCGACGAACTCGAGCGGCTTGGCCCAGAAGTGCAGGTGCAGTCGGCGCGACGCGGTGCCGACCTCACGGGTGCGCCACTGGTTCAGCACCCGGTTGATCACCATTACTTGCTTGTTGGTCTCGATGGCCGCCTGCGAGGCGGGGTCCATCACGAAGTCCTCGTCGGCGACGATCATGTCGACGTCGCGCAGCTCGCCGAGCTCACGCAGCTCGAGCGGCGTGAACTTCACCTGGGCCGGCCCCCGGCGCCCGAACACGTGGACGTCGGTGACGGGCGAGGCCTTGAGACCCTCGTAGACGTTCGGCGGCACCTCGGTCGGGAGGAGGTCGTCGGCGTGCTTCGCGAGCATCCGCGACACGTCGAGCGCGACGTTGCCGTTGCCGATCACGGCGACGGAGGAGGCCTCGAGCGGCCAGGTGCGCGGGACGTCGGGGTGGCCGTCGAACCAGCTGACGAAGTCGGCGGCGCCGTACGAGCCCTCGAGCTCGACGCCGGGGATCTCGAGAGGCGCGTCGCGGATCGCTCCCGTCGAGAAGATCACCGCGTGGTAGTGCCGCTTGAGGTCCTCGAGCGTGATGTCGGTGCCGAAGTGCACGTTGCCGAAGATCCGGATGTCGCCGCGGTCGAGGACCTCGCGGAGCGCCGTGATGATGCCCTTGATGCGCGGGTGATCGGGAGCGACTCCGTAGCGCACGAGCCCGTAGGGCGCCGGGAGCTGCTCGAACAGATCGATCGAGACGTCGAACTTCTTCTCGGCCTTGATCATGAGGTCGGCGGCGTAGATGCCCGCGGGACCCGCGCCGACGATGGCCAGCCTGAGCTTGGTCATTGCGTTCCTCCTGCCGGGGCGCAGTGCTGCGCCTCCGGTCTCATAACTGCGGCGCATGGTGCGTCGCGACGGTAAGGGTCAGCCGTTGCGGTCGACGACCGTGTCGGCGAAGCGCGTGAGCGCCTTGCGGACCGAGCCGTCGGGCAGCGGAGCGAGTGCGGCGACGGCATCGTCGGCCCAGCGGTGGGCCTCGGCGAGCGTCTGGGCGGTGACGTCGTGGTCGCGCAGCTCGGCGATGGCGTCGGTGATGTCGGCGCTCTGCTCGTCGGTGTGCGCGATCTCGTCGTGCGAGCGGCTCACGTAGCTCTCGATCCGAGCGAGCAGCGCGGCGGCCGATCGGTCGGAGGAGGCGCGTTCGCGCAAGCGCAGGATCGGCAGGGTCGACACTCCGGCGCGGATGTCGGTGCCGGGGTTCTTGCCCGTCTCCTCCGGCTGGGGCGAGAGGTCGATGACGTCGTCGACGATCTGGAACGCGACGCCGATCTTCTCGCCGAAGACGCGCACTGCCTCCTCGAACGGCGCGGGCGCCTCCGAGAACACGACGCCGGTGCGGGCAGCGGCGGCGATGAGCGAGCCGGTCTTGTCGGCGAGGACGCCGAGGTAGTGCTCGACCGGGTCCTCGCCCGCGCTCGGGCCGACCGTCTCGTGCAGCTGGCCGAGGACCAGGCGCTCGAAGGTGTCGGTCTGGAGCCGGATGGCCCGCTCGCCCAGCTCGGTCATCAGCTGGTTCGCCCGGGCGAACAGCAGGTCACCGGTGAGGATCGCGACGTTGTTGCCCCAGACGGTCTGCGCCGACGGCACTCCGCGCCGCTTCTCGGCCTCGTCCATCACGTCGTCGTGGTAGAGGGAGCCGAGGTGGGTGATCTCGATCGCCTGCGCGGCGCTGAGCACCTCGGGGGTGTTGCCGCGGCCGAGCTGCGCGGTGAGCAGGGTCAGCATCGGGCGCACCCGCTTGCCGCCGGCCTCGAGGAGGTAGCGCGTCGAGACGTCGGCGACGGCGTCGGCGAACGAGAGCTGGTGGAGCATCCCGGCCTCGACCCGCTCGAGCCCGTCGTCGATCGTGCGGGCGAGCGCGCGATCGGAGGCGGAGGAGAAGATGCGCTCGGAGAGCCCGAGCTGCGCCGTCAGGGACGGGCTGCGGCGGGCGACGGGCGCACTGGCGTTCACAGGGAAACCCTAACGTCTCGCCCCGACGGGGCTCCGGCGCTCATCGGCCGGCGGTGATCGGCTTGACGCCGCGGTGCAGCGCGACGATGCCCGCAGTGAGGTTGCGGTACGCGACTCGCTCGAAGCCCGCCTCGCGGAGCCAGGAGGCGACGACCTTCTGCCCGGGCCAGGCCCGGATCGACTCGCCGAGGTAGTCGTACGCCGGGTCGTTCGAGGAGGCGAGGCGCACGACGGCGGGCATCACCTTGGAGAGGTAGAGGTCGTAGGCCGCGGCGAGAGGCTTCGCCTGCGGAGTCGAGAACTCGCAGATCACGACGCGCCCGCCCGGCTTCACCACGCGGAAGAACTCGGCGATCGCCGTCGTGGGCTCGGAGACGTTGCGCAGGCCGAACGAGATGGTGACGGCGTCGAAGGAGTCGTCCTCGAAGGGGAGGTCCATCGCGTCGGCGTGGACGAACTCGATGCGCTCGTCGTCGGCGTGACGGCGGCGGCCGACCGAGATCATCCCGCGCGAGAAGTCCGCGGCGACGACGCTCGCTCCGGAGCGCGCGAGCGAGGCGCTCGAGGTGCCGGTGCCCGCCGCGACGTCGAGGATCCGCTCGCCCGGAGCCGGGTTCACGGCCCGGGTGGTGGCGATGCGCCAGAGGTGGTCGTTGCCGACGGAGAGCACGGTGTTCGTCAGGTCGTAAGCGGGCGCCACCGTGTCGAACATGGCTGCGACCTCGTCGGGTCGCTTGGTGAGGTCTGCCTTAGTCACGATGATCGAGTCTAGGGCGGGGAGCGGCGGGACGGCTGTGCATCCGCCCCGGTCGCACGCCTGTGCAGCGATGGGAGAGGTGCCGGGACCGTCCTGCTCCGCCTAGCCCGACGGCCCCGGACCGGATCAGGCTATGCGGGCGCCTCGGGCGGAGGCGTCCCGGGCGTGGGACGACCCGTCTTCTGGCGCGGCGTACTCTGAGAGCGTGACGCTCATCGGCACCGGGGCTCCTCCTCTCCACGTGGACACGACGCCGCTCGACTCCCCCGTCGACCTCGTCCCGCACGCCGATCCGCGGCGCCCGCTGCTCTGGCAGCGGAACGGCTCCGGTCTCACCGGCCTCGGCGAGGCCCTCCGGCTCGAGTTCTCCGGGCCCGACCGGGTGCGCGACGCGGCCGCGTCCTGGCGCGCACTGTCCTCCTCCGCCGTGGTCTCCGACCCGCTCGGACTGCCTGGGACCGGGCTGGTCGCGTTCGGCGCCTTCACGTTCTCGAGCCGGTCGGCCGAGCGCAGCGTCCTGATCGTGCCGCGCACCGTCATCGGCACCCGCGACGGACGCTCGTGGGTCACGACCGTCTCGACGTCCGGAGGCGGTGCACGCCCGGACGTCCCCCCGGCGGCGGCTCTCGACGACGACTACCGCGTCGACCTCGAGCCCGGAGCGATGACTCCCGACGCCTACCGCGCCGCCGTCGCCTCGGCGGTCGCCGCCATCAGCTCCGGGTCGCTCGAGAAGGTGGTCCTCGCGCGCGATCTGGTGGGCCGGCTCCCCCGCGACGGGGACCTGCGGCGGATCCTGGGCGACTTCGCCGAGCGCTACTCCGACTGCTGGACCTTCGCGGTCGACGGATTCCTCGGCGCGAGCCCCGAGACGCTCGTCGGAGTCGACCGCGGTGCGATCACCGCGCGCGTGCTCGCCGGGACGAGCGCGCGCGGAGCGGACGCCGCGGAGGACGCTCGGATCGTGCAGGCCCTCCTCGACAGCGCGAAGGACCGCTCCGAGCACGCCTTCGCCATCGCCAGCCTGGTCAGGGAGCTCCGCCCGCACACCCGTTCACTGACGATCAGCGACGAGCCGTTCGCGCTGCAGCTGCCCAACGTCTGGCATCTCGCGACGGACGTCCGCGGCACGCTCGACGACGCCTCCACCGCCCTCGACCTCGTCGACGCGCTGCACCCGACGGCCGCCGTCGCCGGCACCCCGACCGACCGGGCGCTCGCGCTGCTCGAGGAGCTGGAGCCCTTCGACCGCGGCCGCTACGCCGGGCCGGTGGGCTGGATCGACGGCAACGGCGACGGCGAGTGGGCCGTGGGCCTGCGCAGCACCGCGATCTCGGCCGACGGCGCCGTGACCGCGTGGGCGGGCGCCGGCATCGTCGCCGACAGCGACCCCGCCTCCGAGCTCGCCGAGACCCGGATGAAATTCCGCCCGGTCATCGACGCCCTCGGCGGCGCAGCCCGCCCGTAGGCGGGCCAGCGTCAGCAGATCAGGCTTCAGCCCGACCTTCTGACGGACGGAGATCTCGATACGCCCGCTGCGCGGGCTACTCGATCAGCGAGGGCAGGGCGACACGGAGGAGGTCGCTTCTCCCAGGCATGCTGGTCGAGCCCGCAGCCCCGCAGGGGCGTATCGAGACCCACCAGCTTCAGAGGATCAGTCCTCGAACCTTGTTCGCACGGGCACAGGACGCAGTGCTTCAGCGCCCCAGCGGGATCTCGACGATGCCGGGCCCGTCGCCGGGCGATGTGAGTGCCTGCTCGAGCTCGCCGCGCGTCGTGGCGCGGCGGTAGCTCCAGCCGTAGGCGCGCGCGAGTGCCTCCAGGTCGACCGACTGCGGGGTGAACTGCACGCGGTCGAAGGCGTCGGGCGCCGAGCTCGACGCGACCTCGAGGCCGTCGAAGATCGTGCCTCCTCCGTCGTTGACGACGACCAGCTGCACCCGGGGCCGGCGCTCGCCCGGCGCGAGCATCAGGCCGCCCGCCTCGTGGAGCAGGGTCAGATCGCCCAGGATCACGCGGGTGACGCCTCCCCGGCCGCGCTCGGTCGACTGCGACGACGTCGCGATGCCGACCGCCGTCGAGACGGTGCCGTCGATCCCCGCGAGACCGCGGTTGGCGTGCACCGTCACCTTCTTGCCGGGCAGCGTGCCGTCGGCCACGCGGATCAGACGGGACGCACCGAACAGGAGGCGGTCGTGCGGCCAGGTGACCCGCCACACCGCCGACACGACGAACTCGCGGGTCAGGGGCGCGCGCACGGCGGTCAGCGCGTTGCGGGCGTAGCCGCGGCGGTCCTCGACCGACATCGTGCCGCCGTCGGGCACCTCGTCGATCGCGTCGGGGTCGGCCGCCTCGAGCAGCGCCCGGCTCGCGAACACCCAGGATCCGGCCCAGGCGCGCTCCGCCCGCTCGGGGCGCGGCGACTCGGGCGCGCGCGCGACCTCGACCCCGCCGACACGACGCGCGCGGCGGCCGGGGTTGTAGAACTCGCGGCGACCGTGGTCGACGACGAGCACCTCGACGTCGTCGCGGCGCAGCAGCTCGGGGACCTCCCGGGAGAGCGTCGGGTGCCCGAGCACGATCGCGCGCCCGATCCTCCCGCCGTACTCGGGATCGGCGAGCAGTCGACGCCAGGCGACGACGAGCCGGGGGCCGAAGCGGGCTCCGGAGGAGACCTCGGCGAGCAGGGGCCAGTCTCCGGCCCGGGCGATCGCCTCGGCCTCGGCTCCGGCCTTGTCTCCGGCGATGACCACGGTGAGCGGCTCGTCGGGACCGGCGCAGACCGTCGTCGACGCGGGCTCCACCGCGGGGAGCTCGAGAGTGCGGGCCTCGGGATCGGCGAAGTCGGGGAGTCGCGAGGAGAGCGGATCGCGGAACGCGAGGTTCAGGTGCACCGGCCCGCCGGGACGCAGCGCCGCGGTCACCGCGCGGTCGGCGAGCTCGGCGGCGACTGCCGGATCGCTCGCGGTGTCGGGAGCGGGGACGTCCTCGAAGTGGCGCACCGCTCGCCCGAAGAGGTCGCGCTGATCGGTCGTCTGGTTGGAGCGGATCCCGCGGAGCTCCTCCGGTCGGTCGGCGGTCAGCACGATCAGCGGGACGTCCGAGGCATCCGCCTCGAGGACCGCGGGGTGGAGGTTCGCCGTCGCCGTGCCGGAGGTGGTCAGGACGACGGCGGGGCGACCGGACTCGAGGGCGAGGCCGAGAGCGAGGAAGCCTGCGGAGCGCTCGTCGACGCGCACGTGCAGGCGGATGCTCCCCCGCGTCTCGAGCTCGGCGGCCACGAGGGCCAGCGCCTGCGAGCGGGACCCGGGTGCGACGACGAGATCGGTGACGCCGAGCGCGACGAAGCGGGTGAGGAGGTCGACCGCGAAGCGAGTGGAAGGGGCGACCGGATCTCGGTCAGGCATCCCGGCGACCGGAGCCGTCGGTCTCTCCCGGCTCGTCGAGGTCGGCGAGGTCGCGCTCGAGCTGGGCGATGCGCTCGGCCTGCTCGCGCTCCTTCTCGGGGTCGCGCTCGCGGTGGATCGTGCCGAGGAAGTCGGGGTCGTCGTCGGGTGCCGTGAAGCGGCGGGTCTCGGCGCGCTGCTTGCGCGGGCGGCCGATCCAGAACCACAGCCCCGCTCCGATGAGGGGGAGGACGAGGACAACGATCAGCCACGACCACTTCGGGATGGCGCGCACCGCACGACGATTGCTCAGAGCGACGTCGATCACGGTGTAGACCGTGAAGACGGCGAGGGCCACGAGCAGGCCGATGACGAGGCGGATCATGGATTCAGTGTACGTCCGGCGCACTCTCGAAGACGGGGCGCACGGTCGCTGGACAGGGAGCTCCCGGGGTGCATACGGGACCGTGTGCAGGGGTCGACATACACTGATGCGGTGAAACTGAGCCGTGCCGTCATCGTCTACTCGCTCCTGCGCCTCGCGATGTTCGCCGCCGTGTTCGTGCTGGTGTACCTCCCGGGCCGCACGTTCCTCGACTCCGAGCTCACGGCGGCCGTCACCGCCGGCATCGTCGCGGCCGTCGCGAGCATGTCGCTCTCGTACATCGTGCTGCGCAAGCCCCGCGAGCGCATCGCGGAGGCGATCTACGAGCGCCGCAAGGACGTCCCGCGCAAGGCCACCGACGACGACATCGAGGACGCCGCGATCGACGCGGCCCGCGACGAGCGCTGACCGCCGGCCTGCCGGCTGCACGTCTCAACGGGTTCGGCCGATCGCGCTGCTCGCCTCCCCCCGCTGATCGAGTAGCCCGCGGAGCGCGACGTATCGAGATCCACCAGCGTCGGAAGGACAAGATAGAAGCCCCATCTGCTGACGCTGGCGGGTCTCGATACGCCCCTGCGGGGCTACTCGACCAGCATGGGGTGGCGCCGGGCGCCGGCCCGGTCGCGCATGCGTCAGAAGGCCAGCGCCGCGCCCAGGATCGCGGCGTAGGCGAGGCCGCCGAGGCTCGTCAGCTGCAGAGCGAGGATCAGCTCCTTCGCCGTGCGCGCCGTCAGCGTGATGAGGATCGCCGGCAGGATCGCGAGCAGGACGAAGAGCGTCAGCCACGCCAGCGGGTAGAACAGCGCCAGGACGACCGCGATCGCGAACGGCACCAGCACGAAGGCGCTGTAGATCGCCCGCGAGACGGTGGGGCCGGTCAGGACGGCGAGCGTCCGCTTGCCCGACAGGCGGTCGGTCGGGATGTCGCGGATGTTGTTGACCATCAGCACCGCGCAGGCGAACAGGCCGGCCGCGACCGCGCCGAGCCACGACTCCTGATTGGTGCGGCCGATCTGCACGAACGTGGTGCCGACCGTGGCGACGAGCCCGAAGAAGACGAAGACGAAGACCTCGCCGAGGCCCAGGTAGCCGTAGGGCCGGCGACCGCCCGTGTAGAACCACCCGGCGGCGATGGCGGCGGCGCCGACGATGAGGAGCCACCAGTAGCCCGAGAGGATCGTCAGGGCCAGACCCGCCAGACCCGCCAGACCGAAGAAGACGAGGGCGACGGTCAGCACCGTCTTGGGCTTCGCCGCGCCCGAGCCGGTGAGCCGCGAGGGGCCGACCCGGTTCTTGTCGGTGCCCCGGACGCCGTCGGAGTAGTCGTTGGCGTAGTTGACGCCGATCTGCAGGGCGAGCGCGACCGCCAGGCAGAGCAGGGCGCGCACCCAGTGCCAGCCCTCGTCCGTCACCTGCGTCGCCCCGGTGCCGATGAGCACGGGTGCGATGGCCAGCGGGAGGGTCCGCAGCCGGGCTCCGCCGATCCACTCGCGCGGGCCGGCGGGCTTCACCTCGACCTTGCGGGGGCTGCCTCCGGGGCGGCCGCTGCGCGGCTTCTTCTTGCGACTCGTACTCGACACGGAGGGAATCCTACCGAGTGCCCTCCCCGCCGCCTGGGGCCGGGGCGTGCACGGGCTGAGCGGTCTCAGGAACGCCCCGACTCCTCCGCGGTGCGCTCGAGCGCTCGGCGGTCGGGCTTGCCGGAGGCGAGCAGGGGGATCTCGGGCACGGCGAGGACGGCCGCGGGTGCCGCCGCCCGCCCGAGGCGCGCGACGACCGCGGCGCGCAGGTCGGCCGGCTCGGGAGGCGTCCCCGCCGTGATCACGACGGGCACCTCTCCCCAGCGCCCGTCCGACCGGCGGACGACGACGGCGTCGTCGACTCCCCACTCCCGCAGCACCGCCTCGACGGCGTCGAGCGAGACCTTCTCGCCGCCCGAGACGATGACGCGGTCGAGGCGCCCGGTCACGTTCAGCCGCCCGTCGTTGATCGCTCCAGAGTCGCCCGTGCGGTACCAGCGCTGTCCGTCGCGTGTGACGAAGGCGGCGGCGGTGCGCTCCTGGTCGATCGCGCCGCTCTCGTCGAGGTAGCCCTCGGCGAGGGTCGGTCCGCCGAGGAGCACCTGGCCGTCCTCGACGCGGGACTGCACGCCGCGCAGCGGGACACCGTCGTAGACGCAGCCGCCGGCGGTCTCGCTCGAGCCGTAGGTCAGCCGGATGCGCGCGCCGAGCGCCGCGGCCCGGTCGCGCAGCGCCTGCGGCGTCGACTGCCCGCCGATCAGCAGGGCGTCGAACGAGCGGAGGGTGCCGGCGTCCACCGGGTCGCGCTCGGCACGCTCGAGCAGCCGCGCGAGCTGCACCGGGACGAGCGACGTGTAGCGGCGCTCCCCCGCCGGCATGCTGCGGGCGGCGTCGAAGAACGCGGCGGCGTCGAAGCCGCCCTGTCTCAGCACCACCGGGTCGGCGTCGGCGGTCAGCGAGCGCACCAGCACCTGCACCCCGGCGACGTAGTGCGTCGGGAGGCACAGCAGCCAGCGACCGGGACCGCCCAGCTCGGCGAGCGTCGCCGACGCGCTCGTGAGCAGCGCCGAGGTGGCGAGCGCCACCCGCTTGGGCGGCCCGGAGGATCCCGAGGTCTCGACGACGACCGCGACCCGCTGCGGGACGGTGCCGCTCGCGACAGGAGGCGCACCGGGGGCGGCGATGCGCACGGCGGGGCCGCTGCCGTCGAGGGCGGCGCGGAGGGCGATCAGGACCGCCTCGGGAGCGGGATCGACCTCGACCAGCGCGCGGGTCACCTCCGCATCCCGCCGCTCAGAACTGCCACGGGAACGGCGACCAGTCGGGGTCGCGCTTCTCGAGGAAGGAGTCGCGTCCCTCGACGGCCTCGTCGGTGCCGTAGGCGAGACGGGTGGTCTCGCCGGCGAAGAGCTGCTGGCCGACCAGTCCGTCGTCGACCGCGTTGAAAGCGTACTTGAGCATGCGGATCGCCGTGGGCGACTTGGTCAGGATCGTCTCGGCCCACTCGATCGCGGTCGGCTCGAGCTCGGCGTGCGGGACGACGGCGTTGACGGCGCCCATCTCGTAGGCGCGCTGCGCCGAGTACTCGCGGGCGAGGAAGAACACCTCGCGGGCGGCCTTCTGCCCGATCTGACGGGCGAAGTACGCCGATCCGTAGCCCGCGTCGAACGAGCCGACGTCGGCGTCGGTCTGCTTGAAGCGCCCGTGCTCGGCCGAGGCGATCGTGAGGTCGCAGACCACGTGCAGCGAGTGACCGCCGCCGGCGGCCCAGCCGGGGACCGCCGCGATGACGACCTTGGGCATGAAGCGGATGAGGCGCTGCACCTCGAGGATGTGCAGGCGGCCGTTGCGCGCCGCGTCGATCCCCTCGGCGGTCTCGCCGTCGGAGTAGCGGTAGCCGTCGCGGCCCCGGATGCGCTGGTCGCCTCCCGAGCAGAACGCCCAGCCGCCGTCGCGGGGGCTGGGGCCGTTGCCGGTGAGTATCACGACGCCGATCCGCGGGTTGATCCGGGCGTCCTCGAGGGCGCGGAACAGCTCGTCGACGGTGCGCGGCCGGAACGCGTTGCGCACCTCCGGCCGGTCGAACGCGACCCGGGCGATGCGGCCGGAGCGATCGTGGTGGTAGGTGATGTCCTCGAGACCGTCGAAGCCGTCGACCGGCGCCCAGCGGCGCTCGTCGAACAGCTCGGAAACCTGCGTGCTCATGCCGTCGACCCTACTGTCGGGGGCGGGGAGGACCCTGCGCCCGGGACCCCGGGCACACGAAGAGGGACCCCGCTCGCGCGAGGTCCCTCTTGGCGCACTCGCCTACTTGGCGGTGGAGGTGCGGCGGTTCTCGGCCGATACCATCCAGGCGTACTGCTCCAGGCTCTGGATGATCGCGTGGAGCAGATCCGCGCTGGTCGGGTCCTCCTCGTCGACCTGGTCGTGGACCTCGCGCATGGTGGCGGCGGTGTTCTCGAGGCGGATGGTCACGAGGTCGACCGTCTCGGCGGTGTCGATCTCGCCGTGCGGGTACTCGGGCAGCGTCGTGGTCGCCGCGACGGTGTCGCTGCGTCCGTCCGGGATGCCGTGCAGCGCGCGCATGCGCTCGGCGATGTCGTCGCTGAACTCACGGGCGGCCTCGATGATCTCGTCGAGCTGGAGGTGGAGGTCGCGGAAGTTCTTGCCGACGACGTTCCAGTGGGCCTGCTTGCCCTGGACGTGCAGCTCGATGAGGTCGACGAGGACGATCTGGAGGCTGTCGAGCAGCTCCTTGGAGGCCTTGAAGCCCTTCTCGGCGTTCTGGCGGCGGCTGGTCTTGGCGCCGGAGCCGGCGGGGGCTTCGGTGTGGCGTTCGAGGGTGGTGGTCATGGACCGATCCTTTCTCTTGCAGAGCCGGAGTGCGGATCTCCGACTCCGAGTGTGGCTGATGCTGCTGGGCGACTCCCGGACGCGAGTGGTGCGGGAGCTGGACGGCGGCCGGGCGCGTCGCGGCGACCGGCGTGCTCAGGCGATGGTTCCGGTCTACGCTCCCCCGCGGCCTGGTTCAAGCGGGTTGCGCGCCGACGGCGGCGGGTCTAGCGGCGGGAGCGCTCGCTCAGCTTGTCGGGCGCGAGCTCCTCGATCGTGATCGCCGCGTTGACCAGGGCGAGGTGGCTGAGCCCCTGCGGCAGGTTCCCCCAGAAGGCGAGATCGTCGACCGCGACCATCTCGGACATGATCCCCACGTCGTTCGGGATCGTCGCCACCAGCTCGTCCATCAGCGCGATCGCCTCGTCGTGCCGCCCCACGCACGCCAGAGCGGACGCGAGCCAGAACGAGCAGGCGACGAACGGGTGCTCCTCGCCCTCCATCCCGGAGTAGCGGAACATCAGGGATCCCCGGCCGAGCTCGGCGACCAGGGCGTCGATCGTCGAGATCATCCGCTCACCGCGCTCGTATCCGCTCGTGGTGTGCAGCAGGACGGAGGCGTCGAGCTCCTCGGTGCCCGGGTACATCACGTACGAGCCGAGGGCGTCCGACCAGCAGTTCTCCTCGATCCAGTCGCGGATGCGATCGCGCTCGAAGCGCCAGCGGTCGGCGCTTCCCGGCACCTGGCCCAGCTCGGCGAGGTGCACGGCGGCGTCGAGCGCCTGCCAGCAGCCCATCTTCGACGAGGTGTAGTGCTGCTCCTCCTCGAGCTCCCACATGCCGGCGTCGCGGTTGCGCCAGAGGTCGCAGGTGGTGTCGGCGACGCGGGAGAGCAGCCGACCGGTCTGGATGTCGAGGACGTTGCCCTCGTCGACGTAGATGCGGCAGATGTCGAAGAGGTCGCCGAACACGCCGAGCTGCAGCTGGTCCTGGGCGCCGTTCCCCGAGACGACGGGGCCGATGCCCGCCCATCCCGGGACGTCGTACTCGGTGAGCCCGGTCGGCAGCGAGCCGTCGAGCCCGTAGAAGATGTGCAGGTCGGGTCCGTGCTCCTTGATCGTGCGCAGGAGCCACGAGAGCGCGGCGTGCGTCTCCTCCCGCAGCCCGAAGCGGACCAGGGCGTGCGCCGTGTACGCGGCGTCCCGCACCCAGGCGAAGCGGTAGTCCCAGTTCTTGCCGCCGTTGGGCGACTCCGGGAGCGACGTGGTCGCAGCGGCCGCGATCGCCCCGGTGGGCGAGTAGATCAGCAGCTTGAGCGCGAGCGCACTGCGCTGGACGGCTTCGGCCCAGGGGCCGTCGTAGGAGAACTCCTCCGACCAGTCCTGCCAGCTGCGGACGGTGCGGTCGATGCCGCGGTCGACGTTCGTCGCGTCCGGGAAGTGCAGGGGCTCGTCGTGGGTGGCCGAGACGACGAGAACGTGGCGGCTCGGGTCCTTCTCGGACGTCACGACGAACGATCCGGTGAGCTCGTCGCCGGCGCCGGAGGGCGCGTCGTCCCTGTCCGGCCCGTGGCCGTCCCCGGTCACCCCGATCGTGATGTCGCCGACGCGGATCAGCGAGCGGCCGTCGGCGTTCTGGATCCACGGCGACATCGTGCCCAGGCCGGTCCCCGGGCGCACGGCCCAGCGCATCCGCACCTCGCCGTCGACGCCGTCGACCCGCCGCGCGAGCTCGGCCCACGGGAGGCGCCCGGCGATGCCGGTCACGAGGGCGTCGGTCACCCGCACGGTGCCCGACTCCGTGCTGAAGGTGGTCTGCAGGACGTTCGTGTCCTTGAGGTACTCGCGCGTCACCTCGGCCGGCTCGACCGGTGCGAGCTCGATGCAGCCGCCCGAGCGACCGTCGATGAGGGCGGCGAACGCGGGGACCGAGCCGAGGTCGGGGACGGGCATCCAGTCGACGCTGCCGTCCCGGGCGATCAGCGCGACGGTCCTGCCGTCGCCGATCGCCGCGTAGTCGCGCAGGGGTCTCGTCGCTCTGTGCTCCGCCATACCCCCACGCTAGGCGCCTCGGGCGGTGCGCCACGCGGGCTTGCGGCGTCCAGAGGATGCCGGTACCGACGGATCAGGCCGCTGCGACTCCGCCGAACTCGGCCATGCGCTCGGTGAACTCGGCGCGGTCGGCCTCCTCGAGGAGGCTGTTCGCGTAGCCCGCGAGGAAGGCCCCGCTGTCGGACGGAGTGACGCCCACGTCGTCGAGCATCGTCGCGACCTGGCCGGTCGGGTCGGAGTCGAGGTCGACGAGGCCGAGCTCGATCGAGGGGACCGCCTGGGTGCTCGAGTAGGCCGTCACGATCCAGAGCGAGGCGGAGGCGTCCTCGTCCGAGAGGTCGCCGTCGAGGTCGTAGCCGACCTGCGACCACTCCGCCGGGGTGTCGGCGATGTCGACGGAGTCGAAGCCGAGCGGCGCGAGCGCGGCGGTGAAGAGGTCGACGACAGCCTGCTTGTCGGCGGCGGTGCCGAGCTCGGCGTCGGCGTAGTCGGTGGCCGAGATGTAGTCGTACAGCAGCGACGGCCCGCCGTACGCGTTGTCGGAGCGCTCGTAGTACTCGTCGTCGGCCGAGACCCAGCCGCCGATCACGGCGGCCTCGACGGCGGACACGGCGGCGGTGCACGCGGCGATCGCCGCCTCCGCCGAGGGCTGATCGAGCACGAGCGCCGCGTCGCCGTCCTGGTAGCCCGGGTAGTCGTAGAACGGATCGCTCGCGTCGCCGCCGGCGTCGGGGTCGTCCGTCGAGCCGAACGGGTCGTCGGAGTAGCCGGGGATGCCGGTCGGCACGGCGTCGCCCGCCACGTCGACCGCGGCACCCACGGTCCACGCGAGCAGACCGCCGAGGACGGCGGTGTAGACCAGCCCGACGGCGGCGCTCGAGGCGAGGGCGATCCACCCTCCGGTGCCGAGCGGGCGGCGCCCGGGAATCGGCGCGGCCTGCGGCGCGGGCGGCGGGCTCATCGGGATCTGACTCATCGCGTTCCTCCGGGCTCGAGCGGCAGCGCCGCCAGTCTCGCACGGGGTGCAGGCGGGTCCGAGCGGGGGCGGGCCCGGTTCTCGACGCCGTCGCTCCGGAGGAGAATGGCCGCATGGACGATGACGTGCCCGGATCCCCCCTCCCCTCCCTCGCCGAGGTCGACGCGGGCCTGCGCGTCGTGTCGCTGCCGCTGCGGACGCGCTTCCGCGGGGTCGACCACCGCGAGATCGCGCTGGTGCGCGGGCCGGAGGGCTGGACGGAGTTCTCTCCGTTCCTCGAGTACGGCCCCGAGGAGTCGGCCGCCTGGCTCCGCGCGGCGCTCGACTACGGCTGGAGCGAGCAGCCCGCCGCGCTCCGCGACCGGATCCCCGTCAATGCGACGGTGCCCGCGGTCGATCCCGCCGACGTCGCCGCGATCCTCGCGAGCTACCACGGCTGCCGGACCGCCAAGGTCAAGGTCGCCGAGCGCGGCCAGGCCCTCGCCGACGACGTCGCTCGCGTCGAGGAGGTCCGCCGCGTGCTCGGGCCGGAGGGACGCATCCGCATCGACGCGAACGGGGCGTGGAACGTCGACGAGGCCGAGCACGCCGTGCACGCGATGGCGGGAGTGGACCTCGAGTACCTCGAGCAGCCCTGCGCGAGCGTCGACGAGCTCGCCGAGCTGCGCTACCGGGTGAAGTACATGGGCATCCCGATCGCGGCCGACGAGAGCGTGCGCAAGGCCGTCGATCCGCTCGCCGTCGCGCGTGCGGGCGCCGCCGATCTGCTGGTGGTCAAGGCGCAGCCGCTCGGAGGCGTGCGCCGCGCCCTCGCGATCACCGCCGAAGCCGGCCTGCCCGCCGTGGTCTCGAGCGCCCTCGACAGCTCGGTCGGGCTCGCGATGGGTGCGGCGCTCGCGGCCGCTCTGCCCGAGCTGCCCTACGACTGCGGGCTGGGGACGGCCTCCCTCCTCGCCGCCGACGTCACCGCGGCTCCGCTGCGCCCGGTCGACGGGTCGATCGCGGTCGAGCGCGTCGACGTGTCCGAGGAGCTGCTCGAGCGCCACGCGGTGTCGCCCGAGCGCCTCGCCTGGTGGCGGGCGCGGCTGCGCGACTCCTTCGCTCTGCTCTGAGCATCGGGGGGAGGGGAACCGGCGCGGTTCGGAGGACCGAAGCGTGGTGAACCGAGTGGTGCAGTGGGGCCAGAATGGAGCTGCCCGGTCGCCGACGCCCGCCGCTCCCTCCTTCCCCCTCTGATCGGAGACCCGTGCCCGCCGTTCCCGTCTTCCTCGATTGCGACACCGGCATCGACGACTCGCTCGCCCTCGCCTACCTGCTGCGCTCGCCGCTCGCCGATCTCGTGGGCATCAGCACCGTGAGCGGCAACACCGACGCCCGCCAGGCCGCGGTGAACACCCTCGGCCTGCTCGCGCTCGCCGGTCGCACCGACATCCCCGTCGCCGTCGGCGCGCACGACTTCCTCGAAGAGGCCTACGCCGGCGGCGCGCCGTACGTGCACGGCGACAACGGCATCGGAGGCGTCACCCTGCCCGCCGGCGCCGAGCCGGTCGACGAGGACCCGGCCGACCTGCTCCTCCGCCTCGCCCGCGAGCACGCCGGCGAGCTGCGCCTGGTGGCGATCGGGCCGCTCACGAACATCGCCCACGCGCTGCGCAAGCACGCCGAGCTGCCCTCGCTGCTGCACTCGGTCACCGTCATGGGCGGTGCGGCACTCGTCCCCGGCAACGTCAGTACGGTGGCGGAGGCGAACATCTGGCACGACCCCGCCGCGGCCGCCGAGGTGGTCGCCGCCGACTGGGATCTCACCCTCGTCCCGCTCGACGTGACGATGCGGCACCTGATGACGGAGGAGCACCGCGCGGTGCTGCTCGGCTCGGCCGACCCGCTCGCCGAGACGATCGGCCGCGCGCTCGACTTCTACTTCGACTTCTACGTCGGCCACTTCGGCGTCCGCAGCGCCGCGCTGCACGACCCGATGGCCGCCGCGATCGCGCTCGATGCCGTGGATGTCGCCTCCGCCCCGCGCGTGCCCGTCGAAGTCGACGCGACGTTCGGACCCGGCCGCGGCCAGACCCTGCCCGACCTGCGCGGCATCTACCGCGACGTGCACCCCGAGGGCTCGCGGACCCGCTTCGTCCTCGCCCTCGACGCCCCCTTCGCCCCGCACCTGATCGACGTCATCACGGGCGGCGCCTGACGCCTCCGGCTCGGGCGGGCCGGCGCCCCGGTCGAGCCCGCGGCCCCGCCGCTTCGCCTCTCCGGGCGGAGGGAGAACCCGGCGCGGGCCGCCCTCCATGCTGGTCGAGTAGCCCCGCAGGGGCGTATCGAGACCCACCAGCGTCAGAAGACCAGGCCGTCGATCCGACCTGCTGACGCTGGTGGATCTCGATACGCCCGCTGCGCGGGCTACTCGATCAGCGAGGAGCGGCCCCGCACGCTCGCCGGTCGAGCCGGTCTGCAGCGCGATCTGCTGACGCTGGTGGATCTCGATACGCCCGCTGCGCGGGCTACTCGATCAGCGAGGAGCGGCCCCGCACGCTCGCTGGTCGAGTAGCCGCCGCAGGCCGCGTATCGAGACCCACCTCCGTCAGCGGGTGAGGTCGGCAGTCTCGGATCCGCTACATCCCCGTGTCGAGGCCGGAGTAGGCGTGGAGCCCCTTGAAGAACACGTTGACGACGCCGAAGTTGAACATGACGGCGGCGAAGCCGATGATCGCGAGCCAGGCCGAGGGGGTGCCGCGCCACCCGCGGGTCGCGCGGGCGTGGATGTAGCCGGCGTAGATGGTCCAGATGATGAAGGTCCAGACCTCCTTGGTGTCCCAGCCCCAGTAGCGGCCCCAGGCCTTCTCGGCCCAGACGGCGCCCGCGATGAGGGTGAAGGTCCAGAGGATGAAGCCGATGATCGTGACGCGGTACGCGAGGTTCTCGAGGGTCAGCGCGCTGGGCAGGGTGCGCAGGAACTTCAGGACGGAGCGGGGCGACTCGCCCTCCGACTCCCTCCGCGACTGGAGGAGCTGGGTGACCGAGAGCGCGAAGCCGAGGGCGAAGAACGCCGTGCCGAGGATCGCGACGAGCACGTGGATCACGAGCCAGTACGACTGCAGTGCCGGCGGCAGCGGGACGACAGCGACGTAGTAGTTGACCGTCGCGACTCCGAGCAGCACCAGGACGAGCCCGGTGATGAAGGCGCCGAGGAAGCGGAGATCCCAGCGCAGCTGCACGGCGAGGAACACGCCGATGATGATCAGGGTCCCGGTGATCGAGAACTCGTACATGTTGGCCCACGGCACGCGCCCGGCCGCCACGCCGCGGAGCACGGTCGCCCCGAGGTGCAGCACGAAGGCGAGCAGCGTGAGCGAGAAGCCGATGCGCATCGCCTTCGAGCGCGCCGGGGCGTTGTAGACCTCGTCCTCGACGCGGCTGCCGAGGCGCGAGAGGGTCGCCGTCGGGCGGCCCGAGCCGCCGGCCACCGTCGCCCTGCCGCTCGCCGCGCGGTCGGCGGCGGCCGCCGAGGCGACGCGCTCCGCCTCCTGCACGACCTCGATCGACTCGCCGTCGGCGATCGAGGAGCGGCGGGCGAGGTCGACCGCGAAGAAGATGAACGCCAGCGCGTAGATGCCCATCGCGGAGTAGAGGCACAGCACGGAGTACTGAGAGAGGGTCTCGATCACCTCCTCAGGGTAATCGCTGCGGGCCGCCACCGCCCCTGCGCGAACGCACAGGTAAGGATGCCCTTCCTCCTCCGGGCGACGAGAGGCGCGTCAGGACCCGTCGAGTGGCGCGTGCCGGTCGGCCACCTCGCGTACCGCGCGGACCAGCTGCGGGTCCTCGCCGCGCGCCAGGCCCGCGTACTCGAGGGTCAGTCCACCGTCGGCACCGGTCGTCGCCTTGACCCACACCCGGCGGCGCGGGACGAACAGCGAGGTGAGCAGTCCGGCGAGCACCAGGATCGCGAACAGCAGCACCCAGCTCTGCGTGGCGTCGTGGTGGATGTCGAACGAGGCGAACCGCTTGACGCTGTCGGTCCCGACGATCGACGGGTCGGCTCCCACGTTCTCGAAGGTAACCGTGCCGAGGTCGTCCGGCAGATCGGCCGTCTGCCCCGGCTTGAGCGTGATCGAGGCCACCCCCGTCTGCCCGCCGGTGAGGCGCGTCAGCGAGTCGGTGTTGAGCACGTAGACGGAGGTGGGCACGCCGGCGTCGAGGCCGAGGTCGCCCGCGAAGACGTTCAGAGACAGCACGGGGTACTGCAGGTCGGGGAAGATCGAGGTCGAGGCGCCCGACGCGAGCTCGTCCTGGGTGGGGTAGAAGAACCCGGTCATGCCGATCTGCTCGGCGAGGCCGTCGGGGACCTTCACGACTCCGACCGAGGTCAGGTTGGCGTCCTGCGGGAGGAAGGGCACGGCGTCGGTGAAGATCGCCGTCCCCGAGGGGTCCCGCACCGTGATCGTCGGCGCGTAGCCGTTGCCGAGCAGGTAGACGTTGGTGCCGCCGATCGAGAGCGGCTCGTTGACCTTGATCGTGCGGTCCTCCGTGCCGCCACCGCGCTCGGTCGTGGTCACGTTCGCCGTGAAGTCGACGGGCTGCCCCAGCGCCTGCTGGTTCTGCTCCTCGTACTGCACGTCGAGGCTGTCGAGCGTCAGCTGGTACGGATCGAGCTGGCTGCTGTCGAAGAACCGGCCCGGGTTGAACGAGTCGTAGGCCGCGAGGTTGTTGGCGAAGCCCTGGCCGCCCTCGACGAGCACGCGCTGCCCGCTGTAGCCGAAACCGCCGCCGACTCCGACGGCCACGAGGATCCCGACCAGCGCCGAGTGGAACACCAGGTTGCCGGTCTCGCGGAGGTAGCCGCGCTCGGCCGAGACGCTCGTCCAGCGCCCGCGCGGGTCGGCGTAGCGCTCGACGCGGTAGCCCGCGCGGCGCAGGACGGCGTGAGCCGAGTCGATCGCCTCGGCCTCGCTCGCCCCGTCGACCTCGCGCACGGTGTACCCGGCGAGGCGCTGCAGGCGCGCGGGGGTGCGCGGCGGCCGCGAGCGCATCGCCTCGAAGTGGTGCTTCGTGCGCGGGATGATGCAGCCGATCAGCGAGATGAACAGCAGCAGGTAGATGCTCGAGAACCAGGCCGAGGTGTAGGTGTCGAACGCCTGCACCTTGTCGAGCAGCGGGGCCAGATCGGGGTTGTCGACGAAGTACTGGGTGACGCCGTTGGGGTCGGAGGAGCGCTGCGGCACCAGGGAGCCCGGGACCGCCGCGATCGCGAGCAGCAGCAGGAGGAACAGCGCCGTGCGCATGCTCGTGAGCTGGCGCCACATCCAGCGCAGCCAGCCGACGAGGCCGAGCTTGGGCTGCGTGACGGTGTCGGCGTCGGAGTCGAAGTGGTCGGCCGGGCGGAACGTCGCGTCGGCGCGCTTCTGCGCCTCGTCGCCGTCGACCGGCGCGCCGGACTCGGGCCTCGAGCCGGACTCAGATCGCGGGCTGGAAGCCATTGATCACCCCTGCGAGGGATCCGTAGACGAGGGTGTTCCAGATCCCGGTCACCATGAGGACTCCGATCAGGACGAGGGCGACACCGCCCGCGATGTTGATGGCGCGGATGTGGCGCTTCACGACGGCGAGGGCGGTGGTGACCCAGCTGAAGCCGAAGGCCACGAGCAGGAAGGGCAGACCGAGTCCGAGGCAGTACATCAGCGCGAGGAGCGCGCCCCGCCACGGCGACCCCGCTCCGAGCCCCAGCGCCAGGATCGAGCTGAGGGTCGGGCCGAGGCACGGGGTCCAGCCGATCCCGAAGACGATGCCCAGCAGCGGTGCGCCGATCAGGCCGGTCGCGGGCCGGATGCTCGGGCGGAGCGTCCGCTGCAGGAACGAGAACTGCCCGATGAAGACGAGGCCCATCGCGATGACGACCACGCCGAGCACGCGGGTGATGACGTCGCTGTAGCGCTGCATCCAGAAGCCGATCGACCCCGCCGCCGCCCCGTAGAGCACGAAGACCAGCGAGAAGCCGAGCACGAAGAGCAGCACGCCGAGCACGACGCGGCGTCGCCCCCGAGCGGCCCGCTCGTCGGCATCGGTGAACCCGCCGACGTAGGCGAGGTAGCCGGGGACGAGCGGGAGCACGCAGGGCGACGCGAACGACACCAGGCCGGCGAGGAGCGCGATCGGCACCGCGAGGAGCAGCTGTCCGCTGATGACGATGTCGCCCACGCCGCTACTCCGGTGCCGCGAGCGTGTCGCTCACGAGCGTCGACAGGATCGACGCCTCCTGCAGCTGACCGAGGATCCGCGAGGCGACGCGCCCCTCCCTGTCGAGGACGAGCGTGGTCGGCACCGCGTTCGGCGGAACCTTGCCCGAGAAGGCGAGCTGCGCCGATCCGTCGACGTCGACGATCGAGGGGTAGGTGAGGCCGTAGGTCTGGGCGAAGGCCGCCGCGGTCGGAGCCTGGTCGCGCACGTTGATCCCGACGAATGAGACCTCCTGGCCCGCGAACTCGGTGTTCACCGACTCGAGGTCGGCGGCCTCGGCCCGGCAGGGTGCGCAGCTGGCGTACCAGAAGTTGACGACCACGACGCGGCCGGCGAGATCGGCGGAGTCTATGCTCTCGCCGTTCTCGTCGGTGCCGGAGAAGACGATCGGGTCGTCGCGGTCGTCGGCCGCGATCTCGGTGACGGTCCCGTCGCCCGAGATGTAGCCCTTGTTGTCGCCGCTGCGGTACTGCGTCGCGAGCTCGTCCTCGGTGCAGCCCGACAGCACGAGCGCGGCGGCGAGCGCCAGCACCGCCGCGGCGCGGACCCGCGCCATCAGACGGCTCCGACGTCGGTCGCGAGGCCTTGGAGGCCGGCCGCGGGGTCGGAGTAGCCGACCTCGACGAACCGGTCGCCGCGACGCTCGAAGGTGGTGATGCTCGACAGAGCGCACCGGCGCTTGCGCGGATCGTGGAAGAGCCGCTCCCCCGCGATCGCGCGATGGGCCGTCCAGATCGGGAGCTGGTGGCTGACCAGGGCGACGTCGCCCTCGACGGTCGACTCCCAGGCCGACTCCATCGCGGCGTACATGCGCGCCGAGATCGAGAGGTAGGGCTCGCCCCAGCTGGGCTCGAAGGGGTTGCGGAGCGACGGCCAGCTGCGGGGGTCGCGCAGCGCCGACGCGCGCGCCTCCATCCGCTTGCCCTCGAACTTGTTGGTGGGCTCGATGATCCGCTCGTCGATGGCGACCTCGATCTCGAACGCCTGCGAGAGCGGCTGCGCCGACTCCCTGGTGCGCTGGAGCGGGGAGGCGATCAGCGCGGTCACGTGGCGGCGCCGCTCGAGCAGGTCGTCGGCGGCCGAGCGCGCCATCCGGTGGCCGAGCTCGGAGAGCCGGAAGTTCGGGAGTCGCCCGTAGAGGACCCGGTCGGGGTTGAACACCTCGCCGTGCCGCACGAGATGGATCTGATCGGCAACCACGAGCGTCAAGTGTACGGAACGCGGGGTGGAGGAACGCCGGGAACAGGGTCGCCTGAGCCGCAGGCGCGCTCAGGCTCAGCGCCGCGCGAGGACCGCCGATGAGATCCGGCGCACGAGCGCGTCGGGGAGGTGCCTCGCGATCGCGACGGGAACGCCGAACCGCCAGGACGGCACCGAGACCACGCGACCCCGGGCGACATCGCGGAGGAACTCCTCGACCACCGCGTCGGCGTCGAGCCAGAGGGCGGCGGGGATCGAGGAGGTGTCCATCGCCGCGCGCTCGTGGAACTCGGTGCGCACCCAGCCCGGGCAGAGCGCGGCGGCCCTGACTCCGGTGCCGCGCAGCTCGACGGCGAGCGACTGCGTGAACGCGGTCGCCCAGGCCTTCACCGCGGAGTAGGGGCCGAGGTGCACGAAGCCGGCGACGCTCGAGACGGTGAGGATCGCGCCCTCCCGACGGGCGGTCATCGCCTCCGCCGCCGCGCCCGAGAGCACCGAGACGGAGCGGACCATCACCTCGAGTGCCTCGTCCTGCGCCGCGATGTCGGGCTCGGAGAAGCTGCCGTCGATGCCGAACCCCGCGTTGTTGACGAGGACCCGGACGGGGCGGACGGGGTCGGCCACCCGCTCGCGCACTCGCTCGACCTGCTCCCGATCGCTGAGGTCGGCGGCGAGCACCTCGACGTGCGGGGCGCCGAGCGTGCGGAACGCGACCGCCGCCTCCTCGAGCCGCTGCTCGTTCCGCGCGACCAGCACGAGGCTCCAGCCCCGTCGGGCGAAGGCGCGGGCGAACGCGGCGCCGATGCCGGTGGACGCGCCGGTGATCAGTGCGGTGCTCATGCCGGGATGCTAGCCCGCGCGGATCGCGCCCGACCCCTCGCGAGTAGACTCCCCTACCGTGACCGACGCGACCCGCCTCCCCCGAACCACCGTCAAGAAGCTCGCCGCCCTCGAAGACGGGCCGGTGCGCGTCTCCGGCTGGGTCGAGACCGTGCGCGATCAGAAGAAGGTGCAGTTCGTCGTCCTCCGCGACGAGTCGGGCGCCGTCCAGCTGGTGAACCCCGCCGTCCGCGAGGCCGTCGAGGGAGACGCCGCATCGGAGGCGAAGCTCGCGATCACCGAGGCGATCTCCGGCCTCGCGCAGGGCTCCTTCATCACGGTCACCGGCGCGCTGAAGCACGACGAGCGCGTGAAGCTCGGCGGCATCGAGGTCAAGCTCGAGGCGCTCGAGATCGTGTCCGAGTCGATCCCCGAGGCGCCCATCGCGCCCGACTCCGGCATCGACAAGCGCATGGACTGGCGCTTCCTCGACCTGCGCCGCCCCGAGCAGAACCTGATCGCCCGCGTGCAGACCACGTTCGAGCACGCCCTGCGCACCTACTGGGTCGAGAACGACTTCATCGAGATCCACACCCCGAAGCTGATGGCGAGCGCCTCGGAGTCGCGCGCCGAGCTCTTCGAGGTCGAGTACTTCGAGACCAAGGCCTACCTCGCGCAGAGCCCGCAGTTCTTCAAGCAGATGGCGCAGCCCGCCGGCTTCGGCAAGGTCTTCGAGGTCGGACCGGCCTTCCGCGCCGACCCGAGCTTCACGTCGCGGCACGCGACCGAGTTCACCAGCGTCGACTCCGAGCTGTCCTGGATCGACTCGCACGAGGACGTCATGGAGCTGCACGAGCAGCTCATCGTCGCGGGCCTCACCGCGGTCGTCGCGAAGCACGGCGCCGAGGTCAAGGCGCTCTTCGACATCGACCTCACCGTGCCGACCACGCCGTTCCCGCGCATCCCGCTGGCCGAGGCCAAGCGCATCGTCGCCGAGCGCGGCTACGAGGTGCCCCGCGCCGACGACGACATGGACCCCGAGGGCGAGCGCCGCATCGCGGCCTACGTGCAGGAGGAGTTCGGCCACGACTTCGTCTTCCTGACCGACTACGCCTCGAGCATCCGGCCGTTCTACCACATGCGCCGCGAGGGCGACGCGACGATCACCAACAGCTACGACCTCATCTACAACGGGGTCGAGATCTCGACCGGCGCCCAGCGCGAGCACCGCGTCGACGTGCTCGTCGAGCAGGCGCGCGAGAAGGGCCTCGACCCCGAGGAGCTCGAGTTCTACCTCGACTTCTTCCGCTACGGCGTGCCCCCGCACGGAGGCTTCGGCATGGGCCTGTCCCGCGTCATCATGCTGATGCTGCACCAGGCCAACCTCCGCGAGGTCACCTACCTCTTCCGCGGCCCGACGCGCCTGCTGCCCTAGGCGCCGCCCCGCCGCACGACCGAGGGAACCCCGGAGCATCGAGACCACCCGCACGCGCGGGACGCCTCGACGCTCCGGGGTTCCCTCGCGTCAGCGCGGGAGGCTCTCGAACGGCACCCGGCGGCTCAGCCAGGTCAGCACGCCGGCGAGGGCGGCGAGGACGACGGCAGGGATCAGGAGGAGCCAGAGGCTCGACGTCACCGCGAAGAGCACCAGCGCCAGCGCGGCGAGACCGGCGCCGACGGCGAAGTTCCAGCGGACGTCGGTCACCATCCCGGCCTGCGGTCTCGGCCACATCACGACGAGCGCGGTCGCGAGCGGGCCGAGGAACAGCGCGATGACGAACCACCGCCAGCGCGAGCGGCCCTTCTGCTCGGCGAGGCCCGCGGTGACGATCGCGAGGGCGAGCCAGATCCAGCTGGAGTCCTGCAGGGTGGAGGTCATGCGCCGAGCCTAGGGCGCGTCGAACACGAGACCGCCGTCGCGAGCACGGCCTGATCGTGCGAGCTGCAAGGAGCGGATCGAAGACCCATGCGGCCATGGGACGAGATCCGCGACGCCGCAGATCGAGCGATCAGGCCGAGCGGAGCACGCGGGATCGTGTTCGACACGCCCTAGGGCGCGGGCAGGATCACCAGGTCGAGGTAGTCGGCCAGGCACGCCACCATGTCGACCGCGTCGTGGTCGAGCAGCCACTGCAGCTGGATGCCGTCCCACAGCGCGATGATCGACGCCGCGACGCGGTCAGGATCGGCGCCCTCGCGCAGCCGGCCGGCGTCGCGCAGAACCCGCAGCTCGTGCGCGTACTCGCCGCGGAGCCTCCCGAAGCGCTGGGCGAAGAACTCGCGCCCCGGATGCTCATCGGTCGTCGACTCCCCGCACAGCACCGAGTAGAGCTCGATCACTCCGGGTGCCGACTCGTTGTAGCGGGTCTGGCGCAGGATGCCCGCGACGAGCCCCTCCTCGGGGTCGAGCGGTGACGAGCCGTCGCCCGTGATCAGGTCGCGATGCCGCAGCACGGCGAGCAGCAGCTCGTTCTTGGTCGGGAAGTAGTGCAGGAGGCTCGTCTGACTGAGGCCGACGCGGTCGGCGACGTCCTGCAGCGAGCCGCGGGCGTAGCCGCGCGCCGCGAAGACCGCGTGCGCCGCCTCGATGATGCTGCGCCGGCGCTCGGCCGACTTCGCGTAGGGGCCGCGGCGCGCACTGCGGGTCGGGACCGCCTCGGTCATCGCCTGCTCCTCGTGCACCGGAGGGGTGAGCCTCCCTCGGATCGCCAGCGTAGCGCGCGCTCCGCCCGCCGGGCGTCACGGTTGCGGAACGAATTTCGAGCAGGTACTCGACATTGTGATAGCGTCCCGATCATCCGCGGCAGAGAGGCCCGGAACTCCACCACGATGAAGTGAGGGACAGTGGAACCGTTCACACGGAGACAGCTCATCGCCGCCGGACTCGGCACCGCGGCACTCGCCGGGCTCACCGCCTGCGCCACCCCCGGCACCGTCTCGGTCAACTCGGCGGCGGCCATCCCCGCCGCGAGCGGCCCGATCCAGCTGCAGTACTGGGCCTGGCTCAAGGACCTGCAGAAGGTCTGCGACGTCTGGAACGCCTCGCACCCCGACGTGCAGGTCGACGCCGTCTGGATCCCCGGCGGCAACGCCGGCGGCTACCAGAAGCTCTACTCGGCCCTCGCGGCCGGCGGCGGCCCCGACATCGGCCAGGTCGAGATGCGCTCGCTGCCCGAGTTCATGCTCGTCAACGGGCTCGTCGACCTCAACCGCTACGGCGCCGAGCAGTACGCCGACCGCTACGACCCCACCCTCTGGGGGCAGGTCAGCTACACCGGAGGCGTCTACGGCATCCCGCAGGACAGCGGCCCCATGGCGATGTTCTACCAGCCAGAGGTCTTCGCCCAGGTCGGTGCGGAGCCTCCCGCCACCTGGGACGAGTGGTCAGCGGTCGCGACGGAGCTGCGCGGCATCGACTCCTACATCGACTGCTTCCCGCTCGCCGACGCCTCGGTCTTCGCCGCCTTCGCGACGCAGGCCGGAGCCAAGTGGCTCACGGCGGAGGAAGACGGCTGGGTCATCGACATGACCGACGAGGCGACGACGAAGGTCGCCCAGTTCTTCGACATCGCCATCGACCAGGACCTCGTGCAGACCGGGTACGGGGCCTACTCCCCCGCGTGGTTCGCGGCCGCCGCGAACGGCGGGATCGCCTCCTGCACCACCGGCAGCTGGGGCGACGCCCTCATCCAGGGCGTCAGCGGAGGCAGCGGCAAGTGGCGGGTCGCGCCGATGCCGGTCTGGGGCGACACAGGCTACGGCTCGAGCTACCTCGGCGGCTCGACGGCCGCGATCTTCGCGAGCAGCAAGCACCCGCAGGAGGCGCTCGAGTTCGCCGTCTGGATGACCACCTCCAAGGAGGGCATCGACGCGATGATCGCGAACAGCGGCATCGGCTGGTCGCCCGCCGTCGGCGAGATCGGCACCACCCGGCAGGAGCCGAGCGAGTTCTTCAGCGGCGAGAACTACTACGAGGACGTCTTCGTGCCCGCCTCCGAGGAGCAGAACCCCGACTGGTCGTGGTGGCCCGTCACCCAGCAGTCGTTCAACATCCTCAGCGACGGCTTCCGCAAGAAGGCGTCGGGGCTGTCCCTCGTCGACGCCGTCGCGGAGGCCGAGGACCAGATCATCACGGTCTTCGAGAACAAGGGCCTCAGCATCAGGAAGGCATCGGCATGACGACCACGACGTCCCCCGCCGCCGCCGCGGTCGCGGCCACCTCGGGAAGACCGGCGAATCGCAGCCGCGCCGTCGGCCGCGCCCCGTGGATCCTCCTGGCGCCGTTCCTGGCGCTCTTCGTCCTCACCTTCATCATCCCGATCGTCGTCGCCATCGGCTCCAGCTTCACGAAGGTGACCCGCTCGGGCCTCTTCGGCGAGGCCGGCGTCACCAGCGGGTTCGCGGGCTTCGACAACTACGCGCAGGCCCTCGCCGACGGCAACTTCATCGCCTCCATCGGCCGCATGTTCCTCTTCGGCCTCGTGCAGGTCCCGGTGATGATCGCGCTATGCACAGTGCTCGCGCTGATGCTCGAGTCGGCGTCCGCGCGGATGCCCGGCTTCTTCCGCGCCGCGTACTTCCTGCCCTACGGGGTGCCCGGAGTGATCGCGACGATCCTCTGGTCGTTCCTCTACGTCCCGGGGCTCAGCCCGATCATCGACGCGGCGAACGTCGTCGGCCTCGAGCCCGACTTCCTCGGCGCCAACTCGGTGCTCTGGTCGATCGCGAACATCTCGCTCTGGAGCTACACCGGCTACAACATGCTGATCATCGTCGCTCAGCTGAAGGCGATCCCGGTCGAGCTCTACGAGGCCGCGAAGGTCGACGGAGCCTCCACCTGGCGCGTCGCGCGCAGCATCCAGCTGCCGCTCATCCGCCCCGCCCTGGTGCTCACGACGATCTTCTCGATCATCGGCACGCTGCAGCTCTTCGCCGAGGCGCAGGTGCTCAAGACCGTCGCCCCGGCCATCGACAGCCAGTACACGCCGAACCTCAGCGCGTACACGACCGCGTTCGCCTACAACGACTACAACGTCGCCGCCGCGCAGGCCGTCCTGATCGCGCTGGTCGCGTTCATCCTCTCGTTCACGTTCCTCTCGATCTCGAACAGGAAGTCCTCATGAGCACGGTCGAGCGCACTGAGCAGCCCACCACGACCACCGGAGTCGTCACCGCCGAGCGCCCGGCGAGGCCCGGCCGCGGCCCCGACCGATCGGCGGGCCGCAACCGCGCCTCGACGATCATCGTCACCGCGATCCTCGTCATCGTCTCGGTCTACTTCCTCGTCCCCGTCTACTGGGTCGTCGTCGCGGCGACCAAGACCACGGAGGACCTCTTCGCCACCTACGGCTTCTGGTTCGCGCCGACCTTCGCGCTCTGGGACAACCTCCGCCAGGTGCTGACCTACGACGGCGGGATCTTCGTCCGCTGGTTCCTCAACTCCGTCCTCTACGCCGGAGTCGGCGCCCTGCTCGCCACCTACCTCGCGGCCGCGGGCGGCTACGCGCTGGCGAAGTACGAGTTCAAGGGCAGCAAGCTCGTCTTCGGCACGATCCTCGCCGGCGTCCTCGTCCCGGGGACCGCGACGGCACTCCCCCTGTTCCTCCTCTTCAGCCAGATGGGGATCGCGAACACCTACTGGAGCGTGCTGATCCCCTCGCTGGTCTCGCCGTTCGGCCTCTTCCTCTGCCGCATCTACGCGCAGGCGACGGTCGACACGGCGATCATCGAGGCGGCACGGATCGACGGGGCGGGCGAGCTGCGGATCTTCCACACGCTGGGACTGCGCATCCTCACCCCGGCCCTGGTGACCGTGTTCCTCTTCCAGCTGGTCGGGATCTGGAACAACTACTTCCTGCCGCTCGTGATGCTCTCGGACACCGAGCTCTTCCCGATCACGCTCGGCCTCAACAACTGGCTCAGTCAGGTCGATCGCCTGCCCGAGTTCTACGAGCTGACGACCGGCGGCGTGCTGCTGTCGATCATCCCGCTCGCCATCGCCATGATCGTGCTGCAGCGCTTCTGGCGCGGCGGCCTGACGGAAGGCTCCGTGAAGTGACGACTCCCCCGACGACGTCCCACTACCTCACCGACACGGCCCCGGGATCCGGCCTCCGCCGGCCCGCCCGGTCGTGGCTGCACACCCATGCTCCCTCGCTCTCGCTCGACGGGGAGTGGCGCTTCCGCCTGCTCCCCGCCGCTCCGGGAACGCTCGGGGGTCTCGGGGTGCTGCCCGACGGCGAGGGAGTGGACGACGTCGGGGGCGAGTCCTTCGACGACTCCGACTGGGATCTGATGACGGTTCCTGCGCACTGGGTCCTCGAGGGCGACGGCCGTTACGGCCGCCCCGCCTACACGAACGTGCAGTTCCCGTTCGCCACCGAGCCGCCGTTCGTGCCGGACGAGAACCCGACGGGCGACTACAGGCGCACGTTCGAGGTCGCGGAGTCGTGGGGCGACGCCGAGGCCGTCGTACTGCGCTTCGACGGGGTCGAGTCGCGCTACCGGGTCTGGGTCAACGGCGACGAGATCGGCATCGGATCCGGCAGCCGCCTCGCGCAGGAGTTCGACGTGACCGCGGCGGTGCGGCCGGGTGAGAACCTCGTGGTCGTGCGCGTGCACCAGTGGTCGGCGTCGAGCTACGTCGAGGACCAGGACCAGTGGTGGCTGCCCGGCATCTTCCGCTCGGTGCACCTGCTCGCACGTCCCGTCGGCGGGATCGAGGACGCCTGGGTGCGCGCCTCCTACACCGCGGGCGCCGGCCGGCTCGACACCGAGATCAGGGCCGAGGCATCGGCGTTCCCCGTCACGCTGCGCGTCCCCGAGCTGGGCATCGAGACGGTCTGGGCCACGGCCGACGAGGTCGCGCCGATCGACGTGCCCGTCGTCGAGCCGTGGTCGGCGGAGGTGCCACGGCTGTACGACGCCGAGCTCGCCTCCACGGGCGAGACGGTGTCGCTGCGCATCGGCTTCCGCACGATCGAGATCCGAGGCGACCGGTTCCTCGTGAACGGCTCCCGCGTCGTCTTCCACGGCGTGAACCGGCACGAGACGCACCCCGATCGCGGTCGCGCCTTCGACGAGGACTTCGCCCGCGCCGACCTCGCGATGATGAAGCGCTTCAACGTCAACGCGATCCGCACCAGCCACTACCCGCCGCACCCGCGCCTGCTCGATCTCGCCGACGAGCTCGGCTTCTGGGTGATCCTCGAGTGCGATCTCGAGACCCACGGCTTCGAGCGCTACGGCTGGGCCGGCAACCCGAGCGACGACCCCGCCTGGCGCGAGGCGTACCTCGACCGGATCGAGCGCACGCTCGAGCGCGACAAGAACCATCCGAGCATCGTGATCTGGTCGCTCGGCAACGAGGCCGGCACCGGCGCGAACCTCGCCGCGATGTCGGCCTGGGTGCACGGCCGCGACCCCGAGCGCCCCGTGCACTACGAGGGCGACCACACCGGCGCCTACACCGACGTGTACTCGCGGATGTACTCCTCGATCCCCGAGACCGAGCGGATCGGCCGCGACGACTCGCGCTCGATCCTCCTGGGCTGCACGGCCGGCGAGTCGGCGCGCCAGCGGACCAAGCCGTTCCTGCTCTGCGAGTACGTGCACGCGATGGGCAACGGACCGGGCGCCATCGACCAGTACGATGATCTCGTCGACCGCCACCCGCGCCTGCACGGCGGCTTCGTCTGGGAGTGGCGAGACCACGGCCTCCGGGCGCGCACCGCCGACGGCGTCGAGTACTACGCCTACGGCGGCGACTTCGGCGAGGTCGTGCACGACGGCAACTTCGTGATGGACGGCATGGTGCTCTCGGACGGCACGCCGAGCCCCGGCCTGTTCGAGTGGAAGCAGATCGTGTCGCCCGTTCGCGTCAGCGTCGAGGCGGACGCCGTTGTCGTCGAGAACCGTCGGCACGTCGCCTCCACCGCCGATCTCCGCTTCGCCTGGCGGCTCGAGCTCGAGGGGCGGGTCACGGCGGAGGGGACCCTCGACACCTCCGCGATCGCGGCGGGCGACTCCGCGCGGCTCCCGCTTCCCGCCGTCGATGCGCCGATCGGCGGCGAGACCTGGCTGACGGTCGACGTCGTCCTCGCCTCGGCGACCGCCTGGGCGGAGGAGGGCCACGTCCTCGCCTCGGGGCAGCGCCGCATCTCGGCTCCCGCCGCGACCCCCTCGTGGGCGCGGTCGCGGGCCGGAGGAGCGCTCGACGGCTCCGGTGCCCTCGGCCCGGCCCGCTTCCGGCACGGGCGGCTCGCCTCCCTCGCCGGACTAGCGGTCGACGGTCCGCGCGCCGAGCTCTGGCGGGCGCCGACCGACAACGACGAGGGCGCCGGATTCCCGGGCTACCTCGACGAGGACCCGTGGGCGGGCGACGGACGCGGGACCGACGCGCCCTCCTCCGCCTCGCTCTGGCGGAGGGCGGGCCTCGACCGGCTGGTCGGCCGGATCGAGGAGGTGGACACCTCCGACGGCGTCCGTCGGCGCACGCGCTGGTCGGCCGCCGACCTCGACGCGGCGCTCCTGGTCGAGGAGCGCTGGAGCACCGACGGCGACGCCGCCGTGCTGCGGGTCGACCTCGCACCCACGCGCGGCTGGGGCTCGGTCTGGCCGCGGCTCGGGATCCGGCTCGACCTCCCGGCATCCGTCGACTCCGCGGAGTGGTTCGGCACGGGGCCCCGGGAGTCGTACCCCGACAGCCTGCGCGCCGCTCGGGTCGGCCGCTTCTCGGCGGGCATCGACGAGCTCTCGACGACCTACGCCCGGCCGCAGGAGAACGGGCACCGCAGCGCGGTGCGCGAGCTGATCCTGAGCGAGGGAGGCTCGCCGCGCCTGCGGATCGAGGCCGCCGCCGACCTGCACGGCCGACTCCCCGGCTTCACGCTCTCCCGCTACACGGCGCACGAGCTGACGGCGGCCGCGCACCCGCACGAGCTCCCGCCGTCGACCCGCTCGGTGCTGACCATCGACGCGGCCCAGCACGGCCTCGGCTCGCGCGCCTGCGGCCCCGACGTCTGGCCCGACTTCCAGCTGCGCCCCGAGGCCCGCACGATCCTGCTGCGCTTCACCGCCCTCGGCTGAGCCCAGGCCGACTGCCGAGGGACGTCCGTAGGGAGACGGGTCTCGATACGCCGCCTGCGGCGGCTACTCGACCAGCGAGCTCGCCCCCTCCATGCTGATCGAGTAGCCCTCGAAGAGGGCGTATCGAGATCCGCGTCCGTCAGAAGACAAGGGCAGAAGCCCCCTCTGCTGACGCTCGTGGGTCTCGATACGCCCCTGCGGGGCTGCGAGCTCGACCAGCATGCAGTGCCGCGGCCGTAGGCCTACGACTCACCGCTGCAGGCGTTTCACTCACCACTGAAGGTGACGCGCCTACTCCTCCGTGGGGTGCGGCAGCGGCCCGCCGATGAGGAGGTCGTCGTTCTCGCGGCGACGGCGGAGCACGACCGCGGTCACGAGTCCGGCGACGAGCGCAGCGACGAGGACGCCCGCGCCGATGGTGAGGCCGACGCCGGCCGACAGACCGCCGGTCCCCTCCGTGCTCGGCACGGAGGTCAGACCGGTCTTCGCCGCGGTGATCGCGATGCCGCAGACCTGCGACGCCTCGGGGACCTCGGCGGCCGAGGCGCCCTCGGGGTAGGCGACGGTCACGGCCGCCGTGCGTCCCGACACCGAGCCGACGGCGACGATGCAGTAGAGCTCTGCCGTCGGGTCCTTCACGACGGAGTCGCCGAGGGCGAGATCGGACCAGCCGAGCGCGTCGACGCGGACCGCCAGGTCGCCGGCGGCGAGGTCGGCGCGCTTGCCCGCCGTCGTGTAGGCCGCGAGGGCGACGCTCTCGACAGGGCCGAAGCCCCAGACGGCGCCGCGCGGCGCCTCCGCCTGCTCACCGCTCACCTGTCGGGGCTCGACCAGGACACCGGGCCCGGAGGAGGACACGAGCGAGAACGTCGTCGTCGCGCTCGATCCACGGTCGCCCGTCATGGTGACCGAGTACGCGCCGATCGCGGCGAGCGCCGCCGCGGGCACGGTGGCCGAACCGGTGCTGAAAGCCGCTCCGTCCTCGCGGGTGACGGTCAGGGCCGTCTCGGTGCCGGCAGGCGCACGGAGCGACGCGGTGGCGGTCTCCTCGCGCTGGAACCCGGCGTAGGCGACGCCGACGCCGTAGAAGCGGGCGAGGTCGACGGTGAGCGCTCCGGGATCGACCCCGGCATCGCGCGTGAGGTAGACCGAGACGGCGGGGGTGCTCGCCTCGGTGGCGGGCTGGCCCTCGGCCGCTGGCGCGGGCGCCGCTGCCGGGTCCGCGGCGGAAGTCGAGAGCAGGGTGCGGCCCGGAGCCGACGCGCGGGGCGGTGCGGAGCCCGCCTCGGTCGTCGCGGTACCGCCGGTGCTGCCTCCGTTGCCGCCCGTGCTGCCTCCGCCGGTGGTTCCGCCGCCCGTGGTGCCTCCGTTGCCGCCCGTGCCACTGGACGGCTGGGCGGGCTGATCGGGCTGATTGGGCTGTGCTGGCTGATTGGGCTGGCTCGGCTGCTGCGGCTGAGTCGGCTGCGTAGGCGCGGTCGGCTCCTCCTCGATCGGCGGCACGACGACGGGCGGCTCCTCCACCGGAGGCTGGGCCGGCGGCTCCTCCTCGATCGGCGGCACGACGACGGGCGGCTCCTCGACCGGAGGCTGGGCCGGCGGCTCCTCCTCGATCGGCGGCACGACGACGGGCGGCTCCTCGACCGGAGGCTCCGTCGGCTGCTCCTCCTGGATCGGCCCCACGGGCTCGGTCAGGACCGACGACGCGGGGTCGGACGGCACGAGCTCGCCGGCCTGTGCTGCCGAGGGCAGCGCGAGGGTGGCGAGGAGCACCGCGAGGACGACCGAGGAGGCCGCTGTACGGCGACGCTGACGTGACATGGATGTTCCTCCCCCGGCCGAGGCGCGGCGTGCACCCCGGAGACGGGGAGCTGTCTCCCCGTGAAGAGACTATGCGCGTTCGGGGGACAGCCGAAGGAAATCGGGTCCCCTGAGCGAGTGCCGTCTACAACATTCCGGTCACGGCTCAGGCCCCAACCGCTCGGGTCAGGCCGTCATCGACTCACGCGACGGCCGCACACCATCCGAGACCACGCGACGGCCGCGGGCCGTGCCATGAGCTCAGACCTCGAAGTCGACGCAGGCGCGCTCGCGCACGAGCGGCCGGATGAAGCCGGCGACCCGTCGGTGGTCGGGGTGCTCGACGTAGGCGTTCAGCGCGTCGGCGTCGGCGTAGTCGGCGACCAGCACCATGTCGAAGTTGTCCTTGGGGAAGAGCGCGTTCTTGCCGATGGTCATCGATTCGATCTCGGGGATGATCGGCAGCAGGCTGCGCAGGGCGT
The DNA here is from genome assembly GCF_009807175.1 of Rathayibacter sp. VKM Ac-2803. Classification (NCBI taxonomy): domain Bacteria; kingdom Bacillati; phylum Actinomycetota; class Actinomycetes; order Micrococcales; family Microbacteriaceae; genus Rathayibacter; species Rathayibacter sp. VKM Ac-2803. Next base: position 1,497,568 of record NZ_WUCD01000001.1, on the reverse strand, counting down.
CCGAGATCTGCTCGGTGTGCTCCGAGCGCTGGGCGGGGTCGACGGCGTTCAGCTTCCAGGCGACGACGTGGCGGATGGTCATGCGTGCTCCAGGAGGGCTCGGCGGAGACGGACAGGGTCGATGCGCCAGTAGGTGTGGACGCGACCGTCGATCAGGAGGACGGGGATCTCCTCGACGTACTGCTCGTGCAGCTCCGGATCGTCGAGGATCGACAGCTCGGACAGCGCGACCGCCGGGGCGCCCGAGACGCTCCCCAGATCGGAGAGGACCCCCTGAATCACCGTGCGGGCGTCATCGCAGAGATGGCAGCCCGGCTTCCCCACGAGGGTCAGCTGCACGTCGGTCATCGGGCCAGTGTAGAGGGAGCCTCGGGTACGCCGGGCCGGGGCGCGCACCGTGCCGTTTCGTCCGAATCGGACCCGTAACGCAGACGAGCGCCCTACCCCGGTGTGGGGCGGACGCTCGAGTGGGAAGTGGCGCGAGCCTACTTCTTGTTGCGACGCTGGTGACGAGTCTTGCGAAGCAGCTTGCGGTGCTTCTTCTTCGCCATACGCTTGCGACGCTTCTTGATGACAGAACCCACGAAGACCTCACAACGTTCAGGGGGCCGACCGCCCGACGGACGGCCGCTTACGAAAAACTGGCTCCCGCGAGCTTACACGACGCGGGGTGCCGCCGTGTCCGGCGTCACTTGCGGATGCGCAGGGCCTCCGCCACCTTCGTCGCGCCCTCGCTCACGCCGCGCTGGATGTCCTGCACGACGGTGCTGACCTGATGGGTCCGGTCGGCCAGCGCGCGGCCGAGCGACTCGGCCCGCGCCGCGGTCGGAGCGTCGAGCAGCACGGGTCCGGCGTCGACCTCCTCGGTGGAGAGGAACGGGAGGAGCCAGTCCTCCACCTCCTCGAGCGGCGAGTACTGCAGCGCGTAGTAGCGGTGCTGCCCGCTCTCGCGGACGGTGACGAGCCCCGCCTCGCGCAGGACCTTGAGGTGCTTCGACACCGTCGGCTGACTGAGCTCGAGCCGCGCGACGATCCGCGAGACGCTGATGCCTCCGACGCCCACATCGCCCGCCTCCCGCTGCTCCAGCAGGATCGAGAGGATGTCGCGACGCGTGCCGTCCGCGATCACCGCGAAGATGTCAGCCATACCGCCCAGGCTAGTCAGCGCGGCTCCACGCCGACCAGGCGAGTCGCCCGCACTCCCTGTGCCCGGGAGGGCGGTGCGGGCCGGGTAGCATGGCCGCGATCGAGTGGAGGATCGCCGTGGTGGTTCGACAGCAGTTCCGGAGCCCCGTGGGCGTCTCCCCGATCTCGCCGTGGTCGGGCTTCGAGCGGGCCCGCGATCTCATCGACGACTTCGCCGGCCGGTCGCCGTCGCGCTTCGCGATCCTGATCTTCTCGGCGCTCATCCTCGTCTTCACGCTGCTGTTCTCCCTGCCGATCTCGAGCACGACCGGCACCGTCACTCCGCTGCACGACGCCTTCTTCACCGCGATGTCGGTGATCTGCGTCACCGGCCTCGCGACGGTCGACATGGCCACCTACTGGTCGGCGTTCGGCCACTCGATCATCTTCATCGGCGTCAACATCGGCGCCCTCGGCGTGCTCACCCTGGCGTCGATCATGGGCATGGCCGTGTCACGGCGGCTGGGGCTGCGCGCGAAGCTCATGGTCGCGAGCGACTCGAACCCGCTCCGGATCCACTCGGGCCCCGTCGCCGAGGGCCAGGCGGTCCGGCTCGGCGAGATCGGCGGGCTGCTCACGACGGTCGCCGTCAGCGCCGCCGCGATCGAGATCATCGTCGCTCTCCTGCTGTTCCCGCGGATGCTGATCGACGGGATCCCGATCGGCGAGGCCGTGTGGCACTCCTTCTACTACTCGGCCATGGCGTTCACGAACACCGGGTTCGCGCCGAACGCCGCAGGGCTCACCCCGTTCGAGGACGACTACTGGTTCCTCGGCATCCTGATGATCGGCGTGTTCCTCGGCTCGATCGGCTTCCCCGTGATCTACGCCCTCTCGCGGGGCTGGCGCCGTCCGAGCAAGTGGTCGGTGCACGTCAAGCTGACGCTGCTCACCTCCGTGATCCTGCTGGTCGCCGGGGCGGCGCTGTACATCGTGCTCGAGTTCGACAATCCGAAGACCTTCGGGACGCTCGATGCGGGCGACACCGTGTTCCAGTCCTTCTTCCTGTCGACGATGACCCGCTCCGGCGGCTTCTCGACGATCACGATCCCCGATCTCAACGGCTCGAGTCTGCTCGTCACCGACATGCTGATGTTCATCGGCGGAGGCTCGGCCTCGACCGCGGGCGGCATCAAGGTCACGACGCTGGCGATCCTGTTCCTCGCCGCGTTCGCCGAGGCGCGCGGCGTGAACGACATGGAGGCGTTCGGCCGCCGCATCCCGAACGACGTGCTGCGGCTGGGCGTCTCGGTCGTGCTGTGGGGGGCGACCACCGTGGCCGTCTCGTCGGTGATCATCCTGCACATCACGAAGGCCTCCCTCGACTACGTGCTGTTCGACGTGATCTCGGCGTTCGCGACGTCGGGGCTGTCGACGGGGCTCACCGCCGAGCTGCCGCCGTCCGGCGTCTACGTGCTCGCGCTGACCATGTTCATGGGGCGCGTTGGTACCGTGACACTCGCCGCCGCGCTCGCCGCCAGCCAGCGCAGGCAGCTGTTCAGACGACCCGAAGAGAGGCCCATCGTTGGTTGACCGCATCAGGTACGACGCCCCGGTGCTGGTGATCGGCCTGGGGCGCTTCGGCGCCGCCACCGCCGGCCAGCTCGATCGACTCGACCGCGAGGTGCTCGCCGTCGACGCCGACGCCGGCCTCGTGCAGAAGTGGTCGGAGCGGGTCACCCACGCCGTCCAGGCCGACGCGCGCTCGCTCGACGCCCTCGCGCAGATCGGCGCGCAGGACTTCCAGGTCGCCGTCGTCGCCGTCGGCTCCTCGATCGAGGCGTCGGTGCTGATCACCGCGAACCTCGTCGACCTCAAGATCCCGCAGATCTGGGCCAAGGCGATCTCGCGCTCGCACGGCAAGATCCTCGAGCGGATCGGCGCCAACCACGTCATCTACCCCGAGGCCGAGGCCGGCGAGCGCGTCGCGCACCTCGTCTCGGGCCGCATGCTCGACTTCATCGAGTTCGACGACGACTTCGTGCTGGCCAAGATGTACCCGCCCAAGCCGATCCGGGGCCTCACCCTCACCGAGTCGGGGGTGCGCCGCAAGCACCGGGTGACGGTCGTCGGAGTGAAGAGCCCCGGCAAGCCGTTCACCTACGCCACCGAGCAGACCGTGGTCTCGAACCACGACCTGATCGTGGTCAGCGGCACCCCCAGCGACATCGAGCGCTTCGCGGCCCTCGGCTCCTGAGGCGGGGCGTCAGGAGGCGGCGAGCTCGCGGGCGCGGGCCAGGGCCGCGTCGGTCGCGCGGGTGAAGAGCGCGGCGAGGTCCGCCTCCTGCAGCACGGCGACGGCGCGCTCCGTGGTGCCGTTCGGGCTGGTGACCCGGCGGCGCAGCTCGGCCGGGTCCTCGCCGGAGTCGACGAGCAGCTCGGCCGCACCGAGGAAGGTGCCGTTGACCATGGTCGCGGCCTGCTCGGGAGTGAAGCCCTTGGCGATCGCGGCGGCCGTGAGCTGCTCGATCAGGAGGAAGACGTAGGCCGGGCCCGAGCCCGAGATCGTGGAGAGCGCGTCGAGCTGCGACTCCGGCACCTCGACCACCTCGCCGACCGTCTCGAACAGCCGGCGCACCAGGGCGAGATCATCGGCGCTCGAGCGCGTGCCCGCGCTCAGCCCCGTGACGGCGCGGCCGACGACGGCCGGGGTGTTGGGCATCGAGCGCAGCACGGCGACCGCCGGGGGCAGGTGCCGCTCGAACGTCTCGACCGTGACTCCGGCGGCCACGCTCACCACGACCGTGCCCGGAGCGAGCGCCTCGGCGATCTCGTCGAGCAGCGCCGTCACCATGTGCGGCTTGACGGCCACGAGCACGACGGAGGCGCCCTCGACCGCGCGGCGGTTCGCCTCCGGATCATCGCCGGTCGCGAGCGCGGTCACGACGGGGTGGTCGTCCCACACCGCGGCCTTGGCCGAGTCGCGGTTGGTGACCCGGACTCCGCCCTCGACCCGCACCCCCGGCGCGAGGAGCCCCGAGAGGATCGCGCCGCCCATCGAGCCGAGGCCCAGGACGGCGATGGACGGGAGCTGCACGGGAGCGTCGGTCACCCGCACATCCTACGAAGCGCAGGCGAGCGGGTCCGCCGCGCCGCCCCGGACTCCCTAGGATGGCCCGACCGCCCCACCCGCATTCGGATCCTCGAGGAGACCACGTGAGCGCATCCGGAGGAAGCAGGGCCATCATCGCGGCGCTGTCCGCGAATCTCGGCATCGCACTGACCAAGTTCGTCGCCTGGTTCTTCTCGGGTTCGGCCTCGATGCTGGCCGAGGGCGTGCACTCCCTCGCCGACTCCGGCAACCAGCTGCTCCTGTTGCTCGGCGGCCGCAAGTCCCGCCGGGCGGCCGACGACGAGCACCCCTTCGGCTACGGCCGCGAGCGCTACGTCTACGCCTTCGTCGTCGCGATCATCCTGTTCTCGGTCGGCGGCGTCTTCTCGCTCTACGAGGGCATCGACAAGATCACCCACCCGCACGAGCTCGAGAACGTCTGGCTCCCGATCCTCGTCCTGCTCGTGTCGATCGGCCTCGAGAGCTACTCGCTGCGCACCGCGGTGAAGGAGTCGAACCCCGCCCGGGGCGCGCAGTCGTGGCCGCAGTTCATCCGCCGCGCGAAGGCTCCGGAGCTGCCGGTCGTGCTGCTCGAGGACGTCGCCGCCCTGACCGGTCTGACCTTCGCGCTCCTCGGAGTCGTCCTCTCGGTGATCACCGGAAACTCGGTGTTCGACGCGATCGGCACGATCATGATCGGCACCCTGCTGATCGTCGTCGCGATCGTCCTCGGGGTCGAGACGAAGAGCCTCCTGGTCGGCGAGGGCGCGACACCGGTCGACACCTCGGCGATCCGCTCCGCGATCGAGGCCGGCGACGACGTCGAGCGCATCATCCACATGAGGACCCTCTACCTCGGGCCCGACGAGATCCTCGTCGCCGCGAAGCTCGCCTTCCCGGCCGCCGAGACCGTCGCGCAGCTCGCCGCGGGCATCGACGCGACCGAGCAGCGGATCCGCGACGCCGTGCCGGCCGCCCGCGTCATCTACCTCGAACCGGACGTCGACCGCGCGGCGAGCACCGGGAGCGCCGGCTGATGCGGCGCGCACTCGCGATCGTCAACGAGCGGGGCGCCGGACTCGGCGTCCTCGACCCGATCCTCCGCGCGCAGGGCTTCGAGGTCGAGGCGGTCGCCGGCACCGACCTCGGCTCGGTCGACATCGTCGAGCCCGACCTGGTCGTCACCCTCGGATCGAGCGCCGGCGTCTACGAGACCGTCCACCACCCCTTCATCACCCCCGAGATCGCGCTGCTGCAGGACCGCCTGCACCACCGCAGGCCCACCCTCGGCATCTGCTTCGGGGCGCAGCTCCTCGCCGCCGCGCTCGGTGAGCGCGTCTACGCGGGCCCGACCCGCGAGGTCGGCTTCCGCACGATCGAGCCGACGGAGGCCGGGCTGCGGTCGCCGCTGCGGCACTTCGCCGGCGTGCCCGTGATGCAGTGGCACGGCGACACCTTCGACCTCCCGACGGGCGCGACCCTGCTGGCCACCTCCGACGCGTATCCGGTCGAGGCGTTCGGCATCGGCGACTGGCTCCTCGGCGTGCAGTTCCACCCCGAGCTCACGGGCGCCATGGCCGGGCGCTGGCTGGAGGGCGACGCCGAGTACGCCGCCGAGGCCGGCTACCGGGCCGACGCGCTCGAGGACGACGTGCACGCCGGACGCTTCGCCCGGATGCGCGAGGCGACCGAGCTCGCGCTGGCGGACTGGCTCGGGGCCTGACCTCCGCTCAGCGCCGGGCCGTGAAGAAGTCGACGAGCAGCCGAGTGCTCTCCTCGGCGCGCACACCGGGGTAGACCTCGACCACGTGGTTGTGGCGGCGGTCGCGGAGGAGGTCGTGCAGCGATCCCGCCGCTCCCGCCTTCTCGTCCCAGGCCCCGAAGACGACGCGCTCGATCCGGGAGGCGAGGATGGCGCCCGCGCACATGGTGCACGGCTCGAGCGTGACGACGAGCGTGCAGCCGGTCAGCTGCCAGTCCTCGCGCGCCGCGGCGGCCTCGCGCAGGGCGACGACCTCGGCGTGCGCGGTCGGATCCGTCCGCAGCTCCTTCTCGTTGCGCCCGCGGCCGATGACGGCACCGTCTGCGTCGACGACCACCGCGCCGACCGGTACGTCGCCCCATCCGGAGGCGCGCCTCGCCTCGGCGAGCGCCAGCGCCATCCACGCATCGGAGCCGGCGGGGAGGCGCAGGTCGCTCTCGCGCATCGCGCCACTCCTCCCGGCTCGGCCGACCACGGCCGGCAAGTAGATTGAGCTTATGCGCGTCCACGTAGCCGACCACCCGCTGATCACGCACAAGCTCACCGTGCTGCGCGACAAGCGCACCCCCTCCCCCACCTTCCGGCAGCTCGCCGAGGAGCTGATGACCCTGCTCGCCTACGAGGCGACCCGCGGCGTCCGCACCCGCTCGGTCACCATCGAGACCCCGGTCACGACGACGACGGGCCTCGCCCTCAGCGACCCGCAGCCGCTCGTGGTCCCCATCCTCCGCGCGGGTCTGGGGATGCTCGAGGGCATGGTGAAGCTCATCCCGACCGCCGAGGTCGGCTTCCTCGGGATGGCGCGCAACGAGGAGACCCTCGAGCCGACCACCTACGCCGAGCGCCTCCCCGAGGACCTGTCGAACCGCCAGTGCTTCGTGCTCGACCCGATGCTCGCCACCGGAGGCTCGCTGATCGCCGCGATCCAGTTCCTCTTCGACCGCGGAGCCGTCGACGTCACCGCAGTGTGCCTCCTGGCGGCTCCGGAGGGTCTCGCCGCCGTCGAGAAGGCGTTCGGCGACCGCGACGTGACGATCGTGCTCGGCTCGCTCGACGAGCGCCTCAACGAGCTCGGCTACATCGTCCCCGGCCTGGGCGACGCGGGCGACCGCCTCTACGGCCTGGCCGGCTGACCCCGCGCATTCTCCCCGACCTGCGGAAATCTGTTGACGCACTCCGTCATCGTCCGCTTTACTTCTGACCATGACTGACAACGCGCACGCCCTGACCTCCTTCGAGGCCTCCGGGAATGCAAGCATGATGATGGCCGGGGGCCTCGTCATGTGCTGTCGAATGTGTGCTTGAGGCACTGACCTCGCCGGATCCCCGTACGTCCTCCGCCCGCCGATCGCTCTGATCGCGCCGATCCTCCCGATCGGGCCGATCTCTCCGATCGGGCTGGCGTCGCAGGCGCGGTGGATCCCTCGGATGCTCGCATCCGTCTCTGCCGGCCGCGTCACGCGGACGGCGCTTCTGCGCACACCCGGATCCGCTCCCCGGACACCCGTCCCGGATCCGAACACCCCCAAGGATTCGTCATGACCCTCCTCCACGCTCGCACCGCCTCCCCCGCCGCCGAGACCCCCCGCCTCCAGGCCGCTCCCGAGAGCGTCCCCACTCCGCCCCGCCTCCGCGCTGTGCCGCAGGGCACCGAGGCCCGCGGCTTCGCCCTCTACGTCGGCATCGACGAGGCGAAGGCCCGCGCCGCCGGAGTCGACCTCGGCCGCCTCGTCGAGGAGCTCAAGCGCGTCACCGCCCAGCTCGCCCCCGACGCCGAGACCTACGCCTCCATCGCCCTCGCGCCGCAGGGCGCCGGCGGTCGCGACGTCGACGTCGTCCGCCTCGCCCTCCAGGACCCGGCGGCGGTCGCCCGCCGCCGCGCTGACGCCGAGCCCGACCTCGACCGCGCCCCCGGAGGAGTCGTCATCGACATCTCCCGCAAGCGCGTCATCCTCGACGACGAGACCACCGCGCTCACCTACAAGGAGTTCGAGCTGCTGCAGTACCTCGTCCTCCGCGAGGGCCGCACCATCGAGCGCGCCGAGCTGATCGCCTCCCTCTGGGGCGCCGCCGACGACGACGCCCCCAACGAGCGCACCATCGACGTCCACGTCCGCCGCCTCCGCGCCAAGCTCGGCCGCTACGAGGACATCGTCCGCACCGTCCGCGGCGTCGGCTACCGCTTCGACCGCCACGCCGACGTCGCCATCCGCTACGCATCGACGCCGTCGCCCGACCTCTTCTGAGTCGGATTGCTGCGCGAGCGCGAAGCGCTCGCTCCGCCGCGGTCGGCTCCCAGGGTGGTTGCGATTCGCAGAGCGTGGTGCGTTCGGCTCGTGGGAAACGCTGGCACGCGTTTCCCACCGGACGCCTCGAGGGTGGCAGCTGGTCGTCCGCCCCGCGCCCGGGGGTGTGCGGCTGCGCCGGCACCTCTCGTCTGCTGGCCGCCGGCATGCTCGTCGAGCAGCCGCCGGAGGCGGCGTGTCGAGCGACGATGCCGCTTCGCCTCTCAGTGGGGAGGGAGAAGTCGGCGCCCGTCGCCCAGCATGCTGGTCGAGCCCGCAGCCCCGCAGGGCGTCTCGAGCGGCGAAGCCGCTTCGCGTCACATTCGAGCGGTGAGGGAGAAGTCGGCGCCCGTCGCCCAGCATGCTGGTCGAGCCCGCAGCCCCGCAGGGGCGTATCGAGACCCATCAGCTTCAGCAGTTCTTGCTTCTGATCTGGACTTCTGACGCTGGTGGATCTCGATACGCCCAAGCGGGCTACTCGATCAGCAAGGAAGGGACCACACGCAAGAGGTCACTTCTCCTGAGACCCACCAGCTTCAGCAGATCGGGCTTCTGATCCGGACTCCTGACGCTGGCGGATCTCGATGCGCCCGCTCCGCGGGCTGCTGGATCAGCGAGGGAGGGGCGCTCGATCGCCGCACCGGCGGGCGTACTCGGCTCGCTTCTCCCCCAGGTTCCGGCGGCGGAGGAGCCCTCCCGGAGGTGTCCCGCGACGTCTCAGGAAATCGGCACTTGCGGCGTTATCGATCCGTTATATAGTTCAAGAGCGTTAGTCGTTTGCTGTGGCGGCGAAGCGCGAATGTGATTGCAGGACACTCTTGGTGCAAGGGAATGAAGGCCGGCCGCTCGCCTCAGCGGCCGGCCTTCTGTCGTTCCCGGCGCGGGTGCGCGGGGTGCGTCACCTGAGCGTGACGAGGACGTATCCTGAGCAGGACAGAGGAGGCCGCGTGGCATCGAGACGCGCCGTAGCGGCCTGGGAGTCGCTCTTCCGGGCCCAGGTCCACGTGATGCGGACGCTGAGCACCGAGTTCCCCTCGAAGGAGATCTCGCTCAACGAGTACGACGTCCTCTTCAACCTGACCCGGCAGCCCGAACGGCGCGCCCGCCTCCGCGATCTCAACCGGCATGTGCTGCTGACCCAGCCGAGCGTGAGCCGGCTCATCGACCGTCTCGTCGGCCGCGGTCTCGTGACCAAGAACGAGGACCCGACCGATGCCCGCGGCACGGTCATCGCGATCACGGACGAGGGCTACGACCTGTTCCGCCGGGTCGCCCTGACGCACATGGAGACCATCTCGGACCAGGTGGGGTCGGCGCTCGACGACGACGAGCTGGCTCAGCTGATCGCGCTCTGCGACAAGCTCCGCGACGGAGTCGACTCGGCGTGACGCGCCTCGCCCCTCCGAGGGCGGATCCGGCGGCGATCGGTCGTTCCGAGACCGCTTGAGGACATGTCCGCAAGCGGCTCCGGCGTGCGGAGCTCGTGACTCGGGAAGCTCGGTGGGCTTCTCCGGTGCTCGCTCCTGACGCCGGCCCGACGCGCCGACCGACAGGACATGCCGTGACGACCACCTCCGACCGCACCCACGACGCACGACCCGCCCCCGTGCGGCGCCGCTCCGTCGTGCACGCCGCCTGGACCGCGCCGGTCGTCCTCGCCGCCGTCACCGCGCCCGCTGCAGCGGCCTCGAACCCGGCCCCGGTCCTCACCGTGTCCTTCTCGTCGACGGGGGGTGGCGGCGGCTACGTGAACGTGCTCCTGGAGGCCGCGGACGGCACGCCCCTGCAGCAGCGCTTCGCGATCGAGGGGCGGGACAGGCAGACAGGGCAGTGGGTGGCGCTCTACCGACCGAGCACCGACGCGAAGGGGGCCTTCGCGAGCACGATCCCGGGCGGGCTCGCGATCGACTACTCGGCGGTGCGCATCACGGCCGAGGTCGCGGGCTACGGGACGCTGACGAGCCGGGAAGCGGCGCTGCCTTTCCCCTGAGGCGCCTGCAGTGCGCTGCTAGCACGCCACCGCGACTCGCTGCCAGGTCTTCGCGACGGCCGCCACCTCGCGGATCATGGAGGGACCATGAGCTCCTCCTCCCCCACCCTTGTCTGGCTCCGCGACGACCTGCGTCTCGCCGACAACCCCGCCCTGCGCGCGGCGGTCGACCGCGACGCTCCGGTCGCCGTCCTCTACGTGCTCGACGACGAGTCGCCGGGCATCCGTCCGCTGGGTGGCGCCGCGCGCTGGTGGCTGCACGGCAGCCTGGTCGCGCTGTCGGCCGATCTCGAGGAGCACGGCGCCTCCCTCCTGCTGCGGCGCGGACCCGCGGAGGCGGTCGTCCTGCAGCTCGCCGAGGAGATCGGTGCCGGCGCCGTGCACTGGAACCGCCGCTACGGCGGCGCCGAGCGCGCTGTCGACACCGCGGTCAAGGAGGGCCTGCGCTCGCGCGGCGTCGAGGCCGAGAGCCACCAGGGCTCGCTGCTCTTCGAGCCGTGGACCGTGCAGACGGGAGGCGGCGGCCCCTACTCCGTCTACACGCCCTTCGCGCGGGCCTGCCGGAACCGCGACACGCCCCGGGCTCCGCTCGCCCGCCCGCGCTCGATCGACGGCTTCACCGGCGAGGTCGCCTCGGACGTCCTCGACGGCTGGGAACTGCTGCCGACGCGCCCCGACTGGGCCGAGGGCCTGCGGGAGCGCTGGGAGCCGGGCGAGAAGGCCGCGGCGAAGCGCCTCCGCGCCTTCATCGCCGAGCAGCTCGACGAGTACGCCGACGGCCGCGACAAGCCGGCGCAGGACGCGACCTCGAACCTCTCGGCGCACCTGCGCTGGGGCGAGATCAGCCCGTTCCAGGTCTGGCACGCGGTCGACGAGGCGCACCGCGACGGGACGCACCGCGGGGAGGGCGGTGAGCGCTTCGCCTCTGAGGTGCTCTGGCGCGAGTTCTGCTACCACCTGCTCTTCCACTGGCCCGACCTGGCCACCGCCAACTTCGACACGCGCTTCGACTCGTTCCCGTGGGGCGAGCCGCACGGCGCCGAGCTCGAGGCGTGGCAGCAGGGGCGCACCGGCTACCCGCTGGTGGACGCCGGGATGCGCGAGCTGTGGCGCACGGGCTACATGCACAACCGAGTGCGGATGGTGACGGCGTCGTTCCTGATCAAGAACATGCTCGTCGACTGGCGCGTGGGCGAGAGCTGGTTCTGGGACACGCTCGTCGATGCCGACCCCGCGAGCAACGCGGCCAACTGGCAGTGGGTGGCGGGGTCGGGGGCCGACGCGTCGCCGTACTTCCGTGTCTTCAATCCGGTGACGCAGTCGAAGAAGTTCGATCCGGACGGCGGCTACATCCGCGGGAACGTGGCGGAGCTCGCCTCGGTGGAGGGCTCCGCGATCCACGAGCCGTGGACCCTGGGCGACACCCTCACTCCGGACGGCGAGGACTACCCGGCGCCGATCCTCGACCTGAAGGAGACGCGGGCGCACGCGCTCGACGCGTTCGCGACGATCAAGAGCGCGCCGCGGACGATCGCGCACGGGTCGTAGGGGCCGCCCCGGGACTCCCGGCGGACCTCCGGCTCGCGGAATCACGTTCGGCTCGCAGGAATCGGCGCATCCCGCGAGCCGAACGCGGTCTCACGAGCCGGAGGTGATCCGACGGGCCGGAGTGACGGGGTCGCGGCGCGCGGACACGGCGCGTCGAGCGGGTGCCTAGATGTAGATCGCGGGGTCGACGAAGAAGCCGGAGTCGGCGAGGGCGTCGTCGGCGCGGCCCATCGCCCGCAGGTCGCGCGCGGGGATGCCGACCAGCACCGCGCCGTCGGGCGCGTCCTTCACGACGACCGCATTGGCGCCGACGCTGACGTCGGAGCCGAGGATGATCGGGCCGAGCACCACGGCACCGGCCCCGAGGACGACCCGGTCGCCGATCGTCGGATGGCGGCGCTCGCGCCGCACCGACTTCCCGCCGAGCGTCACGCCGTGGTAGAGCATGCAGTCGTCGCCGATCCGCGCGGTCTCGCCGATGACCACCCCCATGCCGTGGTCGATGAAGAGGCGGCGGCCGATCACGGCGCCCGGGTGGATCTCGACGCCGGTCGCGGCGCGGGCGGCCTGGGAGAGCAGACGCGCGGGCAGGCGGAACCCGCGCCGCCACCAGGAGTGGGCGACGCGGTGCACCCACACGGCGTGGAGCCCCGGGTACGCGAGGACGACCTCGGCGGTGCTCCGGGCCGCGGGGTCGCGCACGCGCGCCGTCCGCACGTCCTCGCGCAGGCGCCGGATCGCGCCGAGAGAACGGCTCCCGGCCGGGCTCGCGGCGTCCCGACCGGGGCGGGGCTTCGCGCTCAGCTGCGGAGGTCCTCGTAGAGGACGGTCGAGATGTAGCGCTCGCCGAAGTCGCAGACGATCGCGACGATCGTCTTGCCGGCGTTCTCGGGGCGCTTCGCGACCTCGAGAGCCGCCCACATGATCGAGCCGGAGGAGATGCCTCCGAGGATCCCCTCCTGGGCCGCGAGGTCGCGTGCCACCCGGACGGAGTCGGCGAGGGTGGCGTCGATGATCTCGTCGTAGATCTCGCGGTCGAGGATCGCCGGGACGAAGTTAGCGCCGATCCCCTGGATCTTGTGCGGGCCGGCGGTGCCCTGGGTGAGCAGCGGCGAGTCGATCGGCTCGACGCCGATGATCTGCACGCCGGGCTTGCGCTCCTTGAGGACCTGGCCGACACCGGTGATGGTGCCGCCCGTGCCGATGCCGGCGACGAAGACGTCGACCTCGCCGTCGGTATCGTTCCAGATCTCCTCGGCGGTGGTGCGGCGGTGCACCTCCGGGTTGGCGGCGTTCTCGAACTGGCGGGCCAGGATCGCGCCGGGAGTCTCGGCGACGATCGCCTGCGCCTTCTCGACCGCACCGCGCATGCCCTCGCCACCGGGCGTCAGCACGATCTCGGCTCCATAGGCGCGCAGCAGCACGCGACGCTCGATCGACATGGTCTCGGGCATCGTCAGCACGACCTTGTAGCCGCGGGCCGCGCCGACGAGCGCCAGGGCGATGCCGGTGTTGCCGCTGGTGCCCTCCACGATCGTGCCGCCGGGCGGGAGCTCGCCGGACGCCTCGGCGGCGTCGACGATCGCGACGCCGATGCGGTCCTTCACGCTGTTCGCGGGATTGTAGAACTCGAGCTTGGCGAGAACCGTCGCGCTCTCCGCGCCCTCGAGGCGGTTGACGCGGACGAGAGGGGTGTTGCCGACGAGCTGCGTCACGTCGTCGTAGATGCGTGCCATGGTGGTGTGCTTTCTGCCGGATCCGACTGTCCCGGGGCTCCGGGACCGGCGCATGGTGCGGAATGCTGTGCCGCGTCCTGCGCGAGGGACGCAGGCTCCACGATACGGATGCATCGACACCGCAGGGGCCTTCGTTACGGGCTTCCCCAGGGTCCGCGGCGGCCCCCGCCGACGCGCGATCGACGGCCGCCTGAGAGGGCACCTGTGCATCTCCCGCCATCGGCATGTCGTCCTGCGGGAGGACGCGCCCGTGTCAGGGGTGTCACGTACGATCTTTCAGGGGACGCATGTTCGACGCGGGGCTCTCGCCCCTCCCCCTCTGCACTGCCACGGCTCCGCCGTGCCGAAAGGACGACCGCTCCATGGCACTTCCCACCGCATCCCGCCGCTCCGCCGAGCCGCTCGGGATGTCGCTGCGGGCGATCATGGGATTCATCGGGATGAGCGTCGTGGCGGGCGTCCTGATCACGGTCGGGGTCACTCCGGCGCTCGCGCTCACCGGTCTCGCGACGAGCAACACGATCGGGCTCTTCCAGAACCTGCCCGGCTACCTCGACGTCGGCCAGCTGATGCAGCGCACCAACATCTACGCGGGCGACGGCACCACGCTGCTCGCCTCCGTCTACGACCAGAACCGCGTCGAGGTCGGCTGGGACGACGTCGCGCAGACCGCGAAGGACGCAGCGGTCGCGGGCGAGGACCCCCGCTTCTACGAGCACGGCGGCATCGACCTGCAGGGCACCCTCCGCGCCGTGTCCCAGACGTACCTCCTCGGCAACGACTCGGGCGGCGGATCCTCGATCACCCAGCAGTACGTGAAGAACGTGCTCGTGCAGAAGGCCGAGTCGATCACCGACGAGGCAGAGCGCGACGCCGCGTACAAGGAGGCGATCGATCCGACCCCCGAGCGCAAGCTCAAGGAGATGCGCCTCGCGATCGGCCTCGAGAAGGAGTCATCGAAGGACGACATCCTCCTCGGCTACCTCAACATCGCCCTCTTCGGAGGCACCGTCTACGGCATCGAGGCGGCCGCCAACTACTACTACGGCATCCCCGCGAGCCAGCTCTCGACCTCGCAGGCCGCCTCGCTCATCGCGATCGTGAACAACCCCGAGAAGTTCCGCTTCGACGACCCGGCCGACGAGGCGAACGGCGCAGCCAACGGCTACGCGCTGACCAAGGAGCGTCGCGACTACATCCTCTCGGAGGAGCTGAAGTACGCCAAGATCAGCCAGGAGCAGTACGACGCCGCCGTCGCCGAGCCGATCACGCCGACCATCACCCAGCCCTCCACGGGCTGCGCGACCGCGGGGAACGCCGCCTACTTCTGCGACTACGTGCTCAACGTGCTGCGCAACGACACCGTCTTCGGCGAGACCGACGACGAGCGCTACCAGCGGATCCGCCAGGGCGGCTTCGACGTCGTGACGACGCTCGACCTCGACATCCAGGGCTCGTCGCAGTCGGCCCTCAGCGCCTACATCCCCGCCACCGACTCGCGCTTCGAGCTCGGCGCGACCGCCGCGACGGTGCAGCCCGGGACGGGACGGGTGCTGTCGATGGTGCAGAACACGAACTACAGCCAGGACGAGGAGTTCCTCGCCGCGAACCCCGGCTACACCGCCATCAACCTCAACGTCGACCTCGCCATGGGCGGTGGGTCCGGCGTCCAGACCGGCTCCACCTACAAGGTCTTCACCCTCGCGCGGTGGCTCATGTCCGGGCACACGCTCAACGAGTCGTTCGCGTCTCCGACCTCGGGCTTCGGCTCGTACCAGCAGAAGTGCAACCTCGACGGCGACGGGTACTACAACGGGAGCCGGTTCACCCCGAAGAACGACTCCTCGTCCGAGGACGCGGGCTCCATGACGGCGCTCCAGGCCACCACGAACTCGATCAACACCGGATTCATGGGCATGGCCCACGAGCTCGACGTCTGCGACATCCGCACCACCGCGGAGTCCTTCGGGGTCCACCGCGCCGACGGACGCGAGCTCCAGAGCGGCCCCGCCTCCGTCCTCGGCACGAACGAGATCGCGCCGCTCACCATCGCCACGGCGTACGCCGGCATCGCCAACGACGGCACCACCTGCTCGGCGATCGTGATCGACCGGATCACCGACGCCTCCGGAGCGGCCGTCGCCGCCCCCACCTCGACCTGCACGCCCTCGGTCACCGCCGATGTCGCGCACGGCATGCAGTACGCGATGCAGCGTGTCATGACCTCGGGCACCGGCTACGCCTCCGACCCGAGGGACGGCATCGAGCACATCGGCAAGACCGGGACCACCGACGACGCCGCCGACGTCTGGACCGCGGGAGCCAGCAAGTCGGCCGCCCTGGCGGTCTGGGTGGGCAGCATCAACGGGTTCGACGACGGCACCAAGATCAACCTCCGCAACATCAGGCTGACCGGCACCGAGGGGACACCCCTCCAGGCCGCGCAGACCCGTCACGCCATCTTCAAGCCGATCATGACCGCGCTGGATGCGAAGTACGGCGGCGACGACTTCACCGATCCGCCGACCTCGATGCTCGCCTCCTCACCGCGGAGCTCGACGACGACCGAGGTCCCCGACGTGACGGGTCAGACCGTCGCCGAGGCCTCCGCGACGCTGACCGCGGCGGGCTTCACCGTCGGCATCTCCGAGCCCGTCGACTCGTCGGCCGTCGCTCAGGGCGCCGTCGCCTCGACGACTCCGAGCGCCGGAGAGACCGTGCTCCGCGGGGCGGTCGTGCCGCTGCAGGTCAGCACCGGCGAGGCTCCCGCCAACACGGGCGACATCGCCGACATCGAGGGCACGCTCCTCGAGTAGCGGCAGCGCCCCTCGGGCGGGCGCCCGCGGCGACTCGGCCGAGGAGCCTGGCGCGCCTGAACGAGGATGTCGGCGGCCTCGCCTAGGGTGCTGATGCAGCGAGAGGATCCACCCTGAAGCGACCGAACGTCCCCGTCTTCCAGCCCCGTCGAACCGTCCACGGAGCTCTCGGCGCGCTGTTCGGATTCGTGATCGTCAGCGTGATCGCGGGCCTGCTCGCCACGGTCGTCGTGGCCCCCGCCGTCGCCCTCACGACGGTGGCGACCTCGGGCACGATCTCGGCGTTCGAGTCCCTCCCGAGCTACCTCGAGGTCGGCGAGCTGATGCAGAAGACCGACGTCTACGCGGGCGACCCCGACGACCCGACGCTCCTCGCCTCCTTCTACGACCAGAACCGGATCGAGGTGTCGGGCGACCAGATCGCCGACTCGGTGAAGGACGCCCTCGTCGCGAGCGAGGATCCGCGGTTCTACGACCACGGCGGCATCGACCTCCAGGGCACGCTGCGGGCGATCGCGAGCACGTACATCCTGAACAGCGACACCCAGGGCGGCTCCTCCATCACGCAGCAGTACGTCAAGAACGTGCTCGTGCAGAAGGCCGAGTCGATCACCGACGAGGCCGAGCGCGACGCGGCCTACAAGGAGGCCACGGCGACGACTCCCGAGCGCAAGCTCAAGGAGATGCGCCTCGCGATCGGCCTCGAGAAGGAGTCGTCGAAGGACGACATCCTCCTCGGCTACCTCAACATCGCCCTGTTCGGCGGCACGGTCTACGGCATCGAGGCCGCCGCCGAGTACTACTTCGGCACCACCGCGGCCGATCTGTCGGTCAGCCAGTCCGCGGCACTGCTGGCCATCGTCAACAACCCCGAGAAGTTCCGCTTCGACCGGCCCGACGACGCCGCGAACGGGGCGGCCACCGGCTACGCCCTGACGACCGCGCGCCGCGACTACATCCTCGATCGGATGCTCGAGTACGGCAAGATCGACGCCGCCACGCACGACGCCGCGACGGCCGAGCCGATCGTGCCCGACATCACCCCGCCCTCCACCGGCTGCCAGACCGCCGGCAGCGCCGCCTACTTCTGCGACTACGTCTCGCACGTGCTGCGCAACGACCCGGCTCTCGGGGCCACCGACGAGGAGCGCTACGCGGCCGTCAAGCGGGGCGGGCTGAAGGTCTACACGACCATCGACCTCGGGCTCCAGGAGACCGCGCAGAAGCTCATGGACGAGCAGGTCCCCGCCTCCGATCCGCGGTTCGACGTCGGAGCCACCGCCGTCGCCGTGCAGGCCGGGACCGGCAGGGTGCTCACAATGGTGCAGAACAAGCGCTACAGCCAGGATCCGGAGGTCATCGCCAGCGGCCCCGAGTACTCGGCGATCAACCTCAACGTCGACGCCTCCCTCGGCGGCGGCGACGGGTTCCAGACCGGATCGGCCTACAAGGTCTTCACCCTGGCCGAGTGGCTGGACAGCGGGCGCACGCTGCTCGAGAGGTTCGACACGAAGCGGCAGAACTGGACCGGATTCTCGGACAGCTGCAACGGCACGCAGAACTACGCCGGTTACAACCCCAAGAACGCCGGTGACGGCGGCTACGCCGACACCGGGACGGCGCTCGACTCGACCGTGTACTCGCTCAACACGGGGTTCACGGGGATGTCGCACCTGCTCGACCTCTGCGAGATCAGGAAGACGGCCGAGGCGTTCGGCGTCCACCGCGCCGATGGCGACGACCTGGTGCAGAGCGCCGCATCGGTGCTCGGCACGAACGAGATCGCGCCGCTGACCATGGCCGTGGCCTACGCCGGGATCGCCGACGACGGCACGACCTGCACCCCCGTCGCCATCTCGGCGATCATCGGGCCCGACGGTGCGTCGATACCGCCCGCGGAGTCGGAGTGCACCCGGTCGGTCCCCACCGACGTGGCGCACGCCATGCAGTACGCGATGCTCAAGGTCACCGCCGAGGGCACGGGCACCCCCGCCGATCCGAAGGACGGCATCGAGCACATCACCAAGACCGGCACGACGGACGACTCGGCCGACACCTGGGCCCTCGGCGCCTCCAGCACGACCTCGCTCGTCGTCTGGGTCGGCAGCATCTCGGCGCAGGCCGACGGCGATCGCGTGGACCTCGACACGATCGACTTCGACAGCGGATGGGCACCGAGCGCCCGGCACCGGATCTGGAAGCCGCTGATGACCGAGATCGACGCGCGCTACGGCGGCTCCGACTTCTCGGCCGCCGACCCGTCGATGATCGCGGCTCCGCAGGTCACCGTGCCCGACGTCACCGGGCGCAGCCCCGACAGCGCCGCTCAGGCACTCGTCGCCGCCGGTTTCTCGGTCGGGCCGACCACGCAGGTCGACGCGACGCAGCCGCTCGGAACGGTGTCCACCACCGTTCCCGCGGCCGGCGCGAAGGTCGACAAGGGCTCCGAGATCGCGATCCAGCTCAGCACGGGGACGCCGCCGGCTCCTGCTCCGGCTCCTGCTCCGGCCGCCCCGGCTCCCGCCGGATAGCCGGGGCGCGGCGGGTCCTCAGGCCTGGACGGCCGCCGCCGGCAGCAGCCCGTACTCGACGAGCTCGGCGTCGGTCAGGAGGCGGCTGCGGATCAGGAAGCGCTTGCCCTCCGGCGCCTCGACGCTGAAGCCGCTGCCCCGGCCGTCGACCACGTCGACGGTCAGGTGCGTGTGCTTCCAGTACTCGAACTGCGTGCGGGACATGAAGAACTCGATCGGCTCGAGTCCCTCGATCCGCAGCGTCTCGAGCAGCACGTCGGAGGCGCCGGTGCGGAACATCCCGACCGGGAAGCACATCGGCGAGCTGCCGTCGCAGCATCCGCCCGACTGGTGGAACATCAGCGGCCCGTGCAGCGCCACCATCCTGCGCAGCATGTCCGCCGCGTCCGCTGTCACATCGACTCGCGTGCTCGTCATGGCCTCGCCTCTCTCGTTCGTATCGCGTCCGGGCGGCCCGGGTGCGGAATTCCCGACTGCTGACGCTGGTGGGTCTCGATACGCCCCTGCGGGGCTACTCGACCAGCATGGGTGGCCGCCAGCGCGGATTCCTCCGTCATCGCTCGAGCTCGACACGCCCCTACAGGGCTTCGGGCTCGACCAGCATGCTTCCGCCCCGACCGGGAGGTGCCGAGGTGCCGCAGGCACCGCGCAAGGTGGGAGCGCCGAACGGCGGATTCGCGTTCCAGCGAATCCGCCTAGGCGCGGAGGCTCCCCGCTCCTCCCACCGCAACCACCTCGAGAAGCCGACTGCGGCGACGGCGACGAGGAACGAGGAGCCGTTGCAGACCAACTCAGAAGAAGCCCATCGGCCCTTCCGCGTAGGACACCAGCAGGTTCTTCGTCTGCTGGTAGTGGTCGAGCATCACCTTGTGGTTCTCGCGTCCGATGCCCGACTGCTTGTAGCCGCCGAAGGCCGCGTGCGCGGGGTACTGGTGATACGTGTTCGACCAGACGCGGCCCGCTTCGATGGCGCGGCCGGCGCGGTAGAGCTGGGCGCCGTTGCGGCTCCAGACGCCGGCGCCGAGGCCGTAGAGCGTGTCGTTGGCGATACCGATGGCGTCGTCGAAGTCGTCGAAGGATGTCAGGGCGAGCACGGGTCCGAAGATCTCCTCCTGGAAGATGCGCATGGAGTTGCGCCCCTCGAAGACCGTCGGATTGACGTAGTAGCCGCCGCTGAGCTCGCCGCCGAGGTCGGCCCGGTCGCCACCGATGAGCAGCTTCGCGCCCTCCTGCTTGCCGATGTCCATGTAGGACAGGATCTTCTCGAGCTGATCGTTCGACGCCTGGGCGCCGATCATCGTGGCCGTGTCGAGCGGGTTGCCCTGCTTGATGCGGCGGACCCTCTCGAGGCCGTCGCCGACGAAGTCGTCGTAGATCGACTTCTGCACGAGCGCGCGGGACGGGCAGGTGCAGACCTCGCCCTGGTTGAGGGCGAAGAACGAGAAGCCCTCGAGCGCCTTGTCGTAGAAGGAGTCGCGTTCGGCGGCCACGTCGGCGAAGAAGACGTTGGGGCTCTTACCCCCGAGCTCCAGCGTCACCGGGATGAGGTTCTCGCTCGCGTACTGCATGATCAGGCGGCCGGTGGTCGTCTCTCCGGTGAAGGCGATCTTGCGGATGCGCGGGTGCGACGCGAGGGGCGCACCGGCCTCGATGCCGAAGCCGTTCACGACGTTGAGCACGCCCGCCGGGATCAGATCGGCGATCAGATCGAGGAGCACGTGGATCGACGCGGGCGTCTGCTCGGCCGGCTTGAGCACGACGCAGTTGCCGGCCGCGAGGGCGGGGGCGAGCTTCCACACCGCCATCAGGATCGGGAAGTTCCAGGGGATGATCTGGCCGACCACGCCCAGCGGCTCGTGGAAGTGGTAGGCGATGGTGTCGTGGTCGATCTCGGAGACGCCTCCCTCCTGCGCGCGGATCGCTCCGGCGAAGTAGCGGAAGTGGTCGATCGCGAGCGGGATGTCGGCGGCGAGGGTCTCGCGCACCGGCTTGCCGTTCTCCCAGGTCTCGGCGACCGCGAGGAGCTCGAGGTTCGCCTCCATCCGGTCGGCGATCTTCAGCAGCATGTTCGATCGCTCGGCCGGGCTGCTTTTGCCCCAGCTCGCGAACGCCTTCCAGCCGGCCTCGACTGCGCGGTCGACGTCGGCGGCCGTGCCGCGCGCGATCTCGCAGAACGGCTTGCCGGTGATCGGGGTGATGTTCTCGAAGTACTGGCCACTGGCGGGGGCGACGTGCTCGCCTCCGATGAAGTGGTCGTAGCGCGAGCGGTAGGAGGCGACGGATCCCTCCGCGCCCGGGTTGGCGTAGACCGTGGACTCCGGTTCCTTCGGTGCCTGCTCGGCGACCGGATCGGCGTACAGCGTCATGTGGACCTCCATCGACGTCGTTGTCGGCGGACGCGGGGTGATGCGCCCGCTCCGACGCTACGTCGAGGGAGGTTGCAGAGCGTTGCGCGGGCTCAGCCGCGCTCGAGCGCCTCGAGGTGGGCCACCACTCCGGGTCGTCGCGGCGATCGCCGGGGCAGGATGTGCAGCAGCTCGATCCAGACCTCGGCGTCCTCGCTGCCGTCGGGGCCGTTCGCGTAGGCGAGCAGCGTCTCGACGGCGGCGCTGGTCAGGACGCTCTCGCGCACCCGGGCGCGCAGCTCCTCGGCGATCGCGCGGATCCCGGGCGCCTCGGAGCCGGGCAGCGGCGGGCCGGCGTAGGCGTCGAGTGCGAGCCGGTGCGAGCCGCGGTCGAGCAGCCCGAGCACCTGCCTCGCGTCGAGGTCGACCGGGCTGCCCAGCCGGTAGGGGCGTGACAGCGGCGCGAGGCGCGGCAGCGCCCGCTCGAGGACCTTGCGCAGGCGCACCATCTCGGCACGGACCGTCACGACCGCCTCCTCCCGGCCGTGCAGCTGCAGCGCGAGCTGCTCGGCCGAGAGCCCGGCGCGGTGCCAGGCGAGCAGGGTCAGGATCTCGGCGTGGCGCGCACTCAGCTCGAGCGCGACGGAGTCGGCGGTGACGAGTCCGGTCTCGCGCCCCAGCACGCGGAGGCTCGGCGCCCGCGCCGCGGTGGGTCGAGGCCGGCGCGCTCTCGGAGGGCGGCGCAGTCTCTGGATGAGCAGCTCGCTCTCGACGGCCGCCGCGGTCGCCTCCATCAGGGGCAGCGTCTGCGGCGCGACGACCTCCGCTCCCCCGGTGATGTCGATGACTCCGAGGATCACGTGCGTCTCGGGGTCGTGGATCGGGACGGCGGTGCAGCTCCACGGATGGACGAGGGAGGCGAAGTGCTCGGCCCCGTGGATCTGCACGCCGTGATCGAGCACCAGCGCGGTTCCGGGGGCGGAGGTTCCGACATCGGGCTCGGCCCAGGCCGCACCCTCGACGAACGACATGCCCTCCGCGAGACCCTTGAGCCGCTGGTCGCCGTCGATCCAGAGCAGGCGGCCGAGCGCGTCGCCGACCGCGACGAGCACGCCGCTGTCCTCGTCGGCGTCGCGCACCAGGAGGCGCCGGATGACCGGGAGGACCGAGGCGAGCGGGTGGCCCATCCGGTACTCGCGCAGGTCGGAGCTCGTGAAGGTCAGCGGGGCGGTCAGTCGCTCCGGATCGAGGCGGCGCCCCCGCGCGCGCTCCCAGGAGGCCTCGACGAGCGGGCGCCGACGACCGCTCCCGGGAAGGGCCAGCCAGGGGTTGGTCATGTGCTCCGCCCCTCGTCGTCGATCGGTGAGGCGCCAGGGCGCCGCGGCACGAGCGAGGCTACTCCGCGAGGCTCGGCGCCGCCTCCCGATCGGTGCGCTTCGCGGGCAGAGCGAGGAGGAGGACTGCGGCGACGAGGACGGCGACGCCGGCGATCGCCTCCGCGGTCAACCGCTCGCCGAGCACGGCGACGCCCAGGAGGGTCGCGGTCGCGGGCTCGACGAGCGTCAGCGTCGAGACGGTCGCGGCGGGGAGCACTGCGAGGCCCCGGGCGAAGAAGGTGTAGGCGAGGGCGACGGTGACCACGCCGAGCCAGAGCACGGCGGGGAGGGAGCCGGAGAGCTGCTGCGGGGCGCCGCCGAGGAGGATAGGCAGGGCGAGCACGGCCGCGACTCCGAACTGCGCACCCATCGCCGCCGCCGGGGTGAACCCGCGCTCGAGAAGCAGCTTGCCGCAGACCGCGTAGAGCGCGTAGGAGGCGCCCGCGCCGGCGGAGCCGGCGAGACCCAGCAGCGAGACGCCTCCGCCCGCACCGCCCGTGAGAAGGCCCGCGAGCAGCACGACGCCGACGGCGGCCAGGGCGGTGGAGGCGAACCAGCGGCCGGCCGGCACGGTGCGCAGCACCAGCCACTCGAGCAGGCCCGTGAAGGCCGGCGCCGAGCCGAGCGCGACGATGGTGCCGACCGCGACGCCGTTCTCGGCCGTGCCGGTGAAGAAGGCCGGCTGGTAGGCGGCGACGCCGACGGCCCCGAGGAGGACGAGGAGGATCGTCGACGCCCGGGGTCGCCGCGGGGTGCGACGGGGCCCGCGAGCCGCCTCGAGGCCGAGGAGGGCGGCGAGGAGCGCGCCGCCGAGCACGATCCGCGCGGCACCGAGCAGGAGCGGATCGACGCCGGCCGCGCCCAGGGACTGCGCCGTGCCCGTGGTGCCGAAGCAGACGGCGGCGAACACCACCGCGCCGATCGCCGAGCCGCGGTTCGCCATGCCGTCCCGTTCCGGCGCCCGAGCGGCGCTCTCTGCCCAGTGTGCCAGGGCGGATCCGGGTCTCGCCGCCACGGGGCGCAGGATGAGCGGTACGGTCGAGGCGAAGGGCGGACAGCATGGGCATCGCAGAACCGTTCGACGTCGAGAGCTACACGCGGAGCGCGCACGGGAGCCTCCACGACCGGTTCTCGCTGCGGGAGTTCGAGGACACTCCGCTCGACCGGGAGGCGATCGTCGCGACCGCCTACCTGCGCGCGGTCGAGCACGCGGTGATCGCGCGAGTGCTGCCGATCGCGCGCGTGCACCCCGACTGCCGGGTGCGGGCGTTCGCGCCCACCTGGGCGGCGGAGCGCCACCGCATCGCCGACGCGCTGGGCGAGGTGCTCGCCGCGTCGCCGCAGATCCGCGGAGTGGACACGCGCCCGCCCGAGCAGGCCGCGATCCGGCGGGGGCTGCGCGATCGGGTGGCGGGTCTGCTCGCGGGGCCCCTGGCGCTTGCGCTCGCCGTCGACACCCACGTGGCGATCCACGCCTACCGACGGCTCGCGCGGCTGTCGCTGCACCCCGAGATGGAGCGGGTGGCGGAGGCGGCGATCGCGATCCTGGAGCGGCAGGCGGACTTCTTCGGCGAGCTCGCCGCCGGTGCGATCGGCCGACCGCTCGCGGGCCGGATCGTGGCGGCGACGCTGCTCGGCGTGCTGCGCCTGCCGCTCGGCGAGGCGACGCTGCCGGAGCCGCTCGCGCGCGAGGGGCGCGAGCTCGTGCACGGGCGCGACGACGGCGGGCTCGAGCGCATCGACGCGGGCGTGACCGGGGCGTTCGCGCTGCCCTGCACGGCCGCGCGGCGGCTGCTGCAGCCGCACCGGTCGGTGGCGGTGCGGCTCGCGCGGCGGGCGGGGCGGCTGGGGGCGGACGTCGAGGCGGGCGTGCGGGGGCTGCTGGGCTGACGGAGGATCTGCTGACGCTGGTGGGTCTCGATACGCCGCCTGCGGCGGCTACTCGACCAGCAGGCTGGAGCCGGCGGGTAGAGGGGCCGGCGGGCAGAGCGGCCTGCGGTGACGGCCTCCGCGCAGCCGGGCGTCATCTCGCTGTCACCCGTCTGCGGTACCGTGACGGCCGGGGATCGGAGGCCGCATGCGCGGAGCACTGCGCTCGGCGCGCCGCATCGCGGTCGTCGCGCTGATCGCCATCGTCGTGCTGGTGGCCGTCGGGGTCCCCGTCTACGTCTTCCCGGCGACCGACGCGGTTCCCGCTCGCGCCGACGCGGTGCTCGTGCTCGGTCCGCCCACGCGGGCCCGCACCGACCTCGGTCGCGAGCTGGTCGAGGAGGGCGTGGCCGACACGCTCCTCATCTCGGTCTGGGCTTCGGAGCTGGCGGCGGCGCCCGACGAGAGCGACGTGGTCGCCTGCGACGAGCCGGACATGACGGTGATCTGCTTCACCGCCGAGCCGGGAACGACCCAGGGCGAGGCGCGGGCCCTCCGCGACTACGCGGACGCGAACGGCTGGGACACCGTGCTCGTGATCACCCAGACGCCCCACATCACGCGGGCGCGGATCCTGATGGAGCGCTGCTGGGGCGGCACGGTGCTGATGGAGTCCTCGGGCGAGCCGTTCACGCTCGGCGACTGGGCCTACGAGTACGCGTACCAGACCGGCGCCTTCGCGAAGGTGCTCGTCGAGCAGGGCTGCTGAGCGCCGCCCCCGCTCGCGGTCAGCCCAGCAGCTCGCGGACGTCCTCCGCGGTGATGCCTCCGGCGGCCGCCGCGCCGTCGTCGGACATGACCGCCGCGAAGAGCGCGGCCTTCGCCTCCTTGAGGGCCATCACCTTCTCCTCGATCGTGTCCTTCGCGACGAGGCGGTAGACCATGACCGACCGCGTCTGCCCGATGCGGTGCGCGCGGTCGACGGCCTGCGACTCCGTCGCCGGGTTCCACCACGGGTCGAGCAGGATGCAGTAGTCGGCCTCGGTGAGGTTGAGGCCGAAGCCGCCCGCCTTGAGCGAGATCAGGAACACGCCGGCGTCGCCCGATCGGAAGCGCTCGATCACCTCGTCGCGCTTCTTGGTCGCTCCGTCGAGGTAGGCGTACTCGACGCCCGCCGCGTCGAGACGCCCGCGCACTCGGCCGAGGAAGCGGGTGAACTGGCTGAACACCAGGACCCGGTGCCCCTCGGCGAGCGCGTCGGCGAGGAGCTCGTCGAGCAGGTCGAGCTTGGTCGACGGGACGGTCGCGTGCGCCTCGTCGACGAGGGCGGCGTCGAGCGCGACCTGCCGCAGCACCGTGAGGGCGCGGAAGATGGCGAAGCGGTTCTTCTCGAAGTCGCCGATGAGGCCGAGCACCCGCTGCCGCTCGCGGGCGAGATAGGTGTCGTAGACCTTCCGCTGGCGCGTGCCGAGCTCGACCTGGAGGGTCTGCTCCTGCTTGGGCGGCAGCTCCGTCGCCACGAGCTCCTTGGTGCGCCGCAGCATGAGCGGGCGGATCCGGCGCCGCAGCTGGCTGAGCTTCTCGGAGTCGGCGTCGCGCTCGATCGGCTTCTGGTAGAACTCGGCGAATCCGACCGGCGAGGGGAACAGACCCGGCGCGACGATCGAGAGGAGCGACCACAGCTCCATCACGTTGTTCTCCATCGGCGTACCCGTGATGGCCAGCTTGAACGGCACGTCGAGGCGTCGCGCCAGCTGGTGCGTGGCCGACTGCCGGTTCTTGACGAACTGGGCCTCGTCGAGCATGAAGCCCGCCCAGCGGATGCCCGCGTACGACTCGTAGTCGAGGCGGAAGAGGGCGTAGGAGGTGACCACCAGCTCGGCCTCGCCGATCACGCTCGAGAGCGCCCGGCGCTTCTTCTTCGAGGTCTCGTCGATGCCGACGACCGTGAGCCCCGGCGCGAAGCGCTTGGCCTCGCCGACCCAGTTGGGCACCACGCTCGTCGGCGCCACGACGAGGAACGGGCGGGGCGAGGTGCCGGCGTCGCCGATCTCGGCCCGCTGCTCCTGCATCGCCCGGGCGATCAGCGCGAGCGACTGCACCGTCTTGCCGAGGCCCATGTCGTCGGCGAGGACCCCGCCGAGCTGGTTGTCGTAGAGGAACGAGAGCCAGTCGTAGCCGAGCTGCTGGTAGGGCCGCAGCTCGACCGAGAAGCCGTCGGGCAGCGGACGCGACTCGAGCGCCCCCGTGGCCGTGAATCCGGAGAGCCCCTCGACCGCGCGACGCCATGCCGCCGCCTGCGCCTCGACGACGCCGAGCTCGACGAGCTCGTCCCACAGGGACGACTGGAACCGGCTGATGCGCAGGGTCTCGCCCTGGTCGTCCGAGAGCTCGCGCGCCTCGGCGATCAGCTCGCGGAGGCGCCCGAAGCGCTCGTCGTCGAGCGCGAAGTAGACGCCGCTCGGCAGCACCATGTACTCGTCGCCGCGTGCGAGGGCGAGGAAGATCTCGGCGAGCGGGACGGCCTCGTCGTTGACCGTGACCGAGATCTCGAGGTTGAACCAGTCGCGGCTGTCGGGCTGCGCGACCGTCTGCACGGCGACGACCGGGGCCGTCTCGGCCTCGCGGTACTCGACGCGCTCGCCGATCTCCTCGATCTCGACGGTCCCGAGCTCGCGGAGCCGCTCGACCTCGCCGGTCAGGAAGCCGACCGTCTGCATGCCGCGCAGGTCGAAGGAGGGGCGCAGGCGCCGGCTCGAGCGCGAGACCAGGGCGGGCGTCGACTCCGGATCGATGCCGGCGCCGGTGAGCGAGTCGAGGATGCGCTGCTCGGCCTCGGCGTCGCGGTAGCCGGACTCGTCGTCGAGCCGCAGCGGGAGGCGCTCGGCCTCGACTCCGCGGGCGCCCTCGACGCCGTAGCGCCACCACCAGGAGCCGCGGAGACCGGCGCCGTCGGTGTGCTCGAGGGTGAGCCCGAGTCGCGGCTCGGGCACGGGCGGCGCCTCGAACGAGCCGTCGCGCGAGACGATCGCGAACAGGCGGTGCAGCCGCTGGTAGTGCTCGGTGAGGAACGCCGACTCCTCCTGCTCGGGGATGCGGATCGCCTCGCGGCTCCAGAGGAAGGTGCGGGCGGAGGAGACCAGCGGCGCCGCGAAGGGGACGAGGGTCACGGGGCGGGCGCGCAGCTCGTCACCCGCCGCCCAGGTGTAGAGGCCGACGGCGGGGTCGCCGATGAAGCCGAACTCCTCGGGCGCCGGGTGGTCGCCGATCGCGACCAGCGAGCGCAGCTCGAGGCCGTTCGCCGTGCGGGTGACGTCGATGGAGGCGGTCGCCGTGGTGTCGAGGATGCGCAGCGGCGACTGGTCGCGGTCGCCCATGACCAGGCCGATGCCCGCCCGGACGGCGCCGTGCAGCGCTGCCCAGATGGCCTCGCTCCGGCACTGGTCGAGGTAGAGCCACGTGTCGGGCGAGTAGTAGCTGGAGGCGCTGTGGCCCGAGAGGATGCCCTGCATCTCGCGGACGATGTCGATCTGGCGCTCGTCGTAGTCGTGGCTGTAGTGCAGGAAGCCGAGGTCGCGCCAGCTGGTGCCGGTGCGCACCCAGCGGTCGCGGTCGCCCATCCGCACCGGCCGGACGCCCAGACGCGGGCGGGGCTCGGGCGGCGGTCGGTAGCTGTTGTAGCGGCCGGGCGGGCGCCGCACGGGCTCGCCCGGGAGGAGCTCGAACTGGAGGCCCAGGGGGATGCCGGAGTGGGTGCGCTCGGCGCCCGCGAGCAGCGGGGCGAGCGCGCTGCGCCACTCCGGGACCGCGTCGACGCCGGCGGTGGGGCCTGCGAGGCCGCCGTCGCGCTCGCGGCGCAGCGCCTCGACGAGCACCGCGGCGACGTGCTTGCACTCGTGCTTGACCGGGCAGCTGCAGGCGCCGCCGAGCAGGATCGAGTGGTCGCCCTCGTCGCGCAGCTGCACGCTGACGGCGTACGGCGAGCGACCGGAGCCCTGGACCTGCCCGAAGAGCCGGGTGCGGCCGCCGAACCACTGCAGCTCGCCGACCCGGCCCTGGTCGGCGTAGCCGGT
This sequence comes from Rathayibacter sp. VKM Ac-2803, assembly GCF_009807175.1. NCBI lineage: Bacteria > Bacillati > Actinomycetota > Actinomycetes > Micrococcales > Microbacteriaceae > Rathayibacter > Rathayibacter sp. VKM Ac-2803. Next base: position 1,469,000 of record NZ_WUCD01000001.1, on the reverse strand, counting down.
GCCCTTCTCGAAGGCGGCGGAGCCGACCAGAGCCCGGATGTCCTGCTCGGAGAACGGCTCGCGGGTCGTCGTCCCGGGCGCGTCCGACGGCGGCACCACGTCACCGGGGGGACTCTGGCGGGCCATGGACCTCTAGCTCTCCGCGCCCCGAACGGAACGCATCCGTCCATTCAACCCGATTCCGGGCGCGGTTCGAGCCGACGGCCAGGATCCGTGCCCCTCCTACGATGGAGGGATGCCTCGCCTGTCCGTCGTCTCGGCGCACACCTCCCCGCTCGAGCAGCCGTCGACCGGCGACGCGGGAGGCATGAACGTGTACCTCGCGGCGGTGCTGCCCGAGCTCGCGGCGCTCGGCTGGGAGGTGCAGGTGCTGACCCGCGGCTCCGGGACGCGCCGGATGGCGCCGGGGGTCGAGGTTGTCGGCGTGCCGGTCGAGGCCGCTGACAAGTACGCGCTCGCCTCCTCGGCCGGGGAGTTCGCCCGCGCAGCCGTCGGCGCCGACGTGGTGCACTCGCACTACTGGGTGTCGGGGCTGGCCGGGATGCTGACCGGGTCTCCCCACGTGCACTCGATGCACTCGAACTCGCTCGCGAAGAACGTGCGGCTCGTGCCGGGCGACGCCCGCGAGCCCGAGGAGCGGATCCGCGCGGAGGAGTCGGTGCTCGCCTCCGCCGATGCCGTCGTGGTCGCGGGGAGGGCCGAGCACGACGACGTGGTGCGCGGCTACGGCGTCGACGCGCGGAAGGTGACGATCGTGCCTCCGGGAGTGGAGTCGCGGTTCCGTCCATGGGCACTCGAGCGGGAGCCCGAGATCGTGCTGGTCGGCCGGGTGCAGCCGCTCAAGGGGCAGCTGCTCGCGGTGCAGGCGCTCGCGCGGATCCCGGTCGGCGAGCGTCCGGTGCTGCGGATCGTGGGCGCGCCCGCGCCGGGCCGGGAGGGCTACCTCGCCCAGGTCGAGGAGGCCGCCCGCACGCTCGGCGTGGCCGACTCGGTGCGCTTCGACGGAGTCGCCGACCGCGACGGGGCCGCCCTGCGACTCCGGAGCGCCCGCCTCGCCCTGGTGCCGTCGGCGGCAGAGACCTTCGGGCTGATCGCGCTCGAGGCCGCGGCGAGCGGCACACCGGTGCTCGCACGACGGACCACAGGCCTCGTCGACGCGGTGAGCGAGGGGCGGAGCGGCGTGCTGATCGACTCCGACGACCCGGGCGACTGGGCGGAGGAGATCCGGCGGCTGCTCGCGGATCCCGCCGAGCGCGCCCGACTGGGTCGCGGCGGCGTGGAGTGGGCCGCCGAGCACTCGTGGGCGTCGACGGCGGCGCGCCTCGACGCGGTGTACCGGCGGCTGCTCGGCTGAGCGAGGCAACCCCGGACCGTCGAGGGAGCCCGGTGGTCGAGGCGGTGTCGACGGTCCGGGGTTCCCTCGGTGCCGGGTCCGCGGCTCGGGTCTCAGTCGGCGATCGCGGGGGCCGGGGCTCCGGGGTCGAGGCGGGCGCCGTGGGTCGAGCGGTGCCAGGGGGCGAGGCGGTCGGGCGAGACGGCGACCATCGCGGCGCCGGTGAAGCCCGCGTCGTTGCCGAAGCGGGCCGGCACGATCTCGGTGCCGATGTCGATGAACCGGGCGAACTCGTCGAAGACGTGCGCCGCGGCGCCTCCGATCACGAAGAGCTGGGGCGAGAGCAGCATCTCGAGGTGGCGGTAGTAGACGCTCAGGCGACCGGCCCACTCCTCGAGGGTGATGCCCTCGCGGCGCACGGCCGAGAAGCCGACGCGCGGCTCGAAGTCGGGCCCGTCGATGTGCACGTGGCCGAGCTCGGAGTTGGGGATCACGACGCCCTCGTAGACCATCGCGGTGCCGATGCCGGTGCCGAGGGTCGTGAAGACGCACAGGCCTCCGCGGCCCTGCATGGCGCCGAACTCGCGCTCGGCGACCCCGGCCGCGTCGGCGTCGTTGACGACGACCACGTCGACGCCGGTCGCCTCCGACAGCATCGCCTGGGCGTCGAGGCCGACCCAGCGCTGCGAGACGTGGGTGGTCTGGCGGACGACTCCGCCGCGGACGATGCCCGGGAACCCGACTCCGACGGGGGTGCCCGCGATGGGCGACACGTCGCGGACGATGCCGGCGATCGCGGCGGCGAAGTCCTCCGGCTCGCGGCCGACCGGGTTGGCCACGGCGAAGCGGCGGGCGGCGCGCTCGCCGGTGGTGACGTCGACCAGGGAGGCCTTGATCGAGGTCCCGCCGATGTCGACGCCGACGGCGAAGCGCGGGAGGAGGCCGTCCTGGGGCTGAGTCACGGATGCTCCGTCTGGGAGGGGGGTGGCGAGGGAGGACCTCGGGCTCGCGGGAACGCGTACGGCTCGCCGGATCCGCGGATCCTGACGAGCCGAGTGCGATTCTACGAGCCCGAACTGCTCCCACGCTCGGAGTGGACAGCGAGCGCGTCGAGGACGTAGTCGATCACGGGGTCGTAGAGATGCACGGCGAGGCCGTCGTCGAGCGGGACGACCACCTCGATCGAGCCCTGCGCCTCGGCGACGAAGACGGCCGGATCGTTGCAGTCGGCGATCGCGATCGTCGCGAGGCCGCGTCGTCCCGCGGCGCCGGCCCAGCCGTGGTCGGCGATCACGAGGTCGGGGCGGAGGCCGAGGGACTCGAGCTCGTCGAGGAGCGCGTTCATCGGCTCGGGCGCGTGGGTGTGCACGAGGCTGCCGCCGCGGTAGGCGCAGGTGACGCCTCCGGTCGACCACAGCCGCAGGTGCTCGTCGGCCGAGGCGATGCGGATGCCGTCGGGGCGGGCGAGCGGCAGCGCGTTCACGTCGAGGACGCGGGCGCCCGCCTCCGTCGCGGCCGCCGCGAACCGCCGGTAGACGTCCATCAGCGTGGCGGGGTGGGCGGTCGCGAAGAGGAGGAGGCCGCCGTCGCGGACCGCCGCGGCGAGGCGCCGGCGGTAGGCGTCGAGCGCGGTGACCGCGAGGCCCGCGTCGATGCGGTCCTGCCCGCGCTCGAAGGCGGGATCGGTGCTGATGCCGACCCGCTCCCCCATCAGCGCGAGGAGGCTCTCGACGTCCCAGTGCTCGGCGACGTCGACCCCGTAGAGGTGGGCGGGCTCGCGGGCGGCGAGGCGGCGGAGGTTGCCGAGGTTGCTCGAGCGGTCGGTGAGGACGGCGCCGGTCAGGAGGGTCTCGTCGAGGACGGCGGCGAGCGCGGCGGAGGAGAGCGGGGGCATGCGGGCCTCTCGGGTCGGTGGCGGGGTCAGCGTAGCGATCTTCGGTTTCCGCTTGACTCGGTGAACAGTACCGATATATCGTTACTACATCGCCGACAGATCGAAGAGCACTCGCTCGAGACGGGCGACCGGATCCGATCGAAAGGGATCCTCCAACGACAGAAACGGAACAACCATGAACTCCCACGACTTCTTCTCCGACCGCGCCTCGTCCGGCCGTGACGGCCGCCGAGGGCACGGACACGACCACCCCGGCCAGCGCGAGCGCCGCGGCCCCGGCGGCCACGGACGCGGCTTCGGTCCGGGCTTCGGCTTCGGCCCCGGATTCGGCGGCGGCCCGGGCTTCGGCCCCGGCTTCGGCGGGCCCGGCTTCGGCCGCGGTGGCGGACGCGCCCGCCGCGGTGACGTCCGCGCCGCCCTCCTCTCCCTCCTCGCCGAGACCTCCTCGAACGGCTACGGCCTGATCAAGGCCATCGCCGAGAAGACCAACGGCTCGTGGCGCCCCAGCCCCGGCTCGGTCTACCCCACGCTCCAGCAGCTCGTCGACGAGGGCCTCATCACGGCCGTCGGCGAGGGCCGCGGCACCGAGTACCAGCTGACCGACGCCGGCGGCACCTACGTCCGCGAGCACGCCGACGAGCTCGCCGCCGCCTGGGAGGCGACTCCCGGAGCGAGCGACGCCGACCGCGCCTTCATGGAGAACGTCGGCAAGCTGATGGCGGCCGTGCACCAGTTCCGCGGGGCCACCCCGGAGCAGCGGGCCGCCGCCTCCACCAAGCTCGACGAGACCAGGCGCGCGCTGTACCTGATCCTCGCCGACTGATCACCGGATCGTGAGACGGCCGGGACGCCCTGAGCGTCCCGGCCGTTTCGTCGCGCCTGCGGGGTGGGTGCGCCGCACAACGTCAGCTGAGACGCCCTCTCGCGCACCATCGTGCGCGACGACCAGTCTCAGCTGATGGTGTGCGGCGCTCTCAGCGGCCGTAGGAGGCGGCGAGCCGCGCGAGGCCCTCGTCGAGCGTCACCGAGGGGCGCCACTGCAGGTCGGCGCGGGTGCGGCGCTGGTCGAACCAGTGGGCCGTCGAGAGCTGCTCGGCGAGGAAGCGCGTCATCGGCGGCTCGTCCTCTCCCGGGCGCACCGCCCAGACGCGCTCGATGAGCGAGCCGGCGGTACGGGCGACGGAGGCGGGCACCGACCAGCTCGGCGGCTCCACGCCCGCCGCGCGGCAGATCCCGGCGAGCAGCTCGGCCACCGGCCGCGGCTCGCCGTTGGTCACGACGTAGGCCTGCCCGTGCACGTCCTCGGCGCGGTCGAGGGCGGCGACGATCGCCGATGCCGCGTTGTCGAGGTAGGTCGAGTCGATCAGCCCCTGGCCGTCGCCGAGCAGCGGGAGGCGACCGGCGCGCGCCCGCTCGACGATCCGAGCGACGAGCTGCGTGTCTCCGGGGCCCCAGACCAGGTGCGGCCGGACCGCGACCACCGCGAACCCGGGGGCGTCGGCGGCGAGCGCGAGCAGCTCGGCCCGCGCCTTCGTGCGGGCGTAGTCGCCGCGAGCGCGCTCGGGGTCGGCCGGCTCGGCATCGGCGCCCGCGATCGAGGAGCCGGCGTGCGCGACCGAGGGGGACGAGACCTGCACGAAGCGCCGGACGCCCGCGCGGGCGGCGGCCGCCAGCAGGCGACGGGAGCCGTCGACGTTCACCCGGTCGAAGTCGCCCGGGTCGCCCGCGAGCGAGACCTTGGCGGCGAGGTGCACCACCGCGTCGGAGCCGGCGACCGCCTCCTCCACCGCGCGCGGGTCGGTCAGCGAGCCGCGGGCGTCGGTCGCGCCGGCCACTCCCGAGGCGCGGCGCTGGAAGGTGCGCACCTCGTGCCCCTGGGCGACGAGGCCCGCGGCGACGGCTCCGCCGAGCAGGCCGCTCGCGCCGGTGACCAGGACCTTCACGGCGCGACCATCCGTCCGCCGGCGAGGATCCCCTCGGCCCAGCGCGAGAGCGCGGCCCGGTCGATCTTGGAGTTGTGCCGGATGTCGGTCGGCAGCGCAGGAACGACGAGCACCGCTGCGACCGCGGCTCCGACGGCGGCGCGGATCTCGGTGGCGAGCTTGTCCGGCGCCAGCTGGGTCCTGTGGACACCACCGCGCGTCTCGACGACCGCGACGAGCTGCGACACTCCGCGGGGCCCCACGCCGACGATCGCGGCGCGGGCGACGGAGGCGACGCGTGCCTCGACCCGCTGCTCGGGGCCGACCGGCGTGACGACCCCCTCCGGAGTCACGATCACGTGCGGCAGACGACCCTCGACCCACAGCCGGCCCGCGGAGTCGACGCGGCCGACATCGCCCGTGCGGTGCCAGCGCTCCCCCGGTGCGGCGCCGACGCGGGCGGCGCGGTCGGTGAGCCAGAGCCGCTCGTAGTGGTCCTCGACGTGTCCGGCCGAGACGACGATCTCGCCCGTCACTCCGATGACCTCGACGGGCTCGGCGGCGGGGATCCCCGCCTCGTCCAGCGGCGCGAGGCGCAGGCGGACGCCCTCCGCCGGGGTGCCGACGCAGACGCCTCCGCGCGGGTCGTCGTCGAGGGCGGCCTCGCGGATGCCCTCGAGCGAGGCGTCGGTCAGCAGCAGCGCCTCGGTCATGCCGTAGGGCGTGTGCGCCGACGCGTTCGGCATCAGCGCCTGCGCCTCGGCGAGCAGGGCCTCGGGCACCGGGGCGCCCGCGGAGAGGAAGGTGCGGACGCCTCCGAGCGCGCGGTGGTCGTCGGCGTCGAGGGCGGCGGAGGTGGCGACCACGTTCGCGAGCGCGGCCGGCGAGAGGAAGAGGACGGTCGCCTCCACCTGCGCGGCGGCCGCGGCGACGGCGCGAGCGGTGAGGGTGCGCGGCGCGGTGACGTTCATGTCGGGGGTCACCGAGCGCGCCCCGAGGGCGGGACCGAGCAGCGCGAACGGCGCGAATCCGGCGACCAGGCCGGTCCCCTCGCCGACGCCGTACTGGCGGGCCAGGGTGTCGCGCACTCCTGCCAGCTGGCGGTGCGTGTAGACGACTCCCTTGGCGGGGCCGGTCGACCCCGACGTGAAGAGGATCGCCGCGACCGCATCGGGCGCCGGGGGCTCGCCGAGCGCCCAGGCGTTCGCGGCGAGCTCGGCGCGGCCCAGCTCGATCAGCTGGCCGAGGGACGTGTCGACGCCGAGGGCCTTCGCGGAGGCGCGCGGCAGCGTCTGCGTCGAGATGCGGCCGCCGGGCCAGCCGAGGGCGCGGGCGACGGTCAGCCCCGGCAGGGCGCCGACCACGAGGTCGGGCCAGGTGCCGCGGACGGCGCGGGTCAGGCCGCGGAGGCCGAGGCCCGCGTCGGCCACGACCACGATCGCTCCGATGCGCAGGCAGGCGTAGAGCAGGGCGGTGAGGTCGGCGCCCGGGGGCACCAGCAGCGAGACGCGGTCGCCCCGCTGCACGCCCGAGGCGCGCAGGCCCGCGGCGAGCTCGCGGACCCGCTGCGAGAGCAGCCGCCACGACACGGTGCGCGGGCCGCCGCCTCCGGGGGGCGCCATCTCGACGAGGGCGACGCCGTCGTCGTCGGCGTGCGTGTCGAGGTGCCGCCAGAGCGACTCGACCGGCGCGGTCGGTCGCGCGACATCGGGAGCAGCACCGCGCTCGGAGGTCGCGTCGCCCAGCCAGGTGAGCACGGCGGAGGCGTAGTCGACGTCCTCCGCGAGGAGGTGGCCCGCCCCCTCGAAGCGGTGCACCTGCGCGTGCGGGAGGCGATCGACGAGGTCGTCGAGGTAGCGGTCCGAGAAGATCGGATCGAGCGGACCCCACAGCATCAGCGCGGGGACGCCGAGCTCGCGGACGCCCTCGGCGATGCGGACGAGCTCGTGGTGGCTCGGGTGCGCGGAGTCGACGGGGATGTCGGCGACGAAGCCGCCGATGCCGCCGCGGCGGGCGGCGCCCTCGTAGGGCGCGCGGTAGCCGTCCTTCACCGGGGCGGGGAGCGCCGGGTGGCCGAGCGCGAGGGTCGTCTCGAGGAACGCCGGGGTGCCGACCGTCGAGGCGCCGAGCACCCCGGACGCGAGGGCGAGCCGGAGCGGCGCCGGGATCGGCGAGCCGACGGGCTGGTGCACGGCCGTGTTGAGCAGCATCGCGCCCCGCAGCTCGGCGGGGTGGTCGACGGCCCAGCCGAGCGATACGACTCCGCCCCAGTCGTGACCGAGCGTCACCACGTCGGTCAGGCCGAGGACGTCGGTGAGGTTCGAGAGCTCGCGGACGCGGTCGGCGAGGGTGTGCAGGGCCCCGGTGCGCTCCGAGAAGCCCATCTCGAGCTGGTCGACGGCGACGACGCGCCACGCGGGCTCGCCGCGGCGGGCGGCCTCGAGGGAGGCGGCGGCGAGGCGGCGCCAGAGGTACGACCAGGTCGGGTTGCCGTGCACGCAGAGGATGGTGCCGACCGGCTCGGTGCCGAGGGAGTCCCCGGTGTCGAGGAGGTGCCAGCGCCTGCTGTCGCCGTGGGCGTCCGGTGCGTCGACCAGGCGCGACCACTCGGGGTCGAGCCCGTCGAGCCCGGCGGGCGGCACCTGCGCCGGGGCGGACCGGCCGAGTGCGGCGCGGATCCTCGACGCCGGGTGCGCGCCGGCGTTCACCAGGCGATCTCGAGCATCGCGGTGTTGATGCCGGAGCCGACACCCATCAGCAGCACGCGGTCGCCCTGCTTGAGGGTCGGCGCCTCCTGGGCGAGCGTGATCGGGATCGACGCGGGCCCCACGTTGCCGAGGGTGCCGAAGGTCGTGGGGACGCGGGTCTTGTCGAGGCCGACCGCCTTGACGAGGCCGTTGGTGTGCACGGAGGAGACCTGGTGCGTGATGTAGCGGTCCATCTTGCCCCAGTTCCAGTCGCGCTTCGCCTCCTTCCAGGCGGAGACGACGAGCTCCATCCCGCCCTTGAGCAGGGCCTTCGCGTCGGTGAACATGCCGTCGACGCTGCCGACGCAGAGCTCGTTGAACTGCGTGGCCGCGCGGGTGATGCCGCCGAGGAGGCGGTGGCCCTGCGGATGCGCGTCGGCCGGGCCGAGGATGGCCGCGGCCGCGCCGGAGCCGAGGGTGAGGCTGGCGAACTCGCTCATGAAGTCGGTGCGGCTCATGCCCTCGCGCTTGAGGCGCTCGATGGTGTTGACCTGGATCTCGTCGGCGTCCTCGCCGTCGATGATCATCGCGTACTTGATCTGGCCGGCGTCGATCAGCTGAGCGGCGAGCGTCATGCCGTTGACGAAGCCGAGGCAGGCGTTGGCGATGTCGAAGTTGATGGCGGAGGAGGGCAGCCCCAGCCCGTGGTGCAGGCGCACGGCGACCGACGGCTCGAGGTGCTTGCGGGTGACCGAGGTGTTGATGATCAGCCCGATCTGGTCGGGTCGGATGCCCGCCTCGGCGAGCGCGCGCCGGCCCGCCTCGATCGCGGCGCCGTCGAAGTCCTGCTCGGAGTCCCAGTTGCGGCGCTCGTAGACGCCGGCGACCCGCTGGAGGAGCCCGGTGGGGAGGCGCAGGCGCTTGAGCGCGGGCGCGAGTCGCGCATCGATCTCGTCCGACGTGGTCACGCGCGGGGCCATCGTGGTCGCGACGGACAGCAACGCGACGTTGCGGTGCGTGGTCGTTGCGTTTCCGTCCAACGGAACTCCCTGTCGAGTTGTCGATCCTGGCAAGTGCCGCACCGATTTTACGCTGTCGTTCACCCACTGCTTCCTGGACGAGCGCTGGATGCCGGCAGAATGCACCCGGCGACCAGCTGTCCCCCGAGTTGGCGGGGATGCCGGGCGGCGGCCATACCGCCTCCGCCGTGTCAACCACCCTCTGCCCGGGGCTCGGACGGTGGATCGCGCTGACCTGTTCGAGAAGCTCCTGGTGCGCGACCGGCGAGTCCTGGCGCGGGAGTCGCCGGTGACTCCGGAGTCCGCAGCCCCGGCCGAGGAGCACCTGCCGCGCCGGCGCCCCGGCAGGCGATCCTCGGCTCGTGGAAACACGTTCGGCTCGTCGGAATCGTCGGATCCTGCGAGCCGAACCGGATTCCGCGAGCCGGAGGTGCGCCGAGGCGGCATCGGACGTTCGGCGACGAGCCGTCAGGTGCCCATCGCCCACGGCTCGCGGTCGCCGCGGAGGCGCGCGGCGAGCGCCATCGCCTGCTCGTCGGTGAGCGTGGCGACGTAGTCGACGATGCCGCGGGCGCGGCCCAGGCGCTCGAGCGACTGCGGGTCGGCGCGCGGACGGCCGCGCTCCCCCGCCGGAAGCCACTCCGGCCGGTCGGCGCGCAGGCGGAAGTAGCCGTCGGTCGCCAGCTCGATCAGATCGAGCAGCTTCTGCGGGGCGCGGGCGTTGTCGCGCGGGTCGGCCAGCCAGTCGTCGAGGTGGGTGACGAGTGTCTCGAGCACCTGCGACTGCCCGCGCTGGTAGGTCGCGAAGTCGGGGCGGTCGATCACGAAGCGGGTGTGCACGAACTTCAGCACCGCCACGTCGTGCCACGCGTCCGGGAGGAGCGACACGTGCCCCGAGCGCACGTTCGGGTCGGCGAGCACCAGCACGGAGCGCTGCAGCCGCCCGATCCAGGAGGACACGAAGGACTCGATAGCCCGCTCGGTGCGGGTCGAGCCGTCGAACGGCACGGCGAGCAGCCCCTCCACCAGCTCGGTCGACACGCGCTCGACGGAGGCGCGGAACAGCTCGTCGCCGGCGATCCACGGGTCGCGGGCGACCAGCCTCCGCCGCAGCATCTCGAGGGAGTGCCCGGGCGCTCGCGCCCACAGCTCACCGGCGTCGAGCGCGGCCAGCGCGTTCTGCTCGCGGAGGAACGCCCGGAACTCCACCGCGACCGCAGCCTGCTGCAGCACGCCCGCCCGGTAGAAGTCGTCGAGGTCGTGCAGCGAGTAGGCGATGTCGTCGGCGACGTCCATCACCGAGCACTCGAGCGTCTGCTGCCACGGAGCGATCGCCTCGAAGCCCGCGCGCGCGTCGAGCAGGTCGTCGAGGTCGAGCGTGTAGGCCGAGAACTTGGGCGGAGCGGTCTCCCAGCGGCTGGCGGTCGAGCCCCGCGGCAGCTCGGTCGGGTCGGTGGAGTCGATGCCGGGGCGGCAGACCACGCGCCCCCACGGGTACTTGAGCACCGCGGCCCGGGAGGCGGCGGTGAGGTTGAGGCCAGCCTCCACCGTCTCGCAGACGTCGAGCTCGGAGAGGATGCGGAACGACTGCGCGTTGCCCTCGAAGCCCTCCTCGAGCCCGAGCTTCTCGCGGGCGAGGCGGTCGAGCGCCTGCTCGCCGAGGTGGCCGAACGGAGGGTGACCGAGGTCGTGCGCGCTGGCCGCGGCCTGCACGACCACCGGGTCGCAGCCTCCGAGCCGCTCGACCAGCTCGCGCTGCGCGGGATCGGTGGTGGTGAGCTGCATGGCGATCGCACGGGCGACGGCGGTCACCTTGATCGAGTGGGTGAGGCGGTTGTGCACGACCTGGCCGACTCCGCTCGGCGAGATGACCTGCGTCACCGCCGAGAGCCGGGCGAAGTAGGGGGAGAAGCGGATGCGCTCGAGGTCGACCCGGTACTCGGGGAACTCCTCCCCGGTCGAGAAGCGGTCGACCGGCTCGGGCACACGGCGATCGCGCCGGCGGTCGCGCGGACGGCGGAGCACGTCGCGCCGGAGGGTGGGCACGCCGCCGGTGTCGGCGCCCGCCGTGTCGGCGCGGGCCGCTGGGCCGGGTGCCTCATCCATGGGGCCACCCTACGTGCGCGGCGCGGGCGCCTCCTCGACGCCCCGCGGCCGCACCGCGAACAGCACCGCCGCCGCCACGACCGCGCCGAGCACGTACGCCGCGATGTCGAGCCACGAGAAGGTGCTGCCGACCACGAGCGCCAGCGGCGACCACAGCTCGACGAGGCGCGCCGCGGCTCCGATCGCCTGCAGCTGCTCCATCGCGATCGACCAGGCGAGCGCGATGCCCGCCGCCGTGACGGCCGGGACCCGCGGCAGCAGCACGCACACCAGCAGCGCGACGAGCACGACGTAGAGGACGCCGCCCGCGACATCGGCGAGGAGCCCGGTGAGCAGGAAGCGCAGGGCGAGCCCGAGCCCCAGCGCGGCGGCGGCAGCGAGCACGAAGGGCAGTCGCGCCCTCACCGCGCGCCCTCCTCGTGCGCTCGCCGGAGCCGGTCGAGGGCGAACAGGAACGTCCGGTCGTCGGCGACGGTCCAGCCGAACCGGCCCGGGGAGGCGACGACGAAGGGGACGAGCACGCTCCGGCGGCGGCGCGCGACGAGCGAGGCGCGCGCCAGACCGCGGAAGCCCTCGCCGACGGGCGCCGGCGGCGCCAGCACCGACAGCACGGCGGCGCGGACGCGGTGCGCGCCGTGGGCGACCGTGCCGACCTCGACTCCCGCGACGTCGCTCCACTCCGCGATGGCGAGGGAGTCGGCGCGCTCGGCGGCGAGCGCCGGCCCACCTGCGCCGAGGGTGACGACCACGGCTCCCCGGCTCGTGGCGGAGGCGGCGGGCGCGGTGATGCGCTGGAGGGCGCGGTCGAGCTCGAGGGCGCGGAGCACCACGAAGCCCTCGCCGATCTCGGCGAGCTCGGCCAGGCGACGCTGCCGCTCGGGGCTCGCCTGGCTCAGCTTCGACCCGACCGCGGCGCGCAGCCGTCGCGCCTGCGCGGCCGAGGTCAGGAGCGCGGTCGGCTCGAAGCGCGCGCGCGGAGGGATCGGGACCCGCGGACCTGTGGGCGCCGACGGGACTCCCCAGTGCGGCGGCGGGGCTGCGGTCATGTCCCGGCTCCTGTCGATGGGCGATGGGCGATGGCGTGCCTGCTCCTGATTCTCGCCCCTCCGCCTCCCGCCTTGCCGGGAGCGCCGCCCCGACCTAGGATGGAGGTACCCCCCGGGGGTATCCACCACCACCCCCGAACCCAGGCAAGGAGAAGCACATGGGCATCGCGCGCCTCGATCTCGGCCTCACCGCCAAGGACACCGCCGCCAAGGACACCGCCGCCGACGGCTGCGGCTCGGGCGGCGCCTGCGCCTGCGGCGGCCACGGATCCTCGGCTCACGCGGCCCACGACGGCAGCACCGCGCAGAGCCCCTCCTCCGTCAGCTTCGGCGTCGCGGGCATGACCTGCGAGCACTGCGTCCGCAGCGTCACGGAGGAGCTCGCCGCCTACCCCGAGGTCGACAGCGTCGACGTCTCACTCGCCCCCGACGGCGTCTCGCGGGTGACCGTCGGCTCGTCCCGCCCGCTCGGCCGCGAGGAGATCGCAGGCGCGATCGCCGACGCCGGCTACCGGCTCGCTCCCCTGGCCTGATGGCCGACACGACCCTCGAGCTCGACATCGGGGGCATGACCTGCGCCTCCTGCGTCGCGAGGGTCGAGCGGAGGCTCGACGCGCTCCCCGGAGTGACGGCGAGCGTCAACCTGGCCCTCGAGCGCGCGACGCTGACGCTGCCCGACGGAACCACTCCGGCCGACGCGATCGCCGCGGTCGAGGCCGCGGGGTACACGGCGACGGTGCCGTCCGCGAGCGCTCCCCGCGCCGAGGCCGGGGACGACCCCGAGGACGACGAGCGCCGCACCCTCCGCACGCGACTCCTGGTCTCGGCCCTGCTGGCCGCTCCGGTCGTCGTGCTCTCGATGATCCCCCCGCTGCAGTTCGCGAACTGGCAGTGGCTCTGCCTCACCCTCGCCGCGCCGGTCGCGGTCTGGGGGGCCCGGCCGTTCCACCGGAACGCCTGGCGGGCCGCCCGCCACGGGTCGACCACCATGGACACCCTGATCAGCCTCGGGGTCGCCGCCGCCTTCCTCTGGTCGCTGTACGCCCTGTTCCTCGGCGATGCGGGCCGGACGGGCATGAGCATGCCGTTCGAGCTGCTCGGCTCCCGCTCGGGTCACGACGAGATCTACCTCGAGGTCGCGGCCGCGGTGCCCGTCCTCGTGCTCGCCGGCCGCTACCTCGAGGCCCGCTCCAAGCGCGACGCCGGTGCTGCGCTGCGGGCACTGCTCCGCCTCGGCGCGAAGGACGCCGCCCGCCTCACGGCCGACGGCGTCGAGGAGCGGGTGCCCGCCGCCTACCTCGCCGTCGGCGACCTGCTCCGCGTGCGTCCCGGCGAGGTCGTGGCCGCCGACGGCACCGTGCTCGAGGGAGCGAGCGCCGTCGACGCGAGCCTCCTCACCGGCGAGAGCGTGCCGGTCGAGGTGGGTCCGGGCTCCTCCGTCACGGGCGGTGTGCTCAACGCGCACGGCGTGCTGACCGTCCGGGTCGAGCGGATCGGCTCCGAGACCACGCTTGCGCGGATGGGCCGCCTGGTCTCGCAGGCGCAGGCCGGCAAGGCCCGCGTGCAGCGGCTGGCCGACCGGGTCTCCTCCGTCTTCGTACCGGTCGTCGTCGTGCTCGCTCTCGGGACCCTGGCGGGGTGGCTCCTCTCGGGCGCCGATCTCGCCGCCGCCGTCTCGCCCGCCGTCGCCGTCCTCGTGGTGGCGTGCCCGTGCGCGCTCGGGCTCGCGACTCCGACTGCGGTGCTGGTCGGGACCGGTCGCGGATCGCAGCTGGGCATCCTGATCCGCGGTCCCGAGGTGCTCGAGAGCAGCCGCCGCGTCGACACCGTCGTCTTCGACAAGACCGGCACCCTCACGACCGGCGCCTTCGAGCTCGACCCGGGCGTCGACGACGAGGCGCTGCTCATGCTGGCCGCCGTCGAACGCGGCTCGGAGCATCCGCTCGCCGCCGCGATCGTCCGCGGCGCAGAAGCCAGGGGGCTCGACGTCCCCGAGGCGACCGGCTTCCGGTCGAGCACCGGGTTCGGCGTGCGCGCGAAGGTGGGCGGGCGTCTGGTCGTCGCCGGTCGGCTGCGCTGGCTCGAGGAGCAGTGGGGCTACGCCTCCGGGCCCCTCTCGGCCGAGGCCGACCGAGCGTTCGAGTCGGGCGGCACCGTGGTCGGAGTCGGCTGGGAGGGCGAGCTGCGCGGCATCGCGGTGCTGCGCGACCAGCCCCGCCCCGACGCCTCGACGACCGTGACGGCGCTGCGCCGGCGAGGACTCCGCGTGCTCGTGCTCACCGGCGACGACTCCCGTGCGGCTGCCTCCGTCGCGTCGGCCGTCGGCATCGACGAGGTCATCGCCGAGGTGCTGCCCGAGGGCAAGCTCGCCGTGATCGAGGGCCTGCGGGCGGAGGGACGCAGCGTCGCCTTCGTCGGCGACGGCGTGAACGACGCGGCGGCGCTCGCCGCGGCCGACGTGGGCATCGCGATGGGCGCCGGCTCGGACGCCGCCATCGAGGCGAGCGACATCACGCTGGTCGGCGACGAACTCTCGCGAGTGCCCGACGCGCTGAGGCTCGGCCGCCGGACGCTCGGCGTCATCCGCGGCAACCTCTTCTGGGCCTTCGCCTACAACGTCGCGGCGATCCCCCTCGCGATGGCGGGGCTGCTCGGCCCGCTGGTGGCCGGCGCCGCGATGGCGTTCTCGAGCGTGTTCGTCGTGCTGAACAGCCTCCGCCTGCGCTCGTTCCGCGCGGGCGGCTGAGCGGCTCCCGGAGTGACGTGGTTGGCTGAGGAGATGCGAACCGAGACCCGCCAGGGCGTCCCCCTCCTCCTCGTCGACGAGGAGGGCGCCGCACTGTCCACCTCCGAGGACGCGCTCGCCCTCGTGGCCGAGACCTACGGCGGCGACGTCGAGACGATCGTCGTGCCCGTCGGACGCCTCGACCCCGAGTTCTTCCGGCTCCGCTCCGGCATCGCCGGCGAGTTCGTGCAGAAGCTCGTCAACTACCGCAAGCGCCTCGTGATCCTCGGCGACATCACCGAGCAGGTGTCGACCTCGAGCGCGCTGCACGACTTCGTCGTCGAGTCGAACCGGGGCGACCACCTCTGGTTCGTGCCCGCGCTCGACGCGCTCGACGCCCGGCTGGGCGACTCGGCGACCGCCGAGGAGCCCGGTGCCGACGGCGGCGTGGAGCCGACGCCCGGCCCCGCGCACTAGTGCCGCTCGAGCTGGCCGGCCCGGTGAGACTGCTGCTGCTCGCCGACACCCATCTGCCGAAGCGGGCGAAGGCGCTCCCCGAGGAGGTCTGGCGTGCCGTCGACGCGGCGGACCTCGTCGTGCACGCGGGCGACTGGGTCGACGAGGCCACCCTCGATTTGCTCGAGGCGCGGTCGCGGCACCTGCTCGCGGTGTGGGGCAACAACGATCCCGCGGGCCTCAGGGCTCGGCTGCCGGAGGTGGCGCACGCCGTGATCGGCGGCCTGCGCATCGGAGTCGTCCACGAGACCGGAGCCGCGGCCGGTCGGGAGGCGCGGGCCGACGCGGCGCATCCCGACACCGATCTGCTGGTCTTCGGGCACAGCCACATCCCCTGGGACACGGTCTCGCCGCGCGGCATGAGACTGCTCAATCCGGGCTCGCCGACGGACCGCCGTCGTCAGCCCGCCTGCACCTTCCTGACGGCGACGGCCGACGGAGGCGCCCTGCACGAGGTGCGACTCGTCCGCCTCCCTCCGCGCCCGACCACCCCCTCCTGAGGACGCACCGACGCGAGCCGCCACCCCTCGGCGGCGTCGGCGCAAGGGGGTTCCCTGGAAGTGAGGTCGGCCTAAGCTCACGAAGATGACTCGCTCACCGGACAGACCCGATTCCGCGCACCTGCGTCCGGACGGTCTCGACAGCGCCACGGTGGCGGCGCTCGGGAAGCTGTCGGAGGCGCTCGAGACCGTCGAGCACGCTCGAGGCCTCCTCTACGGATTCCACCGGCTGACCGGATCCGCCGACCTCGCGCTCGGCGACGCGGTGCAGGCCTTCCGGGACGCCGGGCACGACGAGATCGCCGACTCCCTCGAGGCCGACCTCGTCGGACGCAACGTCATCGAGGGACGCTGGACGTTCCAGATCGTCGAGGACTACGACGACAACTACTACCGCTCCTTCCGCGAGCACGAGAAGGCCGCTCGGGACAGCCTGGCCGAGGGCCGACGGCACGTCTTCGAGTCGGAGATGAAGGAGGACCGCCGCACGAGCGGTCGCCGCCATCACGAGTCCCGGCCGGGCACCTGATGAACGCCGTCATCCGGATGCGCACGTCCTCGCTGCGCGTGAAGGCGGTCACCTCGGGATCGGGCGTCGGCGACGCTCCCCAGGAGACCACCCGGCGCACCGTCCTGAGCGTCGACGGGCGCCGCTTCCTCCTGGCTGTCGACGCCGACGCGGAGGCGCTCGAGAAGCGCCTGATCGAGGCGGTGCGCGCGCACGGCGACATGGTGAACTTCATGATCGCCGGCGGACACGAGGTGTGCGTGCTGGTGTCCCCGGGCGTCGCGGTGATCCTCGAGCACGAGGAGGTCCCCGTGGAGGACCCGGACGCGGACGACTCGCCTCTGGTGTACGACGACGTCGAGTACCTCAGCTAGACCACTCCGGTCGACGCCCAGAGCCAGAAGGCGGCGTGCGCCCGGTGCGGGCGCCACGGCTGCGAGGCCGCCTCGGCCGCCGCGGTGCCGATGCCGCCGAGCGCGCGGCGGAGGACGAGGTCGCCGGCCGGGAACGCGTCGGGATCGCCCAGGAGGCGCAGCCGCAGGTAGTCGGCCGTCCACGGCCCGATCCCGGGGATGGCGAGCAGGAGGCGGCGCTGCTCGACAGGGTCGCCGCCGGGGTCGAGGTCGAGACCGCTCGCGAAGGCCTCGGCCACCGCCCGCACCGTGGCCGCGCGAGCCCGCGTGACTCCGATCGCCGAGCGCAGCGCCTCGGGATCGGGCGCGAGGAGGGCCTCGGGGCTCGGGAAGGCTCCGAGCCCGCCGACCCCCGCGTCGCCGAAGGCCGCGACCGCCCGAGCGCCGAAGGTGCGGGCGGCGGCGACGGACACCTGCTGACCGAGCACGGCCATCACGGCGGCCTCGAACGCCGCGGGGTACCGCGTCGCGCGGAGCCCGGGTCGCGCGGCGATCATCGGGGCGAGGACCGGGTCGCGGGACAGCGCCCGGCCGATCGAGACGATGTCGGAGTCGAGGTCGAACCAGGCACGCACGAGCCGGACGACGGCGGGCGCGACCTCGGCGGCGGCCTCGACGCGGACTCCCGTGTCGGTGAGCTCGAGCGCGATCGGCTGCGGCGCCCCATGGACCATCAGGAGGCGCTCGAGCCGCCCACCGTCAGCGGCGATCCGGTCGACGCCCGGCAGGGAGTGCGCGCGGAGGAGGCTCGCCGCCCCGACGCGGTCGAACGGGCCGTTCGCCTCCAGGTCGAGCACGGTCGCGGTGGGGGAAGTCAGGGGAGAAGCACCACCTTGCCGCCCGCGCGACCGGAGGCGACGAACTCGAGCGCCTCCGCCGCCTCGCGCAGCGGGAACGATCGGCCGAGGACCACCTCGAGCTCGCCGCGGCCGGCGCTGTCGAGCAGCGGCGCGCGAGCCGCCATCCGGATCTCGGTGCCGGGGTCGGCTCCGTCGCCGCCGCCGAGCAGGAGGATGCCGCCGAGCCGAGCCGCGTGCTCGAAGCCCGCGACCGTGGCGATGCGCGAGCGGTCGGCGACGACCGCCACCGACACGTCGAGTGCCTCGTCGGTGCCGGCCGCGTCGAGGGCGACGTCGATGCCGCTCGGCGCGAGCGCGCGGACCCGCTCCTCGAGCCCCGGCCCGTAGCGGACCGGCTCGCCGCCGAAGCGGCGGACGACCGCCTCGCCCCGCTCCCCCGCCGTCCCGACGACCCGGGCACCGCGGGCGCGCGCCAGCTGCACGAGCAGCGACCCGACGGCTCCGCTCGCGCCGTGCACCAGCACCGTGTCCCCCTCCGCGACACGGGTGGCCTCGAGCAGGTGCACCGCGGTCGTCCCGGTGAGCAGGAGGCCCGCCGCCGCCTCCCAGCCGAGCCCCGCCGGCTTGGGCAGCACGGAGCCCGCGGGCACGACGATCTCCTCTGCGAAGCCGCCCGAGACCCGGAAGCCGACGACCTCGTCGCCCACGGCCACCGCACCCAGCGGACCGACCGCCTCCGGCCCCACGGCCGTGACCACTCCCGAGACCTCGCCGCCGAGCCGCACGGGCGTGCGTCCCCCGAAGACACCCGCCAGCATCTTCGCATCGGAGGGGTTCACACCGGCCGCGCGGACCCGCAGCCGCACCCGGCCGGGGCCCGGCTCTCCCGGGTCGATCTCGACCGGACGGAGGGCCGAGGGTCCTCCGAAGTCGTCCGCCTGCATCGCCATGACCATGCGCTCCACCTCTCGCTGATGCGGCCGACGCTAGCAGCGACGTCCGACACGGCAGCCCCTCCCCCGAGCCCGACCGAGAACGCCCGTTCCCTGAGCGCCTACCATGGGGGGATGTCCTCCACCCTCGAGCTCGCCCCGCGCGAGGCGATCCTCGCCGCCGCCGATCGGCTCTACTACGAGCGCGGCATCCAGTCGGTCGGCATGGACGAGCTGCGCACGGCCGCGGGCGTCTCGCTCAAGCGCCTCTACTCGGAGTTCCCGAGCAAGGAGGCGGTCGTCGTCGCCGTGCTCGAGGGCCGCCACGAGCAGTGGACCCGCGGAGTCACGGCGCGCGTCGACTCCGAGTCGGGCGCTCGCGAGAAGCTCCTCGCCATCTACGACTTCCTCTTCGACTGGTTCTCCGAGGACTCCTTCCGGGGCTGCGGCTTCATCAACGCCTTCGGTGAGCTCGGCTCCTCGAACCCCGCGGTCGCCCGCCTCGCCCGCGATCACAAGGAGTCGTTCCAGCAGTTCCTCGCCACGCTCGCCGAGGAGGCGGGCGGCGGCGCCGAGCTCGCGGCGCAGCTCGCGATCCTCGCCGAGGGCGCGCAGACGACCGCCGCGATCGCCGGCACCCCCGAGTCGGCGCTGCACGCGCGCCGGGCCGCCGGGATCCTGATCGACGTCGAGACGGCGTAGCGGAGCACTGGCGAGGAAGATCCTGTGCTCGTCACCGGCATGCTGGTCGAGCAGCCGCCGGAGGCGGCGTATCGAGAACCAACAGCGTCAGAAGTCCAGGTCAGAATGCTGATCTGTTGACGCTGGCGGGTCTCGGTACGTCCCTGCGGGGCTACTCGACCAGCATGAAGGGAGACGGGCGCCGACTTCTCCCTCCCCGCTCGAATGAGACGCATCGCGGCTTCGCCGCTGGATACGCCCGCTGAGCGGGCTGCTCGATCAGCGAGGATCGAGACGCGTCCCCGTCCAGCTCATGCCTCGCCGCCCCCGGGAGGACCGACGACCAGCAGCGCCGCGAACACCGCGGCCACCGCGGCCAGCACCAGCACCCCCGCGAGCACCGGCCGGCCCAGCGCCCAGCGGAGCACCCGGCTGAGGATCCCCCGGTCGCGCGGGTCGGAGCCCGCCTCGCGCCGCCACGGGCCCTCGAGGAGCCCGCGACGCTCGAAGCCGCGCTCGAGCGGCACCGTCGCGTAGGGGACGACGGCACTCGCCACTGCGAGGAGGGTCGCACCCGCCGACCAGCGCTGGTTCACCGCGAGCACGAGGGCAGCGGCTCCGTACGCCAAGAACGCGAAACCGTGGATCGGCCCCGCCACGCTCACCGGCCAGTCGCCGACGTCGGCCACGTACTTCAGCAGCATTCCCGCGATCAGGAGGGTCCACGTCACCGCCTCGACCATCGACAGAATCCTGAAGAGGCGGCGCGGGCTCATGGGATCGGCTCCGTTCGAGGTCCGCGGCAGCGGACGGTCGGGGTCGGTCGAGGGACGCTCGAGAGAGTAGTCAGCCCGGCTCGACGCCTCCTGCGAGATCTCTCAGGCGGGACGGCCGATCAGCGCGATCGTCGAGACCGCCGCGGCGATGAGCGCCAGCGCGCTGGCGACGGCGGCGTGCGGACCGGTCCGCACGGGCGCCTCCTCTATGGCCGGCCGCCCGTGCACCTGGGCCCAGAGCCGACGGGCCACCTCGCGCGCGGCGGGGCGGTCGGCGGGGTCGAGAGCAGTCATCGCCGCGAGGAGTGAGCGCCAGCGCTCGGGCACCGACGCGGGGATAAC
The DNA here is from genome assembly GCF_009807175.1 of Rathayibacter sp. VKM Ac-2803. NCBI lineage: Bacteria > Bacillati > Actinomycetota > Actinomycetes > Micrococcales > Microbacteriaceae > Rathayibacter > Rathayibacter sp. VKM Ac-2803. Next base: position 1,448,800 of record NZ_WUCD01000001.1, on the reverse strand, counting down.
CGGGGAGTGGTGCATCCGCTGGAGAGAGATCTCGAGGGTCGTGCCGCTGTAGGCACGGGAGCCCGACAGTGCTTCGAGCAGCACCAGGCCGAGCGAGTAGACGTCGGAGGCGGGGCCGACGGCTCCGGACCCCAGGCTCTCGGGGCTGAGGTACGCCGCGGTGCCCACCAGGAGATCGGAGCGGGTCAGCCGCGCGTCGTCGAGCGACCGGGCGATGCCGAAGTCGCTCAGCTTCGCCTCGCGGAGGGCCGTCGCCGAGGGGATCGGACGGGAGCGCACGAGCACGTTGTCGGGCTTCACGTCGCGGTGGATCACGCCCTGCTCGTGCAGGTGGGCCAGCGCGTCGGCGACCTGCGCGCCGACCTCGGCGACGACGCGCTCGTCGGCCGAGACGAACCACTGGGCTGCGGGGTCGGCCGGGTCGAAGTACTCCAGCACGAGGAAGGACGACTCGCCGACCTCGCCCTGGTCGAGCACCTCGACGATCGCCGGGTGGCGCGAGTCGATCAGGAGGCGCGTCTCGCGCTCGCGGCGGGCGCGCTCGTTCGGGGTTCCCGCGGCCGAGCGGTGCACCTTGACCGCGACAGCACGGGCCAGGCGCAGGTCGCGGGCCCGGTAGACAACTCCGCTGCCGCCCTCCCCGATGCGCTCGAGCAGGAGGTAGCGGTCGGCGAGGGTCGCACCGAGGAGGTGGTCGACGAGGTCCGCGGCGGCGAGCATCGCTGTCCTCCTTGTCGGTGCGGGGTGGGTAAATCGCTAGCTTGTCTAACTAGCTACTCGAGTTGTACCGCGCGCACCCTCCCTCCGCAAGCAGAACGGCAGGGTTGTGCATAACTAGACGCTCTTGCTACACGTCTGTCTAAACTGATGCGCATGGACGAGGCCTCGACGAATCGATCCGGGGCCTTCTGGTACCCCGGAGCGACGAGCGAGCCCGGTGCCGTCGAGGTCCTGGCCGCGATGCGCGCGTTCCGCACCGCCGAGACCGCCATGCGCCGCCGCACCCGCGGGTCGATGGGCATGGGCGAGAACGACCTGCTCGCCGTGCAGTTCCTCATGCGCCGCCAGCAGTCGGGGCAGCACGTCAGCCCGAAGGACCTGGCCGCCTACCTCGGCATCTCCTCTGCTTCCACGACCGTCCTGATCGACCGCCTCGTCAAGAGCGGGCACGTGGAGCGGCAGCCGCACCCGAGCGATCGACGCGCGATCCGGATCGTGGCGACCCCGACCTCGCACCGCGAGGTCCGCGAGACCCTCGACGAGATGCACCGCCGGATGCTCGAGGCGGCGGCACGGCTCTCGGGAGCCGAGGCCATCACGGTGATCCGCTTCCTCGAGACGATGCGCGACATCGTCGAGAAGCCCGCACAGGGCGAGGCCGAGGTCCCGGACACGGCGGCGGACGACTCCGAGCCGGACCTGGTCGACCTCGAGTTCCAGCGCCGCCGGGCCTGATCCTCGTCGTGCGCGAGCGTCGTCTCGGCCGGTCCGACCGTCGACGGCCGCGACTTCCGTCATTCTCCGACGAGCGATAACTAGCTTGACTAGTAGAAAGCCTGTCTAGCGATACAGTGGTCCCGCACCACCCACTCGTCTGATCGGAGAAGACCATGGGCACCATCCTGTACGGCACCCCTCCCGCCGCCATCGAGGTCGAGGACAGGGCGCTCGCCCACCTCCAGATCGTCATCATCAACAAGTTCCGGCGCGACGAGCGCTTCCTGCTGACCCTCGACGCGAGCCCCCAGGCCGGCACCGGCCGCCGCGGCGTCTGGATGCACCCCACCATCCCGATCCAGTTCGAGTTCAAGGGCAGCCGCCAGCCCACGATCAACCCCGAGTGGGTCGAGGCCCTGATGGAGCGCGCCAACAGCGGCACCGGCCTGCGAATCGTGGCCGAGCCCGCCAGCGCCGGTGCCGTGCCGATGCGCCGCTCCGACACCGCGGCCTGACCCGCTCGAGCCGGACGGCTCCCGATCGAGCAGTCGGCCCCGCCCGAAGCCCGTCTCCCGCAGCGGAGGCGGGCTTCGTGTCGTCTCCGCCCGGTCGCTGCAGAGATCCAGCAGATATGAACTTGCTCGCAAGTGCTTGACATTTCGCGCCAGCCTCGATCCACCGGCCCTACACTTCGAGGGCGGCGCTGGGACGTTTCGGCGGGCTCGTCCCCCGGGCCGCACTCATGACCGACCGCCGGATGCCGGGATCCCCTCTCGCATCCGGCGGGCGGACACGACCGGGGCCCCGAAGCCCCACCGCGAGGTCCGCCACCCTCAGGAGTCGGCGCGATGACCATCGACACGTCCAGCGAACCGCAGATCGTCACCGACGCGGGCGGTGGTGCAGCGGCGCGCGAGGTCGTCCCCGGCGAGGTGTTCACCGCCGTCGTGTCCGACGGATTCGAGCACTGGCGGGTGATCGCCGTCCTCGGCATCCGAGTGCTCGCCGAGCGCGTCGACGGAGGCGAGCGCCGCAGCTTCACTCTCCGCTTCGTCCGGCACCGCCTGTGGCTGCTCGCCCAGGCCGCGCCGGAGTCGTCGCCCCTCGCCTGATCGCGGACGACTCCCGCCCTCAGAGGGCGTGCTCGGCGCGCACCGGGCGCGGGATCCGCGCGAAGAGGCGGTCGAACACGGTGCGGCGGTCGAACTGCAGCGCGTACTCGCGGGCGGCGAGCGCGCGGTGCGCCCGCTCCTCCGCCGACAGGTCGAGGACGACGTGGTCGAGCAGTGACGCGATCGTGCCGGGGTCGTCGACCGGCGTGATGAAGGCGTGCTCGCCGATGGCCTCGCCGATGCCGCCGGTGAGCGTCGTGATGACGGGGCCGCCTCCCGCCAGCATCTTCTCGGCGAGGGCGATGCCGAAGGTCTCGACGAACTCCGGCCGCGGCTTGCTCGGCAGCACGAATGCGGAGCAGCCGGCCATCAGGTAGGGCTTCTCGGCGTCGCCGACGTCGTCGAGGAAGCGGATGCGGTGCGCCAGCGGCGACGCGGCCGCGAGACGCCGCAGCTCCGCCTCCTGCGGGCCCCTGCCCGCGATGACGAGCTCGTGGTCGGAATGGACGCGGCTGCGCTCGAAGCCGCCGATGAGGTCCTCGACGCCCTTCGCCTCGGTGAGGCGCGAGAGGAAGAGCACGTAGCCGTCGGTGCGGAGCCCGCGGGCGCGGACGACCTCGTCGACCACTCCGGGGTCGAGGTGGGTGTAGGCGTCGGAGTCGATGGCCGGGTAGGAGATCTCGATTCTGGCGCGGCACTGCTCGGCGAAGCGGGTGCCGTGGGCGGCGTCGATGCGCTCCGCCTCCTCGACGATCAGGTCGCGGGTGTACTCCGAGACGGCGACGCAGTGGTCCTGCGAGAGGTACGACGCGAAGATGTGGGCGGCGGCGCCCAGGCGCCCCTCCTCGACGGCGCGCCGGACGACGTTCGTGACGTCAGAGCCGACCGCCTCGGCGACCGTGGTGACGTCGACGGGGAGTCCCGTGCTCCAGGCCGCGCGCAGCGCATCCGACACCGCGATGGTGTGCGGGCTGAGGTAGAGCGACAGGCAGACGGTGGGGACGCCGTCGGTGAAGAGCTCGACGAGGCGGCCGACCATGCCGGCCAGGAAGCGGCCGTCGGGCACCTTGTAGTCGCCGACCGGCTCGGGACGCTCGACGATGATGCCGTCGCTGTAGGGCAGCACCGCGTCCAGCGGCTTGAGCGGGAGGCCCGCGGCCTGGAGCCGCTCGATCGGCCAGGTGACGATGCGCACCTCGTCGAAGCCGCGCTCGCGGGCGGTCTCGGCGAGGTTGCGGGCCTCGACCGAGTGCCCGCAGATCACCGGATCGGCGCGGACCACGATGACGAGTCTGTTCTGCACGGTGTGGGCGTGCGTGCTCTGGTCCATGGGGCTCCTTCGGGGGTGATCGGTGGTCGGGGTGCAGTGGTGTCGAGGTGCGGTGGTACCGCAGTGCAGTGGCGCTGCGCGTCAGCGGAGCGGGAACGAGGGCGGCCGGTGGGCCGCCTCGCTCCCCCAGCCGACGGGTTCGTCGCCGAGGTGGAGCGTCAGCTCGCCGCCGCGGTGCAGCTCGGCGGCGCTGATCGCACTCGCCTCGAGCGGGGCGCCGTTGAGCTCGGCCGACTGGACGTACTGGACGGGTCCGCCGGGCACGGGCTCGACGAATCCGGTCGTCCGGATCTCGAAGTCGGCGCCGCCGACCGCGAGCGAGGCCCGCGCGAAGGCGGGCGCGTTGACCAGCAGCTGCCCCTGGCCGGCGACGGGGAACAGCCCGAGGCTCGCCCAGACGTACCAGGAGCTCAGCCCTCCGGAGTCGTCGTTGCCGGGCAGCCCGCCGCGCCCCGTGCCGAAGCGCTGGTGAACGACGCCGTGCACGATCTCGGCCGTGCGATCGGGGCGGCCCGCGTAGTGGTACGCCCAGGGCGCCTCCATATCGGGCTCGTTGTTCAGCCCCTCGAAACGGCCGAGAGCCGCCCCGGCGAGCATCTCGGCGCGGTCGGGGCGGAGGCCGGGCTGCACGACCGGCTCGGCGCCGTAGCCGAAGAACTCGTCGAGCTGGGCGACGAAGGCGTCGTCGCCTCCGCTCAGCGCAATGCGGCCGGCCATGTCGTGCAGCAGCCGGAACGAGTAGTTGTGGCGCGTTCCCTCGTAGTATGTCGAGTCCTTCAGGAGTCCCGAGCGGAGGTCGTAGGCGTTGACCCACTGGGCCGCCCGCTCCTCGAGCTGCTCGGCGAGCAGGCGATCGCCTACATGGCGGGCGACGACCGCCGTGCACCAGTAGCCGTGCGCGAGGTCGAGGGTGTGGCTGATCGGGTGCGCCTCCCCCACCGCGAGGAACTCCTCGCCGTAGGTGCGCTTGAGGTCCTCGCTCATGTGCACGAGCGCCGCCTCCCAGTCGATGCCGGGCAGCCCGAGGCGGCAGAGATCGGCGAGGAACGTGTGCGCGAGCGCGCTGCCCTGGCGCGAGAAGCGGTCGCTGCCCTTGGCCATCCGGTAGCCGATCGGGAAGTTGCCCTCCTCCTCGCAGATGGTGAGCAGCGCGGCTCCGATCTCGACCGCGCGGTCGGGGACGAGCGCGGTGAGCAGCGGCAGCTGAGTGCGGTAGATGTCCCACATCGTGCTGATGTCGAAGACGAACGGGCCGTCGCTCGGCCAGAACGGGCTCTCGTCGGGGGCCAGGCACGGCTTGATCAGCGAGTGGTAGAGCGCCGTCGCGAACACGGTCTCACGCTCGGGCGACGGGGTGTCGACCGCGACCGCGCGCAGGCGCTTGCGCCACGTCTTGCGGGTGCGGTCGCGGCGCTGGTCGAAGCCGGTGCCGGTCGGCGGCACGTCGCGGTGCAGGTTCTCGCGGGCGCGGTCGGTGCCGCGCAGCGAGAAGCCCATCCGCAGCTCGACGGTCTGGCCGGCCGTGCTCGGGCCGGCCCACATCAGGCCGAACGGGCGGAGCGTCGTGGGGCGGATGTGGTCGAAGTCGAGCCGGGTGCCGCCGGGCATCAGCCGGCGGTCGTACCAGAGCATCTGCCGCCAGGGCAGGGCGTCGCACTCGAGGTGGACGGCGAGCGGTGCCCCCTCCATCACGACCTCACCGGCGGCGACGCCGGGCGAGATCGAGTGCAGGTGCGAGCGGAGGGGCACGGTCGCCCCGGAGGGGATCGCCAGGCCGCCCAGCGAGAGGTCGACGACCACGCGAGCGCTGCGGTGCTCCGGGAAGGTGTAGCGGTGCACCACCGAGGAGGGCCCGACCGTCAACTCGGCGCGGATGCCCGAGGAGAGGGTCGCGGCGTAGTAGCCCGGCTCGGCGACCTCGTCCTCGAGCTCCCAGCTGCGCCCGAGCTCGTCCAGCGGCTCGAGCATCGGCGTGACGCGGAGGTAGTTGTAGTACTTGCGGATCGCGCCGGTGCCCGACTGCTGGAAGTGCGTGAATCCCGAGGCGACGAGGCCGTCGTGGATCGTCGGCGGCACTCCCTCGAGCGCCAGGTCGTAGCGGCCGTAGCCGGTGGGGTAGGCCCCGGAGTAGGAGCACGCCGAGACCATCCCGAGCGGGAAGGTCGCACCCGGATGCGTGTTGCCGATCTGCGGCTTGGGCGACCACCAGGTCGCCGCGAGCCCCGTCGGCTCCGGCAGGAGGGTCGCCTCGGTGCCGAGGAACGGGTCCACCCGCTCGATCACCTGGTCTCCACCGCCGCCGCCATGCCGTGACGCTAGGCAGCGCCGGGAGACACAGGGTGTCGCCCGGGTGTACGAGCGGCGACGGGTCGGCGACCGATCGGGGCCGGAGCCCGGCGGGCTACGGGATCAGCCGCTCCGCCCGGTAGCGGTCGAACAGCGCCGTGAACGAGTCGACGGTGCGGTGGTGCACCGTGAACCCGGCCAGGCGCGACTTGCTGATGTCGGTGACGACCTCGATGCGGCGGCCGAGGTCGGCGTCGGTGTGCCACCAGGAGGCGACGCGCTCGAGGTCGGGCTCGACCAGGTCGTGCTCGCGCACCAGGCGCCGCCAGGTCTCGCCCGCGTCGGCCATCTGCTGCTCGAGCGGCTGCGGCTCCTCGCCCGGGCCGACGGGCTCGACCCCGAAGTGCTCGGCGATCCGCGACCACATCCAGCGCCAGCGGAAGACGTCGCCGTTGACCACGTTGAAGGCCTGGTCGCGGCCCGCCTCGGACGTCGCCGCCCAGAGCATCTGCTCGGCGAGGACGGTCGAGTCGGTCATGTCGGTCAGGCCGTTCCACTGCGTGGGCGAGCCGGGGAAGACGAAGGGGGTGCCCTGCGCGCGGTGGATCGATGCCGCGACCGCGAGGGTGAGCCCCATGTTCATCGCGTTGCCGACGGCGTGGCCGATCACGGTGTGCGAGCGGTGCACCGACCAGGTGAAGTCGTCGCGCTCAGCGGCGGCGAAGAGCTCGTCCTCCTGCGCGTAGTAGAAGTTGGGCGCGTCGAGCCGCGCCTCCTCCTCGTGGAACGGGGTGTCGGGCATCGCGCCCTGCCCGTAGGCCTCGAAGGGGCCGAGGTAGTGCTTGAGCCCGGTGACGAGTGCGACGTGCTCGAGCGGCGCGTGCGAGAGCGCGGCGAGCAGATCGCGGACCATGCCGCCGTTGACGGCGATGTTCTCCTCCTCCGTCGCCTGGCGCGACCACGCGGTGAAGAACACGTGCGTCGGCTGCTCGCCGGCGAGGACGCGGGCGAGGTCGTCGGCCGAGCGCAGGTCGGCCGAGAGCGGAGTGACGCCGGGCCGCTCGGCGATCGGCCGGCGCGAGAGGGCGGTGACGGGCCAGCCGCGCTCGGCGAGCAGATCGACGAGGGCGGAGCCTCCGATGCCGGTGGCGCCGACCACGAGGGCGTGCGGAGCGGAGGAAGTGGGCTGTTCTGCTGCGGAAGTCATCGTTGACGACAACGCCTCCGAGCCCGTGGCATTCCACGAGACCCCGGGTGGACATCCGGCGCTGCGTGGGAACCGGACCCGAGCATTTCTCGCTATCGTCGTCGGATGCTCGTTCTTCTCCGCCGACGTCCGGCGTTCCTTCCGACCGCTCTCCTCCTCGCGACCCTGGCCGGGTGCTCCGCAGCGCCCGCGGTCCCGGTCGCGTCGGGTCCCACCCCGACCTCGGCCGTCGCGGTGACGAGCGGTCCGACGATCGGACCGACAGGCACCCGGGGAGCGGTCGACTTCGACGGCGGATTCGTGCGGTTCGGCGACGGCGCGCGCATCGTCGATCTCTACGTGGATCCGCTCTGCCCCTACTGCAGGATCTTCGAGGAGGGCTCCGCGCCGCTCCTGTTCGCCGAGGCGGAGGCCGGGAGGGCGACAGTCCGGATCCATCCGATCACCGTCCTCGACCGGCTGTCACAGGGTACGCAGTACTCGACTCGCGCCGCAGCCGCGTTCATCGCGGTAGCGGCGGCGACTCCCGAGCACGCGCAGGGCTACTTCGAGGCGCTGTTCGCCCATCAGCCCGATGAGAACACGCCCGGCCTGAGCGACGACGAGCTCCTCGCGCTGGCGGCACTGCTCGGAGGCGACGAGGAGGCGATGCGGCGCGAGCTCCCCTCGATGCAGGGCTGGGTCACCGAGCTGACGCGGTCGGCGCTCACCGGACCGCTGCCGGTCACCGACGAGATCGCGGCGATCGAGCAGGTGCCGACCGTCGTCGTCCAGGGCGCGGTCTTCCGGGGCGACAGCGACGAGACGGAGGCGTTCGCGCAGTTCTACGCGGCGCACTGACCGCGCGAGGGCGGGCGGTGGATCTCGCGTCGATGACCCCCTGACCCCAGAGCACGACCAGGCGCCCGTCATCGATGTCGAGAGGACGCGGTGATCCCCCATCGAGCCGCGTCGAGCCCGACACCGCGTGGACGTATCGGCGCCGATCACGCCCCTGCGCCGCTGCCTGCGATGGTCTGGAGAGGCTCCCCGTGCCGGTCGAAGGAGAGCTCCTCACCCACCTCGGCGCACTCGGCCGCGACGAGATCGAGGGAGTTCCAGAAGTATCGGCTCGTGGTCCTGTCGCCCGCGAGGCCGTCGAGAAGGTTCTGCTCGGCCAACCGCGCCGCATCGGCCGACGTCGAAGTGGAGGAGTCGTAGGCGAAGGAATCCAGAGCGTCCTCGAAAGACGAACGATTGACGATCGTCGGGTCTGCTGCGAAGGCGTTCCAGGACTCCTCTAGAGGAGCGCAGAGTGACTCGTCCTGCTTGCCTCCGGGCAGTGCACACCCGCTGACGAGGAGCACCGGAACGGTGAGCAGTGCCGCTCCGGTCCTCCTCATCAGTGCCACGAGAGACCTAGCCTTCCACGTACATGTGTCCCGTCGCGGCCCAGACTGCGCAGGCTTTCTTCCGATACTCCGGCTGGTTGGTCTCGTAGATGTGGTAGCACGTCGACGTTCCGGTGTACCACTTCACGCACCGGCCTTGGTACTCGTAAGCGCAGATCTTGTTCACGGTGTTCGGAACGGCAGATGCCGACGTGGCACCTCCGGCTGCGCCGAGCGCGATGAGCAGGGAGACAACGAGCGAGCGCGTCACGTTCCTCGTGCGTGTCTTCATCCCGTCCATGGATTCCTCATTCCTCTTCGTCGAGTCGAGCCGCATCAGTCGGACTTCTCGAACTCAGTTGATAGTGAGTATTGCTCACAGGAGACGAAGGTATTCTCTGTGGCGGTTCAGAGGAACCGCTGGCGCGGGATGCGCAGCTCCGGTGCGACGGGGCGAGCGCACCGCACGGGGTAGCGTCGATGGGTGCGTTCTCCGTGGAAGTCCCGTGGCCCGGCGGAGCGACTCCCCCGCGAGGTGAAGGTCCTCGGGATCGTCGCGTTCTTCGTGATGCTCGGCTTCGGCGTCGTCGTGCCGGTGCTGCCCGTGTTCGTGCGGAGCTTCGGCGTCGGCTACGTCGAGGTCGGCGCCGTCGTGTCGGCGTTCGCGCTGATGCGGCTGGTCGCGAATCCGTTCGTCGGGCCGCTCGTCGATCGCTTCGGCGAGCGCGTGGTGCTCGCGAGCGGCATCGGGATCGTCGCGGTGTCGAGCGCGCTGGTCGGTCTCGCGGGCGACTACCCGCACCTGCTGCTGCTGCGCGGGGCGGGCGGAGTCGGCTCCGCGATGTTCTCGGTCGCCGCGATGACGCTCCTGCTGCGCACGGCCGCTCCGGAGCGGCGCGGACGCGCGATCGGGTTCTACCAGGGCGGGTTCCTGCTCGGCGGCATGGCGGGGCCGGCGATCGGAGGCGTGCTCAGCGCGATCTCGCTGACCGCTCCCTTCTTCTTCTACGCCGGCACCCTGGCCGTCGCCGGCGTGGTCGGCCTGGTGCTGCTGCGCCGGCCCGAGCGGGCGGCGGACGCGGCCGCTCCGGTCACGGCGAAGCCCCTCCGGGAGGTCGCCCGCGATCGCCGCTACCAGAGCGCGGTGCTCGCCAACTTCGCGCTGGGCTGGTCGGCGATGGGGGTGCGGGCGACGCTGGTGCCCGTGCTCGTCGTCGAAGGGCTGGGCGGCGATCCGGCCTGGACCGGCATCGCCTTCGCGATCGCCGCGGTGGTGCAGACCCTCGCGCTCGCCCCCGCGGGGCGCTTCGTCGACACGGTCGGCCGGCGGCCCGCCCTGATCGGAGGCTTCGCGGTCGCCGCGGTCGCCATGCTGGCGATGCCGCTGGTCGGCGAGCTGTGGCTGCTCGTCGTGCTGCTCTGCGTCTACGGAGCGGCGGCCGCGTTCATGGGGACCGCGCCCGGCGCGCTCGTCGGGGACGCGGCCGGCGAGCGCGGCGGTCGGCCCGTGTCGGTGTTCCAGGCCGCCTCCGACCTGGGTGGCGTGATCGGACCGCTGCTCGCGGGCGCGCTGGCCGACCAGGCCTCCCCCACCGCGGCGTTCGCCTCGGCCTTCGTGCTGCTCGGGCTCACCGCCGTCGTCGGCCTCGCGATCCCGCGCCGCGCGGCCTGATCGTCAAGTGTTGCGCCCGCGGGCGTCGACGGGCCAGGAGGCGACGCCTCCGCCGGCGAGCAGCACGCGGTACTCGTCGGCGAGGTTCACCGCTGTGCAGACGTGGTTGGGCACGATCCGCACGCGGGTGCCGACGGACAGGTCGACGCCGGTGATCGTCGCGTGGTGCTCCGAGAGCACGGTGACGCGCGCCTCCGGGAACGCGGGGAGCCTCCCGAAGCCGGTCGACGCGGCACCGCGGTCGGAGGAGAGCACCTTGCTCCCCGCGTCGGCGATGAGGTGGTCGTGGCGGCGCGAGACGATCGTCGTGAGCACGGTGACGGCGACCGACTCGAGGCCGATCGTGCCCATCTCCCACTGCTGAGCGTCGCCGAGGGACGAGACGCCCGGGCGCAGCTCGGTCAGCACTCCCGCGTCGGCGAAGGCGGCGGAGGGGGTCGAGCCGCCGCTCACCACCCGCGCGGCTACGCCGGAGCGGGCGAGGGAGTCGACGGCGGCCGCGAGGGCCTCGGCCTCGTCGCGCGCCGCGGACTCCCGGTGATCGAGGGCGTAGCTGTGGCCGGGGAACGTGAAGACACCGGCCACGTCGAGACCCTCCGCCACTGCCGCGGCAGCGACGGCGCCGGCGTCGAGGGGCAGGACACCGCTGCGGTGGTGCCCCGAGTCGATCTCGACGACGACCTCGAGAGCCGAGCGCTCCGCCTCCGGGATCGCGGCGGCGAGACGGGCGGCCGACTCGGCGGAGTCGACGCCGACCCGCACCCGCGCGCTCGCCAGCACACCGCGGAGGCGGGCGGTGCGGTCGGCGTCGAGCCAGAGCGGGTAGGCGATGAAGAGGTCGCGCGCACCGCCCGCGGCGAACACCTCCGCCTCCGACACCGTCGCGACGGTGAGGCCGACCGCGCCGGCGGCGAGCTGCCTCCGCGCGATCTCGACCGACTTGTGGGTCTTGGCGTGCGGGCGCAGCGCCAGCCCCCGCGCGTGGGCGGAGGCCGCCGTCGCGGCGATGTTGCGATCGAGGACGGCCTCGTCGAGGACGAGGGCGGGAGTCGGCAGGGAGTCGAGGCGGGCGTCGGCGGTCACGGGGCGATCCTAGGCCGGGCGCCGAGCAGAGGATCCGCCCGGCCGGAGAACGCGCTCGTGTCGCCTCCGGGACGCCGGAGCGGGAGAAGTGCCTCTAACGTGGGGGGCGGGATCGTCGAGGGGAACCGGATGCAGGAGCGCGACGCGCAGCAGCACCTCGCCGACTCGCACGCCCGGGCGGACGCCTTCGGTCGCGGGGTGCTGACCGCGACCTGCTCCGTCCGCCACTCCCGCGGCCTCGACGTCGTGTTCGTCCTCGACCGACCGGACGCCGACTTCCAGATCGGCATGGGCGCAGCCTCGGAGGACTTCGGCTCGATCCTCGCGATCGGGATCGACCGCCAGGGCGACCGGCTCCGCGCCTCCGCCACGCACACCGTCGCCGGCAAGCGCCGGACCGTCCCGGTCCGGGTGGTGTACCACTCCGGCTCCGTCATCGCCGTCGAGGCGAGCCCTCTGCCGCTGCGCGACCGGCCCGCCTCGCTGAAGTGCTGGTCGTTCGTGCGCTCGGGAGACGAGGAGCACTACTCCGACGTGATCGGCTTCGTCGCACCCTCGCTCGCCGAGCTGCCGACGGTGCCGTTGAAGACCCGGCCGCGCTAGAGCTGTCGAACCGGCGCTAGCCGCAGTCGATCCGCCCGGGCAGCGGCGCGAGCGGCAACCCCTCGACGACGATCACCCGGCCGTCGAAGGCCGAACCTCTGAGGACGCGGGACTCGCCGAGGCGGGCTCGGAGACTTCGGGCGTGCGCCGAAACAGCTGCAGCGAGGCCCGCGTCGATGGCACCCGGGACGCTCAGCGCGGCGAGGAGCCCGGTGAGCGCCTCCCCCGTCGCGGAGTCGTCGTCGAGGACGTCGGCTCGGAGGATGCGGTTCGACCGTCGCTCGAGGAGCGGAGCGGGAGCGGTCGGGGCTCCTCGGAAGTGCGACATCGGCCTGTCCCCTGTCTCTCGTCGTCAGTGACGTCGGCAACAGGGTCTAGGCCGCCGACCGACACGTTAGACCCGGAGCGCGGCACTGCACCAGACCCAGGACGGGTGGATACCGGGCGGCGGAACCCCTGCCGATCACGGGCCGGAACGCCACCCCCTTCTTTTCCGACGGACGTTCCCTTTCCCTCGGCGTCCTCCATCTGCGACACTTGCCGGACTGACCGCCCCTGCCCTCGGCGAGACCGCTTCGACGAAGGGCCTTCCGCATGGGCGTCCTGCACTACGACAACCGCAGCTTCGAGTTCGACGACCGGATCCTCACGCACCTGCAGATGGTGGTCGGCCTGAAGCTCCGCCGCTCGGAGAGCGGCTACCTGACCTGGGTGCCCAGCCGCGACACCGGAACGGGACGGCAGGCGGTCTGGATCGCGACCGGGGTGGCGCTGCACTTCGAGTTCTCGGGCAGCCGGATCCCCTCGCTCAACCGCGAGTGGATCGAGCAGCTCGTCGCGAGCTCGAACAGTGGAATCGGGCTGAACCTCTCTGACGACCGGAACCGCGAGCACGCCATCGCGGCCTGAGGAACACGGGGTAGGCTTCGCTGCAGCGTGCGCGCCCTGAGACCGCGGAGATACGTCATCGACCGATGATCGAAGGTTCCCGTGATGTCCACCCTGCTGACACCCCCGCTGCGCGACCGCTACCGTCGATTCTCGTGATCGGCGAACTCACCCCCGCTCCCGGAGGCGGCCACGAGCGGGACCTCGACTCGCTGCTGACATCCTTCGTCACCCTGCTGCCGGTCGAGGACGCCGCCGCGTCCGCCCTCGGCCGCCCTTTCGACATCGAGACGCTGGTCGCGAGCAGCTCGCGCGCGGCGGGCCTCGACGGAGCGCAGATCGACCTCGGCGAGGGCCCGAGCTGGAACGCCTACCGCACCCTCCGTCCCGTCAGCATGCGGGTGGATCACGACCGCGAGCTCTGGCCGTTCTTCGCCTCGACCCTGACCCGGGTCGGGGTGTGCTCGGTGCTCGCCGTCCCCCTCCTCGTGGGCACCCTGAGCATCGGTGCGGTCTCGCTCTACAGCGACTCCGCCGTGATGCTCGAGGCCGAGCAGCTGCGCCTCGCCGCGAACCTGTCGACCCTCCTCGCCCGCTCCGTCGTCGCCCGGGCGCTCGACGAAGCCGACAGCGGAGTCGCGGTGCGAGACCCCTCGCTGTCGCGCCGCGAGGTGCACCAGGCTACCGGCATGGTGATCGCCCAGACCGGGTCGACCCCGGAGGAGGCGCTGCTCACCATCCGCGTCCACGCATACACCGCGGGCCTGAGCGTGCGCGAGGTCGCCGCCCGGATCGTGGAGCGCCGGCTCGACTTCTCGCCCGATCGTGGCGGACCGGATCACGGCACTCCGGATCGTGGCGGAACAGACCCGAAAGTAGGATGACCCCATGGCTGGTTCCGTGCGCGAGCAGATGCTCCTCGAGACTCTGACGATCGTCGCCGACACCCTGGTGGACGACTTCGACGTCGTCGACTTCCTGCACGATCTGGTCGATCGCTGCGCCACCCTCTTCGACGCCGTCGACGTCGGCATCGTCCTCGCCGATCGGCACGGCCAGCTGGTCGTGATGGCCTCGACCAGCGAGCGCCTCCGCCTGATCGAGGCGCTGCAGCTCTCGGCGGGCGAGGGACCCTGCGTCGAGTCGTACGAGCAGGGATCGGTCGTGACGGCCGGGACGCTCGACGAGATCATGACCCGCTGGCCGGCCTTCGCCCACGGCGTGAACGACTCCGGCTACCACTCGGTGCACGCGGTGCCGCTGCGCCTGCGCCGCGAGACCATCGGATCGCTCAACTTCTTCCGCGACAAGCCCGGCACGCTCGACCCCGCCGACGTCCCGGCCGCGCAGACCATCGCCGACGTCGCGACCATCGGGCTCGTCCAGGAGCGCGCCGTGCGCGAGGCGTCGCTCGCCCGCGACCAGCTGCAGCACGCGCTCGACGCCCGGGTGCTCATCGAGCAGGCGAAGGGTGTCATCGCGCACAGCCGCAACGTCGACATGGAGGCGGCGTGGTCGATCCTCCGTGAGCGCGCGCGCTCGCGGCAGGCGCGGGTCACCGACGTCGCGCAGGGCGTGATCGACGGCGTCATCGTGCTCTGAGGCCGGGAGCGCTCAGGCGGGGACGTACTCGACGAGGGGCTCGGGGACGCCCGCCGCGGGCCCGGCGCGCCCGGGGCCGCGCGTTCAGCCGAGGACCGGCGCGGCCACGGGCGGAGCGACGCCGAACGCCGACACGTCCTCGGTGGTCGTGCCGTCGAGGGCCAGCTCGGCGAGGACGCGGCCGAGGGTCGGCGTGAACTTGAAGGCGTGGCCTGCGCCGAGGCCGACGAGGATGTCGGGGTGCTCGTCGAGCGGGCCGAGGATGAAGCGCCGATCGGGGGTCAGCGCGTACTGGCAGGTGAGCGTCCGGAGGACCTCGCCGCTCGCGGGCACGACCGCGGCCAGGAAGGCCCTCAGCTCGTCGAGCAGCCCGGGTGAGGGCGCGAACGTGCGCTCGTCCGGCGACATCAGGTTGTCGGAGACGTCGCGCGCGGCCTTGATCGTCGGCTCGCCGTAGGTCGGGAAGCCGTAGAAGCAGTGCTCGTCCTCCCAGATCCACACGGGGAAGCGCTCGCGGTCGAAGGCACCCGGGTCGCTCGGACCGAAGTAGCTGACCTGCTCCTGCATGGTGACGAGCGGGATCTCGGCGCCGAGCGGGGCGAGCAGGGCGTTGGTCCACGCATCCGCCGCCACGATCACCTTGCCGGCGTGCACGTCGCCGCGAGCCGTGTGCACGACGACGCCGTCGTCGACCGGGGTCAGCCGCTCGACCGGGGTGCGGTCGCGGAGCTCGGCGCCGTGCTGCCGCGCCTGCATCTGCAGCGCGGCGACCGAGCGCGAGGCGTGCACGATGCCGGAGTCGGCGGTGTGGACCGTCTGCGTGGCGGCGGGCAGCACGAACTGCGGCCAGCGCGCCGCGACCTCGGCCGGCGTGAGCAGCTCGAACGGGACGCCGGTCTCGGTGAGGCTCGCGCGGAACGCCTCCGCCGAGTACGGGCTGCCGGGCGGGAAGAAGACGACTCCGCCGGTGACGCTGACGAGGGTCTCGCCCGAGACGGCCTCGAACTCGGCCCAGTCGCGGTAGGCCGCCTGGGCGAGGCGCACGTACTCGGGGGCGCCGTAGGAGGTGCGGATGATCCGCGAGGTGTCGTGCGACGCGCCGCGCACGTGGCCGAGCTCGAACTGCTCGAAGGCCACGACGCGGGCTCCGCGCCGGGCGAGGTGGTAGGCGGCGGCGCTGCCGATCGCGCCCAGGCCGACGACGGCGACATCGACGTGCTCCATGCGGTGACTGCTCTCTCTGGTCGGTGCGGGGTGGGATCACTGTAGGAAGTGCGGGAGCCGCGATGGGTAGGGTGCGTACTGAGAGCAATCCACCGTGCAGTGGATTGCCGATCCTGCGGACGGAGTGAGCGGTGACGATGCGCGTGACGGCCGCCCTCCGGGTGGTCCGGCTGCTCGGCGAGCGTCCCGACCCGACGATCCCGCTGGCCGTCGGTGCGATCGCGGAGGCGCTCGGCGCGCCCCTCAGCGGCACCTCGCGACTGTGCGCGGAGCTCGAGCGCTCGGGCCTGATCGAGCGCGGACCGGCCTACGGCAGCTACCGTCTCGGCCGGGCCGCCGTGCGGCTCTCGGGTCGCGCCGCCGCGCCGTTCGCGCGGACGCTGCGGTTCGCGCTCACGCTCGCCGCGCAGCAGACGGGTGAGACCGTCGTGCTGGCCGCCGGGTCCGCGCCGTCGCCCCGGGTCGTCGCCGGCATCACGTCGTCGTGGACGCTGCACGCGCCCGCGGAGGTCGGCGAGGCGATCACCGACGAGTCCTCCGCGATCGCGCTCGCCGGCGACGGCCGGGGTGCGCCGTCCGAGTCCGCGTCGGGCGGGAGCGTCGAGATCGCGACTCCGCTGCTCACCCCGGCGGGCGAGTGCGTCGCGGTGCTCGCGGCGCGGCTGCCCGCGAACCGGCTCGCCGAGAACGGGCCGCGGATCAGGCGCGCCCTCGCCGTGGCGCGCACGAGCATCGAGGCGCGCCTGGGTGAGCCGGGCGCCGTGCGAGCGGCGGCGGAGGCGGTGCCCGCGCCCTCCGCGATCGGGGCGGCCCTGCGCCTCCTGCAGCACCTCGCCGACGGGCCCGACACGGCGGCCGGAGCGTCGGCGGCGGCCGGGCTCCGCCGCGATCGCGCCGTGCGGCTGCTCGACTCGTGCGTGCGAGCGGGCCTTGTCACGTCGACCGCCGGCGAGTACCGCCTGGGCTGGATCGTGCACGGCTGGTCCCGCGCCGCCACGGCGGCCCTCCTCGTCGACGGAGGCGGGCCGCTCGTCGCGGAGACCGCCCGGCGACTCGGAGCGTGCGGCTTCATCACCGTCCTCGCGGGGATGCGCAGCCTCACCGTCGTCGAGGAGCTGCAGCCGCCGGGTGCAGGGCTTGCGATGATCCCGTGGCTGGGCCGCGCCCATCCGATCGTCGGCTCGGACGGCGGGCCCACGATGCTGATGGACCTCGAGGAGGACGAGCTGGGGCTCCTCTTCCCCGCCCGGCACACCCCGCGGGAGCTGGCCCGCCTCCTGCGCCGGAGGCAGCGGGCGCGCCGCGACGGAGTCTTGACGATGGAGGCCTACGACGCTGCCGGCATGACCTCGGTGTCGGCACCGATCCGCGACGCGAGCGGCGCGGTGGTCGCGGCGGCGTGCCTCGTGGGGATCACGGAGGACGTGCACGCGCGGCGGGCGGACTTCGAGCGCGCGGCGGTGGAGCTGGCGGCGGGGGTGACGGGGCTGCTGAGATGAGCAGCGGGCAGCGAGCGGCGCCCGAAACGAAAGAACCCCCGGTGCGTCACGGTTCACGCCCGGAGAGGCACACTGGGGGAATTCGTTCGTAGATTACCACTCGTGAATCCGACCGGCGAGACCCGACGGTGAGCCCGACCTCGTCCGAGCGAAGAGCGCTTCTTCGAGCGATCTCACCCGACCGCCTCGGAACGTACCGCGCGGAGGGCACGCGATCCGGGCGCGATTCGCTGGTGCTGTACCTCTGGGACCGCGACGTCGCCGCGGCGGCGATGGCGGACATCGCGATCCTCGAGGTCGCCCTGCGGAACGCGATGAGCGAGGCTCTCGAACGCCGAGCGGGGCGTCCCGACTGGTACAGCGAGGACGTCGGGCTCGACAACCGCTCGCTGGCGGCTCCGTCCCGCGCATGGCAGGACGTCCCGGCGAACCGACGCACGCCCGGGCGCGTGGTCGCGCAGCTCATGTTCGGGTTCTGGCGGAATCTCCTCGAATCAGGAGGCGACATCGGCACAGGGCCACTCAGGCGGCCGGTCAGCTACGAGACGCTCTGGCGAGACGATCTGCACACCGCGTTCCCCGGCGGACGGGCCGTCGCCGCCTCGGAGGGGGCGCACTACACGCGGACCTGGACCCTCCGCGTCCTCAAGGACATCCATGCTCTTCGGAATCGGGCGGCGCACCACGAGCCGATCCTGACGGGCATCCCTCTTCCGGGCGAGGGACGACGCATCAGTGCGGGGCAGGGCTCTCGCGCGTGCCTCACCCTTGCGTCGATCCTCGACAGGGACCTCGCGTCCTGGCTCCGCGGCAACAGCCGACTGGCTGACGCTCTCGCCGCAGAGCCGACGGCCTAGCGCAGGTCACCCGGCTCACGGCGTCGTCGCCATCAGGCGCAGGCGGCAGGCCAGCTCGAGCGCGAAGCGCGTGTCCGGGTCGTCGAGGTCGAGGGCGAGGGACTGCTCGATCCGGCGGATGCGGTAGTTCACCGCGTTCGGGTGCAGGAGGAGCACCTCGCCGGCGCGCGCGAGGGAGTTGCGGTTGCTGAGGTAGGCCAGCAGGGTGCGCACCGAGATGGCGGAGCGCTCGGCGCCGAGCGCGTCGAGCGGCGCGAGCACGTCGTCGAGCAGGGCGCGGCTGAGGGGAGAGGCGTAGAAGTCGAGCAGCACGCGGCGGAGGCCCGTCACGTCGGTCACCTCGATCGCGCCGAGGCGGCCCGCGGCGACGGCCGAGCCGGCGGTGATGCGCGCCTCCGTGGCCGACTGGCGGAGGCCGGAGGCACCGGACTGCGGGGTGCCGAGGCCGACGGTGAAGGTCCAGCCCTCACCCGCGAGGGCTGTGCCGTGCGCGACGAGGCGCTCGACCACGTCGCGGACCCGCCGCTGGTGGTCGGGGGCGCCCGACTCCTCCGAGGCGACGACCACGAGGTCGTCGTGGAAGACGGCGAGGTGCCAGGTCTCGTCGCGGCCGTCGGTGAGCTGGAAGGCGTTCAGCTCGAGGGCCGCGATGGGGGCGGCGGGCAGGCGCCGCTCGGGGTCGTCGCGGTGGCGCGGGGTGATCCAGGCGGCGGCGTGCGCGAAGGCGACGGGCAGTCCCGCGCGGGCGGCGTCGACGGCGAGCGCGTCGATCCGGGACGATTCGGCGAGCAGCAGCTCGACGACGAGGTCGGCGCGGGAGCGGGCGGGGCCGAAGCGCAGCTGCGACTCGCGCTGCAGGGCGCGCGAGAGCAGGGCGGCGACGACGGGCAGGGCGATCGCGACGGCGGTCTCGGCCTGGTCGGCGACGAGGCGGCCGACCGCGACCTCGCCGATGCAGACCGCGTCGGAGTCGGTCCAGGTGACGGCCGGGTCCTCGATCATCCGCAGGGTGACCCCGAGTGCGGCGCTCGCGGCGTCGAGCACGGCGGAGCGCGCGTCGAGCGGCTCCCCCTCGCCGGATCCGGGGCCGCACGCGGCGGCGGCCACGGCGATCGCGTGCTCCGCGCGGCCCAGCGCCTCGGCCGCACCGCCGCGCAGCAGCCGGTCGATCGAGACAGCGAGCTCGGAGGGGGCCGCGTTCGCGGTGAGCACGGGCAGCGCACCGCGGTCGGCCAGCGAGCGCGATGTCGCGGCGAGCGTGATCTCGCCGACGAACAGCAGCGCGGCGACCTCGGCGGCGATCGCGCGGCGGATCACGATGTCGAGCTGGTAGGCCCGCGGCTGCTCGGCGCCGTGCAGGACGATCACCAGGTGACCGGGCGAGGCCCGGCCGACGTCGTCGAGCGCGAGCATCTCGACTCCGCTGAGCGCGACTCCGTCGACGGCGCCCGCGCGGCAGACCATGTCGAACTGCTCGCCGTGCTCGAGGACGTGGGCGAGCGATGTCTGTGCCATGAGAACAATCTGCCGCATTTCCTCATGCTGTCGGCACATTCCGTCCGGCCATCGGCCTGATTAGCCTCGAACCATGAGCTTCACGCCCTCCGCCGGAACCACCGCCGTGCGCCTGATCACCCGCGACGACGTCGCTTCCCTGGCCGCCGGCTGCGCCGTCTTCGGAACCGGAGGCGGCGGATCCGTGCACGGCTCGCAGCTGTCGGTCGAGAACGCGATCGAGGCGAACGGGCCGGTGAGGATGATCGGGGTGGAGGATCTCGGACCCGAGGACGCGGTCATCATCCTGTCGGGGATGGGCGCCCCCTCCGTCGGCATCGAGATGCTCGGCTCGAGCAGCCAGGTGCACACGCTGCTCCGCGAGGTGGAGCGGCTCGTCGGCCGGCCCATCACCGCCGTCATGGCCGCCGAGATCGGCGGCAGCAACGGAGTCGCCCCGGTCGGCTGGGCGGCCGAGCTCGGCCTCGCGGTGCTCGATGCCGACGGCATGGGCCGCGCCTTCCCCAAGGCGACGATGATCTCGATGAACGTCGCGGGCCTGGCCAGCGAGTTCGCGGTGATGAGCGACGTGGTCGGCAATGTCACGGTGCTGCGGACGATCGACATCGCCTGGCTCGAGCGCCACGCGCGGGCCTTCACGGTCGCGGCCGGCGGCATCGCGCTCGGCGCCCACTACCTCCTCACCCACGAGACGGCGCCCGGCGCGGTGATCGAGGGCACGGTGAGCCGCGCGATCCAGGTCGGCCGCCGCCTCCTGGGCTCGATCGACCCGGTCGTCGACATCGCCGAGGAGCTCGGCGCCGCCGTGCTGATCGGCGGCAAGGTGATCGACATCGACCGCAGCACCGAGGGCGGCTTCACCCGCGGCTCCGTCACCATCGACGGCGTCGGCGCCGATCGGAGCCGCATGGTGCGGGTCGAGATCCAGAACGAGAACCTCGTCGTCATCGAGGACGGCGGCGTGGTGGTGAGCGTGCCCGACCTGGTGACGATCCTCGACTCCGAGACCGGGGAGGCGATCTCGACCGAGATGCTCCGCTTCGGGCAGCGGGTGAGCGTGCTCGCGTGGGCGTGCGATCCGCTCTGGCGGACACCGCGGGGCATCGAGCTGGCGGGGCCGGCGGCGTTCGACTTCGACTTCGAGTACGTGCCGTTCGACGGCGCCGCCACGGAGGTGGCCCGATGAGCGCCCGCGACCTCTCCGTCGGCATCGACGTCGGCGGCACCAACACCGACGCGGTCGTGCTCGACGCCGACGGCGCCGTGATCGCCTGGACCAAGCAGGCCACGACCGAGGACGTCACCGGAGGCATCCGCGCCGCCCTCTCGGTCGTGCTGGGCGAGCTGGGCGAGGGCCGCGAGCGCGTCTCGCGGGTCATGCTCGGCACCACGCACGCCACCAACGCGATCGTGCGGCGCCGCGACCTCGGCCGGGTGGCTGTGATCCGGCTCGGAGCGCCCGCCTCGACCGAGTTCCCCTCGCTCTCGGGCTGGCCCGCCGACCTCCGCGAGACCGTGCTCGCCGGGGCGCTGCTCGCCGGCGGCGGGCACCTGATCGACGGCTACCCGATCTCACCGCTCGACGTCGACGGCATCCGCCGGTTCCTCGACTCGCTCGAGGGCCGGTTCGACGCGGTCGCGGTCTGCGGCATCTTCAGCCCGTCGTTCCCGGAGCAGGAGCTCGAGGTCGCAGCGCTCGTCGCCGACCACGTCGGGGTCGACGTCCCCGTCTCGCTCAGCCACGAGATCGGCGCGCTGGGTCTGCTCGAGCGCGAGAACGCGACGGTGCTGAACGCGGCGCTGCACGGCATCGCCCGCGACGTGACGCAGGGCCTCCTGACCGTCGTCGAGGAGGAGCGGCTCGACGCGGCCACCTTCTTCGCCCAGAACGACGGCACGCTGATGGCCGTCGAGTACGCCGCGCGCTACCCCGTCCTCACGATCGGCTCGGGTCCCGCCAACTCGATCCGCGGCGCCGCGTTCCTCTCGGGCGCCGACGACGCGATCATCATCGACATCGGCGGCACGACGAGCGATCTCGGCGTGCTCGTCGACCGCTTCCCGCGCGAGTCGACGCTGCCGCGCGAGATCGGCGGCGTCCGCACCAACTTCCGGATGCCCGACATCCTCAGCGTCGGCATCGGCGGCGGGACCGTCGTCGACACCGCGCGAGGGGTGCCGACCGGCGACTCCGTCGGCTACCGCATCGCCCGCGAGGCGCTGCTGTTCGGCGGCTCGACTCCCACGCTGACGGATGCGGCCGCGATGCAGCTCCCCGGGATGATCGCGGGGCACAGCCTCCCGACCCTCGACCGCGCCGTGCGCTCGGGGCTCGGCAACGCGCTCGCCGTCGCCCAGGACCGCATCGAGTCGGCCGTCGAGCGGATGTCGCTCGGCCGCGTCGGCCTGCCGCTCGTGGTGGTCGGCGGCGGCGGGTTCCTCGTGCCCGATCGCGTGCACGGCGCGAGCGAGGTGCTGCGGCCCGGCCGCGGCAACGTCGCCAACGCGGTCGGCGCCGCGATCGCCCTCGCCGGCGGCCGCGCCGACCAGGTGTGCGACCACGTCGACCGCACCGCCGCGATCGAGTCGGCCGGTCGCGTCGCGATCGAGCGCGCGATCCAGGCCGGAGCCGACCCGCGCCTGGTCGAGATCGTCGACGTGCTCGAGACACCCCTCTCGTACTCGACGAACGCCACCCTCAAAGTCTCCGTGAAGGCCGCGGGCCCGCTGGCCCTGATCGGGAGTCCTGCACCATTCGCCCTGCACTCCCCGAAGGACGCATCATGACCGCATCTCTCCGCGCCCCGGCACTCGCCGCCGGCGCCCTCGTCTCGCTGCTGGCCCTCAGCGCCTGCTCCGCTCCCGCGGGCGACTCCGGAGGCGGCGACCCCGTCTCGGGCGGCACCTTCTCGCTCGCGATCAACGACGACCCGGGAAGCCTGAATCCCTTCACCGGCGTCTCGCTCGTGCAGCGCGCCCTGGTCACGTTCGGCTACGACTCTCTCGCCTACACGACGCCCGAGGGCGAGGTCGTGCCGTTCCTCGCCGAGAGCTGGGAGACCACTCCGACCTCGATCGCGTACACGCTGAAGGACGGCATCACCTGCGCCGACGGCAGCGACTTCACCGCCGAGACCGCGGCCGCGAACATCGCCTACCAGGCGAACCCCGCCAACGGCACGTTCTGGTTCGGCTCGAGCGTCACCGAGGACATGACCGCGACAGCCGAGGGCAACGTGCTCACGATCACCTCCGCGACCAACAACCCGTTCCTCCTCCAGGGCACCGGCAGCATCGAGATGGTCTGCCAGGCGGGCATCGACGACCCGACGACCCTGACCGACACGACGAACGGCACCTCGCTCTACGCACTGACCGCCTCGAACCCCGGCTCGGACTACACCTACACGAAGCGCGACGGCTACACCTGGGGCCCCGACGACGTGACGAGCGACACCGAGGGCCTCCCCGACGCCCTCGAGGCGCGCGTCATCACCGACGAGGCGACCGCTGCGAACCTGCTCATCTCGGGGGAGCTGAACGCCGCCTCCGTCATCGGAGCCGACCGCCAGCGCCTCGACGCCGCCGGTCTCGACACCGAGGGCGTGCTCAACCCGATCGGCGAGATGCTCTTCAACGAGCGCGCCGACCGCCCCACCGCCGACGTCCGCGTCCGCCAGGCGCTCACGCTCTCGCTCGACCGCGACGCCGTGGGCGAGCTGGTCACCGACGGCAACGCGCTCGAGTCGGTGTCGCTGGTCAACCAGATCCCGCTGACCTGTGTGGCGGGAGGCCCGGAGTGGTCGCTGCCCGACACCGACGTGGAGGCGGCGGGCGAGCTGCTCGACGAGGCCGGCTACACCGTCGGCTCCGACGGACTGCGATCGAAGGACGGCGAACCGCTCACCATCCGCT
This sequence comes from Rathayibacter sp. VKM Ac-2803, assembly GCF_009807175.1. Taxonomy (NCBI): domain Bacteria; kingdom Bacillati; phylum Actinomycetota; class Actinomycetes; order Micrococcales; family Microbacteriaceae; genus Rathayibacter; species Rathayibacter sp. VKM Ac-2803. The sequence goes on along the minus strand of NZ_WUCD01000001.1, from coordinate 1,425,200 downwards.
TCCTCTACGACGCGGGAACCCCCTCGCACGGCGCCGCCGCCGAGGAGGTCCAGCAGGAGTGGAACGAGCTCGGCATCACGACCGACCTCGTCGCCGAGGACTCCGCCGGCTGGTCGACCGACCTGTACCAGAGCTACGACTGGGACACCGGCTTCATCCAGCTCGCCCCGTCGAGCCCGGTCGTGCTGAGCCTGTTCTTCCTCGGTGAGACGAGCGAGAACGGCGGCTACAACTTCATGGGCGTCTCGAACCCCGAGTACAACGCCCTCGCCACCGAGGCGCTCAGTGCCGGCACCGCGGAGGAGGCCTGCGGGATCTGGAAGCAGGCCGAGACCGAGCTGATCGAGCGGGTCGACGTCTTCCCGCTCGCCGAGACGGAGTCGCCGATGTACGTCAAGGGCGCCACCCTCGAGCGCCCGGGCACCGTCGCGCCGACCACCATCCGGATGGAGGGCTGACACCGTGACGATCCCCTCGACGCGACCGACGGCTCCGGCCGTCGCGGCGCCCCCGCGGACCGCGCCGATCGCCGCCGTGCGTCGGGGGGATCGTCTGCTCCTGCTCGTCGGATCCCCGCGCCTCGCCTTCCTCCTCAAGCGCCTCGCGCGGGCGGCGGTCTCGCTCGTGATCGTGCTGATCGCCTCCTTCTTCATGGTGCACTTCGTGCCAGGCGACCCGGTCCGCGCCGCCCTCGGGCCCACCGCCCCGGCCGCGACCGTCGACGTGCTGCGCACGACCCTCGGTCTCGACCGGCCGATCGGCGAGCAGTTCGCGAACTACCTCGGCGGCCTCCTCCGCGGCGACCTCGGCACCTCGATCAGCACCCAGCGGCCGGTCGGCACCACCCTCGCCGAGCGGCTGCCCGCGACGCTGATGCTCTCGGTCGTGTCGTTCGCGGTCGCGGCGCTCGGGGCCTTCCCGATCGGAGTCGCCACGGCCGTCTCGGCGCGGGCCGGCCGGCACCGCGCGCTCGACCTCGGCGTCTCGGGCCTGCTGGGCGTGATCATCGCGATCCCCAACTTCCTCCTCGCGGTGGTGCTGATCTGGCTGTTCAGCATCGTCGTGCCGCTCGCGCCCTCCGCGGGCTGGGGCGGGCCCGAGTACGCGGTGCTGCCGGTGCTCGCGCTCGCGATCGGACCGCTCGCCTACCTCGCGCGCATCGTGCACGTCGAGATGGTGCGGGTGCTGGAGGCGCCCTACCTCACCACCGCGCGCAGCAAGCGGCTGCCGGCGCACCTCCTCTACCTGCGGCACGCGCTGCCCAACATCGTCACCGCGACCCTCACCGCGGGCGGTGTCGTGCTGACCGGCCTCGTCGCCGGCACGGTCCTCATCGAGACCGTCTTCGTGATCCCGGGCATCGGATCGACGATCGTCTCGTCGATCACCACCAAGGACTACCCGCTGATCCAGGGCATCGTCCTCGCCTACGCCGTCCTGGTGCTCGCGGCCAACCTCGTGATCGACCTGCTGCTCGCGGCGCTCGATCCCCGCTCTGCGATCGCGGAGGCATGACCATGAGAAACCGACTCCGCTCCCCCCAGGGCCTCGCCGCCGCCGTCGGCCTGCTGCTCGTCGTGCTCGCGACCGTGCTCGGCCCGATCCTCTTCGGCGACCTGGCCACCGAGCGCTCCATCCCCGACCGGCAGCAGGGCGTCAGCCTCGCGCATCCGTTCGGCACCGACGACCTCGGCCGCGACCTGTTCGCCCGCGTCGTCGTCGCCACCCGCGTCTCGGTGCTGCTCACCCTCGGCGCGACCGGCATCTCGGTCGTCGGCGGCGTGCTGCTCGGCGTCGTCGCGGTGCTGCTGCCCCGGGTGCTCCAGCGCCTCGTCGCGGGGCTCATCGACATCCTGCTGTCGTTCCCGTGGCTGCTGCTGGCGCTGTTCTTCTCGGTGATCTGGGGCACGACCGCGGTCGGCGCCATGCTCGCCGTGGGCTTCGCCGGGATCCCGGTGTTCGCCCGCCTCACCAGCACTCTGGCGGCCTCGGTCGCGTCGAGCGACTACGTGCGGGCCGCGGGGATGCTCGGGAGCGGATCGCTGCGCACCACCGTCCGCCATGTGGTGCCGAACATCCTGCCGCCGCTGCTCGTGAACACCGCCGCGCACGCCTCCGTCACCCTGCTCTCGTTCGCCGCCCTGTCGTTCCTCGGGCTCGGCGTGCAGGCCCCCGAGTTCGACTGGGGCCGGCTGCTCAACGAGGGCGCCAAGCGGATCTACGTCGACCCGATGGCGGCGATCGGCCCCGGCATCGCGATCGTGCTCGTCGGAGTCGTGTTCGCGCTGCTCGGCGAGGTGTTCAGCGAGTCGACCTCGCGCACGAAGCGGCTCAAGGCCGTGCGGCGCCGGCGCTCGGACGAGGTCGTCGCGCCCGTCACCGACGCGACTCCCGTCGTCGAGATGTCGGACCTCCGCGTGGCCTTCCCCGGTCGCGACGGCGCGATGATCGAGCGAGTCCACGGGGTCGACCTCACGATCCTGCCGGGCGAGACCGTCGGCATCGTCGGCGAGAGCGGCTCGGGCAAGTCGGTGACGGCGAGCGCCGTCGCGGGTCTCCTCGGGCCGGAGGCGCGGGTCACCAGCTCGCAGCTGACGTTCCGCGGGATCGACATGACCGCCGTGCCGAACGCGGCCGAGCGCCGCCGGCTCGGGCTCGAGCAGGCGATGATCTTCCAGGATCCGCTGACCTCGCTGAACCCGGCCCTCACCATCGGCCGGCAGCTGCGGGAGGCGAGCGAGGTGCACGCCCGCACCAGCCGAGCGAAGTCGCTCCGCCGCGCTGTCGACAAGCTGAACCTCGTGCGCATCCCCGACGCCGAGCGGCGGGTGGGGCAGCTCCCCCACGAGTTCTCGGGCGGGATGCGCCAGCGCGCGATGATCGCGATGGGCCTGATGGGCGCCCCGCGCCTCCTGATCGCCGACGAGCCGACCACCGCGCTCGACGTGACCGTGCAGCGGCAGGTGATGCAGGCGCTCCGCGAGGCCCAGGAGGCGACGGGCGCCGCGATCCTGTTCATCTCGCACGACATCGCGCTGGTCAGCGGCTTCTGCGACCGGATCGTCGTGATGCGCGACGGCCGCGTGGTCGAGGAGATCGCCGCCTCCCGCCTCGACGAGGCGCAGCACCCCTACACGCGCGGGCTCATCGCCTGCGTGCCCGACATGACCACCGATCGCGGGGCGGCCCTGCCCGTCATCGCGGAGCTGCAGGAGGTGCAGGCGTGAGCGAGCTGCGATTCGAGGCCGTGACCGTGCGCTTCGGCCACGGGCGATCGGCGATGACCGCCGTCGACTCCGTCGATCTGACGGTGCGCCCTGGCACGACCCACGGGCTCGTCGGCGAGTCGGGCTCGGGCAAGTCGACCGTCGCGCGGGTGGCGGTGGGGCTGTCGCCGATCCACTCGGGGCGGATACTCCTGGACGGGGTCGACATCACGAGTCGGGCGCCCGATGCCCGGGCCGCGCGCCGGCGGGTGCAGATGGTGTTCCAGGATCCGCTCTCGGCGCTCGATCCCCGGATGAGCGTGGGTTCCTCGATCGCCGAGGGGCTGCTCGCGACCGGCCGGCGGCACTCGAGTGCGGAGCGGGCCTCGCGGGTGCGCGAGCTGCTCGAGCTGGTGCACATCGACCCCGCCCGCGCCGACGACCGGCCGACCGCGTTCTCGGGCGGTCAGCGCCAGCGGATCACGATCGCCCGCGCCCTGGCCGCGGAGCCGGAGGTGCTGATCGCCGACGAGATCACCTCGGCCCTCGACGTCTCGGTGCAGGGCGTCGTGCTGAACCTGCTGCGCGAGCTGCAGGAGCGCCTCGAGCTGACGACGCTCTTCATCTCGCACAATCTCGCCGTCGTCCGCTACGTCAGCGACGAGGTCACCGTGATGCGCGGCGGCCGGGTCGTCGAGCACGGGTCGACGGACGCGGTGCTCACCGATCCCGGCGACCCCTACACCCGTGAACTGCTGCGCGCCGTGCCCGTGATGGGCCGGCCGCTCGATCTGGAGGACGCATGACGCTCCTGCGCCGCGCCCGGCTCTCCGGCGCCACCGAACCACTCGACCTGCTGCTGGAGGGCGGGAGGATCGCCGCGATCGGCGCCTCCGGGACGCTGACCGGCGCCGACCCGCTGGACCTCGACGGGCGGTTCGTGCTGCCCGGATTCTGGGACGCCCACGTGCACTTCACCCAGTGGGTGATCAAGCGGCAGCGGGTCGACCTGGCACCGGCCGACAGCGCCGCGGCCGCCGTCGCGATCATGCGCGAGGCGCTGGCCGTCCGGACCGACGAGGTGCTCGTCGGCTACGGGTTCCGCGACGGACTCTGGCCCGACGCTCCGACCCTCGCGGCTCTCGACGCGATCGCTCCCGACCGCCCCGTCGTCCTCATCAGCGGCGATCTGCACTGCGGCTGGCTGAACACCGCCGCGGGCCGCCGGCTGGGCGTGCCGGTGCCCGAGGACGGGATGCTCCGCGAGACGGAGTGGATCGGGATGCTCGACCGACTCGACGCCGTCGGCCGACCGCCGGTGAGCGCCTACCGCGAGGCCGCCGATGCCGCCGCCGCACGCGGAGTCGTCGGGATCGTCGAGTTCGAGAACACCGACAACCTCGTCGACTGGCCCGCGCGCGTCTCGGCCGGAGTCACGGCGCTGCGGGTCGAGGCCGCGGTCTGGCCCGATCGGCTCGACGCGGCGATCGCCGAGGGCCTGCGGACGGGCGACGCGCTCGACTCCGCCGGGCTCGTGCGGATGGGCCGGCTCAAGATCGTCGTCGACGGCTCGCTGAACACGCGGACCGCCTACTGCTGGGACCCGTACCCCGGAGTCGCGGCCGAGAATCCGCACCCCTGCGGCGTGCTGAGCGTCGCGCCCGAGGACGTGGAGGAGCTGCTGGTGCGCGCCCGCGACGCCGGGATCTCGCCCGCCGTGCACGCCATCGGCGACCGGGCGAACACCGCCGTGCTCGACGTCTTCGAGCGCCTGGGGATCGCCGGCACGATCGAGCACGCGCAGCTCGTGGCGCGCGAGGACTTCGAGCGCTTCGGCCGACTCGGGCTCGTCGCGAGCGTGCAGCCCGAGCACGCGATGGACGACCGCGACGTCGCCGACCGCTACTGGCCGGGCCGCACCGACCGCTCGTTCGCCTTCGGCTCGCTGCACGCGGCCGGGGCGACGCTCGCGCTCGGCTCCGACGCGCCGGTCGCTCCGCTCGACCCCTGGATCTCGATGTCGGCCGCCGTCAGCCGGCGCCGCGACGGCCGCGAGGCCTGGCACCCCGCCGAGCGGCTGCCGTTCGACGTCGCCCTCGCGGCGAGCACCCGCGGAGTCACGGTCGGCGTCGGAGCCGTAGCGGATCTCGTCGTCCTCGACGCGGATCCGTCGACCTCCTCGTCGGAGGAGCTGCGCGGCACCCCGGTCGCCGCGACGCTCCTCGGCGGCCGCCTCACCCACTCGACCCTCTGAAGGACCGTCCGTTGCCCCTCATCACCACGCCCGCGGGCGTCGACGTCTTCTACGAGACCACCGGCGACCCCTCCGGACGCCCGCTCGTCCTCCTGCACGGAGGCGGCGCGCAGCTCATCGGCTGGGACGAGCGCTTCTGCGAGCTGCTCGTCGCGCACGGCTTCTTCGTCGTCCGCACCGACAACCGCGACGTCGGCCTGAGCCAGGCCACCGGCGGCCCGGCCGACACCGCGGCCGACTACGACCTCGCCGACATGGCGCTCGACGTGGTCGCGGTGCTCGATCACCTCGGCATCGAGCGGGCGCACCTCGCGGGCATGTCGATGGGCGGCTACCTCGCCCAGCTCGTCGCCATCGGGCACCCCTCGCGAGTCGCCTCGCTCGGGCTGATGTCGACGTCGCTGTCGTCGGCCCCCGAGTTCCTGGTCGGCGAGCACACGGGCGAACCGGTGACGGAGGTGCCTCCCGCGCTCGACCGCGACGCCTACGTCGAGATGTTCGTCGGCGGGCAGCGGCACTACCAGTCGCCCGGCTTCCCCTTCGACGCCGCGGCGAGCGCCGAGCTCGGCGGCCGCTACTACGACCGCGCCTACACGCCGACGGGGCTCGTGCGCCAGTGGAACGCGCTGCTCCGCGGACCGCTCGAGCGGCGCGAGGACATGGCGCGGGTCACCGTGCCGACGGTCGTGATCCACGGACGCGGCGACCAGAGCCTGCACTGGAGCGCCGCGCTCGAGACGGCGCGGGTGATGCCGCACGCCGAGCTCCACCTCTACGAGGAGATGGGGCACGACATCCCCGTGGAGCTGTGGCCGGAGTTCGCGATGGCGCTGGAGCGCACGGCGAGGAAGGCTGACGCCCATGCGTGAGAACCCGGACTACGCCATGACCGATCCCGCCGAGGTGCGCGCGCTCATCCGCGAGCACCCCTGGGCGACGATGGTGAGCGCGACCGAGGCGGGGGTCGTCGTCTCGCACTACCCGTTCCTGCTCGAGGAGGCTCCTCCGGGCTCGGGCACCGACGAGCTCGTCCTCGTCAGCCACGTCGGCCGCCCCGACGAGCGCGCGCACCGCCTCGGCGAGTCCGAGATCGCGATCGTCTTCCAGGGCCCGCACGGCTACGTCTCGCCGAGCTGGTACGGAGTCGCGCAGGCCGTCCCGACCTGGAACTTCGCCGCCGTGCACGCCTACGGGGTGCCCGAGATCCTGTCGGACGCCGAGAACCTCGCCGTGCTCGAGCGGCTGGTCGACCACTTCGAGGACGCCATGCCCGACCCGTTCCGCCTCCGCATCACGCCCGAGAACGCGGCCTACGCCGAGCGGATAGTGCACGGCACCGTCGGCTTCCGCCTCCGCGTCAAGCGCCTGGAGGCCAAGGAGAAGATGAGCCAGGACAAGCCCGACGAGGTGGTCGAGCGGATCACCACCGCGCTCGAGGCCCCCGGCCCCTACCGCCACCCGGCGCTGGCCGAGCGGATCCGGCGGGCCCGCCCGTGACCTTCTCGGGCGCCGGCGCCGAGCTGCTCGACGACCTCGTCCGCCTGCGTCGCCGCCTGCACGCCGACCCCGAGCTCGGACTCCATCTGCCGCGCACGCAGGCGGCAGTGCTCGAGGCGCTCGCGCCGCTCGGGCTCGAGATCACGACCGGGCGGGGGCTCTCGTCGATCACCGCGGTGCTGCGCGGGCGGCCGGGACCGGTGGTGCTCCTCCGCGCCGACATGGACGCGCTGCCCGTCACCGAGGCGACCGGGCTGCCCTTCGCGTCGACGAACGGGGCGATGCACGCCTGCGGCCACGACCTGCACCTGGCGGGCCTCGTCGGAGCGGCGCGCCTGCTCGCCGCCCGCCGCGACGAGCTGCCGGGCACGGTCGTCTTCATGCTGCAGCCCGGCGAGGAGGGCTTCGCGGGCGGGCGGCTCATGCTCGAGGAGGGGGTCCTCGAGGCCGCGGGCGAGCCCCCGGTCGCCGCCTTCGCGATGCACGTCGACTGCTCCACCGACCGCGGGCTGTTCGTCTCGCGCTCCGGCCCGATGATGGCCAGCGCCAGCGGCCTGCGGATCACCGTGACCGGTACGGGCGGGCACGCGGCGTTCCCGCACCTCGCCGTCGATCCGATCCCCGCCGCCGCCGCGGTCGTGCTCGCCCTGCAGACCTTCGTGGCGCGCCGGGTTCCCGCGACCGACCCCGCCGTCGTCTCCGTCGTCAGCATCGTCAGCGACTCGACCGCGCCCAACGTGCTGGCGACCCGGGTCGAGCTGCTGGTCAACATCCGCACCCTCTCGCGAGAGACGTTCGCGCTGGTCCGCTCGGCGCTCGGCGAGCTGGTGGCCTCGATCGGGGAGGCGCACGGCTGCGCGGTCGACACCGACTTCATCGACTCCTACCCCGTGACGCACAACGACCCCGCCGAGACGGAGGAGGTGCTGCGTGCGCTCGAGGCGCGTCACGGCGCGGACCGGGTGCGCCGCCTCCCCGCGCCGTCGATGGCCTCGGAGGACTTCGCCTACGTGCTCGAGGAGGTGCCGGGCACACTGCTCTTCCTCGGCACACGGCCCGCCGGCGTCCACGCCACCGGAGCGCCCTCGATGCACTCCGAGACCGCGGTCTTCGACGACTCGCTGCTCGACGTGCACGCCGAGACGCTCGCCGATCTCGCGTGGGACCGGCTGGTGCGCGGATGAGGCGGCTCACGGCCGCCGACGTCCGCGCCTCACTGGGCGATCCCGAGCCGCCGACGAGCGCCAAGATCCTCGACCGGCTCGACCGCAGCAGCCGCGTGTTCCTCGCGCACTCGCCGTTCTTGTGCCTCGCGACCAGCGACTCCGCCGGGAACTGCGACTGCTCGCCGCGCGGCGACCACCCCGGCTTCGTCCGCGCGCTCGACGACCGGACCCTCGCGATCCCCGACCGCCTCGGCAACCGGCTCGCCGACTCCTTCTCGAACATCCTCGACAACGGCCACGTCGGCCTCGTCTGCTTCGTGCCGGGGATGAGCGAGACGCTGCGGATCAACGGCACCGCGTACGTCACGGACGACCTCCCGCTCCGGCGCATGCTCGAGCAGGACCACGTGGTGCCGGAGCTCGCGACCGTCGTCGAGATCGACCAGGTGTACCTGCACTGCGGGCGGGCGCTGCTCCGCTCGCGACTGTGGGACCCGGAGATGCAGGACCTCGCCGACGAAGTGCCGAGCGCCGGGACGATGTGGGCGGAGGCGTCGGGGTACGGCGCCGAGGTCGCACGCGAGATCGACGCGGCGTCGGTCGACGGCTACCGGACGCTGTACTGATCGTGCCCGATCGTCTGAGGCTCGTGGTGACCCGGATCACTCCCGAGGCCGATGGCATCGTGAGCGTCGAGCTCGCCGATCCTTCCGGCGCTCCGCTGCCGCCGTGGGAGCCGGGCGCGCACCTCGACGTGCAGCTGATCACGCGGCAGCAGCGGCAGTACTCGCTGCTCGACTCGGATCCACGGACGTACCGCATCGCCGTGCTGCGCGAGGAGCGCTCGCGCGGCGCCTCGATGTACGTGCACGAGTTCCTCCGGGTCGGCAGCATCGTGCGCGTGCTGCCGCCGCGGAACCTCTTCCCTCAGCCGGCGGCCGACGAGCACCTCCTGCTCGCCGCGGGCATCGGCATCACCGCGCTCCTGCCGATGGCGCAGCGCCTCCACCGCGACGGGGCGGAGTGGGCGCTGCACTACGCCGTCCGCGGCGACTCGGCGGTGCCGTTCCGCTCGGAGCTCGCGGCACTCGGAGCCAGAGTGTCGCTGCACCCCCCGGCGCGACGGCTCGACATCCCCGCGCTGCTCGCCGATCCGCGCCCCGGCGTCGCGGTGTCGGCGTGCGGCCCGGCGCGCTTCCTCGATGCGGTGACGGCCGCGATGGCGGCGTGGCCACCCGGCAGTCTGCACCTCGAGCGCTTCGAGCCGAAGCCCGTCGCGGCCCGACCGGACGCGCCGTTCTCCGTGCACTGCGCGCGCTCCGACCTCGACGTCGAGGTGCCCGCCGACCGCACGATGCTGCAGGCGCTCGCGGCCCGCGACCTGCCCGTCACCGGCTCCTGCCTCCGCGGCGTCTGCGGCTCGTGCGCGGTGCGGGTGCTCAGCGGCGAGGTCGAGCACCGCGACTCGCTGACCACTCCGGAGTCGACGGTGCTGTACCCGTGCGTGTCGCGGGCGGCGGGGGCGCGCCTGGTGGTCGACCTCTGAGGAGTCGCCCCCTCTACTCCCCGTGCGGGAACACCAGCAGCGTCGACGTCGCCGTCGCGACCACGCGGTCCTTCGCGTCGAGGAGGCGCGCCTCCGCGAAGGCGACGCGGCGGCCGGGCTTCACCACGGCGCCGATCGCGCGGAGCTCGCCGCCGCCCGCGTGCACGCCGCGCAGGTAGCTGACAGTGAGGTCGAGCGAGGTGTAGCCGACTCCCGCGGGCAGCGTCGACTGCACGGCGCAGCCCGCCGCCGAGTCGAGGGCAGTGCAGGCGAAGCCGCCGTGCACGCGCCCGATCGGGTTGTAGTGCGACTCGTCGGGCGCGCAGGCGAACTCGACCAGCCCCTGCTCGACCCGCTCGAGGCGCATGTTCATCAGCGCGACGATCGGCGGAGGCGGGATGCTGCCGTCGAGCATCGGCCGCAGGTACTCCAGCCCGCTCATCGTCTGCGCGGCGGCGGCCCCGACGAAGGGGTCCTGCCACGAGACCGTCCGGGTCCGCTGCGTGTCGTCGGTCATCTCGGCTCCCTCGCCGTCGCGATCGCCCCCGGATCTCGGAAGGGCTGCTGGCATTCTCACGGAGAGTCCCGCGATGCGCCTCGTGCTCCGCGGATCGATCCATCGGAGCAGGCCCGTGCGACCGAGCAGGACGGGTCGTTCTCGACGGATCGATCCGGGCGGCCGCCGGATCGATCCGGGCTGCCGCTTGTCGCGCGCCCGCACCCGGGCGAGAGTGGGTGCATGACCGACGAGGGAACAGGCCGCCTGCTCGCGGTGAACGGAGTGGACCTCTGGGTCCGCGAGTTCGGGTCGCCCGACCACCCCGGGGTCGTCCTGGTGCCCGGTGCCTCGTCCCCTTCGGACTGGTGGGACGTCGAGCTCTGCGAGGCGATCGCCGCCGGCGGCTACCGCGTGCTGCGCTACGACCTCCGCGACACCGGCCAGTCGACGACGCGCCCGCCCGGCGAGGCCGACTACACCGGCGACGACCTGGTCGACGATCTGGCCGGAGTGATCACCGAGGCGGGTCTCTCGCCCGCGCACGTGATCGGCCTCTCCCTCGGCGGCGGACTCGCGCAGCAGCTCGCGATGGCGCGGCCGGAGCTGGTCCGTTCGCTGACGCTGCTCTCGACGAGTCCCGGCGGGCCCGGCTCCGAGGGGCTGCCCCAGATGTCGCCGGCGCTGGCCGCGTCGTTCGCCGTGGAGGAATCGCCCGTCGACTGGACCGATCGCGACGCCGTCCTCCGGCGGACTCTCGCCGAGGAGGCGCTGTTCGGCGGCTCGATCCCCGTCGACGAGGCGCGGGTGCGGCGGATCAGCGACAGCGCCTTCGACCGCTCGATCGATCTCTCGGCCGGATCGAACCACTGGGCGATCCCGTCCGCGAGCGGCACCCGCGAGCAGCTGGCGACGATCACGGCGTCCACACTCGTCGTGCACGGCACCGAGGATCCGCTGTTCCCCCTGGGGCACGGCGAGGCGCTGGCCCGCGAGATCCCGGGCGCGCACCTGCTCCCCGTCCCCGGTCTCGGCCACCAGTTCCCGCCTCCCGAGACCTGGCCGCTGCTCGTCCCCGCGCTCCTCGAGCATCTCGGAGCGGCGGACGGCGCGAGCTGATCAGACGGGCGCGATCCGCTCGATGACCGCCGTCAGGCGCGCCTGCAGCTCGAGCAGCTCGTCGAGGTCGACCCCGAGCGCGGCGACGACCTGCGGAGGCACCTCCTCGGCACGGGCGCGCAGCTCGCGCCCCGCGGGCGTCAGGCGGACGGCGAGCAGCCGCTCGTCGCGGGGGTCGCGCGCGCGGGTCGCGAGGCCGGCCGCCTCCAGCCGCTTGATCAGCGGCGAGAGCGTCGCGGGCTCGAGGCGCAGCACTTCGGCGATGTCCGAGAGCGAGCGAGGCTCCCGCTCCCAGAGCGCGAGCATCACGAGGTACTGCGGGTGCGTCAGGCCGAGCGGCTCGAGGATCGGCTTGTAGGCGCCGATGACCGTGCGCGAGGCGACGGCCAGGGCGAAGCAGAGCTGGCGGTCGAGCGCGAGCGGATCCAGGCTCTCCGAGGTCATCGTCACGATTGCTTAGTATACTAAGGATTATGACACGAAGGACGCCGAACCCGATGAACCCGTTCGACGGGAAGCCCGGCTTCTACAACAAGTTCAACCGGATCATCTACAGCTTCACCGGCCCGGCGCACATCGGCACGGGCTCCCCGGAGGCGCCGTTCGTCCCGACCGCCGACCCGCGCTGCCCCCTCTGCGGCGAGCCGATGGACCGGCACGACATCGACCGCTCCGGAGAGCGCACGCAGCTGCACTGCCCGGCCTCCTGAGAGAGGACGATGGCGGCATGAGCCTCGTCCGCGTGCACAACTTCTCGGTCTCCCTCGACGGCTACGGCGCCGGCGAGGGCCAGACCCTCGACTCCCCCTTCGGCCACGCGGGCCACCGGCTCGTCGAGTGGGCCGTCGGGACGCGGACGTTCCGCGAGATGGGCGTGCCCGGCGAGTCGCCCGGCTCGGTCGGCGTCGACGACGCGTTCGCCTCCCGCTGGGCGCGCGGCATCGGCGCCGAGATCATGGGCCGCAACAAGTTCGGCCCCCAGCGCGGCCCGTGGGAGGACGAGGACTGGCGCGGCTGGTGGGGTGAGGACCCCGTCTTCCACACCCCGGTCGTCGTCCTGACCCATCACCCGCGGCCGGTGCTCGAGATGGCGGGCGGCACGAGCTTCCACTTCGTCGATGCGGACCCCGCCGAAGCCCTCGAGCTGGCGCGCGCCCTCGCCGGCGACCTCGACGTCCGGATCGGCGGCGGCGTCGCCACCGTCCGGCAGTTCCTCGAGGCCGATCTGATCGACCAGCTGCACCTCGTGCTCGTCCCGATCGTCCTCGGCCGCGGCGAGCGCCTCTGGGACGGACTCGAGGGCCTCGAGGAGCGCTTCGCCGTCGAGGCGACGCCCTCGCCGAGCGGAGTCGTGCACCTCGTGCTCACGCGCCGCTGAGCGCTGTCGCACCTTCGACTCCACGGTCTCCGACGCCGTCGAGCTCGAGCGGCGGCGAGCGCCGGCCGTCTCACGCGGCGCCGTGATGATCGAGGACCGGAGCGACGACCGGACGAGGCTCCACGTCTTCGCGGATCCGGCGGGTCCCCCTTTCTGCATCGTCGTGGCGGAAGCCCCCCCGCGACGATCACATGTCCCCCGTAGTGGGGCAGTAGCGCCGCAATCCTGCCCCGACCCCTCCTCCGAATCATGCGTATACATCTACCTGACCACCGGAGTCCGCATGCTCTCGACCGCACCCCCCGCCCTCACGTCCGCGCCGATCGTCCCCGCGCGCGCCCTCGCACCCTCGCTCGTCGCGACGGCTCGCGGCGCCTCGGTGTCCGTCCCGCCCAGGGCCGACATCCGCGTGGCCACGGCCCCCGCGGGCCCGCTCGCACCGACCCTGCTCGCGCCGCCGAGCACCGCCCGCCCGCCGGTCCCGGCTCTCGACCCCGACTCCGACCGCGTCCTGGTCATCCGGGCCGCTTCCGGCGACAGCGACGCGTTCGCCGTGATCGTGCGCCGCTACACCGGGCTGCTGCGCGCGACCGCCCGACGCACGCTCGGCAGCAGCGCCGACGTCGACGACGTGGTGCAGGACACCTTCCTCGCCGCCTGGAGCCACGCCGACAGCGTCATCGACGGCGACACGATCGCCGGCTGGCTCGTCACGACCGTCCGACGCCGGAGCTACGACCGCCTCCGATCCTCGGCGACGCGCACGCGCGCCGAGCTCGACGACGAGCTGCCCGCCTCGCCGCACGACGCACCCGACGCCCAGGCGAGCCGCGCCTCCCTCGCCGCGGACGCCCGCCGCGTCCTCGCCACGATGCCGTCACCGCAGCGCCGCTGCTGGGAGCTGCGCGTCGAGGGCGCCAGCTACCTCGAGATCGGCGCCGAGCTCGGCCTGCCGCTGACGACCGTGCGCGGAATGCTGGCGCGCGCCCGGGCGACGCTGGCGAGCGAGCTGGCGCACTGGCGCTGAAGCACTGACGGTGCTGAAGCGCTGAGGCGCTGAGGCGCTGAGGCGCTGAGGCGCTGAGGGTGCTCCTCCACAGGGGGACGCTGCGGCGAGTCGTCGACAGAAGCTGTCTCCGCGAGTCCCGTGGCGCCTCCGACCGATTGACTCTCCCGCATGGCAGAGACGAGAACGGCTGGAGCGGTGCTCGCCGAGGCACGTGAACGCGGAGACCGCGCGGGTGAGCTCGCCCGCGCCGCCGCGCCGCTCCTCCTCGCCTCGGTCGAGCAGCTGTACGAGGGATACCGCACCGCGATCTCCTCTCCGGAGTCCTTCGCCAGGGGTCCGTCGGCCAGCGAGTCGAGCGAACTGGCGGAGCGGTCGATCCGTGCCGAATTCGCGATCGCGATGGGCGTCTCCGAGCGGGTGGCGTCGAACGAGCTCGAGCAGGCGCGACTGCTCGTCGACGATCTGCCGCACACCCGGGCCGCCCTGGCCGGCGCGCTCATACGGTGGGAGGCGGGCCGAGTGATCTGCGCGGCCGCAGCGACCCTGCCCGTCGAGTCCCGCGCCGCCTTCGACGAACGTGGCGCGGCCCTGGCCCTCTCACTGACGCCGGGTCAGCTGCGGCGCGCCGTCGCGCAACTGAGAGAGGAGCTGCACGAGGAACCCCTCTCCGAGCGGCACGCGCGCGCTCGTGAAGAGCGGTCGGTGTGGATGTCGGCCGGGATCGACGGGATGGCCACCCTCTGCGCACTACTGCCCGCGCCGGTCGCGGCCGGAGCATTGAACCGCCTCGACCGGATGGCACGCACGCTGCGCGCTGCCGCAGAGGAATCCGGCGACACGCGGACGCTCGCGCAGCTGCGTGCCGACGCCATGGCCGATCTCGTCTGCGACGGTGACATCGCCGGCACCACTCCGCTCGCGAGCGACCGCCCCGCGCCGACCTTCGTACCCGGCCTCCGCGCCGAGATCCGCGTCACCCTCCCCGCCACCACGGCGGTCGGTCTCGACGACCATCCTGCCGACCTCGACGGCTACGGGCCGATCCCGGCCGATGCCGCACGGGAGCTCGTCGGCATCGGCGAGACGTTCACCCGGGTCCTCGTCGAACCGGAAACGGGGATGATCGCCTCCGTCGGACGCACCCTCCGCGTCCCTCCCCCGCAGATGCGATTGGCGCTCCAGCTCCGCGATCAGACCTGCCGGTTCCCGGGCTGCACCCGCCCCGCCTCCACGGCCGAGGCCGACCACACCGTCGAGTGGCGGAACGGCGGCGAGACCAGCCTCCAGAACCTCCTCAGTCTCTGCACCAGCCACCATCACGTCCGACACGGCGATCGCTGGAGCTACAACCTCCAGCCCGACGGCACGGCCGAGTGGAGCACCCCCACCGGACGCCGCGTCACCACCCGGCCGCCCGCGCTTCCCGGCGGCCCACCGCCCGTGCGATTCACCGAGCCACCGCCGATCCGACGCGACTCGTAGACTCGGCGCCACCCGACCGGAGGTGCCCCGTGCGCGAGCTGACCTACTACGTCGCGACCAGTCTCGACGGCCTGATCGCCGCGCCCGACGGCGACTGGAGCGCGTTCCCGGCCGAGGGCGACCACTTCGACGCGATCCTCGCCGACTACAGCGACACCCTCCCGATCCACGCGCAGCAGGCCCTCGGAGTCACGGCCGACGGCTCCCGCTTCGACACCGTGATCATGGGGTGGCGCACCTACACGCCCGCGCTCGACGCCGGCATCGACAGCCCCTACCCGCACCTGCGGCAGATCGTCGCGACCCGGGGCGGCCACGCGGTCCCCGAGGGGATCGAGACCACCGCCGACCCGGTCGCCACGGTCCGCGAGCTGCGCGCCGGCGGCGGAGGCGGCGTCTGGCTGGCGGGCGGCGGCGCGCTCGCGGGCGCGCTGGTCGAGCAGATCGACACGCTGATCCTCAAGGTGAACCCGGTCGTGCTCTGCGACGGCGTCCCGCTCTTCGGAGGCGCGCCGTACGCCGCTCGGCGGTTCCACCGCCTCGAGTCGCGACGGTTCGACTCCGGCGTGAGCATCGACACCTACCGCCGGGTGCGCTGACAGGACGGTCGCTAGGGTGGGCACCACGAAGGGGGCCTCGATGGCACGCAGCACGGCTCGGATCGGCGGGGCGGTAGCCGCCCTCCTCACCGCGGCACTCCTCGCGGGCTGCGCCGGACCGACTCCGTACTCGGACTTCGAGCGCACCAGGGACGACCGCGACGTGCTCCCCGACCTCGGCACCGTCGACGACAGCATCGACCTCGACTCGGTGCGCTACGCGGGCAGCGCCGACGGAGCGGCGGTGTACATCGCTCTCTCGGCCGACGACGACGCCCGCTGCATGATCGTCCTCACCGAGTACGAGCCGTTCTCGGGATGCGGCGGTGGCGAGCTCGAGACCTCGATGCCGGGCGCCTTCGTGGCCCGCCTGCATCCCGACGGCGCCGGCCCCGAGGACTCCCCCGGACTCGACTGGACCGCCCTCGGCGAGAACGTCTCGGTGCGCGCGGGCTGAACGCAGGCTGGCTAGGGTGGGCGCCATGCAGAAGACCGACACCGTCGGAGCCGTCGTCGCCGTCATGCGCACCGAGGGAGCGATCTACGGCACGGTCCTCGCGATCACGCTGATCGCCGTGGGCTGGGACAAGGACACCGATCTCGAAGTGCTGCTCTTCCTCCTCGGCTCGGTCACCGTGTTCTGGATCGCGCATCTGTACGCGGGGACGATCGCGAGGCTGCCCGATTCCGAGCCCAGCCCGCGAACCGTGCTCGCCGCGGTGGGCGACACCGCGCGGCACTCGATCGGCATGCTCGCTGCGATGATCGTGCCCGCCCTCTTCCTCGCGCTCGGTCCGCTCGGACTCGTCGAGGAGTACACGGCCTACTACCTGGCGCTCGGCTCGGGGGTCGTGATCCTCGCCGTGCTCGGCTACGTGATGTCGGCGCGCCGGGGCAGTTCGCTCGCGCGGCGCCTCCTCAGCACGCTGATCACCACGCTGCTCGGCTTCGTCGTGGTCTGGCTGAGCACGTTGGTGCACTGAACCCCGAACACTGTCAGGCTGGCGGCATGACATCGCAGTCCAGCCTCCGTCCGTTCGGCCCGTCGGGCGCCTCCGTCACCCGGCTCACCCTCGGTACCTCGTGGAATCCCGAGCGCGTGCGCGACCTCGACCGGGTGCCGGCGCTCGAGCGGGTCCTCGACTCCGCAGCGGGCAACCGCGCCGTCTCGGTGATCGACACGTCGAACGAGTACGCCCTCGGGCACAGCGAGCGCCTGATCGGCGAGGCTCTGCGGGCGCGCGGCGGCGTGCCGGAGGGGATCACCGTGGTCACCAAGCTCGACCGCGATCCCCAGACCGGCAGCTTCTCGGCCGAGCGGATGCGGCGCAGCCTCGACGAGAGCCGCGAGCGTCTCGGGATGGACGTGCTGCCCCTGCTGTACCTGCACGACCCCGAGCGGATCTCGTACGACGAGGCGTTCGCCGACGACGGCCCCGTGAAGGCGCTCGTCGCCATGAAGGAGGCGGGCGTCGCGCTGTCGATCGGCATCTCGGGCGGGCCGGCGCCGATGCTGCTGCACTACGTCGAGACGGGGCTCTTCGACGCGGTGATCACGCACAACCGGTTCACGCTGGTCGACCGCTCGTCCGAGGAGCTGCTGGACGCCTCCGTCGACCGCGGCGTGGTCGTGGTGAACGCCGCCGTCTACGGCGGGGGCGCTCTCGCCCGCTGGCCGGAGCCGGTCAAGACCTACGCGTACCGCCCGGCTCCCGCCGAGGTCGTCGACGCGGTGGCCGCGATGGGAGCAGCCTGCGAGCGCGCCGGGGTGCCACTCGCCGCGGCGGCGCTGCAGTTCTCGACCCGCGACCCGCGGGTGACGACGACGGTGGTCGGAGCGACGACGGCCGAGCACTACGACGCGTTCGTGGCCGACGACGCCCTCGAGATCCCCGACGCGCTGTTCGACGAGCTCGCCGCGCTCGCGCCGTCGAGCGACGCCTGGCAGGACGCTCCGGGTTCGACCTGGCCGCGCTGAAGCGGGCCCGGTTCGCACCGTCAGGGCATAGCCGGGCTCTGTTCCCGGTTACCCCTCTGCATGACTGACGACGCTTCCGGGCCGGCCCTCTTCCGGCCGCTCACCCTCCGCTCCCGCACCGCTCGCAACCGACTGTGGGCGGCGCCGATGTGCCAGTACTCGGTCGAGGCGCAGGACGGCCGGCCGACCGGCTGGCACCTCGTGCACCTCGGCTCGATCGCCCGTGGCGGCGTCGGAGTCGTGATCTCGGAGGCGACGGCCGTCACTCCCGAGGGCCGCATCAGCCCCTGGGACACCGGCCTCTGGGACGACGCGCAGCGCGACGCGTGGGCGCCGATCGTCGACTTCGTGCACGAGCAGGGCTCGCTCGCCGGGGTGCAGCTGGCGCATGCCGGCCGCAAGGCGTCGACCTACCGCGAGTGGAGCGGGCGCGGCACCGTCCCCGCCGAGGAGGGCGGCTGGAACACCGTCGCCCCCTCGGCCGTGGCCTTCGACGGCTACGCGGAGCCGCGGGCGCTCGACGCCGGGGAGCTGCCGGGCCTCGTGGAGGCGTTCCGCGCCTCCGCTCGCCGCGCCGTCGAGGCGGGCTTCGATGTGATCGAGCTGCACGCCGCGCACGGCTACCTGCTGCACCAGTTCCTCTCGCCGCTCTCGAACCGGCGCGAGGACGAGTACGGCGGATCGCTCGAGAACCGGGCGCGCCTCCTCCTCGAGACCGTGCGGGCGGTGCGCGCCGAGATCGGCGAGCTGCCGTTGCTCGTCCGGTTCTCGGCCACCGACTGGGCCGAGGGCGGCTGGACGCTCGAGGAGACCATCCGCGTCTCGGAGTGGGCGCGCGAGGCGGGCGTCGACCTCTTCGACGTGTCGACCGGCGGGCTCGTCGGCGGCACGCACATCCCCGTCGCACCGCTCTACCAGGTGCCGTTCGCCCGCGAGCTGCGGCGGGCGACCGGTGCCCCGGTCGGCGCCGTCGGACTGATCACCACGGCCGAGCAGGCCGAGGGAGTCATCACTGCGGGTGACGCCGACGTGGTGCTGCTGGCACGCGAGCTCCTGCGCGACCCGCACGCCGCGACGCGCATGGCGCACGAGCTCGGAGTCGACATCGCTCCCGCGCAGTACGCCCGCGCCTGGCGCTGAGAACGACGAAGGGCCGGGCGGATCAGTCCGCCCGGCCCTTCGGAGAAGTCACTTCTCGTCGGTATCGCTCTCGCTGTCCGCGGGGGCGTCCTCTTCGGGGTTGAAGTGCGAGTCACCCGACACACCGACGGCGAGGCCGTCCTCGGAGTCCGGGATGGTGCCCTCGGTGCCGACGCCGTCCTCTTCCGGAGGAGTGGCGCTCGTGGTGTCGCTCATGGCTCAGGCCTTCACGTCGCCGCGCCAGGCGCCGTCCGGCGAGCCCTTCGACTCGATGTACTCCTTGAAGTTCTTCAGGTCCTTCTTCACGGCGTGGCTGCCGGCGCCCACGAGCGAGCCGACGGTCTCGAGGAAGCCCTTGGGCTCCCAGTCGAGCTGCACGGTGACGCGGGTCTCGGAGTCCGAGAGCTTGTGGAAGGTGACGACACCGGCGTGGTCGGTCTCGCCTCCGGTGCTGTTCCAGGCGACGCGCTCGTCGGGGTGCTGCTCGGTGATGTTGGCTTCGAACTCGCGCTCGACGGGGCCGACCTTGACCTTCCAGACGGTGAGGGTCTCGGTGACCTGCTGGATCGACTCGACCTCGTCGAGGAACTTCGGGAACTCCTCGAACTGGGTCCACTGGTTGTACGCGACGGACACGGGGACGTTGACGTCGACGGTCTCGATGATCTGCGGCACGGTGGTGCTCCTTGCTGTCTTCGATGGCGGCGATCCGCAGCTGCGGTCGTCTTCCTCGACGGTATTCGGGAGCCGCCTGGGAGTGCACCGGGTTGCGGGCGTGAGCAAACGTGGTAGAGACGGACGACTTCTCGTCGTCGGTACCCCTCTAGTCGTCGGTTCCGGAGTAGCGGTACGCCGAGAACGCCGGCGCACCCGTCACCGCGTACAGGCCGAGCACGCGGCCGGTGAACGAGGTCGCCGTCTCGGCGGTGAGGGAGCGGCCGTCGATCCGGGCGAGCGTGCGCGAGACGCCGCCCGCCTCCGCCCGCAGCACGACGAAGTCGCTCGTCATCTGCCCCGGTCCGAAGCCGACGCCGCCGTCCCGCTCGGATTCGAGCACCAGCGTCACCGGGCCCTCGGGCAGCTCGGCGGTCCACTCCTGATCGAAGGAGGGGATCACCGCGCGGGCGGTCACCCGCGTCCCCGAGCCGGTCGACTCCGCCTCGATCGCGTAGAAGGAGTCCTCGTCGTAGCGGACGGCCAGTCCGCCGACTCCGCTGGACACGTCGACGACCACGGACGCGGTCATCGTCTGCGTCAGCTGCCTGCGTCCCACGAAGGTCGGCTGAGGGTGACGGAGCGTCCGCCCCTCCCCCGCGATCACCAGCGCGCCGTCCTCGACCGCCGAGATCGCGGAGGGCAGGCGCCGCACCCCGATCCAGCCCGAGTCGAGCGGAGTCGCGAAGTCGACGTCGTCGCGCAGCGGTCCGCGCGGAGCGAGCTGCACCGGCTCGGCGACCGGCCAGCCGTCGACCCACTCGACGCGCGTGACGAACGTCTCGCGGCCCAGCGCCGAGAAGGCGCGGGTGGCGCCGCGCGGGCGCACGCCGAGCATCACCAGGAGCGTGGAGCCGTCGGGGCCCTCGACGAGGTCGCCGTGCCCGGTGTTCTGCACCGGCCGCGTCGTGCCGCGCGCCGTCAGGAACGGATTGCTCGGCGCGGTCTCGAACGGGCCCGTCGGCGCGTCGCCGCGCGCGATCGAGACGCCGTGGCCGCGCTCGGTGCCGCCCTCGGCGATGAGCAGGTACCAGGTGGAGCCCCGACGGTACAGGTGCGGAGCCTCCGGGAACCCGCCGCCGGTGCCCGACCACAGCGAGCGCGGCTCCTCGAGGATCGTGCCGGTCGCGAGATCGACCCGCACCTGCTGGATCCCGAGGTGCTGCCCCGTGTCGGGGCCGTCGAGGATCAGTCCGGAGTAGGTGACGTACGCGGTGCCGTCCTCGTCCCAGGCCAGGTCGGGGTCGATGCCCTGGAGGCCCTCTCCGTCCGGGGAGCGCAGGACGGTGCCGTCGCTCCACGGGCCGGCGGGATCCTCCGTCGTGAACACCACGCAGCCGCGCCCGGCGGGCACCGTCACGATCACGTGGAAGAGCCCGTCGTGGTGGCGGATCGTCGGCGCCCAGACTCCGAGACCCGTGGGGACCTCGTCGACCGCGATCTGCTCGGCGCGCGTCGCGACGTTGCCGATCCGCTCCCACGTCTCGAAGTCGGTGCTGCGGTAGACGGGCATGCCCGGCAGGTACTCGAACGTCGAGGTGACGAGGTGGTAGACGCCGTCGACGAGCACCACGCTCGGGTCGGGGTTGAACCCGGGGATCAGCGGGTTGGGGAACGGGGCGCCCACAGAACCGGCAGCAGCGGTGCTCATGCCAGGATCTCCAGCTCGGTGGCCAGCGGGACGTCTTCGAGCGAGGTGCCGATCCGCAGAGTGAACGCTCCCGCCTCGTACTCCCAGCCGTCGTTCCAGGTGGCGAGGAGGCGCGTCGGCACGGTCACCGCGATCTGCGCGGTGGCGCCGGCCTCGACGCTGGCGCTCTCGAAGCCGACCAGCCAGCGCACCGGACGCTCGACGGCGGAGTCGCGTCGCTCGGCGTAGGCCTGCAGCACGACCTTGCCCGCGCGCTCGCCCGTGTTGGCGACGTCGACCAGGAGCACCGCGTCCTCGCCCGCCGTCGCGGGGGCGGGCGTCGCGACCGAGAGCAGCTCGAACGACGTGTAGCCGAGGCCGTGGCCGAAGCCGTAGGCCGGCTCGACCTCGCTCCGGAGCCACGCGCGGTAGCCGATGTGGATGCCCTCGTCGTAGTGCAGCTCGCCGTCGGTGGGGAGCGTCGAGAGGACGGGGACGTCCTCGATGGCGGCCGGCCAGGTGGTGGGCAGGCGTCCGCCGGGCTCGACGCGGCCGAGGAGGATGTCGGCGACCGCGTCGCCCATCTCCTGCCCGCCGAAGTAGCCGACGAGCACGGCCGCGACCTCGTCGCGCCACGGCAGCAGCACGGGGGCTCCGGCGTTGACGACGACCACGGTGCGCGGGTTGACGGCGGCGACGGCGCGCACGAGCGCGTCCTGCTCGCCGGGCAGGTCGAGCGAGCTGCGGTCGTAGCCCTCCGACTCCACGGCCGAGTTGGTGCCGACGACCACGAGGGCGACGTCGGCGTCGCGGGCGAGCGCCACCGCCTCCGCGATGAGCTCGTCGGCCGGGGTGTCGTCGGGCTCGAGGCCGTAGGTGAAGCCGAGCGCGCCGTCGAGGTCGCCCTCGGCGTGCACGATGTCGTACTCGATGCGGATGTCGACGGGTGTGCCCGCGGTGACCGTGAGCGGAGCCGAGACCGACGGCGGCGCGAGCAGCGACGCGCCGAGGTCGTTGCCGACGGGCGACAGCGTCTCCTCGAGGAACAGCTCGCCGTCGACGTAGACGCGGGCAGTGCCGGCGACGGCGAAGCCGAGGCGCACCGTGGCGTCGGCCGCGGGAGTCAGGATCGTCGAGAACTCGACGCGGGCCGAGGCGGCGATGGGGGCCGTGCCGCCGAACCAGACGAGGGAGGTGGCGCGGCGGTCCTCGACGAACAGCTCGGCGCCGGACGCGTCGAGGAAGCGGACGCGCTGCCCGGGCTCGCCCGTGACCGGATTGGTGATGGTCTCGAGGACGAGCGGGGCGACTCCGTCCTGCACGACCGCGCCGAGCGCGTAGCCGACCCGGGCGTCGGGCAGCGCGGCGCGGACGCCGTCGAGCGGCGTGACGACCTTCTCGGGGAGCACGGTCGCCGATCCGCCGCCCTGGGTGCGGGCCTCGCGGGCGTTGTGGCCGATCACGGCGACGGAGGAGAGGGCGCTCGCGTCCCACGGCAGCTCACCGGTGTTGCGCAGCAGCACGCTGCCCGCCGCGGCGGCCTCGCGGGCGAAGGTGCGGCCGTCCTCGACGAGCACCGGCTCGGCGACGGCGGGCGCGAAGCCCTCGAGGGCGCCGACGCGCGCGGCGAGGCGGAGGATGCGGCGGACCTTGCGGTCGATCACCGACTCGTCGATCTCGCCGGAGCGGACGGCGGCGACCAGCGCGGCGCCCCACGGGCCGTCGGGGCCGGGCATGACGAGGTCCTGCGCGGCGCGGGCGCTGTCGACCGATCGCACGGCGGTCCAGTCGCTGATGACGACTCCGTCGAAGCCCCACTCGCTGTTCAGCGGGGTCTCGAGCAGGTCGTTCTCGGTCGCGGTGACGCCGTTTATCGAGTTGTACGAGCTCATCACGAGCCAGGCGCGGGTCTCGACGATCGCGCGCTCGAAGGCGAGCAGGTAGAGCTCGCGCAGAGCACGGTCGCCGACGCGCACGTCGACCGTGAAGCGGTCGGTCTCGGAGTCGTTGGCGATGTAGTGCTTCGGAGTGGCGCCGACGCCGTTCTCTTGCACGCCGCTCACGTAGGCGGCGGCGAGATCCGCGGTGAGCACCGGGTCCTCGCTGAAGCCCTCGAAGTGGCGGCCGCCGAGCGGCGAGCGGTGCAGGTTGATGGTCGGGCCGAGGACGACGTCGACGTCCTTGCGGCGGGCCTCGACCGCGGCGGCGGCGCCGTAGCGCCGGGCGATCGAGCGGTCCCAGGAGGAGGAGAGCGCGGTCGCCGAGGGCAGGTTCAGCGAGGGCGAGCGCTCGTCCCAGACCTCGCCGCGCACGCCGGAGGGGCCGTCCGAGACCAGCATCCGGCGCAGGCCGATCTTCTCGATCGGCCAGGTGGTCCAGAAGTCGCGGCCGGTGAGCAGCTGCACCTTCTCCTCGAGGTCGAGGCGCGCGATCAGTTCGCTGAGGCGGGCGTCGGCGTCGGGCCCTTCGGCCGAGATGACGGGGGCGGTGGAGGTGTCGGTCACGGTGACTCTCTCTCTTTCGAAGCGACGGCATCGTCGCTCAAAACCTAGCAGTAGTTGGTTTCTCACGGCAGAGGGTGCCGATCCCCCTCGCGAGGGTCGGCACTCCGTCAGGCGTGGGCGGCCGTGAACGCGCGGCGCTCCTCGCGACGCGCCTGCTGGCGCACGGGGTCGGCCACGGGCGCCGCCAGGAACAGGCGCTGCGTGTACTCGTGCTCCGGGCGCGCGGTGACCTGGTCGCCGTCGCCCCACTCCACGATCTCACCGTGGTACATCACGGCGACGCGGTGCGAGAGGTGCCGCACGACGGCGAGGTCGTGCGAGACGAAGAGGTACGCGACTCCGGTGCGCTCCTGGATCTCGGTGAAGAGATCGAGCACGCGGGCCTGGGTCGAGAGGTCCAGCGCCGAGACGGGCTCGTCGCAGACGATCAGCCGCGGCTCGAGGGCGAGCGCCCGGGCGATCGCGATCCGCTGCCGCTGACCGCCCGAGAACTCGCGCGGGAGGCGGTCGGCGGCCGACTGCGGCAGGCCCACCTGGTCGAGCAGCTCGCGCACGCGCTTCGAGGCGACCTTGCCGTCGACCTTCCGCACGGTGAGCGGCTCGACCAGGATCTGCTCGATCGTCAGCGACGGGTTGAGCGAGGTGTACGGGTCCTGGAACACGACCTGGATCTCGGAGGAGAGCGCCCGGCGCTCGCGCCGGCTCAGGTGCGCGATGTCGCGGCCGTTGTAGACGATCTCGCCCCCGGTGACCGGGGCGAGCCCCAGCACCGCGCGGCCGAGCGTCGTCTTGCCCGAGCCCGACTCCCCCACGAGACCCACGGTCTCGCCGGGCCGGATGTCGAGCGAGACGCCCTTCAGAGCCTTGAACGGCGCGGCGCGGAACCCCTTGCCGGGGTACTCGACGACGACGTCCTTGACGTCCAGCAGGGTCTTGTTGGGCACGGTCTCGCTCATCGCGAGGTCTCCTTCGTGGCCGTGACGAGCGGTCCGCGCGCGGGCCCCTCCTCGAGGATCGCGTCGAACAGGGCGCGGGTGTACGGGTGGCGGGGGTCGGCGAAGATCGAGCGCACCGGCCCGGTCTCGACGATGCGTCCGTCGCGCATGACCGAGACGCGGTCGCACAGGTCGGCGACGACGCCGAAGTTGTGCGTGACGAGGATCATGCCCATGTCGAGCTCGGACTGCAGCTCGCGGAGCAGGTCGAGCACCTCGGCCTGCACCGTGACGTCGAGAGCGGTGGTCGGCTCGTCGGCGATCAGCAGGTCGGGGTCGCACGAGACGGCGCCGGCGATGAGCACGCGCTGGGCCATGCCGCCCGAGACCTCGTGGGGGTACGCGTCGAAGGTCCGCTGCGGGTTCGGGATGCCCACCCGGGTGAGCAGCGCGATCGCCCGCTCCTTCGCCTCCGCCTTCGAGAGGCCCAGGCACACGCGCATCGGCTGCACGAGCTGGGTCCCGATGGTGAACGAGGGGTCGAGGTTCGACATCGGCTCCTGGGGGATGTACGCGATGCGCTTGCCGCGCAGCTTCGTCATCTCCTTCTCGGAGAGGTGCGCGAGATCCTGTCCGTCGAAGACGATCGAGCCGCCGGTGATCCGGCCGCCCTCGGGCAGCAGGCGCAGGACCGACCAGGCGGTCTGCGTCTTGCCCGAGCCCGACTCGCCGATCAGCCCGTGGATCTCGCCGCGGCGGACCGTGAGCGAGACGTCGTGCACGACGGTCTTCGTCGATCCGTCGCCCTGGCCGTAGCCGACCGAGAGGTTGGTGACGCGGAGCACTTCGGCGGCGCCGGCCTGCGAAGAACCGGAAGCGGACGTCTCCTCGTGCACGACGGTCTGCGGCGTCGCAGCGTCCTCGTCGAGCATCGTCTGGATGCCGATCGTCGAGAGGCTGGTCGGCACGGTGGCCGGCGCCGAGGCCGACTTGCGCTTCTTCGAGCGCTTGGCTCCGGAGGCGCTGCGCTCGAGCTCGTCCCGCATCGCATTGCCCAGCAGGGTCAGCGCGATCGAGGTGAGGCCGATCGCGAGGCTCGGCCAGAGCATCAGGATCGGGGCGTTGAACACGTTCGAGAAGCCGTCGTTGAGCATCGACCCCCAGGTCGGGATCGACAGGTCGCCGAGCCCGAGGAACTCGAGTCCGGCCTGGATCGCGATGGCGATGCCGGCGATGAGCGCCGCCTGGATGATGACGGGAGCGCGGACGACGGTGAGGATGTGCCGGGCGATGATCCGCCCGTTGCCGAGCCCCGAGACGCGGGCCGCGTCGACGAACAGCTCGCCGCGCACCGCGGTGACGGAGGCGTAGACCAGCCGGTGGAACGCGGGCGACAGCAGGACGCCGAAGATCGCCATCGAGAGCCACATCGACGGGCCGATGACGGCACGGGCGGCGAGGAGCACGACGATGCCGGGGAGCGCCATCAGGAGGCCGGTCGTCCAGGACGACACCGAGTCGAACCAGCCGCCGAAGTAGCCGGCGAGCAGACCGCTCGTGACCCCGATGGCCATCGCGACGAGAAGGGCGACCAGGGCGCCGGCGAGGCTGAACTGCGTCGCGAAGAGCAGGCGCGAGAGCACGTCGCGGCCGGCGCTGTCGGCGCCGAGCAGGTGCGCGGCACCCGGCTCGGCGAGCACGTCCTGGAGCGACGCCTGGTTGGGGTCGGCCGGGGCGAGCAGGGGGGCGAGGACCGCCGAGAGGACGACGAGCACGAGGAACACGAGCGAGACGAGCCCGATCGGGTTGTGCAGGAGGCGGCGGAAGAGGTGCGTCCGGGCGGCTCGCTCCTCGACGGCGACGTCGAGGGCGGGGCCGGGCGGCGGAGAGATGGCGGTCATGAGAGTCGCACCTTCGGGTTGAGCCAGCCCTGGAGCAGGTCGATGAGCAGGTTGACGATGACGACGATGATCGCCGTGATGAGCACGAGGCCCATGACCAGCGGGATGTCGCCCTGGGTGGTCGCGGTGACCGCGACCTGGCCGAGACCCGGGATCGCGAAGATCTGCTCCACGATCACCGCGCCGCCGAGGAGGCCGATGAACTGCACCGCGAGCACCGCGAGAGCGGGGCCGCCGGCGTTGCGGAGCACGTGCTGGAAGACGACTCGGGAGGCGGGGATGCCGCGCGAGCGCAGCGTCCGCACGTAGTCCTGGCGGAGCGCGTCGATCACCGAGCCGCGGACCTGCTGCGCCACACCGGCGATGCCTCCGATCGCGAGGGCGATGATCGGCAGCGTGACGGTGGCGACCCAGCCCGCGAACGAGTCGGTGAGGTTGACGTAGCCGGTCGGCTTGAACCAGCGGAGGTTGATGGCGAAGACCGTCACGAGGCCCAGCGCGATGAGGAAGCCGGGGATCGCGAAGCCGAGGACCGAGACCAGCTGCACGAGCTTGTCGGCCCAGCCGCGGCGGACCGCGGCCCAGACTCCGAGCACCACGGCGATGACCGCCGAGATGAGGGTGGCGCCGATGACCAGCGAGAGCGTGACGCTGACGCGGGTGCTGATGGCGGTGGCGACCGGCTGACCGGTGAACCACGAGTTGCCGAGGTCGCCGGTGACGGCGCCGCCGAGCCAGCCGGCGTACTGGGTCCAGATCGGCTGGTCGAGGCCGAGCTGCGCGGCCCGCGCGGCCACCGCCTCCGGCGTCGCGTTCTGTCCGAGGATGCGGCGGGCGATGTCGCCGCCGCCGAGGTAGAGGAGTGCGTAGGCGACGACGGAGATCAGCACCACGAGGATGATCCCCGAGATGACGCGTCGCAGGATGAACCTGGTCATCGGTGGTTCCTTCGATCGAGGAGAGCCGGCGCCCGCAGCGCCCACGAGGGCGACGGGCGGAGAAGGGGAGGGGCCGACCCGAGGGCCGGCCCCTTCACGACCGGATCAGGCCGGGGTGATGTTCCAGAGGTACGGGTAGGCGTTGCCCGTCTGGGTCTCGACCTTCGTGTTCGCATCCGTCACGAAGCTCGACTGCTGGCGGTACCAGGGGGCGAACCAGGCGTTGTCGACGGTGTACTTGTTGACGGCCTGGACGGCGGCGGCGTAGTCGGCCTCGGGGGCGGTGCGCACGGCCTCGATCAGCGTCGCCAGCTCGGGGTCGGCGTTCTTGAACGGGTTGAAGATCGCGTTCTCGCTGAGCTCGAAGTTGATCAGCGCCCAGTCGGGGTCCTGCTGCAGCGTGAGCCAGGTGGCCGGGTACTTGGGCGTGAGCACGTCGGCGATGAAGTTGTTGCCGGCGTCGGTGTACTTCGCGGTGATGCCGACCTCCGAGAGCTGCTGCTCGATGAGGGTGAAGGTCGCGGAGCCGACGAGCGAGGAGGTGGGCATGGCCAGCTCGAAGCCGTCGGGGTAGCCGGCCTCGGCGAGCAGCTCCTTGGCCTTCTCGGGGTCGTAGGGGTAGTCGTCGTCGAGCGACTCGTCGTAGCCCTCGGAGGACGTCGGGAAGATCTGCGTCGTCGGGGTGCCGTAGCCCTGGCCGATCGCCTTGAGCAGCGCCTCCTTGTCGAACGCGTAGTTGATCGCCTGGCGGACGCGGACGTCCCCCAGCGCAGGAGCGAGCGTGCCGTCGCGGTCGAGCAGGAGGAGCCCGGTCCAGTTGAGCTCGAAGGCGTTGACGGTGAAGCCCGACGCCTCGATCTCCTTGAGGTCGTTGTTGTCGACGGTGTTGGCCGCGTTGACCTGGCCGCCCTTGATCGCGTTCACCAGTGCGGTGGAGTCGCTGTACACGTTGATCACGAGGTCGTCGTAGTGCTGCGACTCCTCGTCCCAGTAGCCGTCGCGCTTGGTGAAGGCGTAGGAGGTGCCGATGACGGTCTTCGCCGCGTCGAGCTCGTAGGGGCCGGATCCGACGGGGACCGTCTGGATGTCGGCGGACTCGAAGGCCGAGGGCGCCTCGACGAGGCCGGCGTTCTGGGTCAGGTAGAAGAGGAAGGTCGGGTTGGCCTGCTTGAGCGTGACCGTGACGGTCGAGGCGTCGGTCGCGACGGCGTCGGCGAGGTCGGCCATCTTGTTCGTGTCGGGCGAGGTGCCGTCGCGGAAGCGGATCAGGTTCTGGGCGACCGCGTCGGCGTCGAGCGTCGAGCCGTCCGAGAAGGTGACCCCGTCGCGGATCGTCAGCGTGAGGACCGTGCTGTCCTCGTTGTACTCCCACGCGGTGGCCAGGCCCTCGGTGATCGTGCCGTCGGGCTCGGCCCGGAGGACCGTGTCGTAGACGGCCTGCATGTAGGGCGACTCGTTGGCCCAGTACGAGTTCGCCGCGGCGAACGTCGACAGGGTCTGGATCGCACCGAGAGTGAGCGTGCCGCCCGAGCCCTCGGAGGATCCTCCTCCCGAGTCGGCAGCGCAGCTGGTCAAGCCGACCATCGTGGTGATGGCGATCGCAGCGGCCGCCAGCCTCTTCCATCGGAACATCTTCGGTCTCCAGGTTCTCCCGACTCGTCCATGAGCCGGTGCCGAGGAAGCTAACACGAAAAACAGATGACCCCTAGGTTTTCAGGGAAAAAACTTCCGGGCGTTAGGTTTTCGTGATCCACGTGACCGGTCACGGGAAGCGCGACCCCGTTTCGTCCCGCGAAGACGGGGAGGATTCTGAATTCCGACTACCCGCCAGTTTTTTGACTACGAAACCTCGACGGGTTAGGTTTCTCGCACCGGGGGGACGACGAGCGCTTCCCCGCCCCGCCTCACGGCGCCCGCACCACCACCTCGCAACGATGCGCCAGGAGGCACTTCATGGCACTCCCCACCTCACCCCCGCGGCGCCCGCGCGGGCAGTACGCCAAGACAGCGGCCCGACGTGCCGAGATCGTCAGCGCGGGCCTCGAGGTGTTCTCGGCGAGCGGCTACCACGCCGCCTCCCTCCGCGAGATCGCCGAGAAGGTCGGACTCAGCCAGGCCGGCGTGCTGCACCACTTCGCCAACAAGTGGGAGCTGCTCTCGGCCGTGCTGACCCTCCGCGACGACCACTCGATCACCCGCGTCCCGAGCGGAGAGGCGGTCCCAGGAGTCGAGACCGTGCGCGCCCTGGTCGAGCTGGTCGCCTACAACACGCAGATCCCCGGCCTCGTCGAGCTGCAGTGCGTGCTCTCGGCCGAGGCGACCCACGCCGACCACCCGGCGCACGAGTACTTCGCCGAGCGCTACCGCTACGTCGTCGACCTGTTCACCGCCGCCTTCGGAGACATGCTCACCCGGGGTCAGCTCGTACCCGGAGTCGACCCGCGCAGCGCCGCCATCCGCACCGTCGCGACGATGGACGGCCTCCAGGTGCAGTGGCTGCTGCAGCGCGACTCGCTCGACATGCAGGCCGAGTTCCGCCGCAGCGTCCAGACCCTCGTCACCGTGGAGGTGTGACCGTGGCCTTCACCCGCGACTCGACCCTGGGCACCGTGCTCGATCACGCCGACGCGGCCGTCGTCGTCCGCCGGTTCGCGCCCGGAGTCGTCAACTCGCCGCTGCTCGTGCAGCTGCGCTCCGCCCCGCTCGGCCTGGTCGTCGGCATGGACCCGCTGCTGAAGACCGACCCGGCCCGCGAGGAGTCGTTCTGGGCGGCGCTCGGCGCGGTCGACGACTCCGGAGTCGCGGCCCCGCGCCCCGAGCGCGTCGCGGTCGTGCCCCGCGACGACTACGATGACGCGCCGCGGGGCTCTGCGCGACTGCGCTCCAGCGTCCCCGGCACCGTGCAGGCGCCGTGCGAGATCGTCGTCGACGGCCCCTCGCACGGCAACCCCTTCGTCGACGTCCAGTTCGCCGCCGAGTTCCGCCTCGGCGATCTCGTCCTGCGCGCCGGCGGCTTCTACGACGGCGACGGCGTCTACCGCGCCCGCTTCCTGCCCCGCGAGGCGGGCACCTGGAGTGTCACCACCGAGTCGACCGCCCGCTCGCTCGACGGCCTCCGCGGCACCGTCGTCGTCGAGGCGGCGCTCCCGGAGGCGCACGGCCCGGTCCGCGTCGCCGACACCTTCCACTTCGCCCACGAGGACGGCACGCGGCACGTCCCCCTCGGCACGACCGCCTACGCCTGGACGCACCAGGGCGCGGCCCTCGAGGAGGCGACCCTCGCCACGCTCGCGGAGGCTCCGTTCACCAAGGTGCGGATGTGCGTCTTCCCGAAGGCGTACCTGTACAACACGAACGAGCCCGACCTGTACCCGTTCTCGCGCGGTGCGGACGGCGAGTGGGACGTCGACCGCCCCGAGCCGGCGTTCTTCCGCCACCTCGAGGAGCGCGTCGCCGACCTCGCCCGCCTCGGGATCCAGGCCGACCTGATCCTCTTCCACGCCTACGACCGCTGGGGCTTCTCGGACATGGGGCGCGCCGCCGACGACCTCTTCACCCGCTACGTCGTGCGGCGGCTGGCCGCGCATCCGAACGTCTGGTGGTCGCTGGCCAACGAGTACGACCTGCTCTGGTCGAAGTCGGTCGACGACTGGGAGCGGCTCGCCGCGATCGTCGTCGCCGAGGACCCGGTGGGGCACCTGCTCTCGATCCACAACTGCTTCGGCTTCTACGACTACACGCGCCCGTGGATCACTCACGCGAGCGTGCAGCGGATCGACGTCTACCGCACCGCCGAGAACACCGACGCGTGGCGCGAGGAGTGGGGCAAGCCCGTCGTCATCGACGAGTGCGCCTACGAGGGCGACATCGACCAGGGCTGGGGCAACATCACCGGCGAGGAGATGACCCGGCGCTTCTGGGAGGGCGCCGTGCGCGGCGGCTACGTCGGCCACGGCGAGACCTACCTCAACGACCGCGAGGAGCTGTGGTGGTCGAAGGGCGGTGAGCTCGTCGGCGACAGCCCCGCGCGGATCGCGTTCCTCCGCCGCCTCACCGCCGAGATGCCGGACGGGCGGATCGACCCCCTGCCCTCGGACTGGGACGCTCCCTGGGGCGGATCGGGCGGCGTGCAGCTGGTCTACTTCGGCTTCAACCGGCCGAGCTTCCGGACGATCGTCCGCGACCCCGACGACGAGTGGATCGTCGACGTCGTCGACACCTGGGGCATGACCGTGTCGCGCGTGCCGGGGGTGTTCTCGGGATCGTTCCGCGTCGAATTGCCGGCGCGGCAGTTCATGGCGATCCGGCTGACGAAGGTGCTGTCGTGAGCGGCGTGCCTCCGCGGGTCCGCGTGATCTCGGACAACGACTACTCCGGCGACCCCGACGGACTGGTGCAGCTGGCGCAGCACGCGCTGTCGCCCTCGGTCGAGCTCTCGCTCGTCATCGGCTCGCACCTGCGACCCGACGACCCCTTCGACCCGTCGGGCCGGTCGGCCGACAACGCGGCCTCGGCGGCGCGCACGGTGCTCGCGCTCTGCGGGCGCTCCGAGGTGCCGGTGATCGCCGGGTCGAACACGGCTGCCACCGAGCCGTCCGCCGCCGCCCACGCGATCGTCGCGGAGGCGCTGCGCGAGGATCCGCGCCCGCTCTACCTCTGCGCCGGCGCCGGCCTCACCGAGGTCGCGGCGGCCCTGCGCCTCGAGCCCGCGATCGCCTCGAGGATGACGCTCGTCTGGATCGGCGGCCCCGAGCATCCGTCGCTCGCCTCTCCCCCGCCGGGCGCGATGCCGATCGAGTACAACCTGCTCATCGACGTGCCCGCCGCCGCCGAGGTCTTCGCGTCGGAGCTTCCGATCGAGCAGTTCGCGCGCGACTCCTACCGCCAGGTGCTCGCCTCGACGGCCGAGCTGCGCGTGCGGATGCGCGGCGCGGGCGCCCTGGGGCGCCACCTCTTCGACGCCCTCGGCGCGGTGTCGGTGATGGGGGCCGCTCACGGCCTGAGCTTCGGCGAGACCTACGCGCTCGGCGACAGCCCGCTCGTGCTCGCGACCGCGCTGCTCTCGGCGTTCGAGCCCGACACCTCGTCGAGCCGCAGCGTGCGCGTGCCGCGGCCGGGGATCTCGACCGGCGGGCAGTACGTGCCGGGGAACGGCGGGCCCGACGTGCGGGTGTACACCGCCGTCGACACGCGGCTGCTGCTCGAGGACCTCTACGCGAAGCTAGCGCTGGCGGGGCTCGACGCGCCCTGACCTGCGGAGGCGCGCCCGACGCGACCGGGCGCGGAGCGGGGCCTCGGTGCCGGCTGAGCACCGGTCCGCGTCCACTCGCTCACGGCAGCGGCGGCGACTGGACCTCTAGGGGGCCCCGATGCGGATGCAGGACGCGAACGGCGTCCACTCGCGTCCCCGGGGGTCACGGTCGGAGCGTGCGGGGCACCAGGCCCTCCTCCGCGAGCAGCCGCGCTGCCGCGAGCGTCGACAGGTCGTGGCCGTGGGCGCCGATGAGCTGGGCGCCGATCGGCAGGCCCGAGGAGGAGCCGAGCCCGATCGGGAGGACGGTCGACGGACCCGTCGCGAGATTCGCCACGTTGCTCCAGCGGCTGATCGCGCGCTCGTCCTCCGGGGCGATCGGCGCCGCAGGCGCTGCGGACGGCACCGTCGGGGCCAGCACGACGTCGACGTCGGCGAACACCTCCTGCCAGCGGTCGCGGAGGCGCAGCTGGGCGTCCCAGTCGGCCCAGACCTGCGCCGCCGGAGCTCCCGCGGCGGGGTCGCCGACGGAGTCGAGCCCCTCCGCCGTTCCGTCGAGCGCCGCGCCGTAGGCGATCTCGTGCTGCACGAGCCGGTCGAACAGCTGCTCGGCGTCGGGCGTCGCCAGAACCGAGTCGCGGATCACACGGGTCGTGACTCCCGCGGTGCCGAGCCGCTCCGCGAGCGCCTCGAGCGCCTCCGCCGTCTCGTCGTCGACCGGCGCCGACGCCTCCGACAGCCACAGCCCGACCCGAAGCTCACCGAGCGTCGCGAATCGCGGAGCCGGCAGCGCGAGCCGCCACGGACCGGGCGACGCCGTCCCGGCGAGCACCCCGAAGAGCACCGCCAGGTCGTCCGCGCTCCGGGCGATCGGCCCCGCGACGGAGCAGGAGGGCTCGAGGAGCGTGCCCGTCCGCCAGGGCAGGTGCCCGCGCTTCGAGATCACCCCGTTGCTCGGTCGGTGCCCGCAGACCCCGTTCCACGCCGCGGGCACCCGGATCGAGCCGACGAGGTCGCTGCCCAGGTCGCCCCACGACAGTCCGGAGGCGACGGCCGCCGCGGACCCGCCGGACGAGCCCCCGGCCGAGAGCCCCGCTCCCCACGGGTTCGGCGTGCGACCGTAGACGTCGTTGACCGTGTCGAGCGTGGCGAGGAACGCGGGCACGTTCGTCTTGCCGAGGATCACCGCGTCGGCCGACCGCAGCGCGGCGACCGCGGGAGCGTCGCTCCGAGACGGGTGCAGGCTCCCGGGCGTGCCGACGCTGCCGACCAGCCCCTCGACCTCGAACGCGTCCTTGACCGTGATCGGCACCCCGGCCAGCGCCCCGAGCGGCTCACCCCGGCGCCTCCGCTCGTCGATCGACGCCGCCGCGCGCAGCACCGCCTCCGGATCGTGTGCCACCACCGTCGTCGGGTGCTCGGCGAGGGCCGCCAGCCGATCGGAGGCGACCTCGACGGCCGACACCACTCCCGCGGCGAGCGCCGCCCGCAGCTCCGCGATGCTCGAGAACGGATCGATGGGGGTCATGTGCGCCTCTTCCGTTGTCCACCGCGCCTCACAGGGCGGTGCGATTCTGTGGGGGTCGAGTGGACGCCTTCCGGTGTCCGCATCGCGATCCGAGCCCGGTTCGGGTCCAGTCGGAGGGGAGACCGGTGACGACTGGACGGCTCTCGGGGCCCGGGTCGCACCCAGGACCCGATTCGCGTCCGGTCGACGAGTTCCCTAGCGCCCCTGCGCGTCCCCGCCCAGCTGCCCGATCGCGGGCAGCGGCCCGCCGTCGTCCGCGCCCGTCCCGCGCCAGCGCGCGACCGCGTTGCCCAGGTGGTAGACCACCAGCGCCGCGGCAGCGCCGAGCACGATCCCGCCGAGCTCGAAGCCGCCGGACGAGAACGCGAAGCCCGCGATCGCGATCACGAGCGACACCGCGGCCGTGTACTGGTTGACCGGGCGGGAGAAGTCGACGCGGTTGTCGATCCAGATCTTGATGCCGATGACCCCGATGAGGCCGTAGAGCGCGGTGGTCGCGCCTCCGAGGACCCCGGCCGGGATCGAGTTGAAGACGGCGCCGACCTTGGGCGAGAGGCTGAGCAGCACGGCCGTGACGCCGGCGACCAAGTAGGCGGCGGTCGAGTAGACGCGGGTCGCGGCCATCACGCCGATGTTCTCGCCGTAGGTAGTGGTGCCCGAGCCGCCGAAGGCGCCCGAGACGGTGGTCGCGAGGCCGTCGGCGATGAGCGCCCGGCCGGTGTGCGCGTTGACGGAGGAGTCGGTCATCGTCGCGACGCCGCGCACGTGCCCGACGTTCTCGGCGATGAGCACGAGCACCACGGGGAGGAACATCGCGATGCCCGACCACGTCGATCCGCTCGCGAAGTCGGGGAACGTGAACGGGGGCAGACCCACCCAGGCCGCGTCGGAGACGGCGGAGTAGTCGATCTCGTCGCGGACGAGCGCCACGACGTAGCCGATCACGACGCCGACGAAGATCGAGATGCGGCCGAGGAAGCCGCGGAAGAAGACGCTGCCGAAGACGATCGCGGCGAGGGTGACGGTGCCCGTGACGGGCGCCTGCTGGAACGAGAGCCACGCCGTCGGCGCCAGGTTGAAGCCGATCAGCGCGACGATCGCACCCGACACGACCGGAGGCATCAGCCGGTCGATCCAGCCGAGGCCCGCGAACTGCACCACGACGCCGACCGCGGCGAGCAGGAGACCGACGGCGACGACTCCGGCGAGCGCCGACCCCGTGCCGCCGACGGCGGTCGCCGCGGTGACCGGGGCGATGAAGGCGAAGCTCGAGCCGAGGTAGCTGGGCAGTCTGTTGCGCGTGATCACGAGGAAGAGCAGGGTGCCGACGCCCGAGAACAGCAGGGTCGTGGCGACCGGGAAGCCGGTGAGCACGGGCACGAGGAAGGTCGCGCCGAACATGGCGACGACGTGCTGGATGCCGATGGCGATCGTGGCGGGCCAGCTGAGCCGCTCGCCGGGAGCGACGACGGCGCCGGGTGCGACGGTGCGACCGTCGCCGTGCAGGGTCCAGATGGGCATGGGGCTCCTCGGCGGAAGGTGCGGGTGGGGGCGGTCCAGAGTAGCGAGCCGGCCGGGTGCCGCCGTCGTCCGACCTCCGGCTCGCAGAAGCACGTTCGGCTCGCAGGAACACGCGGATACCGCGAGCCGAACCGGATTCCGCGAGCCGAAGCTGCGCCTCCGTCGCCGCCACGCACGCCCGAGCCGACCTCCGGCTCGCAGAAACACGCTCGGCTCGCAGAAACACGCGGATTCCACGAGCCGAACGCGATTCCACGAGCCGGACATGCCCCGACAGCAGCTGCGACGCGCCTCCGAGCCGCTCGCCGCGCCGGGTGAAAGCAGCGCCCGCCTCCCGGACACAAGGGAGCATGAGGAACATGCCAGCTCCCCTCGCGGGCCCCGACCGGTTCGCCGCGGTCGCCGCCGCGGTCGCCGATCCGGTCCGCCGCTACCTCTGGCGCCGCACCGACGAGGCGACGGCCGACGACGTCCTCGCCGCCACCCTCTCGGTGCTCTGGCGCCGCCCCGACGACGTGCCGGAGGATCCCGTGCCGTGGGCGATCGGAGTCGCGCGCCTGCAGCTGCAGAACGCGCTGCGCACCCAGCGCCGCCAGGTGCTCCTCGCGCAGCGCATCGCCGTGGTCGACCCGCCGCAGGTGCGCGTCGACGCCGAGCAGGGGCCGTCGGAGTCGGACGAGGCGGTGCGCCTGGTGCTCGCGCGGCTCCGCGAGTCGGATGCCGAGCTGCTCCGCCTCTGGGCGTGGGAGGAGCTCGACTCGCGGGCGATCGCGGAGGTGCTCGGCATCACCGCCAACGCCGCGTCGATCCGCCTGCACCGCGCCCGGCGGCGCTTCGCCGAGCTGTTCGAGCAGACCAGAGCAGGAGGATCCCGATGACCGGAATCGACGACGACGAGGTCCGCTGGCGGATGCGCGCCGCCGACCCGGCGCGCGCCCTCGCGCCCCTGACCCCGGACGAGCTCAGCGCGCACATCGCCGCGGCGGTCGGCGAGCCCGCGCCCCGTCACACCCCCACCCGCCGCTCGCGCTGGATGATCGCCGGCGTGGGCGCCCTGAGCGCGGGCGCCGCCGCCTCCCTCCTGCTGCCGCTCGCCTTCGGGGTCGGGGGCGGAGCGGCGTCGACCCTCGAGCTGCCCTCGACCGGCGGCCCGATGGCGATGTGCGCCCCCGTTGACGCGGCGGCGCTCGAGCCCGCCGAGATCGCGTTCCGCGCGGAGGTGACCGGCATCGACCAGGGCGTCGTCACCCTGAGCGTCACCGACCGCTTCGCCGGCGAGGTGGCCGACACCGTCCAGGTCACGCAGTCGCCGGAGTCGGCGGTCGACGGCGCCCCGATCACCTTCGAGCCGGGAGTCGGCTACCTCGTCGCAGCCTCCGGAGGCGTCATCCTCACCTGCGGACTCAGCGGCCCCGACTCGGCCGCCCTCGGCGACCTCTACCGGGAGGCGTTCGCGCTGCGCTAGACGAGGAGCGTCAGCAGGCCGCCGAGCAGCGACGGGGCGACGCCGACCGCGAGCGCCCCGAGCCCGAGCACCACGCCCGCGAAGCTCGCGCGGCTGCCGCGGAGGGCGTCGTCGTCGCGCAGCCGTCGCCGGGCGCCGAGGCCGAGCACGATCGCGGTGACGGCGAGCACGGCCGCCACGATCGGGACCTGCATCGAGAACACCGCCGCGGCTCCGATCACGGCGGCGGCGATCGCTCGGACGTCGTAGGGCCGCATCGCTCCAGCCTGCCACGCCGGCAGCCGACACCTGTGGGGCACAGCCGACCCCTCCGTGGCAAGTCCCTTCGCAAGTGGGCGGAGCACGGCGGACGCTGGAAGCTCCCGATCCTTCCAGGAGGCAATGGTGTTCTTCCACGTGCAGCGACTCATCAGCGACATCGAGCAGGACGAGCCGGATCCGGCCGCCGCGAACGCGCTCCAGGAGGGGCTCGGCGGCCAGTTCGGCGAGATGCGCACGATGATGCAGTACCTCTTCCAGGCGATGAACTTCCGCGGCGCCGACGCGAAGCCCTACCGCGACCTCATCCAGGGCATCGGCACCGAGGAGATCAGCCACGTCGAGCTGATCGGCACCACCATCTCGCGCCTGCTCGACGGCTCGCCGCAGTACCAGGGCAAGCCGACCGACCCGCTCGACAAGCCCGGTGCCGGCGGCGCGACTCCGCTCAACATCGCCCTCGACACGGGCAACATCCACCACTACCTCGTCGGCGCGCAGGGCGCACTGCCGGTCGACTCGGTGGGCAACCCGTGGAGCGGCAGCTACGTCTACAACTCGGGCAACCTCGTGCTCGACCTGCTCTACAACCTCATGCTCGAGTCGACCGGTCGCCTGCAGAAGTCGCGCATCTACGAGATGACGGCCAACAAGACGGCCCGCTCGACCATCGCGTACCTCATCGTCCGCGACCAGGCGCATGAGAACGCCTACGCGAAGGCGCTCGAGACCCTCGGCATCGACTGGAAGAAGACCCTGCCGATCCCGAAGACCAACGCCGAGAAGTTCCCCGAGGTCAAGAAGCTCCTCGACCTGGGACTGCAGAGCAAGCAGTACACCTTCGACCTCGAGGGCGCGTCCGAGGCGGGCAAGATCTTCCGCGGGGCCTCGCCGTCGAACGACGGCACCGACCTCGAGTCGAAGGAGCAGGCGCCCGAGGGCGTCCCCTCCGTCATCGCCCCCGAGCGCTTCGAGGAGTACGCGCCGGGTCTGGACCCCGATCTGCTCAAGCTCATCCAGACGACGGCCGAGATGGAGCTCGACGAGATCAGCTCCTTCTACGGGCCGACCGGGAAGTAGCGGACGACCGGGTCCCCGCGTGCCCGTGTTCCGGCTCCTCGAGCCGCGACGCTGCGAGGGGGCCCGGCTCGACGTGGTCGCGCGCGCCGTCGGGCTGGAGCTCGACGGCCGCGGCGACGTCGTGGCCGGGAGCGTCACCGTGTCGCACCGAGAGGTGCGGGCGGAGGCGCTCTTCGCCGCGCTCCCCGGCCGCCGGATGCACGGGGCCGACTTCGCCGTGCAGGCCGCCGCGGCCGGTGCCGTCGCGGTGCTGACCGACGAGGCGGGCAGCGCGGCGGCGCGCGCCTCCGGACTGCCCGTGCTGCTCGCCGCCGACCCGAGAGCGGCCCTGGGCTCCGTCGCGGCGGCGGTCTACGGCACCGATCGCGCGCGGCCGACGCTCCTCGGCGTGACCGGCACCAACGGCAAGACCAGCACGGTGCACCTGCTCGACGCGATCCTCCGCCGGCTCGGCGTGCCCTCGGGCTACAGCTCCACGGCCGAGCGCCGCAGCGCCGAGCACGTCGTCGCGAGCCGGCTCACCTCTCCGGAGGCGCCCGAGCTGCACGCGCTCCTCGCGCGCATGACCGAGGACGGAGTCGAGACCGCGGCGATCGAGGTGAGCGCTCAGGCGCTGGTCCGCTCGCGCGTCGAGGGCCTCGTCTTCGACGTCGCCGGCTTCACCAATCTCAGCCACGACCACCTCGACGACTTCGGCGATCTGAGCACCTACCTCCGGGCGAAGCAGCGGCTGTTCCGGCGCGATCGGAGCCGCCGCGCAGTCGTCGTCGTCGACACGGCGGCGGGTCGCACGGTCGCGGCCGAGGCGGAGGTGCCCGTGGTCACCGTCGGCACGCGCGACGCCGACTGGACCGTCGACGTCCTCTCGTCGACCGCGACCGGCACGCGCCTGCGCCTCGTCGCCCCCGACGGCTGGTCGATGACCACCGCCGTCCCGCTGCTCGGGCGGCACATGGCCTCGAACGCCGCCCTGGCGATCGTGATGCTGGTGGAGGCGGGCTACTCGCGGTCCGCGATCGCCGCGGCCCTCGCCTCCGGACTCGCCGTCTCGGTGCCCGGCCGCACGCTGCTCGTCTCGGGCGCCGAGGGCCCGCGCCTCTACGTCGACTTCTCGCACACCCCCGACTCGGTCGCCCGCACCGTCGACGCCCTCCGCGAGGTGACCCCCGGCCGCGTGCTCGTCATCCTCGGAGCCGACGGCGACCGCGACCCCAGCAAGCGCGCGCCGATGGGCCGCGCCGCCGCCGACCGCGCCGACCTCGTGATCGTCACCGACCACCACCCGCGCTTCGAGGATCCGGCACAGATCCGCCGGGCGCTGCTCGAGGGCGCTCTCGGGCGCGGCTGCGAGGTGCGCGAGGTCGCCGAGCCGGCGCGAGCCGTCCGCGCCGCGCTCGGCGACGCGCGCGCCGACGACTCAATCCTCTGGGTCGGCCCCGGCGACACGGACTACCGCGTGGTGCTCGGCGCCGACCTCCCCTACTCGCCCCGCGCCGATGCGGCGCTCGCGCTGGCCGAGGCGGGCTGGGCGGTCTGAGCGCTCGGGTGCTTGACTGACCGGGTCGAGCATCGGAGGCGTGCAGTGTTCTCGAGCCTTCCCGTGCGCCGTGTGCAGCGCCATCCGGCATCGGAGGCGCCGCTCGACGTCTGGCCCGCGACCCTCGCGCCGGTGCGCCAGGTGCTCGCCGACGGCTGGGACCTCGGCACCGTGACGGTGCTGACCGGCGAGAACGGCGCGGGCAAGTCGACGCTGCTCGAGGCCCTCGCGCTCGCCTTCGGGCTGAACGCCGAGGGCGGTTCGACGGGCGCGATGCACGCGACGCGCGGCTCGGAGTCGGATCTCGCCGAGCAGCTGCAGCTCGTGCGCGGAGCCGGCGCCTCGAAGCGCGGCTTCTTCCTCCGTGCCGAGACCATGCACGGCTTCTTCTCGTATCTCGAGGACGTCGGCATCGACAGCGGCTACCACGAGCGGAGTCACGGCGAGTCGTTCCTCGACATCGTCACGAATCGCTCGCGCATCCGCGGGCTCTGGCTGCTCGACGAGCCGGAGTCCGCGCTCTCGGTCTCGGGCTGCCTCGCGCTGATCGGGCTGCTGCGCGACCTCGCCGCCGACGGCTCGCAGGTGGTCCTGTCGACGCACTCGCCGATCCTCGCCGCCCTGCCGGGCGCCGACCTCTACGAGCTGGGCGACTCCGGGATGCGGCGGTGCGAGTACGACGAGCTGGATCTGGTGCGCACGTGGCGCGGGTTCCTGGAGGATCCGCGACGGTACCTGCGGCATCTCGGGTGAGCGGGCCGCACAACCAAGGCTGACCAGGCGGAAGTGCTGAGTATTCAGGGGAATCCGCCTGTCAGCCTTAGTTGTGAGCACGTTCCGGCGCTCACCGGCACGTCGGGGCGCTCAGACCGCTCAGCGGGAACGACTCGCCCGGGTGCGCCGGGCGGATGACCGTGTCGAGGTGCGCGAAGGCGGCCCGCGTCGTCGCACCGCCTCCCGAGGGTGCCGCGCACATCATGCTCGACGACGCGAAGTCGTCGACGACCCGCCCCGACCCGTCCGTCGCCTCGGCGTCGATCACTCCCCCGATCGCGTAGCCCGCACCCCGTTCGGTCATCGCGCTCATGGTGGCCAGCACCGACGGCCAGACCGCGGAGTCGACCAGCGAGCGGGCCCCGTCGCCACCCTGCGGGCCCCGCACCTCGATGTTCAGGACCGACGGGCCCATCTCGACCGTGGCGGCGCCGACGAAGGCGGCCTCAACCTCGTGCGCGAGGCGGACCAGCTCGTCGGCGGGCCGGTCGTCGTGCACGACGATCTCGGACGACGGACGCCCACCGCCGGCGGGCCGGCCGATGGTCCACTCCGGGACGCCGCGGGTGATCGCCGTGTCGCTCGCGAGGAGCCGGGCGAGCGCCGTGATCGCCGAGTCGTCGCTGGTCGCCGCGAGCTCGACGTCGATCGTGGCGTCGCCCGCGTACGTCCGCACCGACACGCCCCCATCGACGTCGCGGCGCAGCGCGTCCCAGCCCTCGAGCGCGGCGACGAGCGCCGGCCCCGCGGTGTGGACGTCTCCGACCGCGAGCACGTCGTCGCCGATGCGCTGGGTGTACTCGCTCGAGGTGCGCCAGGCGGGGACGCCGTCGAGCGCCTCCCCCGCCGCCTCGGCCACGGTCGTCGCGATCGCCGTCTGCTGCTCGAGCGTGCACTCCTCCGACACCGTCACGTCGACCTCGACGACCGCGGGCACCGACCGCGAGAGCAGCGGTCGCGGGCTCGCGTCCACGGTGCTCTCGAGCACGCACGCGTCCTGCGACAGCGCCGCGTCGAGCGCGCGCCCGTGGTCGGCCGAGCAGCCGGCGAGCGCCCCGACGAGCAGGGCCGCGCCGAGGAGTCGTCGGTACCGCGCCATCGTGTCGCCCGTCCCCGGAGGCACCTTGCCGCCGGTCTCGAGAGGTGACAGTATCGACATTCGATACGAACCGCACGTTATTCGATACAGGAGCTTCCCGTGCCCCGAACCGTCCTCGTCGCGCTCCGCGCGCTCCTCCTCCTGCTGCTGTCCGGCGGGGTGCTGATCCAGCTGAGCGTGGGCTCGATCGCGCTCGAGGCGCTCGACGGCGGACCCGTCGACGGCGTGCTGGTCGCCGTGGTCGTCGCCGGAGTGCTCTGCGTCGAGGTCGTGCTGGTGTCGATCTGGCGCCTGCTCACCCTGGCCCGCGACGACGCGCTGTTCGCCGGCGATCATCGCTCCGACCTGTGGGTCGACCTCGCGATCGGCGCCTTCGTCTCCGGCTCCGTCCTCGCCACGATCGGAGCGGTCGCCGCGTTCGCAGCGATGCCCGCGCCGCTCCCCGCGCTGGCCTTCGCCCTGGTGGCCGTCGCGAGCGCCGCCCTGGCGCTGCTCGTCGTCGTGATGCGCCGCCTCCTGCACCTCGCGATCGAGCAGCGCAGCGAGCTCGCCGAGGTCGTCTGATGGCCATCGTCATCAACCTCGACGTCGAGCTGGCCAAGCGCAAGATGTCGGTCACCGACCTCGCCGCCGCGGTCGGCATCACCACCGCCAACATCTCGATCCTCAAGAACGGCCGCGCCAAGGCCGTCCGCTTCTCGACCCTCGACGCCATCTGCGAGGTCCTCGGTTGCCAGCCGGGCGACATCCTGACGCACGTGCCGGAGGAGGCGGTGGCGGCTGTCGAGCGGTGACGGAGTGGTCGGCGCGGGTCACCCGCCGTGCTGGTCGAGCCCGCAGCCCTGGAGGAGCGTGCTGAAACCCACCGACTTCTGCAGATCAGGCTTCTGTCCAGCCTTCTGACGATGGTGGATCCACTGGGAAGAGCCCGGCAAGCCCGCTGGTCGAGTAGCCGCCGAAGGCGGCGTATCGAGCAGTGAAGCCGCGTTGCGTCTCGGTGGGGAGGGAAAAGTGGGCGCCCGTCGCCACCCGTGCTGGTCGAGTAGCCCCGCAGGGGCGTATCGAGCGGCGAAGCCGCGCTGCGTCTCTGTGGTGAGGGAAAAGGGGCGCCCGTCGCCCTCCATGCTGGTCGAGTAGCCCCGCAGGGGCGTATCGAGACCCGCCAGCGTCAGCAGATCGGGCTTCTGATCTGGACTCCTGGCGCTGGTGGATCTCGATACGCCCGCTGCGCGGGCTACTCGATCAGCAAGGCAGGGACCACACGCAGGAGGTTACTTTTCCTAGGAGACCCACCAGCTTCAGCAGATCGGGCTTCTGAATTGGACTTCTGACGCTGGTGGATCTCGATACGCCGCGTTCCGCGGCTGCGGGCTCGATCAGCAAGGAAGGGACCACGCGCAGGAGGTCGCGCGCGCAACGTCAGCTGAGAGGGGCTCTCGCGCACCATCGTGCGTGAGCGGCGGTCCTGGCTGATGTCGTGCGCCCCTCAGGCGACCGCCGCGCTCGCGACCGGTCGCATCGGCACCCGCGGCGCCCAGCCCAGCGCGATCGCCGCGCCCGCCCACGCGACCTGACCGAGCAGCGGAAGCGCCGCCGAGACGATCGAGGCGTCCCCGCCGTTGGTGTAGAAGGTGTCGGCGATCGACATCCCGATGCCGAAGCCGGTGAAGAAGCGGAAGAAGATCGCGGCCCCCACCAGACCGAGCATCACGATCGCGAGGCGTCGCGGAGTGAGGATCCGGCCGGAGGGGTGGAGGGCGAGCCCCGCCACGAGCAGCGCCGGGAGGCTCCAGAACACGGCCCAGATCGCCAGCGCGACAAGAGTGCCCGTGAGCGAGAAGCCGTCGCGCTCGGCCATCAGCGCGTAGATCGTCGCGAGGTCGGTGCCGGGAACCTTCGTCAGAGGGTTC
This sequence comes from Rathayibacter sp. VKM Ac-2803, assembly GCF_009807175.1. Taxonomy (NCBI): domain Bacteria; kingdom Bacillati; phylum Actinomycetota; class Actinomycetes; order Micrococcales; family Microbacteriaceae; genus Rathayibacter; species Rathayibacter sp. VKM Ac-2803. The sequence goes on along the minus strand of NZ_WUCD01000001.1, from coordinate 1,381,285 downwards.
CAGACCAGCAGGTCGATCCCGCCGACCACGACCACCGCGAGCACCAGCGCCGCGCCGCCGAGGGCGATCGGCACGCGCTGCCGCCGGGTCGCCTCCCGGTGCGCGACCGCGACCGGACGCGTGCCCCCGATGACGGCGAGGCCGGTGGCCAGCCCCGCGAGCACCACGACGAAGCCCAGGAGCGGCAGCCACCACGGCGCTCCGGGGACCAGCACCCCGACAACGACCGCTGCGGGTCCCGCGATCGCCGCGAGCAGCGACACGCGAGCGGTGCGGGTCTCGGCGGAGCGGGCTGCTCCGACCAGGTGTGCGACTCCGACGACCCCGGCCACGAGCGCCAGCGCCGTGATGACCCGGCCGCTCGCCTGCAGCGCCGTGAGCACTCCCGCCGACGCGCCCTCGGGCACGATGCCCCCGCCGGTGAGGTAGACGCCGATCAGCACGAAGGCCGCCGCCGCCAGCAGCCCCAGACCGCGCCGGGCGAGTCGGCGCGGCCGGAGGAACCGCGGCTCGCCCGAGTGCGCGGGCAGCGCCCGGTCGAGGGTGGCGCTGAGGACGAGCGCCCCGATCACGATGTCGCGACGGTGCTCGGGCGCCCCGGCGACGTCGGCGCGCCACTCCTCGAGGTAGCGCTCGCGCGCGAGCGGAGGGAGGAGGCGGGCCAGGAGGCGCAGCAGCAGATCGATCACGCGGTCACCCCCGCGGTGCCGACGGCCCGAGCCGGGGCTGCGGCGCGCGCGATGGCCGCGGGTGCCGCCTCCGCACCCTCGCCCGTGAGCTCGTAGAGCCGGCGGCGCGGGCCGCTGCGCTCGGAGTCCGACTCCCACACCGAGGTCACCCAGCCCGCGCCCTCGAGCCGCTCGAGGATCGGGTAGACGCTGCCGGCCGGGCGGCCCGTGGCCTTGATGACGAGCATCCCCCAGGTCGGGGCGTCGGAGTCGAGGAGGACGCGCAGCACGTCCGCGGTGGCGGCGGTGATGCGGGCGAGCGGAGTCATGCGGCGAGGCTACCTATATAGAGATGGCGCGGTCAATAGCCGGGCGGCCCATCAAGGCTCAGCGGATCCGCCCGGCTGCGATACTCGCCGCATGACCCTGTACAACCCCGCCGTGTTCCCCGAGCCCACTCCCGGCCAGGGCCCCGGCCCGACTCCCGCCAAGACGGGCAACGGCCTCGGCCTCGCCTCGCTCATCATCGGCGTCCTCGCCCTCGTCGGCGCCGTGATCCCGATCGTCAACTACGTCTCGGGCTTCGTCGCCTTCATCGGACTGGTGCTGGGCATCGTCGCGCTCTTCCTCAAGAACCGCACTCGCGGCACCGCGATCGCCGGAGTGATCCTGAACGCGGTCGCGCTGATCCTGTCGATCATCCTGGCCATCGTCTACACCGCCGGATTCGCGACCGGCGTCTCGAACGCGATCCAGACCGCGCAGGCCGACGCGACCGACGGCCCCACCGTGCCCCTCGTCTACGAGGTCACCGGCATGGGCACCACCGCCACCGTCGTCTACTCGACCCTCGACGGCGTCGGCTCCGGAGTCGAGCAGGCCACCGACGTCGCCCTCCCCTTCACCGAGGAGCTGCAGGTGCAGGACGACGGCACCCCCGCCTTCCAGGCCTTCACCCTCACCGCGACGAACGGCGCCGACGACGAGGGCGACATCACCTGCCGCATCACCCTCGACGGCACCGTCATCGCCGAGCAGACGAGCACCGGCGCCTTCGCGACGGCGCTCTGCACGGCGACGCCGTAGGGGCTCTGGTGCCGAGCGGAGCGATTCCGCTCGGCACCGTCCCGGACGCGACGGCGGGATTCGAACCCGCGTCAGCGGTGTTGCAGACCGCTCCCTGGCCACTCGGGCACGCCGCGCTGAGGGTGGTCGGACCGCGAGCGGCCGGGGCACCTGGGTGACGACGGCGCGCAGGCCCGCATCGATGTCATGGCGTCTCCTCTCCTGTTCGCGACGACCGGGACCGGCTGCCGTGCCCCCATCCTGCGACGCCTCCCGCGTCCGCGCACGACTGTGACGAGCGGTTGCCGAACGTTGCGGTGGGTGACGTGCGTCGCGGGCCATCGCCTGCGACGCACGGTTCTAGCAGGGCGTCAGACGAGCGACCGCGTCCGAGAGGGTGAGTGAGCTGCCCAGGAGGTGGACGGAGGAGCGGTGCTTGACAGCGAGAGCGGTCACAGCCTGCTGGGGGACGCACGAGGGTCGGCTGAGGACGATCGGGGCTCCCATCGCTGCGGCCACGGTTCCGGCGGAGAGGGCGTCGGCGAAGCCCTCACCCGAGGCGAGGAACGCGCTCGTCGCCAGCACCCCGCCGTCGTAGAACGCGTTGATCTGACCGCTGGTGTCGTAGCGGTTCTCGCCGCCGATGCGGCGGAGATCGTCTGCGAGGCCGCGCTCGACGAGGTCGACGCCGATGCCGTCCGAGATGGACGGCTCGAGACCGAGGAGTACGACCTGGCCGGCATCGAGCCGCGCGAGAGTGGCGGCAGTGCCCTGGTCGACGGAGTCACGCTTGCCGTCGACGAGGAGGACGGGAGCGCCGCGCCGCCCGGCGGCGGGGCCGATGGCGAGCGCGTCCGGGAAGTCGTTGCCGGTGGCGAGGAACACCTCCGGGTAGTCCGTCCCGGTGAAGGCGTCCGCGATGACGAGCCGCGACGTGTCGTACCGGTCGGTCCCTCCGATGCGCGTGATGGACGGGACGAGCGCTGCGATCTCGTCGTACGCGGCGCCGCTCACCGTGGCGGAGCTGCCGACGACCACGACCCGCTTCGGACTGAGCCGGACGATCTCGTCGCGGACCACCGAGGGCAGTCCGTCGGGGTCGGTGAGCAGGAGCGCTCCGCCCTGCACCGAAGCGGCCGGACCGGCGCTGAGCGCATCGGGCCACTTCGCGCCGCTGGCGACATAGAGCACAGGGACACCGGGGGCGAAGAGGCTGCGGGTCGCCGCGACGGAGGTCGCGTAGCGATCGGTCCCCGCGATCCGGTCGGTGGTCGAGGTGTAGGCGGGCAGCGCGAGGTCGATCCCCCTCGTCGCCCCCGCCCCGACCTCTACTGGCGTCCCGGTGGCAGCGGTGTCGGAGGCACGCCAGAAGACGTCAGCACTCGTCGGCGCGGTGGTCGAGGAGGTGCTCTCCAGCGCCCGGAGGAGGTAGCGCCCCGCCGGGAGGCCGGTGATCTCGAAGGGCGAGGTGCCGCCTCCCTCGATGTTCAGGTATCCCGAGCCCATCGGCCACGCGGAATCCGTGCCCTCCTCGAGGAGCCAGGCTTCGGCGTAGTAGGGGCGAGTGCCGGTCGCGGCAGCGGGTGCGCCGACGGTCCCGGTCACCGACCCTGCAGGGAGGAGGGCGATGTCGGCATCGGCCGTGCTGGCCGTGATCCCGGGCGACCGGGCGGGGATCGCCGTGCCGCCGAACCAGGTGCGGGCGTAGGGCTGATTCCATCCGGCGCCGGCGCGGAGGAAGTAGGTAGCGCCCGCCGGCGCTGAGAACGAGAAGTCAGCCGACGATGAACTCTGGATCTGGAAGCCGTTCCAGTTGTAGAGCGACACGAACGGTTGAGCACCGAACGGAAGGTTCCCGGTACCGCCCGCCCCGTCGGCGACGGTGACCGATCCCGAGATGGTGATGGTCCCTGAGCCGGTACCCGCCGCGGGGTCCTTCCCCCGCGGGATGAACTGGTAGTTTCCATCGACAGCGCCGATGGTGTCTCCGAGCGGGACCGTCCGCCCGTCGACAGGACGAGGGGGCGTCAAGGTGACGGTGTCGGTGACCGTCGAGTCGGGAGCTGCGGCCGCGAGCGGCGCGACCGTGCCGGCGAGCAGAGCCACGGTGGCGGTGAGTACGAGCAGAGGGAGGCGGCGACGGCGAGGCACTGGTGCTCTTTCGGCTGAAGGCGCCGGAAGTCGGCGGACTTCGGATGCTAACGACCCGCAGAGCGCTTGTCATCCGCCCGTTGCGGGTGACAGACGCCGCCTCGCGGGCATCGGGAACGGACGCCACGACCAGACGGAGGACGGATGCGGTGCTGACTTCGGTCTCTCGACCGGCCGCCCGTACCCGCCCTTCCGCGGCGGACCGCTTACTTGCGGAACATCCGCGCCGTGGTCTCGAACAGGCCCTTTATCGGGCGCTGCTGCTCGCCCTGCTGGGCGCCGAGGATGATGATGACCGAGGTCAGCACCGGGATCAGCCACTGAGTGACCTTCTGCACGCGCAGCGCGGTGGTCAGCTCGGGGGTGTTGCCCGCCGACGCCTCAGTGACGCCCTTGGCGCCCTCGTCGATGTGCTTCGCCTGGGTCGCGCCGGCGATCGCGGCGGTCACGGAAGCGGCACCGGCGAGGCCGGTCACGACGGTCTTGATGATCGTATTGGTGCGGCTCTCCTGCTGGTTCTTCAGGCGTTCCTTGTTCGAGAGGATGAGGCCGATGCCTCCGACGCCGTGGGCGGCGATGGCCGCGAGCTGCACGGGGGTCCAGCGGGCCCAGCCCACGGAGGCGACGCGGAGGCGCTCGGACGGGTCGGACGAGGTGGCGGCGGCTCCGTTGAGGCCGACGGCGCCCATGAGGGAGCCCCCGAACCAGGCGGCGGCACCGAGGTCGTGGAGGCTGCGGACGAGCGTGTTGCGTGAGGGCATGGCTGCCTCTTCTCTGATCGTGGTCGCGCTAGTGCGGACGCGTTCGACGCTACGTCGGCCGATGCACAGGGGCACGGGGCTTGACCTCTCGGCGACGGGGCGCTCGAGTGGAGGCGTACCCCATCCCGGGGTCGCGAGCGAGGAGCCGACGATGACGACAGACGACGAGAAGCACACGATCCGCGACGAGTTCCACGACGCCGTGAACATGACCGCGAAGCAGCTCGAGGACTGGCTGGAGAAGGACGAGTCGAAGAAGGTCGGCCAGAAGCCCGCCGGCGGAGGCGAGTCCACCGGCCACGAGAGCGGTCGCCGCATCATCGAGATCCTCGGCACCAAGCAGGCCGACCTCACGGACGACGACTACTCGCACATGAAGAAGGTCGCGGCGTACGTGGCGAGGCACTCGAAGCAGCGGCCGTCGGGCGACGTGACGGAGACGAAGTGGCGGTACTCGCTGATGAACTGGGGGAACGACCCGCTTAAGAAGTGAGAATACGAGACTCGGTTTTGCTCAAGTTCAAGCCGAGCACTTAGCCTCGTTGCCCGTAGGCGAACGGGGCCCAGGAAGGCGCCATTAATGCACAAACCAGGAATATCCACTGGCCAGATATTCGTATCGGAGTGTATACATCATGCTGTCAATGGGGCGTCGGGGTTTTTCCAGAAAATCGAACGTCGACATCGCAAAGTTGCGATCGTTGGCGCTCTTACGCATTGCGTCCCGTAATTCGGGACTCGGGAACAATTTTCCGCTGGACGGCTCGACTGCAATAAGACAGCGATCGAAGGCTAAATGATGATTCGCACAAAGAGCTAGCCCATTTGACAAAGCGTCTATCGAGTCCGTCGCTGAGGCCGGACAGATATGAGCCGCTTGAACGAGCCCAAGCGAAATTCCGCACATTGCGCATCGACCGCCAAAATTCTCGATGACCAATCCCCGGAATCTTGAATCTCGCACCAAGACGCTGGTAGCTCGTCGCACCCGAACTGAAGCGGGTTCCGAATCGTCCATCACATCTGAGTGGACTAAATGAATTGCAGCCAGTCGAGCGTCACCTTCGCTTACGTTCGAGTACTCCTGCGCCGCACAAGCAACTGGTAATAGTTCAGGGCGGAAGACCCGAATGGTCTCCCCACTCGTTGAGACGTGCTGCGCCCAGCCGGTATCACGAGCTGTCCTCAATGCATCAAGCTGTGCGAACGCAGACCACCGAGTCGGCTTGTGCTCCCGCTCATAGGCGTCGGCGAGAACGACTAACGGCGCACCGACCAGCTCGTACTCGTCCTCCAACCAGAAGCCCACGAGTAATGGAATTCGACCCGCCGGTATGACAACTGGCTTACCGACAGGATTCTGAAAACGACGTTCGACATCGTCCCGATCTCGGTGGCTGAGCCCGACGAGCGAGGAGAAAAGCGCCACAGGTAGCCAAACATCGTCCAATTTGAGGCGCCCAAGTGCTGGCCAGCCATCGCCAGGAGTATCAATTAGTAAATCCCTGGGCAGCGCATCCTGCAGAATCTGTAAGCGCTGCGCTCGAGCGCTCATATTCCTAACACACCTTCTGCTTCACTAAGCGTAAATTTTAGACGCTGAAACGGAGGCCCGATGTCCCAACTGTTCCATGAGCGCACGAACGACAACCTTGCCCAATTCGACAGGAACCGCGTTACCCAACTGCCTCTGCACGTCCATCCGACCCAACGGTAGAACAAAATCATCTGGAAAAGTCATCAGGCGGAGCATCTCCGCCACGCGAAGGCGACGCGCCCTTTCTTCCCCCGAAGCATTCAGTACGTTCTCCCAGTGGAAAGGACCGACCCAAGGACCAGGCTGGGCCTGAAGGGTCGTTGACGGCCGCTCAGGATCGAGGCGCAGCAAGAAGGTCCAGTAGCGACTACGCCACTTGAATACGTCCCTGCCTCCGTAACGGTCACTATGCCACAAGTAGTTTTGACCGGGAGGGACCAATCCGGCAAGTTCTCCGTATTCTCCGTCGACAATTTCTTCCGTCGTGACATCGCCTCCTGGCGGGAGACCTTCGAAGGCGGTGCGTGCCGAGACATGCGGAATCTTTGATAGGTCAATTGTTCGATCGCGCTCGCTCCAACCAGAGTGAGTAGGCTCCGGGAACTCAAACTTTTTCCCGTCCCTTCTTCCTACTACAAATACTCTCCTGCGGAGCTGTGGAACTCCATAGTCAGCCGCTAAAAGCACTTTCCACTGAGGGTTGTATCCCAACTCGAACAAGGAGCGGAGGAGTCGTTCAAATTGCACGCGGTGAGTTTTGTACGTCAGTCCTTGTACGTTCTCCAGAATGAATGCCTCGGGACGAGTTTCCCGAACAACACGAACGTACTCATCAAGTAGAGAAGCATTCGGGTCCCGGCTTTCTCGCTTTTGCTCGAGCCAGAAGCCAGACTTGCTGAAAGGCGTGCATGGGGGTCCACCGACCACCAAGGTGGGCTCCCCAACTCGGAGACCCGATTCCGTCAGAATCCGTTCGGATTCGAGGAGGCGGATGTCTCCCGAAATGGTCCTCGCATCAAGGAAGTTGCTCCTCAGAGTATTAAGCGCCGGCTCGTTGTAGTCGGTCGCGACCGCGACCTTTAGAAGACCAGTCCCCCGGTCCGCCGACTCGAGGGGCGTAGCGTCAGCTCGCTCGACCGCGAGGTCCAATCCTCCCGCCCCCGAGAAGAGGCTGACGACGGGGAGCTGCTCGCTCATGGATCTCCTTGTTGCATAGGTACTTGATCGAACCTGCGGGTGGGTCCGTCCTTGGCAGGATGCACCACACCTACGACATTCGCGAACGTTACGTCGCGGACCGCGATCCAAACCGGCGCATCCACGGGCGGACACAGACGATGGTGCGCGTGTACGCGGGCGTGTACTCCTGGTGGCCAACGGATCCAACCTACGTCAAGCGTACGCCGCGGCAGCGCCGCGCACCCAAGCTCAACAGCACACGCCAATCCATCGCCTCGACAGCAGCTCAGGTTCTTCCCGATCCCGGCCCGAACCGCATCCGCTCATCAAGCACTGCACGGAACATCCAGCGACCGGCTATCAGCGACAGCCCTCCCCCCTCACAGTGACACCCCTCGTCTCCAAGCGCGAACGGCGTTGCCGCGACGTCCATAAGATCTTTGGCACCTACCGATCCCGAATCGCGCGTCGTGGGGAGCGGTGCCGCTCACGTACGCAATCAAGATAACGCGAGAGGAGCCGATGACGAAGGACACGGCCCGACCGTCGCCGAAGTTGGTCGAGGTCCCTAGACAGGGTTGTAGTCGTGAGCGCTAGGAAGATATTGGGAGTCACGTGGTCGTGATCGATTCGTTTAGCTAGGAGAATCAATGCGATAGAATTCCGCCTCTTTCATTTCGCAGTAGACGGACGTCCACGGCTCGTGAATTTATCGCGGTCGAACGGCAGCCGGCGGAGGCGGTTGACAGAACCAGCACCCCGACGAGGTGCAGGCCTCGGCTTTAAAGAACGATCGGAACGATAACCACAGAAAGGGCGTAGTCTATCGCGTTCGCCACAAAGGCGAATGTTCACAAGGCAACTCACCTTGACCGCTTCGATAGTGCCATCGCATCTGACATAAGGCGCAACCTCAAAGCGAGAATCGGAAGCAAGGCGAGCTCGGGTGCTTCTCCACACGCCACGCATTTAGAGAGAAATACGTAGTTCGGGGTAGGTAATCCTGCTGACACAGGCACCCAGAAGGCGGCACTGAGGACTGCAACTGACGAAAGTGGAGCGGGAGTAAATGAGGTATTCTCCGTAATCTCTCGTCCGCTCTGCCCCTGGCGTCCTCGTATCGCCGTAGGATCTGGGGAGCGGACACACAAGAATCCGCTACAGCGAATGGAGCGACGTGGCCGACGATTGGATGTACGACAAGAGGACGGCCTGCTGGTCCTATATGACGACGATGACTGTCAGCGACTACTTGGAACTCGCCAGCGAGGCCCATGCCGCCCAAGGAGGCCTCACTGGCCAGAGGGGGGTCATGGTGACAACGACCGCAAAGCGCATTCGCAGTCGGATGGTTGAAGACCTTAAAAAAGGTGCGACGCTCCCTCCCGTTGTGATTGGGGCAGTACTCGACACCAACGCCTTCGGGAACTTACCCCCGAGAGGAAACTCCAGCAACTTGGGTTTCCTTCCTGATAATCGCTCAAGCCTCTCAATCATCGACGGTATGCAGCGAACCGCAGCGCTTCAGGAAGCGCAAGCGGAGGCACCTGAAGTAGGCGACGGCAAAGTTCGTGTGGAGTTCTGGCTCACAGATAATGTGCGGGCCATGATTTACCGAATGCTGATCTTGAATACAGGACAGGTTCCCTGGACGATCAGTAGGCAACTGTCCGTGGTCTACGCTCCGCTCCTATCGGAGATACGGGAACGAGTGCCCGAAATTGATAAGGTGTCTACACCTGACCAGCCCGGTCGTAGAGTAGGTCCCGCACAATACTCGAGTGATGCTCTGGTGGAACTTTATATCGCCTTCTCGTTGCGAAAGACCGGGGTGGATACTAAAGAGGCACTATCAGACGAATTCTCGCGCCTAGACTTCGTTGACAACCTTGCGAATGAAGGCTTTCAAGAGCAGTTCTACGGAGTGCTGGCAATTTTGAGCCGGTTGGACAAGGCTTTTTCTCGCTTCGAGGAAGAGAAAGATCTTCCGGGCGGGCGTTTTATCTTTGATCGTCAACCTGCACGAATCGGGTTCGTAGTGTCGCTTGGCCTAGCCATCCTAGGACGGCCCGGAGCGGACCGCGGAGAGGGGCGGAGAGGCGAACGTTTACAGGAACTCACTAAATCAGCAGAGCTGCTTATTGAGCGTATCGATAGAATGGATCCCAACGAGCTTGGAGACTTTCTTCGTACAGACGTGTTACAGGAACTCCTCGACAAGCGTGTGGGCCAAGTTGGGCGCTACGAGCGGGGAATATTCGCGGATGCATTCAAGGTCTTGATTGAAGAGAACTTCGATGTAGTGAACCTCGAGCAGTGCTGGAGAGCCAGCTGAAGTCATGCGAAATATGATCGAAGCAAACAAAATGCTTTTCCAGCAACTCGTGAGCTACAGCGGCGAGCGTGGATATAATGTTACAAATGCCAATGCGGTTCGTTGGGTTCATGCTAACGACGACGCAGACGCTGTGCTTATAGGTGCCACGCTCCGCGAAAGCATGAGCTTCGGCCGATTCCGGCATTTAGCTTGGCTCGAGTTTGACAAGGTAGATTACGTCTGTTCAGTTGGTTTCGAAGGAGAACTCCGAGACCCAAACCTCTTATTTATCGACGATGTCCAAGGATTCGACGTCTGCCTTTTAACCGAACTGCGCGTATCTCCCAATGCCTCTGCCGTCAAGGTCTATAATATTGTAGAAGCAAGTAGCAGAGATACCGACAGCGCATATGTGGGTCATGACAACGCCCTGGTGACGGGCCTCTATCCGCCGATTAAGGTCTACCGAAGCGTAACGCCGATTAGCTCAGAGGTCGTTTGGTCGTCGTTTCTCGACTTTAGTGCAAATGAGCTCGAGTACGGCGGTTCTTGGATCGACAAAGAGCTCGCTGGCTTACTGTCCCAACTTGCGCAGAAGAGCCTGGAGTCTCTTCCCTACGCGGAGTTATGTAGGTCGACACTTGAACTAGACCCTCGCAGCCTTTTTATGAGCCTTTATCGGTGCATCGAGGCAACCTACGCACACGATAAAGCCTCAATGTTGAAAAATGCGTTGTCTATTGAGGCGAGTTGGAATGAGATCGCGAGCGTACTCGAGAAACAGATGTCGTGGAGACCGCTCGAGGAAACAAGCCTAATTTCGGTTCTTAGCCTCGCCAAGGACGAGGATTTGAGAGAAATTTGTGCATGTCTGGGCGTCAATTTGACGGATGAAACAGGGGTTCAGTCGGCAGCAGGCAGAGCGATATATAAATTGCGCAATCATATAGTTCACTACCGGCCCGCGCATTCTCCTGTCAAGGTTTCTGGGTTTGATTGGAACCGTATTTGCAAAGCGCTACTTGCCATTGCCGAAGACGTATTTGTAGTCGCTTACGGCAAAGTTGAAGTCTCGAATTCGACGACATAGGGGCCATGCGCGGTGCAACCGTAGATTAGCGAACGTTCAGCAGTCTTTGAACCCTCGGGCGGGGTGCACGCCCTGCCCGCAGGTAGGACTCGGACTCGTTGAGGAATTGCGTGGTTACTGTTTTGCATCGCGCGCCGGCGCTCAGCAGACGGGTATCTTTGCGGATCAAATTGGTGGCGGAATCATTTTCGTATCCGGGTACTCAGTTGTGAAATGCAACCCATTGATTTAATCAAGACACGTACGAAGTGTGTCGGTGATGCGCGTTCGATCTTCCTCGCTGATGCCGAGCTTGTAGCTTCTCACCACCCCCACGAACTGCTCCGCGTAGCGGCACTGCAGCTCCCGCGCCGGCGGCAGCCACTCCCCCGGCCCGGCGTCGCTCTTCGACTGGTTCGTCTCCTCCGAGGCCGCGACGAGGTTCGCCGAGTCGTTCGCGAAGGCGAGGCGCTGCTCGTCGGTCCACGCCCAGGCGCCGTGGTGCCAGGCCCAGCCGAGGGCGACGACGTGGTCGATCTGCACCAGGCGCGAGGTGTCGGAGCCGGAGACGAAGGAGACGGCGGTGCCGTCGTAGGGGTCGATCAGGGTTCCCGAGAGGACCTTGCAGTCGCGGGTGCCGGGCTTGAACACCGGATCGAGCAGGTCGCGGCCGAGGATGTCGTTGCGGGTGTCGCAGCCGTTGCGGTCGACGTCGGACCAGGCCTGGCCGAACAGGTCGCGGTCGTAGGGCAGGTCGGCGGAGCCGTCGTCGGACGGGGTCGCGGCGAGGGCGGCGAGCGCCTCAGAGGCGGGTCCGACGGCGGGAGTGGCCGACAGCGACGCGACAGGCGATGCGACAGGCGAAGCGGACGCCGAGACGACAGGCGCGGGAGACACCGCACCCGGCCCACCGACCGCCTCCCCCACTCCCACCACCGCGAACGCGACAGCGACGGCCCCCACCGCCGCGACGACGAACCCCCACCACGGCACCCGCCGCCGCACGCCACGCGTCGGCACAGCACCCCGAAGCACCGGAGGCGCCGTCCGCCGCGGCGCTCCCGGTCGCGGCGGCGGAGGCGCACCCACCACTAGACCCCCGAGTCGCCCTCGGGCGCGACGACCGGCGCAGAGACCGAGCGCGCCCCGTCCCACAGCCGGATCGCCGCGCGCGGCACCGGCCCGACGACGTCCACGCGCCACACCAGGTCCACCGGCGCCCCCGTCGCGCCTTCATACGGCACCACATGAATAGGCGCCGACGGGTCGAACCGCAGCCGCTCCTGCAGACGCGACGGCGCGACGAGGAAGCTCGTGACCCTCTCGTGGTACCGCTCCCCCACCTGCAGCTCCGTGAGCACCGTCGCGCTCACCGGCGTCATCGGGTCGGCGCGGGTCAGCGACTCGAGCAGGAAGTCGTCCCACGGGAGGTCGAGCTCGACGCCGTCGTAGTCCTCGGGGCGGCGGAGGGCGTTCAGAGGGTTCACGCCCATCGGGCGCACGCGCGGGCGGGCGATCGACTCCTCGTCGCGCTGCACCGAGGCGACGATGTCGGCCAGGCGCGGGGCGGCGATCCGCGTGAGCAGGGACTCGTCGTCCAACGCTCGCAGCAGCATCCGCCGGGTGTGGTTGGACGAGTGCGGGAGGTCCTCGTCCAGCGCCGAGAGGCCGAAGCCCTGGCCCGCTCCGTAGTCGGCGGCCATCTCCTGCACGAGCGCCTCGAAAGCCTCGTGGCGCCAGCCGCGGCGGACGAGCTTCGACGTCATCGCGGCGCGCATGCGGGCGACGGCGGCGGTCTCCTCGCCGCTGACGGTGGCGAGGCGCACGGCGAAGGGCATGTGGCCGCGCTCGACGTCGAAGGTCTCGTGCTGCGTCCACACGGGCGGCACGTGCCACGGCCGGTGGATCGCCTTCGACAGCAGCACCAGCCAGTCCACGGCCTGGCGGTGCACCGAGCGGAGGCGCGCGGCCTCCTCGCGGTCGCGCCGGGCACTCGCTCCGTAGTGGGCGAGGCGGGTGCGCTCGACCTCGATGCGGCGCTCGAAGCGCGACCAGCCGGAGTGGTAGCGCACGAGCGAGACCAGAGTGATGAGCAGCGCGGCGCCTCCGAGGCCCACGAGCATCCACGAGAGCAGCGAGGTCAGGATGCGCGGATCGAACGAGTCGGTGCGCGTCGCGTAGTCGTTGACGAACCAGATGCCGACGCCGACGGCGAGCGCCAGGGCGACGACCGTGACCCAGCCGACGAGCATCGAGCGGTGGAAGTCGCGGCGCAGCGCCAGCAGCTCCCCCGCGCGCTGGGGGCGGATCGCGTCGATCTCGCCGACCAGGTACGCGACCTCGTCCTCGGCGCGGCGGCGCTCGGCGCCGATCCGGTCGAGGAAGCGCCAGACGAACGACGAGCTCTGCGCGCCGGCCCAGAGGTCGTACTCGGCGAGCGCCTGCAGACGGCCGGAGCGGCGCGCCTCGGGGTCGACGGGCGGCGCGACGGGCTCCTCCGCCGGCAGCTCGATCTGCACGACGGGGCGCTCGGGCTCCGCATCCGGCTCGACCAGCGACTCCTGAGCGGGCGGGTCGAAGGCGGGAGGCTCGACGGGCTCCTCCACCGCGACCGGCTCCTCCACTGCCACCGGCGCGGGCACCTCCGCGGCGACCGACGCCTCCGACGCCGTCACCCAGTTCTGCAGCTTCACTCGCGGATCCTCGAGCGCCAGCGCATACCAGTCCACCCGAGAAGGGAACCCGGGCGGCACGTCGTGCGCGCCCGCCTCCCACGGCCCGTCGGGCAGCGCGAGCACGTCGCCCACGCGCCCGAAGACGGGCACCGCGCCCTCGACGGGCACGAAGCCCGCGTCGCGCAGGTCGGCGCTGCCGTCGAGCGCGCCGAAGACGAGCTCGCGGAGTCCGGCCCACAGCTGCGGTGTCGTGCGCACGTGCGCCATCGCGGCGGGCGCCCCTGCCTCGGCCCGCGCGCGGCCCTCGTCGTCGCGGAGGCGCTCGAGGTCGGCGAGCAGCAGGCGGTCGCGCACATCCAGCACCTCGTCGAGCTGCGAGCCGACCACGGCCGAGCCCTCGGCGGTGTGCAGCGCGCGGGTCATTGAGCGGTTGGCGCTGGACGAGAGCCAGCGGGCGCTCCAGCGCGGCATCTGCACGAGCTTGCCGGCCGAGAACGAGAAGAAGCGGCCGATCTGCGCGAAGAAGCCGATCCGAGAAGGCTCGGGCACGTCGAGCGCGCCCGCGGAGTCGTAGGTGAGGGCTCCGCCGTCCAGGCGCAGCGCCCCCTCGACCATGCCGTCGACGTAGCCGGCGATCTGCCCGTCCTCGATGAAGGCGGTGCCCGGCGGAGGCGGGCTGACGCTGGGGTCGATCAGCAGGGAGTCGGGGCGGGCCGCGTTCTCGAGGACACCGGCGGCGACGCGACGGCCGAGCGACTCCGTCAGCACCGCGTTGAGGAACACGCGCGAGATCCAGACGGAGTCGCCGCCGTCGCTCTCGCGGCTCATCAGCTCGACGCTGCCGTCGGTCACGCCGTTCCACAGCCCGGCGACGCTGGCCAGATGGGTCAGCGTGAAGCCGGTGAAGCGCTCGTCGTCGCGCACGAACGCGTCGCCCGACCAGGGGCTCGAGCGGTCCTCGGGCGACGCGATCACGATGAAGCCGTGCTCGTGCGCCTCCACGCGCTCGCGGAGCTGGAACGCCGTGGGCGCGCAGATCAGGGTGACCCGGCGAAGCTCGGTGGTCTGGTCGGCGAGGGTCGCGGAGGGGTTCGGCAGCGGCATCGAGGTGCGCACCCAGCGGCTCACCAGGTCGGCGACCGCGTCCTGCGCCGCGTCGGTCTGGCGCTCGGGCAGGGCCGAGCGGAGGGTGACCAGCCGCACCAGGGCGAGCTGCTCCTCCGCCAGCGCCTCGAAGAGGTCGACCGAGATCGCGACCGACTCGAGGTCGGCGCCCACCCCGAGCACGACGGCCTCGATCTGCGGAGGCGCGTACTCGGAGGTCTTCACGTGCTCGGGCAGCACCCAGAGCGCCTGGCCGAGGAGGCCGGTCTTGGTCCACTGCGCGGCGAGCTCGAGCAGGGTCTCGCCCTGCGCGCCGCTGGGCAGCAGGACGATCGCCGCCTTGCCGTCGGGCCAGAAGCCGTCCGAGCGGGAGTCTTCGGAAGGCACGCTCACACTCCGGTGTCCCGGGGACCGGTCGACAGCACCGACGACACGAGCGCGCGGATCGCGTCCTGGAACTGCTCCCGCATCTCCCACGTCACGGGGTAGTCGTAGACCGACACCATCTCGTCCTGCTGCACGATCTCGCTGTCGAAGCGGGCGAGCTCGTTCGAGAGGTAGGCCTGCACGGCGGCGCGGCGCGAGGCGAGGTCGCCGTCGGCCGAGCCGGCGCGGGACGCCTCCGGGACCGGTGCGCCGGTGGGCAGCGACCCGGTCTGCAGCCACTCGGCCAGCTCGGTCTCCTCGCCGCGGCTGCCGCCGAGCGAGGTGAGCACGCGGTAGGCGGCGAGCGGAGCGAGAGTGCCCTCGACATTGCAGAGCGCCATCGCGATGGCGAGCGACTGCAGCACGACGCCCGGGAAGTCGGCCGGGCGGGCGTTCCGCTCGCTGAGCAGCGGGTGCGGGAAGTCGGCGAAGCCGCGGGTCGACGGGTCCCAGACCGAGAGCTTCGGGCCCTTCTCGCCCTGCGTCGAGTCGACGGCGAGGCGGCCGAGGGCCTTGGCGACGTACCAGCCGCGGATCATCGACTCGATGGCGCGGGGATCGGCGGGGATGCTCTCGCCGAGCAGGCGCGCGCGCTTGAACTTCCAGAACGCCTCGCGGCTGTCCTGGGTGTTCGACTGCGCGAGCCAGCCGCGGGCGATGGGCTCCATCACCGAGTCCATCACGATCGGCTGGTACGGGAAGCCCGACATCGCGAAGACCTCGATGCCGTCGACCTTCTGGTCCTGGAACCACGATTCGCTGGTCGCGTCGTCCCAGACCCCCATCTGGCCGAGCACGCCCTTGGTCACCTCGTACATCTCGGTGCCCTGGCGGAACGGGATCGAGCTGAAGACGAGCGAGGTGTCCTGGTTGATCGCCTTGCCGTGCACGGCGCGCAGCAGTGCGGGGTTCAGCTTCACCAGCGGCTCGCTCGCGCCGAGGGCGGCCTGGAGCTGCTCGCGGTAGCGGTCGCGGCGCGCGGCGAACACGTCCGGCGGCAGGATCTCCCTGTCGAAGAAGCCGAGCAGGTCCTCGCCGATGTAGGCGGCGAACGGGGTGCCGTCGCGCTTCATCCACGCGCGGGCCCGGGCGACGTAGGTCTCGGGGTCGGTGGCGAGCTCGAAGGAGGCGCGCTGCGCCGGGTTCGCGACGGCCGGGTCGGCGGTCACGGTGGGCTTCCAGGTGCGCGGGTTGCCGACGAGCGACCAGGCGCCCGCCTCCGACTCGGTGTCGGGGCTCACGCCGACGAGCTGGTCGGTGATGACCCGCAGCACGGCGTCCTGGTACTTGGCGTCGCCGTCGACCGAGGCGCGCACCAGCTTCTGGAACTCGCCGGGGTACTTCTCGGGCTCGATCAGCATCCGCTCGTTGGGCGCCGGGCTGTACTTGCGCGGCACGGTGTCGTCGACGCGGCGCGGCCAGAACTCGTAGGCGTTCTCGCGGTCGTCGCTCGTCTTGCGCGAGTGCACGCGCTGCAGCAACGCGGTGCGGGAGCCGTCGAGGTAGTCCGCGAGCGGGCCGAGGAATGTCTCGCGCAGCTCGGCGAGCAGGGCCCACGCGGAGTCGCGCAGCGCCGCCTCCGACGACCACTCGAGCGCCTGCCCGAGCCGCTGGATCGCGAACTGCACCGCCTCCTGATCGGGGCGGATCGACTGCTGGTTGGCCGAGGTGCGCAGCTCGTCGGACACGAGCGAGCTCAGCGTGCCCACCCACTCCTCGTGCTGGCGGGCCTCGACGCGCAGGGCGTCGACGGTGCCCTTCAGGCCGCGCTCGAGGCGGCGGAGCATCGCGACGACCACGGGCAGGCCGTCCTGCGCCACGTAGCGCGAGACGGTCTCGAGGATGTGGCCGGGCATGGTGCGCGTCCACTCGTCGAGGCGCTGCTGGCGGGCCTCGTGATCGCGGTGCAGGAGGCGGGGGCTCGCCCGGGTGTACTCGTTGACCAGGCGGTCGGTCCACGTGGTGATGTCGGTGCCGCCCTGGCGGTCGAGCGACTCGGGGCGGCTGAGCTCGTCGTCGGCGGTGCGCTGCAGCTCGGACTTGATCAGGTCGAGGGTCGCGGTGTCGCGCAGCGCGTCGGTGACGTCGTTGTGCTCGGCGGTCTCCTCGTTCAGCCGCAGCTCGCGGAGGAAGCGCTGGTACTCGCTGTCGGCCGACTTCTCGATGTACTCGCGCTCGGTCATCCGCTCGAACTGCGGGTCCTCCTCCGCGTGGGCGTAGAGCATGCGGTCGATCGCCGAGCGGGCGAAGCGCTCGGCCGAGTACTCGAGGAACCGCTCGCGGCCGAGCGTGACGCGGCCGAAGCCGATCGAGGAGAAGGGCGGCGAGTGGTGCGCGGGGCTCATGAGACCGGAGTTGTCGGGCAGCACGTTCGCGGCCGAGCGGGCCTGCCAGTTGCCCGAGGAGTAGGCGATCATGTCGTCCTGCACGCGCTCGTCGATCATCCACGCGGTGAGGCTGGTGGCGACGGCGTCGTAGACGGCGTTCTGGTCCTCGAAGGTGACCTTGCTGTTGCTGCGGCCGATGATGAACGGGTACGCGGCACCGACGCGGTCCATCGCGGCGCCGTACGAGGGGGCGACGCCCTTGGTGCGCAGGAGCTCGAGGGTCGCGGGCGACGGAGTGTCGGTCCAGAAGCCGTTCATCGTCTCGGAGATCGAGGCGAGCGCGTTGCCGGGCATGCCGGCGGTCACGTTCAGCTGGTCGAAGACGTCGGGCGCGTAGAGCATGCTGAAGAACTGGTTCGACCACGGGTACTGCTTGGCGGTCGACTTGACGATCTCGATCACGTCGAGGAACTGGCCCGCTCCCGAGCCGCCGGCGACCGACGAGATGACGATGACGATCGGGCTGCCGTCTCCGCCGTCGTCGCGGGCGTTCAGGCGCGCACCGAGCGTCTGCAGCTCGGCGAGCGCCTCCGCGTCGTTCATCCGGCCGATGGCGGTGCGCGCGGCCTGGGCGATCTCCTTCGTCGCCGCGAGTGCCACAGCGCGGCCGACGGCGCGGTACTGGCCGGCGCCCTTGGTGACGTCGACCTTCACCAGGCGCGGATCGGGCAGCTGGCGCTCGATGTCGTGGCGCATCGCGTTGTTGGTCGCGTGCGCGCTCGTGATCGAGCCGTGCACGATGTCGAACGTCGCCGCGGTGCTGACCAGCCCGCGGTAGTCCTGCCGGGGCAGGAACGGCGCCTGGTACTCCATGCCGTCCTGGACGGTGGGGGTGTCGAAGTGCAGGAAGCGCCAGGCGGCGGGGATGCCGCCCTCCCAGCCGAGCTGCTGGAGCTTGAGCTCGAGCTGGTACTTGATGCCGCGGAGGGTCTTGCCGCCGGAGCCGCCGACTCCGATGAGGAGGAAGGGTTTGAGCATGACTGTCTGCTTTCGTCGTGTCGCGAGTCGAGGCGCTGAGTGGAGTCGCTGTCAGCGACCGCGGGGCGGAGGGGTTCGGGGGCCGGATCGGCCGGGCGGCGGGGGCGGTGTCGCGCCTCCGGGGCGGGGTGGGGGCGGTGAGCTCGGGCGGCCGGGGGCGCCTCCGGATCGCGGAGGCGGGGTGCCGGGGCGCGGGGGCGAGGTCGGGCGGGACGGGACGGACGGGGCGCCCGCGCGGGAGGGCGCACCGTCGCGCGGGGCGGGGCGCTGCGGCTCCGGGGGCTCGGGTCGCCTCGCCGCGCGCTCGCGACGCAGCGTGTCGACGGTGACCCACGCGGGGGCTCCGGAGTCGCGGAGCAGGTCGTCGAGGCGACGGTCGTACTGGCCCTCGTCGTCGCGGTCGACGCGGTGGTAGAGCACGGCGGTCGCGCGGACGGGGTCGTCGCCGCGCGGACGGTCGAGCTCCTGCTCGGGGACGACGAGCGCCCAGAAGGCGTCGAGCGGGAGCGACGTGAACTCGGCGTGACCGGCCACGAGCTTCGCGGAGGAGGACTTCCGCGTGCCGGTCCGGGAGGCGACGATGACGCCTCCCGCGGGCGGGCCCACCCGGTAGCTCGGTGCCTTGAGCGGCCACCACGGCACGTGCGCGCGCAGCCGCCCCAGCTCGGGATCGGCGAGCTCGCGCACGCCGGTCTCGCTGCGGAGGTAGCGGAAGCGCTCGTCGAGGCGGGTCGCGGTCGGCGCCTGGCGCACCCCCTCCGGCGTGATCTCGACCGGGATCGTCCCGCGCTGGAACGAACCCACCATCGCGATGCGGGTGTTGCGGCGGTTGAATAGCCAGAGCAGCAGGAGCGGGAGGATCACGCCGAGCAGGAGCAGCACGAGCGAGACCAGCCCGATCGCGGCGGCGTTGACCGGGAACGTCGAGGGGAAGGAGAGCGCGATCGTCTGCGGCGCGCTGCTGCCGGCCGCGGTGCGGATGTCGAGCGGGAGGGTCGCAGTGACGGAGGAGTCGGCGGCGACGGCGTTCTCGGCGGTCACGGCGAGCGTGCGGGTCGCGCCCTGGGCGACGGTCACGCACGCCCCCGGCGCGAGGGCCGCACCGGTGTCGTCGGTGAAGGTCCAGGCCCAGGAGTCCGCGCGGTCGGCGTTGTCGCTCGTCACGGTCGGCGGCTCGGCGAGGCAGACCTGGCCGTCGCCTCCCGCGGTCGGCCCCTGGATCGCGAGGGTCCCCTCCGCTCGCCCGTCGGCCCCGGTGAGCTCGCTGAGCACGACCGGCGACGAGACGCTGGGGAACGACGCCGGCAGCACCGTGGTCACGGTCTGCTGAGTGGTGACCGGCGCGAGGGCGACCTTATGCGGCGCGGTCGTCAGCGGCTCGACGGAGGCGGTCACGAGGATCTCGGAGGCCGTCACGTCGGCGGGCAGCGGCACGGTGATCGCTCCGGTGGCCTCGTCGATGCGGGCGTCGGGCAGCGCGGTCGTGGTGCCGTCGGCGGTGGCGGTCGCGGTGAAGACGGCCTGGTCGAAGACCGACAGGTCGGCGGGCGAGCCGTCGGCGTTCTCCACGCGGGCGGTGAGGCTGGCCGCGAGCGAGCCGTCGTCGCCGCGCTCGACCTGGTTCGCCTCGTCGAAGACGATGCGGAGATCGGAGAAGTAGAAGACGCTGTCGGCGCCGGTGAGGGTCCACTGGCCCTGCAGCTCGGGGCGGTCGACGGTCAGCTCGACGAGCTGCGCGCCGGAGGAGCCGCTGACCTGCACCTCGGGCGAGGTCGCGGACAGGGTGCCGAGACCCGAGCCGGCCGGCGGGGTGAGGGTCCACGCCGGATCCGTGACGACGGCCTGGATCCGCGAGACGCCGCCGTCGATCCAGAAGGTGCCGTCGGCCGCGAGGCCCTGCTGGGCTCCGCCGCCGATGCGGGCGCCGAGCTCGAGGAACACCGACGCTAGCGCGGCGGGGTCGGAGGCGTCGACCACGGCGCCGCGGACGGATCCCTCGGGGGCCGTCGCGGGCCCGCACGTGGCGGTGCCGCCTCCGTAGACGCCGCTGCCCTCGACCAGCGGCCACATGACTCGGGCCTCCTCCCGCTGCTCGCCGTCGGCCAGGAGCGTGCCGATCACGACGACTCCGGCCTGGCGGAGCGCGGCGAGCACGCCGAAGCCGCCCGGCTCGTCGCCATCGGGGTCGATGCGGGCGCCGCAGAGGGCGTTGGTGGCGTCGGCGGTGGCCTGCGCCGAGCCGAGGTCGATCTCGCCGTCGGTCAGCCAGATCACGAGCTGGCAGGCGGAGCCCGCGCTCGGCTGGCTCTGCAGCGCCGACTGGACGCCCTGCAGGCCGGCGAGCCAGTTGGTGCCTCCGCCGGGCGTCTTGGCGCGGATGGTGTCGGCGAGCGCGGCCGGGCTGTCGCCGGTCCACTGCTGCCAGTCGACGGCGGGCTCGAAGGCGCGGCTGAAGAACGCGGCGCCCCAGTTGACCGTGAGGTCGTCGCGGAGGCCGCCGAGCTCGGCGAGGCTGCCCGCGAGGATGTCGGCGCGCGCGACATCCGGGTCGGAGCCGCGACCGTCGTCGCCGCCGGTGTTCAGCGATCCGGAGTTGTCGACGAGGTAGTAGACGTTGAGGACGTCGGAGGAGGAGAGGCAGGTGCGGAGGTCCTCGATCGCGCCGCGACCGATGTCGGTGAGCGAGGCGGTCGGGGCGGTCGTCGTGGCCTGCGCCGCGGCTCCGAACCCGAGGACGAGGAGGAGCGCGGTGACGACGACCGCGAGCGCGCGGCGGATCACAGGCCTAGCCAGTCGGACACGGGGACGCTGATGTTGAGGATGTGCCACGCGCCGAGGACGAGGGCGGCGCCCGAGAGCCAGAGCAGCCAGCGGGTGAGGCGCGGGTCGGGCGCGAAGTGCCGGGCGTCGCGGAGGGAGTTCGCGCGCTGGGAGGAGAGGTCCCAGCCGGCCGCGAGGAAGACGAGCAGCGGAGTGAGCAGGTAGCCGACGACGCTCATCCAGACGGCGCCGCCGCGCACCAGGGGCAGCGGGACGCCGAGCACGCGGACCGGCGCGGCGGCCGTCGATGCGGCCAGGATCGCCAGCGCGAGGCTCACCACAAGACCCGCCACGCCCAGCCAGAGAGGCAGGGCGCTGGCGGTCCGGCGGGCGGCGGGGGCCCGGTTGCGCACGGTCGACACCGCTCCACCCTCCGCTGTCGCAGCTGAACGCTCCCTGTTGGGGGCGGCTGCTTCAGTATGCAGAGTCGCCCCGCGAGCGGCCAAACCCCCGTGGGGCGACTGTGCTTCCCTCGCGGGGCGACTGCGCTCCCCGCGGAGGACCTCTCTGCTTCCCTCTCTGCTTCACTGAGCGGATGGAGATCGCGCTCGGACTGCTCGGACTGCTCGTCGCCGCGGTGGCGGGAGCGGGCGTGGTGGCCGGGCGGCGGCGGGCGGCGCCGACCGCGCTGGTCGACGTCGTGGTGCGGCTCGCCCACGCCGGCGACGACTGGTGGCGGGTGACCGCCACGGTCCGCAATCGCGGCGTCGCCGACATCCCGCCGACCGCCTTCACCGACGGGCGGCCGATCACGGTCGCCCCCGACGGCTCGCAGGCGGCCGCCTGGTACGGCGAGGCGCCGCTCGGCTGGTCGCTCGACTCCGCGGGATCGCTCGTGCTCTCGCCGACGCTCCTGCCCCGCTCCGTCGATCTGAGCGCGACCGTGGTCGTGCGCGGTCGGCCCGGGGTGCGGATCGACGTGCCGCTGCGGTCGGTTCCGGTGCGCGAGGAGGTCGTCGAGACGGCGGCTCCGCAGGGCTGGGCCGCATCCGCCCCGGCCGTGGTGGCGCCCGCTCGCCGGCTCGTCGACGCGCCCGTCGAAGCGCTGCCCGTCCGCGAGACCGTGCTGCGGGGCGGGTTCGGGGTCTGGGCGGCGATGGTGGCGGGGGTGCTCGGAGCCGTGCTGATGGCGGTCGGCATCGCCCTGTCGATGAACGAGGCCGCGACGACCGCCGTAGGCACGCCCGGAGTGATCCTGATCCTGGTCGCGGTGGTCGGGATCCTCGGGACCCTCGCGGTCCGCCTCCTCCGCCGCTGGCTCGAGCCGCCCGCGCTCTGGCGGACGCCCGCGCAGCGGCTGCGGCGCCCCGGCACGATCGCGTCGCTCGTCCCCACCTACGCGGGCGTGTTCCTCTTCTGCCTCGAGTTCGTCGTGCAGGAGCGCGCGGGCGACACGACCTGGGTCGCGGGTGTGGGCCTGGTGCTGCTGGTCTCGGGCGGAGTGACCGCGGCGATCACGGGGCTCGTGCGTCTGATCGCCGTGGTGCGGGCGCGGCGATCGGCGTCGGCGGGCTGAGTGGACCCGCGAATGCGGTCGATGGTGCCCTCACAGGCGCTCGTCGGGGTCGAGTCGTCGCGTTCGGGCGCTGAGGCGGGCTCGGTGTCGGTGGTCGCTGCTTCAATACTCGTATGGATGAAGCAGATGGGACAGGGACGGCGGAGGCGCGACTCGGCGCGATCGCCGCGCTGACCGGGCTCGCCGCGCGCGCGGGGTTCGCGTCGGCGCAGCTGCTGTTCGCGAGGGCCTGCGCCCTGCACGGGGCCTACCGGACGGGTCTCACGATCCCGGAGTCGTTCGCACGCGGCGGCCGCCTCTCGCGCAGCGAAACGCACGAACTCGTCGAGCGCTCCCTCCGCGCCGAGCTCGCCGTCGGCGCGGGGATGACGGAGCGGGCCGTGACGCGGACCCTCGAGCTGGCCCAGCTGCTGATCGAGGACCTGCCTCGCACCCGCGCCGCTCTGGCTGAGGGGCGACTGCTGTGGGAGGCGAGCACGGTCATCTGCGACGCCGCCGCCACCCTTCCCGCCGCGGCCCGGGCCGCTCTGGACGAGCGCGCACTCGAGGCGGCCCTGACGAAGAACCCGACCCAGCTGCGGCGGACCATCGCGCGGATGCGGGACGAGCTGCACGACGAACCGCTCACCGTGCGGCACGTCCGCGCCCGCAAGGACCGGGGCGTGTGGGTCTCGCCGGAGGTCGACGGGATGGCCACCCTCTGCGCGCTGCTGCCCGCACCCGCCGCGATGGGCGCCTACCACCGCCTCGACCGCATCGCCCGCACCCTCCGCGACGGCGCCGACGACGAGCCGGGCGACGAGCGCACCCTCGCGCAGCTTCGGGCCGACGCGCTCGCCGACCTGCTCTGCGACGGGGACATCACCGGCACCACGCCGCCCGGCGACGGCCCGAGCACCCCGCCGACCTTCGTCCCCGGGGTGCGCGCGGAGGTGCGCCTGACGCTCGCCGCGAGCACCGCCTCCGGGGCCGACGACGCCCCGGCCGACCTCGACGGCTACGGCCTCGTCCCCGCCGACGTGGCCCGCGAGCTCGTGGGCGTCGGCGCCTCGTTCACCCGGATCCTCACCGACCCCGCCACCGGCGCGGTCGCCTCCGTCGGGCGCACCCACCGCGTCCCACCCCCGCGGATGCGCCTCCACCTGCAGCTGCGCGACCGGACCTGCCGCTTCCCCGGCTGCACCCGCCCCGCCTCCACCGCCGAAGCCGACCACACCCTCGAATGGCGCAACGGCGGCCACACCGCCCTCGACAACCTCGCCTCGCTCTGCACGAGCCACCACCACGTCCGCCACGGCGACCGCTGGACCTACCGCCTCCACCCCGACGGCACCACCGACTGGACCACCCCCACCGGACGACGCGTCACCACCCACCCACCCGCCCTCCCCGGACGACCACCGGAGCCACCCCCACGACCGCGGTTCGTCGACACCCCGCCACCGTTCTGATCGGCACTCAGCCCGCTCCGCGGGCGATCCTCCGCGCGTGCGCCCCCATCCCCCCTCTCGCTGATCGAGTAGCCCGCACAGCGGGCGTATCGAGATCCCCGTCCGCCAGAAGGCACGGCATGCAGACCTCCCTGCTGACGATGGCGGGTCTCGATACGCCCCTGCGGGGCTACTCGACCAGCGAGCTCGCGGGCATCAGTCCGCCCCTTCCCCCTCCCTCTCGCTGATCGAGTAGCCCGCACAGCGGGCGTATCGAGATCCCCGTCCGCCAGAAGGCACGGCGTGCAGACCTCCCCGCTGAAGATGGCGGGTCTCGATACGCCCCTGCGGGGCTACTCGACCAGCGAGCTCGCGGGCATCAGTCCGCCCCTTCCCCCTCCCTCTCGCTGATCGAGTAGCCCGCACAGCGGGCGTATCGAGATCCACGTCCGTCAGAAGGCGCGGCGTGCAGACCTCCCTCCTGAAGCGGGTGGGGCTCGATACGCCGCCTGCGGCGGCTACTCGACCAGCGAGCTTGCGAGCGGCAGTCCGCCCCTTCCCTCCTCGCTGATCGCGAGCGAGCTCGCAGGCGTCAATCCGCCCCCCCCTCGCTGATCGAGTAGCCCGCGCAGCGGGCGTATCGAGATCCACGTCCGTCAGAAGGCGCGGCATGCAGACCTCCCTCCTGAAGCGAGTGGGTCTCGATACGCCGCCTGCGGCGGCTACTCGACCAGCGAGCTCGCGAGCGTATCGAGATCCACGTCCGCCAGAAGGCGAGCGCTCACGCCTGATCTGCGGACGCGGGCAGGGCCGGCGGCGCCGTCGACTCGCGGATGACGAGGGTCGTGGCGAGCTCGATGCGGTGCGAGATCGGCGCGATGCCGTCGTGCATCCGGACGAGGGTGTCGACGGCGAGGCGGCCGATGTCGTGCATCGGGGTGCGCACGGTCGAGAGCAGGGGCGCGGTGGGCAGCACGGCGAAGGTGTCGTCGTAGCCCATCACGCTGACGTCGCCCGGGACGGTGAGACCGGCGCCGACGACCGCGCGGATCGCCTGGAACGCGTCGGCGTCGTTCGTGGCGACGATCGCGGTCGGAGGGTCGTCGAGGGCGAGCAGACCGGGGACGATCCACTCGGCACTCGCCATGCCGTGCTCCGAGACCAGGGCCGGATCCTCCGCGATGCCCGCCGAGGCCAGCGCCTCGCGGTAGCCGCCGTAGCGCGCCCGGAGCCCGGGATTGCGGGCGTCGCCGCCGACGAACGCGATCCGCCGGTGCCCGAGCGAGACGAGGTGCTCGGTCGACTGCTGGCCGCCGACCCAGTGGTTCGAGCCGATGCTCACCACGGAGGGGTCGAGCGGGTTGGGCGCGTCGACCGCGACGAGCGGCAGCGACACCTCCTCGCATGCGGCGAGGATCTCGGCGTCGATCGCGGTGGTGACGGCGAGGATCCCCAGGTGGCCCTTCGCCGCGACGGAGCGGACGAAGGAGCGGTCGAAGCGCAGGCCCTCGTCCGCCGAGCCGCCGGGGGCGAGGACTCCGGTCGTGACGTCGACGCGCTCGCTCTGCGCGCCTCCGACGATGCCCTCGAGCACGCGCAGCGAGTAGAGGCTGAGCAGAGTGTCGAAGACGACGGTGATGCCGCCGCCGACGCGGGAGGGACGCGTGCTCGGGGAGTAGCCGAGGTCGTGGATCGCCTGCTCGACGCGCGCCCGGGTGGTCGACGAGGCTCCCGGCCGGCCGTTGAGCACCTTGGACGCGGTCGCCTTCGAGACGCCCGCGCGCGCGGCGACCTGATCGAGGGTGACGCGGGTGTCGGGGGTGCGAGCCACGGGAGGGCCTTTCGAGAGCGGATGTCGCCCCACTGTAGACGAAACAGTTTCTTCGACCCCGAGGGCCCGCTCGACGTCGTTGCTTGCAGTCGTTCTGCCGCCGGCATACTCTGAACCAGCCCAGGAAACCTAAAGAAATTGTTTCCACCATTCCCGAGAAGGACGACGATGTCGCAGATCCCTCGCCTCCACGCACCTCAGCCCGACGACCTGACCGTCGGCAACGTGACGGTCGGGGCCGTCTCGCTCTCGCGCTTCAACTGGCGCCTCGCGACCGCCCTCTTCCTCGCCGGGATCCTCTGGATCGGACCGTACGTCGGGTCGGTCGGAGTGGTGATGCCCGCTCTGGTCGCCGAGGTCGCGCCCGAGGAGCGCGTCGGACTGGTGGCCACGATGGGACTCGCCGGAGCCTTCCTCTCGCTCCTGTCGAACATCGTGTTCGGGGCGCTCTCCGACCTCACCCGCTCGCCGATCGGCGCTCGCGCGCCGTGGATCCTGCTGGGCTCGGTCGGCACCTCGATCGGCCTGTGGGGCCTCCACTCCGCGACGACGACCACCACCCTGGTCGTCTGGTGGTGCGTCTACATGCTCTTCCTCAACGCGATCATCGCGCCGATGGTGGCCGTCATCTCGGACCGCGTGCCGAGCAAGTACCGCGGCACCGTCTCCTCCATCTACGGAGTGGGCATGGTGCTCGGCGCGTCGATCGGGCAGATCGTGGGCGCGGGCTTCGTCTCGGACCCGACCGTCGGCATCCAGGTCTTCGCGGTGGTGTCGCTCGTGAGCGGCGTGTTCTTCGTCGTCGTCGCCCCCGAGAAGTCCAACCGCGCAGAGGCGCGCGCGAAGCTCTCGGGGCGCCGGCTGCTGCACTCGTTCGCGCTCCCCCGCCGCGGGTCCCGCGACTTCTACCTGGCGCTCTTCGGCAAGTTCGCCCTCATCGCCGGCATGTACGCGATCACCAACTACCAGCTGTACATCCTCATCGACCACATCGGGCTCGACCAGGGCGGTGCCGCCGGGATCATCGCGATCATGGCCGGCATCCAGCTCGTCACGGCCCTCGTCTTCGGGCTCGGCTCCGGCCCGCTCTCCGATCGTCTCGGGCGGCGGAAGCCGTTCATCATCGTCGCCGCGCTGCTCGTGGGCGTCGGGATCCTGGTGCCGTTCCTCGCCCCGTTCGCCTGGGGGATGATCGTCTTCTCGGTGCTCGCGGGCATCGGCAACGGAGTCTTCACCTCGGTCGACCAGGCGCTCAACATCGAGGTGCTGCCCGATCCGAAGACGGCCGCGAAGGACCTCGGACTGCTCAACATGGCGAACTCGGGCGGGCAGATGCTCGGCCCGGTGGTCACCTCCCTCGTCGTCGCGACCACGGGCGGCTACCAGCTCGCCTTCGTCGCGGCGTTCGTCCTCCTCGTGATCTCGGCGATCCTGATCGTCCCGATCCGCTCGGTGCGCTGATCGCGTGCGCCCTGCCTATCGACTCCCGGCGTCACATCGATTCGACCAGCACTGCCACCGACTGGTTCACTACCTAGCATGAGTCGGGATGTGGTCGTCGTCGGCGCGGGGCTGTTCGGGACGGCCACCGCGCTCCACCTCGCGCGGTCGGGCGCCCACGTCACGCTGGTCGAGTCGGGGGCGGCGGCGAGCGCCACCACCGCGGCCGGCGCCGGCTTCGTCGGCCTCTGGGCCGCCGGCTACGCCTGGTACTGGAACGAGTCGGAGCGCGATCTCGAGCAGTACGGCATCGACTTCTACCGGGCGCTGGCCGTCCATCCCGACGGCGTCGACATCCTGCTCCGCGAGACCGGCAGCGCCTGGCTCGCGGTCACCGACGACGGCGTCCGCGATCACCTCGGCCCGCTCGCCGACCACCCGCTCCGGCCCGAGGGGTCGCGCTCGCTCACCCCTGACGAAGCCGCGGAGGTGATCCCCGGCCTCGACCCCGCGGCCGTCACGGGCGGATTCCTCCAGCCCGGCGGCATCCAGATCAGCGCGCCCGACGCGGCGCTCGCCCTCGTCGCCGTCGCCCGCGCGGCCGGAGTCGAGATCGTCGAGCACGCGCCCGTCACCGAGGTCCTCGCCGCCGACGGCCGCGCGAGCGGCGTCCGCACCGCCGACGGCCGCACGTTCACGGGCGACTCCGTGGTCCTCGCCGCCGGCTCGTGGACGAACGAGCTGCTCGCACCGCTCGGCCGCCGCCTCCCCCTCGCCCGCGTCGTCGCGAGCCGCCTGACCACCGCGCCGTTCGGCCTCCCGCCGCTGCCGACGCTGATGCTGCCCGAGCTCGACGGCCTCTGGGTCCGCGAGCACCGGGGCGGGCTCACCTACGGCAACGGCGTGGGCTACGAGCCGCTCGGCGAGGCCGAGGCCGACCGGCGACCGCGGCGCACCGACCTGGTCGAGGCGATGGACGCGCACCTCGCGCCGATCCTCGCGCGACTGCTGCCCGCCTCCGCCGACGCCGTGCGCGAGACGGAGTGGACCCAGGGCGTGGTCTCGTACACGGCCGACCGCCGCTTCCTCGCAGGTCCCGTCCCCGAGCTGCCCGGGCTGTTCGTCGCCGCAGGCGACAACGAGTCCGGAGTGACCCACGGGCCGGGCCTCGGCCGCCTGGTCGCCGAGCTCGTGCTCGAGGGCCGCTCGTCGCTCGGCGACCCCGACCGGTACGCGCCGTCGCGGTTCGCGCCGCAGCCCTTCGCCGACGAGGCCGCGGTGCTGGCCGCGATGCCTCCGCGCCGCGAGGTCGACGCCCGATGACCGGCCGCGATGTCGTCGTCGTGGGCGCGGGAATCGTCGGAGCCGCAGCTGCCCGCACCCTCGCCGAGCGCGGCGACCGCGTGCTCGTCCTCGAGCGCTTCGAGCGCGGCCACGACCGCGGCTCGTCGCACGGCGAGACGCGCATCTTCCGCCGCGGCTACGTCGAGGACGACTACCGCGCGCTGACCGGTCGTGCGGCGACCGAGTGGGCGCGGCTCGAGGCCGAGTCGGGTCGGCGCCTGTTCACCCCGACCGGCGCGATCGACCACGGCGACGCCTCCGCCCTGCTCGCGATCGAGGAGGCCTTCGCCCGCGACGGCATCCCCGTCGAGCGCCTCGACGCGGCGGAGGCGTCGCGCCGCTGGCCGGGACTGCGCTTCGAGACCGACGTGCTGCTGCACCCGGAGGGCGGCCGGCTCGACGCCGCCGCCGCGATCGAGGCGCTGCTCGAGTCGGCGCAGGCCCACGGGGCGACCGTGCGGGCGAGCGTCGGCGTCCACGAGATCCGCGAGCGCGACGGAGGCGTCCGCCTCGTCACCGACGAGGGACCGATCACCGCGGACGCCGTCGTCGTCGCCGCCGGCTCCTGGACCCCGGGACTCGTCGGCGACCTCGTCTCGACCGCCGGACTGGGGATCCCCGAGGTGCGCGTCACCCAGGAGGAGCCGGCCCACTTCGCGACCGGTCTCGACGGCTGGCCGAGCTTCGTGCACCACCGCGGCGCGCTGCCCACGATCTACGGCCTCGCGACCCCCGGAGTCGGCGTGAAGGTCGGCGAGCACGGCACGGGCCGCGTCATCGATCCCGACCAGCGCGGCGACCGCCGTCCCGAGCCCGAGGCGCTCGCCCGCCTGCAGCGCTACGTCGCCGAGTGGGTGCCCGGGGCGGATGCGGCGAGCGCCGACCCGATCAGCTGCCTCTACGACACCACTCCCACCGAGGACTTCGTGCTCGACCGGGTCGGCCGCGTCACCCTCGCGACCGGCTTCTCGGGGCACGGCTTCAAGTTCGGTCCCGTGCTCGGCGAGCTCCTCGCCGACCTCGCCGACGGGGCGGAGGCGCTCGAGCGCTTCCGCCTCACACCCTCCTGACTCCCCCACCCTTACGAAAGCAGCAGCATGCACTCCTTCCGCGCGCTCGGCGCCCTCGCGGTGCTCGGCACCACCGTCGCCCTGGCCGGCTGCACCGGCGCGTCCGGCGGCTCTGCGGCGAGCGATCGCCTCGTCATCGGCACCACCGACTCGATCGTCTCGCTCGACCCGGCCGGAGCCTGGGACCGCGGCAGCTTCACGCCGCAGAACCAGATCTACCAGCACCTCCTCACCTACGAGAACGGCGACACCACGCCCGTCCCCGAGGTCGCCGAGGCCTGCGACTACGACAGCGCGACCACCTACCGCTGCTCGATCACGCCGGACCTGACCTTCTCGAACGGCGACGAGCTCACCGCCTCCGACGTCGTCTTCTCGTTCCAGCGCGTCCTCGACATCGCCGCCGACACCGGCCCCTCACCGCTGCTCGCGAACATGGAGTCGGTCGCGCAGGACGGCGACGACGTGGTCTTCACCCTCGCGGTGCCGAACGACCAGACCTGGCCGTCGGTGCTGACCAGCATGGCCGGGCCGATCGTCGACGAGGAGGTGTTCCCCGCCGACGCGCTGCTCGAGGACGCCGACGTGATCGGCTCCGGGCCCTACGCGGTCGGGAGCTACGAGGACGGCGGGCTGCTGCAGCTCACCGCGAACTCCTCCTACTCGGGCACCGCCCCCGAGACGGACGAGGTCGTCCTCCGCCCGTACACCTCGTCGACCAACCTGCGCCTCGACGTCGAGAACGGCGCCGTCGACGTGGCCTACCGCTCGCTCACCGCGACCGACGTCGAGGACCTGAAGGGGAACTCCGACCTGCAGGTCGTCGACGGACCCGGCGGCTCGGTGCGCTTCCTCACCTTCAACGTGAACACGCAGCCGGGCGGCAGCGCCGAGCAGAAGCTCGCGATCCGCCAGGCCGTCGCCTCGCTCGTCGACCGTCAGGAGCTCGCCGACCAGGTCTACCGCGGCACCTACGCGCCCGCGTACTCCGTCGTGCTCGACGGCCAGCTCGGCGCGACGGAGGCGTTCTCGGACGTCTACGGAGCGGCTCCCGACCCCGAGAAGGCCGCGTCGATCCTCGCGGCCGCCGGGGTCTCCACTCCGGTGACCCTGCCGATCCAGTACACGAGCGACCACTACGGCCCCGACTCCGATCAGGAGTACGCGCTGATCGAGTCGCAGCTGGAGGCGTCCGGCCTCTTCAGCGTCGAGCTGCAGTCGACGGAGTGGACCAGCTACGTCACCCAGCTCGCGCCCGACTCGGGCTACCCTGCCTACCAGCTCGGCTTCTTCCCGGACTACCCGGACCCCGACAACTTCCTCCGCTCGGCCTACTCGTCGACAGGGGCCTCGGTCGCCAACGGCTACTCGAACCCCGAGGTCGACGCCCTGATCGACGCGGAGGCGACCGCGACGGACCAGGACGCCCGCGCCGCCGCGATCGAGCAGCTCCAGGCGGTGACCGCGACCGACGCGCCGATCATCCCGCTGCTGCAGGGCCGCGAGACCGTCGTCGCCGCGGCCGGAGTGACGGGCCTCGAGGACACCCTCGACGCGACGTACCTCTTCCACTTCGGAGCACTGGCGAAGTAGCGGGGACGGCAGTCAGCCGACGATGCGCGCCCAGCCCGAGGTCGCGTCGTCGTCCGACGGCGCCTCCCGTACCGGCTCGTCAGCCGTCGCGCGGTGCGCCCGGAACACGCCGAATGCCACCGTCCCCGCGGTCATGGCGAGGGTCGCCTCGAAGAGCGCCGGGCCGAGCGTGTACAGCGAGTTCGCCAGGATCGCCAGCGGCGGCACGTTCTCGGGGCTGTAGCTCCACTCGTTCGGCAGCGTCACCGCTACCGCCGGGACCGCGAGCGTCACGACCCAGAGCAGTGCCGTGTAGGCGACGAGAGCGGGCCACCATCCCGTGCCCCGCCTCACGAGCGCGCCGCCTTCAGGGTGATCGCTCCGCCGATCGAGAGGAGCCCGATCGTGATCCCCGGGCCGGGCACGTACATCAGCACAGCGCGGAAGAACTGCTCCGGCCCCGTGACGGTGTCGTAGTACATCGACGCGTTAGCGGTCCAGAGCGTGGCCGCCCCGACCACGAGGAACAGCGCTCCCATCACGGCGAGAGCGATCGCCGTGCGCGAGGCCGCAGAGGGTCGGGCGCGGTCGGTCTCGGCCCGCTCCTCGAGCTCGGGCTCGGGCTCGTGCGCCGGCAGCTCGGGCGCGGGCAGCGGCTCCGACGACTCGGGGGGCACGCGGACCTCTCGCCAGCGCTCGGGGATGCGCGGGGCCTCGGCCGGAGGCTCCTGCCTGCGGCGCTCCTCCTCGGCCTCACCGCGGCGCGGACGCCGGAACCGCTCTTCCGCCCGGGTGAGCCGCTCGGGCTCGGGGCCGTCGTAGCCGCGCTGGTAGGCGGCGTGGAACCGCGGATCCGTCCGGGTGCTCGGATCCGTCCGGGCGCTCGTCTCGGTGCTCTCAGCCATGCAATCCCCCTGCATCGTCTCGAGTCTTCATCCTGTCGCAGAACGACGGATCGCGCCTCTGATGTCAAGTGCAGGACACGGAGGCCCCGCGTACAGGAAGCTCGGAGAGGATCCACGCATACCTTCCCCCGCCGCACACCCCCTGCCTCGAGAACGGCCCGGCCATGATCCTGCTCCGCACCCACTCCAATCGCTGGGTCGCCCGCGCCCGCCGCGCCGGCGTCGCACTCGGACTGATCACCCTCGCCGCGGAGCTGTCGCGGCCGGTCTACAAGACCGTGCGCCTCGACATCGAGAGCGGCGAGCGCATCCTGCTGCGCGACTCCGACTCGCTCGAGGAGGCGTTCGCGGTGCTGATCGCGGGCGTCGAGCGCGCCCGCCTCGCCGCCGAGCTGCCCGCCGCAGACGAGGGCGACGCCGATCCCGCCGAGGACGACCCCTTCGACGACGAGATCGCGGCCTGACCCGCCGATCGTCTCCGCGAGGTCAGGGCGTGCGCACGCCCCGGGTGTCGGCGGTCTGCTCGCTCGACAGGCGTTCGGCCTCGGCACCGCCGACGGCCTCGCCGCGAGCGACCATGCCGGCCTGGTCCGAGAGCGGGATCTGCTTGAGGAAGACTGCGAGCACCAGCGCGATCAGGATGAACGGGATCAGGTACCAGAAGACCGGCGCGAGCGAGTCGGCGTAGGCGGCGACGACTCCGTCCTGCACCGACTGGGGCAGGGTCTCGAGGGTCTGCGGGTCGAGCGTGGCGGCCGCGGCGGAGGCGTCGCCCGAGCCGGCGAAGACGGCCGTCAGCTTCTCGGTGAGCGAGTTCGTGAAGATCGTGCCGAAGATCGCGACGCCCAGGGCTGCTCCCACCTCGCGGAAGTAGTTGTTCGAGCTGGTCGCGGTGCCGATCTGCTCGGCGGGCACCGCGTTCTGCACGACGAGCACGACGACCTGCATGATCAGGCCGAGTCCGGCGCCGAAGACGAGGAGGTAGACGCAGATCAGCCAGATCGGGGTGTCGGCCGCCAGCGTCGTCATCGCCGTCATCGCGATCGCGGTGAGGATCGTGCCGACGATCGGGTAGATCTTGTACTTGCCGGTGCGGGTGATCAGGATGCCGGACGCGATCGACGTGCCCATCAGGCCGACCATCATCGGCAGCATCAGCAGGCCCGAGACGGCGGCGGAGGTGCCCGACGCCATCTGCAGGAACGTCGGGATGAAGGCGATCGCCGAGAACATGCCGAGGCCGAGCGTCAGGCCGATCGCGGTCGCGTTCACGAAGATCGGGTTGCGGAAGAGGCTCAGCGGGATGATCGGGTCCTCGGCCCGCGACTCCACCCAGATGAATCCGGCGACCGCGAGCGCGAAGCCGGCTCCGAAGAGCCAGGTCAGCGCGGCGCCCCAGCCGTACTCGGCGTCGCCGCCGAAGTCGGTGAAGAAGATGAGCAGCGTGGTCGCGGCCGAGAGCAGGACGACTCCGGGGATGTCGATCCGCTTCTGCGCCTTCTTGCTCGGCAGGGTCAGCGCGAACCACGCGATGGCGAAGGCACCGATGCCGACGGGGATATTGATGTAGAACGCCCACTGCCAGGTCAGGTGGTCGACGAACAGGCCGCCGAGCAGCGGTCCGGCGATCGCCGAGAGTCCGAAGACCGCGCCGATCGGGCCGAGGTACTTGCCGCGCTCGTTCGCCGGCACGATGTCGGCGATGATCGCCTGCGAGAGGATCATCAGCCCGCCGCCGCCGAGGCCCTGCATCGCGCGGAACACGACGAAGCTCCAGAAGTCGCCCGCGAAGGCGCAGCCGACGGAGGCGATCGTGAACAGGGCGATCGCGATCAGGAAGAGGTTGCGCCGGCCGAGCACGTCGCCGAACTTGCCGTAGATCGGCATGACGATCGTGGTCGCGAGGAGGTAGGCGGTCGTGATCCAGGCCTGGTGCTCGACTCCGCCGAGCTGGCCGACGATGGTGGGCATCGCCGTCGACACGATGGTCTGGTCGAGGCTCGAGAGCAGCATGCCGGCGATGAGCGCCGAGAAGATGATCCAGATCCTGCGCTGCGTGAGCAGGAGCGGCTTCGTATTACCGGCGGTGGTGGTCATCGGTCCTTCTCGGGGTCGGGGGTGCGGGTCAGGAGTGTGCGGGCGAGGTCGAGGCGTGCGCGGAGAACCGCGTCGAACGGCGGACCCTCGGGGTGGGAGAGCGACTGCTCGACGGCGTGCCGCGCGAGGGTGCCGACGAGCTGCACGGCGAGGCGGATGCGCGGGTCATCGGGCGCGACGCCCTGCCGCTCGGCGGAGAACCGCTCGAGGAGCCGGTCGCGCTCGCTGCCCGCCTGCATCAGTGCGGTGAAGAGCTTGGGCTCGCGCTCGAGCAGGGCGAAGAGCTGCTGGGCTCCGTCGGGGGTGAGCCCGATGCCCTCGAAGTGCTCGATGGCGAGATCGACCAATCCGTCGAGGAGGGTCGGCGACAGCGTGCCGGGCACGCCGCCTCCCGCGAGGAACCGCTCGAGCGCCTCCCCCTCGAGGCCCTCCTCGGGGCGGCCGAGGACGGCCTGCTCCTTCGTCGGGAAGTAGTTGAAGAAGGTGCGCCGCGAGACCCCGACGTCCTCGCAGAGCTCGTCGACGGTGAAGCCGCTGAGCCCGCGCTCGATCGCGAGGGTGCGCGCGCGGGCGCCGAGCAGGGCTCGCCGCTCCCGCATCCTTTGGTTTGCACTCTCACTCACAGAGTGCATTCTTGCACGAACTGCACTCAAGGACAGCCCCGTGTCGGAATGGACGAGGCCTGCTCCTCAGCACGGTCTGAGATCGGTCGGATAAAACCTTGTGAACAGAATCGTTCATATGGTTTTAGACTGCCCAGATGAGTCCTTCCGCCATCTCATCGCCGCTCCACGAGCTGCTCCTCGATGCCGGCATCGCCGTGCGCATCATCAGCGCGCGTGATCTGCGGATCACCACCTCGTCCGGCGACGAGATCGACGCGCACCTCGTCTTCACACCGCGGCCGCCCACTCCGTCGGAGGTGCGCAAGCACGCGCTGGGAACGGCATCGGGCGCGGTGACCGCATTCGTGTCACCCCGCGCGAACAGCATCACCCGACGCCTCGCACTCGACGATCCCCGACTCGCCCTGTTCGGCTTGGACGATGGCACCGTCATCGTCCAAGGAGAGGATCTGACCGTCGCGAAGGACGATCGGCAGACGAGCGGCAGGCGACGCCGCGTGTCGTACGCGCTCTTCGCGCTCCAGCGAACGCTCGCGCGAACACGTGAACCGCGGTTCCAGAACGACCTGGCTCACGAATGCGGCGTCTCGCAGATGACGATCTCGAAGCTGCTCAGAGCAGATCCGCTCCTGGCGCAGCGGACCGGGCAGGGTTGGGTCGCTCGGGATCCTCGCGCCCTCGCCGAGCGTTTCCTCGCGGAGTACCCGGGTCCGGGCGGGCTCTCGCAGCTCTGGTACTCGATCCGACCCGTCATCGAGCAGGCGGAACAGGCTTCGGCATCGGGGCTGAGAGCGCTGCTGTCCGGGGACAGCGCCGCCGACCGTCTCGCACCATGGAGGGTTCCGAGGACCGCAGTGGTCTACGCGGACCGCAGCCTTCCCCTCGAAACGGCCGGCTTCGCGGAGACCGATTCTCGCGAGGCCACACTGCGAGTCCACGTCCCGATGGATCAGACGATCTGGGCGACAGCGGACGCGTGGTACCCGCGCGGACGCACCGTGGACCCACTCATCGCCGCGTGGGACCTGCAGCGCAGTGGCGGTCCCGACGCGGACGAAGCCGTGGAGCGCCTCCTGAGCAAGGAGGTGACGACGTGGCTGCGATGAGATCCGTCACACTCCCGTCCACGTCCCGAGCCGATGACGCAGCTCTCCTCGCACTGGCAGACGCATCACTCGCGATCGCCGAACTCGACGATGCGTGCATCGTCGGCGGGCAGATGGTCGCGCTCCTCTGCGCCGCCTTCCCGAGCGCCGACATGATCACGCGTCGAACGGTGGACGCGGATGCAGCAGTGTCTCCCGTCGTCGCCGCTGCGGGCACACTGCACGACCTGCTGATCACCAGCGGTTACACGCCGGGTTCGGGCAACCACTACGTCTCGGGCGACCGCGAGATCGACGTCCTCGTACCGTCGCTCACGGGCCGGTTCGAGAGCTCGGAGCACGGCGGGCGCGGGTTCGACAGCGCACCGGGCCTGGACCTCGCTCTGCACGGAACGCTCGAACTCGACGTGACGGTGATCCTGCTCGACGAGACCCCGCTCGCGTTCTCCACGCGGGTCCCCGGGGTCGAGCGAGCGCTGATCGTCAAGGCGCTCGCCTACGAGTCGCGGCGGGCACTGAAGGATCTGCTCGACATCTTCAACCTGATGCTGATCAGGAACGCGCACAGTCCTGAAGAGGTCGGCGGCTGGCGGATCGGTGACGAGGCGGGTACCGGAGCACGGGGTGACGCCGCCTCGGTGCTCCGCCGTATCGCCGGAGCGCCGGGACTCCGACTGATGCTCCGCGAGACGGGCGTTCCGCCCGGCCCGTTCGGGTCGCTCCTGCGCACCTACATCAGCGCCGACTGACCAGCCGTCTCGCTGCCAGGAGGGGCCGACGCCCGCAGGCGCCTAGCCCCCCACCGGTCAGAGCGTCAGCGTGTGCTCCCCCGCCCCGAGCTCGCGGTCGGCGGCGCCCGTCGCGCGGACGACCGCGGTCGCTCCGGCAGGGACCGTCACGGCGAGCGAGACGTCGTCGCCGGCGCGATCCCAGCGCACGCTCGCGAGGCCGTGCGGGGTCTCGAGGGTCGACTCCGCCCAGGTGAGGTCGCCGCCGGGCTGCGGGGCGATCAGGAGGCGGGAGTAGCCCGGGTCGAGCGGGGCCAGGCCGCCGACGACGCGGTGCAGCCAGTCGGCGACGGCGCCGAGCGCGTAGTGGTTGAAGCTCGTCATCTCGCCGGGGTTGATGCTGGCGTCGGGGAGCATCGAGTCCCAGCGCTCCCAGATCGTGGTCGCGCCCATCGTCACCGGGTAGAGCCACGACGGGCACTCGCGCTGCAGGAGCAGGCGGTACGCGGCGTCGATGTGCCCGGTCGACGAGAGGGCGTCGGTGATGAAGGGCGTGCCCGCGAAGCCGGTCGAGATCGTGTAGCCGCTCTCGGCGACGAGCTCGGCGAGCCGGTCGCCGGCCCAGCCCAGCTCGGAGTCGTCGAGCAGGCCGAAGACGATCGCGAGCGAGTAGACCGTGGTGCAGTCGCTGAAGACGCGCTGGTCGGCGACGTACTTCGCGCGGAAGGCGTCGCGCAGAGCCGAGGCCATCTGCGAGAACTCCTGCGCCTCCTCGTCGCGGCCGAGCACGGCCGCGGAGTCCGCCACGATGCGGGCCGTGCGGTAGGCGCAGGCCGTGGCGACGACTCCGGTGTCGGCCTTCGCATCGGCCGGGGCGTCGGGGGCGGCGTCGGGGTCGAGCCAGTCGCCGAACTGGAAGCCGGTGTCCCAGACGCCGGACGCGGACAGCTTCGAGCGGACGCGGCGCGCGTGCGACGCCATCGACTCGAACGACTCCTCGAGCACCGTCGGGTCGCCGTACGCCTGCCAGACAGCCCACGGCACCCAGGCCGCGGCGTCGCTCCAGAGTGCCGTGGAGTCCATCGGAGGGAAGCTGGTCTCGGCCGCGCGGCGCTTGAGCACGTCGGGCACGACGAACGGCACGGCGCCGTCGTGGTGCTGCTGCTCGAGGGCGAGGTCGCGGAGCCAGTCGCGGAGGAAGTCCTCGGCGTCGGCGAGGTACACGGCGGTCGGAGCGAACGCGGCGATGTCGCCCGTCCAGCCGAGGCGCTCGTCGCGCTGCGGGCAGTCGGTGGGCACGTCGAGGAAGTTGCCGACCATGCCGCGGTAGACGTTGTCGTGCAGCTGGTCGAGCAGGGGCTCGGAGCTGCGGAACGTGCCGATGCGGCGGAGGTCGCTGCTGACGACGATCGCGGTGAGGGCCCCGTCGGCGATGTCCCCCGGCCAGCCGTCGACCTCCGCGTAGCGGAACCCGTGGAAGGTGAGGGTCGGCTCGAAGACGTCGGCGCCTCCCGACAGCGTGAAGCGATCGGTCGCCTTCGCCTCGCGGAGGGGCCGGACGCCCAGCTCGTCGTCCTCCAGGACCTCGGCGTGGCGCAGCGTGACGACGCTCCCCTCCGGCCCGGTGACCGCGACGCGGACCCAGCCGACGAGGTTCTCGCCGAAGTCGACGAGGGTGCGTCCCGACGGGCTGGTCCAGATCTTCTGCGGCGCGATCTCGGCGAGGCGGCGCACGGGCGGGGCGATGTAGGGCTCGAGCATCGCCGGGTCGACCTCGACCTCGTGGACGCCGACCCAGGCGGAGTCGTCGAATCCGGCGCTCGTCCAGCCGGTCGGCTCGCGGCGGGCGTCGATGTCCTGGCCGTCGTAGAGGCTGTCGGCGGTGGTGGCGCTCGCGCCCGCGCGCCAGGAGTCGTCGGTCACGACGACCTGCTCGTGGCCGTCGGCGAAGCGGAGGCGCAGCTCGGCGGCCCCGGCGATCTCGGTTCCGTAGGGCGCGGCGCCCTCGCCCCAGCTCAGCCGTCCGCGGTACCAGCCGTCACCGAGGGCGAGGCCGATCGTCACCGTGTCCCGGCCGCTGATCAGGGGCGTCACGTCGTGCTCGGAGTAGCGCAGGCGCCACTCGTAGCTCGTCCAGCCGGGGGTGAAGAGCTCGTCCGAGGCGGGCGCCCCGTCGATCCACGCCTCCACGATGCCGAGGGCCGAGAGGCGGAGGGTCGCCGAGACGACCTCGCCGTGCCCGGTGTCGAGCGGGATCTCGCGGCGGAGGAGGGGGGCGGCGCCGTCGAGAGCGTCGTCGGGGGCCAGGAAGCGGGCGGTCCAGTCGGTCATCGTCGTCCTTCTGCGTGGTGGTGTGCGGTGAGTGGGTCAGTGGCGCGGGGGGCCTGAGGAATCGCGGACCCGGAGGATCGGCGTCCGTTCGAAGTGAACCGCCTCCGTCCGGCCGTCGAGTCGCTCGAGCAGCAGGCGCACGGCCCGGTCGCCGAGCTCCTCGCCGTACTGGTCGACGGTCGTCAGCGAGATGCCGGGATGCCCGGCCACCTCGATGTCGTCGTAGCCGACGATCGCCAGGTCGGCGGAGGTGAGCCCGGCGTCGTCGCGCGCCCAGAGGGCGTCGAGGGCGAGGGAGTCGTTGCCGGCGAAGAGCGCGGTCGGGCGGTCGGGCGAGAGGAAGACCTCGAGCGAGCGGGCCCGCGCGTTCTCGACGACGGGGTCGAGGTGCAGCACCTGCACCTGGTCGGCGAGGCCGGCCTCGTGCATCCGGTGCTCGTAGCGCACGAGTCGGACGGAGTGCGGGGCGCCGGCCACCCGTCCGGTGATCTGCTCGCTGACGGTGAGGTGGGCGATGCGGCGGTGGCCGAGGGCGAAGAGGTGATCCATCACGGCGTCGGTGCCCGAGACGTCGTCGTTGGTCACCGTGTCGTAGCCGGTCGAGTCGTCGTGCCGGCCGAGCATCACGATCGGTGTGCGGCGCGCGAGACGCTCGAGCCAGGCCGGCTCGACCATCGGCGAGACGGCGATCAGGCCGTCGACCTGCCGGTCGACGAGCGCCTCGATGGCACGGAAGCCCTCGCCCGAATCGCTCTGCGCCGGCGCGACGATGAGCTGGTAGCGGCTGCCCTCGAGCGCGGCGCTGGCTCCGGTGACGATGCGGTTGAAGAAGGCGTTGCCCAGGTGCGGGACCTCGACGCCGATGGTGAAGCTCGAGCCGCGCATCGCCCTCGCGGCGACGCTGGGGCGGTAGTCGAGCTCGTCGATCGCCGCAGTGACGCGCTCGCGCATCGACGGGCTGACTCCGTAGGCGTTGCGGATCACCTTCGAGACCGCGGCGCGCGAGACGCCTGCGCGCTGGGCGACGTCCTGGATCGTCGCGTGACCGTTGATGCTGTCGATCGAGCTCATCACGGCCTCCCCTGGGCCTTCGCGGACGATTCCTCCCGGAACCGCGCCTGGTCGAACGTGCCTGATCGCGGGTCGTCGAGCGACGCCGCGAACGCCACTGTAACGGTTCACGCACGATCATGTAGATCGGTCCACAATTTTCCGTAGATCGATTGACACGTTTCACGGCAGCGACGTATGTTCTCCCTGCGCCGCTTCTCGGGCCGTCGTCGAACGGTCGGGAACGGCGCCTCGGGCACCCCCGCAACAGTGACGTTGTCGATACATGGAGGTATTTGGATGTCGTTCCGACAGAACCGGCGAGCACGGCTCGCCCTCGGCGCAGGAGGAGCGGCTCTCGCTCTCGCGCTCACAGGCTGCAGCACGGGCGGTGGCGGCGATTCCGCCGACGGCGCCACGCTCAGCGTGCTCATCGACAACCAGACGGCGACCGTCGAGCTCTGGGATGCGCTCAAGGCGGCGTTCGAGGAGGAGAACCCCGACATCACCCTCGACATCGAGACGCGCCCCCAGGGCAGCGAGGGCGACAACCTGATCAAGACCCGCCTCGCCACGGGCGAGATGAACGACGTCTTCGCCTACAACTCGGGCTCGCTCTTCCAGGCGCTCAACCCCGACCAGAACCTCGCTCCCCTCTCGGACGAGGCCTGGGTCGACTCGCTCGACGAGGGCTTCCGCACGGTCGTCTCGACCGACTCCGACCTCTACGGCATCCCGCTGGGCCAGGCGATGGGCGGTGCCGTGCTGTACAACAAGGACGTCTACAGCTCGCTCGGCCTCACGGTGCCGAAGACCTGGGACGAGTTCATCGCGAACAGCGAGGCGATCAAGGCCGCCGGCGACGTCGCGCCGATCATCCAGACCTACGGCGACACCTGGACCTCGCAGCTCTTCGTGCTCGGCGACTTCGCCAACGTCCTCGCGGAGGACCCCGAGTGGGCGACCGACTACACGGCGAACAAGGCCAAGTACGTCGACGAGCCGGCCCTCGCGGGCTTCGAGCACCTGCAGCAGGTCGCGGAGTCGGGTCTCACCAACGAGGACTACGCGTCGGCCACCTACGACGACGGCGTCCGGATGGTCGCGACCGGCGAGGGCGCTCAGTACCCGATGCTGACCTTCGCGGCCGGCCCGCTGATCCAGAACTACCCCGACTCGCTCGACAAGGTCGGCCTCTTCCCGCTGCCGGGCGAGTCCGCCGACTCGAACCCGCTGACGGTCTGGCAGCCCAACGCGGTCTACGTGCCCAAGTCGACCGAGGGCGCGAAGCTCGAGAGCGCGAAGAAGCTGATGGCGTTCCTCGTCACTCCCGAGAGCTGCGACATCCAGAGCGAGGTCGCGGCGCCCCAGGGGCCGTTCGTGGTCGACGGGTGCACCCTGCCGGACGATGTGCCCGCGCTGGTGTCGGACATGCAGCCCTACTTCGACGCCGACAACACGGGCCTCGCGCTCGAGTTCCTCTCGCCGATCAAGGGTCCGGCGCTCGAGCAGATCACGGTCGCCGTGGGCTCGGGCATCACCCCCGCCGCCGAGGGCGCCAAGCAGTACGACGACGACGTGACCAAGCAGGCCCAGCAGCTCGGCCTCGACGGCTGGTGACCGACGCCGGTGCGGCGGGCGACGGAGGCGACTCCGCGGCCCGCCGCACCGCCGGGGCGCCGCCCCTCCCCCCTCGCTTCTCGATCGACGGAGATCACATGACGACACTCACGGAGGAGCGCCCCGCGCCCACCCGCACCGCGGAACCGCCGAAGCGGCGCCGGGCCATGAAGAGCCCGTACCCGACCTGGTTCTACCTCCCCGCAGGCGTCTTCTACGTGGTGCTCTTCCTCGTGCCGACCGTCGCCTCGCTCTACTTCTCGCTCACCCGCTGGACGCTGTTCGACTCGACCTTCATCGGCTTCGACAACTTCGTCGCCTTCTTCCAGGACCCGGCGCTCTCGACCGGCTTCGTCAATACCTTCGTCTACGCCCTGATCACCTCTGGCCTCAAGATCGTGCTCGGGATGGCCCTGGGGCTCCTCCTGAGCTCGCAGATCATCGGCCGCGGATTCCTCCGCAGCGTCGTCTTCTTCCCCGTGCTGGTGTCGACGATCGGCATCGGCATCACCTTCAAGGTGCTGCTGGATCCCTTCGACGGGATCGTCAACCAGGGACTCGCCGCCATCGGCGTCGCGGGGCCCGGCTGGCTGACGGACCCGCAGTGGGCGCTGTTCTCGGTCGCCCTGGTCGACGTCTGGAAGGGCGTCGGGCTGGCGACCCTCATCTACATCGCGGGCATCGTCGCGATCCCGCAGGACTACTTCGAGGCCGCCCGCGTCGACGGCGCCGGCGCCTGGCACAACTTCCGGCACATCACCCTGCCGCTGCTGCGCCCCGCCACCGTGACCGTGGTCCTCCTCTCCCTCATCGGCGGTCTGCGCTCGTTCGACCTGATCTGGGCGATGACGAAGGGCGGGCCGGGCTTCACGAGCGACGTGGTCGCCTCCGTCATCTACAAGCAGTACCAGGCGGGCTTCTACGGTCTCTCGACCGCGGGCAACGTCATCCTCTTCCTCGTCGTGGCGGCGATCATCTTCCCGCTGTCGGCCTGGCTCAACCGGAAGGACAACGAGCAGTGACCACCACCCCGCTCACCCCGTCCCCGCTCGCGAAGGCGCCGCTCGACGTCGATCCGCTCCGCGCCAAGGTGAAGCAGCGCGGTGTCGGCCGCGGCTCGCGCGCCTGGCGGTACGGAGGCGGTATCGCCGCGATCGTGCTGTCGGTCATCGTCTTCATCGTCCCCTTCGCCTTCATCGTGCTCACCGCGTCGAAGACGCAGCAGGAGTCGTCGCTGCTCGGCTTCACCTTCCCCACCCAGTGGCAGTTCTTCGAGAACCTGCAGGCCGTGATCGAGGCGCGCGACTTCCTCCTGCTGCGCGCCTTCGTGAACAGCGCGGTCCTGACGATCGTCTCGGTGACGGTGATGGTGGTGCTCGCCGCGATGGTCGGCTACGTGCTGCAGCGCCGCCGGTCGAAGTGGAACCCGCTCGTCAACGGCTTCGTCCTCGCCGGCCTGATCATCCCGCCGGCCGTGGTGCCGACGATCTGGGTGCTGCAGGGCCTCGAGCTCTTCAAGACCCTCCCCGGCCTCATCGCGGTGCACGTCGCGTTCGGCCTCTCGTTCTGCATCCTCCTGTTCCGCGCTTTCGTCTCGACGATCCCGCGCGAGCTCGACGAGGCCGCCGTCATCGACGGGGCCGGCCCGTTCCGCCTCTTCTTCACCGTGGTGCTGCCGCTGCTGAAGCCCGTGATCGTCACCGTGATCGTGGTGCAGGCCGTCGCGGTGTTCAACGACTTCACCTACGCGCTGTACTTCCTCCCCGGGGACGACAACGCCACTGTGCAGCTGACGCTCTACAACTTCTCGTCGCAGTCGCAGTCGTCGTGGAACCTCCTCTTCATGGACGTGCTGCTCATCACGATCCCGCCGCTGGTGATGTACATCTTCTTCAACCGCCAGATCGTGGCCGGCATGACGTCGGGAGCGGTGAAGGGCTGACGCCGCTCTCCTCTCGTCGATCGGGTCTCAGCCGTCCTCTCCGGGACGCTCGGTCCACCGCGCCGCCTCGGCGGGCGGATCGGTCCGCGGAAGATCGGCGGGGCCGACGAGGCGGCGGAGCCACGCAGGGCGGCGGGACCGGGTGAGGGCCCTCCGCCACCGCGGGTCGGTCAGCGCCTCCTGCGCGGGGTCGAGGAGGCGCCGGCCGCCTCCCTCCCACACCTCGATGCGCACGAGCGGCGGATGCGACCGGTGCAGGTGCCGCGCGGGCTCGCGCTCGGGGTGAGCGTGCCCGGCGCGGGTCCGCAGCTGCTGCTCGAGCTGCTCCGGGTCGGCCGCCGACCAGGTGCTGACGCCCACACCGCCGTCGGGCAGCGGGAAGCGCTCGGTGACCCGCAGCGGGAGCTCGTCGAGGGAGGGGGACATCGTTCATGCCTTCCGGAGTCGGCGCCCCGCAGGGCGCGTCGGGTGAGGTGGGAGGGGGCTCCCGCGCGGAGCCCCCTCCCTTATCTGCGCTCAGCGCTGACTGATCAGTGCTGGACGCGCAGTGCGCGCATCCGGCGGAGGCCGAGCAGACCGCCGCCCGTCAGCAGCAGCAGCGCTCCGCCCGCGGCCAGCGGACCGGCCGCCGCTCCCGTGGAGGCGAGGACGGTCGGCACGAGTCCGATCGCCGGCACGACGACCT
Source organism: Rathayibacter sp. VKM Ac-2803 (assembly GCF_009807175.1). Taxonomy (NCBI): domain Bacteria; kingdom Bacillati; phylum Actinomycetota; class Actinomycetes; order Micrococcales; family Microbacteriaceae; genus Rathayibacter; species Rathayibacter sp. VKM Ac-2803. Next base: position 1,336,855 of record NZ_WUCD01000001.1, on the reverse strand, counting down.
GCGCGCACGACGCGGACGCCTCGTCGGAGCAGGGGCTGCGGACGAGGGTCGGCTCGAAGCCGGCCGGCAGGTCGTCGATCCTCGCCCGGTTGGGGACGGTCCAGGCGTCGACCCCGTCGGCGACGACACCCGTCACCGTGAAGGTCGCCGAGGCCCCGGGGGCCAGATCCAGCCCCTCCACCGACAGGTCGGCGGAGGCGGGCCCGCCGTCGCGCGAGATCGTCACGTCGGACAGGTGCGCGAGCGTCGGCACGTCGGTGAGCGTCACGCCCTCGGCCGGACGGTCGCCGATGTTCGAGACCTCGATCGTGAAACCCGCCCTGCCGCCGTGGGCGACCGACTCGTGGAGGGCGGTCTTCTCGATCTCGAGCCTGCCGCCGACCGGCGGCACGGGGATCTCAGCGCACGAGGACGCGGCGTCGTCGGCGCAGGGGTTCTGCACCGTCGGCGGATCGAATCCGTCGGGCTGGCGGGAGATGGTCGCGCGGTTGGGGATCGTCACCGCGTCGTAGCCGTCGGCGACCCGACCGGTCACGTGCAGCGCGATCCGGCCGCCCGCCGGGATCCGCAGGCCCGTGACGGGCTCAGACACCGACTGGACGCCGCCCCGGCCGTCCTCGATCGTCACGTCGGAGACGTGCTCGAGCACCGGCACATCGGTGACGCTGACATCGGTCGCCTCGACGGTGCCCGAGTTGCCCACGACGACGTCGAAGCCGGCCTGCCCGCCGTGCTCGACCGAGGGCTGCGAGGCCGTCTTCTGCAGCCACAGCCGGCCCTCGCCGACCGTGTGCGGCACGGTCGCGCAGGGGTTCGCATCGGTCCCGGTCCCCGAATCGGAGGGGACGAACGGCGCTCCCGCGACGCACGCGGTGTTGACGAGAGAGCCGTCGCCTCCCGCACGGACGACGACGTCGAAGGCGAGCTCGGCAACCGTCCCGACCGGGAGGGTGCCCGCAGCCCAGGCGATCCGCCCCGTGGCCGGATCGATCGAGGCCGTGCCGTGCGAGGTGCGGATCGACTCCGCGTCGAGATCGGCGTCGTCGAGCACCCCCTCGTCGAGGTAGTCGACGACCGAGGCGTCGGCGTAGTCGCCGGAGCCGTCGGAGGTGAGCGCCACCCGGTAGGGCACCCGCGCGCCGGGCAGCAGCGGCGCGTCGGAGGCGACGGTCGAGCTCTTCGCGAGGGTGAGGTGCGGTGCGAGGCCGTCGAGACCCGCGATCGCGGTCGCCGAGTCGGACCCGAACGTGTAGTCGTCGATCGCCCGCAGGTCGCCGTACGACCCGTGCACCGAGTCGTTCTCGTTCGGGGTGCGGCCCTCGCCGGAGTCGTCCGCCTCCCAGCGGTGCACTCCCGCGCTCGACTCCGTGCCGTCCTGGGCCGACAGCGCCTCGGCCGTCGTCGAGTAGCGCTCGGCGTTCGAGGAGGAGAGGAGGGAGTCGTCCCAGTGGATCGCGGACGGACTGGTGCCGCCTCCCGTCGACCGCACGATCGAGATGCCGCCCGACGACGTCTCGGCGTCGACCCGGGTGAAGTGGAACTCGTTGGTCCGGCCGATCGACGCGCGGAACCCGACGTCGGGATCGCCGGTGTCGACCGCGGCGCCCTGGGCGTCGAGACCGTCCCAGTCGACCGAGAACGGGCCGGGCTCGGCGACGATCTCGGTGAGGCGCACGTCGCGCGCTCCCCGGTGGTCGCCGTCCCCGTCGGCGTCGATGTCGACCGTCACCGTCCCCGGCTGGGTGCCGAGCGTGCCGGTGAGCGATCCCGCGTTCGACGCGGATCCCGCCCGTCGGTAGGCCAGCCCCTCGATCGTCGGCGCCCGGTACTCGGGCGCGATCGAGGGAGGCAGATCGCTGGACGGCGGATCGAGGAAGAGCTTGTAGGTCTGCAGACCCTCGATGCCGGAGCGCCCGGAGGCCTGCACGTACTGCGCCCCGACTCCGCCCGCCTCGCTCGACTGCGGCATCGGGACCGAGAGGTAGGACGGATCGGAGGACCCGACCCGCACATTGCCCTTGTTCGTCGCCTGGAGCGTCGACGCGACTCCGTCGTAGCCGCGCAGCGTCATGTCGTACCGGGCACCCGTCTCGGTGACGGCGTACAGAGTGAAAGACGCACTCCGCTCCCCCGGACCGGCGTAGCCGACCCTCGCTCCCGACTGGATCGCGTAGGACTCGGACCAGACGCGGCCCGCGAGCGCATCGCCGCCCGCGTCGTCGACCCCGATGCTCCACAGGAGGTTGACCGGTGCGGTCACGTCGTCGTCGGTCACACTGACGCGGAAGACCCCCGTCTCGGCCGCGACGAACGAGCCTCCCGCCGCCTCGGTCGGCGGAGCACCCCGCGCGAACGCCTGCGCGTCGAGGACCGAGCCGTCGGGCGCAGTGATCGCTGCGGTGCCGCCTCCGCTCTCGCCCTCCGCCGACCCCGAGCCGCCCTTCAGCGGATGGAGGTCGACGCGGAGCGTCTCGCCCTTCTGCACCCACGCCGACACGGTCGTCACGCCGTCGTTCGTCGCCCCGCCGTGCAGCAGCGTGTTCTCGATCGTCGTGCGCGGTGCGTCCGCCGCCGCGGCGGGCATCGCCGCCACCCCACCGCCGACCGCTGCGCCGCCGAGCAGTCCGCCGACGAGCGCGCAGCCCGCCGTCGTGCCCGCGAACGCGCGGACGGCTCGCGCCCGCCGCCTTCGACGGCCAGCCGGCCCCGACCGTTCCGTTCGACTCATCCGATGTCCTCTCCTCAGCCGCTCGGTGCTCGGCACCGGCGACGGTTCACGTCAGCCCCGTGCCAGGAGAGTAATGCTCACTTTCGTGTGGCCGCAGGCGCGATGTCCGATCTGTGGACAACGGGCGGCGGCGCCGGATGGTGTGGAGAGTGCGAGCGGAGGAGTCCTACTTGTAGACGGCCCAGACGGACTGGTCGAGGAGGCGCGTCTCGCCGTCGGCGCTGACCTCCCAGCCCTCGGGGGTGGTGCGCAGGTAGCGGCCGCGCAGGATCTCGGGGAACCAGCGGTCGCGGGTGCGGACCCACCGGATGAAGTTGGCCGGACGACCGGCGTTCAGGGTCTGGCTGCTGCCGGATTCACTCATGCGACCAGTCTCACGTGCTCGCGGATATGGGCTCGGGGCATTGACTTCCCAGGAAGACGGGGCAGTCGTTCACAGTCGCCGCACATATCGCTGAGTATCGTTCGCAGAAACAGGAGGTCATCATGAACAGCTCGTCATCGACCGGTGCTTTCGGCTCCGGCAACCCCATCGAGGGCATCTGGCAGGCCATGGAGCAGGTGCGCTCCAGCTTCGAGAAGCGCAGCGGCACTCGCGTCGGCCGCGGCGACGTCCGCGCGGCGGTGCTCGCCCTCCTCGCCGAGCAGCCCATGCACGGCTACCAGATCATCCACGAGATCGAGGAGCGCAGCTCGGGCAGCTGGAAGCCGAGCCCCGGCTCCGTCTACCCCACCCTGCAGCTGCTCGCCGACGAGGGACTCATCTCGGCGGACGAGTCGAACGGCCGCAAGACCTACTCGCTCACCGAGGCGGGTCGCGCCCAGGTCGCCGCCTCCGGCACCTCCGCCCCCTTCGCGGGTGAGCCCGAGCCCGTCGACTTCGGCGCCCTGCCGAAGGCCGGCGTCGAGCTCGCGCAGGCCGCCGCGCAGGTCGGCCGATCGGGCACCCCGGATCAGATCCGGAAGGCCATCACGGAACTCGAGGACTCGCGCCGCAGGCTGTACGCGATCCTCGCGCAGGACTGACCCGGGTGGCGCCGGTACGCCCGGGCCCTGAGGGCCCGGGCCGCCGCCGCGCGCGCAGCGATCAACGGCGCTACCGCCGAATCCTGCGCTTCGCCTCCTGGCACCTCGCGGTGACCTGGTTCTTCGATCTGCTGCTGCCCCGCGTCGGGCTGTCGTCGATCGCTCTGCGCACGCGCCCCGCGCGCATGCGCCGCTTCGCGCGCAGCTTCCACGTACTCGCGGTCGAGCTCGGCGGACTGATGATCAAGGTGGGCCAGTTCATGTCGTCGCGCCTCGACGTCCTGCCGCCCGAGATCACCCGCGAGCTGGAGGGGCTCCAGGACGAGGTGCCGCCCGTCCCCTTCTCCGGGATCCGCGCGCTCGCCGAGGCGCAGCTGGGGCTGCCGCTCGAGCGCGCCTATGCGGGTGTCGACGAGACCCCGGTCGCCGCCGCCTCGCTCGGTCAGGCCCACCGCGCCCGACTCACTCCGATCGATGCGGCCGACACCGGCTTCGCCTCCGCGATCGTCAAGGTGCAGCGGCCCGGGATCGACGAGATCGTCGACGTCGACCTCGCGGCACTGCGCCGCGTCGGCGGCTGGCTCACGCACGTGCGTCTCGTCTCGGATCGCGTCGACGCGCCCGCACTCGTCGAGGAGTTCGCGGTCACCAGCCTCGAGGAGATCGACTACCTGCAGGAGGCCGCCAACTCGGTCCGCTTCGCCGCGGACTTCGCGGGCGACGCCCGGGTGGGCGTCCCCGACGTCGTCTGGGAGCGCTCGACCCGCAAGGTGCTGACCCTCCAGGACGTCACGGCCATCAAGATCACGGATGCCGACGCCCTCCGCGCCGCCGGCATCGACCCGGCCGAGGTCGCTCCGGTCTTCGCGGCGGTCATGTTCGACCAGCTGTTCACGAACGGCTACTTCCACGCCGACCCGCACCCCGGCAACGTCTTCGTCACGCCGACCCCGGGCGCCGAGCTGCCGTGGCGCCTGACCTTCATCGACTTCGGGATGATGGGCGAGGTGCCGCCGACGACCCGCGCGGGCCTGCGGGCGATGCTGATCGCCGCCGCGTCGCGCGACGGCAAGGGCCTCGTCGACGCGGCCCGCAAGGTCGGCGTGCTGCTCCCCTCCGCCGACTCGCGCGAGCTCGAGCGGGCGATGACCACGCTGTTCGCGCGCTTCGGCGGCATGGGGTTCGCGGAGCTGCGCGAGGTCGACCCGCGCGAGTTCCGCGACTTCGCGGTGCAGTTCGGCGACGTGGTGCGCTCGCTGCCGTTCCAGCTGCCCGAGAACTTCCTGCTCATCGTCCGGGCGATGTCGCTCACCTCCGGAGTCGCCAGCGCGCTCGATCCGGCGTTCAACCTGTGGGACTCGGTCGAGCCCTACGCGCAGCAGCTCATCCGCGAGGAGCGCGGCAACGTCGCGCAGGACGTCGGCCGGCAGGCGCTCGACACCCTCGGTCTCGTCTGGCGTCTGCCCCGGCGTCTCGACGAGCTGGCCACCACGCTCGAGGACGGCACGCTCGCCGTGACCGTCCCGACCGTCGAGCGGCGGCTCGTCCGACTCGAGGGAACGGTGCGCCGCGTCGTCTCGGCAGTGCTGTTCGCGGGCCTGCTGATCGCCGGAGCGATCACGCGACCCGACGACACGGCCTTCGGAACGGTGCTGCTGGTCGCGTCGGTGCTGCCGCTGCTGCACGCCCTGTTCTCGGGGCGGCGGGGCTGAGGTTCGGTCCCGCCGCCCCGTGAGACAGTGGAGCGTGCTGACGGACCGTACGCCGCGCCGTCTCCCGGCCGCCCCTGTCCGTCGATTCCGAAGGCTTGCGAGGCTCGGCTTCGCGGTGAACGGAGTGCTGCACCTCTCTATCGGCGTGATCGCGATCCGTCTGGCGTTCGGCGACACGTCGCCCCTCGAGGCGGATCCGTCCGGAGCGATCGCACGCCTCACGAGCGCGCCGCTCGGCAGGGTCGCCGTCTGGGCCGCGTTCAGCGCCGTACTGGCCCTCGGACTCTGGCAGCTGACCCTCGGCGGCGCATCCGACAGTCCGAGACGCGCGGCGCGCTGGGGTCGCCGGGTGGTCGAGGCGGGCAAGGGATTCGCCTCGCTCGCGCTCGCCGGGACCGTGCTGATCTTCGCGCTCGGCGGATCGACGAGCTCCTCGGCGACGATCCGGACGATCAACCAGCAACTGGTCGCGACCACGACCGGGCTCGTGATCCTGGCACTGACCGGGGCGATCGTGCTCGGCAGCGGCATCGGCTTCATCGCGATCGGCATCCGCCGCGGGTTCCGCAAGCTGATCCGGCTGCCGGCGGGGCGACCCGGCCGCCTCGTCTCGGCGCTCGGCGCCACCGGCTACGTCGCGAAGGGCATCGCCGTCGGTCTCGCCGGGGGCATCTTCCTCGTGGCGGCGGCGACCGGCGACGCCGACCGGGCGACAGGGCTCGACGGTGCGCTGCGATTCCTCGCGGTCCCGCCGTACGGGACCGCCGCCCTGGTCGTCGTCGGGCTCGGAGTCATCCTCTACGGCGTGTTCCTGATGGCGCGAACGAAGCTCGCGCGCCTCTGAGACCCGAGTTCCCGCGTCAGTGCGCGGCGTCGTACGCGCTCTGGACCTCGGCCGGGATGCGGCCCGAGGGCGGGACGTCGTAGCCGTGGCGCTTCGCCCAGTGCCGGATCGCGGCGCGCATCTCGGGGCTCTTGCGGCCGGCGCTCGCGGCGACCGTCGTGATCCGCGGCGCCGCGCCCCCGGGCGAGAGCAGGCGGGCGGAGTCGACGTAGCGGGCGAGCGCGAGGTGCAGCCGGCCGATGTTCGCGGCCGTCAGGTCGATCTCGTAGGCGTCGTCGTCGATCGAGAAGCTGACGGTGCCGCCGCGACCGTCGACGATGGGCGCGCCGGTCAGGTCGTCGATCAAGCTCGTGCGCTGGGCCATTCAGCGGACTCCTCCGGGTCGGACGGAGCGCCGCGACCACGGCGGCTCCGCCGTCCAGCGTATCGAGCGCCGCGAGCGCCTTCGGGCGATGCTCAGCGCTCGTCGTCGGCGCGGAGCGAGTGGATCATGCCGCGGAGCAGCCGGGCTGCGCCGGCCTGCTCCTCCACGGTCACGCCGGCGAGCATCCGCACCTCGACACCGCGGACCGCGACGGTCGCCGCCTCGAGCCGCCGCCGCCCCTGCGGGGTCAGCTGCGTCGGGAGCACCTTGCCCACGCGCGCCTCGACGGGGCGGACCACGTCCCCCTCCCGCTCCAGGGTCTGCAGCAGGACGTTCATCGACTGCCGCGTCACGAACGCTCCGCGCGCGAGTTCGGAGTTCGAGAGCCCGGGGCGCTGGGCCAGCAGCTCGAGGCAGGAGTAGTGCGTCACCGTCATCCCGAGCGGGCGCAGCACCCCCTCCATCGCCGCGCGGAGGGCGCTCGACGCCTCCTTGAGCAGGTAGCCGAGGGAGGTCGTGAGGTCGATCCCGTCTTGACTCATGTCAGAAGTCTGACATAGCGTGAGCCATGTCAGTCAACTGACATCAACCGAAGGAGCACCCCATGCCCGTCACCGGACCCGACTTCCTCTCCCTCCAGACCCGCGACCTCGCCGCGTCGCAGGCGTTCTACGAGCAGTACCTCGGCCTCGTCCGCTCGCCCGCCGGCCCGCCGCACGCCGTCGTCTTCGAGACGACGCCGATCGCCTTCGCACTGCGCGACATCGCGCCGGGCACCGATCTCAGCGGAGTCGTCCAGCCCGGCATCGGGGCCGCGATCTGGCTGCACGCGACCGACGTGCAGAGCATCCACGACGCACTCGTCGCCGATGGCCACCCGATCGTCGCGTCCCCGATCGACGGCCCGTTCGGCCGGACGTTCACCTTCGCCGACCCCGACGGCTACCAAGTCACGCTTCACGACCGCGCCTGACGGCATTCGAGGAGAGCGCTCCTCGACCGGCTCTAGACCGGCTCGACGGAGAGGACCATGTCGCGACTCAGGGTCGGCCCTAGCAGCTCGCGCAGCCAGACGCGGTTCAACAGAGCGCGCTGGTGGCCGTCGAAGCGGTACTCCAGAACCGATCCGGGGTGCACGAGGATCGCCTGCGACCGGTAGCCGGCCCCGCCACGTCGTCCACGTCAGCCGGAAGGGCGCACCGCGCTCCATCCGCGTGCGCAGGGCGACGCGCAGGTGGGTCAGAGTGCGGTCGTCGAACACGATCCGCCTCCGCCAGGCACCGAAGATCAACTCGCCCATCAGGGTCTCCCTCATCGTCGTCGAAAGGCTCGCGAACGAGCGGGAGCGGCTGGCTCAGAGGCTCCGCGTGGCCGGATCCGCTCGCGAGCGGAATGGCCGGCCATGAGTGCCGAGGAAGGCCGAGCAGCGAGGGCGGGCCCACCTTGAAGCTATACCCGATCGGGGCACGCAGACGCCGTGAAGCGGCTCGCCCTCCCGTCAGTTCGCGACGGCGGGCGGCACAGGACGTGAGGTAACCCACGGAAATTTGAACCGAGCACCCGATTCGAGCGCGTCGGGTCTAGGTTTCAGGCACGTGCGGTCGTGGACCCGAAGTCCGATCGCACGAGGAGAGGTGATGCAGCCCTGGTGCGGCCGACTCCGCGCGGGTTCCCGTCGGCTGCGTGCACGAGGGCGTATCCGGCGGGCGCCGTCGTGTCGGATGTCCGATCCGCCCACGAGCTGCGGCCACGGTGCCCAGGAGGCGACGAGCAGGCCGGCGACCGACCCCGCTGCTGCACATCCGCGTGCACGAGCGCGGCACGAGCGGCCGGCTGCCTCCACGACGTGATCACCCTCGACACGGGCGGGTCAGGCCGCCAGGCGCCCGGCGGCGTCGACGCGAAGCTCGGCCAGGCGGTCGCGGGTGGCTACGAGCTCCTGGATCTGCGCGTCGAGGCGGGTCTGCTCGTGCTCGAGCAGCGCGAGCATCGCGGGGGTGGTGGTGCCGGAGTAGATGCACGGCAGGAGCATCACCACCTCGGCGCTCCCGAGACCCGCCCGGAACAACTGCTGCACCAGCAGGACGCGGTCGACGGTGTCGGCGTCGAAGAGGCGCTGGCCGCCCTCCGTCCGGCAGGAGGTGATGAGCTGCCGCATCTCGTAGTACCGCAGCGACCGCACGCTGACTCCCGTGCGCCGCGCCACTTCGCCGATCTTCAACCCGGTTCCTCCGACCCCTTGAAGCTGACATCCGTGTCAGATCCTACGGTGACGACATGGACATCACAGGAGCGACCGCACTCGTCACCGGCGCCAACAGAGGACTGGGCAGGCACTTCGTCGAGGAGCTGCTCGAGAGGGGAAAGCGCCGCGTCTATGCGACGGCACGCCGCCTTCCGAGTCTCGAGCACCTCCGGGACGATCCGAGGGTCGAGACGACCCGGCTGGACATCACGGAGCCGGATCACATCCTCGAGGCGGAAGCCCGGGCGGGCGACGTCGACCTGCTCGTCAACAACGCCGGGATCGCGACCCTGCAGAACCTCGTGACGGGCGATCTCGACCGGATCCGCGCCGAGATGGAGACGCACTTCTTCGGCACCCTCGAAATGACCCGGGCCTTCGCCCCCGTGCTCGCGCAGAACGGCGGCGGAGCGATCGTGAACGTGATGTCGCTGCTCTCGTTCCGCGTCCACCCCGGCAACGGCGCCTACGCGGCGGCCAAGGCGGCCAAGGCGGCCAAGGCGGCCAAGTGGCAGCTGACCAACAGCACCCGGCTCGAGCTGGCCGGGCAGGGGACCGAGCTCGCGGGCCTGCACCTGTCCTCGACCGACACGGAGATGATGGCCGGCTGGGACATCCCAAAGAGCGATCCCCGCACGGCCGTCGCGCTCGCCCTCGACGCCCTCGCCGAAGGGCGCGCGGAGGCGCTCGACACCGAGACCGCCGAGGTGAAGGCGCAGCTGGACCGCACGCCGGAGGAGCTCTACGCGCCGTTCCGGTCGCCGTCGGCCCGATGAGCGCCCGGTCCGCAGGATCCCGCTCGCCCGCCGCAGGACCGCGATACGGAGGCGGCCCGGCCCGATCGAGGGTATGACCGTCCCACTCGCCCCCACGGAAACCATGTCCAAAACAGAGAGCTAGGACTGCAAGCCACATGAGGCCGTCGTGCGACCGAGTTGCGGGTGGAGTACCTGGCCGATTCCTCGGTGAACTTCAGCCTCTGGACGACGGTCAACCTGCCGCACCCTCTCTGTGGACGCAACCAGGAAGACACTCGGAGGATCCAGACTTCACCGCCATGCTCGGGATGGCCTAAATCCGCAGCCAGCGCGGCGAGCGTCTGACGCTTGCCAGACCCTGCCGACGCTCAAAGACCTCTTCGGCTACAACTATCCGACCGACGAGCACAACGACCAGCTCCCACCAGCGGCGGCGGGTTCGCACCGAGCACGAGCCTCGCTACCTTTCGAGAGGCCGATGAGCATCAAGCGCGACGGCGCCGTGGTACTCGGCTAAAACTTCGTCGACGGCCTACCGATTACTCACTGCTATCTGCGTCAGCCTCATACCCGTGGGCGGACCGCCTAGCATTCGAGGAAAGTGACTGGAGCATGCGGATCGTGGCAGCCAACGCCGTTGGCGTCACGGGCGCTCCGCGCCAGGCTAACTGGACTTCCACGCCCGGACCGTTGACGTTCCGGACGATACGCAGGATGGCAGGGTTGTCAACGTCTTCCCGGATGCGCTTGATCCCCAGAGTCCACGCTTCAGCCTGACCGAAGTGACGAATCTTGATACCTATCTTGATCGCAATCGACTGGACGTCTTCGAAACTTTCGGCTTGGGGAAATGTCGCAAGGCTCGCAAAATGTACTCCATTAGCATATTGAATGATGCCTAGTCCTTCATGTTGCGATAAATCTTCCGATTCATCCTGGTCAGAAGACTTCTCAATGAAAGCCTCTTTCTCGGGCTCGGCCGCACGAGGCGACGGCGCTTTCTGGACCTTTAAGAAGAGCGGCTCGAGAACGATTTCAATTACAGCCATTGGCGTGTTATCCGTAGCACGGGGACCGATTCTGTTAATCCGGGTATAGCTACCTTCACGCTCGATAGCGCGCGGAGCGATCTCGGTCAACAGTTCGTGCACAACTCTCTTGTCGTGGATAATCGCAAGAATGCGACGACGGGCCTGAATGTCGCCGCGCTTTGCAAATCCGATGAGTTTTTCAGCAAGTGGACGAAGCCGCCTTGCTTTGGCTTCGGTTGTCTTAATGCTTTTGTGGGTAAACAAAGCCGAAGCGAGGTTCGCGAGAATTATTCGCTCGTGCGCCGGAGCACCCCGGAGGCGGAGTCGCTTGTCAGACTCAGGCACGTGGCAACCCTTCAACCCATGGTCCGCTTCGCGCAGAAGCCGTCGTGATGGTAGCGCAATTAGGCATCTGAGGCGCCCTCATCATCATTCTCGCCCGTCAAGCGCGCCGAGGGCGCTAGTGCGCGGTCCCCGGGAAGCAGGTCTTCGTACCGAATTGGACCCGAGTGCAAAACCCAATCAGTCTCCTTAAAATGACTCGACAAAGCGGGATTCTCTAAATCTTCTCGGGGCCCATCTTCTCCGAAGATTGCGATGTTCACCGGTCGGTCTAGCCTTTCCTCCCAGTCCGAGACCCAAACCTGGAGATAGAGGAAATTCTTATCAGAATATTCTTTCCTGATGAACGAGTATTTGTGGTTCTCGAGGTCGGCGGTCTCCGGATCTGCGCCGCTGAAAGTGATAGATTCCGTGACCTGGAGGTACGCGTCTTGGCTCGATATCTGAATATCGAAATCGCTTTTTACAGGCGATACGCCCAGTCGATGCAGAGAATCGAAGGGCCGTCGCTGCGGGAGGACACGTGGCCAGACTATCCTATACTTAGTCGCGATCTGATTTAGTTCAAAGACATCGGGTGGCCGACCGAACTCGCTTGTGAAAGCATAAGCAATTTCATTACGCGTCACCGGCATCGACTTATGCGGACCCGAAAAAAAGAACGCGGAACTACCCTGAAGTCGGACGTCCGCCTCACGAATCCCTTCTCGCCAAATTGCTTGCATCAAGGTTAACGTAAAGTCGCTGAAATACCCCGCCGGAAACCCGAGCGGGGTTACACGCCCTAGGCACTCATGTGCAGAGGAGGTCGTTATCTGGAGAAAATCGAGATCCTCCGGAGTGAGCTCATACCCGGAGTCGTCCCTGATCTCGGGGTGATTCGATTCTCCCGGTGCCATGCGCGCCATCATCCCACAGCCCATCCGGCGAGTCTGCCACCAATTCTGGGACAAAATAGGTAGGACCTGTCCCGATTTCTTCGACGCCAGTACAACTGAGAGCCCGAACGAAGCCCTGATCTTGTAGAGAATCGCCAGAACTTCGTTGAGCAACAGCGTATCGGCCTGCTTCGTTGCGCGGAGGCGTTAGCAGCGTGGTTCGCACTACTAACGCAGAGGAATCCGGCAGTGGTCGGTGCTGCTCGGCGGCGGCCAGGTGGCACCAATGGCGCCGTAGTCAAGGAGCACGCCGATCGCGCCGAGCGGTGCCGCGAGCGCGAGGCCTGCAAAGAGGCTGGAGAACAGTGCCCGGGACGTGTTCACAGGCACGATGGCGGCGCGGTCTGCAGGTTCGAGCGGGCGCGAAAACGATTCGTCGTGCGGATGACAGCAACCGGCGGATCATCCGCGTGCACTGCGCGAGTTCGCAGGCCTCGTTCAGCGAGATTAGGCAGCGGTTCAACCTCAACGGCAACGCTGCCGGAACTCGGGGCCCATGATTCGAGAGTGCGATCGTGATCATCCCCAAGAACGATCCCCGCACGGCCTTGGCGCTGGCCCTCAACTCCCTCGCCGAGGGGCGCGCGGAGGCGCCCGACACCGAGACCGCCGAAGTGAAGGCGCAGCTGGACCGCACGCCGGAGGAGCTCTACGCGCCGTTCCGGTCGGCGTCGGCCCGGTGAGCGCCCGACTCCGCGGGAACGCGCTCGTCCCCCGCAGGACCGCGACACGGAGGCGGTACCGCGAGGGCTGATGATGGGGCGATGACCTCTCCTCGCCGCCTCCGGACGACCGCGGGGGTGCTCTGGATCGTCGGACCTCTCGTCTACGTCGGTGCGGAGGCAATCGCGGCCTCGGCCTTCCCCGGCTACAGCTACGCCGACAACTACATCAGCGATCTCGGCGTGCCCGAGGTCGGCGCGTTCGAGGGCCGCGCGATCGACTCGCCCCTGCACTCGGTGATGAACGCCGGCTTCGTCGCCGAGGGGGTGCTCTTCCTCGCGGCCGCGCTGATGACGGTCCGCGCGACCTCCGGTGGTCGGCGGCGGGGCTTCCTCGGTCTCGCCGCGGCCCACTCCGTCGGCATCGTCCTGGTCGGCCTCGTGCACGGCAGTCGGCAGAGCGTCGAGAACGGCACTTCCGGGCTCCACGTGCTGGACGCCGCTCTCGCGATCATCGGAGGGAACTTGGCCGCGATGACCGCGGGCGTCGCTGTGCTGCGGTCGCGGACGCGCTGGGCGCCGGGGGTGGTCGGCATCGTCCTCGGCGCCGTCGGGCTGCTCGGGCTGGTGCTGCTGCGGGTCGACTCCGGGAGCACCGCTCTCGATCTGCTGCCCGACGGCGTCTGGGAGCGCCTCGCCGTCTACACGGTGACGGCCTGGCAGCTCACGACAGGGATCGTGCTGCTGCGCTCGGGTCACTCCTCCCGCATCGCCCCGTCGTAGCGGGCTCGGGCCTCCTGGACCGCGGGGAGCTGCCGATCGGTCCAGCGCAGCAGCGAGTCGACGAGCTCGTTCAGCGTGTCGCCGATCGGCGAGATGCGGTACTCGACGGCGATCGGGCGGGTCTCGAGCACGACGCGCGAGATCATCCCGTTGCGCTCCAGCCGGCGGAGCGTGGCGGTCAGCGACTTCTGGCCGACCGCGGGGACGGCCCGCCGCAGCTCGTTGAAGCGCAGCGGCCGCTCGCAGAGCTGGTCGAGCACCTGGAGCGACCACTTGTCGAGCAGCTCGTCGAGCAGCTCGCGGTGCGGAGCATCCACCTGCAGCAGGTCGGTCACGGTCGGGGCGGTGTCGTCCATGCCACCTAGTCTCGTTGAAGTGCCCTTCGTGCACCAGGTAGACAGAGGGAACCTGCTACCGAGAGAAGGACCGCATGAGCGTCACCACCACCTCCCCCGAGGGCATGTTCCAGTCCGTCAACTACGACCACGTCTCGGTCGCGACGGGCAGCCGCCACGTGCACGTCGCCGGGCAGATCGCCCGCGACGGCGAGGGCAACCGCCTCGCTCCCGGCGACCTCGCCGGTCAGGTCGCGCAGGTCCTCCGCAACACCGCGCGGGGTCTGGCCGGTGCCGGCGCGACGTTCGACGACGTGGTGCGCCTGCGCTTCTTCCTCACCAGGTCCACCCCCGGGATGCTCGCCGAGTGGGTCGCCGGGATCGAGCAGGTGCGGGAGGAGCTCGGCCTGCCGGACCCGCTGCCGCCCCTATCGGCGATCGGCGTCGACTTCCTCTTCGAGCCCGATGTGCTGGTCGAGCTCGAGGCGTACGCGGTGCTCGACTGACGCGCCGGACGCGAATCGGCGCGGAAGTGTGACACTCCGCCGCCCCGCGGACATGTCCCCGGTACCAGCCCGCGCATCGAGCGGACTGCCTCACCGGAAGCGACACCATGACCCGCCAGCACCGACTCACCGTCTCCCTCGCCGCGCTCGCCCTCGCCGGCGGTCTCGCCCTCGCGACCACGGGCTGCTCCACCGGAGGCGCCGCACAGCAGTCCCCCGCCGCCGTGTCCGCGGTCGCGGTCGGCTCCGTCACGACGGACGGCACGACGATCCTCGCGGAGACCTCGCTCGGCGACGATGTGTTCGTCCTCGGGCAGCACGGCACCGAGATCCGCTCCGCCGCCTCCTTCGACGGCGGCGACACGGACCTGAACTGGGAGAGCTTCGGCGAACCGGCCGCCGTCGACGCCGCGGCGTTCACAGTCGTGAACCCCGGCAACTTCCCCGACGCCGCCCCGGGCGGCATCGCGACGGTGACCGGCCAGGTCGGCTCCGAGGTCACCGGCATCGACGTCGTGACCGGCGACGGCCCGACGGTCGCCGCGACCGTTCAGGACGGATACTGGATCGCCGCCTGGGAGGGCGGCGACTTCGACGGTGGGAGCACCCCCGACCCGAGCTTCGTCGCCCACCTCGTCGACGGCAGCGCCACGACCGTCACGTTCGCCGACGCCACGAAGGACTGACCCTGTACTCCACGTCCACTCCCTGCAGCTCGGCGAGGCGATGATCGACCACGCCCGCCTCGCCGAGCTGCACCGCGCCCATTACGGCGATCTCATCCGCTACTTCGCGAGGCGGGGCGCCCTGGACGACGCCGACGAGCTCGCGGCCGAGGTCTTCGTGATCGCCTGGCGCAAGGTGCCGGCCGAGCTCGAGGATCCGAGGCCGTGGCTGTTCGGCGTCGCCCGCAAGGTGCTCGGCAATGCCCGCCGCAGCCATCAGCGCAAGCACTCCCTCGATGTGCCGCTCGACGGAGACGCCGACGGCTCGAGCGGTGGCCGGATCCCCCGGGTCGACTCCGCCACCGGCGAGATCGCCCTGCGCCTGGATCTGCAGCGCGCCTGGAACGAGCTCGCGCCCGCCGATCAGGAGATCCTCGCGCTCACCGCGTGGGAGGACCTCACCGTCACCCAGGCCGCCGAAGCACTCGGGATGCGCCGCTCCACCGCCGCGATGCGCCTCTCGCGCGCCCGCGGCCGCCTCCGGACGCTGCTCTCGGCGCCGGCCCCTCCCTCTCCACCCCCCGCCGGTCCACGACCGCACGAACAGGAGTCCTCGTGAACGACGATCTCCCCGAACGGGACCTGCTCCGCAGCATCGACCCCGCCGCCGGCCGCTCCGTCGGCGAGGACGCCCGGCTGCACAACCTGCTCACCGTCCTGGACCGCATCGAGCCCGAGCGCGGGCCCGTGCGCTCGCTCGGTCTGCGCGGCCGTCTCGCCCTGGCCGTCCCGGCCGGACTGCTCCTGGTCGGCGCCGCGGTGCTCGTGCCGGTGCTGACCGCCCCGCCGCCGTCTGCTCCGCCCGCCGCCACCCAGAGCGCGCCGACCGCGCTACTCGCCGGATCGGTCACGCCCGGCGGCGTCACGATCCTCGCCCAGACGAGCGTCGGCACCTCGCAGTTCCTCCTCGGGCAGCTCGGCGACGACATCCGCTTCGGCGCGTCCTTCGACGGCAGCGACCCCGACGACAACTGGGAGACCTTCGGCAGCCCCGCGCCGGTCGCCCCCGACACCGTCACGCTGACGAATCCGGGCAACTTCCCGGATGCGGCCCCCGGAGGCATCGCCACGGTCACCGGACAGGTCGGCTCGGACGTCGCCGCCGTCACGTTCACCCCCTCGGGCGGTGCCGCGGTCGCTGCGGCGCTGAGCAACGGCTACTACATCGCCGCCTGGATCGGCCCGGAGTTCTCGGCGGCGGGCATCCCGGAGCCGGACGTCACCGTCACCTACACCGACGGCCGCACAGCCGACGTGCCCTTCTCCGCCCTGATGTCGGACTGATGCGCCGCGCCACGTTCGTCGCTCCGAACTGCGCACAGTCCACGACCCTCACCTCCGAGAATCGACTCATGCCTCCTGCCACCACCCGCCCGCGGTTGCCGCGCGCACTCGTCGTCGCCCTGGTCGGCGGTCTGCTCCTGGGCGGGCTGACCAGCTTCCTGCAGGGCGCGCTGCCGGGGTCGCTCAGCTCGTTCGCCAATTCGTGCGGCGGCTGGTCGATGCTCGTGTTCGCGCTCGTGCGACTCGGCGGCGCCCGCCCGGTGCCGGCGGCGCTGCTCGGACTGCTGACGTTCTTCGCGCTGCTCGAGGGCTACGACCTCGTCACCGCGGCTCGCGGCTTCGGCTACTCGCCTCCCTTCACCGACATCCACTGGCTGCTCGCCGTCTCCGCCGGGCCGATACTCGGTGCCGCCGCCGCGCTGACTCTGCACGGCACGACGCCCTGGCGGGTGCTGGCGGTGGCGCCGCTCTCGGGCGTGCTGATCGGCGAGGGCCTGTGGGCGCTCGGCGCGATCATCGACACGACCAGCCCCGTCTACTGGTGGCTGCAGATCGTCCTCGGGGTCGCGTTCCTCGCGCTCGCGATCGTGCGGAGGCGGCCTCGGGTGCTCGTCGTCGTGGCGGCACTCGCGGTCACCGCCGCGGCCTCCGTCGCCTTCTTCCTGGTCTACTCCGCGCTGTGAGCGGCCGCCCGACCGCGCGGCTCCTCGCCCTGGCTGCCGCCGGACTCGTGCTCGCGGGCTGCACCTCGCCGAGCGATCCCGTCGCGACGTCCCAGGCCTCGTCGCCGTCGCCGTCTGCGACAGCGTCCGCCGCACCGATCGACGTCTCCGCCGAACTCGCGGCGCTCGAGAGCGAGTTCGATGCGCGGATCGGCGTCAGCGCCGTCGACACGGCGTCCGATCGACGCGTCTCGCACCGCCAGGACGAGCGCTTCGGCTACGCGTCGAGCATCAAGGCGCTGGCCGCCGCCCAGTTCCTCCGCGCCGTCCCCGCCGCCGAGCGCGACGAGATCGTCACCTGGACCGCGTCCGATGTCGAGGCGGCGGGCTACTCCCCCGTCACGAGTGAGAGCATCGGCGACGGCCTGCCGCTCTCGGAGCTCGTCGAGGCGGCGGTGCGCGAGAGCGACAACACCGCGCTGAATCTGGTGCTGGCCCGCCTGGGCGGGCCGGCGGCTCTCGACCGGGGACTCGAGGAGCTCGGCGACACGACGACCGAGGTCGTCGACGAGGAGCCCGCGCTGAACACGATCGAGCCGGGTGGAACGGCGAACACCACCACGCCGTCGGCCTTCACCGCCGCCCTGGGCGCCGTGGCACTCGGCAGCGCTCTGCCTCCCGAGGACCGCGCGCTGCTCCTGGACTGGATGAGCGGCAATGCGACGGGCGACGCGCTCATCCGCGCGGGGGCACCGAGCGGCTGGGGCGTCGCGGACAAGTCGGGCGGCGCGGGCGGGATCCGCAACGACGTCGCCGTGGTCACCCCTCCCGAGCGCGAGCCGATCGTGATCACCGTCCTCACAGAGCGGAACGACCGGGACGCCGACTACGACGACGCGCTCGTCGCCCGCGCCGCGGCCGTCGTGCTCGGCGCCCTGGAGTAGCGGGCCGGCGGAGGCGCTCTCACCGTGACGTCCTCGTCCGTGATGGACTGATCCGCATGATGAATTCTCTGCACAATTCGGGTTCCGGGCACGACACGAAGGTCGGCGCCTGATGGCCGAGGAGCGCGCGATCCTCGCGGGCGGGTGCTTCTGGGGACTCCAGGAGCTCATCCGCGACATGCCCGGTGTCTTCAGCACTCGCGCGGGCTACGCCGGCGGCAGCACGCCGAACGCCACTTACCGCCACCACGGCGACCACGCGGAGGCCGTCGAGATCGAGTTCGATCCCGAGCAGCTCTCGTACCGCGATCTGCTGGAGTTCTTCTTCCAGGTGCACGACCCCACCACGAAGAACCGGCAGGGCAACGACGTCGGCACCGCCTACCGCTCCGTCATCCTCTTCCTCACACCCGAGCAGGAGCGCGTCGCCCGCGAGACGATCGCCGAGATCGACGCCTCGGGCCGCTGGCCCGGACCGGTCGTCACCGAGGTCGAGCCCGCGGGCGAGTTCTGGGACGCCGAGGAGGAGCACCAGGACTACCTGCGCAAGCACCCGGGTGGCTACACCTGCCACTGGGTCCGGCCGAAGTGGGCGCTCGACGCCTGATCGGGTGTCCCGGCGCGCACGATTCCGTCGACTGTAGGAAGCGCGACCGCGACTCCAGCGCTACGGTCGCGGCATGCCGTGTGCACGGCGCCCGCGACCTCCTGGAAGTCGTGCAGCCGCTGCGGTCGCGTCGCCGAGCCGAAGCGGTCCCAGGCGTCGCTGACGACTCCGACCAGGCAGGAGAGGCGACCACCGAGATCGCGGAATCCCACCGCCCGGAGCAGTCCGCCCACGTCCGCGATCACATCGCGGACGCGATCGGCCGCGTCCTGCCCGCCGACGATGTCGACCGACAGGAACACGGCCGACCGGCTGAGCGGCGCGACGACCGCCTGCGGCTCGATCGGGACCCGGTCGTCGGCGCTCATCGGGCGGCCGTCGCGAACGCCGTGAGAGCGACGTCGTCGAGGTGGTGCGCGGGCATCGTGACCTCCGGTCCGCACGCCGGAGGGGCGCGCTCGCCGCGAGCCTGTCAGGGCGCAGGCCGCCGCGCACGAGTCATCCGACCCGACCCGGGTGGCCGCCCCGCTGATTGGCGGAGGGGCCGCGCGACATGTATAGTCGTACCTCGTTGCGTGCGCCCCTCGGGGCCGCGCAATGGACTGCGCCCGTAGCTCAACGGATAGAGCATCTGACTACGGATCAGAAGGTTGGGGGTTCGAATCCCTCCGGGCGCACTCGGAATCCAGGCCCTCCCCGGCCCCGGAGCCACCGAGTACTGGTTGAGACAGTGCCACTCGCGAGAGTGCTGAACGGCCCGCTTCGGCGGGCCGTTCTTCGTTGAGGGCCGCGCCTCAGCGCTCCTTCGCCCTGCTCACCTGCGCATCGACAGCCGAACGCTGCCCGCCCTGCTCCTGGGTGGCGACCCAGCTCGCGAGCAGCCGCAGCGACTCCTCCGTCGGCGACCCCGGCTCGGCCGCGTAGATCAGCAGATTGAGTCCCTCACCGAGCGGCTCCATCGCCTCGTAGGCCATGTCGAGGTCGCCGACGACCGGGTGCCGGAAGTGCTTGCGGCCCTGGACGTGGTTGCGCACGTTGTGCGCGCCCCAGCGGGTCCGGAACTCGGTGCTCCGCGTCGACAGCTCGCCGACGAGGTCCTGCAGGTCGCGATCGTGCGGGTTCCGCCCCGCCTCCGTGCGGAGGATGGCCACGTTGATGTCGGCGGACGTCTCCCAGCTCGGGTAGTACTGCTCGGCGAGGTCTCGGTGCAGGAAGGTCAGCCGGGCGAGGTTCACCGGCCGCTCGTCGAGCTGGTACGCGTCCCAGTAGAGCCCGCGGAAGAGGGCGTTCTCGGCGAGGACGTCGAGACGCCCGTTGCGCACGAAGGCCGGCCCGCCGGTGACCGCGTCGAGCACCCAGCGCAGACTCGGGCGCAGGGTCTGCGGCGAGCTGCGGCGCTTCGCCCGCACCGGGGAGGCGTTCGCGGTCGCCGCGAGGTCGAACAGGTGCGACCGCTCGGCGTCGTCCAGCCGCAGGGCATCGGCGATGGCCGCCAGGACGGTGTCGGAGGCGCCGGTGAGGTTGCCGCGCTCGAGCTTGGAGTAGTACTCGACGCTCACGCCGGCGAGCATCGCCACCTCGACCCGGCGCAGACCGCTGACGCGCCGGTTCGACCCGCCCGACAGGCCGGCGATCTCGGGGGTGATCCGCGCGCGGCGCGACGTCAGGAAGTCCTTGACCTCTTCGGAGTTGACCATGCTCGCCACGCTACGACGCATCCGCAGCCCGAGGGGTGTCCTGGCAGTACAGGTTCCGGCAGTGACTCCCCCGCGCGCGCGGGACACGGTGGAGTGGGATCCGCTCACCGAGAGAGAGGCTCCACCATGAAGGCCGTATCCCTGTACGGCGCGGGCGACGTCCGCGTCGAGACCGTGCCCGACCCGATCATCCAGCAGCCGACGGACGCGATCGTGCGCGTCACCCGCGCCTGCATCTGCGGGTCCGACCTGCACCCCTACCACTCCCTGCCCGCCTCCGACCGGGGCACCCCGATGGGCCACGAGCTCATCGGCGTCGTCGAGGAGACGGGCCCGGCCGTCACCACGCTGAAGAAGGGCGACTTCGTCATCGCCCCGTTCTCGTTCAGCGACAACACCTGCTCGTTCTGCCGCGACGGCTTCCAGACCGCCTGCAAGCACGGCGGCTTCTACGGCTCCGTCGAGACCGGCGGCCTGCAGGCGCAGCTCGCCCGCATCCCGCTGGCCGACGGCAGCCTCGTCGTCGTACCGGGCGTGACCGAGAACGACACCGAGCTCTTCGCCTCCCTGCTCACCCTCTCGGACGTGTACCTCACCGGTTTCCACGCCGCGCACATGGGGCGCGTCGAGGCCGGCAAGACGGTCACCGTGATCGGCGACGGCGCGGTCGGACTCTCGGCCGTGCTCGCCGCGAAGCAGCTCGGCGCCGAGCGCATCATCCTGATGGGCCGTCACGCCTCCCGCACCGACCTCGGCATCGAGTTCGGCGCGACGGACGTCGTCGCGGAGCGCGGCGACGAGGGCGTCCAGAAGGTCCTCGACCTGACCGGCGGCGAGGGCAGCCACGTCGTCCTCGAGGCCGTGGGCCACATGCCCGCCTACGAGCAGTCGTACGGAGTCGTCCGCCCGGGCGGCGTCATCTCGCGCGTGGGCGTCCCCCAGTACGAGGACGCACCCGTCGGCTTCGGCTCGCTCTTCGGCAGGAACATCACGCTCACCGGAGGCCCCGCGCCCGTCCGCGCCTACCTCGAGCAGAGCATCCCGCTCGTGCTCGACGGCACGATCGACCCGGGCCGGGTGTTCGACCGCACCGTCGGCATCGACGAGGCGCCCGCCGGCTACGCCGCGATGGATGCTCGCGAGGCGCTCAAGGTGATGCTCACGCCGTAGCGGGAACGGCCCCGGAGCCGTGCGGTTCCGGGGCCGCGGCGCTACGGCCGGTGGTAGTCGGCGTCGGCGACGTGCTCGAGCCACGTCGTCGTCGTGGCCGGGTCGTCGGCGTTCTCGGTGATGGCGAGGTGCTCCATGTACGAGGTCGGCGTCGCGCCGTGCCAGTGCTCCTCGCCCGCCGGGATGTAGACGGTCCGGCCGGGAAGGACCTCCTCCACGGCGCCGTCGCGCGTGCCCATCCAGGCGACGCCCTCGGTCACGTGCAGCGCCTGGCCGTTCGCGTGCGAGTGCCACGCGGTGCGGGCGCCGGGCAGGAAGCGCACCTTCGCGACGACGGCCTGCTGCGCGTCGGACTGCGGCGTCGCGATCATGTCGAGGTAGACGTCGCCCGTGAACTGGGCTGCCGGGTTCCTGACGGTGTCGGGCTTGGGCTCGATCCTCATGAGGGTGCTCTCCTTCGTGTCGTCGCGGGAGTCTCCCGCTGATCGGTGGGCAGGGGTCAGGCCTTCTCGGCGAAGACCGTCTTGGCGACGGCGATCGCGGCCATCGCGCGAGGCCAGCCGGCGTAGAACGCGAGGTGGGTGATCGCCTCGACGAGCTCCTGCTCCGTCACCCCGTTGTCGCGCGCGAAGGCGAGGTGGAAGCTCAGCTGCTCGGTCGCTCCGAGCGCCACCAGCGCCGAGACCGTGGCCAGGCTCCGGTCGCGCTTCGAGAGCTCCGAACGCTCCCACACCTCGTCGAACAGCAGCTCGTCGGTGTACCGGGCCAGGGTCGGCGCGATGTCCCCGACGGCCTTCTGCCCGCCGGTCCATCCGCTGTGCTTCTCGTCGGTCATCCGAGGACTCCTCTCGCTCGTGTGCTCCTCCCACCGAAGACCCGGCAGCCGCGCCGAGGGAGCCTCTGTCGAAGGGTGTTCCAGCAGGGCATCCCCGAGGACGGGAGAGCTCCGTAGGGTCGGCCCTGAACCGATCGGATCGACGAAGGAGACCACCATGCACGACCGCGTACTCGGACAGGGCCTGACCGTCTCGGCCGTCGGACTCGGCGCGATGGGGATGTCGCAGAGCTACGGCCCCAACCCCGGCAGCCGCGACGACATGATCGGCGTCCTCCGCTCGGCCGTGGATCTCGGCGTCACCTTCTTCGACACCGCCGAGGTCTACGGCCCGTACTCGAACGAGGAGCTCGTCGGCGAGGCCCTCGAGCCGGTCCGCGACGAGGTCGTGATCGCGACGAAGTTCGGCTGGGACATCGTCGACGGCGCGAGCGTCGGGCTCGACAGCCGGCCCGAGCAGATCCGCCGGGTCGCCGAGGCGTCGCTCCGCCGGCTGCGCACCGACGTGCTCGATCTCTTCTACCAGCACCGGGTCGATCCCGCCGTGCCGATCGAGGACGTCGCGGGCACCGTCGGCGAGCTCGTCGCCGAGGGCAAGGTCCGCCATTTCGGGCTGTCGGAGGCGTCGGCCGCGACGATCCGCCGCGCGCACGCCGTGCACCCGGTCACCGCGGTGCAGAGCGAGTACTCGCTGTGGACCCGCGACCCCGAGGCCGAGGTGCTGCCCGTGCTCGGCGAGCTCGGCATCGGCTTCGTGCCCTTCAGCCCGCTCGGCAAGGGCTTCCTCACCGGCGGCGTCACGACGGCGACGTCCTTCTCCCAGGACGACATCCGGAGGCGGGTGCCGCGCTTCGAGGCCGAGAACCTCGCCGCGAACCAGGCGCTCGTCGACCACGTCGTGCAGCTGGCGAGCGCGAAGGAGGTGCCGCCGGGTCAGATCGCCCTCGCCTGGCTCCTCCTGCAGCACCCCTGGATCGTGCCGATCCCCGGCACCCGCCGCACCTCCCGCATCCAGGAGAACGCCGGATCGACCGGCGTCACCCTCTCCCCCGACGAGCTCGCCGACCTCGACGGCCTCGCCCGCCGGGTGGGCGTCAGCGGCGAGCGCTACTCCCCGCAGCACCTCGCGTTCCTGGACAGGTGATCAGGACGCCTCGGGCGACCGGGGCGGGAC
Source organism: Rathayibacter sp. VKM Ac-2803 (assembly GCF_009807175.1). Taxonomy (NCBI): domain Bacteria; kingdom Bacillati; phylum Actinomycetota; class Actinomycetes; order Micrococcales; family Microbacteriaceae; genus Rathayibacter; species Rathayibacter sp. VKM Ac-2803. The sequence continues at coordinate 1,313,483 of NZ_WUCD01000001.1, read as the reverse complement.
GGCTCCCTCGGGCGTCACGAGACGTCGGGCGGCCTCGACGACTCCGGCCCGCCGTCGATCGATCTCGGCCCCGCCGCCCGACTCGGTCATCATGCGCGCGACCTGCGGCACCGCGTACCAGTAGCCGGCCAGAGCGAGGAGCAGGAAGTTCAGATGCTCCGGCGGGAGCCCCGGGGTGAGGGATCCCGCGCTCTGCGCCTCGGCCAGCGCGGCGGTCTTCTGCGCGTAGTAGGAGCGGCGCTGCTGCTCCTCCGGCACCTCGGAGGGGAAGGACAGCGCCTCCCACAGCACCAGGCGGACGAGCTCGGGGTGCGCGCGGTTGTAGTCGAAGAGGCGGCCGGCGTACTCGCCGATCCCCTCGGGAGTGGACGACTCGATCGGGATGGTCTCCGCGACGACGGCGAGCTTCTCGCGGAGCACGGCCGCGAACAGCTCCGGCTTGCTGCCGAAGTAGTTGTAGACCCGCTCCTTGTTGACGCCGGCGATCCGGGCGATCCGTTCCATCGTCGTCGCGTCGGGTCCCCGCTCGGTGAACTCCTGCGCCGCCGCCGCCAGGATCCTGCGCTTGGTGCCCTCGACGTCCCATGCCATCCGAGTCCCGCTCCCGTTCTCCAACGTTGGCGTTGTGTTTTGCCTCCCACAGTACTAGCTTGAAGACCAACGTCAGCGTTGGATTTCGGCGGCGGCCTCGGCTCGACATGACGCAGACCCCCGGACGAGAGGAACGAAGTCCATGAGCACCTCCCCCCGCGATACCGCAGCGCCGGGGATGAGCCGCGGGCTCACCCTGCTGTTCGCCGTCGCCGCCAGCGCCGCCGTCGGCAACCTCTACTGGGCGCAGCCCCTGCTGGGCATCCTCGGCGAGGACTTCTCCGTCTCCACCGCCTCCACGGGTCTGATCGTCACGGTCACCCAGGTCGGCTACGCCCTCGGCGTGTTCCTCCTGCTGCCCCTCGGCGACACCGTGAACCGCAGGCGGTTCATCCCCGGCCTGATGGTCCTCACCGCCGCGCTCCTGCTCGCCACCGCGGCCGCCCCCACCTATCCGGTGCTCCTCGGATCCCTCGGCCTGATCGGATTCAGCGCGGTCGCCGGGCAGGTCCTCATCCCGCTCGCCGGTGACCTCGCCCGCGACGACGAGCGCGGCCGCGTGCTCGGCACCGTCGCCGCCGGAATCATGATCGGCCTGCTCGTCGCCCGAGCACTCAGCGGTGTCGTCGCCGAGCACTTCGGCTGGCGCGCGGTGTTCGTCATGGCCGCCGTCATCATGCTCGTCGTGGCGGCCGTCCTCGCGCCCCGCCTCCCCCGTCTCGAGGCGCGACCGAGCGTCCCGTACGGCCGCCTGCTGCTCTCGGTCCTCCGCACGATCACCGGGACCCGGGCCGTGCAGGTGACGATGCTCATCGGCGCCTCGGCGATGTGCGTGTTCACGATGTTCTGGACGGGCATGACGTTCCTGCTGTCGTCTCCCGCCTTCGGCTACTCCGTGTCGCTGATCGGCGCGGTCAGCCTGGTGGGAGTCGTGGGCGCCCTCGCCGCGCAGCGCGTCGGCAGGCTCTTCGACCGCGGGCTCTTCGTCCCCGCGCTGGGCATCGGGCTCGCCATCACCTTCGCCGGTCTCGCCGTCTCGGCCCTCGGGTCGACGTCGATCGTCGTCCTGATCATCGGAGCGATCGTCTTCGGACTCGGCCTCCAGTCCGTCCAGATCCTCGCCCAGACCCGGATGGTGTCGATCGACCCCTCCGCCCGCAGCCGCCTCAACACCGCCTTCATCGGGGGCAACTTCGTCGGCGGCGCCGTCGGGTCCGCGCTCGCCGGGGCGTTCTGGCAGCTGGGCGGCTGGGTCGCGGTGATGCTCGCCGCCCTGGCCGTGATCGCCCTCGCCCTGCTCGTCTGGACGATCACCCGCAGGGGCGCGCTCGCGCACTGAGGTGCGCCCGCACGGCGAGAGGCGTGCAGCTGCTGAATGCCGCTCAGCCGCGCACGAGAGAGGCCACGTCGACTCCGAACACCCGCAGGAGGTGGGAGTGGAGGTGGCGCTCGAGGTCCGTGCAGACCGGGTCTCCGGTGCTCCAGATCCGCGCTGCCGTGCAGGCCGCGCTGAGCTCCTCCACCGTCACCGCGGTCCACCACCCGGGCTCGACCGCCCTCTCGAGGAGGGCGCGGGCGGCCTCGACCTCGCCGCGGTAGCGGGCGAGCACGCTGCGCATCGCCTCCGGATCGGACACGACCGACCGGAGCTCGTCGATGTGGGCGCGCAGGGTCGCGTCACCGCTTCGGCAGGCCTCGGCGATCGCCGTGCGCGCCACGTCTCGCGAGACGAGGGCGGTCGTAGCGGCGTTCTGCGGACGGCTGTCCGGGAAGTCGTTCATCGGCGATGTCCTCCGAGGGTTCGGCGCGGCGGTCAGTCGCGGACCCGGACTTCCACGGGTCCGTCGCTCGCGTCCTGCAGGGCCTCGACCGCGTCGAACGAACCGAGGGGGACGATGCCGGGGTAGGCGCCGACGCTGTCGTAGTAGAGGACGAGCCCCTGGTCGGGGGCGTAGTAGCCGAGAGTGCCGGCGGGGGCGGCGGCTCGATCGGGCGCAGTGCCGAGATCGAGCGGCGCGGGGAGCGTCGCGATCTTCTCCTGCCCGCCGTAGTCGCGGAAGTCGAGGGTGACCGGCAGCTGCGCGAGCAGCGACCGGGCGGCGACGGAGTCGTCGAGCGTCGCCTCGATCTCGAGGTCGCCGAACCGGAGGATGAGGGCGGTCGGGGCTGCGGAGGACTGCTGTGCGGCGGTGGCCGGCGGCCCGGAGTCGGACGGTGTCGGTGCAGCCGGAGCCGTCGACGCACTGGTCGCAGGCTCGGCAGTGTCGTCGCCCGGAGCGCTGCATCCCGACACCGTCAGCACGAGGACGCCGAGGGGCGCGAGGAGCAGGCGCGCGCCGCGGACGAGCACCGCGTCAGCGCGCATCGAGGTGATCCACCGTGAAGGCCGAGCGGCGCCCGTAGAGCGTGATCAGGAGCGCGATCACGCCGAGCCCCGCCATCAGCACCGCGAGGACCAGCGCGTCGAAGCTCTCGAGCAGGACCGCCCCGAGCACCCCCGCCCCGAAGATCGCGAGGTTGAACGCCACGGGGAGGAACGAGTTCGCGACGTCCGAGTTCTCGCGGCCCGAGCGGCTGAGTGCCGACTGCAGCTGCGCGGAGGCGCCGCCGAACGAGACGCCCCACAGCACGCTCGCCACCAGCACGACGGCCGGAGCACCGCGCCCCACGAGCAGGATCAGCCCCGCGAGGACGAACACCGCGACGCTCAGGTGCAGCAGCGCCCGGGGGAAGCGGTCGATGACGGCCGCCGTGATCGCGACTCCGACGATGGAGGAGACGCCGTAGACGAGGAGCACGAGATCGGGGCCGAGGCCCGAGCCGCCCTCGCGGAGGAACGGCGCGATGTAGGTGTAGATGGTGTTGTGCGCGAGCATCCAGACGAAGATCGTCAGGCACACGATCGCCACGCCGGGCATCGCGAAGACGCGGGCCAGCGGCAGGCTCCCCGCGGCGGTCCTCGGCTGGCCGGGCGCGTCCGGGACGAAGAGTGCGATCAGCGCGAACGTCACCAGCGCGATCAGGCTCAGCCCGCCGAACGACCAGCGCCAGTCGAACGTCGTCCCGAGCCAGGCGCCCAGCGGCGTACCGAGCGCGAAGCCGACGGGAGCGCCGACCGAGACGATCGACAGCGCGAGGCCCGCTCGCCGGGGCGGACTGATCCGCCGCCCGTACGCGGCGAGCATCCCCCAGATGATCCCGGTGAAGGCTCCGGCGAAGAAGCGCGACACGAGCGACACCACGACGTCGCTCGACAGCGCGGTGACGGTGTTGGCGACGATCAGGCAGGCGATGACCACCAGGATCAGCGGCTTCCGGCGGAACCCGCGCGTGAGGCTGATCGCCGGGATCGTGACGATCACCGTGCCGAGCGCCCAGACGCTGATGAACTGACCGACGGTCCCCTCGCTGGTCCCCATCCCCTCGGCGATCACCGGGAGCAGCCCCGCGGGCATCGTCTCGGCGGCGACGAGGAGGAACCCCATCGTGGCGAGGAGGGCGAGCGCGAGCCAGGGCATGGTCCGGGGCTCTGCCCGGTCGTCGGCGTCGGGGAGGCTCACGGGCGCAGTGGAGGTCATGGGGTCCTTCGAGGGCTCGGGGCGGCTCCGCGCGAACGAGGAGCCGTGCCGTCATCGGCGGTGGGGAGAAGAGGGAGGGGTCAGCTCGAGGAGCCGGCGGTGAGCCGCGCGACGTCCTCGGTGGCGGCCCAGGTGGCGAGCAGCCGGAGCTTGTCGTCGGAGGCGCTGCCGGGGACCGCCGGGTACACGGTCATCGAGTGGCCGGGGTCGTCCTGCAGCTCGCTCACCTGGAAGGTCAGCTCGAGCAGGCCGACCACCGGGTGCTGGAACTGCTTGAGGCCGGTGTAGTGGCGGCGCACGTTGTGCTCGGCCCACCGGGTCCGGAAGTCGTCGCTGCGCATCGACAGCTCGCCGATGAGGGCGGCGAGCTGCGCGTCGTGCGGGTTCCGGCCCGCGTCGCGGCGCAGGATCGCGACGTTCACGTCGGCCGCCCGCTCCCAGTCGGGGTAGAAGGCGTGCGCGCGCGGGTCGAAGAAGATGAAGCGGGAGTGGTTCGCGGGCCGCGCGGTGCTCCGGTACATCTCGGAGTAGAGCGCGAAGCCGAGCGCGTTCGCGGCGACCAGGTCCATCCGCGTGTTCGAGACGAAGGCCGGGGCGCCCGTGATCGCATCGAGCAGGTACTGCACCTCGGGCCGGACGGTCGCCACGACCGGGGTCCGCGACCGGGAGCGGACGCCCGCCTCGTTCGCCGTCCGCGCGAGATCGCAGAGGTGATCGTGCTCGGCGCGATCCAGGTGCAGGGCCCGGGCGATCGCGTCGAGCACCGAGTCGGACACGCCCGAGAGGTTCCCGCGCTCGAGGCGGGTGTAGTAGTCGACGCTCACGCCGGCCAGCCGGGCGACCTCGTCGCGGCGGAGCCCGGCGACACGGCGGCGCCCTCCGCTCGGCTCGACGCCGGCCTGCTCCGGCGTGAGTCGCCCGCGGCGCGACGCCAGGAACTCGCGTGCCTCTGCTCGATGGTCCATACCTCGAACCGTAGGAGCCGCCGACAGGTCCGTGAAGGGTTCTGTCAGAACCTGTCTCGCCGGGGCACCCCGCAGCGACGGCGGAGCGTCATCCGACGGACGCGAGGTCGATGCCCCAGACGCGTCGGAGGTGCGAGGAGACCCGGCGCTCGAGATCGGCGCAGACCGGGTCGCCCTCGCTCCAGATCCGGGCGGCCGCGCACGCCGACGCGACGCGCTCCGCACTCGCGTCGCGCCACCACTCCGGATCCGCCGCCGCCTCGAGGAGGCTGCGCGCGGCCTCGACCTCTGTGCGCAGGCGCGCCTGCAGCTGCCGCATCCGCTCGGCGTCGGGCAGCGCCGACCACAGCTCGTCGATGTGCGACTGGAGGGTGGCGTCGCCGAGGAGGCAGGCGTCGACGACCGCGACGAGCACCTCGTCGCGCGTGGCGGCACGTGGTCCGCACGGGGAGGTCTTCATCGGGGTGGGTCCTTCGGGGCGGGAGGCGAGTGGTGCGGGGAGGCGGATGCGGCGGTCGCGGAGGCGCGACCGCGCGGCGGGAGAGGGTCGGGCCGTCGTCGCGACTCGCGGGGGGACGAGGGGACGGGGCACGGAGCGACAGGAGGCGGGGGCCACCTCCCCTGACGGTATCTGAGGGCCTGCTCAGACACGCCCCACTCCCAGGGCATGCTCGGCCGGCACCCGGCGGAGCCAGCGCCACTCGAGCCGGGTCCGGCCCGTTGTGTCGTAGCGTGGCAGACATGGAGGCCGCCGCGATCGAGCTCGTGCGCTTCGTCGTCTCGCCCCTGCACCGCTTCGAGGGCCGCCCCGCCGACGGCCCCATCCCCTCCGAGGGCAACGAGCAGCCCGACCGGATCGAGATCCGCGCAGGCCTCGGCATCGTCGGCGACCGCTACTTCGCGCAGCGCGCGCACCGGACCGCCGCCGTGACCCTCTTCGCGATCGAGTCGCTCGAGCACGTCGCCGCCGAGCTCGGCACCGCCCCCTTCGATCCGGCCGACGTCCGCCGCAACATCGTCGTCCGCGGCGCCGACATCGACGCGCTCGCGGGCCGCACGTTCGCGCTCGAGCAGAGCGGTGAGCGGATCGAGTTCCAGGGCGGTCGACCGGCGAACCCCTGCGCGTGGATGAACGTCTCGCTCGCGCCGGGGGCGCACAGAGCGATGCGGAGGCGCGGCGGCGTCCGCTGCTCGCCCCTCGTGAACGGAGTCCTCCACCTCGGCCCCGCCCGGCTCGTCCTCCACAGATCCGAGGAGATGCTGATCTGAGCCGCCCGTCCACCGCCTAGGCTCGCTCCGACCGATCCCCACTCAGACCCGAGGAGGCGCCCGTGCCCCGACCAGGCCGCCCCCTCCGGACCCTCGCCGCCAGCCTCCGCGACGGCGCCCGCGACGTCTTCGCGACCACCCGCTCGCGGCGTCGCGATCCGAGACGGCGCTTCACGAGCACCGACGTCTCGGTGCAGCGGGTCCATCACGGCCGCGTCTGGGCGCGGGTGAGCACGGTCGGCCGCTCCGGCGAGCGCACCTTCGTGCTCGTCCCGGGCATCGGAGTCGCGGCCACCTACTTCGAGCGGCTCGCCCCCGCGCTCAACGAGTTCGGCCCGGTGCACGCCCTCGACCTGCCCGGCTTCGGCGGCGTGCCGCACCCGCCGCACGCCGAGCGGATGGGCATCACCGATTACGCCGAGCTCGTGGGGGCCGTCATCGACGAGCTCGGGCTCGACGACCCGGTCGTCCTCGGGCACTCGATGGGCACCCAGGTCGTCGCCGAGCTCGCCGCACGGCGCCCGGAGCTCACGACGATCGTGCTGCTGGGCCCCGTGATGAACCGGCACGAGCGGCGAGTCCCCGTCGCCGGGCTCCGCTTCGCCCAGTCGAGCGTCCGCGAGCCGCCGAAGGTGGCGGTCCTCGCCGCCGCCGCCTACCTCCTCTGCGGCCCGCGCTGGTTCTCGCGGGTGCTGCCCGAGATGATGCACTACCCCATCGAGGAGACGGTGCCCCGGATCCGCGCGTCGACGCTCCTCATCCGCGGCGAGTTCGATCGGCTGGTGCCGCGCGAGTGGGTCGAGGAGCTCGCCGAGTCGATCCCGCACGCCCGCGCGTGGGAGATCCCCGACGCCTCCCACTCGGTGATGCACGCCCACGCCGAGGAGGTGGCGCGGCTCTGCGTCGAGCACGCACGCGCACCTCAGCCCGATCGCGGCGAGACCGAGCTCCGGCGCTTCCCCGACGACGAGGTCGACCGCTCCCAGGAGGACGCCGCGGTCCCCGACCCGCTCGGAGCCGTCCGCGGGCGGGTGACCGAGCTCGCCGGCATCCTCCTCGACGACGACTCGCTCATCGCCGAAGGCAAGACGCAGCACGCCGAGGCGACAGACCCCGCGGCGCTCCGCGACGACGACGCAGCTCGGCCGTCGAGCGAATCGGCCGGCCCGTCCGAGACGACCCCCGCGTTCGACTGAGCCTCAGGACTCCTCGCCGACGATCTCCTCGCGGATGCGCCGCAGGTCCTCGGCGAGCGCCCCCATCAGGATCCAGTGCTCCGGATGCGGTGTCGCGATGACGAGCGGGGCCGTCAGCGCCGGCAGCTCGTCGGTGATCGCCTCCGGCTCGGGCACCGCCACCGACGACTGCACGAGCAGCCGCAGGTCGTGCGCCGCGCGGTGCAGCTGCGTCGCGATGTCCGCGATGGTCGCCTCGCGAACCAGGTCGGGGTCGTAGAGGTCGTGCACCGTCCGGGTCATCCCGCGCACCCGCGTGACGATGCGGGCGAGGCGCGGCGTGACCGAGTCGAGCGCGACGAGCCGGTCGCGGTGCGCCGAGCGGCGCGGGTTCAACCGGAGCGACTCCTCGCCGGTCGCGATGGCCTCCTCCGCCTTGCGCTGCATGGTCTGCAGGAGCCGGGCGTTGATCAGCAGCTCGTCGAGGCGCGCTCTCGCGACCGGCCGCTCCAGCGCGTCGGCCAGGTCGTCGAGGGCGGCCGCGAGCTGGGTCGTCAGGTCGCCGACCGCCCGCTCGGCCGGCGCGAGGGTGACCGGCGGCACGATCACGCCGTTGATGACGACTCCGATCACCGCGCCGATCAGCGTCTCGATGATCCGGTCGAACGCGTAGTTCGGCGTGACGGAGCCGACCGAGAGCACGAGCATCGCGCTGATCGGGATCTGCACCGCCGAGGCGGGGGTGAGCCGGATGGCCCAGCCGACCGCGATCGCGGCCACGATCGCCAGCAGCACGATGGTGCTGTCCGCGCCGAAGAGCGTGCCGATCAGCGAGCCGACGACGACGCCCACGATCACGCCGACGCTGCGCTCGAGGGCCTTCGAGAACGACTGGTTCACGCTCGGAGCGACCACCAGGAGGGCCGCGATCGCACCGAACACGGGGAGCGTGTCGGGGAAGATCAGCCCCGCGACGATCCACGTCACGACCGTCGCCGCCGCCGTCTTCACCAGCTGCAGCAGCGGCGGTCGCGTGGCCACGGTGAAGCTCGAGGTCAGGCGCATGCGTCCACGGTAGCCGCGGCGATCACGGCGTCGAGGCCGTCTCCACGCTCGCGAGCACGGCGCGGAGGGAGCGCGCCGCCTCCTTGCGAGCGCTCGGCTCGACTCCGGCGATCAGGGCGCGCTCGACCGCCAGCACCTCGGGGAACGCGAGATCGATCAGTGCGGCGCCGTCAGCGGTCAGTGCGATGAGGGCGCCGCGCCCGTCGGCGGGGTTCGCCGACCTCGCCACCAGCCCCCGCTTCTCGAGCGCCTGCACCCGCTTGGTGATCGCGGGAGCACTGGCGAGCCCGATCGTGCGCAGCACCGTCGGCGACTGCGGCTCCCCCGCCCGCCGCAGCGTCGTCAGCACGTCGAACTCGCCGCGCGTCAGCGCGAAGCCCGCCAGCCGCTCCTCGGTCGCCCGCACGATCAGCGCCGACGCGCGGATCAGCCGCCCGACGACGTCGACCGCCTCCGTGTCGAGCTCGGGACGCAGGAGCGCCCATCCCTCCCGGATTTCGTCGACGGCATCGCGCTGCTGATCATTCACGGGTAAAGTATAACTGCTTCACCCGTGAAGTATCACGCCGACCGCCGCCGCTCGGATCCCGCGCCACCCGAGGACCTGATGCCCGTCTCCACCGCCCTGCCCCACCCCCGCGAGCTGATCGCCTTCGGCCCGCACGCCGGCGCCCACCGCGTCGCGATCCGCGCCGGTGTCTCGATCGCCGTGCCGCTCCTCGCGCTCTGGTCGATCGGCCGCACCGACCTCGCGCTCTACGCGACCTTCGGCTCGTTCACCGCCCTCTACGGCCGTCAGCACACCCACCGCCCGCGGCTCGCGATGCAGCTCTCGGCGGCGGCCTACCTCGTGGCGGTGGTCACGATCGGCACGGCGGTGGCCCTCTCCCCGCAGCGGGAGTGGCTGATCATCCCCGTGGTCACGGTCGTCGCGGCGGCCGCCGCCCATCTCAGCGACGCCCTGCACTGGCACCCGCCCGGTCCGCTCTTCCCGGTGTTCGCCGTGACCGCCTGCGCGTCGGTCCCCGTCGACCCGTCGCGGATCGCGGAGGCGTTCGCCCTGGCCGCGGGCTCGGCCGCGTTCGCGCTCGTCATCGGAGTCAGCGGCATCGCGTCGCCCCGCGCCCGCCGCCTGGCGCCGACCCCGTGGCACACCTCGTTCCGCGCCGCCGCGGCGCGCCCGTCGACCCGCGCGGCGATGATCCGCTTCGGCGCGGTCGTGCTCATCGCCGGAGCGATCCCGACGGCGACGGGCCTCGGCCACCCCTACTGGGCCATGGTCTCGGCCGTCGCCGCGGTCTCGGGAGTCGACGCGACCGCCCGCCTCGTCCGCGCCGGCCACCGGATGCTCGGCACGATCGTCGGAGTCGCGATCGCCGCCGCCCTCCTCGCCCTGCCCCTCTCCCCCCTCGCGACGATCGTCGTGGTGGTGCTCCTCCAGATGACCGCCGAGCTCGTCGTCGGCCGCAACTACGGCCTCACCCTCGCCTTCGTGACCCCGCTCGCCATCCTCATGGTCGAGCTGGCGCACAGCACCGATGAGCTCGTCCTCCTGCGCGACCGCGCCCTCGAGACCGCGATCGGCGTGGCCGTCGGAGTCGCCGCGACCCTGCTCGCGCACGCTGCCGCCTCCCGGCGCTTCTCACAATGAGGGAACCCCGGACCGTCGAGGGAGCCCCGAGCAGCGGATCCCCTCGACGGTCCGGGGTTCCCTCAGCAGGGGCTGCGCTCCGTCACCGGAGGCAAGCGAAAGGCCCCCGACGCCTCAGCTGACTGAGGTGCGGGGGCCTTCTCGTGGCGGTACCGGTGGGATTTGAACCCACGGTGGACGCAAGCCCACACATGTTTTCGAGACATGCTCCTTCGGCCGCTCGGACACGGTACCGGGGAAGAGTGTACGCGACGGCCGGGAGCCGCGCCAATCGAGAGGGTCAGGCGCTGCCGGGGAGCAGGAAGTCGAGCACGCGGCCCCATTCGGAGACGGCGACCAGGTGCCCACGGTCGGGGACGACCTCGAGGCGCGAATCGAGGAGGCGGGCGGCGTACCACTCGCCGTGCACGCGGCCGACGACCGCGTCCTCGGCGCCGTAGAGGAGGAGTGCGGGCGAGGGCACGCCCTCGACGGCGAAGCCCCACTCCTGGAGTGTGTAGCCGACGATGTCGGCGGCCGAGCCGAGGTTGCCCTGGGCGGCCGCGCGCTCGAGCATGCGCAGCAGCCGGTCGCGGACCCCGGGGAGCTCGAGGACGGACGCGTCCGCCTCGGAGGCGCCGAGCATCCCGAGCATCGCCGCCGGGTCGGGCGCGGGGCCGAAGGCGCCGTCGAGCGTCGCGGTGAGCCGGCGGACGGCCTCGGCGAGCGGCAGATCGCGCCACGCCTCGAGCATCGCGCGGTTGTCGTCGCCGACCCACGGCACCGCGTCGTCGGGGGCGGGAGTCGCGATGACGGCGACCCGCTCGACCAGGCCCGGGTAGTTGGCCGAGAGGGCGAGGGCGACGCGACCGCCCGCCGACCAGCCCGCAGCGGCGACGGAGGCGACCCCGATGGTCGCGAGGTACTCGGCGATGTCGGCGGCGGCCTGCTCGGGGCTCGCGCCGACCCCCGCGCCCGCGGGATCGAGATCGGTGAGCAGCGAGGAGGCCCCGTAGCCCGGCCGGTCGAACGAGAGCAGGCGCACGTCGTGCCGCGCGGTCGCCTCGGGGTCGGGGTCGAAGTGGGCCGCGCCCGGCGCCGGGTGGGCGAGGACCACCACATGCTCGGCGCTCTCGGAGCCGGACCAGCTGACCCCGAGGGAGCGGCCGGACTTGAGGAGATGCACTGTCGACGCCATGGGGTCAGTCTTCCGCAGACCGCCGACACTGCCGGGGTGCCGCTCGGAGCGCGTTCGAACTCCACAGGCCGCGACGCGGGGGCGTTCTCCCCGGCACCGGGCGCGGCGCGTCCGAGTGTCGGCGGTCGACGGTACTGTCGAAGACACGTTCGAATCGCGGCCGATGTCGGAGGCGGCGCCTAACCTCACCCCATCGGCCCGCCTCCCTCGCTCGCCGTCCCCGCACTCCGTCTCCGCACTCCGCTCCCGAAAGGACCTCATGGCCTCCTCGAAGACGCGCACCGCCGCCTTCCGCTGCTCCGAGTGCGGCTGGACCGCCGCGAAGTGGGCGGGCCGCTGCGGCGAGTGCCAGCAGTGGGGCACCGTCGTCGAGAGCACCGAGCGCACGGGGATCGTCCGCGCCGTCGCCGCCGTCGCCCCGACCGCCGCCCGCGCGGCGCGGCCGATCACGCAGATCCCGACCACGTCGGGCGCCCACCACCGCCCCACCGGCGTCGGCGAGCTCGACCGCGTGCTCGGGGGCGGCATCGTCGCCGGTGCCGTGGTGCTGCTCTCGGGCGAGCCGGGGGTCGGCAAGTCCACGCTCCTCCTCGAGGTCGCCTCGCGCGCCGCCGCAGAGGGCCAGCGCGTCCTCTACGTCAGTGCGGAGGAGTCGGCCGCGCAGGTGCGGATGCGCGCCGAGCGCACCGGGGCGATGCACGACAGCCTCTACCTCGCCGCCGAGACCGATCTCGCGACCGTCCTCGGCCAGATCGACGAGGTGCTGCCCGACCTCCTGATCGTCGACTCGGTGCAGACCGTCGCGAGCGACACCGTCGACGGGCTGCCCGGCGGCCCGAGCCAGGTCCGCGAGGTCGCGGCCACGCTCATCCGGGTCTGCAAGGCGCGCGCCCTCCCCCTCGTGCTCGTCGGCCACGTCACGAAGGACGGCTCGATCGCCGGCCCCCGTCTCCTCGAGCACCTGGTCGACGTCGTCTGCCACTTCGAGGGCGACCGGCAGACGGCGCTCCGCTTCGTCCGCTCGCTCAAGAACCGCTTCGGCCCGACCGACGAGGTCGGCTGCTTCGAGATGACGGCCGAGGGCATCGCCGAGATCCCCGACCCGAGCGGCCTCTTCCTCAGCCGCACCCGCTTCCCCACCCCGGGCATCTGCGTGACCGTCGCGATGGAGGGCCGCCGCGCCCTGCCCGTCGAGATCCAAGCGCTCGTCATCGCCAACGACGGCGACCACCCCCGCCGGGTGACGAACGGAGTCGACGCCTCCCGGGTCGCGATGATCCTCGCCGTCCTCGAACGCCAGGCGGGCATCCCCCTGCGCCGCTGCGACGTCTACGTCTCGACCGTCGGCGGCGTGAAGCTGATGGAGCCGGCGGCCGATCTCGCCATCGCCGTCGCGATCGCCTCCGCCCACGCCTACACACCGCTGCGCCCCGGCATCGCGGCCTTCGGCGAGATCAGCCTCTCCGGTGACATCCGCCCCGCCTCCGGAGCCAAGCAGCGCGCGAACGAGGCCACCCGCCTCGGCCACTCCTCGCACCTCGACTCGGGCGCGTTCACCCTGTCGAGCGCGATCACCCACGCCCTCGTGCCCGTGCCCGAGCGGATCCCGGCCGGCGCGCGCGGCTGACGGCCCCGGCCCGCCCGCCGCAGACCGCTGACCCCGATCGGTGACGGTCTAGACGCCGCCCCCGCCGCCTCCGCCACCGCCGCCGCCCGAGCTGCCGCCGCCCCCGGCACCGCCGCTCGACGAGCTCGAGGAGGACCCGACGAAGCTCGACGCCGACGACGAGAACGACGAGACGCTGCCCGCGAAGGCCGCCGCCTGGAACCCGCTCGTCCCCGAGTACCAGACCGGATCCGCGCCCGCCCGCTCGTACACGAGGGCCAGGGCCTCCGCCCACCGCGACTCGAGCCCGAGCAGCACGGCCCACGGCAGGAGGCGCTCCGTCACCTCGACGACATCGATCGTCCCCACCTGGCGACGCTCCGCACCCGTGGGCGACTGCAGCATCGCCAGCCGGTCCTGCTCCGCCAGCCGGATGTACAGCTCGAGGCCCGCGAGATGATCCCGCAGCTCCGCCCCGGCCGCCGTCAGCGGCACCTTCGACACGAGCACGGTCGACACGACACCCGCGACCAGCGACAGCAGCAGCAGGATCAGCGGGAGCGCCCCGCCGAACGACCCATCGAGCAGGATCGCCCCGCCGACCACCGCGGCCATGAAGCCGAACAGCGCGGCGAGGATCACGAGCACCGAACCGCCGACCGTGCGCGGCCGGCGCAGCCCCGCCTCCGTCGCCCGAGCGGGCACGGTCGTCAGAAAGGCCGAGACCTCCTTGCCGAAGGCCTTGTCCTTCTCGGACAGGTCGCGCACCACGCCCGGCCGCGGCGACTCTCCGAACGCGATGTCGAGGAAGCGCTGGTCGTCCTCGGCGACCGGGACCGGCTGCCGGCGAGGACGGATCGTCGCCGGATCCTCGACGCGCAACACGAAGGCAGGCCGGCGCTTGGACCCCTCCGCCTCCTCGATCCGCACCAGACCGCGCACCGCCGCATCGATGAACGCGGCCGCCGGCGCCTTCGCCGTCTTGCCGCGCAGGGCGGCCGAGAGGAAGATCCCCGCAGCCGGGGGCTCGTACTCGGCGATCACCGTCGGACGCCCCGCCGCGTCCTTCAGCACCGTCGCCCGCCGGACGGCGGCGAGGACGAGCGCCCCGAGAGACAGCAGCACACCGGCCAGCTGCAGCCAGGCCCACCCGGAGGCGAGGTAGGAGTCGTCGCGCGGAGTGAAGGTGCCGGGAGCGAATCCGAGCGCCACGGTCACGTTCTCACCCGGCGACAGGTCGCTCCCCGAGGCGGTCAGCACGCCGTCGCCGCCGTCGATCGTGCAGCCGTCGGTCGAGCCCGCCACACCCCGGTAGCACCTCGCGGTGCCCGTCGCCGCGTCCGCGAGACCCTCGTCGAGCTCGATACGGATGTCGAAGCGGTCGAACGGCTGCCGCCAGGCCGTCCCGTTCGTGTCCCAGTAGAACTCGTCCTGCCCGCTGTCCGTCCCGGAGGCGGGCAGCGTGACGTCGCGCTGCGTGTAGGTGAAGACGTAGGTCCGGCTGCCGCGGACGAAGTCGTCCTCCGCACTCGTGACCAGGAGGATGCCGTCGTCGCTCTCGGTCTCGAACGGCCGCGGAGCGCCGTCGCCGTCGGTGACCGAGATCATCCGAACGTCGGTCGGGTGCCCCTCGTACTCGAGCGGGATCGCGCGCTGCATGCCGCGGTTCTGGTCCGCGTCGGGGAACTCGGCCACGAACGTCTCGGTGGTCGTCAGTGTGGAGCGCCCGGCCTCGTCCCGGCCGAGGCGGAACACCGCCGAGTAGTCCGAGAAGCGGAAGTCGTCGACGCCGGCGCGCAGTCCGACAGCGACCGCAGAGGCCGGGGCGCCGACGGCGGCTGCGGGAGTCGCGGCCCCGGCCGCGAGCGCCGCACCGAGCAGCGCCCCGGCCAGCAGACCCGCCGCGAGCACCGATCGCGGGCGCGCCCACCGCCTCCCGATCGTCGCGGTCGGGATCCCGGGCGTCCTCGTCATGCCAGCGATGCTACGCGCGGCGCAAGCTCGACTCGTCCCCCGAATGGGCTACCCGGTCTCCTACTGCAGCAGGAACTGCGTCGTCGATCCCGAGGCGATCCCCGCCACCGACACCGACAGGTTGTACGCCGCTCCCCCGGCCGCCACGGCCTCGCGACCGCCGGAGCAGGTGTCGGGCGAGGAGCGCGTGCGGTCCCAGGTGAGCGAGCTGCCCATCACCGACTGCCCGGCCTGGAGCAGCACCTCGAGGTCGGCCGCTCCGGTCTGGCAGTCGGTCGACGTCCAGATCTGGTCCGCGCCGCTCGTGATGGTGAAGACCTGCTGACTCGTGCCCGCGTTGATCACGCAGTCGGCGCTCGAGATGTTCGCCAGCGAGAGCGAGAGCTGCGGATCCACGCCCGCCGCGTAGTTCGTCGCATCCGTCACCGCGGTCACCGCGACCGAGGCCGCGGTGCACTCGGGAGCCGCGACCGGCGTGCCGCCCGGGTCCGTCGACGGGTACAGGGTCGGCAGGGACGAGGCCGCCGGGCTCCCACTCGCGTCCGTCGAGCGCGCACCCGCCCACGGCTGCAGCGAGAGCACCACGGCGATCCCGGCGACGATCACGACCAGCGCGAGCAGCACTCCCGCCCTGCGTCGCCGGTAGACCCGGGAGGGCAGTCGGCGGGGCGGCGGAGTCACCCGCCCAGGCTACGACGCCCGTGCGGTCAGAGCGTCTTCAGCATGCGGGTGTTGCCGAGCGTGTTCGGCTTGACCCGCGCGAGGTCGAGGAACTCGGCCACGCCCTCGTCGGGAGAGCGCAGGAGCTCGGCGTACACCTCGGGATCGACGACCTTCTCGCCGATCGGCGAGAAGCCGTGACGCGAGAAGAAGTCGACCTCGAAGGTGAGGCAGAACAGCCGCGACAGCCCGAGCTCGCGGGCGTCGTTCTCGAGCCGCTCGAGGATGTGGTGCCCGACCCCCTTGCCGAGCCAGTCCTGCGCGACGGCCAGCGTCCGCACCTCCGCGAGGTCGTCCCACATCACGTGCAGGGCGCCGCAGCCGATCCGGTTGCCCTCGCCGTCCTCGGCGATCCGGAACTCCTGCACCGCGCCGTAGAGCACCACGCGGTCCTTGCCGAGCAGGACGCGCTCGTTCACCAGCGGCTCGCTCAGCTCCTGGATGAAGGGGACGTCGCTCGTGCGGGCCCGGCGCACCGGGTACTTCCAATCAGCCATCCGACAAGCCTAGAGCCGCGGGCGCGCGACCGGTCGCGGCACGACGAAGGCCCGCCCCTCCGAGGAGGAACGGGCCTTCAGCCGCTGTGAACAGTCGGTGCTACGCCATCAGGTCGGGAGTCGCCGAGCCGGCGGTCGCCGCCCCGGTCGTCGCACCGGCGCTGATCGAGATCAGCCGCGGAGTCGTCGTGAAGACGAAGCCGTTCGCGACGAAGTCGACGTGGATGTGGTCGCCCGCACCCAGCTCGCCGTGCAGGATCCGCTCGGACAGCTGGTCCTCGATCTCGCGCTGGATCGCGCGGCGGAGGGGGCGCGCTCCGAGGGCCGGGTCGAACCCGACCTCGATGAGGCGCTCCTTCGCCGACTGCGTCAGCTCGACGGTCATGTCGCGGTCGAGCAGACGGTCGCCCAGGCGCTTGATGAACAGGTCGACGATCTGGAGCAGCTCCGGCTTCGACAGCTGCGGGAAGACGATGACGTCGTCCACGCGGTTGAGGAACTCGGGCTTGAAGTGCTTCTTCAGCTCCTCGTTGACCTTGCCCTTCATGCGGTCGTAGCCGGTGGCGTTGTCGCCCTCGATCTGGAACCCGACGGGACCACCGGCGATGTCACGAGCACCGAGGTTGGTGGTCATGATGATGACGGTGTTCTTGAAGTCGACGACGCGCCCCTGGCCGTCGGTGAGACGACCCTCCTCGAGGATCTGGAGGAGCGAGTTGAAGATGTCGGGGTGGGCCTTCTCGATCTCGTCGAAGAGGACCACGCTGAACGGCTTGCGACGCACCTTCTCGGTGAGCTGTCCACCCTCCTCGAAGCCGACGAAGCCGGGAGGGGCACCGAACAGCCGCGAGACCGTGTGCTTCTCGCCGTACTCCGACATGTCGAGCGAGATCATCGCGTTCTCGTCGTCGAAGAGGAACTCGGCGAGCGCCTTGGCCAGCTCGGTCTTGCCGACGCCCGTGGGGCCGGCGAAGATGAACGACCCGGAGGGGCGCTTGGGGTCCTTGAGACCCGCGCGGGTG
This sequence comes from Rathayibacter sp. VKM Ac-2803, assembly GCF_009807175.1. Classification (NCBI taxonomy): domain Bacteria; kingdom Bacillati; phylum Actinomycetota; class Actinomycetes; order Micrococcales; family Microbacteriaceae; genus Rathayibacter; species Rathayibacter sp. VKM Ac-2803. The sequence goes on along the minus strand of NZ_WUCD01000001.1, from coordinate 1,296,193 downwards.
CGGCGGATGGTGCGCGAGAGGGCCGCGATGGCCTCCTCCTGACCGATGACGCGCTGGTGCAGCGCCTTCTCCATGAAGACGAGTCGCGACGACTCCTCCTCGGTCAGCTTGAACACCGGTATGCCGGTCGCCTGTGCGAGGACCTCGGCGATCAGGCCCTCGTCGACGACACCGGTCGCCTTGACGTCGCCCGACTTCCACTTCTTCTCGAGGCGCAGGCGCTCACCGAGCAGCTGCTTCTCCTCGTCGCGGAGCGACGCGGCCTTCTCGAAGTCCTGGTCCTCGATCGCGGCCTCCTTGGCGGCGCGGACGACGGCGATGCGGTCGTCGAAGTCGCGCAGCTCGGGCGGTGCCGAGAGGATCGAGAGGCGCAGGCGCGCGCCGGCCTCGTCGATCAGGTCGATCGCCTTGTCGGGAAGGAAGCGGTCGCTGATGTAGCGGTCGGCCAGGTTGGCCGCCGAGACGATCGCACCGTCGGTGATGGACACCTTGTGGTGCGCCTCGTAGCGGTCGCGCAGCCCCTTGAGGATGTTGATCGTGTGGGGCAGCGACGGCTCCGCGACCTGGATCGGCTGGAATCGGCGCTCGAGCGCGGCGTCCTTCTCGAAGTGCTTGCGGTACTCGTCGAGCGTGGTCGCGCCGATCGTCTGCAGCTCGCCGCGGGCGAGCAGCGGCTTGAGGATCGAGGCGGCGTCGATCGCGCCCTCAGCGGCCCCTGCGCCGACGAGGGTGTGGATCTCGTCGATGAAGGTGATGATGTCGCCGCGGGTGCGGATCTCCTTCGTCACCTTCTTGAGGCGCTCCTCGAAGTCTCCGCGGTAGCGCGAGCCGGCGATGAGCGAGCCGAGGTCGAGCGTGTAGAGCTGCTTGTCCTTGAGCGTCTCGGGGACGTCGCCGCGGACGATCGCCTGGGCGAGGCCCTCGACGACGGCGGTCTTGCCGACGCCGGGCTCGCCGATCAGCACGGGGTTGTTCTTGGAGCGGCGGGAGAGGATCTGCATGACCCGCTCGATCTCCTTCTCGCGCCCGATGACCGGGTCGAGCTTGTTGTCGCGCGCGGCCTGGGTGAGGTTGCGGCCGAACTGGTCGAGGATCTGCGAGCCGCCCTGGGGCTGCTGCTGCTCACCGCCCACGGCGACCTGCTCCTTGCCCTGGTACCCCGAGAGCAGCTGGATGACCTGCTGGCGCACGCGGTTGAGATCGGCTCCGAGCTTGACGAGGACCTGAGCGGCGACGCCCTCGCCCTCGCGGATGAGGCCGAGCAGGATGTGCTCGGTCCCGATGTAGTTGTGGCCGAGCTGCAGCGCCTCGCGGAGCGACAGCTCGAGGACCTTCTTCGCACGCGGCGTGAAGGGGATGTGGCCGGTGGGCTGCTGCTGCCCCTGGCCGATGATGTCCTGGACCTGCTCGCGCACCGCGTCGAGCGAGATGCCGAGGGACTCGAGCGCCTTGGCGGCGACTCCTTCGCCCTCGTGGATCAGCCCGAGCAGGATGTGCTCCGTGCCGATGTAGTTGTGATTGAGCATCTTGGCCTCTTCCTGGGCCAGGACGACGACGCGCCGTGCGCGATCGGTGAATCTCTCGAACATGCTGTCACTCCCTACAGAACCCGCAGGGGTGGGCTCCGATAGATCGACTGTAACCAGCGGTCCTCCCGGTCGGACCCCCTGTTCGCCCTGGGCGTGAGGGTGTTCGGAGCCCTCTGTTCGAGGCCCGCGTCGGGCGCCCCCTTCGTGGCCCCTGTCCGGGACCGTCGGACGACATCCCCGTGCGGCTGTTGCGGAGTCGTCCCCGTGTACGGGATCGTGACTGAGTGCTCTCACAGGTGAGAGCCGCGATCCCTCGGGGGGACAGCACCACATGACACTTCTCGCACGCCCGCGTACGCGCGGCGCCATCGCCGCCACCGCGGCCGCTCTCGGACTCGCCCTGCTCGCGGCGACGCCGGCCACCGCCGATGACGCTGACAACCCCTCCGACTGGGACGACGCCATCTTCTTCAACGGCGGCGGCATCTCGATCGACGCAGGCCCCGAGTACGCGGGCTACGACGTCTTCGTTCAGGCGCAGCTCCCTTACGGAGCGAGGGGCGACTCGGGCGAATGGGTCATCAAGAAGGCGTCGCTCGACGCGGAGGGCGACGCGCTCGTGTACAACTTCGCCGGCCCCGTGAACCTCTACTTCTTCAGCCCGAGCTCCCCGAGCGTGGGACTCGAGCTGCCGGAGCCGGATGCGACCGCCGCCGTCTACCGTGGCGAGTCGATCGAGTACGACGTCGACGTCGCCGCCGGGACGGCCGAAGTGGACGGAGCAGTCCCGAGCGTGACGCCGCCGGCTCTCGAGAACTTCGAGGTCTACATCACGCCGTTGACCAACGCGTCCGTCGCGCCCTCCAGCTACTCCGTCGGCGAGGCCTTCGACCTCACGTTCTCGGACCTCTACTGGGCGGGACCGGGCGACCTCGACGGCCAGACCACGTCCACGGTGATCTACTCCGACCCGACGACGATCGGCACGGCGGCCATCGCCGGCGGAGCGGTCACCACGACCATCGGCGCCGAGTACACGACCGACCCGCACACGGTCGCGCTGATGGACTCGTACGGACGCATCCTCACGAGCGCGACCCTCGACGGAGGCGCAACGGCGGCTCCCGAGGCCGCGCCCGCCACGACTCCGGTCGCCGCGGCTCCGGTCGTGAACACGGGCACCAGGACGGGCACCTCCACCGGCGCGCACCTCGCCGAGACCGGCGTCGAGACGGGCTCCACCGCCCTCATCGCGACCCTGCTCGTCGCCGCTGGTGCCGGCGGACTCGTCGTGGCGCGTCGCCGCGTGACCGCCTGACACAGGACAGCAGGGCGGTGCGGTACCGCTTCCCTCCACCTGCCGACATCCCTCTCGAGGGTGTTGCTCGAGGAGCCCGCTTCCGCCACTCTGGCTGAGCGCTCTCGCAGGTGAGAGCCATGATCCCTTGGGGGGACAGCACCACATGACACTTCTCGCACGCCCTCGCACGCGCGGCGCCATCGCCGCCACCGCGGCCACTCTCGGACTCGCCCTGCTCGCGGCGACGCCGGCCACCGCCGCCGAATCGGACGACCTGGCCGAGGCGATCGCCCACAACGGCGGCACGCTGACGGTCGATGCCGGCCCCGACTACGCGGGCTACGACGTCTTCGTCCAGTCGCAGCTGCCCAAGTCCGAGAAGGACAACGGCGGTGTCTGGCATCTCGAGAAGGCCTCGCTCGACGCCGAGGGCGACGCCACCGTCCAGAACTTCGCGGGTCCGGTGAACCTCTACTTCTTCAGCCCGAGCGCACCGCACACCGGGCTCGAGCTCCCGGACCCGCAGGTCACCGCCGCCATCTACCGCGGCGGAGCCATCGAGTTCGACGTCGACCCGGCGGCCGGTACTTCGGCCGTCGACGGTACGGTGCCGACCGTCAGCGCGCCGACCCTCGACGCCCTCGAGACCTCGATCGTGCCGTTGACCGTCGCGTCCCTCTCGCCCTCGAGCTACTACGTCGGCGAGGCCTTCGACCTCACGTTCTCCGACCTGTACTGGGCGACCGGGGGCGACCTCGACGGCCAGACCACGTCCACGGTGATCTACTCCGAGCCGACCACCATCGGCTCCGCGCCGATCGTGGGCGGATCTGTCACGACGACGATCGGCGCCGAGTACACCACCGACCCGCACACGGTCGCGCTGATGGACTCCTACGGACGCATCCTCACGAGCGCGACCCTCGACGGAGGGGCCGCCGCGGCTCCCGAGGTCACGCCCGCCCCGACGCCCGTCGCCGTCGCCCCCGTCGTGAACACGGGCACCAAGACCGGCACGAAGACCGGCGCGCGCCTCGCCGAGACCGGTGTCGAGACGGGCGCTGCCGCCCTCGTCGCGACGCTGCTCGTCGCCGCCGGTGCCGGCGGACTCGTCGTGGCGCGTCGCCGCCGCGCGACCGCCTGACGCGTGACGGCGGAGACGGGCGGGTCCGACGTGCAGACGCACGGCGGCCCGCCCGTCTCCACGTCCGGCGCAGTCCCGGCGATCCGCGCGGTCATCGCGGTGACGAGCTCGGCGCTCGTTCCCGGGCTCGGGCACGGCCTGCTCCGGCACCACCGCTCCGCCGCGATCCGATTCGCGGTCGCCGCCCTCGCCGTCCTCGCGGTCGCGCTGCTCGTTGCGGCCGTCTCCTCCGACCCATCGCGGCTGGTCGCCCTCGCGACGGACGCGCGTGCCGTGCTGATCGCCGGCGTCGCTGGCGCCGCCCTCGGCCTCTTCTGGATCTCGGGTCCGATCGCCGTCGCCCGCCTGCTCCTCCGCCGCACGAGCCGCACGAGCCTCGCGCTCGCCACCGCGGTCGCCGTCGCGCTCCCGCTCGGAGCGACGGCCTGGTGGGTGTCGACCACCGCAGCGCAGTACTCGCTGCTCTCCTCCGTCTTCGCCTCGGGCCGCGGCCCGGTGCCCGTCGACGGCCGGTACAACATCCTGCTTATGGGGCTCGACGACGATCCGCTGCGCGATCAGGTGCTGTTGCCCGACTCCCTCACCCTGGTCAGCGTCGACGCCGTCACCGGCCGGAGCGTGCTGTTCGGCATCCCGCGCACCGCCGCGAACTTCCTCTACCCAGAGGGCTCGGCGCTCGCTGCGGCCCTGCCCGACGGCACTCGCTGCCTCGCCGGCTGCGGCATCAACCACACGTACCAGTACGGCGCGACGCATCCCGAGCTCTACCCCGGGAGCGAGGACCCGGGCGCCGACGCGATGCGCGACGCGGTCGAGGGCTACACCGGCCTGCCCGTCTCGGCGACGGTGTCGATCCGGATGACCGGCTTCGCCGATCTCGTCGACGCGCTCGGCGGCGTCTCGGTGATCGTGACCCGCCCCGTCCTGCAGGCCGGCGTCCCCGACGACGGCAGCGGGAAGCCGGTCGAGTACGGGCCGCCGATCGCGACGGGGCTGCAGCACCTGGACGGCTCCGAGGCGCTCTGGTTCGCCCGGTCGCGCGTCAACACCTCCGACCAGGACCGCGCCGAGCGGCAGGGCTGCCTCCAGGCGGCGCTGTTCCGCCAGGTCGATCCCCTGAGCGTCCTGGCCCGGTTCACCGCGATCGCGCGCTCGGGCACCGAGAACGTGTCGACGAGCCTCCCCGCGGATGCGCTGCCCGCGCTGGCGCGTCTCGCGGTGTCGAGCCGCACCCAGCCGTTCGTCCGTGTCGAGCTCGGCGAGCCGCTCACCCTCCCCGAGCAGCCCGACGTCGAGCTGGTGCACCGCACGGTCGCCGAGGCGATCGCCGGAGGCGACGACGGCTCGGACGCCGTCCGCATCGAGGTCCCCGGGGCATCGGCGCCGGTCGAGGCGCCCGCGGTCGTCGCCCCCACCGGCGCGGACGACGACGTCGAGCCCGCCTGCAGCGTCCCCTGACCCTGCCGCCACTCCATGCACAGGCATACACTTCCCGGATGAGCAACCTGGAGCGGCACCCGGACGAGCATCCGGTCGCCGCCGAGCCCACCGGTCGTGCCACCGACGGCTCGCCCGTCGAGATCCTGGAGGCGCGCCTGGTGCCGCTCGGCGGACCGCGCGCGATCGAGGTGCGCCGCACGCTCCCCCAGCGCTCGCGCTCGACGATCGGCGCGTGGTGCTTCGCCGACCACTACGGGCCGGTGGCTCTCGGCGACGAAGCCGGCATGGACGTTCCGCCGCATCCGCACACCGGGCTGCAGACCGTCAGCTGGCTCTTCGAGGGCGAGATCGACCACCGCGACAGCGTCGGCAGCCACCAGCTGGTGCGGCCGGGCGAGCTCAACCTGATGACGGCGGGCCGCGGCATCTCGCACTCCGAGGTCTCGACCGGATCCGCGCCCGTGCTGCACGGGGTGCAGCTCTGGGTCGCGCTGCCCGAGGAGGCGCGGGTCGTCGATCCGTTCTTCGAGCATCATCACGGGGTGCGCGTCGAGCTGCCGGGCGCGGTCGTGCGGGTCTTCGTCGGCGGGATGCTCGGCGCCTCGGTGCCCGCGAGCGTGTTCACGCCCCTCGTCGCCGCGCAGATCGACCTCGAGCCCGGCGCGCGGATCGAGCTGCCCGTGGAGACGGAGTGGGAGTACGGCGTCCTCGTCGACTCCGGACCGATCGGGGTGGAGGGCGTCGACGTCGAGCGCTCCGACCTCGCCTACCTCGCGCCCGGCCGCTCGTCCCTCACGCTGTCGGCCGGCGAGGCGGGCGGACGCGTCGTGCTCCTCGGCGGTGAGCCCTTCGCCGAGCAGCTCGTGATGTGGTGGAACTTCGTCGGGCGCAAACACGACGATGTGGCAGCTGCCCGGGAGCGCTGGCAGGCCGACGTCATCGCAGGAGGCGACTCCGACGGCCCGTTCGGCACTGTCACCGGCTACGACGGCCGCGCGCTGCCCGCGCCGACGCTGCCGACGGTCCGACTCAAGCCGCGCCCGGCCTGAGCCCGATCCGCGTCAGGACTCCTTCGTCACCTCGTCGGCCGTCGCCTTGTCGGCCGCCGCCTTCCGGGCCGCCGCCTCGTCCGTCGCCTCCGCACTCTCCCGGAAGGCACGTCGCGGATCCTGCAGCGCCGTCATCGGCGAGAGGTCGCGCGGAGCGACCGCGTCGACGAGCCAGCCCGAGATGATCCGCCACTTGCGGTCCAGGCTCGGCATCGCGGCGCCGTGGTAGGCGCGGTGGGCGAGCCAGGCGAGCGGACCCCGCAGCTTCACGCCCTTGATGATCCCCGCGCCCTTGCCGAGCCCGTACTCGGCGACCGTGCCGACCGAGACGTGGCGGTACTCCTCGACGACGCCGCCGGTGAGGTCGCCCACGATGTTCTGCGCGAGCAGCTTGGCCTGCCGCACGGCGTTCTGCGCGTTCGGCGGGTAGTAGGCGGGCTGCTTCTCGGCGGTCAGGTCGGGAACCTGCGCTCCGTCCCCCGCCGCCCACGCGCCGGCGACCGGCTCGCCGTCGTCCGTGACCACCCGGAGGCGTGCGTCGGCCGAGACGTGCCCCCGGGGTCCGCGGGGGACGTCGGTGGCGTCGAGGATCGGGTTCGGCTTCACTCCGGCCGTCCACACGATCGTGGCCGCGGGGATCCGCTCGCCGGTCGAGAGCTCGACCACGCCGTCCTCGCAGGAGGGCATCGTGGTCTTCAGGTGCACGTGCACACCGCGCGAGCGCAGGTGGTCGAGGGTCCATCCGGACAGCTCGGGGCCGACCTCGGGCGCGACGCGGTCGAGGGCCTCGACGAGGTGCCAGGTGACGTCGCCCATCGAGAGCGACGGCTGTGCGGCCAGGGCGCGGCGGCTGAGGTCGAGCAGCTCGCTCAGCGCCTCGACGCCCGTGTAGCCGCCGCCGACGAAGACGAAGGTGAGCAGCCGGCGGCGCTCGGCGGAGTCGGTGGTCAGGGCCGCGCGCGCGACGTTCTCGAGCACGCGGTCGCGCAGGTGCGCCGCCTCCTCGACCGTCTTGAAGCCGATGCCGTGCTCGGCGAGACCGGGCGTGGGGAAGGTGCGGGTGACGGCGCCGAGGGCGAAGACGACCTGGTCGAAGGCGAGCGTGCGGGTCGAGCCGTCGAGGGCGGCGACCGTCGCGACGCGGTCGGCGAGGCTGACTCCGGTGATCGCTCCGCGGATGACGCGGGTGTGCTTCAGCGCCGAGACCAGGGGCACGGTGACGTGCCGCGGCTGGACGTGGCCGCCCGCCACCTCGGGCAGCAGCGGCTGATAGGTCATGTAGGGGTTGGGCTCGACCAGGGTGACGTCGATCGGAGCGAGTCCGCGCCGCTTCTCGAGCCCCCAGGCGGTGTAGAGGCCGACGTAGCCGCCGCCCAGGATGAGGATGCGCGTCGTTCCGGATGCCGTCATGTCCGTGTCCCTTCTCGGACCCCGGACCGGGCGACGCGCCGAAGCGGAGCCGCGTCCACCGGTGCTGGGGAGTCTCCGACGCTACGCCGCGATCCCCGACCGAGCCAGCCCCTTGCGTGCGACGCCGGACGCTCCGCTCAGCCGGCCACCCGATCCTCGAGCCGGAGCCGCCGACGGTACTCGCTGGGCGAGAGTCCCGTCTCGGTCGTGATCGCCCGGCGGAGGCGCTCGGGGGACGAGAACCCGGAGCGCCGCGCGATGTCGCTCAGCGGCAGCCCCGCCGCCTCGGCCGTGCCGACCAGACGGAGCGCGTTCTCGGTGCGGACCGTCGAGATCAGCTCGCGCAGCATGGTGCCGCGCTCGTCGGCGACGGCGCGCTGGAGGGTGCGGAGGCTGACCCGGCAGCGCCGTGCGACGGTGCCCGGGTCGAGCAGCGGATCGCTGTAGTCGGTGCGGATGACCTGGATCGCCGCGTCGACCATGTCGTGCAGGCCGAGCCGCTCGGTGTCCTCCTCCTCGCGCTCGGCCCCGAGGATGCGCGCGAGCCGCAGCACCGTGCCCTGCAGGTACTCGGACTGCACCGGGTGCCCGATGTCGAGGTCGGCGAGGAAGGCGCGCAGCACGGTGCGAGCGGAGGCCGTCAGCGCCGACTCGGGGAGGGTGCGCGCGGGCTCGACGCGGCGGGAGCGCTCGGAGGCGGGTGCGTCGAGGCAGAGCACGAGGAAGCGCACCACGCGGCCCGCGCGGATGATCGCCGGGGAGTCGGCCGAGAGCGCGATCCCGCCGTCGGTGACGGTGACGACGCCCTCGGCGGACTCGAGGATGAGCGTCCCCTCCATCGGCAGCACGAACGCCGACGCGCCGTCGGAGGCGGACGGCCCGGGCCAGCAGGCTGCGAATGCCGTGGAGACGACGTGCACGACTCGGAGGTTCTCGACCGAGGCGAGGGCGAGGTCCATCCGGAAGCCCGCCGGGAGGTCGACGGCGATCTCGAGGGTGCGGCGCAGCGCCGCTACTCCGTCGCTGCCGCGCAGGCGGACGGAGCGGACGCCCGGGCTCAGGGGAACGCTCAGCGGATTGAGCAGGGACGGGCGAGGGACCACGGTGGCGACTCCGTTCGTGAGGACGATCGCGGAGCGTTCGTCCTCCGGGAGTCTAGGAGACGTGAGACATCCTCGTCTCGGCCCCGTCCGGGGGTGTCACTGCAGGGCGGAGGTGAGGCGCGCCAGGTTGTCGAGGACGGTCGAGCGCAGCGGCTGCTGCCGCCACTCGCGCAGCGTCAGCTCGCGGGAGTGCTCGCGGTAGCTCTGCTGGACCTCGCGCAGGTCCTCGACGAACTCCGATCCGCGGACCATGAGCGACACCTCGAGGTTGAGGGTGAACGAGCGCATGTCCATGTTGCTCGAGCCGATGACGGCGACGTCGTCGTCGATGGTGAAGTGCTTCGCGTGCAGGATCGTGGGCTTGCGGTACATCCAGATCCGCACGCCCGAGGTCAGGAGCGTCTCGTAGTAGGAGCGCTGCGCGTGGTAGACCACGGCCTGGTCGCCGATCTCGGAGACGAACAGCTCGACGTGCACCCCGCGGCGGGTGGCCGTCGTGATCGCGTAGAGCATCGCCTCGTCGGGGACGAAGTACGGGCTCGTGATGATGATCGACTTCTGCGCCGAGTACAGCAGCGTGAGGAAGAGCCGGAGGTTGTTCTCGCCGTCGAACCCGGGCCCGCTCGGCACGACCTGGCAGTCGATGGTGTCGCGCCTCTGCAGCGCCTCCATCGGCTCCGACTCGCGCAGCAGCAGCTCGTCGGTCTCGCTGTACCAGTCGGTGATGAAGATGGCGTTGATGCCCTGCACGACCGGCCCCTCGAGGCGCACCATCAGATCGTGCCAGTGCAGCCCCCGCCGGATGTTGCCGCGCTTGTTGTAGCTCGAGTCGACGACGTTCTGCGACCCCATGAAGGCCGTGTTGCCGTCGACGATCAGGAGCTTGCGGTGGTTGCGGAGATCGGGCCGCTGGTACTGCAGCCGCCAGGGGCGCACGGGCAGCATGTACGACCACTTCGCGCCGGCCTTCTCGAGTGCGCGGAGGCGTCGGCGGGTGCCGCTGAAGTACCCCGGCACGCGGATGGACGCGATGTGGTCGAGGAGGATCCGCACCGTCACTCCGCGGGCCACGGCCCGGTCGAGCGCGGCGAAGAACGGCGCCGTGGTCGAGTCGGCCGCGAGGATGTAGAACTCGCAGTGCACGTAGCGCCGGGCGCGGTCGATCTCGTCGGCCATCGCCCGGATGGTCTCCTCGTAGCCGCCCTGGAGGCTCGCGTCGTTGCCTCCGACCAGCGGCATCGCCCCCAGGTTGCGGTTCAGGGTGACCACCGACTCGAGCCACTGGGGCCACGGGTGGTTGCGCGCGACCCGGTCGATGCCGTCGGTCGACTCGAGGATGAAGCGGTTGATCTCCTCCTGCTTGCGCCGCCGCCGGCGCGGCAGCTTGTAGCTGCCGATGAACAGGAACAGGAGGATGCCGACGTAGGGGATGAGGAAGATCGCCATCAGCCAGGCGAGTCCGGTCGTCGGGCGGCGGTTGCGCGGGACGACGATCACGGCGATGACGCGCACGATCAGTTCGACGACGATCGCCCCCACGGCGAGCACCAGCGACCAGTCGGGACCCGTCACCGCATCTCCTCGCCGGTCGGTCTGTCGGTGTGCATCGAGTCGGACCGGCCGGGGCGGCTGGTCTCCGGAGAACCTGTCTCTCGAGGAACCGTCACTGGAGACGCGGTCTCTGACGTGACTGGTCCTGAGAAGCCTGGTTCTGAGAAGTCTTGTTCTGAAAAGCTCAGGCGTCGCGGGGCGGAAGACCGCGGCGGGCGCGCTCCTCGGCCTCGATGCGGTCGTAGGCGCGGCGCTCGTTGCGGTCGGAGCGGATCACGGCCCGCATGATGAACCAGAAGAGGAGCCCGACGCTGACCGTCGGCACGAGTGCCCACAGCCCCTGATTCCAGATCTCCCAGTCCATGGGGCGATCCTACCGGGCGGCGCCGGGAGGGGCTCGGCAGTGGCCGGGGAACGCGCTGAGGAGCGCCTATCGGCTCTCGATCGACTGGTTGAGCGCCGAGGCGTCGGCGTTCAGGCCCTCGAGCTCCGCGCGCAGCCCGTCGTAGACCGCGATGTCGGCGTCGATGGTGTCGCGCGTCGCGTCGATCGCGTCGCCGCGCTCGAGCAGATCGGCCCGCTCCTGCTCGAACGCCGCCGTCGAGGGGAAGTCGCCGCTGTCGGCGCGCGCGTTGAAGTCGTCGATCTCGGCGTTCAGCGCGTCGTAGTCGGCGTTGTTCGCGTCGACCCGCGCGGTCAGGTCGGCGTACATCGCGTCGATCCGGGCGACCAGATCGGCGATGCGGTTCTCGAGATCGGTGAAGACGGCCTCGTAGCGCGCGTTCAGCCCGACGACGACGGAGCGGTCGGTGAAGTAGGCGGCGTAGTGCGCCTCGAGCGCCGGCGGCAGATCCGCCACCTCCGTGCCCAGGATGGAGTGCAGCTCGTTGACGCGCTCGCCGAGGCCGCCGGTGCGGTAGAGCTCGAGCCGCTCGGCGATCGGTCCGTCGGCGGGCAGCGCGGCGTAGGCCGCCTCGAGCTCGGCGCCGAGCTCGGCCTGCTCGTCGGCGTCGAGGCGCACCCACGCGGCGTGCAGCATCTCGTGGGCGGCCGTGACGTCGCGGATCCCGTCGAGGTCGGCGTTCTCGACGTCCGAGATGTAGATGTCGCTGCCCGTGTAGCAGCCGAGCACGATCTCGTCGGAGGCGCCGTAGCCGCAGAGCGTGTTGAACCCGGTGGTCGGCTCGACGGAGGGGCTGGAGGCGTAGTAGAGCGCGCGGCCGCGGGTCGACATCGCGGTGCGGTCCGCGAATCCGCTGATCGTCTCGTCGGGAGTGAACGCCTCGGCCGCCCGCTGGTCGGCGAGCGCCGTGCCGAGATCGGCGGAGTCGACCAGGACGGAGGCGGCGACGGCCGCGCCCACCCCGAACTGCGCGAGGGTGAGGACGCCGGCGAGCGCCGTCGCGACGATGCTGGATGCGCGGACCACGTCGTGCAGCGCCTACTTGACCAGGGGGAACAGGATCGTCTCGCGGATCCCGAGGCCGGTGATCGCCATCAGGAGGCGGTCGATGCCCATCCCCATCCCGCCGGTGGGCGGCATGCCGTGCTCGAGGGCGCGGAGGAAGTCCTCGTCGAGACGCATCGCCTCGTCGTCGCCCGCGGCCGCCTGCCGGGCCTGCTCGACGAAGCGCTCGCGCTGCACGACCGGGTCGACCAGCTCGGAGTAGCCGGTCGCGAGCTCGAACCCGCGGACGTAGAGGTCCCACTTCTCGACGACGCCGGGGATGCTGCGGTGCGCGCGGACCAGCGGCGAGGTGTCGACCGGGAAGTCCATCACGAAGGTGGGCCGGGTGAGGCCGCCCTTCACGAAGTGCTCCCAGAGCTCCTCGACGTACTTGCCGTGGGTGGGCACGTGCACCTCGACGCCCTCGCGCTCGGCGAGGGTCTCGAGCTCGACGAGCGCGGTCGACGGAGTGATCTCGATGCCGGCCGCGAGCGAGAGGCTCTCGTACATCGAGATCCGCTCCCATTCGCCGCCGAGGTCGTACTCGGTGCCGTCGGCCCAGGTGACCACGTGCGATCCGGCGACGGCGAGCGCCGCGTTCTGGATCAGCTCCTGGGTGAGGTCGGCGATCGAGGTGTAGTCGCCGTAGGCCTGGTAGGCCTCGAGCATCGCGAACTCGGGCGAGTGCGTCGAGTCGGCGCCCTCGTTGCGGAAGTTGCGGTTGATCTCGAAGACCCGCTCGATGCCTCCGACGACCGCGCGCTTGAGGTAGAGCTCGGGCGCGATGCGGAGGAACAGCTCGGTGTCGAACGCGTTCGAGTGCGTGGCGAAGGGGCGGGCGGAGGCGCCGCCGTGCATCACCTGCAGCATCGGGGTCTCGACCTCGAGGAAGTCGTGACCGGCGAAGGTGCTGCGGAGCGAGGCGTTCACCTTCGCGCGGGTGACCACCGTGTCGCGGGCCTGCGGGCGCACGATCAGGTCGAGGTAGCGCTGGCGCATCCGCGTCTCGTCGCCGAGCTCGTTGTGCAGGTTCGGGAGCGGCAGGATCGCCTTCGCGGCGATGATCCACTCCGAGACCCAGACGCTCAGCTCGCCGCGCTTGCTCGAGATGACCTCGCCCTCGACGAAGAGATGGTCGCCGAGGTCGACGAGCTCCTTCCAGGCCGCGAGCGACTCGTCGCCGACGTCGCCGAGCGAGACCATCGCCTGGATGCGGGCGCCGTCGCCGGACTGCAGGGTCGCGAAGCAGAGCTTGCCCGTGTTGCGCTGGAAGACGACGCGACCGGCGAGGCCGACGCGGTCGCTCGTCTTCGTGTCGGGCTCGAGACCAGCGTGGCGCGCGCGGACCGCGGCGATCGTGTCGGTGACGCCGACGGAGACCGGATAGGCGCCGCCTCCGAGATCGTCGCCGGCGCGCTCGAGCAGGCGCTCGCGCTTGGCCAGGCGCACGGCCTTCTGCTCCGAGGCCTCCTCGGGGGAGAGCTCGGCGGGGGCGTCGGGGGTGTCGGCCATGGCGGAACGGTGCTTTCGATCGGAGGCGGTCGGGCGCGATCAGGCGAGCAGGATCGGGCCGTTGTCGAGGAGGCGGGTGGAGCCGACGACCGCGGCGACGAGCACGAGGGCCGGGCCGCGGTAGTCGTCGTCGACCGGGAGGAGCGTCGTCGGGTCAGCGACGACGAGGTAGTCCAGTTTAACCAGCGGCTCGCCCATCGCGGCCGACTGAGCGGCGGCGATGACGGAGTCGACGCCCCGGTCGGCGGCGGACGCGGCCGCCTCGAGCACCAGCGGCACCGTGCGCGCGGCGCGGCGCTCGCGGGCGTCGAGGTAGCGGTTGCGGCTCGAGAGCGCGAGGCCGTCCTCCTCGCGGACCGTGTCGACGGCCTCGATCGCGACGGGGAGATCGAGATCGCGCACCATCCGGCGCACGAGGAAGAGCTGCTGAGCGTCCTTCTGCCCGAAGAGGGCGGCGTCGGGCTGCACGATGTGGAGGAGCTTCGCGACGACGGTGAGCATGCCGTCGAAGTGGCCGGGGCGCGAGCGGCCCTCGTAGAGCGAGCCGACCCTGCCCGCGACGACGCGGGTCGAGGTGGAGCCGTCGGGGTACATCTCGGCGACGGTCGGGGCGAAGACGTACTCGACCCCCTTCCGCTCGAGGAGAGCCAGGTCGGCCTCGAGATCTCGGGGGTAGCGGTCGAGGTCCTCGGAGGGGCCGAACTGCAGCGGATTGACGAAGACCGAGACGACCACGACGTCGGCGATCTCGCGGGCCCGCTCGACGAGCGCGAGGTGACCGTCGTGCAGGGCGCCCATCGTGGGGACGAGGGCGATGCTCCGACCAGCGCGACGCACCTCCTGCAGCCGCTCGCGGAGGGCGTCGATGCGTTCGATGGTGCTGATCACCCGAGAACCCTACCGGCGGAGCCGCGTCCCCTCTCCCGGGCGCCGGCTCTGCCTGAGCCTCGTCCTCCGCTCGTCGCCGGAAGCAGCGACCACACCCCACCGTCGATGCAGTCGCCCTTGTCCACAGGTCCGCGCAACGGCCTCGCCTGCAGCTGCCGGCGAGGTAGCGTTCGTGGACGAGAAGATCTCACTTCTGATGCGGAGCCCCTTGAACGACACCCGCCCGCTCTGCGAGCACGTGTCCTTCACCGAACCCGGATGGAGGTCCGACCTCGTCGAGCTGCTCGCAGCAGCCCGCCGCTGGCGCTCCCCCGCCTCCACCACCCTCGACCGTTCCGATGTCGAGGCCAGCTTCGAGAGCGCGATGCGCTGGGGGCTGCATTCCCTCCTCGCCGTCAGGGGGACGGTCCACCCGGAGCCCGGTCCGTACTCGCTGCGGATCGAGAACACCGCCACCCGGATCCGCCCCTGGCGCGGAGTCGCGATATCGACACCGAACGAGGAGATCCTGACCGAACACGAGTCCCGCACCTATCAGGACTTCGAACGCCGCGTCGCGCTCCACCTGGTGGGCGACGAGGCACCGTTCTTCTACCGATCCCCCGACAGATGACCACCGATCCGCGCCTGCCTCGGCGAAAACGAGACGCACTGCTCTGGCCCGGACTCCTTCCTCTCGCGCTCGCGCAGGTCGCCGCGTCGACCGCCGCCGGGCTGGTGCTGACGATCGCGAGCGTCACGGCTCTCACCCTCTCCGGGTCCGAGCAGATCGCAGGACTCGTGCAGACGTCGACGGTCGTCGGAGCGAGCGCGCTCACGGTTCCGATCGCGCGGCTCACTCTGCGGTTCGGGAGGCGGGCTGCTCTGGCCGTCGCCTACGGGACGGCCGCGCTCGGCTCGGTCATCGGTGCAGCCGCGGTCGCAGCCGACCTCTGGGTGCTGTTCCTCGCTGCCGCCGCATTGATCGGAGGCGGGACCGTCGCCGGTCTCGCAGCGCGCTTCGCCGCCGCCGATCTGGCGCCGAGGGACACTGCAGTGGCGATCGCTCTCGTCCTCTGGGCATCGACCGTGGGATCGATCGTCGGACCGAACCTCGCCGGCGCGACCGGTCTCGCGAGCGCTCCGGCGTTCCTGCTCCCCGCAGTCCTCTACGGCTCTGCCGCGGCCTGCGTGGTCGTCGGGCTCCGCCGGACCGAGGTCGCGACGACGCCGCAGCGCCGCGAGTCCGCTCGGACCGCGGACGTGATCGCCGTCTTCCTGGCCCACCCGCGAGCGGTGGCCGGACTCGCCGTCACCGCAGCGGTGCACGCGACGATGATCGCGCTGATGACCATGGCACCGGTGCACCTGCACCACGAGGACGAGCCGACCGGCGTCGTCGGGCTGCTGATGAGCGCGCACCTCGCCGCGATGTATGCGCTCAGCCCGCTGTTCGGCCTCCTCGTGCGTCGCGCGGGCGCTCTGCGCAGCGGCGCGGCCGGGCTGGGAGTGGCCGTCGTCGCCGGCGGCGTGCTGGCGGTCGGCGCCTCCCGCGGTGCAGTGGTCTTCGCCCTCGGGCTCACTCTGCTCGGCATCGCCTGGTCGCTGGGGATGGTGGCCGGCTCGACTCTCGTGACCGAAGCCATAGGTCCACGAGAACGGACCCTCACGCAGGGCGCGACCGATCTGCTCATCAACCTGGGCGGTGGAGTCGCGAGCGTCGTCGCCGGCTCGGTGGTCGCGTCCGCGGGCTATGCACCGCTCGCCTGGGGCTTCGCCGCCGCCGTCGCTCTCGCCGCGGTCGTCCTGCTGGCCGCCGTCGCCCGTCGGACGCGAGCCGCACCCTCCTGAGAGCCGAGGGAACCAGCTCACGTCGAAGCAGCCACGTCCTACCGGCGGTCTCGACGGGTACGGGTTCTCCGGGCAGGAGGGACGCGCTCAGCCCGCCGCCCGGCGCAGGGCGTCGTCGACCGAGGAGCGCACGAGGCTCGAGAGGAAGAAGCCCGGCTTGTCGATGCCGATGCCGGCGAGCAGGCCGGCGGCCTGATCGACGATCGCGGTCGAGAAGGTGGTCGCGGTCGAGACGGCCTCCGCGTAGGCCGCGCGGTCCGCCTCCGCGACCGTCACGGGCTCGCCGCCCATCTCGACGACCAGCGCCTGGGCGATCGGGAGCACCGGCCCGGGGGCCGTCACGGCGAAGTAGGTCTCGGAGAGGCGCGCGAGATCCAGGCTCGTCCCGCTGAACGCCATCGCCGGGTGCACCGCGAGCGGGATGACTCCGGAGGCGAGCGCCGGCGCCAGCACCCCGTAGCCGTGCTCGGGAGCCGTGTGCAGCACGAGCTGCCCGGGCTGCCAAGCGCCGGTCGCCGCGAGACCCGCGACCAGAGCAGCGATCTCGCCTCCGGGGACCGCGATGATCACCAGCTCGCTCCGCTCGACCAGGTCGGGCACGGCGAGCACCGGAACGCCCGGGAGCAGCGCGTCGGCGCGCTCGCGGCCGCTCTCGCTGGTCGTCGCGATGCCGATGACGGCGTGGCCCGCGTTGGCGAGCGCCGCACCGAGCACGGGGCCGACGCGGCCGGCTCCGATGACGCCCACTCCGAGGCGCCCGTCTCGACGGCTGTCAGGCATGCGGTGGTCCCTCCGGTGCGGGCCAGGCGGCGCGATCGAGCGGGGCCGGCCAGGAGACGGGGGCGGCGGCGCGCGCCGGGGCGGGGCGCCTCCCCCACAGGTGGCTGTCGTCGCGCCCGGCGGCGGCGACTCCGGCGCGCGCCAGCTCGTCGAAGAACCGGCGCCCGTCGGCGACGCTCATCACCGGCACCATCGGCGTCACCGGGCCGGTGACCTTGTGCACCCGCGCCGAGGCGAGGCCGAGCAGGCGCTGGATCGGTCCCTGCTGCACTCCGACGCTCTGCATCCGCGCGAGCGGGACCACGGCGACCCGCCGCCACACCGCACCGCTGCGGATCACGACGACGTCCTCGGTGAGCCGGTAGCCGGTCCGCCGGAACGAGAGCGGCCGGAGCCAGGCCGCGGCGCGGGGCGCCCGCGTGTACCCGGGGGCGTCGCGGAGGCGCAGCGCATCGCCGACCGGGGTCGCCTCCGCCCCCTCGGCCGGCCCGGGGAGGAGGAGGCCCAGCACGCGCTCGACCGCGACGAGATCGCCCACGGGCAGGATCGTCGTGTTCGGCTCGCCGTTGGCCCCGCGGGAGGCGGCGTGGCCGGCGCGGTCGATCTTGACCTGCCACCAGCCGAACGGGCGCCAGAGCAGCGGCTGCGTGATCTCGACGGCGTGGATCCGGCCCGGCGGCAGCGTGTCGCTGCTGGTCGAGAGCACGCCGTAGCCGACGCGGACGCCGTCGGGCGTGCCCGCGATCGAGTAGCGCAGCGAGCGGACGAACTGGCGGATGTAGTAGCTGCCCGAGCCGATGAGGCCCGGCAGGATCGCGAACAGGATGTAGGGCGATCCGTAGACGGCGACGAGGACCACGGCGACCACCGAGACCGCGAGGAACACCGTGAAGCCGCTGAAGACCAGCGAGCCCAGCAGACGTCCCGGCGGGATCGACACCACCGACTCCGGAGGCGTCCCCTCGTCATCGACGTCGACGAACTCCTCGAGCCGGCGCGACAGGAACCCGCCGGCGGGCGCGGCGCCGGCCGCCACCGCCTCCCGCTCGCGGACCCCCGAGGCCAGTCGCAGGATGTCGCGGCGGAGCGCGTCCACCAGCCTCGACCCGAGGTACGAGAGCTGGACGTTCGCGTCCTGACCGGCGACGCTCACCTCGAGCTTCGCCGCTCCGAAGAGCCGGGCGAAGAGCGGACGCTGCACGGCGATGCCCTGGATGCGGTCGAGCCGCGCCCGGCGGTTCGTGCGGAAGAGGACGCCGGAGCGCACCTCGACCACCTCGTCGGTGATGCGGAAGGTGTGCATCCGCCACGAGAGCCAGAACGCGAAGACCGCGATCGCGAGCCCCACGGCCACGGCGAGCAGCGCCCAGCCGATGAGTCCGCGGCGCAGCAGCTCGTCGACCGGGTCGCCGCTCGCGTAGCCGCCGGGGCCGGGGAGGAAGAGCTCGACCAGGCGCTCGCGGAGGTTGGTGATGACGATGCCGAGGACGACCAGCAGGCCGATCCCGCCCTTGAGCACGGGCGTGGCGGGGTGCAGACGGTGCCACTCCCCGTCGGCGAGATCGGTCTCGATGCCGCGGACGGCGGCGGCGGGGGCGTCGCTCACAGGCCGGCCCGGCGCGACTCGGCGAGCGCGACGAGTCGGTCGCGCAGCTCCTCCGCCTCGCCGGCGACGAGACCGGGGATGCTGACGCCCGTCGCCGCGGCGGCCGTGACGAAGCGCAGGTCGGCGAGGCCCAGCGCTCGCGCGAGCGGCCCGCGGTTGACGTCGATGAGCTGCATGCGGCCGTAGGGCACCGAGACGAAGCGCTGGAACATGATGCCGCGACGGAACAGCAGGTCGTCGTCGCGGAGGAGGTAGCCGTAGGCGCGGGCGCGGCGGGGCGCGACGATCAGGAGGGTCACCGCGAGTGCGGCGGCCGCGACCAGCAGCGGCGGCGCCCACTCGACCCCGATCAGCCAGAGCACCACGGGGACCGCCAGGAGGACGACGCTCGAGACCACGGCCGACACGATCTCGACGGCCACGTACTTCGGCGAGACGCGGCGCCACTCCCCCGGGACGTCGAGCCGCCGACCCTCGAGAGCGACCGCCTCGCGTCGGCTGCGACGCTCTCCGGCCGCGGGTCGCGACTCCGGCTCGTCGGTCACGATGACGTCCTCCCTGCCCGCGCCCGACAGGCGTCGGCGTCAGGCGTGGTTCACCTCGCCGACGACGGGATCGTCGTCGTCACTCGGTGGGATGGTGCACAGGTGCTCGGCGACCAGGCCGGCCACCAGGAGGACGACGGAGCCCACGATCGTGGCGACGTCCTGCCACACGGAGCCTAGCGAAGGGATGACGGCCCGGCTCAGCAGGTAGAGGAGGATGCCGCCGGAGGCTCCGAGCAGGAGCGCGCCGACGTGGCTGGACGCCTTGGCGAGGACGACGACCCGCATCGCGCGGAACGGGTCGATGGGGCGCCGGAGCGTGCCCTTCGTCGCCCGGTGGATGGGGATCGCGAAGCCGAGCACGAGCGCCGCCACGACCACGAGGGTGAGCGGCACCGTCAGCGGCGGGATGAGGACGGGGAGACCGGAGGAGGCGATCGCCAGGTCGAGGAGGAAGCCGGCGACGGCGCCCGCGAGGCCGAGGCCGAGGAGGGTGCTGATGCGGGTGCGCTTCACGGAGTGCTGCTCTCGGGATCGGGGTGTCCGGGGGCGGTGCTCGTCGGGGCGATCCCGGAGGAGGCGCCGCTCCGCCACGCTATCGTCTCCGGCCGGTCCTCGACCCGATCGGTCGCGCGGATCCGGAGGTCGGCGATCGGGCCGGCGCCGGGCAGCACCGCCGACGGCTCGACGTCGAGCCACGGCTCGAGCACGAACGCCCGCTCGTGGGCCCTCGGGTGGGGCAGCGTGAGGTGCGGGTCGTCGCGGGTGACGCCTCCCATCGCGATGACGTCGATGTCGAGGGTGCGGTCGCCCCAGCGCTCCTCGCCCTCACCGCGGAGCCGGCCGCCGGCGAGCTCGATCGCGGAGGTCGCGGCGAGCAGGTCGTCGGGCTCGAGGGTCGTCGAGGCCGTGACGACGGCGTTGAAGTAGGCGGGCGCGTCGCGGTCCACTCCCTCGAGCTTCCACGCCGGCGACTCGACGACCTTGGACACCGCCAGGACCCGCACCCCGGGCGTCGTCGCGAGGGCGCGCACCGCGTCGGAGAGATGGGCCAGCCGGTCGCCGAGGTTGCCGCCCAGCGCGAGGACCACGTGCCGCTCCGGCCGGATCCGCTGCTGTCGCGGCCTCACGAGCGGCTCCTCGTGATCTGCACGGCGACGTCGTCGAAGGGCAACGGGATCGGGGCGTCGGGCTTGTGCACCGTGATCCGCACGATCTCGGCCGCGGCGAAGCCCAGGGCGACCTGCGCGAGGCGCTCGGCGACCGTCTCGATGAGGTCGACCGGGTCGCGAGTCACGGCGTCGGAGAGGGCGATCGCGAGCTCGCCGTAGTGCACGGTCTCGGCGAGCGCGTCGCCGTCCGCCGCGGGAGCGGTGTCGAGCCAGACCGTCGCATCGATGACGAAGTCCTGCCCGTTCTCGCGCTCGAAGTCGAAGACGCCGTGGTGCGCCCGCACGCGCAGGCCCGTCAGTGTGATCGAGTCGCGGACGGCGAGGGAGGCGGGGTCGATCGTCACGGGCGCTCCTGGGCGAGTCGGGCGGCGAGCGCGATGGCGCGCGCGCTGGATCGGACGTCGTGGACGCGGAGCCCCCAGGCGCCGCGGTCGGCGGCGAGGAGGGTGAGCATCGCCGTGACCTCGTCCCGCTCGACCGCGGGCGCCCCGGGGGCGGCGAACGGCGCGAGGAAGCGCTTGCGCGAGTGCCCGACGAGCACCGGGAACCCGAGCGACGTGATCGCCTCGAGGTGTGCGAGCAGCGACCAGTCGTGCTCGCCGTTCTTGGCGAAGCCCAGCCCGGGGTCGAGGATCAGCCGGTCGTCGCGGATGCCGGCCTCGCGGGCGGCGTCGATCCGGCGCTCGAGCTCGCTCCGCACCTCGGCGACGACGTCGGAGTAGGTGGCGAGCGAGGTCATGTCGGCGCTGTGACCGCGCCAGTGCATCGCGATGTAGACAGCGCCGCGCTCGGCGACCAGCGGGAGCATCTCCGGATCGGCCAGCCCGCCGGACACGTCGTTGACGACGACGGCGCCGGCGTCCAGCGCCGCAGCGGCCGTCGACGCGCTCATCGTGTCGACGCTGACGCGCACGCCCTCGGCGGCGAGGGCGCGGATCACCGGGAGGACGCGGGCCTGCTCGGCGCGGGCGTCTACCCGGGGCGCCCCGGGTCGGGTCGACTCGCCGCCGACGTCGACGAGATCGGCGCCGAACGAGGCGACGCCGGTCCCCGACGGGGCGGTCATCGCGAGACCGTGCCGCACGGCGTCGTCGACCGAGAGCCAGCGACCGCCGTCGCTGAACGAGTCGGGAGTGACGTTGAGGATCCCGAGGAGCGCTGCGCGGCCGCCGGGAGCGAGATCCGTCGCGGAGGGGGGCACGTCACTCCCCCCGGGCGGCGCCGATCAGCGCGATGATCTCGGCGCGGGCGGCGGGCTCGGCCAGGGAGCCGCGCGCGGCGACGGTGACGGTCGAGCTGGCCGTCTGGCGGGCACCGCGCATCCGCACGCAGCCGTGCTCGGCGTCGACGACCACGAGCACGCCCTCCGGCGACAGACCGGAGTCGATCACCTCGGCGACCTGCTCCGTGAGCCGTTCCTGCAGCTGCGGGCGCGACGCGACGGTCTCGACGATCCGCGGGAGCTTCCCGAGGCCGATCACGCGCTCCCCCGCCCGGTAGGCGATGTGCGCGACGCCGACGAACGGCAGGAGGTGGTGCTCGCAGACCGAGCGGAACGACAGGTCGCGCACGATGACGGTCTGCTCCTCCGCCCGCCCGCCCTCGACGACCGCGAAGGTCTCGTCGAGGTGCGAGGCGGGGTCGAGCTCGAACTCGCCGAAGAACTCCTCGTACGCCTCCGCGAAGCGACGGGGCGTGGAGGCGAGCCCCTCGCGACCCGGGTCCTCCCCGATGGCCGCGAGGAGCTCGACGACGGCCGCCTCGATGCGCGCCTTGTCGACGGGCACGGGACTCAGGCCGTCGCGGGGCGGGGGGTGATCAGCGGCGGGCGCTGGGGGGCGATCTCGCCGGCGTCGGAGGTGACGCCTCCGTCGGTCACGCCCGCGTCGATGGGAGCCTTCGCGACCGGCACCGCGATGGGCGGCAGGTCGGAGAGCGGGCGCTTGTCGCTCGAGAGCCACTGCGGGCGCTCGTCGATCTTGCGCACGTCCTTGAAGATCTCGGCGAGCTGGTCGTGGTCGAGGGTCTCCTTCTCGAGGAGCTCGGTCGCGAGGCGGTCGAGGATGTCGCGGTTGGCGTTGATGACCTGCCACGCCTCGTCGTGCGCCTGCTCGATGAGCTGGCGGGTCTCGGCGTCGACCTTCTCGGCGATCTGCTCGGAGTAGTCGCGCTGGTGGCCCATGTCGCGGCCGAGGAACATCTCGCCGGACGACGAGCCGAGCTTCACCGAGCCGATGTCCGAGGACATGCCGTACTCGGTGACCATCTTGCGGGCGATCGCGGTCGCCTTCTCGATGTCGTTGGAGGCGCCGGTGGTCGGGTCGTGGAAGACGATCTCCTCCGCGACGCGGCCGCCCATGGCGTACGCGAGCTGGTCGAGGAGCTCGTTGCGGGTGGTCGAGTACTTGTCCTCGAGGGGCAGCACCATCGTGTAGCCGAGGGCGCGACCGCGCGGGAGGATCGTGACCTTGGTCACGGGGTCGGTGTGCCGCATGGCCGCCGCAGCGAGAGCGTGCCCGCCCTCGTGGTAGGCGGTGATCAGCTTCTCCTTGTCGCGCATGACGCGCGTGCGGCGCTGCGGACCGGCGATGACGCGGTCGATCGCCTCGTCGAGGGCGCGGTTGTCGATCAGCTGCGCGTTGGAGCGCGCGGTCAGCAGCGCGGCCTCGTTGAGCACGTTGGCGAGATCGGCACCGGTGAAGCCCGGGGTCTTGCGGGCGACGACCTCGAGGTCGACGCCTCCCGCGAGCGGCTTGCCGCGGCCGTGCACCTCGAGGATCTTCTTGCGGCCGAGGAGGTCGGGGGCGTCGACGCCGATCTGGCGGTCGAAGCGGCCCGGGCGCAGCAGGGCGGGGTCGAGGATGTCGGGGCGGTTCGTCGCCGCGATGAGGATGACGTTCGTCTTGACGTCGAAGCCGTCCATCTCGACCAGGAGCTGGTTGAGCGTTTGCTCGCGCTCGTCGTGACCGCCACCCATGCCGGCGCCGCGGTGGCGGCCGACGGCGTCGATCTCGTCGACGAAGATGATCGCGGGCGAGTTCTCCTTGGCCTGCTGGAACAGGTCGCGGACGCGGCTCGCGCCGACGCCGACGAACATCTCGACGAAGTCGGATCCGGAGATCGAGTAGAAGGGCACGCCCGCCTCGCCGGCGACGGCGCGGGCCAGCAGCGTCTTGCCGGTGCCGGGAGGGCCGTAGAGCAGGACGCCCTTCGGGATGCGCGCGCCGACGGCCTGGAACTTGGCGGGCTCCTTGAGGAACTCCTTGATCTCGTGCAGCTCCTCGATCGCCTCGTCGGCGCCGGCGACGTCGCCGAACGTGACCTTGGGCGACTCCTTCGAGACGAGCTTCGCCTTCGACTTGCCGAACTGCATGACGCGGTTGCCGCCGCCCTGCATGCCCGAGAGCATCAGCCAGAAGAACGCGCCGATCAGCAGGATCGGGAGGAGGAAGCCGAGAGCCGACAGGAACCAGTTGGTCTGCGGCACCTCGTCGGTGTAGCCGTCGGACGGAGCTGCCGCGGTGACCGCGTCGACGACCTCGGTGCCGCGCGGGGCCACGTAGTAGAACTGCACCTGCGTGCCGTTGTCGCCGTCGGCCTCGCTCAGGGTCAGATCGACGCGCTGCTCGCCGTCGACGATCTTCGCCGAGGCGACCTTGCCGTCCTGGAGGAGCTCGAGGCCCTCCTGCGTGCTGACCTGCCGGAAGCCGGACATGGTGATCAGCGAGGAGCCGATCCAGACCGCCACGATCGCGAGGACGACGTAGAGAATGGGACCCCGGAAGATGCGCTTGACGTTCATGAATGTTGCGGGTGCGACACCCGGCACCTTTCTGACGAGAAATGTGAGTGCCAGGCTACCTCCCGCTCTCTGAACGCCGGCCACGCGTTCGCCGTGGGCCGAAAGCGGTGCCGGCTGTGTTCATCGGCTCTGATGCGGCTGTGCCGCATCAGAGCTCGCGGTCGGCTTCCCGAGATGGCTGCGATCCGCAGAGCGGCCGGCGTCGGGCCGATCGACCGCGCACCGCCGCGGACGCCACCCATGCTGGTCGAGTAGCCCGCAGGGGCGTATCGAGACCCACGTCTGTCAGCAGGCCGAGCTTCTACCCTCGCCTCCTGACAGAGGTGGATCTCGATACGCCCGCTGCGCGGGCTACTCGATCAGCAGGGCGGGGACCTCAGAAGAACCATCGGCGTCAGCGGATCGGTGATCCGGTCCGGGGTTCCCCCACCACCTGAGCGTCAGGCGGTCTCGAGGAGGGGCTCCGGGTCGCGGAGGGCGGGGGCCAGGCCGCGGCGGCGGCGGGCGGCGGCCAGGACGGTGACGCCCAGGGCGCCGAGGAGCCAGAGGGAGAGGACGAGGACGGCGTTCGCGACTCCGATGCTGCCGCCGGCGATCAGGGAGCGGAACGCCTCGACCGTGTAGGTGAGGGGCAGCGCTCCGTGGATCGCCTGGAAGAAGGCGGGCGCCGTCTCGGTCGGGTACGTGCCGCCCGCGGAGGAGAGCTGCAGCACCATCAGGAGCAGCGCGACGAACCGGCCGGGGGCGTCGAGCAGCGAGATCAGGGCCTGGTTGATCGCGACGAAGGTCAGGCTCGTGAGCACCGCGATCCCGATCATGCCGGGTACGTTCGCGGCCTCGATCCCGACGCCGAAGCGGATGACCAGCGCGGCGAGGACGCCCTGCGCGACGGCCATCAGCGCCCCCGGCAGGTAGCTGCGCAGCGCGATCACCCACGCCGGACGGCGAGCGGCGAGGAGTCGCTCGCTCAGCGGAGCGCTCATCAGGTAGAACGCGAGCGCGCCGACCCAGAGCGCGAGGGAGAGGAAGTAGGGCGCGAGGCCGTAGCCGTACTGCGGCACCTCGTTCAGGCGCTCCTTGTCGAGGGCGACCGGAGCGGCGGTGACGGCGCTGAGCGTCTCCGCCTGGTCGGCGGTGTAGGTCGGCACCTGGTCGGCGCCGTCGGTGAGCTTGTCGGTGAGGGTCTGCGACCCGTCGGCGAGGGAGTCGATGCCGGTCTCCAGGCTCTCGGAGCCGGTCTCGGCGGTGGCGGTGCCGTCGGCGGCGGAGGCGGCTCCGTCGGCGAGCGTCCGGGCGCCGGTGGCGAGGGAGGCGGTTCCCGAGGCGAGGGAGTCCGTCCCCGTCGACGCGTCGGCGATGCCCGTCGTGAGCGGGCCGACGCTGCCGGCGAGGGTGCCGACTCCGGAGGCGAGCTGCGCGGCTCCCGTGTCGAGGGAGGCGGCGCCGGCCGCGAGCGTCCCCGCGCCGGTCGAGAGCGCCTGGGCGCCGGTGTCGACCTGGGCGACTCCCGCCGCGACCTTCTGACTGCCGGCGGCGAGGCCGCTCGCGCCGGTCGAGACGGAGGCGGCGCCCGCGGAGAGCGCGGTGAGACCGGTCTTCGAATCGCCGACCAGCGCGGCCGTGCCGGCGGAGAGGGCCTGAGCGCCCTGGTCGACACCGGCCGCCCCGGTCGACACCTCGGCCGCGCCGGTCTCGAGCTGCGTGATCAGAGCGAGGCGCTGGGCGTCGGTGAGGGTGCCGTACTGGGCGAGCAGCGACTGCAGGCCGGTGTCGACGGTCGCGGCACCGGAGGCGAGTGCGGGCGTGCCGGCGGCGAGCGTCGACGCTCCGTCAGCGAGGGATCCCCCTGCGGTGAGCGCTGCAGCCGCCCCGTCGGCGACCGAGGTCGCACCGGTCTGGAGCGTCTGCGCCCCGGTCGCGGCGTCGGCCGCGCCAGTGGCGAGCGCGGGGGTCGAGCCCGCGAGCGTCGACGCCCCCGTCGCCAGATCGGCCGCGCCGGCGTCGACCTTCTGCGCGCCCGCGGCGACCGAGGTCGCTCCGTCGTTCAGCGCCGTCGCCTGGGTGGGCAGCTGCGCGGTCTCGTCGGCGAGCTGCTGCAGCCCGGCGGCGAGCGTCGCGGCCCCCGAGGAGGCCGACGCGGCGCCGGTGCTGAGCGTCCCTGCGCCGGTCGCGAGCTGAGCGGTGCCGTCCTCGAGCTGAGACAGGCCCACGACGAGCTCGGAGGAGCCGTCGGCGGCCTGTGCGGAGCCGTCGGCCAGCTGCGCCGCTCCGTCGGCGGCCTGCGCGAGGCTGTCGTGGACGTCGGTGAAGCCCAGGTAGACGTTCTTCAGGTAGCTCTCGCCGACCTCCTTCTCGACGGTGGCGGTGACGGTCGAGCCGATCGTCGAGGCGATGGTGCCGACGATGAGGTTGGCGCCGTCGTCGGTCTCGATCGAGAGCTTCGCGACGGAGGCGGCGGCCGGGTCGTCGCCGCCGAGCGAGGCGACATCGGCGGAGAAGCCCGACGGGATGGTCAGCACGGCGTAGACGGCGCCCGAGGCGAGCTCGCTCGCCGCCTCGTCGGCGTCGAGCCGGGTCCACGCGAAGTTCGAGGAGGAGGTGCTCGAGAGCAGCTCGTCGGTCACCGAGTCGCCGAGGGCGAGCGCCGAGCCGTCGGCGGCGGTCGCACCCGTGTCCTCGTTCACGACGGCGGCGGGCACGGTGTCGAGGGTGTGGGTCGGATCGAGGTTCGCCGAGGTCAGCAGCCCCGCGTAGATCAGCGGGATGAGCGCGATCGCGGCGAAGACGACGACGAGGCGGGGCTGGACGCGCCCGAGGGCACGACGGAGGGCTGAGGTGGGCATGATCCTTCTACTTCGCGGAGGTGGAGTGGAGAGCGGCGAGCCGCTGCGACGCGACTCCGGTGACGAGGAGCTCGGCGATGTCGGCGGCCGCGTCGGCGACCGGGCGGCGCGGGTCGCCCTCGAGCAGCCAGCCGACGACGAGCCACGTGGTGCCCGCCGCCAGGAAGGTGGCGAAGCGCTCGACGCGGGCGTGGTCGCCGGCGCCGGGCTCGCGGGCGGCGAGCGGCGAGAACGTGAGCAGCCGGCGGGCGAGGAACGCGACGACCGACTCCTGCACCGCGCGCGCCGTGCCTCCGGTGAGCACCCGGCGGTAGAAGTCGGCGTGCACGAGGAGGCCGTCGAGCAGGCCGTGGACGACCCGCGGCACGGCCGGCTCCCACTCCTGGGCGGACGAGACGGGCGTCGCCGCCGCGAAGAGCGCGTGCATCCGCTCGACGGCCGCCGCCTCGATGAGCGAGGGGACGTCTCCGAAGTGCTGGTAGAAGGTGGGCCGGCTGACACCGGCGGCCGCGCAGAGCTCGGTGATCGAGGGCTGCGCGTCGCCGGGCCGGTCGAGGGCGGTGGTGATCGCCGCCGTCAGCAGGTCGCGCGAGCGGGTCAGCCGCGGATCGGTCACAGGGGCCCTCTTCTCCTCCGGAGTCGAGGCAGCGCCCCGTCTCTTACGTTCGTAAGTAACTTACAACCGTAAAAGAAAGCGCGCAAGCGACGCCGATCGTCAGGCGGTCTCCTGGTCCGGGACGATCGTCGCGATCGAGGTGGTGTCGATGATCAGCGAGTCGTGCGGAGTGAGCCCCGGGCTCTTGGGGGTCGGCACCGGCAGGCGGACGACCAGCGCGCCCGGGTCGACGCCGAACCGTCCGGCGGTGGTGCGCCCGACGGGGTCTCCGTCGAGCTCGGCCAGCACGGGCTGATCGAGCTCGAACGCGAACTCGCGGCCCGGCCACTGCCGGAGGGAGGCGAGGCCGTTGCGATTCCCGGTCGCCACGTCGAGCGCCAGGCCGAAGCGGCGGCGCAGCAGAACGAGCTCGAGATCGCCGTCGTCGAGCACGGCGCCGGCGGCGAGCTCGATGTTGGCGACCACCGAGCTGCAGTTGCAGGCGAGCACCATCAGGCAGCGGGTCGGCGGCTCGGGTGCGCCGTCGATCGTGATCGTCGCCTCGAAGCCGGCCTTGAACATCGCCGGCGCGCCCGCCGCGACGTAGGCGCCCCAGCCGACCTTCTTCTTCAGCTCCTCGTCGGTCTTGTCCATGATCTCGGCGTCGAGCCCGACTCCGCCCATCACCATGAACACCCGCTCCTCGCCGTCGTCGAACACGGCGGTGCCCACGTCGATGGCGCGGTCCTGCCCGAGCAGCGCGATCTCGACGGCCTCGGCGAGGGACCCGAGCGGGAGTCCGAGATTGCGGGCGAGCAGGTTGCCGGTGCCGCTGGGCAGGAGTCCGTAGGACACCCCCGTGCCGCGGAGCACGGCGGCGACCGCGCGGACCGTGCCATCGCCTCCCATCGCGCAGACCACGTCGGCGCCCGCCTCGAGCGCCGCGCGGGCGGCCGAGGCGCCGGAGTCGTCGACGCTGGTCTCGAACCAGAGCGGCTCGTCCCAACCGAGACGGCGGGCGACGGTGGCGACCAGATCCTCGGCGGCACCGACGTCGTCGAACTTGCTCGGATTGATGACGACGGCGACCCTGCGCCCGGGGCGTGCTCTCTCGGCTCTCACCGTCTCAGTCTGGCGCGCGATCGAGGGCCGCCGCCGCCTCCGTCGCGAGCACGGCGCCGAGCTGGGCCGAGAGGGTGGCCGGCAGGGTGGGAGGCGCATCCCAGCGCGGACCCGCGAGCAGCAGCCCGTTGCGCTCACTCGTGCTCCAGAGGGCCTCGACGCTGCCGGTGACGAAGCGGCGGAGGCGCTCGGCGGTCGCGGGGACGACTCCGTCGGTCGTGGCCAGGTCGACCAGGTGGCGGTAGGCGATGCCGCCGAACAGGGCGCCGTCCCCCGTGCCCTGGTCGACGAAGACGCCGTCGGGAGCGAGGCGCGTCAGCAGATCGTCGGCGGTGAGGGAGGCGTGCGCCACGAGCCGCGGGTCGGGGCGCAGGCGGTGCAGGGCGAGCGCCGCGCCGATGTAGACGCCGTGGTTGTAGCTGAACGCCCAGTCGTCGCGCGCCGAGCCGCCCTCGCGGCCGATGCCGTCGGCGACGAATCCGGTCTCGGCGTCGCGCAGGCGCACGTGCATCCAGTCGAGGGCGGCGCGCGAGAGCTCCTCGCGGCCGTCGGGTCGGAGGCGCTCCAGCCGGGCTCCGAGGATGGCGAACGGGCCGTTGGCGGGCGCGTTCTTGTAGTCGAGCTGTCGGCGGCGCCAGGCGAGGCTCGCGCCGTGCCGGAGGTTCCAGCCGCGATCGACCGCGAAGCGCCAGAGGTGGTCGGCGCGGTCGAGCCACCTCGGCTCGTCCGTCGCCTCGCCGAGCCGCGCGAGCGCACCTCCGAGCCACATCATGTCGTCGAAGTAGCCGTTGACCAGCCGGCCGCCGTTGCGGAGGCGGATCGCGCGGTGGAGCCGCGACGCCCGCTCGAGGTGCTCGGCGTCTCCGGTGCGCTCGAAGGCGTCGACCTGGGCGTCGATCGCGTGCGCGAGCCACCAGTAGTCGAACTCGAGATCGGCTCGGAGCGAGGTCGGGTAGCTGTTGTGGTACCCGAGCACCGGCGCGCCGAAGAGCCGCTCGAGGCTCCGCTGGGCCGTGTCGGCGCGGCGGCTACTCGTAGACGTGGGGAGCGAGGATCGCGACATCGCGGAGGTTGCGGTAGCGCTCGGCGTAGTCGAGTCCGTACCCGATGACGAAGTCGTTGGGGATGTCGAAGCCGACGTAGGCGACGTCGACCTCGACCTTGGCGGCGCGGGGCTTGCGGAACAGCGCGCAGATCTCGACCGACTCGGCGCCGCGGCTGCGCAGGTTGCCCTGCAGCCACGAGAGCGTGAGACCGGAGTCGATGATGTCCTCGACGATCAGCACCTTTCGGTCGGTGATGTCGGTGTCGAGGTCCTTCAGGATGCGGACGACGCCGGAGGACTTGGTGCTGCTGCCGTAGGAGGAGACGGCCATCCAGTCCATCACGATGTCGAGCTTGAGCTCGCGGGCGAGATCGGCCATCACCATGACGGCGCCGCGCAGGACCCCGACGATGAGGAGGTTCTCGCCGGCGTAGTCGCGCTCGATCGCGCGGGCGAGACCGCGGATCCGCTCATGGATCTCGGCCTCGGTGAAGAGGACCTCGGTGATGTCATCGGCGATGTCGGCTGCTTCCACCCGGCCACTCTACGGGTCGGCTCCGCCGGCCCGCGGACCGCGGGGAGGGCGAGGCCGGCGCCCGCCCCGGCATGCTGGTCGAGGAGCCCCGCAGGGGCGTATCGAGACCCGCCGGCGTCAGCAGATCACGCCGTCGATCCGGACTTCTGACGCTGGTGGATCTCGATACGCCCGCTCCGCGGGCTACTCGATCAGCGAGGAAGGCGACTACGCGGGTCAGGTCGCGGGCGCGGGTCAGCTCGAGGAGGCGCGTCAGCTCGCTGAGGCCGGTCAGCTCGCAGGCGCGAACACCAGGGCGGCGCCCACCCGGGTCGCGCGGACGCCGGGGAGGTCGACGCCCTTCTGGCCGTGCCAGTCGGTGACCAGGGCGGCGACCGCGAGGGTCTGGGTGCGCGAGAGCGAGACTCCGAACTCGTTGGCGACGACCAGGCGGATGATGCGCTGGCGCAGTGCCGGCGGGTCGGCCGCGAGGCCGCGGGCGTCGACCGTGACGTGACCGTCGTCGTTCTGGCCGACCAGCTCGAGCGCCCAGTCGAGGGCCATCGCATCGAGCGCGTCGGAGTCCTCGCGCAGCTGGTCGGCGGTGCGGGCGAGCGCCTCCGCGATGCCGGGCCCGAGCTCGTCCTCGAGCACGGGCAGCACGCTCCGGCGCACCCGGACGCGCGAGAAGCGCTCGTCGACGTTGTGCGGGTCGTCCCAGAACTCGAGCCCGCCGTCGGCGCACGCCGCCCGGGTGCTCTCCCGGCGGATCGCGAGCAGCGGCCTCCGCAGCGGCCCGCTGACCGCCGCCATCCCGTGCAGGCTCGCCGCGCCGGCGCCGCGCGCCAGCCCCAGCAGCACGGTCTCGGCCTGGTCGTCGAGGGTGTGCGCGAGGAGGATCGCCGCGGCGCCCGTGGCGACCAGAGCGTCGTCGAAGGCGCGGTACCGCGCGGTGCGCGCCGCCGCCTCCGGACCGCCCTCGCCCGCGGGCGCCACCGAGACGACCTCGCGGAGCACCGGCGAGAGCCCGAGCGCGCGCGCCTGCTCCGAGGCCCGCTGCGCGACCGCGGCCGATCCCTCCTGCAGACCGTGATCGACGATCACCGCGCCGGCGCGACGCCCGCCGCGGGGTGCCTCGAACGCGACGGCGGAGGCGAGCGCGAGCGAGTCCGCTCCCCCGCTCAGCGCGACCAGCACCAGCACGTCGGGTTCTAGCTCGTCGAGGCTCGCGCGCACGGCACGGCGGATATCGGCGACGGCAGGAGTCAGGCGGGGGCGATCGGGCACATCAAGTAACGTAATGCCAGCGATCCGGCCCCCCGAGTGAGTGCTCGGGAGGCGGGTCCGATCCGCCGATGCGCCGCTCACGGCGCCACCGACTCAAGGAGCGAACATGGCCGCATACGACGTCGTCGTAGAGATCCCCAAGGGCAGCCGCAACAAGTACGAGGTCGACCACGAGACCGGTCGCGTCTACCTCGACCGCGTGCTGTTCACCTCCTTCGTCTACCCGACGGACTACGGCTACTTCGAGAACACCCTCGGCCTCGACGGCGACCCCGTCGACGCGCTGGTGCTGCTCGAGTACCCCGTGTTCCCCGGCGTCGGCGTCTCGGTGCGCCCGGTCGGCGTCCTCAACATGAGCGACGAGGCCGGCTCGGACGCCAAGGTCGTCGTGGTCCCCGCGAAGGACCCGCGCTGGCAGCACATCCAGGACATCGGAGACGTGCCCGAGCAGACCAAGAACGAGATCAAGCACTTCTTCGAGCGCTACAAGGACCTCGAGCCCAACAAGTGGGTCAAGGTCGAGGCCTGGGGCGACGCGGCTGAGGCCGAGCAGATCGTCCAGGACGGCATCAAGAAGCTGGCGGAGGAGGGTCACTGACCTTCCGCCTCTGAAACGAGGGAACCCGCTCCCGTCGAGGGATCCAGCAGCAGCTGGACGTCTCGACGGGAGCGGGTTCCCTCGTTCTGCGACTGGACTAGGAGGCCGGGCGGCCGACCATCCCGGTGGGGCTGCCCCAGATGGAGTGGATCCGCACCGGCGAGTTCGGGTTCGGCGCCTCGATGATCTGGTCGCCGCCGAGGTAGATGGCGACGTGGTAGTAGTCGCCCGGGTAGTCGGACCAGAAGATCAGGTCGCCGCGCTGACGCTGGCTGTAGGGGACGAGCTTGCCCTGAGCCGACATCTCGTTGTACTGGTTGGTCGCCGAGTGCGTGCCGATGTACTCGCCGGCGGAGGCGTACGACTGCTTGGTGAGGCCGGAGCAGTCCCAGACGTCGGGGCCCATGCCGCCGAGCACGTAGCGCTCGCCCAGCTGCTGCATCGCGTAGTCGATCGCGATCTCGACGGTGTTGGAGTTCGAGACGGGCGCCGGGGCCGGAGCGGGCACGGGCGCTGCCGGAACGGGTGCCGGCGCGGGCTGCTGGACGACGGGTTCCGGGGCAGCCGGAGCCTCCGGTGCTGCCGGAACGGGAGCGGGCGCTGGAGCGGCGGCAGGCGGCGCCGCAGGAGCCGGCTGCTGCGCCGGGGACTCGGGCTGGGACGCCGCGGGCGCCTGAGCCGGCTGCGCCGCCTCCTGGGCGGCCTCGGCCTCGGCCTGAGCCTGGGCGGCCGCTGCTGCGGCGGCGGCCGCGGCCTTGCGCTGCTGCTCGCCCGCGAGGAACGCGGTCTCGATCTCGACGGTGGAGTCCTTGAGCAGCGCGAGCTGGGCGATGAGCTCGGACGACTTCTCCTCCTGCGCGGCGAGCGCGGCCTGGGCGGAGGCGGCGGCCGCGTCGGCGACGGAGCGCGCCTCGTCGGCGGCGTCGGACAGCTTCTGGTGCTCGACGACCGCGACGTCGGCCTGCTCGGCGAGCGACTCGGCGTTCTGCTTGTCGGCGAGGGCGTCCGAGTAGACCTTCTGCGACTGCTCGGTCAGCTGCGACATCGCGCCGAGCTGGTAGAGCAGGTCGCCGGCGTTCTCGCCGCTCGCGACGAGGCTCATCGAGAGGTCTCCGCCCGCGGCGCGGGAGAGGTGCGCGGCGAGGAGGCCCGCGCGCATCCGCGACGTCTGGGCCTTGGTCGAGGCCTCGGCGGCCTGGGCCTCGAGCTCGTCGACGGTCTGCGCGGCGGCGGCGAGCGACTCGGACGCCTGGCGCCAGGCCTCGGCCTTCTTCATCGCGACGACCGACGCGTCGTCGACCTGGGTCTGGAGACCGGCGATCAGGGCGGTGATCGAGTCGATCTCGGCCTGCTTGGTCGCCTCGTCGGCCTTGGCGTTCTGCACGTCGTCCCACGACGGGTAGCTCGGGTCGTCCGCGGTGGCGGGCGTCAGACCGAGGGAGGCGGTGACGGCGGTCACCGCGAAGGCGGCCGAGACGGCCAGCGGCAGCCGGCCCCTCCAGGTCCGCTCACGCGGTGCCGGGGTGAAGCTGCGGGCGGTCGTCTTCGCGTCAACCAAGTGTGACTCCTCGTGCGGCCATGAAGGGCTGAGCGTCGACGGCGACGCCGTTGACGCGGGTCTCGTAGTGCAGGTGGCACCCGGTGGAGGCGCCGGTCGAGCCGACGGCCGCGATCTGCTGTCCGGCCTCGACGCGCTCGCCGACGCTGACGTAGATGCCGCCCGCGACGATGTGGGCGTAGCCCGTGCTGATGCCGTCGCCGTGGTCGAGCAGGATCCAGTTGCCGTACGTGCCGTTGGGGCCCGCGTACGACACGGTGCCGCTGTGGGCCGCGTAGATCGGGATCCCGCAGCCGCCGGCGATGTCGGTGCCGCGGTGCGAGTTGCTGCTGGAGCCGCCACCGGTCGAGATGCTGCCGCGGGGGCCGAAGGTCCCGGTGATGCGCCCTGCGGCGGGGCGGACCCAGCCGGAGTCGCTGACGGCGGTCGAGCCGCCGCCCGCGGAGGGTGCCGGCGCGGCGTAGCTGCCGCTTCCTCCGGAGCTCGGTCGTGCGGCCGCCGCGGCGGCGGCCTGAGCGGCCTGCGCCGCGCGGTAGGCCTCGGCGGCCGCCGCGCGGGCCGCGGCCTCCTCGGCGAGCTTGCGCTGGCGCTCGGCCTCGCGCGCGGCGACGCCGGCCTGGTACTCGGCGACGGTGCGCGACTCCGTGTCGCGCAGTGCCGCGAGCTGCTCCTCGAGGATGATGCCCTGCTGCTGCTGCTCGGCGAGCGCCGACTCGGAGGCGGCCTGGGCGGAGGTGGCCTCGGCCAGCGCACTCTCGGCGGCGACCCTCAGGCGCTCGCGCTCGGTCTGCGCGACCTTCGCCTGCTCGGCGAGGGAGGACGCCGTGTTGCGCGAGGTGCTCGCCTGCTCGTAGATCGCGTTCGAGCGCTCGACGAGCTTCGACATGTTGCCGATCTTCGAGAGCAGGTCGTCGGCCTCGCCGTCCTGCCCGTCGAGGAAGATGTTGACCGAGAGGTCGGTGCCGGTGGTGCGGTAGAGCTGCGCGGCGAGCAGGCCCGCCTGCTGCGAGGCGGCGTCGGCCTCGTCGGCGCTGGCGGTGGCCTGCGTGTCGAGATCGGTCGCGCGCTCGGCGGCCTGGTCGAACGCCTCCTGAGCGGCGAAGTACTCCTCGCCGCGCTGCTGCGCGAGTTCCTGGGCGGCGGCGACCTCGTCCTGCAGGCCGTCGATCAGGGAGGTGATGTTCTCGACCTGGGCGGCGGCGGCGGCGGTGTCGCCCTTGGCGGCCTCGACGTCCTCCCACGACGGGTACTCGACGGCCTGCGCGGGCGTCGCGACGAGGAGGCCGGCGAGGAGGGCGAGGACGGCGGAGGCCAGGGCAGCGCCGCGGAGTCGACCGGGCCGCGGCGCGTCGGAGGACCGAGCGGGGCGAGAGCGGCGCGGCGAGTGGAGCATGGGACCTCTGGAGTGTCGGTGGAGCCTCCTCCGCCGACGGTGCGGCTCCATCGCGCGGAGGATTGCAATTCCGACCAACCCTAGTCAAGGCACTACCGGCGCGCCTAGAGCGGCTCCGGCCCCGGACGGGCTTCTTCACACGCCGGAAACCTTCGGTTTTGCATATCCGGCTCGGTATCCCTATGCTTGCGTGTCGGTAGTGATGGGGGGTCGATCGCAGGGTCGCCCCGCGAGCTCCCGGCCCCATCGTTTAGTGGCCTAGGACACCGCCCTTTCACGGCGGCAGCACGGGTTCGAATCCCGTTGGGGTCACGATGGGCCGGCTTCACCACGACTACCTGCAAGTGCACCGATCCGCGAGGGTCGGGGCGTGAAAATCGAACAGCCTCGAAGGCAGTAT
Organism: Rathayibacter sp. VKM Ac-2803; assembly: GCF_009807175.1. NCBI lineage: Bacteria > Bacillati > Actinomycetota > Actinomycetes > Micrococcales > Microbacteriaceae > Rathayibacter > Rathayibacter sp. VKM Ac-2803. The sequence continues at coordinate 1,260,730 of NZ_WUCD01000001.1, read as the reverse complement.
GCTTGTCTTCGCAACGAGGCCCTGTAGCGCAGCTGGTTAGCGTGCCGCCCTGTCACGGCGGAGGTCGCGGGTTCAAGTCCCGTCAGGGTCGCAGAGAGGCCCTTCCGAGAGGAAGGGCCTTTTCATCGGGGTCGCCACGTGCGGCCCCTGCGGCGTTCTCGTCGCACGGCTCTGTAGCTCAGTTGGTAGAGCGCACGACTGAAAATCGTGAGGTCACGGGATCGACGCCCGTCGGAGCCACGGAAACCCTCGCCTAGCTTCTACATGGCGGGGGTTTCTTTCGTCCCGGGGCCCTCGTCTCCGGGACGGGGCTGTTCGCCCAGGTCGCCTGCGTAGGCTGATCCGGCCATGGACTCCGCCTTCCCGCCGCCCGACCCGTCGACGATCGCCCTCGATCCTCCGGAGTCCGCGCCGCGCGGGTGGGCGCCCCCGACCGGATCGATGCTGCCGGGTGCGCCCGCCTCGTACGACGGCTGGCTGCCGGCCGAGCCGCAGCCCTCGGTGGGAGCCCCGTACTCCTCTCTCCTCTACCTGCCCGACCCGCGGGTGCGCTGGGGCCTGCCGACCGCGGTGCTCACGATCGTGGGGATCGTCGTGCCGCTGGGCGCGCTCATCCTGCTCTTCGGGTTCGGTGTGCTGCCCTACTCCCCCGGTCTGCTGTTCGCGGGCGCGTTCGGGAGCTACCTGGTCGGGCTGGTCGTCCCGATCGCGGCGTCGCGGCTGCGCGGCCTGGGGTCGCTCGCCGCCGACTACGGCCTGCGGTTCCGCTGGGTCGACATCCCGATCGGCATCGGGCTCGGCATCGGCGTGCGCCTGGCGATCGTCGCCGTGCTGCTGGTCTTCTCGCCGTACCTGCAGGATGCGCAGACGAACCTCGACCTCGAGCCCGATCCGCTGTGGTTCGTGCTCAGCTCGGTCGTCATCCCCGTCGTGGTCGCGCCGATCGTCGAGGAGATCCTCTGCCGCGGTGTCGTGATGCGGGCCGTGCGGAACCGGATGCTGCGCCGGCGCACGGACGAGGCGCCTCCTACCCGCGGTCGCCGGATCTGGGCGGCCGTCTTCAGCGTCATCGCGTCGACCGCCGTCTTCGCCCTGCTGCACGGGCACCAGATGGTGAACCCGGCGACGATCGTGACGCTCGGCACGACCACCGTGATCGCGGGGCTCGCGCACGGCTGGATCTCGACGGTGACGGGCCGGCTCGGGGCGGCGATCGTGTCGCACGCGACGCTGAACGGGACGGCCGTGCTCCTGCTGGTGCTGGTGACGGCGCTCAGCTGAGGCCCGCGGAACCGGGAAGGCGCGGCTCAGACGTCGACGGCGCGTGGCGCCGATGCGTCCCTCAGCGGCAGCTCGCCGCGGACCTGGCGGTGCAGGCGCTCCATGTCGGAGTCGAGACTGGCGGCGGTGCGCGCGGCGTCGGCGAGGCCGTCGAGCAGCTCCTGCGGGACCTGGCGGTCGTACTTGTAGTAGATCTTGTGCTCGAGGCTCGCCCAGAAGTCCATCGCGATGGTGCGGAACTGGACCTCGACGCAGACGTTCACCGAGCCTCCGGACAGGAACACCGGGACCTCGACGATCGCGTGCAGGCTCTTGTAGCCGTTCTCCTTGGGCTCGGCGATGTAGTCCTTCACCTCGAGGACGGTCACGTCGGACTGCGAGGTGAGCAGCTCGAACACCCGGTAGACGTCCGAGACGAAGCTGCAGGTGATCCGCACTCCGGCGATGTCGGTGATGGCGCCCGCGATGCCCTCGAACGTGGTCTCGCAGCCCTTGCGCTCGATCTTCTCGATGAGACTGTCGGCCGACTTCAGCCGGCTGGTGACGTGCTCGATCGGGTTGTACTCCTGCAGCTCGCGGAACTCCTCCTGCAGGATCGACACCTTCGTGACGATCTCGTCCATGCCGAACTTGTACTGCAGCATGAAGCGCGCGAAGTCGTCGCGGAGCGCCCGGATCTCGGCGACGGTGGTCGCGTCGAGGGCCTGCGCGACCGCATCGGTCAGCGGAGGCACGGCGACGGTGTCTGGCGAGCGGGGATCCACAGTCGGACACCCTACGCGCGGTCGCATAAGCGCCGGATGTGAGTGCGGACACGCCCGTCCCGCAGGCGATACTGGGCGCGTGAGCACGACCGCACCCGGAGCCGCGCCCGGCTCGTTCCCGCCGCCCGATCCGGCCGCTCTCTCCCCGGGGCGCCCGCCTCGGCGCGCCCTGTCGCGCGGGGCGCGCCTCGGCATCGCGGCCGGCGTCGTGCTCGCGCTGGCGGTCGGCGGAACCGTGACGACCGTCGTCGTGCGCGGCCAGGTCGCCGAGCAGCGCTTCGAGGAGGCGGGCACACGACTCGTCGAGACCGCGCAGGACCACGACGACGCCGTCGCGGAGTGGGACGCGCTCGAGGCCGCGGTCGCGGTCGAGACGGACGGCGTCCGCAGCGCAGTGGCCGCGGCGGATCCGGCCGCCGTCGACGCGGTGAGCCGCGACGAGTACCTGAGCGCGATCGATCGGGTCGTGGACGCGGCCGATGACGTGCCGGTCGGCGAGCGCGCGGCGGTGCTCCCTCCCGTCGACCCCGAGGAGACCGAGGAGCGCTTCGACGCGGCCGACGGCTTCGACGAGCGCTCCGACGCGCTCGAGGACGACGCGGCCGAGCAGCGGGAGCAGACCGCGCGGATCCGTCCGCTGCTCGGCGAGGCGCGCACCGCCTCCGCCGACTTCGCCGCGTCGACGGCCGAGGTCGGCACCGCCCTCGCCGAGGCGAGCACCGCCGCGACGCACGAGCAGCGCTGGCTCGTGGAGCGCGCGCTCTACGGCTACGGCGGATCCGACGAGCCCGTCGATCTGGGAGAACCCGCGCTCCTGCGCGCCTACCTCGCCCGCGTCGCCGAGCTGCAGCAGTCGCAGGCCGACGGCCTCGCCGAGCGCGCCTCCGCCGACTGGCCGCGCAAGCAGCAGGTGCTCGACTTCGCCGACTCGATCGCGGGCGGCGTGCCGATCGACGTGAGCTGGGAGGAGAGCATCGAGATCGACGGAGTCGCCTACGGCTCGCTCGACAGCGGCGCCGGGCTCGCGACGTGGACGCTCGAGGACGGGGCGCCGGCGACGATCCAGCTGACCGAGAGCATCCAGCGCAACTGGGGCGCGGAGTGGACCCGCGGGCTGGTCGCCCACGAGGTCGGGCACGCCATCACCTCGAAGGACGGCTGCTACGAGCTGTACCGCGCGGCTCCGTTCGAGGGCGACGACGAGAAGTGGGCGACGGCGTGGGCGCTGTCGCAGGGGTTCGCGGACGGCTCGGGCACGGAGCCCTACGGCGACCCGGGTGCGGACGCGGTGGCGATCGCCTCCGCCTGCCGCTGACCGACCCTCAGCCCACCGCGCGCCGGTAGAAGGTGACGCCGTGCATCGGCACGCCGCCGAAGCGCTCGAGCTGGGCGCGTGCCGCCGACGACCCGTCACGGGCGATGGCGGGCACGCGGAGGCGCCGGTACCCGCGCTCGGCGAGGTGCGCCTGGAGATCGCGGCCGAGGAGGGTGCCGACTCCGCGCCCCTGATCCTCGGGATCGGTGCACTGCAGCTGCAGCACCGCCTCCTGGCGGAACCGGGAGCGGGTCACGAGCGCCTGAGCGTGCTCGACGACGCCCATGCGGCCGCGGGTGCTCTGCAGGAAGCGGGTGTAGTCGGGGACGGCCAGGGCGAAGCCGACGATCCGGCCGCTCGCCTCGTCGGTGGCGAGGCGCAGGATGTCGGGGTCGAGCAGCGCGGCCATCGCGGCGGCGGCGGTCGAGCCGCGCTGGACCTCGCCCGCCGTCACCTCGATCCCGGACGGTGACCCGGCGTGGGCGCGGTTGAGGACGTCGAGCATCTCGGCGCGAGCGGCCTCGGTGCGGGCGGCGGTGAGACGGCCGGGGCGCAGGCCCGCGGCCGCCCACTCCTCGGGGGCCACCGGACCGAGCGGGACACCCGCCTGCCTCGGCACCGTCTCGACGCTCCAGGTGTCGCCCTCCCAGATCCGCTCGAAGCCCGCGTCTTCGTAGACGCCCGGGTAGCTCGGCGGGTTCCAGAGCACGCGATCGAAGCCGCGCTGCGAGAAGCCGCTCGTGATCACTCCGCCGCCCTCGTGGGGCAGCAGCGACACCGGACCGAGGATCTGCTCGTGCCCGCTCGCCCGCTCGGTCACGGCGTCGAACAGCGCGGCGGCCGCCTCGGCGTCGGCGAACTCGGTCGCGCCGAACAGCAGGGTGCGGGCGCCGACCCGGGCGTCGAGCCGCGGATCGGAGTGCACGGTCGTGCGGCCGACGACGCGACCGCCGTGGTCGCGGACGAGGAGCAGCTCGACTCCGGCCGGCCGCAGGCGCGACCCGCGCCACCACGACTTCAGCAGCGCGTCGGGCAGCGGGACGGTGAGCGAGCGGGGGTGCAGGCGCCCGGGCAGGAGGCTGAAGTCGTCGTACTGCGCGCGCGACTCGACCCGCTCGACGTGCATCGCGCCTCCGCTCCCCCGGCGACGGCGCGCCCTCCGCCCAGAGTAGGAGTGGGCGCGCGGGTGGCGCGACTCGGGGCGGGCGGGCGGTCGGGCTCGCAGGATCCGGTGCGGCTCGCCGGAGGGTCTATATCCCGCGAGCCGGACCGAGTTCCACGAGCCGGAGGTGCTCCGGAGACCGGCCGCGGTCCGCCGGGCGGGGGATGCCGCGGGGCGCGGCGCGTCAGTAGGGTCGGACGATGGTGACCGGCTTCAACTTCGTCTTCGTCCTGTACGCCGTCTTCGTGGTCGTGATCGCGGTGGTCCTGATCGTGCTCGCCGTGCTGCTCTGCCGCCTGGCCATCGCCGCGCGCGAGAACCAGCTGACGACGGCGCGGCTGCGCGAGCTGCAGATCGAGCGGATGCTCGCGGAGGACGACGAGTAGGTCTCCCTGCCCTGACAGGCCCGGCGGTCAGGGCAGCGCGGGGCGCGCGTCCGGACGCGAGACCTTCGGGATCAGCAGCCCCAGCACGACGGCGACGACGGCACCGATCGCGCCGATCACGAAGGTGGTGCGGAAGCCCTCGGAGCTCGGGACGTCGACCGCGCCGACCGTGACCGTTAGCTGGGCGAGCACCGCGGCGGTGACGGCCGACGACAGGGTCGTGCCGAGGGTGCGCATCAGCGAGTTGAGCCCGTTGGCGGCGGCGGTCTCGGAGAAGGGCACGGCGCGCATGATCAGCGTGGGCATCGCGGCGTAGGCGAGGCCGAGGCCGACTCCGATCAGCGCGTTGATCACGAGGATCTGCCAGACCTCGGTGCCGAACGGGAGCACCAGCAGGTACGAGAGGGCGATCAGCGCGGCGCCCGAGATCAGGACGATCCGCGGTCCGGACGAGGCAGAGAGGCGCGCGGCGACCGGCGACGTCGCCATCATCGCCAGGCCGGACGGGGCCAGGACGAGGCTGGCCACGATCAGGCTGAGCCCGAAGCCCGCGCCCGAGGCCAGCGGCGGCGACTCGAGCATCTGCGGCAGCGTGATCTGGGCGCCGAAGAAGGCGAAGCCGACCGCCACGGAGGCGAGGTTGGTGAACAGCACGGCGGGTCGCGCGGCCACGCGCAGGTCGACGAGCGGGCTGGACTGCCGCAGCTCGTACCAGCCCCAGATCAGCAGGACCGCGACGCCGCCGAGGCCGGAGCCGAGGATCGCGGGGCTGGTCCAGCCCGCGTCGTTGCCGCGCGAGACGGCGATCAGGATGCCGCTGAGTCCGATGGCGAGCCCGATCGTGCCGACGACGTCGAAGCTGCCGGGCGCGCGCAGGGTCGACACCGGCACCACGAGGAGGACGAGCACGATGTCGAGCACGCCGAGGGCCGCCGACATCCAGAACAGGACGTGCCAGTCGAGGTTCTGCGCGACGAGGGCGCTGAGCGGGAGTCCGAGCGCGCCGCCGATGCCGAGGGTCGCGCTGACGAGGGCGATCGCGCCGGGGAGGCGGTCGCGGTGCAGGGTGTCTCGGAGGATCGAGATCCCGAGCGGGATGACTCCCATCACGGCGCCCTGCAGCGCTCGACCGACGACCAGCGTCCAGACGTCGCCGGCGAACGCGCAGACGATCGAGCCGATCACGAGGACCACGAGCGCGGCGACCGCCATCCGCCGCTTGCCGTAGAGGTCGCCGAGCCGGCCGGACACCGGGGTGAGGATGCACGCGCTGAGCAGTGTCGCGGTGATCACCCACGCGGTCTCGCTGCGATCGGCGCCGAGGAGGGTCGGCAGCTCCGACTGGATCGGCACGACCAGGGTCTGCATGAAGGAGGCGCTCATGCCGGCGAAGGCGAGGACGGCGGTGATCAGCCGCGGATCCGGAGAGCGGGCGAGGGAGCGAGGGGAGGGCACAGAGGTCCTTCGGTGTCGGCGGTGCGTCGTATTGCCCAGCTTTGCATCGGCCGGCTCCGGTATCGAGCCGAGCGCGGGTCGGGATCCTTCCCGCGGAGTCTTCCGAGCCCGCCGCGGCAGGCGGAGGATGGGCGGATGATCGACATCGAGAGCTGGATCGCCGGCTACGAGAAGGCCTGGGCCAGCGATGACCCGCACGACGTGGCCGCCCTGTTCACCGAGGACGCCGAGTACTTCACGGCGCCGTACCGCGACGCGATCACTCCGCGCGACGCGATCGTCGAGTGGTGGCGGGCGGAGGAGGAGCCGGGCGACCCGACGTTCGCCTGGGGACTCGTCGCGCTCACCGAGGGGACCGCTGTGGTGGAGGCGCGGACCATCTACCCGGGCGACACGACCTACCTGAATCTCTGGGTCATCCGGTTCGCCGACGACGGGCGGGCGTGCTCGTTCACGGAGTGGTACATGGAGGAGCCGGCCGACTCGGTGTCGTGAGGCGGTGCGGTTCGCGTCAGAGCTGGGCGGCCGCGAAGGTGTCGCAGCTCGCGGCGTCGCCCTCGAAGCCGGCCTGGAACCAGCGCTGGCGCTGCTCGGCCGAGCCGTGCGTCCAGCCCTCGGGATCGACGGTGCCCGTCGCCTGCTCCTGGATGCGGTCGTCGCCGACCGCCGCCGCGGCGCCGAGCGCGTCCTGGTACTCCTGCGCCGTCACGGGCTTGAGGTAGGGGGTGCCCGTCTCGTCCGGCACCGTCGACGCGTCGCCGACCCACGCTCCGGCGAAGCAGTCGGCCTGCAGCTCGAGGCGCACGGAGTCGGAGTCGGGCCCGGTCCCGGAGCGGTCGGCCGACTCCATCGCACCCGTCAGGTTCTGGATGTGGTGCCCCCACTCGTGGGCCAGGATGTACATCTGCGCGAGCGAACCGCCCGAGGTGTCGAAGCGGGTCCGCAGCTCGTCGAAGAAGTCGGTGTCGAGGTAGATCGTCTGATCCGGCGGGCAGTAGAACGGCCCGACCGCGGCGGTCGCGCCTCCGCAGCCCGTCTGGATCTGATCCTCGAAGAGGTCGACGCCCGCCGGAGTCGTATAGGCGACGCCCAGCGCGCCGGTCGCGGTGCCCCAGTAGCGGTCCAGCGACTCCGCGGCCCCCTCGAGCCGGCAGTCGACCTGCGTGTTCGCGTCGGCGCCGCTGTCGCAGGCGACCGCGGTGCTGGTCACGCCCTCGGGCGCGGCACCGCCTCCGCCGAGCACCTCGCCCAGGCCCGACAGGTTCACGCCGAGCAGCTGCGAGAGGAGCGCGAGGACGATGACCACGCCGGCACCGCCTCCGACCGCGATGCCCGTCGTGCGGCCGCGCCTGCGGACCTTGCCGCCGCTGAGCTGGGAGTCGTCGTTGAAGGTCATGCGGTCACGGTAGCGAAGCGCCCGATCTCGCGAGGGGGCTTGCGGGCGCGCTCAGCCCCAGCGGGACTCGCTCGCGTCGCGGATGATGTCGAGCAGCGCCTCCCGGAGCGGACCCTGCTCGAAGGTGCCCGGGAGCATGTCGACCTCGAGGCGGTGGGCGCGCTGCCACGCCTCGACGCCCTTCGGGGTCAGCGAGACGAGCTGCCGGCGCCGGTCGGCGGGGTCGCTGGCGCGCTCGACGTGGCCCTCGCGCTCGAGGCGCTCGATGGTGCGCGACATGGTCTGCACCTCGACGTGCGCCGAGGCGGCCAGCTCCTTCTGCGCGGTCGGGCCGGCCTGGAGGAAGTGCAGCACGATGAGCCCCGCGTGGGTCAGACCGATCTCGGCGAGGGCGCCGTGCCAGGCGTGCTCGACCATGCGGGACGCCGTCGAGAGCAGGCGCCCCGTGGGCCAGGTGGCCATCTCGGAGGCGTCGTCAGCGGGCATCTGATCAGGGTAGTCGCGTCGGCCCGGCGCAGGCGGCGCGTGGCGTCAGGAGGCGAAGCGGTCGGTCGCCTCGATCAGGGCGTCGAGGATGCCGGGCTCGTCGAAGGCGTGGCCGGCGTCGGCGATGAGGCGGAACTCGGCCTCGGGCCACGCGGTGTGCAGATCCCACGCGGTGAACGCGGGCGTGCACATGTCGTAGCGGCCCTGGACGATGACGGCCGGCACCTGGCGCAGCACGCCCGCGTCGCGGAGCAGCTGCCCCTCCTCGAACCAGCCCTGGTGCACGAAGTAGTGGTTCTCGATCCGCGCGAAGGCGAGCGCGTAGGCGGGATCCGACCAGGCCTCGACCATCTCGGGACGCGGCAGGAGCGAGATGGTGGACGCCTCCCACGTGGTCCAGGCGACGCCGGCCGGGCCGTGCACCGCCGGGTCCTCGTCGTGCAGAAGTCGGTAGTAGGCCTCGATGAAGCTGCCCCGCTCCGAGGCGGGGACGACGGCGGTGTACGCCTCCCACAGGTCGGGGTAGACCGCCGCGGCGCCGCCCTCGTAGAACCACTCGAGCTCGGCACGTCGCAGGGTGAAGATGCCGCGGAGGACGATCTCGGTGACGCGCTCGGGGTGCGTCTCGGCGTAGGCGAGCGCGAGGGTCGAGCCCCACGAGCCGCCGAAGACCTGCCAGCGGTCGATGTCGAGGTGCTCGCGCAGCTTCTCGATGTCGGCGACGAGGTACCAGGTCGTGTTGGTCGAGAGGTCGGCACCGGGCTCGCTGGCGTGCGGAGTGGAGCGGCCGCACATCCGCTGGTCGAAGAGGACGATGCGGTACTTCTCGGGATCGAAGAGGCGGCGGTGGGCGGGCGAGGTGCCCGCGCCGGGTCCGCCGTGCAGGAAGACGACGGGCTTGCCCTCGGGGTTGCCCGACACCTCCCAGTAGATCTCGTGGCCGTCGCCGACGTCGAGCATCCCGGTGTGGAAGGGCTCGATCTCGGGGTACAGAGTGCGCATAGGCGGCACATTACTGACGATCAGGCTCTGGATCGGGGACATCTGCGGCCCGCCCCCGAGTACGCGCCTCGACGGGCGCTGGTGCCGCACCGCGGATCGGAACGGCGGCGAGCGCGGAGGAATCCTGGCGGTCCGCCGCCCCAGTGGGAGGGGGGACGCCGTGCACTCCCCGGCACCTACTCTTCGGACGACCCGAACCCGAGGAGCCAGCGCTCATGTCCGTCCTCCGCTCCACTGTCGCTGCCGCGACCGGCCTGATGCTCGCTGCGGCGATCCTCCTCGGCGGTGCCTCGGCGCCCGCCTCGGCCGCTCCTGCCTCGGTCACCCTCTCCCCTTCCTCGGGACCGGTGGGGACCCGGACCGTCGTGACCGGCTCCGGGTTCGCCAAGAAGACCAGCGGCACCGTGACCGCAGGCACGGCGACCGCACCGTTCACCACGTCGACGACGGGCGCCTTCACAGCGACGATCACCATCCCCGAGACGGCGGCCGGCACGCTCCCGGTGACGGCGCGCGCGGGCGGGCGCACCGTCACCGCCGGGTTCACTGTCACGCTCGGCGGCGCCTCCACCACGGCCGGTCCCGGATCCACGACGAGCCCGGCAGGCAGAGCACCGGCGGTGAGCACGGCCCGGCTGCGCTTCGGCCTGACGACCCCCGGCGGCGCCTCGGCGAACACCGAGCTCGACCAGGCCGCCGCGCTCGTCGGCGAGAGTCCCTCCCTCGTGCTGTCCTACCAGGACTTCGGCCAGGCGCCTCCGATCGCGGGGCTCGACAGCGTCGCGGCCCGCGGGGCGACGAGCATCATCACCTGGGAACCGTGGCGGTGGGGAGGCGGTGTCGACCAGCCCGCCTACTCGAACGCCCGGATCCTCGCCGGTGACCACGACGCCTACCTGCGGCAGTGGGGCGCCGCGCTGGCCGCCTGGGGCAAGCCCGTCCTCCTCCGCTACGCGCACGAGATGAACGGCGACTGGTACCCGTGGTCGGAGGGCGTGAACGGCAATGCCGCGGGGTCGTACGCGGCGGCCTGGCAGCACGTCCACGATGTCGTCGAGGCTCAGGGCGCGTCGAACGTGTCGTGGGTGTGGAGCCCCAACGTGCCGTACACCGGGTCGACTCCGCTCCAGGGGCTGTATCCGGGTGCGCCGTACATCGACGTGATGGCGCTCGACGGGTACAACTGGGGCACGGCGGCCGCGTGGAGCTCATGGACGTCGCCGTCGGCTCTGTTCGGCCCGGGGCTCGCGCAGCTGCGCACCCTGGCACCGGGCGCGCCGATCCTCGTCGCCGAGACGGCGTCGGCCGAGGCCGGCGGGGTGAAGTCGGAGTGGAACAGCGCCCTGATCTCGTACCTCGCCGCTCAGGGCGATGTCACCGGAGTCGTCTGGTTCGACCACGACAAGGAGGTCGACTGGCGGATCGGCAGCTCCCCCGCCTCAGCGCAGGCGTTCGCGGCGGCACTCGCCCAGCGGAGGAGCTGAACGCCCGGCCTCAGGAGGCGAGCCGCAGCGCCACCAGCGCCGTCACGTCGTCCTCGCGCTCGGGTGACGCCTCGGTGAGGGCCCGCAGACGGGCCACGACCTCGGCGGCCGTGGAGGACTCGACGACGATCTCGGCGACGTGCCGCATCGACTCCACCGTCCCGTCGTAGAGGTCGAGGATGCCGTCGCTGCAGCTGATGAGCGCGTCGCCGGGCTCGAGGACCACGCGCGAGACGCTCCACGCCTCGTCGCTCCACATGCCGACGGGCAGGTTCAGCGACGCGAGCCGCTCCCAGGAGCCGTCGGCCCGGACGTGCAGGGTGAGCCCGTGGCCCGCGTCGACGTAGCGGACCTCGCCGCTGGCGTGCACGAGACGAGCGTGGAAGAGGGTCGCGAACGAGGCGGTGTCGCCGAGATCGGACGAGAGCGCGTCAGCCGCGCGGTCGAGCGGAACCCTGAGATCCTCATGACTGCGGGCGCTGCGGATCACCGCGCGGACCGTCGCGGCGATGATCCCGGCGCCGACGCCCTTGCCCATCACGTCTCCCAGGGTGAAAGCGGTGCCTCGGGAGACGGGGTACCAGTCGAAGAAGTCGCCGCCGACGGCCTTCGACGGCAGGCAGACGCCGGCGAAGTCGTAGCCCGCCGCATCGGTGCCCGCCTTGGGCAGAAGCGCCTGCTGCACGAGGGCCGCCTCGTCGAGCTCGAGGAGCGTGATCTGCTCCCGCGCCCGCACGCTCGCGACGAACTCGCGCGCCAGACGGGCGAGATCGTTCACCACGGCGGCAGCGAGGCCGAAGGCGACCGCCGAGAACAACCCGCGGGCGATCTCGTTCGGGTTCTCCTCGAGGGTCGAGCCGAGCAGGAAGGGCACGACGAGTCCCGCGCAGATGCCGACGAAGGCGAACGCGACGCTGCGGCGCCCCGGTGAGGCGGCCATCCAGACCGTCGGGAGGATCGCGAGCGACGCGAAGATCGACGCGCTCTCGCCGGTCGAGTAGCGGAGGACTCCGACGACGAGGAAGTCCAGGACCGGGACGAGGAGGACGGCCCGGCCCTCGGGGTCGATCCGGGGCAGCACTGCCGCCAGCACGGTGGCGGCGGCCATGGCGACCGCGGAGAGCGCGAAGGCGACCGGATCCGTCACCTCGATCGTCGGGACGACGAGGCTGAGCACGACGGCGACCGCGAAGAGGAACGCCACCGGGAGCTGCTTGACCAGCGGCGACTGCTCGTCGAGTCCGATCGCCACCGCAGTGACGCGGGACGCGGAGGTGCGGATGGGTGATCGCTGGCGCGTCGCTGATCGCATCACGACTCGCCGGTCGAGCGGTCCTTGCTCAGGGTCCAGACGTTGCGGCCCTCCGCGCGCTCGTAGTCGAACGCATCGACGAGCGCCTGGATGAACGCGATGCCCCGGCCCGACTCCGCGAACTCGTCCGGCATCTCGCGCGGCCCCGTGTCGATCCCGGGGGGATCGGCCGTGTCGACGAGCTCGGCGCGCAGCCGCAGATCGTCGGCGACGATCTCGAGCCGGCAGATGATCGTGGTCGAGGACGACCCGTGCTGGATGACGTTGGCGGTCAGCTCGATGAGAGCCGTCTCGAACATCATCCGGTCCATCTCGTCGATGTCGGGTCTCTCGTCCCAGAGCGACTCGAGGGCGGCGTGCACCACCTCGACCGTCTCGGGAGGGCTCCTGAAGAGGAGGGTGCGCTCAGTCACGATAGGCGTCCTCGGGAGTGTCGAACTGGGCGAGGACGCGGTCGAGGTTCGAGAGCTTCAGGACCATCGAGACCTGCTTGCTCGGCGCCGAGATCCGCAGGTCCCCTCCCGCCTGTCGCGTGCTCTTGAGGCAGCCGACGAGGGCACCCAGACCGGAGGAGTCGAGGAACGACACGGAGCTGAGATCGACCACGACGCGCGACCTGCCGTCGTCGATCGAGCGCTTGACGATCTCGCGCAGCTCGGGCGCCGCCACCATGTTCAGCTTGCCCTCGCCGTGGATGATCGTGATCCCGGGCTCGATGGTCTCGGTGGTGAACGTCATGCGGTCTCCTTCTTCTGGGTCACGAGGTCTGGGTGACAGGGGTCGGGGAAGCGGGGGGCACGGGCTCGAAGCCCTGGTAGGCGACGGCGCGGAAGAGCACGCTCAGCACGACGAGGTCGAACACCGCCCAGGCGATGTTCACCCCCGTGCCGATCGGCTCCGCACCGTTGAAGAACAGGTGGAGGCAGCCCGTGATGATCGCGATGACGAGCAGGACCATCACCACGAGCTGGATCTTGATCAGGCGCCACGGGATCCCGGTCGACTCCTGCCGCGTCTTCGGCGTGACCGCGAACCCGAGCGGGATCTTCAACCACACGTTGTTGATCGCGGTCGTGCACGCCTCGATCCAGACCGGGAAGAGGGCCAGGCTGTACTGCTGCCCCCGCCAGGTCGGGGTCCCCTTCGCGGCGATCAGGAAGAGCAGCTGATTCACGATCATGAAGGGGATGAAGCGGATGAAGAAGTCGAACGCGTCCGAGGCCACGGGCAGGATCCCGAGCACCAGGAAGACGATCGGCGCCGCGAAGTAGACCACCGCCGCGTAGCCGCTGATGTAGCTCCACATCGTCGCGAAGTACATCAGGCGCTGCGGGACGCTGAGCGCCTTCTGCAGAAGCGGGTTCTCGCGGAGGAACACCTGCATCGTCCCCTGCGCCCAGCGGAGGCGCTGAGTGAGCATCGTCCCCGCGTCCTCCGGAGCGAGGCCGTCGGCGAGGAGCTCGTGGTGGTAGACGCTCTTCCAGCCGAGGCCGTGCAGGCGCATGCACGTCGCCATGTCCTCGGTGACCGAGATGGTCGCGAGCGGCATGATCGGCTGCGCCTCCCCCGGCCGGTCGATGGCGATGCTCTGCAGCACGGCCTGCACCGATTCGAGGGCGTTCAGCGGCGAGAGCTCGCGATCCGAGAGCCCCAGGACGATCTGCTCGATGTCGACGATCGTGTCGACCGACGACTCCGCACCGCCCGAGGCGCGGGCGAGCGCGCGGATCTCGGCGAGGTCCTCCTCGAGCCCGGCCACATCGGAGGCGACCAGCGAGTAGCTCGCGGCGTCGACGCGCCGGTGCAGGTCGTAGGTGACCGAGGCGATCGGTGCGCCGCCGGCGATCGCGGCCTGCGCCTCCTTGATGGCGCTGCTGACGTCGTCGAGTGCCGCCCGGACCGCCGAGTCGGCGGCGGCCGGGTGCGACCGGGCCTTGCTCACGGCGCGAGCCGCTGTCCGCAGCGCCGACGCGATGCTGCGGTCGAGCTCGCGGACGTAGCCGGCGATCCCGAGCTGCATCAGCGCTTCGCGCCGCAGGACGGCGTTCGAGCCGCAGAAGAACGCCGCGTTCCAGCCGTCCTTGCCCTGCTGGATCGGCCCGTAGAACAGGGGCGCCTGGCTCCCGAGCGGGTCGCCCGTCGCCACGTTCGAGAACACCTGCGGAGTCTGGACCAGCGCGACCTCGTCGTCGCGGAAGTAGCCGAGGGTGTTGTCGAGGATCTCGGGCCGCGGGATCTGGTCGGCGTCGAGGATGAGGAGGAACTCCCCTGTGGTCTGCTCGAGCGCGTTGTTGAGGTTGCCGGCCTTCGCGTGCCGGGGGCGGTCCTTCCAGTCGGCCGAGCGGGTGATGTAGCCCAGCCCCGCACCCTCGGCGGCGGCGCGCATCTCGGCGCGGTCGCCGTCGTCGAGGACCCAGGTGGCGTGCGGGAAGCGCACGGCCTGAGCGGCGAGCGCTGTCGTCATCACCAGGTCGATCGGCTCGTTGTAGGTCGTGATGAAGATGTCGACCGTGGCGTCCTGGGCAGGCGGAGGCGGCGCCGCCCGCCCCCTCGCCCGCCACATGGTCATCCCGAAGAGGCAGACGTCGATGAGGCTGTAGGTCTCGGCCGCGACGAGCGGGACGGCGATCCACCACGCGTCCCAGTTGAGCGAGAACAGCCACCGCCAGCCGACGTAGTTCACGCCGAGCACGATCGTCAGGACCACGATGATGCGCAGGAGGAGCATCCGGCCGGGCGAGGTGAGGGTGCTCTCCGTCCCGGGTCCGGTGTCCACGGCCGTTCCGGCGCTCATCGGGGCACGATCCGGTAGAGGAAGCGCGTCCGCACCATGACCCAGAGCAGGCCGAGCACGACGAGGTAGGCGAGCGAGTTGACCACGGTGTTCCCTTCGCGCAGGAGAGGGATGTTGGCGATGATCAGGACGAAGACGACGTGCATGACGAACACGTAGAGCGTCGCCTGACCGAGGGGGATGAAGAACCAGCCGAGGAGTCGCTGCGCCGGCTTCCAGAGCACGGTGAGTGCAGCGTAGGCGGTGATGACCACGAGCAGCACGTTGACGACCCTGCCCGGGTCGAGAGTAGTCCGCTGGAAGGCGACCGAGTAGATGTCCGAGAAGGCGTTCGCCGGGATGAGCCCCAGGCGCAGGTCGTAGGGGCTGGAGAGATACGGGTTGTTCCACGAGAAGACCGCCAGCCCCGCCGTGGCCACCACGGCGACCGCGAGGACGATCCGCCCGGCACGGGTCGCGAACCAGACGAGGATCTCGCGCCGGTGGAAGCCCGCGACCATCCCCGTGACGAACAGCGCCTGCCAGGTCAGCAGCGGGAACGAGTCCTCGAACTGCGAGGGCAGGAGCCGCAGGCGCAGGATCATCTGAAGCACGTAGAGGGCCCAGCTGACCAGCAGCACGATCGCCCACCGCCCGCGCGACAGGGCCCAGAGGATCAGCGGGGCGATCGCGAGCATCACCACGTACAGGCCGAGGACGTTGACCTGCCACGGCCCGAGCCGGAGCAGAGCGAGGTCGACGATGATCGCCGGGTCGACGGGGTAGCGGAGGAGGCTGCCGATGTTCGTGTAGAGGTCGTAGACCCGGCCCGTCGCCTCGCTGCCCGCCGCGCCCGTCCCCTGGTCGACGTAGGTCGTCGCCGGAGTGCTGTTCACGAATCCGACGAGGCTCACGAGACCGACGAGGACGACCACGACGAGGGCCGTGACGTAGAGCTTCCAGGCGCGCGCCTCGGTGCGGAGGGTGACCTCGCCGATGCCCCCGCCCAGCACCTTCGGACGGTGCACCATCCCGAGGACGCCGCCCGAGAGCAGGACGAACAGCTCGGCGCCCGAGACCATGCCGATCGCCTCCTGCGTGAGGTTCTGCCAGACCGAGACGAGCGCGATGTGGTTGATGACCACGAAGACGATGGCGACTCCGCGGAGGTAGTCGATGCGGAGATCGCGATTCGGGGGTCCGTCGTAGGCGAGCCGGCCGCTCCGACCGCGCAGCAGCCCCCAGCCGGTCAGGGCGATCGCCGCCACGAGGACCCCCGCGACCAGGAGCCAGGCGGCCGCCCCGCCGATCGTCCCTCCCGCTGTCCGCACCGTGGACGAGGAGGTGAACGGCGCGTAGACCGGGCCGAAGACGAGCTCGCTCGCCTCGGCGTCGGCGGCGAACGCCGAGGAGATCGTGTCCGAGCCGGAGAGGCTCCAGTCGATGACGACCTCGCCGACGACGGCCCGGGCCGATGAGGAGTCGCGCCAGAGCACGACGTCGATCAACGGGTGCGCGTCACCCGAGGTGGCCGTGATCACCTGCCGCCACCAGTCCTGCTTGATCTCGAGCTCGGCCGGTCCACCGGCCCCCGGGCTGTAGAACGCGGCGGTCTCGAGCATCATCGGCGTGCCGGCGCTCTCGGCGAAGCGCTCGTAGAACGCGAGATCGCCCTCGCCGTCGAGATCCGCGTCGAGGGCGCCCTCGGAGGCGACCGCGTTCCTCGGGGCCCCGCCGCCGCTCGGGTCGTGATAGGCCGACAGACCGACCCAGTCGACCGCGTCGTCGCCCGGGTAGTAGGGACCGTAGGGGTCGTCGCCCGCGTCGAGCGATCCGCTGCCGTTCGTGTCGAGGGCGGCGTCGTCGGTCGTACCGCCGGCCGAGAAGGGGTAGGACTCACCGGCGGCCGGCGACCACACCGCGACGGCGTCGGGCAGATCGGAGTGCAGCACCTCCGCGAAGACGCGGAAGGCCGCGATGTACTCCTCGGGGGCGAAGCCCCAGGCCGTCCAGCTCGCATTCATCTCTGGCGCGAATCGGACGAACAGTGGGAGCTCCTGCCCGTCCCGCGCACGCGCGAGCGCCGCTACAGCTGCTTCGGCCTCCTCCTGGCCGAACCGGTCGAGACCCCCGACCGGGCGGAGGGTGACCGCGGCGAGCGCGCCCTGCCCCTCCGCCTGGCGCATGAACTGCGCGAGGTAGTCGACCTCGGCGTCGGTCACCGGGACGGCGGCGACGTGCTCGAGGACCGCGGCGGGGCGGCCGAGGCGATCGGTCTGCTCCGCAGCGCTGTCGCTGCTCCAGTCGAGACTCGACCCGAAGTAGGTGCCCGTCGGCGGCGAGAAGGCGGAGTCGTCGGCGATCGAGGCGACGGCGGGACCCGCCAGCAGCACCGCCGCCGCGACGGCGGCGAGGGCCGCCTTCCATGAGGACGGGGCGAGCAGTCGGAGCCTGCTCCGCCTCACGTGCGGCTCACCACGAGAACGGTCACGTCGTCCGAGGCCTTCTCGCCGAGCGAGAGCGTGCGGACGGACGCGAAGAACTCCTCCGCGCTCGCCGAGGCGCGCGCGAGGGCGGTGACCTCGGCCAGCGAGTTCAGGGTTCCGTCGTAGAGGTCGAGGACGCCGTCGGTGAAGGACACGAGCGCATCGCCCGGCGCGAGCTCGACCGACTGGGTCATCCATCCGCCGTCCTCGGCGATGCCCAGCGGCAGCCCGAGCGAGGCGAGCCGCTGGAAGGAGCCGTCGGCGCGCAGGACGACCGAGAGCCCGTGGCCGGCGTCGACGAAGTCGAGACGACCCGTCTCGGTCTCGAGGCGGCAGTGGAAGAGTGTGGCGAACGTCCCGGTCGCGGTGAAGTCGCGGAGCAGCTGGCGGTTGACCCCGGCCACGGCTCTCGTCGGCGCATCGCCGACGCGCGCGTGGAAGGCCGAGCGGATGCTCGCCGCGATGATCGCGGCCGCCGCGCCCTTGCCCATCACGTCGGCCAGCGTGATGTCGACGAAGCCGTCACCCACCCACCAGTCGTAGAAGTCGCCCGCGACCTGCAGGCGCGGGACGGACATGCCGGTGAGCGCATAGCCGTCCGGATGGGTCAGATCGAGCGGGAGCAGCTGAGCCTGGACCTCGGCGGCCCTGTCGCGCTCGGCGGAGTCGCGCAGCTCTCGTTCGACCCAGCTCCCGAACTCGTCGAGCAGGCGCTGCTGATCCTCGCTGAGATCGCGCGGAACGAAGTCGAGGAGGCAGATCGTGCCCAGCTGGAGTCCGCCGTCGACGCTGATCGGACGCCCGGCGTAGAAGCGCACGTGCGGCGCGCCCGCGACGTTCGCGTTGTCCGCCCAGGCCGGGTCCGCCCCGAGATCGGGGATGACGAGCATCGACCGCTTCTGCAGCGTCGCGTCGCAGAAGGTGCCCTCCCGCGGGTACTCGAGCGGCCAGCCCGGGTTCTGCGGCGACTTCGTGAAGAGCGTGCTCTCGTCGAGGAAGTGGATCTCCGCCATCGGGACGCCGAACAGGTCGCGCGCCATCCGGGTGATGCGGTCGAAGCGCTCCTCGGGGGGCGAGCCCATCACCCCGAGTGCCGCGAGGGCGTCGGAGCGCGGATCAGAGACGGCGTCGCCAGCCATGGAGCACCCCTTCGAGAACGATCAGCGGCCGCGAGGGTCACCTTCAGTTCCCCGCACCGTCAACGTATCGGGCACTCCGGGGCACGAACGTCCGCACACGAACCGCTCATCTCTGGCGTCCCTCGGAAGGGGGAGGCGGCGGCGTGGGATCAACCGGCGTCCGCTCCGGTGCACCGCGCTGAGAGATCGGAGTAGACCAGCCCGGCGGGCAGGTCCGCCCGGAACGCGCGACGCGTGTCGGGCTCCTCGACGACCGACCACGACACCTCGTCCTGGACCTCCGGCTCGAACTTCTCCCACTCGAACCAGTTGATCATCTTCAGATTCGGGAAACGGGCCGCGGTCTCGGCCGAGAGCACCTGCTGCCACCACGCCTGCTTGATCGCCAGCTCCCCCGCCGGGTCGCCGCGGGGGACGACCAGCGCTGCCGTCTCGGGGATGGCGACGGGCTTGCCGTGGTCGACTCCGTAGGTCTGGTAGAAGTCGGGTGCGGCGGTCTCGTCGCCGGCCGCGCCGTTGTAGGTGCCGGTGAGCTGAGCAGCGAACTTGCCCTCCTCCGGCATCTCGTTCTCGCCCCAGGGGTGGGCCGAGCCCCAGTGGTAGAGCGACATGCCGACCCAGTCGACGGCGTCGTCGCCCGGGTAGTACGGCGCGTAGGGATCGTCGTCGAGGCTCAGCACGCCGTCGCCGGTCGTGTCGAGCAGGGCGAAGTCGGCCGTTCCCGGCTGCGCGGCGGAGGCTCCACCCTCGAACGGGTAGCCGTCGGCGTTGTTCGGCGCCCACATCATCGCGGTGCCGGGCGCATCGCCGTGCACCGCTTCGGCGACCCGCCGGAACGCCGCCACGTAGGCGACGGGCTGCTGACCCCAGGCGTACCAGGAGCCGTTCATCTCGTGCGCGAAGCGGATGATCACGGGAACGCCGGTCTCGTTGACGGAGGCCGAGAGCTCGGCGATGTCGGCCGCGACGGCGTCGGTGACCGCAGCGAGACCCTCGATCGACTCGAGGGTGAGCAGGAGCGTCCCGCCGTTCACGCGCAGCTGCTGAGCGGCCGAGCGCACCTCGTCGCGCTCCTCCTCGGTGAAGGGCAGATCGGCGAACGCGACCGCGACCGCGGGCCGCTGTCCCAGCTCGCGGGAGTACTCCTCGATCGTCTGCGATCCCCAGTCGAGGTTCACGCCGAAGAGCGCACCCTGCTCGGGGACGATCTCGGCCGCGGGGCGGACGACGCAGGCGGCGGCGGTCTCGGCGGCGGTGCCGCATCCGGTGAGGGCCGCGACGACGATCGCCAGTCCGGTGAGGGCGAGGGCGCGAGTTCGAGGGGCCACGCCACACGGTAACCCGCGGCCGCCGTTCCCGCTCGCCCGGGGTCGGGCACGGAGAGGGCTGTCCGCGCTCCGATCCGCTCTCCTGCCACCCGTGGTCTGACGTGCCCAGCAGCGAGCCGATGCCGGGGCGGTGTCGAGGATGCGCCCGTCGTCCACGGCCCTTAGTGTCCAGGAGTGATCGGTGGCAGTGGACTCGTCGCGACGGTGTCCGCCGTCGTCGTCTGCGCGGCGATCTCGGCGGTGGCGCTCAGGGTCTTCGGAGTCGGCGCCTTCCTCCGCCCGGCGCTCGCGATCCTCCGCGGCGCGGTGCAGCTGACACTGCTCGCGCTGATCCTCACCGGCGTCATCTCGGACCTGCGCTGGGTGGGCGCCTTCCTGCTCCTGATGCTCGTCGCGGCGGTGGCGACCGCCTCCGGGCGTCTCGGGCGCACTCGCCGGGCGGTGCTCGCCGTCTCTGTCGCGATGGTGGTGGGCGTGGTGTTCACGGGGGCGGTCGTCTTCGGCCTCGGCGCCGTTCCGTTCACCGGCCGCTACCTGCTCGCGGTCGGCGGCATCGTGATCGGCGGATCGATGACGGTCGCGACCGTGACCGGGCGGGCCTTCGCGGCGACGCTCGCCGACCGGTGGGATCAGGTCGAGGGATGGCTCGCGCTCGGGGCGACTCCGCGGCGGGCGACCAGGACGCCGGCCAGGGAGGCGGTGTGGACGGGGCTCGTGCCGCTGACGGACCAGACGCGGACGACCGGGCTGGTGGTGCTCCCCGGAGCGTTCGTCGGCGCGGTCTTCGGCGGGCTCTCGCCGCTGGACGCCGGCGCCTTCCAGATCACGGTGCTCGCCGCGCTGGTCGCCTCCGGATCGCTGGTCGCCGTGGTGCTGCTGGCCGTCCTGGGCGGACGAGCGGTCCGCCCGTAGGTACTGTGGAGCGGATCCCCGCAGCACCCGCCCCGACGAAGGAGCCCCCATGCCCACCATTGTGAGCGGCGTCATCGCCCGGTCGAAGGGGGCTCCCGTCGAGCTCGTCGACATCGTCGTCCCCGACCCCGGGCCGGGCGAGGCCGTCGTCGACGTCGAGACCTGCGGGGTGTGCCACACCGACTTCCACTACCGGGAGGGTGGGATCAGCGACGACTTCCCCTTCCTGCTCGGCCACGAGGCCGCCGGAAAGGTCAGCGCGATCGGCGAGGGCGTCACGAACGTCGCGGTCGGCGACTTCGTCGTGCTCAACTGGCGGGCCGTCTGCGGCGAGTGCCGCGCCTGCACGCGCGCCGAGCCCTGGTACTGCTTCAACACCTTCAACGCGACCCAGCGGATGACCCTGGTCGACGGCACCGAGCTCAGCCCGGCGCTCGGGATCGGCGCGTTCGCCGAGAAGACGCTCGTGCACGCCAAGCAGTGCACGAAGGTCGACCCGGAGGCGGACCCCGCCGCGGTGGGCCTGCTCGGCTGCGGCATCATGGCCGGCCTGGGCGCGGCGATGAACACGGGCAACGTGGGCCGCGGTGACTCCGTCGCGGTGATCGGCTGCGGAGGCGTCGGCACGGCCGCCGTCGTCGGCTCCGCACTCGCGGGGGCGAGCACCGTGATCGCCATCGACCGCGACCCGAAGAAGCTGGTCGCGGCCGAGAAGCTCGGTGCCACGCACGTCATCGACTCGAGCGGCCTCGACGAGGCGGGTGTCGTCTCCGCGGTGCAGGCCCTGACGAACGGCTTCGGCGCCGACGTCGTGATCGACGCCGTCGGTCGCCCCGAGACCTGGCGCCAGGCGTTCTACGCCCGCGACCTCGCCGGCACCGTCGTGCTCGTCGGCGTGCCCACTCCCGAGATGACGCTCGAGATCCCCCTCCTCGACGTCTTCGGCCGCGGCGGGTCGCTCAAGTCGAGCTGGTACGGCGACTGCCTGCCCGAGCGCGACTTCCCGATGCTGACCGACCTCTACCTCCAGGGCCGGCTGCCGCTCGACGAGTTCGTCACCGAGCGGATCGCGATCACCGAGGTCGAGCAGGCCTTCGCCACGATGGCCGGCGGCGACGTGCTGCGCTCGGTGGTGGTGCTCTGATGGCCGCCCGCATCGAGAACCTGGTCACGAGCGGCACCTTCAGCCTCGACGGCGGCACCTGGGACGTCGACAACAACGTGTGGATCGTCGGCGACGACTCCGAGTGCGTCGTCATCGACGCCGCCCACGACGCCGACGCGATCCTCGGGGCCGTCGGCGATCGCGTCCTCCGCGCGATCCTGCTGACTCACGCGCACGACGACCACATCGACGCGGTGGCGGCGCTGAAGGCCGCGACCGGCGCACCCGTCCTGCTGCACGACGGGGACCGCGTGCTCTGGGACGCGGTCTACCCCGACACCTCCCCCGACGGCGGCCTCGTCGACGGACAGATCGTGCCGGTCGCCGGCGTCGACCTCGAGGTGCGGCACACCCCCGGCCACTCGCCGGGCGCCGTCTGCTTCGTCGCCGCCGAGCTCGGCACCGTCTTCACCGGCGACACCCTCTTCCAGGGCGGGCCGGGCGCCACCGGCCGCTCGTACAGCGACTTCCCGACGATCATCGAC
The DNA here is from genome assembly GCF_009807175.1 of Rathayibacter sp. VKM Ac-2803. Taxonomy (NCBI): domain Bacteria; kingdom Bacillati; phylum Actinomycetota; class Actinomycetes; order Micrococcales; family Microbacteriaceae; genus Rathayibacter; species Rathayibacter sp. VKM Ac-2803. The sequence continues at coordinate 1,238,399 of NZ_WUCD01000001.1, read as the reverse complement.
TCGATCACCGAGAGGCTGCTCACGCTGCCGGCCGACACCGTCGTCCTCACCGGGCACGGCGACTCGACGACGATCGGGGCGGAGGCGCCGCACCGCGAGGAGTGGATCGCGCGCGGGCACTAGGGCGTGTCGAACACGATCCCGCGTGCTCCGACCGTGCACGCAGGCCTGCGGATTAGGGTCGCGCCATGAGCACTCAGCGCACCCCCGTCACCGTGACCGTCACTGGAGCAGGAGGCGCGATCGGCTACGCGCTCCTGTTCCGCATCGCCTCGGGTCAGCTCCTCGGGCCGGACGTGCCGGTGCGCCTGAACCTCCTCGAGATCCCCGCGGGCCTGCGCTCGGCGGCCGGCACCGCGCTCGAGCTGCAGGACGGCGCCTTCGGCCTGCTCCGCGGCGTCGAGGCGACCGACGATCCGGCCGCGGCCTTCGACGGAGCGAGCGTCGCCCTGCTGGTCGGCGCCCGGCCGCGGAGCGCGGGGATGGAGCGCGCCGACCTCCTCGCCGCGAACGCGGGAATCTTCGGGCCGCAGGGAGCCGCGCTGAACGAGCACGCGGCCGACGACATCCGCGTGCTGGTCGTCGGCAACCCGGCGAACACCAACGCCTGGATCGCCCGCGCGAGCGCCCCCGACATCCCGGCCGGGCGCTTCACCGCGATGACGCGACTCGACCACAACCGGGCGGTCGCGCAGCTCGCGGCGAAGCTCGACGCTCCCGTCGACTCGATCGCCGGAGTGAGCATCTGGGGCAACCACTCCGCGTCGCAGTACCCCGACGTCACGCACGCGACGGTCGACGGACGCCCCGCGACCGAGCTCGTCGACGCCGAGTGGCTGCACCGCGAGTTCGAGCCGCGCGTCGCGAAGCGCGGCGCCGAGATCATCGAGGTGCGCGGGGCCTCCTCGGCGGCGTCCGCCGCCTCCGCCGCGATCGACCACGTGCACGACTGGGTCACGGGAACCGAGTGGACGTCGGCCGCGGTCGAGTCCGACGGGTCCTACGGAGTCGAGGAGGGACTGATCTCGTCGTTCCCGGTCCGCGCGGTCGACGGCGAGTGGCGGATCATCGAGGGCCTCGAGATCGACTCCCACTCGCGCGCCAAGATCGACGAGTCCGTGCTCGAGCTGCGCGCCGAGCGCGACGCGGCACTGGCGTTCCTCGATCGCTGATCCCCTCCGCGAGACGCCGTTCCGGTACGCCCGGGTCGGCGTGTCGCGTACCGGAGCGGCGTCTCGCGGGAATGGTCAGTGGCGCGGGGCCTTCTCGGGGGTCGGGAGGGTGCCGGCGGCGCGCGCCGCCTCGAAGTAGGCGTGCGCCTCCTCCTGCCGGGTCGCCTCGGCGCCGCTCGCGATCGACGCGCGGATGTGCTCGGGGCGGTAGCCGAAGGCGGCGACCAGATCGCCGGCGTGCGGACGGAGCCGGGCCAGGAGCCGGTCGATGTACGACGTGACGGCCAGCGCGCGCTGCGACGACAGGCGCCCGTGGATGAGGTACCAGTCGAGGTGCTTCTCGATCAGACCGAGGCCGAAGAGATCGCGGAGCCAGGTGAGGACCGTGCGGGTCCCCTCGTCCTCGATCGCCGCGAGCCCGTCGGTGAACGCCTCCCACTGCAGCAGCTCGGCGTGCGCGCGCGCCGCCTCGATCAGCTCGCTCTGGTGCGCGTTGAAGAGCCGGGCGGCCTCGTCGGCCGGCAGCTTCGAGGCCGAGCGGAGTCGCGAGGCGATGCCCGACACCATGCTCTCGACACGGTCGGTCAGCAGCTCGCGCTGCTCCTCGCGGAGCTGGCCGACCGAGCGGGCCGTGGACCCGCGGTCCGAGACGACCTGCGCGAGCCGGCGCAGCCCCGAGTTGTTGACGGTCGCCTCCGCCACCTGCTCGACGGCGTAGCGGGCGAGCACGCCGGGCTGCGCGTTCTTGAAGCGCCGGCCGACATCGGTGAGCAGCCGCTTGGCCACGAGCTGGAGCAGCACCGTGTTGTCGCCCTCGAACGTCGCGTAGACGTCGAGGTCGGCGCGGAGCTGGGTGAGGCGGTTGTCGGCGAGGAAGCCGGCGCCGCCGCACGCCTCGCGCGCCTCCTGCAGAGTGTCGAGCGCGTGCCAGGTCGACAGCGCCTTGAGCCCGGCCGCGAGGGTCTCGAGATCCTGCCGCGACGCGTCGGTGTCGTTCGCGCCCGAGAAGACGTCGTCGAACGCGCGCAGCAGCTTGTCGTGCGCGAAGCCGGCCGCATAGGTGGTCGCCAGGCGCGGGAGCAGGCGGCGCTGGTGGCGCTGGTAGTCGAGGAGCACCTCCTCGCGGTCCCCGCCGCCGGTGAACTGGCGGCGCTGGTCGCCGTAGGTCACGGCGATCGTGAGGGCGACGCGGGCCGCCACGACGGAGGCGCCGTCGAGCGAGACGCGCCCCTGGACGAGCGTTCCGAGCATGGTGAAGAAGCGGCGGCCGGGGCTCGCGATCGGGGACGAGTAGGTGCCGTCGGCCGCGACGTCGCCGTAGCGGTTGAGCAGGTTCTCACGCGGCACGCGGAGCCCGTCGAAGTGCAGCCGGCCGTTGTCGATCCCGTTGAGGCCGCCCTTGAGGCCGTCGTCCTCACCGCCGACGCCCGGGAGGAACGCGCCGTCGTCGTCGCGGATCGGAACGAAGAAGGCGTGGACGCCGTGGTTGACGCCGCGGGTCACGAGCTGCGCGAAGACGACGGCGGCGCGCCCGTCGACGGCCGCGTTGCCGAGGTAGTCCTTCCACGCGGCGCGGAACGGAGTCTGCAGGACGAAGTCGCCGGCGGCCTCGTCGTAGGTCGCGGTCGTCGCGATCGAGGCGACGTCGGAGCCGTGACCGGTCTCGGTCATCGCGAAGGCGCCGGGGATCTCGAGGCTCATGATGCCGGGCAGCCACTTCTCGTGGTGCGCGCGGGTGCCGAGGTGCAGCACCGCGGCTCCGAAGAGGCCCCACTGCACGCCCGACTTGATCTGCAGCGACGGATCGGCGGTGACCAGCTCCTCGAAGCCGGCGATGTTACCGCCGTGGTCGGCCTCTCCGCCGAGGTCCTCCGGGAAGGCGCGGAGCACGCCGCCCTCGGCCGCGAGGACGTGCATCTGCCGGGTGACCCGCGCCCGGTGCTCGGCCATCGGCAGGCCGTCGACACGGTGCAGCTCCTCGCGGGCGGTGAGCTCGCGCGAGGCGAGGCGCTGCTCACGCCAGGCTCCGAGGAGCACCTCGCCGAGCGCGGCGACGTCGACGCTGGGCGAGCCGTCCTCGTCGAGGCGGGCATCGACCTCGGAGCCGAGCGAGTCGACGGGAGGCGTCGGGGCGATCGCGCCGGCCTTCGAGCGTCGCGGCCGCGAGCGGCCGCCGGCGGCCCTGTCGGCGGCATCGGTGGCGGAGCGGGGGCGGGGAGCGGTGGTGACCATGACTGGAGGATCCCTTCGACCGTCGTCGGTTCGGCCCGCTCGCGGATCGCCGGCGGCGACGGATCGAGCGGGGTCGATCCCTGGCCGACGATCGTCGGGAGGCGGTGCTCTGCACGGTAGATCGGCTCCCGCGAAGGCGGAAACGATCCGTCGCGGGACGACAAAGCGGGCCGCGCGCGTGTGCTCCCGCGTTGTCGGAACCGGCCAGCGCGCCGCTCGCCCCGTCGGCCGGAATGCGACAGCTCCTCCCCTCTCTTGACAGGACGGCCGGGCGTTCGTACTGTATCGATACACGCCGCTCCTGTACCGATACAGGACGGTCGCCGGGCACGAAGGAGTGCGATGAACGACACGAGTACCGCGACCCCCTCGCCGTCCCCCCTGCAGCGCTTCCTGGCGGATCCGTCGCTGGTCGTGATCGGCGACCGCTGGCACCTCTTCCCGACGACCGACGGGATCGAGGGCTGGGGAGCGAGCGCCTTCCGCTCGTACTCCTCCGAGGATCTCGTCGAGTGGACCGACGAGGGCGAGATCCTGCGGCTGGGCCGCGACGTCGGCTGGGCCGACTCGTTCGCCTGGGCGCCCTCGGCCATCGAGGTCGACGGAGTGCACTACCTCTACTTCACCGCCGGCAACAGCATCGGCGTCGCCCGCGCCTCGACCCCCGCCGGGCCGTACACCGACCTCGGCGCTCCCCTCGTCGCGGCGGGCCGGTTCGACGGAGTCGCGATCGACCCGTCGGTCTTCCGCGATCACGACGGCACCGTGTACCTGCTCTGGGGCAACGGCGTCGCGCACCTCGTGCGGCTGGCGGAGGACCTCGTGTCCTTCGACGAGGCGGACGTGCACTCGTGGGTGCCGACGGGATTCCGCGAGGCCGCCCACCTGCACCGCCACGGCGACTCCTACTTCCTCACCTGGTCCGAGAACGACACCAGGGAGGAGGACTACCGCGTGCGCTGGGCGGTCGGCGCCACTCCGTTCGGCCCGTGGACCGACGGCGGCGTCCTGCTCGAGAAGAACACGGCCCTCGGGATCCTCGCGACCGGCCACCACTCTATCTGCCCCGTCCCCGGCACCGACCAGTGGGTGATCGCCTACCACCGCTTCGCCATCCCGGACGGCGACGGAGTGCACCGCGAGATCGTCTTCGACCTGCTGGTGCACGACGGCGATCGACTCGTGCCGGTCGTCCCCCGCCACGAGCACCTCCGCGTCCCGCTCGCTCCGACCGACTCCTGACCCCCCATCACCCGATCCCCTCCACAGAACAGAGGAATGCAATGTCGCATCGCTCCCGCACCATCCGCTCGGCGGCACTCGTCGTCGCCGCCGCGGCCGCTCTCTCCCTGACCGCCTGCAGCGCCTCGGGCGCCTCCGACGGGAAGACCACGCTGAGCTTCTTCTCGTGGGACAACGAGGCGACGATGACGCCGGTCATCGACGCCTTCGAGAAGGCCCACCCCGACATCGAGATCGAGTTCTCGAACGCGCCGCCCGTCGCCGAGTACGTCTCGACGCTGCAGACGCGCCTCGCGGGCAACAACGCCGCCGACGTGTTCATCATCGCGGCCGAGAACAAGACCAACCTGATCGAGGGCGGCTTCGTGAAGGACCTCACCGACGAGCCGTTCATGTCGGCGATGTCGCCGTTCAACACCGAGACCTACAGCGCCGACGGCAAGGCCTACGGGATGTCCACCTCCTCGTGGGCGGGCGGCATCATGTACAACCGCGCGCTCCTCGAGGCCGCCGGCGTCACCGAGATCCCGACCGACTGGGACGGCTTCCTCGACGTGCTGAAGACGGTGAAGGACTCCGGAGTCACGCCGTACTACGACTCCGCCTCGCAGATCCCGCTGGGAGTCTCGGCCCTCGTCGGCTCGGCCGACGCCGAGCAGGGCGGCGAGGTGGACGCGGCGATCTTCGACGGCTCCGCCTCGTTCGGCGACCTCTGGGAGGAGCCGCTCACGGCCTGGAGCGAGCTGCTCACGAGCGGCCTGATGAGCCAGGACGTCGTCAGCCTGACCGGCGACCAGATCGTCGACGAGTTCGCCAACGGCCGCGTCGCGATGATGGCCGCCGGCCCGTGGAACCTCCCCTCCGTCCGGGAGAAGGCGCCCGACCTCGACGTCGCGTTCGCTCCGTTCCCGACCCTCGACGGCAAGGGCTACTGGGCCGGCGCCGCGTCGCCCGGCTTCGCCATCAACTCGAAGACCGAGCACACGGCCGAGGCGGAGGAGTTCCTCTCCTTCCTCGGCAGCGAGGAGGGCGTGCGCACCTACCAGGAGGGCACCTCTGCGCTCACCACCACCACGAACTACACGCCCGTCATCGACCCCGCGCTCGAGCCCAACCTGGCCGGGCTCCAGGCGGGCGAGTTCTACCTGCCGCAGATCGCCTGGCCGCGGGAGCAGGACGCGCTGAACACCGAGGCCGTGGCGCAGATCCAGCTGCTCGCGCAGGGGCAGTCCTCTCCCGCCGACGTCGCCGCCGCCCTCCAGGCGCGGCTCGAGTCGCAGGGCTGAGGGCCCCGGTCCCCGTCATGACCGCCCACACCGCTGTCCGCGGCGCCGGAGCCCTCGCGCTCCGGCGCCCCGCCTCTCCGCTGCGTCGACGCGAGACCCTCAGCACCGGGATGTTCCTCGTGCCGATCCTGATCGTCTTCGCGCTCCTGTTCGCCGTGCCGCTGGCGCAGTCGTTCTACTTCAGCCTGACGGACTTCGACGGCTACTCGGTCGAGTCCGACTTCGTCGGCTTCGCCAACTACGTCAGCATCTTCCGCGACCCGGCCATGCTCGCCGGGCTGGTCTTCACCCTCACCTACAGCATCGGCACCACCGTGCTCGTCACGGCGCTGGCGATCCCGCTGGCGCTCGTGCTCAACCGGCCCTTCGTGGGCCGCGGAGCCGTCCGCGCGATCCTCTTCTTCCCGGCGATCCCGAGCATCGCGATCCTCGGGCTCGTCTGGGGTCTGATCCTGTCCCCGCTCGGCTCGGGAGCGATCAACCGCGTCCTCGAGGGCGTCGCCGGCCTCGGTCCGGTGCCGTGGCTCTCGAACGGGGCGCTGGCGCAGCTCTCGGTGATCGTCGTGGGGGTGTGGTCGAGCACCGGCTGGCACGCGATCCTCTACCTCGCCTACCTGCAGTCGATCCCGGAGGACTACTACGAGGTCGCCCGGATCGACGGAGCATCGGCGCCGCGCCGGTTCTTCTCGATCACTCTCCCCCTCCTCGCCCCCGCGGTGACGGTGAGCACGCTCCTCCTGATGACGGGCGGGCTGAAGGTCTACGACCTGCCCTTCACCCTCACCAAGGGCGGCCCGGGCTTCTCGACCTACACGATCACGCAGTCGATCATCCAGAACGGAGTCGCGCAGGCGCAGTTCGGCAAGGCCTCGGCCCTCGCCGTGGTGTTCCTCCTCGTCGTCGGCTCGATCGTCGCCGTCCAGCTGCTCATCTCGCGCCGCTTCGAGGAGAGGACCTCATGACCACCCTGATCAAGGACCCCGCCCCGACCCTCTCGCTCGACGCCCCCCGGCGCCGACGACCCGCGGGGCCCGCTCAGCGCCGCCGCCGCTGGGGCAGCGCCCTCACCAGCGTCGGCATGATCGCCCTGGCCGCCCTGGTCGGAGCCCCCTTCTACTACATCGTCGTCAGCACCCTGAAGACGCAGCAGGAGGTCTCGAGTGCGCCGTTCGCTCTGCCGACCACCTTCGATCCGAGCAACTACACCGACGTCTTCGCCTCCGTCCCGATCCTCGGCGCGTTCGCGAACACGCTCTACGTGACCGTCGCCTCCGTCGCCCTGATGCTGCTCGTCGGCTCGATGGCCGCCTACGCGATGCTGCTGCGGAAGACACTCCTCACCCGCGTCGCCTCCGTCGTCCTGATCATCGCGTTCCTCGTCCCCGGCCAGGCGACGCTGATCCCGCTCTACCGGCTGCTCGCCGGAGCCGGTCTGGTCGACAGCCTCGAGGGCCTGATCCTGCTCTACGCCGCGGGGGCGATCTTCTGCTACTTCCTGATCCAGGGGTACATGAAGTCGCTGCCGCTCGAGATCTTCGAGGCGGCGCGGATCGACGGCGCCGGCCCGTGGCAGATCTACTGGCGCATCGTCCTGCCGCTGATCCGCCCGATCCTGATCACCGTCGGCGTGTTCCAGACGATGTGGGTGTGGAACGACTTCATCACCCCGAACGTCTTCATCAGCTCGCCCGAGAAGCAGACCCTGGTGCTGCAGGTCTACAAGGCGGTCGGGTAGTTCGGAGTGAACTGGCCCGCGTTCCTGACGCTCAGCGTGATCGTCCTGCTCCCGATGGTGGTGTTCTTCATCGCGATGCAGAAGCACATCGTCGGCGGCCTGGTCTCGGGCAGCGTGAAGGGATGAGCGGCTTCCTGCTCGCCTACTTCCTCCCCGGCGAGCGCGAGGACGGCGAGCGGGTGCGGCTCGCGGTGAGCGAGGGGGCGACACCGGAGTCGTTCCTCCCGCTCCCGCTGGGGGTGCCGGTGCCCGCCGTCGGCGAGCGCGGCGCCCGCGATCCGTTCCTCGTGCGCGACAGGACGACCGGCCGCTTCGTCCTCCTCGCCACCGACCTCCGCACCTGGCCGGACGGCGACTGGCACCGGGCCGTCCGGCGTGGGAGCCGCTCGATCCTGGTCTGGCACTCGGACGACCTCGTCGAGTGGACCGCCCCCTCGCTGCACGAGGTGGCGCCCGAGTCGGCGGGCAACGCCTGGGCCCCCAAGGCCTACTGGAGCGACGAGCGCGGCTGCTGGCTCGTGTTCTTCTCGGCGGCCCTCTACCCTCCCGAGGCGGACAGGGCCTCCGCCGCGCACCAGCGGATCCTCGTGGTGGAGACGACCGACTTCACGACCTACCGCACGGCGAGGGTCGCCCTCGACACCGGACGCGACGTCATCGACGCCACCTTCCTGGCCGTCGGGGACCAGTGGCTCCGCTTCACCGTCGAGGCCGAGCCGGAGCGCGGCGTCAGCGCGGTCACCCTCGCGCGCGGGCTCTCGCTGGAGGGAGCGTTCGAGACGGTGCGCACCGGGATCGGGTCGCCCGAGCTGGCGCGCGGCGAGGGACCCGCCGTCGTGGCCACGCCCGAGCGCACCTGGCTCCTCATCGACGAGTTCGGGCTGCGGGGCTACCGGCTCTTCGTCAGCGACGACCCGGCCGGAGGCGCGTTCGCACCCGTCCCGAGCGCGCGCCTCCCCGTCGACGCGCGGCACGGCTCGCTGCTCGCGCTCGAGGGCGACGAGGCCGCCCGCCTCCGGAGCCTGCTGCGGTGAACGGGCTGCCGCTCGTGGGACCATCGGAACGAGGAGGCCCGATATGGTGACGATCCACGACGTGGCGAAAGAGGCCGGGGTCTCCCCGATGACCGTCTCGCACGTCCTGAACGACCACCCGCACGTCCGCGAGAGCACGCGCGAGCGGGTGCTGGGTGTCATCACCCGACTCGACTACCGCGTCAACGTCGCCGCCCGCAACCTCCGAACCGGGCGGACCGGCACCATCGGGCTGGCCGTCCCCGAGATCGACCGCCCCTACTACGGCCGGCTCGCGGCCGAGATCATCGCCGCCGCCGAGAAGCACGACCTCCGCGTCGTCATCGAGCAGACCGGTGCGCGACGCGAGAACGAGCTGGAGGCGCTCGCCTCCTCGCGCAAGCGCCTCTACGACGGCATCATCCTCAGCACCGTCGGCCTGGGCTCCGCCGACACCGAGCTGCTGCGGGTCGATCATCCGCTCGTCATCCTCGGTGAGCGGATCTTCGAGGGGCCGGTCGACCACGTCGCGATGGCGAACGTCGACGGCGCGCGCATCGCCGTCGAGCACCTCATCGAGCGCGGCTGCCGCCGGATCGTCATGGTCGACAATCCGGAGCACGACGAGATCGACGTCTCGAGCCTCCGCCTCGAGGGCTACCGCCGCGCCCACCGCGATGCCGGGCTCCCGATCGATCCGGACCTGCACGTGAACGTCTCGGAGTTCACGATGACCGGGGGCGCCGAGGGAATCCGCGTCTTCATCGACCGCCGGATCCCCTTCGACGGAGTCTTCTGCATCACCGACACCGTCGGCATCGGCGTCCTGCGCGGCCTGGCCGACCGCAGCGTCGCCGTCCCGGGCGACGTCCGGGTCGCCGCGTTCGACGCCATCATCGAGGGCGAGTACACGATCCCGAGGCTGACCACGATCGACCCGGACCACGCGTTCATGGCCCGCACTGCGGTCGAGCGGATCGTGCACCGCATCGCGGGCGGCACGGAGCCGGCCGGCGAGTACATCGCGGCACCGAAGCTGGTCGTGCGGGAGAGCTCGGCCTGAGGGCGTGGGCGCGAGGGTGGCGGCCCGAGGGTGGCGGCCCGAGGGTGGCGGCGCGAGGGTGGCGGCGCGAGTGGCCGTGGCTAGGCTCGTGGCATGAGCGAGCCGCCGCTGCCCCCGCCCCCGCCGTGGCGTCCGCCGTCCGCGGCGCAGCCCGGTCCGACCTCGGGAGCGCCGTCGGAGTACCCCACCGGACCCGCCGAGCAGGGCTCTCCGGAGTGGGCGCGCGCCCAGCCGTGGGGCGATCCGCAGCCGTCGGGACCGGGCACGCCCTGGAAGGCGGAACGGGAGCGGCGCCCGCTGCGGATCTGGGACGCGGTGACGACGGTGCTGCTGCTGATCTGCACGTTCGGGCTGACCCTGCTGCTCTCGTACTTCGGGCTGTTCTTCGGGATGGCCGGCGACGCCTGCATGGGCGGGAACGACTGCGACGGCGACCTGATCGGCTGGGGCGTGCTGGTCGCGGCCGGCGGGGTGTGGCTGCCGTTCGTCGCGGCGCTCGTCGTCTCGATCGTGCTGCTGGTCGTGCGCCGGATCGCGTTCTGGGTGCCGATCGCCGGGATGGCGCTGTCGTTCGGGTTCACCGTCCTCGGCGGATGGATGGCGACGGTCGGCTCGGGGAGCTGAGCGGCGCCGCTCAGTAGCTGTCCCAGCCGGGCTCCCAGTCGGGCTCGTCCGGCGGCACCCAGTCGTCTTCGGGCGCTGCCGAGGTGACGGGCGGGCTCGCCTTGTCGGCTCCGAACGAGGGCCGTGCGGAGCCGGCGGCCCGGGCCGAGTTCGAGCGGGACGGAGCCGCTCGGCGCGGCGCCGGCGCCTCCTGGCTGTCGTCGGGCTCGGCGATCGTCGGCGTCTCGCCCGCGACGACGGCGAGCACGGCGTCGCCGTAGGTGATCAGCTTCTTCTGGCCGACGCCGCCGATGATGCTGAGCGCGTCCATGGTGGCGGGCTCGGCCGTCGCGATCTCGCGGAGGGTCGCGTCGTTGAAGACGATGTAGGCCGGCACCGACTGCGCGCGGGCCTGCGCGGCGCGCCATTCGCGCAGGCGCTCGAACAGCGGTTGAGCCTCGCTCGAGAGCTCGGACACGGTCGAGCGGCCGGAGCGGGACGACCCGCTCGAGCGCGCCGGCTTCTCCGGCTCCTGCCGCAGCTCGACCTTGCGCTCGCCGCTGAGCACGGACGCCGAGGCGGGGGTGATCACGAGAGTCCCGAATCCGTCGTCGTTGACGCCGAGGAGGCTCTGCGCGAGGAGCTGACGCGCGACTCCGCGCCACTGGGTGTCGCTCAGATCGGCGCCGATGCCCCAGGTCGCGAGGCCGTCGTGCTTGTGCTGGGTCGTGCGCGGAGTGGTCTTGCCGCGCAGGATGTCGATGATGTGGCCGGCGCCGAACTGCTGGTTGCGCTCGCGCTTCAGGCGCACGACCGTCGAGAGGAACTTCTGCGCGGCGACCGTGCCGTCCCAGCTGGCGGGCGGCTCCAGGCAGGTGTCGCAGTTGCCGCAGGCGGTGCTCTCCTGGCCGAAGTAGGCGAGCAGGTTCACGCGGCGGCACTGGACCGTCTCGGAGAGCGCCAGCATGGCGTCGAGGTGGGCCGACATCCGCCTCCGGTGCGCGAGATCGCCCGGCGACTCGTCGATCATGCGGCGCTGCTGCACGACGTCCTGGAGGCCGTAGGCGAGCCAGGCGGTCGAGGGCAGGCCGTCGCGGCCCGCGCGCCCGGTCTCCTGGTAGTAGCCCTCGACCGACTTCGGGAGGTCGATGTGCGCGACGAAGCGGACGTCGGGCTTGTCGATGCCCATGCCGAAGGCGATGGTCGCGCAGACGATGACGCCCTCCTCGCGGAGGAAGCGCGACTGCGCGGCGGCGCGGACCCGGGCGTCGAGACCGGCGTGGTACGCCACGGCGTCGAAGCCGGCGGTGCGGAGCGCCTCGGCGGTCGCCTCGACGCTCTTGCGCGAGAGCGCGTAGACGATGCCCGCGTCGTGCGCGTGCTCGCGGCGGAGGAAGTCGATGAGCTGCTTGCGCGGCTCGACCTTGTTGACGATCCGGTACTGGATGTTCGGGCGGTCGAAGCTCGAGACGAAGTGGCGGGCCGACCCCATGTGCAGCCGCGTGGTGATCTCGCGGTGGGTGGCCTCGGTGGCGGTCGCGGTGAGGGCGATGCGCGGCACGTCGGGCCAGCGCTCGGCCAGCTCGCCGAGGGCGAGGTAGTCGGGGCGGAAGTCGTGGCCCCACTGGCTCACGCAGTGCGCCTCGTCGATGGCGAACAGGGCGATGCGGCCGCGGGCGAGGAACTGCTTCATGCCCTCGTTGCCGAGGCGCTCGGGAGCGACGTAGAGCAGATCGAGCTCGCCGTCGAGATAGGCGCGCTCGACGCGGGAGCGCTCGGCCGCGTCCTGAGTGGAGTTGAGGAACTCGGCCGCGACGCCGTTCGCGCGCAGGGCGTCGACCTGGTCCTGCATGAGGGCGATCAGCGGAGAGACGACGATGCCGGTGCCGGGCCGAACGATCGAGGGGATCTGGTAGCAGAGCGACTTGCCGCCGCCGGTGGGCATGAGGACGACCGCGTCGCCTCCGCCGATGACCTGCTCGACGATGGCCTGCTGCTCGCCGCGGAACGAGCCGTAGCCGAAGACCTTCTCGAGGATCGCCTGCGCCTCGCTCGACGACCCGGCGGCACCGGTCTCGGCAGCCCCGGTCCGGGCGGGCGCGTCGATGGTCGGGAGGGCGGTCGCGGTCGGCTCGGTCACCTGGGGAACTCTACCGGCCGCCTCCGACGCGGCTTCGGGGGGCCGCCCGATCTGTGGACGGACGCCCAGCGCGAGCCCTGGGGAGGACAGCACCGCGGAGGAGTCAGAGCCCGGTGATCGTCTTCGAGTCGCCGTCCCAGAAGCGTACGCCCGAGAAGCCGATGGCGAACGGCTCGCCCAGCAGGGGCACCGCCTCGCCGAGCATCTCGGGGCGCAGGCGGCGCGACACGCTCACGTGCGGGGCCCACTCCTCCGGGAGCGAGGTGGGCACGCCGCCCGGCACGAGCCGGGTGGCGCGGGCGTGCAGGGCGTCGAGGGCGGGCGACCGGGTGACGCCCCAGGCCAGCACGTAGCGGCCGGCGTGCGGGAAGAGGAGGACCGCCGCGAGGTCGACGCTCGCGGGCAGCGCGCCGAGCGCGCCGGGCTCGGGGGCGACCAGCTCGGGTCCGGCCACGAGTGTGACGTGCGGCCGGTTGCTCTCGGAGGTGTGCAGCGACAGGCTCGGGATGCCCGCGGCCTCGAGGGCCTCCCACTGCGCCCGCACCCGCACCTCCGACTCCGGATCCAGCAGGAGTTCGACGCTGCGCATGCCCCCATCCTCCCGCGCCGCACGCCCCCTCCCCCACTCTCCACACGTTGCGGTAGTCGAACGCGACTACCGCAACTTTCGAGGAATCAGACGCCTGGTGAACTCGGGCGGAGTCGCGACTCTCCAGAAGTTGCGGTAGTCGAGCGCGACTACCGCAACTTGTGAGGACTGGGGAGGGGATTCCGACGCATGGGGAGGGGAGAGGACTGCCCGCCAGGAGAATGGATCAGCGACCGCGCGTCAGCCGATCGTGACGAGGGCGGCGAACAGCTCGGGGGCGCGGCGGTCGAGGATGCGGCCGCCGACGCGGATGCCGACGAGGGCGAACACCGATCCGAGGACGATCGCGGCGGCCAGCGAGACGACTCCGAGCACCGTGTCGCCGGCGACGAGCGAGATCACTCCGAGCACGAGCGACGGCAGCGACAGCGCCGTGGTCGCGCCCATGCTGGCGAGCATGACGACGCTCGAGATCATCCCGGAGCCCGGGGGCGTCTTGAGCGGGGAGTCGCCGGGGGCCGGCACCGGGTACACGATCAGGGCGGAGGCGACGCTCGAGACCCCGAAGCCGCTCAGCAGCAGGGCGAGCGACATCCCGAGCACCGCGGGGACCGACTCCGGCTGCCCTGCGTAGAGGCCGGTGCCGATGCCGACCACCAGCACGGCGGGGACCCCCACGATCGCGGCGGCGATGACGCGGCCCGCGCGATCGGCCGAGCCGACGACTCCCGAGCTCACGTGCGCCGCCCAGGCGGTGCCGTCGTACGACACGTCGGCGCACAGGGTCACGCCGAAGATCAGCCCGATGAAGACGGCGGAGAGGAGGACGAGCGTTCCCCCTCCCCCGCCGATCGCGCTGTAGAAGACGGCGAGGACGACGATGGCCGGGATGACCAGGAGTCCGCGACTGTAGCGCGGGTCGCGCCACCAGTAGCCGAGCGCGCGGGCGGCGACGGCACCGGTCGGCGTGCCGGGGAAGCGCCCGAACAGGCCGATGCCCTCGGAGCCGGAGGCGGCGCGCGAGGTGGACGCGGCGGGCTCGGACAGGGCGTGGCGCAGCGCCCGAGACCAGGCCCAGGCGAGCACGGCGAGGGTGGCGACTCCGATCGCGAAGCGCGCGAGCGCGGCGAGCCAGTCGCCGGCGACGATCGAGCCCGGCACCGCCCAGATCGCACCGAGCGGCGACCAGCCGAGGGCCGAGGCGATCACGGGGAGCAGGTCGAGGCCGTCGCGGACGACTCCGGTGAGGCCGATGAGCAGCGGGCCGAGGAGGATCACGACGATGAGGACGACTCCGCCGATGACCTCCCGGTAGCGGCGGCTCGAGCCCAGGCCCGTCGTCAGCGCACCGATCAGGCGGGAGGCGACCACGCAGGTCGCGACGCCGATCACGGCGCAGACGAGCGCCGGCACGATGCCGATCGGGTTGCTCCACCAGGCCGCGGCCGAGGCCAGCGCACCGAGCGACGTCACGATCCCCGGGATCCCGGCGACGCCCGCCGCGGCGAGCCCCAGCATCAGCGTGCGCAGCGGGATCGGGAACGTGGCGAGCGTCTGCAGGTCGAGGCTCTGGTCGGATCCGGACACGAAGATCGGCCCGAGCACCCAGCCGAGCAGCAGCGCCGAGCCGCCGAGGGTCAGCGCGACGGTCGCGAAGGCGGGATCGGTGGCGCCGAGCGAGACGAGTCCGGCGACCACGAGGGCGAGCACGACCAGCGCGTACAGCCCGCCGAAGACGACGCCGACCAGCTGCCAGACGTTGCGCGTGAGGACGTTCCGGAGCAGCAGGAGGCGGAGCCTCAGGAGATGCGCAACCATGCGGGGCCCTCCTGGTGGGTGCGTCCGCCGACGAGCTCGACGAAGCGCTCCTCGAGGCTCGATCCGGCACGGACCTCCGCGAGGGTCCCGGAGGCGACGACGCGACCGTCGGCGATGACGGCGACCCGGTCGCACATCCGCTCGACGAGGTCCATCGAGTGGCTCGAGACGATGACGGTGCCGCCGGAGGCGACGAAGCCGGTGAGGATGTCGCGGATGTTGGCCGCCGAGACCGGGTCGACCGACTCGAACGGCTCGTCGAGCACCAGGAGGCGCGGCGCGCGCACCAGGGCGCACGCCAGCGCGATCTTCTTCGTCATGCCCGCGGAGTAGTCGACGACGAGGGTGCGGTCGGTCGGCTCGAGGCCGAGCAGCGCCAGCAGGTCGTTCGCGCGCTCGAGGACGGTCGGGCGCGCGATGCCGCAGAGCAGGCCGTAGTAGGTGATCAGCTGGAGGCCGGTGAGGCGGTCGAACAGCTTCACCCCGTCGGCCAGCACGCCGATGAGGCGCTTGGCCTCGAGGGTGTCCTTCCAGACGTCGACGTCGTGGATGCTGACGGTGCCCGCGTCGGGCCGGAGGAGCGCGGTGGCCATCGAGAGGGTCGTGGTCTTGCCCGCGCCGTTGGGGCCGACGAGGCCGAAGAACGAACCGGCGGGCACGTCGAGGTCGATGCCCGCGACCGCCTCCTTGTCGCCGAAGCGCTTGCGCAGGCCGCGGATGCGGAGGGCGATCTCGTCCTGGCGACCCGTCGCCTCCGGAGCCGCCCACTCGGGAGTGGCCGTGTCGGCAACGGTGCTGTCGGGAACGGTGCTGTCCGGAGTGGCGCTGTCGGGAGTGCGCCCTGCGCCGTTCCGTGCGTCCGGGCCGATGGGCGTCGCGTCCATGAGTGTCCCTTCGTGTGCAGAGGTTCGTGCACGTGACGGGCCGCGGTGGGCGGCCGCTCCCTCCACGCTAGGCGGAGCGGCGCACCAGGACATCCGTCCAGGGGCGGAGCACGGCGTGCGCCTGCGCACGGGTGCACTGCCTAGGCTGGGGCGATGCCCACCCTCCTCCTCGTCCGGCACGGGCGCACCACGGCCAACACCGCCGGGATCCTCGCGGGACGCACCGCCGGAGTCCGGCTCGACGACGTCGGGCGGCAGCAGGCCGCGCGGACGGGCGAGCGCCTCGCGGCCGTGCAGCTGGCCTCGGTCGTCTCGAGTCCGCTCGAGCGCTGCCGGCAGACGACGCGCTTCGTCCTCGACCGGCAGACCGGCTCGCCGGCGACGTCGATCGAGAAGGGCATCACCGAGTGCGACTACGGGCAGTGGCAGGGGAAGTCGCTGCGCGAGCTGGCGAAGGAGCCGCTCTGGTCGGTCGTGCAGAGCCAGCCGTCGGCCGTGGTGTTCCCCGGAGGCGAGGGGCTGGCCGCGATGCAGGCGCGCGCGGTCGGCGCGATCCGGCGGCACGACGCGGCGATCGCGGCCGAGCACGGGCCGGGAGCGGTCTGGGCGGCGGTCAGCCACGGCGACACGATCAAGGCGATCCTCGCCGATGCGCTGGGCATGCACCTCGACCTCTTCCAGAGGATCACGGTCGGCCCGGCGTCGGTGTCGATCATCCGCTACGGCGCGGGGCGACCCGAGGTCGTGGCCACCAACACGGAGGCGGGCGACCTGTCGTGGCTGCGCGCGGCGGCCCCTGCGGCCGATGCGCCGGTCGGCGGAGGCGCGGGGCACGAGTAGCGGGCCACCCGGGCGGGTGCCAGCCGGACGCTCGTAGACTGGACCCATGCCTCCGATCGTCCACGGGTTCGACTGGCCCGACCGCGTCGTCGTCGGAACCGTCGGCTCCCCCGGCTCCCGCTCCTTCTACCTCCAGGCCAAGACCGGGCCGCGCGTCGTCAGCGTCGGTCTCGAGAAGCAGCAGTCGGCCCTGCTCGCCGAGAAGATCGACGAGATCCTCGACCAGCTGATGGCCGCCGAGGGCAACCCGGTGAGCGTGCCGGCCGGGACGCCTCCGGAGCTCGTCGACAACGACCCCCTCGACCAGCCCGTCGAGCCCGAGTTCCGCGTCGGCGGCATCAGCCTCGGCTGGGACCCGGCCACCGCGCAGATCCTCATCGAGGCGTACCCGATCGACGACGACGCCGCGGCCACCGACGAGGAGGAGGCGGAGCCGACCGAGGTGCTGCAGGTGCGCATCCCGGTCGGCACAGCGCGCGCCTTCGCGAAGCGGACCCTCGAGGTCGTGGGCGCCGGCCGGCCGCTCTGCCCGCGCTGCGGCGACCCGATGGACCCCGACGGACACGACTGCCCGCTCGCATGAGCACGGCCCCGAGTTCGCGCGCATGAGCGACGACTCCGAACTGCTCGACGGCGAGCTCGAGCTCACGGGCCGGATCACGACCGCCTCGAACGCGACCTTCCTCGCGCAGATCGGCGACACCTCCGTCGTCTACAAGCCGGTCGCGGGCGAGAAGCCGCTCTGGGACTTCCCCGACGGGGAGCTGGCGGGGCGGGAGCGGGCCGCGTACCTCGCCTCCGAGGCGCTCGGCTGGAACGTGGTGCCCCGCACCTGGCTGCGCGAGGGTCCGCTCGGCACGGGCATGGTGCAGCTCTGGCAGGACATCGACCCGAACCAGGACGCGGTCGACCTGGTGCCCGCGGACGCGGTGCCGGAGGGCTGGCGGCACGTCCTCGACGGCAGCGACGAGAACGACCGCGACATCTCGCTCGTGCACGAGGACTCGGTCGCGCTCCGGCGGATGGCCGTGTTCGACGTCGTCGTCAACAACGCCGACCGCAAGGGCGGCCACGTTCTCGAGATGCCGGGCGGTCACCGCTTCGGCGTCGATCACGGGCTGACGTTCCACTCCGAGCACAAGCTGCGGACGGTGCTGTGGGGCTGGGTCGGCGAGCCGCTGACGACCGACGAGACCGCGGCGCTGGCGCGCCTCCGCGCCGAGATCGACGGCGCGCTGGGCGAGGCACTCGGGGAGCTGCTGACGGAGGAGGAGATCGCCGCCTTCGCGAAGCGGTGCGACCGCCTCCGCTCGTCCGCCCGCTTCCCGGCCCCGCGCGGCGGCATGCCCGCGGTGCCGTGGCCGCTGTTCTGAGGCAGCTCCCGCCACCGAGGGAACCAGCTCTCGTCGAGACAGCCCGCGCTGGGTGGCTGTCTCGACGGGAACGGGTTCCCTCGGTGTGGTGTCAGAAGCTCCACGCGCGTCCGAAGAGCTCGTCGCCGGGTGGGCGGCCGCCCGGGGCGGCGCCGCGCGCGCCGAGGTAGGAGGAGACGACGGCGGCGCCGAGGTCGTCCGACTCCGGGTTCACCACGGTGCCGCCGATGCGGCGGGCGAGCGAGTCGATGAAGCGGGCGAGGCCCGGATCCTCGCCGAGGCGGAAGAACGTGGTGTGCGCGCCGAGGCGGACGGAGGCGTCGAGCTCGCGGACCGAGACGGCGATGGTCACCGGGTCGGGCGGGTAGTCGAAGTAGATCTCGCCGTCGGGCTCGAGGTGCGCGGTCGGCTCGCCGTCGGTGACGATCAGCAGGATCGGCTGCGCGTTCGGGTGCTTGCGGAAGTGCCGGTTGGCGAGCAGCAGGGCGTGGTGCAGGTTGGTGCCCTTCTCCCACTCGGCGTCGAGGCCGACGAGCTGCTCGACGTCCATCACCTCGGCCTGGCGACCGAAGGCGATGAGCTGGAGGTCGTCGCCGCGGAACCGGCTCGAGATCAGGGTGTGCAGGGCGAGCGCCGTGCGCTTCATCGGGACCCAGCGGCCGTCCATCGCCATCGAGAACGAGGTGTCGACGAGGAGCGCGACGCAGGCCTGGGTGCGGGCCTCGGTCTCCTGCACCTCGACGTCGCCGATCTCGATGCGGACGCCCGAGCCGGTCGGGCGGCCGTCGCCGGCGGTGCGGGTGAGAGCGTTGGTCACGGTCCGCGTGACGTCCCACGCCTCGGTGTCGCCGAACTCCCACGCGCGGGTCGCGCCGGAGCGGTCGCCGGCCGCGCCCGCCCGCCGCAGGTCGCGCGCGCCCTGACGACCCGACATGGTGTCGGCGATGTCGCGGAGCAGCGCCTTGCCGAGCTGGCGCATCGCCTTGGGTGTCAGCGTGAGCCGTCCGTCGGAGCCGCGGCGCATCGTCCCGGAGTCGCGCAGCGCCTTCTCGAGCCGCTTCAGCGTCTGCGCGTCGACCGCTGCGTCGTCGCCGAGTCGCCGCGCCAGCAGATCGAGGTCGAGATCGTCGAGGCTCGACCGCTCGTACGGCTGCGCGAGCTGGTCGGCGAGGGCGTCGAGGTCGGCGAGCTCCTGGAACACGCCGGTGCCGTCGCCGAGGCCGAGGCCCTGCTCGCCGTCCATCCGCTCGGAGCCGCCCCAGTCCTCCCCCGGGCGGAGGCCGCGCAGGGTCTCGTCGAGGCGGCCGAGCGACTGCATCAGCTCGGGCGTTCCGAAGGCCTGCTGGGCGAGGGCGTCGAGCTCGTCGCGCTGCTCCTGGGTCATGGAGTTGCGCATCCGCTGCGCCGCGGCCGCCCGTGCGGCGAGGGCGTCGATGAGCTCGTCGACCGACTCGGGGGCCTCGGGGAAGTACTCGCCGTGCTGCGCCATGAAGGCGTCGAACTGCTCGGGAGTGTCGTCGCCGCGGGCGTGCGCCTCGAGCAGCTCGTTGAGATCGCGGAGCATCGCGTCGATCGCGGCGCGATCCTCGTCGCTCGCGTTCTCGAGGGCCTGCTTCATGCCGGCGAAGCGCTGGTCGAGCATCTCCCTGCCGAGCAGCTCGCGGATCTTCTCGAAGTCGGCGCGCGCCTCGGGGCTCTGCCAGCGGTAGTCGGACAGCTCGGAGACGGCGGCGGCCGGAGAGGGCGGGAGGCTCTCGAGCTGCATCTCGGCGAGGGTGCGGTCGGCGTCGTCCATCTGCGTGTCGCGGGCGAGCTGCTTGCGCTCGGCGAGGACGGCGCGGTCGAGCAGCTCGCGGATCTCGCGCAGCGTGCCGTCGAGGTCGTGCTTCTGCGTGAGGGACCGGCGGCGCTCGGCGACTCGGGCAGCGAGGTCGTCGAGGCCCTGGCCGTCGCGGGAGCCGCGGCGGAGGAACTCGCGCATGGCGCGCTCGGGCGAGGTGCCGGCCATGACGTCCTGGCCGATGGCATCGAGCGCCTCGGCGAGGTCGACGGGCGGGGCGAGCGGATCGGGACCGCCCGCGTACTTGGCGTACCGCGCGTCGCGGTGCAGCCTCCGGTTGCCCCTAGCCACGACGGGCTC
Organism: Rathayibacter sp. VKM Ac-2803; assembly: GCF_009807175.1. Taxonomy (NCBI): domain Bacteria; kingdom Bacillati; phylum Actinomycetota; class Actinomycetes; order Micrococcales; family Microbacteriaceae; genus Rathayibacter; species Rathayibacter sp. VKM Ac-2803. Next base: position 1,218,269 of record NZ_WUCD01000001.1, on the reverse strand, counting down.
CGAGACGGGTCCGCTCAGCCATAGACGGCCTCGCCCCCGCCCGTCTCCTTGCTGAGCCGGCGCGAGAGGTAGAGGCCCTCGAGGGCGAGCTCGATCGCTCCGGCGATGCGGCCGTCTCCGGTGGCGTCGAGCCGCTCGGCGATCTCGTCGTAGACGGTCGCCTCGCCGAGCACGGGCAGCCCGGCGAGGAACTCGCGCGCCGTCACCTGCTCGCCGGTGGTGATCATGGTGCCGTTCTCGACGGCGGTGACGAGCGGCTCGAGGTCGATGCCGCGCAGGTGCGCGCGCACGGTCTCGGCCGTGGCCTGGCGGAGGAGGTGGTCGAGGATCTCCTCCTCGCGGCCCTCCTCGCCCGACTCGAATTCGATCTTGCCGCCGAGCACGTCGACCGCGGTCTCGAGGTCGATCGGGCGGGCGACCGCCTCGTCCTCTCCGCGGCGGGTGGCCCGGTGCAGCGCTGCGGCGGCGATCGTCTCGGCGCCGGCGATGGCGAAGCGGGCGCTCACTCCGCTCCGCTGGTCGACGGAGCTCGACTCGCGGAGGGCACGGGTGAAGCGGGCGAGGATCTCGATGAGCGCGTCGGGGACGATCGCGACGAGCTCCGCCTCCTGGCGGATCACCGCGATCTCGTCGGCGAGCGCCGTGGGGTAGTGGGTGCGGATCTCGGCGCCGAACCGGTCCTTCAGCGGGGTGATGATGCGGCCGCGGTTCGTGTAGTCCTCGGGGTTCGCGCTGGCGACGACGAGGACGTCGAGCGGGAGGCGGAGGACGTAGCCGCGGATCTGGATGTCGCGCTCCTCCATCACGTTGAGCATCGCCACCTGGATGCGCTCGGCGAGGTCGGGCAGCTCGTTGATGGCCACGATGCCGCGGTGGCTGCGCGGGATGAGGCCGAAGTGGATGGTCTCGGGGTCGCCGAGGCTGCGGCCCTCGGCCACCTTCATCGGATCGACGTCGCCGATGAGGTCGGCGACGCTCGTGTCGGGGGTGGCCAGCTTCTCGACGTAGCGCTCCTCGCGGCTGCGCCAGGCGACGGGCAGCTCGTCGCCGAGCTCGGCGGCGCGACGGCGACTGATCGAGGTGATGGGCTCGTAGGGGTGCTCGCCGAGCTCGGAGCCGTCGATGACGGGCGTCCACTCGTCGAGCAGGCCGTTGAGCGTGCGCAGGAGGCGGGTCTTGCCCTGGCCGCGCTCGCCCAGCAGGACGATGTCGTGGCCGGCGATGACCGCGCGCTCGACCTGCGGGATCACGGTCTCGGAGAACCCGTGGAGGCCGGGCCAGGGGTCGCGCCCGTCGCGCAGGGCGTCGAGCAGGTTCTCGCGGATCTCGGTGCGGAGGCTCTTCTGCACGTGCCCGGAGGCGCGCAGCTGGCCGAGGGTGCTGATGGCAGGACTCGTCACCTCGGCAACGCTACGCCGCACCTCCGACACGTGGTGGAGGTCGGGGGAACTCGGAGGCGGGGAGCTCGTCCGATCCTGTGATCGCAGGGAGGTGGGTGTGTGAAGGAAGGTGTCCTCCTGTGTAGTGCCCTGTACTTGCTGATCGAGTAGCCCGCGCAGCGGGCGTATCGAGATCCACGTCCGCCAGAGGGCCAGGTCACGAGACCGATCTGCTGAAGCTGGTGGGTCTCGATACGCCCCTGCGGGGCTACTCGACCAGCATGGGTGGCGACGGGCGCCGACTTTTCCCCCCACCGCTCGAACGAGACGCGAAGCGGCTTCGCCGCTCGGTACGCCCCTGAGGGGCTGCGGGCTCGACCAGGATGGATGGCGGCGGGCGGAGAGGGCGGTATCGCGGGAGCCGGGGCCACGGCTTGCTGAGAGGGCTCGAAGGATCGGCTGCGAGGCTCGGAGGCCATCCCCGATCGGAGGGACACCCGATGACCAGCACCTCGTCCCGCGTCGGCCTCGCGGCCGCGACTCTCGCGCTCGGCGGCCTGCTCGCCTCCTGCACGGCCGCGCCGCCGCCGCCCAGCAGCCTGCTCGCGGAGGGGGACGGCGAGGTCCGCACCGTCGCCCAGGACCTCGAGGCGCCGTGGTCGATCGCCTTCGTCGACGGGACGCCGCTCATCAGCGAGCGCGACAGCGGGCGCGTCCTCGAGGTCGCCGACGACGGCGCGACCCGCGAGGTGGGCACCGTCGAGGGAGTGGTCGCCGAGGGCGAGAGCGGGCTGCTCGGCCTCGCCGTCGAGGGGCGCACCCTCTTCGCGTACTCGACGGGGTCGGACGGCAATCGCATCCAGCGCTTCGAGGTCTCCGGTGAGCCCGGCTCCTTCGAGCTCGGCGCGCCGGACACGATCCTCGACGGCGTCCCCGCCGCCCGCACCCACGACGGCGGCCGGCTCGCGGTCGGGCCCGACGGGATGCTCTACGCCACCGTCGGCGACGCCGGGCAGCGCGACGCGGCGCAGGACCCCGACTCCCTCTCGGGCAAGATCCTGCGGATGACCCTCGACGGCGAGGCGCCCGACGACAATCCCTCCCCCGGTTCGCTCGTCTACAGCTCGGGGCACCGCAACCCGCAGGGCCTCGCCTGGACCTCCGACGGCACCCTCTTCGCGAGCGAGTTCGGGCAGGGCACCTGGGACGAGCTGAACATCATCACTCCGGGCGCGAACTACGGCTGGCCGACGGTCGAGGGCATCGCCTCGCGCGACGGCTTCGTCGACCCGGTGCAGCAGTGGAACCCGGACGCGGCGAGCCCGAGCGGCATGGTCGCGATCGACGACGTGCTGTACCTCGCGAACCTCCGCGGCCAGGTGCTGCGGGCGGTGCCGGCCGCCGACCCGTCGTCGCAGAGCGACTACGCGATCGGGGAGTACGGACGCCTGCGCGACGCGGTCGCCGCGCCGGACGGGACGCTCTGGATCGTCACGAGCAACACCGACGGCCGGGGTGCGCCGGGCGCGGAGGACGACCGCGTGCTGGCGGTGGAGCCTCCCGGCGTGCGGTGAGCCGCCTCGCGGACCGGCTCAGTCGACGACAGCGGTCGCATCGAGACGGACCCGGTCGCCCCGATAGCGATCGAACACGATCTGGATAGCCGAACCGGTCGGAGTGACGTACGTCATCTCACGGAGGATCAGCGGGGTCCCCTCCGAGACTCCCAGCAGCCTCGCCGTGTGAGCATCGGCCTGGTCCGCTCCGATCTGGACGTGAACCGCACCGGTCTCCTCCCGGAAGTACTGCTCGATGATCTCCCGCATGCTGAGGGGGCCACGGATCTCCCTCGGATCGAACCGGTACGAGGTCGAGTAGTACGCCGTGCGCACGCCCACCACCTCTCCTTCGGCGGCGAACGTGTTCTCGACCATGCGCACGGTCGGATCGACGAGACCGAGCCGCTGCTCCACAAGGGGGAAGACCGGCACCTCGCGCTCCTCGGTGATCGCGATCGTCACGTGGGCGCCACTGCGGTCCACGACCCCGTCGGGGTACTGCGTGGCGGAGTCGATGTCGGCGAGCGGGAGGACGAAGCCGATCCCGGTCGCCCGCGTTCCGATCCGGGGTCTGCGCTGGACGAACCCGGTGTCGCGCAACTGCGAGAGCGCCGCCCGTACCGAGCCCCTGCTCGCGGCGAAGAGCGTCATCAGATGCTCTTCGGCGAGGGGCTCGTCGGGATCGAGGTGGCCGTCCCTGATGGAGGCGCTGATGAGGTCGCGCACCCTGCTCGCGCTCATCTGCCGACCGCGCGCGGAGCCGCCCTTGGCCCTGGGGTGCTCGCGGGGCGTTCCGCTCATGGACTCTCCTCGGAGGGCAGGGGAAGCGACTGGGGTGGGGACAGCGTAGTCCTCCCCACGAACGTGTGATCCGCGTGCCGCCCGTCGCAGATCCGCGGAACGACTGATCGGCGTAACACCCGGCCGAAAGGCGCCTTGAACAGGGTTTTCCGAACGAGTGAGAGCACCTCCAGCTCGCGCAATGGGCGTTAACGGACCGGTGCGGGCTGCGAAACATCCGGCCGCCACCATGAGAGCACGACTCGTCGCCGAGCATCCGGATGCTCACCGAATCCTGATGCCCGATCGCGCGGCGGCGGAGGAGAACAGGAGGAGACGATGAGCGTCGCCCCACCACGTGCGGTGCCCCTGACCACTGCACCCGCGACCCCCGAGCCGACACCGGCAGCGGCGAAGCAGAGAGGCAGCCGGACGGGCCGTTCTCGTCCCGGCGCCTGGATCCTCCGACCTCTCGGCCTGACGATCGCGAACCTCGCGGCCTTCGTCGTGCTCGCCTTCTTCCTCGTTCAGCTCATCCCGGGAGACCCTGTGGTGACGGCGACGGGCGGCAGGCTGACAGGCGCCGAGCTCGAGGCGGCGCGCGCCGCCTACGGTCTCGACCGCCCCTGGCCGGAGCAGTTCATCGCCTACCTCGGACAGCTCCTCTCGCTCGACCTGGGCACGTCGATCGCGACCGGCCGACCCGTCGCCGACGATTTCGCGACACGGATTCCGGCGACCCTCGAGCTGGTGCTCAGCGGGCTGGTGCTGGCCTGTGTCGTCGCGATGCTGCTCTCCCATTACGCGGTGACTCATCGAGCGACGCGCGCTGCCCGGGTGCTCACCTCGTACGCGCGGTCAGCGGGTGCGCTGCCCGAGTACGTCATCGGGATCGCCTTCCTCTTCGTCTTCTACGCCGTGCTGCACTGGGCACCCGCGCCGAGCGGCCGACTGGACCCGGCGCTGATCTCGCCGCCGCGGACCACAGGGTTCCCGATCCTCGATGCACTACTGGTCGGAGATCTGCCGGCGGCGCAGTCGGGTGCCGAGCACCTGGTCCTGCCGGTCATCGTGATGGTGGTCGCCCACACGCCGATCCTGATGAAGACCCTCATCGTGGGGCTCGACACCGCGATCGACGATCCGGCGACGCGGTTCAGGATCGCCTCGGGCGCGAGGCGCCGCACAGTCCTCGCGAGCATCTACCGGCGGGCGCTGCCGACCGCCGTCCCGATGCTCGGCATGCTCTTCGGGCTCCTGCTCGGCGGCGCGGTGGTGCTCGAGGCGCTGTTCGGTCTCGGCGGACTCGGGCAGTACGCCGTCGACGCCGTCAACTCCTCCGACGTCTTCGCGCTGCGCTCCTTCCTCGTGGTCACAGCCGCGATGTGTCTCGCGATCTACCTGCTGAGCGACGTTGCCGTCGGGCTGCTCGATCCCCGTCGGCGCTCCGTCGCGATCGGGGGTGCGCGCTGATGTCGCTGCACACCCCCGTCGTCACCGATCCGGTGCTGCCTCGCGTCCCTCGGAGCGAGCGTCGCCGTGTCCTACCGCACAAGGTCTCGGTCGCCCTGCGCCTCGCACCTTTCGCACTCGTGCTGATCCTCGCTGTCGCGGGCCCGTCGCTCGCCCCGCTGAGCGCGACGGAGGTCGTCGGGCCCAACTCGCAGGCGCCCTCGGCCGAGCACCTCGCCGGTACCGACTCGAACGGCCTGGACGTCCTGAGTCGCACGCTCACGGCCTTCCAGCTCGACGTCGCCATCGCGCTCGTCGTGACGGCGGTCGCGACGCTGGGCGGCATCGCGATCGGCCTGGTGTCGGGCATGTACGACGCGGGGCGGGGCCTGCTCGGCTTCGCGGCCCGCCTCCTCGGCCGCGCGGTAGACCTGGTGCAGGCGATCCCGGTGATGATCGCGGGGCTGGTCGTCGTCTCCTTCTTCGGCCGCAACGCCATGGTGATCACCCTCTCCCTCGCGGTGGTGCTGCTCCCGTTCCAGGCGCGACTGACCCGGACCGAGGTGCTGCGGACACGATCGGACGGCTACGTGGACGCCGCTCGGATGTCCGGCGAGTCTGAGCGTCGGATCCTGATCCGGCACATTCTGCGCAACTCCGCCGGACCCGCGATCGAGAACTCGTCCTCGGTCTTCGGGATGGCGATCATCTTCAGCGCGGCACTCGGATTCCTCGGCGTCGGCATCCCCGTGCCGACCGCGGAGTGGGGCTCCATGCTCGCCCTCGGCGCTCCCGATGCCGCTGTCGGCCGCTGGTGGCCCGTCCTGTTCCCTGCGGTCGCACTGGCGTTCAGCGTCTGGGCCGCATCCCTCTTCGTGGCGGCCCTGACGGATCCACCGGGCCGCCCCCGACGCTGAACCGCCCCTCCCGAATCCCGCCCCGCTCGCGCCGCACGAACTGGAGTCCTCATGCACCGTCCTTCCCGCCCTCTCGCCTCCGTCGCAGTCGTTGCGGCAGCGGCCCTCGTCCTGAGCGGCTGCTCAGGAGGATCCACCGCCGCGGACACCTTCGTCATCGTCACCGCCGCACAGCCCTCGAGCTTCAGCTACGAGACCAGCGCCACGGGATACGAGGCGGCCGAGTTCTTCATGAACACCGGTGCGACCCTCATCAAGAACCCCTACATCGACGGCTCCGAGGGCGAGTCGGTCCACCAGGACCTGTACGACTTCGAGCCCGTGCTCGCGGAGAGCTACGAGGTGAGCGACGACCAGCTGACGTACACCTTCGATCTCAACACCGACGCGGTCAGCACCGCGGGCAACACCCTCACCGCTGATGACGTCGTCTTCTCCATCGAGCGCAAGTTCGAAGTCGAGACGAGCATCGTCGCGTTCATCAGCGCCCCCTCGCTGACCAGTCCCGATCAGGTGACGAAGGTCGATGACGACACCGTGCAGTTCACCGTGGCCGAGCCCGGCTACGGCTTCACTCTGCTGTCCCTTCTGGCGAACACTCCCTACAACATCTACGACTCGACCGCGCTGAAGGAGCACGCGACCGACGACGACCCGTACGCCGTCACCTGGTCGCAGACCAATGCGAACTACGGCTTCGGCGCCTACTCGCTGAGCGACTACACGCCCGGCGAGCAGATGGTCTACGAGGCGAACCCCGGATTCGCGCTCGGGGAGCCGGCGGTGAAGCGCATCGTGCAGCGGGTCGTGGCCGATGCCGGCCAGCGCAGCAACCTCGTCTCGAGCGGAGACGCTCAGATCGCCACCCAGCTGCGCCCCGCCGATCAGGCCGCGCTCGCGAGCGACGGGTCGGCCCAGGTCTTCACGGTCCCGACGAACGCCTTCGTATACATGCCGCTGCTGACCACGGCCGCGCCCTTCGACGACGTGCGGGTGCGCCGAGCGCTCGCGGCGGCGATCCCCTACGAGCAGATCATGAGCGACGTCTACCAGGACCGGCTCAGCCCGATCTCGACCATCCTCGACGCCTCCGCTCCCGGGTTCAGCGGCGACGGCCTGGAGGCGAACACGACCGATGTCGCGACGGCCACGGCACTGCTCGCGGAGGCGGGCTACTCGCCGGACAACCCGGTGGAGTTCACCCTCACGGTGAACAACGCAGTGCCCGACCTGCAGGAGACCGCCGTGCAGATCCAGACGGCCGCTCGCGCCGCCGGCTTCGAGATCACCATCGACCCGGTCAACTCGGCTGCGTTCCAGGAGGGGCTCGCTGCCAAGTCCTTCCAGGCCTCGATGGGCCGCGACTACGCAGTCGTGCAGTCGCCGCCCTACGTGCTGTCGCTCTTCTACACGCCCGGCTCGCCCATCAACTGGCCCGACTTCGACGACGCCGCGCTCAACGACGCGATCGCCGCGGGGAACGCAGCCGGCGACCCACTGGGTTCGGAGGCGGGCGCGGAGTGGAACTCGGCCCAGCGAGTCCTGCAGTCCGAGATGCCGACGATCTACATCGGCTACGTCCAGCCCCTGAACGCCTTCGCGAGCGACGTCGACGGCTATGCGTTCCGCAGCGACAACGTGATCGACTACTCCGAGCTGGCGGTCGCCGGATGAACGCGCCCGAGCACGACGGCCCTCTGCTCGACGTACGCGGACTGCGGGTCTCCTACGGCTCCGTGACCGCCGTCGAGGACGCCGACCTCGTGGTCCACCGCGGCCAGCGGGTGGCGATCGTCGGTGAGTCGGGATCCGGCAAGACCAGCCTCGGGAACGCGATAGGCGGGTTCATCGATCCGCTGGCGGGACAGGTGACCGCCGAGACCCTCCTGCTCGACGGGCGCCCGCTCGAGCGGACCTTCGAGATCGGGACGCCGGAGCGGATCCCGCGCCGCACTCCCGGGCTCTCGATGGTGTTCCAGGACGCCATGTCCTCCCTCGACCCGGTCTGGACGATCGGCAGTCAGCTCACCGCGGTGCTCCGAGGTGTGCGCGCGATGTCGATGAAGCAGGCCAGGCTCGAGGCCGTCGCCTGGCTCCGCGAGGTCGGGATCACCGAGCCGGAGCGGGTGATGCACGACCGTCCGCACCAGCTCTCGGGAGGGATGCGGCAGCGCGTCATGATGGCGATCGCGCTGTCCTCGAAGCCGAGCCTCCTGATCGCCGACGAGCCGACCAGCGCACTCGACGCTTCGCTCGCGGTGGTGGCGATGGAGCTCATGGTGGATCTCGCGCAGCGCGAGGGGACAGCTGTGCTGATGGTCACCCACGACATCGCGCTGTGCCGCAGGTTCACCGATGTGGTCGTGGTGATGCATCGCGGCAGGATCGTCGAGACTCTCGCCTCGGCCGACCTCGACCGGGCGCAGCACCCCTACACGCGCGGACTCGTGCAGTGCGTGCCCACGCTCGCCTCTGCGGGGCTCGATCGCCTCCCCACGCTCGAGTCGGTAGCTGGAGCGGCGGCGTGAGCGCCGTCTCCGCGCCGAGCCCCTCCGGTGTGCGGATCGAGTGCTCGCACGTCCGCAAGGAGTACCGGAGCACGACCGCCGTCGACGACGTGAGCTTCGCCGTCGACGCGGGAGCACGCGTCGGCATCGTCGGCGAATCGGGCTCGGGCAAGTCGACGATGGCGAAGATCATCACCGGCCTCGAGCGTGCGACGAGCGGCACCGTGACGGTCGACGGGACGGATCTCGCCTCGCTCCTCTCGACCCGCGCAGGACGTCTCGAGTACCGACGGCGCGTGCAGCTGATCGCTCAGGACACCACCTCGACCTTCGATCCGAAGTCGCGCATCCGAGAGTCGCTGCGCGTCCCCGCGCAGATCCTCAGCGGCCTCGACCGCGCCGGCGCCGACAGCGCGATCGACGCGATCACGGCCGAGCTCGAGATCGACCCGTCCCTCGTCGACCGCTACCCCTCGGCGCTGTCGGGGGGTCAGCGGCAGCGGATGGCGATCGCACGGGCGCTCGTCGTGCGTCCCGGGCTCCTCGTGTGCGACGAGGCGGTCAGTGCACTCGACGTCTCGGTGCAGGGCGTCGTCCTGAACCTCCTCAAGCGCTACTCGGAGGACCACGGTGCGGGGCTGCTCTTCGTCTCGCACGGACTCCCCGCGACCGCGTTCCTCACCTCGGAGCTCGTCGTCATGCACTCGGGCACTGTCGTCGAGGCCGGCCGCACCCACGAGGTGATCACGAACCCCGCCCACCCCTACACGTCCCAGCTCGTCGGCGCCTACACGGCCCTCGAGACCCGGGCCTGAGCCGCTCGTCGCGGCATCCGCATCCCCGATCCACCCACACATCTCTGGAGTTCACATGTTTCATCTCGCTTGGTTCCTCGGCGACGGCTTCGGCATCCACGCGTGGAGCTCGACGAACGGCGACGGCCCCTGGGCCGGGAACGGCGCCTCCGAATGGATGAAGCCGGGCATCCACATCGACCTGGCCACGAGCCTCGAGCGGGCCGGCTTCGACTACATCCTCATCGAGGACACCGCCATGGTCGAGGACAGCTACAACGGCAGCGCGGACACCAGCCTCCGACGCGGCTTCATGGCTCCCAAGAACGACCCGATGCCGCTCGTTCCTCTGATGACGCAGGCCACCAAGCACATCGGCATCGTGCCGACCGTGTCGACCATCCAGTACCCGCCGTACCTCGCGGCGCGCCTGTTCACGACGCTGGACCACTTGACCGAGGGGCGGGTGGGGATGAACGTCGTCACGAGCGTCACCGACCGGGTCGCGCAGAACTTCGGCTACGAGCGTCACCTCGAGCACGATGAGCGCTACACGATGGCGATGGAGTGGACCGAGGTCGTGCAGCAGCTACAGACCTCGTGGAAGCCCGGAGCCGTGATCGCCGACGGCGAGGCCGGGATCTACGCCGACCACACCAAGGTGGAGCCGATCGACTTCGAGGGGACCTACTTCCGGTCGCGCGGGCCGCTCAACACCATCCCCGGGCCGCAAGGACTCGTGCCCATCTGCTCGGCGGGCAGCTCGCCGGCGGGGCGAGAGCTCGCGGCGAAGTACGACGACACCATGATCTCGATGGTCAAGACCGGAGCGCTCGGTCGGGCCTACCGGGAGGACATGCGGCGGCGGGTCGCCGAGCTCGGTCGCGACCCCGACGCCGTCAAGTTCATGTTCCTGATCAACCCGATCCTGGGTGCCACCGATGCCGAGGCGCAGGCCGCTGCAGACGCCTACGCCGCCTACCGGCGCAGCGACAAGGGCATCGAGTACAACCTCTGGAACATGTCGTACACCTCGGGCGGTCGCATCGACTTCGGAGGCATCGACCCGGACACCCTGGTCAGGGACATCGACCTTTCGAAGCAGAACGGCGAGCACACGTCGATCCTCGAGCTGTTCCGCGGTTACGAGGACCGGACTCTGCGCGAGGCGGTCTCGGAGTCGCACCAGGTCTCGGACATGGGGCTGATCGGATCCCCCGACACGGTCGCGGCGAAGATGGGCGAGCTGATGGACGAGATCGGCGGTGACGGGTTCCTGGTGTACATGCCCACCACGCGCGTCAACATGGCGATGGTGGCGGACGGTCTCGCACCCGCTCTGCGGCGCCGCGGTCTGATCCGCGAGGAGTACACCGGCGGCACGCTGCGCGACAACCTGCTGCAGTTCTGACTCGCAGAAGGCCTGAGGTCGTTCCGCGCGCTAGCCCTCACCCCAGCGCGCGGAACGCCTCGTCGGCGACGTCGAGCGTCCGCGCGATGTCGGCCGAGGTGAGCGCGGCGTTGACGAAGTGGTTGTGGTGCGAGCTGAAGAAGACGCCGCGGCGCACGCACTCGGCGATCCACTGCTGGTGCAGCATCAGCGAGCCGTCGTCGACGAGGCGCAGGTAGAACAGGGCGGGCTCGCCGGAGGTGACCAGGGTGCGGCCGTGCGAGGACGCGACGTCGATGAGTCCGGTCGTGAGCTCGGTGCCGAGCTCGCGGAAGAGCCGGGGGGCGTCGAGCTCGACGAGCCGGCGCTGCGTCGCGATGCCCGCGGCGAACGGCACGGCGCTCATCCAGTAGCTGCCGGTGTAGGTGATGCCGCCGACCGTGGCCCGCAGGCTCTCCTTCCCGCAGAGCGCCGAGACGTTGTAGCCGTTCGCGATCGCCTTGCAGAAGCAGATCAGGTCGGCCTCGAAGCCGTAGTAGTGGTCGCTGCCGGCCAGGTCGAGGCGGAAGCCGGCGCGGACGTCGTCGATGATCAGGACGACGCCGAACTCGTCGCACAGCGCGCGCACCGCGGGCCAGTAGCCCTCGGCGGGCAGCTCGTTGTCGGCGAAGTTGCCGTGCATGTAGGGCTGCCCGATCAGGGCGGCGATCTCGCCCCGGTGCTCGGTGAAGACGGCGCGCACCGCGGCGAGGTCGTTCCACGGGATCTCGAGGTTGCCCTCGACGTCCTGCGGGAGGACGCCCGGGTAGTCGAGCTTCTGCGACCACGGGTCGACCCCGTGGTAGTAGCCCGAGATCATGACGATGCGCTGCCGGCCCGTCGCCGCCCGCGCGGTCATGATCGCGAGCGTGGTGACGTCTCCGCCGTTCTTGGCGAAGAAGGCCCAGTCAGCGCTCGCCACCTGGTCGACGAGCAGCTCGGCGAAGTCGATCATCACGGTCGAGGGGAGCGACACCACGTCCTCGTGCGCGGTCTGCGCGGCCGCCGCGGCGGTCACGCCGGGGTCGACGTAGCCGAGCACGTTGGGCCCGTAGCCGCACATGTAGTCGAGGTACTCGTTGCCGTCGAGGTCCCAGAACCGCGTGCCCTCGGCGCGCTCGGAGAACAGCGGGTAGGCCGAGCGCGGGATCATGCCGCCGCCGGCCGGGCCGAGGTGACCGGGGACGCCGCCGGGGATGACCCGCGAGGCGCGGGCGAACGCCTCCTGGCTGCGCGGATACGTGAAGGGGACCGTACTCATGATGCTCCGAGGTAGGCCCCGACGCGGTCGAGGAGTCGATTGGTGTTGTCGATGAGGGGGATGTAGCCGCGCATCGTGACCCGGCCGTCGCCGACGCAGGCGAGCGCCGTCTCGCGGCCCGAGAGCACGTCGCCGGCGACGCGGAGGTCGTCGAAGCGCAGGGCGGCGCGCGGGCAGCCGACGGGATCGCTCAGGCGGGAGAGACGGTGGTCGCGGACCCGGATGCGGTAGCGGAGGTCGTCGCCCACCTCGATGTCGAGGTCGCCGTCGGCCATGTGCGCCGCCGACACGCGGCCCGAGCGGTCGCCGTTCGCGACGACGGTCAGGGCGGAGGCGACGACCTCGAGCGTGAGCAGGGTCGTGCGCTCGGTGACCGCCGGGTCCTCGGACTTCAGTGCCTCGCCGAGCAGCGCGCTGATCGGCGTGAACACGTTGGCGAGGAAGGCGATCCCCCGAGGCCCGGCGACCGGAACCGGCTGCGCGGCGCCCGCGATGACGGCGTTGAGGTGCTTCGCCGAGGTGAACAGCAGCGTCGGTCCGGACGCTCCCCCACCGCGCCGGATCGCGGTGCTGGTGAAGGTGTAGCTCGCGCGGAGGCCGCCGGGGGCGATCAGGGTCAGCGTCGTGGGCCTCGCCACCGGAGCGAGAGCGCGAGCGGCCTCGGGCGACAGCTCGACGAGGCGCGGCAGGGCGCCGAGGACGGCGTGCAGGTTGATCGCGGCGAGGACGCGGTCATCGATCTCGGTGAGCATCGTGTCCTTCGGGAGTGGGGTCGGCGGGAACGGTGAGCGCCGCGAAGGCGCCGGCGACGAACGCGATGTAGGCGCGGGCGGCGTCGCCGTCGCGGTCGGCGAGCCAGGTGAGGGTGAGGCCGTCGAGCGAGCGGGTGAGGGAGTGGGCGAGCTCGTCGACGGGACGCGTCCAGCGGACGTCGGCGATCTCGGCGGCGTAGGCGAGCGCCTCCTCGGACGCGGCCCGGTAGACCGCCCACTGCGCGCGCACGGCGTCGGGGTCGTGCCGGACGGTGTAGAGGGCGACCTCGAGGAGCGCGAGCTCACCGCTGGGCGAGCTCTCGAGGAGCGCGAGGTAGCCCTCGAGGCCGTCGGTGAGCACCGCGGCGATGTCGGCCGGGTGCTCCGCGTCGGCGTGGTCGGCGTGCAGGATCGCGGCGAGGCGCTCGCTGTCGGTCACCTGCTCGATCACCGCCGAGACGAGCTCGTCGCGCGAGTCGAAGGAGTAGTGGAACGCACCGAGGGGCATGCCGGCCTCGGCGACGATGGCCCGCGTGGTCGCGGCGGCCAGCCCGTCGCGGGCGATGACGCGGATCGCGGCGTCGACGAGCTCGGCGCGGCGCTGGGTGACGGGGATGCGGCGCATCAGCGCGACCCCGTGAGCCGGGCGCCGACGGCGAGCGTCAGCCACCGGGGGGCGAGCGTGGCGCCGAGCGCGCGGATCCGGTTGCCGAGTCCGACAGTCAGCACCGGCCCCGTGCCGCGGTCGAGGTGCCGGAACGCCGCGTCGACCACCTCGTCGACGGTGTCCACCGAGCCGACCTTGAAGCTGTCGGAGCCAGCGGCCTCGAAGAACTCGGTCTCGGTCGGGCCCGGGCACAGCGCCAGCACGCGCAGCCCGCTCCCCCGCGTCTCCTGCCAGATCGCCGCCGTCAGGGAGGTGACGAAGGCCTTGCAGGCGGCGTACGCGGCGGCACCGGGCAGCGGCTGGAACGAGGCGGTGCTCGAGACCATCAGCAGGGTCCCGCGGGGTGAGGCGAGCAGATCGGGCAGGAGGAGGCGCGCGAGGAGCGCCGGGGCGAGCACGTCGACGACGATCTCGTCCGCGAGCCGCGCGGGATCCTCCTCGGCGAACGGCCCGGCCGTGCCGAACCCGGCGCAGTTCACCAGGACGTCGGCGCGGAGCCCCTGCGCGCGCAGCGTCTCGACGATCGCGGACGGGGCGGCGGGGTCGGCGAGGTCGGCGGTCACGACGGAGACCGCCGCTCCGAAGCGCTCGCGGACGTCGGCGGCGAGGGCCTCGAGGCGGTCGCGGCGGCGCGCGACGACGACGATGTCGTGCCCGCGCTCGGCGTAGCGGAGGGCGAACTCGCGGCCGAGTCCGGAGCTGGCTCCGGTGACGACGGCGAGGGGGCGGTGGTGCGGCATGGATACCTCCGTGGAGTTGGACGTCTGTCCAACTCCGTCGAGTAAAGCCTGCTGAGCGGCGGGCGTCAAGGACGGGGTCCACCCCTCCGCCCCTCGTTTCGGCCGCGTTTCGGATGCGTGAAGACTTCTCGTCGCGCTTGCCCGCACCCGCCGCCTGGGCTTCTCTTGACCAGAGTTGGACAACGGTCCAACTCTGCCGCACGACCGCAGCCCAGGAGCCGCCCGTGTCCGTCCTCACGCCTCCGCGCACCCGCAGCGGCACCGATCCTCGCGGCCTCGCCATCGGCGCCGGTTTCGCCGCGCAGGGGCTCGGCTACGCGGCGATCATGACCTCGCTGCCCTCCTCCTCCGCGCGCTGGCAGCTCGATGCCGCGGCCGTCGCTCTCATCGTGCTGGGCACCTGCGTCGCGGCCGCCGTCGGATCGCTGCTCGCGGATCTCGTCGCCGTGCGCCGCGGCAGCCGGGCGGCGATGTGCCTCGCCCTGCTCGTGCAGGCCGTCACGATCCTCGGCATCGCCGTCGCCCCGGTCTTCCCGGTGTTCCTCGCGGCGATCGTGGTCTACGGAGTCGGGCTCGGCATGCTCGACGCCGCGCAGAACATGCAGGGCGTGCTGCACGAGCGCTCCGGCGGCCGGGCGCTGATGGGCCGCTTCTACGCGGCGTACACGGCCGCGGCCATCGTCGGCGCGCTGTGCATGTCGGCGTTCCTCGCCTCCAGCGGGGCGATCACCGGGGCCCTCGTGGTCGCGGCGGCGGTCGATGCGGCCGTCCTCGTGATCGGGATGCTGTGGCTCGATCCGACGCGGGCGGCCCGGCCCGCGGGCGCCGTCGATCGGGCCCCGCTCCCGCGCCGCCGACTCGTCGCGGTCGGGATGATCGTCCTGGTGGCGTTCCTGCTCGACTCCGCCGTCTCGACCTGGAGCACGGCCTATCTGCAGACGGGGCTCGGAGTCGCGGCGGCGATCGCGCCCCTCGGCTACGCCGCCTACCAGGGCGCGATCCTGCTCACCCGGCTGGCGACCGATCCGCTCGAGTCGCGGCTCGGACGCGAGCGCCTCGCGGCCCTCGCCCTCGCCGCGGGAGTGCTCGGGCTGGTCGTGGTCGCCGCCGTCCCGTCGGCCGTCGGCGCGATCGTCGGGTTCGCCGTGGCCGGGCTCGCCACGGGAGCGCTCGTGCCGCTCGCCTTCAGCGCGGCGGGCACGATCGTGCCCGCGCGGAGCGACGAGGTGATCGCGCGGGTGAACCTGTTCAACTACGGAGGCGCCGTGGCGGGCGCGGTCGTGCTCGGGCTGATCGCGGCCGGGCCGTCGCTCGGTCCGGCGTTCCTGCTGCCGGCGGTGGCGCTGCTGCTCTGCCTGCCGCTCCTGCGCGCGCTGCGACCGGTCCGAGCCGCCGAAGGAGCTGTCGATCGCCGTTCGCCCTGACATGTTGAGGAGTCTTCACCCGATCTGGTAGGAAGTTCGCGTGAACGGGGTGCGCGGGCGGGTATCGGCGATGCTGGGGGCGGCTGTCGCCGTGGTTCTGACGGTGAGCGCCTGCACGGCGTCTCCCGTCGATCCTCCGCCGAGCACTGCCGCTGCAGAGCCCGCCTCGACGAGCCCGGCGCTCTCGACGCCTCCCGAAGTGGAGCCGGTGCCGACCCGGAGTGCGTCCGACGGCTTCCGCGAGTGGCTGACGGCCTCCCGCGCTCCGGACGCGGCCACGGCCTGCGCCCGGCTCTCCCCGGAGCTCGCGGCGCGGATGGTGGATGAGCTCAACGCCACCGGCCCGCTCCAGGTCGCGAGCTGCGACGAGATGATCACCGCCACCGCGGAGCTCTACCGCGCGACCGGTCAGAGCGCCGAGGTCGACATCGAGGTCGAGCAGGAGACAGCGACCGCCGCCACTCTCTTCGTGACCTACCTCTCCTCCGGCGACTGCGGCACCGTGGTGCTGGAGCGCCCGGCGACGACCTGGATCCTCACGGAGCAGTCGCAGGAGTGCGCCGGCTGAGACCGACGCGGCTCAGCGCCCGAGCAGCCCGCGCAGCCCCTCCACGACGAGGTCGTGGTCGTCCATCGACGCGAGGCCCGAGACGGTGGCCGCGGCGACGACTCCGACGCCGCGCACCCTGAGAGGGAACGAGCCGCCGGTGAGGGCGTAGTCGGGGCCGAGCCAGCCGCCGGTCGAGGGGTCTCCCCCGCCCGCGGTGAAGCGGGCGGCGGCGAGGGCGCTGCTCGACTCCAGGCGCAGCACGACGGCCGACTTGCGGGCGATCCACGACTCCTGGTCGGGGACGCTGCCGCGGAGCGCGGCGCGGAAGAGGATCAGCCCGGGGCGGCGGATGTCGACCGCCACCGCGGCTCCGGCGGCGCGGGCGAGCTCGGTGATGCGGGAGCCCAGCTCCCACGCGGTGTCGTGGTCGAAGGCGTCGAGCACGAGCTCGCGCTCCTGCTGCTCGAGTTCGGCGAGGGCGTCGGCGTCGGTCACGGGGCCTCCTGGGGATCGGGCGGGACTGTCCCTCCTGAGGGAACCACGTCGCGGCGGGTCGGCACGACGGAGGGCGCCCGGGGTTGCGCCGCCGAGGATCCCGCTGCCGACGGCAGACTGGAGGGCACGGTGCGGGCAGCGCTCCGCCGACTCGAGGACGAGAGCGAGGACCCGATGACCGAGGAGACACTGCTGCACGGTGACGGGACGCTGGAGCGACTGGCCACGGGTGCCGTCTGGAGCGAGGGTCCGCTCTGGATGCCCGCCGAGAGACGTCTGCGCTGGAGCGACATCCCGAACGACCGGATCCTGCAGTGGGACAGCGCCACCGGCGAGACCTCGGTGCACCGCGAGGGCGTCGAGTTCACCAACGGCCGCCTCCTGGACGCCGACGGGAGTGTCGTGCAGTGCTCGCACGGGCGCCGCCGCCTGGAGCGCGAGCGGCCGGACGGCACACTCGAGGAGCTCGTGGCGAGCTGGGACGGCGGGCGACTCAACTCCCCCAACGACGTCGCGCAGGCGCCCGACGGCTCCTACTGGTTCACCGATCCGGACTACGGCATCAGTCAGCCGCGCGAGGGACACCCGGGCGAGCTCGAATACGGGGCCCGCTGGGTGTTCCGATGGTCGGCCGCGGACGGCCTCTCTCCCGTCATCACCGACATCGTCCAGCCGAACGGCATCGCCTTCTCTCCCGACGGAGGGACGGTCTACGTGACCGACACCGCACGCGCGAACGACGACGGCCCCGGCCACGGGATCCGCGCCTACGACGTCGTGGATCGCGGGGCCGGCGCCCGGGAGGGCCGGCTCTTCACCGACCTCGACCGCGGCGTCCCCGACGGCATCACCGTCGACGAGGCCGGGCGGGTCTGGTCGTCGGCCGGCGACGGCGTGCACGTCTTCACCCCCGACGGAGCCGAGGTGCTGTTCGTGCCCGTGCCCGAGGTCGTGTCGAACGTCTGCTTCGGCGGCTCGGACGGGAGCGATCTGTTCCTCACGGCGACGACGAGCCTGTACCGCCTGCGGACGCGCACCCGGGCGGCGGGAGCGGTCGGAAGCCGGCGCGAGGTGTCTGAGGCGCGAACCGGCCCGCTCGACGATACGGTCGCAGGATGAGCGAGACGTTCCTCGAGATCCACGTGCCCCTGACCCGCGAGCCCGGAGCGCCGGAGCAGGCCGACGACGACGAGTACCTGTTCCCCTGGATCGACGAGATCGAGACGCTGCTCTCGGATCTCGAGGGGCCGGTCGAGGAGTACGACAGCGGTGAGGAGTGGGCGAACGCCGCGGGCGAGCCCGAGTACCTCTTCTTCGTCACGGGCGGCACGGAGTCGGAGCTCTCGGCGGTCGCGCGCAGCGTCGCGCTGCTGCCGAACGTGCCGACGGGCGTCTACGCGACGATGAACGACTCCGCCGGCGAGATGGGCGAGGGCACGCCGGTCGACATCGGGCTGTAGCGCCGTTCGGCGTTCGGAACCGAGGGTGGGACGAGCTGTCGCCGCGTCAGGCGGTCGTCACCCCTTCTGAACCTCGGTTCTGCACGCGGTCAGGAGGCGCCGGGCGCCAGCAGGCCGCTCTCGTAGGCCAGGATCACCAGCTGCGCGCGATCGTGCGCTCCGAGCTTGGTCATCGTGCGGTTCACGTGCGTCTTGGCGGTGTGCGGCGAGATGAACAGCTCCTGCGCGATCTCCTGGTTGGAGCGCCCGCGCGCCACGAGCAGCAGCACCTCGCGCTCGCGCTCGGTCAGGTGCTCGAACTCGGGCGGCACGATCAGCGTCGACGACGGCGCGAGGACGTAGCGGGTGATCAGGCTGCGGGTCGCGGCGGGCGAGAGCAGGCTGTCGCCCGCGTGGACGGAGCGGACGGCCGCGGCGATCTCCTCGGGCTCGGCGCCCTTGCCGATGAAGCCGCTGGCCCCGGAGCGCAGGGCCGAGACGAGGTACTCGTCCTCCTCGAACGTGGTGAGGATGAGGACGCGCGTGCCGGCGAGACCGGGGTCGGCGCAGATCTCGGCGGTGGCGCCGATGCCGTCGAGCTCGGGCATGCGGATGTCCATCAGCACGACGTCGGGGCGGAGGCTTCGCGCCAGATCGACGGCCTCGCGCCCGGTGCGGGCCTCGCCGACCACCTCGATGTCGGAGGTGCCTCCGAGGATGTCCGACACGGCCTGGCGGATGAGCGCCTGGTCGTCGACGACGAGCACGGTGGTCATGAGGGGCCGTCCGTTCCGTGGTCGTCCGGTGCGAGGGAGGGAGGAGCAGCGGGATGCGCGTGAGTCAGCGGCAGGGGCAGCGCCGCCGCGAGGCGGTAGCCGCCGGGCGCCGGGCCGGTGGTGACGGAGCCGCGCACGGAGGCGACGCGCTCGCGGAGGCCGAGCAGGCCGTGGCCGGCTCCCCGGGGCGCGGGCGCGGACTCGGCCGGCACGGGGTTCGTGACGACGATCTCGACGCGGTCGTCGCCGACATCGACGAGGACGTGGGCGCGGTGCTCGGCGCCGTGCTTGTGGGCGTTGGTGAGCGCCTCCTGGACCACACGGTACGCGACGAGATCGACCGCTCCCGTGACGGCGTCCGGCTCGCCCTCGGTGCGCAGGGTGACCTGCAGGCCGTCGGCCTCGAAGCGGCGGACCAGCTCGTCGAGGCGGTCGAGCCCCGGCTGCGGGCCCGCGGACTCGGCGATCCGCTCGTCGCTGCGCAGCACCTCGAGGAGGTCGCCGATCTCGCCGAGCACCGAGCGCGCGGCCGTCCGGATGGTACCGAGGGCCTCCCGCGCCTTCTCGGGTCTCGTCTCGAGCGCGGAGGAGGCCACTCCGGCGTTGAGGCTGATCACCGAGATCTGGTGGGCGACGGCGTCGTGCAGGTCGCGGGCGATGCGCAGCCGCTCCTCCGTGACCCGTCGCCGGGCCTCGGACTCGCGGGTCTGCTCGGCGCGCTCGGCCCGCTCGGTGACGGCCTCGATGTACTCGCGGCGCGAGCGGGTCGCATCGCCCGCGGCCGCGGCGAACGCGATGACGACGGCGAACTGGACGACCCGCGCGTCGAGGGCGCCGACCGTCGCCGCCAGGAGGCTGAGGAGCAGGATCGAGGCGGCCGTCGCGAGCATCACGATCAGGCTCACCCGCCGGGGATGGCGGTTCGACACGGCGAACATCGCGACGGCAGCTGCGACGGCGACGCCCGGCGACAGGGTGCCGGTGAGGGCCGCCGCCCCGTAGAGCGCGACGACGGCGACGAGCACGGCGATCGGCCGGCGCCTCCGCAGCGGGAGCAGCAGGATCGGGGTGAGCGTCAGGCCGAGCGCCAGAGCGCTCGTCGCGCGGTACTCGCGCCCCGGGAACGGGGCCAGGGCGAGCGCCGCGATGACGACGGCCGCGATCACGTCACCGACCCACCCCGGGGGCCTGCGGCGCCCGGGGAGGTGCCAGGGTCCGACCGTCTCCATGCCCTCATTCTCCCGGGCCCGGTCCCGGGGGCGAGTCCCCCGGGCGCGGTGCGGCGACTACCGCGGCTGCGGTACGCGGATGGCGCGGGCGGGGGACGCGGCCGGCGGCCCGCTCGCCGAGTCTGGACGGAGCGCCCCGGACCCTCCGGGCCGCACCGCGAGGGAGAACCCCATGAGCACGCCCATCATCTCGGTGAGAGATGTCCACCGGTCCTACGGGAAGGGCCAGAACCGCTTCGAGGCACTCAAGGGCGTGAGCTTCGACATCCGCGAGGGCGAGAGCGTCGCGATCGTCGGCAAGAGCGGATCGGGTAAGTCCACGCTGATGCACGTCCTGGCGCTGCTCGACGCGCCGACGTCGGGCGTCGTCGAGCTCGAGGGGGTCGACACGCGCACGCTCAAGGGCCGCCGGCTCAACACCACGCGCAACCGCACCTTCGGCTTCGTGTTCCAGCAGTTCTTCCTGACCGCCAACGCCTCGGTGCTCGACAACGTCGTGCTGCCGATGAAGATCGCCGGAGTAGGCCGGGCCGAGCGCAAGCGCCGCGGCATCGCCGCCCTCGCCCAGCTCGAGCTCGACGACAAGGCGAGGAACAAGGCGGTCGACCTCTCGGGCGGCCAGAAGCAGCGCACCGTGATCGCGCGGGCCCTCGTCAACAACCCGCGGATCATCTTCGCGGACGAGCCCACCGGCAACCTCGACACGGCGACCGGAGCCGTCGTCGAGGACATCCTGTTCGCGCTGAACCGCGAGAACGGCATCACCCTGATCGTGGTGACCCACGACGAGGAGCTGGCGGCGCGCTGCGACCGGCGGATCCTCATCCGCGACGGCGTGCTCGTCGAGGACTCGGCGGCGGTGGCCGCATGAAGACCGTCGACCTCATCGGGACCGCCGTCGCGAACACGTTCCGCTCGAAGACGCGCACGCTGCTGACGATCCTCGCGATCTTCGTCGGCGCCTTCACCCTCACCCTCACCAACGGCCTCGGCACGGGCATCAACGCCTACATCGACGACACGGTCAACGGCGTCGGCGCCTCCGACGTGATGACCGTCACGAAGACGTCGGACGAGGCGGCCGGGCTCGACTCCGGCCCCACCGAGTACGACCCCGACACGATCGCGAGCGGCGGAGTCGGCGCGCCCGGCCGGACGGTCGTCGCCCTCACTCCCGACGACCTCGACGCCCTCGCCGGCATCGACGGCGTGCTCGACGTGCAGGCGGTGAAGTCGATCTCGGCCGACTACATCGCCGAGGGAGACGGCACGAAGTACGTCGCGAGCGTCGGGAGCCTCGTCGAGGGCCAGACGATCCAGCTGACGGCGGGCGAGGACCCGGACGACTCCTCCTCGGCGCTGCAGGTCGTGCTGCCCACCTCGTTCGTCGAGCCGCTCGGCTTCGCGGACGACGCGGCCGCCGTCGGGCAGACGCTCTCGATCGGCATCACCGACGCCCAGCGGACGCAGCACGTCGTCGAGGCGACCATCGTCGGCGTCGCGGAGGAGAGCGTCGCCTCGCCCGCCGGTGCGAGCATCGTCCCGAACGACTCCCTCACCGACGAGCTCTTCACGACGCAGAGCATCGGAGTGCCGGCCGACCAGGTCGATCGCTACGCCCAGGCCAGCGTGCGGTTCGCTGCCGATGCGAGCGACGATCAGATCACGGCGCTCAAGGACAGGCTCGCCGACGCCGGCTACACCGGCTCGACGGTCGCCGACCAGCTCGGCACCGTCAAGACCGTGGTCGACGGCATCGTGCTGGTGCTCAACGCCTTCGCGATCATCGCGCTGCTCGCGGCGAGCTTCGGCATCGTCAACACGCTGCTGATGAGCGTGCAGGAGCGCACCCGCGAGATCGGCCTGATGAAGGCGATGGGCATGGGCAGCGGACGGGTGTTCTCGCTGTTCAGCATCGAGGCCGCGTTCATCGGCTTCCTCGGCAGCGCGATCGGCGCCCTGCTCGCCGTCGTGGCGGGCACCGCGATCAGCGGGGTGCTCTCGGGCTCTCTGCTGGCGGATCTGCCCGGGCTCGACCTGATCGCGTTCGATCCGGGGTCGATCCTGCTGGTGATCCTCGTCGTGATGGCGATCGCGTTCCTCGCCGGGACGCTGCCGGCGGCGCGGGCCGCGAAGGCCGATCCGGTGACGTCGCTCCGCTACGAGTGACGCGGGGGAACCGGTTCGTGCTCGGCGAGCGCAGAACCGGTTCCCTCGGCGGAGCCCGCACGCAGCAGGCGCTCGCCGACCTCCGTGAGCGCCGCACGCAGGTCGTCGCCGTCGAGCACGTCGAAGTCGATGCCGATCGTGCCGATGTACAGCGCGAACTGCTCCGGAGACGCGGCCCCCGCCTCCAGCTCGGACGAGTCGTCGTCGAGCGCTGTCACCCGCGCCACCGCCGGCCCGAAGAGCGCCGAGATCCGGGCGGCCGAGGCGTGCATCCGCACCCGGTAGCGATGCGGGTAGGGCGCGACCGAGATGCTGCGGGAGGCGAAGTCGCGGACCGCCTCGTCGGGGATCTCCTGCGGCGTGAAGGGCTCGGCGAGCGGGAGGCGCGGCACCAGCCGGTCGAGGCGCAGCGTCCGCCAGGCGTCGCGGTCGGCGTCGCGCGCGACCACGTACCAGCGCGCGCCGGTGTGCACGATCCGGTGGGGCTGGATCGTGCGGCGCACCTGCTCGCCGTCGTGCCGGGTGTAGTCGATCCGGAGGCTCCGCGAGTCGCGGATGGCCCGCGCGATCGTCACCACCGTGTCGAGATCGACCGGGTCGACGGAGCCGCCGAGGGTCAGCACGGCGCGCTCGATCGCAGTGATCCGCTCGCGGGTCCCGGCCGAGAGCGACTGCTCGAGCTTGACCAGGGCGCGCGCCGCCGCATCCTCGATGCCGGTGACCGTGGTGCTCGCGGCGGCGCGCAGCCCGACGGCGATCGCGACCGCCTCCTCGGTCGACAGGACCAGCGGAGGCACGGACGCGCCGATCCCGAGGCGGTACCCGCCGCCGACACCGGGCACCGAGTCGATGCCGTAGCCGAGGCCGCGGAGATCCTCGATGTCGCGGCGGAGGGTCCGCGCGCTGACCCCGAGCCGCGAGCAGAGCTCGGCGCCGCTCCAGTCTCGGCGGGTCTGCAGCAGCCCGAGAAGGTCGAGGGTGCGTCCGGTGGTGCGGGTCATGCTCCATCGTGGCATTGCGGCCGTTTTCTGACCGCGATGGCGGGCACGCTCGAGTCATGACCGAAGCAGCGAGCATCCATCCCTTCCGCGTCGACATCGCGGCGAGCGCCGTCGACGACCTCCGCACTCGACTCCGGAGCACGCGCCTCCCCCAGCCCCTGCCCGGTGACGACTGGGACACCGGGGTCCCGACCGGCTACCTCCGCGGGCTCGTCGAGGCGTGGGCCGGGTTCGACTGGGCCGAGTACCAGGAGCGGCTGAACCGGGTGCCGCAGTTCACGACCGAGATCGACGGGCAGACGATCCACTTCGTGCACGTGCGGTCCCGTGCGCCCGGCGCGGTCCCGCTGCTGCTCACGCACGGCTGGCCCGGCTCGTACCTCGAGCTGCTCGGCCTGATCGAGCCGCTGACCGAGGCGGGCTTCGACGTGGTGATCCCCTCGCTCCCGGGCTTCGGCTTCTCGGCGCCGCTGACCTCCGGCGGCTGGACGACGCGGCGGATCGCCGAGACCTGGGCGACCCTGATGACGCGGCTCGGCTACGACCGGTTCGCGGTGCAGGGCGGCGACCTCGGCGCCGGAGTGTCGCCCGAGGTCGCGCGGGTCGCCCCCGAGCGCGTGATCGGCGTGCACGTCAACGGCACCCTCGGCTTCGTGCCCGAGGTCGACGACGAGACCGCCGCCTCCCTCACTCCTCTCGAGCAGGACCGGCTGCGGCGGATCGGCGAGTTCATGCGGGACGAGTTCGGCTACATCGCGCTCCAGTCGACGCGGCCGGGACTCGTGGGCGAGCTGCTCGGCGACTCCCCCGTCGCGCAGCTCGCGTGGATGATCGACAAGTTCCGGGCGTGGACGCACCCGCTGGAAACCGCAGCGGAGGACGTGGTGGGGCTCGAGTTCCTGCTCGCGAACGCGTCGCTGTACTGGTTCACCGCGACGGGGGGCTCGGCCGCGTACGTCGGCTACGCGCAGGAGTCGGAGTGGGGCGCCGTGCCGGAGGACTCGGGCGTGCCGACCGCGGTGATCTGCTTCGCCCACGACATCGGCATCCGCCGGTTCGTCGAGGACGCGCACACGATCGTGCGGTGGACCGACGTGCCCGACCGCGGCGGCCACTTCGCGGCGCTCGAGGAGCCGGAGCTGCTGGTGGCGGACATCCGCGAGTTCGTGCGCGGCCTGCGGGAGAGCTGACTGCGCACGGCGGGATCCGGCCCGCTGTTCGAGCCCGCAGCCCTGCAGGCGCGTATCGAGCAGCGAAGCCGCTTCGCGTCTCATTCGAGCGGTGGGGGAGAAGTCGGCGCCCGTCGCCACCCCCGCTGGTCGAGTAGCCCCGCAGGGGCGTATCGAGACCCACCAGCTTCAGCAGATCAGGCTTCTGATCCGGCCTTCTGACGCTGGTGGATCTCGATACGCCCGCTGCGCGGGCTACTCGATCAGCAGGGAGGGGGCGAGCCGCGGCTCACCTCCGGGAGAAGAGCAGCGTCCGCAGCGGCGGAGCGATCGACTCGCGCCGGAGCACGGCCGTGGCCAGCAGCAGGAGCAGCAGCACGGAGCCGCGGACCAGGCCCTGCCAGTAGAAGGAGACGCCGAGCAGCACGAGGCCGTTGTTGATCAGGCCGAAGATCAGCACGCCGATCGCGGTGCCGAGCACGTTCGGCCGCCCGTGCGCCGAGAGCGTCGCGCCGATGAACACGGCTCCGATCGCGTCGAGCACGTAGAGCTGGCCGCTCGCCGGCGAGTAGCCGTAGCTGCGCGACGCGAGCACGACGCCGGCCAGAGCGGCGATGAGCGCCGCGACGACGAAGGCGGAGGCGAGCGAGATCCCCACGCGGCGGCCGGCGATCCGGGTGGCGCCCGGCTGCTCCCCCGCCGCGGTCACGACGCGGCCCCAGCGGGTGTGGTCGAGCAGCAGCCAGACCACCACGGCGGCGCCGATCGCCAGCAGCACCGGCACGCCGATGCCGAGGACGGTCGCATTGCCCCAGGCGGCGAAGGCGTCGGGAGTCTGCTGGCGGCGCAGGTAGATCGGCGCGCCGCCTCCGGTGAGCAGCTGCTGCGCGCTGGTGCCGATGAACCAGACCGAGAGGGTCGCGAGGAACGCGCGGATGCGGAGGACGACCACCAGCACCGCGTTGACGACCCCCGCGAGCGTCCCGAAGCCGAGACCGATCAGCACGGCGAACCAGGTCACGTAGCCGTCGGCGATCAGCGCCGTCGACGCCAGAGCGGCGAGGTCGATCGCGATGCCGATCGACAGGTCGATGCCGCCGGCGCGGACCACGAGGGTCATCGCGCAGGCCGCCATCAGCAGCAGCGCGCCGGCACTGGCGACGTTGAGCAGGTTGGTCGGCGCGAAGTAGCCGGGGACTCCGGCGCCGAAGACGGCGAGGAGGATCACGACGGTCGCGGGGGCGAGCAGGCGCACGGCGAGCGCGCGGCGCGACTCCCCGACGGGCAGGGCGATGGCGGTCACGAGCGGACCCCTCTCTCGCGGAGCGCCGCGAGGCCGAGGACGAGGAGGATGAGCAGCCCCTTGATCGCGCCGACCCACTGGCTGTCGACGCCGATCAGGGTGAAGCCGTTGCCGAGTGCGGCCACGAAGACCGCGGCGAGCAGCGTGCCTCCGATGGTCACGACGAAGCGGCGAGAGAACACGACCGAGAGGTAGGCGGTGACGATGATGTCGAGCAGGATCTGGTTGCCGATCCCGGGCACCGCGGCGGCGAGTCGGGCGGCGAGCAGCAGCCCCGCGACACCCGCGAGCAGCCCCGAGAGCAGGTAGCTGGTGAAGACGTAGCGCCAGACCGCCACTCCCGCGACGCTCGCCGCGGTCGGGTTCTGCCCGACGGCGTAGCTGCGGGTCCCCCACGATGTCCGCCCGACGGCGAGCGCCGTCACCAGCGTGACCACCGCGAGCACCGCCACGGGTGCCGGGACGCCGAGCACGGCCCCGCCGCGCAGCCAGTCGAACAGCGGATCCGCGACCGGCACCTTCACGTTGTCGGTGGCCAGGAAGACCACCGAGCCGACGATGCCGGACGCGGCCAGGGTCGCCAGCAGCGGCCGCAGCCCGAGCACGACGGCGGTGCCGCTGATCGCGCCGAAGCCCACCGAGACGAGCAGTGCGAGCAGCACGGCCGGGATCGCGCCGAGACCGGCGGTCAGCGCGACGGCGGCGACGACCCCCGAGAGGCCGACGATCGGGCCGGAGGCGAGGTCGATGCCTCCGCGGACGACGTCGTCGCCGCCCGTGATCACGACGATCGCCAGGCCGAAGCCGGCGATCGCGGGCACCACGGCCTGGATGAGGATCGTCGAGACGTTGCCGCCCGTCGCGAAGACCGGCGAGGCCACGCTGAACAGCACGATCTCGACGAGGACGACGAGGTAGCCGATCAGTGCCAGCGCCCCGATGCCGCGACGTCGCGCGCGCGGCGCGGCGGGCGCCTCCGTCCGAAGGGGCGTGTCGGTGAGGGTCATGACGCGTGCTCCAGGGCGCCCGACGCGATTGCGAGCACCCGGTCGATGCTGAGCTCGGCGCGCGGCAGCTCGGCGCGAACCTCGCCGCGGTGCAGCACCACGACGCGGTCAGCGAGGCCGACGAGCTCCTCGAGGTCGAGCGAGACGAGCAGGATGCCGGCGCCCTCGTCGACGAGCCGGTTGACCAGTGCGTACAGGGCGGCGCGGCTGCCGACGTCGACGCCCGCGGTGGGCTGGTCGAGCACGAACACGCGCGATCCGGCGGCGAGCCACTTGCCGACGGCGACCTTCTGCTGGTTGCCGCCGGAGAGCGTGCCGACCACGGCCTCGGGATCCGCGGGACGCACGTCCAGCGCGGCGATCTGCTCGGCGGCGACCGCCCGGTCGCGCCGGCGGCTGGGCACGATGCCGCCCAGGCTGATCCGGCCGAGGGAGGCGATCGAGAGGTTCTCGCGGACGGTGTGCGCCACGAGCACCCCGTCGCGGCGACGGTCGCTGGGCACGTAGCCGCCGCCCGCGGCGACGAAGGCCCGAGCTGTCGCGGTGGCCCGGCCGGCCACGCGCACCCGGCCGCCGCGGCGGACGAGGCCGACCACGGCATCGGCCAGCACGTCGACGCCGGAGCCGACGAGGCCGGTCACTCCGACGATCTCGCCGGGCCGCAGCACCAGGTCGAGCGCGGCGAGGGCACCCGGCACGCTGAGCGCCTCGAGCTCGAGAAGCGGGGCGACCTCGGAGGCGACCGTGCGGTCGGAGCGGATCGCGAACTCCTCGACGTCGCGGCCGAGCATCAGCTCGACGATCCGGGCGCCCTGCTCGGCGTCGCCCTCGCGCAGGTCGATCTCTCCGACGTTGGCGCCGTTGCGCAGCACCACCACGCGGCTCGCGATGCGCTGCACCTCCTGCAGGTAGTGCGAGATGTAGATCACCGAGACTCCGCGCGCCTGCAGCCGGCGGATCGACGCGAACAGCGCCGCCACCTCGGCGGCGGCCAGCGGCGCGGTCGGCTCGTCGAGCACGAGGATGCGCGGCTCGACCAGCAGCGCCCGCGCGATCTGCAGCTGCTGCTGCTCGGCGACGGTGAGATCGTCGACCAGGGTGTCGCCGCGGACGGAGAGTCCGACCAGGTCGGCGAGCACCGACTCGGCCGAGACGCCCCTGCGGCGGAGCCTCTCGTGACCGAGGTAGAGCTGCTCGGCCACGGTGAGCCGCCCCGCCAGGTGGCGGTCCTGGTGCACGACCCGGATGCCGGCCCGCTCGGCGTCGCGCGGCGCGGTGATCGCGACCGGCGCGCCGTCGATCGCGATCGATCCGCCGTCGGCCGAGTACAGCCCCGTGAGGATCTTGATGAGAGTCGACTTGCCGGCGCCGTTCTCGCCGACGAGCGCGACGACCTCGCCGCGGCCGAGGGTGAGCCCGACCCCGCGCAGCACCGGCACCCCGGCGAAGGACTTGGTGACGCCCTCCATCACGAGGGCCGGCGCACTACTCACTGAGACCGAGCTCCTCGGTCTTCTCGGCGATGTTCGCCTTGTCGATCAGCACCGGCGCGAAGTAGGTCGTCGGAGTGACCGCGTCCGCCTCGCCGCCGAGGAAACGGGCGACGTTGTCGGCCGAGCCCGCGCCGATGGCGACGTTCTGCTGCGCGACGGTGGCGGTGTAGGAGGAGTCGGGGTCGGCGATCAGGTCGAGCGCGCCCTGGTCGGCGTCGACTCCGTAGATCTTGATCTCGTCGCGGCCCGCGGCGTCGACGGCCTGGGCGGCGCCGATCTGCGGGGTGTCCCAGCACGACCAGATCGCCGAGATCTCGCCCTCCGGGTAGCGCGAGAGCGCGTCGCCGATCTGCTGCTTCGCATCCTCGATCGTGCCCTCGTACTTGTCCTGCAGCTCGGGCTGGATGATCTGGATGTCCGGGTAGTCCTCGAGCACGAGCTTCAGCTCGTTGTAGCGGATGCGGCAGGGCGCGACGCCCGGGAAGCCGTTGAAGACCAGGATCTGGCCCGAGCCGCCGATGTCCTCGGCGATGGTGCGGGCGAGCGTCGAGCCGATCTGCCAGTTGTCGCTGGTGACGTTGTTCTCGGAGTACTCCGACACGTTGTCGATGGTGAACAGCGGGATGCCCGCGTCGTGCACCTCCTTCAGCGCCGGCGCGAGGGTCGTCGCGTCGCCGAGGATCACGATGATCGCGTCGGGCTTCTGCGACACCAGGTTCTCGATGTCCGAGACGTGCTTGTCGTCCTTCGCCTCGGCCTGCGTGGCGACGACGGTGCCGCCGAGCGACTCGACCCGGTCCTGGACCGACTGGTACACGATGCGGGAGAAGTCGTGCACGATGTCCTTCGCCGCGATGCCGACCGTCTTGCCCTCGAGGCTGGGGACGTCGGCGGTGGAGGTGGTCGCCGCCGCGTTGGCCGCGGTCTCGGCGGAGGCGCCGGACGACTCCTCCTTCAGGGAGCAGCCGGTGAGGACCAGAGTCGCTGCGGCGAGGATCGCCACCGCGGAGGAGAGGGTGCGGAATCGCATGGGGTGCCTGCTTCGGGAGTGAGGGATGCCGTGGGAGCCCCGCGGAGGATCGGAGGGGCCGCACCACATGGTCGCGGCGACGCGCTCCCGCGTCATTCCGGCCGGTCACGTGACGCAACCGAGCGTCACACGGCGCAAACAGGGCGGGCGGATCGCGCGGTTCTGGTAGAGGAACCGCATCGGCGCCCTGCGTTACGCCGGGTTGCGCCCGATCCGGCGCGCCCGCCGCCCGCTCGCCTAACGTCCGGGGCGGAGTATTCGCGAACCGAACGGAACCACACATGGCGTCCCGCATCGTCCTCAACGCCTTCGACATGACCTGTGTCGGCCATCAGGCGCCCGGCCTCTGGCGGCACCCCGACTCGCACGCCGACCGCTACAACGACCTCGAGTACTGGGTCGACCTGGCGAGGACTCTCGAGCGCGGCACCTTCGACGCCCTCTTCCTCGCCGACGTGCTGGGCGTGTACGACGTGTACCGCGGCTCCGTCGGCCCGGCGCTGATCGACTCCGCGCAGGTCCCGGTCAACGACCCGCTGCTGCAGATCCCCGCGATGGCCGCCGCCACGACGAACCTCGGCTTCGGCGTCACGATCTCGCCGACCTACGAGCAGCCCTACGCCCTCGCGCGCCGCCTCTCGACCCTCGACCACCTCACCAAGGGCCGCATCGGCTGGAACGTGGTCACCTCGTACCTCGAGTCCGCCGCGCAGAACCTCGGGCTCGAGCGGCAGATCCCGCACGACGAGCGCTACGAGATCGCGGAGGAGTTCCTCGACGTGGCCTACAAGCTCTGGGAGGGCTCGTGGGAGGAGGGTGCGGTGCTGCGCGACCGCGAGCGCGGCGTGTTCACGGACCCGCGGAAGGTGCATCCGATCGGGCACTCCGGCACGCACTACCGCGTGCCCGGGATCCACCTCTCGGAGCCGTCGCCGCAGCGGACCCCCGTGATCTTCCAGGCCGGCGCCTCGCCGCGGGGCATCGACTTCTCGGCGAAGCACGGGGAGGCCGTGTTCATCAACGCGCTCCAGCCCGAGCTGACCCGCCGCACCACCGACGCGATCCGCGACCGAGCCGAGGCGCACGGCCGGAAGCGCACGGATCCGAAGATCCTCATCCTCGCGACCGTGATCGTCGCCGAGACCGACGCGGAGGCGCAGGCGAAGTACGCGGACTACAAGACCTACTCGTCCCGCGAGGGCGCGATGGCGTTCTACGGCGGCTGGTCGGGCCTCGACCTCTCGCAGTTCCCGGCCGACGAGCCGCTCGGCTACGTCGACACGGACGCGGTGCGCAGCGCCCTCTCGATCTTCACCAAGGCCGACCCCGACCGCGCCTGGACCCCGAACGACATCGCCGAGTACCTCGGCATCGGCGGCATCGGCCCGGTGATCGTCGGCTCGCCGAGCACCGTCGCCGACGAGCTCGAGCGCTGGGTCGACGTGGCCGGCATCGACGGGTTCAACCTCGCCTACGTGGTCACCCCCGGCACCTTCGAGGACTTCGTCGACCTCGCCGTGCCCGAGCTGCGCCGCCGCGGCCGGGTCTGGGAGGAGTACGAGGGCTCGACCCTCCGCGAGTACCTGAGCGGCCCCGGCAGCGCCCGCGTCGCGGACTCGCACCCCGCGGCCGCCTACCGCGGCGCCTACGTCGGTGCCGCCAGCGCCGCCGACGGCCTGCCCGAGGACGTCCTCCGCCTCCTCCCCGACCTGGAGCCCGCACGATGAATCAGCCGCGTTCCCACTGGAACCACGTCGCCACCGCCGCCGAGCACGAGCACTGGGACGCCGTCGCGTACGGCGTCGCCGAGACGCTCGCCGAGGACGTGCTCGACCGCGACCGCGCGAACCTCGACCCGACGGTGGAGCTCGAGCCGCTGCGCTCCTCCGGACTGGTGAACCTGCTCGACCCCGCCGAGTACGGCGGCGGCGGCGCGGTCTGGAGCACGGGGTTCCGAGTGATCCGCATCCTCGCGTCGGCGGACGCGTCGCTCGCGCAGATCCTGCTGTACCACTACGTCAACTCGTCGAACATCGCGTTCTCGGCACCTGAGGCGGAACGCGAGCGCTTCTTCCGCGCGACGATCGAGGGGCAGTGGCTCTGGGGCGACTCGGTGAACCCGGTCGACCCCGATCTGGAGCTGACTCCCGCCGGCGACGGCTTCGAGCTGAACGGGCTCAAGCGCTTCTCGACCGGGGTCTCCTCGGGCGACGCGGTGCTGGTCAACGCGGTGATCGCCTTCGGAGACCGCGCCGGCGAGACGCTGACCTTCGTGATCCCGCGCGACCGCGAGGGGATCGAGCCGCTCGGGGACTGGGACTACCTCGGGCAGCGGCAGAGCGCCTCCGGGTCGGTGCGCTTCACCGGGGTTCGGGTCGACGCGTCCGAGATCCTCGGCGCACTGGTCGACGAGCCGTTCGCGACCCTGGTCACGCCGTCGATCCAGCTCGGCTTCGGCAACCTCTACCTCGGGATCGCGCAGGGCGCGCTGGCGAAGGGGCGCGGGCTGACACTCGCGCGGAAGAACTCGTGGTTCCTCTCGGGCGTCGAGACGTACGCCCAGGATCCGTTCGTGCGGAGGCTCTACGGCGAGCTGGTCGCGCACACGGCCGCCGCGGAGGCGCTGGCCGACCGCGCGGGCGCGCTGCACGACGCCGAGATCGCCCGCGGCTGGGACGTGACGGCCGAGTCGCGCGCCGCTCAGGCGATCGAGATCGCCAAGGTGAAGATCGTGACGGATGCGCTCGCTCTCGACGTGACGACGCGCATCTACGAGGCCACCGGCTCCTCCTCCGCGAAGAGCTCGGTGGGCCTCGACCTCTACTGGCGCAACGTCCGGACCCACTCGCTGCACGACCCCGTGGACTACAAGAAGCTCGAGGTCGGCGCGAACTACCTGACCGGCGACGTGCAGCCGCTGTCGCTGTACACGTGAGCATCGCGGAGGCGCGGGCCGCGTTCCGGCCGATCTTCGACGAGATCGCGGCCGGAGCCGTCCCGCGCGAGCTCGATCGGGAGCTGCCCTTCGAGCCGATCGCCCGGCTCCGCGAGGCCCGCTTCGGCGGGCTCCGGGTGCCGGTCGAGTTCGGCGGCCGGGGGCTCACCCTGCGCGAGACCGCGTCGCTCCTGATCGAGCTGGCGACAGCCGACTCGAACGTCGCGCAGGCGCTGCGCGGGCACTTCGCGTTCGTCGAGGACCAGCTCTCGTTCGCGCCGTCGCCGTCCCGCGACGGCTGGCTGCGGAGGCTCGCCGCGGGCGAGCTGGTCGGCAACGCGTGGAGCGAGATCGGCACCGCCGCGGTCGGCGTCACGCAGACGACGCTCACCCGTCGCGGCGACGACCTGGTCGTCAACGGCGCGAAGTACTACTGCACCGGCACGATCTTCGCCGACTGGACCGACGTCACCGTGCGTCTCGAGGACGGCACGGACACCGCCGTGGTCGTCCGCGTCGATCAGCCCGGCGTCGTCGCGACGGACGACTGGACGGGCTTCGGCCAGCGGCTCTCGGGCAGCGGGACGACCGTCTTCACGGACGCGCGGGTCGAACCGGAGCACGTCTTCGACTCGATCCTGCGGGCACCGCACCAGACGCCGTTCTTCCAGCTGGAGCTGCTCGCCGTGCTGGCGGGCATCGCCGCGGCGGTCGAGCGGGACGCGGTCGCCGCGGTGCAGGGGCGCTCGCGGGTGTACAGCCACGGACTCGCCGACCACGGTCGCGACGACGCGCAGATCCAGGAGGTCGTCGGCGAGGTCTCGGCGATCGCGTTCGGGGCGCGCGCCGCGGTGCTGATCGCGGCGGAGGCGGTGGGCGAGGCGGCGGCGGATCCGTCGCTCGTGCCCGCGGCGGGCGCGGAGGTGTACCGGGCGCAGGTGCTGCTCACCGAGTCGGTGCCGCGGGCCGCGACCCTCCTCTTCGACGCGCTCGGATCCTCCGGAGTCGCCGCCGGCGCCGCGCTCGACCGGCACTGGCGCAACGCCCGCACCGTCGGCGCGCACAACCCGGTGATCTACAAGCAGCGGATCGTGGGCGACTGGGCCCTGAACGGCACGCCGCCACCCCTCGCGTGGTCGATCGGCGTCGGCCGCCCGCGCTGATCCCAGGCTCCCGTCCGACCCGATCGATCCGGCACTAACGCACCGTCCGAGTCGACGACACGGTGCATCTGCGCCGGATCGATCGGCGTCAGCGGGGGGGCGCAGCACGCTCGCGGCTGGGCCCGTCTTGGGTGAGGACGCCGTTCAGGCGACCGACTGCGTGGGCTCGAGCCAAACGTCGAGCGCCACAATTCCTTCTGGGTACGGCGCGAGGCGTTCTGCCAGACGCGGAGTGATGTGCTGCACCCAGGCCGTGACCCGATACCGTCCCTGCGAGTCCATCCCCTCGCCGGACATGAACAGCCCCGCGGGTTCCTCCTCGTCGGACAAGATCTGGTCGACCGCGTCGAGATCAGCCCGTGACCATCGGCTCGGCACCACTACCAGGGCGTCCTGCAGCATCGGCCGCAACGCACGCTCCACCTGCGCCGGATCGACCGCATTCACCACTACGGCAACACCGTTTCCAGAACGCACGCGTACGAAGTGCAGGACGGCCCCGACGTCGATGAGCGATCCGATCACGTCGTTGACCGAGGCCGTGTCTTCGGGCGAGGAGGGCCTATCAAGAACCGGAAGAGCCAGGTCGAGCTGTTCGCGGTGCGAGGACGCGAGCCGGAAGCTCACGAAGTCGAGCTCGACGGGTTCCACAGCGGCGACGTCGACTGCGGTACCGTTCCAGGTTCCGGCAACGCGAGCGCCCGAAGTCGGCACCGCGCCATGCCATCCGACGAGGTCGACAGCCATCGAATCGACAGCTTCGCGCTGCTCGGACGGATCAGTCCACACCGGGGCAAGGCGAAGGGTCGGCCCGCCGGTCAGCAGTTGCCCGACTACTCGAACCCGGCTGCCTCGACTCAGAGTTCTTGAAACGATATCCATGACGTCCCCCTTCGCCACCTACGTTGGTGGCCGCTTCGAATAATCCTCGTTTTCGACCGGTCTGTCCTCGTTCTGTTCGTACTGTTCACGAGTTTCTCTCGACACCGATTCGATCGCTGTCGGCGAGATCGCAGATCGCGTCGAGCGAGTGATCGAAGTGAGCGACGGTCTCGCTCCCTTGATCTCGTCCCACAGTTCGCCGTCGGTGACGGATCGATCGGCGCGGGGCTGCGGAAGGACGGCCCGGCGAACGCCGAACACGGAGACGTGACGGATCAGAGGCGCGGCGCGTCGGCGAGCAGCCGGCGCGTGTACTCCTCGCGCGGCGCGCTCAGGACGGCCGCCGCCGCCCCCGTCTCGACGAGGCGCCCGTCGCGCATGACCGCGATGCGGTCGCTCATGTGGGCGATCACGCCGAGATCGTGCGAGATCAGCAGCAGCGCCAGCCCGTGGCTCCGCTGCAGGTCGTCGAGCAGGTCGAGGATCTGCGCCTGCACCGAAACGTCGAGCGCCGACACCGGCTCGTCGCAGATCAGCACGTCGGGGCGCGAGGCGAGCGCGCGGGCGATCGAGACGCGCTGCCGCTGCCCGCCCGAGAGCGTGCGCGGAGAGCGCCCCTCCAGCGCGGGCGAGAGGCCGACGCTCGTCAGCAGCTCGGGCACGGAGGCGTGCGGCCCGTCGCCGCGACCTCCCGCGTCGCGGAGGAGCCGGCCCACGCTCCAGCGCGGATCGAACGACGAGAGGCTGTCCTGGTAGATCGCGCCGATCCGCGGCCGCAGTGGGCGACGATCGCGCTCGCGCGCCTGGGACCACGGCTCGCCGGCGAACTCGACCGACCCCGCGTCGGGCCGGCGGAGCGCCAGCAGCAGCCGCGCCACCGTGCTCTTGCCCGACCCCGACTCGCCGACGAGGCCCAGGGTCTCGCCGCGGCGCAGCTCGAGGTCGACGCCGTCGACGGCGGTGCGAGAGCCGAAGCGGGCGACGAGCCCGGAGGCGCGCAGCAGGACGTCGCCGGGCGGAGCGGGCGCGACGGTGGGCGCGTCGGGATCCGTCAGCCGCGACCCGCGCGGGCGCCCGGCCGGAACGGCGGCGACGAGGGCGCGCGCCTCGGCGCTGACCGGTGCGCGCAGCACCTGCTCGGCGGTCCCCTCCTCGACGACGCGGCCGTCGGCGAGCACCAGGATGCGGTCGGCGAGCCCCGCGACGACCGCGAGGTCGTGCGACACCAGCAGCAGCGCGCGTCCCCGCGCCTTCTGCTCGGCGAACAGCTCGAGCACGCGCGCCTGCACGGTCACGTCGAGCGCGGTGGTGGGCTCGTCGGCGACGAGCAGCGGCGGGTCGAGCACGATCGCGGAGGCGAGCAGCGCGCGCTGGCGGAGCCCGCCCGACAGCTCGCCCGAGCGGTCGCGCATCCGTTCGACGGGATCGGGCATGCCGACGCTCGCGAGCGCCTCCGCGACCCGGTGCGACGCCTCCGCCGCGGGCAGCCGGCCGTGCAGCCGCAGCACGTCGCCGATCTCGCGCCCGATCGGCCGCAGCGGGTCGAGCGACTGCAGCGCATCCTGCGGCACGAAGCCGACGGCCGCCCCGCGGAGGCGCCGCAACGCCCGCTCGCCCGCGCCGACCACCTCCTGATCGCCGACCCGGATGCTGCCCGACACCGCGCCTCCGCCGAGCCCGAGCAGTGCCCGCGCGGTCACGCTCTTGCCCGAGCCCGACTCGCCCACGATCGCCACGCACTCGCCGGGCTCGACGCGGAACGAGACCCCGTGCACGACCTCGACGCCGTCGAAGGCGACGCGCAGGCCCTCGACCACGACCGCCGCCCTCACCGCGCACCCCGCAGTCGCCCGCCGAGCACCGTCGTCGCGATCGTCGTCAGCACGATCACGAGCCCCGGGAACACCGTCAGCCACCACGCGCTCGCGAGATAGGTGCGGCCCGCCGACAGCATGGCGCCCCACTCCGGAGCCGGCGGCTCGGCACCGAGGCCCAGGTAGCTGAGCGCCGACGCCCAGACGATCGCCTGGCCGACTCCGAGGGTCGCCAGCACCGCGAGGGGCCCGAAGGTGTTGGGCAGCACGGTGCCGAACAGGATGCGTGGCGCCGAGTGGCCGAGCACGCGTGCCGCCTCGACGTAGCCGGAGTCGCGGATGCCCAGCAGCTGGGTGCGCAGGATGCGGGCGTAGCCGGGCGCGGTCGAGAGGCCGACCGCGATCGTCGCGGGGACGACTCCGGGGCCCGTGACCACGATCACCAGCAGCGCGAGCAGCAGCGCCGGGAACGCGAACAGCACCTCGAGGACCCGCCCGATCACGCCGTCCACGAACCGCCCGCCGAACGCCGCGACCACGCCGAGCACAGCACCGAGGGCGAGCCCGATGCCCGTCGCGCTGACGCCGATGAGAAGCGACGCGCCCGCGCCCGCGATCAGCCGGCTGAGCACATCGCGCCCCGACTCGTCGGTGCCCAGCAGGTGCGCGAGCGTCGGCGGCGAGAAGGCGTCGCGGGGAGCGACCGCGAGCGGATCGGCGGGCGCGAGGAGGCCGGGCGCGACGGCGGCCAGCAGCAGCAGGCCGACGAAGGCGAGGGCCAGCAGCTCGCCCGGGCGGAGGCGTCCGGCGCGGCTCCGGGGCAGACGCAGCTCGAGCTCGCTCATGCGCGCACCGCCGGGCGCGAGGCGGTCCGCGGATCGACGAGCCGGGTCACGAGGTCGGTCGCCAGCGTCACGACGATGTACGCGAGCGCGGTGACGAGCACGACGCCCGTCACGACCGGCACGTCGCGGACGGTGACCGCCGAGAGCAGGGTCCGCCCGAGGCCGGGCCGGGCGAAGATCGTCTCGACGACGACCGCGCCGCCGATCAGGTAGCCGAACGCCCAGCCCGAGAGCGAGACGCCCGGCAGCACCGCGTGGCGCAGGGCGTGACGGAGGCGGATGCCGAGCTCGCCCTCGCCGCGCGCGCGGGCGGCCAGCACGAACGGCGACTCGAGGGCGTCGAGCAGGGAGCGGCGCATCACCTGCCCGAGGAATCCGGCGAGGGGGATCGCGAGGGTGAGGGCGGGCAGCACGAGTCCGTCCGGGGCGTTCGTGCTCACCGGTGGCAGCCAGCGCAGCGCCGTCGCGAAGACCGCGATGAGCACGGTCGCCAGCCAGAAGTGCGGCAGGGCGGCGGCCGTCAGCTCGAGGCCGGCGCCGAGCGCGGCGGCGACGCGTCCGCCGCGGGTCGACCAGAGGGCGGTCGCGAGGGCGAGGATCCACGCGAGCGTCAGGGCGAGGGCGGCGAGGAGGAGCGTGCCGGGCAGCTGCTGCCCGAGCAGGTCGACGACCGGGGTGCGGAGGGAGTAGGAGGTGCCGAGGTCACCGCGCGCGAGG
The DNA here is from genome assembly GCF_009807175.1 of Rathayibacter sp. VKM Ac-2803. Classification (NCBI taxonomy): domain Bacteria; kingdom Bacillati; phylum Actinomycetota; class Actinomycetes; order Micrococcales; family Microbacteriaceae; genus Rathayibacter; species Rathayibacter sp. VKM Ac-2803. The sequence continues at coordinate 1,180,591 of NZ_WUCD01000001.1, read as the reverse complement.
CGGCCGAGCTGCGTCAGGTACTGCGCGAGCAGCGGCTGGTCGAGGCCGTACTCCGCGCGGACGGCGGCGAGCGCCTCCGGAGACGCCTGCGAGCCCGGGCCGCCGAGGATCGCCTGCGCCGGATCGCCGGGGATCAGCCGGATGAGGAAGAACACCGCGGTCGCGACCGCCCACAGCACGACGAGGGCGCCGCCGAGGCGCGCGAGCACGCGTCGGATCATGCGGTGGCTCCTCTCGTCTCTCGCTGACCGCGGGACACCCGCGCCCCTCGCCGCCCGCTGATCGAGTAGCCCGCGCAGCGGGCGTATCGAGATCGACCAGCGTCAGAAGGCCGAGCCCGAGGACCGATCTGCTTACGCTGGTGGGTCTCGATACGCCCCTGCGGGGCTACTCGACCAGCATGCTTGCGAGCAGCCGGTAATGAAGCATCAGAACCCGCCCGCTGATCGAGTAGCCCGCGAAGCGGGCGTATCGAGATCCACCAGCTTCAGCAGGCTGGCGGGCCCGCTCGCTCGACCGCTCGCTACGACACCCAGGCGTCCGCGAACCACGGGGTCGAGACCGTCGCCAGGGCGGCGACGCCCTGCACGGCCGAGCGGTGCAGGTAGTGGTTCTGCTGGTCGTAGAGCGGCAGGATCCAGTAGCCGTCGAGCACGATCTTCTGCGCCTGCTGGTAGAGATCGGCGCGCTCGGCCTCGTCGGTCGTCGCGCTCGCCTGCTCGAGCAGGGCGTCGAGCGCCGGGTCGTCGATCTGGGCGTGGTTCGCGAAGTAGCCGCTCGGCGCCGGCGTGATGCCGGAGGACGAGTAGAGGATGCGCAGCACGTCGGGGCCGACCTTCGTGTACGGCGCGCTGACCAGCTCGTACTCGTTCGCCGCGAGCGCCGCGTACCAGCTCGAGAGATCGAGCAGGCTGATCTGCACGTCGAAGCCGGCGGTCTTCGCCGATGCCTGGATCTGCTCGAACAGCGACTGCTCGGCCGGGATCGACTGGTTGGTGCTCACGGGCAGGCGCAGGGTGAGCGGCGTCCCGTCCTTCTCGCGGATGCCGTCGCCGTCGGAGTCGACCCATCCGGCCGACTCGAGGAGGCCTTCGGCGGCGGCGACCTCGTCGTCCGATCCGGCGTCCTCGAAGAGCGACGGCTCGGAGTAGGCGGTCGCCTCGCTGCTCGACAGCGGCGAGTACGAGCGCTCGGCGGTGCCGAAGAAGAGGGAGTCGATCGCGTCGTTCACCCCGACCGCTCGGATGAACGCCTCGCGCACGCTCGCATCGTCGAACGGCGACTGGCCCGAGTTGAGCTCGAGGCGGTTGACCGAGCCGGGGCGCGGCGCGTCGATCTCGACGAGGTCGGAGGCATCGGTCGCCGCCGCGAGCGTGTCGGGCTGGGCGTTGTCGATCACGTCGACCTCGCCCGCCTGCAGCGCGGCGTAGCGGGTGGCGGAGTCGGGGATGAAGCGCCAGGTGATGCTCGAGAGGTAGGCGGGGCCGTCGTGCCCGTCGCCGGTCGGGCCGGTGGCGGAGTCGTAGGCGTCGTTGCGGGTGAGGGTCACGTGGTCCTGCTTGACCCACTCCGTCACCGTGAACGGGCCGGTGCCGACGGGGGCCTCGCAGTTCGCCTCCTCGCCGCGGGCGATGCCGGCGGGCGACTGGATCGCGGTCCACGGCTGGGCGAGCGACTCGAGCAGCGCGCTGTCGGGGGCGCTGAGGGTGAAGCGGGCGACGGTCGGCGACACGGCGGTGACCGAGGCGACCTTGGCGACGGCGAGGTAGCCGGTGGACGACTTGGTCGCCGGATCCTGGAGGTGCGCGATGTTCGCGGCGACCGCCTCCGCATCCAGCGGCGTGCCGTCGGTGAAGGTGACGCCCTCGCGGAGGGTGAAGTCGTAGCTCAGCGCGTCGTCGGCGACGGTCCACGACTCGGCGAGCCACGGCGTGATCGCGCCCGTGTCGTCGCGGGAGACGAGCGACTCGAGCACCTGCGTCGCGAGCAGCGCCTGCGGGTAGTTGCCGCCGACGTGCGGGTCGAGGCAGGTGGGCTCGGCGTCGCCGGACGCGTACGTCAGCGTGCCGTCGGCGACCGGACCGGCGGCCGACCCTCCGGCGTCGTCGGAGGCGGCGGTGCAGCCGCTCAGGAGGAGGGCGGAGGCCGCGAGGACGGCGACGGGAAGAAGGGAGCGCAGAGACATGACGGCTTTCGACGGGGGAGGTTCCGGATATCTGCACCCGGCCCATAAACGGTACCAGCCGCGCCGCGCCCCATGCGGAGGTCCGCGAGAGAGGTCAGCCGGAGGTGGAGGCGCGCACGACGAGCTCGGGCTGGAAGACGACCTGGCGCGGGGAGGGATCGAGCAGGAGCTCGACCGCCGTCGCCCCGATCAGCGCACTCGGCTGGCGGATGCTCGACAGCGGCACCACCGTCGCGGTCGCGAACGCGATGTCGTCGTAGCCGATCAGCGCCACATCCTCCGGCACTCTGATCTCGCCCAGCAGCACCAGCGCCTGCAGCACCCCGACGGCAAGGAGGTCGTTGGCGCAGAAGATCGCATCGGGGCGATCGGAGGCGGCGCGCTCGGCGATCGCGCGCCCCGCCTCGCGCCCGGCGAGCACCGACAGCGCCTCGGTCGGGATCTCCTCGAGCGTCGCCCCGTCGACGGCCGCGACCGCCTGCCGCGCCCCCGCGACGCGATCGGCGACCTGACGGATCGACTCCGGCCCGCCGACCACCGCGATGCGGCGGCGCCCGAGCTGCAGCAGGTGCTCGACGGCGAGACGCCCGCCGGCGATGTCGTCGACAGCCACCGACGAGAACGCGGGGTCGCTCGACTCCCGGTCGACGAGCACGCACGGGATGCCGTGCGAGCGGAGGCGGGCGAGGCGCGCCGACTCCTCCCCCTGCGGCGAGATGAGCACCCCGCTGACGCGCTGCTCCTCGAAGAGGTCGAGGTACGAGTCCTCGCGGGCGGCGTCGGAGTCGGTGCTCGCGAGCAGCACCGCGAGCCCCGCCTCCGCGGCCCTGGCCTGCGCTCCGCGCGCGAGATCCGAGAAGAAGGGGTTGCCGGCGTCGAGCACGACCAGCCCGACGCTGCGACTGCGGCCGGCGCGGAGCTGCCGGGCCGCGTCGTTGCGGACGAAGCCGAGCGCGGCGATCGCCTCGTGCACGCGCTCGACGGACTCGCTGCCGACCTTCTCGGGCCGGTTGAGGACGTTCGACACCGTGCCCACCGACACACCGGCGCGGGCGGCGACGTCGCGGATGCTCACGGACGGCACGGCTCCTCCTCGAGAGATCGACTCCTGGGCGTCCCGGAAGTATGGCACCGGGCCGCGCGGCGAGGGCTTTGACAGCCTCCGTCGCCGCGCGCTAGCCTGCGGTGAAACGATTCACACCCCCCTCCGCACCGAAGGAGCCGCTCGATGACGAGTGACACCCCCCTCACCCGGGCCTGCTTCCAGCTCCGCGTGAAGCCCGAGCGCCTCGCGGAGTACCGCGAGCGGCACTGGGCCGTCTGGCCCGACATGCTCCGCGCTCTCAAGGCCGCCGGCTGGAACAACTACTCGCTCTTCGTCAGCGACGACGGCCTCCTGATCGGCTACGTCGAGACGCCGTCGCTCGCCGACGCGCAGGCCGCGATGGCCGAGACCGACGTCAACGCGCGCTGGCAGGCCGAGATGGCCGAGTTCTTCGTCGACCTCGACGGCGCCCCCGATGAGGGCTTCCTCCCGCTCACCGAGGTCTTCCACCTCGAGGACCAGCTCGCCGCCCTCTCCCCCACCACCAGCACCGAAGGAACCGCACCGTGACCGCTCTCAGCCCCGACATCCTCCGCCAGCTCGAGCAGCAGGCCATCGAGCTGCCCTCGTGGGCCTTCGGCAACTCCGGGACCCGCTTCAAGGTCTTCTCGACCCCCGGCACGCCGCGCACCATCGAGGAGAAGATCGCCGACGCCGCGAAGGTCAACGAACTGACCGGCCTCGCCCCGAGCGTCGCACTGCACATCCCGTGGGACAAGGTCGACGACTACAGCGCGCTCGGCGACTACGCGGCCTCCGTCGGAGTGAGTCTCGGCACCATCAACTCGAACACGTTCCAGGACGACGACTACAAGTTCGGCTCGCTGACCCACTCCGACCCCGTGATCCGCCAGAAGGCGATCGACCACCACCTCGCGTGCATCGACATCATGGACGCGACCGGATCGCGCGACCTCAAGATCTGGCTCGCCGACGGCTCGAACTACCCGGGCCAGCAGGACATCCGCGGCCGCCAGGACCGCCTCGCCGACTCCCTCGCCGCGATCTACGAGCGCCTCGGGGCCGAGCAGCGCCTCGTGCTCGAGTACAAGTTCTTCGAGCCCGCCTTCTACCACACGGATGTGCCGGACTGGGGCACCTCGTACGCCCACGTCGCCGCCCTCGGCGACCGCGCGCTGGTCTGCCTCGACACCGGTCACCACGCGCCCGGCACCAACATCGAGTTCATCGTCGCCCAGCTGCTGCGCCTCGGGAAGCTCGGCTCGTTCGACTTCAACTCGCGCTTCTACGCCGACGACGACCTCATCGTCGGCGCGGCCGACCCGTTCCAGCTCTTCCGCATCCTCTTCGAGGTCGTGCGCGGAGGCGGCTACGGCCCGGACTCGCCCGTCGCCTTCATGCTCGACCAGTGCCACAACGTCGAGGACAAGATCCCCGGTCAGATCCGCTCGGTGCTCAACGTGCAGGAGATGACGGCGCGCGCGCTGCTCGTCGACCGCGCCGCCCTCGAGGAGGCGCAGCTCGCCGGCGACGTGCTGGGCGCGAACGGGATCTTCATGGACGCCTTCTACTCGGACGTGCGCCCGGCGCTGGCCGAGTGGCGCTCGTCCCGTGGCCTGCCGGCCGACCCGATGGCGGCCTACGCCGCCTCCGGCCACGCCCAGGCCCTCGCCGACGAGCGCGTCGGCGGCACCCAGTCGAGCTGGGGCGCCTGAGCCCCGCACAACGAAGGCTGAACGCCCCGGATCCGCGAGAACGTCGCGATTCGGAGCGTTCAGCCTTCTTTCTGCGGTCGCAGCCCCGGCAACGGCCAGGATCGAGGGATGGACCTCGATGACCTCGGCGATCGCCTCTGCATCATCGGCCCGTCGAGCAGCGGCAAGTCGACTCTCGCCGCGGCTATCGGCCGCGCCCGAGGGATGCGGGTCGTCCACCTCGACCAGTACCGGCATCTCCCCGGCAGGCACTGGGTCGAGCGGGGCGACGACGAGTTCGCCGCGCTCCATGCCGCGGCCATCGCCGGCGAGTGCTGGGTGATCGAGGGCAACTACTCGCGCTGGCTGCCCGAGCGCCTCGACCGGGCGACGGGCCTGATCGCGCTCGAGTCCACCACGACCGCGACCGTGATCCGCTACCTCCACCGCACCTGGAGCGGGCAGGAACGCGTCGGCGGCCTGGAGGAGACGCGCGACCGGGTGAGCCTCGCGATGCTGCGGTTCCTCCTCGGTCCCTCGCGCCGGAGCAGGGGCGCTACCGGAGGCTGCACGAGGAGTCAGCCGTCCCCTCGGTGCTCCTGCCGGACCGCGCCGCGCTGGACCGCTTCGCGCGCGCCAACGGGCTCCGCTGACCGGTCCTCGTCCGCGAACCACCGGATCCGGCCGCTTCGCGAACGTGACTTCCGTGTCGCACGGCCAACACCCGCACAACTGAGGCTGGATGCCCCGAATCCTCCCGAGTCTCGCGATTCGGGGCGTTCAGCCTTGGTTGCGCAGACGAATCGACTCTCAGTGCGGCCGCAGGGCCGCGACGATGTCGCACTGCGCCGCGCGGCCGGCGCGAGTCGGCACCAGCGGATACACGTGCACCTGGCCGACGGCCTCGTGCAGCGTGAGCGGCACTCCCGCGGCCGCAGCCTTCGACGCGAGCACGTGCGCATCGGGGTTCAGCACGTCGCGGGTGCCGGTGAAGACCGTCAGAGGCCCGAGCCCGGTGAGGTCGCCGAAGAGCGGGCTCACCACCGGATCGACGAGCTCGAGGGAGCCGCGCCAGCGGTCGGCGAGCACCCGGCCACCGGGAGTCGCCAGCCACGGGTCCGTCGGCTGGACGAGCGGGATGCGCGGGTTGCTCCAGGTGAGATCCAGCGCGGGCGAGATCAGCAGGGTCTGCGGGAGGGTCACGCCGTGGTCGCGGAGGGCGAGCGCCGTCGAGAGGGCGATCTGCCCGCCGGCCGAGTCACCGGCCAGCGCGGTCGGTCCGTGGCGCTCGAGACTGCGCCGCACGAGCGCGAGCACGCCGTCGCGCGCCTCCAGCGCGGTGCCGAACGGCACGAGCGGGTAGATCGGGAGGGTCACCGCCACTGACGCCTCGTCCGCGATCCGCGCGGCGAGCCACCAGTGCTGCGGCGCGATCTCGTTGACCCAGCCGCCGCCGTGCGCGTAGACGACTCCGCCGAGGATGCGCTGCGGCCGGATCGAGTAGACCGGCCAGCCGCCGACCTGCTCCACGTCGACCCGCACTCCGGGTCGCAGGCGTGGCGGGGGACCGTACGGCGCCGGCCGCAGCGCGTTCTCGCGGATGCGCCGGCGAGCACCGTCGGCCGTGACGAAGGTGCGGTCGGCCCGGATCAGCCGCAGCGCGAGCGGGACGAGGGCGTCGGGCACGGCGGGAGTCATCCTCCGAGGATCGCGCACGCCAGTGGGGAGTCGCTGGGTGGAATCGGCCCTCGGGAGTGCGCTCCGGCGCTCGAGCAGCCAGAGTGGCCGGATGGACATCGCACCGCTGCTCACCTGGACCCTCGCCCAAGAGATCGCCGTCCCCGATGACGTCGGAGCGCTGCTCGTCGAGGGCGAGACGGCGGTCGCCGCCTTCCGCACCCTGCGCGACTCGGCGACGTTCACTACGAAGCGGCTGATCGTCCGCGACGCGCAGGGCATCACCGGCAAGAAGGTCGAGATCTACTCGCTGCCCTACAGCTCGATCAACATGTGGTCGACCGAGAACGCGGGCACGTTCGACATCAACTCCGAGGTCGAGCTCTGGACCCGCGCGGGCCACATCAAGATCAAGCTCGGCCGCGGCGCCGATGTGCGTCGTCTCGACTCGCTCTTCGCCTGGGCGGTCCTGCACTCGCACTGACGAGAGCCTCAGTCGTCCTCGAGCACCATGCCGACGGAGGTGGCGCACGCGTCGCCGCGCCACGCCTCCACGCCCTCGCGCAGCGCGAAGACGACGATCACGAGCCCGGCGACCGGATCCGCCCACCACCAGCCGAGCAGGCCGTCGAGCACCAGCCCGATCAGCACCGCGGCCGACAGCCACGTGCAGACCAGGGTCTGCTTCGAGTCGGCCACGACGCTGGCCGACCCGAGCTCGCGGCCGGTGCGGCGCTCGGCGAACGAGAGGAACGGCATCACGATCACGCTCAGCGCTGTGATGACGAGCCCGAGCGGGCTGTGCTCCGCCTCCCGGGCGCCGGCGAGCGCCAGCACGGACGAGAACGCGACGTAGGCGGCGAGCGCGAAGAAGGCCACCGCGATCACGCGCAGCGTGCCCTTCTCGTAGCGCTCGGGATCGCGACGCGTGAACTGCCAGGCGACCGCGGCGGCCGACAGCACCTCGATGCCGGAGTCGAGCCCGAAGCCGATCAGCGCCGTCGAGGACGCCGCGGCGCCGGCGCTCAGCGCGACGATCGCCTCGACGAGGTTGTAGCCGATGGTGGCGGCGACCAGGAGGCGCACCCGGCGCCGGAGGAGCGTGCGGCGGTCCGCGGTGAGCGTCGTCATGAGCAGCTGCACCCCTCGCCCTCGCAGCAGTCGGGGTCGACGTACAGCACCACCCGCAGCAGGTCGTCGAGCGCGGGCGCGAGGTGCGGGTCGGCGAGGCGGTACCAGGTGCGCCGCCCCTCCGGGATCGCGGCGACCAGGCCGCAGCCGCGGAGGCAGGCGAGGTGGTTCGACATCACCTGGCGCGAGACGTCGAGCGCGTCGGCGAGGTCGGAGGGGAACGCCGGCGCCTCCCGCAGCATCAGCAGGATGCTCGCGCGGGTCGGATCCGAGAGCGCCGAGCCGAGGCGGGCGAGCGCGGCGGTGTGGGTGAGGGTCGCGGTGACGGGCAGGGTGGCTGGCACGACTCCGATAGTACAGCGATCGCTGTATCCACGTCCTAAGCTGGAGCGATGGACGACGCGAGCGGCACCGACGTGCGCGCGGCGACCGTCGTGGTGATCGGCGTCGGCCAGGCGGGTCTCTCGGCCGGCCACCACCTCGCGCGCCGCGGATTCTCGAGCGCCCTCGCCGATCCCTCCGGCGCCCGGACCTTCGTGATGCTCGACGCGAATCCCGCCCCCGGAGGCGCGTGGCAGCACCGCTGGGAGTCGCTGCGGATGGCGACGGTGAACGGCATCTTCGACCTGCCCGGCTTCCCGGTCCCACCCGTCGATCCCGCAGAGCCGTCGCGCGCCGCGGTGCCGAGGTACTTCGCCGACTTCGAGCGCGCCGAGCAGCTGCCGATCCTCCGCCCCGTGACCGCGCGGAGCGTCGAGGCCGTCGACGACGATCCGGAGGGCGACCTCGTCGTCCGGACCGACGCGGGCGACTGGGCCACCCGCGCCGTGATCAACGCCACCGGCACCTGGAACAACCCGCTGCTCCCCCATCACCCCGGGCAGGAGACGTTCCGCGGGCGGTCGCTGCACACCCGCGACTACGTCCGCGCCGAGGACTTCGCCGGCCGGCGCGTGGCCGTCGTCGGTGGCGGCATCTCGGCGGTACAGCAGCTCGAGGAGATCTCGCGCGGCGCGACCACGTTCTGGTACACCCGCCGCGAGCCGGTCTGGCTGCCCGGCGCCTTCACTCCCGAGACCGAGGGCCGCGACATCATCGCGCGCGTCACCGCCGACGTCGAGGCGGGGAACCCGGCCGGGAGCGTCGTCTCGTACACCGGACTCGCCTGGACCCCGTACGCGGTCGCCGCCCGCGAGCGGGGCGCGCTCGTGCGCCGGCCGATGTTCACCGCGATCGAGCCGGACGGCGTGCGCGAGGCCGACGGGACGCTCACGCCGGTCGACGACATCCTCTGGGCCACCGGCTTCCGCGGCGATCTCGCGCACCTCGATCCGCTCGCCCTGCGCAACGATCGCGGCGGCATCACGATGACCGGGACCCGGGTCGACGCCGACCCGCGCGTGCACCTGATCGGCTTCGGCCCCTCGCAGTCGACCGTCGGCGCGAACCGCGCCGGACGCGACGCCGCGCGCGTCCTCTCGCGGTATCTCGAGCCCTCGGTGTGATGCGGAGCCCTAGGGTGAACCGCATGACCGGTGCCCCCGAGCCGTCCCGGCCGAGGCTGTCCCGCGAGGACGCCTCCAGCCGCATCACGGCCTACGTCTACGGCAACATCGTGACGCTCGCCACCATCGCACCGCTGACCACGGTGGCCGCCGAGAACGGGCAGGGCTTCTGGTACGTGCTCGCCACCGCGTTCTCGACCTTCCTCGCGCACACCTTCGCCGAGTCGATCGGCCGTCGGGCGCGGACCGACGAGCGGCTCTCCGCGGCGGTCCTCCGCGCCGAGCTCCGCGACTCCCTCCCCGTGCTCACTTCGGGGATCCTCCCCGCCGCCGTCCTGGGGCTCGCCTGGCTGACGGCCGTCCCCGGCTCGACGGCAGAGATCATCGCGCTGACCTACCTCGTGATCCGCCTCGCCCTGATCGGCCCGATCGTGGCGCGGATCCGCGGCGAGCGCCCGTCCTTCCGCACCTTCGTGGCGGGGATCGTGCTCGCGCTCGTCGGGATCGCCGTGGCACTGGTCAAGGTCGGTCTCGGGTCCTGAGCCGTCGCCTGCCGGCGCGTTCCCGCGCCCACCGCATCCCGACGAGCACCGCGCCCGCCACCAGGATGTGCAGCAGGACGAGGGCGATGGCGTCCGGCTCGACGAACTCGACCCTCCAGCCCGACGGCGCCCACGTCATCCCGCCCAACAGGGTGCGCGTGACGGTGAGCTGGGTGGCGTGGAACGCGATCGCGACCAGGAGGGCCCCCTCGATCGGCAGCCGGCGCGCGGCGACGAGCGCCAGCCCGAACAGCACGAGCTGCAGCACGTAGACGACCGGGTCGTTCCCCGCCGGGAACACCGCCGGCTCCTCGCCCGCCCCGCCGAGCACCGTCGTCACGGCCCACCGCACCGGGCCGATGACGAGACCGAGGAACGGGAACAGCGCGGTGGTCACGACGGTCGCGACGGCCGGGCCCCACCCATCGCGGAGGTTCGTCCACGCGTACCCGCGCAGCGCGAGCTCCTCGGGCAGGGCCTCGTAGAGGACGATGACGACGCCGTTCAGCAGCAGGAACCCCGCGAAGGCGACCGGATCGACGGCCTCGACGCGGATCCAGCCGGCCAACGCCGCGGGCAGCCAGACCGCGAGGCCCGAGCCCGCGCCGACGGCGACGCCCACGGAGAGCGGACGCAGCGCCCGCCGGGTCAGACCCAGCCCCCTCAGATCGCGCCGGTCGACCCGGCGGCGCAGCAGCGCGATCGCGGGGACCACGAGGGCCGACATCAGCACCGCCTGCACGAGCACGACGGCGAGGAGGGGCAGTCCGAGCGCCTGGTCGAGGGCGTCCGCCGCACCGATCGCGGCTCCGAGCCCGGCCCCGAGGATCAGCCACGCGACGACCGCCCGGAGGAGCGCGGCACCGCGCGGCACCGTCCTGCGAACGACACCGACGGCGACGCTCATGCGACGGCTCGCTCCGCGCGGGACTCCACCGGCGCCGGCCGTGGCCAGATCGAGTAGCCGACGGCCGTGACGACCTCGATCGCCACGACGAGGAGCAGGATCGGGAAGACGCCCTCGAGCGCCCCGGTCCGCGCGGGGTCTCCGGCGATCGCGCCGAGCAGGAGGACGACCCCGGCCGCGATCGCCGCGGCGAGGGTCGTGCGCGCGAGGTCCTTCCAGCACGAGCGCGCGTGGGCGGAGCCGGAGAGCTTCTGCGGGGCCGGGCCCCCGGCGAAGCGGTGGGCGAAGCGCAGGTCGGCGGCGCGGACGAGCGCGTGGCCGTAGGCGATCGAGAAGCCGAGGTAGACGGCCGAGAGCGAGTGCGCGAAGGAGGCCGTCGCTCCGTTGTGCAGATCGATCGCGGTCGCGAAGAGCAGGACGACGTCGACCACGGGGGTCAGCGCGAGCAGCACGGCTCCGGTGCGCTTCCAGCGGAGGGCGTAGCGCGCGATCAGGCCCAGGGCGATGACCACCCAGAATCCGATCTCGCACGCGATGACGATGGCCAGGATCATGGTTCCCCCGTTGCTCCGGTCGATCAGCACGACTGTGCTAATCGAGATCGAACGCTAGCACGCTCGTGCTAATCTCGCGGAGTGCCCCTCGACCGCGATGCCCGCAAGGCCCAGCTGGCCGAGGCGGTCTGGCGCGTGGTGCGCGAGCGCGGCATCGGCGCCGTCTCGGTCCGCACCGTCGCGGAGGAGGCGGGCGTCGTCGTCGGCTCGCTCCGGCACGTGTTCCCCACCCGCACCGAGCTCGTCGCCTTCTCGGCCGAGCTGATGGTGACGCGCGCGACCGAGCGGATCCTCGCCACTGCGCGCACGGGCGACGCGCTCGCCGACGCGGTGGCGATGCTGCGCCACCTGCTGCCGCTCGAACCCGACAGCCGCGCCGAGCTCGAGGTGAACATCGCGCTGATCGCCGAGACGCCGGCCCTGCCCGAGCTGCGCGGGATCCGCGACGAGGCGCACCGGGGGCTGGCCGAGATGTGCGTGCTGCTCTGCGCCTCCGTGGCGGGGCGACACCCGGATGCCGAGCTGCTCGACTCCGCGCGCCGCCTGCACGCGCTCGTCGACGGACTCGCCGTGCACCTGCTCCTGCGCGAGGGCGAGGGCGAGTGGGCGGTCGGCGTGCTGAGGGCCGAGCTGGAGCGGCTGCGCGGCTGACTAGCGCGTCGGGCCGGCGGACGCCCCGGTCACGACGTCAGCCGCTCGCGGGACGCGGGATCGACGATGTCGAGCCACTCGCGGTGATCGCCGATGTAGGCCGCGATGAACGGGCACTGCGGGACCACCTCGTAGCCCTGGGCGCGGGCGTCGGCGAGCACCGCCGCCGCGAGCGCACTGCCCAGGCCGTGGCCCCCGAACTCCGGGAAGACGACCGTGTGGGTGAAGGTGCGCACTCGGCCGCGCTGCTCGTAGGCGGCCACTCCGGCCCGCTCCCCGTCGAGGAGCACCTCGAACCGCGACCGGTCGCGGTCCTCCTCGACGGTGACGTGCTGCTCGTCGCTCATGCGGTCCTCCCGGTGTCGCTGCTCCGTGCGCTCACTGTACGACCGCGCCGACCCGCGCCACCGGTACCGGTCAGTCCCGCGAGGCGAGGTGCGCCCGGAGCGCGAGCATCGCCTCCTGCACCGCGGCGAGCTGATCGGAGGAGAGCCCCGCGACGAAGGTCTCCTGGACCGCGCGGAAGTGCGGCGCCGTCGCGGAGCGGAACGCCTCGGCACCCGGCGCGGCGAGCACGACCTCGGCCCCGCGGCTGTCATCGGAGGCCTGCTCGCGGGTGAGGAGACCGCGCCGCTCCATCCGTCCTAGGTGGTGCGAGAGCCGGCTGCGCTCCCAGCCGATTTCCTCGGCGAGCTGCGACGAGCGGAGGCGGTGCTCGGGGTGCTCGGTCAGGGCGAGGAGGACCGCGTAGTCGCCCTGCGAGAGCCCGGAGTCCTCCTGGAGCCGCGAGGCGACGACTCCGCGCACGCGCTCGGACGTCTCGATGAACAGGCGCCACGCGGCGAGCTCGCTCGGCGTGGGAGAGCGTCGGCGGCGCCGGTCGTCGGGAATAGCCATCGCCGGTCCTCTGTTTGACATGTCAAGTACCTCGGTTCCGAGGTGACATGTCAACTGTAGGAGAACGGCCGGCCGAGAGGCCCACGACCTCCCCGGGAAGAGCCCCACCATGCCTGATCTCGAATTCGGACTCGACACCTTCGGCGACATCCCCGAGAAGTCCCCCGGCGCCCTCGCCACCCATCCCGAGGCGATCCGCCAGGTCGTCGTCGAGGCCGTCCTCGCCGACGAGCTCGGCGTCGACGTCTTCGCCGTCGGCGAGCACCACCGGCCCGAGTACGCGATCTCGTCGCCCGAGACCGTCCTCGCCGGGATCGCGACCGCGACCGAGCGCATCCGCCTCGCCTCCGGAGTCACGGTGCTCAGCTCGGACGACCCGGTGCGGGTGTTCCAGCGGTTCGCCACGCTCGACGCGCTCTCGAACGGCCGCGCCGAGGTGATCCTCGGCCGCGGCTCCTTCACCGAGTCGTTCCCCCTCTTCGGCTACGACCTGAAGGACTACGACACGCTCTTCGAGGAGAAGATCGACCTCTTCGCCGAGCTGCTCACCGAGAAGCCCGTCACCTGGAGCGGGACCACGAGGCCCGCACTCCATGACGCGGACGTCTTCCCCAAGACCGAGTCGGGCCACCTGTCGACCTGGGTCGGCGTCGGCGGCTCGCCGCAGTCGGTCGTGCGCACCGCCAAGTACGGCTTCCCGCTGATGCTCGCGATCATCGGCGGCAGCCCCGAGCGCTTCGTGCCCTACGCGGACCTCTACCGGCGCGCCGCCGAGCAGTTCGGCACCACCGCGCACCCCATCGGCATGCACTCGCCGGGCTTCGTCGCCGACACCGACGAGGCGGCCCGCGAGATCTTCTTCCCGCCCTACAAGATCGTCCGCGACCGCATCGGCGCCCTCCGCGGCTGGCCGCCGGTCACCCGGGCCGCGTTCGACCAGGAGGTGGAGCACGGATCGATGTACGTCGGCTCGCCGTCGACGGTCGCCCGCCGCATCGCCGCCGCGATCTCGACCCTCGACGTCGGACGCTTCGACCTCATCTACTCCGCGGGCCCGATCCCGATGAAGGACCGGATGCGCGCGGTCCAGCTCTACGGAGCAGAGGTCATCCCGATGGTCCGCGACATCCTCGGACGCTGACAGGGTGGGAACCATGACCACGCGGACATCCACCACCATCGGCATCCTCGGCGCAGGCAAGGTCGGCACGGTCCTCGCCCGCCTGGCACTGGCCGCGGGGTACAGGGTGCTCGTCAGCAGCTCCCGCGACCCCTCCGCCATCGCCCTGACCGTCGACGTCCTCGCGCCCGGGGCAGAGGCGGTGACGGCCACCGACGCCGCCGCGGAGGCCGACATCGTGATCCTCGCCCTCCCGCTCGGCAAGCTCGGCTCGGTCCCGGTCGACGCCCTCGCCGGGAAGCTCGTGATCGACTCGATGAACTACTGGTGGGAGGTCGACGGCCCGCGCCCCGACCTGACCGACCCCGAGGCGACGACGAGCGAGATCGTCAGCCGGTTCCTTCCCCGCTCGCGCGTCGTCAAGGCGTTCAACCACATGGGCTACCACGACCTCGACGAGGAGCCGCGCCCCGCCGGCGTCCCCGGTCGCAAGGGCATCGCGATCGTGGGCGACGATCCCGACGACCGGCGCGCGGTCGCCGCCGTGGTCGACGCGTTCGGCTTCGACCCGGTCGATCTGGGCGGGCTGCGTGAGGGACGGCTCCTGCAGCCGGGAGGCGCTCTCTTCGGGGCCGACATCAGCGCGGAGGAGATCCGGGCCGTGCATGCGGAGGCGTCACGGGATCCGGATGAGGTTCGCGCTTCCTAGGAATAATTGACGCGTCAATCAGTTGTACCGGACATGAGCATCGACGCGGGCGCAACGCCCTCAGCATCCCTCGGAGTCCTCGGCGTCGGAGCGATGGGCGGCGCGATCGCGCGCGCCCTCGCCGCGAAGGGCCTCCCCGTCCTGATCGCGAACAGCCGCGGTCCCGAGACCCTCACCGACCTCGCCGCAGAATCGGAGTTCCTCCGCCCGGTCACGATCGAGGAGGCCGGGCAGGCCGACATCGTGATCCTCACCGTCCCGTGGGTCGCCGTCGAGGGCGTCCTCGGCCGCCTCTCCAGCTGGGAGGGCCGCATCCTGGTCGACGCATCGAACGCGGTGATCTTCCTCGCTCCCGACTCGCCCGAGCTGCAGGATCCCGCGAACCCGCTGGCCGCGATGGGCCTGAAGGCGGCGGACACGCAGGGACGCACCTCGAGCGAGCTCGTCCGCGAGCTCGCTCCGGGCGCCCGCGTCGTGAAGACCTTCAACCACATCGAGCCGCCGGTGCTCGCCGAGCCCCGCCGCGCCGGCGGACAGTCCGTCGTCTTCCTCAGCGGCGACGACGCCTCGGCCAACACCGAGATCGCAGCGCTCCAGGCGCGACTCGGGCTCTTCCCCGTCGACCTCGGCGCCCTCTCCGTCGGCGCCCCGCTGACGGAGTTCCCGGGCGGGCCGCTGCTGGGTCTCGACCTGCTCAAGCCGTGACCTGAGCGGGAGGAGCTCCGGCTCGCAGGATCGCGAGCCGGAGGTCGTCCGGCGCCTCAGTCGGCCGTGGCCGCCGCGGCGACCAGCGCCGTGTCGACGAACTGCTCGAAGCGCACGATGAGCCCGCCGCGCACCACGAAGTGGTGGGCCACCCGGGCGTCGAGCGCCTTGCCGGTGCTGCGGTGCGTCGCGGTGTAGCGCGCGAGCACGACGACGTTCTCGCCCTCGACGACGTAGTGGTCGTCGTGGGCGGCCCAGCCCTCCCAGTCGCGGCCCAGGATCTCCATCACGTTCGACGTGACTCCCTCGGGCGTGCGGTAGGTGCCCGCGAGCGGGAAGCCCGCCATCTCGGTCCACTCGACGTCGGGGGCCATCGTGGCCCGCAGCGCGTCGAGGTCTCCGGCGGCGGAGGCGAGGTACTGGCGGCGGACGACGTCGCGCGGTGCGGTGCTCGCGGTGTCTGCGGTGCTCACGGTCTCGGCGGTGCTCTCGTTCAGCCCCATGTCATCTCTCCCTTGGCGACCTTCGGCCCGATCTGGGCTGCGATCATCATCCCCGCGTCGGGATGCTTCGCGGCGAGCAGCGCGGTGGCGGCGGCACCGTCCGCCGCCTCGGCGAGCACGTCCTCGAACTCCACGAGGTAGTCGCGGGTGTACTGCAGGGCGCTCGCGTCGGTCGCGGTGCCGGGCAGGCGGTGGCCCGGGACGACGAGGGCGGGCTCGAGGGCGAGCATCTCGTCGAGCAGGTCGACCCAGGCCGAGCGCTGCTCGGGGGTCGCGGTGTCGGCGGTCCAGACGTGCTCCTGCTGGAACACGAGCACGCCGCCGAGGATCGCGCGCTGCGCGGGGTGCCAGAGGTAGTGGCGGTCGGGCAGGATCCCGGAGCCGCCGCGCAGCTCGAGCGCCTCGCCGTCGACCTCGATCGTGTCGGAGGCGAGCGGCGAGATCTCGACGAGGCGCGTCGGCAGGTTCGCGCCGAGCGCGGCCCACGCCTTGAGCTTGCCCTCGAACGAGGCGTGGATGTGCCCGATGACGATCGGAGTGGCGACGATCGCCGCCTCCGGGAACGCGTCGGCGACGACCTCGAGGCCGAAGTAGAAGTCGGGGTCGGCGTGGCTGACGAACACGGTGGTCAGGGTCCTGCCGGAGTCGAGGATCGCCGCGACGAGGCGGTGTCCGTCGGCGCGGGTGAAGCCGGCATCGACGAGGACGGCCTCAGTCGGGCCGGTCACGAGGACGGCGGACTTGTTCGGGGATCCGACCGGGAAGTCGAGATCGAAGACGTCGAAGGAGAGGGTCATGCTGAGCGGTCGCTTTCTCGGGATGCCGGCGGCGGTCGCCGTGCACCCGAGACAACTTAGCTGCGCAGTCAGCTATTCCCGACGACGGTGAACGCGATCACGGCATGACGGGGAGCGCCCGCGCCGCGCCCTTGCTGAGCGCCTCGACGGCGGCCGCGAACGACTCCCGGTGCTCCGCGGGCAGCACGGCGAGCATCGTCCGCTCGATATTGGCGGCATGGACCGCACTGGCCCGCAGCAGCATCCGCTCCCCCTCCTCGGTGAGCTCGACGAGCTGCACGCGAGCGTCGTCGGAAGAGGGCCGGCGCTCGACGAGCCCGCGCTGCACGCCGCGCTGCACCAGCCGCGTCGCGCCGCCGGAGGTGAGCACCCGCGCCTGCGCGATGTCGCGGACCGCGATGCCGCCGTCGCCCGCCCGACCGACCACGACGAGCAGCTCGAACAGCGTGTGGTCGAGCCCCGTCTCCTCCTCGAGCGCCCTGGCGAGGAGGTGCTCCCAGCCGTTCGCGGCGCCGAGGAGTCGGCCGAAGACGAGGATCCGCGGGTCGCCCACGGCCGCGCGCACGCTGGGCATGGCCGGTTCTGAGCTCATGCGCTCACCCTAGACACCGCTGGAGCGGCGCTCACCCCCCGTTCGACTGCGGGATCCCCTCGCCGAGCGCCTCGAAGCGGTAGACGAAGCCGCCGTCCGCACCGCTGATCGTCGCGTAGGCGTCGGTCCCGCCCGGCTCGATCGCGACGTTGGTGGCCGAGGCGAGCCCGGTCGCCTCTCCCTCCGGGACCGTGACCGTGGTGAGGAGCGCGCCCTCAGTGTCGTAGACGAGGATCTCGGGCCGGTTGTGCAGTCCGACGTAGAGGCGCCCGTCGGCGTCGACCGCGATCGAGTCGACCTGCCCGATGCCGGCGGAGGCGACGATCGCGGGGTGCGCGGTCGCGACCTCGGTCCCCTCCGGTGAGAGCGTGAGCCTGTCGATGCGGTTGCCGGTGTTGAGGCTCACCCAGAGTGCGTCGTAGTCGGGCGAGAAGCCGACGCCGTTGGGCGAGGGCAGATCGGAGGCGAGCACGGTCGCCTCCGCGGTCGCCGGGTCGATGCGCACGACGCGTCCGCTCGCCTCCCAGTACGGCGCGGTCGCCCCGGCCGCATCGGTGACGTAGAGCGCTCCGTCTGGTCCGAACGCGATGTCGTCCGGCTGCATCGGCACCCCGTCGACCGGCCCGGAGAAGACCTCGCGCACGTCGGTGCCGTCGGTGGTCATGCTGCGGATCGCGCCGCCGACGAAGTCGGTCACGTACAGGCGCCCGTCGGCCGGTCCGAACTGAGCGGAGGTCAGGACGGCGGCGTCATCGGTGTGGACCGTCTCAACGCTGTCGTCCTCGAGGTCGACGCGGAGCACCTTCCCGGCACCGGGCGGGGCCACCACGTCGACGACGTACAGGCTCCCGTCGGGCCCGAAGACGGGACCCTCGAGCAGGGTCATCCCCGTCGCCTCGTGGACCTCGGAGACCTGCAGCACTCGCTCGGCCGTGATCTCGCCGCCCGTCGCCGCCGATCCGTCCGGGGCGGCGTCGTCGGGGGCGGCGGCGGTGCAGCCGGCGAGCGCGAGCACCGCCGGCACCGCGAGCAGGCGCGCGTTCCTCATCGGGCCGCCTCGACGTCGGCGCCGACCAGCACGTCGCCCATGCCGCCGTCGCGCCACTCGCGCAGGAGGCGGTGGAAGGCGATCGGCCCCGGGCTGTAGGAGGCTCCTCCGATCGAGCGGGTGCCCTCGCCGTTGTAGTAGCCGGGCGTGCACTCGGCCTGGAACGCCCGCGTGTCGGCGGCGGTCTCGTGGACGGTGCGGACCCACGCCTCCTCCGCCTCGGCGCTCGGCTCCAGGTAGCGGGCACCGACCTCGCGGCCCCGCGCGATGACGGCGGCGATGTGCTCGGCCTGCTCGAGCAGGATGTGCGCGAAGTTCACCGAGTTGGCGTTCTGGATGCCGCTGAGGTGGAACAGGTTCGGGAAGCCGTGCGACGAGAAGCCGTGCAGGGTGCGCGGGCCGCGGGCCCATGCCTCCAGGAGGGTGCGGCCGTTGAGGCCGGTCACGGGCAGCGTGCCCGACACGACGCCCGAGACGCCGACCTCGAAGCCGGTCGCGAAGATCAGGCAGTCGACCTCGTACTCGGCGTCGCCGACGACGACGCTCGTCTCGGTCACCCGGGTGATCCCGCCGGCATCGGCCGTGTCGACGAGGGTGACGTTGGGGCGGTTGAAGGTGGGCAGGTAGGTGTCGCTGAAGCCCGGGCGCTTGCACATGTAGCGGTACCAGGGCTTGAGCGCCTCGGCCGTCGCGGGGTCGTCGACCACCTGGTCGATCCGGGCACGGAGGCGGTTCATCGTCGCGAGGTCGTCGAGCTCGTCGCGCCGCTCGCGCTCCTCGGGAGTGAGCGTCCCGTCGACCGCGCCGGAGAGGATCTGCCGCTGCAGCGCGGTCGTCGCGGTCCAGCCGTCCTGGACGAGGCTCTCCCCGACGGGCTCGCCGGCGAGCACCGCGAGGAAGTTCTCCATCCGCTCGCGCTGCCAGCCGGGCTCGAGCGATGCCGCCCACTCCGGGTCGGTCGGCCGGTTGTCGCGGACGTCGACCGTCGACGGCGTGCGCTGGAAGACGATCAGCTCGCGCGCGTCGGCGCCGACGTGCGGCACGACCTGGAGGCCGGTCGCGCCGGTGCCGACCACGGCGACCCGCTTGTCGGCGAGGCCCGTGAGGCCGCCGTCGGCCGAGCCTCCGGTGTAGCCGTAGTCCCAGCGGCTGGTGTGGAAGGTGTGGCCGCGGAAGGTCTCGATGCCGGGGATGCCGGGGAGCTTCGCCTGGGTCATCGTGCCGGAGGAGGTGACGACGAAGCGCGCGCGGAACCGGTCGCCGCGGTCGGTGCCGACGATCCACTCGTCCGCCTCCTCGTCCCAGTCGAGCGAGGTCGCGCGGGTCTGGAAGAGTGCGTCGCGGTACAGCCCGTAGTGCTCGGCGATCGCGACGGCGTGCCGGCGGATCTCGTCGCCCGGGGCGTAGCGCTCGGTGGGCATGGTGCCGACCTCTTCGAGCAGCGGCATGTAGACGTACGACTCGATGTCGCAGCGCACCCCCGGGTAGCGGTTCCAGTACCAGGTGCCGCCGACGTCGCCCGCCTCGTCCATCAGGCGGATCGACTCGACGCCCGACTCGCGGAGGCGCGCGGCCGTGAGCAGCCCGCCGAAGCCGGCTCCGATCACGAGAGCCTCGACGCGGTCGGCGACGGGCTCGCGCTCGACGCGCTCGGTGTACGGGTCCTTCGCGTAGTAGCCGAACTCCCCCGCGGCGCGGCGGTACTGCGTCGCGCCGTCGGGGCGGAGGCGGCGGTCGCGCTCGCGGCGGTACCTCTCGCGAGCGGCGTCGAGGTCGAGCGTGTCGGTGGTGCCGGCGGTCATCGTGTCTCGCTTTCGTCGCGCCGCGCGGCGCATCGACCGCGGGAGACCGGGCCTTCGGCGGGGAGCGACTGCTCCCGGCCTGACGCGCCGACACGGCTCCGGATCGGGTGATGTCTTAAAAGGTTAGCCTCGAGCTAACCATTTGTGCTGGGCGTCGGCTGGGACCTACGGTGAGCGCATGCCCTCCGACGACAGCCGCGCCCGAACGACGGCCGACATCGAGGCGCTGTCGATCGCGATCACCGTCCGCTCCATCCCGCGGGTGCTCGAGCCGCTGCTGACGACGGACCTCACGATCCAGCAGCTCAAGGCGCTCAGCGTCGTGGTGACGACGGAGGAGGGGGCGACCGGCGCCGGACTCGCCGACCGCTTCGGTGTCTCGATGCCCTCGATGTCGAAGCTCGTCGACCGGCTCGCGGCAGCCGAGCTCGTCACCCGGTCGGGCGACCCGGTCGACCACCGCGTGCGGCGGATCCACGCGACCTCCCTCGGGCGGGCGGTCGTCCGCGAGCTGATGGCCGCGCGCCCGGAGCTCGGCGAGGACGTGCTGTCACGGCTGAGCGAGGACGAGCTCGAGGCCCTCGCGACCGGGCTCCGGGCGATCAGCCGCGAGCTGCGCGCGCCGCGTCCCTGACGCGGACCCCCGGGCTCGGGCGGCCGCCGTGCGGCGCACCTCCGGCTCGCAGAACCCGGTTCGGCTCGCAGAATCCGCCGGATCTCACGAGCCGAACGCGATTCCGCGAGCCGGAGGTCGCCCGGGCGCGGGCTACTGCACCGACCAGCCGCCGTCCGAGGCGAGGACGATCCCGTTCACGTTCGCGGAGTCGTCGCTGAGCAGCCAGGTGATCGAGGCCGCCATCGTGTCGGCCGAGACCACCGGCGGGATCAGCTTCATGAACGGCGTCAGGCGCTCGCGCGCCGACTCCGCCATCGACCCCTCGATCGCGGTGGCCGTCGGGCCGGGGGCGACGGCGTTCGTGCGGATTCCGGCGGGACCGTAGAAGAACGCCGCCGACTTCGTGATGCCCACCACCGCGTGCTTCGAGGCCGTGTAGGCCGTGCCGGCCGCGTTGCCGCGTAGCGACGCCTCCGACGCGATGTTCACCACCGAGCCGCGGCCCTGCGCCAGCATCACCGGCAGCACCGCGCGGCTCAGCGCGAACGTGCCGTCGACGTTCACCGAGAACACCCGGCGCCACAGGGCGTCCTCCGTCTCGTGCAGCGGAGTCATCCCGTCCATGATCCCCGCGATGTTCGCGAGGCCGTCGATCCGCTCGCCCGCCGCGGCGACGATCGCCGCGACTCCGTCGGCCGAGGTGATGTCGGCGGTCACGGTCACGACCGAGCCCTCGGGAGACGCGGCCGCCAGCTCGTCGATGCCCTTCGGCACGACGTCGACCGCGACCACCCGCGCGCCCTCGCGGACGAGTCGGCGCGCGGTCGCCCGGCCGATGCCCGAGCCCGCGCCGGTGACGACCACCGTGCGCCCGGCGAAGCGGGACGACTCCGACGCCGACTCCTCCGCCTCCTCCTCCGGGATCACGCCGCCGTTCGCCTGGCGGACGAGCGTGTCGACGAGCTCCTGGGGGAAGCGTCCGCCGCCGAGCTCGACGAGCGTCTGCAGGCTGAGGCCCGCCGCGGGCTTCAGGTCGTCGGCCGACTGGCCGCCCTGGGCGAGGATGCCGCGGAGGATCGGGCCGCCGACCGCGTCGTCGAGCCATTCCTGGACGGTGTTCTTCGAAGTGAGCACGGGCTTCTCCTTGTGAGTGGTGATCGGATGCGGGAGGTGGTCAGGTCGTGGGGAGCAGGGCGAGCACGTCCTCCGTGCTGCCGGTCTCGCCGAGGACCGGCAGCACGCGGCTGACGCTGCCCTCGTGCGAGGCGGCCTGCAGGTCGGTGACGGCGTCGGTCGCGACGACCACCGAGTAGCCGAGGTCGTAGGCGGCGCGCGCGGTCGACTCGATGCCGAAGCTCGTGGTGAGGCCGGCGAGCACGATCTGGGTGACGCCGCGGGCGGCGAGCAGCTCGTGCAGACCCGTGCCGCCGAAGGCGCTCCAGGCGCTCTTCACGAGCACGAGGTCGTCGTCGGCGCGGCCGAGAGCGGGCAGCGGAGCGATCGCCTCGGGCGGGAGGACCGGCACCGCCCGTCCGCGGCCCACCTCGGTGCGCCCCGGGTTCGGGCGGCCGAGATCGGCCGTGACCAGGGCGACGGTGAGTCCGTGCGCGCGGAAGGCCGAGGCCAGCTCGGCCGCGCGCGCGACGACGTCGCCGATCGGGTGGACCAGCGGATTCGCGGCGGTCGCGGGCTGCAGATCGACGACGACCAGCGCGGTCACCGGATCGAGGGCGCTGATCGTCATCGCGGGCCGGGGCCGAAGGCGACGACGACCTTGTCGGCCGCGCCCGGCGTCGAGGCGGTGACGAAGGCCTGGTCGACCTCGGCGAAGTCGACGACATCGCTGACGATCACCGCGTACTTCTCCCAGTTCGCGACCAGATCCTCCGTCACCTCGAAGATCTCGGTGGGGTATCCCATCGCGAGCACGAGGGTCAGCTCGGAGCCGAGGATCGCGCCGAAGTCCACCTCGACGGGCGTCTTGTGCACCGCCACGATGCCGACGGTCGCACCGTGCTTGGCGGCGCCGAGGATGGTCCGGACCACGATCGGGGCCCCCGCGGCGTCGAGGTAGACGTCGGTCGCGGGCTTGCGCTGCCCACGCCGCGCGGGCGCCTCGCCCTGCAGCGCGATGAGGCGCTCGACGACGTCCTCGCGGGAGGAGTCGACGACCGCGTCGGCGCCGACCATCAGCGCCTTCTCGAGGCGGGACGGGATCACGTCGACGACCGTGATGTGGCCGGCTCCGAGCGCGCGGTAGGCGAGCACCGCGCCCAGGCCGATGGGGCCGGCCCCGAAGACGACGACCGCGTCACCCGGCTCGGGCGCGGTGCGGTTCACCGCGTGGCGCGCGACGGCCATCGGCTCGTTGAGCGCCGCGACCTCGAAGGGCACGTGGTCGGGCACGATCTGCAGGCTCCGCCCGAGCACCGCGTCCTCGATCAGGAGGAACTCGGCCATGCCTCCGGTCGTGCCGCCGGAGCCGATGATGCCGGTGCGCGCCGCCATCGGGTTGATCACGACGCGGGCGCCGAGGGGGATGCCCTCGACGCCGGAGCCGACCGCGACGACCTCGCCCGCCGGCTCGTGGCCCAGCGGCGTGCGCCCCTCGAGGCCCGGCAGCCCGCCGAGGGAGATGTACAGCGCATCGGAGCCGCAGATGCCGCACGCGCGCACCCGCACCAGCACGTCGGCCGGTCCGGGTGTCGGGGTGTCGACCTCGACCGTCGTCGTCTCGCCGGGGGCCGTGACCATCGAGAGCTTCATCCGCCGCTCCTCCTCTTCGCAGGTGATCCAGGTGATCTGCGGCAAAGCTAGCCGATCGGCTAGCTTTCGACAATGCGCGTCTAGGATCTTCAGCGAACGAGGAGGAGCGATGGCCCGACCGGTCGGCAAGCGCGGCGAATCGCGGGCGCGCCTCCTGCAGACGGCACTGCGCCTCTTCGGCGAGCGCGGCGTCAACGGCACCTCGCTGCAGCTCATCGCGGACGAGCTCGGGGTCACCAAGGCGGCCGTCTACCACCAGTTCGCCTCGAAGGACGAGATCGTCCTGGCAGTCGTCGAGCCCGCCTTCACGCGCATGGCCGAGCTCGTCCGCGACGCCGATGCGGCGCCTCCCGAGCGCGCGTTCGACGTCACGCTCGAGGGGCTGGTCGCGCTCGCGGTCGACCACCGCGAGTTCGCCGCCGCCATCCAGCGCGACCCGGCCGTCGTGCAGCTCCTCTGGCGCGACCCCGCCTTCGTCGAGGCGACGACCGGCATCAACCGGCACCTCATCGGCCCCGACCCGTCGGAGGAGGCGCGCATCGCGCTCGCCGTCGCGGGCGGCGGCCTCATGATCGCCGGCATGGACCCCTCGCTCCGCTCGGCCGACCGCGACGTCCTGGCGCGCGTCCTCCTCGAGTCGGCGCGCACCGTGCTGACGCCCTACCGCGCGGCGGCGCCCACCGACCACGTGGGCGGCCCTGCGGCAGGGACTCCGGCCGCAGCGAGCCCGCTGGTCGAGCAGCCCCGCAGGGGCGTATCGAGACCCACCGACTTCAGCAGATGAGGCGTCTGCCCTCGCCTTCTGACGGACGTGGATCTCGATACGCCCGCTGCGCGGGCTACTCGATCAGCATGGGGGGCGCACCATCCCTGAAGTCACGTCGCCTCAGAGCGGTGAGGGAGAAGTCGGCGCCAGCATGCTGGTCGAGCAGCCCCGCAGGGGCGTATCGAGACCCACCGACTTCAGCAGATGAGGCGTCTGCCCTCGCCTCCTGACGGACGTGGATCTCGATACGCCCGCTCCGCGGGCTACTCGATCAGCATGGGGGGCGCACCATCCCTGAAGTCACGTCGCCTCAGAGCGGTGAGGGAGAAGTCGGCGCCAGCATGCTGGTCGAGCAGCCCCGCAGGGGCGTATCGAGACCCACCGACTTCAGCAGATGAGGCGTCTGCCCTCGCCTCCTGACGGACGTGGATCTCGATACGCCCGCTCCGCGGGCTACTCGATCAGCATGGGGGGGGACGCCCGTCGGGCAGTACGAGGGGCCGGCGCGGGATAATCGGCGCACATCCCCCACCCCACTGAGGACGGTGCCCATGACCTGGCGCATGCCCGCGGAGACCGCTCCGCACGACCGCACCTGGATGACGTTCCCGGTCGCCGGCCCCTCCCTCGGCGACACCGCCGCCGAGCGCGAGGAGTGCTACGCCGCCTGGACCGCCGTCGCCCGTGCCGTGGCCGAGTTCGAGCCGGTCGCGATGGTCGTCGACCCGACCGAGACCGAGCGGGCGCGGCGGATGCTCGGCTCGACGGCCGAGCTGCTCGAGACCCTTGTCGACGAGTTCTGGATGCGCGACTTCGGCCCGACCTTCGTCGTCGACGACGAGCGGCCGGGCGTCCTCGGCGCCGTCGACTGGACCTTCAACGGCTGGGGCGACCCGGGCTGGTCCGAGTGGCGCAGGTCGGCCGAGATCGCGCGGTTCGCGAGCGCCGTCGCGGGCAGCGAGCTGGTCAGCTCGACGATGGTCAACGAGGGCGGCGGGATCCACGTCGACGGCGAGGGCACCGTGCTCCTGACCGAGACGGTGCAGCTCGACCCGCGCCGGAACCCGTACCTCGACCGCGCCCGCGTCGAGGCCGAGCTCGAGCGGACGATCGGCGCGACCCGCGCGGTCTGGCTCCCCCGCGGCCTCACCCGCGACTACGACGACTTCGGCACCAACGGCCACGTCGACATCGTCGCGACGATCCCGTCGCCCGGTCGCCTCCTCCTGCACCGGCAGGACGACCCCGCGCACCCCGACCACGCCGTGATGCGCGAGATCCGGGCGGGCCTCGAGGCGCAGACCGACGCCGCGGGGCGCGCCTTCGAGATCGTCGACGTGCCGGCGCCCGAGACGCTCCGCGACGCAGAGGGCTTCGTCGACTGGAGCTACCTCAACCACCTCGTCGTCAACGGCGGCGTCATCGCCTGCTCGTTCGGCGAGCAGCGCGCCGACGCGGCGGCGCAGGAGATCCTCGCCGAGGCGTACCCGGGGCGGAGGGTGATCGGGGTCGACGCGCGGGCGATCTTCGCGCGCGGCGGAGGCGTGCACTGCATCACCCAGCAGCAGCCGAGCGTCGGGGCGGCCGCGTGATCGACGTCGTCGAGGCCTCGATCGACGACCTCGCCGCCGCCCTCGAGAGCGGAGCGACGACCGCCGTCGAGCTGGTCACCGCCTACCTCGCGCGGATCGACGCCTACGACGCGCCGGGCACCGCCACCGCGCTGAACTCCGTCGTGGTCCGCGACCCGCGCGCGCTCGAGGAGGCCGCCGCCTCCGATGCCCGCCGCGCCGCCGGCGCCCCTCGCGGCCCCCTCGACGGCATCCCGTACACCGCGAAGGACAGCTACCTCGTCGAGGGCCTCACCGCCGCCGCCGGGAGCCCGGCCTTCGCTGAGCTGGTCGCCCAGCGCGACGCGTTCAGCATCGAGCGCCTGCGCGCGGCCGGCGCTATCTGCCTGGGGCTGACGAACATGCCTCCGATGGCCAACGGCGGGATGCAGCGCGGGCTCTACGGCCGCGCCGAGAGCCCGTACAGCGCCGAGTTCCTGGCGGCGCCGTTCGCCTCGGGCTCGTCGAACGGATCGGGCACGGCGACCGCCGCGAGCTTCGCCGCGTTCGGCCTCGGCGAGGAGACCTGGTCGAGCGGCCGCGGCCCCGCCTCGAACGGCGGTCTCTGCGCCTACACGCCCTCGCGCGGCGTGATCTCGACGCGCGGCAACTGGCCGCTGGTGCCGACGATGGACGTCGTGGTCCCGCACACCCGCACGATGGCCGACCTCTTGATCGTGCTCGACGCACTGGTCGCCGACGACGCGGAGAGCCGCGGCGACTTCTGGCGGGTGCAGCCGTGGGTCCGCCTGCCGCGGGCGTCGGAGGTGCGACCCGAGTCGTACCGCGCGCTCGCGGGGGCGTCGCTGAGGGGCCTGCGGCTGGGGGTGCCGCGGCTGTACCTCGGCACGGATCCGGAGGCGGGGACCGCGACGGAGCCGGGCATCGGGGGCCCGACCGGCCGCGCGATCACGCCGAGGGAGTCGGTGCTCGCGCTCTGGGAGGCGGCCCGCCGCGATCTCGAGGCGGCGGGGGCGACGGTCGTCGAGGTCGACTTCCCCGCGGTCTCGAACTACGAGGGCGACCGGCCGGGCGCACCGACGATCGCGACGCGCGGGCTCGTCTCTCCCGAGTACCTCCGCCGCGAGATCGTCGACCTGGCGGCGTGGGCGTGGGACGACTTCCTCGCGGCGAACGGCGACCCGCGGCTGAGCACTCTGGCCGACGTGGACGGAGCGAGGATCTTCCCGGCTCCGGAGGGTGCGCTGCCCGACAGGTACACGGGCTTCGAGGACGACATCGCCGACTACCCGGAGCACGTGCGGCGGCATCCGGTCGCGGCGATCACCGACATCCCGGAGCTGGCCGCAGGGCTGCGCGGGCTGGAGGAGACGCGTCGCGTCGACCTGGAGGAGTGGATGGCCGGACTCGGGCTGGACGCCGTCGTCTTCCCGGCGGTGGCGGACGTGGGCGCCGCCGACATGGACGTGGACGAGGCGTCGGCCGAGGCGGGCTGGCGGAACGGCGTGTGGGTCGCGAACGGCAACCTGCCGGTCCGGCATCTCGGCATCCCCACGGTCACCGTGCCGATGGGCCTCGCGGCCGACATCGGGATGCCCGTGGGGCTGACCTTCGCAGGCGCGGCCTACGACGACTCGCGCCTCCTGGCGATCGCGGCCGCCTTCGAGGCGACCGGCCGCCGCCGGGTCGAGCCGCCGCGCACCCCGCGCCTGCCGGACTGGTCCTCGCTGGTCGAGTAGCCCCGCAGGGGCGAATCGAGACCCACCACCGTCACAGGGGTGGCTCTGCACACCGCGTCTCCGGACGGTGGTGGATCTCGATACGCCGCGCTCCGCACGGCTACTCGATCAGCAGGGCGGGTGCTGGGTCACGGATGGCCCGGCAGCCCCCCGCTGCGATCAGCGGCGCGAGGCCGAGCGGCCAGCGAAGCGGGTGTAGATCAGCAGGACGATGATCGCTCCGATGATGGAGCCGATGATGCCGGCCGGCTGGAGGAAGCCGTCCATGGCGTCGCGCTGGAACAGCAGGAAGCCGAGGAAGCCGCCGACGAACGAGCCGATGATGCCGAGCACGATCGTCATGAGGATGCTGATGTTCTGGCGTCCGGGGACGATCAGACGGGCGAGCGCACCGGCGATGAGGCCGACGACGATGAGACTGATGATGAGACCGATCACGGTGGTCACCTTCCTGTAGCGCAGGGCTGACCTGCAGTTCTCGGCCCGACGGTTGCGGGGCCGATGACTACGGAACCACCCCCAGGGCGGCGCCGGTACACCCCTGGGGGTGTGGCTCCGCCGGCCGATTCTGGGGTAGCGTCCGACCATGCCCCGCACCGCGCCCCTCACCGTGGCGCTCGTGGACGACTACGACGTCGTCCTCACGGGCCTCGCGCACATGTTCGACCACTACCGCGATCGCATCCTCATCGCCGAGATCAACGCGAACACCTCGCTCTCGGACTCGATCGACATCGTGCTCTACGACTCGTTCGCGCAGCCGGAGTCGGATCACCACGAGCTCGCGGAGCTGGTGCGCAACGACCGCGCGAAGCACGTCGTCGTGTACACCTGGAACTTCCAGTCCGCGCTGATCGCGGACGCGCTCGAGCAGGGGGTGCACGGCTACCTCTCCAAGACCCTGCCCGCGCGGGAGCTCGTGGCGGCACTGGAACGCGTCGGCAGCGGCGAGATCGTCGTGAGCGACCCGCCCCGGCGCGCCGGCACCGCGCCCGGGCTCGACTGGCCCGGCCGCCACGAGGGGATCACCGACCGCGAGTCCGAGATCCTGGCGCTGATCACGCAGGGCAAGAGCAACGCCGAGGTCGCGTCGCTGACCTACCTCAGCCCCAACACGGTGAAGTCCTACATCCGCAGCGTCTACGGCAAGATCGGCGCGTCCAGTCGCACGCAGGCGGTGCTCTGGGGAGTCGACCACGGCTTCACGCCCGACCACCACCGCATCGACCACTGGCTCGGCGGGCCGTAGACCGCACGGCGCGGGTCAGTCGCCCCCGCCGCCTCCGCCGCCGCCGTCGCCCCCGGAGGAGTCGCCGCTCGAGCCGCTGTCGGAGGATCCCTGATCGTCGCCGCCGCGATCGTCCCGGCCGGTGCCCGACGACGATCCACCGTCGCCGGTCGCGGAGCCGGAGTCGCCGCGTCGACGCGGGGAGTCGGCGGTCGGCGCACCCGCGCGGGCGCGGAGGATCGCTGCGATGACGGATCCGACGATCGCGATGCCGACGACGATCGCCACGAGGATCGCGATCTGCTGGTCTTCCACGGCGGGCTCCCGTCTGCGTGAGCGGATTCTCAGCTCCACCGTACGGCGATCGCGCGCGATCCGCTGACCGCACCCCGCTACGGTGACCCCATGCCGAGACAGCCGACCATCCGCGATGTCGCGGTCAGGGCGGGCGTCTCGTACCAGACCGTCTCGCGCGTGCTCAACGACAGCCCGCAGCTGCGTCCGCGCACCCGGGAGCGGGTGCTCGCGGCGATCGACGACCTCGGCTTCCGCCCCAGCGCCGCCGCCCGCGCCCTCGCCACCAGCCGCTCCGGTCTGATCGGCATCCTCGCCGCCGAGAGCCACAGCTTCTACGGCACCGCCACCGCCATGGCCGCCATCGAGCAGGCCGCCCGCGACGCCGGCTACCGGGTCCCGGTGGTCAACGCCGCGCCGGATGCGGAGTCGCTGGCCGACGGTCTCGCCCACCTCCAGCGCGAGTCCGTCGAGGCGATCGTGGTCCTCGCCCCGCAGGAGCGGGCGCTCGAGGCGATCGACAGCCTCGCGATCGGAGTGCCGTTCGTCACCCTCGGCGCGTCCGGTCGCGGCGCCGATCCGCGCCTCCTGGTCGACCAGGCCGCCGGAGCCCGCCTCGCCACCGAGCACCTGCTCGCGCGGGGCCACACCCGCCTCGCGCACATCGCCGGGCCGCAGCACTGGGTCGAGGCGCACGCCCGCCTCGACGGCTTCACGACCCGGATGGCCGAGTCCGGCCTCGCCCCCGCCGCCGTGATCGCGGGCGACTGGAGCGCCGAGTCGGGCTACCGCGCCGGGCAGCGTCTCCTCGAGGAGGTGCCGGATCTGACCGCCGTCGTCGCCGGGAACGACCAGATGGCGCTCGGCCTGCTGCACGCGTGCGCCGACCGCGGCGTCCGTGTGCCGGAGGACCTCAGCGTGGTCGGCTTCGACGACGTGCCCGAGGCCGCGCACTACCAGCCGCCGCTGACGACGATCCGCCAGGACTTCGCCGAGGTCGGCCGCCGCACGATCGGCGTCGTGCTCGCCGAGCTGCGCGGCGAGACGGCCGCGGTCGACGAGCCGGTGCCGCCGGTGCTGGTGGAGCGCGCGTCGACGGCGGCGCGCAACATCGGCTGAGAAGGCTCCTCGCGCACCATCGCGCGCGACGAGCAGTCTCAGCTGATGTTGTGCGCCGCGATACCCCTCGCCTAGGCTGACCCGGGGCTTTGTGAACGGTCACATCGCCCGAGCGAGGAGCACCATGGACCAGCGACGGCCCGCCCCCGCCGAGGCGATCTCGAGCGGCGCGACAGCCCTCGGCATCGAGCTCGGCTCCACCCGGATCAAGGCGTGCCTCGTCGATGCCGCCGATCCGACGATCGTTCTCGCGGTCGGCAGCCACGAGTGGGAGAACCAGCTCGTCGACCGGCGCTGGACGTACTCGCTCGACGCCGTGCACGAGGGCCTGCAGGCCGCCTACGCCGACCTCGTCGCCGACGCGCAGAAGCGCCACGGCGCGACGCTCACCACCGTCGGCGCCCTCGGCGTCTCGGCGATGATGCACGGCTACCTCGCGTTCGACGCTGCGGGCGAGCTCCTCGTCCCGTTCCGCACCTGGCGCAACACCAGCACCGGCCCCGCCTCGGCCGAGCTGACCGAGCTGTTCGGCGCGAACATCCCGCTGCGCTGGTCGCTCGCGCACCTGCACCAGGCGGTCCTCGACTCCGAGCCGCACGTCGAGCGGATCGACTTCCTCACCACGCTCGCCGGCTACGTGCACTGGAAGCTGACGGGCGAGAAGGTCCTCGGAGTCGGCGACGCATCGGGCATGGTCCCGACCGACCCCGCGACCCGCGACTACGACGAGACCGTGCTCGAGCGCTACGACGCCCGCGTCGCCGGCGCCCTGCCGCCGCTGCGCGACCTGCTGCCCGCCGTGCTCCCCGCCGGCGCCCCCGCGGGCGAGCTCACCGCCGAGGGCGCGCTGCTGCTCGACCCGACCGGCGCCCTGCAGCCCGGCGCCCCGTTCTGCCCGCCCGAGGGCGACGCCGGCACCGGCATGGTCGCGACCAACTCCGTCGCCCCGCGCACCGGCAACGTCAGCGCGGGCACCAGCATCTTCGCGATGGTCGTGCTCGAGCGGCCCCTCGAGAGCGTGCACCACGAGCTCGACCTGGTCGCGACTCCGGCGGGCGACCTCGTCGCGATGGTGCACTGCAACAACGGCGCCAGCGAGCTCGCGACCTGGGTGGGCCTGTTCTCGCGGTTCGCCGCGGCCTCGGGCGGACCCTCCGACAGCGATGCCGTCTACGGCACCCTCTTCGCGGAGGCGCTCGAGGGCGACGCCGACGCCGGCGGCCTGCTCGCCTACAACCACCTCGCGGGCGAGCCGATCGCCGGCCTGGTGGAGGGCCGCCCGCTCGTCGTGCGCACCCCCGACTCGCGCCTCACCCTCGCGAACTTCATGCGCGCCCAGCTCTACGGCGTCTTCGGCACGCTCGCGCTCGGCATGCGCGTGCTCGCCGGCGAGGGCGTCGTCATCGACGAGATGTTCGCGCACGGCGGCATGTTCCGCACGGCCGGAGTCGCGCAGCGCTTCCTCGCCGGAGCGCTCGACGCGCCCGTGTCGGTCGCCGCGACCGCCTCCGAGGGCGGCCCGTGGGGCATGGCCGTGCTCGCCGCCTACCGCCTGACCGGCGGCGACCTCGCGCTCGACGTGTACCTGACCGACCGGGTCTTCGGCGCGGGCGAGTTCGAGACGGTCGCGCCGGACGCCACCGACGTCGCCGGATTCACCGCCTACCTCGAGCGCTACCGCGCCGGCCTCGCCGTCGAGCAGACGGCCGTCGACACCCTCACCACGCAAGGAGAAACCGCATGACTTTCGATCCCGCGACCGAGGAGGCGATCGCCCGCGTCCGCGAGGACGTCGCCCGCCTCCACGCCGAGCTGGTCCGCTACGGCCTCGTCATCTGGACGGGCGGCAACATCTCGGGGCGCGTTCCCGGCGCCGACCTGTTCGTGATCAAGCCGAGCGGCGTCTCGTACGACGACCTCGCTCCCGAGAACATGATCCTCTGCGACCTCGACGGAGTCGTCGTCCCGGGCAGCCTCGGCAGCGAGCGCGGACCGTCGAGCGACACCGCGGCGCACGCCTACGTGTACCGGCAGATGCCCGAGGTCGGCGGAGTCGTGCACACGCACTCCACCTACGCGACCGCCTGGGCGGCCCGCGCCGAGGCGATCCCCTGCGTCATCACCGCGATGGCCGACGAGTTCGGCGGCGAGATCCCCATCGGTCCGTTCGCCATCATCGGCGACGACTCGATCGGCCGCGGCATCGTCGCGACGCTGACCGGGCACCGCTCGCGCGCGGTCCTGATGCAGAACCACGGAGTCTTCACCATCGGCAAGGACGCGAAGGACGCCGTCAAGGCGGCCGTCATGGCCGAGGACGTCGCCCGCACCGTGCACCTCGCGCGCCAGGGCGGCGAGGTCGTCCCCATCCCGCAGGAGTCGATCGACGCCCTGTTCGACCGCTACCAGAACGTCTACGGACAGAACCCCACCGGAGCACTCTCATGAGCCGAAGCCCGATTTTCAAGAGCATCGTCCCCGACCTCGCGACCCGCACCGTCTGGTTCCTCACCGGCAGCCAGGACCTCTACGGCGAGGACACCCTCCGCCAGGTCGCCGAGCAGTCGCAGGCCGTCGTCGAGCAGCTGAACGAGTCGTCGTCGATCCCCGTCACCATCGAGTGGAAGCCGGTGCTGAAGAGCTCCGACGCGATCCGCCGCACGATGATCGAGGCCAACTCCGACGACTCCGTCGTGGGCGTCATCACCTGGATGCACACCTTCAGCCCCTCGAAGATGTGGATCCACGGCTTCGACGCGCTCGCCAAGCCGCTGCTGCACTTCCACACCCAGGCGAACGTCGCCCTGCCGTGGCAGGACATCGACTTCGACTTCATGAACCTCAACCAGGCCGCGCACGGCGACCGCGAGCACGGCTACATCCTCAGCCGGATGAGCGTGCCGCGGAAGACCGTCGTCGGCCACGCCAGCGACCCCAAGGTGACCGCGAGCATCGGAGTCTGGTCGCGCGCGGCCGCCGGCTGGTCGGCCTCGCAGGGCATGAAGGTCGCCCGCTTCGGCGACAACATGCGCAACGTCGCCGTCACCGAGGGCGACAAGACAGAGGCCGAGATCCGTCTCGGCGTCAGCGTCAACACCTGGGGCGTGAACGAGCTCGTCGAGCGCGTCGACGCCGCGACCTCCGAGCAGATCGACGCCCTCGTCGCCGAGTACGTCGAGAGCTACGACGTCGTGCCCGAGCTGCTCCCCGGCGGCGAGCGCCACGAGTCGCTCCGCTACGGTGCGGCGATCGAGATCGGCCTGCGCTCGTTCCTCGAGGAGGGCGGCTTCGAGGCGTTCACCGACAGCTTCGAGGACCTCGGCGGCCTCCGCCAGCTCCCCGGCCTCGCCGTGCAGCGCCTGATGGCCGACGGCTACGGCTTCGGCGGCGAGGGCGACTGGAAGACCGCCGTCCTCATCCGCATCGCCGCCGTGATGGGCGCCGGCCTCCCCGGCGGCACCAGCCTGATGGAGGACTACACCTACGACATGACGCCCGGCGAGGAGCTCATCCTCGGCGCGCACATGCTCGAGGTGTCGCCGTCGCTGTCGTCGGAGCGCGCCACGCTCGAGATCCACCCGCTGGGCATCGGCGGCCGCGAGGACCCGGTGCGCCTGGTCTTCACCGCCGACGCGGGCGACGCGGTCGTCGTCGCCCTGAGCGACGTGCGCGAGCGCTTCCGCCTGGTCGCCAACACGGTGACGACGGTCGTGCCGCCGCAGACGCTGCCGCACCTCCCGGTCGGCCGCGCCGTCTGGCAGCCGGCTCCCGACTTCGGCACCAGCGCCGCCGCGTGGATCACCGCGGGCGCCGCGCACCACACGGTGATGACCACGCAGATCGGCCTGGAGGCGTGGGAGGACTTCGCCCGCATCGCCGGCGTCGAGCTGCTCGTCATCGACGAGTCGACGACGCTGCGCGGCTTCGAGGCCGACATCCGCTCGAACGCGGCGTACTATCGCCTGGCGCAGGGCCTGTAGGCGCCGTGACGGTCTGCACCCGACGAGGGCTGCAGGCCGTCACGGCCCCACTGCAGTCGCTCGAAGCAGCGCGCCGCGATCCGCGCCAGCGGTGTGGAGCCGCCGTTCGACGAGTACCGTTGACGTAATCGTTCAGCCCGCCCGGATCAACCGGTGCGGGCTGGATTTCTTTCCGGGGGCGCGGCGGGAGAACCCGTGGCAGCGTCACTCAAGGCGTACACGACGATCGATCAGCAGATCCGGATCCTCGTCCGTCGCGGAATGCTCATCGATGTCGACGCCGAACGCTGGCTCCGATCGGTCACCTACTACCGGCTGAGCGGCTACCTGTTCAGCTACCGACGAACGGATCCCGTCGGCGGACGACAGCAGCGCTCCGATTCCTTCGTTCCCGGAACACCGCTCTCACAGGTCGTCGCTCTCTACGAGTTCGATCGCATTCTGCGCGCTCGGGTCCACGACGGTCTCGGCATGGTCGAGGTGGCGGTTCGACGAGGGCTGGCTGATGCGCTGGGCAGGGAAGGACCCGTGGCGTATCAGGACCCGAGTCGTTTCAGGACCGGCTTCGATCACGGAGCGTGGCTCGAGCGGGCGAACCGGCGCGTCGACCGAGTCGCCCGACGGTCGGACTCGATCAGGCACCATCTCGAGAAGTACGGTGGTGACGTGCCCCTCTGGGTGCTGGTCGACGTACTCGACTTCGCCGACCTGTCGCTGCTCTTCGCGGGGGCGCGAGCATCGGATCAATGGGCCGTCGCGGACGACCTCGGCCTGGTCGTCGACCTCGAAGCACTGAACGGCAATCAGAGGGCGAAGGCCGCCGGACGTCATCCGCTCGTCAACTGGCTCGAACAGCTGACGCTCGTGCGGAACATCTGCGCTCATCACGCGCGACTGTGGAATCGGACCGTGATCCCCGCCGGGACGGCAGCGATGCGGACAGTCCCCGGCCTCGAGTCCCTGCCTCACAGCCAGAGCGAGGGCGTGTTCGGCGCTCTCTGCGTCGTCGCGAGGGCTCGGCAGACGGTCTCCCCGGCTTCCGACTGGGCCCGCGGGATCTCGGTGCTCGTCGCCACCCACCTCGAGGCCACGGCAGGTCGGGCGGCGTCCGAGATGGGGTTCCCCTCGGGATGGCGGGGAGACCCGCTCTGGATGTCGCAGCACGACCAAGGGCGAAGGCCCGGATCCGTCGCATTCTCGGCGGTTCCGGGCCTTCGGCCTTACTCATGAGGCTCTCGGCCGGAAGACTCAGGCCTCCGTGTCGACCAGCGCGTCCAGCGTGGCGAGGTCCTCGGGCGAGATCGTGAAGTCGACGTCGGCGTTCTCGGCGATGCGCGAGGGCGTGGTCGACTTCGGCAGCGGCAGCACGTCCTTCTCGAGCAGGTAGCGGATGCACAGCTGCGCGACGGACTTGCCGTAGCCCGCGGCGATCCCCGCGATGTCGGAGTTCTCGAGCAGACCGCCGGTGGCCAGCGGCGAGTAGCCCTCGACGAGGATCCCGGCCTCGCGGCAGTACGCCGTCGTCTCGTCCTGGGTGTTGCCGACGAACCAGCGGATCTGGTTGGCGTGCGGCACGACGTCGGTCGCGTCGATCAGCGACTCGAGGTCGGCGACGGCGAAGTTCGAGACGCCGATCGCGCGCGAGCGCTTCGCCTCGTAGATCTCCTCCATCGCCGACCACGCGGCGATGTTGCCGTCGCGGTGGTCCGAGCCCATGTCCGACCAGGGCCACGGCGCGTGAATGAGGTAGAGGTCGACGTAGTCGAGCTCGAGCGCGGCCATCGTGGTCTCGAAGCTGGCCTTCGCGCCCTCGTAGTCCTTGACCTCGGCGGGCAGCTTGGTCGTGACGAAGACCTCGTCGCGGGGCACGCCGCTGTCGCGGAGGGCGCGGGCGACACTCGCCTCGTTGCCGTAGGCGCGGGCCGTGTCGAGGTGGCGGTAGCCGGCCTGGAGGGCCGTGGTCACCGCGTCGTAGGCGTCGGGTCCGTCCTCGATCTGCCAGGTGCCGAATCCGATCTTCGGGATCGTGACGCCGTTGGACAGGGTGAAGGTGTCGGTCAGTGCGGGCATGTCTCTCCTCGAGGCGTGGTCGCCGCGCGTCGTCACGCGGAAGCTACTGCCACGCTAGGGCGCCGCGCTCGGCGGCGGAGGGGACTTGCGGATCGGCGCTAGCCCGCGACGAGGCCGACGACCAGCGCGATCGCGACGACGACCCCGGCGACGCCTCCGATCGCCCGCCACCGCGTCTCGCCGGCGGCGACGACGAGCGTGGTGCCCAGGGTGACCGCGAGCACTCCGAAGGGCAGCATCACGGCGAACGTCAGCCCGAGCGAGCTGCCGGAGCCGAACGGCGCGGTGGCGAGCGCGGACACGAGCGCGAGGAGGGCGACCAGCACCGGCGCCACTAGCGGGGCGACGACCCGCGGC
The DNA here is from genome assembly GCF_009807175.1 of Rathayibacter sp. VKM Ac-2803. Taxonomy (NCBI): domain Bacteria; kingdom Bacillati; phylum Actinomycetota; class Actinomycetes; order Micrococcales; family Microbacteriaceae; genus Rathayibacter; species Rathayibacter sp. VKM Ac-2803. The sequence goes on along the minus strand of NZ_WUCD01000001.1, from coordinate 1,144,000 downwards.
GCCCCGAGCGAGCGCTGGGCGGCGACGGCGGACCCGCCCGCGAGTGCGCCGACCACGGCGGCGAGGGCGATCGCGATCCAGCCCGACGCCGGTGCGCGCCCGTCCATGCCCCACCCGATGACGGAGGCGAGGTACAGCAGCGCGATCACGGCCGCGCTGACCAGGCCGATCACGGCGCCCGGTCGGGCGATGCGGAGGAGGCGTCGCTGCCGCGGCACGGCGCTAGAACCGCGAGGCGACGTCGTAGAGCACCTCGTCGTCGCCCGCGTAGATGCCCTCGGCGCGGGGCCAGTGCGAGATCACGTCGGTGAAGCCGAGCTCCTCCGCCCGCCCGACCATGTCGTCGAAGCGGGCGACGCTCTCGAGCGAGAAGTGCGGGCCGGAGTCGAGCGAGAGGTGCCGCTCGAGCGAGCGGGGGTCGCGGCCCGCCGCCTCCAGAGCGCCGTCGAGTCGGCCGCCGAGCTCGGCGACGGCGGCCCACCACTCGTCGGCGGTCCGGCCCTCGGGCCCGGTGGTGACCCAGCCCTGCGCGCGCTCGGCGACGAGGGCGAGCCCCTTCGGGCCGTTGGCGGCGAGCACGAACGGCAGGCGCGGTCGCTGCACGGGCTCGCCGACCATCCGGGCGCCGCGGGCGGTGAACCAGGTGCCGTCGATGTCGAAGCCACCCGAGCCCGGAGTCTCGTGCCGGAGCAGCGCGTCGAGCGCCGAGACGAACTCGACGTAGCGCTCGTGGCGCTCCCGCGCGGTGTACACGGGCTGCCCGAGCACGGTTGCATCGAAGCCGGTGCCGCCCGACCCGACGCCGAGGACGAAGCGGCCGCCCGAGATGTCGTCGAGGGTCGCGAGCTCCTTCGCGAACGGCACCGGGTGCCGGAAGTTCGGCGAGGCCACGAAAGTGCCCAGCCGGATCGTCTCGGTGACGACGGCCGCGGCGGTGAGCGTCGGGATCGTCGCGTGCCAGACCTGATCGGCGAGCGAGCGCCACGAGAGGTGGTCGTAGGTCCACGCGTGATCGAAGCCGAGCCCCTCGGCCGACTGCCACTTGCGGCGGGCCGTGGTCCAGGGTTCCTGCGGGAGGATGACGATGCCGTGGCGCATCGTCCGAGTGTAGGAGACGGCCCGCCGGCGTCGGGCCGAGCCCGCGTCCGAGATCCGCCGGGCCACCGTGCGCAGCGCCGAGCGCACGGCCCGCGCCGCCTCGTCGAGGGTGCCGGCGGAGCGAGCGTCGGATCCACGGCACCCCGTCGACGGGAAACCCGCCGACGACCCAGTCCTCGCCCGCCAGATCCTCGACCGCGAGCCGCTCGGCGTGCGCGAAGCGGTGCCGCTCACCGACCGCGACGTGCAGCGATCCCGACGGGAGCGCCTCGCTCCCGAGACCCGAGAGGCCGTGCTCGTCGGGGTCGGTGGCGGGGTCGCGCCACCGACCCGGGCAGGTTCCCGTAGCCGTTGCCCAGGTGCATGCCGATGAGCATCCTCCGATCCACGAGGGTGTCCTCTTCTTCCGCGGATGCCCAGGCGCTGGACCTCGGGCCGTAAAGGGAGATACTCTCCATTTATCGTCACGATACGGAGACTGTCTCCGTTCCGCTGAGCGAAGGGACGGACGCATGCCCGAGGCTCCGCACATGCCCGAGGCTCCCGGAGACCGACCGCGCGGAGCGCGATCCGACGCTCGTCGCAACCGGACCCACATCCTGGGCGTGGCCGAGGAGTACTTCACCGAGCACGGAGTGACCGGCTCCCTCGACGCGATCGCGAAACGGGCCGGCGTCGGCGCAGGCACGCTGTACCGCCACTTCCCGACCCGCGAGGCTCTGCTCGCCGAGCTGCTCGCGGCTCGCGACGAGACGCTCGTCGCCCAGCGGGACCGCCTGCGCGATCCCTCGGTCGGCTCCGCTGACGCGCTGAACGGCTGGCTCGACGCGGTCGCGGAGTGGGCCGGCGCGTTCGACGGCCTCCCGGAGCCGCTTCGCGCAGCGACGAGTTCGACGTCGTCTCCCTTGGCGATGACGTGCCAGGGGTTCGTCACGACCACGGAGGAGTTCCTCGGCGCCGCCCAGAGGGAGGGCACTGCCCGCGAGGACGTCCGGGCACGCGACCTCTTCCTCGCGGCGCTCGCCACGAGCTGGGTCCGGGGTGCGGCCCTCGCCGACGACTCCTCCGGCGCGGCCCTCTCCGCTCTCATCAGGAACGGGTGGGAATCCACCCCACCGAGCCGTCCGTCCGGCGACGCCGGCCGGACCATCACCGACATCGAAGGACAGCAGACATGAATCGCATCGGGATCATCGGCAGCGGATCGATCGGAGCCGCGGTGGCCCGCCTCGCGCTCGCGGCCGACTACGAGGTCGTCATCGCCAACTCACGCGGACCGGAGTCGCTCGGCGACCTCGTCGAGGAGCTCGGACCCCGGGCCCGGGCCGGGGACGTCCGCGCGGCGGTCGAGTTCGGGGCCGTCCCGGTCCTCGCAGTGCCGCTCGCCGCCTACCCTGCTCTGCCCGCCGACGTCCTCGCGGGCCGGACGATCCTCTCCACCGGGAACTACTACCCCCACCGCGACGGCCGGATCGAGCAGCTCGACTCGCTCGAGAGCACGACCGCCGAGTACGAGCAGTCGCTCCTCCCCGGCACGGTCGTCGTCAAGGCGTTCACCAACATCCTCTTCACCCATATCCCGAACCTCGCCCACTCCGACCCGCGCACCGCTCTGGCGATCTCCGGGAACGACAGCGACGCGAAGGCCCGGGTGTCCACGATCGTCGACGCCCTCGGCTTCGACCCGTACGACGCGGGCACCCTCGCGGAGTCGTGGCGCACCGAGCCGGAGTCGGGCGCCTACACGCAGATCTACGTCGCGGACCTGGAGCTGTTCACCCGCGACTACCTCGCCGACCCCGGTGCGCCGCTGACCGCGGACCGTCTCGCTGCGCTCATCGCCGCCTCCCACCGCGCGGACGTCCGAGCCCGGCAGTTCTGAGCCGGCGCGCCTCCCCTCGAGCAGCGCAGCGGATCACCGACCACCGGCCACCCCGCGGCCCGGTCGAGTGCGGCGAGGTCCTCGTCCGACAGGTCCAGGCGGCGCCGGCGATGTTCTCGCCCAGATGAGCCGCGGAGGACGCTTCCGGGGTGAGGGAGATGTGCCACTGTCATCACGACAGCGAGCGGCGCCGGCGTGCAGCCGGCCCGGGACCTCGGGGCCGACACCGTCATCGACCAGACCGCGGACGACTTCGCCGCCCACGGCATCCGCGGCGTCCGCCAGGCCCAGCAGTCGGCCGACGTCCTCGAACGCCTCACCGGCTACCTCGCCGACGGCGTCATCACGGCGAGGGTCGGAGCGACGTTCCCGCTCGGCGAGATCGCCTCGGCGTTCGAGGCGCTCGAGAACCGCACCGTCCGCGGCACGGTCGTCGTCACGCCCTGACCCGCGCGTCCCGGCCGACCCGTGCCTACGCTGTCGCCATGAGCGCAGCACTTGACCAGGGCCCCTTCTTCCACGGGACGAAGGCCGATCTGCGGGTCGGCGACCTCCTCACGCCCGGCTTCCGCTCGAACTACCGGCCCGAGATCGTGATGAACCACGTCTACTTCACGGCAGTCGCCGACGGCGCCGGCCTCGCGGCCGAGCTCGCACCAGGAACCGCCGAGCCGCGGGTCTACGCCGTCGAGCCCACCGGCGCCTTCGAGGACGACCCGAACGTCACCGGCAAGAAGTTCCCGGGCAACCCGACCCGCTCGTACCGCAGCGCCGAGCCCCTCCGCATCGTCGGCGAGGTCACCGACTGGACGCGCCTCACTCCGGAGGCACTGCGCACCTGGCACGAGCGGCTGGCTGCCCTGCGCGCCGACGAGCGGGGGGAGATCATCAACTGACGGCGCGTCAGCCCCTCAGGCCGAGCGCTCCTCGTCGTACGTCTCCCACGAGGCGGCGACCTGGCCGAAGTGCTCGATCGACCAGCGCTCGAGCGCCTTCAGCGGCTCCTGCAGCGTGCGACCGGCGGCGGTGAGCTCGTACTCGACGCGCGGAGGCACCTCGGCGTAGACGGTGCGGGTCACCAGGCCGTCGCGCTCGAGGCCGCGGAGGGTCTGGGTCAGCATCTTCTGCGAGACGCCCTCGACGGTGCGGCGGATCGCGGAGAAGCGAAGCGGCCCATCGCCGAGCGCTCCGACGACGAGGACCGTCCAACGGTCGCCGATGCGATCGAGGAGGCGACGGCTCGGGCAGCCCGCCGCGTACGGGTCGAGATCGGGCAGGTCAGTGGCCGGCTTGGTTTCCAAGAAGTGCCTACTTCCGATTAGTGACTATCGGACCTAGCGTAGCCCTGCACCACCCGCACCACACGTTTAAAGGAGCACGCACATGACCCGCATCACCATCGTCGGAGGCACCGGCTACACCGGCAGCGCCATCGCCCGCGAGGCCGTCTCCCGCGGCCTCGAGGTCACCTCGTTCAGCCGCTCCGTCCCCGAGGGCGACGCCCGCATCGACGGCGTCGCCTACGAGACCGGCTCGCTCACCGACCCCGCCGTCCGCTCCCGCGCGATCGAGGGCGCCGACGTCCTCGTCAGCACCCTCTCGCCTCGCGGCGAGCTCGACGGACGCATCGTCGAGGTCGACCGCGAGCTCGCCGCCCTCGCCGACGCGAAGGGCGCCCGCTTCATCGTGGTCGGCGGCTTCAGCTCGCTCCGCCCCGCCGAGGGCGCGCCTCGTTTCGCCGAGGGCGACGACATTCCGCCGCAGTTCGCCGCCGAGGCGAAGCAGATGAACGAGGTCCTGAACGAGCTGCTCGCCTCGTCGGAGTCGCTCGACTTCGTCTTCCTCTCCCCCGCCCAGCAGTACGGCGCCTACGCGCCCGGCGAGGCCACCGGTCGCTACCGCGTGGGCGGCGAGGTCGCGTTCTTCGACGCCGACGGCGTCTCGGCCCTCAGCGGCGCCGACTTCGCGCTCGCGATCGTCGACGAGATCGAGCGGAACGGTCACCACCGCGCGCACCTCTCCGTCGCGTACTGAGCCGTCGCATTGCGAGCCGTGCCCTCCGCGCTCATCGTCGGCCTCGACCCCGCCCTGTTGACCGACCCGGACCTCGACGTGAACGAGCGCCGCGTGCGCGCGAGCATGGACGCGGCGGTCGAGTCGCTCCGCGGCGACGGGATCGCGGCCGAGCTGTTCCTCCTCCGCGCACCCGTGGCCGAGGTCGCCGACGAGCTGCGCGCCGAGCTGCTCGAAAAGGCCCCCGACGCCGTGATGATCGGCGCCGGGGTCCGACTCGAGCCCTCGCTCTCGTGGCTCCTCGAGCTGCTCGTGAACACCGTCGTCGAGGCGGCGCCCGGCGCGAAGCTCTGCTTCAACGAGGACCCGGAGGCGATGGCGACGGCCGTGCGCCGCGTCCTGCCCTCGGCTACGGTCGCAGGATGACCGGGACCCCGCCCCTGGAGACTCCTCCTCTGTCCGAGCGGTACTTCGACGACTACGTGCCCGGTCTCGCGGCCGTGTCCGCACCGGTCGAGGTGACGGAGGCGGCGATCGTCGCCTTCGCGACCGCCTTCGACCCCCACGCGATGCACGTCGATCCGGAGGCGGCCCGCGAGGGCGAGTTCGGCGGGCTGATCGCGAGCGGCTGGCACACGACCGCGCTGATGATGCGACTCCTCGTCGACACGTTCCTCAACCCGGCGGCGAGCATCGCGTCGCCCGGAGTCGACGAGCTGCGCTGGCACCGTCCGGTGCGCCCCGGCGACGTGCTGCGCGGCCGGTTCTCGGTGCTCTCGGCGACGCCCTCGCGCTCCAAGCCCGACCGGGGGCTGGTGCGGATCGGCATCGAGCTCGTCAACCAGGACGAGGAGCTCGTGATGTCGCAGACCATGCTCGTGCTGCAGCGCCGCCGGCCCGCGGTCGGCGGCGGCTGATCGACGCAGGTCCGGGAAAGTCCGCAGCGCGCCGCGAGAGACCTCTGCGATCGGGGGTCGGAACGGTGGTGGCGTGTCCGCGAATCGTGGTCCTGGGGGCGGATCCGGCGGTCGCCCCGGGAGCACGGCCGCCCGGGTGCTGACGCGACGTCCGGTGGGAGTGGTCCAGTCGGCGGTGCCGTCGGGATGCAGGATGTAGGTCCAGCGGTCGCCGTGGCGGACGTGGTGGTGTCCGGTGCAGAGCGAGGCGAGGTTCTCGAGGGAGGTCTCGCCTCCGTTGCGCCACTCGATCGTGTGGTCGGCCTCCGATGTGGACGCGGGGCGGGTGCAGCCGGGGAAGCGGCAGGTGCGGTCGCGCAGCTGCAGGTGCAGGCGCATCCGGGGCGGTGGGACGCGGTGGGTGCGCCCGACCGACGTGACGGTCCCGGTGTCCGGGTCGGTGAGGATCCGCGTGAAGGAGGCTCCGACGCCCACCAGCTCGCGCGCGACGCCGGCCGGGACGAGGCCGTAGCCGTCGAGATCCGCGGGGGCGTCGTCGAGACCCGCCGCGGTGCTCGCGGCGAGCGTCAGGCGCACCTCGGCACGCACTCCCGGGACGAACGTCGGCGCCGGGGTCTCGCTGTCGGACAGGGGTGTCGTGCCGGCGATGTCACCGTCGGTCAGCAGGTCGGCGAGCGCGTCGGCGCGCAGCTGCGCGAGGGTGCGCTCATCACGCGCGCCGGGATCGGCCGCGCTGTCGGCGCTCTCGCGCAACCTCCGGGCGATGCGGTCCACGCGGTCGAACGCTCCCATCGCGAACGGCGCCGGCAACAGCGCGCAGAGCGTCGCCATCCCGTCCATCTCCGGACTCACCCACACGCCCCGGTCCGCCCGAGCCCGCGCGTGGCGGGCGGCGAGCGGCTCCCCGTGCAACTCGTCGCGCAGCCGGGCCACGACCCGGCGCAACTGCGACGCGGTCGCCCCGACAGCCGCCTCCGCCGCGCGCTCGTCGAACGACGCCCTCGACGCGGGAGGCAGTGTGCTCGCGGCCGCGCAGATCACCTCGACGCTCTTCCACACGAACGCACCGCCCGCGAGAGCGGCACGGGTGCGCGGAAGATCCTCCATCAGCACGGTCGCCTGCTCCAGAGCGCAGGTCAGCTCCCGCTCCGACATCCCCATCCCGACCGCCAGCTCGGCCCGGATCGAGCGCTCCACGAGATCGTGCGCCTCACCGCGCGACAGCCGGCCGCCGCGAGCGAACGACTCCGGGATCGTGATCGCCACCCGGTACGCCGTGTGCAGCGCCGCGGCCCGCGCGAGCAGCAGCCCGGCGGAGGAGCGGCCGAGGCTCGCCGCGAGATCGGTGAACGACGCGACCGCATCGCGCCGCGCCTCCACCGTCTCGACCTCACCCGAACCATCCATACCCGTATTGAAGCAGGGACCACCGTCACACAACCGGCCCGACCGCTCGAACCGGAAGACCGGACCTCGAGGAGCGCCTGTGGAGGAGCCGCAGCACCCGCACGCGCACGGCTACGGCAGCAGCGGCAGGCGATCCACGAGCTTCGCGATGCGGTTCTTCGGACCGACGACGCTGACGGCCAGGTAGTCGAACTCCTCCGTGGTCGCCACGACGGCCCGGTAGTCGTCGTAGACCCGGATGGCCTGCGCCTCGGCGGGCATGTCGGCGACGAAGGTGCCCTCGTGCGCGATCGCCTTCGCCCGGATCGCGCGGAGGGTCGCCGCGTCGGCGGCGAGCACGGTGCAGCCCACCCAGGGGATCCCGGGGTGCGTCGATCCCGAGGCGTCGGTCGCCGACGGACCCAGGAGCCCCGCGACGCCGGCGGTCGTGGCCGCGCTCACGCAGATCGCGGCGTTGACGGCCCGGCCGGGCGGCAGCGCCTCATCGACGACGACCACCCACTTCAGGCGGGCGGCGCGGGTGGGCGCCGAGGTGTCGATCTCGTCGGGAGCGAATCCGACGGGGGTGGCGGCGTGCTCGGTCATGGGTCTCCTCGGGTCTACTTCTGTACGCGATGGCGCCCCACAGACAAGCGCAACGGCGGCAGTAGCGCAGGATGTCCGTATGAATGACCAGTGGAACGGCCGCGGAGCCGCGTTGGACGAGCTCGACATCCGGATACTGCGCTTCCTGCAGTCGGATGCACGGATGACGAACCGCGACCTCGCCGCGGCCGTCGGCGTGAGTCCGACGACCGCGCTCGACCGCACCAGGAGCCTCCGCCAGCGCGGCGTCATCGTGCGGGCGACCCTCGCGGTCGATCTCCCGTCGATCGGGCGGCCGGTGCAGGCGCTCATCGCCGTCCGCATCCGTCCGCCGTCCCGCGAGGTGATCGAGGCGTTCCGCGACTGGGTGAGCGGCCTCGACGAGACCGTCGGCCTGTTCGTCACCGCCGGCAACGAGGACTTCATCATCCACGTCGCCGTCCGCGACAACGACGACCTCTACGCCTTCGTCATCGACGGGCTGACCCAGCGCCGCGAGGTCGCGGACGTCCGCACGTCGGTGGTCTACCAGCACCTGCAGGAGCACGTCGTGCTGCCGCTGGAGGCCCGCGAGGGCGGCGGGCGGAGGAGCGGAGGCCGCTGACTCCGTGGGCCGATCGTGCGATCTGCAGGCGCGGCGCGCCGGGGAGCGCTCTCCGTCGCACGACCGGCTCCCGGCGGGGCGGATCACCCGCAGATCGCACCGGATCGGCGCGCGACTCCTCGAAAGTCGCGGTAGTCGAGCGCCACTACCGCAACTTTCGAGGAGTGAGTGAGGCGCGAACGAGCCGACCGAGGACCGGCCAGGCGCGAGGGCGTTGACCCGCTCGCGTCGTCGCGCCTAGGCTGCAGAGGCTGCGAAACAGAGGGAAACAGTTTCCTCACTGAGGATCGCACCCGCACTCTCGATCGGATCCACCATGACCGTCACCCCGTTCACCGCCGACTGGACGGTCAGGGCTCCCCGCGGGCCGTTCGCCGCCGCTCAGAGGGGCGCCGATGACGCCGTCGCGGTCACCCTCCCGCACGACGCCCTGCGCGACGCGGAGCGCGCGCCCGACGTGCCCGGCGCCGGCAGCGCCGCCTACTACCCCGCCGGCGCCTTCAGCTACCTCAAGCGGTTCGAGGTCCCGGAGGAGTGGGCCGGCCGGGTGGTCCGGCTCGAGGTCCAGGGGGCGTTCCGGCACGCCATGGTCTTCCTCAACGACGAGTTCGTCGGCAACCGGGCCGACGGCTTCGCGCGCTTCTTCGTCGAGCTGACCCCGTTCCTCCGCTTCGGCGCGACCAACACCCTGCGGATCGAGGTCCGCTCGGGGCAGGACACCCGCTGGTACGCCGGCGCCGGACTGCACCGTCCCGTGCTGCTGCACGTGGACGAGCCGACGCACATCGAGCCCGACGGCGTGCGCATCACCACGGTGCGCGTCGAGGACGACCAGGCCGTCGTCGAGGTGGTCACCAGCGTCGTCAACCGCGGCCTCGTCACCGCGCAGCGCACGGTCGAAACGAGCCTCGCCTCCGGAGCGCGCGTGGTCGAGAGCGAGCGGACGCCGGTCACCGTCGCGCCGGGCCGCACCGCGGTGGTGCGCCAGCGCCTGTACGTGCAGCAGCCCGAGCTCTGGAGCGTCGAGTCGCCGCACCTCTACACGGCGACGACGACGATCGGCGAGGCGGCCGTCACGACGGTGCACGGCATCCGCACCGTGACGGTCGACCCGCGCAAGGGCCTGCGGATCAACGGCGAGCCGGTGCTGCTGCGCGGCGCCTGCCTCCACAGCGACAACGGGCCTCTCGGGGCGGCGTCGATCGCACGGGCGGAGTTCCGCCGCATCGAGCTGCTCAAGGAGGCGGGCTTCAACGCCATCCGCACCGCGCACAACCCGGCGTCGCCGTCGATGCTCGACGCCTGCGACCGCCTCGGGATGCTCGTGATGGACGAGGCGTTCGACATGTGGGCGCGCGGCAAGACCGACTACGACTACGCCCTCGACTTCGCCCAGTGGTGGCGGGCCGACCTCGAGTCGATGGTCGCGAAGGACTACAACCACCCCAGCGTGATCATGTACTCGATCGGCAACGAGATCGTCGAGGCCGGGACGCCCCACGGCGCGGTGCAGGCGCGCGACCTCGCCGAGCACGTCCGCTCGCTCGACCCGACCAGGCCCGTGACCAACGGAGTGAACGCGGCCCTCACCGTCCTCGACGAGCTGGACGACATCCTCCAGGCCGAGCAGGGCCTGAACGAGCTGATGGGCGAGTCGGGCGCCGACATGATGAGCGCGATCGGCTCCTCCGACGCCGTGACCCGGCGCACGGCCGAGTCGAGCTCGGTGCTCGACGTGCTCGGCCTCAACTACGCCGACGGGCGCTACGCCGCGGATGCCGAGACGTTCCCGCACCGCGTGATCGTCGGCTCCGAGACCTTCCCGTCGCGGATCGGCGACCTCTGGCCGATGGTGCTCGCGAACCCGAACGTGATCGGCGACTTCACCTGGACCGGCTGGGACTACCTCGGCGAGGTCGGCATCGGCGCCACCTCGTACGCCGAGGACCCGGCCGCGAACGGCGCCCTCGAGCGCGAGTTCCCGTACCTCACCGCCTGGTGCGGCGACCTCGACATCACGGGGCACCGGCGCCCGGTCTCGTACTACCGCGAGATCGTGTGGGGCCTGCGCTCCGAGCCGGCGATCGCGGTGCTCCGCCCCGAGCACCACGGCCACTCGATCACCATGCAGTCGCCGTGGGCGTGGAGCGACTCCGTCTCGTCCTGGACCTGGCCCGGCTCCGAGGGCCGCCCCCTGACCGTCGAAGTGGCGGCCGACGCGGACGAGGTCGCGCTGCTCCTGGACGATGTCGAGGTGGCCCGCGCGACGGTCGGCGGGGTCCGCCCGATGCTGGCGACGCTCGAGACGACCTACCGACCGGGCACGCTCGTCGCCGTTGCACTGCGCGGCGGAGTCGAGACCGGCCGCACCGAGCTCCGGACGGCGACCGGGGCGGTGCGGCTCGTCGCCTCGGCCGACCGGTCGGCGCTCGAGGCCGGCGACGAGGATCTCGCGTTCGTGTCGCTGGAGCTCCGCGGCGAGAACGGCGTGCTGGTCACCGGCGACGACCGCGCCGTGACGGTCACGGTCGACGGAGCCGCCGTGCTCGCGGGCTACGGCAGCGGCGCTCCGGCGACGACCGAGCGCTTCGACGCCGCGACGCGGACGACGTTCGACGGGCGCGCGCTGGCGATCGTCCGGCCGACGGGGCCGGGCACCGTGACGGTGCGCGCGTCGGCGGAGGGACTGGCCGACGCGGTGGTGGAGCTGACGGTCGCCTGACGCCGAGCTCCGGCTCGCAGGACCACGTCCGGCTCGCTGGATTCGCCGGATCCGACGAGCCGAACGCGATCCCGCGAGCCCGAGGTGCTCCGCGAGCGACCGCGACTGAGCGGGGCCTGTGCGAGTTCTCAGTGTCCACTCCACGGAACGGCGGGAGCGACCGGGGCTGCCTACGGTCGTTCACAGGCACGACGGCGTGCACGACTCCCCCTCGAGATCCGCTCCGACCGGAAGGCCCGCCATGACCGCCACGCTCGACCACGCCACCGCCGCTCCCACGACCCACCGGGCCGCTCCGCTCGGATCGTCGCTCGGCCTCCTCGTCCTCCGCGTCGCGCTGGGCGCCGTCTTCCTCGCCCACGGCTGGCAGAAGGTCGCGGTCGACGGTCTCGCCGCGACGACCGAGGGCTTCGGAGCGATGGGCATACCGTTCGCGGCCGTCCTCGCCCCCGTGGCGGCGTTCACCGAGCTGCTCGCCGGCGCTGCGGTCATCGTCGGCCTCCTGACCCGCATCGCCGCCGCCGGCCTCGCGATCACCGCACTCGTCGCGCTCGTCGTCGTCCACCTGCCGAACGGCTTCTTCGCGGCGACCGGCGGGATCGAGTTCGTCCTCGTCCTGGCCGCCGGATCCGCGGCGCTCGCTCTCACCGGCGCCGGCCGCCTCTCGGTCGACGCCCTGCTGCGCCGCCGCCGCTGACGCCGGGCCCCCGCAGCACCTCCGGCTCGTCGAATCGTGTTCGGCTCGCGAGAACCGCCGATTTCTAAGAGCCGAACCGGATTCAACGAGCCCGAGGCACCTCCGGACCCGCTTCGGCTCGCAGAACCCGCTTCGGCTCGAGAGAACCGCCGAATCCTGCGAGCCGAACCGGATTTCACGAGCCGGAAGTGCGTCCGAACCTCAGCCCGCCGCCCCGCGCGGCGCCGCCACAGAGGCCCGCTCGATCAGACGCGTCTCCAGCTCCATCCGCGTCGCGCTCGACGACAGCGGCCGCGACGAGCGGTGCGCCTGGTGCAGCATCAGGAAGGCCGCCGCGCCCATCTCGGCGATCGGCTGCTGCACGGTCGTCATCGGCGGCGTCGCCCACGCCGCCTCCTGCACATCGTCGAATCCGATCACGCTCAGGTCCTCCGGGATCCGCAGACCGGCGTCGTCGGCGGCCTCGTAGACACCGAGGGCCATGACGTCGGAGCAGGCGAAGAAGGCGGTGGGCGGGTCGGAGGCGTCCAGCATCGCGCCCGCCGCCGCCCGGGCCCGCTCGCGATCCCAGTCGCAGTACGCGACGCGGGCGCCCGAGACGCCCGCCGCGCGGAGCGCCGTGCCGAAGCCGTCGATCCGCGCGCTGCTGTAGAGCTGGGTTCGAGCCCCGCCGAGGATCCCGATCCGCCGGTGACCCAGACCGAGCAGGTGCTCGGCCGCCATCCGCCCGCCGTCCCAGTTGGTGGCGCCGATGCTCGCCACATCCGCCGGCGGCCGGGTGCTCGGATCGACGACGACGACGGGGATGTCGGCGCTCGTCAGCAGGTGCAGCTGGGCCGGCGAGACGTCGACCAGCACGACGATCGCGCCGAGGGAGGTCCGGCGCAGGAGGCGGCTGACCCAGCCGCCGTCGGGCCGCGCGCGGGTGAGCACGAGGTCGACCCCCGCAGCCGACGCCTCCTCCTCGATCCCGCCGAGGACAGGGCCGATCCAGCTGCCGCCGAGGTGGCTGACGACCACGTCGACGATGCCGACGACCCGCGGATCCTCGACCGGCGGGCGGAGCTTCGGCCGCCTCCGGTAGCCGAGCTCGTGCGCCACCGCCATCACCCGCAAGCGCGTCGCCTCCGACACGTCCGTGCCGCCGTTGAGCACCTTCGAGACGGTCGGCACACTCGTCGCCGCGAGCTCGGCGATGCGGGCCATCGTGGGCCGCGGAGTCTCGTCGGTGCCGTCCATCCGCCCACCGTACCCGCCCGGTAGTTGCGCAACTAGTGGTCACTCCGGAGCCGCCTCGCCCTTGCCCGCGGTCATGAGCACCGGCAGAATGATCGGACGCCCTGCCGCAGACCATGCGACTTGCGCAAGTTCGAGGACGAACGCGGAGCGATCCGCCCGCCAAGCGAGGACGACGATGACCGACCCCACACCGACCTCCCCCGTGAAGAGGGCGCTCGTCGTCCGCGGCGGGTGGGACGGGCACCAGCCCGTCGAGGCGACCGAGCTGTTCCTTCCCTTCCTCGCCGAGAACGGCTTCGAGGTGCGCGTCGAGGAGTCGACCGCCGTCTACGCCGACGAGGAGTACCTCCGCACCGTCGACCTGATCGTGCAGGCGAACACGATGACGTCGATCGAGTGGCCCGAGTTCGTGGGCCTCCGCACCGCGATCGAGAACGGCACCGGTCTGGCCGGCTGGCACGGCGGCATCGCGGACTCGTACCGCAGCACCGCCGACTACCTCCAGCTGATCGGCGGTCAGTTCGCCTCGCACCCCGGCAAGCACCCCGACGAGCGCACCGGCGAGCAGTCCGACAACTACGTGCCGCACCGGATCGAGATGACGCCGGCCGCCGCCGACCATCCGATCACGCAGGGCATCGGCGACTTCGAGCTGACCACCGAGCAGTACTGGGTGCTGCACGACGACTACAACGACGTGCTGGCGACCACCACCCAGGCCGTCCGCCCGTGGGACCCGTGGCACCGCCCGATCACCTCGCCCGCGATCTGGACCCGCCGGTGGGGCGCCGGCCGCATCTTCGTCTCGACCCCGGGCCACCGCGTCGAGATCCTCGAGGACGCGAACGTCCGCACCATCATCGAGCGGGGGCTGCTGTGGGCCTCCCGCTGAGAGTCGGCATCATCGGAGTCGGGAAGATCAGCGAGCAGTACCTCGCCAACCTCCCGACGTTCCCCGGGCTGCGCCTGGTCGCCGTCGCCGATCTGAACACCGAGCGCGCCCGCGAGGTCGCCGACGGGCAGGGCGTCCGGGCGCTCTCGGTCGACGAGCTGCTCGCCGACCCCGAGGTCGACGCGGTGCTCAACCTCACGATCCCCGCGGCGCACGTCGAGATCGGCACGCGGGCGCTCGAGGCCGGCAAGCACGTCTTCGCCGAGAAGCCGCTGGGCCTCGACCCCGCGGAGGCCGCGCCGATGCTCGACCTCGCCGAGCGCCTCGGCCTGCGCGTCGGCAGCGCGCCCGACACAGTCCTCGGCACGGGCATCCAGACCGCCCGCCGCACCCTCGACTCCGGACTGATCGGCGACCCGATCGCCGCGCAGGTGCAGTGGACGGCGCCCGGGCACGAGCGCTGGCACCCGGCACCCGAGTTCTACTACCAGCCCGGAGGCGGACCCCTGCTCGACATGGGCCCCTACTACCTGACGGCGCTCGTGCACTTCTTCGGACCGGTCGTCCGTGTCACCGGCCTCGCGACGCGCTCCGCCCGCCCGCGGATGATCGAGACCGGGCCCCGAGCGGGAACGCCTCTGCCGGTGGCGGTCGACACGCACATCAGTGCACTGCTCGAGCACGCGAGCGGCGTGACCTCGACCGTCACCGTGAGCTTCGAGGTGTGGCGGAGCCGCGCCCCGCAGTTCGAGGTCTACGGCACGGAGGGGACCATCGCGGTCCCCGATCCCAACCGGTTCTCGGACCCCGTCGAGGTCGCGGTGCGCGACGGCGAGTGGCGGAGCGTCCCCGACTCGGCCGGCGTCGTCGACACGGGCCGCGGAGTCGGGCTCGCCGATCTCGCCGACGCGATCGAGGAGGATCGGCCGCACCGCGCCTCCGGTCGGCTCGGTCTGCACGTGCTCGAGATCATGGACGCGGTCCTGCGCTCGAGTGCCGACAGGGCGGTCGTGGCGATCGCCAGCACCGCGGAGCGGCCCGCCGTCGTGCCGCTGCAGACGACGGCGGGCGATCTCGTCGCCGAGGACGGAGCACCCGCATGACCACCCTCCGCGTCGCGATGATCGGCCACTCCTTCATGGGCCGTGCCCACGCGCAGGCCTGGCGGACCGCACCGCGCTTCTTCGAGCTGCCCCTGCAGCCGCAGCTCGCGGTCGTCGTCGGTCGCGACGCCGGCCGGGCGTCGGCCGCGGCGCAGAACTTCGGCGCCGAGGAGTCGTCGGACGACTGGCGCGCGGTGATCGCCCGCGACGACATCGACCTCGTCGACATCTGCACCCCGGGCGACCAGCACGCCGAGATCGCGATCGCCGCGCTCGCGGCGGGCAAGCACGTGCTCTGCGAGAAGCCACTGGCGCGATCGGTTCCGGAGGCGGAGGAGATGACCGCGGCGGCCGACGCCTCGGACGCCCTCGCCATGTGCGGCTTCAGCTACCGCCGCACGCCGGCCCTCGCCCTGGCGAAGCGCTTCGTCGAGGAGGGGCGGCTGGGCGCGATCCGCCACGTCCGCGCGCAGTACCTGCAGGACTGGCTGAGCTCCTCCGAGGCCCCGCTGACCTGGCGCCTCGACAAGCAGAAGGCGGGCTCGGGCGCGCTCGGCGACATCGGCGCGCACAGCATCGACACCGCTCAGTGGCTCACCGGGCAGAGCATCGCGGGCGTCTCGGCGATGCTGCGGACCTTCGTCACCGACCGCCCGGTGCTCGCCGAGCAGGCCGGTCTCGGCGGTCGCGCCGAGGAGGGCGCCGAACGCGGGCCGGTCACGGTCGACGACGCCGCCGCCTTCACCGCGACCTTCGCCGGCGGGGCGCTCGGGGTCTTCGAGTCGACGCGGATGGCTCTCGGGCGCCGCAACGCGAACCGCATCGAGATCAACGGCGAGCTCGGCTCGGTCGCTTTCGACTTCGAGCGGATGAACGAGCTCGAGTACTACGACGGCCGCGATCCCCAGGAGGCGCAGGGCTTCCGGCGCATCCAGGTCACCGAGCCGTCGCACCCGTACACGGGCGCCTGGTGGCCGACCGGTCACGGACTCGGCTACGAGCACGTCTTCAGCCACCAGGTCGTCGACCTGGTCACGGCGATCGCCGAGGGCCGGCAGCCGACGCCGTCGTTCGGCGACGCCCTGCAGGTGCAGCGCGTGCTCGATGCGGTCGAGCGCAGCGCAGCGGATGCGTCGCGGTACACCTCGGTCTGAGCCTCCGCCCCCTCGCCCTCTTCTGCGCCCCCTCGTCCTCTTCGGCCGGTCGAGCACGCGACTTCACCGGCCGTGAACCGCGTCCGTCGAACCGCGCCAGCGGGTCGGGCCCCTTTCGGGGGGAATTACCCGCCGGATAGTCCTAGAATCGGCCTTTCGGGGGGTGTCGCCATGCTCTTCGTCGGGCGCGGGGGGACGGCACGTGGGAGTGGGATTCCGACACGAGGGTGAGCTGCGGAGCCTCTCGGGAGCGCGGCTGCGCCCTGTCGTGGGCCCGGCGCTGACCCGGAACCGTGAGCGCTCCCGCCTCTCGGCGGCCCTGACGATGCCGAGCGGCCCCGGACTGGTGAGGCCGTCGGCCGTCGCCCAGGCGTGGGAGGCACCGCTGATCCGCCTCATCAGGGCGGGCGCTCCCGCCGCCGCGCTGCACGACGCGACCGCCGCCTCGCCCGAGGGATCCCGTCTGGCCGCCGTCATCGAGCTCGTGCGCGATGCGCTCGCGCGCCCCGAGGACGACCGGGCGATCCGCCTCGCCGGCTGGCTGGTGCGCACGCGCTACGACCCGGCCGCCGACCCGTTCCTCCGCCGCTACGGGATCGGTCTCACGGCGCACCTGCCGCTGAGCGCGGGGCTCGACGTCGACGTGCCGCTCGATGCGACGGCTCTGCGCCTGCTCTACGCCGAGCTGGCCTCGGCCGACGACCCGACGGGTGCGACGGCCGCCGTCGAGTCGCTGGAGCCGTCGACCCTCGCGGCATCGACGCTCTCGGCGCTCTACTCGGCCCGGCGGAGGTGGAGCGACGTCGCCCAGTTCTCGGGCAGCGTCGTCAACGTCGACGCGGCGTCGGCGGCGGTGCTGATCCGCCGCGGCATCGCCCTGCGCGAGCTCGGGCTGATCGAGAGCTCCCTCGACGCCTTCGACCGGGTGGTGCGGCCGAACGTGACCACGGCCCGCCCCGTCGAGCTGCGCGTCGAGGCGCTCTTCGAACGGGCGAGCACCCACCTGGCCGACGGCCGCCGCGCACCGGCCCGCCGCGACCTCGAGCGCGTCCTCGCGCTTTACCCCGAGAGCCCGGAGGCCCGGGAGCTGATGGCGGCGGCGAGCCGCTGACGCTGCACGCAGCCGCTGCCTCGCTGATCGAGTAGCCCGGGTCGGAAGCCTGATCTGCTGAAGCCGGCGGGTCTCGATACGCCTCCTGCGGCGGCTACTCGACCAGCAGGCTTGCGAGGGTCTCTTCCCCTTGCATCTGCAGCAGCGACGTCTTTCCCAGCGGCCCCTCTTCGCTGATCGAGTAGCCGCGGAACGCGGCGTATCGAGATCCACCAGCGTCAGAAGTCCAGGGCAGAAGCCCGATCTGCTGACGCCGGCGGGTCTCGATACGCCGCCTGCGGCGGCTACTCGACCCGCCGGGAGAGCGCGCGCTGCTCGGGCTTGCGGAGGCTCAGCCCTCGGCCTTCGACGGCTTCCCGTCGGCCGGAAGCACCTCGACCGGGGTGTCGAGCGCGTCCTCGCCCTCGGCCTGCGAGGGCTTGTCGGGCTGGTCCAGCGGATCCTGCACGGGGCTCGGCGTCTGGTCGTCCATCGACGTCGAGTCGCTCATCGGAATCCCTCCGGCCGGTCCGAGGTGGCCGAGGGCTCGGGGTGCGCCTCGAACTCCATCCAGGCCCGGTCGAGACCGGCCTGGGCTTCGGCGGACTCGCTGGCGAAGTAGCCGTCGTAGATCGCGCGGCCGCCGTGCTCGGGCAGGTCGTCGCGGTCGGCGAAGGCCTGGGCGAACCCGCCCACCTCGTCGTCCCTCTTCTCCTGGTCCCGCAACCATGCGGGGAAGGTCTGCGTCATGGGACACCTCTCTCTGTCGTCCCGCCAGCCCACCGCTTCGCCGCCCGGTTGGCAACCCCTCGACTCCTCGCCACCCCGCGCGTCACGCGGACACCGGGGTCGAGAGGTGCAGGCGGGCGTCGCACCAGCCGGCGACGGAGTCGTCGTGGGTGGCGACGACGACGCTCGCGCCGTGGCCGGCGAGCTCGCCGAGCACGTCGAGGACCATCGCGGCGTTGCCGGCGTCGAGCGCGCCGGTCGGCTCGTCGGCGAGCACGACGGTCGGGCTCTTGACCAGGAGGCGGGCCAGCGCGACCCGCTGCTGCTCGCCTCCGCTGAGTCGCGAGACCCGCTCGCGCCCCCTCCCGCCGAGCCCGACGCGGTCGAGGGCGCTCTCGAAGCGGCCCGCCCTGCCGCGCCGCTCCCCCAGGGCGATCGCCAGGTTCTGCTCGACCGTGGCGGTGTCGACGAGGGCGTAGCTCTGGAACAGGTAGCCGAGCCGGTGCCGGCGGAACCGTCGCCGGCCGCCCGCCCGCAGCCGGGTGATCTCCTCGCCGTCCACCTCGATCGAGCCGGAGTCGGGGGCGTCGAGGAGCCCGAGGCAGTCGAGCAGCGTCGACTTGCCGCTGCCGCTCGCGCCGGTCAGGGCGAGGGTGCTCCCGGAGGCGACGGTCACGTCGAGTCCGCTCCAGAGCGCGCGGCGGCCGTAGCCCTTGGTCAGGTCGGTGGCGAGGATCACGGTGGTCCCTTCGGAGTTCGGAGGTCAGGAGTCGACGGAGCGCGACCGCGCCGCGCGGACGTGGGCGAGGGCGAGGCACGCGAGGAGGAGCGCCCCGCTGAGCGCGGTCAGCCCCAGCGCGAGCGCGGTCTGCTCGACGACGAACGTCTCGGTGTCGACCGACCCGAGGTCGAGCACCGTCCTGACGTCCCGCGGATCCCGGAACCACATCGGCACGACCGCGAGCGCGAGCGTCGCCGACAGCAGCACCCCCTCGAGGAGGAGTCCGCTCCGGTGCGCGGACAGCGGCCCCAGCCCCGAGAAGCGGTGCACGAAGGCGCGCCGGCGGTCCTTCTCGACGAGCACCACGGCGGCGACGAGGCCGGTGAGCAGGACGACCACCGCGGCGCCGACGAGGCCGATGACATTGATCGACAGGGTGCCGAGGGCCCGGCGGTACTGCTCGTTCGCCTGGTAGGCGACCGGCGTGATCGAGGCGACGGCCTCGGTCAGGCCGCGTTCCTCCAGGGCGGCGGGCAGCGCCTCCGGCTCGGTGAAGACGACCGAGCCCCGCGTGATCGCGGAGAACAGCTCGGAGGGGGCGACCGCCGAGATCGAGGGCAGGACGACGACGATCGGATCCTCCAGCATCGTCTCGGTCGCGAAAGGGTCGGAGTCGCCCGCTCGGAACGTGTAGAGCGTCTGGCCCGCGGGGATCGTGCGCTCCTCGACGGCGGAACCGGCGGTCTCGGGTGCGGGATCGGACACCTGCGACTGGATCCGCTGCCACAGGCGGAGCTCCTCGAGCACGGCTCGGGTCCGATCCATCGGAGTGCCGTCGGGCTCGAGGACGGTGACGGCATCGTCGGGGACCTCGGTGATCCGCTCGCCACCGCCGCCCGTCACCTCGACCGCGCGGAGGTAGCCCTCGTCGACGAGGAGCACGCCGCGCTCCTCCCCCAGCGTCTGATCGACGAAGACGGCGTGCCCCGCTGCCGCCTGCGCCTCGACGAGAGCGGCGAAGCCGGGGATGGTGGCGCGGTAGCCGCTCTCGCTCCCGTACCCGTTGATCCCGAGGACGACCGCATCGCCGGCCGCGCTCCAGAACGCGCGCCCCCGGCTCTCGACGTCGGCGACACGGGCGCTCTGCCCGAGCGACGCGACGACGGCGAGGAGGACGAGGACCGCGGGGACACGCACCGCGTAGATCCCGAGCAGGACCCACCAGCCGTCGATCTCGCCCTTCACCTGGTCGACGAGGCGGCGACCGTCGGTCAGGGCGATCCCGATGACGTGGGCGGCCACGGCGGCCGGCAGCAGGATCAGGAGGAGCCGCCCGAACAGCGACGAGGTCGTGGGCAGCTGCGCCAGGCCGTTCAGGACGCCCACCGTGACGGTCACCGCGGCCAGCGACACGAGGGACAGGAGCAGGACGGGCGCGGCGAGTCGCCGCCCCTCGCCGAGGAGGATCCCGAGGAAGCCTGCCCCGTGCAGTCGCTGGACACCGTGCGCCCGACTGCGGAGGACCGTCCCGGCGCCGACGAGGACGAGGATCGCGAGGAGCGCCACGATCAGCGCCCGCATCAGGTCTCCGTACTCCCGGTAGGTGTCGATCTCGATGCCCGAGGCGTACGGGTACACCTCACCCGACCAGCCGGCCTCCTCGATCGCGGCGAGGACCGCCTCGGCATCGACTCGCTCCCCGCCGACCAGGTAGGCGCCCCGAGCATCGAGTGCACCGAGGTCGATGAGAGGTGCGACGGTGGTGGTGATCGAGGTGTCGACGGCGCCGTACCCGTCGCGGAGCAGCTCGGCCGCGACACCGTCACCCGCGACGTAGAGGTGGCGGAGGTGGGCGGGATCGTCGGCGTCGTCCACGTACCGGACGAGGTCGAGCCCCCGGCTCTGAGCGAGACCCGTCAGCTCCCGGTAGAGCTCGTCCGCCGGCATCGTGGGAGCGGCGTCACCCGAGACGCGCAGCTGCCACCCGCCGTTCCAGATCGGACCGCGCGCGTCGAACGCCCGCACGAACGCGACGGCGAACACCGCCGCGAGGACGACGGCCAGCACGTAGCCGAGGACCACGCTCCTGCTTCTCACAGCTCTCCCCTGCTGCAGAGGTGGGCGGGGCCTCTGCCCCGCCCACCGACGGACGGTGACTCAGCAGAAGCTGTAGTAGGCGTAGTCGGTCTGGAAGGGCCGAGCCGGGGCGCTGACGCCGGCCGCCCGCGTCGGGCTCGTGCAGCCGGTCCGGTGGATCGTCCCGTTGTCGACCGACGCCCGGTGCCAGCGCGACGGGTGCTGGTACGACGAGAGGACCGTCCCGTTGCTGACCCCGTGGATCCACGTCCCTCCCTCCGGATACGAGGTCGTGTAGGCCGCCGCGGCCGCCGGCGCGACGAGGATCGTGCCCGTCAGGGCGAGGGCGGCGAGGAAGGAGCGGCGCGAGCCGGGGGCGCGGAAGGACATGGTGGAACCCGTTTCTGATCTCGGTCCGCCGTCGCCGGGGCCGGCGATGCGGGCTGCGAGTGCTGCAGCGAGGGAACCGTACGACCGGACCCAGACGAGTATGCCCATGCAGGGGTGCGAATGAAGAAGTCGGGCGCAGAATCCGCCCTGTGGAGGAGCGTCGACGCCCTCAGAGCTCCGGGCCCACCGCCTCGAACCGCCGCGCCAGCACCCCGAACGCCGCCACCAGCTCGGCCGGCTCCGCTGCCGTCATCTCGCCGCCGAACCTCCCGAACGACGCGGCGAGCGCCTCCCACGACCACGCCCCGAGCGAGAGGCGGCAGCCGTCGTCGCCGAGGTCCTCGACCGCGCCGTCGCCCACGTAGGGCGCCACCTCGCGCAGCGGCATCCGGAGCGTCACGACCCCCCGGCACGGCCAGCCGCCGCCCACCTCGCCGCCGCGGAACCGGGCGTCGAGAAACGCCGCCACGCCCCCTCCGGGCAGCTCCCTCCGCGTGAAGCGCGCGCCGCGAGGCGTCCGCGGCGCCAGCCGGTCGACGCGGAACACCCGCCAGTCGTCGCGGTCGAGATCCCAGCCCACGAGGTACCACCGCCCCTCTCGCGCGACGAGGTGGTGCGGCTCGACCCGCCGCGGAACCTCCCCCGAGCCGTAGTCGAAGCGCAGCACCTCCCTGGCCCGCACGGCCGCGGACACCGCGACGAGCACCTCGGGCGCCACGGCGGGCGCCTCCGCTGCGATCGCGGTGAAGCGGAGCGCGTCGAGCCGGTGCCGGAGGCGCTCGGGCAGCACTTGCCGCACCGCCGCGAGCGCCCGCGCCGCCGCCTCCTCGAGCGCCGCCACGGGGACGGGCGACTGCAGCGCGACGGCGAGCGCCAGCGCCTGCTCGTCGTCGAAGAGCAGGGGCGGCAGCTCCGATCCCGCTTCGAGCCGGTAGCCGCCGTCGGGGCCCTTGATCGCGCGGATCCGGTAGCCCATCCCGCGCAGCCGTTCGATGTCGCGGCGCACCGTCCGCGGCGTGATCTCGAGCCGCTCCGACAGCAGCTCGCCCGGCCACACCCGGCGCAGCTGCAGGAGGGAGAGCAGCTGGAGGGCACGCGAGGAGGCCGAGGTCATGTCTCCGATGCTATGTCGAGAAGAGGACCGCAGTCGTCCTCTTCTGCGACGAGAGTAGGTCTCACCGGGAACGGATCCCGGCCCTTCGAGGAGCAGATCATGACCATCACCACCACCACCCACCTCAACTTCCGCGGCCAGGCGCGCGAGGCGCTCGCCTTCTACCAGTCCGTCTTCGGCGGACGGCTCGACGCCCTCAGCTACTCCGATGCGCACAACGTCACCGCCCCCGAGGAGGCGGACCAGCTGATGTGGGGCCAGGTCGCCTCCGAGGCGGGCTTCCGCGTGATGGCGTACGACGTGCCGTCGCACACGCCCTACGAGCCCGGCACGATCCCCGTGTTCGTCTCGGTCCGCAGTGCCGACGGCGACGAGCTGCAGGGCTACTGGCAGAAGCTCGCCGAAGGGTCCACGGTCGTCGTGCCGTTCGGGCCCGCCTCGTGGTCGCCGCTGTACGGCATGGTCCGCGACCGCTTCGGCGTCACCTGGGTGCTCGACCTCGAGGTCTCCTGGGGCGAGTGAGCCGAGCGGAGGAGGGGCCGCGCGCCCCTCCTCCGCCCCCGCCGTCTCGACACGCTCCTCCCCAGGCCCTGTCGCGCGAGTTCCTTCCAGAGTTTTCATCGACCCCGGAGGAGGCGGTGAGTCGACCCCCGATAGCGTGCCGCCATGACAGCGCAGGACGACATCGGCGCGGACCGCGCGCCCGCGAAGGACTTCTCGCACGAGCAGGAGGGCTACCAGCACGGCCTGAAGCCCCGTCAGCTGCAGATGATCGCGATCGGCGGGGCGATCGGCACCGGGCTCTTCCTCGGCGCCGGCGGCCGCCTCAACTCGGCCGGGCCCGCGCTGGCGATCGCCTACCTCGTCGCGGGGATCTTCGCCTTCTTCATCCTCCGCGCGCTCGGCGAGCTCGTCCTGCACCGCCCCTCCTCCGGGTCGTTCATCTCGTACGCCCGCGAGTTCTACGGCGAGAAGTTCGCCTACGCGGCCGGGTGGATGTACTTCCTCAACTGGGCGATGACCTCGATCGTCGACACGACCGCCGTCGCCGTGTACCTCAAGTACTGGTCGGCGTTCACCGCAGCGCCGCAGTGGCTCCTCGCGCTGATCGCCCTCGTCGTCGTCCTCGCGGCGAACATGGTGGCGGTCAAGGTGTTCGGCGAGCTCGAGTTCTGGTTCGCCCTGATCAAGGTGACGGCGCTCGTCGCGTTCCTCGTGGTCGCCCTCGTCTGGCTGGTCTTCGCCTTCCCCGTGCAGGCCGGCGGCGAGAGCGTGCGGACGGGGTTCTCGATCCTGTCCGACAACGGCGGGATCCTCCCCAACGGACTCCTGCCCGCGGTCCTCGTGATGCAGGGCGTCGTCTTCGCCTACGCCGCGATCGAGCTCGTCGGGACAGCCTCCGGCGAGACGCAGGACACCGAGAAGGTGATCCCGCGCGCGATCAACTCCGTGATCGTCCGCATCGCGGTCTTCTACGTCGGCTCGATCGTCCTGCTGTCGCTACTGCTCCCCTACACCGCCTACAAGGAGGGCGAGAGCCCCTTCGTCACGTTCTTCTCCTCGATCGGCGGGCCGGAGGTGGGCGCGATCGCCGGGTCGATCATGAACTTCGTGGTCCTCACCGCCGCGCTCTCCTCGCTCAACGCCGGCCTGTACTCGACCGGCCGCGCCCTGCACTCGATGGGCATGAACGGATCGGCGCCGAAGTGGACGACGAGGATGTCCCGCGGCGGAGTCCCGTACGCCGGGATCCTGCTCACCGCGTCCTTCACGGTCGCCGGGGTGGTGCTGAACTACTTCGTGCCGAGCCAGGCGTTCGAGATCGCCCTCAACATCGCGAGTCTCGGCATCATCACGGCCTGGGGGACGATCATCCTCTGCCAGATGCGGCTGCGGCAGTGGGCGAAGAAGGGCCTCGCGAAGGAACCGTCGTTCAAGCTGCCGGGCGCCCCGGTCACCTCGTGGCTCACGCTGGTCTTCCTGGCCGTCGTGCTGGTGCTGATGGCGATCGACTTCCCGGTCGGCACGCTGACGATCGCGTCGCTCGTCATCGTCGTCCCCCTGCTCGTGGCCGGCTGGTTCCTTCAGCGCGACCGCATCCTCCGGATCGCCGAGCTGCGCGACGGAGTGACCGGCCCCTTCCCGGTCACCGGGCGCGACCCCGCCAACCGGGTCCGCCGCGACGACGACGGCACGAGCTGATCCGAGCGGCCTCGACAGTACGCTCGACCGGCGGGCGCCCTCACGCCCGCGGACGGGAGCGGCATGGCCACGGTGGACTCCGCTGAGCGGCGAGCTCGGCTGATCGGGCTGCTCGAGCGCGACGGCGCGATCCGACTCGACGACGCCGCGGCCGAGCTCGACGTCTCGACCATGACGGTGCGGCGGGATCTCGCCGACCTCGAGGCGGAGGGCCGGCTCAGCCGGGTCCGCGGTGGTGCCGTCGCCGCGCTCCGCCCGCGCCCCTTCGCCGAACGCCTCGCCGCGGGAGCCGCCGCGAAGCGCGAGATCGCGCGCAAGGCCGTCGCCCTGCTGCCCTCGTCCGGCGCCGTGGCGGTCGACGCCTCCTCGACCGCGGGCACCCTCCTCGGCACCGCCCCCGAGTCGCCGGGGCTCCTGGTCGCGACGAACTCGCTCGAGAACCACGCCAGCGCCCGCACCACCCGGGCCCGCGTCGTCCTGATCGGCGGCGAGCTCGAGGAGGAGACCGACAGCTTCGTCGGCCCCCTGGCCTGCGCGAGCGCGGCCGAGCTGCACTACGACCGCTTCTTCACCTCCGCCTCCGCCGTCTCGATCGCGGGCACCAGCGAGGTGACGCTGCAGGAGGCGCAGGTGAAGCGGGTCTTCGTCGCCGCCTCGAGCGAGACCGTGCTGCTCGTCGACTCGTCGAAGCTCGAGCGGTCGGCGCTCGCCCGCGCGCTCGACTGGGCGGCGATCAGCGTGATGGTCACCGAGCTCGAGCCGTCCGACGAGCGCCTCGAGCCGTTCCGCGGGCTGGTGGAGCTGCGGTGACGGCGGGAGCCGCACAACGAAGGCTGAGAAGCCGAGAACGGCGAATTCTCGGCGATCCGTCCTTCTCAGCCTTGGTTGTGCGGCTCCGAGCACCGAGACCCGCCCGCCGACCGTTGACGCATCCGGCGGTGGCTGTTAGCTTCTGTGACAGTTAACAAGTTCGTTCAACCAGACGGAGAAGTCATGGCCTCGACCGCCGCAGAGCTCATCGCCCGCTCGAACCGCCTCGGCGCCGACCCGAAGAACACGAACTACGCGGGTGGCAACACCTCCGCGAAGGGTGTCGAGACCGACCCCGTCACGGGCGAGCCCGTCGAGCTGATGTGGGTCAAGGGCTCCGGAGGAGACCTGGGCACGCTCACCGAGGCCGGCCTCGCCGTGCTGCGGCTCGACCGCCTCCGCGCGCTGGCGAACGTGTACCCGGGCCTCGACCGCGAGGACGAGATGGTCGCCGCCTTCGACTACACCCTGCACGGCAAGGGCGGCGCCGCCCCCTCGATCGACACCGCGATGCACGGCCTCGTCGACGCCGCGCACGTCGACCACCTGCACCCCGACTCCGGCATCGCGTTCGCGACCGCCGCCGACGGCGAGAAGCTCACCGCCGAGGCGTTCGGCGGCCGGGTCGCGTGGGTCCCGTGGCGCCGCCCCGGGTTCCAGCTCGGTCTCGACATCGCGGCGATCAAGGAGGCGAATCCCGGCGTCATCGGGGCGATCCTCGGCGGCCACGGCATCACCGCCTGGGGCGACACGAGCGAGGAGGCGGAGGCGAACTCGCTCGAGATCATCCGGGCCGCCGCCGCCTACATCGCCGAGCACGGCGCTCCCGAGCCCTTCGGCCCCGCCCTCGACGGCTACGCCGCCCTGCCCGAGGAGGAGCGCCGCGCGAAGGCCGCCGCCCTCGCCCCGCACCTGCGCGCCGTCGCCTCGCACGACCGCCCGATGGTCGGCCACTTCACCGACTCGACCGAGGTCCTCGACTTCCTGGCGAGCACCGAGCACCCCCGCCTCGCGGCGCTCGGCACCTCCTGCCCCGACCACTTCCTCCGCACCAAGGTGAAGCCGCTGCTGGTCGACCTGCCCGCCACCGCCTCCGCCGCCGAGATCCTCGAGCGCCTCCCCGCGCTGCACGAGGCGTACCGGGCCGACTACCAGGCCTACTACGACGCCCACGCGACGCCCGAGAGCCCCGCCATCCGCGGTGCCGATCCGCTCGTCGTGCTGGTGCCCGGCGTCGGCATGTTCTCGTACGGCGCGAACAAGCAGACCGCCCGCGTGGCCGGCGAGTTCTACGTGAACGCGATCAACGTGATGCGCGGTGCCGAGGCGATCTCGACCTACGCGCCGATCGACGAGGCCGAGAAGTTCCGCATCGAGTACTGGGCGCTCGAGGAGGCGAAGCTGCAGCGGATGCCGAAGCCGAAGCCGCTCGCGTCGCGGATCGCGCTCGTCACGGGCGCCGCCTCCGGCATCGGCAAGGCCATCGCCACCCGTCTCGCCGCCGAGGGCGCGTGCGTCGTCATCGCCGACCTGGACCTCGCCAAGGCGCAGGCCGCCGCGGCCGAGCTCGGATCGACGGACGTCGCCGTGGGCGTCGCCGCGAACGTGTCGAACGAGGCCGCCGTGCAGTCGGCGATCGACGCCACCGTGCTCGCCTTCGGCGGACTCGACCTGGTCGTCAACAACGCCGGACTCTCGCTCTCGAAGTCGCTCTTCGACACCACAGAGGCCGACTGGGACCTGCAGCACAACGTGATGGCGAAGGGCTCGTTCCTCGTCTCGAAGGCGGCCGCGCGGGTCCTCGTCGACCAGAAGCTCGGCGGCGACATCATCTACATCTCGTCGAAGAACTCGGTCTTCGCCGGCCCCAACAACATCGCGTACTCGGCTACCAAGGCCGACCAGGCGCACCAGGTCCGCCTTCTCGCCGCCGAGCTCGGCGAGTTCGGCATCAAGGTCAACGGCATCAACCCCGACGGAGTCGTCCGCGGCTCCGGCATCTTCGCCTCGGGCTGGGGCGCGAACCGCGCCAAGACCTACGGCATCGAGGAGGAGGACCTGGGCAGGTTCTACGCCCAGCGCACCATCCTCAAGCGCGAGGTCGTCCCCGAGAACGTCGCGAACGCGGTGTTCGCGCTGTGCACCTCGGACTTCTCGCACACGACCGGGCTGCATGTTCCTGTCGATGCGGGCGTGGCTGCGGCGTTCCTGCGATGACATCGTCATCGCGGGGACGCCGAAAGGCGGCAGCCCTCACTCCGGTAGACCTCGGAACGCACCGGCGACCCTCAATGGGTCGCACCCCGGTCTCCAGGGACATCCACCGACCGGAGACGATCGCACCGCACGGAGTCCTCCGATGAAGGCCGTCGCCGCCGTCGACCTCGGCGCGACCAGCGGCCGGGTCATCCTCGGCTACGTCGGGCGCGACGAGCTGCGGATGCGGCACGTGGCCCGCTTCCCGAACCAGCCGGTGCGGGTGACCGAGGGGAACACCTCCGGACTGCACTGGAACGTGCTCGAGCTCTACCGCTCGCTGAGCGCCGGGCTCGCCGACGCCGTGCGCGAGGAGCCCGACGTGGTGTCGATCGGCGTCGACTCCTGGGCCGTCGACTACGCGCTGCTGCGCGGGGGGCGGATGCTCGGCACGCCGTACCACTACCGCGACGAGCGCGCCGCGCGGGGCGTCGCCGACGTGCACGCCCGCATCGGCGCCGACGAGCTGTACCAGCGCAACGGGCTCCAGCACCTCGCGTTCAACACGCTGTTCCAGCTCGCGGCCGAGCGCGAGACGCTCGCGCTCGCCGATCGGGCGCTGCTGATCCCGGATCTGATCGGCTACTGGCTGACCGGCGTCGCCGCGACCGAGATCACCAACGCCTCGACCACGGGGCTGCTGCGCCCCGACACCCGCGCGTGGGACGACGAGCTCCTCGCGCGCCTCGACCTTCCGCACGAGATCCTCGCGCCGCTGATCGAGCCGGGCTCCGCGCTCGGCCCGCTGCTACCCGAGGTCGCCTCCGAGTTGCCCGGCGCGCCCGCGCGGCTCGGCGTCGTCGCCGTCGGCTCTCACGACACGGCCTCGGCCGTCGTCGCGGTGCCGTCCACCGACGACGACATCGCGTACATCTCGAGCGGAACCTGGTCGCTCGTCGGCGTCGAACTCGAGAAGCCGGTGGTCTCGCTGGAGGGTCGGGCCGCCAACTTCACCAACGAGGGCGGCGTCGACGGGCGTGTCCGATTCCTGAAGAACGTGTCGGGCCTGTGGCTCCTGTCGGAGTCGATCCGCACCTGGGAGAAGCAGACCGGCGAGCGGATCGACCTGACCGCGCTGCTCGCCGCTGCCGCCGCCATCCGCGGACCGATCACGACCTTCGACGCGGCCGACGAGCGCTTCACCCCGCCGGGCAACATCCCCGGCCGGATCGTGGAGTGGTGCGTCGAGCGCGGTCTCGACCAGCCGCGGACCCGGGCGGAGTTCGTGCGCTCGATCCTCGAGTCGCTCGCGGAGGCGTACGCGACGACGCTCGAGCAGGCCGCGGCGCTCTCGGGCACGCGGATCGCCGCGGTGCACGTCGTCGGCGGCGGGTCGCAGAACGAGCTGCTCTGCCAGCTGACCGCCGACCGCACCGGGCTGCCCTTGCTCGCCGGCCCGGTCGAGGCGACGGCGATCGGCAACATCCTCGTGCAGGCGCGGGCGCAGGGCCTGGCCTCGGGGTCGCTGGAGTCGCTGCGCGCCCTGGTGCGGGCGGCGTTCCCTCCGGTGCGCTACACGCCGCGCGGGCGCTGAGAGCACTCCGGCGCCACCTCGGGCTCGCAGGATCCCGTTCGGCTCGTCGGAACCGGCTGATTCCGCGAGCCGAAGGACGTTTCGCGAGCCCGACGTGATGTCGCGAGCCCAAGGTGATTCCGCGAGCCCGACGTGAGCGCTCGGGCGTGCTCAGCGACGCGACCGGTCGGGCGCGCTCTCCTCCGGCGCGGGCTCGGGAGACTCGCCGACAGGAGCACGGCCCGAACCGGCCTCCCCGGACTCCCCGGAGGCCGGCTCCCCGCGCAGGTACTGCGCGGAGATCACGCGGAACGACCGGGTCCCGAGCGCCGCGGCCGCCGCGAGGATCATGATGATCCCGCCGATCAGGAACACCAGCGCGATGCCGCGGCCGATCCCGTCGCCGAGCAGCCCTCCCCAGGCCGACCGTCCCTCCGCCGACTCCATGTAGGGGATGAGCGCGAACTCGGCGATCGGCGCGATGAGGAACGCCGTGACCGGAGCCGCGGCCGACTCGAAGGCCGCCGCGAAGCCGAAGACCCGCCCCTGGGTCTCGAACGGCACGACCTTCTGGATCACCGTCTGCTCAGCGGCCTCGACCGCGGGGATCAGCGTCATGTAGATCCAGATGCCGCCGGCGTAGAGCCACCACCAGTCGCGGAGGGTGAACACGGCGCCGATCAGGCCCATCGCCATCACGAGCAGCAGCATCGTCCGGACCGGGTTCCTCCCGAGGCCGAACCTCGCGACCAGCAGACCGCCGATGATGAAGCCCGTCGCGGTCACGCCGAGCACGATCCCCCACACCTCCACGGGGAAGAGCTCCAGCCCGTACGGATCCATCAGCGCCATGTAGACGCCGCCGATCAGGTTGTTGAAGGTCGAGAAGACGATCAGCGCGAACAGTCCGGTCGCCGCCCGCACCGCCGACACGCTGCCCCGCAGATCGATGAACGGGGCCTGCTCGCCGTCCGTCGCGGGCCGGTCCTCCGGGATGCTCAGGAACAGCAGGTGGACGAGGGCGGCGGCGGAGGCGGCGATCGCGATCAGCATCGTCCACCCCATGCCGAGCACGCCGATCGACAGTCCGCTGAACACGCTCGTGACCACGAAGGCGAGCCCCTGCACCGTGCCGACCAGCCCGTTCGCGTTCGCGTGGCGCTCCACCGGGACCAGGAGCGTCACCGAGGTGGACAGGGCGATGTTGCGCATGTTCTCGATGACGGCGCCGAACAGGATCGTGCCCGAGAACACCCAGAACCAGGGACCGCCGAAGTCGAGCAGCACCGACTCCGGGAGCACGAGGTACAGCCCGCCCGCGACGCCGAACGACACGAGCGTGACCGCGCCGGCGAACAGCATCACCCGGTACTTGCGGTGCCGGTCGACGATGCTGCCGAAGGCCATCGCGAAGATCGCGACGAGCAGCATGTAGGCGCCGCCGATGACGCCGGTCGCCAGCACCGAGCGCGTCTCGAGGTACACCCAGAACGTGAGCGCGAACCAGAGGAAGCTCGTCGTCACGTTCGCGAACGCGGTGTTGACGAGGATCTGGTGGAAGGTGCGGAGGCTCGTCCTCCCGAGATCCGCGGTCTCGGGGGCGGGAGTGTCGGAGGACATGCTCACCTTCCGCTCGATGACGGCGCTTCGAGAAGTCGGGCTCTCCTGTGAGCCCGCAGGAGCCACTCTAGGCTCGCGCCCCCGCCCGGTCGAGGGCCGGCGGCGCGCCCGGGCTACTCGCCGAAGAGGGCGAGGATGTTCCCCTCGCTGTCGCGCACGTACGCCGACCGCGACGACTCCGTGAGCGCCTCGATCGCGCCGAGCTGCTCGCCGCCGTGCGCGAGGACCGCGGCGATCGTCGCCTCGAGGTCGTCGACCGAGACCGTGATCGTCGGGTGCGGCAGCTCGGCGCGCACGTGCAGGTCGCCGTCGATCCCGCCTCCTGTGCGGAGCACGCCGCGCGTGGCGTCCCACGGTTCGTAGCCGAACCCGAAGACGTCGGAGTAGAAGGCGCGCGCCCGCTCGATGTCGTCGACGGGGATGCTGAAGTGCTCGACGGAGGCCATGCCCCATGCTCGGCCGCTGCGGGAAACGGGTCAACCGCGAGCTCCCGGCGAGCGTCGTCAGGCGAGTGTCGCGATGAGCTCCTCGGTCGCCGTCCACAGCTGCGCCCGCCTCGCAGCGTCGTCACCGGGAGAGACGGGACGGATCTCCCGGCGACCGCGGGCCGTGACGTACAGACCGGTGCGTCGGAGGTACTCCGCGTCGGTGGCGAGGGCGGTGATGAGGTCGGCGCCTCGCCGGGGGTCCCCGATGTGCAGCGCGGTGAGGATGCGCTCGAGGCGGGCGGCGACGCCGAGCTCTCGGCCGAGGCCGGTGGTGTTGAAGCCGGGGTCGAGGCAGTTCGCGGTCACGCTCGTGCCGGCCAGGCGGCGGGCGAGCTCGAGGCTGAACATGATGTCGAGCAGCTTGGACTTCCCGTAGGGCTCGGAGGAGCCGCGCGCCGTGAACGCGGTCGTGTCGGTGAGGTCGCCGGGCAGCGTCAGGGTGCCGTGCCGGCGCGAGGCTTCGGAGGCGACGGTGACGATGCGCCCGGCGGGAGCGCGGTGCAAGTGGGGCAGGAGGGCGTTCGTCAGGATGAAGGGCGTGAGGTAGTTCACGGCGATCATCTCGGGGAGTCCGTCGGGGGTGATGCGGGGTTCGAAGGCGTGGAGGCCCGCGTTGTTGACGAGCACGTCGATCCGGTCGTAGCGGGCTCCGATCTCCGCAGCCACCCTCCGGGTGTCGGCGACGCGGGTGAAGTCGGCGAGGAACACGTCGATCTCGGCGCGAGGAGAGCGAGCGAGGATCTCGGCGCGTGTCTCGTCGGCCTTCGACCGGCTCCGGGCGGTGATGGCGAGGCGGGCGCCCTGTCGGGCGAGGTCGCCGGCGGCGATGCGGCCGAGGCCGTTGGTGGCTCCGGTGATGACGATGAGCGGCGCGGATGTCATGGGACGGGTCCTTCTGTCGGTCCAGCGGGCGAAGCGGCGGCCTCGTCGGCGCCCGGGCCACCGCTCGGAGAGGGCGATCGAGTAGTTTGTCGATGCCCATCACCTTAGGAAGTATGATGGGGATGTGCAAACGACATCGACGGATCGGCGCGACCTCGAGCTGGCCCTCGGGGAGGGCATCAACGCACTGCTGAGCGCGACCCGCGCGCTGAGCGAGCGCAGCGCCGCCTCCTTCCACGAGCAGCTGCAGCCGGCGGCGTTCCACATCGCGCGGTGGCTGCACGCCTTCGGGCCCGCGAGGCCCAGCGTCATCGCCGAAGCGCTCGGCATGGACCGCAGCTCGACCAGCACGCTCCTCGGGCGGATGCGCGCGCTGGGGCTGGTCGAGAGCACTCCCGATCCGACGGACCGACGCGGAGTCATCGTCGGCCTGACGACGGCGGGCGAGGAGCGCGTCGCCCGCGTGCTCGCGGAGCGCGGCGGCGAGTTCGGCGACCGCGTCAGCGCCTGGCCAGACGCCGACGTGCAGACGCTGACCCGCCTCCTCGAACGGCTGACCCGCGCAGGCTGGGCCGACTAGCGGGCCGTTGCGCTCCACAGCGACGAACGGCACGACTCGAGCTGCCCACCAGCGAGCCGGCCCTTCCGTTCGCCGGCGACTCGGCACTAGTCTTGTCGTCGCGTGCCAAAACGTTTTGGCGGCCGCCGGTGGACATCGTCCGCCGAGCGACCTGCACTCGAAGAGGAGACAGCATGTCCACCCCCGTCCTCAGCCGCCGCACCGTCCTCCGGGTCGCGGCGAGCATCAGCACCGTCGTCGCCGCGTGGTCCGGTCAGCTCGAGCCGGCTGCCGCTGCCGCTGCCGCCCCGGTCGCCGCGGGCCGCCGCTCCGTCCCGGTGGGCCTGCTGTGACCGCCGCCGTCGCGACGACGTCGAGCGACGCCCGTGTCTCGAACGTCTACGACGTCACCGACTGGAAGGTGCGCGGCCGGAAGGTGACCGCGCAGAGCGATCTGGGCGCCGTGATCAACGACATCATCGCCGAGATCAAGCGCACGCAGCCCGCCCAGGCCGACAAGCCCGGCGCCGTCGTCTACATCCCGCCGGGGACCTACTCGCTGAAGACCCGCGTCGTCGTCGACATCAGCTACCTGACGATCCGCGGATCCGGCCACGGCTTCACCTCGCTCAGCATCCGCTACAACGCCGGCGTCACCTCGGCGTGGAAGGAGCTGAACCCCGGCGGCAGCCACGTCCGCGTCGAGAACACCGACGGCACCTCGGAGGCGTTCCTCGTCACCCGCACGGGCGACCCCCGCCTCAACTCGGTCACCTTCGAGAACTTCTGCCTCGACGGAGTCTCGTTCGGCGCCGACGAGAACTCCTACCGCAACGGCAAGGTCGGCATCCGGTTCGCCACGGCGACCGACACGACGCGGGTGCGCGGCATGGGCATGGTCTACCTCGAGCGCGGGCTCATCGTCCAGGACGCCGACGCCCTCGACGTCTCGGGCAACTTCCTCGCCGAGTGCGGCAGCTGCATCGAGCTCGTCGGCTCGGGCCAGGCGTCGAAGGTGAGCGACAACCACCTGGGGGCCGGTCCCGTCGGCTTCTCGCTCTTCGCGGAGGGGCACAACGGACTCCTGATCACCGGGAACAACGTGTTCCCGCGCGGGATCGACTCGGTGCACCTGAAGAACTGCTACCGCTCGAGCGTCTCGTCGAACCGCCTGCACTCCTTCTACCCGGGCATGATCACCCTCGAGGGGAACTGCAAGGAGAACCTGATCGCCTCCAACGTGCTCGAGCGCCAGGTCGAGACCTTCGGGCCCTTCATCGGGGTCGGGAACGGCCGCGACGACCTGTTCGGCGTCGTCCAGGTGAACGGCGACGGCAACACGATCACCGCGAACCACGTCTCGCTGATCATGCCGCCGGAGCAGGTCGCGCCGGCGGGAGCGACGCCCGCCGTCTTCCGCGTGCAGTCGGGGGACCAGAACCAGATCGGCGCGAACCACGTGATCACGAACCTCGTCGTCCACACCGTGGTGCTCGACGCCGGCACGACGAACTCGCGCGTGTTCGACAGCGGCACCGAGGCGCAGTTCAGGGCCGCGACGACCAGCTACGGATTCCGTCCGACACCCTGACCTGCAGAGGCAGAGACAGGAGGGGGGCGCGGCCGCCCGCCGCGCCCCCCTCCACCCCAGCACCGACCCGAGAGCGAGAGAGACACCCATGCCGTCCGCCAACCTCTACGACGTGACCACCTGGCCGATCGGCGATCCCTTCGAGGACATCGGCGAGGTCTTCACCAGCATCCTCGCCGACATCAAGAGCCGGCAGACGGCCACCGATGACGACAGCCGCGGCAAGCCGGGGGCCGTGATCGTCGTGCCGCCCGGCGACTACCCCCTCCTGACGCAGGTCGTGATCGACATCAGCTACCTCAGGATCCAGGGCTCCGGGCACGGCTTCACCTCGTCGAGCATCCGCTTCAACGTGCCCGAGGAGGAGTGGCCCGACCTGCACGAGCTCTGGCCGGGGGGCAGCCGGATCATGGTCCGGATCCCCGTGGCCGACGGCGCCGACGAGAGCGAGGGGGCGGCGTTCCTCGTGAAGCGCGAGGGCAGCCCCCGGATCAGCTCGGTCGAGTTCGCGGACTTCTGCATCGACGGGCTGCACTTCGAGGCGGACGGCTCCGACCGGCACCCCGAGAACACCTACGTCAACGGGAGGACCGGCATCCGCGTCGCCGGCGCCAACGACTCGTTCCGCGTCACCGGCATGGGGTTCGTCTACCTCGAGCACGCCCTCCGGATCGACAACGCCGACGCGTTCTCGATCCACGACAACTTCATCGCCGAGTGCGGATCCTGCATCGAGCTGCGTGGCTGGGGTCAGGCGTCGAAGATCACCGACAACCTGATCGGAGCCGGACCCCGCGGTCACTCGATCTACGCCGAGAACCACGGCGGGCTGCTGATCACGGCGAACAACGTCTTCCCGCGCGGCGAGAGCAGCGTCCGCCTCCGCGGCGTCACCCGGTCGAGCGTGACCAACAACCGGCTGCACTCCTTCTACCCCGGGATGGTCGTGCTCGAGGCGGGCAGCTCCGAGAACCTCGTCGGCTCGAACCACCTCCTCCGCGACCACGAGCCGTGGACGCCGTTCCTGGGCGTCGACAACGGGCGGGCCGACAGCGACGGGCTCCTCGTCCTCGACGGCAGCGACAACTCCGTGATCGGCAACCACTTCTCCGAGGTGGTCGACTCGCAGAAGGTCCG
The DNA here is from genome assembly GCF_009807175.1 of Rathayibacter sp. VKM Ac-2803. Taxonomy (NCBI): domain Bacteria; kingdom Bacillati; phylum Actinomycetota; class Actinomycetes; order Micrococcales; family Microbacteriaceae; genus Rathayibacter; species Rathayibacter sp. VKM Ac-2803. The sequence continues at coordinate 1,108,509 of NZ_WUCD01000001.1, read as the reverse complement.
TCCCGCCGGCGAGCGACCGGTCGTCATCCGGCTGACGGCGGGGACCGGGAACCACATCGCCGCCAACCACATGGTGGGCAAGGACGTGCGCGCGGCCTCGGGCGGCTCGGCCTTCGAGGCGCAGGTGGACGCGCTGCTGCACACCGGAGCCGCCGGCGGGCTCGCCCTCGCGACCGTCGTCGTCGACGCCGAGTCGGTCGGCAACACGATCCTCGACTCCGGGACCGACGCCGAGGTCGTCGCCGACCGGAGCGTCAACGCCGTCAGAGCCACGCCCGGGATCGGGGACTGACGGAGGGCGGGCGCCGCTCGATCAGGCGAGCGCCCGCGCCTCCGCCCGCCCGCCGACGGCGCGGGCGCTCGTCGCCGGGGCGATCGGCCCGCCCAGCACTCCGGCCGAGGTCACGACCTCGAGGACCGGCCCGTCGAGGAGCACCTCGAGGCGACCGCCGCGGTGGGGGGCGCTCGAGGTCTCCGCGCCTGAGCGCTCGAGCGCGACCGCGGCACCGTCCCAGACCAGCGCCGTCGCCGCCCCGAGCTCGAGCCGGTCGCCCGCGCCCTCCGGGGTCCAGCCGATCAGCACCGGGGCACCCGTCAGATCCTCGAGGTCGACGGGAGCACCGGGGGCCGACGCCCACGCGGGGTGGGGCAGCACGACGAGCCGGTCGTCGCGGATCCCGAGCAGGTGCGGGACGCTGAGCGCACCGGTCCAGCCCGCCTCCGCGTCCTCGACGCCGCGCATCCAGAACATCAGGCAGGGGCGGCCCTCCGCGTCGCGGAAGAACGACGGGGCGTAGTAGGAGTCGCCGAAGCTGAGCCGCCCCCAGTCGCGCGCCTCGAAGCGGCCGTCACGGTACTCGCCGATCCCGTAGGCCGCGTAGTGCAGGACGTCGGCGTCCCACACGGAGCTGATCAGCACGTGCCGACCGTCGATCTCGACGATCTGCGGGCACTCCCAGAGCGCCCCCGTCCACACCGGCTCGCGCTCGCTCGTCGAGCGGCGGGCGGCGACGCCGTCGTACTGCCACGAGTCGAGGTCGGCGGAGGTGTAGGTGATCGCGAGCGCGTCGCCGGAGGAGGTGCCCGCGCCGACGAACATCCGCCACCCGGCCTCCTCGCGGAGCACGAAGGGATCGCGGAAGACCACGAGGTCGAGGTCGGCGGGCGGCCGGAGGAGGACGTCGCCCTTCTCCCACACGTCCCAGCTCGGATCGGTCGGGCGCGCGACGCGGATCCGCCCGAGCGCGTAATCCTCCGCGATCGTCGAGGTGTAGAGGATGCGAGCACCGTCCTCCGCATCGACGAGGCTACCGGTCCAGATCCCGCCGTCGCCGTCGCCCGGGGCGAGTGCGATCGGGCGGCGCTCCCAGTGCAGCAGGTCCGTCCCGACCGCGTGGCCCCAGTGGCAGGTCGGCTGCCAGACCGCGCTGCCGGGCACGTACTGGTGGAACAGGTGGTACCGCCCGTCGTGGACGGTGATCCCGTGCGGATCGTTGATCCAGCCGGACTCGGCGGTGAAGTGGATGCGGGGGCGTTCCGCCCGAGGCGCGGGGGCGCCGTCGAGACGTCCAGCCGCGTCGATGGAGGTCGAGGTCATGAGGTGACAATACGTTTTGCCAAAACGTCTTGTCAAACGTCGGCATCCCGTGCATGCTGTCCTTCGTCGGCATCCGTCGACCCCCCGGCACCCCCGCACAGCGCTCTCGATTGGAGCCGAATCAATGTCGCTTCGCAGAACACCCCGCCCCCTCGCCCGGCGCAGAGTCCTCCTGGTCGGCGCCGTCGCCCTCGCCTCGACCACCGTCCTCGCCGGCTGCGGCGCGGGCGGCGGCACCGGCGCCTCCGGCGATGCCGACACGGTCATCGTCCTGGTCGAGGCAGGCGGTCTCGTCGAGCTCCAGCCCATCGCGGACAAGTTCACCGAGGACACGGGGACGACCGTCGACTTCGTCGAGCTGCCCTACGACGGGCTCTACAACCGCCTCAACAGCGAGTTCTCCGCGGGCAGCGTCTCGTTCGACGTGGCGGCCCTCGACGCGATCTGGCTGCCCGCCTTCGCCGGCGCCGTGACTCCGCTCGACGACCTCTACACCGACGACGTCGTCGCAGACCTCTTCCCCTCCCTCGTCGAGGAGGCGGACGTCGACGGCAGCTACGTCGGCATGCCGGCGTGGACAAACTCCGAGATCCTCTACTACCGCACCGACCTCTTCGAGGACCCCGCTCAGCAGGCGGCCTTCAAGGCCGAGTACGGCTACGACCTCGTCCCGCCGACCACCTGGCAGCAGTACCGCGACGCAGCCGCCTTCTTCACCCAGGACACCGACGGCGACGGCACGACCGACCTGTACGGGACCGACGTGAAGGGCGCCGTCGAGACGGAGTGGCTCGCGACGCTGTCGCAGACCGGCGAGACGACCATGGTGACGGACACCGAGGGAGCCGTCTCGCTCGGCGACGCCGAGAGCAAGGAGGCGCTCGACTTCTACACGAGCCTGCTGCCCTACGCTCCTCCCGGCGCCGCGCAGCTCGACTGGGCCGGGGCGCAGAACCTCTTCAACCAGGGCCAGACGGCCATGATGCGCTTCTGGGCGCACGCCTACCGGCAGATCCCGGCCGACGCCGCGGTCGCCGGCAACGTCGGAGTCGCGCCGATGATCGGCGGCGAGGCCGGGCCCGCGGGAGTGCCCGGCGCGTGGTACCTCTCGGTCGCGGAGGCGAGCGAGAAGCAGGAGAAGGCACTCGAGTTCGTGCAGTACGCCTACGACAACAACGAGCTCAGCGCCGAGACCAGCCTGGGCCTCGCCTCGCGCATCTCGGTCCTCGAGAAGTACCAGGACGTCGAGGGCTTCGAGAACTACAAGCCGCTGCTCGACACCCTGAACTCCCCCGCCACCCTCCCGCGCCCCGCGGTCGCCGAGTGGCAGCAGATCGTCGACACGGTGCTGATCCCGATGCTGCAGAAGTCGGTCGAGCCCGGAGCCGACAACCAGCAGCTCCTCGACGACGCCGCGCAGCAGGTCGAGACCCTGGTGGCGAAGTGACCTCCGCCACTCAGGCGCCGGCCGCGGGCCGGACGGGGACCTCCCCCTCCGGCCCCCGGCCGGACCGGCCCCCGCGCCGCTCGCTGAGCGACAAGCGCTTCGCCACCCTCCTGATGGTCCCGGCGACGCTGTTCCTGGCCGTCTTCGTCGGCTGGCCGCTGCTGCAGTTCGTCGGCGACTCGTTCTTCTCGATCGACCCGATCGGCGGGACGCGCGACTTCATCGGGCTCGGCAACTACGCCGCAGCGTTCGCCTCGCCCGACTTCCTGAACGCGTCGTGGCGGACGGTCGTCTACACGATCATCGTCGTCGCCCTCGAGTTCGTCCTCGGCCTGGGTGTCGCGCTGCTCTTCACGGCCCTCGGCGACGCGTCCCGGGTCTTCCGCACGATCTTCCTGTACCCGCTGATGATCGCGCCGATCGTGGCCGGGCTGCTCTGGCGGTTCCTCCTGATCGACAACGTCGGCATCGTCAACGAGGTGCTCGCCCGGATCGGGATCCTCTCCTCGCCCGGCCAGATCGCCTGGCTGAGCGACCCCTCGATCGCGCTGTTCTCGGTCGCCATCCCCGACATCTGGCTGACCACCTCGTTCATCACCCTCGTGCTGTTCGCCGGCCTCCAGAACATCCCCGGCGACATCATCGAGGCCGCCCGCCTCGACGGAGCGCGCTACCCGGCGATCCTCTTCCGGATCGTGATCCCGCTGCTGCGCCCCGTCATCGCCGTCGCACTGATCCTGCGCGGGATCGACGCCGCCCGCGCGTTCGACGTGATCCTCATCCAGACCAACGGCGGACCCCAGCAGAGCACCGAGACGATGTCGCTGCTGATCTACCGCACCATGATCCGATTCGGAGATCCGGGTCTCGCCAGCGCGATGGGCACGATGTACCTCGTCGTCATGCTCGCCGTCGCGCTCGTCGCGATCCTCGCGATCTGGCGACCCGGTGGAGAGCAGAACTCATGAAAGGCCTCGAAGCCACCCGCGTCGGCCCGCGCGCGATCATCTGGATCGCCCTCGCCCTCGCCGTCGTCCTGTACGGATTCCCGTTCGTCTACATGCTGCTGACGTCCTTCAAGACGCCGCTCGAGACGATCTCGGTCCCGCCGCGGATCCTGCCGACCCAGTGGACGCTCGACAACTACTCCGCGGCGCTCTCCCGGGACGGAGTCGTCGCCTCGTTCATCAACAGCATCGTCACCGCGGTGCTGAGCACGGCCGTCTCGCTCGTCCTCGCTATCCCTGCGGCCTACGCGGTCACGAGGTTCCGGACCCGCCTGGGGCGCGTCTTCATCGTCGGCGCGCTGGTCATGCGGATGGTCCCGCCGATCGTCGTCGGGGCGCCGATGATCTCGATCTTCCGGAGCCTCGGCATCGCCGACACGTCCCTCGCCCTGGCGATCGCGCACACCACGATCTCGCTGCCCCTCTCGATCTGGCTGATGTCGAGCTTCTTCGAGGCGGTCCCGGCCGAGCTCGAGGAGGCGGCGAAGATCGACGGCGCGAGCCGGCTCGGCGCACTGTGGCGGGTCGTGATCCCGGTCACGGCGGGCGGAGTCGCGGTGACCGCGATCTTCGCGTTCCTCGCGTCGTGGAACGAGTTCCTGTTCGCGCTGCTGCTCACCGCCGTCCGCGCGCAGACGACTCCGATCGTGATCGCGAACTTCCAGACCCAGTTCGGCCTCGACTGGGGCGCGATGACCGCCCTCGCCGTCCTGTACTCGGTGCCCGTGATCCTGCTCACCCTGGTGCTCCAGCGCCACATCGTCGCCGGGCTCACGCTCGGCGCCGTCAAGGGCTGACGCCGGTAGTCTCGGCGGCGGCGAACGATCGAGGAGGTGTCGGACATGGCGCAGAAGGCAGTCGGCATCCGCGACGTCGCTCGCGAGGCGGGCGTCTCCGTCACCACGGTCTCGCACATCCTGAACGACGTGGAGTCGGCCCGGGCGAGCGTCGAGACCCGGGAGCGGGTGCGGGCGACCGCGGCCCGCCTCGGCTACGGAGCGAACCGGATCGCGCGGAGCCTGCGTCGGCAGCGGACCGAGATGATCGGCCTCATCAGCGAGGAGATCGCCACCACCCCGCACGCCGGCCGGATCATCCTCGGCGCACAGGAGGCGGCGCACGCCCACGGGCTGACGCTGGTCCTGATCAACACCGTGCGCGAGTCGTCCGACCTGAGCGCGGACATCGACACGCTGCTCCGCCAGCAGGTCGACGGGATCCTCTTCGCCACGATGTTCCACCGCGAGGTCTCGCTCCCCCACCCGCCGTCGGTGCCGACCGTCCTCATCGACGCGCGCGACCTCGGCGGGCTCATCCCCTCCGCGGTCCCGGACGAGGTCGGCGGAGCGAGGGCCGCGGTGTCGGAGCTGGTCGACGCCGGGCACCGGCGCATCGGGTTCCTGACCAACCGGGAGGACGTGCCCGCGACCCGCCTGCGCCTGCAGGCCTACCGCGAGATCCTCACCGAGGCCGGTATCCCGATCGACGAGTCGCTGATCGTCGAGGAGCTCTCCGAGAGCCCGGGCGGCTACCGAGCGGGCAAGCTGCTGCTCGAGCGGGCCGACCGGCCCACCGCGCTCTTCTGCTACAACGACCGCATGGCGATGGGCGCCTACCGCGCCGCCGCCGAGCTGCACCTCGAGATCCCCCGCGACCTCTCCGTCGTCGGCTTCGACAACCAGGAGATCATCGCCGAGGGCCTCTACCCGCCCCTCACCACCGTCGCCCTCCCGCACTACGAGATGGGCGCCTGGGCGGTCGACACCCTCGTCGGCCTCCTCGCGGGCCGCGGCGAGGAGCTGCTGCTGGCATCGCACCCCGTCCTGCTGCCCTGCCCGCTGGTCCGCCGCGACTCCGTGCAGGCACCGCCCGCCCCCTGACCGAGGGGTGCACCGCAGCCGCCGCACGCGGCGGAGCCGCTTCGCCCCCCCCCCTGCTGGTCGAGTAGCCCCGCAGGGGCGTATCGAGACCCACCAGCGTCAGCGGATCGGTCTTCTGCCCCGGCTACTGACGGACGTCGATCTCGATACGCCGCGTCCCGCGGCTACTCGATCAGCGAAGAAGAGGACCACACGCAGGAGGTCAGCAGATCAGGCGTCAGCCCCGGGCTTCTGATGGACGTGGATCTCGATACGCCGCGTTCCGCGGCTGCGGGCTCGATCAGCGAGGGAGGGGACCATCCCCAGAAGGTCGATTCTCCTCACAGACCTTCGCAAGCTCGCTGGTCGAGCCCGCAGCCCCGCAGGGGCGTATCGAGACCCATCTCCCTTCGAACGTCGGCCGGCGCCGGCGCCCCCTCCGCTCGAGAGGAGCACGCGAGCCGCCCGTCAGGCCTCCGGGCTCGCCGAGACGAACGGCTCGAACGGGTCGGCTCCGCCGGCCTCGAGCCAGTCGTACTCGACGCTCTCGCCGCCGATGCACCAGGTCGACGGAGTGGGCGAGTCGAGCCAGTCGACCGGCTCCACGCCGCCGGGGGCGCCTCCGTCGAGCGCGATCCGGAGGGCCGCCGCCAGGTCGTCGTCGACGGCGGCCGAGCGGGTCGAGGGGTCGACCGAGACGAACAGCGCGGTGCCGCTGCGGGCGACGAGGTCGAGGAACCGGCGGTTCAGCTCCCAGTCGGTGCCCGGTGTGCTCGCCACGCAGTCGGGGTCGGCGGTGAAGAAGGCGCCGTGCTGCGCGAGCCGGAAGGCGATGGTGTTGACGCCCACGCGGCGGGTGCGGTCCCAGTCGAGTCCTGAGGTGTCGTCGCCGATCCGCTGGGCGTGCACGAGGCCCGCCGCGAGGTGCCCGACGACGTCGCAGCCGAGGACCATCGCATCACCGGAGGCGGCCAGTGCCGCGCGGTAGAAGCCGACGAGCGCCTCCGCCGTGGTCGCCGAGGGATCGTGCAGCGCCGGCCCGCCGCCCGGTGACGCTCCCATCTCGGGGCCCCACTGGCCGAGCAGGTCGTAGGTCGAGAAGTCGTGCTTGATGAGCTCGAAGCCCCAGCCGCTCAGCCGGGCGAAGTCCTCGGTGACGAGCTCGAGGACCGCGGGCGAGCTCGGGTCGAGCGCGATCGCACCGTCCCGGGCAGCACGGGCGCCCTCGATCGAGGAGTCGCGGGTCAGCAGCGGCCGGAACCAGACGCCCGGTCGCACGCCCTCCTCCCGGATCGCTGCGGCGGCCGCGGCCATGTCGGGGAACTCCCGGGGTCGACCGCGCCGCCACGGGCCCGGGGAGGAGGCGAGACCGTCGGCGGTGCCCTCGAGGCTCCAGCCGTCGTCGATGACGCCGAAGGGGCGCACCGCGTGGTCGCCGGCGAGGTCGGCGACCAGGCGCGCGTCGCGGACCACCGCGTCGAGCCCGAAGTCGCGACCGTAGGCGTAGTACCAGTTGTTGGCGCCGACCAGTGGCCCCGCCGTGTCGAGCGGATCGGCGCAGAGGAGGCGCATCAGCTCCTGCTGCGCGCGGAACGCTCCGGCGTCGGACGTCGTGCGGCGGACGGTGGCGGCGTGGATCGCGCGGTCGCCCGGGCGGACGGCCGCTCCTCCGCTCCGCAGGTCGAGCGTCAGCGTGACCCCGTGCGGGTCGACCTGCCAGAACGCGAAGGCGCCGCCGCGGACCTCGACGCCGAAGCCCCGGGTGACCCCGGAGACCGGGTCGGCGACCAGCGCCGTCCACGGCAGCACGCGCTCCGGTCGCACCGCGCACCACTCCAGCTCGCCGTACGAGCGCTCCCATGCGTCGCCGAGCACGCGGGCCGAGGAGGGCGTCGCCTCGTGCCAGCGCAGGGCGACCCGCGCGACTCCGGCGAGCGCCGCGACGTCGATCCGGAGGCCGTGACCGACCCCCGTCAGCGCGACCCGCACGCCCGAGCGATCGCTCGCGACGAACGGGCCGGAGGGGTCGACCTGCACCCGGATCGAGTCGGGGGCGGGGACGGACAGCTCTGTCACGGGGGCTCCTTCTCGCCGCGGCCTGCCGAAGAACGACAAGCGACGGCTATATGTCACGACATTGGCGCAAACCTTGCGCGCCAAGAATCTACCCGTGTAGCTTCCCTCTTGGCTACACGAGTAGCTAAAGGCCCGACCGGGCAGCACCACGGCATTCGACGAAGGAGTCACCGTGCACTCACATCCGACCCGCGCCCCCCGCGGCGAGCGGCGCAGCCGATGACCGCGACCCGCCCCGCCCTCCCCGCGAAGGTCTCCCCCGGCCGCCGGGCCGCCAAGCGCCGCGAGATCCTCGTCGCCCTCGCGTTCGTGCTGCCGGCGGCGATCGGCTTCGGCGCGTTCTACGTCGCCCCCGCCGTCCGCGGCATCTACCTGAGCTTCACCGACTACAACCTGATGAGCGCCCCGTCGTTCATCGGCCTCGACAACTACGTGCGCCTCGCCTCCGACCCGCTGTTCTGGAACTCGGTCGGCGTGACCCTGCAGTACGTCGCCATCAACATCGTCGTGCAGACGATCGTCGCCGTCGGTCTCGCCGTGCTGATGCACCGCTTGACGCAGTCCGTCGTCATCCGCGGCACGATCCTCCTGCCGTTCCTGATCTCGAACGTGATCGCGGCGATGATCTGGTTCCTGCTGCTCGACTACCAGCTCGGCTTCGTGAACAGCGTGATCGAGTGGCTCGGCCTCACGCGGATCCCGTTCTTCGCCGACTCCGGCTGGGCGATCCCCACCATCGCGCTGGTGAACGTGTGGCGGCACATGGGCTACACCGCCCTGCTCGTCTTCGCCGGGCTGCAGATGATCCCGCCGTACGTCTACGAGGCGGCGGCGATCGACGGCTCGAGCGAGTGGCGCTCGTTCTGGAGGATCACCCTCCCGCTGCTGCGGCCGATCCTCGCGCTGGTGCTCGTCATCACCGTCACCGGGTCGTTCCAGGTGTTCGACACCGTCGCCGTGACGACCAGGGGCGGGCCGGTCAACGCCACCCGGGTGATCCAGTACTACATCTACCAGGTCGGCTTCGGCGAGAACGACTTCGGCTACGCCAGTGCGATCTCGGTCGTCCTGCTCCTCATCCTCGCCTGCGTCGCGTTCTTCCAGCTCCGGCTGATGCGCGCCGACCAGTCCGACCTCGCCTAGGGATCCCCGATGACCTCCACCCTGATCGCCGACGCCGTCGTCGGCCCCGCCGCCCCCGACCCCGGCTCGCCCCGCCGAGCCGTCCGCCGCCGCCGCCCCTCGTTCGGCCGGGTCCTCGCCTGGACCGCGATGATCGTGGCCCTGTTCGTGACGCTGTTCCCCTTCTTCTGGATGATCCGCACGGCCTTCTCGACCGAGAACGCCCTCGCGAGCAACCCCACCTCGCTCCTGCCGGTCGAGTTCACCTGGGGCGCGTTCGCCCGGGTGCTCGGCTTCGCGACGCAGGAGCAGGCGATCGCCGAGGGCGGCTCGGGCGCCTCCGTCGACTTCTGGCTCTACCTGCGCAACTCCGTCGCCTACGCGACGCTCGTCACCGCCGGTCAGCTGCTGTTCTGCTCGCTCGCCGCCTACGCCTTCGCCCGCCTGCGCTGGCCGGGTCGGAACCTCGTGTTCTCGGCGTTCCTGACGGCGCTGATGGTCCCGCCGATCTTCACGGCGCTGCCGAACTTCGTGCTGATGCGCGACCTGGGGCTGCTCAACACGATCCCCGGGCTCGCCCTGCCGACCCTGCTGATGACCCCGTTCGCGGTGTTCTTCCTCCGCCAGTTCTTCCTCGGCATCAGCCGCGAGATCGAGGAGGCGGCCGAGCTCGACGGCGCCGGCAAGCTCCGCATCTTCTTCCGGCTGATCGTGCCGATGAGCGTCGCCCCGCTCGCCACGCTCGGGATCCTCACCTACATCAACACCTGGAACGACTACTTCTGGCCGCTGCTCGCCGGCAACACGGAGGAGTCGCGCGTGCTCACCGTCGCGCTCGGCGTGTTCCGCTCGCAGACCCCCAACGGCAGCCCCGACTGGGCAGGGCTGATGGCCGCGACCCTCGTCGCCGCCGTCCCCGTCCTGATCCTGTTCCTCGCGTTCGGGCGCCGCATCGTCGACTCCATCGGCTACTCCGGCGTCAAGTGACGCCCTCCCGAACCCCTCGCACCCCCTCCCTCGCAATGAAGCAGAAAGGTCGCAGCACCATGTCCAGAACCCTCCAGAGGTCCGCCCTCACCCTCGCCGGCGTCACCGCCCTCGGACTCTCCCTCGCCGGCTGCGTGGGCGGCGGCTCCGGCACCGGGACCGCCGACAGCGCCGACATCGACACCAGCGCAGCCTCGGGCACCATCGACTACTGGCTCTGGGACAACAACCAGAAGGCCGCCTACCAGAGCTGCGCCGACGGGTTCCAGGAGGCGAACCCCGACGTCACCGTGACCATCTCGCAGTACTCGTGGGACGACTACTGGACCAAGCTGACCAACGGCTTCGTCGCCGGCACCGCGCCGGACGTGTTCACCGACCACCTGTCGAAGTTCGCCGACTTCGTCAACAACGACCAGCTCGTCGCCCTCGACGGCGTCGTCGAGAAGGACGGCATCGACGTCACCCAGTACCAGGACGGCCTCGCCGACCTGTGGGTCGGCCAGGACGGCAGCCGCTACGGACTCCCCAAGGACTGGGACACCGTCGCCGTCTTCTACAACCAGGCGCTCATCACCGACGGCGGCTACACGCCCGAGCAGATCGCCGCCCTGCAGTGGAACCCGGACGACGGCGGCAGCTACGAGCAGGCGATCGCGCACCTCACGGTCGATGTGAACGGCGTCCGCGGCGACGAGCCCGGCTTCGACAAGAGCCGGGTCGCCGTCTACGGCCTCGGCCTCGACAGCGGCTCGGGCGGCGGCAACGGCCAGACCCAGTGGAGCATGTACGCCGGCACCACCGGCTGGAACTACACCGACAAGAACCCGTGGGGCACGCAGTACAACTACGACGACGAGCGCTTCCAGGACACCATCGGCTGGATGGCCGGACTGATCGAGAAGGGCTACATGCCCTCGGTCGCCGCCGTCACGGGCAGCGACTCGACGCAGACCTTCGGCGCCGGCAAGTACGCGATGCTCACGAACGGCTCGTGGAACATCAACTCGTTCACCGGTCTGAGCGGAGTCGAGGTCGGCATCGCGCCGACGCCGGCCGGCCCCGACGGCACCCGCGCGACGATGTTCAACGGCCTCGCCGACTCGATCTGGTCCGGCTCCGACAACAAGGACGCCGCGGCGGCCTGGGTCGAGTACATGGCCTCCCCCGCCTGCCAGGACGTCATCGGCGAGCAGGGCGTGGTGTTCCCCGCTATCCCGAGCGGCACCGAGAAGGCCCAGGCCGCGTTCTCGGAGCGCGGCATCGACGTGAGCGCGTTCACCCAGCAGGTCGACGACGGGACCACGTTCCTCTTCCCGATCTCCGACAACGCGGCGAAGATCACGGGCATCATGACGCCCGCCGTCGACGCCGTCCTCGAGGGCCAGGCCGACCCGTCCTCGCTCACGGACGCCAACGAGCAGGTCAACGCGCTGTTTGAATAGCCGAAGCGGTGGGGGCCCGGATCGTCCGGGCCCCGGGCCGTGGCCGAGGAGGCCGACCGTGACGAGCGCACCACGATCCCCGCGGGCTCCCACCCGCAACGACGTCGCGGAGCGGGCGCAGGTGAGCACCGCGGTGGTCAGCTACGTCCTCACGGGGGCGAAGAACGTCACCCCCGAGAAGCAGCGCCGCGTGCGCGAGGCGATCGCGGAGCTCGGCTACCGGCCCAACAGCAGTGCGCGGGCGCTGCGGACGGGACGGACCCACGTGCTCGCCCTGCTCATGCCCGACAGCAGCAACCCGTACTTCGCCGAGTTCGCGATGCAGATCGAGAGCGCCGCCGCCGAGCGCGGCTACGCCCTGATCATCACGAACACCCACGACGACCCCGAGCGCGAAGTGCGACTCCTGAACGAGATGCACTCGCGGGGCGTCGACGGGGTGATCCTCGCGAGCGTGTTCCACGAGAGCCTGCAGCCCGCGGCCGACCCGGCGATCCCGACGGTCCTGATCGACTCGTTCAGCCCCGTCGCCGGGGCCCCCTCGATCGGCCTCGACGCCGTCGCCAGTGCGCACGCGGTCGTCCGGCACCTCGTCGAGGCGCACGGCTGCCGGTCGATCGACCTGGTGCTCGGCGCGAGCTCCGACCCGACCGGCGCCACCGACCCCCGCGAGATCGGCTGGGCCGAGGCACTCTCGGCCGCCGGCCTCCCGCTCGGCTCCGTCGAGATCACCAGCTGGACCAGGGAGGGCGGGCTGCTCGCCGCCGAGCGCCTGCTCTCGGGCTCCCGGCGGCCCGACGCCGTCTTCGCCGGCTCGGACCTGCTGGGGATCGGACTCCTGCGCGGAGCCTCCGACCTGGGGATCCGCGTCCCGGAGGAGCTCGCGATCATCTCGTACGACGGCACCTCGGAGTCGGCGTTCAGCATCCCCCGCCTCACCACCCTCGAGCAGCCCGTCGCCGCCATGGCGCGCCGGGCCATCGACCTCGTCACCTCCCCCTCATCGCCCCACTCCGGTCACACCGCGTTCCACGGCGAGCTCATCCTCCGCGAATCCTGCGGATGCGGCGCTCGCAGCGCGGCTGGCCACTCGGAAGGACCCTCCTCATGACCGGCACCACCTCCCCGACCGGAGTCGTCCTGCGCGCCGCCGGCGTTGCCCTCGTCCTCGACCTCGGCGACTCCCTCCTCCCCGCGGTCCTGCACTGGGGCACCGACTGCGGCCCGCTCGACGCCCGCGCCTTCGAGGCGCTCGCGCTCTCAGCGGCCGCGCGTCCCAGCCCGAACGACATGGACGAGCCGGTCAGGCTCGCCCTGCTCCCCGAGGAGTGGACCGGCTGGAGCGGCAGGCCCGGCCTGAACGGCTCCCGCGCCGGCGCCGACTTCTCGCCCCGCTTCCGGGTCGTCAGCGCCCTGGCGGACGGCGAGCCGCTGACCGGAGTCGCCCAGGCGCGCGTGCTGTCGGTGCGCGCGGAGGACCCGGTCGCCGCCCTCGCGCTCGATCTCGAGGTCGAGATGGACGCCTCCGGAATCGCTCGACTGCGCGGCGAGGTCACGAACCTCGGCGCCGAGGTCTACCAGCTCGACGAGCTCCTCCTCGCCCTGCCCGTCACCCCCGCGGCGAGCGAGATCCTCGACTTCGCCGGGCGCTGGGGCAAGGAGCGGGTCCCGCAGCGCTCGAGCGTGACCATCGGCGCGCACCGCCGCGAGGGCCGGCACGGTCGCACCGGAGCCGACGCCGCGACGCTGCTCTCGGTCGGCGAGCCCGGCTTCGGCTTCGCCGGCGGCGAGATCTGGAGCCTGCACGTCGGCTGGTCGGGCAACCACGTGCACCAGGTCGAGCGCGTCTCGACGGGCGTGCAGACACTCGGCGGAGGCGAGCTGCTGCTCCCTGGCGAGGTGCGGCTCGCGCAGGGCGAGAGCTACCGGAGCCCCTGGCTCTACGCCGCCCACGGCGTCGGCCTCGACGCGGTCGCCCGCCGCTTCCACCGCCTGCTGCGGGCGCGGCCCCAGCACCCCTCCTCCCCGCGCCCCGTCACGCTGAACGTCTGGGAGGCGGTCTACTTCGACCACGACCTCGACGTCCTCGTCGAGCTCGCCGAGCAGGCCGCCGCCCTCGGCGTGGAGCGCTACGTCCTCGACGACGGCTGGTTCGGCAGCCGCCGCGACGACACCTCGGGGCTGGGCGACTGGACCGTCTCGACCGACGTGTGGCCCCAGGGCCTGCACCCGCTCGTCGACCGCGTCCGCGCCCTCGGCATGCAGTTCGGGCTCTGGTTCGAGCCCGAGATGGTCAACCTCGACTCCGATCTCGCCCGCGCGCACCCCGAGTGGATCATGGCGACCGGCGGACGCCTCCCGGTCTCCTCGCGGAACCAGCAGGTGCTGAACCTCGGGATCCCCGAGTGCTTCGAGCACATCCGCGGCGCGATCTTCGCGATCCTCGACGAGTACGACATCGCCTACGTCAAGTGGGATCACAACCGCGACCTCGTGGACGCCGGGACCTCCCCCGGCGGCCGGGCCGGCGTGCACACGCAGACGCTCGCCTTCTACCGGCTGCTCGACGAGATCAGGGAGCGGTACCCGGCCCTCGAGATCGAGTCGTGCTCCTCCGGCGGCGCCCGCGTCGACCTCGGAGTGCTCGAGCGCACCGACCGGGTCTGGGTGTCCGACAACATCGATCCGCTCGACCGCCAGCAGATGAACCGCTGGACGACCCAGCTGATCCCGCCGGAGCTGATGGGCTCGCACATCGCCTCGGGCGTCTCGCACACGACGGGCCGCTGGCACGACCTGTCGTTCCGCGCCGTCACCGCGCTGTTCGGCCACCTCGGCATCGAGTGGGACCTGCGCGCGGCGAGCGACGCGGAGCGCGCCGAGCTCGGCGCGTGGATCGCCTTCTACCGGGAGCACCGCGCCCTGCTGCACGGCGGCGACCTGGTGCGGCTCGATCACCCGGACGAGACCCTCGCGGTGCACGGCGTGGTCGCCTCCGACCGGAGCGCCGCCCTCTACTCGTACGTCTCGCTCGCGCGCTCGGGAGTGGTCTCGCCGGGACGCCTCCGTCTGCCGGGCCTCGACCCGGAGGCGGTGTACCGGGTGACGCCGGTGACCATCGGAGGCGGCGGCGACCGCGTCACGCCGGCTCCGTGGTGGGGCGAGTCCGGCATCGAGCTCTCGGGCGGACTGCTCGGGAGCGCGGGCCTCATGGCGCCGCTGCTGCGGCCCGAGACGGGGGTCGTGTACTCGGTGCAGCGCGTCGGCGGGTGAGGGCGCGGCCGTCGGCCTGTGACGTGCGCCCGGGGGCGAGAGGTTTGTGACGTAGGAGCGGGTGCGCTCCCGGGGGCCCGTTCGCCGGCTCTCGCCCCTGTGCTCTCGTCTGAGCGGCGAGAGATGACGAACAGCGTGCCCGGCCGTGTCCAGCGGTGCGTCGATTCGGCGGCTCCCCGCCTCGCGCATCGTCGCGGCCCGGTCGCGTCGGCTCGAGGACATCGAGGCCGCCCTCATGCGCGCCGCCTCTTGTGAGGCGCGACCCCCGGCCGCTACGGTCGTCGGAGCCGATCTACGAAAGGAGCCTGGCCATGCAGAACACCACGCATTCCACCACCGCCGGCTTCTTCGGCGCCCTCTCCGACTGACCGGTCGAGCCTCCCGCTCGTCATCGCTCAGACGGTGACGGCGCTGAAGAAGCTCCCGGTCCCACGGTCTCGCCGTGCGGATCGACGTCCCGTCCGGGACCCTCGCAGGTCCTCCGCGCCGCCTCCTCGGCGGTGCCTCCGCGCCGCCTCCCCGGCGGCGCCTCCGCGCGCCCTCGGCGCGCTCCTCGCCGCGCCCTCAAGGCGCTCTTCGGCGCGCCTGCGCGCCCTGCCAGAAGGACATTCTCGTGAACACCGCACTCGGAGCGACCGCACTCGCCCGACCTCGACGCCGCACCGCCGGACTCCTCGACCGCCTCGCCCTCCGCCTCGGAGTCGCGCTGGTGGCGTGGAGCCGGCGCGACCGGCGCCTCCCCCTCACCGACGCCGACGTCGCCGCGCTGCGCCGCGAACGCGCCGACCTGCTCGAGCGCGAACGGAGGTACCGCCTCCTGAACACGCCCCGCTGACCGGTGCTGCCGCCGGGCACCTCCGGCTCGCGAGAACGCGTTCGGCTCGTGGAATCGGCGCCTTCCCACGAGCCGAACGCGATTCCGCGAGCCGGACCTCGGCCGCCGGGACGCTCGGGCTCGTCAGAGCACGTTCGGCTCGTCGAATCGGCGCCTTCCCGCGAGCCGAACGCGATTCCGCGAGCCGGACGTCGCCTCCCGGGCTCCGCGCCGCTTCGAGGCTCGACGACTCCGCAGAAGTTGCGGTACTCGCGTGCGACTACCGCGACTTCTGCTGAATCGGCGGCTCAGCCGCGCGGAAAGCGCGCGTCGCGCTCGTAGTCGCGGCGCCGCAGCTCGAGAGCCGCCGCGACCTGGGCCGGCGCGTCGTCGCCGACGAGCAGGCGGAGGCGGTCGTCGCCGGACGCGACGTGCGCCAGGATCGCCCGCGCGGCCTCGGCCGGTGCCAGCCCCTCGCCTCCGGAGCTCGCGGGCCACGGCACGGTCGGCGTCCCGAACAACTCGGTCCGCAGCGGGTCGTACGCGGGCAGCGGGCGGCTGAAGCGCATCCCGCTCCCCGCCCAAGCGGTGTCGAGGGCGCCCGGCTCGACGATCGTCACGCGGATGCCGAAGGCCCGCATCTCGGCGGCCATGGCCTCACTGAATCCCTCGAGCCCCCACTTGGCCGCGTTGTAGAGGCCGAGCGTCGGCATCGTCCCGACTGCGCCCACGGTCGAGATCTGCACGAGGTGCCCGGAGCCGGCGGCCCGCATCACCGGGATCGCCGCCTGGCACAGCCAGAGCGGCCCGAGCAGGTCGGTGTCGAGGATCGTGCGCGCCTCCTCCTCCGACACCTCCTCCGCGGCGCCGATCAGACCGTGCCCGGCGTTGTTGACCAGCACGTCGAGCCCCCCGAAGGCCTCGACCGCCCGCGCCACGGCCTCGGCGGCCCCTGCTCGCTCGCGCACGTCGAGCCGGTGCACGACGAGTCGGTCGTGCGGAGGCAGATCGTGCTCGCCGCGCACCGTCGCGACGACCGCGTGCCCCTCCTCGAGGGCCGCCTCGGTCAGTGCCCGGCCCAGTCCGCGGCCCGCGCCCGTGATCATCCAGGTGGCATCAGTCATGCCGCCCACCCTACTCAGAACTGGACGCACCGTCTCGTTTCGTCGAGTACCCTCGAACCCGTGGCGCGCCTCCGGACTCAGACCCTCGTGCACACCGCCGCCCTGGCACTCGCCGAGACCGGCCCCCTCACCATGGAGGGCATCGCCGCGCGCGCAGGAGTGAGCAAGCAGACGCTCTACCGCACCTGGCCGTCGACCGGCGCGATCCTCTTCGACGCACTGCTCGCGGAGAGTCTCGGCGCCGACGGGCGGGTCGCCGTGCCCGACACCGGCGACCTCGCCGCCGATCTCGAGCTGCTCGTCACCGGGACGATCGCCGAGCTGACCGATCCGCCCCGGGAGGCGCTGCTGCGCACTCTCACCGCCGCGATCCAGACCGATGCCGCCCTCGCCGAGCAGTACCGCGAGCGCCTCCTCGTGCCCCAGCTGGCCGCCGTCGCCGACCGGCTGCGTCGCGGAGGCGTCACCGATGCGGACGAGGCGGCCGAGCTCCTCCTCGGCCCGGTCCTGCACCGGTGGCTGCTGCGCTCGCGCCCCTTCGAGCCGGGCTGGCCGGCCGCGCACGTCGAGCGCGTCCTCCGCGCGCTCTGACGCTCCCTCGGGCACCGACGCATCCCGGGAGTCCGACAGTCGTCGTACTCGAGCGCTGAGCACGACGACTTCTGGAGGGTCGACGGCGCCCGCCTTGAGCGCGTCCAGGGAGTTAGGTTAGGTTAACCTTCGCAACCCGTCACTCCCTCAGAAGGATCGTCCGTGCCCTCCTCCCGCACCCCCCTCCGCCTCACCGCCGTCGCCTCGCTCGGCCTCACCGCCCTGCTGCTCACGGCCTGCTCCGGAGGCGCCGACGCCGGTGCGACCGATGCCGCCACGGCCGGCGGCGGAGCGTTCCCCGTCACCGTCGAGCACGCGTTCGGCGAGACCACGGTCGAGTCGGCCGACCGCGTCGTCGCGATCAGCTGGACCAACCAGGACGTCGCCCTCGCGCTCGGCGTGACCCCGGTCGGCTTCACCCGCGCCTCCTACGGCGACGAGGACGGCGACGGACTGCTCGCCTGGACGAAGGACGCACTCGACGCGGCCGGCGACGAGACTCCGACGCTCTTCGACGAGACCGACGGGATCCCCTACGAGGCCATCTCCGACCTCACGCCGTCCGTGATCCTCGGCGCCTACTCCGGCATGACGCAGGAGGACTACGACACCCTGTCGCAGATCGCGCCGACCGTCGCCTACCCGGGCCTGGCCTGGGGCACGACCTGGCAGGACTCGGCGAAGCTCGACGGCGCCGCGCTCGGACTCGCCGACGAGGCGGAGGCGGAGGTCGCCGACGTCGAGTCCGACATCGACGCCGCGGTCGCCGAGCACCCCTCGCTCGAGGGCAAGACCTTCACGTACGGCTGGTACGACCCCACCGACGCCAGCTCGTTCACCTACTACACGGCGAACGACGCCCGCGTGAAGTTCGTCGAGGACCTGGGTCTCGAGCTCGCGCCGAGCGTCGTCGACCTCACCGGCGACTCCGAGGCGTTCAGCGGCACCCTCAGCTCCGAGAACGCCGACCAGCTCGACGCCGACGTGCTGATCGTCTACGGCGACGACACCACGCTCGCCGCGCTGCAGGCCGACCCGCTGCTCTCGAAGATCCCGGCCGTCGCGCGCGGCTCGGTCTACGTGCTGACCGACGACTCCTCCGAGGCCATGGCGACCTCGTCGCCCAACCTGCTCAGCATCCCGTGGGTGCTCGACGAGTACACCGCGGGCCTCGCCGCCGCCGCCGACAAGGTGTCGTGAGCGCCGGTACCTCCCTGCCGCACCGGCGCCCCGCCCCCGACGACACTCTCGGGCGGGGCGCCGGTCGCACGAGGGCCGTCGCGCTCGTCGTCGTAGTCGCGGCGCTGGCCGTCGCGATGGTGCTCTCGCTCGTCTACGGCTCGCGCGAGATCCCGTTCGGCGAGATCTGGCCTGCGCTGACCGCCCCCGACCCCGACTCGATCGCCGACGCGGCGGTGCAGGGACGCGTGCCGCGCACGGTGCTCGCACTGCTGGTGGGGGCCTCCCTCGGGCTGGCCGGTGCGGTGATGCAGGGCATGACCCGCAATCCGCTCGCCGACCCGGGCATCCTCGGCCTCAATGCCGGCGCGTCGCTCGCGGTCGTCCTCGGCATCGCGACCGTCGGAGCGACGACGCTCCCCCAGTTCATCTGGCTCGCCTTCGTCGGCGCGGCCGCGGCCGGCGCGTTCGTCTACGCGGTCGCCTCCCTGGGCCGCGAGGGCGCGACTCCGCTCAAGCTCGCCCTGGCCGGCGCCGCGACGGCCGCGGCGCTGACCTCCCTCCTCACCGCCGTGCTGCTGACGCAGGAGGCGACCCTCAACCGCTTCCGCTTCTGGCAGGTCGGCGGGGTCGGCGGCGCCGAGACCGTCGGCATCGTCCAGGTCCTGCCGTTCGTCGCCGTCGGCGCGGTTCTCGCGCTCGGCAGCGCCCGCGGCCTCGACGCCCTCGCACTCGGCGACGACCTCGCCACCGGACTCGGCCGCCGCGTGGGACGCATCCGCCTCGTCGCGGGCGTCGCCGCGGTGCTGCTCTGCGGCGCGGCCACGGCGATCGCGGGGCCGATCGGCTTCATCGGCCTGATCGTCCCGCACCTCGCGCGCCGCGTCACCGGACCGGCGCACTCCTGGCTGCTCCCCTTCTCGGCCCTGCTCGGCGCGCTGCTCCTGCTCGTCGCCGACGTCCTCGGGCGCGTCGTCGCCCGCCCCAGCGACATCGAGGTCGGCATCGTCACCGCCCTGATCGGCGCCCCGGTGCTGATCGCGATCGTCCGCCGCTCGAAGGTGCGGGCCCTGTGAGCGCCGTCGCGAGTCCCGGCATCGTCGCCGGGCGCCGGCAGCGGCTGCGCCGCACGGTGATCGGATGCACGGTCCTCGCGCTCCTCGCCCTCGCGCTGGTCGTGGTCTCGCTCACCGTCGGCAACACCGTCTACTCGCCGCTCGACGTGCTGCGGGTGCTGCTCGGCGAGACCGTGCCGGGCGCCTCCTTCACCGTCGGCACCCTCCGCCTGCCGCGCACCATCACCGCCGTGCTCGTCGGCATCGGGTTCGGGATGGGCGGCGTGATCTTCCAGACGATGCTGCGGAACGCGCTGGCCAGCCCCGACATCATCGGCATCACCTCGGGCGCGAGCGCGGCCGCCGTGGTCGCGATCGCGTTCTTCGGTCTCTCGGGCACCACGGTCTCGGTGATCGCGGTCGCGGCCGGGCTCGCGACGGCGCTGCTGATCGCCTCCCTCGCCGACGGCGGCGGAGTCGTCGGCGCGCGGCTGATCCTGATCGGGATCGGCGTCGGCGCCATGTTCCAGAGCGTCATCGCGTTCGTGCAGACCCGCGCCGACTTCGAGGACGTCCAGGAGTCGCTGCGCTGGCTGACCGGCAGCCTCAACACGGCGCTGTGGGACGGCGTGCCCCCGCTCGCGGTCTCGATGCTCGTGCTCGTGCCCCTCGCCCTGCTCCTCGCGGGCCGGCTCTCGGTGCTGCAGCTCGGCGACGAGTCGGCGACCGCGCTCGGCATCGACGTGCGCCGCAGCCGCCTGGCGCTCCTGGCCGTCGGAGTCGGACTCGTCGCGGTCGCCACCGCCGCCACCGGGCCGATCGCGTTCGTCGCCTTCGTGTCGGGGCCGATCGCGCGGCGGATCGTGCCCGACGCGCGATCGCTGCTGATCCCCTCCGCCCTCGTCGGCGTGGTCGTCGTGCTCACGGCCGACCTCGTCGCGCAGTACGTCGCCGGGCTCGTCTTCAGCGGCGCACGCTTCCCCGTCGGAGTGGTCACGGGCGCCGTCGGCGCGCCGTTCCTGCTCTGGCTCCTCGCTCGCCGCAACCGCACCGGAGGCTCCCTGTGACCGCACCCGCCACTGCTCCCACCGGGACCCATCGAACCCTGTCCGTCGACTCCGTCACCCTCGCCTACGACGAGCGCGTGGTGGTCGACGGCCTCTCGCTGACCGTGCCGACCGGCGCGATCAGCGTCATCGTCGGCGCGAACGCCTGCGGCAAGTCGACGCTGCTGCGGGCGATGGCGCGCCTGATCACGCCGCGCGAGGGCGCCGTGCTGCTCGACGGGCAGGCGATCCACCGCCTCCCGACACGGCAGGTCGCCCAGCAGGTGGGGCTGCTGCCGCAGACGCCGATCGCGCCGGAGGGGATCGCCGTGTCGGATCTGGTCGCGCGCGGCCGGTACCCGCACCGCGGCTGGTTCGGCCGCGGCGCCTCCGCCGACGACGACGCCGTGGTCGAGGACGCCCTGCGCGCGACCGGCACCCTCGAGATCGCGGACCGGCCGGTCGACGAGCTCTCAGGCGGCCAGCGCCAGCGCGTCTGGATCGCGATGGCGCTGGCGCAGCGCACCGACGTGCTGCTGCTCGACGAGCCGACCACCTACCTCGACGTCTCGCACCAGATCGAGGTGCTCGACCTGCTGACCGACCTCAACCGCTCCCGCGGCACCACGATCGTGATCGTGCTGCACGACCTCAACCTCGCCGCGCGCTACGCCGACCACCTGTTCGCGGTGCGCGACGGCGCGCTGTACGCCTCCGGGACGCCGGCCGACGTGGTGACGCCCGAGACGGTGCGCGCCGTCTTCGGGATGGAGTCGCGCGTGATCGAGGACCCCGTGTCGCGCACCCCGCTGGTGCTGCCGATCGGGCGGCACCACTCGGGCTGACGCGAGGCGACTCCCGGATCTCCCGCCTCGACTCCGCAGTAGGCGCGGCGACGGGGGGGGGGGGGGGCAGGATCGGGGGATGGCCCTCCGCGATCTCTCACCCGCCGACCTCGCGACACCGCGGTTCCTCGAGCTGCTGCGGATGGCGGCAGAGCTCCCCGACGAGGAGCTCGCCCGCCTGCGCGACGAGGAGCTGCCGACGCTCTCGATCATCGGAGCGGTGGGGGACGGGGGCCTCGACGCGTTAGCTGCGGTGCGGATCCGCGAGGACGGACTCGAGATCGAGTACATCGCGTCCCGGGTGCGGGGGCTGGGGTCGGCGCTCGTGAGCGAGCTGCGGCGGAGGCATCCGGGAGTCGTCATCGTCGCCGAGACCGACGACGACGCCATCGGCTTCTACCGGCGTCTCGGATTCACGGACGTCCCCGCTCCCGCCGACCCCCGCTGGCCGGGCCGGCCGCGGTACCGGTGCACGCTGCCTGCGTTGTGACGAACGGCGAAACCGCTTCGCGCCTCGGTGATGAGTAATAGGAGCGCCCGCCCCCTGCCTGCTGGTCGAGTAGCCCTGCAGGGGCGTATCGAGACCACTGTCCGCCAGCAGATCGGCCATCCGACCGGTTCTTCTGACGCTGGTGGATCTCGATACGCCCGCTCCACGGGCTACTCGATCAGAAGGTTCTGGCCGCACCCTCGACTCCGCGGGCGGTCACCCGGGGTCGAGGGTCACCCGCGCGTCCAGTCGCAAGCGATCCAGGAACGTCTCGTCGTGGCTCACCACGACCAGAGCGCCGCGCCAGGCCGCGAGCACGTCGACGAGGTGGTCGGTCGTGGCCATGTCGAGGTCGTTCGTCGGCTCGTCGAGCACGAGCAGCTGCGGAGCGGGCTGCGCGAGGACCAGGCCGGCGAGCGCCACGCGGAAGCGCTCCCCACCCGACAGCGCCGCGGCCCTCCGGTCGACGATCGCGCCCCGGAGGAGCAGCCGGGCCAGCGCGTTGCGCAGGTCGCCCGTCGGCACGGCGGGCGCCGCGCGGGACACGTGCTCGAGCACGGTGCGGTCGTCGTCGAGCAGCCCGTCCCGGCGCTGCGGGAGCCAGCCGATCCGGTCGGTCAGCGCGGTCGCGCGAGTGTCGACGATCGGATGCGGGCGGGCGTCCCGAGCGCCGACGAGCTGCTCGAGCAGGGTCGTCTTCCCCGTGCCGTTGGCCCCGACGACGGCGATCCGCTCCGGTCCCTGCAGCACGGTGGTCCGCCCGCGCACTGTGAGCTCGGCCAGCCGCCGCCCCGCCGGCAGCCCCGGATCGGGGAGCTCGATCCGGACCGTGTCGTCGTCGCGGATCGCCCGCGAGGCCGCGTCGACCTGCTCGCGGGCGCGCGCCTCCGCCTCGCCGTGACCGGCCCGCAGACGCCCGGCGGTCGTCTCGGCCCTGTTCTTCCGGGCGTTCGCGAGGATCTTCGGCATCGACTCCGCCGATCGGGCGCCCGCCTTCGCCCGGCGCGCGATGGTCGTCTCGGCCTCGATCCGCTGCCGGCGCTCGGCGCGCAGCAGTTGGTCGGCGTCGCGCAGATCGCGCTCGGCCGCCGCGCGCTCGAGAACGAGCCGCTCCTCGAACACCGACCACGAGCCTCCGGAGGTGCGGAGCGCACCGTCGCGCAGCTCGGCGATCTCGTCGACGTGCTCGAGCAGCTCGCGGTCGTGACTGACGACGATCAGCGTGCCGCGCCAGCGGTCGACGAGGTCGAGGAGCAGCCCGCGCGACCGGCGGTCGAGGTCGTTCGTCGGCTCGTCGAGGACGGCGATCGGCGCATCGCGCAGGCGGACCCCTGTGACGGCGGTGAGGACCGCCTGCCCGCCGGACAGCGTCGCGACCGGACGCCGCAGATCGTCGAGGTCGAGACCCACGTCGTGCAGCGCGGCGACCGCCCGGGCCTCGAGGTCCCAGTCGTCGTCGAGCGCCTCGAAGTGCCGTGGATCGGCGTCGCCGCCGAGGATCGAGTGCAGGGCGTCGAGTTCCGGGCGGATCCCCAGCAGGTCGGCGACGGTGTCGTCCGGTCCGCGATCCAGACGCTGCGGCAGCAGACCGACCGGCCCCGTGGTCGAGACGGTTCCCCTCGTGGGGAGGAGATCGCCGGTGACGAGCCGGACGAGCGTGGACTTGCCGGCGCCGTTGGCTCCGACGAGCCCGGTGCGGCCGCGCCCGAAGGCGGTGGTGACGCGGTCGAGGACGATCGAGCCGTCCGGCCAGGCGAACGAGCAGTCGGTGAGGACGACGGAAGGTGCGATGACAGTGGGCACAGTGCTCCCGGTGATGGTGTCGGCGCACGACGAACCATCGCTCCCGGGGAGGGAGGCGTCCGCCTCAGGGGGCGGGCACGGGGGTCGTCAGTGCGAGGGCAGCGTCTGCGTCGTGGACGCAGTACCGGTGCTGATGCGCAAGGGACCGTCTTCCGTGCGGGGAGCCCCCGTGTCCGCGAGCCGCCTGGTCGGCCGGTGAGGTGGCCGCGCCGACGTCGCGGCTCGCGACGAGGTACCCGTGCACGCTACGCGCAGCCGTCGCGCAGCCGCAAGGTCCCCCTCGACCTGACGCCTGGTCGATCCGTCACGAACGCACCGTCCGAGTCGAGCGCACGGTGCATCTCCGACGGATCGATCGCGCCGGGCGCGAGGCGTGGCGCGTGTGGCACGCTCGACGGGAAGCGCGCCCGCGGGCGGTGCGCGGGAGCGGAGCGGCAGATGATCGGGCTGGATCTCACGGGGAAGACGGCACTCGTCACGGGTTCGGGGCAGGGCATCGGCCTCGCCATCGCGATCGGGCTGGCGCGGGCCGGCGCCGCGGTCGTGGTGAACGCGCGGTCGCAGGAGTCGGTGGACCGCGCGATCGGGGAGGTGACCGCGACCGTGCCGGGCGCCTCCGTCTCGGGGGTCGCCGCCGACGTGTCGAGCGACTCCGGCACCGACGCACTGCTCGAGGCCGTGCCGACGGTCGACGTGCTCGTCAACAACCTCGGGATCTTCGGCAGCGCCGACGCGCTCGAGATCACGGACGACGAGTGGCGCCGCTACTTCGAGGTGAACGTGCTGACCGGCGTGCGCCTCACCCGCGCCTACCTGCCCGGGATGATCGGGCAACGCTGGGGGCGCGTGATGTACATCGGCAGCGACTCAGCCGTGGTCACTCCCGCCGAGATGATCCACTACGGAGTCTCGAAGACGGCCTTGCTCGGCGTCTCGCGCGGCTTCGCGAAGACGGCGGCCGGCACCGGAGTCACGGTCAACAGCGTGCTCGCGGGGCCGACGCACACGGGCGGCGTCGAGGACTTCGCCCGCTCGCTCGTCGGCGACGACCTGCCGTGGGACGAGGCGGAGCGCGAGTTCATGCGCCTGCACCGCCCGCAGTCGCTGCTCCAGCGCCTGATCGAGCCGGAGGAGATCGCCCACATGGTCGTCTACCTCGCGTCCCCGCTCGCCTCGGCGACGACCGGTGCGGCCGTCCGCGTCGACGGCGGCTACATCGACTCGATCGTCCCCTGAGGTCGGTCTTCTGAGGTCGGTCTTCTGAGGCCGGTCTTCACGGAGCGGAGTGACGGGGCCGCGCCGGTCGACCGGTCGCGAACCGGGGCCCGGTCGCCCCGCAGACCCCGGTGCGCGTCCGTTCCTGGCGTCGCCCGCGTGTGGCCGGGCGGCGACCGCAAGGGGAGGCCGAGCCGGACGCGCCGCGGCAGAGTGGTGACATGACTTTCACCGGGTTCGGGACGGACGCGAGCGCGTTCCTCGCCGCTCTGACGAAGGACAACTCGCGGCAGTTCTTCGACGAGCACCGCCAGGAGTACGTCGAGGTCCTCCGCCAGCCCCTCGAGGACCTGCTCGCGGAGGCAGAGGCCGAGTACGGACCCGGTCGGGTCATGCGCCCCAATCGGGACGTGCGGTTCAGCCACGACAAGTCGCCGTACCGGACCAGCGCCAGCATGTGGGCCGGCAGCGTCGGAGGCGTCTACCTCAGCGTGAACGCCGCGCACCTCGAGGTCGGCGGCGGACTCTACGAGCCCAGCCGCGACCAGCTGGCGCGGGCACGGGCCGCCATCGACTCGGTCCCCACCGCCGCGTCGCGCCTCGCCGAGATCGTCGACGCGCTGACGAGCGCGGGGTTCGAGCTGGCGGGCCCGTCGCTGAAGACGGCCCCGCGGGGGTACGACCGCGACCACCCGCGGATCGCGCTGCTCCGCCTCAAGCACTACGCGGCGCTGACCCGCCTCCCCGTCACCGCGCCGCCGGCGGCGATCAAGGACGCCTGGTCGGCCGTCGAGGACCTGATCGCCTGGGTCGACACGCACGCGCAGGCCGCGCGGTCGTGGCCCTGACGCCGGTGGGTAGCTCGCTGATCGAGTAGCCCGCGCAGCGGGCGTGTCGAGATCCACCAGCTCCAGAAGGCGAGGCCAGAAGACCGAGCTGCTGAAGCGGGCGGGTCTCGATACGCCGCCTCCGGCGGCTACTCGACCAGCATGCTGGCCGCTGCGGGCTCGGCCTGCATGGAGGGGCCGGGCGCCCGGCGCTGATCGAGCCCGTAGCCCGCGCAGCGGGCGTATCGAGATCCACCAGCGTCAAAGGGGGAGACCTGAGGACCGAGGTGCTGACGCGGGTGGGTCTCGATACGCCGCCTCCGGCGGCTACTCGACCAGCATGCCGGCAGCCCCTCCCTCGCTGATCGAGCCCGCAGCCCGCGTAGCGGGCCTATCGAGATCCACCAGCGTCAAAGGGGGAGACCTGAGGACCGAGGTGCTGAAGCGGGTGGGTCTCGATACGCCGCCTCCGGCGGCTACTCGACCAGCATGCTGGCCGCTGCGGGCTCGGCCTGCATGGAGGGGCCGGGCGCCCCTCGCTGATCGAGTAGCCCGCGCAGCGGGCGTATCGAGATCCACCAGCTCCAGAAGGCGAGGCCTGAGGACCGAGGTGCTGAAGCGGGTGGGTCTCGATACGCCCCTCCGGGGCTACTCGACCAGCATGCCGGGGCTGCGGGCTCGGCGAGCACGGCGGCGAGGGAACCGGCTGCCGTCGAGACCGCCCGTTGGAGCTGGCGGCCTCGACGGGAGCCGGCTCCCTCGGGAGCGGACGGGGCGCGGCGGCGCGCGTCAGGCGCGCGGCGGCGCGACCGAGCCGCCGGGACGCCAGGGGCCGCCGATGCGCTCCTGGAGGAGCGGCGCAGCGGGGTCGGCGAGACGGGCGAGCAGCGCCTCGACGCCGCGGCGGCCGAGGGCGTGGCCGGGGCCGACGAGCAGGTCGAGCGCCGGGTCGGCGAGGTCGGCGACGTCGGGGTCGGAGGCGAGCAGCACGATCGAGAGGTCGTCGGGGACGCTCACGCCTCGGTGCCGCAGCTCGTGTGCGAAGCCGATGGCGGCGCCTCCGTTGATGATCACGACCGCCGTGACCGCGCCGACGTCGAGCGAGCGCGCCAGGGCGCGGCCGCCGGCCGGCGACTCGTCGCAGCGGAGGAGGGACCCGGCGAGGCCGCGCGCGGCGCACATCCGCGCGAACGCCTCCTCGGTGCGCGCGTACGGGCCGAAGTCGGAGCCCTCGCCGCCGAGCACCAGCGCGATGCGGGAGTGGCCGAGCCCGGCCAGGCGCTCGATCGCCTGGCCGACCATGCCCTCGAAGTCGATGTCGACCCAGTCGAGGGCCGAGGGATCGCGGGTGCGGCCGATCAGAGCGAACGGCGTGCCGGCGTCGCGGAGGATCG
The DNA here is from genome assembly GCF_009807175.1 of Rathayibacter sp. VKM Ac-2803. Taxonomy (NCBI): domain Bacteria; kingdom Bacillati; phylum Actinomycetota; class Actinomycetes; order Micrococcales; family Microbacteriaceae; genus Rathayibacter; species Rathayibacter sp. VKM Ac-2803. The sequence goes on along the minus strand of NZ_WUCD01000001.1, from coordinate 1,081,313 downwards.
CGACCCGCTCGTCCTCGGACGCCACCTGCATGAGGATCACCCCGTCGATCAGTCCGTCGGAGCGCAGGTCGGCGAGCCGCTCCGATCCGCCGACGGTCGGCCAGAGCACGATCGAGTAGCCGTTCTCGGCGGCGGCCTCGGCGGCACCGGTGAAGAAGGCCGTGGCCGTGGTGAGCGGGCGGCCCGGGACGAGCGGATGGACGACCGCGACGATGCGGGAGCTGCGGCGGGCGAGGGCGCGGGCGAGCGCGTTCGGGCGGTAGTCGAGCTCGCGCATCGCCGCCTGCACGCGCTCGCGGGTCTCGGGGGTCACGGGCTTCGAGTCGTTGACGACGAAGGACACTGTCGTCATCGAGACGCCGGCGAGGCGTGCGACGTCCTTCATCGTGGCCACGGCGACTCCTCGCGATCGGGTGCCGGTGCGCGGTTGACGCAGGGCGGGGGTCTCCCGCAGTCTAGGAGCGCGCACCGGTGAAGCGCTTAACCGCAGCAGCACCCGGTCCCACGACGCAGCGCCTCCATCGATGAAGAAGGAACCCCCGTGACCACCTCCGCCACTCCCGTCCGCGTCCTCGTCTGGGGCGAGAACCGCCACGAGCAGATCGAGGAGAAGGTCCGCGCGATCTACCCCGATGGCATGCACACGACCATCGCCGAGGGAATCCGCGAGAACCTCGGCGACGACTCCGTCGTCCGCACCACCACCCTCGACGAGCCCGAGCACGGCCTCACCGAGGAGGTCCTCGCCGCCACCGACGTGCTGGTCTGGTGGGGGCACGCCGCCCACGGCGAGGTCGCCGACGAGGTCGTCGAGCGCGTGCACCGCCACGTCCTCTCGGGGATGGGCCTGCTCGTGCTGCACTCCGGCCACTGGTCCAAGATCTTCGGCAAGCTGATGGGCACCACCTGCACGCTGCGCTGGCGCTCGGAGGAGGACCGCGAGCTGGTCTGGACCGTCGACCCCACGCACCCCATCGCCCAGGGCGTGCCGCACCCCTTCGTCATCCCGCAGCAGGAGATGTACGGCGAGTTCTTCGACGTGCCCGCGCCCGACGAGCTCGTCTTCCTCTCGACGTTCTCGGGCGGCGAGGTGTTCCGCTCGGGCATGACCTACAAGCGCGGTCACGGCCGCATCTTCTTCTTCTCCCCCGGCGACCAGGACTACCCCGTCTACCACCACGAGCACGTGCGCCGCGTGATCGCGAACGGCGTCGAGTGGGCGCGGACTCAGCGGCCCGAGCGCCGCCTCCCGGTGCTGCAGCGCTACGAGACCGAGCAGTTCTACACCGGCCACGACTACGAGGGAGCGCTCGTCCGATGACCGTGCGCCTGGTCCAGGTCGGCGCCGGCGCGATGGGGCGCGCCTGGATCCGCACGATCCGCGACTCCCCGGACGCCGAGCTGGTCGGGCTGGTCGACCTCGACGTCGATCTGGCCACGAGGGCGGCAGCGGAGGAGGGAGTCGGCCCGATCGCGGTCGGCGGCAGTGTCGCCGAGGTCGCCGCCCGCTCCGGTGCCGACGCGGTGGTCAACGTGACCGTGCCGCGCGCGCATCTGCCGGTCAGCTCCGAGGCGCTGTTCGCCGGGCTGCCGGTGCTGTCCGAGAAGCCGATCGCGCCGACCATCGCCGAGTCGCTGATCCTCGCGGCGACCGCCGAGGTGGCGGGGCAGCTGCTGATGACGAGCCAGTCGCGGCGCTACTACGCGGCGATCAACGCGTTCCGCGAGCAGATCGCGGGGCTCGGGCAGCTGGGCACCGCGTCGGTGACGTTCGCGAAGGCACCGCGGTTCGGAGGCTTCCGCGACGAGATGGCGCACGTGCTGCTCGTCGACATGGCGATCCACGCCTTCGATGCGGCGCGCTACCTGCTCGCCAGCGACCCGGTCGCCGTCTACTGCGAGGAGTACAACCCCGGCTGGAGCTGGTACGCCGACGGAGCCGCGGCGAGCGCCGTCTTCGAGTTCGCCGACGGAGTGCGCTTCAGCTACACCGGCAGCTGGTGCGCCGATGGCCTCGAGACGTCGTGGAACGGCGACTGGCGCGTCAACGGCGCCGGCGGCACGGCGCACTGGGACGGCGACGAGGCTCCGGAGTGGCAGGCGCGGGAGTCGGAGGCGGTGCAGGTCGCGTCGCTGGATCCGGTGCCGGAGGAGATCGCGGGCTCGCTCGCGGAGTTCGTGCGGGTGCTGGGCACCGGCGAGGTGCCGTCGGGCGAGGTGCACGCGAACGTGCGGAGCCTCGCGATGGTGGAGGCGGCGGTGCGCTCCTCCGAGACCGCGGCGCGCGTGCGGATCGACGACGTGCTCGAGGACGGCTACGCGGAGGCGCTCGGGCTCGTGCGCGACGAGCGGGTGCGGGCGGCGCTGGCCGCCTGGGGCTCGGCGCGCGAGGGGCTCACCCCCTCCTCTCGCTGATCGCGTCGGAGAGCCGACGTTCGCAGGGAGACGGGTCTCGATACGCCGCCTGCGGCGGCTACTCGACCAGCATGGATGGCGGCGTCACGTCACCCGAGGCGCCCCCTTCTTACTGATCGAGCAGCCCGCGCGGCGGGCGTATCGAGATCCGCCGAAGTCAGCAGGGGAGGCGTGCAGACCCGATCTGCGGCCGGCGACCGCGTGTTCGCCGCGCGGACACCTTCGTGAGCCCGGCTGTTCATCCGGGGCCGCGAGCGTGGGCGGGTTCCCTTCGAATCTGCTCAGGAGACCCGTGCCCCGTCACACCGCCCCCCGTCGCGCCGCCGGCGCCGCGATCGCCCTCACCCTCGCGAGCTGCACGATCGGTGCCGCTCTGCCCGCCGCCGCCGCGGGCGACTCCTTCTTCACGCGCATCGCGACCGTGCCCGCGTACCTCAACGCCGCCGACCCGGCCGTCGACTCCGCCGTCGCCGAGATCTCGAGCGCGTCGCCCGACGGCCGCCTCGTCTACTCGACCGACTCGGCCGGTCAGCGCATCAACGTCCTCGACATCAGCGACCCCGAGGCACCCAAGCCCCTGGGCGGCGTGGGCGTCGGAGGCGAGCCCACCTCGGTCTACGCGACCGGCGAGTACGTGCTCGCGGTCGTCGACACCAGCGACGGCGACTTCGCGAACCCCTCCGGCCACGTCAGCGTCCTGCACGCCGACGACCTCGCACCGGTCGCGACGATCGAGCTCGGCGGACAGCCCGACTCCATCGACGTGACCACCGCCGGCGACACCGCCGTCATCGCGATCGAGAACCAGCGCGACGAGGAGTTCACCCCCGAGGGCGGCGAGGAGGGCGACCTCCCCCAGCTGCCCGCCGGCGAGCTCGTGGTCATGGACCTCGCGGGCGACCCCACCACGTGGGTGGCCGAGCACGTCGACATGACCGGGCTCCCGGGCCTCGACACCCCGAGCGACCCCGAGCCCGAGTACGTCTCGATCAACCCGGCCGACACCGCCGTCGCGGTGACCCTGCAGGAGAACAACGCCGTCGCGATCGTCGACCTGGCCACCCGCACCGTCGTCACCTCGTACTCGGCGGGCACCGCCTCCGTCAGCGGGATCGACACCCTCGACGACGACCACATCGAGCTCACCGGCTCGATCACCGACGTGCCCCGCGAGCCCGACGCGATCGGCTGGGTCGGCGACGACCACATCGCCATCGCGAACGAGGGCGACTGGAAGGGCGGAACCCGCGGCTGGTCGATCCTCGACGCGGCCACCGGCTCCGTCACCTGGGACGCCGGCAACACGTTCGAGCACCTCGCGGTGAGCCTCGGCCTCTACCCCGACAAGCGCTCCGACGCCAAGGGCGCCGAGCCCGAGGGCCTGCTCTCGGCCACCTACGACGGCGTGCCCTACGTCTTCGTCGGCGCCGAGCGCGCCAACTTCGTCGCGGTCTACGACGTGAGCGACCCGGCCGCGCCGCGCTTCGTGCAGGCGCTGCCGTCCACGCCCGGTCCGGAGGGGCTCCTCGCCCTGCCCGAGCGCGACCTGCTGGTCGTCTCGAGCGAGACCGACGACGCCGAGGCGGCCGTCCGCGCGAGCGTGCAGCTCTACGCGATGGGCGCCTCCTCGCCCGCGTTCCCGACCATCGCGTCGGCGGACGTCGACGGATCGCCGCTGCCCTGGGGCGCCCTCTCGGGCCTCTCGACCGACCCGGCCGACGCCGACCGTCTCTTCGCGGTCAGCGACAGCGCCTACGCGCCGAGCGAGATCTACTCGGTCGACACCTCCGTCACCCCGGCGCTGATCGACTCGTCGCTCACCGTCACCGAGGCGGGTGAGCCGGCGGCCCTCGACCTCGAGGGCATCGCCGCGCGCGCCGACGGCGGCTTCTGGGCCGTCACCGAAGGGGCGACCGGCCCCGAGAACGCGCTCCTCGAGCTCGACGCCGACGGCGCGGTGCAGCAGCGCATCGCCCTGCCGACCGAGGTCGCCGACGCGCTCGGCTCGCAGGGCTTCGAGGGCGTGACCATCGAGCAGGGCGCCGAGGGCGAGATCGTCTGGACCGCGCTGCAGCGCGAGGCCTCGATCGACGCCGACGGCATCGTGCGGATCGGACGCTACGACGTGGCGGACGAGAGCTGGAGCTTCTTCGGCTACCCGCTCGAGGCCGCCTCCGGCGTCGAGGGCGACTGGAACGGTCTCTCCGAGATCACGCTGACCCCGGCGGGCACCCTCGCCGTGATCGAGCGCGACAAGCGCAACGGTCCGGATGCGGCGCTCAAGGCGGTCTACACGGTTCCGCTGCCCGACGGCGCTGGTGCGGCCGTGGGCGAGGAGCTCCCGGTGCTCGAGAAGACGCTCGCGGCCGACGTGCTGCCCGCGCTCGAGGCCGGCAACGGCTGGACGCAGGAGAAGCTCGAGGGGCTCGGCATCACGGGCTCCGGCGAGGTGTTCGTCGTGACCGACAACGACGGTGTCGACGACGCGAACGGCGAGACCGTGCTGGCCTCGCTGGGCAGCGCGACCGAGGTGTTCGGCGCCGCGCCGGTGCCGACGCCGACGGCGACTCCGACCGCTGAGCCGACCGCGACGCCCACTGCTGAGCCGACCGTCGCGCCGACTGCAGTGCCGACGACCGCGCCGACCACGGCACCGACCGCTCAGCCGACGGTCGCGCCGAGCGCGCACCCGACGGCGAGCGCGGCCCCTGTCGCCGGCACCACGCCCACGCGCCCCGGCTCGGGACTCGCCAGCACCGGAGTCGAGTCGGGCTGGGCCGCCGCCGCGGCGCTCACGCTGATGGCCGGCGGAGCGCTCGCGCTCGGCCTCGCCCGCAGGCGCCGCACCGCGCGCTGACCCGTTGACGACGAACGGCCCGGAGGACTCAGGTCCCCCGGGCCGTTCGTCGTCCCGCGCGCCGGCCCCGCGCCGCCGGACGACCTTCGGCTCGCGGCATCACGTTCGGCTCGCGAGAAACGCCCGTTTCGACGAGCCGAACGCGATTCTGCGAGCCGGAGGTGCTCCCGCCGGCGGTCGGCCGCCCTCCGAGACGACCTCCGGCTCGCGAGAACACGTTCGACTCGTCAGAAACGCCTGTTTAGACGAGCCGAACCGGATTTCACGAGCCGGAGGTGCTTCCGCGCGATCCGGGGCCGGGGACGTGTGGCGGGGCGCCGAGACGCCACCTTCACTGCGGCGTCGAGAGCGGAGCCGGTTCCCTCGGCGGCGGGGTCAGCTGCCGGTCGTCGGGGCGTCGGTCTCGGCAGGCGTCGGCACGTCGGTCGGGCTCTCGCCGGCCGAGGGACGGGTCGGCGGGGTGGGAGCCTCTCCGTCGGCGGGCGGTGCGGGCGGAGTCGGGACCTCGCAGTCCGCAGACGGTGCCGGCGGAGTCGGCGCGTCGCCGGTCATCGGCGGGGCGGGAGGGGTCGGGCGTGCACCGTCCGCGAGCGGGGTGGGCAGCTCGCCGTCGGCAGGCGGCGTCGGCGCGTCGCCCTCGGCGGGTGCGGGGGGCGGGGTCGGCGCGTCACCGTCCGCGGGCGCGGCCGGAGGCGTGGGCAGCTCTCCCTCGGCGGGCGGGGTCGGGGCGTCGCCGTCCGCGGGTGCTGCGGGAGGCGTCGGCAGCTCACCCGCAGCAGGCGGCATGGGCAGCTCGCCGTCAGCAGGCGGCGTGGGCAGCTCGCCGTCAGCGGGAGGCGTGGGCGCTTCTCCGTCAGCAGGCGGCGTCGGCGCCTCCCCGTCTGCAGGCGGCGTCGGCAGTCCCGCCGCGCCCGGCCCGGCCGGTCCGCACCTCCCCGGCCCGGGCGGGGTCGGCGCCGTGCCGTCGCCGGCGGCCGGCGCACCGGTCGCGCCCTCGGTCGCCCCCGGCGTCTGCAGCGGCGTCGCGCCCGCCGACGTCGACGGGGTCGGCGTCCCCGTCCCGTCGGCGAACGCCGCCGTCGCGCCCAGCCCGGTCAGCCCGAGCGCTCCGGCCGCGATGCAGACAGCGATCGCGCGGACCCTGGGTCGGCGCGGCCCGAAGCCCGAGCCCTTCGTCGTGGTGGTCTCGCTCATGGTTCTCTCCTCGTGCCGGCCCGATGCCGATCCCGTTCGGGAGCGGTTGCGGCCGGTTCCAGTTCAGATTCAGAGCCGAATCTGAAGCGGCGCTTAAGAACAGTGCCTCCCCAGCCGATGCCTGGCCCGCGTCGATCCGCCGCCCCTACGGTCGGAGCATGCTCCCTCCCGCCCGGATCCTGCTCGTCGAGGACGACGACGCCATCCGCACCTCCGTCGAGACCGCCCTGCGCAGCGAGCGCTTCACGGTGCGCGGCCTCGCGACCGGCGAGGACCTCGCCCACGAGCTCCTCGCCTTCTCCCCCGATCTCGTGATCCTCGACTGGATGCTCCCCGGCCCGAGCGGCATCGTGCTGGCCGAGCGCGTGCGCCGGGCGAGCGACGCGGCCGTCATCATGCTCACCGCGCGCGACGCCGTCGACGACCGCCTCCGCGGGTTCGACGAAGGAGTCGACGACTACGTGGTCAAGCCGTTCGTGCTCGCCGAGCTCGTCGCTCGGGTGACGGCCGTGCTGCGCCGGCGCGGGCGGGTCCCGTCGATCATCGAGATCGGCGATCTCGTCGTCGACCCCGACTCCGGCCGGGCCCAGCGCGACGGCGCTCAGCTCGACCTGACCGCCACCGAGTTCCGGCTGCTCGCGTTCCTCGCCGGCAGCCGCGGGCGCACGCTCAGCAAGACGCAGATCCTCACGCAGGTCTGGGGCTACGACCACGTCGACCCCAACCTCGTCGAGGTGCACCTCAGCTCCCTCCGCAAGAAGATGGAGGCGCACGGCGAGCGCCTGATCCACACCGTCCGCGGTCTCGGCTACCGGGTCGAGGCGTGAGCGCGACGCCGCTGCGCACCGGCTCGCTGCGCCTCCGCACGGTCGTCGCCGTCGTCGCGCTGCTGGCCGTGCTGCTGCTCGCGCTCTCGGTGACGGTGCAGGCCGTCCTCGGCGACCGCCTCCGCGCCCAGATCGAGGAGCGGCTGCAGGACCGCGCCTCCGCCGCCGCCGCTCTCGTCGGCACGATCGATGACGACGAGCTCGCGTCGCGGCTGTCGGCGCAGGGCGTCGCGGTGCGGATCACGAGCCCCGAGGGCGAGGCCGTCGTCGCCGGCCCGAGCCCGGAGCAGCTGCGCGCCGGCCCAGGGGCGGCCGATCAGCTGGCCGAGCCTCCTGCGGGACCGCCCGCCGCGGCGCCGACTCCCGCACCCCGCGCCGCCGCCGACGCCACCGTGACCGTCGCGTCGAGCTCCGTCTCGGGCGACGACCAGCTGATCACGCTCGAGTCGACCCTCAGCGACGGCACCGAGCTGACCCTGACCAGCGACGCGAGCTTGGTCGGCTCCACTCTCGCGTCGCTCAACGCGATCCTGCTCGTCTCCTCCGCCGCGTTCCTCCTGCTCGCCGCGATCGCCCTGACCGTGGTCGTGCGCGCGACTCTGCGCCCCCTCGAGCGGATGACCGCCGTCGCCCGCTCGATCGCGCACGGTGATCGCGGGCGCCGCCTCCGCCCCTCGCGCCCCGGCACCGAGCTCGGGCGGACCGCCGCCGCCTTCGACGAGATGCTCGACGACCTCGAGCAGGCCGAGCGCACCGCGGTCGCGGCCGAGAGACGGATGCGCGCCTTCGTCTCGGACGCGGCGCACGAGCTGCGCACGCCGGTCGCCGGCATCCAGGCCGCGGCCGACGCGCTGGTCAGGGCCGACGGCTCCGAGGCCGACCGCGAGCGGCTCTCGGTGCACGTGGTGCGGGAGTCGCTGCGCGCGGGCCGCCTGGTCCAGGACATGCTGCTGATGGCCCGCCTCGACGAAGGGCTGGCCGTCGAGCCGCGGCCGCTCGACGTGGTTCCCGTGGCGGAGGCGGCGATCGAGCGGCAGCAGCTGCACTCGTCCGGCCTCGCACTGGCTCTGCACCCGTCGGCGCAGGCGCCCCTCGCGCTCGCGGACCCGGACCGGCTCGGACAGATCCTCGGGAACCTGCTCGAGAACGCTGCCCGCTTCGCCCGCTCGCGCGTCGACGTCACGCTCTCGTCGACTCCCGGAATCGTCGTGCTCACCGTCGACGACGACGGCCCCGGAGTCGCGGAGGCCGACCGCGAGCGCGTCTTCGACCGCCTGGTCCGCCTCGACGACGCGCGCAACCGCGCCGACGGAGGCTCGGGGCTGGGCCTGCCGATCGCCCGTGGCCTCGCCCGCGCCCTCGGCGGCGACCTCGTCTGCGTCGAGGGCCCGGCCGGCGCGCGCTTCCGCGTGACGCTCCCCGCGGCCTGATCGCGCCCGCGACCGAGCGACGAAGGCCCGGCCCACGCGACCACCCGGCGACCGTGGACAACGCCAGGAGGACCGGTGACATCGCGACCGCGTCCGCGTTGGACAGTTCTCGCCCGGACTGCCGTCTCGAAGCGGCAGAAACCGCCGAACCGATCCGAGGACGGCCCCGGCATTCGGCACTTCTCGCCTCCATCGGATACGAGAAGCGGCAGAACCCGTCGAACAGGCGCGCCGCACGCCCAGGAGCGTCGAGAACCTGAGTACCGCCACCGAGGCGATGCGGATCGCCCGTCCCGATCGGGCCGGGTCACCCTGCGGCGTCACCCCCACCCGGTCCGAGGCGGAACCGTCACCCGAGTCCCGAGACACCGCAGCGGATGCCTCGGCCAGAACCGGTTCCCTCGGCCGAGGTCTCCCCCACCTAGGCTCGCCGCATGGCAGCCCGCATCTCGCACACGACCATCGACAGCCGCGACGCTCTGGCGCAGTCCGTCTTCTGGAGCGCCGTTCTCGGCTTCGCGGAGGACCCCGAGGATCCCGACGTGCCCGGGGACGACGAGTGCATGATCTTCTCGAGCGACAGCACTCAGCGACTGCTGTTCATCGAGGTCCCCGAGACGAAGCAGCTCAAGAACCGGCTGCACCTCGACCTCGAGCCCGACGAGGGCAGCACCCGCGACGAGGAGCTCGCCCGCCTCCTGCAGCTCGGAGCCCGGCAGGTCGACGACCTCCGCCGCCCCGACGGCACGGGCTGGGTCGTCCTGGCCGATCCCGAGGGCAACGAGTTCTGCATCCTCCGCAGCCGGGCCGAGCGGAGCGCGTAGCCACCCGCCCCTCCGCCCCGTCGTCGCGAGGGAACCGGCTCTCGGCCGGCACGCGGTGTCTCGGCCGGAAGAGGTTCCCCCGCTGAGCCCCTGCACAGCAAACCGGCGATTCCGCAAGCACGTGTCCAGGTGGCATCCGCGCGCCACGATGACGACATGGACACGCTCGACGCCGCCTCGACCCGCACGCTCGTGCGCCATGGGTTCGGCATCGACCTCTCCGAGCTCGCGCCGGTGACCGGCGGTCTCGACCCGCGCGCCCGCGTCTGGTGCGCGACCGACGACTCCGGGGCCGTCTGGAGCGTCAAGGCCACCCGGCGCGACGGACGCTTCGGGCTCGCGCTCGCCGCCGAGCTCGGCGACGCGGGCGCCTCCGGGGTCGCCGCACCGCGACGCGCCGTCGACGGGCGCCCGTGGAGCGAGGCCGACGGCCTGCTCGTCTCGCTCGCCCCGTGGATCCCGGGCGAGGACGCGGTCGACGCCGATGCCGACGCGCTGTCCTGGGAGGAGTTCGGCGGCGTGCTCCGCTCGATCCACGACGCCGAGCCTCCCGCGGGCGCCGTGCCGATCCGGAGGGGCATCCGCCGCGAGCACCGCCCGCCCGCCGAGCTGATCGCCGAGGTCGACGAGCACCCCGCCGGCCGGTCCCCGCTCTGGCGCGAGCACCGCGAGCGCCTCCTAACCCTCGCGAGCGCCGAGCGCCGCCTCAAGCGCGACCGCACCGCCACCTCCCGCGTCCCCGTGCACGGCGACCCGCACCCCGGCAACATCGTGATCGACGAGGCCCGCCGCCCGTGGCTCATCGACTTCGACGAGTCGACCGTCGCTCCCCGCGAGGTCGACCTGCTCCTGGTCGAGCTCGGCGTCATCGTCGCCCGGCCGATCACCGACGCCCAGCGGCGCGCCTTCCGCTCCGGCTACGGCGAGACCCTCATCGACGACGAGCGGATCGCGCGCTTCGGCTGCGTGCGCGCCGTCGAGGACGTGACGGCCGCGTTCCTCGCACCCGCGGGACCGCACGATCTCGCCGGCCAGCTCGGTCCCCACGGACTCGTCTCGCTCGTCGAGACCGCACTCGAACGACTCCCGGGCGCCTGACCGGCACTCGGGAACCACAGCAGACGACCACCACAGCACTCCCCACCACAGCACTCCCCCACCACAGCAGAGGATCCATCATGCGCAGACGACTACTCCCCCTCGCCGCTCTTCTCACGGCGCCCCTCGTCCTCACCGGCTGCAGCGGCTTCGGCGGTGGCGGCGGCGACTCCGCAGACGGCGGCGACTCGATCACCTTCACCACCTGGGCCAGCGAGTCGGAGCAGGCCGCGTTCGAGTCGCTCATCACCGACTTCGAGGCCGCGAACGACGGCGCGAGCGTCGAGCTCAACGTCGTCCCCTACGACCAGATGTTCAGCAACATCGACGCGCAGCTGAGCTCGGGCGAGGCGCCCGACGTGTTCCGCGTCGACTACGGCAACCTCGGCGTCTACTCGAGCCAGGAGCAGCTGCTCGACGTCACCGACCAGATCCCCGAGTTCGACTCGTTCACCCCGGCGTTCCAGGAGGCCGTGTCCTACGACGGCGTGCCCTACGGCGTCCCGCACCAGACCGACGTCTCGGCGCTGCTGGTCAACACCGCGCTGCTCGAGGCCGCCGGCGTCACCGACATCCCGACCGCGGCCGCCGACGCCTGGACCTGGGAGGAGTTCGCCGACGTCTCGACGAAGCTGCGCGCCTCCCTCCCCGCCGAGCAGTACCCGTTCGCCGCGAACTGGCAGCTGGGCGGCACGACCCGCTGGCTGAGCTGGCTGTTCGAGGCCGACGGCGCGCTGCTGGAGGAGGACGGCACGACTCCCGCGATCGACTCCGAGGCGGGAGCGAAGGCCGTCGACTTCACCAAGAGCTTCTTCGAGAACGGCTGGGTCCCGCCGACCAGCTCCGTCAAGTCGCCGGCCTACGCCGACTCCCTCTTCACCGAGCAGACCACCGCGATGGCCTTCGTCGGCTCGTTCCTCGTGCCCGACGTCGACAACCTGGCCGACTTCGAGTGGACCGCCACCCCGATGCCCGTCGATGAGCGCGGCGCGACCGACCTCGGCGGCAACGCCCTCGTCGCCACCGCCGACACCGACAACCCCGAGCTCGCCACCGCGTTCCTCTCGTTCATGACGGAGGCGGACAACATGGCCGCGTTCTGCGCCGCCACGAACGAGCTGCCCACCCGCACCGACATCGACCCCGCCTCGATCGACTTCCAGGTGCGCCCGGATGTGATGCCCGTCTTCGCCGAGCAGGCGACCACCATCACCCCGAGCGACGTCAAGCAGCTGACCTCGCCGTTCCTCGCCGAGATCTCGGTCGGGATGCAGGACCAGCTCGAGGAGGCGTTCGTCAACGGACGCAGCACCGAGGAGACGCTGTCCGGCCTGACCGACGCCATCACGCAGGCCACCGGCGAATGACGGCCGTCCCGCTCCGGCAGGCCGCCGCCGCGACGAAGGCCCCGCGTCGCCGGCGGACCGCGCGCACCAGGGAGGCGCTCGCCGGCCTCGGCTTCGTCGGGCCCAACCTGCTGCTGATGGCGCTGTTCCTGTTCGTGCCGATCCTGTGGGCGATCCAGCTGTCGTTCCAGGAGTCGCGCGGCTTCGGCGACCCGGAGTGGGTCGGCTTCGCGAACTACCTGCGGATGGGCGCCGATCCCGTCTTCTGGCAGAGCCTCGCCAACACGCTGGTCTTCACGGCCGTGACCGTGCCGCTCGAGCTCCTCGGCGGGCTCGGCCTCGCCGTGCTGCTCAACTCGGTGCTGCCGGCCCGCGGGATCTTCCGCACGATCATCGTGCTGCCGCTGGTGATCTCGGGAGTCGCCTCCGGGATGATCGCGGTCACGATCTTCAGCGAGTCCTCGGGCATCGTCAACAAGGTGCTGTCCTCGATCGGCCTCTCGCCGGTCTCGTGGCAGTCCGACGGCACGGCCGCGATGGTGTCGGTGATGCTCACCGCGGTCTGGCTGCGCATCGGCTTCAACATGGTGATCTACATCGCCGGCCTGCAGAGCGTGTCTCCCGAGCTGTACGAGGCGGCGCGGATCGACGGGGCGACGCGGTGGCAGCAGTTCCGCGCCCTGACGGTGCCGCTCGTCGGCCCGTCGACGTTCTTCCTGCTGATCATGAACGTCATCGCGTCGTTCCAGGTCTTCGACATCGTCTTCGTGATGACCGGAGGCGGGCCCGGCTTCTCGACCTCCGTGCTCGGCACCTACGCCTACCGCAACGGCTTCCAGGTGCGCGAGCAGGGCTACGGCGCCGCGCTCGGAGTCGTCATCCTCCTCATCTCCCTCGCCTTCACCTACCTGCAGTGGCGCACGAGTCGCACCCGCGACCTCGTCGAATAGGAGCCGCGGCCATGACCTCCTCCACCATCCCCTCCCCCGCGATCGCCGCGGCGGTCGTCCAGGCGTCCCCGCGCCGGGACCGCGGCCGCCGCGACGGCTCGCGTCTCGGGCTCGTCCTGCGCATCGTCGTCGCCGTGGTCGCCTCCGCGATCGTCTTCTTCCCGCTCTACTGGATGCTCGTCATCGCGTTCTCGCCCCGCGGCGAGGTCTTCTCGCCGGGGCCCCCGCGCTTCTGGCCGAGCGAGATCTCGCTCGAGAACTTCGCGACGGTGTTCGCGCGCTTCCCGGTCGAGGAGTGGTTCCTCAACTCCGTCGTCATCGGTCTGTTCGTGACGGCCTTCACCGTGGTGCTCAATCTGCTGGCCGGCTGGGGCTTCGCGCGGCTGCGCTTCCCGGGGCGCAACCTGCTGTTCCTCCTGGCGCTGGCCACGATGATGATCCCGGTGCAGGCGATCATGGTCGCCCAGTTCAAGCTCGTCACCGGGCTCGAGATCTACGGCACCTACTGGTCGGTGATCCTGCCCGGAGCGGCGGCCGCGTTCGGCATCTTCCTCGCCCGGCAGTTCTTCCTGTCGATCCCGGAGGAGCTCATCGAGGCCGCGCGCATCGACGGCGCCGGGCACCTGCGCGTCTTCGTGCAGATCGTGCTGCCGCTCAGCCGCCCGCTGATCGCGGTGCTGATCCTGCTGACGCTGCTCGGCAGCTGGAACGACTTCGCCTGGCCGCTGATCGCCCTGAAGGACAACGAGCTGTTCACGCTGCCGATCGGGCTGCTCTACCTCAAGGGCCAGTCGACTCCGGACTACTCGTCGAGCATGGCGCTCGCGCTGGTCTCGGTGCTGCCGATGGTGCTGCTGTTCCTCGCCTTCCAGCGCTACTTCGTCCAGGGCTTCGCCCGCAGCGGTATTCGCTGACGCGGCTCACCTGCTCGAGGGAACCCCGAACCGCCGAGACCGCCCGCTGTGCGTGGCGGTCTCGACGGTCCGGGGTTCCCTCGGTGCAGCGGAGCCGGGGCCGAGGTCGCGACCTATCCTGGAGGCTCCCGATCCTGGAGGCGCCGTGAACGTCCGCGAGCTCCTCACCCACCCCGAGCTGCAGCTCACCCTCGTCAGCGGCGACGACGTGCAGCTCGCCCGCGCCGTCTCGGGCACGTACACGATCGACCTGCCCGATCCGGGGCGCTTCCTCTCGCCCGGCGACGTCGTGCTGACCAGCGCGCTCTGGACCTCGGGCCGCGAGAGCGTCGAGCGCTTCGTCGGCGGTGTCGCCGACCGGGGCGTCGTGGCGATCGTGGTCGGGCTGATCGCGGTCGGCTCGCTGCCCGTGGGCATGATCGAGGTCTGCCGGCGGCACGGCGTCGCGCTGATGACGGTCGCGCCGGACGTGTCGTTCAAGACCATCGCGCAGACGGTCGCCGGAGTCGTCGCGCAGGCCGACCTGCCCACCCTCGGCCGCGACGCCCGCTTCGCGCGGCGGCTGCTCGAGGATCTGGCGTCGGGCGAGGGCGTGCACGTGGCGCTCCGCGCCTTCTTCGAGGAGTTCGCCCACGGCAGCTGGGTGGTGGATCACGCGGCGACGCTTGTCGCCTCCGCCGGCGGCATGCCCACCGCGGCCGACTACGGCGCGGCCTGGGAGGCGTCGCTCGCCTCCGCCGACGACCGCTGGCAGGTCACGGAGCAGGGCCGGTCGCTCTCGCGCCGCGCGCTGTTCTCCTCCGCCGGCGAGCGGCTGGGAGTGCTGGTCGTGACGGGTGATCAGCGCGGCTGGTCGGAGGAGACGGCCGACGCCGTCGAGCTGCTCGCGAGCGCGGTCGGCGGGCGGCTCGAACTCGCGCGGCGGCAGGAGGCGGAGGCGGGCGGTCCGCTGCTCGAGCTGCTCCGCGCCGTCGAGCACGACGAGCTGCCCGAGGCCGAGATCGCGGTGCGGCTGCGGATGCTCGGTGCCCGCCTCGGTGCGCCGCTGCGGGTGGTGACGGCGCGCTCCGACGACCCGGCGCTGCCTCCCGAGGCGCTGACGCGACTGCTGCGCGACGCGGCCGAGCGCGAGCACGGGCTGGCCCTCGGGGCCGTGCTCGACGCCGGAGCGGTCCTCGTGCTCGGCGACCCCGACGACGAGTCGCGGTCGCCGGGCGCGACGCTGCGGGCGGCCGTCGAGTCCGCGCCGTGGCTGCTGCGCGGGCGGCGCGTGGCGATCGGAGTCGGGGACGCGTCACGCAGCGCGGCGCAGCTCGGCCGGTCGCTGCTCGGAGCGCGCGAGCGGATGGCGGCGGCGACCGGAGACGCCGTGTCGGTGCTCGAGCACACCGTCCCCGTCTCGAGCGACGCGCTGCTCGAGCTCGTGGCCCCGCGCACCAGGGCGGCCTTCGCGCACGAGGTGCTCGGCGAGCTCGTCCGCTACGACGACGAGCACCGCACCGACCTCGTCGAGACGCTCCGGGTGTTCCTCGACGGCAACGGCTCCTGGCGCCAGGCCGCCGACCGGCTGCACCTGCACGCGAGCACTCTGCGCTACCGCGTGCAGCGGATCGAGGCGCTCACCGGTCGCGACCTCGCCTCGATGGCCGACCGCGTCGACCTGCACCTGGCGCTGCGGTACCTCTGAGGCCAGCCGCACAACTAAGGCTGAGTCGCGTCCCCGGCGGACGAATCCGAGGAATCCGGATTTCGGCCTTAGTTGTGCAGGCCTTTCGCGCTGACGACATGGATCACCGATACGCCCGCTGCGCGGGCTGCGGGCTCGATCAGCGAGGAGCGGCGGCAGCGACGTATGCGTCGATCCGGGCGAGCAGCGCCTCCTGGGCGTCGGCGTCGGCCCACGAGCCGAGCACGGAGTTGCGCGCCAGCTGCACCAGCTCCTCGCGCGTGAAGCCCGCGGCCTCCAGCGCCGCGTAGTTGTCGGCGATGTAGCCGCCGAAGTAGGCGGGGTCGTCGGAGTTGACCGTCACCCGCACCCCGCGCTCGAGGAGCGCGCGCATCTCGCCGGCCTTCATGTCGCTCGAGACGAAGGAGTTGGACAGCGGGCAGCAGGTCAGCGCGAGTCCGCGCTCGACCAGCACCTGCACGAGCTCGGGAGCCTCGACGATGTTCGTGCCGTGGTCGATCCGGTCCACGCCGATCTCCTCGAGCACCTGGCGGATGTGCTCGATCCCGTTCGGCTGGTCGACGTCGCAGTGCATCGTCAGGCGCAGCCCCGCCTCCCGCGCCCGCGCGAAGACCGGGGCGAACTTCGCCGGCGGGTTGCCGCGCTCGTCCGAGTCGAGGCCCACGCCGATCAGGCGGTCGGCGTACGGCAGCGCCGCCTCGAGCGTCTCGCGAGCGCTCTCGGCCGACATGTCACGGAGGAAGCAGAGGATCAGCGAGGCGTCCACGCCGAGCGCCGCCGCATCGACCGCGGCCCGGTGGTAGCCGCCGATCACGGCGTCGAGCGGCACTCCGCGCGAAGTGTGCGCCTGCGGGTCGAAGAACGCCTCGACGCGCACCACGCCGTCGGCCGCCGCGCGCCGGAAGTACGCCGTGGCGAGGTCGTAGAAGTCCGCCTCCTCGCGCAGCACGTCCATCGCCGGGTAGTACACCGCGAGGAACGAGGCGAGCGAGTCGAAGTCGTAGGCGAGCGCCTCCGGCACGGGGAGTCCGTTGCGCTCGGCGAGCGACGCGCGCAGCTCGGGCTCGAGGGTCCCCTCGAGGTGCACGTGGAGTTCGACCTTGGGAAGTCCGACGAGGAAGGAGGACACGGGAGCGCCTTTCGGAGGGGTGTCAGTGGCCGGTCGCGATGAAGTCCATCGCGACGAGGGGTCCCGGCAGGGCGGCGCCGAGCACGGTGCGGGCGGGGGGATCGACGGGGAACCGCTCGGCGTACGCCGCGGAGGCGTCGGCGAAGTCGCGCCCGAAGTCGCTCAGGATCATCGTGATGCGCACCACGTCGCCGAGCCCGAGCGCGAACTCGTCGGCGAGCAACCGCTCGATGTTGTCGAGGGCCGCCGTCGTCTGCGCGCCGACCCCCTCCGGGAGCGTGCCGTCGAGCGGCGAGAACGGCCCGATCGCCGAGCCGTAGACGACGCCGTGCGCCTGGACCGCGTGGCTGTAAGCGCCCCGGGGAGCGCCGAGCGCCTCCGCCGTCACGAATCGACGGACCTCCGAGACGGTCATCGGGGCGGCATTCCGCCCGATACGAGGCGACCGCGCGAGACGACCGCGACGATGTTCTCGGCCCGCAGGTCGTCGATGCTCTCCCAGGGCCGTCCGCGCAGCACCACGAAGTCGGCGCCGAAGCCCTCGGCGAGCCGTCCGACGCGGTTGCCGAGGCCGACGACCGCCGCGGCGTCCGACGTGGCGGCGACGAGGGCGCGCTCCGAGGTCCAGCCGAACGCGTCGCGCATCCGGCGCACCTCGTCGAGCTGCTCGCCCCAGTCGACGTAGACGCCGTTCGCGTCGGTGCCGAGCACGAAGCGCACCCCGGCCTCGCCCGCGGCGAGGAACCCGGCGTCGCGGGTGGCGACCACGTCCTGCGCCTTGAGCGACGCCTCCGGGGACGACGGCGCACGGCCCGCGGCGATCACGTCGTTGATGAAGAGGGTCGGCGCGACCGGCAGGTTCCGCTCGACGAGCGTCGCCCAGTGCTGCGGGCCGATGGCCGTGCCGTGCTCGATCGAGTCGACGCCGAGCGCGAGCGCCCGGTCGAGACCGGCGACGGAGTGGGTGTGCGCGGCGACGGGCATCCCCAGCGCGTGCGCCTCGTCGATCGTCGCGGCGATCTCGGCGTCGGTCTGGTTGCGCCAGCCGACCCGATCGCCCATCGAGAGCACGCCTCCGCTCGTGTAGATCTTGATGCCGTCGGCGCCCGCGCGGGCCCAGGTGCGCACCAGGCGCCGGCACTCGTCGGGGCTGTCGGCGACGCGGTCGCGGTGCGGGTAGTGCGGCGGCACGAAGAGGTCGCCGTGGCCCGCGGTCATGCCGACCGCGCCGTGGTTCACGAGCCGGGGCCCGTCGGCGATGCCCTGCTCGAACATCCGCGCCACGGTCATCTGCAGCTCGTCGGCCCCGAGGTCGCGGAGGGTCGTGACACCCGCGCGGGCGGCCTTGCGCGCGTTGTTCGCGATGTGGAAGACCCGCTCCTCCCGCGGCGTGACCAGCGGCCAGGAGGCGAAGTCGGCCGTCCCCTCGCCCGAGTAGGCGCCGAGGTGCACGTGCGTGTCGACCAGGCCGGGGATGATCGAGAAGGGCGAGTCTCCCGACGCCTCCGAGACTGAGGCGATGTGATCGCCGTCCCACGCCAGCGTGGCGGTGCCGAGGGATCGCTCCCCGTCCCAGATGGTTCCGGTGATGCTGCTCGTTCCGGTGATGCTGTCGCTCATGCCCATCCTCAGTTCTGGCCGCCGAAGCGGACGGCCGCCAGTCTCTCGCCGATCGCCACGACCGCGTAGGCCACGACTCCCAGCGCCGTGATCACCGCGAGCGACGCCCACAGCTCGTCGTAGCGGAATCCGGCCGACGCGCGCTGCACGGCGCCGCCGAGTCCCTTGCCCGTCGCCAGCCACTCGGCCAGCATCGCGCCGCTCAGTGCGGAGGGGACGGCCACCTTGGCCGCCGCGAAGATCGCGGGCACCGCCGTCGGCAGCGCCACCTTGAGCAGTACGTCCAGCGGCGAGCCGCCGTAGACCGTGACGAGCTCGAACGACTCGCGCGAGAGCGAGCGGAGGCCGAACACCACCGTCACCAGCGCGGGGAAGAACACCGCGACGGCTCCGACCACGGCGACCGCCGCGATACCGTTGCCGATCGCCAGGGTGATCAGCGGAGTCACCACGATCAGCGGCATCGACTTGAGCAGCATCGCGATCGGCATGACGGTCGCCTCGAGCGAGCGGATCAGCACGAACAGCACCGCGATCGCGAGGGCAACGAGCATGCCCGCGGCGTAGCCGACGAGGGCGTCGAGGGCGGTCACGCCGAGGTTGCCGAAGACGATCGCCCGGTTCTCGGCGGCGTCGGCCTCGGTGAAGAGGTAGACGGCGACGTCGGTCGGGGTCTTGCCGAGCAGCGGAGACACGTCGGCGATCGCGAGGAAGGCGTACCAGAACGCGAGTGACAGCACGACGGCGACGGCCAGCGGCACGAGCTCGGCGCGGACGATGCGGAGGGCGAGGCGCCCGGTGAGGTCGCGCGGGCGGCGCGCGGGGCGGGTGGCCGGGCGGCCGGCGGCGGCGCTCATACGACTCCTCCCGTCCGGCGAAGGACCGCGCGCCGGGTCGCCCGCGGCGTGCCCGTCACCCGCGGCATCACCCAGCGGCCGAGCGCCGCGATCAGCGCGTAGCCGAGGATCGTGACGACCCCGCTGGTCACCGCGAAGGCCCAGGCGCGCTCGACGTCCATCTGGCGCTGCGCGACCGCGAGGGCGACTCCGAGTCCGGTGGTGACTCCGCCGAGGTACTCGCCGAGCACCGCGCCGAGGATCGCCGCCGGCACGCCGACCTGCAGGGCCGTGATCGTCGCGGGCACGGCCGCGATGGCCTGAACCTTGACGATCTGCGCCCAGCGTCCGCCGCGGTAGGCGGCGACCAGGTCGAGCGCCGTGCGGGGCGCCGAGCGCACGCCGAGCAGCGCGCCGATCAGGGTGGTGAAGAAGACGAGCAGCGCCGCGAGGAAGATCGAGGTCGTGCGGCCGCCGAAGATCACGAGGATCACCGGTCCGACGGCGGTCAGCGGGAGGCAGTGGCTGATCACGCCGATCTGCTCGATCACCCGGTGGGTCCACGGCACGAGCAGCGCGACGGTGGCCAGGGCGAGCGCCGCCAGGTTGCCCCAGAGGTAGCCCTGCCCGGCGGCGAGCACGGTGTCGCCGACGTTGCGGAGGTAGAAGGAGGGCCCGTCGCGGACGAACGCGGCGACGATCGCGCCCGGGCTCGGCACGGCGCGGCTCTCGCGGTAGACGGTGTCGGCGAGGATCCACCACACCGCGACGAAGGCCGCGAGGCCGGCGAGCACCCGCCAGTTCGCGCGGATCCAGACCGTCACGCGTCGTCCTCCATCGCGACACCGTGCTGCGAGAAGAGCAGGTCGGTGATGCGGTCCTCGATCGCGTGGAACTCGGGGCTGCGCAGCATCTCGACCGTGCGGGGCCGCGGCAGGTCGATCTCGATCACCTCGACGATGCGCCCCGGGCGGGGCGACATCACGGCGACGGTGTCCGAGAGGAGGATCGCCTCGGCGATCCCGTGCGTCACCATCAGCGTGGTCGCGGGTCGTGCGGTCCAGATCCGCTGCAGCTCGAGGTTGAGCCGCTGACGCGTCATGTCGTCGAGCGCGCCGAACGGCTCGTCGAGCAGCAGCAGGTCGGGCTGCACCACGAGGGCGCGGGCGATGGAGGCGCGCTGGCGCATGCCTCCCGAGAGCTGCGACGGGTAGGCGTCCTCGAAGCCGCTCAGCCCGACGAGGTCGAGCAGATCGGGGATGCTGTCGCGCTTGCTCGCCTGGCGGGTGAGCTCGAGCGGAAGTCGCACGTTCGAGCGCACCGAGCGCCAGGGCAGCAGAGCCGAGTCCTGGAAAGCGATGCCCAGCTCGGCGGAGCGCTTCGTGCCGACGACCGGGGTGCCGTGGATCGAGACGGAGCCGGTGGTCGGCTTCTCGAGCCCCGCCAGCATCCGCAGGATCGTCGACTTGCCGCAGCCGGAGGGGCCGAGCAGCGACAGGAACGACCCGCGCGGGGTGACGAGGTCGACCTCGGCGAGCGCCTGCACCGAGCGCGATCCCAGATCGAAGCGCTTGCTCAGCCCGCTCAGGCGGATGCCCTCGGTGGCGTTCTCGATGGTGCTCAACTGCTCGTCCTCTCCGCGCGGGTCAGGTTCTCGGGCGTGCTCGGGGCTCAGCCCTCGAGAAGCTCCGGGTGCTCCTCGTAGACCTCGTCGATCAGCGTCGTGTCGAAGAGGTCGTCGGCGTCGAGCTCGATGCCGGTCAGCGCGAGCGACTCGACCGACTGCTCCTGCAGCTCCGGCGTGATCGTGAGCAGGCCGTTCTCGTCGGTGTCGGGGGTGACGATGAGCCCGGTCTGGGTCGTCATGACCTGCGCCTGCTCCTCGACCTTGTAGTTCTGGTCGGCCGCGTAGTCGGCGACGACGGTCTCGGCGGTGGCCTCGGGGTCGGCGACGGCGTCCTTCCAGCCGCGGGCGACCGCGTACAGCAGCGCCTTGACCTTCTCGCGCTCGTCGTCGATGCTCTCCTGCGCCACGACGATGGTCTCGCCGACCATCGGCAGGCCGGTGTCGGCGAGCAGGAACTGCTGCGCCGAGAAGCCGCGCTGGTTGAGCGTGTTGGCGCCCGAGGTCGCGTAGCCGATGTAGCCGTCGACCTGGCCGGTGGTGAGCAGCGTGGAGTCGGTGAGCGGCACGCGGTCGATCTCGGACTCGTCGATGTCGTTCGCGGCGAGGAACGCGCGCCAGACCAGGTCGTTGCTGTCGCTGACTCCGATGGTCTTGCCGACCATGTCCTGCGGAGTCTCGATCGGGGCGTCGGTGAGCGAGACGATCGCGAAGGGGTTCTTCTGGTAGGTCGCGCCGACGATCTTCATCTCGGCGCCCTCCGAGATCGCGGGGCCGGTGATCAGCGGCGACGAGACGCCGGCGAAGGCCGATCCGCTCGCGATGGCGGTCTCGGCGCCGGTCGCGCCGGTGCCTCCGGGGGTCAGGGTGACGGAGTCGAAGCCCGCGTCGGCGAAGTAGCCGTTCGCGTCGGCGAGGTACTCGCCCGCGAACTCGACGTGGGGCACCCACGAGAGCTGCATCGTGGCCTCGCCGAACGAGGTGTCGCCGTCGCCCGAGGCGGCCGCGTCCGATCCGCTAGAGCAGGCGGTGAGTGCGGTGGTGGTCGCGAGGGCGACGGCGAGCGCGCCGAGCAGCGCGCGGCGGCGGCGGGCGGGAGTGGTCTGGGGCATGCGGGCTCCGATGCGAGGGAGGGACGAGGAGGAGTGGGGCGGGCCGGGGGAGGCTCCACCAGTCGACCAGAGCGGGGCTCCCCGGCGCCTCGTCGCACGGAGGATGTGTGCGACGGGGTGCCGCGTCCTCCTCGATGCAGGGACAAACCGTGTTGCGGTCAGGTTTCCAGCCTCGCATCCCGCGTTTCCCCTGCACGCATCGTGGATGCCGGACCGCCTCGCCTGACTATCAGCTCAACGATCCGTGCACCGCTTCTGCTGGAGCCGGCGGCGGCGCTCGTCGCCTTCCCTGCTGGTCGAGTAGCCGCGCAGTGGCGTATCGAGACCCACCGACTTCAGTGGATCAAGCAACCGACCCGATCTTCCGGCGGTGGTGGATCTCGATACGCCCGCTGCGCGGGCTGCGGGCTCTATCAGCGTGCTGAGACGCATCGCCCCCCCTCCGACGACGCGGCGGCTCAGCCGGCCGCGACGGGCGCCGAGTGCAGCAGCCCCTCGAGCCGGGCGTAGCTCGTCTCCATCCCGTCGGTCATGCCGGTCGCGAGGACCGCGTCGCGCTGAGCGGCATCGGCGTAGGTGATGACCAGGGTCAGCAGCGTGCCGTCGGCCGTCGGCGTCAGGGTCATCTCGTTGAGCGTCGCGGGGAAGTCCGTCCCGATCATCGCCTCGGTGGTGACCGCCCTGAACGGCTCCTCCGACTCGAGGAGCTCGCCCGTGAAGCCGAACCGCTCGTCGCCGCCGTCGCGCTGCCACTCGTAGCGGTAGCTCCCGCCGACCTCGTTCGCGATCTCGCAGACGGGCATCGACCAGCCGTCGGGGCCGAGCAGCCATCGCTTCATCAGTTCGGGATCGTTGTGCGCACGCCAGACCTGCTCGATGCTCCCGCGGACGACCCGCGAGACCCGCACCTGCGTGTCGTTGAGGATCTGCGCCGAGGTGGCTCGGTCCGCGGCGAAGGAGGCCAGATCGGCGAGGACCTCGTCGATCTGGGCCATCGCCTCGCGGGTGCCCTCCTCCATTCCCATCGCGACGAGCTGCTCGAGCTGGTCGAGAGAGTCGAAGGTCGAGGTCGTCGTGAGCCGGGTGCCCTCTGCCGTCTCGTCGAAAGCGAAGACGGCGCGCGTGGCGGGCAGGTCGGCACTCGGTGCACCCGTCTCATCGGCGAACCGGTCGATCACCTCGAACGAGCGCATCGGGTCGACGGCGGTCCAGTCCCAGCAGCCGTAGTGCCGATCGCCGTCGGGGCCGGTCATCAGGTAGACGCTGCGGCCGCCGACCTCGGCGTCGTGGCGGAGGAAGGTGGCCGGGTAGGTCGGCGGACCCCAGAAGCGCTCGATCTGCCGAGGGTCGGTGTAGGCGTCCCAGACGCGCTGAACGGGAGCGGCGAAGTCGGCGACGATCGTGAGCGTCAGCCGGTCGAGATCCTTCTCGACGGAGGTGATGGGCATGGGGTGCCTTTCGGTGGAGTCGGTCAGACAGGGTTCTTCGAGGAGCCGGCGTCGGGCTCGGGTTCCGCGAGCATCGCGTCGAGTCGATCGATGCGCCCGCGCCAGATCTCCTCGAACCCGTCGAGCAGACGCTGGGCCGCGCGGAGGCGCTCGGGGTTGCCGCGCACGAGGCGCTCGCGGCCGAGCGGTCGCTTGGTCACGAGCATCGCCTCCTCGAGCACGGCGACGTGCTTCTGCACCGCCGCGAACGACATGTCGTAGCGGTCGGCGAGCTGCGAGACGGACACCTCTTCCCGGAGGGTCCGCCGGACGATGTCGCGCCGGGTCGCGTCGGCCAGCGCCCGGAACATCCGGTTGACGTCGGCGTCGGAGAGCTTATGTACAACCATGTGATTGCACGTTACGCCCGAAGGGGCGACACCGCAAGAGCGCGCAGCGGTCACACCGTCGGCGTCAGCTCCTGCAGCCCGGTCACGCGCAGCAGATCGAGCCGCGCCTCATCGGCCGACCCCGGCACCACCGTGTAGACCACGATCCGCAGATCGCCGCCGGTCACCGAGAGCACATCGCAGTCGACGGTGATCGGCCCGACGGGCGTGTCCGTGACCGTCTTGCGACTCGCGCGGTGCTCGGCGACGTGCGCCTGCGACCAGCGCGCGGCGAAGTCGGCCGAGGCCGCCCGCAACCGCACGACGAGGTGGGCGAGCGCGGCGTCGTCGGGGTAGCGGCCCACAGCGGCGCGCAGGTCGGCGACGAGGTCGGCCGCGAACTCCTCCGCGTGCCGATCGTCGAAGTCGGTGCCCTCGTGCCCCTGCGTGAAGTGGCGCCAGACGAGGTTGCGGTCGAGCCCGGTGAAGCGCGAGGGATCGCCGTTGATCGCGGCCCAGAGCGGGTTCCACAGCAGGATGTCGTGGGCCGCGGTGAACACGGCGAGCGGCACGTCCCCCAGGCGGTCGACGATGCGCTGCACCCCGGCCGTGATGTGCTGCGGCACCTGCGCGCGGGTCGGCGGGGCGACTCCTGCGACGCGGAAGAGGTGGTCGCGCTCCTCCTCCGTCAGCCGGAGCGCGACGGCCAGGGCGCCCAGCAGCTGCCCGGAGGGGTTCACCGCGCGGCCCTGCTCGAGCCGCACGATGTAGTCGACGCTCACGCCGGCGAGGGCGGCGAGCTCCTCGCGCCGGAGACCGGAGGTGCGCCGCCCGGCCCCCGCGGGAAGCCCGACCTCTGCGGGGCGGACGCGCTCGCGCCACGACCTCAGCACGCTCGCGAATTCGCTCATGCGCCCATGCTCCTCCCTCTCCGCCGGTCGGTCCTGGTATCAGCAGTCCCCCCGTCAGGCGATACCTGGGGCGGATGCCGCAGCAGGCACAGCATGGAGTCATGACAACGACACTGATCACCGGGGCCAACAAGAGCCTCGGACTCGAGACCGCCCGCCGCCTCCTCGAGGCCGGCCACACCGTCTACGCCGGGATGCGCGACACCGCGAAGGGCGAGGAGGCCCGGGCGCTCGGCGCCCACGTCGTCCAGCTCGACGTCCTCGATGCGGCGAGCGTCGACGCGGCGATCGCCTCGCTCCCCTCCCTCGACGTGCTCGTCAACAACGCCGGCGTCCTCGGCACCTCCTTCGGCGTCGACGACCTGACGGCGGAGGCGATGGCGAGCGTCCTCGACACCAACGTCACCGGCATCGTCCGGGTGACCCAGGCCGCACTGCCCCTGCTGCGCCGCTCGGACGCGCCCGTGATCGTGAACGTCGCCTCCGGGGTCGGCTGGCCTCGTGCGCTCTCCACCCCGAGTGCCGACGAGTTCCCCGTGCAGACCGTGCCCTACGCCGCGTCGAAGGCCGCGGTCATCGCCCTGACGGTGCAGTACGCCAAGAACCTGCCCGGCTTCCGAGTCAACGTGAGCGATCCCGGCTACACCGCGACCGACTTCAACGGCCACGGCGGGTACCAGACCGTCACGGAGGGCACCGATGCCACGGTCGCGCTCGCGCTCGTCTCCCCCGATGGCCCGACCGGCGAGTTCCACTCCCGGCACGGCCGCGTCGACTACTGACGCGCGCGAGGGAACCCCGGACCACCTGTTCACATCGCACTCGGAGATTCGGTAGAACAAGAACATGGGATTCTCCGAGGACGCCGAAGCTCGCGCCGCGCAGCAACGCGCAGAGGCCGCACAACGACAGTCGGAGTCGGAGCGCCTCAGGTCCTCTGTGGCCGAAGCTGCGGCGGGCTTCGCCCGAGTTGCTCTCGAACATGGATTGAGTTCGATTCCGATCTTCACGTGTATCGGCAGGAAGAAGTCATGGGGCTCCACGCGGGACGTGTGGGGGCGGACAGCTTCCGGTTGGGCGATAACCAACATGCAGAGCCACAATCGCCGGACTATCGCCATCTCCGTCGACGGCGGTACCTGCCCGAGCGTCCTCGCTGCGAGTTATGGCGGTCACGGATACCAAGGCAGAGGGTCGGACCATACCAGCAACATTCTGAGCCAATACGAGTACCGATCATTCCGGGAGATACCGCGAGATCAACCATTGATCGTTTGCGAAAGACTTGACCCTGCATCGAGTTCCGAACTCGATCGATCAGACGTCAATCTTCTCCGAGAATTCGCCGCGTCCATCATCAATGGACATCGGCCCGACTACATCCCCTGGGGCGAGCGGAAGATGTTCTAGGCCGTACACCCCTTCAGAGCTGCGAAGGATGCACGGAGCTGGTCGACACCCGACTCGATTGGTTGCAGGAGGCAACAAAACGGAGGCTTAGGCGGCAGAATGGTGAGATGACGCAACGGAGCAACTGGGCGGGCACCTACGAGTACCGCGCCGCCGACATCATCGAGCCCGAGTCGATCGAGGAGGTGCAGCGCCTCGTCCGCGACAACGACCGGGTCCGCGCGCTCGGCACCCGCCACTCCTTCAACGCGCTCCCCGACACCCCGGGCGCCCTGCTGCACCTGGGCCGCCTCGCCTTCGAGCCGGTGATCGACGCCGACGCGAGCACCATCACCGTCCCGGGCGCCACCCGCTACGGCATCGTCGCCTCCCACCTGCACGCCAACGGCTACGGCCTGCACAACATGGGCTCGCTCCCCCACATCTCGGTCGCGGGAGCGATCTCGACCGGCACCCACGGGTCCGGCGACCGCAACGCGAACCTCTCCTCCGCCGTCTCGGCTCTCGAGCTGGTCACCTCCGACGGCTCGCTCCGCACCATCCGGCGCGGCGAGCCCGGCTTCGAGGGCGTGGTCGTCGGGCTCGGCGCCTTCGGCATCGTCACCCGCGTCACCCTCGACATCCAGCCCACCTTCGACGTCCGCCAGGACGCCTTCGTCGACCTGCCCTGGGACCGCGTGCTCGACGACTTCGACGCGATCACGTCCTCCGCCTACAGCGTCAGCCTCATGACGCACTGGTCGAGCCCGACCGTCGAGCAGCTCTGGCTCAAGACCAAGGTCGAGAACGGCTCCGTGGCGGATGTCGACGCGACGCACCTCGGCGCGGTCGCCGCCTCCGCCAGCCTCTTCGCCGTCTCGGAGGGCGTCGACTCGAACCTCAACCCGTTCGGCGGCTCCGTCGGGCCGTGGTCGGAGCGCCTCCCCCACTTCCGGCTCGATCGCGAGCCGAGCGCGGGCGACGAGATCCAGAGCGAGTACATGGTGCCGCGCGAGAACATCCGCGAGGCGATCGTGGCCCTCCGCGCGATCGGCGAGCGGATCGACGAGGTGCTGCTCATCACCGAGCTGCGCACCATGGCGGGCGACGACCAGTGGCTCTCGCCCGCGTCGGGTCGCGACAGCGTCGGCATCCACTTCACCTTCGCGAAGGACCGCGCCGGAGTCGACGCCGTGCTCCCCGCCGTCGAGGGCGCCCTGCTGCCGCTCGGCGCCCGGCCGCACTGGGGCAAGCACTTCCTCGCCGGCGCCTCCGAGATCGCGCCGCTCTACCCGCACCTCGCCGACTGGCGCGCGCTGCGCTCCGAGTGGGACCCGGCCGGGAAGTTCGCGAGCGACTTCGTCCAGGAGCGCCTCCTGGGCTGACGCGCGCGGTCAACGGGGTGACCTGCGCAGCGCCGCGCCGTAGCGTCGAGGGGACGAGAGGGAGGCACCCCATGCCGCGGAACGAGCAGATCCCGTCCACCATCGAGCGCTCCGACGAGCATGCGCAGGCCCTGTGGTCGGCCGCGCACGACTCGGCCGTCGAGAGCTACGGAGACGGCGAGCGCGCGCACCGCACCGCCTTCGCTGCGCTGAAGCACGAGTACGAGAAGGTCGGCGACCACTGGGAGCGCAAGGCCGAGAAGGGCCCGTCCGACGACCGCGCCGCCCAGAGCGGACCCGACGGCGACGGCGAGACGGCGGGCGGAGTCGACGCGAACGCCACCAAGGCGCACCTGCTCGACCTCGCCAAGCGCCTCGACATCCGCGGCCGCTCCCGCATGACCAAGCCCGAGCTCGTCGACGCCCTCCAGCGCGAGAACACGAAGCGCACCCGCGCGGCCCGCTGACGCCGACTCGACGCGGACGCGCAAGCCGACGCGGACTCCCCCTCGCTGATCGAGTAGCCCGCGCAGCGGGCGTATCGAGATCCACCAGCGTCAGAAGTCCGGATCGACGGGCTCATCCGCTGACGCCGGTGGGTCTCGATACGCCCCCTGCGGGGCTACTCGACCAGCATGCTGTGGCTGCTGCAGCCTCCCCCTCAGCGCACCGCGTCCCTGATCGCCGCCATGCCGAGCTCCAGCTCGGCGAACGTCGTCGACAGCGGCGACAGCCCGATCCGGATGCCGTCCGGCCTGCGGAAGTCGGGGATGATCCCCTCGGCCTGCAGCCGCGGCACGAGCGCCGCGAACGACTCGTGCGCGATCGTCACGTGCGACCCCCGCTCGCCCGGCGCCCGCGGAGTCGCCACCCGCACCCCGAGCGGCACCAGCCACTCGTCGGCCAGCTCGAGCGCGTACGCCGTCATCGCCTCCGACTTCGCGCGGACCGCCGGCATGCCGACCTCTCCGATCAGCGCGATCATGTCCTGCATCGCGACCATCGCCGTGATCGGCGGCGTCCCGCTGAGGAACCGGCGCATGCCGGCGGCGGGCGTGTAGCCCGGCCCCATCTCGAACATGTCGGCGACACCCATCCAGCCCTGGATCGGCTGCGCCAGCGAGCCCTGGTGCCGCGACGCGACGTACGCCCAGGCCGGCGCCCCCGGCCCGCCGTTGAGGTACTTGTAGGAGCAGCCGACCGCGAGGTCCGCCTCCCACGCGTCGAGGTGCATCGGCACCGAGCCGACCGAGTGGGAGGCGTCCCACAGCACGAGCGCGCCCGCGGCGTGCGCCTGCGCGGTGATCGCCGCGGCGTCGGCCAGGAACCCCGACCGGTAGGCGACGTGGCTCAGCAGCACGAGGGCGGTGCGCTCCCCGAGCGCCGGCGCGAGATCCTCCGTCGACACCCCGCGCTCCGGGTCGGAGGTGATCCAGCGGAGGGTGCTCCCGGTCTCGGCCGCGATGCCCTCGAGCACGTAGCGGTCGGTCGGGAAGTTGTCGGTGTCGACGACGATCTCGTCTCGACCCTCCTGCGCCTGCCGTGCGACGGCCGCACGCGCCAGCTTGTAGAGGAGCACGGTGGTCGAGTCGGCGACCACCGTCTGCCCCGCGGCCGCACCGAGCGCCGCCGCACCGAGCGCGTCGCCGACCTCGAGCGGACGGTCGAGCCACGACTCCGCCCAGCCGCGGATGAGCCGCCCGCCCCACTCCTCCTCGGCGAACCGCGCGAGACGCTCGACGCTCGCCCGCAGCGGCCGCCCGAGCGAGTTGCCGTCGAGGTACGAGCGCACCTCGGGCGTGCGGACGAAGAGCTCGGGGTACGGCGCGAGCGGATCCTGGGCGTCGAGCGGATGCATGCCCTCAGCGTAGGGACACCCGCCGACACCCGCTCCGACCCCTCCCTCCACTCTCCAGAAGTTGCGGTAGTCGCGCTCGACTACCGCAACTTCTGAGGAATCGACGCTCTCCGCGCCCGGCCGCCGCCCCCCACCTGAGAAGTCAACGAGCAGACGCCGATCCGCCGCCCACCTACGCTCGCCGGAGGACGACCGCCCCCGACCCCGGAGCCGCCCCGTGACCCAGCAGACCCCCCGCCCCCAGCCCCGCCGCGAGCCCGCCGCATGAGGGTCACCGACACCAGCGACCTGTGGTGGCGCTCCGCCGTCTTCTACAACCTCGACGTCGAGACCTTCATGGACTGGAACGACGACGGCGTCGGCGACCTCGAGGGCCTCGCCCACCGCATCGACTACCTCGCCGAGCTCGGCGTCAGCTGCCTCTGGCTCGCCCCGTTCTACCCGTCGCCCGGCCGCGACAACGGCTACGACATCAGCGACTTCTTCGGCGTCGACCGCCGGTACGGCCACCACGGAGACGTCGTGGAGGTCCTCCGCACCGCGCACGACCGCGGGATGCGCGTCATCGTCGACCTCGTCGTCAACCACACCAGCGACCAGCACCCGTGGTTCCAGGCGGCGCGCTCCTCCCCGGACAGCCCCTACCGCGACTACTACCTCTGGCGCGACGAGCCGCCCGCCGACCAGCCTGCCAACGTGTTCCCGGACGCCGAGGACGGCGTCTGGTTCTTCGACGAGCAGGCCGGTCAGTACTACCTGCACAACTTCTACCGCCACCAGCCCGACCTCAACACCGACAACCCCGCCGTACGCGACGAGATCGCCAAGCTGGTCGGCTTCTGGCTCCAGCTCGGGGTCGACGGCTTCCGCGTCGATGCGGTCCCCTTCCTGATCACCCCCGGCGCACCCGACGAGCACGAGTGGCTGCGACTGCTGCGCCGCTTCGTCTCGCGCCGCTCGGGCGAGGCGATGATGCTCGGCGAGGTCAACCTCGGCCGCGACGAGCAGCTCGCCTTCTTCGGTGGTGCCGACGCCGACGAGCTGTCGATCCAGTTCGACTTCATCGGCAACCAGCGCCTCTACCTGGCGCTCGCCCGGGGCGAGGCCGCGCCGCTCGTCGAGGCCCTCGCGAGCCGCCCCGCGATCTCGACCGGCAGCCAGTGGGCCAACTTCGTGCGCAACCACGACGAGCTCACCCTCGACCAGCTGTCGGAGCCGGAGCGCGACGAGGTCTTCGCAGCCTTCGCTCCGGAGGAGTCGCAGCGGATCCACGGGCGGGGCATCGTCCGCCGCCTCCCCCCGATGCTCGACGGCGATCCGCGCCGCATCCGGATGATCTACAGCCTCCTGTTCTCGCTGCCCGGCGTGCCCGTCCTCTACTACGGCGAGGAGATCGGGATGGGCGAGAACCCGTCCCTGCCGGGCCGCGGCGCGGTGCGCAGCCCGATGCAGTGGAGCGCGGCGGCCAACGGCGGCTTCTCGCGGGCCGACGCCGACGACCTGGTCGCCGCCGTCACCGAGGGCGGCTTCGGTCCTGAGCACGTGAACGCGGCGGACCAGCTGCGCGACTCCGCCTCGCTGCTCGCGCACGTGAAGGGCCTCGCCTGGCTCTACCGCCGCTCCCCCGAGATCGGCTGGGGCGACTTCGTCCAGCTGCCCGCCGACGACCCGGCCGTCTTCGCGCACCAGGTGTCGGCGTCGACGGGGACCACGGTGGCGGTGCACAACCTCGCGTCGAGCCCCTGCTCGGCGACGCTGCGGCTGCCGGACGCGCCCGCCGGCGCCCGCCTCGTCGACTCCCTCTCCGGCGACTCGACGCCCGTCGGCCCCGACGCGTCCGTCACCCTGCCGCTCGACGCCTACGGCGCCC
Organism: Rathayibacter sp. VKM Ac-2803; assembly: GCF_009807175.1. NCBI lineage: Bacteria > Bacillati > Actinomycetota > Actinomycetes > Micrococcales > Microbacteriaceae > Rathayibacter > Rathayibacter sp. VKM Ac-2803. Next base: position 1,050,221 of record NZ_WUCD01000001.1, on the reverse strand, counting down.
GCTGGTTCCGCCTCGCATCGGAGTCGTCCCGCCGCCTGGTCTGACGCCCGCCCGAGACCCCGGAGTCGCCCTCGAGCTCGAGTCACCCGCCCACTCTCCGAAGGTTGCGGTAGTCGCGCCCGACTACCGCAACTTTCGCTGAATCGAGGGCAGCGCCCGGCCAGCAGCCCCGGCGTTCCCTGAGAGGGCACGAGGCGTTCTCACGGCGGACGTCCCTACTCTGTCCCGGTGGACTTAGACACCCTCCTCAACATCGGCCTCGTCGTGCTGTTCGTCCTCATCGGAGGCGTCTTCGCCGGCACCGAGATGGCCATCGTCAGCCTCCGCGAGAGCCAGGTCCGTGCGATCGAGGCCGACAGCGAGCGCGGCCGCCGCATCGCCGAGCTGGTCCGCAACCCCAACACCTTCCTCTCGGCGGTGCAGATCGGCGTCACCCTCGCCGGCCTCTTCTCGTCGGCGTACGGCGCCTCGACGATCGCACCCGACCTCGTGCCCCCGCTGCAGTCGCTCGGCCTCTCGGCCGGCGCCGCCTCGACAGTCGCGCTCATCGCGATGACGCTCGTCATCGCCTACCTGTCGCTCGTGCTCGGCGAGCTCGTGCCCAAGCGCCTGGCCATGCAGAAGTCGGTCGCCTTCACCAAGATCCTCGCCCCGCCGCTCAACGGGCTGGCCCGCCTCATGCGCCCGGTCATCTGGCTGCTGTCGGTGTCGACCGACGCCGTGGTGCGCCTCCTCGGGGCCGACCCGCGCGAGAAGGGCGAGAGCGTCTCGGCCGACGAGGTGCGCGACATGATCTCGAGCAACACCGAGATCCACGAGGACAGCCGACGCCTCCTCACCGACATCTTCCGCGCCGACGACCGCCGCGTCGCCGAGGTGATGCGGCCGCGTCACGACGTCGACTTCCTCCGCGGCGAGCTGCCCGTGGCGGAGGGGTACCGCGCCGTCCTCGGGGCCCCGCACTCGCGCTACCCGGTCGTCGGCGAGAGCTTCGACGACGTCCTCGGATTCGTCCACGTCCGCGATCTGATGGCCGCGTACCCGGAGGAGTCTCCCCGTACCGTCGCCGACATCACCCGCCCGATGCTCGCCGTCCCCGGCACCACGAAGGTGCTGTCGGCGCTGCGCACCATGCGCCAGGACGGCCACCAGATCGCCGTCGTCATCGACGAGTACGGCGGGACCGACGGCATCATCACGCTCGAGGACCTGCTCGAGGAGCTCGTCGGAGAGATCTACGACGAGTACGACGGCGCCCGCCAGGAGGGCGACGCGAAGGCAGCCGAGAACCTCCTCGAGATCGACGGCGGCATGATCCTCGAGGATCTCGAGGAGCTCCTGCACGTCGAACTTCCCGAGGGCCCGTACGAGACGGTCGGCGGCTACATCCTCGACCGCATCGGCCGCGTCGCGGTGGTGGGCGACTCGCTCGTCGTCGGCGACCACCTGCTCCGCATCGCCGAGACCGACCGCTACCGGATCTCGCGGATCACCCTCGTGCCGCAGCCCGCGTCGTCCGCCGCGGAGGAGTCCGAACCGGCCTCCTGAGCCGGGTCGCGGCAGTCGCGCCTCACGGCAGTCGCGCCTCGACCCACCGCGTCGCCGGCAGCCCGCGCACCCCGGGCCGCGCGGTCCAGAGCCCGCCCGCGAACGGATGCGCCGCCCGCTCCTCCGCCGAGAGGTCGCGCGAGGCGGACGACACGATCGCCACGTCGAGCTCCTCGCCCGCGAAGGCGATGCTCGACACGTGCGGAGCGTCGACGGCGATGCCCTCCCCCTCGACGCGGCGGCCCTCGGCGTCGTAGACGCGCACGCCGCTCCCGCCCCAGATCGCGCACCAGAGCCGCCCCTCGGAGTCGACGGTGATCCCGTCGACGAACACGCCCTCCTCGGGCTCGAGGAACGTCTCGCGCGCGGACTCGCCGGGGTACGAGCGCCGGTGGACCACTCCCGACTCGGTGTCGACCGAGTACATCACCGAGCCGTCGGGCGACCAGCCGAGTCCGTTCGAGAGCCGCAGGTCGTGGTCGAGCACGGTGACCGAGCCGTCGTGCTCGAGGCGGAGGAGCACGTCGTCGCCCACGGACTCGCCCAGCGTCAGCGACCCGACCACCAGCCGTCCCTGCGGGTCGATCGAGCCGTCGTTGAAACGGTGCCCCTCGGGCAGCAGCTCGGAGCCGCGGGTCAGCGACCCGTCGACCTCGAGGATCGCGAGGCACCGGGTGAGCGCGACCAGCACGCGTCCGTCGCCGAGCGGCAGGGCGCAGCCGACCTGCTCGCCCACGTCCGAGCGCGAGATCGCGCCGATCCCCTCCGCGGTGAGCGGAGCCGAGAGCACGGCACCCGCCTCGATGTCGACCCAGGTCACGCGACCGGTGCCGGCGTCCCAGACGGGCCCCTCGCTGAGGATGTAGGAAGGGGTGCCCGCAGGCGTCGCGTCGATCATCCGCCCACCGTAGTCGCGGGCGGTGGGAGGCCGGGGGGCGGTTGACGCGCTCCCTTCGACGAGCGAGCGCGCCTCCGCCGCCACCCAGCGGACGAAGTCGGCGGCAGGGCCCGCGAGGGTGGGATCCGCCGTCGCCCCTCGCCGTCGCTGGTCGACAGCGGCCTCGAGCAGTCCGCGCCATCGGGGTTCGGTGCGGCCCAGCCACACCGCCGACTCCGCCTTCCCCGCGACAGTGCCGGACGTCGCCGTCCACAGGAGACGGGCGGCCGTGAGCACGGCGTAGGGCTGGGCCCAGTCGTCCACCAGCACCGCCGGGTCGTCGCGAATCCAGACCGCGCGTGCATCGGCCTGCTGCAGCGCCTCCGCCCGCAGGGCTCGGGGATCGATCTCGGGCACCAGCGTCGCGGCCGACTCCCCCGCCAGCGCGATCGCACGATGCCGGAGCAGCCAGCGCGCGTTCCAGGAGTCGTCGTGCGAGGACTCCACCAGCTCGCGGCTGCCGTTGTCGACGTACAGCCAGAGGCCGTGCGCTCCGACGGGGTCGCGCAGAGCGGAGGCGGTCACCCAGCTGCCCTCGAGCCGTCCGGCCCAGCGCAGCGGAAGGTCGGGAAGGGACCGGTGGAGAGCTCTCGCGGCCGAGATCCGGTCGGCGGAGAGCGCCTCCGCGCTCACGATCACGACATCCGCGTCGCTCGCCCGATCGCCGCAGCCCAGCGCGAACGAGCCCGTGAGGTGGACTCCGACGAGTCCGTCTCCGAGGATGTCCGCGACTCCGTCCCGCAGGGCGAGGAGGGTCTGCTCGAGATCGGCCGCCTCACCCTCCGGCAGCTGCCGCCGGAGAGTGGTGCGGATCGTCATGAGCCGACGGTACGCGCTCCTACACCTCCGCGCACCGTGCGGACAAGGGGTGAATAGCCCGGCGATACAAGGGTCTATCGTCGTCTCGCCGCACCCGAGGAGCAGACGGAGCCGGGGCGACAGGAGGGCCTTCTCATGTCGACAGGTACGACCGACTCGCGTGACGCGAAGGGTCCGGTGCGCAGTCTCGTCCCGGCACGCATCGACAGGCTCCCGTGGACGAGGTTCCACTGGTCGATCGTCGTGGGGCTCGGCTTCTCCTGGGTCCTCGACGGACTCGAGATCCAGATCGTCGCCTCCGCCGGATTCGCGAAGGAGTTCGGCCTCGACGCCGCGCAGGTCGGCGTGCTCGGCTCGGTCTACCTGGTCGGCCAGATCGTGGGGGCGCTCGTCTTCGGGCGGCTCAGCGACAAGCTCGGGCGGCGCAAGCTCTTCATCCTGACCCTGGTGATCTACCTGGTCGCGAGCGGACTCGCCGGCCTCGCGCCGAACTACGCGTTCCTCGCGGTGTTCCGCTTCTTCGCCGGCATGGGCATCGGCGGCGAGTACGCGGCCATCAACTCCGCCATCGACGAGCTGATCCCGTCGAAGTACCGCGGCCGCGTCGACATCGCGATCAACGGCACGTACTGGGGAGGCGCGGCGCTCGGCTCCGCGGCGAACCTGTTCTTCCTCAACGACGAGATCTTCGCCGAGAACGTCGGCTGGCGACTCGGCTTCTTCCTCGGCCCGATCCTCGGACTGGCGATCATCTACCTCCGCCGGCACATCCCCGAGAGCCCGCGCTGGCTGATGACGCACGGCCGGGAGGAGGAGGCGGAGCGCACCGTCGACGCGATCGAGCGCCGCGTGAAGGCCGAGGGCGGCACCGTCGAGCCGGTCGACGACTCGCTGGCGATCACGGTCAAGGCGACCGAGAGCATCCCGTTCCGCACCATCGCCCGCGTGCTGATCAGGCAGTACCCGAAGCGGACGCTGGTCGGCGCGACCATGATGATCACGCAGTCCTTCCTCTACAACGCGATCTTCTTCACCTACGCGCTGGTGCTCGAGAACTTCTACGGCGTGGAGCAGAGCGCCGTCTCGTACTTCTTCTTCCCGTTCGCGATCGGCAATCTGCTCGGCCCGCTGGTGCTCGGCCACCTGTTCGACGTGTGGGGTCGGCGCAAGATGATCTTCCTCACCTACGGGATCTCGGGCGCCGTGCTGGCGCTCTCGGCGCTGCTCTTCAGCATGGACGTGCTGACCGCGACGACCCAGGTCGTGCTCTGGTGCGTCTCGTTCTTCTTCGCCTCGGCCGGCGCCTCGAGCGCGTACCTGACGGTGAGCGAGATCTTCCCGCTCGAGCTGCGCAGCCAGGCGATCTCGTACTTCTTCACCCTCGGCCAGATCGCCGGCGCGGTGGCACCGACCCTCTACGGCGTGCTGATCGGCGACGGCAGCGACCGCGGACCCCTCACGGTCGGCTACTACGTCGGCGCCGCGGTGATGATCGTCGGCGGCGTGGTGGCGCTCGTCTACGGCGTCGACGCCGAGCGCCGCAGCCTCGAGAGCATCACGGAGCCGCTCTCGACGGTGCGGGACTGACGGCGGGCGGCGGGCGGAGTCGCGGCACGCGCCTCGCCGTGCTCCGCGCGCGTGGAGGAGTCTGGTCTCGGCATGTTCTTTTGTCAGGACATTGGGTGTAGCCTGACGGCACGTCCCATCTGATCCGCGCCGCCGCCCCTCGCCTCCCGCGAGGCGGCGACAGAAAGTTGTACAGAGCCGTATGACCCCCTCCACCACGACCTACGACGTGCTGACCATCGGCCGCGTCGGCGTCGACATCTACCCGCTCCAAGACGGTCTCGGTCTCGAGGACGTCGAGACCTTCGGCAAGTACCTCGGCGGGAGCGCGGCGAACGTCGCGGTCGCGGCGGCCCGTCACGGCCGCTCCGCCGCCCTGATCTCCCGTGCCGGCGACGACCCCTTCGGCCGCTACGTGAAGCGGGAGCTGCGCCGGCTCGGGGTGTCGGACGAGTTCGTCGGCACCGAGGCGGAGCTCGCGACCCCGGTGACGTTCTGCGAGATCTTCCCGCCGGACGACTTCCCGCTGTACTTCTACCGCAAGCCCAAGGCCCCCGACCTCGCGATCACGGCGCAGTCGCTCGACCTCGACGCCGTCCTCCGCGCGAAGGTCTACTGGTCGACCGTCACCGGCCTGACCGAGGAGCCGAGCCGCTCCGCCCACTTCATCGCCTGGAAGGCGCGCGCCCGCAAGGAGCTGACCGTGCTCGACCTCGACTACCGGCCGATGTTCTGGAGCTCCCCGGCGAGGGCGACGCAGGAGGTGGCGAAGGCGCTCGAGTGGGTCACCGTCGCCGTCGGCAACCGCGAGGAGTGCGAGATCGCCGTCGGCGAGACCGACCCGCACCGCGCGGCCGACGCGCTGCTCGAGCGCGGTGTCGAGCTCGCGATCGTCAAGCAGGGCCCCCGGGGCGTGCTCGCCAAGACCCGCTCCGAGACCGTCGAGGTCGCCCCCTTCCCCGTCGAGGTCGTGAACGGTCTCGGTGCGGGCGACAGCTTCGGCGGCGCGCTCACCCACGGCCTGATCGAGGGCTGGGACCTCGAGCGCATCCTCCGCTTCGCCAACGTCGCGGGGGCGATCGTCGCCTCCCGCCGCGAGTGCTCGACGGCCATGCCGACCTCGGACGAGGTCGAGGCCTTCCTCGAGGAGCGCAGCGATGTCGCCGTCTGACGCGCTCCGGAGCGGCGACCGCGACGAGGCCTTCGCCCGGCTGCGCCGGCTCCGCGCCGAGGATCCGACCGCGGTCGCACGGATGCTCGCCGCCCGCCGCCGCCGCCCGCTCCTCGGTGAGAACGGCCGCCTCTTCATCGTGGCCGCCGACCACCCCGCCCGCGGCGCCCTCGGCGTCAGGAGCGACGCGATGGCGATGGCCGACCGCTACGACCTGCTCGACCGACTCGCGACGGCCCTCTCCCGCCCCGGAGTCGACGGCGTGCTCGGGACTCCGGACATCATCGACGACCTCGCCCTCCTCGGCCTGCTCGACGACAAGGTCGTGGTCGGATCGATGAACCGCGGCGGGCTCAAGGGCGCGTCGTTCGAGATGGACGACCGCTTCACGGGCTACGACATCGACGGCATCGTCCGCGACGGCCTCGACTTCGCCAAGACCCTGCTGCGGGTGAACCTCGCCGACCACGGCTCCGCGGCGACCATCGAGGCCAACGCCCGGGCCGTCACCGCCGCCGCGGCGGCCGGGATCCCGATCATGCTCGAGCCCTTCATGAGCGAGTGGGTCGACGGAGGGGTCGTCAACGACCTCAGCGCCGACGCCGTCATCACCTCGATCGCCATCGCCTCCGGCCTCGGCTCGACCTCGGCCTACACGTGGATGAAGCTGCCCGTCGTCGACGAGATGGCGCGGGTGATGGCCGCCACGACCATGCCGACCCTCCTCCTCGGCGGCGACCCGCAGGGCAGCCCGGAGGCCACCTACGCCAAGTGGCGCGAGGCGCTCGCCCTGCCCGGCGTGCGCGGGCTCGTCGTCGGCCGCACCCTCATCTACCCGGCCGACGGAGACGTCGCCTCCGCCGTCGACACCGCCGCCGCACTCGTGCACGGCGTCACCTGAGCCCCGCCTGCTCCGTCCCTCCACAGAAGCGCCGCTCTGAGAAGCGTCCCTCCACAGAAGAAGGAATCATGTCCGAGACCACCGGCATCGCGCCGCTCACCACCGTCACCGTCGTCCCGCACTGGATCGACGGCGCACCGTCGCCCTCGACCTCGGGCCGCACCGCGCCCGTCTACGACCCGGCCCTCGGCGTCGTGACGAAGGAGGTGGCCCTCGCCGACCAGGACGAGATCGCGGCCGCCGTCGCGTCCGCCAAGGCCGCGTTCCCCGCCTGGCGCGACCTCTCGCTGACCAAGCGGCAGGCGATCCTGTTCCGCTTCCGCGAGCTGCTCGAGGCCAAGAAGGGCGAGCTCGCCGAGATCATCACCTCCGAGCACGGCAAGGTCCTCTCGGACGCGCTGGGCGAGATCACCCGCGGCCAGGAGGTCGTGGAGTTCGCGACCGGCCTCGCGCACCACCTCAAGGGCGAGTACTCCGAGCAGGTGTCCACCGGAGTCGACGTGTACTCGACGAAGCAGCCGCTCGGCGTCGTCGGCATCATCTCGCCGTTCAACTTCCCGGCGATGGTGCCGATGTGGTTCTTCCCCATCGCCATCGCCGCCGGCAACACGGTGATCCTCAAGCCCAGCGAGAAGGACCCGTCCGCCGCGATCTGGATGGGCGAGCTGTGGAAGGAGGCCGGCCTCCCCGACGGCGTCTTCACCGTCCTCAACGGCGACAAGGAGGCCGTCGACGGCCTGCTCACGCACCCCGACGTCCGCTCGATCTCGTTCGTCGGCTCGACTCCGATCGCGCAGTACGTCTACGAGACGGGCACCAAGCACGGCAAGCGCGTGCAGGCCCTCGGCGGGGCGAAGAACCACATGCTGGTGCTCCCGGACGCCGATCTCGACCTCGTCGCCGACTCCGCGATCAACGCAGGCTTCGGCTCGGCGGGCGAGCGGTGCATGGCCATCTCGGTGGTCGTCGCCGTCGAGCCCGTCGCGGACGAGCTCATCACGAAGATCCAGGACCGCGCGTCGAAGCTGCGCATCGGCGACGGGCGCCGCGGCTGCGACATGGGGCCGCTGGTCACCGAGCAGCACCGCGACAAGGTCGCCTCCTACATCGCCATCGCCGAGGAGGACGGCGCGAAGGTCGTCATCGACGGCCGCGGCATCGAGGTCGACGGCGCCGCCGACGGCTTCTGGCTCGGCCCGACCCTCCTCGACAGGGTCCCCACGACCTCGCGCGCCTACACCGAGGAGATCTTCGGCCCGGTGCTCTCGATCGTCCGCGTCGCCTCCTACGAGCAGGGCGTCGACCTCATCAACAACGGGGCGTTCGGCAACGGCACGGCGATCTTCACGAACGACGGAGGCGCCGCCCGGCGCTTCCAGAACGAGGTCGAGGTCGGCATGATCGGCATCAACGTCCCGATCCCAGTGCCGGTCGCGACGTTCTCGTTCGGCGGCTGGAAGTCGTCGCTGTTCGGCGACACCAAGGCCCACGGCGCGGAGGGCGTCCGCTTCTTCACCCAGCAGAAGGCGATCACCTCGCGCTGGCTCGACCCGTCCCACGGCGGCATCAACCTCGGATTCCCCCAGAACTGACCGCTCGCCATCTGACGCTGGTGGATCTCGATACGCCCGCTCCGCGGGCTGCGGGCTCGATCAGCATGCAAGGGCAGCAGCGGGCAACGGGCGCAGCAGCAGCCCGCGGCTCCGCCCGCCAGCATGCTGGTCGAGTAGCCGCCGCAGGCGGCGTATCGAGACCCACGTCCGCCAGCAGCTCGGATCTGCAGGCCCACCCGCCCAGCATGCTGGTCGAGTAGCCGCCGCAGGCGGCGTATCGAGACCCACGTCCGCCAGCAGCTCGGATCTGCAGGCCCACCCGCCCAGCATGCTGGTCGAGTAGCCGCCGCAGGCGGCGTATCGAGACCCACCAGCGTCAGAAGACCGTTCTCCAGCACGCACGCGAGAAAGAAGGCAACGATGCAACGGCGCAACGACTGGATGTTCCCCCGCGGAGCACTGAGCCGCGACGGCTGGGAGTCCGTCGTCGACGACAGCGTCCCCGGGTGGCGGCACACCGGGCTGCGGGTCGCCGAGCTGGGCGACGGCGACGAGGTGGAACTGCCCGCCGCCGGGCTCGAGCGGCTCGTCGTCCCCCTCTCCGGCTCGTTCACCGTCCGGCACCAGAGCTCGGGCCCGTCGACGACCACCCTGCTGGAGGGTCGGGACTCGGTCTTCGACGGTCCGAGCGACGTGCTCTACCTCTCGACGCTGTCGTCCGCGACCGTGTCGGGGGTGGGGCGGGTCGCGATCGCGGAAGCACCTGCCGCCTCCGTCCACCCGAGCCGCCACATCGCGCGCGTCGACATCCCCGTCGAGCTGCGGGGCGCCGGCCGCTCGAGCCGCCAGGTGCACAACTTCGGCACCCCCGGCGCGCTCGAGGCCGACCGGTTCATCGTCTGCGAGGTCATCACTCCGGCCGAGAACTGGTCGAGCTTCCCCGCGCACAAGCACGACGAGGAGATCCCCGGGCAGGAGACGCGGCTCGAGGAGATCTACTACTTCGAGTCCGCCGTCAGCCGCGGCGTGCAGGCCCCCGCGACCGCCGAGCCGTTCGGGATGTTCAGCACATCGTCCTCCCCCGAGGGAGAGATCACGATCGACGCCACCGTGCGCAGCGGAGACATCGCGCTCGTCCCGTTCGGCTACCACGGCCCCGCGGTCGCGGCGCCCGGCTACGACCTCTACTACCTCAACGTCATGGCGGGCCCGGGATCCGAGCGCGCCTGGCTGATCAGCGACCATCCCGCGCACGGCTGGATCCGCGGCACCTGGGACGGCCAGGAGATCGACCCGCGACTCCCGTACACCACGACCGAAGGAAGCACGCACGCATGAGCACGACGAAGCGGATGACCGTCAGCCAGGCGCTGATCGAGTTCCTCGCGAACCAGTGGACCGTCGACGGCGACGTCCGCGAGCGCACCATCGCCGGGACCTTCGGGATCTTCGGCCACGGCAACGTCGCCGGGATCGGCCAGGCCCTGAAGCAGATCGAGGCCGAGCAGCCGGGCCTGATGCCCTACCACCAGGCCCGCAACGAGCAGGCGATGGTCCACCAGGCGGTGGGATACGCGCGGATGCGGCGACGCCGCGCGACCTACGCGAGCGCCGCCTCCGTGGGCCCCGGAGCCGCGAACATGCTGACCGGTGCCGCCCTCGCGACCACCAATCGACTCCCCGCGCTCCTGCTGCCGAGCGACACCTTCGCGACCCGCGTGGCCGACCCGGTGCTGCAGCAGATCGAGCTGCCGCACGACACGTCCGTGCAGGTGACCGACGCCTTCCGGCCGCTCTCGCGCTTCTTCGACCGCGTCGACCGCCCCGAGAAGCTCTTCTCCATCGCCCTCGCCGCGATGCGCGTCCTGACCGACCCGGCCGAGACGGGGGCGGTCACGATCGCGCTGCCCGAGGACGTCCAGGCCGAGAGCCTCGACGTCCCGCTCGAGTTCCTCGCCCCGCGCGAGTGGCACCTGCGCCGTCCGCTGCCGGAGGCGGGCCCGCTCGCCCGCGCGGTCGCCGCGATCCGCAACGCGGAGAACCCGATCATCGTCGCCGGCGGCGGCGTGATCTACAGCGGCGCCGAGGACGCGCTGAAGGCCCTCGTCGAGGCGACCGGCATCCCGGCCGGCACCACCCAGGCGGGCGGCGGATCGCTGGACTGGGACCACCCGCAGTACCTCGGCGGCATCGGCGCGACGGGCACGACCGCGGCGAACCGCCTCGCCGCGCAGGCCGACGTCGTCATCGGCATCGGCACCCGGTACTCCGACTTCACCACCGCCAGCCGCACCGCGTTCCAGGCCCCCGGCGTGACCTTCGTGAACATCAACGTCGCCTCGTTCGACGCCTACAAGCACGGCTCGCAGTTGCCGGTGATCGCCGATGCGAGGGAGGCGCTCACCGCGCTGCTCGCCGCGCTCGGCGACCACACCGTTCCCGCCGAGTGGGCTCGGCAGGCCGCCGACGAGAAGTCCGCCTGGGACGCGACCGTCGACGCGGCGTTCGACCCCACCGGCAGCTCCCTGCCCGGGCAGGCCGAGATCATCGGAGCGGTCCAGTCCGCCTCCGAGCCGCGCGATGTCGTCATCCAGGCCGCCGGCTCGCTGCCGGGCGATCTGCACAAGCTGTGGCGGGTGCGCGACAGCCTCGGCTACCACGTCGAGTACGCGTTCTCGTGCATGGGCTACGAGATCGCCGGCGGCCTCGGGGTGCGCCGTGCCGCTCCAGACCGCGACGCGATCGTCATGGTGGGCGACGGGTCGTACCTGATGCTGCACACCGAGCTGGTCACCGCGGTGGCCGAGGGGATCAAGCTCATCGTGATCCTGCTGCAGAACCACGGCTACGCCTCGATCGGCCACCTCTCCGAGACCGTCGGCTCCGAGCGCTTCGGCACGAAGTACCGCTTCCAGGACGAGAGCGGGAGCTTCCAGGGCTCCCGGGTGCTCCCGATCGACCTCGCGGCGAACGCCCGCAGCTACGGAGTCGAGACGATCGAGATCGAGCCGAGCCCCCGCGCGATCGACGACCTGAAGGCGGCGATCGCCGCGGCGAAGGCCTCCGACACGACGACCCTCATCCACGTGAACAGCGACCCGCTGGCCTACGCGCCCGACGGCGAGGGCTGGTGGGACGTGCCCGTCGCCGAGACCTCCACCCTCGAGTCGACGGAGACCGCTCGCCGGACCTACCTCGAGAAGCGCGAGCGGCAGCGCCCGCTGCTCGGCTGAGCGCCGCCAGCATGCTGGTCGAGTAGCCCCGCAGGGGCGTATCGAGACCCACGTCCGTCAGCAGAGGAGACTTCTGCTCCACCCTTCTGACGGACGTGGATCTCGATACGCCCGCTGCGCGGGCTACTCGATCAGCGAGGGAGGGAACGCGCGGAGAAGAACACGTCCGCTGGGAGGCTCACCGAGGAAGAGACCCTCGGAAGCTCGCTGGTCGAGCAGCCGCCGCAGGCGGCGTATCGAGACCCACCTCCCTGCAGACGTGAGACCTCTTCCTTCTTCTGCGATGCGGGCCGTGGGCTCGATCACCGCCTTTCCGACGTCCTCATCACCGATCGACGAGCGTGATCTCGAACGAGTAGAGGTCGGGGCGGTAGCAGTGCTGGCCGTACTCGACCGCGCGACCGGAGTTGTCGAAGGCGGTCCGCGTCATGGTCAGCACGGCCGCGCCCTTGCGCAGGTCGAGCAGCTCGGCCTCGCGGGCCGTGGCCGCGCGCGCACCGATCCGCTGCTTGGCGACGCGCATCGCGACGCCCCTGGCCCGCAGCAGCTGGTAGAGACCGTGCGTCTCGAGGGCGGTGAGGTCGAGGTCGACGAACTCGGCCGGGAGGATGTTGTCGAGCACGGCCAGCGGCACGCCGTCCGCCGAGCGGACGCGCACGATGTGCACGACCGGCGACCCGAGCTCGACGCCGAGCGCCCCCGCCGCCGTCTCGTCGGCCACTCCGACCGAGGAGTGCAGGGTCCGCGTCTCGGGCGTCTGCCCGGACCGCTGGAGGTCCTCGTAGAGGCTCGTGAGCTCGACGTTGCGGGTCACCCGCCCGTGCACCACCTGCGTGCCGATCCCTCGACGACGCACGAGGAGCCCCTTGTCGACGAGGTCCTGGATGGCGCGCCGGATCGTCGGACGCGACATCCCGAGGCGGTTGCCCAGCGCCACCTCGTTCTCGAGACGCGAGCCGGCCGGCAGCGTCTCGTCGAGGATGGCCTTCTCGAGGCGGGTTGCGATCTGGTGGTAGAGCGGGATCGGGCCCGAGCGATCGAGGTCCATGAAGAGATCCATGGGCAGGGTCTGCTCCTCCTGAAGTGCCATGTGTCTCCCCCGTCGTCACGCCGTGCGTATGGGCTTACATTATGCCCTCCATGTCACCTCGCGCTCCTTACGTCTTATTGTTAGGACAATTGCTCCTGGCGCCACTAGGCTGATTCCCATCACTCGACGGTGATCCCGTCGGCCGGACCAGCCCTGGAGAAGACATGAGCGACACGCTGACCGCAGACGAGACCTCGACCGCCGCGGCGCCGGTCCTCCCCCTCCGCGCCGCGGCCGAGAGCACGCCGACCAGCCTGTGGAACGACTCCGCCGATCTGCGCGAGCTCGAGCGCTCCATCTCGTTCGGCGCCGTGGGCGCGACCTGCAACCCCGTGATCGCGCTGACCACCATCGAGAAGAACCTCGACGTCTGGGCCCCCCGGATCGCGCAGCTGGCGGTCGAGAACCCCACCGCGGGCGAGAGCGAGCTCGGCTGGCTCGCCATCGAGGCCATGTCGATCGAGGCGGCCGCCCTCCTCGTCCCCGCGTTCCGGGCGAGCGGCGGCCGCGACGGCCGGCTCTCGGTGCAGACCGATCCGCGCCTCCACCGCGACGCCGACGCCCTCGTCGCCCAGGCCGTGCACTTCTCTGAGCTGGCCGAGAACATCATCGTGAAGATCCCCGCGACCGCGGTCGGCATCCGCGCGATCGAGGAGGCGACGTACCGCGGAGTGAGCATCAACGCCACGGTCTCCTTCACCGTCGCGCAGGCCGTCGCCGTCGCCGAGGCGATCGAGCGCGGTCTCGACCGTCGCACGGCGGAGGGGCTGCCCGAGCACGAGTTCGGCTCGGTCGTGACCATCATGGGCGGGCGACTCGACGACTGGATCAAGGCCTCCGCCGCCGCCGATCGACGCCTCGTCGAGCCGGGGTACCTCGAGTGGGCCGGAGTCGCCGCCCTCAAGAAGGCCTACTCGATCTTCCGCGAGCGCGGCTACCGCTCCCGCATCCTCTCGGCCGCCTTCCGGAACCACCTGCAGTGGTCCGAGCTCGTCGGCGGCGACCTCGTCGTCTCCCCGCCGTTCGAGTGGCAGCTGCTGATCGACGAGAACCGGATCGCGGTCGACTTCGATCGGATCGACTCCCCCGTCGCCCCCGAGATCCTCGAGGCGCTGCTCGAGCTGCCGGAGTTCCGCCGCGCCTACCTCGAGGACGGCATGAGCATCGACGAGTTCGACTCGTTCGGCGCGACCCGGCGCACGCTGCGGCAGTTCCTCGACGCGGACGCCCGCCTCGACGCCCTGGTCCGCGACATCCTCCTCCCGGTGATCTGATCCGGTGGGCGGGGAGAGCGGGGGCGGCACCGACGACATCACCTTCCGCTCCCGCCGCTGGGTGCGCCCCGAGGACCTGAACGCCCACGGGAGCCTCTTCGGCGGCAGCCTCCTGCGCTGGATCGACGAGGAGGCGGCGATCTACGCGATCCTGCAGCTCGGGAACCCGCGCGCGGTCACGAAGTTCATCTCCGAGATCGAGTTCGTCTCCTCCGCGGTGCAGGGCGATCTCATCGAGATGGGACTGCGCGCCACCGCGTTCGGCCGCACGTCGCTGACGATGCGGGCCGAGGTGCGCAACATGATCACCCGCCACCGCATCCTCGCGATCGACCGCATCGTCTTCGTCGGCCTCGACGACCAGGGCCGGCCGACTCCGCACGGCTACACCGGCATCACCTACGAACGCGATCGGCTGCCGGCGCACGGCTGACACGTGCGGGGCGCCCCCTGAACCCGAGCACGGGCAGGGGGCGTCCCGCCGACCTCACTTCCCGGTGCGGACCGTGTAGATCGCGCCGGTCGTGACGTCCTCCTCGATCGCCTCGAGGGTCCGGCCGCGGGTCTCGGGAACCTGCGTCGCGATGAAGACCAGCGCGACCACGCCGATGCCCGCGAAGACGAAGAACGTGCCCGAGATGCCGATCGCCTCGACCACCGTCGGGAACCACAGGCCGAGCACCGCGTTCGCGATCCAGCCGAAGAACACCGCGAGGCCGATGGCGAAGCCGCGGATGAAGAGCGGGAAGATCTCGGCGAGCATCACCCAGATGGCGATGTTGAGGAAGGTCTGCATCGAGCCGACGAAGAGGACGACGAGCAGCAGGATCACGAAGGGACGCGCGGCGTTGCCGACCGGCAGCGCGATCGACGCGACGCCGATCAGGAAGTGCATGGCCGTGGTCAGCGAGAAGCCGAGCAGGAGGGTCGTGCGCCGGTTGATCCGCTGCATCAGCGAGAGGCCGATGACGCCTCCGATGACCGAGATGACACCGGGCGCGATGTTCGCGATGAGGGCCGACCCCTCGTCGAACCCGGCCTCGGTCAGCACCGACTGGCCGTAGTACATGATCGAGTTGATCCCGGTGAGCTGCTGGCCCACGCTGATGCCGATGCCGACCAGCACGATCCGGAGGATCCACTTGTCCTTCAGAGATCGCCAGCCGCCCTGCGGACGGGCCGACTCCGCACGCGCGGTGCTCTCGATCTCGTCGAGCTCGGCCTGGGCCCGCTCGCGGCTGCGGACGGTGGTCAGCACCGCGAGCGCGTCGTCCATCCGGCCCTTCGAGATCAGCCAGCGCGGCGACTCCGGGACGCCCGCCATGCCGATCAGCAGAGCGGCGGCGGGGAGCGCGCTGACCGCCAGCATGTAGCGCCAGACGCTGCCGTGGTCGGCCCAGACGGTGCCGATGATCGCGTTGACGACGAAGGCCGACAGCTGTCCGACGACGATCATGAGCTCGTTCCGGCCGGCGATGGAGCCGCGGATCTCGTAGGGCGCCAGCTCCGACAGGAAGACCGGCACGACGACGGAGGCGCCGCCGACCGCGAGGCCGAGGACGGAGCGGCCCACCACCATCACCTCGAGGTTCGGCGCGAAGACGCAGGTGAGCGCGCCCGCGATGAACAGGATCGCGAGGAGGATGATCGTCCGTCGCCGGCCCCAGGAGTCGGAGAGGCGGCCGCCGAGCAGGGCGCCGATCGCGGCGCCGACCAGGAGGGAGCTGGTGACGACGCCCTCGGTGAGGGTCGTGAGTCCGAGCTCCTCGGCCATCGGGGCGAGCGCCCCGTTGATGACGCCGGTGTCGTAGCCGAAGAGCAGGCCGCCGAGGGTCGCGATGAGGGCGACGACGCCGAGGCGGCGGCTGTGCGGACCCGCGGTGAGGGGCGGTAGCGAGCGGGAGGGGTGGGCTGGTGCAGTCACGGAGACTCCTTCGTCCGGTGGTGAGGCCCCCTGGCCGTGCCGTGGTCGACGTCGTCGTGACTCTCCGGAGCCGGGGTGCGACGACGTCGACGCTGCCTTCCCGGTCGAGCATACCTCACTTATGGTCAATGTGCTATTGTAAGAACATTAGCCAGACCGCTACCAGGGAGTTGTACACCGCCGTATGATCCAGACACTCGTCCGCGCCTCCGCCCCCACCGCCGGAGACCCCCGGTGAAGGCCTCCCTCGCCGGCGCTCCCGTCAGCTTCGGCGTCTTCGAGCTGACTCCCGAGGGGTCGGAGGTCGTCTCGCCCGACGATCTCGTCGACGTCCTGGCCCAGGCCGGCTACACCGGCGTCGACCTCGGCCCGGTCGGCTACCTCGGCCGGGGCGCCGAGCTGCGCGGGCGGCTCGACCGGTCCGGACTCGAGCTCGCAGGCGGCTGGATCCAGCTGCCCTTCACCGACGACGAGGCCTTCGCCGCCGCGCTCCCGCAGCTGCACGAGACCCTGCGACTCTTCTCCGAGGCGTCCGAGAGCGGACCGTCGCGGCTCCCCCTGCCCACCCTCGCCGACGACGGCTCGACCGCCCGGCGCTCCTCCCCCGGTCGCGGCGAGGCCGCCGATCCCCTCGACGAGGAGCGCTGGTCGCGTCTCGTCGCCAATGTCGACCGCGCCGCGACGATCGTCCGGGCCGCCGGCTTCGAGCCGACCTTCCACCACCACGCGGGCACCTACATCGAGTCGCCCGGCGAGATCGACCGGTTCGTCGGGGCCGTCGACGTCGGCCTGACCCTCGACACCGGCCACCTGCTGATCGGCGGAGGCGATCCCGTCGCTGCGATCGACCGGTGGGGTCCGCACATCAACCACCTGCACCTCAAGGACGTCGACGTCGCCGAGCTCCACCGCGTGCTCTCCGCCGGCGGCGGCATGCGCGAGGTCTGGTCCTCGTCGTCCTTCGTCGCCTTCGGCCGGGGCGACATCGACCTCGACGCGGTGATGACCGCGATCGACTCGAGCGGCTACGACGGCTGGGTGGTGGTGGAGCAGGATGTGCTCAACGCGCCCGACGCCGTCATCGACGACTTCCGCGCCGAGCGCGGCGAAGACCAGAGGATCAACCGCGAGGCGATCCGCTCCTGGGTGTGAGCCCGCCCCGCCTCCCTCACTCCCCCCACCCTCTCGACCGCCCCCTGGGCAGCTAGGACAACGACGTGACTCACAAGCCGCTCCGCTTCGGACTCATCGGCACCGGCCGCATCGGCCAGGTGCACGCCGCCAACATCGCGGCCGACCCCGAGGCCGCCCTCGCCTGGGTGTGCGACCCCTTCATCGACGGTGCGAACGCCGTCTCGGCCCTCTACGGCGGGACGGTGACGACCGACGCGGCCGAGATGTTCGCCTCCGGTGAGATCGACGCGGTGCTCATCGCCTCGCCCACCGCGACGCACGTCGACCTCCTCGAGGCGGCGATCGACGCCGGCGTCCCCGCCCTGTGCGAGAAGCCGATCGACCTCGACATCGCCCGCGTCGACGCGCTCCTGCCCCGGGTGCAGTCGTCGGGGGTGCCGATCGCGCTCGGCTTCAACCGCCGCTTCGACCCCGCGTTCGCCGAGGCGCGCGCCCGGGTCGCGGCCGGCGAGATCGGAGCGCTCGAGCAGCTCTCGATCATCAGCCGCGACCCCGCCGCCCCGCCCGCCGCCTACGTGGCGGTGTCCGGAGGCATCTTCCGCGACATGACGATCCACGACTTCGACATGGCCCGCTTCTTCCTGCCCGACATCGTCGAGGTCTCGGCGACGGGCACCACGACCTTCGACCCCGGCGCGCGCGAGCACGGCGACTTCGACACCGCGGTCGTCACCCTCCGCGCCTCCTCCGGCGCCCTCGTCTCGATCACGAACTCGCGCCACAGCTCGGTCGGCTACGACCAGCGCATCGAGGCGTTCGGCGCCGACGGCTCGATCGAGGTCGCGAACGCGCTGACGAGCCTGGTGAGCGTCTCGAACGCGTCGAGCGTCCAGGCGAAGCCGCCGTACCAGGACTTCTTCCTCGAGCGCTACTCCGTCGCCTACCGGGCCGAGCTCAGCGAGTTCATCAAGCTCGCGCGGGGCGAGGAGTCGACCAGCCCCACCTTCGCCGATGGTCGCGCCGCGCTGATCCTCGCCGACGCCGCCGCCCGCTCGGCCGTCGAGCGCGTCGCGATCGGCGTCGCACTGTGACCGCGGCGAGCGGGGAGACGCAGCGATGAGCCTCCGCCTGGCCGCGTCCGCAGAGATGCTCTTCGCCGAGCTGGACTTCGTCGACCGCGTGCGCCGCCTGCACGAGCGCGGCTTCGAGGTCGAGATCTGGGACTGGTCGACGAAGGACCTGCCCGACCTCGCGGCGACCGGCGCGACGTTCTCGTCGATGACGGGCTACCTGTTCGGCGACCTCACGACCCCGGACGGGATCGCCGAGCTCCTCCGCACCGCCGAGCTCTCGCTCGACGCGGCCGAGATCATCGACAGCCCCCGCCTCAATCTGCACGGCACCGGCCTCGCGCCGGGCGGGCTGCCGGTCCGGCCTGGCAGCGACGTGTCTCCCCAGGAGCGCGACCGGGCGGAGGAGACGCTCACCCGTCTCGCCGAGCTCGGCGAGTCCCGCGGCAGGGTCTTCACCCTCGAGAACCTCAACACCGCGGTCGACCACCCGGGCACGCCGTTCGCCCGCGCGGAGGACACGCTCGCGCTGGTCAGCGCCGTCGATCGGGCGGGGCTCCGACTCAACCTCGACCTCTACCACGCGCAGATCGGCGAGGGGAACCTGATCGAGCTGGCGCGCCGCGCCCAGCCGTGGATCGGCGAGATCCAGGTGGCCGACGTGCCGGGCCGCTGCGAGCCGGGCACCGGCGAGATCCGCTACGAGGCGATCGCTCGCGAGCTGCGCACGCTCGGCTACGACGGCGTCGTGGGTCTCGAGGCCTGGCCCTCGACCGACTCGGAGTCGGCCCTCGACGCCTTCGAGGCGGCCTTCCGCGGCTGACGACCGTCCCCTCCTCGCTGATCGAGTAGCCCGCGCAGCGGGCGTATCGAGATCCACGTCCTTCAGCACGAAGGCTTCAACCCGATCTGCTGACGCTGGTGGGTCTCGATACGCTCCTCCGGGGCTACTCGACCAGCATGGTGGGGTGGGAGCACGCGCCGACTCCTCCCTCATCACTGAGACGGGAACCGGCGCCCCCTGCTCGCTGATCGAGTAGCCCGCGCAGCGGGCGTATCGAGATCCACGTCCGTCAGAAGGCCGGGCCTGAGGACCGATCCTTTGACGCTGGCGGGTCTCGATACGCCCGCTGCGCGGGCTACTCGACCAGCATGATGGGGGGGGCAGCACACGCCGACTCCTCCCCCATCACCGGGACGCGAAGCGGCCACTCCGCTTCTGAGAGAAGTGCCCCCCTGCGCACGGCCCCCTCCTCGCTGATCGAGTAGCCCGCGCAGCGCGGCGTATCGAGATCCACGGCCGAGCCTGAGGACCGGCCTGCTCACGCGGGGGCTACTCGACCAGCATCCCCGTCAGCTGTCGTAGGTGGTGGGCCCCGTCACGCCGCGGACCGTCTCCCACGCGCGCGCCGCGTCGCTGCGGACGGCAGCCTCGACGATCTCGGCCGCCGACCACGCGTCCGCCGCCGAGGGGGCGAGCTGCCGCCCCGCGAGGACCGAGCCGAGGAACAGCGAGGCCTCGATCGTCTTGAGGTCGTCGAAACCCATGCTCGTCCCGGCGCCGGGCTGGAACCGCCCGAAGTCGCCGAAGCCCGGCTCGGCCATCACGGTCCGATAGCCGCTGGGGTCGTCGGCGAGCTGCAGCTCGTTCAGCCGCTGGAAGTCCCAGCGCAGCGACCCCTTCGTGCCGTACACCTCGAGCGCGTACTCGGCGCGGGGCCCGACGGCCACCCGGCTCGCCTCGAGCACCGCGACGGCTCCCGACTCGAACCGGCCGAGGAGCGCCGCGTAGTCCTCGTTCTCGACGGCGCCCTTCGCCGCGTCGTCGTCGCCCTTGCTGAAGTGACCGGCCGCGGCGGAGCCGGGCAGCGGACGCTCGCGGACGAAGGTCTCGGTGAGCGCGGAGACCGAGTCGATCCTCCCGACCACGTACTGCGCCAGGTCGGCGCCGTGCGACAGGAGGTCGCCGAGGACGCCGGACCCCGCGCGGTCGCGCAGGAAGCGCCAGGTGAGCGCGCCGAGCGGATCGGCCGAGTAGTCGGCCAGCAGGCGCACGCTGACGTTCGTCACGGTACCGAGCGCGCCCGCGCGCACCAGAGCGCGGGCCTTCGCCACCGCCGGCGCGTGGCGGTAGTTGAAGCCGACCGACGTCACGATCCCGGCGGTCTCGGCCGCGCGCGCGATGTCCGAGGACTCGAGTGCGGAGCGCCCCATCGGCTTCTCGATCCAGAACGGCTTGCCCGCCTCGGCCGCCGCGAGGGCGACCTCGCGGTGCAGGAAGTTGGGCGCGCAGATCGAGACGACGTCGACCTCGGGGTCGGCGAGCACCTCGCGGTAGTCGGCCGTGGCGCGCCGGTAGCCGAGGACCTCCCGGGCGCTCGTGCGGGTCGCGGGGTCGGTGTCGGCGGCCGAGACGAGGTCGACGGCGACCCCGAGATCCGGATAGTGCTCCGGGACCGCGCGATACGCACGAGTATGGAGGCGACCCATCCATCCGACCGATACCAGTCCGACTCCCAGTCGGTGAACCATGGCGCTCTCATTCCTTCTCGTCGACGCTGAACAACACCACTCTACCTCCATGACAATATGTATTGACATTTGCAACGCCCGACTTCATACTCGACGCGACAGCGACGTTTTCCCGGACCGTCATCGACGACGGCATCCGCATCGAAGGGACTTTCAATGAAGAAGCGATTCCTCACCGGACTCGGCGTCACGGCCGCGGCCGCACTGCTGCTGAGCGGATGCACGGGGACCGGTCAGGAGCCCGCCGCCAGTGCCGGAGGCGGCGGCGACTACACCTACGCCGTCGTCACGCACTCCGGCCCCGGCGACGCCTTCTGGGACCGCGTGAAGTCGGGGGCCGAGGCCGCCGGCGCCGACTACGGAGCGACGATCACCTACAACGCCGATCCCGACCCGGCCAAGCAGTCGCAGCTGATCGACAACGCGGTGGCCCAGGGAGTCGACGGCATCGTCGTCTCGATGGCCAACCCCGACGGAGTGAAGGACAGCGTCGAGAAGGCGGTCGCCGCCGGCATCCCGGTGGTCACCATCAACTCGGGCATCGAGCGCTCGGCCGAGTTCGGCGCTCTCACCCACATCGGCCAGAGCGAGACCGTCGCCGGCGAGGCCGTCGGCACGAAGCTCGCCGAGGCGGGGGCGACGA
Organism: Rathayibacter sp. VKM Ac-2803; assembly: GCF_009807175.1. NCBI lineage: Bacteria > Bacillati > Actinomycetota > Actinomycetes > Micrococcales > Microbacteriaceae > Rathayibacter > Rathayibacter sp. VKM Ac-2803. The sequence continues at coordinate 1,028,826 of NZ_WUCD01000001.1, read as the reverse complement.
ACGCCCTCTGCGTCATCCAGGAGGCGGGCAACGTCGGTCTCGAGGAGCGCTGCAAGGCGGCCGCCTCGACCTTCGGCGGCACGATGTCGAACCTGCAGGTCGACGGCACGAACGACGCCGAGGTCAAGGCGACGATCAAGTCGAAGCTGCAGTCCGACCCCTCGATCGACGGCGTCCTGACGCTCGGCGGCCAGTACGCGATCGACGCCGTCGGCGCCGTCTCGGAGTCGGGCAGCTCGGCGCAGGTCGGCACCTTCGACCTCTCGGAGGACGTGGTCACGGCGGTCGAGGACGGCTCGATCGCCTTCGCGGTCGACCAGCAGCCCTACGTCCAGGGCTTCCTCGGCGTCACCGCGCTCTCGCTCTACAGCACCAACGGCAACGTCATCGGGGGCGGCCAGCCCGTCTACTCCGGTCCCGCCTTCGTGACGAAGGAGAACGCCGCGGCGGTCGCCGAGTTCGCCGCGAACGGCACCCGCTAGCAGCACCACGGAGGCCGGCGTCGCCCCGCGCCGGCCTCCGCTCTCCCCCTTCGAACAGGAGTCACCGTTGACGACCACAGACATCGTGACGATCGCCACGAGGCCACGCCTCGAGAGACGTCCTCTCCGCAAGATCCTGGCCCGGCCCGAGACCGGCGCGCTCGTCGCAGCCCTCGCCGTGCTGGTGTTCTTCTCCCTCTACACCCCCCAGTTCCTGAGCCTCGCCGGAGCGGGCGTCTGGCTCGAGTCCGCCTCGACCTTCGGCATCATGGCGGTCGCCGTCGCGATGCTGATGATCGGCGGCGAGTTCGACCTCTCGGCCGGAGTCATGACCGGCTTCTCGGCCCTCATCGTCGGCATCCTGACCACCCACTACGGGCTCAGCATCTGGATCGCCGTCCTGATCTCGCTGGTCACCTGTCTCGGAGTGGGCGCCCTCAACGGCATCCTCGTGATGAAGACCGGACTGCCGAGCTTCATCGTCACCCTCGGCACCTTCTTCGCCCTCGCCGGGATCGACCTCGCCGTGACCAAGATCATCACCGGCCAGGTCGCGATCCAGGGCATGACGAACGTCCCCGCCTACGACAGCATCCAGCCGGTCTTCGGCTCCTCCCTCACCGTCGGCAACGGCACGTTCTACGTCTCGGTGCTCTGGTGGTTCGCCGTCACGGCGGTCGCCACCTGGATCCTGCTGCGCACCCGCGCCGGCAACTGGATCTTCGCCGTCGGCGGTGCGCTCACCTCCTCGCGCCAGATCGGCGTGCCCGTGCTCAAGACCAAGATCGGCCTCTTCATGGGCACCGCCGGCGCGGCGTGGCTCGTCGGGATGATCTCGCTCTTCCGCACCTCGACCGTGCAGGCGAACACCGGCGTCGGCCAGGAGTTCATCTACATCATCTGCGCGGTCGTCGGCGGCTGCCTGATGACCGGCGGCTACGGCTCCGCGATCGGCGCCGCCCTCGGCGCCCTGATCTACGGCATGGTCTTCCAGGGCATCACATTCGCCCAGTGGGACACCAACTGGCTGCGCACCGTCCTCGGCGGCATGCTCCTCGCGGCCGTGCTGCTGAACAACTTCGTCCGGACACGAGCAGGAGGCGGGCGATGAGCGCCGAGTACACGACCAGCGGACCCTCGACCGGGCGACCGGCGGCGCCCCGCACCCCCGTCGGCACGACGATCGTCGAGGTCCGCGACATCGGCAAGAGCTACGGAGCCGTCAACGCGCTCGCCGGAGTGTCCACCACGGTGAACGCGGGTCAGGTCACCTGCGTGCTCGGCGACAACGGCGCGGGCAAGTCGACGTTCATCAAGATGCTCGCCGGCGCCCACACTCCGTCAGAGGGGCAGCTGCTCCTCGACGGCGAGCCGGTCACGTTCTCGTCCCCCCGCGCTGCGCTGCAGGCGGGCATCGCGACGGTCTACCAGGACCTCGCCGTCGTGCCGCTGATGCCGGTCTGGCGCAACTTCTTCCTCGGCTCCGAGATCACGAAGGGCATCGGACCGCTGCGGCGACTCGACGTCAAGGCGATGCGCGCGATCACCCAGTCCGAGCTCGCGAACATGGGCATCGACCTGCGCGACGTCGACCAGCCGATCGGCACGCTCTCGGGCGGCGAGCGCCAGTGCGTCGCGATCGCCCGGGCGGTGTACTTCGGCGCCCGCGTGCTCATCCTCGACGAGCCGACCGCCGCCCTCGGCGTCAAGCAGAGCGGAGTGGTGCTCAAGTACATCGCCCGCTCGCGCGACCAGGGCCTCGGGGTCGTCTTCATCACTCACAACCCGCACCACGCCTACCCCGTCGGCGATCGCTTCCTGCTCCTGAACCGCGGCACCAGCCTCGGCAACTTCGAGAAGAGCGAGATCAGCCTCGGCGAGCTCACGAGCCTGATGGCCGGAGGAGCGGAGCTCGCCTCCCTCGCCCACGAGCTCGAGCGGTCGATGGGTCCCGACTCCGACCTCGCGGCCGAAGTGGCGCACGAGGCCGCCGCGAGCCCGTCGACGGCACCCGACCGCGCGGGGGCGAACCCCGCGGTCTGACACCGCGCAGCATCGGCCGGCCCCTCGCTCGAGGTGGTCGGCCGGTTCCGCGTTCCGGCCGGCCCGACCACGAGACGAAGGCAGGCGCATGGCGCACTTCCGCATCCGCGACTTCCACCCCGAGGACATCGACGGCATCCTGCCGCTCTGGGAGGAGCTGCGCACGCAGGCCGAGCCCGTCTACGGGCTCTCCGAGGTGCTCGCCTCCTGCCGGCAGGACCACGCGGTGGTCGCCGTCCTCGACGACGTCGTCATCGGCGCGGCGGTGGGCCGCGCCGCGCACGCCCAGGGCTGGATCGTGTTCCTCGCGACCGAGCGGGAGCACCGGCGCACCGGCATCGGCGGCGCGCTGCTCGCGGCGCTCGAGAAGCGGATGGCTCCGCTCGGCCTGTCGAAGCTCTCGGTGCTGCTGCCCGACTCGGGGCTGCCCGACGACGCGTTCGCCGAGCAGGGCTTCGAGGCCAAGAAGAACCTGCGCTACTTCGAACGGCAGATCCCCGTGCAGCGCGCCGAGCTGGGCGTGCTGTCCGAGCTCGGCGGCCGCGTCCTGCCCCGGGGGCTCTGGGAGTCGATCGGCGGCATGCAGCGCGAGAAGGAGCTGCTCGAGCGCCGCCTGGTCATGCCGCTCGCCCGCGCCGACCTCGCCGAGCAGTTCGGCGTCGTCCCGCCGAGCGCCGTGGTCCTCTTCGGCCCGCCCGGGACGGGCAAGACGACCTTCGCGCGCGCCATCGCCTCCCGGCTCGAGTGGTCGTTCGTCGAGGTCTTCCCCTCGCGCCTCGCCTCCGACTCGGCAGGGCTCGCCGGCGCCCTGCGCGAGACCTTCGACAGGATCACCGAGCTCGAGCACGCGGTGGTCTTCATCGACGAGGTCGAGGAGATCGCGGTGCAGCGCGGAGGCGGGCCGCCGTCCGCGCTGCAGGGCGTCACGAACGAGCTGCTCAAGATCATCCCCGCGTTCCGCGATCAGCCGAACCGGCTGCTGGTGTGCGCCACGAACTTCATCCGCTCGCTCGACTCCGCCTTCCTCCGCCACGGCCGCTTCGACTACGTGATCCCGATCGGGCTGCCGGACGACGACGCCCGCTTCTCGATCTGGTCGCGCTACATCCCGGGCCACGTCCTCGACACGATCGACGTCGCCGCGCTGGTCGCCGACACGACGGGCTTCTCGCCCGCCGACATCGAGTACGCCGCCCGCAGGGCGTCGCAGGCGGCGCTCGAGGACGCCCTCGACAGCGGCGGCGACGCGATCGAGGCGCGCCGGGGACCGCGGACCGCCGACTACCGCGCGGCGATCGCGGCGACCCGGGCGACGGTCTCGCACGAGGTGGCGGAGGCGTTCCTCGACGACATCGGCCGGCTCGCCCGGGTCTGAGAGGGCGGCCCTACCCGACGTGCACGCCGGGGCGGCGGGAGCGGCGCGCCTCGGCCCGCCGCAGCACTTCGCGGGTGACGGGCGCCACCTCGCCGGTGCCGGTGACCAGGAAGCGGAACATGTTGGTCAGCGGGTCGCCCTCGGTCCACTCGAAGTAGACCTCGGGGATCACCCCGGTCAGCTCCCGGATCTCGAGCAGCACGGTCGCGATCGTGTTCGGGATGTTCCCGGAGGTGACGGTGAGCACGCGGAACCCGTGCCGGATCTCGCCGCGCACCAGCAGGTCCTCCTCGAAGTCGGACGAGTCGGTCGCCTGCACCTCGAGGAAGAGCACCGGCGAGCGCCGCGGCAGGTTGCTGTGCTGGTGCTCCTCCGCCAGCTTCTGCCGGTACTCGGCCTCGGATCCGTCGTCGGGCTCGTTCGCGAGGACCCGGATGACGCCGTACTCGTCGGCGTCGGTGGTGACGAAGTCGAGCGCGGCCGCGTCGAAGGTCACCGAGGTCGCGCGCAGCTGGAACGAGCGGTGCACCCGCGACACCAGCGACACCGTCAGGATCCCCAGGATGAACACCCCGGCGATCCGCACGCCGTCGGGCCGCTCGACCACGTTGACGACCGTCGTGTAGACGAACACCAGCGCGATCACCGCGAAGCCGATCGCGCGCTTGCGCTGCCTCTTGCGCCTCGCCGACAGGAACACGGCGACGGAGGCGGAGGTGATCAGCACGAGCACGCCCGTGGCGTACGCCCCGCCCTGCGCGTCGACGTCGGCCTGGAACAGGATCGTGATGACGAAGGCGATCACCGTGAACACCAGCACCAGCGGGCGCACGGCGGCGGCCCACTGCGGAGCCATCCCGTAGCGCGGGAGGTAGCGCGGCACGATGTTGAGCAGCCCCGCCATCGCGGAGGCGCCCGCGAACCACAGGATGCAGATCGTGCTGATGTCGTAGACGGTGCCGAACGCCTCGCCCAGGTACTCGTGCGCGAGGTAGGCGAGGGCGCGGCCGTTCGCCTCCCCTCCCGACCGGAACTCGGCCTGCGGGATCAGCAGCGTCGTGACGAAGCTCGACGTGATCAGGAACGCCGACATCGTGACCGCGGCGGTGACCAGCAGCCGCTTGGCGCCGCGGATCCGACCGGCCGGGTTCTCCTCGGTGTCGCCCGCCTCGCCGCGGATCTGCGGCATCACGGCCACGCCGGTCTCGAACCCCGAGAGCCCGAGCGCCAGCTTCGGGAACACGATCAGCGCGATCCCCACCATGATCAGCGGATTGCCGTGCTGCGTGTTCAGCGCCGACCACCAGTCGCTGACAACGACCGGGTTCTCGGTGACGTGAGCGAGCGCGACGACGATCACCACGGCGTTGAGCACGAGGAACGCCGCCACGAGCACGACCGCGATGGAGATCGCCTCCTTGAAGCCGCGGAGGAACACGACCGCGAGCAGGGTGATCAGACCCAGGGTGAGCGGCACCTCGGCGCCGTGGAACCACTCCGGGGCGAACGGGTTCTCGACGGCGTGCGCGGTGGCGTCGGCCGCGCTGAGCGTGATGGTGATCATGAAGTCGGTCGCCGCGAAGCCCAGCAGCACCAGGACGAACAGCTTGCCGCCCCACCACGGCAGCAGCCGCTCGAGCATGGCGATGGAGCCCTCGCCGCGGAAGCTCTCCTTCGCCACGCGCCGATAGACGGGCAGCGCGCCGAAGAGCGTCAGCAGCACCAGCACGATCGTCGCCAGCGGCGAGAGCAGGCCCGCGGCGAGCGCCGCGATCGCGGGCTGGTAGCCGAGCGTCGAGAAGTAGTCGACGCCGGTCAGGCACATCACCCGCCACCACGAGTGGGTCTTCTCGGCGGAGGAGTGCGGCCCCGGGTGGGTGCCCGCGTTCTCGCGGAGGCCCTCGAGCAGCCACGCCCGCAGGCCGCCGGGAGGCGCCGTGCGGAGCGGGGAGGGTTCGAGGGCGTCGGCGTCGCCACGGACTGCGGAGGAGGTCACCGGACAGTTCTACTCGCTCGCCACGACCTCCGAGCGCGGATCCCGCGCATCCTTACGGATCCCTAACGGGCAGTTCCTGGGGAGGAGCGTTCAGGCCTCGCGGACCGCGTAGGTGAGCACCGCGTTGCCGGCGCTGGTGATGACGGAGTCGCGCAGCTCCAGTCGCGTCGGCGGGTCTCCCGCCTCGAACAGGCGCCGACCGGCGCCGGCGACGACCGGGTGGATCATCAGGGTCAGCTCGTCGAACACGCCCGCGAAGAGGAGGGTGCGCACGAGCGAGATGCTCGAGAAGAGCGAGATGTCGCCTCCGTCGGTCTGCTTCAGCGCGGTCAGGAACTCGGCGGCGTCGCCCTCGATGAGGGTGGCGTTCCAGCCGAGCGGGCCCGAGAGGGTCGTGGAGGCGACGTACTTCTCGATCGGGTTGATGAAGGAGGCGAAGGGGTCGTCCGCCGGCGCACTCGGCCAGTACTCCGACCACTCCTCGTAGCCGGTGCGCCCGAGCACGGCGGTGTCGACCGCGCCGATCATCCGGCCCATCATCGCGCCCAGCTCGGCGTCGAAGCTGTCGAACTGGAACAGGTTGGGCGACTCGACGACGCCGTCGACCGACATGAAGAGCCCCGCGGTGAGCGTGCGCATGGTGTGCCTCCAGTGACCACCGACTCCCCCGCCGGCTCACCCCACCCTCCCGCACCCCCAACGCGGGGACAACCGTGCATCCGCGCCGCACAGACAAGGCTGGAAGGCCGATTCCGCCGAGAATTCGGCGATCGCGGGATCCCAGCCTCGGTTGTGAGGCCGATCGCCCCGACCCTCAGCTCGCGACGGCCCCCGCGCGGCGGTACCGGCGGTTGCGGACCGCGAGGATCGCGCCTCCGATGATCGCCGCGAGGAGAGAGCCGGCGAGGACCCCGACCTTCACGTGGTCGTCGGACTCGCTGCCCACGCCGTACGAGAGCTCGCCGACCAGCAGCGAGACCGTGAAGCCGATGCCCGCGACGAACGACATCCCGATGACGTCGATCCAGCGCAGGGTCGGGTCGATGACGATCCCGCGGAACCGGGTGAGCAGGAACGTGCTGCCCGAGATGCCGATCGCCTTGCCGAGCACGAGACCCGCGATGATGCCGAGCGCGATCGAGTCCTGGAACGACTCGACGAGCCCCGAGAAGCCGCCGACGGTGACGCCCGCCGAGAAGAACGCGAAGACGGGGACGGCGAACGTCGTCGAGAGCACGCTCCAGCGGTCCGCGAAGTGCGCGGCGAGGCCGTCGTAGAGGGGGCGGCCCTCGGCGTCCGCGCCGGTCTGCACGCGGGCGCGCTTCGTCGCGACGACGGGCACCGTGAAGCCGAGCAGCACGCCGGCGACGGTCGCGTGCACCCCGGAGGCGTGCACCAGCGCCCACGTCGCCACGGCCAGAGGGATGAGCACCCACCACGCGCGCACGCCGCGCTGCACGCAGACGGCGAAGACCGCGAGCGGCACGAGGGCGAGGGCGAGCAGGAGCGCGTCGATCCCCGCGGTGTAGAAGACGGCGATGATCGTGATCGCCAGCAGGTCGTCGACCACGGCGAGCGTCAGGAGGAACGTGCGCAGCGCCGGCGGCAGGAACTTGCCGACCACGGCGATGACCGCGACCGCGAAGGCGATGTCGGTCGCCGCCGGGATGGCCCAGCCGTCGAGGGCGGCGCCTCCGCGGGGCAGGTTCACGAGGACGAAGATCAGCGCGGGGACGGCGACTCCGCCGGCCGCGGCGACGATCGGGACGATCGCGGTGCGCGGGTCGCGGAGCTTGCCGGCGACGAACTCCTCCTTGAGCTCGAGGCCCACGACGAAGAAGAAGATCGCCAGCAGCCCGTCCGCCGCCCAGGCGCCGACGCTCAGGTTCAGGTGCAGCGCCTCGGGCCCGAAGGAGAAGTCGCGGATCGCGTCGTAGAGCCCCGAGGCCGGGCTGTTGGCGATGATCAGCGCGAGCAGCGTCGCGGTGAGGAGGAAGGCGCCGCCGACCGTGTCCTTCTGGAGGGTCTGGCGGAGCCCGCGCCAGATGGCGTGCGGGGCCTGGTCGGCGGGCAGGGGGGTGTGCGGATGCGTCATGGGTCTCTTCCGGAAGGGAGGGAGTCGGGAGACGCGGCCGCGGGCTCGGAGGAGGGGCGGACGCGGATCAGACGCGTGGCGGCGGGCAGCCGGCGATCTCGCCGTGGGCGTTCGTGCCCCACGAGCTGAGCCAGCCGTTGGTCCCCGAGGCGCGCTTCGTGAGGAGCAGGCGGTTCGGGTACGCCGCAGCGGCACGCGCGAGAGCGCGCCGGAGCGGAAGGAGAGACATCCCTGCGAGTTTACCGAGCGCACCTGAGCGCGCACAGAGGGAGAGACCCGCGCACAAGTGAGGCTGAGAGGCCGGACCCGCCCGGGAAACGGGGGGACGCGGCCTCTCAGCCTCACTCGTGCACGCCGGGCGGAGGCGCACTGCCCCCGCCCGAGCGGATCACTCCTCGACGACGATCGTGGTGATGACCGGGTTGCGGCGGTGGCGGCGGGTCAGCCAGCGGCCGAGGGTGCGGGTGATCAGCGCCTCGATCGCCTCGCGGTCGGTCGGCTTGCCGGCGGCCTGCAGCACCGCGTCGTCGATCGCCTTGCTCGCGTTGGCCTTCCAGCCCGGCTCCTCGACGAAGCCGCGGGTGAAGAACTCCACCGGCTCGCCGAGCGTTCCGCGGTCGAGGTCGACGATCGCGAGGACCGTGATGGCGCCCTCCTCCGCGAGCACGCGGCGGTCGATCATCGCGTCCTCGGTGGCGACGCCCATCGTGGTGCCGTCGACCAGGATCTGGTCGGCCGGGATGCGTCCGCTGATGCGCGAGCGGCCCTTGACGAGGTCGATCGAGACGCCGTCCTCGATGACGAAGACGTTCTTCTCGTCGATCCCGGTGCGGGTCGCGATCGCCGCGTTGGCGGTGAGGTGGCGCCACTCGCCGTGCACGGGCAGCACGGCGGTCGGCCGGAGGATGTTGTAGCAGTAGGCGAGCTCGCCCGCGCTGGCGTGACCCGAGACGTGCACCTTGGCGTTGCCCTTGTGCACGACGGTCGCGCCCCAGCGGGTGAACGCGTTGATGATCCGGTAGATCGCGTTCTCGTTGCCGGGGATCAGCGAGCTGGCCAGCAGGACGGTGTCGCCCGGGCCGATGTCGATGATGTGGTCCTTGTTGGCCATGCGCGAGAGCGCGGCCATCGGCTCGCCCTGCGAACCGGTGCAGATCATCACGATCTCGGTCGCCGGCAGCTTCTCGAGCACCTTCATGTCGACCACGAGACCCGCGGGGATCTTGAGGTAGCCGAGCTCGGCGGCGATGCCCATGTTGCGGACCATCGAGCGGCCGACGAAGGCCACCTTGCGGCCGTGGCGCTGCGCGGCGTCGAGCACCTGCTGGATGCGGTGCACGTGGCTGGCGAAGCTCGAGACGACGATGCGACGCGGAGCGGTGCGGAACACCTGGTCGATCGCGGGGGCGAGGTCGCCCTCCGAGATCGCGAAGCCGGGCACGTCGGCGTTGGTTGAGTCGACGAGGAACAGGTCGACGCCCTCGTCGCCGAGGCGCGCGAAGCCGGGGAGGTCGGTGGTGCGCCCGTCGAGCGGGAACTGGTCCATCTTGAAGTCGCCCGTGTGCAGCACGAGGCCGGCCTCGGTGCGGATCGCGACGGCGAGGCCGTCGGGGATCGAGTGGTTCACCGCGAGGAACTCGAGGTCGAAGACGCCCGCGTCGACGCGGTCGCCCTCCTTGACCGGGCGGGTGCGCGGGGTGATGCGGTGCTCCTGGAGCTTCGCGCTGATCAGCGCGAGCGTGAAGGTCGAGGCGATGATCGGGATGTCGCCGCGCTCCTTGAGGAGGTAGGGCACACCGCCGATGTGGTCCTCGTGACCGTGGGTGAGCACGATCGCCTCGATGTCCTTCAGACGCGAGCGGATCGCGGCGAAGTCGGGCAGGATCACGTCGATGCCGGGCTGGTTCTCCTCGGGGAAGAGGACGCCGCAGTCCACGATGAGCAGCTTGCCCTTGTGCTCGAAGACGGTCATGTTGCGACCGATCTCGCCGAGCCCGCCGAGCGGGGTGATGCGCATCCCGCCCTTCTCGAGGGGCTTGGGCGTGGGGAGCTCGAGGTGGTGACGAGCGGGCTTGGCGGTGCGGGTGTTTCTCATGAGTGCTTTCCGGTGAGGGAGGAGTCCGGTTGGCGGCGCGATGGCGCAGGGCTGCGGAGTTCTCGGTAGGGGTGTCTCGCATCCGGCGTGCTCCTCCGGCGGACTGGCGCGGAAGGGGCGGTGCGGGTGGTCGCGAGGGCGATCAGGGGTGCGCGGAACGATCTGTCGTCCGCGGCTGCTGCTCCTAGTCTGCCAGCGATCGCTGCGCCCTGACGACGGGACGCCGATCCCGGGTATGTCGCGCGCCTCCGGGGGTGCGCTCAGCGGGTCGAGAGCAGCTCCACGAACTCGTCGGCCATCGCCAGCTGCGCCTGCAGGGTGGCGCGGCGCTCGCGAGCCTGCTCGACGAAGCGGCCGAGCTCGGCGCGGTCCTCGGGGTCGCCTCCGTGCGCCTCGATGCGGTCGATGACGCGCAGGAGGGCCGCCATCTCGTCGAGAGAGAAGCCGAGCGGCTTCATCCGGCGGATGAGGATGAGGCGGTCGTGGTCGTCCTGCGTGTAGAGGCGGAAGCCGCCCTCGGTGCGGCCCGACGCGGTCACGAGGCCGACCTCGTCGTAGTGGCGCAGGGTGCGCAGCGACATCCCGGTCTTCTCGGCGAGCTCGCCGATGTGCATCGTGACCGGCATCCGACCTCCCGAGAGCAACCCTCACGTGAGGGTAGGGTTGGCGCAGGGCGTTCGCCCGCCCCCACATTCTTCCCTGCGCCGAGCCGCGTCTCGCGCCTTCCGACTCTCGCGACGAGAGCCACGACTCCTGGAGCTCCATGACCGCCACCGCCCTGTCCCGCCCCGAGCACTCCGTGAGGACGGCGCTGCGCACGCCGCGGATCCTCAGCCGCGAGGTGCTGGCCGGCCTCGTCGTCGCCCTCGCCCTCATCCCCGAGGCGATCTCGTTCTCGATCATCGCCGGAGTCGACCCGCGGGTCGGCCTGTTCTCCTCCTTCGTGATGGCGGTCACCATCGCCTTCCTCGGCGGCCGCCCCGCCATGATCACCGCGGCGACCGGAGCGGTCGCACTCGTGATCGCGCCTGTCGCCCGCGACTACGGGATGGACTACTTCATCGCGACCGTGATCCTCGCCGGGGTCTTCCAGATCGTCCTCGGTCTGCTCGGGGTCGCGAAGCTGATGCGCTTCATCCCCCGGAGCGTCATGGTCGGCTTCGTCAACTCGCTCGCGATCCTGATCTTCAGCGCGCAGATCCCGAACCTGATCGGCGTGCCGTGGCTCGTCTATCCGCTCGTCGCGGTCGGCATCGTGATCATGGTGGTGATGCCGCGCGTGACGAAGGTGGTGCCGGCTCCGCTGGTCGCGATCGTGCTCATCACCGTGGCCGTCGTCGTGACCGCGATCGCCGTGCCGACCGTCGGCGACCAGGGCGAGCTGCCGCGCAGCCTCCCCGAGCTGTTCGTGCCGGACGTGCCGCTGACCTGGGAGACCCTCACGATCATCGCGCCGTTCTCGATCGCGATGGCGCTGGTGGGCCTCCTCGAGTCGCTGATGACGGCGAAGCTCGTCGACGACATCACCGACACCCGCTCGCAGAAGACCCGCGAGTCGCTCGGGCAGGGTGCGGCGAACGTGCTGTCGGGCCTCTTCGGCGGCATGGGCGGCTGCGCGATGATCGGCCAGACGATGATCAACGTGAAGGCGTCGGGCGCCCGCACGCGCATCTCGACGTTCCTCGCTGGCGTGTTCCTGCTGATCCTCGTGGTCGTGCTCGGCGACATCGTCGCCGTCATCCCGATGGCCGCCCTGGTCGCCGTGATGGTGATGGTGTCGGTCGCCACCTTCGACTGGCACAGCATCCGCCCCTCGACCCTGCGCCGCATGCCGCTCGGCGAGACCCTGGTGATGGTCGCGACCGTCGTCGTCGTGGTCGTCACCCACAACCTGGCGATCGGAGTGATCATCGGCGTCATCGCCGCGATGGTCGTCTTCGCCCGCCGCGTCGCGCACTTCGCCACGGTCGAGCGCATGGTGTCGGAGGGGACCGCGCACTACCGCGTGACGGGCGAGCTGTTCTTCGCCTCCAGCAACGACCTGACGACGCAGTTCGAGTACGCGGAGGACCCGGCCCGCGTCGTCATCGACCTGTCGGGCTCGCACGTCTGGGACGCCTCGACCGTCGCGGCCCTCGACGCGATCACCACCAAGTACGAGCGCCACGGCAAGCACGCGGTGATCGAGGGGATGAACGCGGCCTCCACCCGGATGCACGACCGCCTCGCCGGGAACCTCGGCGCCGGGCACTGACCGGCGCCGGGCCGTGCGGGACCACCGTCGCGATCACCAGCCGTCCCCGAGTGGACGCAGAACGGGGTCTGCGGCCGGGGCAGGGCCCGTCTCCCGTCCAGTCGTCCGCGCAGGTGCTCGCGAGTCGACGCTGACGGGGGTGGGAGCGGGATACGGAGCCCGTCCCGCGTCCACTCGCGCGGGCGGGCCGTGTCGCGGGACGTCGACGGCGGAGCAGGCGTGACGCAGGTCGGACGGCGCCTAGCATCGGGGCATGGCCCTCCTGCATCACGCGACGATCACGCCGACCAAGCTCGAGCTCGTCGAGGCGTGGGCCCCGGCTCAGCCGTGGAGCCCGGCCGGAGGCTTCGCGCAGCTCGGCGCGTACCGGTTCGACGACCCCGCGGGCGAGGTGGGCATCGAGGCGCTCATCGTGCAGGCTCCCGGCGGGCCCGTTCTGCAGGTGCCGGTGACCTACCGGGGCGCACCGCTCGAGGGCGGCGAGCCGTGGCTGATCGGCACGACGATCCACTCGGTGCTCGGCGACCGCTGGGTGTACGACGCGGCGGGCGACCCGGTCGCGGTCGCCGCCTTCGCCACCGCGATCCGCACGGGCGGGGTGCAGGCCGACATCGAGTTCGAGACCGACGGAGTGAGGGAGCGGGTCGATCCGACCACGACGGTCCGCGGCAGCGGCTCCGCCTCGGAGGCGGTCGCCGTGCCCTCGACGGTCAGCACCCGAAGCGACGAGCACTCGACGGTCGTCGAGGCCGACGAGTTCGTGCTGACGCTGCGCCGGGTGCTCGACGACGCACCGGCCGAGGGCGAGACCCTCGTCGGCAGCTGGTCCGGCTCCGCCCCGACCGTCCTCGCGACTCTGGCCTGACCGACTCCGAGCGCCTGCTGATCGAGTCCGTCAAGGACACGCACGACATCGCCGCCTGACGTGAAGCGGCGCCGCGGCTCAGCGCAGCGAGGCCAGGACCGCCTCGAGCTCGTCGACGGCGAAGTCGATCTCGTCGGCGGTGACCACGATCGGCGGTGCCAGGCGGATCGTCGAGCCGTGGGTGTCCTTGGCCAGCACGCCGCGCGCCATCAGCGCCTCGCAGACCGCGCGGCCCGAGGCGAGCGCCGGGTCGATGTCGATGCCGGCCCAGAGTCCCGCGCCGCGGACGGCGACGACTCCGTGGCCGAGGAGCGACGTCAGTCGCGCGTGCAGCTGCTCGCCGCGCGCCCGGGCCATCGCCTGGTACTCGCCCGTGGCGAGCAGCTCGACGACCGCGAGGCCGACGGCGGCGGCGAGCGGGTTGCCTCCGAAGGTCGAGCCGTGCTGCCCCGGCTGCAGCACGCCGAGCACGTCGGCGTTCGCGACGACGGCCGAGACGGGCACGATGCCGCCGCCGAGCGCTTTGCCGAGCAGGTAGACGTCGGGGACGACGCCGACGAGGTCGCAGGCGAAGGTCGCGCCGGTGCGGCCGAGGCCCGACTGGATCTCGTCGGCGATGAAGAGCACGTTGCGGCGGGAGGTGATCTCGCGCACCGCGGGCAGGTAGTCGGCCGGCGGCACGACGATGCCCGCCTCGCCCTGGATCGGCTCGATCAGCACGGCGACGGTGTCGTCGTCGATGGCGGCCTCGAGGGCCGCCGCGTCGCCGAACGGCACGGTGCGGAAGCCGGGCGTGAACGGCTCGAAGCCGTCGCGCGCCTCCGCGTCGTCGCTGAACGAGATGATCGTGGTCGTGCGGCCGTGGAAGTTGCCCGCCGCGACGATGATGTTCGCGCGACCGGGGGTCACGCCCTTCACGCGGTAGCCCCAGGCGCGGGCGACCTTGATGCCCGACTCGACCGCCTCGGCTCCGGTGTTCATCGGCAGGACCATGTCCTTGCCCGCCAGCGCGGCGAGCGCCGTGACGAACGGGCCGAGCCGGTCGTTGTGGAACGCGCGGCTGGTGAGCGTGACCCGCGAGAGCTGCGCGCGCGCCGCCTCGAGGAGCACCGGGTGCGAGTGCCCGAAGTTGACGGCGGAGTAGGCGGCCAGGCAGTCGAGGTAGCGGCGCCCCTCGACGTCGGTGATCCACGCGCCCTCGCCCGTCGCGGCGACGACCGGCAGCGGGTGGTAGTTGTGCGCGGCGTGCGCCTCCTCGGCGGCGATCAGCTCGGCGGACCGGTGGGTGTCGGTGATGCTCATGTCGTACCTCCTGGAGGCGGTCGACTCCTCAGGAGTCGTCGTACTCGGTGCTCGCGTACGACGACTTCCGAGGAGTGGTGGGTCGAGGGTCAGCGCCGCAGCTCGAGCGTGCAGCACTTCACGCCGCCGCCGCCGAGCAGCAGCTCGGAGAGGTCGACGCCGATCGGGTGGTAGCCGCGCTCGCGGAGCTGGCGCTCGAAGCCGACCGCGCGCGAGGCGATGACGACGTTGAGGCCGTCCGAGAACGAGTTGAGGCCGAGGACGGAGGCGTCCTCCTCCGAGACGAGGATCGCGTCGGGGTACAGCTCGCGCAGCACGCGGTTGCCCTCGTCGCTGAACGCGCTGGGGAGGTAGGCGATGTTCGTGTCGTCGAGCACGGCGATCGCCGTGTCGAGGTGGTAGAACGACGGATTCACGAGCTCGAGGGTCACCACCTCGCGGCCGAAGACGCGGGCGACCTCGGCGTGCGAGTCCGAGGCGGAGCGGAAGCCGGTGCCCGCGAGGATGCGCTCGCCGACGAGGAGGAAGTCGCCCTCGCCCTCGTTGATCTCGTCGGGGACCCGCACGTCGAAGCCGGCTCCGCGGAACCACTCCATGTAGGCGGGGCCCTCGGGCTGGCGCTCGGGGTAGGTGAACGAGGCGCCGTAGGCGATGCCGTCGATCACGAAGCCGCCGTTCGCGGCGTAGACCATGTCGGGCAGACCGGCCTCCGGCTCGATCAGCTGCACGTCGAAGCCGAGGCCGACGTAGGTGTCGTAGAGGGACTGCCACTGGCGGAGCGCCAGGGCGGTGTCGGTGGGGACGGCCGGGTCCATCCAGGGGTTGATCCGGTAGACGACGGTGAAGTGCTCGGGGCGGCACATCAGGATCGACTTGGCGACGGGGGTGCGGGCGGGGGCGGTGGCGAGTGCGGCGGTGTCGGTCATTCGAGTCCTCCTGCGAAAGGCTGCGGATGAGCGGACCGGGTCCAGTGGCTCCGGACCCCGCGGAGGATCATCACGGGGTGGAGCACGCTCGCAGCTAGTCTGGCACGCAGCGATCCTGCGATTTTCGCAGCGGCGCGCATCTCATCTGCGCATCTCCACTCCTCGGCGCACGCTCCGTGCGTTCAGCCGACGGAGTCGCCGCCCGCTGCCAGCACGCCCCCGCGCCACACCCGGCGCACCAGCTGCACGCCGGGACGGTAGGCGAGGTGCGCGGGGTCGGGCGCGTCCAGCTCGACCAGGTCGGCCCTCGCGCCCACCCGGACGACGCCCACGTCGTCGCGGCGGAGGGCCGCCGCGCCACCGGCCGTCGCCGCCCACAGCGCCTCCCCGGCCGTCATCCCCATCTCGCGCACCGCGAGAGCGATGCAGAAGGGCAGCGAGGAGGTGAACGACGAACCGGGATTGCAGTCGCTGGCGATCGCGACGCGCACCCCCGCGTCGATCAGTCGCCGCGCATCGGGGTACGGCTGCCGGGTCGAGAACTCGACACCGGGCAGCAGGGTGGCGACGGTGCGCGAGCCGGCGAGGGCGGTGACGTCGAGGTCGGTGAGGTACGTGCAGTGGTCGACGCTGGCGGCGTCCAGGTCGACCGCGAGCCGCACCCCGTCGCCCGGTCCGAGCTGACTCGCGTGCACGCGGATCCCGAGCCCGCGAGCGCGTCCGGCGACGAGGACGCGCCGCGACTCCTCCGGGGTGAACGCTCCGGTCTCGCAGAACACGTCGATCCAGCGCGCGTGCGGAGCACAGGCGTCGAGCATCCCGCCCACGACCAGGTCGACGTAGTCGCCGCGTCGATCGGCGTACTCGGCCGGGACGACGTGGGCGCCCAGGTAGGTCACCTCGTCGGTCAGCTGGGCGGCCAGGCGGACGAGCCGCTCCTCCGTGGCGACGTCGAGGCCGTAGCCGCTCTTGATCTCGAGCGTGGTCGTGCCGTGCGCGTGCGCCTGCCCGAGCAGGTGCCGGGCGTTCGCGAGCAGTGTCTCGTCGTCGGCGGCGCGGGTCGCGGCGACCGTCGAGCGGATCCCGCCGGCGGAGTAGCGCAGACCCGCCATCCGCGCCTCGAACTCGCCCGCGCGGTCGCCCGCGAAGAGGAGGTGGCTGTGCGCGTCGACGAACCCGGGGACGACCGCGCGCCCGCCGAGCCGGGTGACGTCGTCGGTCGCGGGCGCGTCGGCGGCGGCACCGACCCAGGCGACGAGGCCGTCCTCGACGACGACGGCCGCGTCGGTCAGGGCGCCGAGGTCGCGGATGACCGGCTCGGAGCCGTCGCGCGGCACGTTCGTGACGAGCCGGCCGATGTCGGTCAGGAGGAGGGAGGTCATGCGTCGCGCCTTCCGCGGGTCGGGAGATCGGAGGAGGAGGGAGTCGCCGCGCTCCGAGCCGCGTCGAGAGCGCCGAGCGCCTGGGCGAGGAGCGCCTCGGTAATGCCGGTGTCGATGACGCGCCCGCCCACGACGGTCCGCAGCACGTCGGCCGCCGTCGCCACCAGCGGGAGCGCCTCGAGCGGCGCGCCGAGGGTGCGCATCGACGCCGCCTCGATCTCGACGAGATCGCAGACCGCTCCGACACGGATCCCGCCGTGCCAACCGAGCGAGGCGTAGCCGTCGACGGTGCCCGCCCGCCACAGCTCGGCGGGTGAGAGCACTCCGCGCCGTCCGCGGTTCAGGCGCTCGCCCGCCTCGAGCCCGCGCAGCTCGAGCATCGGATCGACGACGGCGTTCTGGTCCGAGCCGACGGCGAGGGAGGCGCCGCGATCGGCGAGGGCGCGCGCCGGCCCGATGCCGTCACCGAGGTCGGCCTCGGTGCTCGGGCACATCACGACGGCGACGCCCGCCGCGCCGAGCAGTTCGTGGTCGCCCTCGGTGAGATGCGTCGCGTGCACGACGGAGAGGCGGTCCGAGAGGGCGCCGGCCCGCGCGAGCAGCCCGGTCGGAGTGAGGCCCGTCGCGGCCAGGCACTCCTCGTTCTCGCGGGGCTGCTCGGAGAGGTGGATGTGCAGCGGGACCTCGGCCGGCAGCCCCGCGACCAGTGCCGCGATCTCGCGTTCGGGGACCGCGCGCACCGAGTGGATCGCGGCTCCGAGCAGCAGCCCGGGTCTGTCGGCGAGCGTCGTGCGGAGGCGGTGCCAGCGCTCCAGCCAGCCCGCCGCGCCGCGATCGCCGAAGCGCCGCTGATCGGGGTCGAGCCCGCGGCCGATCCCCGCCCCGAGATAGAGGGTGTCGAGAAGGGTGAGCCGGATCCCGGCGTCGGCGGCGGCGTCGGCCACCGCGCGCTCCATCGCGTGCTCAGGCTCACGGTCGTGAGCGCCGTCGTGAGGATCGACGCCGTAGGGCTCGCCGCCCGGCCGGTGGTGCACGTAGTGGAACTCGCCGACCGCCGTGTAGCCCGCCGCGACCATCTCACTGAAGACGGCACGGGCCAGCGAGCGGTAGAGGCTCGGATCGAGCACGCCGGCGACCGCGTACATCTCGTCGCGCCAGCGCCAGAAGTCGCCGCCGTCGCCGTGGGTGCGGCCGCGGAGGGCGCGGTGGAACAGGTGCGAGTGGGCGTTCGCGAAGCCGGGCGCCACGGTGCCGAGCAGGTGGTCGCCCGGCCTCGGATCGGCCCCCGGCTCCACCGCGGCGACGACCCCGGACTCGGACACGATGCGGACTCCCCCGCGGGGCACCCCGTCGACGACCGCCCGTTCGCACCAGAACGCCGTCACAGCAGCTCCCGCAGCACCGTCACGAGAGCGTCGGCGCCCCGGCGGCAGTCGTCGTCCTCGGCGTGCTCCTCGGGCGAGTGCGAGACGCCGGTGGGGTTGCGCACGAACAGCATGGCCGTCGGCACCGCGGATGCCAGGATCCCGGCGTCGTGACCGGCTCCGCTGGCCAGCACCGGTACTCCGCCGCCGAGCGCGCCGACGACGCGGTCGCGCAGGGCCGGATCGAAGGCGACCTCTGCTCCGTACGACTCCTCGACCACCTCCAGGGTGCAGCCCTCGAGCTCGGCGGCGAGGTGCGCCCGCGCGACGATGTCCTCGACCGCCGCGCGAGCCTCCGCGTCGACCCCCGATCGCACGTCGAGCCAGGCGTCGACTCTCGAGGCGATCACGTTCGTCCCGCCGGGAACCGGGACGAGGCGTCCCACCGTCGCCCGGGTGGGCACGCGGGCGGCAGCCACCTCGCGGGAGGCGAGCACCGAGCGCGCCGCGGCGACCATCGGGTCGCGCCGGTCCTCGATCGCGGTCGTCCCGGCGTGGTTGCCCTCGCCCGAGAACGAGAGGCGCCAGCGGCCGTGCGCGAGGATGCTCGAGGCGACGGCGACGGGCGCATCGAGGTCGATCAGCCCGCGGCCCTGCTCGACGTGCAGCTCGACGAAGAGGCCGAGCCGGGCGAGCGCCCGGCGGTCGACCCCGAAGTCCGGTAGTCCGGCGGCGGTCGCCGCCTCGCCGAAGGTCACGCCGTCGGCGTCGCGGAGCGCGCCGGCCCGCTCGGCGGTGACGGCGCCCGAGAGGAGGCGGCTGCCGAGGCAGGCGATCCCGAACCGCGATCCCTCCTCCTCGGCGAACACCACCACGGCGAACGGCCGTGACGGGACGAACCCGCTCGCACGCAGCTCCTCGACCGCGACCAGGGCGGAGGCGACGCCCAGCGGGCCGTCGAACGCGCCGCCGCCCGGAACGGAGTCGAGGTGGCTGCCGGTCACGACGGCGTCGTCGCCGGGCTCGCCCCACCACGCCCAGAGGTTGCCGTTGCGATCGGTCTCGACGCCGAGGCCGAGGCCCTCCGCGCGCTCGACGAACCACTCGCGCAGCTCGCGCTCGGCCCGGTCGAACACGTGGCGGGAGTACCCGCCGCGGACTCGGTCCCGCCCGACGCCGTCGATCTCGGCGAGCAGCGCCGGCACGCCTCCGGTCGCGCTCACGCCCCCGAGGTCCCTTCCCACATCGGCACGCGCAGGCCGCGCTCGCGGGCGACCTCGGCGGCCCGCTCGTAGCCCGCATCGACGTGCCGCATCACTCCGGTGCCGGGGTCGTTGGTGAGCACGCGCTCGATCTTCTGCGCGGCGAGGTCGGTGCCGTCGGCGACGATGACCTGGCCGGCGTGCAGCGAGCGGCCGATGCCGACGCCTCCGCCGTGGTGCAGCGAGACCCAGGTGGCACCGGAGGCGGTGTTCAGCAGAGCGTTGAGGAGCGGCCAGTCGGCGATCGCGTCCGATCCGTCGGCCATCGCCTCCGTCTCGCGGTAGGGCGAGGCGACCGATCCGGAGTCGAGGTGGTCGCGGCCGATCACGACCGGGGCCGAGAGCTCGCCGCTGGCGACCATCTCGTTGAAGCGGAGCCCTGCGAGGTGGCGCTCCTTGTAGCCCAGCCAGCAGATGCGCGCGGGCAGGCCCTCGAACGCGATCTTCTCGCCGGCCGAGGTGATCCAGCGGCGCAGCTTCTCGTCGTCGGGGAACAGCTCGAGGATCGCGCGATCGGTCGCCGCGATGTCGGCGGGGTCGCCCGAGAGCGCCGCCCAGCGGAACGGCCCCTTGCCCTCGGCGAAGAGCGGGCGGATGTAGGCGGGCACGAAGCCGGGGAAGTCGAACGCACGCTCGTAGCCGCCGAGCTGCGCTTCGGCTCGGATCGAGTTGCCGTAGTCGAAGACCTCGGCACCCGCGTCGAGGAAGCCGACCATCGCCTCCACCTGCTTGGCCATCGCGGCGCGGGAGCGGACGGTGAAGTCCTCGGGGTCCGTCTCGGCGCTCTCGGCCCAGTCGGCGACTCCGGTGCCCTCGGGGAGGTAGGACAGCGGGTCGTGCGCGGAGGTCTGATCGGTCACGATGTCGACGGCCGTGCCTCGTTCGAGGATCTCGGTGAAGACGGTCGCGGCATTGCCGACGACGCCGACCGAGAGCGCTCGCCGCTCGGCCTTCGCCCGCAGCACGCGCTCGAGGGCGTCGTCGAGATCGGGCGTCATCTCGTCGAGGTAGCCGTGGTCGACCCGGCGCTGGAGGCGGGCGGGGTCGACGTCGACGATCAGCACGACTCCCTCGTTGAGGGTCACCGCGAGCGGCTGGGCCCCGCCCATGCCGCCCGCGCCGCCCGTGAGGGTCAGGGTGCCGGCGAGCGTGCCGCCGAAGCGCTTGTCGGCGATGGCCGCGAAGGTCTCGTACGTGCCCTGCAGGATCCCCTGGGTGCCGATGTAGATCCAGGAGCCGGCGGTCATCTGGCCGTACATCGTGAGGCCGAGCGCCTCGAGCCGGCGGAACTCGGGCCAGGTGGCCCAGTCGCCGACGAGGTTGGAGTTGGCGATCAGCACGCGGGGGGCCCACTCGTGGGTGCGGAACACGCCGACCGGCTTGCCGGACTGCACGAGCAGCGTCTCGTCCGACTCGAGCGCCTCGAGGGTGCGGACGATCGCGTCGTACGCCTCCCAGCTGCGGGCCGCCTTGCCGGTGCCGCCGTAGACGACGAGATCGTCGGGGCGCTCGGCGACCTCGGGGTCGAGGTTGTTCATCAGCATCCGGAGGACGGCTTCGGTCTGCCAGCTCTTGGCGGTGAGGGTGGTGCCGCGCGCGGCGCGGACGGGGCGGGGGCCGGGCATGGTGGGTCCTTCGTGCGTGCTCGTGGAGTCGGGGAGTGCCGCGTCGCTGGGACGTGACGGGGAGGCGATGGTCATGGGGTCCTCTCGGAGAAGTCCGCTGGTCGTGATCAGAGTCCGGAGTCGACGAGGAAGGCCTTCGCGGCCCGCATCGCGTCGACGGGGGACGGCACGGCGTCGAGTTCGAGCAGGCGCCAGTGCGCACCCGCGGTCGTGTCGTAGAGACGGGCCCAGGCGGGCCAGTCGACGACCCCGGCGCCCAGAGCGCACATGTACTCCTGGTGCTGGTCGTGGATGGTCGAGTGGTCGATCGGGAAGCCCTCTGGCATCCGTCCGATCGCGTCCTTCCAGTGCGCGATGATCACGCGGTCGGCATGGCGCCGGACCACCTCGACGGCGTCGCCACCGGCGAGCGTGATGTGCGCCGTGTCGGGGCAGAAGAAGACGTACTCGGGGTCGGTCGCCGTGAGGATCAGGTCGATGTCGCGCCGGGTGCAGAAGGTCGAGTGCGCCTCGGTGTGCAGTGCGGTCCGCACTCCGACGCGCAGCGTGGCGTCACCGACGGCGTGGGCGAAGGCGGCGACGGTGTCGGCGAAGGCCAGGTCGACGAAGAGGGGCGGGACGCTGTCGCGGCTGGTGCGCATCGGAAGGCCGGCGACGAGCATCCCTCCGCCGACGTCGGCGACGAACTGAGCCAGCTCCTGGGCGCGATCGACCTCGGTGGCGAGATCCGATCCCGCACGCCACCCGGAGCCCGAGTGATAGCTGCTGATCAGCGAGAGCCCGCGCGACTCGAGTTCGGTGCGGAAGCCCGCAGCGGATCCGTAAGCCTCGATGGCGGAGGCGGCGTCGGCCGGCGGGAACGTCATCTCGAACGAGCTGATGCCCGCGTCGGTCAGGGCGTCGAGGATCCGCGTCCAGATCATCAGAGGGTCGCGGCGCCGGATCGCCATGATGTCGTCGTAGGTGCTGACGCCCCAGAAGGACGGGTGGTAGAAGGTGATCAGGTCGACGCCGCAGGCGGGTGCGTTCATGGCGGAGAGCTCCTCGAGGGGTCGGACCGGGGACGCCGCCTGAGCGGCGTCCCCGGTCGTCACAGCTGGATCAGTGGTCGATGTCGTGCTCGGTGAGGAACTCGTCGGCGACGCTCGCTGTCTCCTGCTTGTCGATCGTCACCTTCGAGAGAGCCGAGGTGAGGTTCTCGGTGGTGAGCGCCTCGGAGACGGCGTTGATCGCCTCCTTCGCCTCGTCGGTCGCCTTCTCGGAGCGGATCAGCGGCGTGATGTTCTCGGCGAGGAAGAGGTGCTCGGGGTCGTCGAGGATCACCAGGCCCTCCCGCTCGATGTTCGCGTCGGTGGAGAAGAGGTTGGCGACCTGGATCGTGCCGTCGAGCAGCGCGGCGAGGGTGAGGGGGCCTCCTGTGTCGAGGCCGCGGAACTCCTTGAAGTCGAGGTTGTACTTGTCCTTGAGGCCGACGAGGCCCACGTACGTCTCGTCCCAGCCGGCGCCGGAGCCGATCGCGAACTCTCCCGCGACCGGCTCGAGGTCGGCGATCGAGGTGAGTCCGTACTTCTCCGCCGTCTCGGGGGTGACGACGAGGGTGTCCTTGTCCTCCGCCTCCGACATCGGCAGCGTCTCGAGGCCCTCGGGGAGGACCTTCTGCAGCTCGGCGTTGACGGCATCGGCGGTGGTGACGCCCTCGGGCGCTCCGCCCTCGATGAGGGAGGAGTAGAGGGCGCCGTTGTACTCGGGGAGCAGGTCGATCGAGCCGTCCTGGATCGCCGCGAGGTAGATGTCGCGCGCTCCGATGTTGAAGTTGCGCGTGACGGTGAGTCCCGCCCCCTCGAGCGCCTGCGAGTACATCTCTGCGAGGAGCTCGTTCTCGGGGAACGCGGCGGAGCCGACGGCGATGGTGCCCTCGGCGCTGGATCCACCGCCGCCGGCGGCCATCGGGTCGTTGCTGCAGGCGGAGAGGGTGAGCGCGGCGACGGCGGCGAGGCCGAGCACTGCGGAGTGACGACGGTTCATGGCAGGTGCCTTTCGGGGAGGTCGGCGGCGATCGCATCGCGGCCGAGAGGGGAGGAGGTGGCGCGGGCTGGAGCACGGGGCGTCCTGCGTCGGGTGGGGCGGAGGAGGGAGTTCGTGATTCCGGGAGAGACGACGAGACGTTCGAGGCCGGCGAGAGCGAGATCGATGAGGATCGCGAGCAGCGCGACGAGCACGCCGCCGGCGATGACGCGGTCGTACTGGTTGAGGCTGAGGCCGGTGATGAGCGGCTGCCCGAGACCGCCGAGACCCACGTAGGCGGCGACGGTGGCGGTGGCGATCACCTGGAGGGTCGCCGAGCGGATCCCGGCGAAGATCAGCGGGAGGGAGTTGGGGATCTCGACACGCCACAGCACCTGGAGGTCGCGCATCCCCATGCCGTGCGCCGCGTCCACCGTGTGGCGGTTCACGGCGCGGAGTCCGGCGAACGTCGACGTCAGGATCGGCGGGATCGCCAGCACGACCAGGGCGACCATCATCGGCGTGATGCCGAGACCGATGGTGACGACGAGCAGGCTGATCAGCCCGAACGTCGGGAGGGAGCGCCCGGCGTTGCCGATGGCGATGACGATGAACGAGAACCGCCCGGTGTGCCCGATCCAGAGACCCACCGGCAGAGCGATGAGCGCCGCGATCGCCACGGCCGAGAAGGTGTAGCCCAGGTGCACGGCGATCAGGGCGGGGAAGGCGCCGCTCGGGCCGATCTGCCAGTTCGCGGGGTCGAAGAGCCAGGGGATGTCGGAGCGGTTCATCGCGTGCTCATCCCCAGACGGTTCCACGGAGTGAGCGCCCGCTGGGCGAGGACGATGGCTCCGTCGCAGAACGCCGCGAGGGCGATCGAGAGGACGATCCCCACGATGATCGGCTCGACGTAGCTGAGCTGGAGTCCCCGGGTGAAGAGCGCGCCGAGCCCGCCGACGCCGATCAGCGCACCGACGCTGACGATGCTGATGTTGGCGACCGTGGCCACCCGCAGCCCCTGGAGCGTCACCGGGAGCGACATCGGCAGCTCGACCGCGAAGAGGCGCCGCAGTCGGCGGAACCCCATCGCTGAGGCGGCCTCGAGGACAGTGGGATCGACCGAGCGGAGTCCGTCCGCGACGACCCGCACCATCAGCGCCGCGGTGTAGATCGCCAGGGCGACGACGATGTTCATCGGATCGAGGATCCGCGTCCCGATGATGCCCGGCAGCACGACGAAGAGCGCGAGCGAGGGGATCGCGTAGACGACTCCCGTGACCGCCGTGAGGGGTTGGTAGAGCCAGCCGTACCGGACGGCGAGGTAGCCGAGGGGCACCGAGACGACCACGCCGATCACGAGGGGCACGATCGCGAGCACGATGTGCTGCACGAGCGCGGCGACGACCGTCGCGCCGCTGTTGGAGAGGTACTCGATCACGGCGTTCCTGCGGCTCTCTCCAGGCGACGCGCCGTGAGCTGGGAGAACAGGCTCTCGTGCGTGACGATCCCGTCGGCCGCGCCGTCGGCGTCGACCCGGACGGCGATGCCGACCGGCGAGCTGATGACGGCGTCGGTGACGACACGGAGGGAGTCCTTCTCGGTGAAGGTGGCCCCGACCGGGAGGGCGTGATGCTCGAGTGTCGTCCACCGGAGGGGACGGCCGGTCGCGTCGAGCTCGAGGCGGGCGTCGGCGCTCGACGCCGAGGCGACGGTGTCGACGGTCAGCGCGGCCGCCGACTCGAAGGAGAGGCTGCGGAATCCGCGGTCCCGGCCCGCGAAGGAGGCGACGAACTCGTTGACCGGGTTCTCGAGGATCTCCTGCGGCGGCGCGAACTGCTCGAGGTGGCCGCCCGTCTGGAAGATGGCGATGTTGTCTCCGAGCTTGATCGCCTCGTCGATGTCGTGGGTGACCAGGACGATGGTCTTCCCGATCTCGCGCTGGAGGCGGAGGAACTCGTCCTGCAGCTCGGCGCGGACCACCGGGTCCACCGCGCTGAACGGCTCGTCCATCAGCAGCACCGGCGGGTCGGCCGCGAGCGCGCGGGCCACTCCGACTCGCTGCTGCTGCCCGCCCGAGAGCTGCACCGGGTAGCGCTTCGCCAGTGACAGGGGCAGTCCGACCCGCTCCATGAGCTCGCCGGCGGAGGCCAGGGCCTTGCGCCTGCCCACGCCCATGAGCCGGGGGACGGTCACGATGTTCTCGGCGATCGTCAGGTGCGGGAAGAGGCCGGCCTGCTGGATCACGTATCCGATCGACCGGCGCATCACGGCGACATCGCGCGAGCGGACGTCCTCGCCGTCGAGCCTGATGGATCCGCTCGAGGCCTCGATCATCCGGTTGATCATCCGGAGCGACGTCGTCTTGCCGCATCCCGACGGCCCGACGAAGACACTGATGCGGCCGGTCGGGAGCGTGAGCGTCAGGTCGTCGACGGCGACCGTTCCATCGGGGAAGACCTTCGAGACGCCGTCGAACTCAATCATGATCGGCGTCCGCGCGGGTGAAGGGAGAGACGGTGGTCACGGGCATGGGGAGCCTCCGAGGGATCGGGGTGGGGTGAGGAGGGATGTCGGGTGGGGCGGCGGGGTCAGCCGGCCCCGCCGACGCCGGAGGAGACGAGTCGGGCGGCCCGGACGAGCGCAATCCCGTGGCGCATCTCGTCGACGGCGCGCTCGCGGTAGCTCGGGACGACGAGGCTCATCGCGGCGATGATCCTGGCGCCGGCGTGGACCGGCGCGGCGATGGCGGTGACATCGGGTTCGATGCCGCTCTGCACGACGACGAAGCCCTGGTCGGGGGTCTCCCCCCGGAGCACGGCTCCGGCGGCCGAGCCGTCGAGCGGGATCGCCCGACCGACCCAGCTCGCGTGACGGACCGAGTGGGTGCCCTCGACGATGCTGATGTAGAGGGCGGTTTCCCGGTGACCCTCGATGCTCAGGTACACCGACTCGCCCGTCTCCTCGACGAGGTCCTCCATCACCGGCCGCGCGAGCGTGACCAGCGACTCGCTGCTGAGGGCCTGTGCGCCGAGCTGGACGAGCCTGCTCCCCGGACGGAACGTGCCGTCCTCGTCGCGCCGGACGAATCCGCTGCCCTCGAGGGTGCGGAGCAGCCGCAGGGCCGTGCTGGCCGGGAGGTCGGTGGCTCGGGCGCTCTCGGCGAGCGTCGCGCTCCCCCGGTCGCAGATCACCGCGAGCAGGGCGAGCGCCCTGTCGACGGTGCGGGTTCCTGCTTCCTCCGCCATGGTGCCTCCTTCTCGTGGCCCCTTCTCACAGGGGGTGACGCCGATCGATGTCGAGCGGTGGGGGGCCACCGACCGGCGTCGTGGTTCCCACCGTAGGGAGCGCAGGTTTCCGCTGAACCGGCCTCATGTTTCCGTTCAGTAAAACGTCATTGCCACTGGGTGAAAGCCGCTGCGGGATGCGACAGGATGAGCGCACGACGGAGGAGGACACGTGATCGCACTCGACGGCACGGCCGGAATCGGCGACATCGTCGCCCTCGCGGACCGCCGCGACCGCCCGGCGCTCGGACCGGGCGCCCTCGACGCCGTCGCCGACGCGGCGCGCGCTGCGGACCGCGTCGCCGAGCACACCCCCGTCTACGGGCGCTCGACCGGAGTCGGCGCGAACCGCGCCACAGCGGTCTCCAGCGACAGCGGCCACGCCCTCCGCCTGCTCCGCAGCCACGCCGTCGACGCCGGCCCCGCTCTGCCCGCCCGCGCGGTGCGGGCCATGCTCGCGGTCCGACTGAACCAGCTCTGCCTCCCCGGCTCCGGGATCGCGCCCGAGATCGTGACGGGGCTGCTCCGGATGCTCGAGGCCGACGCGCTTCCCGAGGTGCGAGCTCTCGGCTCGATCGGCACCGGCGATCTGACCGCGCTCGCGGGAGCGGCCCTCGCACTGCTCGGCGAGCGCCCCACCTCCTCGCCGCTGCCGCCGATGGCCCCGTGGGGCGCCGGGAGCGCCCTGGCCTTCGTCAGCAGCAATGCGCTGACGATAGGCCGAGCCTGCCTCGCCGTCGACGAGCTCGCTCGGCTCGACCGTGCCGCGCGCGTGGTCTTCGCCCTCAGCGCGGTCGCCCTCGGCGCCGAACCCGGAGCCCTCTCGATCAGGGCGGCCGAGGCGGCCGCCGCTCCGGGCGTCGTGGCCGTGGCGGAGGAGGTCGGGGGGCTGCTCGCGGGCGTCGCCGACTCCGGGCTGCTCGGCGCTCGCGTGCAGGATCCGTACGGGCTCCGGGTGTTCCCGCACACGCAGGGCGCGCTCGCCGCCGCGCGCGACGCCCTCGCCGATCGGGTGTCCGGTCTCGTCCGCGCCGGACAGGAGAACCCGCTGTTCCACGCCGGCTCCGTCGTGCACCACGGCGGCTTCTTCCAGGCCGCTCTCGCCCTCGCGGCGGAGTCGGCCCTCCTCGCGCTCGCGGGCACGACCGCGACGACACTGTCGAGGATCCGCCTGCTGAACGAGCCCGAGTACACCGGGGCCCGGCCCTTCCTCGCCACGGGGCCGGCCGGATCGTCCGGACTCATGATGGTCGAGTACGTCGCGGCCTCCGCGATCGCCGAGATCCGCTCGAGCGCCCAGCCCGCCTCTCTCGGCACGGTCTCGCTCTCGCGCGGCACCGAGGACGACGCTCCGTTCGCATCGCAGGCGGTCGCGCAGCTCGAGCGCGCGCTGCCGGCGTACCGCGTGCTGCTCGCGAGCGAGCTGCTCGGCGCCGGTCGCGCGCTGCGGCAGCGGGAGCGGACCGCGGGGCACACCGGCGCCCTGGGCCTGGCGGTGGCCGTGGTCGGCACTCTGCCCGTCGACGACTCCGACCGCGATCTGCGCCCGGATCTCGAGCGCGCCGGCGCCGCACTCGAGGAGCTCGCGGCCCTGATCGGCGACCGCGGGTGACCGTCCGGACGGTCCGGATCGACGAGCTCCCCGTCGAGCGCTGGGCGAACGGGCTCGGCCGGACCCGGCCGGTACTCGAGGAGGACGGTCTCCGCGTCAGCGTCGCGACGATCCACGAGGCGGCACCGTTCTCGCCCCTGCCCGGGCTGCACCGGCTCCTGACCGTCGTCGGCCCCGTGGGCGTCCGACTGACCGTCGACGGCGCAGGGCGCGAGGTGGAGCCCGGCGAGGCGATCAGGTTCTCCGGCGCCGCCGCCGTCTCCGTCGACGCGACCGCTGAGCCGACCGCCGTGCTCAACATCCTGCACGACGAGCGATGGGGCGCGGACGTGCTGATCGGACCGGTGCCGCCCGACGAGCCGGCCGACCTCCGCACCGCGCTCGACTGCAGCGGAGCCGGGGTCATCGCGATCTCGGGGCGGCGCCTCACTCTGGCGATCACCGGACCGACGCAGAGCAGCGCGGGCGCCACGCGCGTGATCCTCGCGTCCTGGGCGCCCGTGCCGGGCCGGTCCCGGTGAGGGCGCTCGAGCGGAGCGTCGCCGCCGCCGTCACCGTGGGGCTCCTCGTCGCGGGATCAGCGGCGTGCGGCTCGATCTCCGCCGCACCGTCCCCCACCGTCCTCCGCGCGCCGGAGAGGAGACCGACCGCAAGAAGGAACGACCCCACGGCGATCCGCGCCCGACGCGGATGACGTCAGGAGATCTGCGCGGCTTCGTGCCGCGCCGTGCCGGCGCGGTGGCCGGCTCGGCGTTCGGTGATGAGGAAGACGACGAGGAGGACGACTCCGACCAGGATCACGACGATGTTGCCGAGCTGGGCGAAGGAGGAGAGGGGGCCGGCGGCGGGATAGGTGCCCTGCATGAAGATGCTGGGGTCGGTGCTGGCGTGCAGCAGGATCGGCGCGATGATCGTGCGGGTCACGCGCATCGCGAGGTACATGCAGAAGCCGAAGAAGAACGTGTAGAGGATCTGCAGCAGCGTCGGCAGGAGTGGCTGGCCGATGAAGAGGTTGGTCGCGTGCAGCAGGGCGAACAGGGCGGCGGAGACCATCCCGACGGCGATCTCGGAGCGACCCGACGAGCGCATGATCCGGACGACGTATCCGCGAGTGAGGAGTTCTTCGGAGAAGCCGATGACGAGTCCGGCGAGCAGCCAGGCGGCCACCCAGTCGAACCCGGCGGCGGAGTAGTCGATGCTCGCGAAGCGCATCACATTGAAGAGCAGGACGACCGCGATCGCGATCCACATCCAGCCGCCTCCGCGAGGGGTCTGCCGTTCGAAGGTGCTCCGCAGCCAGCCGACGCTCGCGCCGAAGCCGACCAGGATGAGGCTGCCGATGAGGACCGGGACGGCGATGAGGACGATGACGTAGCTCGCGGAGTCCGCGCCTCCGATGAACGGCACGAACGGTGCCATCAGCAGAGAGGCCGGCTCGTAGATCGCGAGATAGCCGACCGCGAGGATCAGGGCCTTCCACCATCGCCCGTGGTCCCAGAAGCGCGCCCATCCCGACCGTTCCGCAGTGCTGTCCATTGCTCATCCCCCCGAATCGAGATCAGTAGACCACACCTGACGGCCACTCGAGGGCGGCCTGCTTCCGTTCGATCCTCACCATTCGGAACGACCCGGAGCGCGCCTGAGACGACGCCCTCGTCGTGCTGCAGGGCCTGCGGCAGCAGGGGTGGATCGGCGAGCCGTGGCACCGCCGGCGCCGCCCCTGTAGAACGGGAGTCCCGACGAGAGGCACCACCGTGATCGACCGCGACGGCCTGGCCACGTTCCTCCGGCACCGGCGCGAGGCGCTGCAGCCCGAGGACGTCGGCCTCACCCGCGGCCCGCGCCGCCGCACCGCGGGGCTCCGCCGCGAGGAGGCCGCCGCCCTCTGCCACATGTCGACCGACTACTACGCCCGCCTCGAGCGCGGCACCGGTCCGCAGCCGTCCGAGCAGATGATCGCGTCGATCGCGCAGGGCCTGCACCTCTCGCTCGGCGAGCGCGACCACGTCTTCCGGCTCGCCGGCCACACCCCGCCCACGCGCGGATCCGCCGCCGGAGACCACATCGCGCCCGGGCTGCTGCGCATCCTCGACCGCCTGCACGACACTCCGGCCGAGATCATCACCGAGCTCGGCGAGACGCTGCGGCAGAGTCCGCTCGGCGCGGCGCTGCTGGGAGACGCCTCCCTCCGCCGCGGGCCGTCGCGCAGCCTCGGCTACCGCTGGTTCGCCGATCCCGCGGGGAGGGAGGCGTACCCGGAGGAGGATCGCGCGCTGCTCTCGCGGGTGTTCGTCGCGGGCCTGCGCGAGATCGCGACGCTGCGCGGCCCGGGCTCGCGGGCGACCGAGCTCGTCGACCTCCTGTCGGCCGAGAGCGAGGAGTTCCGCACGCTGTGGGCCGCGCACGAGGCGGGGCTCCGGCCGCCGGCGCTGAAGCGGTTCCTGCACCCGAGCGTCGGGCTGCTCGAGCTCGAGTGCCAGACGCTGCTCGATCCGGAGCAGTCGCACCGGCTCCTCGTCTACACCGCGGTGCCCGGCAGCGAGAGCGCCGAGAAGCTCGAGCTGCTCGCGGTGGTGGGGGCGATGGTCTGAGCCGGGCCCGGCCGTGGATCGCGGAGCCGTGGATCGAGAGGTCCTTCCTCCGCTCTCAGCCCCGCCCGACCATGGAGGCACACCGACCCCGAGGAGTCCCCATGGCCCGCAGTACCCCCCTTCCCGACCTGACCGGGCGGCTCGCCGTCGTCACCGGCGCGAGCGACGGCATCGGCCGCGTGATCGCCACTCGTCTCGCTGCAGCGGGGGCCGAGATCGTGATGCCCGTCCGCTCCGCCGCCAAGGGCGAGGCGGCGGCGGAGGGGATCCGCCGCGCGGTCCCCGGCGCCGCGGTGAGCACGCGCCCGCTCGACCTCTCCTCCCTCCGCTCGGTGACGGCGCTGGTCTCGACCCTCCTCGCCGAGGGCCGCCCGCTCGACCTGCTCGTCAACAACGCCGGAGTGATGCAGCCGCCCGAGCGGACGCTCACCGAGGACGGCCTCGAGCTGCAGTTCGGCACCAACCACGTCGGGCACTTCGCGCTGACGCTCGGCCTGATGCCGCTCCTCGAGCACGCCCGCGTCGTGCACCAGACGAGTGTCGCCGCTCGCAGCGGAGCGATCGACTGGGACGACCTCGACGGCGAGCGCCACTACGACGTGATGAAGGCCTACTCCGGCTCGAAGATCGCCGTCGCCCTCTTCGCCCTCGAGCTCGACGCCCGGAGCAGGGCGGCCGGCTGGGGCGTCACGAGCACCCTCGCGCATCCCGGGATCTCGCCGACCAACCTCCTGGCCGCGCAGCCCGGGCTCGGCCGCCCGCAGCAGGTCCGCGGCCGCGGCCTCATCACCGCCCTCTCGCGAGTGGGCGTCGCCGGCACCGTCGAGAGCGCGGCGCAGCCCGCCCTGCTGGCCGCGATCGCGCCCGAGGGCGGCGGCTTCTTCGGCCCGACCCGCGTGATCGGCGGCCCCGCCGCCCGCCGCGACCTCTGGGCGCCGATGCGCCGCTCCGACGACGCCCGACGCCTCTGGGAGGTCTCGGAGAGCCTGGTCGGCAGCCGCTTCCCGGCGTGAGGCGCCCTACTGGGTCCTCTCGATGATGGCGCGCATCACCTCGCTCGCTCCGCCGGCGTCGCCCCTCTGGATGTGCGTCGCCAGGTCGACGTGCAGCTGGAGGTCGTGGGCGTCGAAGCCGTGCCGGCCGAGCTCGTGCAGGGTGCGCTCGCGCAGCGTCTCCTGGATGACGGAGGAGACCTGCGCGAACATCGGATTGCCGGACGCCCGGAGGACGAGACCGTGCAGCGCCGCGTCCTCGCGGAGGAGCGCGTCGGGATCGGCGCCGACCGTCGATCCCGCGCTCCACAGCCGGGCCGCGGCGCTCACGATGTCCGCCGCCTCGTCCGGCGTCCGCCGGGAGGCGGCGAGGCGAGCGGCCTCGGGCTCGACGGCCAGGCGCACTTCGCCGAGGGTCCGGAGCTGGCTCTCGCGCTGCGGGGAGCGCAGACGCCAGCGGATGACCTGGGGGTCGAAGAGGTTCCAGGCCGCCTCGGGGAGCACCCGGAGCCCGAGGCGCCGGCGCGGCTCGAGCAGGCCCCTCGAGGCGAGCCCTCGAGCGACCTCCCGGACCACGCTGCGCGACGTCGCCGTCGCGACCTCGATCTCCTCCACCGTCATGACGGTCCCCTCGGGGAGCCGTCCGTCGCAGATGGCGGACCCGAGCTGGTCGTTCAGCTGCGAGTAGCTGCTGCCGGCGCCGCCCCTGACGACGGGGGCCAGACCGCTGAGGCGCCTCACGCGGCGCTGCCGAGAGGGCGTGCTGTCACGACGTCACGACCGGCGTGATCACGAGCTCGTCGATGCAGACGTGCGGCGGGCTGTCGAGGACGAACTGCGTCGCGGCGGCGATGTCGTCGGGGGTCAGCATCGATCGGCGGGCCTCGGCATCGGGGACGACCGGCCGGTGCGCGAGGAACTCCGTGTCGACCTCGCCGGGGCAGAGGCAGCACGCGCGGATCCCGTGGCGGTTCTCCTGCGCGTTGAGCGTGCGCGTCAGGGACGACAGCGCGGTCTTGCTGGCGCTGTAGGCGACGCCGGCATCCGGGGAGAACTGCCACCCGGACACGGACGAGACGAGGACGATGACGCCGTCGCCGGCGTCGCGCATCCCCGGGAGGACGGCGTCGACGACCCGGGCGCAGCCGGTCAGGTTCGTCTCGACGACGGAGGCGAACCCCGCCATCGACTGGTCCCGCCAGTAGCGGTCGGGCCGGTTGAGACCGGCGGAGGCGACCAGCCTCGTCACGGGCCCCCAGGCCTCGACGATGCTCCGGTGGACCTCCCGGGGCTCGGCGGGCGCCGCCACATCCGTCGGCGCGATCAGGAACTCGCCGCCGACGGCCTCGACGGCGTCCGCCGTCTCCCGGAGGGGCTCGGAGCGGCGTCCGCTCAGGGCTACGCGGTGCCCGTGCCGCGCGGCGGACACGGCGATCGCGCGCCCCATCCCGCTGCCCGCGCCGGTGATCCACAAGATTGGACGGGGATCGGGACGTGTCATGCTGCTCCGCTCGAAAGGATGATGTGTGGCCTCGATCCTGCCATGAAGTATGTTTTCAACTCCGGACGAGAAGAGGATCCCGTGCTGATCGATTTCACCGGCCACGTGGTGGTCGTCACGGGCGCGGGCCAGGGGATCGGCCGGGTCATCGCCGAGTCGTTCGCGGAGGACGGGGCGACGGTCGTCCTGCTCGACGTGGCGGAGCCGCTCCTCCGCGAGGTCGGCGCCCACCTCGAGGCCCGGGGACTCGCCAGCGCCCCGTACGTCTGCGACGTGCGCGACGAGGCCGCGGTCGAGAGGGTCTTCGGCGACGTCGTCTCCCGTTTCGGTCGCATCGACACCCTGATCAACAACGCCGGCGTCAACGTCGAGGGCCTGATCGAGGACCTCGACGTCGCGGCGTGGGACCGCTGCTTCGAGGTCAACGTGCGCGGCACGTTCATCACGTGCAAGGCGGTGATCCCGGTGATGAAGCGGCAGGGACGGGGCA
Organism: Rathayibacter sp. VKM Ac-2803; assembly: GCF_009807175.1. Classification (NCBI taxonomy): domain Bacteria; kingdom Bacillati; phylum Actinomycetota; class Actinomycetes; order Micrococcales; family Microbacteriaceae; genus Rathayibacter; species Rathayibacter sp. VKM Ac-2803. The sequence continues at coordinate 995,286 of NZ_WUCD01000001.1, read as the reverse complement.
GGATCGTCAATGCCGCCTCGTTCGCGGCGATCGTCCCCAGCGTCGGCGGCGCGGCCTATGCGGCGTCCAAGGCCGCGGTGGTGCAGTTCACCCGCACTCTCGCCGGTGAGGTGGGACCGTGGAACATCACCGCCAACTCCTACGCCCCCGGCATGATCCCCACCGCGATGAACGGGTTCGCCGAGCTGTCGGAGGAGCGCCAGGCGCAGAAGCTGGACATGCTGGCCGTGCGCCGCTGGGGCGAGGCCCAGGACATCGCCGACCTGCTGCGCTTCGTCGCCAGCGACTTCGCGGGCTACATCACCGGCACCCTGCTCGAGGTGAGCGGAGGCAAGCTCGCCACGCAGACCGCCAGGGCAGCCGACGAGCAGCGTCCGTAGGCGGCGCGGGGGCCTGCACGGTCCGTTTCGCGCCGGTTCGACGTATCGCCTCTTCCCGATATCGCATCCGGACTATATTCTGAGCAATGAGCTGGGTTGTCGAATTCTCCGACGAGGTACGCGAGTGGTATGTCTCGTTGACTCCGGGCGGCAAGGCTGCGACCCAGCGCATCCTCTCCCGCCTCGAGGATCGCGGCCACCTGCTCGGCATGCCTCACTCCCGACCTCTGGGCGAAGGCCTCCGCGAATTGCGCTTCACCTGCGAGGGTGTGGCCCGAAGGATCACTTACGTACTCGATCCGGAACGGAAGGCCGTCACCCTGACCACCTTCCGCAAGCAGCGCGACAATGAACGCAGCGAAGTGCTCCGAGCTCGGCGCGCTCAGGCCGACCGCTCGACGACCCCTCCGAAGCAGACAAGGAAGAAGCGATGACGACCACGCCTTTCCGCGCTCTCGAGGCCGAGGCCCTCGCCACGATGACCCCGGACGAACGCGCCCGATTCGATGCCGCACTCGAGGAGGAGGAGGCCCGGCTGCGCCTGGCCGAGCTCGTCTACGACGCTCGTACCTCCGCCGGGCTGACGCAGACCGCGCTCGCCGAGAGGATGGGCACCAGGCAGTCCGTCATCTCGGCGATCGAGAACGGCGCTCAGGTACCGACTTTCGGGATGCTGCGGCGTATCGCTCGAGCTCTCGACCGCGATCTGACCATCGAGCTGGCGCAGGCGGGCTGAGCAGCGCTCACAGCGACCCGCCCCTCTCCTCCGCCAGCCGCCCCGCCACGCGGTAGGCCAGCGCCAGCACCGTCAGCACCGGGTTCACTCCGCCGTTCGTGACGTGCAGCGAGGCGTCGGCGATCGTCAGGTTGTCGTGACCCCAGACGCGGCCCCAGCGGTCGGTGACGGAGGTCGCCGGGTCGAGGCCCATCCGGCAGGTGCCCGCCTGGTGCTGGCCACGGCTCGGGCCGGCGTCGGGCAGGTGGCGGAGGCGGTACGTCGAGGCGGCGCCGCTCGCGCGCAGCCAGTCGACGGCGCGGTCGGCCACGAAGTCGGCCGTGCGGAGGTCCTCGGGGTGGATCCCCCCGGACAGGCGGGCGGCGGGCAGCCCCCAGCGGTCGAGCACCGACGGATCGACGGTGACCCGCGAGTCGGGGGACGGCACCTCCTGCACCGGCCCCATCACGACCAGCAGCCGCGGGAACAGCTCCCGCATCGCCCGCTTCGACGCGAGGCCGTGCGGCGGGACGAGGCCGAGGCCGACCGCCGAGTAGTAGAGCGAGAGCGGCGTCGGCACGAAGTCGTTCGCGAGCATCGCGCCGCCGACGATCCCGGGGTTGGCGTGCCGGTGATCCGTCGTGGCGATGCCCGGGCCCGGGCCGACGCTGTCCTGCACGGGCTCGTCGAACAGCCCCCACGCTCCCGCGTACACGTGCGACTGCAGGTGCCGGCCGACCTGGTCGTGCCGATTGCCCAGGCCGTCGGGCTCGGAGGCGCTCGCGCTGTTCAGCAGCAGCCGCGCGGTCTCGACGGCGCCGGCCGCGAGCACCACGTCGGCGGCGGCGACCTCGAGGGTCCGCTCGCCCACGATCCGCACCCCGGTGACACGGCCCTCGTCGTCGGTCAGCACCGTCGCGACCTGCGCCCCGGTGAGCACGTCGCACCGCCCTGTCGCGACCGCGCGCGGGATCACGGTGTTGCGGGTGTCGGTCTTGAACTCGCCCGGGCACGCGAATCCGACGCAGCTCGCGCAGCGGATGCACGCCCCGCGGCCGTTGTACGGCGTCGTGTTGATCAGCAGCGGCACGTCGGTGGTGCCGAGCCCGAGCGCTGCGGCACCCTCGGCCAGGCGCGCGGAGTCGACGGCGTGCGGGAACGGCGGCATCGGGTAGCCGCGGCGGCGCGGGCCGGCGGTCGCGTCTCCGGTGGCGTCGCCCGAGACACCGAGCTCCCACTCCGCGCGGTCGTACTCGGGCTCGAGGTCGTCGTAGCCGAGGGGCCAGTCGGCCAGCGAGCTGCCCTCGGGCACCCCGTAGGTCGTCGCCATCGCGAAGTCCTCGGGGCAGAACCGCCACGCCTGCGCGCCGTAGACGCGCGTGCCTCCGCCGACCGTCATCGCGTTGCTGCCCCAGCGCGGGTCGGTGGCGAGCAGCGTCGTCGCCGCGCCTCCCGGAGTCGGCACCACGCGCGGGTGACCCGCCGACGGCGGATCGACGACGGTGTCGTAGCCGAGCGAGAGGCGCTGGCTGCGGAGGTGGTCGACGGGCAGATCGGACGCGGCGAGCCAGCTCCCCTGCTCGACCAGCAGCACGCGGCGGCCGGCCTCGGCGAGGACGCAGGCCGCGACTCCGCCGCCCGCTCCGGCGCCGACCACCACGGCGTCGTAGCGGTCGCGGACGTCGCTCCAGGCCGTGACGGGTGCGGCCGATTCGACAGGCCGCGGCCACTCCGTCCCCTCGGGCCGGGGGCGGTAGCCGATCATCGACCACGAGGCGGCGTCGCGGTTGCCGCCGTTGCCGGGGTCGCCGTAGTAGCCCTGGATCACGAGGTCGGCGAGCTGCGCGAGCGCGTCGTCGTCGGGCCGGCCGTCGAGTGCGGCGAGCGCCGGAGCGGCGAGGTCGCTCCGCTCGCCCGAGAGCATCGCCCGGAGGAACTCCGGCGCTCCGACCTCCCACGCCGACGGGTGCTCGTCGGCGGGCACGATGCTCTCGACGAACGCTCGGAGCCCGGGGTGGGCGAGGAGTGCCTCCGCGGCGCTCATCAGGCCAGGGCGGTGGGGGCGGCGAGGAGCTGCGCGGCGGCGACCGCGCCGAGCACTCCCGAGCGGTCGCCGAGCTCCGGAGGCACCATGAAGTCCCACGGGTCGGCCGCGATCGGGTGTCCCGCCAGCGGTCCGCCGGTGACCACGGTGAGCTGGCGGCGCGCCTCATCGAGCAGGCCGGGCGCCTTGACGACCCCTCCGCCGACGGCGACGCGCTCGACTCCCGTGCTGTACGAGATGGCGGCGACCGCCTGCGCGACGTAGTAGCCGAGCATCTCGAAGGCCTCCCGCTGCACGCGCACGGGCAGGTGCGACGAGTCGGCGCCCCAGCGCGCGAGGACGGACGGGCCGGCCGCGAGCCCCTCGAGGCAGTCGCCGTGGAACGGGCAGCTGCCCGCGAAGTCGTCGGACGGGTGGCGGCGGACGAGCAGGTGCCCCACCTCGGGTGCGCCGTTGCTGTGCAGCACGCGGCCGTCGATGACCACGCCGATCCCGACTCCGGTGCCGAAGGTGGCGTAGGCGAGCGAGCCGACGTCGCGGCCCGCGCCCCAGCGCTGCTCGCCGAGGGCCGCCCCGCTGACGTCGCTGACGAGGGCGAGCGGCTGGCTCACGTGCTGCGCGATGCGCTCGAGCAGCTTGGTGTTGGCCCAGCCGGGCTTCGACGTGCCGGTGATCCAGCCGTAGCGCGGGCGGGCCGGGTCGACGTTGACGGGGCCGAAGGAGGCGATCCCGACCGCGTCGACGCCGTGCTCGCGATGGGCGTCGCGCACGAACTCGACGATCCGCGCGATCGTCTCGGCGGGAGTCGTGGTCGGGAAGCGGCGCGTCATCAGCAGAGTCGTCGGTGCGGACTCGTCCACGACACCGCAGACCACCTTCGTGCCACCGGTCTCGATGCCAGCGAGCATCAGCTCTCCCCTTCTCGGACGCCCCGTGCGCAGACGAGTCGACCCCGGACGGACGTCGTCGAAGCTGCGCGGGCCTCCTCAGTAAAGGGGTCATGTCCCACGTTGTCAAGAACGGGCATCGGGCGCGCGGCGCGTCACGGCGGGCGACGGCGGGGGGTCGTGCGGCCGTACGATCTCCCTATGACTGACGTGGACATCCCCGACCCGATCGGCGCCGCGGGCCGAGCGACGGTGGCCGACGTCGCCCGCCTCGCCGGGGTGAGCATCAAGACCGCCTCGCGCGCGCTGAACAACTCCCCCAACGTCAAGCCGAGCACTCGGGCGCGCGTGCTGCAGGCCTCGGGCGCCCTGCGGTTCCGCCCCAACGCGATGGCGCGGGAGCTGCGCCAGGGCCGCCCCGCCACGGCCGTCGCCTTCGTCATGGGCGACCTGACCAACCCCTTCTACTCCCAGGTCGCGATGGGAGTCAGCGCCGCGACCGCTGAGCGCGGCTTCACCCTCGTGATGGCCGCCTCGGGCGACGAGGAGAGCCGCGAGCGCCCCACCGTCGACAGCATGCTCGAGCGCCGCGTCTCGGCGCTGCTGCTCGTCCCCATCGCCGACGACCACTCCTACCTCGAGGGCGAGCGCCAGCTCGGGACCCCCATCGTCGCGGTCGACCGGCCGCTCTCGAACGCCGCCAGCGACTCCGTCGTCTTCGACAACCGCGGCGGCGCCCGCTCGGCGGCCCTGGCCCTCGCCGACGCCGGCTGCACCCGCATCGGGTTCGTCGGCAGCTCGAGCCACCTGTACACGCACCGCGAGCGGCGCCTCGGCTACCACGACGCCCTCGTCATCCGCGGCCTCGAGCAGGACGAGACCCTCGTCAGCGACGACGCGGCGACGATCGAGGCCGCCGACGCCGCGACGACCCGGCTCCTGCGCCTGCCCTCGCCGCCCGACGCGATCTTCGCCGGCAACAACCGCGCGACCTTCGGAGCCTTCCGCGCCATCCAGCGCGAGGGCGGCGCGACCGCCCTGATCGGCTTCGACGACTTCGAGCTCGCCGAGCCCCTCGGTGTCACGGTGGTCTCGCACAGCCCGCAGGAGATGGGGCGGATGGCGGCGACCCTCGCCCTGCGCCGCATCGACTCCCTCGACGGCGGGCTCGAGCAGATCGTGCTGCCGACGCAGCTGACGCTGCGGCGCTCGCACCTGGGGTTCCCGCGGGTGTAGGGGGGCGGTTCGGCTGCCTTCCCGGGGCGGATCCCGTGATGGGTGGCGCAGGGCGTGGCGCGAACATGAGCGAATGTCAGTGGTCGGTCGTTGACTGCAGCACATGGAGACGATCGGAACGGCGGAGGCGGTGCCCTCAGAGGCGGTGCTCGCGGAGGTGCGCGAGTGCGGTGACGAGGTCGCGGGCGAGGACCGGGCGATGGCGCCGCTCCTGCTCGCCACGGCCGAGCGCCTGTATGTGGGGCACCGCAGAGCACTGGAGGCTCAGGAGTCGTTCGCTCGGGGCCTGCGCCTGTCGCGGAGCGAGGCGGGCGACCTCGCCGAGCGGTCGATCCGTGCCGAGCTGGCCGTCGCCCTCGGCACCTCGGAGTGGGCCGTGTCGCGCCGGCTCGAGCACGCCCAACTGCTCGTCGAAGACCTCCCGCTCACCCGCGCCGCCCTGGCGCGCGCGCGGATCCTCTGGCAGGCCGGCGAACTGATCTGCACCACCGCCGGGACCCTCCCACCCGAATCACGCGCCGCGCTCGACGAGCGCGCTGCCGACGCGGCGCTCACGATGACCCCCACGCAGCTGCGGCGCGCCCTCTCGCGATGGCGGGACCAGCTGCACGAACAGCCCCTCACCCAGCGCCACACACGCGCACGCGAGGACCGCGCGGTCTGGCTCACCCCGGAGATCGACGGGATGGCGACCCTGACCGCCTGTCTTCCGGCACCGGCCGCTCTCGGCGCCTACCACCGCCTCGACCGGATCGCCCGCAGCCTCCGCGACAGCGACGGGCCTGGAGACGAGCGAACCCTCGCGCAGTTGCGGGCCGATGCCCTCGCCGACCTGCTCTGCGACGGCGACATCGCCGGGACCACGCCCGTCTCCGACGACCAGACCCCCGCGCCGACCTTCGTTCCCGGGATCCGCGTCGAGGTGCGACTGACGCTGCCGGCGACGACCGCTGCCGGGCTCAATGACGCCCCCGCCGACCTCGACGGGTACGGCCCGATCCCCGCCGACGTCGCCCGTGCACTGGTCGATCGCGGGGCGTCCTTCACTCGAGTCCTCACCGACCCGGTCACACGGACCGTCACCTCGGTCGGGCGCACCCACCGCGTCCCGCCGGCACAGATGCGCCTGCACCTCCAGCTGCGCGACCAGACCTGCCGCTTCCCCGGCTGCACCCGCCCCGCCGCCACGTCGGAGGCCGACCACACGATCGAGTGGCGCAACGGCGGCGAGACGGCGCTCGAGAACCTCGCGTCGCTCTGCACCGGCCACCACCACGTCCGTCACGGCGACCGGTGGACCTACGTCCTGCATCCCGACGGCACCGCCGATTGGACCACCCCGACCGGACGCCGCGTCACCACCCGACCACCCGCGCTCCCCGGCAGCCCACCCGGCCCGCCGATGCGACCCCGCTTCACCGACGCACCACCACCGTTCTGAGGACACCGCCCAGCGACAGGATCGGCGGCCCCGAGGCACTCCGATTCGCGCTGCACTCCTCCGACGACCCTTGTCCCGACCTCGACCACGAGGACCACCGCGGGCCTCCTCGGCGCCTCGGCGACTCGGAAAAGAACGCTCTCGACGAGTCACGCGATCGTAACGTCCAAGTAACCTGACCCGCCCTCCGCCGTCCACCGGAGGGCGGTGGGTTTCGCATTTGTTTCGCCGAAGTTACAGAACACGCGTATCAGCAAATCCGATCCGAAGGATGCCTCGCCACTATTTGCCCGGCCGCCGTGCCTGCCTCCAGGATGAGCACCACTCCGCTCCGCATGTCCCGTGTTCCGGGGCCGGACGGCACCCCACCCCCGCGCGTCCTTCATCCCGAGGAGATCCCATGGTCCACCGCAGAAGCACCATCGGCATGACAGCACTCGCCCTCGGCGCAGTCGTCGCCCTCTCGGGATGCGCCGGCGCCGGGTCCGGAGACTCCGACAGCGAGCTGACTCCCTTCACGCTCGGACTCAACTCCTGGACCGGCTACGGGCCCTGGTACATCGCCCAGGACCAGGGGTACTTCGAAGACGCCGGCATCGACCTCGAACTGCTCCTCTACAACGAGGCCGACTACGTCTCCCTCGCATCGACCGGCCAGGTCGACGGCATGAACCACTCGATCAACGACTGGCTCGTCAACGTCGGCGATCACGGCTACGAGCTCGTGCTCCTCGAAGACGTCAGCCTCACCGCTGACGCGATGCTCGGCAGCGAGGGCGTCGACTCGGTCGAGGACCTCGTCGGCGGCAAGGTCGCCTTCGGGTACGGCGGGGTCAGCGCACTCGTCTACTACGACGCACTCGCCAAGAACGACATCGACCCCGCCGGCATCGAGACCGTCAACCTCGAGCCCGCCGACGCCGGAAACGCCATGATCGCCGGCCAGGTGCCCGCCGCCGTGACGTACGAGCCCTACGTCTCGACCGTCCTCGCCTCCGATCCGGAGGCGAAGATCATCTACTCGGCCGGCGAGACCCCCGGCCTGATCAGCGACGGCCTCTTCGTCGACCCGGACTACGCCGCCGAGAACCCTGACGTCGTCGAGGGGCTCGCCGACGCCTGGGGCCGATCGATCGCCTTCATCGAGGAGAACCCCGACGAGGCGAAGGACATCATCGGCGAGGCCATCGGCATCCCGTCCGACCAGCGCGAGGACATGTTCGAGGGCCTCGAGTTCTACTCCCTCGAGGACAGCCAGGAGATGCTCGCCCCCGAGGGAGCCTTCCTCACCGAGACCCTCCCCTCGATCCAGGCCGCGATGATCGCCGCCGGGATCATCGACAGCGAGGTCGAGCTCTCGGAGGGCGCCGTGTCGACCTCGTGGGTCGACGCCGCGCTCGAGGACTGAGCCGAGAGGACTGAGCCGAGAGGACACCCATGATCGACACCGCCGCACCCCCTCGCAGCGCGACCCCGACCGCCGAGATCCGGAGGAGGCGTCGGCGACTGCCGGCACCGCTCCGGCTGGACGGCAGCATCACCCGCTCGCAGTCGCTCCTCGCGTCGATCGGCGGCTTCGTCCTCCTGCTCGCGATCTGGGCCGGCGCCTCCGCTTCCGGCCTCCTGAACGAGGCTCTCGTACCCGGCCCGGTCGCCGTCGCCGCCCGCACGATCGAGCAGGTCGCGAGCGGAGAGATCTGGGGCGACATCGGCATCTCGTTCGCGCGGATCCTCGCGGCCTTCGCCCTCGCCGCGGTGATGGCGGTGCCGCTGGGCATCGTCATGGCCCGGGTGCGCGTCGTCGAGGCCATGCTGCTGCCGCTGTCGGAGTTCATCCGCTACATGCCGGTCGTGGCCTTCCTGCCCCTCTCGATCGTCTGGTTCGGCGTCGAGGAGAGCCAGAAGCTCTTCATCATCTGGATGGGCACGTTCTTCTCGCTGCTGCTCATGGTCGTCGACGACACCCGGCGGGTCCCCCGGGAGCTCGTCGAGATCGGCCGCACCTTCGGCATGAGCGACACCCGCGTCTTCCTGCGCATCGTCTGGCGATCGGCGCTCCCCGGCATCTGGGACTCGCTCCGCCTCGCCATGGGCTGGTGCTGGACCTGGCTGCTCGTCGCCGAGATCATCGCGGCGGAGTCGGGACTCGGCTACCGCATCACCCTCGCGCGCCGATTCCTCGACACCGAGCTGATCATCGGCTACATCATCGTGCTCGGCCTGCTCGGGCTCATCCTCGACCAGCTGTTCCGCCTCACCGGCCGACGGCTGTTCGCCTACCTCGGGAAGGGTCGGTCATGACCATCGAGTTCTCCGGCGTCGGTGTGCGCTTCGGCACGAGATCGGATCCGTTCTGGGCTCTGCGCGGTGCCGATCTGACCATCGGCGACAACGAGTTCCTCTCGGTCGTCGGCACTTCGGGCTGCGGGAAGAGCACCCTGCTCTCGACAGCGGCCGGTCTGCAGGACGCCAGCGAGGGCACCGTCCTCGTCGACGGCGTGCCCGTGGACGGCCCGGGCCGTGATCGCGGAGTCGTCTTCCAGAGCTACACGCTGCTGCCGTGGCTGACCGCCGCCGGCAACATCGACTTCGCCCTGCGCGAGGCCGGTGTCGCTCGAGTGGAGCGACGGGCACGGGTCGACGAGATGCTGGACGCCGTGGGCCTGCGCGCCTTCGCCGACCGCTACCCGGCCGAGCTCTCCGGCGGCATGCGGCAGCGGGTCGCGATCGCCCGCGTGCTCTCGTACCGCCCGTCGATCCTCCTGATGGACGAGCCCTTCGGCGCCCTCGACGCCCTGACCCGCCGCCTGATGCAGGAGCTGCTGGTCAAGATCTGGGAGCAGTCGAAGCTCACCGTGCTCTTCATCACGCACGACATCCACGAGGCGGTGTTCCTCTCGGATCGCGTGATGGTCATGACGAACCGACCAGGCCGAGTGAAGACCGAGATCCCGATCGACCTGCCCAGGCCCCGAGACCACGACGTGCTGCGCAGCCCGGAGTTCGCGGCTCTCGAGGAGGAGGTGCTCGACGAGATCCGCTCGGAGACGCTCCAGGTGGAGCACATGGCCTCCTGACTCCGTCCTCGGCGAGGAAGGGCGCCCCGGCTCAGGCCGAGGCGCCCTTTCCTCGCCTTCAGGACTCGCCTCGCGTTCAGGACTCGATGCGCGCCAGGAAGTCGGCGACCGGGTCGGTGCCCGACACCGGCTCGGCACCGCACTGCACGATCATCGCGAAGGCGAGCGCGCTCGTGAGCGGGGTGTGACCTCCGGCTCCCCCGGCCCGCACATCGCGCACGAGGAGCGGGCAGAGCATCAGCGCCAGCCGCACGATGCGCTTCCAGTGCGCCGGCAGCAGGCTCCGCTCCTCGAGCGCGGCGACCAGCGGCCGCCAGGTGCGCTCGGCACGGGAGACGAGCAGCGCGGCGCGCAGGGGGGTGAGCGACCAGTCGCGCTCGACGACGAGCACGCCGTCCTCCAGCCGGACGGAGGCGCCGAAGCGCTCCTCGGCGAGCGCGGGCTCGTAGAGCCAGAGCGGGTGCGCGAGGGAGTTGTGGAACGTCGCCTTGACCTCGGCGAGCAGAGCGGGCACGTGACGGCCCGCGAAAGCCGGGTCGAACGCGACGAGCGGGTGCGTGTCCCCTTCCGTCGTGAACCAGATGTTGGCGTTGTGGTCGTCGCCGTGCGCCACGACACCGCCGAAGGGAGCGAGCGCGGCCGGATCGAGCATCTCGGCGGCCTCGTCGAGCAGCTCGGCGAGAGTCCGGTCGTAGTCGACGCCGTCGATGCGCCAGCGGAGGCCGAGCAGCCGCTCCCAGCTGAGCTCGACCGCCTCCTCGCCCTCGCCGAGCGCGAGATCGCGGCCCGCGTAGTAGGCGGCGACACGGCCGCCACGACCGGGTGCCGCACCGGGGCTCGTGAGCCGGTGGTGGAAGAGCTGGTGGATCGGCTCGGCAGCGCTCTGCTCGACGGTGACGGGATGCAGGGAGTCGACGAGGATGCGGGCGGCCCGCTCGTCGCGATCGGCCTGCGCGGCGAGTATCACGGCGTCGCGCTCCGCCCCCGTCTCGCCGAGATCGTTCGCGCGGGCGACGTCGGCCAGCCGCGGCTCCTCCCGGAGCGCGTAGAGCAGGATCTGCCGACCCGGCTCACCGTTCGCGAAGACCGGCAGGTCGACGAGGTAGCCGTGCTCGCGCAGGAGCTCGGCGTTGTAGTACTCGGCGATCGTCCCGTCCTCGCCCTCCTCGCTGTGGAACTTGTAGAAGTAGCGGGATCCGTCGGCGAGAGCCGCGCGACCGTTGACGGAGTTGAGGCTGTACTGATCGAGCGTGAGCACGAGCTCGACGACGTCCTGGCCGGTCACCTCGGCGACCAGCGTGCGGATGAGAGCGGCCGCGCCCTCCTCATCGCCTGCCTTGGCGAGATCGCGGGCGCGGGTGGCGAGCGGGTCGTTCGCGGTCATGGCTCTCCTTCATCGTGGCGTGCTCCTCAAGGCTCCTGCGGCCGGGGCCGGACGCGCGATCGTGAGCTGCGTCGATGTCTGAGATCTGGGACACTCGCCCTCCTGCGCCGACCGGCCCCGGCGGGGCGGGCGTTTGAATGGGAGATGTGACCCCGATGCCGACAGCGTGCAGAGTGAACCGCGATCTCACCCTCGAGATCGCCGAGGCGAGTCCTGCCCCGATGGGTGTCGCTGAGGTCCGCGTCCGGCCCGCCTACGCCGGAGTCTGCGGCTCGGATCTGCACGCGGCGCGGACGGGCGCGTGGATCGAGTACTGGCCCGCGACGCTCGGCCACGAGGTCGCCGCGGTCGTCGTGGACTCCTCGGTCGGGACCTGGGTCGCCGGCGACCGGGTCGTCGTCGACTCGCGGATCCCCTGCCGCGCCTGCGCGGACTGCGCCGTCTCGCCCCGCTTCTGCTCCCACCTCACCTGGCTGGGCGAGTCGCGGCCCGGCGGCTTCGCCACCGACCTCGTCGTGCCCGCCACGAGTCTGCACGCCGTGCCCAGCGGCCTCCCGCTCGATGTCGCCGCGCTCGCCGAACCGCTCGCCGTCGTCCTGCGCGCCCTCGATGCGCTTCCCACCGGGGTCGAGCGGGTGCTCGTGCAGGGCTACGGCCCCATCGGCGCGCTCGCCCACCGCGTGCTCGCCTCCCGGGGGGTGGGGGTGAGCGTCACCGAGGCGCGTCAGGATCGACGGGAGCTCGCTGCGGCGCGCGGGGCGGAGCCGCTCGCCCGGGTCGACGCGGTGATCGACGCCGCCGGCTTCCCGGGCTCCGTGCTCGCAGCCGTGAAGGCCGTCCGCCGCGGCGGCACCGTCCTGGTCGTGGCTCTCGGACCGCACTCGATCGACCTCGTCGCCCAGGACCTCGTCGAGCAGGGAGTGCAGATCGCCACCTCTCTCGGCTTCGACGACGGCGACCTCCCGCGCGCGCTCGCCACCCTCGCCGCCGACCCGGAGGGCTTCGCCTCGGTGATCTCCACTCGCATCCCGCTCGACGAGCTGCCCGCCGTGCTCTCGGGCCGCGCCGACACCCTCGGCAAGCTCGTCGTCGCCTGCGCCCCCGAGGAGTCCGCCGCGTGAGCCGCCGCTACCTGATCACGGGCGGCACGAGCGGGATCGGCTCCGCCGTCGCCCGGCACCTGACAGCCTCAGGACACCGGGTCTGGATCACCGGGACGTCCGAGCGCACCCTCGGTGCCGCGCTCGGCGACGGAGTCGCCCTCGGCGGATCCGTCGTGGACGTGACCGATCGCGACGCCGTGGACGCAGCCTTCGCGGCAGCGGTCGACGAGCTCGACGGTCTCGACGGCGTCTTCTCGAACGCGGGCGTCGACGGCGAGGGGAAGCCCGCCGAGCAGCTCGACCCGGATCTCTTCCGCCGCGTGCTCGACGTCAACGTCGTCGGCGGCCTGCACGTCGCCCAGGCCGCGCACCGCACCCTCACGAGGCCGGGATCGCTCGTGATCAACGCCTCCGTGAACGCCGTGCGGCCGGAGGCGCACTTCGCCGACTACAACGCGAGCAAGGCCGCCGCCCTCTCGCTCGCCAGGTCGCTCGCACTCGAGTGGAGCGCCGAGGGACTGTCGGTGACGGCGGTCTGCCCGGGGTACTTCCCGTCGCGGATGACCGCGCCCTACCTCGGCGATCCGCAGATCGCCCAGGAGCTGCTCGAGCTCATCCCCGCGAACCGCTTCGGTCGGGAACGGGAGATCGGCGCCCTGCTCGAGTTCCTGCTCGGCCCCGACGCCGGCTACCTGACCGGCTCCGCCATCACCGTCGACGGCGGCCGCAGCATCTGACGCCGCACGACCCCACCCGACGAACCCGAGGAGAACCATGACCGAGAACACCTCCCCGCTCCTGGAGCGAGGGCTCTGGAGCGCCATGGACGCCGCCGCGCGCGACGACCTGCTCACCCGCGGGCTCGAGAAGATCTTCGACCCCGCGCTCCGCGAGTCCGTACTGGAGATCGTCGAGGACGTGCGTCTGAACGGCGACGCGGCCCTCGTGCGCGCCCTCGCGAAGTTCGACGGAGTCGAGATCGAGCCCGCGCAGATCCGCGTCAGCCGCGCCGAGTTCGAGGCCGCCCGGGCCGCGCTCAAGCCCGGGATGATCGACGCCATCCGCGAGTCCATCGCGTTCGTGCGCCGCTACAACGAGCAGATCCTCGCGCACGACGCCGACTGGATGTTCGAGACCGCCCCCGGCGTCATGGTCGGCGAGCGCACCAGCCCCATCGAGAGCGCGGGCCTCTTCGTGCCGAGCGGCAAGGGCTCCTACCCCTCTGTCCTGATCCAGCTCGCCACTCCCGCGGTCGTCGCCGGCGTGCAGAGGATCGCGGTCGTCGTACCCCCGGTGGCCGGCAGCGGCGGCAGGGTCGACGACGCGGTGCTCGTCGTCGCCGACGAGCTGGGCATCGAGGACGTGTTCCGCGTCAACGGACCGGCGGGAGTCGCGGCGCTCGCCTTCGGCACGGAGAGCATCCCGGCCGTGCGCAAGGTCTGCGGACCGGGCAGCCCGCCCGTCGCGAGCGCCCAGATCGAGGTGCAGCGCTACGGCACCCCCAGCGTCATGCTGCTCGGCCCGAGCGAGAGCCTCATCCTCGCCGACGACTCGGTCGACGTGCGCCTGCTCGCCGCCGACCTGCTCAACGAGGCCGAGCACGGCCCCGACTCGTCGAGCGTGCTCGTGACCGACTCGCAGGAGCTCATCGACGCCCTCCAGCCCGAGATCGCGAAGCAGCTGGCCGAGCTGCCCGAGCCGCGCAGGGGCTACGCCGCGCTCTCGCTCGGCACCAACGGCGGCGCCGTCCTCGTCTCGAGCCTGGAGGAGGGCGCCGAGGTCGCCAACGCCTACGCGCCCGAGCACATGCAGCTCGTCGTGCGCGCCGAGCTCGAGGACGCCGTCCTCGACCTCATCCACGACGCCGCCGAAGTGCTGCTCGGGCAGGACACCACCGTCTCGATGGGCAACTTCGTCCTCGGCGTGCCGGCCTCTCTGCCGACGAGCGGCTACGCGAAGGTCTCGAGCGGCATCACCGCGCACGCCTTCCGCAAGAAGCGCGCCATCGCCAAGTCGACCAGGGAGGGTCTCGTCGCCCTCAGCGGCACCGTGCTGGCCTTCACCGAGCACGAGGGATTCCCCGCGCACGGCAAGGCCGTCAGCGCGAGGCTCTGAGCCGTGCGTCTGCGTGAGGCCATCGACTTCGTCGGGATCGGGCGAGCGGGCGATCGCGGTGCGTTCCGACGGATCCTGACCGTCGACGACCTCCGCTCCGCCGCCCGGCGGGCGCTCCCGCGGAGCGTCTTCGACTACGTCGAGGGCGGCTCGGATCGCGAGCTCGCGCTCACCGGAAACGAGGCGGCGTTCCGCGGGGCCCGCTGGCTGCCCCGGCAGGTGCAGGACGTCGCCTCCATCGACACCGGGACGACGATCGCGGGCGACCGGTGGGCGCTGCCCCTGGGCCTGGCGCCCACCGGCTACACCCGGATGATCGATCCGGCGGGCGAGGTCGCCGTCGCTCGCGCGGCGCGGACGTCTCGGATCCCGTACGTGCTCTCCACCGTGGGCAGCACCACGATCGAGGACGTGACCGCTGCCGCGGTCGCACCCTGGTCGCAGCTGTACGCGATGAAGGACCGCGATCTGACCGACGACCTCGTCCGGCGCGCCGTGGAGGCGGGCTCGCCCGTGCTCGAGATAGCGGTCGACACCGCCGTCTCCGGCAATCGCCTGCGCGATCGGCGCAACGGTCTCACCATCCCGCCGAAGATGACCCTGTCGACCCTCACCGACATCGGCATGAAGCCGCGGTACTGGACCCGGATGCTCCGGCACGAGGCGATGGACTTCGCGCAGGTGCGGGCGAGCGACCGCAACGGCGTCTTCGCCGGTGGCTCGATCGCCGACATCGGGGCCCAGTTCGATCCGTCGCTGAGCTGGGACGACGTGGCACGGATCCGCTCCCTGTGGCCTCGCACGCTCCTGCTCAAGGGCGCCTTCTCCCCCGACGAGGCGCGGCGCGCCCGTGACGCGGGCGTCGACGGGGTGCACCTCTCGAACCACGGAGGCCGCCAGCTCGACCAGCACGTCGCTCCGATCTCGCTCGTCGCGCCGGTGCGCGCCGCCCTCGGCCGCGACGCGATCGTGATCGTCGACTCGGGTGTGCGCTCGGGAGGCGACGTCGCCGTGGCGATCGCCTCCGGCGCAGACGCAGCATTCGTCGGCCGCCCCTACCTGTGGGCCCTGGCCGTGGGAGGCGAGGCCGGTGTCGAGCACCTCGCGGACATCCTCGGCGCGGAGTACCGGCGCACCCTCGCGCTTCTCGGTGCGACGAGCACGGCCGAGCTGCGGGCGAGGGGGCCGGAGCTGCTGCGAGGGGCGTGAGAGGCTGTGCCCGAGCATCGCCGGAGGGAGGATCGTCGTGACCGAGCCGCTCGCTCCCCGGGCCGTCGACCGCACCACGGCGATCGGACCGCGCATCCCCGCCCTGCGCAAGGGCATCGCGATCCTGCAGGTGCTCTCGAGCTCCGCCTCACCGGTCCCGGCGTCCGTCCTCTCGCGACGCATCGAGACCCCGCGGAGCACCACCTACCAGCTGCTGCAGGTCCTCGTCGACGAAGGCCTCGTCGTGCACATCCCCGAGTCGCAGGGCTACACCCTCGCCGTGGGGGTCTTCGAGCTCGGCTCGGCGTACCTCCGGCACCACGTCCTCGAGAACATCGGGCGTCCCGTGCTGAAGGCACTGGCGACCGGACTCGGTCACACCGCGCACATGGGCGTGCTGCACGGCCACGAGACGCTCTACCTCCTCAAGGAGCAGCCGCTCCGGCCGACCACGCTCGTCACGGCGGTCGGGGTGCGGCTCCCGGCGCAGCTCACGGCCTCCGGGCGCACGATGCTCGCACAGCTCTCCGACGCCCAGATCGCCGCGATCTTCCCGACGAAGGATCGCTTCGTCGACCGCACAGGAGCCGGCCCGGCGACACTGCGGGAGCTCAGAGAGCTCCTGCGCGCCGACCGTGAGCGCGGATGGTCGATCGAGCACGGCTCGACCACCGAGAACGTCACGTGCATCGCGGCGGCCGCCGTCGACAACGCCGGCCTGCCCGTGCTGAGCGTCGGGGTCTCCTTCTTCTCGGACAGGGTCCCGCAGGAGGACTACAGCGGGATCGCCGCCGAGCTGACCGGAGCCGCCGCGAGGTTGAGCCGCCGTTTCGGAGGGCTGCGGGGCGTCGGCACCTGAACCGGCGTGCACGCGCTCGACGGGTGGTTCAGCGCTCGACGGGGGTTTCAGCCCTTGACGGCTCCGCCGAGCAGGCCGCGGATGAAGTAGCGCTGCAACCCGAGAGCCACGACGACCGGGATGACCATCGAGAGCAGCGCGCCGGCGCTCACGATGTTCAGCCCGCCCCCCGTCGCCTGCACGAGGCCGGCGACCTCGACGGTCGAGGGCGCCGCCGGGTTGCTCGCCCCGAGGAAGAGCAGGGGGATGAGCAGGTCGTTCCAGGACCACATGAACTGCATGATCGCGAGCGACACCAGGATCGGCACCGAGGTGGGGAGCACGATCCGCAGGAAGACGGTGATCGTCCCGGCGCCGTCGAGCCAGGCCGCCTCGATGAGCTCGGCCGGGAAAGCGCGGAAGAAGGCGTAGAGCAGGTAGATCCCGAACGGCACGACGAAGCCGACCTGGTAGATCCAGATGCCCCAGATCTCTCCGGTGAGACCCAGCTGCGTGAAGAGCCTCAGCAGCGGGACGAGGGTGAGCTGCGGCGGAACCACGAGCAGGGCGACGGCGGTCATGAGGATCGCGATCCGGCCGCGGAACTCCATCCGAGCGAGCGCGTACGCTCCGATCGCGCTCACGGCGACCGTGAAGACCGTCGTGGGCACGGTGATCGAGAGGCTGTTGACCAGACTCTGGCCGAGACCGGCGGAGTCGAAGGCCTCGCTGAAGTTCAGCGAGGTGACGCGCGGCCGGGTGACGATCGTCCACCAGCCCGTCAGGGCGTTGTCGGCGCTGGTGCGCAGCGAGTAGACGAGCAGCCCGACGATCGGAGTGATCCAGGCGACGACGACGGTGATGAGCACGGCGTGCAGGAGGATCCTGGCCGGGCGGACGGGGGTGCGGCGACGGCGCGGCGCGGCGAGTGCGGCGGTCATGTCAGCTCCTCTCTGCCCGGAACTGCCGGACGTTGATGACGATGATCGGGACGGCGACGACGAGCAGCAGCACCGCGATGGCCGAGGCGTGCCCGTAGTCGCGGGCCCGGAACAGCTCCGAGAACATGCGGTTGGCGATGACGTCGGTGTTGAAGGCTCCGTTGGTCATCGTGTAGACGATGTCGAAGACCTTGAGCGAGAAGATGAGCTGGGTCGTGTAGACGACGCCGAGGGTGGGCGCGATCTGCGGCACGACGATCCGGAGCAGGCTGCTCACCTCGCCGGCACCGTCGAGCGTCGCGGCCTCCAGCACCGACGAGTCGAGGTTCTTCATCGCGGCCGACGACATCAGCATGCAGAGCCCGACCGACATCCAGACGCCGACCGCGATCAGGGAGAACGTCGTGATCGAGGGATCCGAGAGGAACGCCACCGAGTCGAGACCCACCAGGTTGAGCAGCGCGTTCAGCGTGCCGGTCTGCGCGGCCCCGGTCGGCTGGTACGCGTAGACGAGACGCCAGATCACGGCCGCGGCGGTGAACGAGATCGCGATCGGCAGCACCATCACGGTGCGCACGAGCCATTCGTAGCGCACCCGCTCGGCGAGGGCGGCGAGCAGGACACCGAGCACGAGGGTGACCACCGGCAGCACGACGATCCAGATCAGGTTGTTGACCAGGACCGGCAGGATCGTGTCGCTGAAGGCCCAGGCGTAGTTGTCGAGGCCGACGAAGTCCGCACCGTCGGCGTCCAGGAAGCTCATGACGACGGTCTGCAGGAGCGGATAGAGCAGGATCCCGCCTCCGAGGGTCACCGGGATGACGAGCCAGACTGCGGCGCGGGCGGACTCCTGCGCGCGCGACGAGCTGAAGAGGCGCACGGCGCGCTCCCCCAGCGCGAGCCAGAGCACGAGCGCGATCGGCACGGCGACGAGCCCGACGAGGGCCGTTGCGAGCGGTGCGAGGTTCATGGGATGTCTCCTGCCGGGTGAGGGGCTCGGAGCGGCAGGGAGGGTCGCTCCCCCCTGCCGCCCGGCCGGGTCAGTTCGCGGCGACCGCGGCGTCGACGGCCGCGAGGTTCTGATCGAGCGAGGCGGGGTCCTGCACGAACTCCGCGACGGTCGTGTAGAAGGCCGCCGTGACCGCGCTGGGGGTCGAGGCGATCGGGAAGGGCACGAGCTGGTCGGAGCCGGTGAGCAGCTGCTCCGAGACGCCGGCGAGGATCGAGTTCGGGAACGCCTCGGCGTCGATGTTCGCGTTCGCGCCGATCCAGTTGCCGGTCGAGGCGATCAGATCGGACGACTCGACGGAGGCCATGTACTCCATGAAGGCCGCGACCTCGGGGCGATCCGCGAAGGCGGTGAAGACGGTCCCGCCGTAGCCGTTCGCTCCGGCGTACTCGGGCGTGATGGAGGGCATCTCCATGAAGTCCAGGTCGGTGCCCGGCTCGAGCGAGGGGTCGCCGCCCAGGATGATCGAGGCGGTGTAGGTGCCCCAGTGCTCGAGTGCGCACTGCTGCGGGTCGGTGTACATCCCGGCGCCGACGGCACCCGGGTCGGTCGTGAGGACGGCGTCCGGGCCGCCGAGCACGGTCTGGTCGTCGGCGACGACCTCGCCGAAACGGGCGAAGGAGGCGCGGACCTCGTCCGAGTCCCACGCGTGGGTGCCGTCGGCGAGACCCGTGAGCAGGTCGGGACCGAACTCCTTGAGCATGAGGTTGAAGACGAAGTAGGAGCCCGGCCAGCCGGTGTTGGCTCCGGCGCTCAGACCCATGCACCACGCCGCCGTGCCGGAACCCGCGAGCGAATCGGTGTAGGCGGTGAGGTCGTCCCAGGTGAGGTCCTCGGGTGCGGGGCCCTCGTAGACCGACGGGTCGTACCAGATCATGTAGTTGTCGACCATCGTCCAGAGCCCGTAGTTGCCCCCGTCGACGGTCGTCGAGTCGATGAACCCCGGTGCGTAGTTGTCGGCGATGACGTCCTCTCCGATGAGCTCGTTGAGGTCGATCGCGTCGGAGCCCGCGTACTCGTTCACCGTGCCGAGGTTGCCCGCGGCGACGACGTCGATGGGGGTGCCCGCCGCGAGGGAGGTCTGCTGGAGCGTCTCGTAGTCCTCGTTGCCCGTGAAGTCGATCGTCACGCCGGTCGCCTCCTCGAAGGGCGCGAGGGTCGAGAGGAAGCGCTCGCGCTCCTCGCCGCCCCACGTGCCGACGAGCGACACCGTCGTGCCCTCGAGGTCCTCGCCGTCGGCGATGGAGGCGGCCTTGTCGACGGCCGCCGCGACGAGGTCGGCCGGCAGTCCGGAGGCGCCGGCGGAGGTGCCGGTCTCGGCGACCTCGGCGTCCACGCAGCCCGTGAGGGTCAGCGCGGCGATGCCGGCGACCGCAGCGGCGATCGTCAGCGAGCGGGTGTGGCGGTGAGTCATGATGCATGCTCCTCGGAGCTCGGTGGAAGGGATGAGGCGGTGCGGGGACGTGCGGTGGTGCGGGAGGACGAGTGGTGCGGGGCGGGAGGGACGGGGTGCGCGCGGATCAGGCGGCGGACGGCGCCGCGCGCAGCAGCGGCGTGAGGTGCTCGATGGCTGCTCGGATCTCCTGCACGGGCGTCGCGATCGCGTCCACCTCGAGCAGGACGGGGTCGGTGAGGCCCGCGGCGGTCATGACCTCGGTCCACGCGGCCCAGTCGACGACTCCGGTGCCGGGCACACCGCAGAAGGCGCGATGGGCGACGTGCACGCTCTCGTCGAGGGTCAGGTCCCACGAGATCGTGCCGGTCGAGTCCTTCCAGTGCGCCGAGACGAGGCGGTCGCGATGCCGGCGGGCGACGGCCACCGCGTCTCCGCCGCCGAGGGTGATGTGCGCGGCGTCCGGGCACAGTCCGACGTAGAACGGATCGGTGGCGAGCATGAAGAGGTCGATGTCGCGCTCGAGCCACATCGCCGAGTGCGACTCCGTGTGCAGCCCGAAGCGCAGGCCCGCGGCGTGCGCGACGCGGCCCACGTCGTGGAACGGGTCCGAGAGCGCCTGCACGGTGCGCAGGTCGACCGGCACGGCGTCGACGCTGCCGCGGGTGCTGCGCAGGGGAGCGCTGCCGATGAGCGCGGTCGCTCCGGCCTGCGCGAGGAAGTCGGCGTAGGCGCGCACGTCCTCGAGCAGCGCGCTGCGACGCTCGGTCGCCAGCGCCTCCGGGCGCTCGAGCGCCGGGAGGTAGCCGCCGCAGACGCTCAGCCCGCGACCGCCGAGCTCGTCGAGGAAGGCCCGGGTCGACCCGTAGGCGGCCGCTCCTGTGCGCCAGTCGAAGGGGGCGAAGGTGAGCTCGATGGCCGAGACCCCCGAGGCGACGATGCGGTCCAGCAGGACGTCCCACAGCTCTCGCGGCTCCTCGGCGCCCCTGCGGACGACGGCCTCCACGCTCTCGAGTCCGAAGACGTCCTCGTGCCAGAAGGCGAACAGGTCGACGCCGAAAACGGGGGTGTGCTGGTCCATCTCGTCCCATTCGTCAGGAGTTCCGGCGAGTCCTCGTCCGGCTGGGATGGAGCATAGGAGCGCCTCGAGGGCGCCGTCCGGGGCGCCCCGGGATCGCGAGTCGGCCCGAGGCGTCGGTGAAACACCGGGGAAACATGCTCGTGACAGGGGCGACACGGACCGCGGGGCGCGCCGGCCGAGAAGCCCGGGAATCCGGGCATCGCCGAATCCGATGCGTCGCTTCGGCTCGTTCGTTACGGTCGGATTAATTGTGCGCAGCGGGTGCCGTAAATCGCCCGCCGCTCCGGATCAGAGGCTCGGCGCAGCGTCCAGCTCGCTGCCCGAGAAGAGCAGAGCCTGCACCTCGTCGAGGCACGACCGGAGCGCACCGTGCAGGATCGCGGAGGGCGACCCGAGCTCCGATGCGGCGAACCGGCTCGCCGGAGCGGTGCCCGCCCGCGCCAGCTCCCGCTCGAACGCCGGCACGAACACCTCCTGGAGCTCGGCGAACGCACCGTCGAGCACGATGAGCTCGGGCGCGAGCGTCCACGCCAGGATCGCGAGGCCGGGCGCCAGCTCCTCGGCGAGGCGCTCGGCCGAGGCGCGTGCCGAGGGATCCCCGGAGCGGACCGCCGCGACGAACGCCGCGGCCCCGGCACTGCGCTCCGCATCGTCCCCGCCGAGTCCGCCCAGGACGTGGCGGTCGAGGGCGGCGAGGCCGTAGCGCTCCGCCCAGACGATCTCACCGGCCACGCCGTCGTGCCCGCGGAACAGCTCGCCCCTGAGCACGATGCCGAGTCCGACCGTTCCGCGGTCGGCGCGCAGCCGCACGAAGTCGTCCACGCCGCGCGCCACGCCGGCCATCCGCTCGCCGAGCGCCGCGAGCTTGGCGTCGTTCTCGACGCGCACCGGGCAGTCGAACATCGCATCGATCTCGCGGGCGATCGAGAACCGCGACCACTCCGGGATCGTCATGGGCAGGTCGACGAGGCCGTCGTCGCGGACGATGCCGAGGGTCGAGACCGTCACCGCCAGGACGGCCTCGGCACTGCGACCGCTGGCCGCGAGGGCAGCCTCGATCGCCGTGCGGAGCACGCCGATCCGCTCCGGGCGCCGCAGGCCCCGGGGAGTCGCGACGGCGTGCTCGACGATCGGCGCACCCGAGAGGTCGGCGACCGTGACGGTGATGTCCTCGAGATCGAGACGCACGGCCACGATCGCTCCGCTCGCGGAGTTGAAGGCGTAGCGGCGCGCGGGCCGTCCCCGCCCTCGGCCGTCCCGGCGCTCCGGCTCGACGTCGACGACCCACTCCCGGCGGCCCAGGTCCTCGAGGATCGCCTCGGTCGTCCTCCGCGAGAGGCCCGTCGCGCGGCGCACCTCGTCGATCGTGAGCGTGCCGCCGTCGTACAGCGCGCGCAGGGTCAGCGACGCGTTGACCGTGCGGATGCGACGCTGGTCGACTCGTTGCACGCTGCCGCTCCGTCCCGGGGCGGACGCCCCGCCCTCATCGTAGGGACCGCCGGAACCGGGCCCGGACCGCCTCAGAGCACCCGCGGCTCGTGCGCCGGTCCCTCGGCCAGGAGCCGCACCGCCGACCGCGCCCGCTCGGCGAAGGCCCCCGCCTTGCGGCTGAGCGGCTCCCCCGATCGCGTCGCGAGCACGATGTCGAGGCCGGGGACGTCATCGAGCAGGGGACGGGTCACGAGTCGTCCCCCGTCGTAGCTGCGCCCGACGGCGGGCCGCTGGTTGAGCAGCGCGAAACCGTGCCCGCGGGCCACCATCGCGCGCACGGTCTCGAAGCTCGCGAAGCGGTAGCGGATGTGGGGACTGAGTCCGCGCTGCGCGAAGAGCCCCACGAAGTAGTCGCGGCTCACCGGCATGTCGAGCAGGATCATGGGCCGCGCCGCCAGCTCGTCGAGAGTCAGGCCGTCGCGCAGCGCGAGCGGATCGTCCTCGGCGACGGCGACGGAGACGGGGGCGGTCGCGAGCAGCTCCTTGCTGATGCCGTCGCCGAGCCCCAGGTCGTAGGTGAGCGCGATGTCGATGGCGCGGTTGCCGAGGGCCCGGGCCACCTCGTCGGCGGTGCCCTCCCTGACGCGCGCCTCGATGCCGGGGTGGGTCCGTTCGAGATCGTGGATGATCTGCGGCAGGTAGAAGGGCGCGAGCGTCGGGAAGCAGGCGGCGTGGAGGGGACCGCTCAGGGCGTCGGGCCGGAAGGCGTCGAGCGTGTCGTGGACGGCGCCCAGCACCTCCCTGGCCCGGGTCAGCAGCTCGTCTCCCGCCGCCGTGAGCTGGAGGCCCTTCACCCGGTGGCGGATGAAGAGCTGGGTCTGGAGCGTCCGCTCGAGGTGCTGCACCGCGGTCGAGACGGCCGACTGCGCGACGAAGAGCTCTGCGGCCGCATCCGTCATCGAGCCGAGCTCGGCGGCGCGGGCGAAGTAGTTGAGCTGGGTGAACGTGAACTCGGGCCGTCCTGCCACGCGTGTCTCCTTCCGACCGACCGGCGAGGGCCGCTGCGCATTTCCAATGTGTTACGCCGATGTGAACCCGGCGTTGCATCCGAATTTCCGATGTTCACGATACCCGAACGCTATTTGCCGGGGCGCTCCGAGGCATCCCAGGATGAGTGCGCAGGGCGCTGGGCCAGGCAGCGCGACAGATCAGGACGCGACCTCACAGGGGGCCCGCGCCGTGAGCCGCAGCATCGAAGTGGAGCCCCATGCAACCCGAGAAGTTCGAAGTCGTCGTCGTCGGCGCAGGCCAGGCCGGCGTCGCCATGAGCGAGCACCTGCTGGACGCCGGAGTGCCGCATGTGGTGCTCGAGCGCGACCGCATCGCCGAGCGCTGGCGCACCGGGCGCTGGGACTCGCTCGTGGCCAACGGTCCCGCCTGGCACGACCGGTTCCCCGGCCTCGAGATCGCGGGCGTCGATCCCGACGGCTTCGCCACCAAGGACCAGATGGCCGAGTACTTCGCCGCGTACGCCGCGCACATCGGCGCCCCGGTCCGCACAGGGGTCGAGGTGCTCTCGGTCACGCGCCTCGAGGGGCGACCGGGCTTCCGCGTCGTGACCTCGACGGGCGAGATCGAGGCGCGCTTCGTCGTCGCCGCGACGGGACCGTTCCAGACCCCGGTCGTGCCGACGAACGTGCCCGCGGACTCCGGTCTCCACCAGATCCACTCGAGCACCTACCGCAGCCCCGCGCAGCTGCCCGACGGAGGAGTCCTCGTCGTCGGCGCAGGCTCCTCGGGCGTGCAGATCGCGGACGAGCTGAATCGCTCCGGCCGCAGCGTGCACCTCTCCGTCGGCCCGCACGACCGACCGCCGCGCCGGTACCGCGGTCGCGACTTCGTCTGGTGGCTCGGGGTGCTCGGCAAGTGGGACCTCGCCGCGCCGCCCGCCGGCGCCGAGCACGTGACCATCGCGGTCAGCGGAGCGCACGGCGGCCGCACCATCGACTTCCGCGACCTCGCGGCGAACGGCATCACGCTCGTGGGCCGCACCGGCGCCTACCACGACGGCAGGCTCGCCTTCGGCACCGACGTCGGGACGAACATCGCGCGGGGAGACGCGAACTACCTGACCCTGCTCGCCGAGGCCGACGCCTACGTCGCCGCCAACGGACTCGACCTGCCGGAGGAGCCCGCAGCCCACGAGCTCGGCCCCGAGCCTCGCTGCGTCACCGATCCCCTCGCCGAGCTCGATCTCGCCGCCGCCGGCATCACGAGCATCGTCTGGGCCACCGGATACGCGACCGACTACTCGTGGCTGCGCATCGCGCCCGAGGCGTTCGACGACCGCGGGCGCCCCGTCCACCAGCGCGGCGTCTCGATCGAGCCCGGCGTCTACTTCCTCGGCCTCCCCTGGCAGTCGCGCCGCGGCTCCAGCTTCGTCTGGGGGGTCTGGCACGACGCCCGCTTCGTGGCCGACCAGATCGGCATCCAGCGCAGCTACGCGCAGTACGACCCCGCCTCCCCCACCCTCGACCTCGTGACCGGAGCCGCCCGATGACCACGCACACCCGCATCCGCCCCTTCAACACCCGGGAGACGTATCCGGAGCAGAGCCTCGACAACGATCTCTGCCAGGCGGTCGTGGCGGGCGGCGTGGTCTACCTGCGCGGTCAGATCGGACAGGACCTCGACACCCGCGAGAGCGTCGGCATCGGCGACGTCGAGGCGCAGGCGGAGAAGGCCATGGCCAACATCGATCTCCTGCTGCGCGAGTCCGGGAGCAGCCTCGCCGACATCGTGAAGGTCGTGGTCTACCTGACCGACATCCGGTACCGCGAGCCGGTCTACCGCGTCATGGGCACCTGGCTCAAGGGCGTCCACCCGGTCTCGACCGGACTCGTCGTCCAGGCGCTCGCACGACCGGAGTGGCTCGTCGAGATCGACGCGACCGCCGTCCTCAGCGAGCCCGCGTCGTGACCGTCTCGCTGGTCGCCCGCGATCCCCTGACCGGAGCGCTCGGCATGGTCGTGAGCTCGTCGAGTCCCGCCGTCGCCGCACGCTGCCTGCACCTGCGCGCGGGCGTCGGCGCGGTCGCGTCGCAGAACGTGACCAATCCCGCGCTGGGCACCGCGCTGCTCGACGCACTCGAGGCGGGCGTCGACTCCGCGACCGCGCTCGCGGCCGTTCTCGCCGATGAGGCGTTCCCGCAGTACCGCCAGCTCCTCCTCGTCGACGCGTCCGGACGGACCGCCCTCCACTCGGGCGACCGGGCACTCGGGCTCCACTCGGCCGTCCAGGGCTCGTCCGCCGCCGCGGCCGGCAATCTGCTCGCTCACGACGGCGTTCCCGGCGCCATGCTCTCGGCCTTCCACGCGAGCACGGGGTCGACCCTGGAAGAACGTCTGCTCGACGCTCTGCGCGGCGCGATCGAGGCGGGCGGCGAGGCGGGCCCGGTCCGCTCCGCGGGACTCGCCGTCGTCGAGGACGTGCCGTGGCGGGTCACCGACCTGCGCGTCGACGACGCCGACGACCCGGTCACCGAGCTCGAGCGCCTGCTGGGCGTCTGGCTCCCGCAGAAGCTCGACTACCGCCGTCGCGCCCTCGACCCCGAGGCCGCACCCTCGTACGGCGTGCCGGGCGACGAGTGAGCGCCTCCGACCGCAAGCGGCGCGTCGCGGCTCACGTCGACGCGGGGCTCGACGCGCTCCTGCGGATCAGTCACCGTCTGCACGCGGAGCCCGAGACGGCCTGGCGGGAGCACGCGTCGGCGGCGCTGCTCGCCGAGGCGCTCGAGGAGCGCGGCTTCCTGGTGGAGCGAGGCGCCGCCGGACTCGAGACGGCCTTCACCGCCGATCACGGGCCCCGCGACGGACGCCCGGTCGTCGGGATCGTCGCCGAGTACGACGCCCTGCCGGGGCTCGGTCACGCCTGCGGGCACAACGTCATCGCCGCGGCCGCGATCGGCGCCGCCGCGGCCCTCGCCGACGCCGGAGTCGCCGTGCGTCTCCTCGGCACTCCGGCCGAGGAGGGCGGGGGCGGCAAGATCGCGATGCTCGAGGCCGGATGCTTCGACTCCCTCGCGCTCGCCATGATGATCCACCCCGGCCCCGCCGACGCGGTGTACGCGCGACCCCGCGCCGTCGCGCACTTCGACGTGCGCTACCGCGGCGCCACCGCGCACGCCGGCGCCTACCCGCACCTGGGCCGCAACGCCGCGGACGCCTTCACGATCGCCCAGGTCGCGATCGGACTCCTCCGGCAGCAGCTGCCGACGTCGATCCGCGTGCACGGCATCGTCACGGCCGCCGGCACCGCCCCCAATGCCGTCCCCGACCTCGCCGAGGGATCCTGGTACGTCCGCGCCGACGACCTGGCCGAGCTCGACGACGTCTTCCCCCGGGTGCGGGCCTGCTTCGAGGCGGGTGCCCTGGCCGCAGGCGTCGAGTGGGAGCTCACGGAGACGAGCCCCCGCTACGCCGAGTTCCGCAACGACGACCGGCTCGCCGAGCTCTTCGTCGCGAACGCCGCCGCCGTCGGCCGCGACATGGACCTGGACGAGGCCGGCCCGCGCGGCATGGCCACGGCCTCCACCGACATGGGCAACGTCTCGCAGCGGGTCCGCGCCCTCCACCCCTACCTCGGCATCGCCTCGCTCCCGGCGGTCAACCACCAGCCGGCGTTCGCCGCCGCCGCCGCGACGCCCGCCGCCGACCGTGCAGTGCGGGACGGCGCCGTGCTGCTCGCCCAGACCGCGATCGACGCCCTCGAGAACCCGCACCACCAGGAGGACCACCATGCGCACCCGTGAGGACTGGGCTCGACTCGCCCGCTCGATCGAGCCCCGCCGCCGTGCCTTCATCGACGGATCGCCCGTCGACGCCGCCGACGGCGGCACCTTCGACACCCTCGACCCCGCGACCGGTCTCGTGCTCGCGAGCGTCGCCCGGGGCGGAGCCGAGGACATCGACCGCGCCGTCGCCGCCGCGCGCCGCGCCTTCTCGGCCGGATCGTGGTCGCGCAGCGCTCCGGCGCAACGCAAGGCCGTCCTGCTGCGCCTCGCAGACCTCGTCCGCACCCACGCCGACGAGCTCGCGCTGCTCGACACTCTCGACGGCGGCAAGCTCATCGCCGACACGTCGACCGTCGACATCCCCGGCTCCGCGCACATCCTCCAGTGGTACGCCGAGGCGATCGACAAGCAGTACGGCGAGGTCGCGCCGACCGCTCCCGGCGATCTCGCGATCATCACCCGCGAGCCGCTCGGCGTGATCGGCGCGGTCGTCCCCTGGAACTACCCGCTCGAGATGGCGATCTGGAAGCTCGCTCCCGCTCTCGCCGCCGGGAACAGCGTCGTGCTGAAGCCCGCTGAGGAGTCGCCGCTCTCGGCGCTGCGGCTCGCCGAGCTCGCGATCGAAGCGGGCCTGCCGGACGGTGTGCTCAACGTCGTACCCGGGCTCGGCGACGAGGCGGGGCAGGCGCTCGGCCGGCATTCCGACGTCGATGCGATCGCCTTCACCGGCTCCACGGCCGTCGGCAGGCTCTTCCTGCGCTACGCGGGCGAGTCCAACATGAAGCAGGTCTGGCTCGAGGCCGGCGGCAAGAGCGCCGGCCTCGTCTTCGCCGACGCCGCCGATCTCGACCTCGTCGCCGACAGAGCGGTCGCGGGGATCTTCGGATGCTCGGGCCAGGTCTGCTCGGCCAACTCCCGCCTCCTCGTCGAGGCCCGCATCGCCGACGAGCTCCTCGAGCGGATCCGCCTCCGCGCCGCCGCTCTGCGCGTCGGCGATCCCCTCGACCCCGCGTCGACCATGGGTCCGCTCATCAGCGCGAAGCAGCTCGAACGCGTCCAGCGCTACGTGGACATCGGCCGCAGCGAGGCCGGACTCGCCTTCGGCGGAGGCCGACTGCATCTCGAGTCCGGCGGCTACTACCTCGAGCCCACGGCCTTCCGCGACGTGCCCGCCGGCGCGGTGATCGAGC
The DNA here is from genome assembly GCF_009807175.1 of Rathayibacter sp. VKM Ac-2803. Lineage (NCBI taxonomy): Bacteria > Bacillati > Actinomycetota > Actinomycetes > Micrococcales > Microbacteriaceae > Rathayibacter > Rathayibacter sp. VKM Ac-2803. Next base: position 967,020 of record NZ_WUCD01000001.1, on the reverse strand, counting down.
GGGAGGAGGTCTTCGGCCCGCTGCTCGCCGTCTCGACGTTCACCGAGGAGTCCGAGGCGATCGCGCGGGCGAATGCGAGCGAGTTCGGACTCGCCGCCTCGGTCTTCACCGACAGTCTCTCCCGCGCCCGACGGGTCGCGTCGGCGCTGCAGGCGGGTACCGTCTCGGTCAACACGGTCGACGCACTCGACGTCACCGTTCCGTTCGGCGGAGTGAAGCAGTCGGGCTTCGGACGCGATCTGTCGCTGCACGCTCTCGACAAGTTCACGTCGCTCAAGACCACCTGGTTCGCCGGGCCCGCGGAGGGATGACCATGGCCTACGACACTCCGGATCTCGTCGACGTCCTCGTCCTCGGCGGCGGCACCGCCGGAATCATCGTCGCCTCGCGCCTCAGCGAGGACCCGTCGCTCAGCGTCGGCCTCGTCGAAGCGGGCCCCTCCGACGCGGACGAGCCTCGCGCGAACTCGATCCGCCGCTGGGCCGAGATGCTCGAGGGCGAGTACGACCTCGACTACCGCAGCGTGCCGAACGCGCGGGGCAACTCCTTCATCCGCCAGTCCCGGCTCCGGATCCTCGGCGGCTGCTCGACGGCGAACACGATGATCACCTGGCGCCCGCTCCGCGGCGACATGGACGAGTGGGTCTCGCTCGGCGCCGACGGCTGGGACTACGAGACCATGTCGGCGACGTACGACCGGCTCCTGGCACCCGTCACGCCCATCCCGCCCGAGGACCGCAACCCGTACCTGCAGGGCGTGATCGACGCCGCCGTCTCGGCCCTCGGCGTCGACGAGAAGCCCTCCTGGAACGATCACGAGTTCGTCCAGGGCGCCGGCTACTTCGAGATCGGCTACGACCCCGCGACGAATCAGCGGTCCTCCGCCTCGCACAGCTACCTGCGACTCCACGGCGCCGAGCACCGGCCGAATCTGCACATCACCCTCGACGGACTCGTCGTGCGTGTGATCGTGGAGGACGGTCGCGCGGTCGGTGCGCTCGTTCGCACCCCCGACGGTGTCCGGGAGCTGCGCGCGCGCCGCGAGGTCGTCCTCTCGTGCGGCGCCATCGACAGTCCCGCCCTGCTGCAGCGCTCCGGCATCGGACCTCGAGCCGTCCTCGAGGCAGCGGGCGTGCCGGTGCACGTCGACCTTCCCGGTGTCGGCGAGAACCTGCAGGACCACGCGGAGGGTCTGGTCGTCTGGGAGGCGCGCACCGAGCGCCCCCCGATCAGCGCGACCGGCTGGGACGCGGGCTACGTCATCGCGATCGACCCCGACAGCACCCTGCCCGACGTCTCGACGCACATCCCGCTCGAGACCTGGGGCGTGCACGCCGAGCGAGCGGGCTTCACGCTTCCGGAGGGCAGCATCTCGCTCGTCCCGAACGTCGCCAAGCCGCGCAGCCGCGGGCGGGTGTGGATCACCTCGGCCGACCCGGATGCCGCCCCGTCGATCGACTACAACTCCTTCAGCGACCCGGCGGGCCGCGATGAGCGGATGCTCGTGGCGGGCGCCCGTCGTGCCCGGATGGTCGCGCAGCACGAACCGCTCGCCTCCCTGATCGTGCGCGAGGTGTTCCCCGGCCCCGACGCGCAGACGGACGAGGAGCTCTCGGCCGCGCTCCGCGCCACGCACCAGACCGTCTACCACGTCTCGTGCACGGCCAGGATGGGCGCCGACGCCGACCCGCTCGCGGTGCTCGACCCCCGTCTCCGGGTCCGCGGCGTGACGGGGCTGCGCGTCGTCGACGCCTCCTCGTTCCCGACGATCCCCGCGCTCAACCCGGTCGGCGTCGTCATGACGCTCGCCGAGCGCGCGGCCGAGCTCATCCGGGACGATCTCGCGGCACCGCCCACCGGGTGACCTCCGACTGTCTGCGATCTCAGACGGAGGAGCATCGCCGGCTGCGCCCGCGTCCGCAGGAGAGGCTTTGCTGAATGCCATGACTGATCGAGCCGACGCCCCCACCCCCACCGTCGCGGAGGCCGTCGCGGACGTCGTCGCACAGCGGAGCCCGGTCGTGTTCGGCCTCATGGGCAACGGCAATGCGCACTTCATGGCGAGCCTCACCGGCCGCGGCCACCGGGTCGTGACGGTGCGGCACGAGACCGCCACCGTCATCGCCGCGCACAGCTACACCCTCGCGGGCGGCGCGATCGCCGCGGCGACCGCGACCTACGGCGCGGGATTCACCAACCTCCTCACCTCCCTCGCCGAAGCGCGTCTCGCCCGCATCCCCGCGGTCGTCGTCGTGGGCGACGCGCCTCGCACCGGGCCGCGCCCGCAGGACATCGATCAGATCGGTGCGGCGGCCGCCGTCCACGTGCGGACGCTCGTCGTCGACCGAGGGAACGCCGTCGCACAGACCGAGCTCGCGTACGAGATCGCCCGCCGCGATCGCGTCCCCGTCATCGTCGCCCTGCCCTACGACCTCGTCGACGCACCTCTGACCTCCGCCGTCGAGGTGGCGCCGCTCGAGCAGGGCGCCGTGCTGCGCGCGCACGAGATCCCCGCCGCGCCCGCCGTCCCGGCCGAGGTGGCCGCCGGGATCGCCGCGCGCCTGCTCGCCGCAGAGCGCCCCCTCGTCCTCGGCGGGTACGGCGCGGTGCTCGCCGGAGCCGGCGGCGCGCTGCGCGAGCTCGGAGACCGGGTCGGCGCACTGTTCGCGACCTCGCTGATGGCCCACGGGCTCTTCGAGTCGCCCTGGGACATCGGCATCGCGGGCGGATTCTCGACGGAGGAGGCCGCCGCGCTGATCGGCCGGGCGGACCTCGTCCTCGTCGTCGGCGCGAGCATGAACCTCTACCAGATGCGCTACAACGGCCTGATCGCCGCCGATTCCCACGTGATCCAGATCGACACACTGGCCGCGGCGACGCACGACCGGGTCGACGAGTTCCACCGCGCGGACGCCCTGGACTTCGCGAGGACGCTCCTGGAGGCACTCCCCGCGACGCCGCTCGACGGGTGGCGTCACACCGCTGTGCTGCCCCGGCGCGGAGCCGAGGAGTTCCCGGAGTTCGCCGCCGACGGCCTCCTCGATCCGCGCCCCGTGATGGCCGCCCTCGACGGCATCCTCCCCGAGGCTCGGTCGATCACTCAGGACAACGGCCACTACATGGGCTGGGCGCCGCGCCATCTCCGCGCTCCCGACCCGCAGGCCATGCTCCTGCCCGGTCTCGCGCTGCAGTGCATCGGTCTCGGCATGGGCTCCCTCCTGGGCATCGCCGAGGTGCGGAACGACCGCCTGCCCGTCCTCGTCACCGGCGACGGAGGCCTCCTCATGGAGCTCAGCGAGCTCGACACCGTCGTGCGGGAGCTGCCGTCGGCGCTGATCGTGGTGATGAACGACGCCGCGTTCAGCATGGAGGTGCACCAGTACGGAGTGCGCGGCCTGGACGTGTCGGCGATGAGGTTCGCGCGGGTCGACTTCGCCGCTCTGGGCCGCGCCATGGGAGCACAGGGGGCTCGGATCGAGTCACTGGCCGACCTCGAGGCCGTGCGCTCCTGGATCGAGGGAGGCGCCGAGGGCGTCTTCGTCGCGGACGTGGCGATCTCGCCCGCTGTCGTCGCGGACTGGCTGACGCTGAGCAATCGCTACAACGGGGTGCCCGCACCGGAGTGATGCGCTGACCGGTGTCGACGGCCGTCTCCGGTCCTTCCTCCATGCCAGGCGCGCGGGGGTCAGCCTGACGGTGCGAACGTGAGCGAATGTCAGTGGTCGCTGATTAGCTTCTCGTATGGAGATGATCGGAAGAGCGGACGCGGTACTCGCGGAGGTGCGGGAGTGCGGTGACGGTGTTGCGGGCGAGGACCGCGCGATGGCGCCGCGGCTGCTCGCCACGGCCGAGCGCCTCTACGCGGGGCATCGCAGGGCGCTCGAGGCTCAGGAGTCGTTCGCGCGGGGGCTGCGCCTCTCGCGGAGCGAGGCGAACGACCTCGCCGAGCGCTCGATCCGGGCCGAGCTGGCCGTCGCCCTCGGCACGTCGGAGTGGGCCGTGTCGCGCAGACTCGAGCACGCGCAGCTGCTCGTCGAGGACCTCCCGCTCACCCGCGCCGCTCTGGCGGGCGCGCGGATCCTCTGGCAGTCCGGCGAGCTGATCTGCCGGACCGCCTCGACCCTCCCGCCCGAGTCCCGCGCCGCGCTCGACGAGCGTGCCGCCGATGCGGCCCTCACGATGACGCCGACGCAGCTGCGACGCGCGCTCGCGCGGTGGCGGGAGCAGCTGCACGAGCAGCCGCTCACCCAGCGGCACGCCCGCGCACGCGAGGACCGCGCCGTGTGGCTGACGCCGGAGGTCGACGGAATGGCGACGCTGACCGCGTGCCTTCCGGCGCCGGCCGCTCTCGGTGCCTACCACCGCCTCGACCGGATCGCTCGGAGTCTCCGCGACGGCGACGACGGGCCTGGGGACGAGCGCACCCTCGCGCAGCTGCGCGCCGACGCCCTCGCAGACCTGCTCTGCGACGGGGACATCCTCGGCACCACGCCCGTCTCCGACGAGCAGGCCCCCGCGCCGACCTTCGTTCCCGGGGTACGAGCCGAGGTGCGACTGACGCTCCCCGCGACGACCGCCGCCGGGCTCGATGACGCCACCGCCGACCTCGACGGGTACGGCCCGATCCCCGCCGACGTCGCCCGCGCGCTGGTCGATCGCGGCGCATCCTTCACGCGGGTCCTCACCGACCCGGTCACCCGTACCGTCGCCTCCGTCCGCCGCACCCACCGCGTCCCGCCGGCGCAGATGCGGCTGCACCTCCAGCTGCGCGACCAGACCTGCCGCTTCCCCGGCTGCACCCGCCCCGCGTCCACCGCCGAAGCCGATCACACGATCGAGTGGCGCAACGGAGGCGAGACGGCGCTCGAGAACCTCGCGTCGCTCTGCACTGCCCACCACCACGTCCGCCACGGCGACCGCTGGACCTACGTCCTGCATCCCGACGGCACCACCGACTGGACCACTCCCACCGGACGCCACGTCACCACCCGGCCACCCGCCCTCCCCGGCAGCCCACCCGGCCCACCACCCCGGCCCCGCTTCACCGACGCACCACCACCGTTCTGAGCACCCCGCCGCGGCCGCTTCGCAACATTCACCGCACCGCGCGCCCTCGGCCCAGCGCGCCCTGCCCGCCGCCGTCAGCACCGATGCCGTCAGCACAGATGCCGTCAGCACAGACCGGTCGCGCCCCGCCGCCCAGCGGGTCTCGCCGCCGTTCGGGAAGTGCAGCACCGTGAGCGCGTCACAGCCGTCCACCTCGGCGAGCGCGTCTGCTGCAGGGAGAGCACCTCGAGTGAGCTTCCGCACGCGTGGAGGAGGAGGGCGGCCGCCTCCGCCGACCCCACCTCAGCCACGGTCCGCAGCGCTCGCCCTGATCGAGCTGGGCCGCTCACGGAGCGACGGCCCGCTCACAGCATCCCGGTCAGCACGCCTCCGTCGGCGCGGAGGGCGGCACCGTTCGTCGCCGACGAGAGCGGGCTCGCGAGGTACACGGCGAGGGTCGCGATCTCGTCGGGCTCGAGGAAGCGCTCGAGCAGGGACGTCCGATTCCCGCCCGCGATCTGCGCCCTCACGTCGCCCTCGGCGAGCCCGTTCGCGGAGGCGAGGCCCCGGACGGCGGCGGCCACGCCGTCGGAGTAGGTCGGCCCGCCCAGGATCGTGTTGACCGTCACTCCCGTGCCCCGGGTGAGCTTGGCGAGACCGTTGCCCAGAGCGAGCATCGCCGCTTTGCTCACGCCGTAGTGCACCATGTCGGCCGGCACGTTCACGCCCGACTCGCTGCCGATGAAGACGATGCGGCCCCAGCCGGCGTCGATCATCCGCGGGAGCAGCGCTCGCGACAGGCGCACCCCGCTCATCAGGTTGACGTCGAGGACGCGCGCCCACGCGGCGTCGTCGACATCGGCGAACGGCGTCACGTCGAAGAGTCCGGCGTTGTTGACGAGGATGTCCACGCCCCCGAGCGCGTCGAGCAGCCGCTGGGTCTCGGAGGCGTCGGCGAGATCGGCCGCGATGCCCGAGACCTCGCCGCCCGGCACCTCCCGCTCGAGCCGACGCACCGCCTCCTGGACCCTGCGGTCGTCCCGGCCGTTGATCACCACCGCGGCACCCTCGCGCAGGAGCGCCCGCGCGATGGCGCAGCCGATCCCCTGGGTCGAGCCGCTGACGAAGGCGCGGCGGTGCGCGAGCTGGAGATCCATGACAGTCCTGACGGTCGATTAACTTGCTTGAGCAAGCAGTACCGTACGGTCGAACAGTTGCTCCGTCAAGTGACGGGTAGACTCCGGGCATGGCCGAGAACCGCCCCGATCACCGCCCCCTCGCCGGCGCCGACCTCGAGACCTGGGCAGCACTCGCGACAGTGCTGGAGTGGCTGCCGCCGGCACTCGACGCCGACCTCGTTCGCGACTTCGAGCTCACCCACTTCGAGTACGGCATCCTCTACGCACTGGGCGCGGCGCCCGACCGCGCGGTGCGGATGAGCACCCTCGCCGACTTCGCGAACAGCTCGCTGTCGCGACTGTCCCGCGCGGTGTCGCGGCTCGAGGCGCGCGGCTGGGTCCGCCGCAGCCCGGACCCCGCCGACGGCCGCTCCACTCTGGCCGCTCTCACCGACGACGGCGGCGCGATCCTCACCGCCGCCACGCCGGCGCACGAGGCGGCGGTCAGGAGGCTCGTCCTCGACCCGCTCACCGGCGCCCAGCGCCGTCAGCTGAAGGAGATCGCCCTGCGGATGCAGCGGGCCGTCCGGGAGCGCGCGGGGTGGCGGGCATGAGCGCCCCTCGTCGGCCCGACATCGCGGCCGTCGAGCTGATCGGCGGTCGGGAGGCGCTCCGGGTCGGGCTGCACCCCTCCGACGACCGCTGGCCCGGTCTCTACGAGCAGCACCGGCGCCGCATCCTCGATGCCCTGCCCGACGTCGAGGTCGAGCACATCGGCTCCACCTCGGTCCCCGGCCTCGCCGCGAAGCCGATCATCGACATCGTCGTCGCGGTGGCCGACATCACCGCCGAGGAGGACTACCTCGACGCCCTCCTCGAGGCCGGCTACGAGCTCCGCGTCCGCGAGCCGGGTCACCGCCTCGTGCGGACGCCCGAGCGCGACGTCCACGTCCACGTCTACGGACGCGGCGCCCGCGAGATCGACGACTACCTCCTGCTCCGCGACCGCCTGCGCTCCGACCCCGCCGAGCGCGCTCTCTACGAGAGCACCAAGACCACGCTCCTGGGCCGCCCCTGGGACGACATGAACGCCTACGCCGACGCCAAGACCGAGGTCGTGCTGGCCATCCGCGAGCGAGCGCGCACCGCCCGCGACGCCTGAGCGCGCCTGGGCTCAGCCCGCCTGGATGGCGTGCAGCCCCGCGTACACGCCCTCGGCCGCGAGCAGCTCGTCGTGCGTCCCGCACTCGACGACCCGGCCCGCGTCGAGCACGACGATCCGGTCGGCCGAGCGGATGGTCGACAGCCGGTGCGCGACCACCAGCGTCGTCCGTCCCGCGCGCAGGCGGAGCAGCGCCTCCTGCACGAGCTGCTCCGACTCGCTGTCGAGCGCGCTGGTCGCCTCGTCGAGGAGCAGGATGCGCGGGTCGCGGATCAGCGCGCGGGCGATCGAGATCCGCTGCCGCTGACCGCCCGAGAGGCGCGCGCCCTTCTCGCCGAGCAGGGTGTCGAGGCCGCGCGGGAGGCTCTCGACGAGGTCCCACGCGTTCGCGTCCCTGAGCGCCCGGCGCACCTGCTCGTCGTCGACGTCGTCGAGTCCGTAGGTGACGTTCTCGCGGATGCTGCCCGTGAAGAGCACCGAGTCCTGCGGCACGACCGACACCGCTCGGCGCACCCGGCGCAGATCGAGGGTGTTCATGTCGACCTCGTCGAGCAGGATCCGCCCCTCCGTCGGCCGGAGGAACCCGAGCGCGAGGTTCAGCACCGTCGACTTGCCCGAGCCCGAGCGCCCGACGAAGGCCACGGTCTCGCCGGGGCGGACGTCGAGGTCGAGGTCGAGGACGGCGGGAGTGTCGGCATCCGGATAGCGGAACGCCACCCGCTCGAAGCGGAGCCGGCCGACCACGCGCGAGGGCGCGGCCATGCCCTCGTTGCGCTCGATGTCGGGCTCCTCGAGCACCTCGGCGATCGACCGGAGCGACTCGCGGCCCTTCGTGATGATCGGCGCGAGGTTGAGCAGGTTGACGATCGAGTTGGTCAGCATCACGAAGTAGGTGCTGAGGAGGACGACCTGGCCCGCCGTGACCGGCAGCAGCCCGGTCACCGAGATGAGCGCCGCCCCGATCAGGCACGCGATCGACAGGAACTGGAAGGCCACCCACGCGAGGGCGGTGAAGCGGCCGTTCAGCACGTCGAGCGAGAAGCCGGAGTCGCGCACCGTCTGCGCGCTCTGGTTCATCCGCCGCGTCGCGACGCCCTCGAGGCCGTGCGCGCGGGTGATCGGCAGGAGCGACGCCATCTCGCCGACCTGCGACGAGAAGTGCTCGACGTCGCGGCGGAACCGCTCGTTGCGCGTCGCCGAGCGCTTCCGCACTCCGGCGACCAGCAGCACGGAGAGCGGCACGACCAGCACGAAGAGGATCAGGAATCCGGGCACCTGCACGGCCACCACGGCCAGTGCGCCGAGGATGACGCCGAGGGCGCTGAGCAGCGGGTTCGCGCCCTGCTGCAGCATCAGCTCGACGTTCTCGACGTCGCGCACGACCTTGGTCTGCATCACCGACGAGCTCGAGCGCGTGTGGAAGCCGATCGACAGCTCCTGGAGGCGGTGGGCGAGCTGGTTGCGCAGGGAGACGCCGAGGTCGCGCACCGTCGACATGAACAGGCGCACGAAGAGCTGCGCCGCCGGGTAGTTCAGCGCGACGAGGACCAGCGCACCGGCGCCGAGCCCCAGCAGGGTCGCCGGGGATCCGCCGGCCACGACGGTGTCGATCACGGCCGACGTGATGACGGGCAGCACCCAGATCGGGCTGTCCTTCACGAGGTAGGCGAGCACCGCCACGAGCAGCCGCCACCGGGCGGGGCGGAGCGAGGCGACGAGCCCTCCGAGAGGCCGTCGCGCGGTGATGACGGGATGCAGCCCCCGCGGATGACGTCTCTGGCCCACGATGTCATCGTAGGCACACCGGGCCCCGCGCGGGAAGACCGGCGAGCGCTCTCCGCCCGCTTTCGGACCGGGAGAGCCGCGGATCGCGGCCCTGGTCACGATCATGACAACGATGGTACAAATCTCTTGACTCGCCGTCGGAGCCCCGTGTACCGTCCCCCGGAGACAGGGCAGCCGCCACACGGCTCGGTCCGTCGGTCAAAGACGATCACGAAGGAGACACCATGAAGTTTCGGCGCGTCATCGCAGTCGGAGGCGTCCTCGCTCTCGCCGCCGGCCTCACGGCCTGCTCCGGCGGCGGAGGCGACTCGAGCGGCGGAACGGACGGCACCCCCGAGGGGGAGATCACCGTCCTCACCCAGCGCACCGACCTCATCCAGGACGGCACGTTCGACGAGTACGCGAAGCAGTTCACGGAGGCGTACCCCGGCACCTCGGTCAAGTTCGAGGGCATCACCAACTACGAGCAGGACGTGACGACCCGTCTCTCCTCCGGCAACATCGGCGACGTGCTCGCCCTGCCGACCTCGGTCGCACCGGATCAGTTCTCGGCCTTCTTCGAGCCGCTCGGCACCACCGAGGAGCTCTCGAAGACCTACCGCTTCACGGAGCCGAAGGCCTACGAGGGCACCGCCTACGGCATCGCCCAGTTCGGCAACACGATGGGCTTCGTCTACAACAAGAAGGTCTGGAGCGAGGCCGGCGTCGACGGCATCCCGACCACGCCCGACGAGTTCCTCGCCGACCTGCAGCTCATCAAGGACAACACCGACGCGACTCCGTACTACACGAACTACAAGGACGCGTGGCCGCTGTCGCAGTGGAACGGCGACCCGAGCATGCTCGGCGACGCCGACGCCAACAACGCGCTGAACAGCGACGAGACTCCCTGGACCGGTGACGACTCCTACGTCGGCATCTCGGACGGACTGCTCTTCGACATCGTCAAGAACGGCCTCTCGGAGGAGGACCCGACCACCACCGCGTGGGAGGGCTCGAAGGCCATGATCGCCACCGGCGAGGTCGCCACCATGTACCTCGGCTCCTGGGCGATCCAGCAGATGAAGGACGCGGCCACCACCGCCGGCACCGACCCCGCCGACATCGGCTACATGCCCTTCCCGTACCAGGCCGACGGCAAGTTCGTCGCGACGCTCGCCCCCGACTACTTCAGCGCCATCAACAAGAAGTCGGACAACAAGGCGACCGCCATGGCCTGGATCGAGTGGTTCACGCTCGAGTCCGACTACGCGGCCAAGTCGGGTGCGATCGGCACCGCCATCGACAGCCCGAACCCCGACACCCTCGCCGACTTCACCGAGCTGGGCGTCGAGTACCTCGAGCAGGACGCCGCTCCCGCCGGTGAGGAGAGCGTGCAGGCCGACATCATCAAGGCCTCGCAGGTCGACCTGACCGGAGGCATCTACCGCCAGAAGCTCGTCGACATCGCCCGCGGTGCCGCCGACGGAGACAAGGAGTCGGCCTTCGCCGACCTCGACTCCCGCTGGGCCGAGGCCATCGCCTCGATCGAGTGACCGACTCCGGAGGCGGGGTGCCCACGCGCCCCGCCTCCGGATCTCGTCTTCATCCACTTCGACCAGCGGGACTCCAGACATGACCGAGATCATCGGCGCCACGGGCGTCGCCTCCACCCGGGCGCTCGCGGGCGCCTCCCCCGTCGTCAAGCGCCGGCGCGGGCTGAGGGGCCCGAACGGCGAGCTGAGCATCACGCCGCTGCTCTTCCTCGCGGTGCCCCTCGTCCTCCTCATCACGCTGACCTACTACCCGGTCGGCAACATGATCTGGTACTCGTTCACCGACTGGGACGGCATCTCGCTCGAGAAGGACCCGATCGGGTTCGACAACTACCTGCAGATCTTCACGAAGCCGGAGTACTTCCAGGTCTTCTTCGTCAGCCTCTACTACTTCGCCGCCTCGTTCGTGCAGATGTTCATCGCGCTCTACTTCGCGACCCTGCTCAGCTTCGACACCCGGTTCCGCAACCTCTTCAAGGGCATCATCTTCTTCCCCTACCTCCTCAACGGAGTGGCGATCGCCCTGGTGTTCCTCTTCTTCTTCCGGCCCGGGGGAACGCTCGACGCGACCCTGGCCGGCCTCGGCCTCGCGCAGACCGGCACCACTCCGCTCTGGCTCGGCGATCCCGACTGGGTCAACGTCTCGCTCGGCGGGGTGTCGATCTGGCGCTACACCGGCCTCAACTTCGTGCTGTTCCTCGGAGCGATCCAGTCGATCCCCGACGAGATCTACGAGGCGGCCGACCTCGACGGCGCCAACTCGTGGCACAAGTTCCGCTTCATCATCGTGCCGGGCATCAAGCGCATCATCAGCCTGTCGTTCATCCTGGCCATCGCGGGATCGCTGTCGGTGTTCGAGATCCCGTACATCATGACGGGCGGCTCGAACGGCAGCTCCACCTTCGTCATCACGACGATCCAGCAGGCCTTCGTCTTCCAGCGGGTGGGCTTCGCCTCCGCCATGGCGGTCATCCTGCTGATCGTCGTCCTGCTCGTCACCTACGTCCAGCGCCGGCTCGTGCCGGACGACGACGTGGCCCTGAACTGATTCGGGGCCCCGAACTGATTCGTGGCCCTGAACTGATTCGACAATCACTGATCCGTCTGGAGACGTCATGACCTCCGCACTCGCCGCGCCGCAGCGGCACCGGGAGCGCTCGCTCGCCCCCCATCCGATCCGGCGGTTCCTCGCCGTCTTCGGCAAGTACGCGTCGCTGATCGCCTTCAGCCTGCTGCTCCTTCTGCCACTCGTGGTCATCGTGTTCGCGAGCTTCAAGACGGCGCAGGAGTACGCGACGACCTCGCCGATCACTCCCCCGCAGAACTGGCTCAACTTCGAGAACTTCGGCACGGCCTGGGTCGGCGGCGACATGCTCCGCGGCTTCGCCAACACCGGCCTCGTGCTGACGCTCTCGATCATCGTCACGATCCTGATCGGCACGATGGCCGCCTACGCGCTCGACCGGTTCGAGTTCCGGGCCAAGAAGCTGGTGTTCGCGCTGTTCCTGATCGCGACGCTGGTCCCCGGAGTCACGACCCAGGTCGCGACGTACCAGGTCATCAACGGCTTCGGCCTGGTCAACACCTACTGGGCGGCGGTGCTGCTCTTCTCGGGCACCGACATCGTCTCGATCTACATCTTCGTGCAGTTCATGCAGTCGATCCCGAAGAGCCTCGACGAGGCGGCGATGCTCGAGGGCACCAGCCGCTTCGGCATCTACTGGCGGATCATCCTGCCGCTGCTGCAGCCCGCGATCGTCACCGTGATCATCATCAAGGGGATCGCGATCTACAACGAGTTCTACATACCGCTGCTGTACATGCCGACGCCCGAGCTGAACATGGTCTCGACCTCGCTGTTCCGCTTCATCGGGCCGTTCAGCTCGTCGCAGCAGATCATCGCGGCGGGGGTGCTGATCGTGATCGTGCCGACGCTCGTGATCTTCGTCTCGCTGCAGCGCTTCATCTACAACGGCATCACCAGAGGGGCCACCAAATGACCACGTCCGTCCGACCGACCACCGTCCGACCGACCACCGTCCGACTCCACGAGGGCTGGAGCGTCGAACCGCTCCCGGGGCGCCTGGTGCCCCGCGCCGTCGCCGCCGCCGGCCCGATCGCGGCCGTCGTCCCCGGCACCGTCCACACCGACCTGCTGGCCGGCGGCCTGATCGAGGACCCGTACATCGGCACGAACGAGAAGCTGCAGGAGTGGGTCGGCAGCACCTCGTGGCGCTACACGACCACCTTCACCGCCTCCGCCGACGGCGCCGACCGCGCCGACCTCGTCTTCGAGGGGCTCGACACCATCGCGACCGTGCGCCTGAACGGCGAGGTCGTCCTCGAGAGCCGCAACCAGCACCGCAGCTACCGCGTGCCGGTGCAGGGCCGCCTCGTCGACGGCGAGAACACGCTCGAGGTCGTCTTCGCAGCGCCCGTCCCGGCGGCCGACCGGGCCTCCCTCGAGCTCGAGTACCGCCCGCACGTCAACCACCACCCCTTCAACGCGATCCGCAAGTCGGCCTGCAGCTTCGGCTGGGACTGGGGTCTCGACACCTCGACCAGCGGCATCTGGCGCCCCGTTCTCCTCCAGTCGTGGTCGACGGCGCGGATCGCCGAGACGATCGTGTCGGCGGATGTCGACGGGAACGACGGGGTCGTCGACCTGCGCGTCGCGGTCGACTCGGTGACCTCCGACGCGCTCGAGGTCGTCGCGAGCGTCGGGGGCACGACTCTTCGCGCCGACGTCGTGGACGGCGAAGCGCGGCTCCGCCTGGCGGTGGCCGACGTGCAGCGCTGGTGGCCCCGCGGCTACGGCGAGCAGACGCTCTACGACCTCGCGATCTCGCTCGAGGCGGGCGGCGAGGTGCTCGACGAGCGCACGAAGCGGATCGGCTTCCGCACCGTCCGCGCCGACACGACTCCCGACGACGCCGGCACCCCGTTCGTGCTGATCGTCAACGACCGCCCGGTCTACGTGAAGGGCGTCAACTGGATCCCCGACGACACCTTCCCGCACCGCATCGACGCCGAGCGCTACCGCGCGCGGCTCACGCAGGCCGCCGACGCGAACATCAACCTGATCCGCGTCTGGGGCGGCGGGATCTTCGAGAGCGACGACTTCTACGACGCCGCCGACGAGCTGGGCCTGCTGACCTGGCAGGACTTCCTGCTCGCCTGCGCCGCCTACGCCGAGGAGGAGCCGCTCTTCTCCGAGATCGTCGCGGAGTCGCGCGAGGCGGTCATCCGTCTGGGCTCGCACCCCTCGCTCGTGATCCTGAACGGCAACAACGAGAACATCTGGGGCCGCGTGGAGTGGGGCTGGGACTCCCGGCTCGAGGGCCGCACCTGGGGCGAGGGCTACTACTACGACGTGTTCCCCGGGCTCGTCGACGAGCTCGCGCCGCACGTCGTCTACACGCCCGGCAGCCCCTTCTCGCCCGACCGCTCGCAGCACCCGAACGACGCTCTCAACGGCACGACGCACCTCTGGGAGCACTGGAACCGCGAGGACTACCCGCGCTACCGCGAGGTGCGCCCGCGCTTCGTCTCCGAGTTCGGCTGGCAGGGCCCGCCGACCTGGGCGACGCTCTCCGAGGCGATGCCCGATGAGCCGCTCACGCCCGAGTCGCCCTCGATGCTCGTGCACCAGAAGGCGATGGAGGGCAACGTCAAGCTCACCGACGGCCTCGTCGCGCACCTGCCGCTGCCGAACACGATGCCCGAGTGGCACTGGGCGATGGGGCTCAACCAGGCCCTCGCGATCCGCACCGCGCTCGACTGGTTCCGCTCGCTGCAACCGCACAACACCGGCGCGATCGTCTGGCAGCTGAACGACAACTGGCCGGTGGTCTCGTGGGCGGCCGTCGACGGCTACGGGCGGAAGAAGCCGCTCTGGTACGCGATCCGCGCGGCGTTCGCCGACCGCGTCGTGACCGTGCAGCCCGAGGGCGGGCGACTCGAGGCGTCGCTGTCGAACGACACCGACGTCGACTGGACGGGGACGCTGCGCGCCTCGCGGCGGTCGTTCGACAACGAGGTGCTGTCCGAGACCTCCGCGACTCTCGAGGTGCCGGCACGCACGACGATCCGCGTGCCGCTCGACCTGGGCGCGCCTGCCGACGCGGCGGCCGAGCTGCTCGTCGCCGAGTTCGGCGGAGAGCGCGGACTGTGGTTCTTCGCCGAGTTCCGCGACTCCGCGCTGCGCTCTCCGTCATCGGCCGAGGCATCGCTCGAGACCGAGGCGCACGCGGTCGACGGAGGCGTCGACGTCACCGTGACGGCGCGCAGCCTCGTCCGCGAGCTGGCGCTCCTGGCCGATGTCGCCGCTCCGGACGCCGAGGTCGACGACATGCTCGTGACCCTGCTGCCGGGCGAGAGCGTCACGTTCCACGTCCGCACGGCGTCCGGGGTCGCTCCGGAGGCGTTCACCGCGCCCGAGGTGCTCCGCAGCGCCAACACGCTCCTCGCGGCGGTGACCGCATGAGCGTCGACCTGTCCGCGCTCGACGAGCACTTCTCGGGGATGACCTGGGGCTGGACCGGTGTCCGCGGCACCTGGGCGACTCCGCAGGCCGAGCACTCGCTCGACGAGATGCGCCCGCTCGGCCTCAACTGGGTCACCATCGCCTTCGCGACGCTGCAGGACACGGTCGTCTCGACCGAGATCCCGTGGCGGGAGGCGCCGACGCCGACCGACGACGAGGTGCGCTGGGCGATCCGCGCCGTGCACGAGCGCGGCTGGAAGGCCGTGCTGAAGCCGACCGTCAACTGCCGCGACGGCCTCTGGCGCGGCTACATCGGCTTCTTCGACTGGGACGTGCCCGGCGAGGCGCACTGGGGCGACTGGTTCGCCTCCTACACCGAGTACATCGTGCACTTCGCCGAGATCGCGGAGCAGGAGGGGGCCGAGATGCTCTGCATCGGCTGCGAGATGGTGCGCAGCGATCCGCGCCAGGCCGAGTGGCGCGCCCTCGTCGCCGAGGTGCGGAAGGTCTACTCCGGCATCGTCACGTACAACTGCGACAAGTACCAGGAGGATCACGTCGAGTGGTGGGACGCGGTCGACGTGATCTCGGCCAGCGGCTACTACCCGACAGGGCAGTGGGAGGAGCAGCTCGATCGCATCGAGCCGGTCGCCCGGCGCTCCGGCAAGCCGTTCCTCTTCATCGAGGCCGGCTGCCCGAGCCGCGACACGTCTCCCCAGCGCCCGAACGACTGGACGCTGCAGGGCGCGCCGTCGGGGAAGGCGCAGGCCGACTACCTCGGCGAGATGTTCGAGGCGTGCCGCTCGCGCGACTGGGTCGGCGGCTTCGCGCTGTGGGACTGGCCGGTCGCGCTCTACGACCCGGCCGAGGCGGAGTCGGACACCGACTACTGCATGTACGCGAAGCCGGGTCAGCAGGTCGTCACCGACTACTACGCGTCGCGCGCGCTCGACGCCCCCTGATGGGGGTCGGTGGGGCGGGCCGGCAGGAGTTCTCGAAGCACCTCGACGGCTAGCATTCAGACACCTGCCCGCCCGCGGCTCACCGCGGATCCTCTCGAAAGATCTGCCGTGAACTCACGCCGCCGCCGGCCCCTCGTCCCCCTCACCGCGCTCGGCCTCGCCGCCGCGCTCCTCACCACCGGGCTCGCCGCGAGCCCCGCGTCGGCGGCTCCCGTCTCGGACGCGTCGACCGGCCAGAAGACCGCTCGCGAGGTCGTGCAGGCCGACGCCGCCGCCGGCGAGGTGGTGCTCTCGGGCACCATCGCGCTGTCGGACGTCGACGAGGCGCACCCCGCCCCGACCGGCGCCGCGTACTCGCTCCGTGTCGAGAACGCCGCGTTCGAGGAGGTGACCACCGTCGTCGTCGAGTCGACGTTCTCGATCACCCTGCCCGGCGGCGAGGACTACTTCCTGCGCGCCTCGGTGATCGGCGACTCCGCCTGGTACCCCGTCTGGTACGGCGACGACACCCCGATCGACGTCGAGGCCGAGCCTCTCGCCACGACCACCGCCGGCCTCACGATCACGCTCCCGCGGAACGCCCCGGTCTCGGGCACGGTCACGGCGGACGCGGTCGCCGGAGTCACGACCACCGCCCTCGAGGTGCAGGCCTGGTGGTACGAGGAGGGCAGCGACGCCTTCTACAAGCTCGGCGGCGACGCTCCCGCCGCGGGCGCCCCCACCACCGCCGTGCCGTGGTCGCTCGTGGCGATCCCCGCGGGCGAGTACGTCTTCCGCTCGGCCGAGGACACCTACCCGGCCTACGACGACCAGTACTTCTCGAAGCTCCCCCGGCTCGTCGAGCAGGCGGTGACCACGGTCCCTGCCGCCGGTCTCACCGGCGTCGACTTCACCCCGGGGATCTACGGCTCGAGCGTCTCGCGCCTGCAGGGCAGCGATCGCTACGCCACCGGAGTGGCCATCACGAAGTCGACCTTCGACACCGTCGACGTCCTCTACATCGCGAGCGGAGCGAACTGGCCCGACGCCCTGAGCGCCGGCCCCGCCGCCGCCGCGCAGAAGGGCGCGCTGCTGCTGACCGACCCGAACGAGCTGTTCGACGTCGTCGCCGCCGAGATCGTGCGCCTCGACCCGGAGCGGATCGTCGTCGCCGGCAGCTCCCTCTCGGTCAGCGACGCCGTCCTCGACGACATCGCGAGCCTCACCGACGCCCAGGTCGACCGCATCGCCGGCTCGGACCGCTACGACACCTCCCGGAGGCTCGTCGCGGACGCGTTCCCCGACGGCTCCTACGACTCCGTCTTCCTCGCCACGGGCAACGCGTTCCCGGACGCGCTGTCCGTCGCCCCGATCGCCGGACGACGCGGCGAGCCCGTGATCCTCGTCGACGGAGCGAAGCCCGAGCTCGACGCGGCGACGAAGGCCGCCGTCGGCGACCTCGACGCGACGAACGGAGTGCTCCTGGGACGCGCCGGCTCCATCTCGCAGGGCATCCAGAGCAGCCTGCAGTCCTCAGGCGCTGTGCAGGCCGTCAAGCGGGTGGCCGGCGTCGACCGCAACGACACGAGCCGACAGCTCAACGAGGCCTACCGGCCGTCGCTGCTGACCGACACCGCCTTCCTCGCCTTCGGCAACGGCTTCGCCGACGCCCTCGCCGTCGGCCCGGTCGCCGCGGCGGTCGGTGCCCCGCTGTACCTCAGCGAGGCGACCTGCCTGCCCCGCGACACCCGCACCGCGCTGCAGAGGAACAGCCTCGACTACGTGACGCTGCTGGGCAGCCGCCTGACCCTGGCGGCGCCGCTGGAGTCGCTGACGGTCTGCCCGTAGGGCGATCGCGGGAGGGGGCACGGGCTCGACGCCTCCGACCACTAGCATTCAGAAATCCCGTGTCCTCCGCGGCCCGCCGCGACGTCCAGAAAGCTCTCCTGTGACTCCTCGCCGCCGCCGCACCCTCCTGCTGTCCCTCTCCTCCGTCGCGATCGGCGCGCTCGCCGCCGTGGGGTTCGCCGCCCCGGCCTCGGCCGCCTCGGCGCCGATCAGCGGGTCGATCACGTCGCCCGCCGGCGTCGCGGGGAGCCACCGCTACGTCGTGCAGGCGTGGTCGGTCGACGGGGACTCCTTCGACGAGGCGGAGCTCGCCGGCTCCACGACGACCACGCTCGCCAGCGGAGCGACGGGCGCCTACACGCTGCCGGCGCTGCCGTCCGGGTCGTACACCGTCCGCGTGCTCGAGCAGCCCGCGGGCTCCGGCGTTCCGACCGTGGCCGACGAGTTCTGGATGGACACCGACTGGGTCCGCGCGGCGACGAGCGTCGAGGTCGGCGAGTCGCCGGTCTCGGACATCAGCTTCACGCCGGAGGCCTACTCCTTCTCCTCCACGCGGATCGAGGGCGGCGACCGCTACGCGACCTCGGTCGCGACGACGCAGAGCGTCCAGCCCGGCGTGCCGGTCCTCTACCTCGCCAGCGGCGAGAAGTGGGCGGACGCGCTGAGCGCCGGGCCCGCGGCGGCGATCCAGGGCGGCGCGCTGCTGCTGACCGACCCGAACACTCTGTTCGCCACTGTCTCGGCCGAGATCGAGCGGCTCGCTCCGGTGAAGACCATCGTCGTCGGCAGCGAGCAGACCGTCTCGGCGGCCGTCTACTCGCAGATCGACGCCGTCGTCGGCGACCTCGAGCGGATCGGCGGCAGCGACCGCTACGACACCTCGCGGCAGATCGTCGCCGACGCGTTCCCCGCCGGATCGGCCGACGACGTGTTCCTGGCCACCGGCGGCAACTTCCCCGACGCGCTCTCGGTCGCTCCCGTGGCCGGCCGCTCGGGCGAGGCCGTGCTCCTCGTCGACGGGGCGGAGGACGACCTCGACGCGCCGACGACGGCCGCGCTGAAGCGCCTCGACCCGACCACCGCCGTGGTGATCGGCCAGGAGCCCTCGATCTCGGCGGGTATCGAGACCGCGCTGACCGCCTCCGGCGCCGTCGACGACACGACGCGCATCGGCGGACCCAGCCGCTACGCCACCAGCCGCCTCATCAACGAGGCCTTCCCCCCGGCGCCGCTCACCGACACCACGTACATCGCCTCGGGCGAGGGCTTCGCCGACGCCCTCTCGGGAGCGACCGTCGCCGCGGCGAACGGCGCCCCCATCTCGCTGAGCTACCCCTCCTGCGTGCCTGCCGAGACCGTCGACTCGCTGAAGCGCCTGCACCTCGACTACGCCTTCGTGCTCGGCAGTGAGCTGACGCTCTCTCGCGCGATCAGCACCGTCACGCCCTGCTGACCCGGGGCGAGCAGTGAGCAGCACCCCCCTCCTCGTCGGCATCGAGACCGGAGGGACGAAGGTCGTGGCGGCCGTCGCCTCCGCCGCCGCCCCCGAGACGATCCTCGCGACGACGACCCTGCCGACCCGCGGGCCGGTCGAGACGCTGGCCGATCTCGCGGCCTTCGTGCGCGACCCGGGAGTCGACGGCACGGTCGGCGCCGTCGGCCTCGCCTCCTTCGGCCCGCTCGACGTCGACCCCGCATCGGGCGACTACGGCCGCCTCACCTCGACGCCCAAGCTCGACTGGGAGGGCACGGACGTGCTCGGCCCGATCGGCGCCGCCGCCCCGGGCGCGCGACTCGGACTGGTGACCGACGTCAACGGCGCCGCCCTGGGCGAGGCGCGCTGGGGAGCCGGGCTCGGCGTGCCCGACTTCGCCTACCTGACGGTCGGCACGGGCGTCGGCGGCGGCCTCGTCTCGAGCGGCGGCCTGCTCGCCGGCAGCGGCTGGCCCGAGGTCGCGCACATCCTGCCCCGCCGCCACCCGGAGGACCGCTTCGACGGGATCTGCCCGTTCCACGGCGACTGCATCGAGGGCCTCGTGAGCGGCCCCGCGATCTCGGCGCGATGGGGAGTCGACGGTTCGCGCCTCGGCCCCGACGACGCCGCCGCGAACCTCCGCTTCAGCTCCTCCTACCTCGCGCAGCTCATCACCACGCTCGCCTACGTGACCGGCGTGCGCCTGGCGATCGTGGGCGGCGGCGTCTCGAAGACGCCCGGGCTCGTCGCCGCGGTCGAGGCGGAGGCGGCGCGGCTGATGGGCGCGCCCGGCGCCACGGGCACGGGCGGCGGTCCGGTCCGCGTCGTCCGCCCGACCCTCGGCGACGAGGCCGGCGTGCGCGGCGCCCTCTCGCTGGCGGAGTCGCTGCTGCGCTGAGGACTCGCCCCTCCCTCCCTTGCTGATCGAGTAGCCCCTGCGGGGCTACTCGATCAGCAAGGGAGGGCGACGGGCGCCGACTTCTCCCCATCGCTGAGACCCGGAGCCGCTGCGGCCGCTAGGCGTCGAGCTCGTCGAGCTCGCGCAGGGCCTCGCGGGCGCGCTCGAGGCGGTCCGCCTCGGGCTCGTCCCACCAGGCGGGGCCGCGCTCGCCGAGGCCGTGCTTCGCGAGGCCGACGCGGCGGCGAGCAGCGGCGACGGCATCCGGGTCGCCCTTCGCGGCGCGCACACCCGAGCGCCCGCGGCCGAGGTGCGACGTCAGGGCCGTCACGACGTCGTCGGGGAGGCTCGGGTCGGTACGCCGCCACCGGCGCCCGCCGATCACGAGCCAGCGCTCGTCGTCCTCGGTCATCGCGCGCGACCGTTGACGCGGTCGCCGGTGCTCGTCAGGTCGACCTCGGCCGGCAGGGGCAGCGCCTCGATCGTCCCCTCTGCGGCGAGCGCCAGCAGGGCGTCGACCAGCTCGCGCGAGCCGCCGACCACGGTCGAGTCGAAGTCGATCTCGCTCGCGAGGTACCAGGCCCGGTCCTCGGGCCAGAGCGCCATCGGGGTCTGCACGGTCAGCCCCGACGCGTCCGCGAATCCGGAGTCGCGCGCCCAGCGGGTGTCGGTCAGCGCACGGACGTCGAGCGCGAACAGCAGGCAGTCGCGGCCCGGCAGCTCGAGGTACGGCGCCGACGCGACGAGCCCGAAGCCCTCCCAGAACGCGGCGAGGCAGTCGTCGGGAGTCGCGGTGCTGAGCGCCAGCACTCCCGCGATCGCGGCGAGCTCGTCGAGCGGCAGCTCGCCCGTCCGCGGCGGGCTGTAGACGTCGGAGTGATCCGCGACGAGGTCGCCCCACTGGGCGAGAGGGTGCAGCACCGTGCCCTCGCGCTCGGCGACGGCGCGCCAGCGGAACCGCTCGTCCGCCCCGAGGCCGGCGGGGTGCAGGATCCGCACGGCCGCCTCGAAGACGGGCGGGACGATGCCGTCGAAGGTCCCGAAGCGGCCGAGCGCGTCGAGCACCCACCGGCCGCGCTCGACATCGGTCGCGGCGCGGAGGGGTCCCATCGCGCCAGGCTAGCGGGGGGCCGTCGCCGGAGACAGGGCGTCGAAGGCGCGGGCCGGTCCCGGTGCATCGCGCAGGGCCGCGGACAGGGCGTCGAGACGATCGCGCGCGTCGCCGTCGAGCGCGAGCATCCGCCGCGCGGCCTCCGCGAGGTCGGCGACGACCGCCGTGTTCGGATCGAGCGCCAGAGCGACGCCCGCGTCCTCGAGCGCGGCGGCTCCGGCGAACTGGTCGGTCGAGAACGGCAGCACGACGAGCGGGACTCCCGCGGTCATCGACTCCGTGACGCTGTTGTTGCCGCCGTGCGTGATCGCCAGACGGGCGCGACCGAGCAGGGTGACCTGCGGGAGGAACCCGCGGACCAGCCAGCCCGACGGGACGACGCCGAGCGACGAGAGCGCCGTCGCTCCGGAGGCGAGGGCGACCCGCACCGGCCGGCCGTCGATCTCGACGTCGGCGAGCGCCGCGACCACCCGGGCGAGCACGTCGTCGCGCACCGAGAGGAAGCTGCCGAAGCTCACGTAGACGATCGGCGCGTCGGAGGCGGCGAGCCACTGCTCGACCTCCTCGTCCCGCTTCTCCGAGCGCACGGCCGAGCCGAGGAACGCGTGCGGAGGCAGCAGCGCCGTGCGCGCCGCATCGTGCAGCTCGCCGGGGTAGTTGAGCAGCAGCACGTCGCCCGTCTCGGCGAAGGCGTCGGTGCTGGGCGGCGCGCTCGGATCGAGCGCGGCCAGCGCCGCGTTCCACTCCGCGGTGAAGGAGTCGCGGACCCGCTCGCAGAGCGCCCGCAGCTCGGAGGTCTCCGCGGCCGCGGGCGCGAAGGCCGCGGGCCAGGCGGGCGGGAAGCCGTAGACCTCGCCCGGCACGGTCAGCGCGCTGGGGTGGCCGAGCACGACGTCGCCGTAGGGCACGCCGAGCGCGCGGAGGGCGACCCGGGCGGTGAAGGCGAGGTGGTCGACGACGATCGCGTCGGGCTGCACGTCGTCGAGGATCTCGCGGAGGCGCACGGAGACGCCGGCCGGGTCCCAGAGCAGGTCGGTGAGGCGCTCACGGGCCTGGTAGGCCAGCGTCGGCACCATGCCGAGTCGCGTGGCGTCGAAGAAGCCGCGGAGCGACTCCCCCTCGTCGGGCGCCTGCTCCTCGGCGCGGATGGTGCCCGCGTTCGAGCCGCGGCCGAGGCGGAGCGGCGTGTGCTCGAAGCCGAAGCCGTCGACGATCGCGCGGGTCGCCTCTCCGGTCGCCACGACGACGCGCTCGCCGCGATCGCGCCAGGCGGTGCCGAGCGTCGCGAGCGGGAGCAGGTGCGAGGCGTAGTCCGGGCTGACGATGAGCAGGGTCATGACGCTCCCAGCACGAGTCCCGAGTGGAACGGGCGCTCCTGCTCGGCCGTCGCCTTCGCGTAGACGCCGGTGAGCGCCCGGGCCATGGCCCGGATCGTGTACCGCTCGGCGACCATCGCGCGGCCCCGTTCCGCCGCGTCCGCGGCGAGCGGCCCGCCGGCGAGGTCGAGGGCGCTGCCCGCGGCGCGGGCGAGAGCGGCGCGGTCGGAGGTGTCGATCAGGAAGCCGGTCACGCCGTCCTCGACGTAGGTGGCCGGGCCGCCGGTCGCCGGGGCGACGACCACGAGCCCGGCGGCGAGCGCCTCCAGGAGTGCGATGCCGAACTCCTCCTTGACGCTCGCGCAGACGTAGGCGCCGCCCGGCGCCGAGAGCCCGGGGCGGCCGTGGCGCACGGCGCCGAGCCAGCGCGCGACCGTGCCGTTGGGCCGGTGGCCGGCGAGCAGCAGCCCGTCCGCCGCGGCGGCGGCGATCCGGTCGAGCTGCTCGCGCTCGTCAGGGCTCGGGTCGGTCAGGTCGCCGCCCACGAGGACGAGGTTGGCACGCTCGCGCAGGGCGGGATCGTGCGCCCACGCCTCCGCGAGTGCCGCCATGCCCTTGACCCGGTGCAGGCGCCCGACGCTGAGCAGCACCGGCAGCGAGCGCCGCTCCTCGGGGAGCTCCGCGAGCAGCGCGTCGAACGAGGCGAGGTCGTCGCGCACATCGGGTGCGACGACTCCCCCGGCCGCCGAGATCCGGGCCGCCTGCTCGCCGCGCTCGACGAGGCGCACGTCGATCCCCTCCGGCACGACCGTGTGGCGCTCGGGGTGGGCGGTGATGTCGATGCCGATCAGCTCGCGCATGCTCGTCGCGAGATCCTCCCGGGGGAAGAGCACGGTGTGCGCGGCGTCGGCGGCGAGCCGCTGCACCAGCCGCACCCGGAACCAGAAGTGCTCGGACGAGTCGCGGTCCCCGAAGTCGGCGCGGGAGAGCGCCCCGGAGGCGTCGAGTCCGGCGATCAGCGCGTGCGGGTCGGGAGCGACCGTGAAGACGGTGGGGATGTCGAGCTCGCGCGCGACCGCGGCGGCCGCCAGCGAGCCGACGTCGGCCATGCGCAGGTGCAGCACGTCCACGCGGCCCGCGGCGCGCAGCACGCGCCGGATCCCGCGCTCGGCGGCGACACGACGCGGCCAGGCCTGCGGCATCGGCACGGGCAGTCCGACGAACGGCACCGGCGCGAATCCGTGGCCCGAGACGGGCAGATCGGCGAGCGCCCGCTCCGCCTCGGTCGGGGTGCCGCGCGAGAGGGTCAGCACGCGCGCGACGCCCTCGGCGCCGAGAGCGTCGCCGAGACGCACGAGCAGCGTCGCGATGCCGCCGTTGTCACCCGCGCCGACGCGGGTCAGCGAGCCGTCGATGTCGGCGTGGACGAAGAGCTGCGCGACCGTCGGCCCGGCCTGCGAGGCGACGAGGGGAGCGCGGTCGGCGAGCGCGAGGCGGGCGACCGCGCCGAGCTGGCCCGCGTCGTCGGCCAACCGGGTCAGGAGGAGTGCGGCATCGTCGGACCGGCGCTCGCCCAGCGCGTCCGCGGCGGCCATCCGCACCTCGAAGCACTCGTCGCCGTCGGCCGCGAGGTGCAGGAGGCTGCGCTCGGCGATCGCGCCCGGCACCAGTCCCAGCGTCTCGGCGTAGCGGGCGCGCACGTCGAAGTCGCGCTCGCCGATCAGGGCGCCCTCGAGCGCGAGCGAGAGGAGGTCGGGGGTCGACGGCGCCCAGAGGAGAAGGGTGCGCTGCGCGAGCATGCCCGCGAAGCCTCCCGCGCGCAGCATCCGGAGCAGCGGGCCGATCGCCGCGGGGCGGGGCAGGCGGCCGCCGAAGGCCCAGGCGGCGTGCTCGCGCAGGAACGCGCGATCGTCGGCGAGCAGCGCCAGGAGGGCGAGGTCCGCCTCCTCGTCGAAGACCTGAGCGAGCGAGTGCACCGCGGCGATGGCGGTGAGCTGGTCGGAGGGGTCGAGAGCGGCGCGCATCAGCAGGCGGACGGCGCGGCCGCCGCCGTCGCTCACCGCCGCGATGGTCAGCTCATCGGCCGCCCGGATCGCCTCGAGGAGGGTCGGAGCGCTGCGAACGGCATCGAGAACGGTCTGCACGGCCACGGTTCACCTGGATCTCATCGGTACGGGGAGCAGGCCGAGACGCACTCGGCCACCCTGAGACTGCCAAGCCGACGGCTGGGATTTCACCTCTTGCGCGCGGGTCGAACCCGCGCTAGGCCGTTCTGTCAAGGGATACCGTGCGGGCGCGAGTGATGCAGGTCAGGCGCGCGTCCACTCCAGCAGCCGCTCGAGCGGCCACGTCGTCACGGTCCGCTCCTCGGGGACGCCGAGCCGCTCGGCGCGCTCGGCCCCGTAGTCGAGGAGCCCCAGCTGGCCCGGGGCGTGGGCGTCGCTGTCGATGGCGAACAGGCAGCCCGCCTCGATCGCGAGGGCGATCAGCTCGTCCGGCGGATCCTCGCGCTCCGGTCGCGCGTTGATCTCGACCGCGGTGCCGTGATCGGCGCAGGCGCGGAAGACGGCGGCGGCGTCGAACGTCGACGGCGGGCGCGTGCCCCGCTCGCCGCTGACGAGCCGGCCGGTGACGTGGCCGAGCACGTCCGTGCGCGGATCGGACGCGGCCGCGACCAGCCGCGCCGTCATCTCGCGGCTCGGCATCCGCAGGGTCGAGTGCGCGCTGGCGACCACGACGTCGAGGCGGTCGAGCAGCTCGTCGCTCTGGTCGAGCGAGCCGTCGTCGAGCACGTCGACCTCGATCCCGCTGAGGAGCCGCAGCGGGCCGGTGTCGAGGGTCGCGAGGTGCTCCAGCTGCTCCTCGAGGCGCTCGGCGCTCAGCCCGTGCGCGACGCGCAGCCGAGGCGAGTGGTCGGTGAGGGCCAGGTACTCGTGGCCGAGCGTCCGCGCCGCGTCGACCATCGCGGCGACCGGAGTCGCGCCGTCCGACCACTCGCTGTGGCAGTGCAGATCGCCGCGGAGGCGGCTCCGCAGCGCGCTGACCGGCAGCGACGCGGCTCCGCGCAGCTCGGCGAGGTAGTCGGGCACCCGCCCCTCGCGCGCCTGGCTGATCACGGTGAAGGTGGTGTCGCCGATCCCCGCGGCCCGCCGCACGGCCGCGAGGTCGTCGCGCTCGGCGTCGGGCATCGCCTCGAGCACGGCGATCGCCTTCCGGAACGCCTTGGCCCGGTACTTCGAGGCGCGCTCCTGCTCGAGCAGCGCGGCGATCTCGGCGAGTGCCGTCAGTGGGTCCATCAGCCCGGTCTACCAGAGGCTCCGCCGCCGGTCAGCCCCTGCCCTCGACCAGGATCCGCAGGGCGTCGCGCACGAGGGCCGCGCCGGTGGCGCCTCCGTAGTGCGCGGCGAAGCGCTCGTCGGCGACGTACATCTCGCCGAGCCCGAGCAGGTACTCGTCGTCGGGGGCTCCGGAGGCGTCCCGCGGGATCCCCGGGACGGAGTCCAGCCAGCGGCGGTGCCGCTCGGCCAGCGCCTGCGCCTCGGGGCCCGCGGGATCCGCGCCCGCCTCGGCCGCGGCCGCCCAGTCGTCGGCCAGCCGCTTCTGCGAGCGCTGCCACTCCTCCTTCTCCGTCGCGCTCATCGAGCGCCACCAGCGGTCGCTGTCCGCGTACGCGGCCGGCCCCCAGCGCCGCTCGACCTCGTCCTGGTACCGCGTGTGGTCGAAGCCGTCGAACATCTCGTCCGCCATGAGCTCCTCCCCTCCTCTCATCGTCGTGATCGTCCTGCGCACCGCGGCGATCCGCCGCTGCAGCAGCTCGCCCTCCTCCTCGAGCCGGTCGAGGTGCCGTTCGAGCGCCTCGGCGGCATCGGTCTCGCGGCGGAGGATCCCGGCGATCGCCGGCAGCCCCAGCCCGAGATCGCGCAGCAGCAGGATCCGCTGCAGCCGCACGAGCGCCTCGGCGTCGTAGAAGCGGTATCCGTTCGCCGCCACCCGGCTCGGCTCGAGCAGTCCCTCCGCCCCGTAGTGACGGAGGGTCCTGCTGGTCGTCCCCGCCAGGCGGGCGACCTCGGCGATCGGCCAGTCGCGCATCGGCGCCTCCCTCGGTGCGCACCGGCGGGGTGCCGGCGACGTCTCCGACGGTAGGCGTTGACGGTGCGTCAAGGTCAAGGTCGTCGCCTGGTCAACTGCTGAGCAGACGTTGCCTGCGGGACAGACGCGATATATCGTGTCTCACACCAACTCGCGTTATATCGCGTATCAGCCCCGCCCCACCCGGGCGCAGGAGAAGAGGAGCACCATGTCTCTCGAGAAATGGCTCGTGCAGGCGGGCGAATCGAAGGTCGTCGACCTCGACGTCGTCCGATCGCTCAAGCTCGCCCTGGTCGGAGGTCAGATCGACGTCATCGCGCACGACGAGCCGACCGCCCGCGTCGAGGTGCACAGCGTCAGCGGCCGTGCCCTCAAGATCTCGATGGACGGCGACCGTCTCGAGATCGACCACATCCAGCTGCGCTGGGACACGATCGTCGACGTCGTGAAGGGCCTGGGCCGCCGCGGCGACCGCGCCGACGTCAGCCTCCTCGTCCCCCGCGGCGTCGAGCTCAAGTTCGACACCGTCTCGGCCGACGGCCTGGTCTCGGGTCTGCACAGCGACGCCCGCGTCTCGACCGTCGGCGGCGACATCGTCCTCGACGGCCTGCACGGCGACATCGAGGTCAACACCGTCCACGGCGAGCTCTCGGTGCGCAGCCACACCGGCCGCGTCACCGCGCACACCGTCTCGGGCGACGTCACCGCCGCCGGCGACCTGACCCGCTTCTCCGTCGACGGAGTCTCGGGCAGCGTCTTCGTCGACGCCGAGGGCACCCCCGATCAGATCCAGGCCAACACCGTCAGCGGCGACCTCACCGTGCGGATCGACGAGAGCCTCGGCGCCCGGTACCGCATCAACACCGTCTCGGGCACGCTCCAGCTCGACGGCTCCGTCGTCCGCGGCACCTTCGGCCGCGGCTACACCTCGACCACAGGCTCGCTCGACTCCCAGTGGATCGACATCGCCGCCAACTCGGTCTCGGGAGACGTCACCGTGGTCCGCCGCGTCGCCGCCCCGACCCCGGTCGACGAGCACGCCGGCTGGGGCTCGCCCGATGCAGGCGCACGCCCGACCGACGGAGGCGTGCTGTGAGCCCCATCTTCGCGCACGGACGCCTGCGCCTCTACCTGCTCAGCCTCCTCGCCGAGTCGCCCAAGCACGGCTACGAGCTCATCCAGGCGCTCAGCGAGCGCTTCGGCGGCACCTACTCCCCGAGCGCCGGCACGGTCTACCCGCGCCTCGCGAAGCTCGAGGAGGAGGGACTCGTCACCAAGGAGGCCGACGGCCGCAAGACGGTCTACTCGATCACCGACGAGGGCCGCGCCGAGCTGTCGAACCGCGCGACCGACCTGGGCGACATCGAGGACGAGCTGACCGACTCCGTCCGCCGCCTGGCCGACGAGGTGCGGCTCGGAGTCGCGGAGGCGATGAAGAGCCTCCGCGCCGACCTCGCGAGCGCCGCCCGTGACGCCCGCGGGCCGTCGGAGCAGCGCACGCCCGAGCACTCGACCGAGGAGCCTCGCCCCCGAGACGCGGAGACCCCTCAGGAGACCGCGCCCGCGGCCGACGCGCGCACCGCCTCCCGGCTCGCGCTGCGCGACGCGGAGGTGCTCCTCACCGAGTTCCGCGACGAGCTGCGGGCCGAGCTCCGCACCGCGGTCTCGCGCGGCGGAGTGACGGCCGAGAGCGTGTCCGCGCTGCGGTCGGCCCTCGAGCAGGCGCGCACGGCGGTCCGCTCGACCCTGAAGTAGCCGCTTCGCACCACCGCCGACGGCGGGGATCCCTTCGGGGGTCCCCGCCGTTCGTGCGTCCGCCACCCGCGCACCCGCCACCCCCTTGCGCTCCGAGCCCTCACTCCCGCACTCTCTTTCCTATAGGATCTTTTGTGCGTCCAGAGTCGGGCGCCCGAGTGCAAGGGAGCACGATGACCGAAGTCAGCACCGGCGGCGGAGCCCAGACCTGGGACGACGTCGACTGGAATCCCGACAGCTGGACGGCCGAGACGTGGCCCATCGCCACGTGCCTGCACGGCATCCCCCCGGTCGGCCCCGACGGCGTCGCGCTGCACGACGCGGCCCCCGAGGTCTGGGACGACATGTTCGCCCAGGTCGAGCAGGTCGGCTTCACCCTCGCCGAGCTCGCCGACAGCCACGTCCGCCCGGCCGACCTCGAGCCCTCGCGGCGCGACGAGTTCCTCAGCATCGCGCGGTCGCACGGCATCGGCATCCCCTCGGTGCACCTGCAGCGCCAGAGCGTCATCATGCCCGGGCACGAGGAGAAGAACCTCGCCTACGCGCACCGCACCATCGACGCGGCCGCCGAGTGGGGCATGAAGGTCTTCTCGACCGGACTGCACCAGCCGTTCAGCGAGGCGCAGAAGCGCGCTCTGTGGTTCTGGACCGCCGAGGGCCCGAAGGACCCCGACGACCCCGAGGTGTGGAACGCCGCCGTCAGCCGCATCCGCGAGCTCGGCAGGCACGCCGCCGACGTCGGCCTGCCGCTCGCCCTCGAGCTCTACGAGGACACCTACCTCGGCACCGCCGACAGCGCCGTCCGCTTCGTCGAGGAGGTGGGCCTCGACAACGTCGGCCTCAACCCCGACGTCGCGAACCTCATCCGCCTGCACCGCCCCGTCGAGAACTGGCGCGAGCTGTTCGCCAAGACGCTCCCCTACGCCAACTACATGCACGTGAAGAACTACACCCGCGACGAGTCGGCCGACGGATCGTGGGCGACCTCGGTCCCCTCGAGCATGGAGGCCGGTCTCATCAACTACCGCCAGGTCCTCCGCGACGCGGTCGAGGGCGGGTTCCGCGGCATCCTCCTCGCCGAGCACTACGGCGGCGACAGCCTCGGCATGTGCGGGACCAACCAGACCTACATCCGCTCGCTGCTGCCCCGCGCGGCCCGGGCCTAGAAGGAACGAGATCATCATGACGTCACGCAGAATCGCCGTCGTCGGCTCCGGCTACATGGGCGGAGGGATGGCCCAGGTCCTCGCGCTCTCGGGCGCCACCGTCGTCATCGCCGATATCTCCGAGGAGATCGCGCGCAGCAACTACGAGCGCCTCCTCACCGAGACCGCCCAGTTCGTCGCCGACGGCCTGTTCCCGGCCGACGCCGTGGAGCGCATCCGCGAGAACCTGTCGCCCGCCGTCTCGATCGAGGAGGCCGTCGCCGACGCCGACTTCATCGAGGAGGCCGTGCCCGAGAAGATCGAGATCAAGCACGAGACCCTGCGCCGCATCAGCGCCGCGGCCCGCGCCGACGCGGTCATCGGATCGAACACCTCCACCATCCTGATCGGCTCGCTCGCCGAGGCGGTCACGAACCCCGAGCGCTTCCTCGGCGTGCACTTCTCGAATCCCGCGCCGTTCATCCCCGGCGTCGAGCTGATCCCGCACGCCGGCACCGCCGAGAGCGCGATCGCGCTGGCCGAGGAGATCGTCGCGGCGACGGGCAAGGAGACCGCGCGGGTCAAGGACTCGACCGGCTTCGTGCTCAACCGCCTGCAGTACGCGCTGTTCCACGAGGCGACGCAGATCGTCGAGGAGGGCATCGCGACCCCCGAGGACATCGACACGATCGTCCGCACCACCTTCGGCTTCCGCCTCCCGGTCTTCGGCCCGTTCGCGATCGCCGACATGGCCGGGCTCGACGTCTACGCCTTCTGCTACGCCTCGCTGCAGACCCGCTGGCCCGAGCGCTTCGCGACTCCGGAGTCGCTGGCCGCGCTGGTCGACGCCGGCAGGTTCGGCACCAAGTCGGGCGCCGGCTACCTCGACGTGCCCGCCGACCGCACCGCCGAGCTGATCGCGTACCGCAACCGCGCGTACGTGGCCATCAAGAAGCTCATGGACGAGCTGGGCCCGGCACCGATCGCCTGAGCACGCTTCCAAGACCCTCCCGACACCGTCGTCAGAAAGGCACCCATGTTCCCCGAGTCCCGCACCGTCGTCCTCACCGGCGCCGCCTCGCCCCGCGGCATCGGCCGCTACTCCGCCCACCACCTCGCCGAGCAGGGCTGGAACGTCGGCATCATCGACCTCCAGGCCGAGGCGGCCGAGGAGGTCGCCGCCGAGATCGCCGAGCAGCACGGCGTGCAGGCCGCCGGCGCCGGCGCGAACGTCGCCGACGACGCGCAGGTCCGCGCCGCCTTCGACACCCTCGAGGCGGCGCTGCCTCCGGTCGTGGCCCTCGTCAACCTCGCCGGAGTCGCCTCTCCCGTCTCGTACCTCGAGGTCACTCCCGAGGAGTGGCAGCGCGTCATCGACATCAATCTCAACGGCGTTCACTTCACCACGCGCCGTGCGGTCGAGACGATGGTGACCCGCGGAGTCGGACGCGTCGTCAGCCTCTCCTCCGTCTCGGCCCAGCGCGGCGGCGGCACGTTCAGCAAGACCGCCTACTCCGCGGCGAAGGCCGGTGTCATCGGCTTCACCCGCAGCGTCGCCCGCGAGCTCGGCCAGCAGGGGATCACGGTCAACGCGATCTCCCCCGGCCCGATCGACACCGACATCATGGGCGGCACCCTCACCGAGGAGCGCAAGACAGCCATGGCGGCCGACGGCGTCCTCCCCCGCATCGGCACCCCGCGCGACATCGCGGCGGCCATCGCGTACCTCATCAGCGAGGACTCCGGCTTCGTGACGGGTCAGACCCTGAACGTCGACGGCGGCCTCTACATGCACTGACCTATCGGCATCAGCCCGGATCGGAACCCCTCATGAACAAGCTCGTCGGAACGTGGTCGATCGGCCGCTTCATCTTCCTCGGCGTCGGAATCCTCCTCGTCGGAGTCGGCGCCGCCCAGATCCTGCCCGCTCTCGGCGCCTGACCCTCCGGGTCCCGCGCCCCTCACTCCGCACCATCGGTCAACCCTCAAAGGAGAGTGCCTTGTCCACCGCTTCGCCGTCCGCGGCCCTCGGATCCAGCCGTGATCCCGCACTGAAATCCGCCATCTCCAAGGCGTCCCGGCATCTCATGCCGATGCTCGTCATCCTCTACTTCGTCGCGTTCCTCGACCGCACCAATGTCGGGTTCGCGGAGGAGGCGCTCTCGGTCGACCGCGGCATCTCCGACGGAGCGTTCGCCCTCGGCGCCGGCATCTTCTTCATCGGCTACGCGATCTTCGAGATCCCGAGCAACCTGCTGCTGAAGCGCTTCGGCGCCCGCTTCTGGCTCGCCCGCATCGCGGTGACCTGGGGCATCGTCGCGGCCTGCTTCGCCTTCACGACCGGCGACACGATGTTCATCATCCTGCGCTTCCTGCTCGGCGTGACGGAGGCAGGGCTCTTCCCGGGCGTCATCATGTTCCTGTCGGAGTGGTTCCCGAACAAGGTCCGCGTCCAGATGTTCTCGATCTTCTACCTGGCGCAGCCGTTCTCGCAGATGCTCGGCGCACCGCTCAGCGGCGGCCTGATCAGCGTCGGCAACCAGATCACCCCGTGGGAGGGGTGGCAGGTGATGTTCTTCGTCGAGGGCGTGCTCGCGGTGATCGCGGGAATCGCGGCACTGAAGTTCCTGACGAACCACCCGTCGAAGGCGAAGTGGCTGACGCAGGGCGAGAAGGACTCGTTGACCGCCGCGATGGAGCGCGAGGACACGGTGCGGCAGGCCGACGGACCGACCGGCATCTGGCGCGCGATGGCGAGCTGGAAGGTCTGGTACTTCACGGTCATCTACTTCTGCCTCCAGATCGCGGTCTACGGCACGACCTTCTACCTCCCGCAGCAGGTCGCGAACCTGATCGGCCAGGACGTCGGCTTCCAGGTCGGACTCGTCTCGGCCATCCCGTGGCTCGTCGGCCTCTTCGCCTGCTACTACGTGGGCAAGCACGCCAACACGATCCGCCGCCGCCGCTCCTGGGGCTCGCTGTTCTACATCTTCACCGGCCTCTCGATCTTCGGATCGGCGTGGGCGGGAGCGACGGAGCAGCCGATCCTCGGCCTGCTCTTCATCACCCTCGCGGTGGCGAGCTTCCTCTCGGTCGGACCGATCACCTGGGCCTACCCGACGGCGTTCCTCACCGGCGCGGCCGCCGCGGCCGGCATCGGCCTCATCAACTCGCTGGGCAACCTGGGCGGCTTCGTCGCCCCGCTGATGCGCAACGGCTTCAACGAGGCCGTCCCGACCGACAGCGGGGTCTGGGGAGTCGTCTCCCTCGGCGTCTTCGCCTTCCTCGCCTCGGCGATGATGTTCAGCACCAAGTTCTTCCGCGGCTCCAAGGCGGACGAGCTGCTCGAGACGACGAGCGTGCAGGCGGGCCACTGACCCGCTGTCCGCCCGAAGGCCCGGTCGCTCCGCACGGCCGGGCCTTCGTCGTGTGCGGCCCATCCACCCATGCTGATCGAGTAGCCCGCAAAGCGGGCGTATCGAGATCCACGTCCGCCAGAAGACCGAGTCCGGGAACCGATCCGCTGGAGCCGGTGGGTCTCGATACGCCGCCTCCGGCGGCTACTCGACCAGCATGAATTCCGGCGGTCCTGCGCGGCGCCGGCCCGCTCAGCGCACGGAGTCGCGCCGCGAGCGCTCGCGGACGCGCTCGATGTGCGAGCGCATCGCCGCCGCGGCGGCCTCGGGGCCCTCGGCGAACGCGTCGACGATCGCGCGGTGCTCGATGACGGCGTCATCGGCGTCGCTGATGCCGGTCTGCACCGTCTGCCGCATGCGGTGCACCCGCGTCGAGATCGCGTCCGACATGTCGATCAGGAACGGATTGTGCGTCCCCTCGAAGATGAGGTGGTGGAAGTTCCAGTCGACCGCGAAGTACTCCCGCAGCAGCTCGACCGGCAGCTCCCCCGCGGAGGAGGCGGCGCGCACGACCGCGGTCATCTCCTCGTGCTCGAGGAGCGCCTGCTGCAGCCGCGGCACGAGCGCCGCCTCGTGGGCCGAGGCGAGCGCCGCGGCGCCGCTCTCGAGCACGAGTCGCGCGTCGAACAGGGCGTCGAGCTGGTCGTCGGCGAGCGGAGGCGCGACCCGGTAGCCCTTGTTGGCCACGCGCGTGACGAGGCCGGTGCGCTCGAGCTGCACGAGCGCCTCCCGCACGGGCGTCGGCGAGACGCCGAGCTCCCGCGCGACGGCGTCGATCGACAGCCGCATGCCCGGCTCGATGCCGGGGCCGAGGAGCACGTCGAGCACGCGGTCGTAGACGTGGTCGCGCAGGCCGCGCCGTTCGATCGACTCCGAACCGGGGAGGCGGAACACGGGGTCGGTCATCAGGGGCCTCGCGGTGTCGTCGGTGGGGGAGGACGCCAGCATACGCAGTCGCGGGCGCCCGTCCCCGAGAGGGGCTAGGCCTTCTCGTACGCGACGATCTCGGCGACCTTCTCTGCCGAAGCGCTCGAGGTGTCGAAGACGTAGCCGAGCCACTCGCGCACGTTGCGGCGCGCGAGCTCGATGCCGACCACGCGCTGGCCCATGCAGAGCACCTGCGCGTCGTTCGAGAGCACGCTCCGCTCGACCGAGTAGCTGTCGTGCGCGGTCACCGCGCGGATGCCCGGCACCTTGTTCGCCGCGATCGCGACTCCGAGGCCGGTGCCGCAGATCAGCAGGGCCCGGTCGGCCTCGCCGCGCGCCACCCTCTCGGCCGCGGTGGTCGCGACGGTCGGATAGGCGGTGTGCCCGTCGGCGTCGACTCCGACGTCGACCACCGAGACGACGCGGTCGTCGGCCTCGAGATCGCGCTTGAGGATCTCCTTGTAGTCGTAGCCGGCGTCGTCGGATCCGATGACGATCCTCCAGGTGGTGCTCACGGGGTCTCCTTCGTCGAGGCGGTGGTGTCGGTCAGCTGCGCGGCGATCGTCTCGACGATCAGCGCGAACGAGATCGCTCCGGGGTCGGGGGTGCCGAGCGACTTCTCGCCGTGCGAGCGCGCCCTCCCGAGGCCGGGCATGAGGTCGGAGGTGGCGTCGGCGGCGGCGCGGGCACTACCGGCGGCGGTGGTCCAGGCGGAGGCGAGCGCTTCGCCCGCCGAGACCCGCTCGGCCAGGGTGTTCACGAACGGAGCGAGCGCGTCGACCATCGTCTTGTCGCCGATCGTCGCCTTGCCGTACTCGCGCACTGCGTCGGAGGCGGCGGTCGCGCCGGCGCTGACGTCCTGCGCGGTCACGGCGCGGTCGTCGCCGAGAGCACCGCCGAGCGTGTTCAGGATGACGCCCCAGAGCGCTCCGGAGGTTCCGCCGGCCCGGTCCGACCAAGCGTCGCCGGCGCGGGCCAGGAGCGACTGCGCGCCGGCGCCGCGCTCGAGCACCGACGCGGCCTCCTCCGCTGCGGCCCGGGCGCCGCGCTTCATGCCGATGCCGTGGTCGCCGTCTCCTGCGATGGAGTCGAGGCGCCCGAGCTCGTCGGCGTTCGCGTCGATCACCGCGCGGACGGCGTCGAGCGCCGAGGCCAGCACGACCGCGGCGGCGCGGGACTCCTCCGTCGACTCGGGCAGCTCCTCCTCCGCGACCTCGTCGCTCGAGGCGGCGACCGCCACGAGCGCCCCGCCGTCGACCGACCCCGTGCGGTAGGCCGGGGTGTCGCTCGGAGCCGTCCACAGCGTCTCGAGCTCGTCGTCGACCCAGAAGAGGGTGAGCGAGACGCCCGCCATGTCGAAGCTGGTGCAGAACTCGCCGACCTGCGGGTCGACGAGGGTCACGCCGCGCGCCTCGAGGAGATCGGCGATCGTGCTGTAGACGACGAAGAGCTCCTCGCTCTTCACCGAGCCGAGACCGTTGAGCACCGGCACGACGCGCGCTCCGTCGATCGAGACGCCCTCGGGGATCTCGGCGTCGGCGAGCAGGTGGGTGACGAACAGCTCGCCCAGCTCGGCCGCGCTCGGGATGTCGACCTCGTCGATGCCGGGCTCGCCGTGGATGCCGAGGCCGACGGCCATCCGTCCCTCGGGGACCGTGAAGAGCGGCTCCTCCGCTCCCGGCAGCGTGCAGCCGGTGAAGGCGACGCCGAGCGAGCGGGTGCGGTCGTTGGCCGCGACGGCGACGCGCTCGACCCCGTCGATGTCGTAGCCGGCGGCGGCCGCGGCGCCCGCGACCTTGAAGACGGTGAGGTCTCCCGCGATCCCGCGGCGCTTGTGCGCCTCGGCGGGCGGGGCGCTGAAGATGTCGTCGGTGACGGTGACGGTGCGGCAGTCGATTCCCTCGGCGCGCACCACGTCCTGCGCGGCGGTGAAGTGCAGCACGTCGCCGGCGTAGTTGCCGTAGCTGAGCAGCACGCCGCGGCCCTGCTCGCTCGCGCGGACGACGCTCTCGACCTGGTGCGCCGACGGCGAGGCGAAGAGGTTGCCCATCGCGGCGCCGTGCGCGAGCCCCGGGCCGACGAGGCCTGCGAACGCGGGGTAGTGGCCGGAGCCGCCTCCGATGACCACGGCGACCTCGGGCTCCTCGGAGCGGGTCGAGCGCGAGACGCCTCCGACGACCTTGCGGACCCAGCGGCCGTTGGCGCGGACGAAGCCGTCCACCATGTCGTCGGCGAAGTCGGCCGGTTCGTTCCAGAGTCGGGTCATGCGCGCGGTGCTCCTCATCATCGAGTCGTGCGGCCCTGCGGCCGAACAGCATCGATCCTATAGGATTCCACCCCATCGGGCCAGTGCGTTGGCTACTGCCGACCGACCGCCAGCGCCTCCTCCTCGACGTCGAGGAACGCCAGCGCGCTGACCACCGCGGGCTCCTGGTAGCGCCCCTCCGCGCGGGCCTTGAGCACCGCCTCCCGCTCGGCCTCGATCATCACGCGGCGCAGCCGGTTGTACGAGCGGGTGAGCGGCTCGCCGTCGGCCGGAGGGTTCTCGAGTGCGTCGGCGAGGAACGTCGCGTTCCGCCGCAGCCGGTCCAGCACCCGCTCCTCGACTCCGTCCTGCGGCTCCTGGTCGAGTCGCGCGAGGCCGGCGGTCTGCGCCTCGGCGAGCAGCATCTGCTTCTCGACGTGCTCCTGCATCTCGTTCGGAGGCGGCAGCTCGAGCGCGCGGACGAGGCGCGGCAGGGCGAGCCCCTCCACGAGCGTGCCGGCCACGACCACGAAGGCGAGGAACTGGAGGAACGCCCGCTGCGGAGTCTCCTCGGGCAGCAGGAAGGCCGCGGCCAGCGTCACCACTCCGCGGATCCCCGCGAACGAGACCCCGATCGCGGTCGGCCAGGTCCAGCCGCGCTGCTGGAGCCGCCGCGGTCCGTGCCGGAACAGCATCGTCGTCATGCACATCCACAGCACGCGACTGCCGATGAGCGCCGCGAGGATCGCCGCACTGATGCCCACCGTCTCCCCGACCCCGATGCCCGAGTCGGCGGTCGCACCGACGACGGAGGAGAGGCTCAGCCCGATGAACAGGAACACCGCGTTCTCGAGCAGGAACTGGATCGTGCGCCAGTTCAGCGACTCCGCGATGCGCGCCTGCGCGGACTGGATCACCGGCGAGCGGAAGCCGAGGAAGAGCCCGGCGACGACCACCGCGAGCACTCCGGAGCCGTGCAGCAGCTGCGCCGGGATGAAGGCGACGTAGGGCGTCACCAGCGAGAGGCTCGTGTCGAGCACCGACGACTGCACCTGCTTGCGGATGAATCCGAGCACGACGGCGATGACGACGCCCACTCCCGCGCCGACCACGACGGCCAGCACGAAGTCGAGCGCGATGCCGCCGGGCGTCACCGTGCTCACGATCGCGAGCAGGGAGGCGTTCAGCGCGACCAGCGCCGTCGCGTCGTTGAGCAGGCTCTCGCCCTCGAGCACCGTGAGCATGCGCCGAGGGAGGCGGAGCCGCCCCGCGATCGCCGTCACCGCCACCGCGTCGGTCGGCGCCACGATCGCCCCGAAGGCGAGGGCGGCGGCGATCGAGATCGCCGGGACGACGGCCCACGCCACCGCACCGACGACCAGCACTGTGAAGACCACGAGCCCCACCGAGAGCAGCAGGATGCTGTCGCCGCGGGCCCTGACGTCGAGCACGGAGGTGCGGATGGCCGCCGCGTAGAGCAGCGGCGGCAGGATCCCGTAGAGGACCACGTCGGGCTCGACCACCACCTCGGGGATGCCGGGCACGAACGAGACCAGCGCCCCCACGAGCACTAACGCGACCGGAGCCGACCAGCCCACCCGCCCC
Source organism: Rathayibacter sp. VKM Ac-2803 (assembly GCF_009807175.1). Lineage (NCBI taxonomy): Bacteria > Bacillati > Actinomycetota > Actinomycetes > Micrococcales > Microbacteriaceae > Rathayibacter > Rathayibacter sp. VKM Ac-2803. Next base: position 929,118 of record NZ_WUCD01000001.1, on the reverse strand, counting down.
GAGAGGCCCGTCACGATCACGGTGACGACGACGAACGAGACGATCCAGATGATCGCGACGACCGGTTCCTCCACGGCGGCTCCCCTTCTCCGGCGCACCGCGCGCCTCCGGGGACCATTCTGGCGGCGCGGCGGTGCCCGGCGGCGAGGCGCTAGGCGCGGGACTCGTGCACGTCGCGCGCCTTCGTCACGCGGGCGGAGTCGACGGGGTTCATGCCGAGGACGATCTTGCCGCGGGAGTGCCGCTTCTCGAGGTCGTCGAACGCGTCCTGGATGTGGTCGAACGGGTAGAAGCCCGAGACCAGCACCCGCAGCTTCTGCGCCCCGACCAGCGTCACCAGCTCGCCGAGGATCTCGGTGTCGCGTCGCGCCGTCTCGGGGTCGGGCCAGACGGCCCGCAGCTCGATCTCCTTGCGGTCGTCGCTGGAGTGGAAGCGGCCGGGCTCGATGCCGAGCTCCTGCGCGAGCGCGGCGTTGTCGCCGCCGAAGTTGTCGAGGAACGCGGTCACGCCGTTCGGAGCCGCGGCTCGGATTCGGTCGGCGATCCCGTCGCCGTAGACGATGGGCTTCACGCCGATCTGGCGGAGGTAGTCGAAGTTGCGCTCGCCGCACGTGCCGAGCACCGTCGCTCCGCGGAGCTTCGCGAGCTGGATCTCGAGGCTGCCGACTCCGCCGGCCGCGGCCGACACCACGACGGTGTCGCCCTCGCGCACGCGGACCGCCTCGAGAGCGCGCCAGGCGGTGACCCCCGCGAGGAAGAGGGCGCCGCCCACCTCCCAGCTGACCGAGGCCGGCTTCGCGACCAGGTTCTCGCGGGGCACGACGACGTGGGTCGCGTGCGAGCCGACGAGCGCGTGGCCCACCACCTCGCTGCGCAGCTTCAGATCGGTGACGCCATCGCCGAGCGCGACGACCGTGCCGGCCAGGTCGGTGCCCTGCCGCATGGGGAAGACAGCGGAGTGGTCGGAGTCGAACATCCCCTGCCGGATGAACGCCTCCATGTGGTTCACCCCCGCCGAGAGGACCTCGACGAGCACCTCGCCCGCCCCGGGCTTCGGCCTCTCGACCTCCGCGATCTCGAGGACGTCAGCCCCTCCGAAGCGGGAGTACTGGACGACACGGCTGGAATCGGGACGCAGACGGCTCATGCCCCATCCTCTGCCCATCCCCCCGCAAAAGAGTTACCCCCGAATGGGGACGTGCACTTCTGATCCTCCCGAAGAGCGGCCCCCGACCCCACCCGCGTCAGCAGAGGGGCCTCCCGCAACGGGACACTTCCCCCAGAGAACCGGCCCTCCGGCCCCTCCTCCCCTGCTGGTCGAGTAGCCGCCGCAGGCGGCGTATCGAGACCCACCGGCTTCAGCGGATCGAGCTTCTGCCCCGCCCTTCTGACGGACAGGGATCTCGATACGCCCGCTGCGCGCGCTACTCGATCAGCAAGGGGGAGAGAACCAGCCCCCTCCCCCCTCCCCCCACCTCCCCTTCTTTCTTGGCTAAGAGAACACCGTCTCAGTTGGCGACGCGCAGCGTGACGGCTGCACTGGTCGTGAGGTTCCCGGCCTTGTCCTGGGCCTTGGCCGTCACCTGGTAGCTGCCGTTCGGGTACGAGGCGGAGCTCGCCGAGAGCGTCCACGTGCCGTTCGACTGCTTCACGCCGTTGCCGAGCTTCGTCGATCCCGCGTAGAACGCGACCGCCGTCACTCCGACGTTGTCGCTGGCGGAGGCCACCAGTCGGATGGAGCCGGTGACCGTCGTGCCCGAGGCCGGCGAGGTGATCGCGACCGTGGGCTTCTGGGTGTCGGGCGCCGTCGCCGGAGGCGTGGTGGGCGGCGTGGTCGGAGGCGCCGTGGTGGGAGGCGTCGTCGGCGGCGTGGTGGGAGGAGTGGTCGGCGGCGTCGTGGGCGGCGTGGTCGGCTCCGTCACGGTGCCGGTCGGGAGGGTGCTCACGCCGTAGCCGAAGTAGCGGCCGGCGGTCGCGCGCGTCGGGTCGCCCTGGAAGGTGCGGCCGCGGGTCGTGGCGGCCTTCGCCTGCGCGATGACCTGGGCGCGGATCTGCGTCGGGGTCTTGCCGACGCAGGATCCACCGGAGCTCAGGCAGTCGAGGACGACGCCGCTGACGGCCGCGGCCGCCATGCTCGTGCCGGACTGGATGTACGCGTACGAGCCGCCCTTCTTGGTGGTGTACGGGCACATGCCCGGAGCGGCGATGGTGTGCTTCTGGTCGGCGGCCGAGACGGCGAAGTTGCTGTTGACCGCGACGGTGTCGTCCTTGGTGGTGATCGACGCGCACGGGATCGAGGCGAGTCCGCCGGGCTTGCCGTCGTAGTTCGCGAAGTTCGTCACGGCGAGGGTCTCGTCGTAGGCGGCGGGGATCCAGCCCGCGAGGTCCTCGGAGGTGTTGCCGGCCGAGCCGACGGTGACGACGCCCTTGCTCTCGAGGTCGCAGATCGCCTGGTGGATCACGTCGCCGTTCGAGCGGCCGCAGTTGCCGTCGTCGGTGCCGTAGGTCGCGAGCGACATGTTGACGACCTTGATGTTGTACTTCGCGGCGTTGGCCGACACCCAGTCGAGGGCGCACATCAGGGTCGCGGTGGTGCCGCGGTTGTTCGCGTCGAGCGCACGGACGGAGTAGACGGGAGCGCCGGGGGCGACGCCGACCGTTCCCGAGCCGTTGTCGAGGGCGGCCATGTAGCCCGAGACGCCGGTGCCGTGACCGTTGGCGTCGGCGGCGGTGCCGGACCCGAAGCAGTTGATCTGCTGGGCGAGGTTGTAGTCGGGGTGGGCGCTGACGCCGGAGTCGATGACCGCGACGGCCGGGCCGGAGTAGTTCGTCACTCCGTCGCCCGCGCGCACGGGAGCCTTGTCGGCCTCCGCCGTGAGCACGTGCGAGGGGATCGTCTGGGCCTGGCCCTCGACGACCTGGTCGGCCGAGGCGACGCCGAGGATCCGCGAGTCGGCCTCGAGGAGCGCCTTCTGGCGATCGGTGAGGGTCGCGGTGAATCCGGCGACGCCTCCGTCGTACTGGATCTCGTCGGCGATGCCGAGAGCCGAGACGAGCTGCTGCGAGACCGACTTGGAGTCGACGGTGACGAGGTAGCGGCCGGAGGCGGCCTGGGCGGGGGCGGAGCCGGCGAGGGCGAGGCCGCCGACCACGGCGAGCGCCGTCGCGAGGCCCGCGGCTCGGCGGAGCAGGGATCGGGCCGGCGGCGCGGAGGCCGGAGCGGTGCGAAGGGAGGACACGGGTTCCGTCGATTCTGTCGGCGTCTCGGCCGACGGTTCGGTGGTGGAGTGCGAGGAATCGAGGGCGCACGGACAGGGCGCCCGCGCCGCTGCTGCGGGACTCGGGTAGGCGCCGGGAGGCGGCGTGGAGTGCGGGTCTCTCCGTGCGGTGACGGCCTGAACCGCGCCCGCTCCCCCCGTCGGAGTGACTCGCTCTCGACTCCAACAGACTTCGGGTGATTTCACAGCATCTGGGGTGGCCCCAGTACGGGGGTCATTTGCCCCCCTGTCCCACAAATGATGACCCTTCCGCGCGACCCGGTCGACCCGCCCGCGAAACCCCCGGTCACAGCGCGGGTTCAGCCGCCGTTCGCCCCGCGTCCACGCGGCTTGACTCCCCCTTTGCGCGGAGTAGTGTCGTCGCTCGTGACACACGAGGCGCCGCCGTCCGACGCGGAGGAATTACCCACCGACCCGAACGAGCTCCGCACCGCGAAGCACTTCTTCATCGGCGAGCCGCTGCCCAGCGACAAGCTCGAGGGGCAGCTGCTGCCCAAGCGCCTCGCGCTCCCCATCTTCGCCAGCGACCCGCTCTCCTCCGTGGCCTACGCGCCGCAGGAGCTGCTGATGATCCTGATGCTCGGCGGCCTCTCCTTCCTCACCTTCGCCCCGTGGGTCGCGGCCTGCGTGGTCGTCCTGCTCGTCGTGGTCGTCCTGAGCTACCGGCAGCTCATCAAGGCCTACCCCTCGGGAGGCGGCGACTACGAGGTCGCCCGCACCAACATCGGCGAGACGGCCGGCCTCACGGTCGCCGCGGCGCTCCTCGTCGACTACGTCCTCACGGTGGCGGTCTCGGTCGCCTCGGGAGTGGACAACATCATCTCGGCCGTGCCCGAGCTCGCGCCGCTGCGAGTCGAGCTCGCGATCCTGTTCGTGGTGCTCCTGGCGGCCGTCAACCTCCGCGGCGTCTCGGAGTCGAGCAAGGCCTTCGCCGTCCCCACCTACCTCTTCGTCGCGAGCGTCTTCGTGATGGTCGTCGTCGGACTCGCCCGCACCGCCTTCGGCGACACCCCGGTCGCCGAGTCGGCCGGCTTCACCGTCGAGGGCGAGCAGCTGACGCAGGCCGCGGTCGTCCTCCTCCTCCTGCGCTCCTTCGCGAGCGGGTGCGCCGCGCTGACCGGAGTCGAGGCCATCTCGAACGGCGTCCCCGCGTTCCGCGTGCCCAAGGTCAAGAACGCGCAGCGCACCCTCGTCGCGATGGGCACGATCGCGATCACCCTCTTCGTCGGGCTCACCGCGCTGGCACTGCTCTCGGACGTGCACTACGCAGAGCGCGCCTGCGACCTGGTCGGCTTCGCGAACTGCGAGACGACTCCCCAGCGCTCGGTGATCGCGCAGGTCGCCGCCGCCACCTTCGGCAACAACACGATCCTCTTCTTCGTGATCCAGGCCGCGACCGCCGCGGTGCTGCTGCTGGCCGCCAACACGGCGTTCAACGGCTTCCCGCTGCTCGGCTCCGTCCTCGCCCGCGACGGCTACGCGCCCAAGTCGCTGAACACCCGCGGCGACCGCCTGATCTACTCCAACGGAGTGATCATCCTGGCGCTGGTCGCCGCCATCATCCTGCTCGTCTACCAGGCCTCGCTGACGAGCCTGGTGCAGCTGTACATCATCGGCGTCTTCGTCTCGTTCACCCTCGGCCAGTCGGGGATGGTGAAGCACTGGATCCGGATGATCAGGAACGGCGAGGGCTCGCGCACCGTCTACACCAGCCTCGGCATCAACCTGTTCGGCGCCACCCTCACCTTCGCGGTGCTCGTCGTCGTCACGATCACCAAGTTCACCCACGGCGCCTGGCTCGTCTACCTCGTGATGCCGATCCTCGGCTTCCTGATGGCGGGCGTGTACCGCTACTACCGCGACGTCGAGAAGGAGATCGAGGTCGACCCGACCACGACCTTCGGCGCCAACGGCGACCACGCGATCGTGCTCGTCGGCCGGATGAACAAGCCGACCCTGAAGGCGCTCGACTACGCGATCGCCGCGCGGCACGAGAGCCTCGAGGCGATCCACTCCTCCATCGACGACGCGCAGACCGCGCAGCTCAAGGCCGACTGGGCGAGCATGGACATCGAGGTGCCGCTGCGCTGCATCGCCTCGCCCTACCGCGACATCTCCTACCCGCTGATCAAGTACATCAAGGCGCACCGCCTCGAGCACGGGTCCGAGATCATCACCGTCTACATGCCGCAGTACATCGTCGGGCACTGGTGGGAGACGCCGCTGCACAACCACAAGTCGCGCCGCATCCGGCAGAAGCTCCTGCTCGTGCACGGCGTGACCGTGGCGCTGGTGCCGTGGCTGCTCGACTCCTCCGAGGTGATCTACGGGCGCCGGTCGCGCCCCATCCCCGGTCAGGCCCGCCGCGGCGAGCCGGTCCGCCCGGTCACGCGCCGCCCGATCCCGCCCGCCTCGGTGCTGCCGAAGGGCGCCGCCGGCGAGGGCGCGCCGCGGCGGCCGCAGGAGCGACCCTCCGCCGCCGCGCGCAACCGCGCCAAGCGCCGCTGACCGGCGGCCTCCGGGAGGAGCTCCCGGGCAGAGGTAGAGGGCCCGCGGCTCAGCCTGCGGGCCCTCGATTTCCCCTTGTGCCTTCCCCCGAAGGCGGCCCGCCCCAACGGGCCACCTCGACGGTATCGGCGGGCTATGCACCTGCGCATCCTCCTCACGACGGATCCGCTCCTGCTTCAGGACGAGGCACCGGCAGGCCCGCGAGCCGCCACAGCAGCGCCACGACGACGAGCGCGACGGCGGTCCAGCTGACCACGAGGATCGCCGCGTCGACCACGTACGAGCGGTACTCCTCCTCGAACGGGTCGAGACCGGTCCCCGCGAGCACGATCCCGGCCGGCACGATCGCCGCCGCGAGCACGGCCGTCCACGCGGCGAGCCTGGCCGGCCCTCGGCCGTCCTCCTTGATCGGATGCGGCCGCCGTGTGACGTACCAGACCGCCGCTCCGATCGCGAGGCCGAGCAGACCCAGCACCCCGCTCGCGTACTGCGCCCACTTGTAGCCGGGGAACGGGCCGAACTGCTGCTGCAGGAAGGGCGCCGCCGCGACGAACGGCCCGCCCAGGTGGGTGAAGCCGTCCCAGAGCACGTGGCTGGCCGATCCGATCACCAGGCCCGCCGCCGCGAGCAGCAGCGTCACGGTCCACGCGCGGGCGCCCCGCGGTCGCCGCGGGGGCGGGCGAAGGCGGACCCGCACGATCCACGGGGCGAGGTCGCGCCAGGCAGGCGCGAGCAGCACGCTCCAGAGCAGGAGGCCGAGCGCGCCGAGGAGCAGATCGACCGTCACGACGCCGAGGAGCGAGTGGGTCGACTCCCGCGCCCAGCGCACCGGCAGGTAGAGGCCGACATCGGGCACCATCGCGCCGACGGCCACCGCGGCGGCCGGGATGCGCCCGTTCGAGAACGCGAGAGCGACGACGGCGTGGCTCGGCGTGAACGGCATAGTGCACGGTATCCCGGTCGCCCGACGCGCGGTGCGTTCAGCGCCCGGGGGCGTCCGACGCGACGCCGTCGGGCTCCTCGGAGGGCGGAGGGGAGTCCGCCTCGGCCGGCTCGCCCGGTCGCCCCGCGGCGCCGATCGCGAAGAAGGTGATCCCGACCGGGAGGAACGCGATCCAGGCCGAGTTCCCGGTGAGGACGAGCACGGCGCACACCGCGAGGAACACGCCTCCGAGCACCATGAACGCGGCCTGCTGCCCCCTGGGTGCGCCCTCGTCCGATCGCGTCATCCTCCGACGCTACGTCGGCGATCCCTCCTCCGCGTCCGTCGCTGGTCGGAGAGCGCACGGCCCCCTTGCGGGAGGGAGCTCCGAGCGGGGCGACCGTAGAATCGCACGATGGTCCGGCCCGCCGGGCGGGGTGCGACGGATCGGAGCGGTGTGCGGAAGGCGTTCGCGATCCTCCGACTCGCACTCGCGGGCCTGGGCGCCGTGGGCCTCGTCGCCGACTTCTTCTACACGCTGGGCTTCCGCGCCTTCCAGATCGACAACTTCTTCGCCTACTTCACGACGCAGTCGAACATGGCCGGAGTCGTCGTGCTCGGCCTCTCGGGCCTCCTCGGCCTCGCCCGCGAGCGCGAGCCGCGCTGGCTCAGCAGCCTCCGCGCGCTGGTGCTGACCTACATCGTCGTCTCGGGCATCGTCTTCGGGCTCATCGCGGTCGAGGCCAACAACCGCGGGGTGCGGGTCGACGTGCCCTGGTCGAGCGCGCTCCTGCACTTCGTCATCCCGACGATCGCCCTGCTCGACTGGCTCCTCGGGCCGGGGCGGCACCCGGTGCGCTGGCGCTCGGCCCTCACCGTCCTCGGCTTCCCGATCGTCTGGGGCGTGATCACCCTCGTCCGCGGCGCGCTGATCGGCTGGTACCCCTACTTCTTCCTCGACCCGGGTCAGGTCGACGGGCCGGTCGCCTTCGTGCTCTACGACGTGATCGTGCTCGGCCTCATCTCGGGCATCGCGGCCTTCGTCGTCGCCCTCAGCCGGGTGCGCCCCCTCGGCGCGACGCGCAGCACGGAGTGGCGGGGCCCGCTGGCGAGGCTGCGCGAACTCGTCAGCCGGAGACGGCGGCGAACGGCTCCAGCGCCGTCTGCGCGACCGTGAGCAGCTCGTCGTCGCTCAGCGCCTGCAGCGACAGCGCCTGATCGGCCCCGAACACTCCGACGAGGACGGCCTCCCCCGTGACCGGCTGCAGGTTCACCCACTCGGTGATGCCCGCCTCCGAGCCCACGAGCGACCAGCGCGAGGCGGTCACGGCCTCGACGTCCCAGAACGGCTCGTCGAAGCGCAGCCAGAGCGAGTCGACCACTCCCGAGCCCAGCGCCGCGATCGCCGCCCGGTGCGCGAACGGCAGGGCGGGGTCGAAGGCGATCGCGTCGGTCTGCAGCACTCCGATCGGCACGGTGATCAGGACGCGGTCGGCGGTGAACGACTCCCCCGTCGCCAGACGCACGCTCGCGCCGTCCTCGTCGTAGCCGATGCCGCTGACGACGGCGCGCAGCGACACCTCGACGTCCTCGAGCAGGGTCTCGACGAGGGGCGCGAGTCCGTCCGTCAGGCTGCTGTCGGAGGCGTCGCTGAGATCCTCCGCGGTGGTCGCGGCCGACGCGTCGCCCAGCCCGTACCAGGCCGACAGCTCGGCGGTCGCGGCGCCCGTGCGCAGGGCGGCGCTCCCGGCGAGGTAGGCGGCCACCCGCTCGGCGTCGCCGTCGCCGCCGCCCGGCTCCGCGCTCGCCGGGTCGGGGGCGCCCGAGCCCGCGAAGGCCTCGGTCAGGGGCAGGTCCTCCTGCTGCTCGGCGCCCCACTCGAGAGCGCGGGTCAGGGCCTCGGGGCCGGTGGTCTGCACGTCGAGGTCACCGCCGTCGGCGGCCACCGAGCGGACGGTCGCGAGGTCGATGGCCGAGAGGGAGATCCCCGCGTCGAGCACGCTCTCGCGCAGCGCCGGGCCGGCCTCGGTCAGCGCCCAGGCGCCGGTGTCGACGGCGATCGGCCAGCCGTCGGGCGTCGAGGTCGCGATGCGGCCGCCGACGCGGTCGCGCGCCTCGACGAGGGTCACGTCGTAGCCGGCGTCGAGGAGGCGCCGCGCCGCGATCGCGCCGGCCAGCCCCGCGCCGATGATCGCGATGCGCTCGCCGTCGGCCGCGATCGCGGCGATCTCGCCCGCCGCGCGCACGCCGGAGTTCCAGGCCCCCTGCAGCGTCGCCGGCGCCTCGGTGTCGGTGGCCTCGCCCGCGAAGAACAGCCGGTCGAGCACGTTCTGCGCGAGGTCGTCGCGGTGCTCGGGCGTCGCTCCGACGGGCAGGTACGAGACGGAGCCCAGCGAGTACGGGTCGGTGCCCCAGGCGGAGCGCACGAACGCGGCGGGCGTCGGGACGGCGGTCGTGCTCACCGTCGGGACGGGCGCCTTCGTGACCGAGCGCGTCGGCGTCGGGCGCGGCGGCGTGCACCCCGCGAGGACCAGGAGGCCGACGCCCGTGGCGGCTCCCGACAGGAAGGTGCGGCGTCCGATCGTCATCCCCGTCATCCTACGTTCTCGGCCGTGCCTGCTGATCGAGCCCGCAGCCCGCGCAGCGGGCGTATCGAGATCCACGTCCGTCAGACGGCAAGGCCCGGAGCCTGACCTGCTGACGCTGGTCGGTCTCCTAGGAAAAGTGACCTCCTGCGTGTGGTCGCTGCCTTGCTGATCGAGTAGCCCGCGCAGCGGGCGTATCGAGATCCACCAGCGCCAGAAGTCCAGATCAGAAGCCCGATCTGCTGACGCTCGCGGGTCTCGATACGCCCCTGCGGGGCTACTCGACCAGCATGGAGGGCGACGAGCGCCCTCTTTTCCCTCACCACCGAGACGCATCGCGGCTTCGCCGCTCGATACGCCGCCTGCGGCGGCTACTCGACCAGCAGGCAAGGCGACGGGGCTACCCGACCAACCGGCTGCAGGCCGCCGCCCTCGCGATGCGGGTCACCGCCTCCTCCAGCACCTCCGGGGAGCAGGCGAGGTTGAGCCGCACGAAGCCGCGGCCCTCGCGGCCGAAGTCGGCGCCCGACGAGAGAGCCACCCGCGCCTCGGCGAGGATCACCGCGGCCGGATCGACGCCGAGTCCCGCGTCGCGCAGGTCGATCCAGGCGAGGTACCCCGCTCGCGGCCGACGGTAGCGAGCGGCGGGGAGCAGCCGGGCGAGCAGCGTCCCGAGCAGCGCGGCGCTCTCGTCGATCGCGGCGATCGTCCCGTCGAGCCAGTCCTCCGCCTCCTCGAACGCGGCGACGCTCGCGTGCAGGCCGAGCAGGCCCGTCCGCCAGGCGACCTCCTCCGGCAGCCGTCCGAGCGCCGAGTGGAGCCGCTCGTCGGCCGTCACGATCAGCGCGCACTTGAGCCCGGCCAGGTTCCAGCCCTTGCTCGCGGAGGTGGCGCACACGCCGACCCTGGCGGCCGCCTCCGACACCGCGAGGAACGGTGTGAAGCCGTCCTCCGTGCGCGCGAGCGGTCCGTGGATCTCGTCGGAGAGCACGATCGCCCCGTGCTCCTCGGCGAGCGCCGCCAGCTCGGCGAGCTCGGACGCAGGGTGCGGGAGGCCGAGCGGGTTCTGCGGGTTGCACAGCAGGATCGCGGCCGCTCCCGCCGCGAAGGCGCGCTCGATGCCGGCGAGGTCGAGGCGGTACGCGCCCGACTCCTCGAGCATCGCGACCTCGAGGACCTCGTGCCCCGCCTCCGGGATCAGCTCGAAGAACGGCGGGTACACCGGCGGCGTGATCACGACGCGGCTCGCCGGGGGCAGCAGGACGCGCAGCGTCTCGGGGATCGCGACGCTGACGTCGGTCGTGCTCAGCACCTGCGCGGAGTCGACCTGCCAGCCCCAGCGCCGCTCGGCGAACGAGGCGAACGCCCCCGCGAGCGGGCCGGGGCCGAAGGCGTAGCCGGTGTCGGAGGCGCGCACCCGCTCGACGAGCCGCTCGGCGATCACCGGCGCGAGCGGGTAGTCGGTCTCGGCGACGAAGAGCGGCAGCACGTCCTCGGGGTGGAGCCGCCACTTCGCGCTCGTCCGCTGCCGGAGGATCGCGAGCGGCTCGGCGCGGACGACGGTCATGCCTCCACCGTAGGCGGAGTGCAAGGCCGCGCGGATGCTCCGCCTGCAGTGGTAGGACTAGGGGCATGAGCAACGACATCCGCGAACTCTCCGAGGGCGAGAGCTATCTCGCCTTCTTCCAGGGCGGGCCGTTCGACGGCCAGACCGAGACCCGTGTCAGCACCGACGGCGGGTACGAGAAGGAGGTCGACGTCTACGCGGCCGTCGACGGCCAGGAGACCCACCTGGTCTACACCTCCGTCGCCGCGAAGGAGGTCGGCGAGGCGGTCCACGTGACGTACTCGCTCGACAAGCCCGACTCCGACCCCATCGAGGACCCGGAGGACCGCGGGGGCGGATTCCAGTAGCCCGCACCTCCCCCTGAGATGCCGCCCCGGTCGTGTTCCGCGCGACCCGGGCGGCATCTCGTGCGTCCGGCGCCGGAACTCCCGCCGATGGGGGTGCGACGCCTGCGGCCGGGCTAAACTGACGGTTCCTCATCTGCCGTGACTCGCGAGGGAGCCATCGTGACCGTGCACCCCAGGACCTCTCCGTGACGCCGCTGCGCGACTCCGCCGCTCGCGAGTGGCTGAGCTCACGCGGGATGCAAGCGGAGGCGGCGACGCTCACCCTCGTGCCACAGGAGTGGACGGGCTCCGGAGTGACGGTCCGGCGGCTCTGGCACACCGCCGCGTCGCTGCGTCGACCGGACGCGTCCACCGGCCTCCTGCTCGTCGTACCCCTCGAGGGCGTCGTCACGATCACCACGCCGAGCGGAGCGACCGACTCGGTCGAGCGGGGCCGGTTCACGACGCTGCCCGCCTCCGCGACCCTCACGACCGGGGCGCCGAGTGCGCGCCTCGAGCTGCTGAGCCCTCGAGCGGAGTCGAGCCCTCTGCTCGCCGTCCGCTCGTCCCCGGCGCTGGCGGTTCTCGTCGCGACGGCCGACGCGATCCTCGACGGCGACCTCGATCACGACGGGCCGAGCCGCGCCGGGCTCGGCAGCGCCCTCGAGAGCCTGCTCACCGCGGTGCTGGCGGGCTCCGCTCCGTGACGAAATGTGACCCTTCTCGGGGTCGACTCGAAGGCATCGAACCTACGATCGCGCCGGGAACGGCCGATCGACGGCCGCCCGGACGGAGACGACGATGCCCACCGAGCAGACCACCTCGACGATCGGCGCCCAGTCCGCCGAGTTCACGACCGGCTTCAACGAGACGATCGGCGACGAGCTCGCCGCGGTCTTCGCGGCCGAGCAGGCCGACCTGGTGTCGAGCGGAGTCCCCGACGGCGCTGTCTCGGTCGGCGACCGGCTGCCGAGCGCGACGGTTCTGACCGTCGGCGGCGAGACCGTCCACCTCGCCTCCGTCCTCGGCCGGGGAGCGGCGGTGCTCGTGTTCTACCGCGGCGCGTGGTGCCCGTACTGCAACATCACCCTGCGCCACTACAACGCCACCCTCGCGCCCGCGCTCGCGGAGCGCGGCGTCACGCTGGTGGCCGTGAGCCCGCAGACGGCCGACGCCTCCGGATCGGTCGCGGACGGCGAGCTCGGCTTCACCGTCGTCTCCGACCCGGGCAACGTGCTCGCGGCCGAGCTCGGCATCGTCACCGCTCCGAGCGACGCCGCGGTCGCCGCGCACACCGAGCTGGGCTTCGCGGTCAAGGACTCCAACGCCGACGACACCGCCGCGATCCCGTTCCCGACGGTCCTGGTGCTCGATGAGGCCGGAGTCGTGCAGTTCGCCGACGTGCACGTCGACTACACGACGCGCACCGAGACCGACGAGATCCTCGCCGCGGTCGACGCGATCCTTTAACCAGTGCGGGGAGGGGCTGTCAAGGGTCCCTCCCCTCCCAGCCTCCTCCCCATCCGCGGCGCGACGCTCCTTCGAACAGCTGAATGACGCCGATCCTCGGCGCCGGAAGGAGCACGACTCATGGCAGAGATCACCGCCCACCACGGACTCTTCAAGGACACCGACCTCCACGTCGACGACACCGGCGGCTCGGGCCGTCCGATCGTCCTCATCCACGGCTGGCCCCTCTCGGGCGAGTCCTGGAGCGAGCAGGTCCCGGCCTTCGCGGCCGCCGGCTACCGCGTCATCACGTACGACCGCCGCGGCTTCGGTCGCAGCGACAAGCCCCTCACCGGGTACAGCTACGACACCCTCACCGAGGATCTGCACACGCTGCTCACCGAGCTCGACCTGCAGGACGTCTCGCTCGTCGGCTTCTCGATGGGCGGCGGCGAGGTGGCCCGCTACTTCTCGAAGTACGGTGCCGAGCGCCTGCACAGCGTCGTCTTCGCCTCCGCGGTGCCGCCGTACCTGATGAAGACCGACGACAACCCGGAGGGTCCGCTCGAGAAGTCGGCGGCCGCCGAGATGACGGCCGGCCTCACCAAGAGCGAGGACGACTTCTACGAGCAGTTCACGACCGAGTTCTTCTCGGTCGACGGCGTCCTCAAGGTCACGGAGGCGCAGCGCCAGGACGCGCTCGCCCTCGCGAAGCAGTCGTCCAAGCACGCCGCACTGGCCTGCATGACCGCGTTCGCGACGACCGACTTCCGCGAGGACCTGCCGAAGGTCTCGGTCCCCACGCTGGTCATCCACGGCGACGGAGACGGCACCGTTCCGTTCGAGGGCTCGGGAGCGCGCACGCACGCGGCGATCCCCGGCTCCGAGCTGTACGTCGTCGCGGGCGCCCCGCACGGCGTCAACGTCAGCCACGCCGACGAGTGGAACCGCGTCGTCCTCGAGTTCCTCGCGAAGTAGAGGCACCCGCGCTCGAGAAGGGGCGCTCCGCATCGGCGGGGCGCCCCTTCCGCGTGCCCTTGCGGATCGCACCCGCCCCCTCCTCGCTGGTCGATGCGCCGGCCTGGAGGGGCCCCCGCGTCAGCCCTTCTCGGCGCCCTCCGTGGTGTTCATGATGCGCTTCTGGAAGACGAAGAAGAGCACGGCCACCGGGATCGACATCAGCACCGCCGCCGCGAGCTGCAGCGGGTACTGGTTGCCCGTGCCCAGCTGGCCCGAGACCAGCGACGCGACTCCGGTGGTCAGCGTGTTCAGCTCCGGCGACTGCCGCGACACCACGAAGTGCGAGAACTCGTTCCACGAGCCCTGGAACGACAGGATGAACAGCGTCACGATCGCCGGCCGCGCCATCGGCACCACGATCGAGCGGAACGTGCGGAACACTCCCGCTCCGTCGATCCGCGCGGCCTCCTCGATCGACAGTGGGATCGAGTCGAAGAACTGCTTCATGATGAAGATGCCCGCCGCGTCCACGATCAGCGGCACGATCATCCCCGCGTAGCTGTCGTAGAGCCCGAGCTGCTTGAGGATCAGGAACCGCGGGATCAGCAGCACGACGCTCGGCACGCTCATCACTCCGATGAACAGCGCGAACAGCAGCCCGCGCCCGCGGAAGCGCAGCCGCGAGAGCGCGTAGCCCGCGAGCGAGTCGAAGAACACGCGGCCGACCGTGACGACCACGGTGACGATCACCGAGTTCAGCGTCCACAGCGGCAGCGGCACGTCGGTGAAGAGGCGCTCGTAGGAGGCGAACGACCAGGTCGCCGGGAGCAGCGACAGCGGGTTCGCGGTCGCGTCGGAGTCGGTCTTGAACGACGAGGCGACCGAGATCAGGAACGGGTAGATGTAGACCAGCGCGAGCCCGATCAGCAGCAGGTAGCCGCCGATGAGCGAGGCGCGACCGCGGGCGCCGAGGGTGACGCGACGGTGCGGGACGCGGGCGGGCTGCTCCTCCGGCGTCGGGTCGGCGGTGGTGCGGTCGGAGACGAGCGTGCTCATCGCACACCTCCCGTGGTGAGGGTCGTCGCGGCGTCGGCGCGGGCGGCGCGGCCCGCGCGCTTGCGGGGCTCGCCCTTCTCGCGGAGGATCGCGCGCTGCAGCAACGTGAGGACGACGATGATGAAGAACAGGATGAAGGCGATCGCGGCGCCCTGGCCCCAGCGCAGATCGGTGAACGACGACTCGTAGGCGAGGTAGGCGGGGGTGAGCAGCGTCTTGCCCGGAGACCCTCCTCCGGTGAGGTAGATCTGGTCGAACACCTGCCAGGTGCCGATGAGGCCGAGGGTGAGCACGGTGAAGAGCGTCGGGCGCAGCATCGGCAGCGTCACCGAGAAGAACTTGCGCAGCGGCCCCGCGCCGTCCATCAGCGCGGCCTCGTCGATCTCGGCGCCGATGTTCTGCAGCGCCGCGAGGAACAGCAGCATGAACGTGCCCGAGGTGGTGAAGATCGCCATGGTGATCAGCACGCACATCGCGACGGAGGGGCCGGACAGCCAGTCCCACCAGGTCAGCCCGAGAGGCGCGGTTCCCCCGAAGCCCGTGCCGTCGAGGCCGATCAGCCCGAGCAGGCTGTGCAGCACTCCGGTCGGATCGGCCATCCAGGTCGGGCCGTCGGCGCCGAACCAGCCGAGCACCGCGTTGACCACTCCGGAGGCGCTGAAGAGGAAGAGGAAGATCACGGTGATCGCGATCGAGGAGGTGACGGAGGGGAAGTAGAACGCGGTGCGGAAGAAGCCGCGGCCGCGGAGGATCCGCCGGTTGACCTGCACCGCGAGGAACAGCGCGAGCGCGGTCTGCAGCGGCACGACGAGCAGCACGTAGTAGACGTTGTTGCGGATCGCGGTGCCGAAGTCCTTCTGCGCGAGACCGGAGTCGAGGAGCACGGCCCGGTAGTTGTCGCCGCCGACGAACTGGGCGGTCGGGCCGAGCGGGGAGCCGAGGCCGTTCCAGTTGCTGACGCTGACCCAGAGGGCGAGGCCGATCGGCACGACGAGGAACACGCCGACGATGACGAGGGCCGGCAGGGTGAAGAGCCAGCCGTAGCGGGCCTCGTGCCCGCGGATGCCGGAACGGCGCCTCCGCGCGGCGACGGTGGTGCTCATCGATGCGTCTCCTTCGACGATTCGCGATGCGGGTGGGACCGGGGGGCGGCGGTCGGGTCCGCCGCCTCCCGGAGTCGGGCTACTGCGCGGTGGCCGTGTCGAGCGCGTCCTGCAGGTTCGTCTGCAGATCCGCGAGGATCGCCTCCGGATCGCCGGTCGCCAGGCCCTCGAGGGCCGAGTTGAAGTCGGTGATCACGGTCGCGGCGCCGGCGAAGGCGACGGGGCTCACGGCGTAGTCGTTGCCCGAGACGAAGGCGGCGTTCTCGGGATACTTGGTCGCGTACTCCGCGGCCCCGGTCTCGGTCGACGGGATCACGCCGAAGGCGTCCGAGAAGGCGAGCTGCTGCTCGTCCGAGGTGAGCGCGGTCACGAGCGACTCGGCCTGGTCCGCGGTGTCGCTGCCAACCGGGATGCCCCAGCAGTTGCTGAAGGTGAAGGTCGACTTCCCGCCCGGGCCCGCGGGGAGCTCGGCGACCGTGTAGTTCACGTCGGGGTAGTCGGCGGCGAGCGCTCCGTTGATCCACGGGCCCTCGATGACCATCGCGGCGGCGCCCTTGCCGAACGCCTCGCCCGACCAGCCGGAGTCGAGGTCGGCCGGGAACTTCAGCGTCCCGTCGGTCAGCAGCTTCTTCACCTCGGTGAGGCCCGCGACGTTCTCCGGGGTGTCCGCCGTGACCGTCTGGCCGTCCTCCGACAGCAGCGAACCGCCGGCCTGGTTCATGAACGTGCCGATGCGGGCGTACTCCGCGCCGAACGAGAGCCCGGCGACGCCGTTCGCGGTGAGCGTCGTCGCGGCCGCCTCGAGCGAGGCCCAGTCGGTCGGGATGTCGGCGTCCGTCAGTCCGGCCGCCGCCCAGAGGTCCGTGTTGATGATGAGGCCGAGCGTCGAGAAGTCCTTGGGCTCGCAGTAGAACTGGTCGTCGTAGGTGAAGGCGTCGCGCAGCGCCGGATAGAAGGCGTCGGCGTTCCCGGCGTCCTGCGCGTAGGGCTCGAGGTAGCGGTTGCTCGCGTAGGTCTGGAACTGGTCCCAGCTCATGTAGAAGAGATCGGGCGGGTTGCCGCCCGAGAAGCCCTGGCCGAGCTGCTGCGTGAGGTCGCTCGCGGCGACGACGTCGACCGTCGTGCCGTTCTCCTCGCCCCAGCTCGTGACCGCGTCGGTGACGGCGGTCGTCTCGGCGTCACCGGAGGAGCCGATCATCACGGTGAGGCCGGCGGAGTCGCCCGACCCTCCGTCGTCGCCGCCGCCTCCGCTCGAGCAGGCCGCGAGGCCGAGCATCGTCGCGCCGGCGAGCAGGGCGGCACCCCATCGTGCCGCGGTGTGGGTGGGTGTCATGGTCGGAGCCTTTCGTGGGAGATGTCGGCCGCCTCGGGTGCGGCCGGGGGTGGGGTCAGTGCTGGTGCAGGGGCGTCCGCACGACGAGGTGCGGCTCGATCAGGCGGTGCGCCTCGCCGGGGGCGAGCTCGCGGTGGACGACGTCGTCGCCGTGCTCGCCGAGCAGCAGCTCGAGCACTCCCGCGGCGACGGCGCCGAGGTCCTGCTCGACGCTCGAGAGCCCGACCGCCGCCGCGACCGGGGTGTTGTCGAAGCCGACGATCGGCAGCTGCGCTCGACCGACCGCCACCGCCGCCATCGACGCGCCGAGGGCCAGCGAGTCGGAGGCGCAGACCAGCCCGTCGATCCCCGGCTCGTCGCGGAGGAGGGTCATCGCCGCCGACCGCGCCCGCTGCACGTCGTCCTCGGCCGCCGCGACCGTCAGCGGCGACTCGGGGAGGCGCTCGCGGAGGACCCGCTCCCAGCCGCTGCGCCGGTCGTCGCCCGTCGCCGACCCGTCGGGCCAGCCGAGGAAGGCGATGCGGGTGCAGCCCTCGGTGACGAGGTGCTCGGTCGCCTGCGCGACTCCGGAGGCGCCGTCGACGTCGACCCAGAGGTGCTGCGGATCGTTCTCGTCGTCGACTCCCCACGGGCGGCCGAACGTCACGAAGGGCACGCCCTGGTCGATGAGCCACGCGGTGCGCGGATCGCCGTAGAAGGTCGAGGTGAGCACGAAGGCGTCGACGTCGGCGCCGTCGCGCAGGCGGCCGATCTGCGCGATCTCCTCCTCCGGCGACCGTGCCGTGTAGAGGAGGATGCGCATCCCGCGCTCGTCGGCCTGCTCGGTCACGGCGTGGAGGAACCGGTCGAGCAGGCTGCCCGAGACGCCGTCGAGCACGCGGTCCATCCGTATGCCGATCGTGCCGGACTTGCGCGTGCGGAGGCGGCGGGCCGAGGCGTGCGGGCGGTAGTTCAGATCGGCGATGGCCGCCTCGACGCGCTCCCGAGTGGCCGCGCGGACGATCGCGGGGCTGTTGAGCACGTTCGAGACGGTCTGCCGCGACACTCCCGCGACGCGGGCGACGTCGGCGACGGTCGGCAGTGCCATGCGTCCTCCTCGACGGGTTCGATCGTTCAAATGCCGGCTCATGCCGCGGATTTGATCGATCCAATTCGAGTGCTACATTACCTCCGACCGCGGTGGTGTCAACCGGGTGACTCCCGATCCCCTGCCCCGTGCCGACGATTCAGTGAGGAGTCGACCGTGACGACCGAGCACGACGACCGTCCGCTCCAGCCGCTCCTCCACGACGCCGTCGTCCTGCTCCGCGCCCCGTCGCAGCTCTGGTCCGACGACGCGGGCGACCTCGGCGGCCTGCCCGTGCACGGGCTCTACCACGGCGACGTCCGGGTGCTCGCGGGAGCGCGCCTCCTCGTCGGCGGTCGGATGCCCGAGCCGATCTCCGCGGGACGCGCCGACGCCTCCTCCGCCCGCTTCACCGGCCTGGCGCGCCTGCTCGACGACGCCTCGGCCGACCCGCGGATCCGCGTGGTCCGCTCCCGGACGGTCGCCGCGGGGTCGCTGCGCGAGACCGTCCGCCTCGAGTCGGCCCTGCCCGAGGCCGTCGCCACGCGCCTCGAGCTCGCCCTCGAGGCCGACTTCTCGCTCGTCCACGTCGTGAAGGCCGGCCTCCGCGACGACGTGACGATCGAGACCGCGCGCGGCAACGCCTCCCTCGAGTGGCGCCACGGCTCGACCCGGGCGATCGTCCGGGCCGAGGGCGCCTCGATCGACGGCGGCACGGAGGCGGCGCTCGGCTGGGACGTCGTGGTGCCCGCGCGCGGGGCGGTCGAGGTCGCCTGGAGCGTCGAGATGGACGACTCCGCCGCCGTCGTGGCCGCCGCCCCCGGCCCGGCCGAGTGGGCCGGCACGACGGTCGACTCGGGCGACTCGCGCCTCGCCTCCTGGTGCCGCGCCGCGCTCGACGACCTCGACGCCCTGCGGATGGTCACCGTCGACAGGCCGGGCGAGGCCTTCCTCGCCGCCGGCGCGCCCTGGTTCTTCACCCTGTTCGGCCGCGACTCGATCTGGGCGGCGCGGATGCTCCTCCCGCTCGGCACCGGGCTCGCCGCCTCCACCCTCCGCGTCCTCGCCGGGCTGCAGGGCACGCGCGACGACCCCGAGACGGCGGAGCAGCCCGGCAAGATCATGCACGAGCTGCGCTCGACGACCCTCGAGATCCCGGGCGAGGGAGTGTCGCTCCCGCCGCTCTACTTCGGCACCGTCGACGCGACCGCGCTCTGGGTGTGCCTCCTGCACGACGCCTGGCGGTGGGGCCTGCCCGACGACGAGGTCGAGGCCCTGCTGCCCGCGCTCGAGGCGGCGCTGCGCTGGCTGCGCGACGACGGCGACTCCGACGGCGACGGCCTGCTCGAGTACGTCGACAGCACCGGCCACGGCCTCGCCAATCAGGGCTGGAAGGACTCCGGCGACTCGATCCAGTGGCGCGACGGCACCCTGGCCGAGGGGCCCATCGCGCTCTGCGAGGTGCAGGCCTACGCCTACGAGGCGGCGATCGGAGGCGCGGCGCTGCTCGAGCGCTTCGGCCGCGACGGCGCCCCGTGGCGCGCCTACGCCGCCGCCCTGAAGGAGCGCTTCGCCGACTCCTTCTGGATCGACACCCCTGACGGCGGCTTCCCCGCGATCGCCCTCGACGCGCAGAAGCGCCCGGTCGACACCGTGACCAGCAACATCGGGCACCTGCTCGGCACCGGCATCCTCTCGCCCGAGCACGCGGCGCGGGTCGCCGAGCTGCTGATCTCGCCCGAGCTCGACTCCGGCTACGGCCTGCGCACGCTGTCGACCGACTCGGCCGGCTACTGGCCGCTCTCGTACCACGGAGGCTCGGTGTGGGCCCACGACACCGCCATCGCCGTCACGGGGCTCGCCCGCGAGGGCTTCGGCGCGGAGGCGACGGCCCTGTCGCGCGGGCTCCTCGCCGCCGCCGAGGGGTTCGGCTACCGGATGCCCGAGCTGCACTCGGGCGATCCGGCCGCGGAGGCCCCCGCGCCGGTGCCCTACCCGTCGTCGTGCCGCCCGCAGGCCTGGTCGGCCGCCGCCGCCGTCGCCGTGCTCACGGCGGCGCTGGGGCTGGCGCCGGGGGGCGAGACGCTCGCCGTCGCGCCGATCCCGCTCGCCGGGCCGATCAGGGTGACGGGGATCCGCTACCGCGGCGCGGACGTGCCGATCGACACGCGCGACCTCGGCTGAGGGCTCAGGACAGCCGCGCGACGACCGCGCGCGCGATCCTCCGCCCGGAGCGGTTGGCGCCGATCGTCGACGCCGTCGGCCCGTAGCCCGCGAAGAACACGCGGGGGTCGGTGAGGGAGGCGCCGTCGGCCACCGCGACTCCGCCCTCGCGCTCGCGCAGACCCAGCGGAGCGAGGTGGCGCAGCTCCGGGCGGAACCCCGTCGCCCAGATGATCGCGTCGGCACGGCTGAACGATCCGTCGGGCCAGCGCACGCCGTCCTCCTCGATCGCTCGGAACATCTCGCGCTCGCGGAGGACACCCCGCTCGATGCCGGCGACGACCCGGCGGGTGCGCTGCACGCCCGTCCCGCCGACGATGCTCGGCAGGGCGCGACCGGCGCGGGCCGCGCGATCCTGCTCGGCCACCGCCTCCACCGCCGAGTTCAGCGCGAGCTGCTCGCCGTCGTGGTACCTGACCGGGCGCCGCGTGGCCCACGTCACCGTGCGGGCGACCCGCTCCAGCTCGAGCAGGAACCCGATCGCCGAGGTGCCGCCGCCCACGACGACCACCTGCAGGCCCGCGAAGTCGGACGCCCTGACGTACTCGGTGGTGTCGACCTGCGTGCCTCGGAAGCGCTCCCGGCCGGGGTAGTACGGCACGAAGGGCGAGCCCCACGTGCCCGTCGCGTTCACGAGGATCCGCGCCCGCTCGGCCGCGCGATCGGTCTCGACGACGAGTTCTGCCGAGCGGTCGCCCGGCGTCGCACTGCTGACGCCGCGCACCGCCTCCGGGCGGCGGACGGCGAGCCCGAACTCGTCCTCGTAGCGCCGGTAGTACTCCGAGACGACGTCTCTGGCGGGCCGCCGGCGGTCGGCCGTGGCGAACGAGAGGCCGATCCGGTCCATCCCGGGCAGGTCGTGCACGCGGTGCGCGGAGCCGAGCCGCAGCGCCTCCCAGCGGAACTGCCACGCCCCGCCCGCGCGCGGCCCGCGGTCGAGGACGACGAAGTCGCTGCCCGCCGCGAGGCCCAGACGCTGCAGGTAGTAGGCCACCGAGAGGCCCGCCTGGCCCGCACCGATCACGACGACCGGCGTCGGGGCGACAGGCCGCGGAGCGAGCGCACGGGTCATGCTGCTCCCAACGGGTCGAGGGGCCGTGGCGGACCGACGCGCGAGGGCCGGAGTGGCGGATGCCCCGTCTGCTAAACTACCGGGTAGATTTCATTCTTCTCTGTCTGCTATTTATCCCCAGCTGGCTCACCGCCCGTCTGGCCTGTCATCGTGAGGGGGTCACCCATGGGGCGCGGCCGTCAGAAGGCAAAGAACACCAAGATCGCTCGGGAGCTGAAGTCGTTCAGCCCAACGGTCGATTACACAGCGCTCGAGCGCGAGCTCAGCCACCCGGACGAGCCGGACTACTCGAAGTGGATCGACCCCTCGGACGACGAGGACGACGACACCGGCTTCGTCGAGGAGCAGCACCAGAAGCGTGCCTGACACGTCGTCGCCATCGGGGTCGCTCGGTTCGAGCGGCCCCGCTGTGCGTTCGGGGGGCGTCGCTCCGGCGATCGTCGAGCAGCTGTCGACCCGCATCGCCTACGAGACCCCGTGGATCCGCGTCCGCGAGGACGAGGTCCTCTGGCCCGGGGGCAGCACGGGGGTCTACTCGGTCGTCGAGCGCGCCGACTACGCGCTCGTGATGCCGCGCGAGCGCGACGGCTTCTGGCTCGTCGAGCAGTACCGCTACCCGATCCGCCGGCGCGCGTGGGAGTTCCCGGCGGGCGGCTGGCCGCACGGGTCGGCCGGCGGCGACGCCGTCGCGCTCGCCCACGCCGAGCTGCGTGAGGAGACGGGGCTGCGCGCCGGCCGCCTGCACCACCTGGGGCGTCTCAGCGAGGCCTACGGATTCGTCGCGCAGGCCGTCGAGATCTTCCTCGCGGAGGAGCTCGAGCACGGCGAGCACGAGCGCGAGGCGACCGAGTCGGACATGGTGCAGCGCTGGTTCTCCGACCGCGAGGTCGCCGAGATGGTCCGCTCGGGCGCGATCGTCGAGACCGCCGCCGTCGCGGCGCTCGGCCTGTTCTGGATGCACCGCGGGCTCGTCCCCTGACGCTCTGAGCACTGCTCGGCGCGGTGTCAGGGGTGCCTGCGACACTGACCGGATGTCCTCTCCTCCGCTGTCGCGGCAGCCGGTGTGGCACTCCGACGTCCGTGGGAACGACCTCGACGAGGCCCGAGACTTCTATGCGCGCGGCTACAACGGCTCCGGGTTCCGTGCCGAGCGCTCCGCCGCGCCGTTCTCGTACCGCTACGCGTCGACGGCACCCGGTCCGGTCAGCCTGCACTCCGCCTCGTTCCTCGGGTCCGTGCGCGGCGCGGTCGATCCCGGAGGCGTCTACGTCGTGCTCTGGCTGACCCAGGGCCGGGCCTCGCTCGACCTGGGCCGCGACGAGATCCGCCCGGCGATCGGGCAGCCCGCCGTCTTCCCCACGGGCCGTCCCTTCGGCTTCGACGCGCACGAGTACCGCGACGCCCTCGTGCACATCGACGCGGCCTACCTCGAGCGCGCGGCCGCCGAGCGGCACGGGACGGCGCCCGGTCCCCTCCGATTCGCGCCCACTCCCGGTGATACCGCGACGTGGTGGGCGGCCGTGCGCGTCCTCCGCGACACGCTCGCCTCCGCGACCGCGCTGACCGCGCTGCAGCGCGACGCCGCGCACCGGATCACCGCCGACGCGATGCTGAGCACCTTCGCGCACCGGGTCGCCGCTCTTCCTCCGACACCACCGTCGGTGAGCGCACGCCGGCTGCGCCGCGCCGTCGAGTTCGTGCACGCCAACGCCGATCTCCCGCTCGGTGTCGCCGACATCGCCGACGCCGCGGAGCTCACCGTCCGCGGGGTGCAGCTCGCGTTCCAGCGCGCCTTCGCGCAGACGCCGCGGCACTACCTGCGGGGCGTCCGCCTCGATCGCGCGCGCGAGGAGCTGCTCGCCGGCAGCCCCGGCACACTCGTCGTGAGTGACGTCGCCGCGCGCTGGGGCTTCGTCAGCGGCGGCCGCTTCGCCCAGCACTACGCGCGCCGCTTCGGCGAGCTCCCCCGCCAGACGCTGCGCGCCTGACGCCCGCCGCGGCGCAAGGGGGTGCCGCGAGGTCCGGCCCGGCGTAGGGTCCGAGGACGGCCTGCGGAACGACCTGCAGGCTCGCGTCGATGGAGCCGCGATGTTCGAACCCGAAGGATCCGTGCGCCCTGTGGCACGGATCAGCTATGTCACTGCCGCCCTGCTGGTCGGCGCGATCCTGGTCGGCGGTGCCGTGGGCGCCGCAGTGGCCCTCGTCCTCTACCTCCCCGGCGCACTGCGCGCGGGCGAGCTCGATCCGTCCGCCCTGGTGAGCTTCGGGATGCTGATGGGCATCGCCTCCGGAGCCGGGATCGGCGTGGCAGGAGGCGCCGGCGCCGTCGCCGGAATGGTCTCGGCCCGCGCCGTCAGCCGCAGCGACCGCGCCTTCGTCCTCGGCACCAGCCTGGGATCCGCGGCCGGCGTGCTGACCGCCTCCGCGAACCTGCTGGTCAGTCGCGACGCCTCGACGTGGCTGGCCGCCCTGCTCGCCACCGCGACCGCGTTCGTGCTGTGCCTGCTCGGGGCGCGACTGCTGACCCGCCACGAGCACTCGTGGGAGCGCGAGCACGCGACCCGGAGCCGCTCGGCCTGACCTCCGGCCCGCAGGAACGGGTTCGGCTCGCAGGAACACGCGATTCCCGCGAGCCGAACGCGATTCCACGAGCCGGAGCTCGACACTCAGCCCGCGTAGGACCCGACCAGGCGCACCGCGCCGCCGTCGACGCCCTTCGCGCCCTGCTCGAAGCCGTCGAGCCCGCGCTCGCCGACCGTCACGCGCCCCGAGACCCAGGAGGGGACGCCCGCGCGCTCGAAGCTCGCGATCACCGCGGGCGCCGAGTCGGCGTCGACGACCGCGAACATGCCGATGCCGAGGTTCCACGTGCCCTCGGTGCTCTCGAGCGACGCCCCCGACATCGCCGCGAGCGCGCGGAACACGTCGGCCGGGCTCCACGACGCGCGGTCGACCTCGACCCACGATCCCCGGGGCAGCACCCGCGCGAGGTTCGCCGCGATGCCGCCTCCGGTGACGTGGCTGATCGAGTGGATGCTCGCCCCGAGCGTCTCGTCGTCGAGCACGGTCAGCAGCGGCGCCGTGTAGAGGCGGGTCGGCTCGAGGAGCACCTCGCCGACGACCCCGCCCAGCTCCGCGGAGCGATCGGTGAAGCCGACGCCGCGATCGGCGAGGATGCGGCGCACGAGCGAGAAGCCGTTCGAGTGCAGTCCGGAGGAGGCCATCGCGATCACGAGGTCGCCGTCGCGCACCCGGTCGGCGCCGCGCACCGCGTCGGCCTCGACCGCGCCGACCGCGGCACCGGCCACGTCGTAGTCGTCGGGTCCGAGCAGCCCCGGGTGCTCGGCGGTCTCGCCGCCGACGAGGGCCGTGCCCGTGGCGGAGCAGGCGCGTGCGATCCCGGCGACGATGTCGGCGATGCGCGTGGGCACCACCTTGCCGCAGGCGATGTAGTCGGTCATGAAGAGCGGGCGCGCGCCGACCACGACGATGTCGTCGACGACCATGCCGACGAGGTCCTGGCCGATCGTGTCGTGCTTGTCGATCGCCTGCGCGATGGCGACCTTCGTCCCCACTCCGTCGGTCGACGTGGCGAGCAGCGGCGCTCGGAAGTCCTTGAGGAACGACACGTCGTACAGCCCCGCGAACCCGCCGACTCCGCCGAGCACGTTGCGGTCGTGGGTCGCCGACACCGCCGCCTTCATCAACTCGACCGCGAGATCTCCCGCCGCCGTGTCGACTCCGGCGCGGGCGTAGCTGCTCGTCTCATCACTCACGCGACGACCCTATCCAAGGGCCGCGCTGTGGAGGCGACGGTTCCCGCCGGGCTCCTGCCGCGACCGCGCTCGACGACAGACTGGTCGCCGTGCCTCTTGTCGCTGTCACCCCCGCCGACATCCACTCCCTCCGCGCCTTCCTCACCGAGGCCGATCTCACTCTCGCCGGACTGGACGACCCCGCGGTCCGCCTCTGGACGGACCGGGGCGCGGACGGTGCGATCGTCGGCAGCACGGGGTTCGAGCTCAGCGCCGACGGAGCGCACGCGCTGATCCGCAGCGTGGCGGTCGCCGGTGGTCGACGGGAGGCCGGCACCGGGTCCCGCCTGGCGACCCACGCCCTGGAGGCGGCGGCGGCCTCCGGAGCGACTCGAGCGTGGCTCTTCTCCCGCCGCTCGGGCCCCTTCTGGCAGAAGCTCGGCTTCGAGGCGGCCGATCGCGAAGCGCTGGCCGCCGCACTTCCCGACGCGCATCAGGTGCGCCTCTTCAGAGCGACCGGCCAGCTCGATCGCGAAGTCGCCTGGTCGCGGGGCTTGGACACCGCGATGGGCGACAACCCTGGGCTTGTACAACCCCTGACTGATACTATGCACTCGTGACCTGGCGGGTCCTGCAGAGCGACCAGGTCTCGGAGTGGCTGGACGGGCTGGACGACTCGACCTACGAGCAGGTCATCGCCGCCCTCCTCCTGCTCGCGCAGGAGGGTCCGCAGCTGGGCCGACCTCTGGTCGACACGATCACGGGCTCCGCTCTGAAGAACATGAAGGAGCTGCGTCCGGGATCGAGCGGACGCAGCGAGATCCGGATCCTCTTCGCCTTCGACCACCGGAGACAGGCGATCCTCCTCCTCGCTGGAGACAAGGCCGGCAATTGGAAGAAGTGGTACCGCACGAACATCCCGCTCGCCGAAGCGGAGTTCGACCGACACAGTGAAGGAGACATGCCGTGATGCGCACCCTCGAAGAACAGCTGCAGCGCCGACCGGTCGATCGCGAGCGGGTCGAGGGACTCGTCGACGACCTACGCCAGCGGGTACGCGCCGCGCGTCTCCGAGAACTCCGCGAGCGCCTCGACCTGACGCAGGTCGAGCTCGCGTCAGAGCTCCACATCTCCCAGAATCGCGTGTCGCAGATCGAACGGGGCGACATCGACAAGTCCCAGGTCGAGACTCTCCGTCGCTATGTCGAGGCTCTCGGAGGTTCTCTTGCCATCGAGGTCTCGTTCGGCGACGAGCGCTACATCCTTGCGTGAGCGCGACACCTGATCGCAGAAGAGTGGCGCGCTGGCCGATCCGCCCGCACATCGCACACCGGCGCCCCGCGGCCCGGCCGATCCGCCGACAGCGAACCATTAGGGCCAGCGTCGCACCCATGTCAGGATGGACCGTCATCCCCCCTCCATC
Source organism: Rathayibacter sp. VKM Ac-2803 (assembly GCF_009807175.1). Taxonomy (NCBI): domain Bacteria; kingdom Bacillati; phylum Actinomycetota; class Actinomycetes; order Micrococcales; family Microbacteriaceae; genus Rathayibacter; species Rathayibacter sp. VKM Ac-2803. The sequence goes on along the minus strand of NZ_WUCD01000001.1, from coordinate 902,492 downwards.
CCCTTGGGAGCCCATCCGGCATGTGCGGAATCGTTGGAATCGTCTCCTCGGGACCCGTCAACCAGTCCATCTACGACAGCCTCTCGCTCCTGCAGCACCGCGGCCAGGACTCGACCGGCATCGCGACGGCCGACGGCAGCACGCTGCACATCAAGAAGGCGGCGGGGCAGGTCAGGGAGGCGTTCCGCACCCGCGACATGCGCTCGCTGCTCGGCACGATGGGCCTCGGCCACGTCCGCTACGCCACCAAGGGCAACGCGGAGCGCGAGGAGGAGGCGCAGCCGTTCTACGTGAACGCGCCGTACGGCATCATCCTCATCCACAACGGCAACCTGACGAACACGCGCGAGCTCACCGAGGAGCTTTTCCGCATCGATCGTCGCCACCTCAACACCACGTCCGACACCGAGCTGCTCGTCAACGTGCTCGCGAACGAGCTCCAGGCCTCCATGTCGGGCCGCGACCTCGACGCGGACGAGGTGTTCGACGCGGTCGCCCGCGTGCACGAGCGCGTCGAGGGCTCCTACGCGACCATCGCGCTCATCGCCGGCGTCGGGCTGCTCGCCTTCCGCGACCCGTTCGGCATCCGCCCGCTGATCGTCGGACGCAGGTCCACGGCGAACGGACCGGACGACTGGGTCGTCGCCTCCGAGTCGCTCGTGCTCGAGGCCCAGGGCTTCGAGATCGTGCGCGACGTCGCCCCCGGCGAGGCGATCTTCATCACCCCCGACGGCCGGATGACCAGCCGCCAGTGCGCGAAGGACCCGCGCCTCATCCCGTGCTCGTTCGAGTACGTCTACCTCGCCCGCCCCGACTCCGTGCTGTCGGGCATCTCGGTCTACGAGGCGCGCCTGCGCCTGGGCGACCGCCTCGCCGACACCATCGCGGCCTACACGCCGGGCGGAGCGATCGACGTCGTCATGCCGATCCCCGACTCCTCGCGCCCCGCCGCGATGCAGGTCGCGCAGAAGCTGGGCATCCCGTACCGCGAGGGCTTCTACAAGAACCGCTACGTCGGCCGGACGTTCATCATGCCCGGCCAGGCGGTCCGCAAGAAGTCGGTGCGGCAGAAGCTCAACGCGATGTCGAGCGAGTTCAAGGGCAAGAACGTGCTCATCGTCGACGACTCGATCGTGCGCGGCACGACCTCGAAGGAGATCGTCGAGATGGCCCGCACGGCCGGAGCGAACAGCGTCACCTTCGCCTCCGCCGCCCCGCCCGTGCGCTACCCGCACGTCTACGGCATCAACATGCCGTCGCGGAAGGAGCTCGTCGCCCACGACCGGCGCATCCCCGAGATCTCGGAGGCGATCGGCGCCGACTACCTGATCTACCAGGAGGTCGCCGACATGAAGGCCGCGATCCTCGAGGGATCCGACGTCACCGACCTCGAGACGAGCTGCTTCACCGGCGACTACGTGACCGGCACCGTGACTCCGGAGTACCTGGACTGGGTCGAGCGCACGCAGCTCAGCTGATCGGCGTTCAGAACCGAGGCTGAGACGCGCGACTCCGCGCTCCGGCGCGGCCTCGGAGCGCTGCTCCTCGGTTCTGTACGCGCATCCGCCCCGCACACCCCTCGCCGGCGCGCAAGCGGGTGCCCGAAGCACCGCCGGCGTCGGATGATCGAGGGCGCGCCTGTTCCCGGGCGCATCGAGACGAGGAGTCCCCGTGATCTACCGCCTGCTGCCGTTCCTTCTGACGTTCGTCGCGCGCCGCCTGAAGAAGTCGCAGAGGGCGAAGCGCGCCACGCAGACCCAGGCGCGCCGCACGGCACGCAAGGGCCGCTGACCCTGCTCTAGCGGGCGGAGGCGTCCGGGTCGTCGACGGACGCTCCGGCCTCGTCCTCGGCCGGCGTCTCGCGTGCCACCGTGCGCTCCGCCGTGACGCGGACCACGCGGCGCCCGACGAACCGGTCGAGGACCACGACGACGAGCCCCGCGAGGGCTCCGAAGAGCGTGATGAACAGCAGCAGGCTGAAGCCGAAGATCTGACCCTGCGAGAAGCCCTCGGTCTCGGGCAGCGCGAACGTCAGCACGAACGCGACGATCGCACCGAGGCCGGCACCGAGCGCCAGGATCCGCCACACCCTCGGCGAGCGCCGCATCTCGACCTCTTCGCGGGTGATCTCGACGTCGGCGGGGCGCGGCGAGGAGTCGAGCGGGTCGGTCATGACTCCATTCTCTCCCGCGGGCCCGGGTGGTCGCGACGACTTGCGCTAGCACCGGGTGTGCGCTGGAGGCGGGTCACATCGTGTGCACGATCCGGCCGGCCTGCGCCCGCAGCTCCCGGACGACGGTCCGGACCGAGAGCCGCTCCGCCCGGTCGGGGCGCATCAGCGCGACGATGTGCCGCTGCGAGGCGACCCCGCGCAGCGGCTTCACGACGATGCCCTCGGTGCCGGCCGTGTAGCGCGGGACGACCGCGATGCCCAGGCCCGCCGCCACGAACGCCTCCGTGACCCTGGTCGAGGCGAACCGCTGCTCGACGCGCACGGGCCCGCCGGACGCGGTCTCGATCTCCTGCATGACCCGTTCGAAGGGGAACCCGTCGGGCACGCCGATCCACGTCTCGCCGACGAGGTCGGCCGCCGTCACCGTCGCGCGGTCGGCGAGGCGGTGATCGAGCGGCAGCGCGATGTCGAGCGGCTCGACCATCAGCTCGGCCATCGCGAGCCCGCGGCCGGCCCAGGCGCTGCGTCCGTTCGGCGAGTGCCCGAGCACGATGTCGAAGTCGGCGGTCAGATCGGCGAACTCGTCCGTCCCCGGGTCCGCGTCCTCGCACTGCACGACCAGCCCGTCCACGCTCTGCAGCGCCACCAGCGCGTTCGGGAGGAGCATCTGCCCGGCCGTCGGGAACGTCGCGATGGTCACCTCGCCGATCGGGTTGTTCTTGAAGGTCTGCCAGACGGCGTCGGCGCGCTCGAGCGCGATCGCGATCTCGGTGGCGCTGCGGGCGAGCTCGCGGCCCGCGGCGGTGAGCACGACGCCGCGGCCCGAGCGCTCGATCAACGGCACGCCGGCCTCGCGCTCGAGCACCTTCAGCTGCTGCGACACCGCGGAGGGCGTGCGGTGCGTCGCCTCCGCCACCTCGGTGATCGAGCGCCGCATCGAGAGCTCTCTGAGCAGTTCCAGCCGTCGCACGTCCATGAAGCAACGCTACACGTCGGGCCAAGAACTGTTCGATTGTCCTTAGGAACGAAGCGAGCCACAGTAGACGTTGTACAGAACATCCGGGCGGATGGATCAGACTCCGCCACAACGAAAGGCAGAACAGTCATGAGCATCGCAATCCTCGTCGTCCTCAGCGCCATCGCCGCGTGGGGAACGGTGTCGACGGTGCTCGTCGCCAGCCGCGACGGCTACCGTCAGGTCCCCGCCCAGCACTGAGCCCCTCGCTCAGCGACAGCACCTCATCGCGTTCGAACGCCGTCTCCCAGGTGGGAGGCGGCGTTCCTGCGTTCGCGGGCACGCGGAAGGCCCCGCGGCGGGTGCCACGGGGCCTTGAGCGTTTCCTGAGCGGCAGTGCCGCCTCCCGGGACTACTTCGTGACGGTGCGGCGGCGCAGACGTGCCGCCGTCATGCCGAGGCCGAGGAGCAGCGCCGCGATGCCCGCTGCGAAGGCGGGAGTCGCGTCGATGCCGGTCGCCGCGAGGTGCTTCGTCGGCGTGGTCGGCGCGTGCACGGCGGGAGCCGGCGTCGACGGGGTGGTCGGGATGACGGTCTCGATCGGGGTGGGCGTGGGCGTCGGCGTGGTGCCTCCGTCAGCGGTCACCGTGAAGGTGTAGCTGAGGGTGACGCCGTTGACCGGGAGGCCGAAGGAGAACTCGTGCTCTCCCTCCGCCAGGTCGTCCGCGACCGGGACGGTCACCGACGCCTTGCCCTGCTCACCGTTGTCCGGCGCGAAGGTGTGATCGATCGGGGCGCGGGAGACCTCGACTCCGTCGACACTCACGACGACCTCAGGATCGAGCGTCGCGGGGTCGACGTTGTTCACGTCGAGCGAGGTGAGGTCGAAGGTGAACTCGTCGGCGCCCTCCACCGAGGTGTCGACGACGCCGATCCCGCGGGTGGCGGTGTCGGGCGAGACCGGGGAGTTCTCGGCGAAGAAGTCCTCGAGCACCTGGACGTCCCCGCGGCCCGAGTCGGCGACCGCGGTCGCCTCCGTGAAGCCGGTGAAGCCGTCACCGCCCGAGAAGAAGAAGCTCGGTCCCACGACCGTGAAGGAGTCCTCGGGGGCCACGGGCTCGCCCTGGTAGAACATCTCGCTGATCCGCTCGCCCCACGCCGCAGTCGGGTCGTAGGTGTAGGAGAAGCCGTCCGAGACGCCGAGGCGGAGGTCGGTGGCGCGGTCCGTGATGTCGGGGCGACCTGAGTAGGCCCACTGCTCCTCGAGAACCGTCTCGATCTGAGTGCCGGTCATCTCACCGGTGAACAGCGTGTTGCCGAAGGGCTGGAGCGTGTAGAGCTCGGCGACCGAGATGTTCCCCTCGGGATCCGTCGGCCCGCTGGAGGCGTACAGCAGGTCGGACCGGACTCCGCCGGGATTCATGAAGGCGATCTCGGTGCCGATGTCGGCGGTCTCGCTCAGCATCGCGTCGGCGAGGAGATTGCCTGCCGCAGACTGCGCGGCACGGTTCTCGTTGCCGTTGATCGGACCGTAGACCGTGTCGCTGCCTCGGAGGATGTCACCGGTGATGCTTCCCGCGGACGCTTCGCCCAGCGGAGCGGCTTCAGCCACCGCGGTGGCGACGGTCGCGGCGACCGCCGGGTCCTCGGGGTACACGAGTGCTCCGTCGACGACCAGGGGGATCATGTCGCCGGTGACGGTCGCCTCCGACGTCTCCTTGTCGTAGGTGACCGAGACGTGGCCGAGGTTCGAGCCGTAGACGCCGGTCTCGAGGACGGGGATCGTCTTGCCGTCGATCTCGACGCTCTTGTTGTAGAGGTCGTGGGTGTGTCCGGTGACGAAGGCGTCCACCCGGGCGCCGACTCCGTTCACGATCTTCGCGAGCACGGAGTCGTCGGAAGCGAAGTCGCTGAGGGCGCCGTCGATCGGGTCGGTGGACGGGGTGCCGTCAGCGTTGACGAAGCCGCTCGCCGAACCACCCTCGTGCATCACGAGCATCAGGACGTCGGCTTCGCCGTTGGCATCGTCGCCGTCAGTCAGCTCGTCGGCCACGGTGTTCACCGAGGCCACGATCGGTCGCACGTCGAGGGAGGCGATCCCGGCGGGGTCGACCAGCGTCGGCAGGGCCTCTGTCGTCGCTCCGATGAAACCGACCGTGACGTCATCGAACGTCTGCAGGTCGTACGGTGCGTACGCGTGCTCGTCGGTCCCCTTCTCGAAGAGGTTGGACGAGATGTAGTCCCAGTCGGAGGCCGGCACGATGCGGTCGTCCAGGTCGGCCCGGCCCTTGTCGAATTCGTGGTTCCCCACGGCGCTGGCGCTGAGGCCGATCTGGTTGAGCACATCGATCGTCGGCTGGTCGTCCGCGACCGCCGAGACGAAGGGCGACGCGCTCACGTTGTCGCCGGCCGACACGAGCGTCGATCCGCCCGGGTTCGCCGCGGCGAGAGTGGCGTACGCCGTCGCGATCGAGGCCGCTCCGGCCTCGCCGCCCTCGGCGTCCGACTCGATGTGGCCGTGGAAGTCGTTCATCGTGTAGACGTCGATGACGGTCTCGTCGGCGGCCGTCGCGGGCGCGGCGCCCAGCATGGCCGCTCCGGCGACGGCACTGACGGCCGCCACGGAGAGGAATCGGGAGAGGCCGCGTCGGCCGTTGTCGGGATTGCGCATCTGGCGGAGGACTCCAAGCATCGAGCGGCTTTCGGAGAGAACTCCTGCCGCATAGGGGGAACTTTCCCAGACAACCCGACGGCGGGGCTCCCGTCAAACGGCCCGGCGGAGGGGGCGGGTGCGTTTACGAGAAGTTAATGCGGCGTCGGTCGGGCGGCGATCAGACGACGCGGAGGACCGGCAGGTACGGGGTCAGGTCGGCCCGCACCCCCGAGGCGTGGATCCGGCCGCTGGCGAGCCCGTCCTGCCAGGGGAGCGCACCGGTCGCGAGCGGCAGCCAGGTCGCGGCGTCCATCTCGATCACGTTCGGCGGAGTGCCGCGGGTGTGGCCGGGGCCCTCGACGCACTGCGCCGCACCGAACGGGGGGACGCGCACCTCGACGCTGCGGCCGGGCACGTTCGTCTCGATGATCTGCAGGAGGAAGCGGACCGCGGTCGCCGTGGTGTTCCGGTCGGCGTCTCCGGCGAGCGCCGTGCGCACCGCCTCCTGGCCGCTCTTCTCGTCGATCCTGCCCTTGGCCATGGGTCCATCCTGCCGGTGCGCGAGGCAGGACCGGTTCCGCGAGACGACTTCGGGGCAGGCGCCTCCGCCGTCCGACCTCTCGGCCCCGACCTCTCGGCCCCGACCTCTCCGACTCAGACGCCGAACGACTCGCGCTCGACCTTGACGCGGGTGCCGGCCTGCTCGATCACCCTGATGCGCGTGCCCTCGGGGATCGGCTCCTCCGAGTAGGCGGGGCACCGCTCGACCTCGCCCGGACCGTCGAGGCTGACCTCGCCCCCGCGCACCGAGATCGACGCGGTCGCGATGCCATGCAGGCCGATGACCGCGACCGTACCGCCGTCGGAGCCGCCGACGATGCGCCGGGTGAGACGGAGCACGATGAGATAGGAGGCCACGGCCGCGACGAACGCGGCCGCGTACGCGACGGCCGTCGGCAGGGCGAGCGACATCGTGAGCACGCCCGCCGCGCCGAAGAGCGTCGCGGCGATGCCGAGAGCGGTGCCCGACAGCGCGCTGCCGCCGACCCTCTCGAGCACGTCGCCGACCACGACCGACACCAGCAGCATCAGCAGCCCGGCGACCCCGACCACGATGAAGGTGATCATCGCGGTACCCCCTGTCCCCTCGCGATGGGTCGATCCTGGCAGCAAGCGGGGCGGCGCGGCGTCCGCCGCGAGACGGGTAGTGGAGAGCCGGCGCGCGCCGTCGCGGTGGAGGAGACCCGGGGTCGGCGCTCCGCAGGCCGGGCCTATCCTGTCAGGGTGAAGATCCTCGTCCTCGGCTCGGGTGCCCGTGAGCACGCCATCATCACCGCTCTCCTCGCTGAGGAGGAGCAGCACGAGATCATCGCGGCGCCCGGCAACGCCGGCATCGCCCGCGATGTCGAGGTCATCCACTTCGACACCAACAGCCCGCGCCTGGTCACCGACTTCGCGCTCGAGCAGGGCATCGAGCTCGTCGTCATCGGTCCGGAGGCGCCGCTGGTCGCCGGAGTCGCGGACGCGCTGCGCCAGCGCCGCATCCCGACCTTCGGTCCCGATCGCGCCGCGGCCGCGCTCGAGGGGTCCAAGACCTTCGCGAAGCGGGTGATGGACATGGCGCGCGTGCCCACCGGGCGGGCCACCCGCGTCTCGACGCTCGTCGACGCGAACCGCGTCATCGACGAGTTCGGCGCGCCCTACGTCGTCAAGGCCGACGGCCTCGCCGCGGGCAAGGGCGTCCTCGTGACGGAGTCGCGGAGCGCGGCCGTCGCGCACGCCGAGTTCTGGCTGCAGTCGGGGGACGTGCTGATCGAGGAGTTCCTCGCCGGCCAGGAGGTCTCGCTCTTCCTCCTCTCCGACGGTCACGACGTCGTCCCGCTCTCCCCCGCGCAGGACTACAAGCGCCTCGGCGACGGCGACGAGGGCCCGAACACCGGCGGTATGGGCGCGTACTCGCCCCTCCCCTGGCTCGCCGACCGCTGGGCCGACGAGCGCGCCTTCGTCGACGAGGTCATCGACACCGTCGCGATCCCGACGATCCGCCAGCTCGAGCGCGAGCGCACCCCGTTCATCGGACTCCTCTACTGCGGCCTCATCGTCACCGACGCCGGCATCCGCGTGATCGAGTTCAACGCCCGCTTCGGCGACCCCGAGACGCAGGTCGTGCTCCCGCGCCTCGCCTCGCCGCTGTCGGCCCTGCTGCACGCCGCGGCGACCGGATCGCTCGCCTCCGTGCCGTGGCCCGCCTTCACCGACGAGGTCGCGGTCACCGTCGTGCTGGCCAGCGAGGGCTACCCCGAGAACGCCGTCACCGGCCGCGCGCTGAGCGGGCTGGAGGCCGCGGCCGCCGTCCCCGGAGTCACCATCGCGCACGCGGCGACGCAGCTCGTCGACGGCCGCTTCGTCGCCACGGGCGGGCGCGTGCTGAACGTGGTCGCGCGCGGCGCGGACTTCACCGAGGCGCGAGCACGGGCGTACCAGGCGCTCGATCTGATCCACCTCGACGGCGGGCAGTACCGCCGCGACATAGCTCTTCGAGTCGCGCAGTAGCGCGCCGCGAAGAGCTATGTCGTCTGAGCCGCTCCTCGCGCGGCTCAGCGCAGTCGGCTTCTCGAAGTGGTCGCGATTCGCAGAGCGTCCTGCGTACGGCCCGCCGAAAACGCTTGGCACGCGTTCTCGGCTTCGCCTTCGACGGCCAGGGTGGTCTGCAGGTGCGCCGGAGGGCCGGCCGCCAGCCGCCGTCCATGCTGGTCGAGCCCGCAGCCCCGCAGGGGCGTATCGAGACCCACCAGCGTCAGCGGTTCACGCTTCTGCCCCGGCCTCCTGGCGGAGGTGGATGCCAATAGCCCGCTGCGCGGGCTGCGGGCTCGATCAGCGTGCAGGGGACCGTGCGCTGCACGTGGCTTCTCCGCCGAGGGCGTTCGATCCGTCACAGAACACCCGTGTCATCGAGTAGCACGGTGCATCTGTGACGAATCGGACCGGCGAGGAGCACGGGATCCCGCACGCCCGCTGGTCGAACCCGCTATCCCGGAGAGGCGCGGCGAGCAGCGAAGCCGCTTCGCGTCTCGGCATTGAGGGAGAAGTATGCCTCCGCCGGCTCCCTCCATGCTGGTCGAGCCCGCAGCCCCGCAGGGGCGTATCGAGACCCACCAGCTACAGCGGATGAGGCGTCTGCGCTCATCTCCTGACGGACGTGGATCTCGATACGCCCGCTCCGCGGGCTACTCGATCAGCCAGGAGGGGGGCCGGGTCAGCCGCGGGTCGCGACGATGTCGCGCAGGGCCTCGGCGAGGTGGGGGTGGGCGAAGGCGAAGCCGGCGTCCTCGAGGCGGCCGGGGACGACCCAGCGGCTCTTGAGCAGGAGCTCGGGCTCGGTGCGGAGCAGCAGAGTCGCCGGCTCGAGGACGAAGCGGGGAGCCGGCAGGCCGAGGCGGCGGCCGACCGTCGCGCGCAGCAGCCGCGACAGCTCGGTGTTGTCGCTGGGGTTCGGCGAGGCGAGGTTCACGGGGCCCTCGAGCGCCGACTCCTCCAGGAACAGGATCGAGCGGAAGACGTCCTCGACGTGGATCCAGCTGAAGCGCTGACGCCCGTGCGTCGGCCGGTACTCGTGATGCACCCCGGCCTCGCGTCGCGCGCGCGTGCCCGGCCAGTGCCCGTCGAACTGGGGGCCGCCGAGCCCGAGGCGCGCCAGCCGCAGCAGGATCGCCGTCGCCGGCCCGTCGCCCAGCACGATCGTCATCCGCAGCGCGACGCGGCGCACGCCCTGCGTCACGCCCGCGAAGAACGCCGCCTCCCACGCCCGGGCGACGTCGACCGAGAAGCCCTCGCCGAGCACGCCGTCGCCCTCGGTGTGGGCGCGCTCCTCCTCGTGGCGGTAGATCGTGGCCGTGCTCGCGTTCATCCACGTCCGGGGAGGCGTGGCCGCGGCCTCGATCGCCCGGTGCAGCTCCCGGGTCGTCTCGACGCGCGAGCGGAGGATCTCGGCGCGGTTCGCCGCGGTGTAGCGGCAGTCGACGCTCTTCCCGGCGAGGTTCACGAGCAGCCGGGCCCCGTCGAGGGTCCGCGTGATGCCCGCCGTGTCGCCCCAGCGCGCGTCGGGGCCGGAGCGGCCGATGCGCCGCACCTCCCAGCCGCTGTCGGCGAAGCGCCGGGCGAGGTCGGTGCCGAGGAATCCGCTCGCTCCGGCGAGGACGACGACGGGGCGGTCTGTGGCGCTCATCGCCCCATCGTGCACTACGTCAGTGCGCGCGCTCCGGCGAGAGCGCCGCCGAGACGAGCGGCGAACCCCGGAGGCACCTCGTCGGGCAGCGCGTCGACCGGCCACCATGCCACGTCGTCGCTCTCGTCGCTCACCGCGACCGGCGCGTCGGGATCGGCCACCGCCGCGTACCCCACGTCCCAGTGCGTGCTGCAGCGGCCGAATCCCGAGCCCAGTCCGTGCCGGTCGATGTCGACGGGCAGGTGCCCGAGGAGTCGGAGGTCGGCGACTCCGCTCTCCTCGCGCGCCTCGCGCAGGGCGGCGTCGGCCAGGGAGGCGTCGCCGGGCTCGACGTGCCCGCCGAGCTGGACCCAGAAGCGGCCCTTGCGGTGGAAGCAGAGCAGCACCCGGTCGAGCCCCGGCGAGAGCACGAAGCAGCTCGCGGTGAGGTGCTCGGGTCCGCCGTCGCGCTCGAGCGCCGACGCCCCACGCGCCGCGAGGAAGCCGAGGTACTCGTCGCGGAGGTCCTCGAGCGAGCCCGGCCGCCACTCCCGCAGCTCGAGCGAGACCTGGTCAGCACGCACAGTCGTCACCCGGGAGAGCGTAGGCGAGTCTCCGCTCCGGGCCCCGGACGGAGACTCGCCGGAGGCGTCAGACGGCGAGACCCGCCAGACCCTCGCGGTCGACGCGGCGGTGGAAGCGCATGCCGGCGAGGCCGCCGAGCACGGCACCGATGAGCGAGACGACGACCGCGGCGAGCGCGGTGAGGATCGCCGCGACGGTGGCGTCACCGGCGTCGAGCGGGATGGTCGGGAAGCCGCTGACGGCGGAGAGGACCTCGTTGCCGCCTCCGGTGACCGCCGAGGCGATGCCCACGAGGATCGCGACGATGACGGCCCAGGCCCACACCGCGACGCCCTGCTTCGCTCCGTTGAAGCGGGCCATGCGACCGGCGACGTAGCCGCCGGAGTAGTAGGCGACGAGGAGGATCACCAGCAGCGCGATCGCACCGACCCAGCCGAAGGCGGCGGGGTCGGCGGCGAGATCGGCCGTGACGTCCTGCGTGCCGACGACGGCCGCTCCGATCGCTGTGACGAGGGCGGTGAGGATGACCGCGAGGCCGGTCGCCGCGAGCCAGCCGAAGAAGGCGCAGCCGATCTTGAGGCCGCCGAACCTCTCGCGCTCGCGCTGCTGGATGTCCTTGCGCGCGGCGGCGCGGGCCTGCTTCGCCTCGGCCGAGTCCTGATCGAGCGGCGCGCGGTGCTCGGGGGCGGAGCCGGCAGGGGTCGAGCCGGTCGCCGGCCGACTGGTCGCGGATCCCGCGGCGGTCGCACCGGTCGCGGGCCGGCTCGTCGTGGAACCGACTCCGTCGGGAAGCTGCTCGGTCCGGTTCGGGTCGGAGCCGTCGCGGTCGGTGGGCATGCTCATGGGGACCTCCTCGGATGGCCGCGGAGTAGCGGCACTGGACCCATTGAAGGGCCTCGGCGCCTCCGCAGTCTCGGGGTTGACGGAGCCGTCAAGCCCCTGCGGGCGAGCGGCGCGACCCGCTTGCATGGGACTTCGACGAGAGGACGTGACATGACTCCGGAATCCCCCGAGCAGACCCCGCCCGGCACCGAGGCCGAGCTGACTCCGCAGGCCGATCACGGCGAGACGAGCTACCGCGGCGCGAACCGTCTCAGCGGCAAGGTCGCCCTGGTCACCGGCGCCGACAGCGGCATCGGCAAGGCCGTCGCCATCGCCTTCGCCCGCGAGGGCGCCGACGTCGCGATCTCGTACCTCGACGAGCACGAGGACGCCGAGGACACCGCGAAGTGGGTGCGCGAGGCCGGACGCCAGGCGCTCCTGCTCCCCGGTGACCTGCGCGACGCCGCGCACTGCCGCGAGGTCGTCGCGACGACGGTCGAGACGCTCGGCCACCTCGAGGTGCTCGTCAGCAACGCGGCGTTCCAGATGAGCCGCGAGGAGGTCACCGACATCCCCGACGAGGAGTGGGACCGCACGCTGGCCACCAACCTCAGCGCCTACTTCCACCTGGTCAAGGCCGCGCTGCCGCACCTCAAGTCGGGCGCCTCGATCATCGCGACCAGCTCGGTGCAGTCGGACCAGCCGTCGTACCAGCTGCTCCCCTACGCCGCCACGAAGGCCGCGATGCTCAGCATGACCGCGTCGCTCGCCCAGGCGCTCGGCTCGAAGGGCATCCGCGCGAACAGCGTGGCGCCCGGCCCGATCTGGACGCCGCTGATCCCCTCCACGATGCCGCAGGAGGCCGTCGCCGAGTTCGGCGAGCAGGTCCCGCTCGGCCGCCCCGGCCAGCCCGCGGAGGTCGCGCACGCCTACGTGCTGCTCGCCTCGGACGACGCGAGCTACATGAGCGGCTCGACGATCGCCGTCACCGGCGGGAAGCCGATCCTCTGAGCTCCCTGATCTCCCACCGAGGTGCGGTAGGTTCCGGCGCGTGAGCGTGCACATCCGGAGCATCGAGACGGCCGTCCCTCCGACCGTGCTGCAGCAGTCCGGCATCCGCGATCTCTTCGCCGAGCAGCCCGGCGTCACCCGCCTGGCGTCGCGGCTGATCGGAGCGGCGTTCAACGCCTCCGGCATCGACACGCGCAACACGGTGGTCGACGAGCTCGACCGTAGCGAGTACGAGGGCGAGAGCGTCTTCTACGACCGCGAGTCGGGGCTGCTGCTCGACCCCGGCACGGCGGCCCGCAACGCCCTCTACACCGCCCGTGCTCCCGAGCTCTTCACGGAGGCGGCCCGCCGCGCCCTCGAGTCCGCCGAGTTCGGGCCGACCGACGTCACGCACGTCGTGACCGTCTCGTGCACCGGCTTCTACGCACCCGGACCCGACTACCAGCTCGTGCGCCGGCTCGGCCTCGCGCCGTCGACGCAGCGCTTCCACCTCGGCTTCATGGGCTGCTACGGCGCCTTCCCCGGCCTCCGCGCCGCCCAGGCGTTCTGCGAGGCCGACCCGGAGGCGGTCGTGCTCGTCGTCGCGGTCGAGCTGTGCAGCATCCACCTCACCGCCTCGAACGACCCCGAGCAGATCGTCGCGTCCTCCGTCTTCGCCGACGGAGGCGCCGCCGCCGTCGTCACGGCGCGCGAGCCCGCCCCCGGCACGGCGGTGCTCGAGATCGACTCCCTCGCCTCCACCCTCACCCCCGAGGGAGAGGACGAGATGGCGTGGACGATCGGCGACCACGGCTTCGCCATGAGGCTGAGCACCTACGTGCCGGCGATCATCGGCAAGAACATCACGGAGGCGCTCGCCGCACCGCTCGGCGAGGTCGGCCTGGGTGTCGGCGACATCGCCCGCTGGGCCGTGCACCCCGGCGGCCGCAGCATCCTCGACCGCGTGCAGAGCGCGCTCGAGCTCGACGACGAGCAGCTCGCCCCCTCGCGCGAGGTGCTGCGGACGAACGGCAACATGTCGAGCGCGACGGTGCTGTTCATCCTGCGCCGCCTCCTGCACGGCGAGGCGCGCGACGGCGAGCGGATCGGCGCGATGGCGTTCGGGCCGGGCCTCACCGTCGAGATGGCACTGCTCACCAAGCGGGGCGGAGCGTGAGCGTCCGCGCATCCCTCCGCCCGGACCTCCGGCAGCGCGAGACCGAGGCGCGCGAGCTGATGGACGACCCCGACTGCGATCGGGCGCTGCTCGACGCGACCTACGCGCGGTTCCCGAGGGTGAACCGGCTCGTCTCGGGGTGGCGCGGGCTGTACCGGGCGCGGGTGCGGCCCCTCCTCAGCGCCGGCGATCCCGTGCGACTGCTCGACATCGGCTCGGGCGGGGGCGACATCGCCCGCTCGCTCGCCGGCTGGGCCCGCGAGGACGGCCTGCGCCTGTCGATCACCGCAGCGGATCCGGACGAGCGCGCCTACGCCTACGCCACGTCGACTCCCGCACCGGCCGGGGTCGAGTTCCGTCGGGCGAGCAGCTCCGAGCTCGTCGCCGAGGGCGCGAGCTTCGACATCGTCGTGTCGAACCACCTGCTGCACCACCTCGATCCGGAGGCGCTCCAGTCGCTCCTCGCGGACAGCGAGCGGCTCGCCCCGCGCGCCCTGCACAACGACATCGAGCGCTCGCGGCTGGCCTACACGGCCTACGCGATGGCGACCCGGCCGATCGCGGCGGGCTCGTTCCTGCACTACGACGGGTCGCTGTCGGTGCGGCGCAGCTACACGGCGCCGGAGCTGCGCGCCGTGGCCCCCGAGGGCTGGCGGGTGGAGCGGGCGGCTCCGTACCGGCTGCTGCTGGTGCGCCAGGTGCCGTCGAGCTAGGGCTTCGGCGGCTCGTTCTGCGAGCGGAAGTACTGCCAGCCGGCGAGCGCCAGGATCAGCACGCCGCAGACGATGGTGATGATGTCGGGGACGGTCACGCCGTCGGCGGCGGAGGAGATGCCGGCACCGAGCAGCAGCACGCCTCCGATGAGGTAGAGGATGACCCTCGTCTTCACGGCACTTCGCTTTCGTCGGACGGCACGGACTCCTGGAGGGTATCCCGTCCGGCTGGCAGACCTTCGGCTCGTGGGACCGGGTTCGGCTCTCAGGAACGTGTTCGGCTCTCGGAATCACGTTCGGCTCGCTGGAACCGCCCGAATCGGCGAGCCGAACCGGATTCGACGAGCCGGAGGTGCCGCCCGCCCGGGTTCCTGAGCCCGACGGCCCTGCCTCTCAGCCTCGCGCTCGTCAAGCCCACCCCCCGTCTCAGGGTCAGGTCGTAGCGTCGTCCTCAGCGTCCCGACGGTGTCCCGCCGGACGCGCCGACGGACGGAGACGATGATGACCGAGACCGCGCGAGCAACCGGCCTGCCCACCTTCACGAGCCAGCAGGACGCGAGCACCACCAAGGAGCCGACCGAGGCGCGCCGAGCGCCCGACTCCGCGTCGACCTCGAGTCAGCAGGTCATCGGCTGCCGGATCGACGTGAGCGGCCGCACCTTCACCGTCGAGCTCGAGATGGCCGGCATCTTCCTCCGCCAGGTGCGCAGGAGCCTGCGCGACGGCACCGGCGCCTCCGTGCTGCTGCGGCACGTCGACGGCATCGAGATGATCCCTTTCACGCGTGCGACGCCCTTCGAGGTGACCGACATCGTCTGCCCCGAGGGCGTCGAGCCGGCCGAGGCGCGCGCCGCGGCCGGCCTGCGTGCTCGCTAGGGCCTGTTGAACACGAGACCGCCGTCTCGAGCACGGCCTGATCGTGCGATCTGCAAGGAGCGGATCGAAGGCCCATGCGGGCATGGGCCGAGATCCGCGACGCCGCAGATCGTGCGATCAGGCTGAGCGGAGCACGCGGGATCGTGTTCGACAGGCCCTAGGCGGGCAGCGACTGCTCGATGAGTCCGACGATCTTCGGGTCGTCGGGCTCGACGGTCGGGCGGAAGCGGTGCACGGTGCCGTCGGCGGTGACGAGGAACTTCTCGAAGTTCCACTTCACGCGGCCGGCCTTGCCGCTGTCGTCCTCGGTCTTCGTCAGCTCCGCGTAGAGCGGGTGGGCCGAGCGTCCGTTGACCTTGACCTTCTCGAACATCGGGAACGTCACGCCCCACGTCGTCGAGCAGTACTCCTTGATGCGGTCCTCGTCGCTCAACTCCTGCAGGAACTGGTTGCTCGGGAAGCCGAGGACCGTGAAGCCGCGGTCGCCGTACGTCTTCTGCAGGGCTTCGAGCTTCTCGTACTGCGGCGCGAGTCCGCAGCGGGAGGCGACGTTGACGATGAGCTTCACCGGCGCGTAGTCGGCGAGCGTGGACGGCGTGCCGTCGATCGTGGTGAGAGGGATGTCGGTGATCGTCACAGGATCTCCTTAGAAGGCGGGATCGCCAGGCTATCGATCGGAGCCGGGAGCGCGCCGCGAGTCCTCCACAGGCCCTCCCTGCCGGCCGATCTCGCCACCTCGGCGCAACTCCCTCCCACTGACGGCGCCGCGGCACCACCATGGAGCCATGGCCCCCTCGTCGCAGCAGCTCGTCTCGGTGGGTGGGCGGCGCCTCCGCCTGACCAACCTCGACAAGGTCGTCTATCCCGAGGCGGGGTTCACCAAGGCCGACGTCCTCGCGTACTACGCCTCGGTCGCCTCCGCGATGCTGCCGCACCTGGCCCGGCGGCCGGTGACCCGCAAGCGCTGGGTCGACGGCGTCGGCACGGCCGAGCACCCGGGCGAGGTCTTCTTCGAGAAGAACCTGCCCTCCTCCGCGCCCTACTGGATCAGCCGGGCGCGCCTCAGCCACTCGTCGCGCGACGTCGAGTACCCCCTCGTCGACGACGTGGCCGGCCTGACCTGGCTCGCCCAGCAGGCCGCCCTCGAGCTGCACGTGCCGCAGTGGCGGGTCGGCTCCGACGGCGAGCGCCGCCCGCCCGACCGGCTGGTGCTCGACCTCGACCCGGGCGAGGGGGCCGGGCTCGCCGAGTGCGCCGAGGTCGCCTTCCTCGCGCGCGACCTGCTCGAGGGGATGGGGCTCGAGCCGTATCCCGTGACGAGCGGCAGCAAGGGCATCCACCTCTACTGCCCGCTGGAGGCGTCGGCGACGAGCGACCAGATCTCGTCGGTCGCGCACGAGCTCGCGAAGGTGCTCGAGGCCGACCACCGCGATCTCGTGGTGTCCGACATGAAGAAGACGCTGCGCGACGGCAAGGTGCTCGTCGACTGGAGCCAGAACAGCGCAGCGAAGACGACGATCGCGCCGTACTCGCTCCGCGGGCGGCTGCTGCCGAGGGTGGCGGCCCCGCGCACGTGGGACGAGATCGGCGAGTCCGATCTGCGGCACCTCGCCCCCGACGAGGTGGTCGACCGGCTGCGCTCCGGCGGCGATCTGCTGCGCCCGGTGCTGGCCTCCCGCGGGGCGGGGCTCGAGCCCACTCCCGAGCGGTTGGCGGGGTTCGCGGCGACCGACGCCTCCGCCGATCGCCTCGCCGCCTACCGCAGCATGCGCGACGCGTCGAAGACCCCCGAGCCGGTGCCCGATCCCGGCGCCGGGATCTCGTCGTCCGGAGACACCTTCGTGATCCAGGAGCACCACGCACGGCGCCTGCACTACGACTTCCGCCTCGAGCACGACGGCGTGCTGGTGAGCTGGGCCGTGCCGAAGGGCCCGCCGCTCGTCGGCGACCCCAACCGGCTCGCGGTGCAGACGGAGGATCACCCGCTCGAGTACGCGACGTTCGAGGGCACCATCCCGGCGAAGGAGTACGGAGGCGGCGAGGTCCGCATCTGGGACGAGGGGACCTACGCGCTCGAGAAGTGGCGCGAGGGCGAGGAGGTGATCGCCGTTCTGACCGGTCGGCCCGACGGCGGGCTCGGCGGTGAGCCGCGCCGGTACGCGCTGCTGCACACGGGCGCGAAGGGCGGAACGGGCGACGAGAAGAACTGGCTGCTGCACCTGATGACGGGAGGCCCTGGCAAGCACGCGCCGCAGGGGCGAGGTGCCGCCACTCCGCGCGCCGCTCCTCGACAGCTCGTGGACCTCCGGCCCATGCTCGCGACCGCCGGCCGCGCCGGGGAGATCGACCCCGACGCCGCGATCGAGATGAAGTGGGACGGCTACCGCGCCCTGGTCCGAGTGAGCGGCGGAGTCGTCACCCTGACCAGCCGCAACGGCAACGACCTGACGCCGGCGTTCCCCGACCTCCTCGCGCCGATCGCCGAGGCCTGCGGCGACGCCGTGCTCGACGGCGAGATCGTCGCGCTCGACGCGCGAGGCCGACCCGACTTCGGGCTGCTGCAGACGCGCGGCGGGCTGACGAAGCCGCGCGAGATCGAGGCCGCGGTACGCGCGACTCCGGTGCACCTGATGGTGTTCGACGTGCTCGAGCTCGCGGGCTCGGCGGTCACCGGAGTCGCCTACGACGAGCGCCGCGCCGCCCTCGTCGACGCCGTGGTCGAGAACGAGCGGGTGCACGTCCCCTCGGTCTTCGAGGGCGACCTCGACGAGGCGATGGCCACGAGTCTCGCGCTGGGTCTGGAGGGCGTCGTCGCCAAGCGCCGCTCCTCCAAGTACCAGGCGGGCAGCCGCTCCCGGGACTGGATCAAGCTGACCCACCACCGCGTGCAGGAGGTGGTGATCGTCGGCTGGCGCCTCGGCGAGGGCGGACTGCAGGGCTCGGTGGGGTCGCTGCTGACGGCGATCCCCTCAGCCGACGGCCACCTCGAGTACTCGGGCCGCGTCGGCACCGGCTTCAGCGACCGCGAGCGGCGCGGCCTCGTCGACCGCCTCGCCGAGCACGCGACCGACGAGCCGGCGGTCTCGGTGCCGCCGGAGGAGTCGCGCGACGTGCGCTGGGTCGCGCCCGTGCTGGTCGGCGAGGTGCGGTACCGCGAGCGCACCGCCTCCGGAACCCTGCGCCACAGCGTCTGGCGCGGCTGGCGCGCCGACAAGTCGGCGAGCGAGGTGCGGGCGGAGTAGGCGGGCGCGGGCGGCGCCGCCTACGATTCGCCGCGGGGGTGTCGCATGCGGACAGGACGACGACCGCGGGCCGCGGCAGCAGCAGTCGGCGCGCTGCGGGTCGGAGCCGTCGCGGCCCGGCGACTGTGGGCGGTCGACGAGCGGCCGGACGACGGCGAGCCGACTCCGTGACCTGGGATCCGACGGCGTCGAGGAGGAAGGTCGCGCTGTCGATCGCCCTCGCGTCGGTCGGCGGGGTGGGGCTGGCGGTGACCGCGGTGCTCGCCGCTCTCTGCGTGCTCGCCTCGCTCGCCGCGGTCGGCCTCTGCGCCGCCACCTACCGGGGCGTGTTCGTCGAGGTCTACGACGAGCCGATCGACTGCCTCGCGGAGCCCGCCTGGGCCTTCTTCTGCTGGTTCTCGATGGTCGGCCTCGGGGCGCTGGCCTCGTTCGGAGCGCTCCTGATCGGATCGGGCCGACCGGCCGTCGGCCTCACGGTCGCCGCGGTGATCGCGCTGGCGACGATCACGGCCGGAGCGCTGACGAGCGAGCCGCTCGCCCCCTGGTGGCCCTGGGTCTGAGCCCGGCTCCCGAGACGCACCCCCTCAGTCCAGCCGCACCCCGCGCAGCAGCACCAGCGTCGACCCGACCACCACGCCGGTCCCGATCAGCACCCCGCCCGCGCCCGCTGCCGCGGCGATGACTCCGAGCAGCGACGGCAGCGCGATCAGACCGACCCGGTTGCCCGCGAGCCGCAGCGACAGCGCGCGCCCGTGGCGGTCGGCGGGCGTCCGCTCGATCAGCCACGACATCGTGATCGGCTGGCCGATGCCGAGTCCGAGGCCCATCAGCGCCACGGCCACGAACAGCAGGGCCGTCGGCGCCGGCAGCGCGACCAGCACCAGGCAGACCGCCGAGACGACGATCCCGGCGACCATCACGCGGGTGCGGCCGAGGCGCGCCGTCACCACTCCGAGCAGGAGGCGCGACGCCATCGACGCGAGCGCCCGCACGGTCAGCAGCGCCCCGACGACGCCCGCGGGCAGGCCGCGCTCAGCGCCGAGGGCCGGGAGGTAGACGATGGTCAGGTCGACGGCGGCCACCACGATCGCGCTCGTCGTGAGCGCCCGCGCGAGGCCGGGCATCCGCAGCAGGCTCAGCGTCGAGCCCTCGGACGGTGTCTCGGCGACTCGCCGCGGCGCAGACCGGATAGCGACCGTCACCACGAGCAGCATCACCGCCAGCACCCCGCCGACGACGAACAGCGGTGCCGGATCGGGCCGCACCGCGCCGCCCGCGAACAGCGGGATGAACGCCGGACCGATCGCCTGCCCGAGCGACGCGGCGAACGTGTAGTAGCCGAACCGGCTGTCGAGGCGCGTTCCCGCCGCGCCTCCCGCGACCACCGCCTGCTGGCCGACGACGCAGCCCAGGTGCCCTGCGCCGAGCAGGGCGATGCCGATGAGCAGGCCGGCGATCGTGCCGCCCGCGAGCAGCAGCACCACCGCGGAGGCGACCGTCACCGCCGAGCCGCCCGCCATCACGATTCGCGCGCCGACCCGGTCGACGAGCCCGCCGACGGGCAGGGCGATCAGCAGCGGCACTACCGCGAAGGAGGCGCCGAGCGCTCCGAGCGCGAACGCCGGCACATCGAGCTGGATCGCCTGGTAGACCGCAGCGGGCCGCAGCAGGAACGCGACGGCCTGGATCAGCGTCGCGTGCACGAGGAGCGCCGAGGTCGAGAGGGCTCGCACGGTGGCCTCCCTCTCGGCGGTCGAGGCGTGCGCAACCGAGGTCGAGAGCGCGCCTCGACCACGCTAACGGGCTGACGGCGATCCTCGACCTCGGTTCTGCACGTGGTCGCGCCGCCTCACTCCGCCCGGGCGTGCTCCGGCAGCGTCCCCACGCGGTGGCGCCCGCGCAGCCGGTACCAGCCGAGCCCCACGGCCACCACGACTCCGATCACCGCGAACGCGATGTACCGCAGGGGCCCGTCGCCGTAGACCTCGACGCGCGGCCAGGCGAGGTTCACCGTCATCGCCGCGCCCCACAGCACCGCGACGAGGTTCACCGGCAGCCCGAACCGGCCGAGCGAGAAGTACCCGCCGGAGGAAGGCGCCCACTGCCCTCGCAGCCGCTGGAGCAGCAGCGGCACCGTGACCAGCAGGTAGGCGACGTAGATCATGATCACGGCCACGCTCGTCACCGCCGTGAAGATCTCGGGGGTGCCGATGTTCACCGCGAGGATCAGCACGGCGAGCACCCCGACCACGACGGCGGGCAGCACCGGAGTGCCGTGGCGCGAGTCGATGCGGGCGAGTCGGGCGCTCCCGGGCAGCGCATTGTCGCGGGCCATGGCGAAGACCATCCGGATGCCCGCGGTGTGCACGGCCAGCGCGCAGACGGTGATCGCGACGACGACGCAGACCAGCAGCACGCGGCCGAGCGGGCCGCCCAGCACCTGCAGCACGATCAGCTGCAGCCCGCCCGTCGCCAGCGCCGGGTCGGAGAGGTCGGGCGCGGCCAGGATCCCGAACAGCAGGATCAGCCCGCCGATCACGAACGAGGCGACGACCGCGCGCAGGATCGCGGTCGGGGCGGTGCGACGCGGATCGACGGTCTCCTCGCTGAGCGAGCCGGCGGTGTCGAATCCGTACATCACGTAGGCGGAGGCGATCGCGGCGATGAGGAACGCGCCCGCGTAGCCTCCGGACGTGCCGCCGGGCACCTCGATCAGCACGGTCGGCGGATTCACGATGTTCACGGCCAGGAGGATCACGAGCAGCACGGCCGCGATCAGCTCGATCAGCACTCCGGTGCTGTTGATCCGCGCCATCAGCTTGACCCCGAAGGCGTTCACCACGGTCGTGAAGGTCACGAGGATCGCGCCCCAGATCACCGCGCTGACGCCGGCGCTCGCGCCCGTGCCGTCGCCGACCAGCTGGAAGCCGCTCCAGATCTGCGGCAGCGTCACCTGGTAGGCGAGCACCACCGCGGCGAGCGTGACGACGGAGGCGGTGGCCATCATCCACCCCGCGAGCCAGCTGACGGTCGGGCCCGCCACGCGCTTGCTCCAGTTGTAGACCGAGCCGGCCACCGGATAGCGCGCCGCGAGCTCGGCGAAGCAGAGCGCCACTGCGAACTGCCCGACGAACACCATCGGCCACGACCACCAGTACGCGGGGCCGCCGAAGCCGAACCCGAAGCCGAAGAGCTGGAACGTGCCGGTCAGGATCGAGAGGTAGCTGACCCCGGCGGCGAAGCTGCCGAAGCGCCCGATGCCGCGGGTCAGCGACTGCCGGTATCCGAACTCGGCCATCCCGTCATCGGCCACTCGACTGGTCACGCGGCCACACTGCCAGGTGAGTGACCCCGGCGGCCGCCCCGCGCACGTTCGGGGGTGAAGATCGCGACCTCCCGCTACCCTCGAATCCTGCGACGGGAGCTCTGAATGCTGGCGACGATCCTCGAGGTCCTCTCCCTCGTCGGCATCCCCCTCGGCCTCCTCGTGCTCGGCGCGAGCCTGATCGCCCTGGTCGCCGACGGGCGGTGGATCAGCACGACCGCCTATCTCGAGGACGGACCGCCGCGCGCGCTGCACTGGATCAGCGACGACGGCGAGGTCGGCTCGCGCGCGCTCCGCGACGACGACCCGCTGGCTCCGCGCGGCGACTCCGACCGCCGCTCCGTCTACTACCGCGAGGACGAGCCGGCGCGGATCCGGCTCCACCGCCGGAGCGAGGCGTTCCGCGTCCTGAAGCTCGTCGGCCTGCTCCTGACCGGGATCGGCGTCGCCTGCGGGATCGTCTCGACGGTGCTGCAGATCCTCGGGGTGTGACGCGCCAGGCGAGGTGACCCTTCCTCCGAGTTAGGTTAGGCTCCCCTCATGAATCGCATTCTGAGAAGTCGCACAGCCATGCCCGCCGGACTCGCCGCGGTCGCTCTCCTCCTCGCCGGCTGCTCCTCGTCCGCCTCCGACGCCGAACCGAGCGCGGACGCCACGGTCGTCGTCGAGAACGCGAAGCCGACCCTGACGCTCGTCGACGAGGACGGCGAGCAGTCGTACCAGGAGGACCGCACCGTCGCCCGCGACTCCGTCGAGGTGCCGCTGTCCCCCTCCGCCGTGGTGACCTTCGACATCGCGACCCTCGACACGCTGCACACGATCGGCGCGGGCGAGGCCGTCGTCGCGATCCCCGATGCGACGCTGCCCGACTACCTGTCGGAGTACGCCGATCTGCCGAAGGTCGGCACGCTGTTCGAGCCCGACTTCGAGGCCGTCGCCGAGCTCGACCCCGACCTGATCGTCACCGCCGCGCGCAGCACCGGCCAGTACGACGAGCTGTCCGAGATCGCCACCACCATCGACCTGACCGGCAGCTATGCCGGCACCTTCGATCCGGCCGCCGCGCTCGAGCGCGCCACCCAGCTCGGTGAGATCTTCGAGCGCGAGGACGAGGTCGCCGAGGCGGTCGCCGAGACGGAGGAGCTCGCCTCGACCATCAGCGGCAGCGCCTCGGGCACCGCCCTGGTTCTCTCGGTCTCGGGCGGCGAGTACAGCGCCTTCGGCGAGGGCTCGCGCTTCGGCTACTTCTTCGACGGCCTCGGCTTCACCCCCGCGGTCCCTGCGGCCGAGCTGCCCGGCACCGAGGGATCGCCGCACGGCGACACGGTGACCAACGAGTTCATCCTCACCGCGGCACCCGAGTGGATCTTCGCCTTCGACCGCGGCGCCGCCACGGGCGAGGCGAGCACCGCCGAGCAGACCCTCGACAACGCCCTGGTCGCCGAGACCCCCGCCGCGCAGGACGACCGCATCGTGCTGCTGCCCGCCAGCGAGCTCTACATCGTGATCAACGGGCTCACCTCGGTGCAGAACGTCCTCGAGTCGGTGCACGACGCGATGCAGAGCTGAGCGGCGACCGACTCCCCGTGACTCCCCGCTCGCTGATCGTCGCGGGGGTGGCCCTCGTGGCCGCCCTCGCGACGATCTCGCTGTTCCTCGGCGTCGCCGAGCTCGACGCCTTCGTCCTCGTCGAGAGCAGGCTGCCGCGCACCCTGGCCCTGCTGCTCGCCGGATCGGCCTTCGCCGTCATCGGGCTGATCATGCAGCTGCTGACCCGCAACCGTCTCGTCGAGCCCGGGACCACCGGCGCGACCGACGCGGCCACCCTGGCACTGCTCGCGATCCTCCTCCTCGCCCCCGATCTGCCGATGGGGGCGAAGGCGGCCCTCGCGTCGGTCGGCGCTCTCGCCGGGGTGCTCGGCTTCCTCGCCCTGGCGCGACGCATCCCCTCGCGCTCGAGCGTGCTCGTGCCCGTGGTCGGCATCCTCTACGCGGGGGTGATCGGAGCCGCCACCACGTTCATCGCGTACCGCACCGACGCGCAGCAGGAGCTGCTCAACTGGGGTGTCGGCGACTTCTCGGGCATCCTCCGCGGGCGCTACGAGATGCTCTACGTCGCGGCGGCCGCGGCGGCCGTCGCCTGGATCGCCGCCGACCGCTTCACCGTGGTCGCCCTGGGCGAGGACACCGCCCGCGGCCTCGGGCTCGACACCCGGGCCGTCATGCTGACCGGAGTCGTCATCATCGCCGTCGTCACGGGGGTCATGATCGTCGTGACCGGGGCGCTGCCCTTCCTCGGACTCATCGTGCCCAACCTGGTGAGCCGCATGGTCGGCGACAGCATGCGCCGCTCCGTGCCCCTCGTCGCCCTGCTCGGAGCAGCCCTGGTCCTGGCCTGCGACATCATCGGCCGCACCGTCCGGTTCCCCTTCGAGCTGCCGATCTCGCTGGTGATGGGGATCGTCGGCGGAGTCGTGTTCCTCCGCCTGCTGATCGGGCCGGCACGTCGACGGGCGGCCTCGTGACCCTGCGCTCCCCGTCGCTCCGCCTCCTCCTCCTCGCCACGGCGGCCGTGGCGGTCGTCGGCCTCTACCTCCTCACCGACCTCCCCGGGCGCTGGGAGTACGCTCTCGGGCTCCGCGGTCGCACCGTGCTCGGGATGGCGATCGCCGCCTCCGCCATCGGAGTCGCGACCGTGCTCTTCCAGACGATCACCGCGAACCGCATCCTGACGCCGGGGATCATGGGCTTCGACGCCGTCTTCCTGATGATGCAGGTGGTGGTCGCCTTCGCCGTCGGGCCGATGCTGCTGGTCGCCGCACCTCCCCTCGTGACGTGGCTCGCCGAGCTCGTGCTGATGACGGGAGTCGTCGTCGCGCTCTACTCCTGGCTCTTCGTGCGGCGCAGGCTCGATCTGCACGTGATCGTCCTGGCCGGCCTCGTCCTGGGGGTGCTGCTCCGCTCGATCACGGGGTTCCTGCAGAGGCTCCTCGACCCCGACACCTTCGCGATCGTGCAGAACCTCACCTTCGCGAGCTTCACCTCGGTCGACCGGGAGCTCCTGCTCCCGACGGGCGTCCTGGTCGTCGCGGCGATCGCCGCACTGTGGCCGATCCGCCGCGCGCTCGACGTGCTCGCGCTCGGCGAGGCGACCGCGGTGTCGCTGGGGGTCGAGCACCGCCGCACGGTGATGCACGTGGTCCTCGCGATCGCGGTGATGGTCGCGGCCTCGACGGCGCTCGTCGGCCCGGTCGCCTTCTTCGGGCTGATCGTCGCGAACGTCGCCTACGGAGTGGTCGGCCATCGCCATCTGCGCAGCATCCCGGCCGCGGTGCTGGTCGGAGTGGTCGCCCTGGTCGGCGGGCAGCTCGTCCTCGACCGCGTGCTCGGATTCGGCACCGAGCTCCCCGTCGTCATCGAGTTCGTCGGCGGCATCCTCTTCCTCCTCCTCGTCCTCACCGGAAGGGCCCGCTGACATGATCCGCACCACCTCCGTCATCAAGCGGCACGGCCCCCTGGTGGCCGTCGACGGCGTGACCCTCGAGATCGGAGTCGGCGTCACCGCGATCATCGGGCCCAACGGCTCGGGCAAGTCGACGCTGCTCTCCGCGATCGGCCGGCTGGTGAAGGCCGACGAGGGCACCGTCACCGTCGACGACCTCGACGTCGCGACCACCCGCTCGCGCGAGATCGCGACGCGCCTGGCGATCCTCCGCCAGGACAATCACCTCGCGATCCGACTGAGCGTGGAGGAGCTGGTCGCCTACGGTCGATTCCCGCACGGAGGCCGGGGCACCTCCCCGGAGGACCGCGCCCTCGTCGATGCGGCGATCGCTGCGCTGGACCTCTCGACGGTGCGCGACCGGTTCCTCGACGAGCTCTCGGGCGGCCAGCGCCAGCGCGCGTTCGTCGCGATGGCGCTCGCGCAGGACACCGACCACCTCCTCCTCGACGAGCCCCTCAACAACCTCGACCCGCGCCACGGCGTCGTGCTGATGAAGCTGCTGCGCCGCCTCGCCGACGAGCGGAGGATGACGATCGTCGTGGTGCTGCACGACATCAACGTCGCAGCGCAGTTCGCCGACCGCGTCATCGCCCTCCGGGACGGGCGGGTGGTGCACCACGGGTCGGTGGTGGAGGTGGTGACGGCGTCGCACCTCGAGGCGCTCTACGACACCCCCGTCGCGGTCGAGCGAGTGGCGGGTCGGCACGTCGTCCTGTGGCTGTGACCCGCTTCGTCGTCGCCGACGAAAGGCCGTTCTGTCGCTAGCCCCCGCCACCGCGCGCATGTTAACGTGAACACCAGCCGCCTCCACGTTCCCCGACGGCCCTGCACCTCCCCGATCCGAAAGGTCTCGACGATGAGACGACGCTCCCCGGAGCCCGCTGCCGCCGCGCCCAGGCGCCGCGCACGTTCCCTGTTCCTCGCAGCCCTCGCCTGCACGAGCGTCGCCCTCGGAGGCGCCCTCGTCCCCGTGAGCGCCCAGGCGGTCGACGTCCCCGCGCCCACCGCGCACTACGACATGTCGCACGCCGGCTCCGCCCTGCTCGACATCTCGGGCAACGGGCGCAACGCCACCCTCACCGGTCTCACCGACGCCTCGTTCGCCGACGCGGGCGGCGACCAGGTGGCCCGGTTCAAGAACAACGGCTACGCAGCCCTCCCCAAGGGGCTCGTCACCGGCACCGACAACGCCTTCGCCGTCGAGTACACGGTCAAGACGCAGACCTCGGCCAACCAGTTCGGCTGGGTCATCGGCGACGGAGTCGGCACCTGGAACACCACGCAGCTCGGCAACCACGTCTTCGTGAACCCGCGCAGCTCCGAGGGCGGCTACAGCAACCAGGTGCTCTCGGGCATCCGGGTGAAGGACACCGGCAACGGCGAGACCCGCCTGCCCGCGGGCGGCGGCCTCAACCCCGGCTTCACGACGCTCACGCTCGTGGGCTCGGGCACCGGATCGAGCACGACGCTCACGCTCTACCGCGACGGCACGCAGATCTCGACCGTCACGGCGAGCAAGTCGATGGCGAGCATCATCCCGACCGGGTCGACCCTCGGCTACCTCGGCCGCTCGCTCTACACCGGCGACGCACTGCTCACCGCCGACGTCACCGACGTCAAGTTCTGGGACACCGCGCTCACCGCCGACCAGGTCGCCTCGAGCATGCCGACCGCGGCCGCCAAGTCGGCGTCGACCTCGGCGCTGCTGCGCTCAGACGTCCTGCCGGTGCTGCTCGCGGACAACCCGTCGCTCACCACGGTCTCGTCGAACCTCACCCTGCCGGCCACCAGCAGCGGAGTCACGCTCACCTGGTCGTCGTCGAACCCCGCGGTCGTGTCGAGCACCGGAGTCGTCTCGCGCAGCATCGCGCAGGACACCCCGGTCACGCTCACCGCCACCACGAGCCTCGGCACCACGCTGACCTTCGACGTGATCGTGCTCGCTCCGAGCATCAACGACGACCTCGACGCCCTCGCCCTCGCGAGCCGCACCACCGAGAACCTGCCCCTCGTGGTCACCGGCGCCAAGAACGGCACCGCCATCACCTGGACCTCCTCCGACCCGGCGCTCGTCACTCCGACGAGCACCGGCTACGTCGCCCCGGCCGTCGGCGCCGCCGACCCGTACCGCGGCGGAGGAGTCGTCACCCGTCCCGCCTACGGCTCGGGCGACAAGACGGTCACCCTGACCGCGAACGCCACGCTCAACGGAGTCTCGGAGTCGCGCACCTTCACGCTCACGGTCGCCGAGCTCGGTCGCACGGCACCCGACGCGGGTTACGCCTCGGCGTACTTCAAGTCGGACGGCGACGAGAAGATCTACCAGGCGGCGACGTCGGGCAACGACTTCTTCACCTTCTCGCCGGTCAACAACGGTCAGGCCGTGATCACCTCGACCACCGACACGAGGGGTCTGCGCGACCCGTTCATCCTCCGCTCCCACAACGGCGACAAGTACTACATGGTCGCCACCGACCTCTGCATCTCGTGCGGCACCTCCTGGGGCGACGCGCAGTCGAAGGGCAGCCTCAAGATCGAGGTCTGGGAGTCGGTCGACCTGGTGAAGTGGACGCGCACCAACGGCGTCGACACCGGCATCACGGTCAACCAGCCGGCCGCCGGCATGACCTGGGCCCCGGAGGCGTACTGGGACGACGCGCTGCAGTCGTACGTCGTCTTCTTCTCCTCGCGCCTCTACTCCGACGCGACGAAGACGAACAGCGACAAGCTCTACTCCCGCGTCTTCTCGGTGATCACCCGCGACTTCCGCACCTTCACGTACCCGCCCGCCACCTGGCAGGACACCGGCTACGCGCGGATCGACTCGACGATCACCAGGATCGGCGACTACTACTACCGCTTCACCAAGAACGAGGAGGGCGGCGCGGCCGGCACCCTCGAGGCGGGCAAGGACATCTTCCTCGAGAAGTCGAAGGTGCTGACCGCGCCGACGACGTCGTCGAACTGGACCGCCGACCCGAACACGACGTGGCAGCTCACCGACACGAACATGACGCGGCTCGAGACCGGTCAGGAGGGTGAGGGCCCCGAGATCATCAAGCTGAACGCGGGCGACCCCAACGACACCACCGCGAACGGCGACGGCTACGCGTTCCTCGTCGACAACTACGGCAGCGGCGGCTACAAGGCGTTCGTCACCAGCGGCGCGGCGATCGCGGGGAGCACGCAGAGCGCGCGCCTCTCGAAGTCGGCGGACTGGACCGTCTCGACCAAGGGCGGCCTCCCGGCCAGCCCGCGCCACGGAGCGTTCGTGAGCGTCCCGCAGAGCGTCCTCACCGCGATGAAGACCTGGACGGGGATCGCCGCAGTCGACTCCACGACCACCCTCACCGCCCAGGGCCGCACCGTGACCGCGACGGTCGCCGCGGCCGACGAGGGCGAGGTCGCCGGCACCGTCACCTTCACCGGGGGCGCCTGGTCGAGCACCGTCCCGCTCGCGGGCGGCTCGGCGAGCGCCACCGTCCCGGCCGAGGTCGGCAGTGTCACTGCGACCTACAACGGCTACACGGACGAGCGGGTGAACACGTCGGCCTCGGCCGCGGTGTCGCTCGACACGCTCGAGCTCGCTCCGGTGGGCTCGACGCGCTGCGTGGCCGGCAAGGTCGTGCTCTCGGTGACCGTCAAGAACAACGACACCGCGGCGGCGACCGTGACGATCGCCTCCGACCACGGCACGAAGTCGTTCGCCTCGGTCGCTCCCGGCTCCTCGGCCTCGGCCGCGTTCACCACGCGCCTGAAGGCGATGCCGGCCGGCTCGGTGACGGTGACCGGTTCGGCGGCGAACCAGCCGCCGTACTCGACGAGCGTCCCCTACGCGGCGGCGACCTGCTGACGCGCTGAGCGCTGAAGGGCCCCCTCCCACCGCTCACCGCGGTCGGGCGGGGGCCCTCTCGGTCGGGGCGGCGGACGCATGGCGCAGCACCAGCCGCGCCGTGAGCCCGCCGCCGGGGGTGTCCACCAGCTCGATCGCGCCGTTGTCGTGCTCGACCAGCTGGCGAGCGATGGCGAGCCCCAGGCCGGAGCCGCCCGGCGCCGTGCTCCAGAAGCGGTCGAACGCGCGCTCCCGCTCCGCGGTGGTCATGCCCGGCCCGTCGTCGACGATCTCGACGATCACCCGGTGCTCCTCCGCTCGCGCCCGCAGCACGACCCGCCCGCCGCCAGCGCTCTCCCGCAGCGCGTTGTCGACCAGGTTGTCCACGGCCTGCTCGAGGTGCCCGGGAGTCACGAGAGCCTGCAGATCCGACGTGGGGACGAGGTCGAGCCGCGCACCGGCCTCCTCGGCCGACGCCTGCCAGAACGACCAGCGCGCCTCGAGCACGGCCGCGACGTCGACCGGCTCGCGGGGGCGCGACGACGCCCGGGTCTGCGCGAGGACCAGCAGGTCCGAGACGAGGCGGCTCAGCCGGCCCGCCTCGCCGAGGGCACGATCGACGGCCAGCCGGTCGGCCGGATCCCCGAGGCGGTCGCGGAGGTTGTCGAGACTCAGGCGCAGAGCGGTGAGGGGCGTCCGCAGCTGATGGGAGGCGTCGGCCGCGAACGACTGCTGCGCCGAGAGCAGCCCGTCGATCCGATGAGCACCGTCGTTGAGCGTCTCGGCGAGCCTCCGCGTCTCGGGCGGGCCCACCTCGGCGGGGTCCAGCCTCGCCCGGAAGTCGCCGCGCGACATCCGCCCCGCCATCCCGTCGAGCAACCGCAGCGGCCGGAGGAGCGAGGTCGCCACCAGGGCGCCGGCGAGACCCGAGAGCAGCAGCACGACCGCTCCGGCTCCGAGCCGGAACAGCCACACCCCGCGCAGCTGAGCGTCGACGGGCGCGGTCGGGAGGGTCAGCCGCACCGCACCGACGGCGGTTCCCTCCTCCGAAGCCGCGGGTACCGTCACCTGCAGGCCCCGCTCGCCGAGGACCGACTCCGGTACGACCCGCGCACGCTCCTCGCCCGCCAGGGCCGCGGCGAAGTCGGCGTCGTCGGCACCCGCCACCTCGCGGCCGAGCACCGGGCTGCGGTCGGCAGCGATCAGCTCGACCCGGCCGGCGGTCTGGCGCTCGACCTCCGCGCGGAGGCGCTCCACCGCCAGACGCGCGCCGCTCGAGGTCGCCTGGTCGGCGTCGGTGGCCGGCGCGAGGAGCACCGCGATCGTGCGCGCCTCGCGGAGGGCGACGTCCCGCTGGCCGCCGCGCAGCTGCTGATCGAGGTTGAAAGCGACCGGCACGGTGAACGCGATGAGCGCGAGCGCCACGATCAAGAGGTACGACGCGACGAGTCGGCGTCGCATCAGGGGCGCTCCAGGCGGAATCCGACGCCGCGGATCGTGGTGATCGCGGCGACCGACCCGAGCTTCTGCCGCAGGACGGAGATGTGGACGTCGAGCGTGCGGGTCGAGCCGAACCAGTGGCTGTCCCAGACCTCGTCGATGAGCGCCTCACGGGTGAGGACCGTGCCGGCCCCGCGGGCGAGTGCGACCAGCAGGTCGAACTCCTTGGGCGCCAGCGCGAGCTCCTCGCCGTCGGAGTGCACCCGGCGGGCCGCGACGTCGATGCCGAGCCGCCCGAGCACGAACGCGGGCGCGGCGGCGTCGCTCCGACCGGCATCGATCGCGCCCCGCCTCCTGGTCACCGCGCGGATCCGCGCGATGATCTCCCGCACGCCGAAGGGCTTCGCCACGTAGTCGTCGGCGCCGACCTCGAGGCCCGCGACCGTGTCGATCTCGTCGCCCCTGGCCGTGATGACGATGATCGGCACGTCGGAGTCGGCGCGGAGACGCCGGCAGACGTCCAGGCCGTCGATGTCGGGCAGCCCGAGATCGAGGAGGACGACGTCCGGCGCCTCGGCGTCGAGCGCCTCCTGGCCGGTGGTCACGCCCGTCACGTCGTAGCCGTAGCGCTCGAGCCCCTCGGTCAGCGAGTCCGCGATCGAGGGGTCGTCCTCCACGAGCAGGATGCGCACGGATCACTGTCCCATCGGTGTCAGGAGGAGGGCGTCGCGGTCACTCCGCGACCGGCTCCTTCGAGGAGTGGTGCTCGACGATCCTCCACTCGCCGTCGATGTCGGCGTAGACGAAGGTGAAGCGGGCCGGCACGACATCGCCGGAGGCGCCCATCGTGAACGTGTAGAGCCCCGAGTGCGAGGCGTAGCCCTCGCCGAGGTCGCGGACGACGCTCTCGGTGATCACTCCGGAGGGCTCGTTCTCGAGGAACGACTCGAAGTAGCCGAGCCGCTCCTCGGGAGTGTCGTGGATGCCGGGTGCGACGGTCGGCAGGAGGACGGCGTCCTCGGCGTAGTGCTCGTCGACCTGCTCGGGGTCGCCGGTGGCGAGGGAGGCGTTCCACTCGTCGAAGAGCGCCGTCACCTCGGCCTCCGTGGGGGCGGCCGTCACCGTGTCGTCCGAGGCGGCCTGCGCCGCTCCGGCGCTGCAGCCGGTGAGGGCGAGGACCGCCGCGGCGGGCAGGGCGAGCAGGGAGAGGGAGGTGCGGGTGCGGGGAGTCATCGTGGGGTCCTTCGCGTCGAGATCCGGGATGCCGGTCCGGCGATCGCCGGTGCATCCACTCTCTCGAGACCCCTGTCAGCGCCCCGTCAGCGCAGTGTCAGCGCTCGGTCAGCACTTCGCCGAGGCCCCCTGACGCCTCCCGCGTCAGCTCGTCGGCGCCAGCAGGTCGGCGTGGTGCACCTCGGCCACGTTCGGGTGCGCGCGGAGGCGGTACCGCAGCGCGTTCTCGCCGTAGGTCTCGAGGATCGGGCTGTTGGTCGGGTCGACCGACAGCCCCGACTTGAGCTCCTCCGGCAGCGGGAGGGACGGCATCGTCGAGTCGAGCGAGGGGTTGAAGAAGAACGGGATCGAGATGCGGTCGGTCCCGATCAGCGGCGAGATCACGCGGTGCAGCGTCGCCTTGAGGTAGCCGCCGGTCGCGAGCTCGAGCATCTCGCCGATGTTGACGACGAAGGCGCCGGGCATCGCGGGAGCCTCGATCCAGTCGCCGTCGTGCTCGACCTGCAGGCCGCCCTTGCCCTCCTCGACCAGCAGCAGCGTGAGCACGCCGCCGTCGCGGTGCGCGCCGACGCCCTGCTTGGGCTCGGGGTCGGAGGTGCCCGGGTAGCGGACGACCTTCACCAGCGAGAACGGCTTCTCGGCGAACGCCTCGTCGAACACGTCGGCCGGGGCGTCGAGCGCGACGGCCCAGGTGCGCAGCAGGCGGATCGCCACCGCGGCCAGCTCCTCGTGCCAGCGCTCGAACAGCGTGCGGAACTCCGGCAGCGCCTCGGGCCAGAGGTTCGGGCCCTCGAGGCGCTGGTAGTCGGGCACCTCCGGCCCCTGCGCGATGACGTCGCGGTCGATGCCGATGTCGACCTGCTCGCGGTAGTCGACGTCGCCGTTGGTCAGCTCGGCGCCGAAGCGCGTGTAGCCGCGGAACTGCGGGCTCAGCGTGTTCTCGATCGCGAGCTTGTCCGCCTCCGGCAGGTCGAAGAAGCGGCGGGACACGGCTACGACGTCGTCGAGCAGGTCCTGCGGCACTCCGTGGCCGACGAGGTAGAAGAAGCCCACGTCGTGGGTGGTCTCGCGGAGGTCGCGGCGGAAGGCGGCGGCCTCCTCCTCCCCCTGGTCGAGGCGGGACAGGTCGAGGATCGGCAGGGAATCAGTCATGGGGAAAGCCTTTCGCAGATCGGAATCTCCGGACCCATTGTTACGACAACTAAATGCGAGAACCCCGGCAGTGTGCGGGGACGCCGGATCTCCGGGCCTCCCGCGCACCACCGGGGTTCTGTGAGGCGCCGAGTGTTACGGCGTGGGCATCCCGCCGTTGACGTGCAGCGTCTCGCCGATCACGTAGCTCGACTCGGGCGACGCGAGGAACACGTAGGCCGAGGCGAGCTCGGACGGCTGTCCCCAGCGGCCGAGCGGCGTCTGCGAGCCGACCTCGGGCAGCGACTCCGGCGGCTGTCCGCCCGCAGTCTGCAGCGGGGTCCAGATCGGACCGGGCGCGACGACGTTCACGCGGATGCCCTTGGGGGCGAGCTGCTGCGAGAGCGCCTTCGAGAACGTGTTGATCGTCGCCTTGGTCGAGGCGTAGTCGACCAGCGTCGGCGACGGCGTGTAGGCCTGGATCGACGAGGTGCTGATGATCGCGGAGCCCGGCGCGAGGTGCGGCAGGGCGGCCTTGATCAGCCAGAACATCGCGTAGACGTTGGTCTTGAAGGTCTCGTCGAACTGCTCGTCCGAGAGCTCGAGCAGGTCTTCGACGAACTGCTGCTTGCCCGCGTTGTTGACGACGATGTCGAGGCCGCCGAGGCCCTCGACGGCCTTCGCGACGGCGCCGACGGTGAAGTCGTGGTCGGTGAGGTCGCCCGGGATGGCGACGGCGGTGCGGCCGGCCTCCTCGATCAGGGCGACGATCTGCTTCGCGTCCGACTCCTCCTCGGGGAGGTAGACGATGGCGACGTCGGCGCCCTCGCGGGCGTAGGCGATGGCGACGGCGGCACCGATACCGGAGTCGCCTCCGGTGACGAGCGCCTTGCGTCCGGCGAGGCGGCCGGAGCCGCGATAGGTGTCCTCGCCGCGGTCGGCGCGGTCGTCCATCTTCGAATCCAGGCCGGCACCCTCCTGGTACTGGGCCTCGGTGTCGATGTCGGCGAACATCTTCGACGGGTCCTCGAAGGTGTACTGGTCTTTCGCGGTGTTCTGGTCGTTCGGAGTCTCGGAAGTCATGGTCCGACGCTAGGCGCGGTGAGGCGACCACCGCGCGTGCTTGACAGCTCCCGGCAGGCGCCGCACGCGCGCACGGCGAACCAGGGACAATGGCCGGGTGACCCGCGACGACTCCCCCGCCTTCGACTCCGAGACGCCCCTGCCCGGCTGGCAGCACACCTACTCCGGCAAGGTCCGCGACCTCTACACGCCCGACGACGCCGACCCCGTCCTCGGTGCCGACCGCATGCTCGTGGTCGCGAGCGATCGCGTCAGCGCCTACGACAGCGTCCTCGAGCCCGGCATCCCCGGCAAGGGCGAGCTGCTGACCGAGCTGTCGCTCTGGTGGTTCGCGCAGCTGGCGGATGTGCCGAACCACCTGCTGCCCGGCGACGTCCCGGAGGCCGTGCGCGGCCGGGCGATGCTGGTGAAGACGCTCGACATGTTCCCGATCGAGTGCGTCGTGCGCGGCTACCTCTCGGGCAGCGGGTGGAAGGAGTACCGCTCGACCGGCTCCGTCTGCGGCGTCGCCCTCCCCGAGGGCCTGCAGGACGGCGACCGCCTGCCCGAGCCGATCTACACGCCCGCCTGGAAGGCTCCGCAGGGCGAGCACGACGAGAACATCACCTTCGAGCGCACCGTCGAGATCGTCGGCGACACGGCCGCGGAGGCGCTGCGCACCCTCTCGCTGCGCGTCTACGCGGAGGCGGCGGCGATCGCCCTCGCCCGCGGCGTCATCCTCGCCGACACCAAGTTCGAGTTCGGCGTCGAGCCGGCCTCGGGAGTCGTCACGCTCGCCGACGAGGTGCTCACCAGCGACTCCTCGCGCTACTGGGACGCCGAGGCGTACGACGCGGGCCGCCGCGGCGAGTCGTTCGACAAGCAGATCGTCCGCGACTGGCTCTCGAGCGAGTGGGACGGCCAGGGCACGCCGCCCGCCCTGCCGCACGAGATCGTCGAGCGCACCGCGGCCCGCTACCGCGAGCTGATCGACCGCCTGACCCGCTGACGGTCGGGGGAGCGCGTGCCGCTCAGCTCTCCGGCTGCTCCTCGAGGATCCGGCTGACCCCGTCGAGCAGCGCGCCGAAGCGCACCGCCTCCTCGTCGGGGATCCCGTCGGCGAGCGTCCGGATCGCACCGTAGGTCGGCGCGTCGGTCTCGCTGATCGCCCTCTGGGCGCTCTCGCTCAGGCAGAGGATGCGGCCCCGGCCGTCGGAGGGATCGGGCTCGCGGGCGACGTAGCCGGCCCGCACGAGGCGGTCGACCAGGAGCGAGACCGCGGCGGTCGTGATCTTGAGCGCGTTCGCGAGGTCGACGCCGCGCACGATCTCGTCGTCGGCCGCTCCCATCCCGATCAGACGCAGCGCAGCGAGGTCGGTGGTGCCGATCCCGAGACGGCGCTCCACCCGGCCGTCGTAGTCGCGTTCGGCCGAGCGCAGGCGGGTGAGCAGCGCGTACAGGTCGGGTCGATCGTCCATGGCATCGCGCCTTCCGAGGCGTCGGGGTGGCGCCCCGGTCGGGAACTCGCCTCCGCCATCGAACCACTTCTCCGCGATGCCGGCCCGCGTGTTCCGCAAACGCAGTGCGCCTTCCGGGACTTAGCTAAGGCGCTCAACCACTCCCTAGACTCGAAAAGAGCGAGCGCGCCGCGTTCTCGCGCAGCACGGAGGGATAGCAGAGCATGGGACGCCTCCTCTACGGTGCGCCGTCCAGCGCGCACCCCTTCGACGATCGTGCGCTCGCGCACCTGCAGCGCGTCATCACCTCGCGGTACCGCCGCGGCGAGGGCGTCCTCCTCGTGATCGACGACGAGCACGCCGCATGCCGCACCGAGCTCTGGATGCACCCGACGATCGCCACCCGCTACGAGTACGACTCCCGGGTCACCGAGCTCAACACCCAGTGGCTCCGCGCGCTGTCCGAGGCCGCCCACAGCAGGAGCGGACTCCATCTCATCCCCGAGCCCGACCGATCGGAGGCCTCCTCGTGAGCGACAACAACGGAACCCTCTTCCGCCGCGGAGGCACCGTGCGCTTCGTTCGCTGGGTCTCGTCCCGCGACGGCGGCTGGGCGCCCGAGATCGTGCAGGGCCGCTACCTCGAGCGCGACGACGCCGGCTGGGTCGTCGAGATCGACGGAGCACGCACCGTCCTCGCGAAGGACGACTGGGCCGTCTACCGCTGACCGCTCGGCGTAGTGTGGAGCGGGTGCGTTCCGACGATCGCCGCGGCATCACCTCGGCTCCCTTCCTCCTGACCACCGTCGGAACCACCAGCCTGGTGTTCCTCAGTGCGTTCGAGGCGCTGGCCGTGACGACGATCATGCCGATCGTCAGCGCCGACCTCGACGGCCGCGCACTCTACCCGCTCGCCTTCGCCGCGACACTGGCGGCGGCCGTCGTCGGGATGGTCGCCGCGGGCTCGTCCGCCGATCGGCGCGGACCCACGCCCGCGCTCGTCACCGCGATCCTGCTCTTCGCGATCGGCCTGATCGCGGCCGGCACCGCGACGTCGATGGGCGTGTTCGTCGCGGCACGACTGCTGCAGGGCCTGGGCAGCGGAGGCATCACCGTCACCCTCTACGTGCTCGTCGCCCGGGTGTTCCCCGCCGATCTGCACCCGAGGATCTTCGGCGCCTTCGCCGCCGCCTGGGTGATCCCCTCCCTCGTGGGTCCGCTCGCCGCCGGCCTCGTCGCCGAGCTGGCGAGCTGGCACTGGGTGTTCCTCGGAGTCGTCGTGCTGGTGGGGGTCGCGAGCGCGGTGATCGCTCCGACCCTCCGCGCGCTCGAACCGCAGGAGCTGCGCCCCTTCGATCGCGGCGCCGTCGGCCGGGTGGCCCGCGCCGTCGTCGTCGCAGCCGGAGTCGTCGTGCTCAGCACGAGCGCCGAGATCGCGCCCGCCTTGTCGACACTCCTCGCCGCCGGAGCGATCGTCGTGGTCGTGGTGGCGGTGCGGGCGCTCCTGCCCGCCGGGACCCTGCTGGCGCGCGGAGTGCTGCCGTCGACGGTGCTGCTCCGAGCGCTGGTCGCCGCCGCCTTCTTCGGGACCGAGGTCTACCTCCCGCTGCTGCTGAGCGAGCAGTACGGCCTGCCGCCGTGGCTCTCGGGCGCGACGCTGACGGCGGGCGCGGTCTCGTGGGCGCTCGGCTCGAACCTCCAGGGCCGCCCCGGCACCCGGCTGTCGCACGGGAACGCGATGCGACTGGGCACGGCGCTGCTGCTGGCGGGCATCCTGATCGTCGTGATCACGGTCGCGCTCACCCTCTCGCCGATCGTCGCGGGAGTCGGCTGGTTCGTCGCGGGCGGCGGGATGGGCGCGATGTTCCCGCGGATGGGCACGCTGACCCTCGCCCTGTCGGCGCCGGGGCGCGAGGGCTTCAACAGCTCGGCCCTGCAGATCGGCGACTCGACCGGCGGATCGGTCTCGCTCGCGCTGACCGGGCTGATCGCCGCGACCGTGACCGGTCTGATCGGAGGCGGGGCGGCCGTGTTCGGCGCGATCTTCGTCTACGGCGCCGTCGTCGCGCTGGGCGCGGTGCTGCTCGCCGGTCGCCTGAACGGGCTCCTCCTGCGCGGCGACGCGGAGGAGCCCGCGACTCAGCTGTAGAGCGACTCCGGGACGTCGAGCCCGTAGATCGCGCGACCCGAGCTCCAGATCACCGAGCAGGCGGCGCGGAGGAGATCGGTCGCGTCGTCGCCCGCGCTGACGATGACGACGGAGTCGCCCTCGAGTCGCACCTTCGCCGAGCGCACCGAGTGCGTGCCGTTCTTCGCGATCGTCGTCGCCGGGTAGGGCAGGTGCAGCTCGCGCAGGTCGCCGAGGATGTACTGCGGACGCAGCTTCGGCTCGGCGGCCAGCAGCTGCTTCGCGCGGTCGATGCCGGTGAGGACGTGGGCGCTGGCCATCTCGGCCGCGTTGGCACCCGCGATGTCGGTGTCGAGGCGGTCGCCGATGAAGAGCGGATTCGTCGAGCCGAACCGCGCGGTCGCGGCGTCGAAGATCGCGCGCTCCGGCTTGCCGGCGACGACGGGGAGGCGACCCACTGCGGTGTGCACGGCCGACACCAGGGTGCCGTTGCCGGGAGCGATGCCGCGGGCGACGGGGATCGTCCAGTCGGTGTTCGTCGCGACCCACGGGATCCCGGTGTGCAGCGCGAACGAGGCCTCGGCCAGCTGCTCCCAGCCGACGGTCGGCGCGAAGCCCTGGATCACGGCGGCGGGCGACTCCTCGGCGCTGCGCGTGACCGTGAATCCCGCGCGCTCGACCTCGGTGGTCAGTCCCTCGCCGCCGACGACGAGGACGGTCGAGCCGGCCGGCACGAGGTCGGCCAGCAGCACGACGGCCGCCTGCGGCGAGGTGACCACGTCCTCCGGGCGCACCACGAGCCCGAGGTCGGACAGGTGCCCGGCGACCGAGACATCGGTGCGGGAGGCGTTGTTGGTGATGTACCCGACGCGGAGCGACTCGCCGGCGCTGTTCAGGCTGTCCACGGCGTACGGGATCGCGTCGGCGCCCTTGTAGACGACGCCGTCGAGATCGGCGAGGACGGCGTCGCGCCCGTCGAGCGGGGTGGGGTCAGTCTTCGCGCTGCGGAACATCGTGCGCCTCCTCGGCGGTGTCGGGGATCTCGGGGTCCGGAGCGTCGGCGTCGGGGGTTCCGGCGTCGGGGGTCGCGCCATCGGGAGTCTCGGCGTCGGCGATCTCGGCGTCGGAGATCTCGATGTGCGCGCTGTCGGCCTCGGGGGTGACCGCGTCGTCGTCCGTGACGATCGCGTCGTCAGGCTCCTCCGTCGGCTGATCCTCGATGTCGGCCACCTCCTGTGCGGCCGGCTCGGGGAGCAGATCGTCGCTCTCCTCCTCGATGACCTCGATCGTCTCGTCGTCACCGCCACTCTCGGCGGCGAAGACCGCGCGTTCGGCGATGTCGGCGCGACGCTGCCAGGTGGCCGCCTCCTCGGTGCGCCCGAGCTCCTCGAGGACGAGTGCGTAGGCGGCGAACAGCGGCGGGCTGTACGAGAAGGCTCGATCCGGCTCGAGCTGCGGGATCTCGAGCTCCATCAGCGCGAGCTCGGTCTGACCGAGATCGAGGCGCGCCCCCGACATGGCGATCGCGAGCGAGACCTGCGCGCCGGGGCTGAGCGCGGTGCGGTCGATCGAGCGTCCGAGCTCGAGCGCCTTGTCGGGCCGGCCGACTCCACGCTCGCTGTCGACCATGAGCGGCACCTGCTCGTCCGACCCGGAGATCCGCCGATAGGTCCGCAGCTCACGCAGCGCGAGCGCGTAGTCGCCGATGGCGTAGGCCGAGATCGCGAGCGACTCGCGCACGATCGCGATCCGCCCGGCGCGACGGGCCGCCGAGAGGACGTGCCGGTGCGCGAGCTCAGGATCCTCCTCGAGCAGACGACCGGCCATCACCAGGTGCATGGCG
The DNA here is from genome assembly GCF_009807175.1 of Rathayibacter sp. VKM Ac-2803. Lineage (NCBI taxonomy): Bacteria > Bacillati > Actinomycetota > Actinomycetes > Micrococcales > Microbacteriaceae > Rathayibacter > Rathayibacter sp. VKM Ac-2803. Next base: position 863,147 of record NZ_WUCD01000001.1, on the reverse strand, counting down.
ACCCACTCGGCGTTCTCCTTCGTCAGCGTGCGCAGCTCGTTGCGCGCTCCGCGGTCGAGGTCCTTCGCCTGCACGTCGTCGGGCAGCTCGGGGTCGTCGTGGCGCGGGCGCACTGACTGCAGCGAACGGCGCTCGCGCTCCTCCTCCGAGATCTCCGGCTCCTCGCGCGGGCCGCCGCGGCCGGCGAATCCGCCGCGACCTGCTCCGCCCTGGCGGTCGCCGCCTCCGCGCCGGTCGTCCCAGCGGGGTGCCGAGTCGCCACGGCCTCCGCGCGAGTCGCCGTCGCGCGACGGCCTCGAGCCGGCATCGCCGCGCGGCCGCGAGTCTCCGTCGCGTCGGGGCGGGTAACCGCCCTCACGACGAGGAGCAGAATCACCATCGCGTCGGGGCGGGTAACCGCCCTCGCGACGGGGCCGCGAGTCACCGTCACGACGAGGAGCGGAGTCGCCGTCACGACGGGGCGGATAGCCACCCTCACGACGGGGCCGCGACTCACCGTCACGACGAGGAGCGGAGTCGCCGTCACGACGGGGCGGATAACCGCCCTCACGACGAGAAGAAGAGTCACCATCACGACGGGGCGGATAACCGCCCTCACGACGAGAAGAAGAGTCACCATCCCGACGGGGCGGATAACCGCCCTCACGACGCGGAGCAGAGTCGCCATCACGACGGGGCGGATAACCGCCCTCACGACGCGGAGCAGAGTCGCCATCACGACGGGGGCGCGAATCGCCGTCACGACGAGGAGCGGAGTCGCCGTCACGACGAGGGGGGTATCCACCCTCACGGCGGGGAGCCGCATCGCCGTCACGGCGCGGACGCGAGTCGCCATCACGGCGCGGACGCGAGTCGCCATCACGACGAGGAGCGGAGTCACCGTCACGTCGGGGACGGGAGTCTCCATCCCCGCGGGGACGGGAGGCACCATCACGGGCAGGACGGTCGTCGCCTCGCCGAGCCTGACCACCGGAGGCGGGTCGGTCGGAACGGCCGGCGCGCGGCGGGCGCTGGTCGCGCTCGTCGCCTCCGCGGTCCTTGCGGTCGGATCCTGAGTCGTCCATGCGTTCCTCGCCTGTCGTGGTGATGCGCTGCCGTCGTGCTGGGTGATGGTGCTCTGTGGAGTTGTCTCGCTCGAGGCGAGGGTGTGCGGCTCGACGCCGCACCGCCCCACCCTAGCTCGCGACCCGGCGCGAAGCACGGATCGTGCTCTCTGCAGAAGGAGAGCGGGGGTGGCGCAGCACGGTCGAACGGACTGGTTAAACAGCGATGGCCACCCATTTCTGGGTGGCCATCGTGAATGGTGTCCGGCGGTGTCCTACTCTCCCACAGGGTCCCCCCTGCAGTACCATCGGCGCTGAGAGTCTTAGCTTCCGGGTTCGGAATGTGACCGGGCGTTTCCCTCTCGCTATGGCCGCCGTAACCCTGGCGACCGACCCGCTCAGTGAGCGGATGGTCAAATCTTGGGGTCACACGTCATGCGTGTATTCAGTTGTGTTCCGCACCTTGCAGTGCAGGGGTGCCCGTATTCTGGGAACCACAAAGTGGACGCAAGCAATCTCTGACCACTCCTACCAGCCTTTACAACGGTATGAGTGTAGTGATTATCAAGTTATCGGCTTATTAGTACCGGTCAGCTCCGACAGTCTTTAGTCCTGTCTTCCACATCCGGCCTATCAACCCAGTCGTCTGGCTGGGAGCCTCTCCCCCGAAGGGATGGAAATCTCATCTCGAAGCCGGCTTCCCGCTTAGATGCTTTCAGCGGTTATCCGTTCCGAACGTAGCTAATCAGCGGTGCTCCTGGCGGAACAACTGACACACCAGAGGTTCGTCCATCCCGGTCCTCTCGTACTAGGGATAGATCTTCTCAAATTTCCTGCGCGCGCAGCGGATAGGGACCGAACTGTCTCACGACGTTCTAAACCCAGCTCGCGTACCGCTTTAATGGGCGAACAGCCCAACCCTTGGGACCTACTCCAGCCCCAGGATGCGACGAGCCGACATCGAGGTGCCAAACCATGCCGTCGATATGGACTCTTGGGCAAGATCAGCCTGTTATCCCCGAGGTACCTTTTATCCGTTGAGCGACAGCGCTTCCACAAGCCACTGCCGGATCACTAGTCCCGACTTTCGTCCCTGCTCGACTTGTCAGTCTCACAGTCAAGCTCCCTTGTGCACTTACACTCGCCACCTGATTGCCAACCAGGTTGAGGGAACCTTTGGGCGCCTCCGTTACTCTTTAGGAGGCAACCGCCCCAGTTAAACTACCCATCAGGCACTGTCCCTGAACCCGATCAGGGTTCGAAGTTAGATATCCAGAGTGACCAGAGTGGTATTTCAACAATGACTCCACGAACACTGGCGTGCCCGCTTCAACGTCTCCCACCTATCCTACACAAGCCACACCGAACACCAATACCAAACTATAGTAAAGGTCACGGGGTCTTTCCGTCCTGCTGCGCGTAACGAGCATCTTTACTCGTAATGCAATTTCGCCGAGTTCGCGGTTGAGACAGCTGGGAAGTCGTTACGCCATTCGTGCAGGTCGGAACTTACCCGACAAGGAATTTCGCTACCTTAGGATGGTTATAGTTACCACCGCCGTTTACTGGGGCTTAAATTCTCAGCTTCGCCTTGCGGCTAACCGTTCCTCTTAACCTTCCAGCACCGGGCAGGCGTCAGTCCGTATACATCGTCTTGCGACTTAGCACGGACCTGTGTTTTTAGTAAACAGTCGCTTCCCACTGGTCTCTGCGGCCATCGAACGCTCCCGGAGCAAGTCCGTTCACGCCTCAGGCCCCCCTTCTCCCGAAGTTACGGGGGCATTTTGCCGAGTTCCTTAACCACGATTCTCTCGATCTCCTTAGTATTCTCTACCTAACCACCTGAGTCGGTTTGGGGTACGGGCGGCTAGAACCTCGCGTCGATGCTTTTCTTGGCAGCATAGGATCACCGATTTCGACTTGCGTCTACCCATCAGATCTCAGGCTATGTGAACGACGGATTTGCCTATCGTTCGCCCTACATCCTTAGACCGGGACAACCATCGCCCGGCTCGGCTACCTTCCTGCGTCACACCTGTTAATACGCTAAACGCACCAGCATGGGGTCGTACGCTAGGCCCAACGCTTCACCCCGAAGGGATCCATCAAAGGGATTCAGATACTTAGCACTACTGGATTGTCTTGGGCGGTTCTTCGCCGGTACGGGAATATCAACCCGTTGTCCATCGACTACGCCTGTCGGCCTCGCCTTAGGTCCCGACTTACCCAGGGAAGATTAGCTTGACCCTGGAACCCTTGGTCTTCCGGAGGACGGGTTTCTCACCCGTCTTTCGCTACTCATGCCTGCATTCTCACTCGTGTGGCGTCCACGGCTGGTTCACACCGCCGCTTCACTCGCCACACGACGCTCTCCTACCCATCAACACGGCTGGACCACGAAGGCCTACCATTAATGTCAATGCCACAACTTCGGTGGCGTGCTTGAGCCCCGTTACATTGTCGGCGCGGAATCACTTGACCAGTGAGCTATTACGCACTCTTTCAAGGGTGGCTGCTTCTAAGCCAACCTCCTGGTTGTCTGTGCAACTCCACATCCTTTCCCACTTAGCACGCGCTTAGGGACCTTAGTTGGTGGTCTGGGTTGTTTCCCTCTCGACTATGAAGCTTATCCCCCACAGTCTCACTGCTGCGCTCTCACTTACCGGCATTCGGAGTTTGGCTGACGTCAGTAAGCTTTTGGGCCCCATCGGCCATCCAGTAGCTCTACCTCCAGCAAGAAACACGCAACGCTGCACCTAAATGCATTTCGGAGAGAACCAGCTATCACGAAGTTTGATTGGCCTTTCACCCCTATCCACAGCTCATCCCCTCCATTTTCAACTGAAGTGGGTTCGGTCCTCCACGACGTCTTACCGTCGCTTCAACCTGGCCATGGATAGATCACTTCGCTTCGGGTCTAGACCCTGCGACTGAATCGCCCTATTCGGACTCGCTTTCGCTACGGCTGCCCCACTCGGGTTAACCTCGCCACAGAGCACTAACTCGCAGGCTCATTCTTCAAAAGGCACGCCGTCACCCCAACAAGGAGGCTCCGACGGTTTGTAAGCAAACGGTTTCAGGTACTATTTCACTCCCCTCCCGGGGTACTTTTCACCTTTCCCTCACGGTACTTGTCCGCTATCGGTCATCTGGGAGTATTTAGGCTTATCAGGTGGTCCTGACGGATTCACACGGGATTTCTCGGGCCCCGTGCTACTTGGGATACTCTTCACGCCATAACACCATTTCGACTACGGGGCTCGCACCCGCTCTGGCCAGGCATTCAAACCTGTTCGTCTATGATGCGCTGTAACGTTCCGTGCTCGGCAGAACACGACGAAAAGTCCCACAACCCCGACCATGCAACCCCTGCCGGGTATCACACATGGCTCGGTTTAGCCTCTTCCGCGTTCGCTCGCCACTACTAACGGAATCACTGTTGTTTTCTCTTCCTGTGGGTACTGAGATGTTTCACTTCCCCACGTTCCCTCTACCCGCCCTATATATTCAGGCGGGAGTCACCAGGTCACCACAAGGGGCCTGGCGGGGTTTCCCCATTCGGAAATCCTCGGATCACAGCTCGTTTATCAGCTCCCCGAGGCTTATCGCAGATTACGACGTCCTTCTTCGGCTCCAGATGCCAAGGCATTCACCGTTTGCTCTTATGAACTTGCTAATCACATGAGTTAAGAAACTACAACTCGAAAAAGTTGCAGATCCAATGATTTGCATGACCGCAGCCCGAAAGCCGCGCCATACGAATCTTGTCGACCCGACACCTGCAAGGGTGACGGATCTAAGATGCTCGCGTCCACTGTGTAGTTCTCAAAATACGGGCGGTATCCCTCCCCCATGCACCCAGGCATGAGAAAAGGATCCAGAGGTTCGAGATCCGACCCGCTCCCGAAGAAGCCAGCCGGCCCGGTCCCTCAGGACCCAACAGCGTGCATGTGCTCAACTCCACCCGACCATGCGTTCCCAACCCGAAGGCCGTACTGACACGAGACGAATCTCATCGAGCACCCAGTTCAATGTTCCACCCATGAGCTACCAGCGAAGACATTCGCTTCGATCTGGCGCCTGGAACCGACACGCCCCTGAGGGCGCCGTGTCCAGATGCTCCTTAGAAAGGAGGTGATCCAGCCGCACCTTCCGGTACGGCTACCTTGTTACGACTTAGTCCTAATCACCGATCCCACCTTCGACAGCTCCCTCCTTGCGGTTAGGCCACTGGCTTCGGGTGTTACCGACTTTCATGACTTGACGGGCGGTGTGTACAAGGCCCGGGAACGTATTCACCGCAGCGTTGCTGATCTGCGATTACTAGCGACTCCGACTTCATGAGGTCGAGTTGCAGACCTCAATCCGAACTGAGACCGGCTTTTTGGGATTCGCTCCACCTTACGGTATCGCAGCCCTTTGTACCGGCCATTGTAGCATGCGTGAAGCCCAAGACATAAGGGGCATGATGATTTGACGTCATCCCCACCTTCCTCCGAGTTGACCCCGGCAGTCTCCTATGAGTTCCCACCATGACGTGCTGGCAACATAGAACGAGGGTTGCGCTCGTTGCGGGACTTAACCCAACATCTCACGACACGAGCTGACGACAACCATGCACCACCTGTATACCGACCTTGCGGGGCAACCATTTCTGGAAGTTTCCGGTATATGTCAAGCCTTGGTAAGGTTCTTCGCGTTGCATCGAATTAATCCGCATGCTCCGCCGCTTGTGCGGGCCCCCGTCAATTCCTTTGAGTTTTAGCCTTGCGGCCGTACTCCCCAGGCGGGGAACTTAATGCGTTAGCTGCGACACGGAGACCGTGGAAAGGTCCCCACATCTAGTTCCCAACGTTTACGGCATGGACTACCAGGGTATCTAATCCTGTTCGCTCCCCATGCTTTCGCTCCTCAGCGTCAGTAACGGCCCAGAGAACTGCCTTCGCCATCGGTGTTCCTCCTGATATCTGCGCATTCCACCGCTACACCAGGAATTCCATTCTCCCCTACCGCACTCTAGTCTGCCCGTACCCACTGCAGGCCCGAGGTTGAGCCTCGGGTTTTCACAGCAGACGCGACAAACCGCCTACGAGCTCTTTACGCCCAATAATTCCGGACAACGCTTGCACCCTACGTATTACCGCGGCTGCTGGCACGTAGTTAGCCGGTGCTTTTTCTGCAGGTACCGTCAAACCGAAGTCCTTCTTCCCTACTAAAAGAGGTTTACAACCCGAAGGCCGTCATCCCCCACGCGGCGTTGCTGCATCAGGCTTTCGCCCATTGTGCAATATTCCCCACTGCTGCCTCCCGTAGGAGTCTGGGCCGTGTCTCAGTCCCAGTGTGGCCGGTCACCCTCTCAGGCCGGCTACCCGTCGTCGCCTTGGTGAGCCATTACCTCACCAACAAGCTGATAGGCCGCGAGTCCATCCTTGACCGAAAAACTTTCCACCCGCACCCGATGCCGGGGCAGGTCGTATCCGGTATTAGACGCCGTTTCCAGCGCTTATCCCAGAGTCAAGGGCAGGTTACTCACGTGTTACTCACCCGTTCGCCACTAATCCACCCAGCAAGCTGGGCATCATCGTTCGACTTGCATGTGTTAAGCACGCCGCCAGCGTTCGTCCTGAGCCAGGATCAAACTCTCCGTAAAAAAATTACGACCACCCACCCCGAAGAGCAGGCAATCAAGTTTGACCAAGGCAAATACGACATCATTGCTGACATCAATTTCCAAAGGAACCCAACCAATCAACCGAAACCACCCGAAGGCAGAAACAGAATCAATGGCCGAGGTTATATATTATTTGGCATTGAACATAGTGCACGCTGTTGAGTTCTCAAGAATCGGACACACCCCGCCTCCACGCCCAAAGAAAGCGCTTCACAACGAAAGTGATCGAATTGTGTTGCAGTTGTTGGTTGTTATTCGCAAGCAACTCGACTAAGCTGGAGAAGTTATTCTCTCGGCCGCCGTGGCAACTTGTATAACTTAGCACACCCGCTGGCCTTGTCAAATCCGGCCTTTCCGCCATGTCCTCGCGCTCTAAGGCGCTCCGACGTTGTCCCGTGAAGGACTGCCCGATCCGAGACCGTGGTCTCTCGCCGGGCGGCGAAGTGGCTGGACCCGAGGGGTCCTGCGATGGCTTTACATCCGTCGCGAGGACGTGCTCCGAGGAGCTGTCTTCGGTGGGATGGTCCCGATTGAGGCCGGGACGTAGGAACTGCACTCCGTGAGGAGGCCCGTTCTTCCGTTTCCCTGCGGCCTTTGTGGCGACTCGGAATAAGTTACGCAGCGATCATCCCCGTGTCAAACGACGAGTCGGAATCGAGCATCCCGGGCGTGTCGCGGGGAGGTCCCCCTCCCCAGGCGCGGATCGCGCAGTCTCTCCACCGTTCACTCCTGCCGCCCCCTCCGCGTCCGACCGGATCGGGAGAATGAGCGCATGGATCCCGACTCCCCCGCCACCGGCTCCGCGCGTCCCGTTCTCCGCACCGTCGACCAGGCCGTCGCGCTCGTGGTCGACGCCGCGGTGGGCCATCGGCTGCTCGTCGTCGGCGTGACCGGTGCGCCCGGTGCGGGCAAGTCGACTCTCGCAGCCGAGTTGCGAGGACGGATTCCGGGGGCGCTCGTCCTGGGACTCGACGGGTACCACCTGTCCCAGGCCCGCCTGCGCGAGCTGGGCCGGCGGGAGCGCATGGGGGCTCCCGACACCTTCGACACCGCGGGCTTCGTGGCTGCCCTCCGACGCCTCCGTCGCGCGGAGCCCGGAGACGTGCTGAGGGTCGCGTCGTTCGACCGGTCCATCGAGGAGCCGATCCCCGAGGGCGCGGTCCTCCCGATCTCCGACGCGACCGTCGTCCTCGTCGAGGGCAACTACCTGCTGCTCGAGGAGGAGGGCTGGGGAGAGGTCGCTCCTCTCCTCGACCTCGCGCTGCACCTGCGCATCGATCCCGAGGTCAGGCGCCGTCGCCTCGTCGCTCGGCACCTCCGCTTCGGCAAGACCCTCGACGATGCGCTGGCGTGGAGCGCCGGACCGGACGAGCGCAACGCCGAGCGGATCGAGGCGGCCGCCGACCGAGCCGACGCGATCCTCCACCCGGCACCGGAGCGGCCCCTGCGGGTGCTCCATTTCTCGGACACCCATCTGCTCGGGGATCCGAGTGCCCGGTACAACCGCGTGATCGACACCCGAGAGAGTCTCGCCGCCGTGCTCGGGGCCCACTCCGCGGTGCCCGACCTCGACGCCGTGATCGTCTCGGGTGATCTGAGCGACGACGGCTCCCCCGAGTCCTATGCGGCACTCCGCGCGATGCTCTCGGACTGGTGTGCCGACCGGGAGGCGACTCTCATCCTCGCGCTCGGCAATCACGACGTCCGCGAGGGGTTCGGATCGACCGGCGCTCTGAACACCGAGACCGAGGTGCGCGGCGTCCGGATCCTCGCACTCGACTCCTCCGTTCCGGGCGGACCGTCATGGGGGCTGCTGACCGAGGCGACCCTCGCCTGGCTGCGGGAGCGCCTCCGCGCGGACCCTCTCCGACCGACCGTGCTCGTCCTGCACCACCCGCCGATCGAGGCGGTCACTCCCCTGCACCGACGGATGGGGCTCGCGAACCCCCACGATCTCTGGGAGGCGGTCGCCGGCGCGCGGATCCTCGCCGTGCTCTCGGGTCACTGGCACCACGCCTTCATCGACACGACGACTCCGGCGCCGGTCGTCGTCGCCCCCGGAGCCGCGAACCGCACCGACGTCCTCGCCGGGCCGGCGCACGAGAGGTCGGTGGCCGCCTCCGGAGCATCGATCGTCGAGGTGCTGTCGCACGGAGTCCGGGTGACGAGCACCGAGATCGACGCACCGCACCGGGGGACCGAGCTCTTCGACGTCAGCGGAGAGGTGCTGGCCGACTGGCGGCGACGGCTCGGCTTCCCCGGATGAGGGCGGTGCGGCATTATTAGTCAGTAGGCTGACTAATTCCACGCCCCGCCCCGAGGAGAACCATGTCCCCCCTCGCACTGCTCGTCCGCTCCCGGCGTCGCGCCTGGATCACCGTCCTCGCAGCGGTCGTCGCCGTCGGAGCCCTCCTCGCCCTGCTGCCCTCCGGTGGCGAGTCCGGCTTCCCGCAGTCGGGGCTGCCCGACTCGGCTCCGTCGGCGAAGGTCGCCGCGCTCCTCGAGGAGTTCCCCTCGGCCGATGCGACGGCGGGGGTCGTCCTCTGGAACCGCGACAGCGGCCTCACCGACGACGACACCGCGGCCATCGGCGAGCGCGCGGCCGAGCTCGCGACGCTGTCGACGACTCCGGAGGCGGTCCGACCGCAGTTCAGCGACGACGGTCGGGCCGCACTCGTCGCCGTCCCTCTGCCGGCGTCCGACGTCGAGGCCGACGTCGAGTCGATCGCCGACCGGCTGCGAGCGGCGGGCTCCGCCGACCTCCCGGCCGGCCTCGACAGCTACCTGACCGGAGCGGTCGGGTTCCAGGCCGACATCTCGAACGCCTTCGCGGGCGCCGACGTCCGCCTGCTGCTCGTCACCGTGATCGTCGTGGCGGTCCTGCTCATCGCGACCTACCGCAGCCCGATCCTCTGGATCGTCCCCCTCGCGGTGGTCGGCGTCGCCGACGGACTCGCCCGGATCGTGGTCTCCGCCCTGGCCGAGGCGGTCGGCGTGTCGATCGACGCGTCCGTGAGCGGCATCCTCTCGGTGCTCGTCTTCGGCGCAGGGACGAACTACGCCCTGCTGCTGGTCGCCCGCTACCGGGAGGAGCTGCTCCACGAGGAGGACCGGCACCGCGCGATGGCGACCGCCGTCCGCAGCGCCGGCCCGGCGATCGCGGCCAGCGGAGGGACGGTCGCGCTCAGCCTGCTCACCCTGCTGCTCGCCGAGCTCGCCGGCAACCGCGCCCTCGGCTTCGCGTGCGCCGTCGGCGTGGTGATCGCGATCGTGTTCGCGCTCGTAGTGCTCCCCAGTGCCCTGGTGCTCTGCGGGCGCGGACTCTTCTGGCCGTTCGTGCCGAGACCGCAGGGCGACGCCTCCGTCGGACGCACTCGGGAGGACGGGCTGTGGACCCGGCTCGGCCGGGCGGTGGCACGACGTCCGGGTCGCGTGGCGATCGTCGCCACCCTCGGTGTCGCACTGCTCTCGCTCGGACTCGTCGGCGCGAAGGTCGGGCTCTCGCAGACCGACCAGCTGCTCGGCGACCCCGAGTCGGTGCGCGCCCAGGTCGTGATCGACGAGTCCTTCGATGCCGGCCTCACCGCGCAGACCACTGTGCTGGCACCCGACGACGCCGTCGCCGAGGCGACCGCCCTCGCCGAGGACACCCCCGGGGTCGAGTCGGTCCGGCCCGGCGAGAGCGCGAACGGACTGACCTCGGTGAGCCTCGTCCTCGCCTCCGAACCCGAGAGCGCCGAGAGCTTCGCGACCATCACCGCCCTGCGGGCGGCCTACGCCGACGCGACCGGCCCGGTCTCGGAGACCCTCGTCGGCGGCAGCGACGCCACGGCGCTCGACACGCAGTCGGCGTCGGAGCGCGACCAGGGCCTGATCATCCCGATCATCCTGGCGATCGTGTTCCTGATCCTCGCGCTGCTGCTGCGCTCGCTCGTCGCACCGGTGCTGCTCATCGCGAGCGTGCTGGCGACGTTCTTCGCGAGTCTCGGAGCCGCGAACCTGCTCTTCCGCGGGCTGCTCGGATTCCCCGCGTTCGACGCGAACGTGGTGCTGTTCGCCTTCCTGTTCCTGGTGGCGCTGGGAGTCGACTACAACATCTTCCTCGTGACCCGGGCCCGCGAGGAGCGCTCCGCGCACGGCACCCGCGAGGGGATGGTGCGCGCGCTGTCGTCGACCGGCGGGGTCATCACGAGCGCGGGCATCCTGCTCGCGGCGGTGTTCGCCGTGCTCGGCGTGCTGCCGGTCGTGGCTCTCACGCAGATCGGCGTGATCGTCTGCATCGGCGTGCTGCTCGACACGCTGGTCGTGCGCACGGTCCTGGTGCCGGCACTCGTCTTCCTCACCGGCGACGCGTTCTGGTGGCCGAGCGCGCGAAGGGCCTCTCGGCACGCGGCGGGCGCCTGACCGGCCCACCGCCGCGAGGGCGGAGGGAAGCGGACGGTGCGGGGCCGCACGCGACAGCCCGCACCGTCCGCTGATCGTGGTCCGCGGACGCGGAGGTCAGGTCGAGGGCAGCGCCACCGCGCCGGTCGCCACCGCGTGCTCGCGCGACACCCGCGGGCGGGCGGGCTGCGCGTCGGTGTAGCGGCCGACCCGGTTCGGGATCACCGCGGTCGTCGTGACGTAGGAGCCCCACATCGGGGAGGGGACGTACTCTGAGGGTCGTTCGATGGACATGTCTCTTCTTTCACGGGAGGGGTTCGTCGGACTCGCGCGGTGCCGGGGTCCAGCCCGGCACCGCGCACTCTGTGCGTCGGGTCGACGACTCGCGGTCGGCGACCCGAGGTCATCGGCTCGGGATCAGGCCCCGATGCCGACCTCTTCGGGCGAGACGTCGGCGCCGGGAGCGGACGGCTCGAGTGCCTCGGCGACGCGCTGCGCCAGCGAGCTGTCGACGTTCGCCCAGTACTGGAGCACGCGCTGACGCAGCTCGGGACGGGTCACCTTCGAGACGTGACCGGCGATGTTCGAGACCAGACGGGCCTTCGCGGCGTCGTCGAGGACCTCGCGGTAGAGGGTCCCGGCCTGACCGAAGTCGTCGTCCTCGGGGTGGAGGGTCGCCGCGGCGCGCGTGAGCTCGCCGTCGCTCTCCCAGCCCGTCGACTCCGCGGCGCGCGCGGGATCGGCGTGCGCGCCTCCGGTGGTGTTGGGCGCGTAGACCGGGAGCTCGGCCTTCTGGAAGTCGAACCGCATGGGCCCGTCCTTCGAGTAGGAGTGCACCGGCGACTTCGGCGCGTTGACCGGCAGCTGGGCGTGGTTCGTCCCCACGCGGTAGCGGTGCGCGTCGGCGTAGCTGAAGATGCGGGCGAGCAGCATCTTGTCGGGGCTCGCCGCGATGCCGGGCACGAAGTTCGACGGCGCGAACGCGGCCTGCTCGATCTGCGCGAAGTAGTTCTCGGGGTTGCGGTCGAGGATCATCGAGCCGACCTCGATCAGCGGGTAGTCCGCGTGCGGCCAGACCTTGGTGAGGTCGAACGGGTTGAACCGGTAGCTCTTCGCGTCCTCGTACGGCATGACCTGGACGGAGAGGGTCCACGAGGGGAAGTCGCCGCGGTCGATCGCCGAGGACAGGTCGCGGATGTGGAAGTCGGCGTCCTCTCCGGCGATCTGGTCGGCCTGCTCCTGGCTGAGGATCTCGATGCCCTGGTCGGTCTTGAAGTGGTACTTGACCCAGAAGCGCTCACCGGCCGCGTTGATCCACTGGTAGGTGTGCGAGCCGAAGCCGTCCATGTGGCGCCACGAGCTCGGGAGACCGCGGTCGCCCATGAGCCAGGTGACCTGGTGGGCCGACTCGGGCGAGAGGGTCCAGAAGTCCCACTGCATGTCGTGGTCGCGCAGGTGCGAGCCGGGGAGGCGCTTCTGCGAGCGGATGAAGTCGGGGAACTTGATGCCGTCGCGGAGGAAGAAGACGGGGGTGTTGTTGCCGACGAGGTCGTAGTTTCCCTCGCTCGTGTAGAACTTCAGCGCGAAGCCGCGCGGGTCGCGCCAGGTGTCGGGCGAGCCCTGCTCGCCGGCGACGGTGGAGAAGCGCGCGAGCATCTCGGTCTCGACCCCGGGCTGGAAGAGCGCGGCGCGGGTGTACGCGCTGACGTCGCCGGTGGTGACGAAGCGACCGAACGCTCCGCCGCCCTTGGCGTGGACGACCCGCTCGGGGATGCGCTCGCGGTTGAACTGCGCGAGCTTCTCGAGGAGGTAGTGGTCGTGGAGCGCGAGGGGGCCGTCGGCTCCGACGCTCAGCGAGTGCTCGTCGCTGGCGACCGGTGCTCCGGAGTTGGTCGTCGTGAATCGTTCCTCGGTCATGGTCCTCCTGTCGGCGGCGGGCCGGGGCCCGTCGCTGCGGTGTTGGGCGATCGGTGTCAGTTCTGCGCTGCCGCGAGGCAGTCGGGGCAGGTGCCCCAGAACGTGACGTCGGCGGTGTCGATGGCGAAGCCGTTCGAGGACGCCGGGTGCAGGCACGGAGCCTGACCGACGACGCAGTCGACGTCGCCCACGGCGCCGCAGACGCGGCAGACGACGTGGTGGTGGTTGTCGCCGACGCGCAGCTCGAACCGGCGGGGGTGACCCTCCGGCTCGATCCGGCGGGTGAGGCCGGCCTCGGTGAAGGCCGAGAGGACCCCGTACACCGCCTGGGCGGAGGTGTCGGGGAGCTCGACGCGCACTCGGGCGAGGACGCCGTCGACGTCGGAGTGCGGGTGCCCCTCGAGGGCCCGCAGGACGGCCCGCCGGGTGGCGGTGGCCTTGAGCCCTGAGGCTCGGAGGCGCTCGTCCTGTGTCGTCATACCGGTCACGCTAGCGGAGTTGTGTTGATTGAGTCAAAACAACTGCGGCGTTTCTCAGAGGACGCGGGGCGGAGTGCCGGGGCAGGTGCGGTCCGCGGGAGGGGGGCGCGATCAGGCGACGGGGCCCTCGACCAGGGTGACCTGGGCCGAGTGCGAGGCGCCGGCGGAGTCGGTCCAGGTGAGGGTCACCGACTCGCCGGGCTCGCGCTGAGCGAGGTCGGCCGAGAGCGCGTCGGCCGAGGCGATCGCCGTGCCGTCCACCGCGGTGATGACGTCGCCCGCTGCGAGTCCCGCCCGGGCTGCGGGGCCGTCGGTGACGACTCCCGAGACCACGGCACCGGCGGCAGCCGAGACCGCCGAGCGGTAGGGCGAGGTCGAGGCGGTCGACGAGAGCGCGACTCCGAGGAAAGCGGGGTAGCCGATCTCTACCGTGGCGGTGTCGGCCCCGGCCTCGATCGTGGCGACGATGTCGAGCGCCGTCGAGATCGGGATGGCGAAGCCGGTGATGTCGGCGGATCCGCTCGAGGCGGCGGTGCTGATCCCGACCACTTCGCCCTCGGAGTCGACGAGCGGCCCGCCCGAGTCGCCCGAGACGATGTCGGCGTCGACCTGGATCAGCCCGGAGAGGGTCTCGCCCGAGATCCCGGCCTCGGACTGCGTGGTGATGGTCTGCGCGAGCGCCGTCACGGCACCGGACGCGGCGACCAGGTTGCCGGTCCCCTCCGCGTTGCCGACCGCGGTGACCGCGTCGCCGACGGCGACCCCGTCGGTGTCGAGCGTGGCGGGAGTGAGACCGGAGGCGTCCTCGAGCTGGAGGACGGCGATGTCGTCGGTCTTGTCGGTCCCGACGACGCGGGCCGTGTAGGTCTCGCCGGTCGACTCGACGGTGACCTGGATGCTGGTCGCGCCCTCGACGACGTGGTTGTTGGTGAGGATCGTGCCGTCGGAGGTGAGGATGATGCCGGTTCCTGCCGAGGTCGCGCTCTCGTAGGTGAGGTCGGAGGTGATCGTGACGACGCCGGCGGTCTGGGCAGCGGTCGCGGCGACGGCGTCGGTCGCGGTGCCGGAGCTCCCGGTGGCGGAGCCCGTGCCGCCGGAGTAGGGCGAGAGCGTCGTGCCGCCGGAGTAGGGCGAGAGCGTGGTCCCGCCGCCGAACCCGCCGCGCGAGCCGCCGGGGTAGACAGTGGTGCTCGCGCTGGAGGTGGAGGAGGCGGCGACCTCGGTGCTGCCGGCGTACGAGACGCCGCCCGCGGTGAGGCCGATCAGGACCGCGAGACCGGCTCCGCCGGCGATGAGTGCGCGGCGGCGTCGGCGGCGGTCGTCGGTGCGCAGGGCCAGGCGCTCGTCGAGGGCGGTCTGTTCGGCTGCGGTGTGGTCGGAGTGGGCGGTGGGCTCGTCGCCCTGGTGCTGCTCGTTCATGATGTCGTCCTCGTGGCCGGGGCCGCCCCGTTCGGCGACCTGGGTCCATTCGACGACCGCGCGCATCGCGGCGGCTGGACGAATCCTATGGGCGGCTTATGAAGGTGGGGGAGGCGTTGACCGGGCGTGGCCGCCCCCGTTGATCGAGTAGCCCGCGAAGCGGGCGTATCGAGATCCACCAGCGTCGGACGGGCGGATCTGAGGAACGGTCTGCTGAAGCTGGTGGGTCTCGATACGCCCCTGCGGGGCTACTCGACCAGCAGGCGGGGGAGGGGATCGATCGATCAGCAGGAGTCGGCAGGAAATAGTTGTGGCTACAACTGAGTTGGGTCTAGCGTGAACGAGATGACCGCCACCGCACCCGACCTGCTCGCGCCCGACACCACGATGGGCGCGGTCACCCTCCGCGTCGCCGACCTCGACGGGATGATCGCCTACTACCGCGACGCCGTCACCCTCGACCTGCTCTCGCACGACGGACCGGTCGCGGTGCTCGGTCGCGGCGGTGTCGCCTCCGTGATCCTGCAGCACGCACCGGAGCTCCGGCACGCCGGGCCGCGCAGCGCGGGGCTGTTCCACACGGCGATCCTCTTCGAGTCGGAGGCGGCGCTCGCCGCAGCGGTCTACAGCGTCGCGACCCGGCACCCCGGCTCGTTCACCGGCAGCTCCGACCACCTCGTGAGCAAGGCCTTCTACTTCGACGACCCGGAGCACAACGGCGTCGAGCTGTACTGGGACCGCGACCGCACGCAGTGGTCGTGGACCCACGGCCGGATCGAGATGTCGACGCTGTTCCTCGACCCGAACGAGTTCCTCCGGGAGCACCTGATGGACGAGACGATCGTGCAGCCGCGGCTGGGCGGCGCCTCCGTCGGGCACGTGCACCTGAGCGTGGGCGACGTCGCGACCGCGAAGGAGTTCTACGTCGACCGGCTCGGCTTCGAGACGACGATCGCCTACGGCGGGCAGGCGCTCTTCGTGTCGGCGGGCGGCTACCACCACCACATGGCCATGAACACCTGGAACTCGCTCGGCGCCGGTCGACGCCAGCTCGCGCTCGGCCTCGGGCAGGTGGAGATCGTGGTGCCGGGGGCCGACGATCTCGGCGCCCTCGGCGAGCGACTCCGTCACGCGCGGGTCGCGACGCAGGACGACGGGCGGACGCTGGCGTTCGAGGACCCGTGGTCGAACGCGATCCGGGTGACGCCGGCGAGCTGAGGCGCGCGCCCGCTCCGCGGGATTCCGCGGCGGGTACGATGGGGGCGCGGAATTCGCACTCCCCCGAGACTCCGGAGTACACGGTGCCCACGATCGTCGTTGAAGTCATGCCCAAGGCCGAGCTGCTCGATCCGCAGGGGAAGGCCGTCGCCGGAGCGCTCTCGCGGCTCGGGCACTCGGCGGTGACGGGCGTGCGCGTGGGCAAGCGCTTCGAGATCACGGTCGACGAGGTCACCGACGAGGTGCGCGCGACGGTCGAGGCGATCGCCGACGACATGCTGTCGAACTCGGTCATCGAGGACGTCGTCGGCATCCACTACCCGGCGGCCGTCTGATGCGCATCGGCGTCATCACGTTCCCGGGCTCGCTCGACGACCGCGACGCCCAGCGCGCGGTCCGCTTCGCGGGGGCCGAGGCCGTCGCCCTCTGGCACGGCGACCACGACCTCGACGGGGTCGACGCGATCGTGCTGCCCGGCGGCTTCTCGTACGGCGACTACCTGCGCTGCGGAGCCATCGCCTCCCACTCCCCGATCATGCGCGAGGTCATCGACGCGGCGAACGCCGGGATGCCGGTGCTCGGCATCTGCAACGGCTTCCAGATGCTGACCGAGGCGCACCTGCTGCCCGGCGGCCTGATCCGCAACGACGTCGGCTCGTTCGTCTGCCGCGACCAGCGCCTCCGCGTCGAGAACGCGTCGACGGTGTGGACCGGCGAGTTCGAGGCCGGCCAGGAGATCACGATCCCGCTGAAGAACGGCGAGGGCGGCTACATCGCGTCGGCCGAGACGATCGCCGAGCTCGAGGGCGAGGGTCGCGTGGTGTTCCGCTACCTCGGCAAGAACCCCAACGGCTCGATGAACGACATCGCCGGGATCAGCAGCGCCCGCGGCAACGTCGTCGGCCTGATGCCGCACCCCGAGCACGCGGTCGAGGCGGGCTTCGGCCCCGACACTCCCGCCGCGATGCGCTCGGGCGTGGACGGCCTGGCGTTCTTCACGTCGGCCGTGAACGCGCTGCTGCAGACGGCGTAGACGCGGTTGGGGCGCATCACCGTCGCCGGCCCGCTGGTCGAGTAGCCGCCGCAGGCGGCGTATCGAGACCCACCACGTCAGAACGGGTGCCTGCACACCTCGGCTTCTGACGCTGATGGATCGCGATACGCCCGCTGCGCGGGCTACTCGATCAGCAGGCGGACGGACGCGCCTCCAGGTCGAACCGCGGTCGAGGCCTACGGGCCCGTCATCACCTCGGGCTCCGCGGCCATCGTGATCGTGGGGATCGAGGCGGTGATCACGGTGCCGTCGGAGCGGCGGGTGCCCTCGATGTCGGACGTGGTCGGCGCGCCGATCAGGCGCGGGCCCTGGTGGCCGAGTCCGACGCGGACCGGGTTGCCGGCCTCGACGTGCACGCGCTCGTCGCGGACGGTGATCGAGGCGGCGTCGCCGGTCTCGACGGTCAGGAGCACCGACTCCTGCGTCACCTCGACCCGTACGCGGGTGCCGTGCAGCGTGATGCGGAAGGTCAGGCGGTCCCAGTCGTCGGGGAGGCGCGGGTCGAGCGTGATGCGCCCGCCGTGGTCGCGCATCCCGCCGAAGCCGTAGACCAGCGCGCTCCACACGCCGCCGGTCGACGCGACGTGGATGCCGTCGGCCGTGTTGCGGTGGAGGTCGGCGAGGTCGACGAACAGCGCCGACAGGAAGTAGTGCCGCGACAGCTCGTTGTAGCCGACCTCGGCCGCGATGATCGACTGCACGACCGCCGAGAGGGTCGAGTCGCCCGTGGTCAGCGCGTCGTAGTACTCGAAGTCGGCGCGCTTCTGCTCGGCGGTGAACTCGTTGCCCTGCAGCAGCAGCGCGAGCACGACGTCGGCCTGCTTGAGCACCTGGAAGCGGTAGATCACCAGCGGGTGGAAGTGCAGCAGCAGCGGGCGCTTGCTCGCGGGCGTGTTCTCGAGGTCCCAGAGCTCCTTCTCGAGGAACGCGGCGTCCTGCGGGTGGATGCCGGCCCGGTCGTCGAAGGGGATGTGCATCTTGTCGGCCGCGCGGGCCCACTCGATGACCTCGTCCTCGACGACGTGGAGGCGCGCGACCATCCGCTCGTAGGCGGCCGGCTCGACCGCCTTCAGCAGCTCGACGGCGCGCGCCGCGGCACGGAGGTTCGAGCGGGCCATCACGTTCGTGTAGAGGTTGTCGTTGACGACGGTCGTGTACTCGTCGGGGCCGGTCACCCCGTGGATGTGGAAGTGGTCGTCGCCGTTGCTGCGCCAGAAGCCCAGGTCGGCCCACATCCGCGCGGTCTCGACGAGGATGTCGATCGCTCCGCGGGCGAGGAAGTCGTCGTCGCCGGTCGCCGCCACGTACTGCATCAGCGCATACGAGATGTCGGCGTCGATGTGGTACTGCGCGGTCCCGGCGGCGTAGTACGCCGACGACTCCTGACCGTTGATCGTGCGCCAGGGGAACAGCGCGCCGCGCTGGTTGAGCTCGGCCGCGCGGGAGCGGGCGGAGTCGAGCATGTTCTGCCGGAAGCGCAGCGCGTTCCGAGCGACGAGCGGCGCGGTGTAGCTGAGGAACGGGAGGACGTAGACCTCGGTGTCCCAGAAGTAGTGCCCGCCGTATCCGGAGCCCGAGACGCCCTTCGCCGCGACGCCGCCGCCGTCGGTCCGCGCGGTCGACTGCGCGAGCTGGAAGAGGTTCCAGCGGGTGGCCTGCTGGATCGCGGGCTGGCCGTCGATCTGCACGTCGGAGCGCTGCCAGAAGTCGTCGAGCCACTCGCGCTGCTTCGCGAACTGCTCCTCCACCGGCGTCTCGCGGGCGCGGTCGAGGGTGCGGTCGCAGCGGTCGGCGAGCTCGCGCACGGGCACGCCGCGGGAGGTGTGATAGGTCAGCGTCTTGACGAGCCGGACCGGCACTCCAGCCTTCGCCTTGACGCGGTAGACGTGCTTGGCGAGGTCGTCGTCGATCTGGGAGGTCTGGTCCCACTCGTTCTCGGTCTCGAGCACGTGCTCGGCACCGCAGGCGATGGTCATCCCGGAGTTGGTGGTGCGGTAGCCGAGCAGGTAGCGGGTGCCGTTGACCCGCTTGAGGCGCGGCTGGAGCACGCGCTCCTCGAAGGACTCGGCCTTGCGCGGGTCGAAGCCGGCGCCCTCGCTGCCGGAGGGCGCGTGGTACTCGTCGATGCCGTCCTGGCGGTTGAGGATCTGGCTCGAGATGAGGACGGACGCGTCGTCGTCGATCATCTCGACCTCGTAGTCGAGGATCGCGAGGTGCCGGTCGGTGAACGACACGAGGCGGCGCGCGCGGATGAGCACCCGCTTGCCCGACGGAGTCCGCCACTCGATCTCGCGGGTGAGGACGCCGTTCGCGAAGTCGAGGCGGCGCGTGTAGGCGAGGACGTCGGCCTCGCTCAGCACGAACGGCTCGTCGTCGACGTAGAGGCGGAGGATCTTGGCGTCGGGGACGTTCACGATGGTCTGGCCGACGCGGGCGAAGCCGAACGCCTCCTCGGCGTGCCGGATGGGCCAGGTCTCGTGGAACCCGTTGATGAAGGTGCCGTAGGCGTAGCCGTCGCGACCCTCCTCGACATTGCCGCGGAGGCCGAGGTAGCCGTTGCCGGTGGCGAAGAGCGTCTCGGTGCGGCCTTGGAGCTCGGTCGCGAACTCGGTCTCGACGAGGGCCCACTCGTCGACCGGGAAGCGGTTGCGGTCGAGCGGGTCGGAGGTGATGGGGTTCATGCGGCGTCCTCGGGGGCGGGGGCAGAGGGGAGGAAGGGGAGCAGCTCGGCGAGGTCGTCGACGACGATGTCGGCGCCGTGGGCGAGCAGGGTCTCGCGACCGACGCCGCGGTCGACTCCGACGACGAGGCCGAAGGCGCCCGCGCGGCCTGCGGCGACTCCGGAGTGGGCGTCCTCGACGACGACGCACTCGGCGGCGGTGAGCCCGAGGAGCTCGGCGGCGTAGAGGTAGGTGTCGGGGGCGGGCTTGCCCGCGATCCCCCGGTCGGCGGCGAGCAGGCCGTCGACGACCACCTCGAAGCGGTCGCGGAGGCCGGCGGCCTCGAGCACGGGCACGCCGTTGCGGGAGGAGGTGACCACGGCCACCTCGACGCCCGCGGCGATCGCGGCGTCGAGGAACGCGAGCGAGCCGGGGTACGGGGAGACGCCCTCCTCGTCGAGCGTGGCGTTGAACGCCGCGTTCTTGCGGTTGCCGAGACCGCAGACCGTCTCGAGTGCGGGGTCGTCGCTGGGCGAGCCCTCGGGCAGGGTGATCCCTCGGGAGGCGAGCAGCGCGCGGACGCCGTCGTAGCGCGGACGCCCGTCGATGTACTGGAAGTAGTCGGCGTCGCTGTAGCCGCGCTCGATGCCCTTCGACTCGAGGTACGGCGTGAACAGGCGCGCCCAAGCGTGCATGTGCACATCGGCGGTCGGGGTGAGAACGCCGTCGAGATCGAACAGGAGCGCCTTCAACCCGCGCAGGGCGGAGGCGTCGGGGCGCGGCGGGGAAGCAGTCACGGCGGGGAGGCTCTCGGATCGGGGCTCGATGCGGCGGGATCCGCCGGTGACGGCCGTCCGCCGAGGACTGGAAGGTATCGTATCGGCCCCGCGGGCGCCTCCTGGAACCGTTTACACGTCTGACATCTGCGCGCCGTCGAGGGCGGCATCGCGCGCCATGGGCGGCGACGGAGCCGCAGCGGCGTCAGGCGCTCTTCGTGTACTCGAGCGAGCCGTCCGAACCGGCCTCTGACGCGAGCTGCGAGACGCGGGCGGGACTGATGTGCAGGGCGGCCGCGGCGGCCTCGACGGTGTAGCCGCCGCCGCGGAGGGCCCGAACGGCCTCGCGACGGAGGTCGCCGGCGTGCCGGAGCGCGGCGCGAGCCTCCTCTTCGGCGCGGGCGCCCTCGTTCCACTTCGCGAGGATCTCGGCGGGTGCCTCGATGGTGACCCGCACATCCACCTCGTCGACTCCGACGTCGAGGAACACCGCCGCCAGTTCGCGCGCCGCTGCCGGTATGCCTCTGGTCGAGACCGCACCCCCTGTCGCGACCAGGTCGACTCCGTTGGGCGCCGTCGACCTGAGCTCGGGGATCTCGATCGTCCACCACCCGCCGCTGTCCCGGTAGGCGCGCGCAGTGAGGACGCGGGGCTCGCTCGTCATGCTCGATTCCATTCGCTCGGGGTGTCGTCGAAGACCGACTGCAGCTGCCGGACCACGCCCGGCGAGACCTGGCCCCTGTGCTGCACGAGGGTGAAGGTCGTACCGCCTCCGGCCGGGCTCCATGTCTCGTGGCTGCCCCTCTGGCGAGTGCGCTCCCAGCCACGGGAGCGGAGGAACCTCGTGACGTCGCGGTACTTCTGCGGCCTGGTCATCAGGCTATTCCAGCCCTCCCTTCACCTCAAGTGTCAGGGTGGGCTTCAATCTGGTGAGGATCCGGCTGTTCCACTCCTGGGGAGGAGACTCTGCGCTCTGAGGGCGATGCAGCGATACCGCGGCGCGCGACCGAGGACCGCGGTCACCGGCGTCCGTGGCTCACAACTGAGGCTGAGGCAGGGGAAACGCTGGATTCTCGAGGATCTCGGCCGTTCAGCCTTGCTTGCGAGGGTCCGGAGCCAGCCGGTGGCGGCCGAGGGGCAGCATCAGCGGCGTGCCGGAGGTGGGGTCGGTGATGATGCGGCTGTCGAGGCCGAAGACGGCGAGCACGGTCTCCTCGGTGAGCACCTCGGCCGGAGTTCCGGAGGCGTGCACCGCGCCGCCCGCGAGCGCCACGAGGTGGTCGGCGTAGCGGGCCGCGAGGTTGAGGTCGTGCAGGACCATCACGATGGTCGTGCCGCGGGTGCGGTTGAGGTCGACGAGGAGGTCGAGCACCTCGATCTGGTGGCTGACGTCGAGGAACGTCGTCGGCTCGTCGAGCAGCAGCAGATCGGTCTCCTGGGCGAGGGCCATCGCGATCCACACGCGCTGGCGCTGGCCGCCCGAGAGCTCGTCGACCGCGCGGTCGGCGAGGGAGGCGGTGTCGGTCGCGTCGAGCGCGGTGGCGACGGCCTCGTCGTCGTGGGCGCTCCAGCGGCTGAGCAGGCCCTGGTGCGGGTGGCGGCCTCGACCGACGAGGTCGGCGACGGTGATCCCCTCCGGCGCGATCGGCGACTGCGGCAGGAGGCCGAGGGTGCGGGCGAGCTGCTTCGCAGGCGTCCGGTGCACAGCTCTGCCGTCCAGCAGCACGGTTCCGGCGCGCGGGGCCAGCAGCCGCGACATCGAGCGGAGGAGGGTCGACTTGCCGCAGGCGTTCGCGCCGACGATCGCGGTGATGCGGCCGGGCGGCACGACCAGGTCGAGGCCGGTGACGACGGTGCGATCGCCGTAGCCGAGGGACAGGTCCTCGACGACGAGGGTGTGGTCTGCGGTCACAGTGAGCCTCCCGACCGGTTGCTCCGGACGATCAAGTAGATGAGGTAGGGGGCGCCGAGGACGCCGGTGACGACTCCGACGGGATAGCGGATGTCGAGGGCGAACTGCCCGACGAAGTCGGCGACGAGGACCAGCAGCGCGCCGACCAGGGCCGAGGGGACGAGGAGGGAGGCGCCGGGGCCGACGAGGCGCGCGGCGATCGGACCGGCGAGGAAGGCCACGAAGGCGATCGGCCCGGCGGCGGCGGTCGCGAAGGCGATCAGGCCGACGGCGGCGACGATCACGACGAGCCGGGTCGCGTTCACGCGGATCCCCAGGGCGGAGGCGGTGTCGTCGCCGAGCTGCGTCGCGACCAGATCGCGCGAGCGCGAGAGCAGCACCGGAGTGAGGACGACCACCGCGATCAGAACCGGCACGACCTGGCCCCAGCTCGCGCCGTTGAGGCTGCCGGTGAGCCAGCGGGTGGCCTCCTGCAGATCCCACGCGGCGGCCTGGGTGAGGACGTAGGCGGTGAGGCTGTCGAGCATCGCCGCGACGCCGATCCCGATCAGGATGAGGCGGGTGCCGGCCACTCCGCTCCGATACGCGAGGGCGTAGACGATCAGGGCGACGACGAGGCCCGCGGTGATGGCGAGGATCGAGACCTGCGTGGACCCGAGCGACAGGGTGACGATGGCGAAGGCCGCCGCCGCGCTCGCTCCCGCGCTGATGCCGATGATGTCGGGGCTCGCGAGCGGGTTCCGGAGCATGGTCTGGAAGCTCACGCCGCCGAGCCCGAAGCAGAGGCCGACGAGGACGGCGAGGACCGCGCGCGGGAGGCGGAGGCGGCCGACGGTGAAGGTCGCGCCGGGCACCTGCTCTCCGGCGATCACGCGAAGGACCTCGGCCGGCGTGTAGACGGTCTGGCCGACGAGCAGCGAGACGGCGAACGCGGCGACGATCAGGAGCGCGAGGACGAGCACGACGACGCGGCGGCGGGCGCCCCGGCGACGGCGGCCGGCCGCGACGGCCAGGGCGGTCGGGCCGGGGGCGGGTGCCGTCACAGCTCGCGCACCTTCTGCCGGCGGACGATCGCGATGAAGACCGGCGCCCCGATGAGCGCGGTGATGATGCCGACGTCGATCTCGCTCGGCCGCGCGACGAGGCGGCCGATGATGTCGGCGCCGACGAGCAGCACTGCACCGGTGACCGCCGAGAACGGCAGCAGCCAGCGGTGGTCGACCCCGACGAGGAGGCGGCACGCGTGCGGCACGACGAGTCCGACGAAGCCGATCGGTCCGGTGACCGCAGTGGTCGCTCCGCAGAGGACGACGGCGCCGAGGGCCGCGGCACCGCGCGCCACCGCCACGCGCTCGCCGAGGCCCGCGGCGAGCTCGTCGCCCAGAGCGAGGGTGTTCAGGCTCTTGGCCGAGAGGACGCAGAGCGCGAGGCCGGCGACCAGGAACGGCAGGACCTGGCCGATGCTCGCGTAGCTGCCGCCGCCGACTCCGCCGATCTGCCACGAGCGGATGCCGCCGGCGAGATCGGCGCGCGGCAGGACGATCGCGCTGATCAGCGAGACGAGGGCGGCCGAGGTGGCGGCTCCGGCGAGCGCGAGCTTGAGCGGAGTCGCTCCCCCGCGGCCCAGCGAGCCGACGGTGTAGACGAACAGCGCGGCGAGCGCGGCCCCCGTGATGGCGACCCAGATGTAGCCGGTCGCGGTGTCCAGCCCGAAGAAGACGATGCCGGTGACGACCGCGAGCGAGGCGCCCGTGTTGACGCCCAGGATCCCGGGGTCGGCGAGCGGATTGCGGGTGACGCCCTGCATGAGGACGCCGGCGACCCCGAGCGCCGCGCCGGCGATCGCGGCGAGGAGAGTGCGCGGGAGGCGCTTGGCGACCGCGGCCTGCTCGAATCCGTCGGTGGAGCCTCCGAGAGCCGCGACCACGTCGCTCCACGACACCTCGCGCGAGCCGACCGTCACCGACAGCACCGCGACGGCCGCCAGCACGACGAGCGCGACGAGCAGCCAGAGGGCGCGCCGACGTCGCGGACGTCGCACGGCGGCGACGCCCGCGGCGGGCGGGGCGGTGACGGTCACGCGGAGACTGGCGCTACTCCGCCTTGTCCGCGGCCTCGGCGAGGAGCTCGAGGTAGTCGTCGAGCACCCACGAGATCGACAGCGGAGCCGGGTTGGCGGCGGTGCCGAGCGGGGTGGAGGGCAGGCGCACGATCGCGTCGTCCGCCACGGCCGGGATCTGCGAGAGCAGCGGGTCGCCCTTCAGCGCGTTCACGAGCTCGTCGTCGCCGTAGGTGACGATCACGTCGACGTCGCTGAACGCGTCGGCCTGCTCGGCGCTCTGGGTGAGCGAGAACTTGTCGGTGGCGTCGGATGCGGTCGCGATGCTCTCGGGAGTGGTCAGGCCGAGGTCGGCGAAGAACGCCGGGCGGGTGTCGTGGGTCGTGTAGAAGCTGACCTGGCTGAGGTCGGTCGGGTCGACGTGGGTGAGGAACATCGCGGAGGTGTCGGCGAGCTGCGGGTACGCGGCGACCTTCTCCTCGATCTCGGTCTCGAGGTCGGAGATGAGCGCGGCGCCCTCGTCGGCCTTGCCCATCGCCTCGCTGTTCAGCGTGATCATGTCGCGCCAGGAGGTGCCCCAGGCGGTCTCGGGGTAGGCCACGACGGGAGCGATCTCGCTCAGGGTGTCGTAGTCCTCCTGGGTCAGGCCGGAGTAGGCGGCGAGGATGACGTCGGGCTGCGTGTCGGCGACGGCCTCGAAGTCGATGCCGTCGGTCTCGTCGAAGAGGACGGGGGTCTCGCCGCCGAGCTCGTCGAGCTTCTCGGTGACCCACGGGAGGAGCCCGTCGCCGTCGTCGTCGCCGAAGTTGGCGGCGGCCATGCCGACCGGGACCACTCCCAGCGCGAGGGGGACCTCGTGATTGGCCCAGTTGACGGTCGCGACCCGCTCGGGCTCGGCCTCGATGGTCGTCGTGCCGAGCGCGTGCTCGATCGTGATCGGGGTGAAGCCGCTCGAGGCCTCCTCCGACCCGGTCGCGGCGGAGGAGCAGCCGGCGAGGCCGACGGTGAGCAGAGCAGTGGCGAGCAGCGCGAGCGGCTTCGTGGCGCGGGGCATCGTTCCCTTTCGGAAGGCGGTTCGTGGGGTGCCCGCGACCCTTGGGAGGGGTGAGCACTAAGGACAGCCTAACCAAAGAATGTGCGGGTTCTCAGCCGGGGTCGGTCGTTGCGAGCGGATCTGCGTGCACAACCGAGGTTCAATCCGGGCCTGGGGCGTCCCTGGCAGGAGACGCGGCCTCTCCGCCTCGGTTGCGCACATCGGCGCCTCGGGCTCAGGTTGAGACGAGCTTCTCGACGGTGCGGAGGTTGCGCGTCGTCGTCGTCGAGCGGTACGCCGCGCGGGCGAGCACCTTCGCGGCGGGGGTGTCGGTCGAGGAGCCGCGGGGGCAGCGCCAGTAGACGACTCCGTCGCCGCGGGCGAGCAGCTCGATCGCGGGGTCGGTCTCGCCGATCGCGGCCTCGAGCGCATCGAGGGCCGCGTCGTCGGAGCCGAAGACGACGTAGGGGTGCGCCTCGTCGTCGATGCGCGGGAACGGGTAGGCGCGCGCGGCCGCGGCGAGCGCCTCCTGAGTGAGGAGCACGATCCAGGCGTCGTAGCCGAAGCGCTCGCCGAGGGCCGCCTCGAGCACGGGCTTGAGGTCGTCGCGGTCGGAGTCGAACGCGACGTTGCCGCTCGCGAGGACCGTGCGGACCCGCTCCACCCCGAGCGCGGCGACGGTCTCGGCGAGCTCCGCGCTCCGGACGGTGCGTCCGTTGACGTTCACTCCGCGCAGCAGTGCGACGAATCGGGTCATGCGGCCGACGGTAGCGTGGCCGCATGGCGCACGGAAGACGACGGAGCGACGGGCTCGAGGACGACATCCTGCGCGCGAGCACGCGGGGACCGGGGGCGCGCACCCGGGCCGAGGTCGCGCCCGCGTCGGGGCGGCACCTGGTGCTGCCGGCCCACTCGGGGACGGTGCTCGACGTCGACGTCGAGGCGCTGATCCGGATCGCCGCCGCTGCCGATCTGGTCATCGCGCTGGAGCGGCGACCGGGCGACTTCGCCGTGGCCGCGACTCCGCTGCTCTCGTGGTGGTCGTCGATCGAGACGATCCCGACCGAGGAGGAGGAGCGGCGGCTCGACGCGGAGATGCTGACGGCGGTCGCGCTCGGCCCGGGCCCTGGGACCGACGTGGACTCGCAGCTGCGGGCACTGGCGGCCGGCGGCGGCCTCGATGCGCTCGCCTCCGCGCTGGCCCTGCTCGCGCGGGTGCCGGATCCGCCGGCGGCGTTCCAGGACGCGGACGGGTTCCTGCGGGTGATGACGCCCGAGGAGCCGTTCGAGCGGCGGCTGGCGGCGGTGCCGCTCGAGACGCTGCCGGTGGAGCGGGCGCTGCTGCTGCTCCGGGACTGCGCGTTCACGGCGACGCTGCCGCGGCGGCGCGCGGCGGTGGCGGAGGCGTCGGCGCGGGTGGTCGCGGCGGCTCCCGAGGCGACGGCGCGGGTGGGCGAGCTGGCGGACGCGGTGGAGGCGGCGCTCGATCGGCGGTGGTCGGCGGTCTGACGGACCTCGGGCTCGTGGGAAGGCGTTGGGCTCGTGGGAACCGGCGGATTCGACGAGCCGAACCGGGATCTTCGAGCCGGAGGCGATCGGGGCTGCCGGGCGGTCGGGGCGGGCGGCCGATTCCGGCGCGGAACGGCGACCGGCGCGCCCGGTCAATAGGCTGGACGGATGTCCCTCCCCGGTCTCGACTTCCGACGCTTCCCCGCCGCCCTCTCCGCCGACGGCGGTCCCGACACCGCCACGGCGTCCTGGGGCGTCGCGATCAACGCGGGGTTCCACGAGAAGGAGTACACGCCGGAGCAGTGGCGCGACTGGGCCGAGCACATGGTCGCCGACCGCCGCGTGCTGACCGCGGTGCTCGACTCCGCCGCCCCCGAGGGACTCGACGGCGCGGGCGTCCCCGTCGCGACGTACGCCGGCTTCCCCGGCTCGCTGCAGGTCGGGCGCGGGCGCGAGATCGCCGCGCACCTCGTCTCGCAGGTGACGGTGCGGGCGACGCACCGACGCCGCGGCATCCTCCGCGCGATGATCACGGAGGATCTCCAGCTCGCCCAGGAGAGCGGCGCCGCCGTCGCCGTGCTCACCGCCAGCGAGGCCTCGATCTACCGCCGCTTCGGCTTCGGCCGCTCGGCGTTCACCCGCTCGGTGCGCGTCGACACCGGACCTCGGTTCGGCCTGCAGGTCGAGCCCGCCGGCCGCGTCGAGGTCGTCGCGACGACCTGGCTGCAGTCGCGGGTCGAGGAGGTGTTCACCCGGTTCCACGCGCGGACGCCCGGGTCGCTCACCCGCCAGTCGCGCTACGCCGCGAACGCCGTCGGCACCGAGCCGGGCGCGACCGATCCGGCGCGCGACGTCCGCTCGGCCGTGCACCTCGCCGCCGACGGGACCCTCGACGGCTACGTCACCTACCGCGCCACCGGTCCGGACGAGGACGACCGCGTCCTCGAGATCGTGGACTTCGTCGCGGGCGGCGACGAATCCTACCTCGGACTCTGGGGCTTCCTCGGAGCTGTCGACCTCGCCTCCTCCGTCACCTGGGACATGGCGCCCGGCGACGACCCGCTCGCGTGGGCGCTGCGCGACCCGCGCGTGGTGTCGGTGACCGGGGTCTCCGACCTCATCTGGACGCGGGTGCTCGACGTCGCCGCCGCGTTCGGCGCGCGCCCGTGGACGACCGACGGCACTCTGGTCGTCGCGGTGCGCGACGCGCTCGGACTGGTCGAGGGCTCCTACCGGATCGCGGTCGAGAACGGCGAGGGTCGCATCGAGCGCACCGACGAGAGCGCGACCGTCGAGCTCGACGTCGCCGACCTCGGGTCGCTGCTGCTCGGGTCGGTGCGGCCGTCGACGCTGGCGCGCGCGGGCACGGTCGACATCGCCGACGGGGAGCGCGAGCGAGTCGACCGCTTCTTCGCGCCGATCGCGGAGCCGTACTGCATCTCGTTCTTCTGAGCCGGTTCGCGGCCGCGACTCGCAGGCTCCTCCGGGCCTCCCCGCATCCGTCGTCGGTCATGCTGGAGGACCCCCGCCCGCCGAGACCGTGAGGAGCCCCGCATGGGTGCATCGGTGATCGTCGACGTCCTCGTCGTGCTCAGCCTGGTCGGCGCGCTCGTCGACGGACTCCGCCGCGGGCTGTTGCGCACGGTCGGCGGGCTCGCGGGCATCGTCGCCGGCGCCGTCGCCGCCTCCTTCGCCGTGCCGGCCGTCTCGTCGTGGGCCGCGGGCAGCGAGTGGCGCCTCCTCGCCGTCATCGGCACGGCGGTCCTGTGCCTGGGCGTCGGCTACGCGATCGGAGCGGCGCTCGGCGCGGTGATCGGGCGCGGCGCCGACAAGGTGAAGCTCGGGCTGCTCGACCGCCTGGCGGGAGGCGTCGCGGGCGTCGCGATCACCGGCCTCGTCTGGATCGCGATCACCTCCGCCGTCTCGCTCCTCGGGATCCCGTTCGTCACCACCTCCGTCGCCGGGTCCACCGTCATCCGGACGATCGACGACCTGACCCCGGATCCGGTCCGCGGGTTCCTCGCCCAGCTGCAGTCGACCGTGGTCGACCAGGGCACGTCGTGGATCGTCGAGGCGATCGACGCGCCGACGCAGGCGCCGAGCATCCCCGACGTCGCCACCGACGACGCGGAGGTGGCGAGCGCCGTCGCGTCCGTCGTGCGCGTCTCCGGCACGGCCTGGGCGTGCGACGTGGGAGTGACGGGCAGCGGATTCGTGGTGGCCGACGACCGCGTCGTCACCAACGCGCACGTGGTCGCCGGAGTGTCGGAGCCCGTGGTCGAGGCGCCCGGGGAGCCTCCGCGCACCGGCCGGGTGGTCTACGTCGACGCGGTCGCCGACCTCGCGGTCATCGCGGTCGACCGCCTCGACGCGACTCCGCTCGCCCTCGACGACGCGGTCGCGGCGGGCGACGACGCGGTCGTGGCCGGCTACCCGTTCGGCGGGCCGCTGACGCTCGGCTCCGCCGAGATATCCTCCGACGCGATCGTCTCGCTGATGGTCGACGGCACGCCGACCCTCCGCGAGGTGCTGACACTGGCCGCAGTGGTGAACCAGGGCAACTCGGGCGGACCGCTGCTCTCGCTCGACGGCACGGTGTCGGGAGTGGTGTTCGGCAAGGCGGCGTCGGTCGACAACGTCGGCTACGCGATCCCGCTCTCGGTGCTCGCGCCGGTCGCGTCGCAGGCCGCGGGACTGTCGGCGTCGGTCGATCCCGGAGCGTGCACCTCGTCCTGAGGGCCGAGGCGTCAGGGCGCGCCGAGCACGAGCGTCAGCCGGTCGAGCTGCACCACCACCGGATCGGTCTCCAGGTAGGCCTCGACCTCCGGGACGACGGGGAACCGCGCCGACCGCTGGATCGCGATCGCGACGATCCCCTCCGCCTCCGGATCGGTCGTGACGCGGTCGAGGATGTACGGCGCGTAGACGCCCGACGACATCCCCTGCACCAGGATCAGCCCCTCGTCGAGCCCGCGCTCGCGCAGCGCGTCGGAGACCCGCGCGATCCCGGTCGGCCGCTCATGGGCGATCCCGGCCGACGTCGCCGCGGCGATCACGACGGAGGCGGCGAGCAGCAGGGCGCCGAGCGGTCGCGCGAAGGGCACGACCAGCCCGCCGCGCAGCGCCTCCGCGATGCCGACGCCCGCCAGCGCGCAGAGCAGCCACGCCCACGCCTCGTAGTAGTGCGGGAGGGCGACCGAGCTGATCAGCAGGTGGAAGACCAGGAGGAGCGCGGTGGCGCCGCCGAGGTAGAGGACGAGGGCGCGCTGTCGCGGCGCGAACAGGGCGAGGAGGCAGCCGATCACCAGGACGGCGAGCGCGAACGGTCCGATGCCCGCAGCCGTGAACCACAGGTTCGCCCACCACGGCGGGAACTGGTACGCCCGGCCCGCGACGTCGATCAGGTGCCCTCCGGCGTTGTGCTCCGACTGGAAGTCGAGCAGGTAGCGGATCGCCTCGACAGGATGCACGGGCAGGTAGAGGAGCAGCCCCGCGACCAGGAAGGCGGCGGAGAACGCGACGAACCCGCGCACCGCGCGGCGGCGACTCCCGACCATGATCAGCGGCAGGAGGAAGACCGGCGCCAGCACGACGGTCGTCAGCTTCGACGTCACCGAGAGCGCGAAGAGCACGCCGGCGAGGGCGATCAGCCAGCCCCGGTCGCGCTCCTCCGATGTGCCGCGCCGCGCCCAGGCCCACGCGGCCGCCATCGCCGCCACCGCGAACAGCACCATGAACGGCTCGAGCAGGGCGAGCCGGTCGATGCGGGTCGTGCCGTCGGGCGTGGTCCGCGGGAAGAGGAGGAACAGGCCGGCGGGGACCAGCGCGAGGACGGAGCCCAGCTCGCGCTTCAGCCAGGACCAGAGGATCACGCCGGTGAGGAACGCGGCGGCGCCCGCGGCGATCCGTCCGGCGAGGAGCCCCTCGCCCAGGAGGAGCTGCGCGGCGCCGAGCAGGTACTTGGCGGTCGGCGGGTGCTCGAGGTTCGCGCTCACGTCGCCGTGCAGGTAGTCCCAGCCGGCGGTGAGGTAGACGGGCTCGTCCGAGGAGACGTTCGCGGCGCCGAGGCTGCCGAAGCACTGGTAGAGACCCCAGACGAGGATGCCGATCAGCGCCACCCGCCTCGATGCCACCCGTCCCGCTGCCGCCCGCTCCACCCGCCCGAGCCTAGGCGGGCGGCACCCTCGGGGGCGCCTCCGACGGCCGGTAGGATCGTCGGGCATCCCGCCCCCCTCTCCTGGAGCTCTCGAGCCATGGCACACAGCGTCCCCGACACCACTGCGAACGCCGAGGCGACGCCCGAGCGCGAGCAGCCGTACGCCGCCCTGGGGCTGAAGCCCGACGAGTACGCGAGCATCCGCGAGATCCTCGGCCGGCGCCCCACGAGCGGCGAGCTGGCGATGTACTCGGTGATGTGGAGCGAGCACTGCTCGTACAAGTCGTCGAAGATGTACCTCCGCCAGTTCGGGCAGAAGGTCTCGCCCGCCATGAAGAAGAACCTCATGGTCGGCATGGGCGAGAACGCCGGAGTCGTCGACGTCGGCGAGGGCTGGGCCGTCACCTTCAAGATCGAGAGCCACAACCACCCGAGCTACATCGAGCCGTTCCAGGGCGCGGCGACCGGAGTGGGCGGCATCGTCCGCGACATCATCTCGATGGGCGCGCGGCCCGTCGCCGTCATGGACGCGCTGCGCTTCGGCCACATCGACGACCCCGACACGGCCCGCGTCGTGCACGGCGTGGTCGCCGGCATCTCGTTCTACGCCAACTGCCTCGGCCTGCCCAACATCGGCGGCGAGACCTACTTCGACTCCGTCTACCAGGGCAACCCGCTCGTCAACGCGCTCGCGGTCGGCGTCCTCCGCCACGAGGACCTGCACCTCGCGAACGCCCGCGGCGTCGGCAACAAGGTCGTGCTCTTCGGGGCGCGCACCGGGGGCGACGGGATCGGCGGCGCGTCGATCCTCGCCTCCGACAGCTTCGCCGACGGCGGCCCGACCAAGCGCCCGGCCGTCCAGGTCGGCGACCCGTTCGCCGAGAAGGTGCTCATCGAGTGCTGCCTCGAGCTCTTCGCGAAGGACCTGGTCGAGGGCATCCAGGACCTGGGCGCCGCGGGCATCTCGTGCGCCACCTCCGAGCTGGCCTCGAACGGCGACGGCGGCATGTTCGTCGAACTCGACTCGGTGCTGCTGCGCGACCCCTCGCTCACCGCCGAGGAGATCCTGATGTCGGAGTCGCAGGAGCGGATGATGGCGGTCGTCCGCCCCGACAAGCTCGACGCGTTCCTCGAGGTCGTCGGCAAGTGGGACGTCGAGACCAGCGTGCTCGGCGAGGTCACCGACTCCGGCCGCCTGATCATCCACTGGCACGGCGAGGAGATCGTCAACGTCGACCCGCGCACCGTCGCGGTCGACGGCCCGGTCTACGAGCGCCCCCTCGAGTACCCGGCGTGGCTCGACGCGCTGCAGGCCGACTCCTCCTCGCGTCTGCCCCGCTCGAGCGACGGCGAGGCCCTGCGCGCAGAGACCCTCGCACTGCTCGGCTCGGCGAACCTCGCCGACAAGAGCTGGATCACCTCGCAGTACGACCGCTACGTGCTCGGCAACACGGCGCTGAGCTACCCCGACGACGGAGGCATGGTCCGCGTCGACGAGGAGTCGGGGCTCGGCTTCGCGGTCGCCACCGACGCGAACGGGCGCTGGTGCCAGCTCGACCCGGCGCAGGGCGCTCGCCTGGCTCTCGCGGAGGCGTTCCGCAACGTCGCCGTGACCGGGGCGACCCCGGTCGCCGTGTCGGACTGCCTCAACTTCGGCAGCCCCGAGAACCCCGAGGTGATGTGGCAGTTCCGCGAGGCCGTGGGCGCTCTCGCCGACGCGTGCCTCGAGCTCGAGATCCCCGTCACCGGCGGCAACGTCTCGTTCTACAACCAGACCGGCGACGTGCCGATCTTCCCGACGCCGGTCGTCGGCGTGCTCGGCGTGATCGACGACGTCGCGCGCCGCATCCCCTCGGGCTGGCAGGACGAGGGCGACAACGTCTACCTGCTCGGCGTCACCCGCGACGAGCTCGACGGCTCCGCGTGGGCCGGCACCGTGCACGACCACCTGGGCGGCCTGCCTCCGCAGCTCGACCTCGGCGACGAGAAGGCCCTGGCCGAGCTGATCTCGGCGGGCGCGCGGGAGTCGCTGATCGCCTCCGCCCACGACCTCGCCGACGGCGGACTCGTCGTCGCCCTGGCCGAGTCCGCGCTGCGCTTCGGCGTGGGCGTGCGCATCTGGCTCGACGAGCTGATGGAGCGCGACGGCGTCGACGCGACCGCCGCCCTCTTCTCGGAGTCGACCGGCCGCGTGCTCGTGTCGGTGCCGCGCGAGGACGACGTGAAGTTCCGCGGACTCTGCGAGGGCCGGGGCTACCCGGTGCTCCGGATCGGCGTGACCGACGCGGAGAGCCCCGTGGTCGAGGTGCAGGGCCTGTTCACGCTCCCCCTCGACGAGCTGCGCGCCGTGAACGGCGCCGTGCTGCCCGCGCACTTCGCCTAGGCGGCCGCCTGGAGCGTTCCATCCGCCAGGAGTTGTCGTACTCGGCCTCCCAGCACGACAACTCCTGGAGTCTCGATCGACCCCGGCCCGCGGCGCTCCTCCGCGTGCCCGCTCGCATGCACGCTGGTCTGAATCGTTCCACCCTCCAGAAGTTGCGGTAGTCGCGCTCGACTACCGCAACTTCTGGCGAGTGGGCGGGACTCGGTTTCCGTTATTACGGAATGTTTGCAATAGTCGAGGCATGACCGAACCTCCGCGTGACCTCGGCGCCGAGCTCGACGAGCTCCGGGAGCGGATCGACCGACTCGAGAGCGCGGGTGCCGTCGCCGCACAGCGCGACGCCTCCGCGGAGAGCACCGACCCCCTGTGGGCCCTCACCGCCCTCAAGCAGCGGCTGCCCTCCCCCGGCGGCGTCGTCTTCGCCGGCGCGGTCGGCACCCCCGAGGGCCCGGTCGAATGGCAGTACGGCCTCACGACCGACGCCTTCTTCGAGCGCGACTGGGGATCGAGCCCCGGCCCGACGGCGCTGGCCGCGCTCGGCAGCCCGGTGCGCCTGCGCTTCCTGCAGGCGATCGCCGGCGGAGTCGAGACCGTCGCCCAGCTCGCCGAGAGCGAGGGCGCCGGCACCACCGGTCAGATCTACCACCACGTCAACCAGCTCGTCGCGGCCGGCTGGCTCCAGGCGCGCGGGCGGGGCCGCTACGGCATCCCGCCCGAGCGCCTCGTGCCGCTGCTCGTGATCCTGCTCGCCTCGGGAGGCCCTCGATGAACCGTCTGAAGATCGCCGCCGGCGCCGCCGCACTCGCCGTCCTCGCCGCCGGCTTGCTGCTGCGCCCGACCGTTCCGGCCCTCTCGGCCGAGCGCACCGGCGATGCCGAGATCGCCGACTGGCTGCACGAGAACGTCGAGCGCGGCGCCCGCGACCAGCTCGTCGCCGCCGTCGTCACCCCCGACGGCGTCCGCTTCGCCGGTCTCGGCGCCAACGAGAGCACCGAGGTCGAGATCGGATCCGTGACCAAGACCATGACGGCCCTCCTGCTCGCGCAGAGCGCCGCGAACGGCACCGTCTCGCTCGAGGACCCGGCCGCGGACCACGCCGAGCTCGGCGGCTTCCCCGGCACCCTCGAGGAGCTCGCGAGCCACCGCTCCGGGCTCCCCCGGCTCTCGTCCGACCTGCGCGACACCGCCGTGACCCTGCTCGCCCAGCTGCGCGGCAGCGATCCGTACGCCTCGTACTCGGCCGAGGACGCCCTGCGCCACGCGGCCGCGGCTCCGCTCGGCGAGCCCGAGGTCGCCTACTCCAACCTCGGCGCCGCCGTCCTCGGGCAGGCCGTCGCCCGAGCGGAGGGGGTCGAGTACGCCGACCTGCTGCGCGAGCGCGTGTTCACGCCGCTCGGGATGGACGCCAGCTCGATCCCGACGACCGCCGACGCCCTGGCGCCCGACGCGCCGACCGGCTACTCCGAGTCGGGCCGCCCGGTCGACGCGTGGACCCTCGAGGGGTACGCGCCGGCGGGAGGCGTGCGCTCGACCGCCGCGGACATGGCGCGGTACGCCGAGGCGCTGCTGACCGACGACCCGGCGCTCGGAGTCCCGGCCGCCGAGGTGCTCGATCCGCGGTTCGACGCGGGTGGGAGCGGCCGGATCGGGCTCGCCTGGTTCACCTCCGACGCGGTCGGCGGCGGCTCGGCGACCTGGCACAACGGAGGCACGGCCGGCTACTCGACGATGCTCGCGATGGACCGCGAGCGCGGAGTCGCCGTCTTCGTCAACGGCAACACCGCGAGCTCGGTCGACGGGCTCGGGATGCGACTGCTCGACCACGTCCTGGAGGAGGACTCGTGATCACCATCGCCAGCGTCATCGCCCTGATCATCGCGGCGTACACGGCCGTCCGCTTCGCGCTGGGGGTCGTCCCCCTCCGCGCGAAGCTCCTCGACCGCGACCGGCTCCGGGTGCTGACCCGCGGCGTCGAGGCGGCCGTGGTCCTGCTGATCGTGCGCGTGTTCGCCGACTGGACGCTCCTGAGCATCGTCCCCTGGCTCGCGCTGGTGCTCGTGACGGCAGGGGGCGCGGCCGGCGCGGTCCTGCGCTGGGGGTCGCTGCCCTGGCTCGAGGACCCGTCCCGGCGCCGCAGTCGCGCGATCGGCTTCGCCGGCACGCTCGCCCTGTCGGCCGCGTTCGTCGGCGTCGTCGGCCTCTGAGCACCGGCTCCGCGCCGCTGGACCGTTCCACGCCGCAGAAGTTGCGGTAGTCGAGCTCGACTACCGCAACTTTCGAGGAGTGGGAGGCGATCGAAGCGGCCGGGGAGGTCGAGACGAGACGGGCGAGCCCGAACGCCGGTCAGTCCTGGGCGGGCAGCGGCTCGGGCTCGGGGTTCTCGAGCACGCGCCCGTTCTGCGTGCCGACGCTCGTCACGGTCGACGGGCTGAGGTTGAGGGTGTCGCCGCCGTACAGGCTGTCGATCGAGACGCCGTCGCGGCGCACCGAGTTGAGCGCGTCGAGGTACTCGGGGCTGACGCAGAACCGGTCGGCGATGCTCTCGCTGATGTCGCCGGCGGCGACCAGGTAGGAGGCGGGCGTGCCGTCGGCCGCCGTCGTCACCTCTCCGGTCGCGCCGGTGCGCGGGCCGCGGTCGCGGACCAGCTCGATGTCGAGGCCGCCGACCGTGCCCGCCTCGGCGGCGTCGACGTAGCCGACCTCGCACTCGCCGGTGGCGGGGACCGGCTGGGTCGTGCTGACGACCGGCTCGGGCGTGGCGGTGACGCTCGGGACCGGCCGCGGGCCCGCCTCCGCCTCGCCCGACCCCGTCTCTGCGGGGGCGGCGGGCGCCGCCTCGGACGACGACGGGGTCGCCGCGTCCGACGTCGCCGCGGTCTCGGGCGCCGAGGTGCAGCCCGCAAGCAGCAGCACCGACGCGAGGGCGATCACGGCGCGCGGGGGGAACGTCCTGGTGGTCACCCCGCGACTCTAGCCCGGGGCGGAGGCGCCGATCGGGCACCCCGCCGCGCGCCCATTCACCTCCGCCGCCGCTGAATCCCATCGCGCCTCCGTGTTGGACACCCGCCACGCGGAGGCGTTGGCTGGGGTCATGCAGTACACCCACCTCGGCCGCACCGGCCTGTCCGTCTCCCGCGCCGTCCTCGGCACCATGAACTTCGGCCCCGAGACCACCGAGCCCGACTCGTTCGCGATCATGGACCGCGCGCACGAGCTCGGCGTCAACTTCTTCGACACGGCGAACGTCTACGGCGGCGAGGGCGCGCGCGGCGCGACAGAGGAGATCGTCGGCCGCTGGTTCGCGCAGGGCGGCGAGCGCCGCGAGCGCACGGTGCTGGCGACCAAGTTCTTCGGCGACATGGAGCAGTACGCGGCGCCCGGATCCGAGCGCGGCCGCGACTCCTGGCCCAACGGCGGCCGCCTCTCGGCTCTGAACCTCCGCCGCGCCCTCGACGACAGCCTCCGCCGCCTGCAGACCGACCACATCGACCTGTACCAGTTCCACCACGTCGACCGCTCGACCCCGTGGGACGAGATCTGGCAGGCGATGGAGGTCGCCGTGCAGCAGGGCAAGGTCCTCTACGTCGGCTCGAGCAACTTCGCCGGCTGGCACATCGCCCAGGCGCAGGAGGCGGCGAAGGCCCGCCACTTCACCGGCCTCGCCTCGGAGCAGTCGATCTACAACCTCACCGTGCGCGACATCGAGCGCGAGGTTCTGCCCGCGGCGCTGCACTACGGCCTCGGCGTCATCCCCTGGTCGCCGCTGCAGGGCGGCCTGCTCGGCGGCGTGCTCGAGAAGACGGAGGCGGGCGGGCGGCGCACCTCGGCCCGCGGACTCGAGGCGATCGAGAAGCACCGCCCCGCCCTCGAGCAGTACGAGGCCTTCGCCCGCGAGCGCGGCATCGCGCCCGGTGAGCTCGCGCTCGCCTGGCTGCTGCACCAGCCCGGCGTCACCGGACCGATCACGGGTCCGCGCACGATGGCGCAGCTCGAGAGCGCGGTCGCCGCGGTCGACATCACCGTCGACTCCGACGACCTCGCCCGCCTCGACGAGATCTTCCCCGGGCACCGCACGGCGCCCGAGGACTACGCGTGGTGACGGGCTCCGCCTTCGTCTCTCGCTGATCGGTCAGCTCGTAGCGGCCCCCTTCTCGCTGATCGAGCCCGCAGCCCGCGCAGCGGGCGTATCGAGATCCACGTCCGTCAGAAGGCCGGGTCGGAAGGCCTCTCTGCTGACGGACGCGGGTCTCGATACGCCGCCTCCGGCGGCTGCGGGCTCGACCAGCGAGCCTGTCCCCCACTCCTCCCCCACACGAAGGACCACACCCATGAAGCAGCGCACCCTCGGCGACCTCCAGGTCGGCGCCATCGGACTCGGCGGCATGCCCCTCTCGATCGAGGGCCGCCCCGACCGCGAGCGCGGGATCGCCACGATCCACGCCGCCCTCGACTCCGGCGTCACCCTGATCGACACGGCCGACGCCTACCACCAGCCCGTCGAGGGCGACCTCGGCCACAACGAGCTCCTCATCGCGGAGGCGCTGCGCAGCTACGGCGGCGACACCTCCGCCGTGCTCGTGGCGACGAAGGGCGGGCACCTCCGTCCCCCGGGCGAGAACTGGACCCAGGACGGCCGCCCCGAGCACCTGAAGGAGGCGGCACGCGCCTCCGCCCAGCGCCTCGGCGTCGAGGCGATCGGCCTCTACCAGTACCACCGGCCGGACTCGCGGGTGCCCTACGCCGACTCGATCGGCGCGCTCGCCGAGCTGCTCGACGAGGGTGTCATCGTGCGGGCCGGCATCTCGAACGCCGACCCCGACCAGATCCGCGAGGCGCACGGGATCCTCGGCTCTCGGCTCGTGTCGGTGCAGAACCAGTTCTCGCCGTCGTTCCGCTCGAGCGAGCCGGAGCTCGAGCTGTGCGCCGAGCTGGGGCTCGCGTTCCTGCCGTGGAGCCCGCTCGGAGGCATCGGCGGAGCCGCCGAGGTCGGCACGCGCAACGCCGCGTTCGGCACCGTCGCCGAGGCCCACGGAGTCTCGCCCCAGGTC
The DNA here is from genome assembly GCF_009807175.1 of Rathayibacter sp. VKM Ac-2803. Classification (NCBI taxonomy): domain Bacteria; kingdom Bacillati; phylum Actinomycetota; class Actinomycetes; order Micrococcales; family Microbacteriaceae; genus Rathayibacter; species Rathayibacter sp. VKM Ac-2803. The sequence continues at coordinate 824,427 of NZ_WUCD01000001.1, read as the reverse complement.
GTCTGCCTCGCCTGGGAGCTGGCGAAGGCTCCCGTCGTACTGCCGATCCCCGGCGCGTCCCGGCCCGAGAGCATCCGCGACTCGGCGACCGCGGCCGAGCTGACGCTCACCGCGGAGGAGCTGGCCTCGCTCGGCTGAGGTCGCCACCCATGCTGATCGAGCGACTCGCGGGGCGGGCGGATCTTCTCCCGCTGATCGAGCCCGCAGCCCGCGCAGCGGGCGCATCGAGATCCACGTCCTTCAGAACGCCGGGGCAGAAGCCTGATCTGCTGACGCTCGTGGGTCTCGGTACGCCCCTGCGGGGCTACTCGACCAGCATGCACCGGCCACTCCTTGATTGCGTTGCTCAGCCAGCAGGCAAGGAAGCGCCAGGGTCGGGCGGCTCGACCAGCAGGGGCAGAGCCGCTCCTCAGTCCTGCTCGGCGCCCGGCAGGGCCGCGACGAACGCTCGCGCCGCCGCGCTCGGCCGCTCCGGGACGGCCACCATCGTCCGCCAGACCAGCAGCGGCTCGTCCAGCGGCACCGCCGTCAGCATTCCGGGCCGCTTCTCGGCGAAGTGCGCCGGAACCACCGCGATCCCCATCCCGTACTCGACCAGGTCGAGCAGCGTGTGCACGTCGTTGACCTCGAGCTCGACCTCGAAGGGCACGCCCTGCTCGGCGAACGCCTGCGCCGCCAGGTGCCGCGCGCCCCAGTGCTCCTGCAGCCCCACGACGGTCTCGCCCTCGAGGTCCGGGATGCGGCAGACGTCGCGATCGGCGAGCGGATGATCGGGGTGCAGGAGCACCGCGAAGCCCTCGCCGGCCAGCGGTCGCGTCCGCACCCCCGACGGCGTCGCGCCGATGTCGGCGACGAGCGCGAGATCGAGCCGGCCGGCGGCGACCGAGTCGAGCAGAGTGCCCGACCCGTCGTGCGTGAGCCGCAGGGCGATGGCCGGGTGCTGGCGGCGGAACGTCGCCAGCTCGCGCGGCAGGTGCACGCCGCCGAGGCACTCCTCGGTGCCGACGGAGAGGCTGCCGCGCAGCACTCCCTGCACCGCGAGCACCGCGTCGCGGGCGGCGACCGCGCTGGCGACCGAGCGCTCCGACTCCTCGAGCATCGCGCGGCCGGCCGGGGTCAGCTCGACCCGGCGGGTGCTGCGGGTGAAGAGCGGGCTGCCCAGCTCGCTCTCGAGCGCGCGGATCGACGCCGACAGCCCCGACTGCGAGATCTGCAGGGCGCTCGCCGCGCGGGTGAAGTGCTGCTCCTTCGCCACGGCGAGGAAGTGTTCGAGCTGACGCAGTTCCATGGGTCCATCCTCGTCGGGCGGAAGCGCCGTCGGGGACGCGGTGGTCAGCCGGTAGTGCGAGAGATCGCCAGCACGACGGCGGTGAGGGTGCTGCGCAGGCGCTCGAGCGCGGCCGCGTCGGAGTCGGCCTCGAGGATCGACTGCTTCACCGCGTCGTCGTAGCTCGCGATGAGGAGGCGGACGGCGGTCGTCGGCTCGAGCGCGAACTCGCGCTGCACCTGGGCCAGAGCGTCGTCAACGATCTGCACGAGCGACGCGTCGAATCCAGCGCGGAAGTCGCGGTACTGCGGAGCGATCGCCGCATCGCGCAGCGCCAGCAGCTCGAACTCGGACTGCACGACGCACCAGCGCCGGTTGTCGTTGAACGGGCCCTGGAGGAAGTCGAGGATGACGACGGCGAGCGTCACGGCCGTCAGCGGTTCGTCGGCCACCTTCGGGAGGGTCCGCCCCATCTGCTCGACGAGCGTGGCGATCCGGGCATCGTTCTCGCGCTCCATCAGGGCGAAGAACAGCTCCTCCTTGCTCGAGAAGTTCGAGTAGAAGGCGCCGCGCGTGAACCCGGCGGCCTCGCTGATCTGCTCGACCGAGGCGGTGTGCACGCCGGTGTCCGCGAAGACCTCGTAGGCCGCGTCGAGCAGGCGCTCGCGGGTGCGACTGCGGCGTGCGGTCTCCGGGACGTCGGAGGTCATCCTGTGTCTCCTCCCGGAGCATCGGAACGGCGTTGAGATACATCACTGTATCGGATACATTCACGTATCGGATACGTTCTTGTATCGGGTACGAAGACGTATCGCCTCCCTCCCCCCATCGTCAGGAGACCTGCGTGTCGTCGCTGCTGTACCGACTCGGACGCTGGGTGCATCGCGCCCACCGTCTCGTCGCCGTCCTCTGGCTCGCCGTCGTCGTCCTCGCGGGCGGAGGCGCGCTGCTGCTGAACCAGGGCACCGACAACGCCTTCGCCATCCCGGGCACGGAGTCGCAGACCGCGCTCGACCAGCTCGAGCGCACGTTCCCGCAGGTCAGCGGCACCTCCGCCCGCTACGTGGTGGTCACCGCCGACGGCGGCAGCGTCGAGGACGCCTCGATCTCGGGACCGGTCGGCGAGGCCGTGACGGAGCTCGAGGGCATCGACGAGGTCGCCGCCGTCACCGACCCGTACTCCGACACCGTCGAGGGCACGATCTCCGAGAAGGGCGACGCCCTGGTCATCACCGTCCAGATGGACGGATCGGCCACCACCACCTCGACCGAGTCGCGCGACGCCCTGAAGGCCGAGGCCACCACGCTCGAGGAGTCCCTCCCCGCTGGCACCACCGTCTCGCTCGGCGGCGACCTCTTCTCGCAGAGCCTGCCGGGCGTCACGATCACCGAGGCGATCGGCCTCGTCGTCGCCCTCGTGGTCCTGGTGCTCACCTTCGGCTCGTTCCTCGCCGCCGGCATGCCGCTGGTCACCGCGCTGCTCGGCGTCGCGCTCTCGATGTCGGCCATCTTCATCGCCACCCGCTTCGCGTCGATCTCGTCGACGACTCCGCTGCTCGCCCTGATGCTCGGCCTCGCGGTCGGCATCGACTACGCGCTCTTCATCATCAGCCGCCACCAGGACCAGCTGCGCGAGGGCATGGACCCCGAGGAGTCGACCGCGCGCGCGACGGCGACCGCCGGCTCCGCCGTGGTGTTCGCCGGCCTGACCGTCATCATCGCCCTCGTCGGGCTGTCGGTCGCGGGCATCCCGTTCCTCACCACGATGGGCATCGCGGCGGCGGGCGGAGTCGCGATCGCCGTGGTCATCGCGCTCACGCTCACACCCGCGCTGCTCGGCTTCGCCGGCGAGCGCCTCCGCCCCAAGCCGCGCAAGAAGAAGGGGGCGAAGGCCGCGCACGCCGACCCCGAGACCGCCGTCACCGCCGACCCGCACGCTCCCGCCGAGGTCCCCGCCGGCTTCTTCCGCGGCTGGGTGCGCGTCGTCACCCGCTTCCCGCTCGTCACGATCATCGCCGTCGTGGGCCTCCTCGGCGTCGCCACGATCCCGACGCTGAGCCTGCGCCTCGCGCTGCCCGACGCCGGCTACCAGGCCGAGGGGACGCCCGCGCGCGACACCTACGACCTGCTCGCCGAGAACTTCGGCCCCGGCTACAACGGCCCGCTCATCGTCACCGGCACGATCATCGGCTCGACCGATCCGCTGGGCCTGATGGCCGACCTCAAGACCGAGATCGAGGGGCTCGACGGAGTCGCCTCCGTGCCCCTCGCGACCCCGAACGAGGACGCCGACACCGGCATCATCCAGGTGATCCCCGAGGGCAGCCCCGACTCCGAGGCGACCAAGGCGCTCGTCGCCGAGATCCGCGACAAGCACGACTACTTCCGGGAGGAGTACGGGGTCGATCTCGCGGTGACCGGTCAGTCCGCGGTCGGCATCGACATCTCCGACCGGCTCGCCCAGGCCCTGGTGCCGTTCGGCCTGCTCGTCGTCGGGCTCTCGCTCGTGCTGCTGACCATGGTCTTCCGCTCGCTCTGGGTGCCGCTGAAGGCGACGCTCGGCTACCTCCTGTCGGTCGGCGCCTCCTTCGGCGCCGTCGCGGCGGTCTTCGAGTGGGGATGGTTCGCCGACGCCCTGCACGTCGACAAGACCGGCCCCATCATCAGCTTCATGCCGATCATCCTGATGGGCGTGCTGTTCGGGCTCGCGATGGACTACGAGGTGTTCCTCGTCTCGCGGATGCGCGAGGACTACGTGCACGGGCGCTCGGCGCGCGCGGCGGTCGAGTCGGGCTTCGTCGGCTCGGCGAAGGTCGTCACCGCGGCCGCGATCATCATGTTCTCGGTCTTCGCCGCGTTCGTGCCTGAGGGGGACACCAGCATCAAGCCGATCGCCCTCGGTCTCGCGGTCGGCGTGTTCGTCGACGCGTTCATCGTGCGGATGACGCTCGTGCCGGCCGTGCTGCACCTGCTCGGTGACCGCGCGTGGCACATGCCGCGCTGGCTCGACCGCATCCTGCCGTCGTTCGACGTCGAGGGCGAGGGGCTCACCAAGGAGCTCGCGCTGCGCGACTGGCCCGAGCCGGGTGCGACCGACGCGGTCGCGGCCGAGGGCCTGACGCTGAGCGGGCCCGACGGCCCCCTCTACAGCGATGTCGCCGTACGCGTCCCCGCCGGCGGATCGCTCGTCGTGCACGGGCCGCACCGGTCGGGCCGCACCGCCCTGCTGCTGACCATCGCGGGCCGGCTGGCGCCCGACTCCGGCCGCCTGAAGGTCGCCGGACTCGTCGTGCCGATCCGCGCCTCCGCCGTCCGCGGCCGGGTAGGGCTCGTCCGGCTGGCCGGCGAGGCCGATCCGCTCGGCGAGGTCCGCTCGGCGCTGGGCTCCTCCCCGGCGGTCCTGGTGCTCGACGACCTCGACACGGTCACCGATCCGCAGCTGCGCAAGCAGATCAGGCGCGAGCTCGACTCGATGCGCGAGCACGCACTCCGTGACGGACGCACCTTCACGGTGATCGCCTCCTCCGTCGACGCCGACGCGCTCGACGACCTCCTCCCCTCCGATCACTCGGTGCTCTCCTCCGCGGCCGAGCGCCGCGACATCGCAAAGGTCCTCTGACATGGCTCTGCTCTCCCTCGAACGCCCGCGCGGCGTCAAGAAGGTGTCCTGGCTGACCCTTCTCGGCATCGTCCTGGTGCCCCTCGCGATCGGCGGCCTGCTCGTCTGGGCGCTGTGGAACCCGACCGACCGCCTCGACCAGATCACGGCCGCGGTCGTGAACGAGGACACCCCCGTCGAGATCAACGGCCAGACCGTGCCGCTCGGCCGCCAGCTCGCGGCAGGGCTCGTGACGGGAGGCACCGAGAGCACCGCCACGGCGTCGCCGACCCCGGTGCCCAACGTCTCGGGCTCCGACTCGTCGGGCAACTTCACCTGGGTCCTCACCGACAAGGACGACGCCGCGCAGGGGCTCGCCGACGGCACGTACGCGACCGTCGTCACGATCCCCTCCGAGTTCTCCGCCGCCGCCACCTCCTACTCCGGAGACGCGGCCGAGGCCACCAAGGCGACCATCGACATCGCGACGAGCGACAAGGCCAAGCTCGTCGACGACGCCATCTCGGCGACGGTGACCAGCACGGCCACATCGCTGCTCAACACGCAGCTGACCACCGCCTACCTCGAGAACGTCTACGTCGGCTTCAACACGCTGAACGAGCAGATCGGCCAGGCGGCCGACGGCGCCGGCACCCTCGCCGACGGCGCCGACGAGCTGGGCACGGGCGCCTCCTCGCTCGCCGACGGCACCTCGTCGCTCGCAACGGGCATCGACGACCTCGCGACCGGTGCCTCCTCGCTCTCGGACGGAGTCGCACAGGTCGGCACGGGCGCCTCGTCGCTCGCCGACGGAGTCGCCCAGGTCGGCACCGGCGCGTCCTCGCTCGCCGACGGAGTCGCGCAGCTCGGCACCGGCGCCTCCGACCTCTCGGGCGGCGTCTCGCAGCTCGCGACCGGCACGCAGCAGTCGGCCGACGGGGCGACCGGCCTCGCCGACGGGCTCGACGGGCTCGCAGCGGGAGTCGCGGCGCTCGGGCAGACCGCGTCCACCGCCTCCGGAGTCGCCGCCCAGTCGGCGACCACCACCGGCACCTCGCTCGGCACGATCGCCGCGCTGGCGGAATCGTGCGCGGCGACCGACCCGGTCTGCGCGGCGATCCTCGCCGAGGCCGGCACCCAGCTCGACACCACCAACCAGAACGGCGCGCTCTACCAGGCGGGCGCGACGGCGCAGTACACGGCGGGGATCGCCTCGGGCATCAACGACGGCACCGACGGGCAGCCCTCGCTCGTCGCGGGCACCCAGCAGTCGGCCGCCGGCGCGCGCAGCCTGGCCGGCGGGCTCTCGCAGCTCGCCACCGGAGCCGCCACCGCCGCTCAGGGTGCCGCCGCGCTGTCGACCGGCGCCGCGTCGGCCGCCGATGGCGCCGCGCAGCTGGCGACCGGAGCCGCCTCGGCCTCGACCGGAGCCGCCCAGCTCGCGACCGGAGCCGCCTCCGCGGCCGACGGAGCCGCGCAGCTCGCCACGGGAGCCGCCTCCGCCGCCGACGGAGCCGACCAGCTGGCCGACGGAGCGACCGGCGTCTCGGACGGCGCCGTGCAGCTCGCCGACGGCACCCGCACTCTCGCCACCGGCCTCGACGCGGCCGTGGCGCAGCTGCCGACCTACACCGACGCGGAGTCGACGAACCTCGCCGACGTCGTCGCCGATCCGGTCGAGAACGCGAGCTCGTCGACCACCCTGTTCGGAGCCTCGAGCGTGCCGTTCTTCACGACGATCGCACTGTGGCTCGGAGCGCTCGCCAGCTTCCTCGTGCTCGCCGCGTTCTCGCACCGCGCGCTCTCGTCGACCCGCTCGTCCGCGGCGCTCGCCCTCTCCTCCTACGTGCCGGCGCTCGTGATCGGCCTCGTGCAGGGTCTGGCGGTGGCGATCGTCATGCAGTTCGTCGCCGACCTCGAGCCGTGGACGTTCGTCGGCTTCACCCTGCTGTCGATGCTCGTCGGCGCCTCGTTCGCCGCCGTCAACCAGGGCCTGGTCGCCCTGCTCGGAGGCACGGGCCGCTTCATCGCGATGCTCGCGGCGGTCATCGGGCTCGGCGCCGGCATCATCTCGACGGTGCCGGGCGTGTTCGACGACGCCCTCGGGTTCCTGCCGCTGTCGGCCGCGCAGACCGCGCTGTCGGGCGTGGTCGAGGGCTCGGGAGGTGTCGGCGGCTCGGTCGTCGGCCTCGTGATCTGGCTGCTCTTCGGCCTGCTGCTGACCGTCGCCGCGATCGCCCGCCGCCGCGTCGTGTCGGTCCGCGCCCTCCGCAGCCCCGCGGAGGCGTAGGCCCGGCGAGCATGCTGGTCGAGTAGCCCCGCAGGGGCGTATCGAGACCCACCATCGTCAGCAGATCGGTCCTCAGATCCGGGCTTCTGACGGACGTCGATCTCGATACGCCCGCTTCGCGGGCTACTCGATCAGCAAGGGGGCGCAGCGCGGAGAAGCGGTCCGTGACGCGGGATGGAACAGCGCTCCGCGAAGTCGACGCCCGTCGCCATGCATGCTGGTCGAGTAGCCCCGCAGGGGCGTATCGAGACCCACCATCGTCAGCAGGTCGGTCCTCAGATCCGGCCTTCTGACGGACGTGGATCTCGATACGCCCGCTTCGCGGGCTACTCGATCAGCAAGGGGGCGCAGCGCGGAGAAGGGGTCCGTGACGCGGGATGGAATAGCGCTCCGCGAAGTCGACGCCCGTCGCCATGCATGCTGGTCGAGTAGCCCCGCAGGGGCGTATCGAGGCCCACCAGCGTCAGCAGATCGGTCCTCAGATCCGGCCTTCTGAAGGACGTCGTCTCGATACGCCCGCTGCGCGGGCTACTCGATCAGCAAGGGGGCGCAGCGCGGCCGCGGAGCAGGTCAGTCGGCCGCGCCGCTCGCGATGCGCTCGTGGTGGTGGATGACCTCGGCGACGATGAAGCCGAGGAACTTCTCCGCGAACGCGGGGTCGAGGTGCGACTCCTCCGCGAGCGCCCGCAGCCGGGCGATCTGACGCGCCTCGCGGTCGAGATCGGCGGCCGGCAGCCCGTGCGCCGCCTTCAGCCGCCCGACCTTCTGCGTGAACTTGAAGCGCTCCGCGAGCAGGTGGATGAGGGCCGCATCGATGTTGTCGATGCTCTGCCGGATCTGCTCGAGCTCGGCCCGTGCCTCGGCCTCGTCGCGCGCCACGTCGTCGGTCATGCTCTCGACCCTAACCGACGACGAAGGCCCCCTCCCGGAAGCGAGAGGGGGCCTTCGTGAGAGTCGCGTCAGTCGACGATGCTGAGCGTGACCGGGACGTTGCCGCGCGTGGCGTTCGAGTACGGGCACAGCGTGTGCGCCTTCTCGGCGACCTTGTGGGCGTCCTCGGGACTCGCCTTGGGCACGTAGATGTCGAGCTCGACCGCGAGGCCGAAGCCCTCGTCGTTCTTGCCGATCGAGACGCTCGCCGAGACAGCCGCATCGGTGGTGTCGATCTTCAGCTCGCGGCCGGCGCCGTGCAGGGCGCTGAGGAAGCAGGCCGAGAACCCGGCGGCGAAGAGCTGCTCGGGGTTGGTCCCGTCTCCGGAGCCTCCGAGCTCCTTCGGCGGGCGGGTGTCGAGGTCGAGGCGGTCGTCCTCGGTGCGGACGTGGCCGTCGCGTCCTCCACCGGAGGCGTGGGCGATAGCGGTGTAGATGGCATCCATGCCCCCATCCCACCACTGATCACCCGAGTGCGAGGTGAACGCCCGGTGCACGCCGCATCGGAGCCGAGCATCCGCTGCGAGACCCGCGCCGACAGCCGTCAACCCCCTGCCTCCTCCGGCGCGCGGGGTGTGGCGTGGAGGGGAACGTCCGGCGTCGGCCGGACAGAACGGAGCAGCAATGCGCGCACTCACCTGGCAGGGCGTCGAGAAGGTCTCGGTCGAGACCGTTCCCGACCCCCGCATCCAGCAGCCCACCGACGCGATCGTCCGCATCACCTCGACGGCGATCTGCGGCTCGGACCTGCACCTGTACCGGATCCTCGGCCCCTACCTCGACAAGGGCGACGTGCTCGGCCACGAGCCGATGGGCATCGTCGAGGAGGTCGGCAGCGCGATCACGAAGCTCAAGGTCGGCGACCGCGTCGTCGTCCCCTTCAACATCTCCTGCGGCGAGTGCTTCATGTGCCGGAACGGTCTGCAGTCGCAGTGCGAGACGACGCAGGTCACCGAGTACGGCTCCGGCGCCTCGCTGTTCGGCTTCACCAAGATGTACGGCCAGGTCCCCGGCGGTCAGGCGGAGCTGCTCCGCGTGCCGCTCGCCGACTACAACACCGTGGTCGTCGGCACCGATCTGCCCGACGAGCGCTACCTCTTCCTCAGCGACATCGTGCCGACCGCCTGGCAGGGCGTCGACTACGCGCAGGTCCCCGACGGAGGCTCGCTCGTCGTCTTCGGCCTCGGACCGGTCGGCCAGCTCGCCGCCCGCATCGGGCTGCACCGCGGCTACCGCGTGATGGCGATCGACCCGGTCGCCGAGCGCCGCGCCATGGCCGCGCGCCACGGCGTCGAGGTGTTCGACCTCGCGGACGACGTGCTCGCCGAGCTGCGCGACCTCACCGACGGCCGGGGCCCCGACTCCGTCGTCGACGCGGTCGGCATGGAGGCGCACGGCTCGCCCGTCGAGTCGTTCGCGCAGTCGATGGCCGGGCTGCTGCCCGACCCGATCGCGCGCAAGGCGATGGACACCGTCGGCGTCGACCGGATGGCGGCGGTGCACGCCTCGCTCGACCTGGTGCGCCGCGGCGGCACCGTCTCGCTGAGCGGGGTCTACGGAGGCGAGGCCGATCCGATGCCGCTGAAGTCGATGTTCGACAAGCAGGTCACCATGAAGATGGGCCAGTGCAACGTGAAGCACTGGATCGACGACGTGCTGCCGCTGGTCGAGGACTCGAGCGATCCGCTCGGCGTCATGGACCTCGTCACCCACCGCGCACCCCTCGAGGACGCGCCGGGCCTCTACGAGACGTTCCAGAAGAAGGAGGACGGCTGCATCAAGGTCGTGCTGCAGCCGTAGGGCTCCCCTCGCTGGTCGAGTAGCCCGCGGAGCGGGCGTATCGAGACCCACCTCCGTCCGGAGAGGAGATCTGCACTCCCTCCCTTCTGACGCTGGTGGGTCTCGATACGCCCCTGCGGGGCTACTCGACCAGCACGGGGCGTCGCCCCTGCGGGCCTGCGGGCTCGATCAGCACCGGCGTTGATGCTCCGGGAACGACGAAGGCGGCGCCCCCGTGGGGACGCCGCCTTCGTGTGGTGAGACCTACTTGAAGACGTCCTTGACGTCCTCGCCGACCTTCTTGGTCGACGCTGCGGCCTGGTCCTTCTGGCCTTCGGCCTTCAGGCTGTCGTCGTTCTTGTGCTCGCCCAGTGCTTCCTTCGCCTTGCCGGCGATGTCCTGAGCAGCGTTCTTGATCTTGTCATCGAGCCCCATTGCGGTGCCTCCTTCGTGATCGGTCGTGCGTGGTACGTGATGACCCGACCGTAGGAGTGGAGGCTGCCTGTCCCCTGTGCGCGGGGAGGGGCTTGCCCGGGCACCACTCGAGTGCCACGATTCACCCCCGCGATCAGGTCGCGGGCGTAGCCGTCTCGGAGGGGACCGTCTGCGACGGCTCGTTGGTCGGCGTCTGGCTCGACCCGTCGTCGGCGCTCGTCGGTACCACGACGCCCGACTGCACCGGAGTCTGCGCGTCGCCCGTGCAGCCCGCGAGCAGTCCGACCAGCAGGGCGGAGGCGCCGAGCGCTCCCAGAACGCGGCCGACGGTTCGAGCGGGCGGATCGAGCCGGAGGGAAGTCATACGGGCGACGCTAGGCGGGCCTTCCGCGCGACAGCAGGGGCTTGACTTCTCCTCCCCCCGCCCGCGGACGCCCCGCATCGGAGGGGCGCGCGATGGTAGCCCCGTCCGGGGCCCGAGCGCTACCGCCTGTCCCTGCTGGCGGGCGCCTCGCAGACTGGCGACGCCGGCACGCATCCATCCCCCACTCGATCCTGGAAGGGAACGACGATGTCTACCATCGATCCCGCTACACCTCCGTTCGGAGACGGCGCCGCGAACTTCGCCGCGACCGACACGACCTTCGACGACACCACCACCGCGACGTCCCACTCCACGGGCTCCGGCGCGTCCGGCAAGGTCGACGCAGCCAAGGAGCAGGCCGGTGCCGCCAAGGACCAGGCCGCCTCGGTCGCCGGCGACGCCAAGCAGGCCGCGGGCGACGTCCTCGCCACCGGCAAGGAGGAGGCCGCCAACGTCGCGCAGGAGGCCAAGACCCAGGTCAAGGACCTCCTCGACCAGAGCCGCGGCCAGCTCACCGAGCAGGCCCACGCCCAGAAGGAGAACGCCGCCAAGGGCGCCCGCGCCTTCAGCGACGACCTGACCTCGCTCGCGAACGGCGAGGGCGGCCAGGACAACATGGCCGCGAACCTCGTCTCGAACCTCGCCGGCCGCGCCCAGGGCGTCGCCACCTGGCTCGAGGACCGCGAGCCGGCCGAGCTGCTGGAGGACGTGAAGTCGTTCGCCCGCCGCCGTCCGGGAGCGTTCATCCTGCTCGCCGCCGCGACCGGCCTCGTCGCCGGCCGCCTGGTCCGCGCCCTCACCGCCGAGGCCAAGGATGAGAAGGAGGCCGCGACCGACACGTCCGGCCCCGAGTTCGCCGCTCCGGCTGCGTCGACCTACGGCACGTCGAGCACCGATCACCTCCCCACCGAGCCGATCGCCGACCCGCTGAGCGTGCCGACGACCTCGGCCGGCTACGACTCCTTCCCGACGGGACTCCGACCGTGACCGACTCCTCCGGAGCGCATCGCGCCGGACTGGGCGAGCCGACCCCCGACCAGCGCGCGGGCAGCACGTCGCTCGGCGACCTGCTCGGCGAGGTCTCGCGCGACCTCTCGACCCTGATCCGCCAGGAGATGGCGCTCGCCAAGGCCGAGCTCAAGGAGTCCGCCGGCAAGGCGGGCAAGGGCGCAGGCCTCCTGGGCGGCGCCGGCTACGCGGCGATCATGGCCGTGCTGTTCCTCTCGATCGCCCTCTGGTGGGCGCTCGGCACTCTGATCGGCAACGGCTGGTCCGGAGTCGTCGTCGCCGTGATCTGGGGCATCGTCGCCGCGATCCTGTACTCCGTCGGGCGCAAGAGCCTGAAGACCATCGAGGGCGCACCCGAGACGGTCGACTCCCTCAAGAAGATTCCCGAAACCCTCAAGCCGAACGGGGCAGGACGATGACGTACGACTCTGCAAGCACTGACTACTCGAACAAGACGCCGGAGGAGATCCGGGCCGAGATCGAGCGCACCCGCCTCGAGCTCGGCGGCGACGTCGACGCCCTCGCCGAGAAGGTCAGCCCCAGCGCCATCGCGCAGCGGCAGACCGACAAGGTGAAGTCGGCCGTCGGCTCCGTCCGCGACCGCGTGATGGGCGCCGCGCACGACGCGGGCGACTCCGTCTCCGGAGGCGCGGACTCCGTCAAGGGCGCCGCCGGCTCGGTCAAGGGCAAGGCCGAGGGCAACCCGCTCGCGGTCGGCCTGATCGCGCTCGGCGCCGGCATGCTCGTGGCGTCGCTGATCCCGGCCTCCAGCGCCGAGAAGCAGGCAGCCTCGAAGGTCAAGGAGACGGCCCAGCCGGTCGTCGACAAGGTCACCGAGGCCGCGAAGGACGCCGCCGGCGAGCTCCGCGAGCCCGCCCAGCAGGCCTTCGCCTCGGTCAAGGAGACCGCGACCGACGCCGCGCAGAACGTCAAGGAGGCGGGGACCTCCGCCACCGACGACGTCAAGGACTCGGCCCGCGAGGCCAAGCACGCGGTGCAGGAGAACGGCCAGGCGTAGAGCCTGCACGACTCCCGGGGGCGCTCGATCTGCGGATCGGGCGCCCCTTCGTCGTCTCGGGAATACCTCCGAGCCCGCGGCTCTTGTCGCAAGCATGAGATCCATCGTCTACTCCCGCACCGGCGCCTCCTCCGTCCTCTCGCTCGTCGACCGCGAACCCGCCGCCCCCGGCGCCGCGGAGGTCCGGGTGCGCGTGGTCGCCTCCGGAGTGAACCCGACCGACTGGAAGGCCCGAGCGGCGGGCGATCTCGCCTTCGACGAGGTCGTGCCGAACCAGGACGGTGCAGGAGTCGTCGACGCGGTCGGCGACGGGGTCGAGGGTCTGGCCGTCGGCGATCGCGTCTGGGTGCACCTGGCTGCCCACCGCCGCCCGACCGGCACGGCGCAGGAGTGGACCGTCCTCCCCGCGAACCGCGTCGTCCGCCTGCCCGACGGCATCGGCTTCGACCTCGGCGCGAGCCTCGGCGTCCCGGCGATGACGGCGCACCGCGCGCTGACCGTGCACGAGCACGGGCCCGCGCGGCTGTCTCCCGGTGCGCTCGCCGGTCGCACGGTCCTCGTGCAGGGCGGGGCCGGAGCGGTCGGCCACGCGGCGATCCAGCTCGCGGTCTGGGCCGGGGCGACGGTGATCGCCACCGTGAGCAGCGACGGCAAGGCCGCGCTCGCCACGGCGGCCGGCGCGCACCACGTGCTGCAGTACCCCGACGAGGCGCTCGCCGCGCGGATCCTCGAGATCGCCCCCGACGGAGTGGAGCAGATAGTCGAGGTCGCGCCCGCCCAGAACGCCGCCCTCGACGTCGAGGTGCTCGCCAACCACGGCAGCATCGGCTACTACGCGAACAACAACGGAGACGAGTTCTCGGTGCCGATCGTCGCGAGCTTCGCGAAGAACGCGCGCTGGCAGGGACTCCTGCTCTACACCGTCGGTGACGAGCCCCTGGCGGCCGCCGCCGAGGACATCACCGCCGCGCTCGAGGACGGCGCTCTGCCCATCGGCGAGGCCGCAGGCCTGCCGATCACGTGGTTCCCCCTCGAGGAGACGGCCGCCGCCCACGACGCGGTCGAGCACGGTGTGACCGGCAAGGTGCTCATCCGCGTCTCCGACGAGGCCTGACGGCCGCGGCGGCGCGGGCACGCGCCCGCCCGTCCCAGCTGATCGAGTAGCCCGCGCAGCGGGCGTATCGAGATCCACGTCCGTCAGAAGGCCGGGGCAGGGAACTGCTCCACTGAAGCGCGTCGCCCCGTTCCTCGCTGATCGAGTAGCCCGCACCGCGGGCGTATCGAGATCCATGTCCGTCAGAAGGCGAGGGCAGAAGCCTCCACTGCTGACGCTGGGTGGGTCTCGATACGCCCCTGCGGGGCTACTCGACCAGCATGGGATGCGACGGCCGCTGGCAGCACGCAGGCGAGCAAGCGCCTCCTGAATGCTCGAACCCCACCCGCAGGCTCAGCCGCGCAGCGGTGGCGAGCCCGCGACCGTGGCGCGGTCGGCGAGGCCGTCGAGCAGCTCGGCGAGCGCCTCCTCGGCGGTGCGCGTCGGCTCCCAGCCGAGCACCGACCGCGCCCTCTCGGTCGACATGATCGGCACGTTCGTCGCGATGTCGAGCCAGCCGGCGTCCGTGCGCTGGAGTCGCAGCCGCCAGGTCGCGCTCACGATCCCCCGGAGGAGACCCGCCGGCACCGTGACGAGGCGCGACCCGACGAGGTCGGCGATGCGCTGGGGCGTGAGCACCGGCTCCGCGGCGATGTTGAACGCCCCGCCGGCCCGGCGGTCGAGCGCCCGCCAGAACGCGTCCGCCACGTCGTCGGCGTGCACCCCCTGGAAGATCAGCGTGCGCGGCAGCGGCAGCACCGGCGGCCGGACGACCCGGAGCCACCGCGTCGGGTACCGCGGCCCGGCGAACAGCCCCGCGATCTCGGTCGCCGCACCGCGCTGGAACACGAGCCCCGGGCGCAGCCTGGTGACCACCACCTCCGGGTGCTTCGCCTCGAACGCATCGAGGGCGCGCTCGTTCGCCGCCTTGTGCCGACTGTAGGTCGAGGTGTGCAGCCCGCCCGTCGGCCAGCTCTCGTCGACGCGGGTCGTCTTCGACGCCGCGCTGTAGGCGCCGACCGACGAGGCGACGGCGATGTGTCCCACCCCCGCGGCCGCGGCAGCCTCGAGCACCGAGGCGGTGCCTCCGACGTCGACCAGCCGCTGGAACGGCTCGTCGTGGCTGGGCTGCAGCGCCCACGCGAGGTGCACGACCGCGTCCATCCCGGTGAAGGCCTCGCGGAGCAGCCGCGGCGCCTCGCTCGACGCGACGTCCACCTCGACCCAGCGCACATCGCGGTACTCCGGCGACTGGGGCCGCCCCTGCCGGCGGGCCACGCCGACGATCTCCTCCACCTCCGGCTCGTCCCGGAGCCGCCGCAGCAGCGCCGTGCCCAGGTTGCCCGTCGCTCCGACGATCGCGATGCGCATGTGATGGTCCCTCCGCGGCGGCGCGGATGCCGTCGTCCTCCGAGGCTAGGCAGCGCCGAGCGCGGCGCGGAGGCGGTTGACAGCCGAGCCCCTATCCCACGCGCGGGTCGCCGCGCATCCCCGCGCGGGTGCGGCGACCCGGTCCCTACCCTGGGGCCATGCCCCTCCCCCGACGCGATCCCTCCGTGCGCCACGTGATCGACGGTGTCGAGCTGCGCTCGTACACGACCGGCTCGTCCCGCTCGGAGCGCACCTTCGTCCTGATCCACGGGATCGGGATGTCGCACCACACGTTCTCCCGGCTCGCCGTCCACCTGCGCGAGCACGGCCGGGTGATCGCCGTCGACCTCGCCGGCTTCGGGTCGAACCGCACGCCGGAGCAGCGCGTCGGCATAGCCGATCACGCCCGCTTCGTCGCGCACGTGCTCGCCGACCGCGGCGTCGAGAGCGCGGTCGTCGTCGGCCACTCGATGGGCAGCCAGGTCGCGGTCGAGCTGACGGCGCGCTCGCCCGATCTCGTCGACGGCGTCGTGCTGATCGGCCCGGTCGTCGATCCGCAGCGCCCCACGGCGCTCCAGCAGGGCCTGGCCCTCGCCCGCGACACCCTCGGCGAGCCGGTGCCGGTCGACCTGCTCGTGTTCGCCGACTACGTGCGCGGAGGCCTGCGCTGGTACCTGCGGCAGCTCCCCGAGATGCTGCACTACCCGATCCAGCGCCGCCTCGAGGCCGTGACCCGGCCGGTGCTCGTCGTCCGCGGCCACGACGACCCCGTCGGCACCCGCGACTGGTGCGAGCGCCTCGTCGCGCACGCTTCCGACGGCCGACTGCTCGAGATGGGCTCCTCCCGCCATGTCGTGCCGAGGACGGAGGCGGAGCCGCTCGCCCGCGCCCTCGTCCGCTTCGCCGCGGGCCTCGGGGCGGCACGGTGAGGAACCTCGTCCGCGACGCCGTCTGGTGGGCGGAGGACTACGCCTACGCCGTCGCCTGGCAGGTGCGGGGCGTCCTCTCGCGCCGCGCCCCCGACGACTACCTCAGCGGCGACCTGCGGCCGATCCTGGTGCTGCCCGGGATCTGGGAGACGTGGTCCTTCCTCCGCCCGATCATCGACCCGCTGCACGCGCACGGGCATCCGCTGCACGTCCTGACGAGCCTGGGCCGCAACGGCCGCCCGGTGGTCAGGACCGCCGAGGACGTCGCCGCCTACCTCGCCGAGCACGACCTCCGCGGAGTCGTCGTCGTCGCGCACAGCAAGGGCGGGCTGATCGGCAAGTACGTCATGACCGAGCTCGACCCCGAGGGCCGCGTCGACCGCATGGTCGCGGTGTCGACGCCGTTCGGCGGATCGCGGTACGCCGCCTACCTGCCGCTGAAGAGCCTCCGCTCGTTCTCTCCCCGCGACGCCACGACGCTGCTGCTGTCGAGCCGGCCGGAGGCGAACGCCCGCATCACCTCGGTCTACGGGCTCTTCGACCCGCACATCCCCGAGGGGAGCAGGCTCGAGGGCGCGACCAACGTGCGGATCGAGACGGGCGGGCACTTCCGGATCCTCGGCGACCCGGGCACCCTCAAGGCGGTCGTGAAGGCCGTGTCGGCCTAGGCGGGCGGCGGAGTGATCACGGTCGCGTCGGCCGGGCAGTCGATCGTCCCGACGGCGCCGTCGCCGGAGTCGTCGCTCGCGACCGGACCTGCGGCGGCGAAGGCCACCTCGAAGCAGAACGCGTCGGTCCCGGCATCGGGGAACTCGGTCGGGTCGACCGGCGTGCGGAAGGACAGCGTGCCGAACGCTCCCTCGGGCGTCTCGGCGGCGTAGGAGGCGATGCCGATCAGGTCGACGCCCTCCGCCTCCGCCGCGGCCGCCTCGCGCGCGAACCCGAACGTGTCGACCTGCGGACCGGTGAGCGAGTCGACGAGGGCGGTGACCCGCTCGCGCGACTCCTCGCGGGCCGCCGTCGCCGTGTCGGCGGGCTCCTCCGCTGCCGGAGCGGTGCAGCCGGCGAGCGCCAGCACCGTCAGGAGGACGGCGGCTGCTCGCGTCTGCTTCACGCCCCCGACCCTAGCGCGGCGGCGCCGGCCGGCGGCCCCGCCTCCGACCCGCACCGGATCGACCTTCGGCTCGCACGATCGTGCTCGGCTCGCAGAGGCCGCGGATTCCGACGAGCCGAACCGGATCCGACGAGCCCTGACACGACCCTCGCTCGCTCCGCCCGGGCGATTAGCAAGCCACCACCGTCATGCGCAAACCCCTTTGCCGAGGAGGCGGCCCGGCGGAGCGTGGGGCCATGCCCACTTCGCGCACGACCGGACCGACCGAGCTCCTCCTGGTGCGCCACGGCGAGAGCACGGCGAACATCGCGGCGAGCGCCGCCGAGAAGGCGGGCGCGCTCGACATCGAGGTCGACCGCCGCGACGCCGACGTCACCCTCTCCCCGGCGGGCGAGGAGCAGGCGCGCGCGCTCGGTCGCTGGCTGGCGGCGGAGGCGGCGCCGGTCGCCGCGTGGACCTCGCCCTATCTGCGCGCCTCCTCGACCGCCCGGCTCGCCCTCGCCGAGGCCGGACTCGAGCTGCCGCTCCGCGCCGACGAGCGCCTGCGCGACCGCGACCTCGGCATCACCGACCGCCTGACCACCGCCGGAGTGCGCGCGCGGTTCCCGGAGGAGGCGGCGCGGCGGGAGTGGCTCGGCAAGTACTACTACCGTCCGCCGGGGGGCGAGTCGTGGACCGACCTCGCGCTCCGGGTCCGCGCGTTCCTCGACCATCTCGACGCCACCGCACCGACGGGGCCCGTCGCCCTCTTCTGCCACGACGCCGTCGTCCTGATCATCCGCTCGGTCTGCGAGGGGCTGACCGAGCGCGAGCTGCTCGACATCGGGGCGTCCACTCCGGTGGCGAACGCCTCCGTCACCCGGCTCCTCCGCGACGGAGACGGGTGGCGGCTCGAGCGCTTCAACCACACGGGGCACCTCGACCGGGCCGGCGCTCCGGTCACCGAGCACGACGACCGCGAGGCCGGAGAGGGTGACCCCCATGAGTGAGATCATCGACCGCGCGCTCCTCGAGCGCGACTGGCCCCTCCCCGCCGCCGAGGGCTCGAAGCACGCGCGCGGTGACGTCGTCATCATCGGAGGCGCGCGCAAGACGCCCGGCGCGGCGATCCTCGCGGGCATCGCCGCGTTGCGCGTGGGTGCCGGTCGCATCACCCTCTGCGTGGCGGAGTCCGTCGCCTCCGCCACAGCGGTCGCGCTGCCGGAGTGCGGCGTGATCCCCCTGGAGGAGTCGCGGAGCGGTTCGATCACGGGCCGCGGCCTCGACGCGCTCTCAGGCGAGCTCGGCTCGGCCGACGTCGTCCTCGTCGGCCCGGGCCTCGACGATCCGAAGGCCACGGCGTCGACCCTCCGCGCTCTGGTGCCGCTCCTGCGCGACGTCCCCGCGGTGCACCTCGACGCCTTCCCGCTCGGCATCCTGCCCGGTCAACGACGAGTGGCCAGGGCACTCGCGGGGCGCCTGCTGCTCACGCCCAACAGCGAGGAGGGCGCGCGCCTGCTGGGCGGGGACGTGGACGACCTCGAGCAGGCCGCCCTCGCCATCGCCCGGCGCTACGACGCGGTCGTGAGCCTCTCGAACGTCATCGCCGACCCCGGGGGGACCGTCCTGCGCGTGATCGGGGAGCACTCGGGCCTCGCCACAGCGGGCAGCGGTGACGTCCTGGCGGGCGCGACCGCCGGGCTCCGCGCGCGCGGGGCCGCCGGAGTCGCCGCCGCGGCCTGGGGGACCCACCTGCACACGGAGGCTGACACGCGTCTGGCGGCCCGGCTGGGCCCCGCCGGCTACCTCGCCCGAGAGATCCCGGGCGAGTTCCCGGCGCTCCTGGCCTGAGGCCCCACCCTCGGGTCAGCGCGCGACGTCGGCGACCGCGAATTCCACTCCCGGAGTGATCAGGATCGACGTCTCCCGCGGCTCGCCCTCGCCCTGGTTCACCGCGAGCCAGCGCGACGCCGAGCCGTCGAGCGCCCGCTCGACGCTCTCGCGGACCTCGGCGGCCGAGGTGTCGTGCAGGCTGTACGGCTTCCCGCCGTAGGTGATCTCGACCCGCTTCACAGCGCACTCTCCTCGGTCTGACGGCTTGCGCCGTGCGGCTCCTCGCTGATCCGCAGCCCGTGCGCGGTGTGCGAGTCGGCGACCAGCTGGCGGATCCACTCCGGATTGATGGCGGGTGCACGGCCGCCGTGGTACTTGAAGCGCAGCGGGATCGCCGGGTGCAGCCAGATCGACGTGCGACCGTCGCCGACGGCCTGGGAGTCCTTCCACGAGAAGTAGAACGACTCGTTGCGCGCCAGCTTCGAGCCGATCACGATCTGCAGGTGAGCCAGCAGGCGGTCGTCGAAATCGGCCTCGAGCGTCGAGTCGTAGATGAGGCGGCCCATCAGATCGGTGTCCTTTCGAGTTCGCGCCGTTGCAGCAGGGTCAGGGCCGGAGACGGCATCGCGAGTGTATCGGTGCGCCTCAGCGGTCACCGTCGTCGTGGAAGCGGGGAATGTCGAAATCGGGAACGTGCAGTGCGTCCTCGTCCAGGTCGGTCTCGGTGATCGGATGCGAGACCCCGAGCCCGTCCGCCTCGCGCGTCAGGCGCGCCACCAGCTCGTCGTCGACCATCTCGTCGCCGTCCGAATCCTCGGACTCCGAGAACAGCTGACTGGCCGGCCCGATGAGCAGGGATGCGCGGCCGTCGCTCCCGGAGGAGCGGCGCACCGGGATCTCGACGGTCCTCGAGCCCTTGCGCAGGGCGAGCGCCTCCGCGTAGCGCACGAGAGCGCGCGCTATCGCACTGCCCGTGAGGAGGGAGCTGCCCGCGTAGTGGATGCGATCCATCCGACTTTCCTACCCCTCGGGAACGGGCAGGGCATCCCGTTGCGCGGCACCCCGGCTCTTGCTAGCGCAGCGCGTCGATCCGCCGGTCGAGCCCCTCGCGGACGGCGGGCCACTCCTCGACGAGGATCGAGTGCACCGCGGTGTCGCGCCAGGAGCCGTCGGCCCGCCGCTGGTCGTGGCGCAGCACGCCCTCGAACACCGCCCCCAGACGGAGGATCGCCGCCCGCGATCGCGCGTTGGCGGCGTCGGCCTGCAGCTTCACCCGCGAGTACCCGCTGTCGAACGCGAGCCCGAGCAGCAGCCGCTTCGCATCGGGATTGACCGCGGTGGCCCAGACCTCGGGCGAATAGGCGGTCCAGCCGAGGTGCGCCGCCTCCTTCTTCTCGTCGAAGTCGGCGAGGGAGCTGGTGCCGACGACCCGGCCGTCGAGCAGGACGGCGTAGGAATTGCCGGTCGCCCACGGGTAGTAGCGGCGGGTGAAGGCGCGGAACTCCTCGAGCGACTCCGGGAGACCGGCCGGGCCGCCGCCGTAGCCGCCGGCGAACACCTCGGGGCGGGCGATCGCGCGCAAGAGCGGCTCGACGTGCTCGTCACTCAGCGGCTCGAGGACGACGACACGTCCGGTGAGGACGGCGGGGGCGGGTCGGCGGATGCTCACTCCGACAGTCTGGAGTCCCGCCGCGCGACGGACGGGTCCAGTTCGCGTGCCAGCATGTGGTCCATGGACAGCGCCGCGATGTTCGAGACCTCCGCCACTGAGTTCCTCCGCCTGCTGGAGAGGATCGGCGAGGGACCAGTGGGCGCAGCCCGGTCTGGGCGAGTGGGACGTCCGCGGCCTCGCCGGGCACACCGCTCGCGCGATCCTCACCGTCGAGACCTACCTCCTCGCCGAGCCCCCCGCTCGCCGCACGATCGACGACGCCCCCGCCTACTACCGCGCCCTCGCGGGAACCGTGGCCGATCCCACCCAGGTCGCTCGCCGCGGAGTCGAGGCGGGCGTGCGGCTCGGCGACGCGCCGGCCGAGGTGGTCGCGCAGGACCTCGCGCGCGCCACGGCCCTCCTCGCCGCGCAGCCCCGCGACCGCCTCGTCGCGATCGGCGCTCATGCCCTCGAGCTGCGCGAGTACCTCCGCACCCGCGTGCTCGAGCTGGTGGTGCACACCCTCGACCTCTCACGGGCCACCGGCATCCCGCACGGCCTCCCCGCGGAGGCGGTCGAGGCGAGCTGCGCCCTCGCGGGCGCCCTGGCCGCGCGAGCCGGTCGGGCCGAGGAGCTCCTGATGGCGCTCGGCGGCCGCGAGCAGCTCGCCGCGGGCTTCTCGGTGGTCTGACCGTCAGGCGACGGCGAGCGCCTCGACCGGAGTCACCCGGGTCGCCCGGCGCGCCGGCACGACGGCCGAGACGACGGTGATCACGGTGCCGACGACGACCACGGCGACGAGGATCGGCACGGGGATGCTCGGCGGGATCACTCCGATGCCGGGCAGCGAGCCGAACACGGCGATCGCGCCGCTCCAGCCGTAGGCGATGCCGAGGAGCAGCCCGAGCAGGGTCGCCGCGACGATCATCTGGGCCGCCTCGAGCACGACCATCGAGCGCACCTGCGACGCCGTGAATCCGAGCGCGCGGAGCAGCCCCAGCTCGCGTCGGCGCTGCAGCACGCTCAGCGACAGCGTGTTCACCATGCCGACCGCCGCGAGCACGACCGAGAACCCGAGCAGGACGCTCATGATCGCCGTGCTGGCCGAGATGAACTGCTGGAGGGCGGCGATCACCTCGGGGTTCGCGTCACTGGAGGCGCGCATGACGGTGCCGAACGTCTCCGCGGCGACGGCGAACATCGTCACCAGCGTCACTCCGATCACCAGGCCGATGACCGCTCGCGCACTGCGCGCGGGGTGGCGGATGGCGTTGGCCGAGGCGAGCCTCGCCACAGGGCCGCGGCCGAACGCCCGCCCGACGAGAGCGGTCAGCGGAGGCAGCAGCACCGGCGCGCCGAGGATGATCCCCGTGAACGAGACCATGCCGCCCACCAGGCCGATCAGCACGCCGACCGGCGAGACGAGACCCACCGCGACTCCTCCCGCGAGCAGCACGAACCCGACGATCACCAGCGTGATCGCGGCGGTGTTGCGCCCGCGGCGACCCCGCAGCTCGTCGTAGCGGGGCTCGGCGGAGGAGCCGGCGGCCTGCGCCGGAGCGACCTCGAGCACGCGGCGGGAGCCCGCCCACGAGGCGAGGACGGTCGAGGCGATCACGGCGAGCATCGGCAGCAGCAGTCCCGGCGAGGCGAGCGGGACGGCGAAGCGGGTGAGCGTGCCGGTCTGGAACGCGATCTCGGCGCCGGCGGCGACCAGCACGACGGCGACGACCGCGCCGATCACCGCGCCGAGGAGTCCCTGCACGAGTCCGCCGCGCACGATCTCGCCGCGGAGCGAGCGGCCGGAGGCGCCGAGCAGGCGCAGCAGGGCGATCTCGCGGGTCCGGCCGGCGATGACGGTCGAGACGGCGTTGGCCGTGACGATGCCTCCGACGAACACCGCGATGCCGAAGAAGACGCCGCCCACGACCGCGAGGGTGACGGCGATCTGGGCGATGCCGGTGAGGCCGGCCGCGTCGAACGCGACGGTGAGGTCGACGATGAGCTGGACGAGGATGCCGCCGAAGGTCGCGGAGAGCGCGGCGACGGTGACGACCGCGCCTCCGCCCTGCCGCGAGCCGGTCCTGATGCGGCTCACGCTGCACGCTCCATCTCGAGCATGGCGCGCGAGACCTCCTCGGCGCTCATCCCCCGGCGGTCGTCGACGACGACCCCGTCGCGGAGGAAGACGATGCGGTCGGCGTAGGACGCGGCGATCGGGTCGTGGGTCACCATCGCGATCGACTGCCCGTACTCGCGGGTCGAGGCGCGCAGCAGGGCCAGAACCTCCCGGCCGGTCCGGGAGTCGAGGTTGCCGGTGGGCTCGTCGGCGAAGACGAGCTGCGGACGGGTGGCCAGCGCCCGCGCGATGGCGACGCGCTGCTGCTGTCCGCCCGACAGCTCGTACGGGCGGTGGGTGAGGCGCTCGCGGAGCCCCAGCGACTCGATCAGGCGCCCGATCCACTCCTCCTCCTCGGCGGTGACCGCCCGGCCGTCGAGCTCGAACGGGAGGCGGATGTTGCCGCGCACGTCGAGGGTCGGGACGAGGTTGAACGCCTGGAAGACGAAGCCGACGCTGCGGCGGCGCAGCAGTGTGAGCTCGGCGTCGCCCATCGCGGTGATCTCGACGTCGCCGAGGAGCACGCGGCCCTCGGAGGCGGAGTCGAGCCCCGCGAGCACGTGCATCAGGGTCGACTTGCCGGAGCCGCTGGGCCCCATGATCGCGGTGAACTCTCCGCGCTCGATCGAGAGGGTGACGCCGTCGAGGGCGACGACGGGCGGGGTGCTTCCGTAGAGCTTGCGCACGTTCTCGACGCGCGCCACGACGGTGGAGGTGTGGTTCTGCATGCCTCCGACGCTACGGAGGCGGGTCCGTCGCGGTCGTCGCCCGCGGGTCCCGCCGCGTCATCCGCGTGGGCTCCGCCGAGTCATCCCTCCGAGGGACGGGTCAGCGCGGGCGGAGGCCGGCGCGGCGGAGCGCGAGGGCGGCCAGGGCGGCGGTCGCCCCGGGGTCGCCGGCGCGCCAGGCGGGGACGGCATCGGGGTGGACCGCGAGGATGTCGCGCGGTGACGCCTCCGTGAGAGCGCGCAGGGCCAGCAGCTCGGAGCCGGCCGGCGTGGAGCCGAGGGCCCGCAGCTCGGCGGTGCGGCGGGCGAAGCGCAGCCGGGGCCGCAGCCACAGGACTGCGAGCAGGAGGAGCGGCAGCCCGCCGACGGCGAGCCCCGCCACCACGGCGAGCGTCGTGGCGAGCTGCTGCTGATCGCGCCCCGCCGCCGCGAGGACGGCACCGGCTCCGCTCGCCTCGTCGAACGGCGCGCGGACGGCTTCGCCGAGCAACGGGATGCCGCCGAGCGTCGACCCCGCATCGCTCATCGTCGTGCCGAATCCGCTGCCGGCGCTCTCGAGGCGTCGGCCGATCTCGGCGAGCCCCGCGATGAGCGTGCCGACCGCGATGCCGGCGGCCACGGCGATCACCGCGACGGCGACCGCGAGCGCGTCGGCCGTGATCTGCCGCGCACGCGCGGCGGGGAGGTCGGCGTAGATCTGCATGCGCCGATTATCCGGTCACCGGCTGCGCCCGCGCCCGCCGAGGAGGAGCGGGCCGCTCCGGTTCGCGCGGGAGACGGCGGCACCGCGGAGGGTGGCGCGCGATCGGCCCTGCCCGGAGGCCGCGTGCGAGCATGGGCGCCGTTGTCGGCGGAAGGGTGAGCACGCATGGGCGAGACGGATCCGCGCTTCCCCGCGGCGTTCCAGCGCGGAGGCGGGTCGGGCCCGCCGGTCCGACGGGGAGCGGACCACCTCGGGCGGCAGGGCGCCCCCGATCCGACCCGTCCCGAGTCCTCGCCTCCGGCGGACGGATCAGGCTCGACCGACGTCATCGGGGCGGAGCCGCCCGCCGCCGACGGCGCGGAGGCCGGAGCAGGGTCCGGGCGCGGCGGAACGCTCGGAGTGCCGGCGCGCGTCCCCGCGGCGCTCGCCGTCTCCGGCGCCGTCTGCACGGCACTGGGCGCGGGCGTGCTCTGGTTCGAGTCCGGCGCCGTGTGGGCGGGAGGGCGGACCGAGACCGAGGAGTTC
Source organism: Rathayibacter sp. VKM Ac-2803 (assembly GCF_009807175.1). NCBI lineage: Bacteria > Bacillati > Actinomycetota > Actinomycetes > Micrococcales > Microbacteriaceae > Rathayibacter > Rathayibacter sp. VKM Ac-2803. Next base: position 799,693 of record NZ_WUCD01000001.1, on the reverse strand, counting down.
CTGATGACCTACCTCGCGGCGGTCCCGACACCCGCCCTGACCGTGGGGCTCCTCAGCCTCGGCGCCGCCGCAGTGGCGCAGATCATCCGGACCTCGCGCCCGTGACGACGTCGCGCCCCTGGTGGGCCGTCGCCTGCGGCGGGGTCGCCGCGCTCTGGCTCGTCGCGCTCGCCGCTCCTGTGGTGATCGCCGCGGTTCCGGACGAGTGGGCGCGGACCGGTGGCACCGCGGTTCCCCTTCACACGATCGCCAGGCAGGCGCTCGCGAACGCCCTGCCCTCCGTCCTGACGGCGGCCCTCGCCCTCACGATCGTCCTCGTCGTCCTCCGTCTCGCGCTGGCCGGCGAGCGGGTCGACGAACCCGATCCCGGCGCGGCCGACGACCACGACGGCCGCTGACCTCACCCGAGCGGATCCGGCCTGCACCGCCGGCGGGACGAGCCGGGACGACCTCCCGGGGGAGTTCAGTCGAGCAGGTCGTGGAGCACGACGACCTGCTCGCGCTCCGGGCCGACGCCGATGGCCGAGAAGCGGGCGCCGCTCATCGCCTCGAGCGCGCGGACGTAGTCCTGCGCCGCCTGGGGCAGGTCGGCGAACTCGCGGCAGCCCGAGATGTCCTCCTGCCAGCCGGGGAACTCCTCGTAGATCGGCTTCGCGTGGTGGAAGTCGCTCTGCGAGACGGGCACCTCGTCGTGGCGGACGCCGTCGACGTCGTAGGCGACGCAGACCGGGATCGTCTCGAGGCCCGAGAGCACATCGAGCTTGGTGAGGACGAAGTCGGTGACGCCGTTGATGCGCGCCGAGTAGCGGGCGATCGGAGCGTCGTACCAGCCGCAGCGGCGGGGGCGGCCCGTGGTGGTGCCGAACTCGAAGCCCTGCTTGCGGAGGTACTCGCCCCACTCGTCGAAGAGCTCGGTCGGGAAGGGGCCTGCGCCGACGCGGGTCGTGTACGCCTTGATGACGGCGATGACGCGCTCGATGCGGTTGGGGGCGACTCCGGAGCCGGTGGCCGCGCCTCCGGAGGTCGCGTTCGAGGAGGTGACGAACGGGTAGGTGCCGTGGTCGACGTCGAGCATGGTCGCCTGGCCGGCCTCGAACAGCACGGTCTTGCCGGCGTCGAGCGCCTGGGCGAGCACGAGGGAGGTGTCGGCGACCATCGGCCGGAGGCGCTCGGTGTACTGCAGCAGGTCCTCGAGCACCTGCTCGACGAGGATCGCGCGGCGGTTGTAGACCTTCACCAGCAGGTGGTTCTTCTGGTCGAGGGCGCCCTCGACCTTCTGGCGCAGGATGTTCTCGTCGAACAGGTCCTGGATGCGGATGCCGACGCGGTTGATCTTGTCGGCGTACGCCGGGCCGATGCCGCGGCCGGTGGTGCCGATCTGGCGCTTGCCGAGGAAGCGCTCCGTCACCTTGTCGAGGGTGCGGTGGTAGCTCGTGATGACGTGCGCGTTGGCGCTGACGAGCAGCTTCGACACGTCGACCCCGCGGGCGCTGAGCGCCTCGAGCTCGTGGAAGAGCACCTCGATGTCGACGACGACGCCGTTCGCGATGACGGGCACGACTCCGGGGGTCAGGATGCCGGAGGGCAGCAGGTGCAGGGCGTACTTCTCGTCGCCCACCACGACCGTGTGGCCGGCGTTGTTGCCGCCGTTGAACTTGACGACGTAGTCCACGCGGCTGCCGAGGAGGTCGGTCGCGCGTCCCTTGCCCTCGTCGCCCCACTGGGCGCCGATGATGACGATTGCTGGCATGGCGTGTCCTTCGCTGTGGGCGGAGTCGGGGTTCGCCGAGCCTCGGCGGGCCGGCCGGGCATCGGATGCCGCATCCGCGCGGCCAGCCGATCGATTCTAGCGGAGAGGCGGTGAGGGCGGCCGGAGCCCTCCATCGTCGAGCAATGCTCTCGAACCCGAAACGACTCGTTCACACGGAGCGCATAGGTTCGAGAGCGTTCACACTCCACCCATCACGCGAACAGGAATCCGATGCGCTCACTCCGCGCTGCAAGCCTCCTCGCCGTTCTCGCCGTAGGGGCCGCCACCGTCGCCCCCACCGCGACCGCGGCCACCCTCGACGACGGCGTCGAGCTGACCCTGGTGTCGACCACCGACGTCCACGGTCACGTCTACAACTGGGACTACTTCGCGAACGCCCCGTACGAGGGCGAGGACACCCTCGGACTCACGCGCGTCGCGACCGAGGTCGACCGCCTCCGCGCCGAGAAGGGCGACGAGTCGGTCCTCGTCTTCGACAACGGCGACGCCATCCAGGGCACGCCGCTCACCTACTACTACGGACTCGGCGACGGAGCCGCGGGCGTCCTCGCCGACGAGACGACGCATCCGATGGCCACCGCCTTCAACACCATCGGCTACGACGCCCAGGTGGTCGGCAACCACGAGTACAACTACGGGCTCGACATGCTCAGCGCCTACGAGGGCGACCTGGAGGCCCCGCTGCTGGGCGCCAACGTCGTCGAGGTCGCGACCGGCGAGCCCTACCACAAGCCCTACGAGCTGATCGAGCGCGAGATCGACGGCGAGACCGTCACGATCGGCGTCCTCGGGCTCGTCACCCCCGGCGTCCGCGTCTGGGACAAGCAGTACGTCGACGGCGTGCTCGAGTTCCAGGACATGGTCGAGGCAGCGAAGCAGTGGGTCCCGGAGGTGCAGGAGCAGGCCGACGTGGTCGTCGTCCTCGCGCACACCGGCCAGGGCACGGTCGCCGACGCCGACTACGACCCGGCGGACCTCAACGAGGACGTCGTCAACAACATCGCGACGCAGGTGCCCGGCATCGACGTCGTCGTCGCGGGCCACAGCCACCAGGACGTGCCGCAGACGCTCTACACGAACGTCGCCGGTGAGCAGGTGCTCGTGACCCAGCCCTACTACTGGGCGCAGGGGCTCACCGAGGTGACCCTGAACCTGGTGCCCGACACCGCCGGCGACCTGCAGGTCGACTGGTCGGAGGGATCCGCTCCGGTCGCGAAGCCCGTCTACGCGCGCGACATCCCCGAGGAGTCGACCGCCGTGCTCGACGCCCTCGCCGAGCAGCACGCCACGACGATCGACTACGTCAACACTCCGGTCGCCGAGTCGGTGGAGGAGCTCTCGGCCGAGACCTCGCGCTACGAGGACACCCCGATCATCGACTTCATCAACAATGTCCAGGCCGAGACCGTCGACACGGCGCTCGAGGGCACGGAGTGGGCCGACGTCCCGGTGATCTCGCAGGCGTCGCCGTTCTCGCGGACGGCGGTCTTCCCGAAGGGGCAGGTCACGATCCGCGACATCGCCGGTCTGTACATCTACGAGAACACCCTCCGCGGAGTCGAGATGACGGGCGCCCAGGTGCGCGAGTACCTCGAGTTCTCGGCCCTCTACTTCAACCAGGTCGCCCCGGGTGCCGTCTTCGACCCGGCCACGGGCACGAACGCCGTCACGCCGGACCGCCCGACGGGCACCCCGGACTACAACTACGACGCGCTGTCGGGTGTGGACTACGTGATCGACATCTCGCAGCCCGCCGGCTCGCGCATCCGCGATCTCGCGCACCCCGACGGCACGCCGGTCGCCGATGACGACGTCTTCGTGATGGCCGTCAACAACTACCGTCAGAGCGGCGGAGGCGGCTACCCGGCCGTCGCCGAGGCACCGGTCGTCTACGACGAGCTGCAGGAGATCCGCCAGCTGCTCATCGACTGGGCGAGCGCGCGCGGCGTGATCGACAAGGCCGACTTCTACGACGAGAACTGGTCGCTGACGACGGTCGCAGCCGAGGCGCCGGCCGAGCCGGGTGCGCCCGTCACGCCCGTCACGCCGACGGACCAGCCCACGGCCGCTCCGTCGTCGACGGCCACCGCGGTCCCGGTCGCCGGGGGCTCGCACTCCGGCCCGCTCGCGAACACCGGTGTCGAGTCGGGGGCTCTCCTCGGCGGGGCGCTGCTGCTGCTCCTGTCGGGAGCCGCGCTGCTGATCGCGCGACGCCGCCGCACCGCCTAGCGGCCGCGCCTCCGGAGCACCTCCGGCTCGCAGGAACCCGTTCGGCTCGCAGGATCCTCGTGATCCTGCGAGCCGAACGGCGTTTCACGAGCCCGAGCTGCGCGACGACTCGCGCCGACGGCCCTCGACTCGCAGAATCCGGGTCGGCTCGCGGGATCCGGCGGTTCTCACGAGCCGAACGCGGTTCAGCGAGCCGGAGGTGCGTCAGGAGGTGCGACCCGCTCGGTCTCCGTCCGCGTGGGGACGGGGCCGTAGCCGTCGCGCACGACGGTGACGACGGCCGCGGCGACCGCCCACGCGATCAGGGCGGCGATGACGATGAGGAAGACCACGGCGAACTCCTTGAGATCCGAGCGCTCTCTGCGCCGGGATCGACGATCCGCGTAAGACCCCCTGGCGCACATCGGGCGATCGCCCTATCCCCTCGGGACCGCGCCGGAGCAGCGATCGCGGGCTGTCCAGCACCGATCGGAGGGCCCTCCTCCGCCGACCGCACGCGCCGGGACCGCCTCGCCCTCCTCCGACCCCGCACCGCCTCAGCCCCGCGCCCCGCCGACAGCTCCGGGATAGGGCGACCGCCCGATGTCCCGGGCCCTCCCCGCACGCGAGCCTCTCCTCATCGCTTCGACGAGAGGACAGACATGATGCTCAGCGAGTACTCCTTCCCCGCCCTTCTGGAGGATCGGGAGCGCCGCCTCGACCGGGACGCCGAGATCGAGCGGCAGCGCCGGGAGCGCGCACCCCGACGCCCCGCGCGGCGCCTGCCCGTGCTGCTCCGCTTGCTCAGCCGCACCGTGCACGCCCGCGCCTGAGCGTGCGCGGACCGTTCCGGTCGGCGACCCGCGGGAAACCGACACGGTCCCCGCCACGCCCCCGTCCGTGTCGGGCGTCGATGGCAGCATGATGCCCATGCCCCTCCCGCTCGCGCCGTCCGCCCTCGTGGGCCGCGACGACGACCTGGCGGCGCTGCGTCGGGCCTACGAGCGGATGCTCGTCGACGGCACGCGCACCGTCGTGGTGGGTGGCGAGGCGGGCATCGGCAAGAGCCGGCTCGTGGCCGAGTTCGTGCAGCGGCTGCCGCGCGAGGCGCTCGTGCTGCGCGGCCAGTGCGTCGATCTCGACCGGGACGCCCCTCCCTACGCTCCGATCACCGCACCGCTGCGCGAGCTGGCGCGCAGCCTGGGCGCCGACGAGCTCGCCGCGCTGGCGGGTCCTTCGATCGAGGGGCTGCGCATCCTGCTGCCGGAGCTGCCCGCGAGCGGGGAGCCCGCCGCCGCCGCCCCGCCCGTCCTCGAGGCCGTCACGGTCGCGCTCGAGGCCGCGTCGCGCCTCCGCCCGATCGTGCTGGTCGTCGAGGATCTGCACTGGGTCGACCCGGCGACGATCGGGGTCCTGCGCTTCCTGGTGCGCGTCGCGACCGCCGGGCGGATCCTCGTGGTCCTCACCTTCCGGAGCGATCAGCTGCGCCGCGGCGATCCACTGCGGGCCTGGCTCCCCGAGCTCGAGCGGAGCGACCGGGTGCAGCGGCGCGAGCTCTCGCGGCTCGACCGGCACGATGTCGAGGCCATGGTCGCCTCCCTCCGCGGTGCCGCGGTCGCCCCGCGCGACCTCGCCCTCGTGGTCGAGCGCACCGAGGGGGTGCCGTTCTTCGTCGAGGAGTTTGCGCGCGCCGAGGCGTCGACGGTGCCCGACTGCTACCCGGAGTCGCTGCGCGACGTCCTCCTCGCCCGCTACGACGGGCTGAGCGAGCCCACGCAGAAGATCCTGCGCACGCTCTCGGCGGGCGGGACCTGCGTCGAGCACGACCTGATCACCGTGGTCCACGGCGATGCCGAGGCCGTCGAGACGGCCGCGCGCGAGGCGATCGCCGGCGGGGTGCTGGTCGTCGACGGCAGCAGCTACAGCTTCCGGCACGCCCTCGTCCGCGACGCCATCCACGACGAGCTGCTGCCCGGCGAGCGGGTCCGCGCGCACACCTGCTACGCCGACGCGCTCGAGGCCAGGGGCCCGGCCGCCGCCTCCGAGATCTCGTACCACTGGATGGCCGCGCACGACTCCGAGCGGGCCTTCGCCGCCTCGCTCCGCGCCATGGCGCACGCCCGCGCCTCCTTCGCCCACGCCCTCGCCGCGCGCATGGGCGAGCGCGCCCTCGAGCTGTGGGAGCAGGTGCCCGCCGACGCGCACGGGCGCGATCGCGCCGATCTCCTCGGCTCGACCGCCCACCACTTCCGCGACGCGGGCGAGAGCGAGCGGGCGATCGCGCTCGTCGACGAGGCGCTCGCGATCGAGGGGCTCGACGCGCCGCGCCGCGCGACGCTCCTGCGCGACAAGGCGTCCTACCTCGCGAACCTCGGGCAGGTCGGCTCCGTCGCCCTGCTGCGCGAGGCGCTCGCGCTCCTCGGCGGTCCCGCGGAGCCGAGCGTGCTGCGCGCCCGCATCCTCGGCGAGCTCGCCGCGCGGCTGATGCTCGAGGCCGATCTCGACGAGGCCGTCGCCGTCGCCGACCTGGCCGAGGTGGAGGCCGAGTCGGTCGGGTCGCACGGTCGGAGGAGCGTGGCCGTCAACATCCGCGGCACGGCGCTCGTCGAGCTCGGCCGGGTAGAGGAGGGCCTCGCTCAGCTCGAGCTCGCGGGGGCTCTCGCGGGCGATGACGACTCCGCCCGCCTGCGCTACTGGCTCAACCTGTCCGACGCCCTCTCGCTCGTCGGCCGGTTCCGCGAGGCGGTCGCCGCGGCCGAGGAGGGCGCCGAGCACGCCCGGCGCCACGGGGTCTCGCGCACCCTCGGCGCGATGCTGATGGCGAACGCGGCCGACGCCCTCGCCTCGGTCGGAGAGTGGCGCCGCGCCGAGGAGCTCCTCGACCGGGCGCTCGAGCTCGACGCCCCGCTCGGCTTCGCCGCGCACCTGCAGCGCCGGAAGCTCTGGACCGTGCTCTGGCGCGGAGATCCGCAGGAGGCGGCGACCCTGCTCGCGCGGTGGCGGCAGCCCCTCAGTCGCCAGCTGCGCACGGAGCGGCACTCGCTCGTCGGCCTCGCGAAGGTGGCCGGCGCGATCGCGCTCGAGACCGGTGACGTCGGAGCCGCCTGGGCCGAGGTCCGCGACGCGATCGGTCCCGAGCACCGTCCGCTCCCCTCCGCCGATCTCCTCCTGCTCGTGGTCGTGGCCCGCATCGTGGCCACGGCTCGGCGCGAGGGGCTGGCGCTCCTCGACCGCGAGGGCCGCCCCGTCGACGCGGACGCGCGCGTGCGCGCGATCCTCGCCACCGCCTCCGCGTGGCCGACCGCGCCCGCGTTCGTCGCGGTGATCGAGGCCGAGCTCGGCGGCGCCTCCCGGACGGGCGACGACCCCGCGGCGTGGGCTGCCGCCGCCGCGGCCAACGAGGTGCCGACCGCGCTGGTGCACCTGCTGCCCTACTCGCGGCTCCGCCTCGCCGAGGCCCTCGCCGCGGTCGGGCGGCGCGAGGAGGCTGAGCGGGAGGCGCGTGCGGCCTGCGCCGTCGCCGAGAACGCGGGGCTCGGGCTCCTCGTCGACGCGGTGAGCCGGTTCGAGCGCCGGCTCGGCCGTGGCGAGGTCCCGGGAGCGATCGCTCCGCACGGCATCTCCCCGCTCACCGACCGCGAGCGCCAGGTCCTCGCGCTGGTGGCGCAGGGGCTCGGCAACCGCGCGATCGCCGACGAGCTCTTCATCAGCGTGAAGACGGCGAGCGTGCACGTGTCGAACATCCTCCGCAAGCTCGGCGCGGCGACCCGCACCGAGGCGGCCTATCTGGCGCGGGAGTCCGCGGGGAGCTGAGCGCGGAACTGCGGTGCGCCGCTCCGGCTCGTCGGACCCCTCGGCGCGTGGAACCGGCTTCGGCTCGTGGAACACGGTTCGGCTCGTCGAAACCGACGATTTTCGCGAGCCGAACCGGTTTTCACGAGCCGGAGGTGCCCAGACCAGGCCCGGGAACCCTCGCTCGGCTCGTCGAACGAGATTCGGCTCGTCGAATCGGCCGGATCCTGGGAGCCGAACGTCGTTCTGCGAGCCGGAGGTGCCCGGATCGGGCGCTCAGCCCCGGGCTCGGCGCCGCCGCTCCCGCCAGGCCGAGAACGCGCCCGTCGACCAGAGCGCCCACACCACGAGCAGCGGCTGGAAGACCAGCCGGATCGCGCGCGCCGCGTCCGTCTCGAGACCGAAGGCCGGCGTGCGCGTCACCAGCTGCGAGATGTTCCCCGGGAACACCGCGACGAAGAACGCGGCGACCACGACTCCGACGACCACCCGCCACCGCGCCAGGAGCACGAGCGAGAGCCCGAGCGCGATCTCGACCACCCCCGACGCGACGACCACGAAGTCGGGATCGAGCGGCAGCCACGGCGGCACCTGCGCCTGGAAGGACTGCCGGGCGAAGCTCAGGTGACCGACGCCGGCCATCACGAGGACGACGCCCAGGAGGATCCGGGCGATCGTGCGCGGGACGGAGCGGCGTCCGCCTGCGGGGGAGGTGCGGTCGGTCATCGCTCCAGTCTGCGCTCGCGGCGCGCTCCCGACGGCCCGCTCGCGCCCGGACGCGCGGTGCGGCGCCGCCCCGTATCCTCGATACCGCCCCGTCCGCAGACCGCGAATCGAGACCCATGACCACCCTGCCCCGCCTGATGGCCTTCGACCTCGACGACACCCTCGCCGCCTCGAAGTCCCCGATCGACCCCGAGATGGCCGACCTCTTCGTGCGGCTGCTCCGGGCCACCGAGGTCTGCATCATCTCCGGCGGGCAGATCGCGCAGTTCCGGATGCAGGTCCTCGACCGCCTCGGCGACGCCGACCCCGCGGTCCTCGCCAGGCTCCACCTGATGCCGACCTGCGGCACCCAGTACTACCGCTACGACAACGGCGAGTGGAAGCAGATCTACGCCGAGAACCTCACCGACGACGAGAAGGCCCGCGCGCTCGCGGCCGTCGAGGAGAAGGCGAAGGAGCTCGGCTACTGGGAGTCCGAGACCTGGGGCCCGATCCTCGAGGACCGCGACTCCCAGATCACCTTCTCGGCGCTCGGCCAGGCCGCGCCCGTGCCCGTCAAGCAGGCGTGGGACCCGGACGGCGTCAAGAAGAACACCCTGCGCGAGGCCGTCCAGGCCGTGCTGCCCGATCTCGAGGTGCGCTCCGGCGGCTCCACCTCGGTCGACATCACCCGCAAGGGCATCGACAAGGCCTACGGGATGAACAAGCTGACCGAGCTCACCGGCATCCCCCTCGACGAGATGATCTTCGTCGGCGACCGCCTCGACCCCGACGGCAACGACTACCCCGTCAAGGCGATGGGCGTCGAGTGCTTCGCGGTCGAGGGCTGGCACGACACCGCCGCCTACCTCCGCTCCTACGGCATCTGACCCGCCGAGACGGTCGAGACCGCCCGCTCCGGCAGGCCGTCTCGACCGTTTCGCGTATCAGGGCCACGACGCAGGTGACTGCGGGCGGGCACCGCTCTAGCATCGGAGGCATCCACCCGCGGATGCCCACGCGACGTCCGCTCCACCTCGAGCACGACGGAGAAGCGACATGGGCACGATGGACGACATGATGAAGACGATGCCGATGACGGGCAGCGCGACGATGGACATGACGGCGATGCAGGCCTGCATCGACGCGTGCTCGGCCTGCATGCAGGCGTGCACGATGTGCTCCGATGCGATGGCCGGCATGGAGGGCATGGGCCGCTGCGCCTCGATGTGCGCGAGCTGCGCCGACATGTGCACCACCATGATGCGGATGATGATGCGTCCGATGAGCATGGACGCGATGACGATGCGCCCGATGCTCGAGGCGTGCATCGCGATGTGCCGTGCCTGCATGGAGGAGTGCTCGAGTCACGCCGAGATGAGCGAGACCTGCCGCCTCAGCGCGATGGCCTGCGAGGACTGCATGAAGGCCTGCGAGGCGATGCTCGCCTCGATGGCCAGCGCCTGATCGGAATCTGACTCTCAGCGCGCGACGCTGATCAGCTGATCTCCTGCCGCGAGCACTCCGTAGCGCTCGTGCAGCGAGACGGGCGCGCCCGCGGCGAGCGCCGCCTCCGCGTGGTGCCAGACCCGGATCGTCGCACCCGACTCCCAGCCGACGAGGTCGATCCAGCCGTCCTCGTCGACGGAGGCGACCAGCGCATCCGTCCAGCCGCTCGGAGTCGCGCGCGCCAGCCTGAGCTGCAGCGCGCCGAGTCCGTGGCCGGCGCGGTCGTGCACGCACATCCCGCCGCGCTCGCAGGCGGTCTCGACCGTGGTCTGCAGGCGGGTGCGGGTGGACATCGCGGGACCTCTCGTCGGGGGTGTTCGTCGCAGCCACGCTAGGCGCGCGCCTGCGCGGGTGCACCTGCACCCGTCACACGCCGCAATACGCCTCAGCCGTCGTCGTCGAGCGAGCCGCTCGCCGTCCCGTCGAGGGTCAGGCGGAGGCGCTTCGGCAGCTTCGCGACGATGATGGCGTGCGATTCGGTCACCAGCTCGAGGAGCAGGCCCTCGTCGACCCGCCCGCCGCAGTCCACGGTCACCCAGTGCCGCTTGTCGAGGTGGTAGCCGGGCTCGACCCCGTCGACCCCTGCCACCAGATGCACCACGTTCTCGGGCAGCGCCTTCACGCTCACGACGGGCCGGCCGAAGCGCTCCGACTGGAGCGCGAACACCTTGCCGCCGACCTTCCAGACCAGGATCTCCGGACCGAAGGGGTGGCTCGCCTCGGCACCGGGCAGCTCGTTCAGGAGGGTCTCCAGGGGGTCCATCGCCCCATTCTGCTGGCCGCGGCCGATTCCGGAGCGGTCGGTAGACTCGTCGGGTCGTCCGAGCAGCCAGTGGAGCGTCCTCCGCTTTCGGCCGGCCAGGAATCGGACCCGACGATGTCAGACCCCCAGGCTCCTCCGCGCACAGCTCGCAGCACCTCTCCCGGCCGCCCCTCGGCTCTGCGTCGGGCGACCGGTCGCTACGCGCAGGCGTTCGCGATCCCCGGCTCGCTCGCGTTCTCCTCCTCCGGCTGGATCGGCCGGTTCCCCAAGGGCAGCCTCGCGATCGGCGTGCTGGTCATGGTGACGAACGTCTCGGGCAGCTACGCCCTGGGCGGCGCCGTCTCGGGCACGCTGACGCTCTCGCTCGCGGCGGCCGGCCCGCTCTGGTCGAGGGTGATGGACCGCTGGGGCCAGCGCCGTGCGCTCGCCCTGTCGCTCCCGCTGCTGGTCGCCGCCTCCCTCGGACTCGTCGCCGCCGTGCTGCTCGGCGCGCCGGTCTGGACCTGGTTCGCGCTCGCCGTCGTCGCCGGCGTCTCGGTCATCGACATCGGCTCCGCCGTCCGCTCGCGCTGGAGCGCCGCGACCTCCGACCCGGGCCTTCGCCACACGGCCTACTCGGTCGAGTCCGTCGCCGACGAGGCGGCCTTCGTCGTCGCGCCGCCGGTCGTGACCCTGCTCGCCACCCTGGTGCACCCGGCCGCCGGCGTCGTCGTCGGCCTCGGCATCGGGGTCGTCGGAGGCGTCGCGCTGCTCGCACAGGTCGGCACGCAGCCGCCGCTCGCGACCGCGCCCGCCAATCGCACGCGGGAACGGGTCCGCCTCCCCCTCGCGCTGGCCGGCATCGTCGCGGTGTTCGCCGCGATCGGCGGCGTGTTCGGCTCGTTCAACGTCGCCGCGATCGCGACGGCGGAGGCGGCGGGCGCCGAGGCCGCGTCGGGCCTCCTGCTGTCGGCCTACAGCATCGGCAGCGTGCTGACCGGTGTCGTCGTCGGAGCCGCGCACCTGCCCGGCACCCCGCGCTCCCGCTTCATCGTCGCGGGCCTCGTCTTCGGAGTCGTCGTCCCGGTCCTGCTGCTGGCCGGCTCGCTGCCCGTCCTCGCCGTCCTGGCCTTCGTCGCGGGCCTCGCGACGTCGCCGCTCCTCATCACCGGTTCGAGCCTCGTCGAGACGATCTCGCCGCGCCGCCGCCTGACCGAGGCTCTCGCCTGGCCCCCCACCGGCCTCGCCCTCGGCGTCACCGCCGGTTCCGCCCTGAGCGGCCTCGCCGTCGAGTCCGCCGGCCCCCAGTCCGGCTTCACCGTCACCGCCTCCGCCGCCGCCCTCGGCGCCCTCCTGGCCCTCGCGACCGCCCTCGCCCTGCGCACTCGTCCCCTCTCAACCGCAGGCTGACCCCCTTCGCCCGCACAACAAAGGCTGAGCCGCCCGATCCCCCCGATTCCCGGAGGTTCCGCCGCCTCAGCCTCAGTCGTGCGGCCAGAACCCGCCCGACGCCGACGCCGCACCCCACACCCGCTCGCGCCGAAGGCGCGGCCCTCCGACACCAGCTCGCGCCGAAGGCGCGACCCTCTGACGCTTGCTCGCGCCCAAGGCGCGGCCCTCTGACACCAGCTCGCGCTGAAAGCGCGGCCCTCTGACACCAGCTCGCGCTGAAAGCGCGGCTCGCTCACACCAGCTCGCGCTGAAAGCGCGGCCCTCTGACACCGGCTCGCGCTGAAAGCGCGGCTGCTGACCGCTCGTGCCGAAGGCACGGCCCCTTCACCCCTGCAGGAGTGCTGATTAGCCTCCGGTTGCGGTGATCGCAAGGCGGAGGAGGAAGTCGTAGCGGAGCTACGACGCCCGACGACAACGCCGCGAGCGCCGTGACCGGAGGCTAATCAGCCCCGAGGATGACTATGGCGGCGGTGGGGGGAAGCGCATCCTCGTGGTACCGCTCGATCTCGGGGATCGCGCGGGGGTCGGCCTGGTCGAGGAAGCCGGTGAGGCGGTCGACCTCGTCGGTCTCGCCGATCGATTCGGCGGCACGGCGGAGGGCGTAGAGGGCGAGGAGGAATCCGCGGTTGGGTCCGTGGCGCCAGGGGATCGGGCCCTGGCCCCGCCAGCCGGCGGTGCGGAGCAGGTCGAGGCCGCGGTGGTAGCCGACGCGCGCGTAGGCGTAGGACGGCAGCGCGGCGTCGATGCCCCAGACGCTGTCGGCGAGCAGTGCCCAGGCGAGGGGGGAGCGCGGGTGGGCCGCGGCGAGCGCGGCGAACTCGACGGCTCCGGGGCTCGCGTGCTTGGCGAGCGCCGCGGTCACCGCGGGCTCGTCCGGGAGGAGGGTCGGTTCGGGGCCCAGCAGGTTCTCGCCACTCATGCCCCCAGGCTATCCCGCTCCTCCTGTGCCGTCCCGGGGAGCCGCCGGGAGGGGTCGAGGTGAGCGGGCGCGGATAGCATCGATCCCATGGCGACTGATCGCAAGGATGTCGAGTGCTGGCTCACCGACATGGACGGCGTGCTGGTGCACGAGAACAAGGCGCTCCCCGGTGCGCCCGAGCTGATCCAGGAGTGGACGGAGTCGGGAGTCCCGTTCCTGGTGCTCACCAACAACTCGATCTTCACTCCGCGTGATCTCGCGGCGCGGCTGCGGGCGTCGGGGCTGCACGTCCCGGAGGAGCGGATCTGGACGAGCGCGCTCGCGACGGCCGACTTCTGCGCGTCGCAGATCCCGGGCGGCAGCGCCTTCGTCATCGGCGAGGCGGGCATCACGACGGCTCTGCACGAGGCCGGCTTCATCATGACCGAGACGGCGCCCGACTACGTCGTCGTCGGCGAGACCCGCAACTACAGCTTCGAGGCGATCACGAAGGCGATCCGCCTCATCGTCAACGGCGCTCGCTTCATCGTGACGAACCCGGATGCGACCGGTCCGAGCGCCGAGGGCGTGATGCCCGCGACCGGGGCGATCGCCGCGCTGATCACCAAGGCGACGGGCAAGGATCCGTACGTCGTCGGCAAGCCGAACCCGATGATGTTCCGCTCCGCGATGAACAAGATCGGCGCGCACAGCGAGAACACCGGCATGATCGGCGACCGGATGGACACCGACATCATCGCGGGCATCGAGGCCGGCCTGCACACGGTCCTGGTGCTGACGGGCATCAGCGATCGCGCCGAGATGGAGCGCTACCCGTTCCGCCCCGACGAGGTGCTCAGCGGTGTGCACGAGATGCTCTCGGCGGAGCCGCTCGAGTCGGAGTTCCCGCCGGACGAGGTCGTCTGAGCCCACCTGCTGAAAGCCGGTGAGGGAACCCCGGACCGTCGAGGCCGCCTCGGAGAGCGGGCTCCCTCGACGGGCCGGGGTTCCCCCGGCGTCGGGGCCCCCTGGGGTCAGGGCGCGAAGCGGACGTGCTGCAGCACCCAGGCGTGCATGGCGACGGCGGCCGCGGCCGACGCGTTGATCGAGCGGGTCGAGCCGAACTGCGAGATCTCGAGGACGGCGTCGGACGCGGCGAGCGCCTCCGGCGACAGCCCCGGCCCCTCCTGGCCGAACAGCAGCAGGCACCGCTCGGGCAGCGCGTAGGTCTCGAGGGGCACGCACCCCGGGACGTTGTCGATCGCGATCAGCGGCACCGCCGCCTCCGCCGCCCACTGCGCGAGCTCGGCCACCGTCTCGTGGTGCTGCACGTGCTGGTAGCGGTCGGTCACCATGGCACCGCGCTTGTTCCAGCGGCGGCGGCCGACGATGTGCACGCTCTCGGCCCCGAACGCGTTGGCGCTGCGGACGATCGAGCCGATGTTCATGTCGTGCTGCCAGTTCTCGATGGCCACGTGGAACGGGTGCCGGGTGCGGTCGAGCTCGGCGACGATCGCCTCCATCCGCCAGTAGCGGAAGCGGTCGACGACGTTGCGCGAGTCGCCGTTCGCGAGCAGCTCGGGGTCGAGCCGCTCGTCGCTCGGCCACTCGCCGCGCCAGGGGCCGACGCCGTTCGTCGTCGCCTCGACGGAGGCGGAGGGCCCGGCGGCCTCGATCGGTGCGCTGTCCTCGTCCACGAACGGCAACCCTACAAGCCGTGCGGCACGGGGCCGCCCGGTCAGGGGCTGCGCGATCAGGCGGAGGGGGTCCCGTCGAGCGTTCCGATGAGCTCGCCGCCGCCGGCGCGATCGACGAAGCAGTAGTAGCTGCGCTCTCCGGCGTCCCACTGCTCCTGGGTGACGGGGAAGGCGCCCGACACCTGGACGTCGCCGTACGCCTCGGCGCCGGTCACGTCGACCACTCCCTCGGCCTGGCAGATCGAGGCGACCGAGACGGCGAGTCCCTCCTGCCCGGGGAAGGCGGCGTCGGTCAGCTGCCCGGTGTCGACCATCTCGGCCGAGTGGGCCGCGGTGCAGTCGACGACGGTGAACTCCTCGGCCCAGACCGAGTCGAAGGGCTGCAGGCACTCGCCGCCGAGGAGGGCGTTCCACGACCAAGTGCCCGCCGGCAGGGGCCCGACGGTCGGGAGCTCGGCAGTCGGAGCGGCAGAAGGCTCGGCCGCGGGGGTCTCGGAGGCGGGATCGGTCGCGGCGGAGACGGGCGCCGCGGCTCCGTCGGAGCGCTCGCCGGCCGAGCCGACGGCGATGCCCAGGGCGACCAGCGCGGCGAGGACGATGATCACGCCGACCGCGATCAGGCCGATCAGGAGGCGGCGGCGGCCCGCCGCGCGCTCGGGCGACAGGGACGAGATGCTCGCCGCGGGGGCGGTGCGCGGAGGACGCGGCTCCTTCACGGCACGCGGCGCCTTCGGGGCGCGCGGCTCCTTCGGGGGGCGAGGCTCCTTCGCGGCGCGAGGCCCCTTCGCGGGGCGCGGCTCACGGGGGGTGCGCGGCTCCGTCGGGGCGATCGGCTCCTTCGGGGTGCGCGTCCTGTCGGAGCGCAGTCCCCAGCTCCGCGGCTCCTTCGCGCCGGACGCGTTCACGTGATCGGAGGCGGGCGCCGTGCGGAAGGGCGCGTCCGACGACGTCGGGGCGGCGTCGGGCTCCGAGGCGGCGGCCCCGTCGGCGCGCTGCTCGTCGTCCTCGGCGGTCGGCTCGAGGTTCCAGGCGTAGGCGCCGGCGGTCTCGCGCCAGAGCTCCTCGTCTCCGCCGTCGTCGTCGGGCTCCTCACGGGGAGCGACGACCTCCTCCCAGACGGGAGGCGCGTCCCAGCCGCCGCGAGGGTCGGGCCAGTGGTAGACGGCGTCGGAGGCGACGGCGTCCGACTCCGCCGGATCGCGCGGTGCGGGCGGAGTGGCGCCCTGCGGGCGGTCGTCGCGTCGGCGCGCCTCGGCCCGGAGGCGCGGGGGTGCGGTCGGCAGGTCGCGCGGCGGCTCGGCGACGGGCAGCGGCTGCGCGGGAGGTGCGGAGGTGGGGGCCTGCTGGTCTCGGCGCGCATCGGGGCGCGCAGACGGCACCGCGGGCGACTGCTCGTCGGGAGCCGACGGGGAGCGCTCCTCGGCCTGCGGCGGCGTCGTCGGCTCGGAGACCACGGGCTCAGGCGTGACCGGCCCGGGCGCCACCGGCTCGGGAGCCGTGGGCTCAGGAGCCGCGGGCTCGGGAGCCGTGGGCTCAGGTGCGACGGGTTCGGGCGCCACCGGCTCGGGCTCGATCGGGGCCCGCTCCGCCGGTGTCCACTCCGAACGGCCGTCGGTGGTCGAGCTCTCCGGCCGCGGCGCGGAAGCGCCGGCGACGGGCGCCGCTGCGGAGTCGTCGGTGGCAGGGACCACGGGCGCGGCGGCCGCGGGTGCCTCGTCGGCGGAGTCGGCATCCGCGGCGTGCGGCGCGGCCTGCGGAGGATCGACACGGAGCGGCTCGGCCGGCCAGACGGCGGAGGCGACGGGCCGCGCTCCGGTCGCGGCGGGCGCCTCCTCGGCGGGGCCGTCGGCATCGCTCGGAGCGGCTCCCTCGCCGTCCACGGTCACCTCGGCGCTCGGCTCGGACGCCTCGGTCCGTGAGACCTCCGAGGTCGCGCTCGACGAGCCATCGGACCCCGGCGCCACCGAGCTCTCGTCGCCCGAGTCGTCGGCGGGCGGGCTGATCGGCTGGGTCGGCCGCTGTCGGGGTGCGTCGAAGATGCTCTTCAGACGCCCGTCGCTCAGCTGCTGCAGGAGCCAGTCGCTCCCGCCCGTCGGGCGCTCGGAGTCCTTCGGGCGGTCCGCTCTCCCCGACTCGTCGCCCTCGCGACCGCGCTCGTCGACCATCAGCTCAGGCCGAGGTCGGCCAGCCCGATCGCGGCGAAGTAGGGGTAGCCGGCGCCCTCGATGATCTCGCGCGCTCCGGTCGCGCGGTCGACGACGACCGCGACTCCGGCGATCTCGGCGCCGACCTTCAGGAGCGCCTCGATGGCGGCGAGCGGCGAGCCGCCGGTGGTGGAGGTGTCCTCGACGACCACGACGCGCTTGCCCGCGAGGTCGGGGCCCTCGACCTGGCGGCCGCGGCCGTGGTCCTTCGGCTCCTTGCGCACGACGAAGGCGTCGTACGAGAGGCCGCGCGCGACTCCCTGGTGCAGGATCGCGGAGGCGATCGGGTCGGCGCCCATGGTGAGGCCGCCGACGGCGTCGACGCGCTCGATCGGCGCGATGAGGTCGAGCATGACCTGGCCGATCAGCGGAGCGACCCGGTGGTCGAGGCTGACGCGCCGCAGATCGACGTAGTAGCTCGCCTTCTTGCCGCTCGTGAGGGTGAAGTCCCCGTGGAAGACGGCGTCGGAGCCGATGTACTCGATGAGCTTCTGGCGTGCGTCGTTCACGCGTCCACTCTAGGGTGCGTTCCCCCCGCCGCCCGGGAGGGCGGCCGCTGCCTTCTCGGCGCCGCCCGGGAGCCCCGCCGCTGCAGCCGGAGCGCCGGCCTCGTCGCCTCCGCCGCGGAACTGCGTCATGTAGAGGTCGTAGTAGGCGCCCCGGCGCTCGAGCAGCGCCTCGTGCGCGCCCTGCTCGACGATGCGGCCCGACTCCATCACGAGGATCGTGTCGGCGTCGCGGATCGTCGAGAGGCGGTGCGCGATGACGAACGAGGTGCGGTCGGTGCGCAGGGCGTTCATCGCGTGCTGGACGAGCAGCTCGGTGCGGGTGTCGACCGACGAGGTCGCCTCGTCGAGGATCAGCAGCGACGGGTTGGCCAGGAAGGCGCGGGCGATCGTGATCAGCTGGCGCTCTCCGGCCGACACGCTGCCGCCGTCGGCGTCGAGGACGGTGTCGTAGCCCTCGGGCAGCTGCTGCACGAAGCGGTCGACCATCGTGGCGCGCGCGGCGTCGGCGATCTCGTCGTCGGTGGCGTCGAGGCGGCCGTAGCGGATGTTCTCGCGGATCGTGCCCTGGAAGAGCCAGGCGTCCTGCAGCACCATGCCCACGCGCGAGCGCAGGTCGCCGCGGGCGAGCCGCGTGATGTCCACTCCGTCGAGGAGGATGCGGCCGCCGGTGAGCTCGTAGAAGCGCATCACCAGGTTGACCAGCGTGGTCTTGCCGGCGCCCGTCGGGCCGACGATCGCGACCGTCTGCCCGGGCTGCGCCGAGAAGGTGAGGCCCTCGATGAGGGGCTGCTCGGGGTCGTACGAGAACGAGACGTCCTCGAACTCCACGTGGCCGTCGGTGCGCTCGGGCAGCGACTCCGTGGCGGTCTCGGGGTCCTGCTCGTCGGCGTCGAGCAGCTCGAAGGTGCGCTCGGCCGAGGCCACGCCCGACTGCAGCATGTTGGCCATGCTGGCGAGCTGGGTGACGGGCTGGGTGAACTCGCGGGAGTACTGGATGAAGGCGGTCGCATCGCCGAGCGTCAGCTGGCCGGAGGCGACGCGCAGGCCGCCGACGACCGCGATCAGCACGTAGGAGAGGTAGGACACGAAGGTCATCGCGGGCATGATCATGCCCGAGACGAACTGCGCGCCGAACGAGGCGCTGTAGAGGCTGTCGTTGCGGCGGTCGAACTCCTCGAGCATCTCGCGGTCGCGGCCGAAGGCGCGGACGATCTCGAGGCCCGAGAAGGTCTCCTCGATGTGGCCGTTGAGCGCTCCGGTGTTCTTCCACTGCGCCGCGAAGAGCTTCTGCGAGCGGGCGCCGATGACGCCGGCGATGACACCCGAGAGCGGGATCGAGATCAGCGCGATCAGCGCGAGCTGCCACGAGACGATGAACATCATCGCCGCGATGCCGATGATGGTGAGGACGGACTGCACGAGCTGCGAGAACGCCTGCTGCAGGGCGGTCTGGATGTTGTCGACGTCGTTGGTGACGCGCGACATCACGTCGCCGCGCTGGCGGGTGTCGAAGTAGCGCAGCGGGAGCCGGTTGAGCTTGGCCTCGATGTCCTGGCGGAGCCCGTAGACGACGCGCATCACCAGCCCGTTGAGGATGAACCCCTGCGCCCACATCAGCACGGAGGCCACGACGTACATCAGCAGCACGATGATGATCAGGCGCCCGAGTACGACGAAGTCGATGCCCTGACCGGGGACGATGTCGGTCTTGGAGAGCATGTCGGCGAAGGTGCCGTTGCCCGACGCCCTCTGCTGCTCGATGATCTGCTCGAGCGGGACTCCGGCGGGGAGCTGCGCGCCGATGACGCCGTTGAAGATGGTGTCCATCGCCTGCCCGAGGATCTTCGGGGCGATGACGGTGAGGACGACCGAGGCCGACACCAGGGCGACCACGACGATCATCCGCGCCCGCTCGGGGCCGAGGAGGCTGAAGAGCCGCTTGGCGGACGGCCAGAAGTGCTGGGCCTTGCGGGCGGGCGGGCCGTCGCCGAACATCCCGCCGTCACCCTCGCCGGGCTCGAACTCGGGCTCGAGGGACTCCTGCTCGGCGGGCTTCTCGTCGACGGTGTCGCGTACGCGTGCCATCTCAGGCCACCCCTTCCACGCTCAGCTGGGATTCGACGATCTCGCGGTAGGTCGCGTTCGTCTCGAGGAGCTCGTCGTGCGTGCCGCGGCCGACGATGCGGCCGGCGTCGAGGACGACGATGCTGTCGGCGTGCCGGATGGTCGAGACCCGCTGGGCGACGATGATCACCGTCGCGTCGGTGGTGGCGTCGGCGAGGGACTCGCGCAGCCGCGCGTCGGTCGCGACGTCGAGCGCCGAGAACGAGTCGTCGAAGAGGAACACCTTCGGCCGGGCGACGAGCGCCCGCGCGATGCAGAGCCGCTGCCGCTGCCCGCCCGAGACGTTGGTGCCGCCCTGCGAGACGGGCTCGTCGAGCCCGCGCTCCTTGGCCCGGACGAAGTCCTCGCCCTGGGCGATGCGCAGCGCCTCCCACAGCTCGGCGTCGGTCGCGTCGGGCCGCCCGAAGCGGAGGTTGGAGGCGATGGTGCCCGAGAAGAGGTAGGGCCGCTGGGGCACGAGCCCGATCACCCGCGCGAGCTGGGCGCGGTCGAGGGAGGAGACGGGGACGCCGTCGATGCCGACCGAGCCCTGCTGCGGGTCGAACAGGCGCGGCACGAGGCCGAGCAGGGTGGTCTTGCCGGCTCCCGTCGACCCGACGATGGCGGTCGTGCGGCCGGGCTCGGCCACCAGGTCGACGCCCGAGAGCACGGGCCGCTCGGCGCCCGGGTAGCCGAAGGTGACGCCCGAGAACTCGACGCGACCGGTGGTCGGCGTCGCCACGCCTCCGGCCGGGGTCGTCAGGCTGGTGCGCGCGTCGAGGACCTCCTTGATGCGCTCGGCGCAGACCACCGCGCGCGGGATCATCATCACCATGAAGACGCCCATCATCACCGCCGTGAGGATCTGCAGGAGGTACTGCAGGAAGGCCGTCAGCGACCCGATCTGCATCTGACCGGCCTCGACCCGCTGGCCGCCGAACCAGAGCACGGCCGCGGTGGCGAGGTGCAGGATCATCATGATCGCCGGGAACATCAGCACGAAGATGTTGCCGACCTTGATCGACACCTCGGTGATGGCCGCGTTGGCGCGGCGGTAGCGCTCGGACTCGAAGGGCTCGCGGACGAACGCCCGGACGACGCGGATGCCGGTGATCTGCTCGCGCAGGACGCTGTTGATGCCGTCGATGCGGTCCTGCATGAGGCGGAACAGCGGCAGCAGGAGGAAGACCAGGACGCCGACCACGACGAACAGCAGCGGGACCGAGACCCAGACCAGCCACGAGAGGCCGGCGTCCTCGCGCAGGGCGAAGATGATTCCTCCGACGCACATGATCGGCGCGGACACCATGAAGTTGAGTGTCATCAGCACGAGCATCTGCACCTGCTGGACGTCGTTGGTGCCGCGGGTGATGAGGGTGGCCGTGCCGAACCCGCCCACCTCGAGGCCGCTGAGCGAGTCGACGCGGCGGTAGACGTCGCGGCGCAGGTCGCGGCCGACGGCCATGGCGGTGCGGGCGCCGAAGTAGACGCCTCCGATCGCGGTGACGACCTGCACGAGGCAGACGCCGAGCATGGTCGCGCCGGTCGCCCAGATGAAGTCGGTGTCGCCCCGGCCGATGCCCTGGTCGATGATCTCGGCGTTGAGGCTCGGCAGGTAGAGCGCGGCCAGCGTCGAGACGAGCTGCAGCACGACGACCGCGACCACCCAGCGGGTGTAGGGCTTCGCGTACGAGGACGCGAGACGGAGCAGGATCATGGGTCCTCCGGACAGGAGCGGAGCGGGGAGGGGGCAGCCGAGGAGCGGCTCGCACGGGACGACAGGGACCGGTGGTGCGGGTCGAGCGGCGCGGGAGGACGGGCCGTTCGGGGACGGCGCAAGACAACCATCGACCACCGACACGGGAAGTGCAATCCGCCGCCCGGCTGATCGTCGACGGCGTGCGGAGGTTCGTGTCGGCGGCGGCTCCTACACTCGCAGGATGCGCATCGCCACCTGGAACGTGAACTCCATCCGCGCCCGCACGGGGCGCGTCGTCGACTGGCTGGTGCGCGAGGACATCGACGTCCTCGCGATGCAGGAGCTCAAGTGCAAGCCCGAGCAGTTCCCGCACGAGGCCTTCGCCGCCGCGGGCTACCACGTCGAGATGGTCGGCCTCAGCCAGTGGAACGGCGTCGGCATCGCCTCCCGCCTCCCGATGGAGGACGTCGCGATCGGCTTCCCCGGCATGCCCGGCTTCGCGAAGGAGCCCTCGGCCGACGGCACCTTCCCGCTCGAGGCCCGGGCGATCGGCGCGACGGTGGACGGCGTCCGGATCTGGAGCCTCTACGTGCCCAACGGCCGCGCGGTCGGCGACCCGCACTGGTACTACAAGCTCGAGTGGTTCGCGGCCCTCGAGGCGAGCACGCGCGAGTGGCTCGCGGCCGAGCCCGATCTGCCGCTGGCGCTGGTCGGCGACTGGAACGTCGCTCCGCTCGACAGCGACGTCGGCGACCCGACGCTCGGCCCCGGATCCACCCATGTCTCGCCCGAGGAGCGCGCGGCCTTCGCCGCCTTCGTGGACGCCGGCCTGCGCGACGTGGTCCGCCCCCTGGTGCCGGAGGGCTACACCTACTGGGACTACAAGCAGCTGCGCTTCCCTCGCAACGAGGGCCTGCGGATCGACTTCGTGCTCGGCTCGCACGCGTTCGGGGAGCTCGTCACGGGCGCCTCGATCCACCGCGACGAGCGCAAGGGCGACGCCCCGAGCGACCACGTGCCGGTGGTCGTCGATCTCGACCTCGAGACGACCCTCGACGACGACCGACCGATGATCTTCTGAGCATGGCGTCGTCGAAGAAGAAGCGGGCGAACGCCCCCGCGACCCCGCGCCCCGCGAGCAGGCCGGTCGTGTCGCGCGAGCACGACGAGCTCCGCACCGAGGCGTACCGCTCGGTCCGCGAGACCTTCGCGGCCGGGCGCCCTCGCCGCCGGCGCTGGGACCTGGTGCTCTCGGTCCTCGGCTGCCTCGCGCTCGGCCTGCTCTGCGTGGTCCTCGGCTACCTCGCGGCGATCCTCGCCGTCTTCCCGGCGCAGTGCGAGGGGCGGAACATCGCCTGCGACTTCGACCGGATCGACTGGGGCGTCTCGATCGCGCTGATCGGCCCGCCGCTCCTGACGCTGATCGGCGTCGGCGTGACGATCGTGCGCTACCTCGTCGGTCGCCGCGTGTTCTGGATCCCGATCGTCGCGTTCGCGCTGTGCGTCGGCACGGCGTTCCTCGCCTCCTGGCTCGTCACCAGCTCGATCCCCGGCTCGGCGCTGGTCTGAGAGCACCGGTCGGCGGCGGGTCGAGAGGACCCGCCGCACCGGTCAGCCGGCGCAGCTCGGGTCGTCCGCGAGGGTCACGTCGGTCTTGTTGATCATCGGGGTGACGCGCAGCACCTGCTCGCCGAACCCGGAGGTGGTGCCGCCGTCGAAGTTCACGGTGAGCGTGTCGGACTGGCCGGGAGCGAGCTGCACGGTCACCTTCGACACCGGCCGGCCGAGGTCGTCGGTCGTCCCGATCACGGTCCCGACTCCTCCGGCCCAGGTGGCACCGGTGACGGTGGTGCCGGGAGGGCCGTAGACGTACACGTTCGTCACGAAGTCGCCGAGGGGGATGCTCCCGCGCCCGCCGTTCGCCGCGACGTACGACGGCAGCGTGCGCGCCACCTTCTCGGTGATCGTGTTCGTCAGCGTGACCTGCGTCGAGAAGGTCGCTCCGGAGGCGGCGCAGCGGTTCGCGCTGGACTGCGTCACGGCGGTGTCGAGGTAGTAGTCCATCTTCGAGCCGATCGACGCGTCCTGGAAGAACACTCCGGTCGTCGTCGTGTCGGAGTTGTCGGCCGGCAGCACGCCCGCGATCGGGGTCGGGGCGAGCAGCGCCTGCTCGTCGGGGTCGGTGCTGTAGGCCAGGATCCGGCTCTCGCCGACGGCCTTCACGATCGCCGGCAGCATCT
Source organism: Rathayibacter sp. VKM Ac-2803 (assembly GCF_009807175.1). Classification (NCBI taxonomy): domain Bacteria; kingdom Bacillati; phylum Actinomycetota; class Actinomycetes; order Micrococcales; family Microbacteriaceae; genus Rathayibacter; species Rathayibacter sp. VKM Ac-2803. The sequence continues at coordinate 776,164 of NZ_WUCD01000001.1, read as the reverse complement.
TCGTGGGCTCCATGTCGCCGCCGAGGATCTTGCCGAGGATGGTCGCGCTCGCGTCCGAGAAGAAGAGGTCGGTCTGCTCGCCGACGGTCTCGTCCGGGTAGCGGAAGTAGACCTTGTTGAGCAGGATCGACACCGCGTTCTCGCTCGTGAGCTCGGTGCCGTCGGTCACCGTGACGGGCCCGGTGGAGGCGAGGAGGTAGGACAGGGCGACCGGGTCGATCGCCATCACTCCGTCGATCTTCTGGTCGGGGAACTTCTGCGCCCAGAACTGCGTGGCGATCGAGGAGGCCGTCGGGAAGTCGGGCCGGCTGGTCGAGACGTTGAAGGTCGACGCCAGGTTGGCGCCGAAGGTGTCGAGAGCGCTCTGGTCGACCGTGACCGACTCGAGGCCCCTGAAGTCCCGGCTCGACAGCTGCTCGCCGATCGTGATCGCCCCGCCGTCGACGTTCAGCTGCATGACCGAGGAGGCGCCGCCTCCGAGGGCCTGCGACTCGGCCAGGTTCTGGAAGAGCACGAGGTAGCTGCGCGGCCCGCTCGCACCCAGGGCGTCGGGCAGGATCGCCGTGAGCGGCTCGACCTGGTCCATCGCCTTAGTCGCGGTCTCGAGCTGCGGAGCGAACGAGTCGATCGCGTCGGCGACCTGCGGCACCAGCGCGCCGCGGTCGATGCCGTCGACACGGGCCTGCGCCTCGTCGACGACTCCCTTGGCGGTGGTGATCTTCGCGGAGAGATCGGTGATCGCCGCGACGTCGACCCTGCCGTCGACCGGCTTGAGGATGTCGAGCGAGGTCCCCGCGAGCGGAGTGACGATCTTGCCCGAGACGTCGTCGGCGATCTCGGTCGCGGCCCGCACGGCCGAGAGGTTGGGGCCGAGGAAGGGGACGATCTCCATCACCCGCCACACCGGGTCGTCCGTCTCGTCGCGCGCCTCGCCGGTGAGGGTCGCGATCTGGCCGGCCGTCGACTCGGCTCCCGCGGTGTCGAACCCGGTCAGCTGGTCGGCGACCTGCGAGACGAGCGGGATGGCCGAGGTGAGCTTGGCGCGCACCGTCATCGCCTTGTCGTAGGTCTGGATCGCGAGGAACACCGCGACGATCGCGCCGATCAGGAGGACCAGCAGGATCGACAGCGTGATCCAGAGGCCCCGGCGTCGGCGTCGGGGCTGTCCGGAGGCGCGGCGAGAGGAGGTCGTCGTGGTGCTCATTCGAGAGAGCCTAAGCGACGGGCGGTCCGGGGGCGCGGTGCGGGTGCCCGGGCGCTCACCCCAGGAGGAGCGACACGGCGATCAGCACCGGCACGGCCGCGACCGTCGTGACCAGAGCCGTGTCGCGCGCGACGGCGACGCCCCGGTCGTACCGCGAGGCGAAGTTGAAGATGTTCTGCGCGGTCGGCAGCGCGGCCGTCACGGTGACGGCGAAGAGGTGCTCGGCGTCGAGATCGAAGACGAAGCGGCCGAGCAGCCAGGCGACGGCCGGCATGACCAGCGCCTTGAGCGTGGACGCCACGACGACCTCGATCCTGGCCGGTCCCGCCTCGAGCGGGCGCTGCCCGCGGAGCGACATCCCGAACGCCATCAGCACCAGGGGGATGGAGGCGTTGCCGATGATCGAGAACGGCTCGAGCACCGGCGCCGGCAGCTGCACGCCGGTCACGGCGACCAGCAGCCCCAGCCCCGAGGCGATGATCATCGGGTTCCGGAGCGGCTGCGTCAGGATCGAGCCCACCGAGGTCCTGCCGCTGGTCGAGATGTCGAGCACCGTGAGGACGGTGGGCGCGAGCACGAGCAGCTGCAGGAGCAGGGTCGGCGCGACCCACTGCGGATCGCCGAGCACGTAGATCGCGACCGGGAGCCCGATGTTGTTGGCGTTGACGTAGGCCGAGGCGGCGGTGCCGACGACCGTCTCGGGCACCGGCCGGCGGAAGAAGAGGCGCGAGGCGAGCACGTAGAGCACGGCGACGATCGCGACCGTGATCAGCGACACCAGGAGGAAGGAGGAGAACAGCACCGACACGTCGGCCTTCGCGAGCACCGTGAAGAGCAGGGCCGGGGTGGTGACGAAGAAGGCGATGCGCGAGAGCACCGCGCGTCCCTCCGGCGGCACGAGGCCGAATCGGGCGATCAGGTAGCCGACCGCGATGACCACTCCGATGATCGCGAAACCGGTGAGCACTCCCTCCGTGATGTCCTCCGATGTCCGATGCGTCGGTGACCCAGCCTAGGAGCCGTTGCACCCGGCCGGGCGCGCGCCTACCGTGGCCCCATGCCGCATCTCGAGGTCCCGGGCGCGAGCCTGCACTGGGAGGCGGACGGCCACGCCTCCGCTCCCGCCCTTCTGCTCGCGCACGCGGGCATCGCCGATCTGCGGATGTGGGATCCGCTGGTCTCCGCTCTCGCCGAGGACCACCAGGTGATCCGCTACGACAGCCGCGGCTTCGGCGGGACGACCACCGAGAGCGTCGAGTTCGACGAGCGCGCCGACGCTCTCGCGGTGCTCGATCACCTCGGCGTCGAGCGCGCGACCGTGATCGGCTGCTCGCGCGGCGGCTCGCTCGTGCTCGACCTGACCCTCGCCCACCCCGACCGCGTCGCGGGCCTCGTCACGATCGCGCCGGGCGTCGACGGATTCCCGTACCCCGATCTGACGGAGGAGGAGGACCGGCGGTTCGACGAGATCGACCAGGTCGTGAAGACGGGCGATCACGAGCGCGTGGCCCGGATGGAGGCGGAGCTCTGGGCCTTCGGGCCCGACCGCGTCGCGGAGTCGCTCGACCCCGCCTTCGTCGAGACGGTGCGCGAGCTCGCGACCGGGAGCCGGGGCCACGAGCACGAGAAGCCGAGATCGATCGCCCTCGAGCCGCCGGCGTACGAGCGGGTCGTCGACATCGCGGTGCCGACCCTCGTCGTGATCGGCGCGCACGACCTCTCGGAGTCGTTCCCCGTCTACGAGTACCTCGCCACCGCGATCCCCGGGGCGGACGGCGCGGTCTTCCAGGCCGCGGCGCACCTCCCGAGCGTCGAGCTGCCGGAGGAGTTCCTGCGGGTGCTCCGGCCGTGGCTCGTCGAGCACGGTCTCTGAGGCCCGGCTCACCGTTTCTCGGAGGAGCGGACCGCGTACTTCACGACGGCCGTCGGGAACGGCTCGGGCACCGGCGCCACCGGACTCAGGCCGGTGCCTGCGCCGAGGAGGACGGCCAGTGCGAGACCGATCGCGGCACAGGCCGCCTGCCCGGGGCCCCGCTCCGGCGGGGGACGGTACTCGTGCACGGGTGACCGTCAGACGCGCAGGACGCTCACGCGGGACGGCCGGGTGGTGCCCATGACGCGATCCCCCGCCGTCCGATCCGCTCGCACTGGAAGGTTCCGGTGCGAGAAGGTCCGGGAATCCCCTGACCCATACACGGATGGTAGGCCGGGGAGGCGTTGCTCCGCCTGGTGGCGCGGGACGTCGCCCCGTGTCGGCGGAGCGCTGCTACGCCACCGCCGCCAGGTCGAACGCCCAGTCGTGGTGGAGGCTCGGCGGCTCGCCCAGCTCGACGAGGTCGATGCGATCGAAGCCGGCCTCGACGCACAGCGCGTTGTCCTCCGCGTCATCCGTGTCGACGTAGGCGTGCACGAAGCGGGGCACGGGGAACGCCGCCGCCTCGGCGAGCAGCAGCCGCAGTGAGCGGACGGCGATTCCGCGCCGTCTCGCCTCGGGAGCGAGCGTCCAGCTCGTCTCGTAGGCCAGCAGGCCACGACTGCGGCCGTACCAATAGCCGATGGAGCCGACGCAGTGCCCGTCGAGCTCGATCGCGTAGAAGAACTCCGTCCCCTCCGCCCAACCGCGCAGGTAGCGGTCGTGCCGGAGGCGGAGGTCGCTCTCTGTCTCGAGTCCCGCTCCCGACTCCGCGAAGACGCTGCGGAGTGCGGCGGGGTCCGCCTGCGGCCAGGGCAGGAGGCGGAGGGTCTCGGACTGCTGATCGATGCTGATTGTTCTGCGGTCGCTTCCGGGTTCGGGTCCCGTCACGCGCTCCGATCCTCTCTCTCAGGATGGCTCGTCGATCGTGCCGCTCCGCCAGGTCTTCGGAGCGGGCATCCGATCGGATGGCTGCACTCGGGATGCAACCGCGATGTCGACCCATCCTCGTCCCGCGGTGGCGGGGCGGAATGGGATCAGACGAATCTAGCCCCGGATGGGGGGTCGATGGCTGCGAGTGTCCTGGTGATCCCCCTCGCGCACCGGAGTCGTGCGCCGCTGCCGCCGAGCGCGCCGCATCGCTCCGGGTGAACGCAACAAAAGCGCGTGCGCGCGGCCATACGCTCGGAGTCGGGCCGCATCGGGCCCGTTCCACCGGGCAATACGAGCGTGAGGAGGATCACCATGTCGCCATTCGTGCAGAGCACCGTCGTCGGAGAACCCGAGGTCGTCGAGGACCGCGTCGAGTCCTCCTCCGCCTGGCTCGACCTCAAGGCGGCCGCCACCGCCCTCCAGCCGCTGCAGGCCCAGGACGGGTCGCTCGCCGATCAGGACCGGCTCCCGGAGGCGCGCGCCGCGGTCGAGCGGATCGTCGGCGCCGTCGAGGCCCTCGCCCCCGCGTTCCCCCACGACTCCGCCTACCTCTCCGCGCTGGTCGTCGACCTCGAGCGCTGGAGCCGCGACGGCCTCGGCGTCCCCGACTTCCTCGACTCGCTGCAGGCCTTCCAGCCGCAGCTCGACCGCGTCGACGGCCGGCGGCACCTCGTCGTCTTCCCGATGTACACCCAGAACGGCAGCCGCGACCGGCATGTCGAGGCGGTCCTCGTCGAGGTGGTCTGGCCGCGCTTCGTGGCCGAGCTCGAGGCCGGTGACTACTCGAACGCGATGTTCGTGCCGGTGCGGTTCGTCGACTTCACCGCCGGCTACGACACCGACAGCGCCGTGCTCTTCCCCGAGACGGTCGCGATGCGGGCGATCCCCTCCTTCACCTGGGGAGCGATCTTCGCCGACCGCGAGGCCGCCCGGTTCCGCCGGGTCGTCACCGCGGCGGCGGCGGTCACCCGCCTCGAGCTGCCCGAGGACGCCCGGCGACTGCTCGCCGACCAGCGCCTGGCCGAGGAGTCGTTCGTGATGTGGGACCTCATCCACGACCGCACGCACATGCGCGGCGATCTGCCGTTCGACCCGTTCATGATCAAGCAGCGGATGCCGTTCTTCCTCTACTCGCTCGAGGAGCTGCGCTGCGACCTCACCGCGTTCCGCGAGGCCGTCGCGATCGAGCGCGGGCTCGCCCTGATCGAGGGGCGGAGCGACGAGGAGGAGGCGCTCGCCGAGCGCGCGCGCTTCGTGCAGTACGCGATCCTCTTCGACCGCCTCTTCCGGTTCCCGCTGACCGGCTCGCGGGTGCGCAACTACGACGGCCTGGGCGGTCAGCTGCTGTTCGCGTGGCTGCACCAGCACCGGGTGCTGCACTGGACCGACACCCGGCTCGCCGTCGAGTGGGACGGGGTCGCCGACGTCGTCGTGGCGCTCTCGGACGCGATCGACGAGCTGTACTGGCGCTCCATCGACCGGCCGAAGACGGCGCACTGGCTGGCGGCGCACGCGCTGATCGCCTCCGTGCTCACGCCGCACCCCGCCTCGGCGTGGGCCCGCGGACTGCCGGACGAGGTGCTTCTGGGCGCCCCGCGGGGGCTGACGGACGCGGTACTGGACGACGAGTTCCCGCTGTCGATGTTCTACGAGGCCCTCGGCAAGAAGATGACCGACGTGATCGCGTCGACGGCGGGGATCACCGGGCGCAGCTGAGCGACTCCTGGCGTCACGGACCCGTCGCTCGCCGATGGCCGTCGGATAGCGTGGACACCATGTCCCGTGCCGCCGTCGTCGACCCCTTCGCCGCGGGCTGGGCGCGGCGGCCGCCGAGTCGCGCGAACCACGTGCGCGACGCGATCGGCGCGGGCGTCCTGCTCGTGGCGACCCTCGCCTCCGTCGCCCTGTACACCTCGGCCGGCTTCCCGGACGCGGCCCACCCCCTGGTCAGTGCGGGGTGGGCCGGCGCCATGACGCTGCCGCTGGCGCTGCGGAGGCGGTTCCCGGCGACCGTCGCGATCCTCCTCGCCGTCGTCTACACGCTCGGGCTCGTGCTGCAGGTGCCCGAGTCGCTGTTCAACCAGATCTGCCTGTTCCTCGCGATCTACACGGTCGGCGCGTGGGGACGCGACCGGCGGGTGGCGCTGCTCGTGCGCATCCTCATCGCCGTCGCCCTGCTCGGCTGGCTGGTGAGCACCCTCGTCACCGGCGACTGGATGGGGCGCGCCGTGCCGTCCTCCGACTCGTCGGGCGTGCTCTCGCCCTACGTGGCCGAGTCGGCGCTGGTGCTGCTGGTCAACCTGCTCTACTTCGGCAGCGCCTACGTCTTCGGCGAGGCGTCGTGGCAGTCGGCGCGCCGCCTCGAGGCCCTCCAGGCCCGCACCGCCGAGCTCGACGACGAGCGGGAGCGATCCTCGCGGCAGGCCGTGACGTCGGAGCGCCTCCGGATCGCCCGCGAGCTGCACGACGTCGTCGCCCACCACGTCAGCGTGATGGGCGTGCAGGCCGGCGCCGCCCGACGCGTGCTGGCGCGCGACCCCGAGAAGGCCGCCCGCTCGCTCAGCGCGATCGAGAACGACGCGCGCTCGGCCATCGAGGAGCTGCACCGCATCCTGGTCGCCCTGCGCACGGAGGAGGTCACCGCGAGCCCGCTGACCGACTCCGCCTCGACGAGGGGCGTCGCGGCGCTCGAGGAGCTCGTCGCCGCCTCGACCGGCTCCGGGCTGCCGACGGTGTTCCGCGAGTCGGGCGACGCGCGCGAGATCCCGGCGACCGTCGGCCTGAGCCTCTACCGCATCGCCCAGGAGTCGCTGACGAACGTCCGCAAGCACGCCGGCCCGGGCGCGCACGCCGAGGTGCGCCTGCGCTACCTCCCCGGGGCGGTCGAGCTCGAAGTGGCCGACGACGGGGGCACCGGACCGCACCCGACCGTCCCCGCCTCGTGCGGCCTCGGCCAGACCGGCATGCGCGAGCGCGCCGCCGCGGTGGGCGGCTGGGTCGAGACGGGCCCGCACGACGGCGGGTACCGCGTGCACGCGCATGTCCCGCTGACCCCCGTCCGCGGCATCGACGGAGAGGACACGGCCGAGGCGGTAGCGTCGTCCGGGGCGTCGAGGGGGCGCCAGGATCGAGCGAGCGGGGGCCGCGCATGACCGAGGACATCCGCGTCCTCCTGGTGGACGACCAGGAGCTCGTCCGTGCCGGGTTCCGCATCATCCTCGAGTCCGAGCCGGGCATCGTCGTCGTCGGCGAGGCCCGCACCGGCCGCGAGGCCATCGACCGCGCCGCCGAGCTGTGCCCGGACGTCATCTGCATGGACGTCCAGATGCCGGGCCTGGACGGCCTCGCCGCGACCCGCGAGATCGTCAAGGATCCGCGCCTGTGCTCGAGCGTGCTGATCCTCACCACCTTCGATCGCGACGACTACCTCTTCGATGCGCTGTCGGCCGGCGCGAGCGGTTTCCTCCTCAAGAACGCGTCGCCGGAGGACCTCGTCGAGGCCGTGCAGGTCGTCGCGCGCGGCGACGCGATGCTGGCGCCCGACGTGACGCGCCGCGTGCTCGAGCGCTTCACCGCCGATCCGGCCCGGCCGGCCGCCGATCACCCGGGCATCGCCGAGCTCACCGATCGCGAGCGCGAGGTCCTGGTGCACCTGGCGCGCGGCTGGTCGAACGCCGAGATCGCGGCGGAGCTGTTCGTCGGCGAGGCGACCGTGAAGACGCACGTCTCGAAGATCCTGATGAAGCTGAGGGTGCGCGACCGCATCCAGGCGGTCGTGTTCGCCTACGAGCACGGGATCGCGGTGCCGGGGCGGTCGTAGGGCCTGTCGGCGGATACCGGGGCTCAGCGGCGGGGCGCCTGCACGCGCGGCGGGACCCGGCGGACGAACTCCATCCGGATGTCGGGCGCGATCTTGCGGTCGAGCACGACGGTCATGTAGCGCCCGTCGACCCGGGCGCCGATGGCGATCACGTCGGGATCGGTGTCGACCCGGTAGCCGCGCAGCGCCTCCCCGTCGACGACGACCGGCACGCCTCGGACGACGTCCTCGTCGCGCAGTGCCGCGGCCACCACCGGCATCCCGCCGCGACGGGTGCGGACGCGGCCCGGGAACGTGTTGCGGAGCACGTCGCCCATGTGCGCGGCGAGACGCGACTCGAGGGGGCGGCTGCGCTCGGCGGGGATCGGCACGGAGGTGCGGACCGCCTCCCAGAGCACCGGGTACCGCATCCGGGTGACCTGGTCGACCATCCACGGCGGGAGGTGGTCGTTCTCGGCCCGCTCGATGGCGCGCTTCTGCTCGGGAGTGAGCGGCACCTGGTTGACGGGATCGGCGCGATTGCGCGGATTCCGGAAGAACGAGTACGAGAGGGAGATCTCGACGAACCGCCCGAGCGCCATGGTCTGGGCCGCCGCGAACTCCTCGAGGCGGGGCTGAGGAGCGAACGTGACGACCGGGTCGCCGAAGCGAGCCGCGATCTCGTCCACCCCGGGCGGGGCGGGCATGTCGCGAACGGCCCCCGAAGTGTCCATGCGCATAGGACAAGAGTGGCCTGCCGCCCAGCCGATACCAACTTCTTGACGGCAATCGGCTCCCGGGTCATGAGACGTCCACTCCTCCACCACGCGACGGAGGGGCGCGGAACGCGTCGGGGACCTGCCCGGCGAGGGGCTGCGAAGATGGGGGAATGAGCACTCTGCACGATCCGGACCTCCGCGGCTTCGCCTCCGACAACTACTCCGGCGTGCACGAGGAGGTGCTCGCGGCGATCGCGGCCGCCAACGGCGCGCACCAGATCGCGTACGGCGAGGACGTCTACACCGAGCGGCTCCAGGAGGCGTTCCGCCGCGAGTTCGGCGAGCAGGCGCAGGCGTTCCCCGTCTTCAACGGGACCGGAGCGAACGTCACCGGGCTGCAGTCGATGCTGCCCCGCTGGGGCGCCGTGGTGTCGGCCGGCACCGCGCACATCAACTCCGACGAGGGAGGCGCCCCCGAGAAGGTCGGCGGGATCAAGATCCTCACCGTCGACACCCCCGACGGCAAGCTCACCCCCGCGCTCGTCGACGAACAGGCGTGGGGGTTCGGCGACGAGCACCGCGCCCAGCCGCTCGTCGTCTCGATCACGCAGTCGACCGAGCTCGGCACCGTCTACACGCCCCAGGAGGTGCGGGCGCTCGCCGACCACGCGCACTCCCGCGGGATGCGGCTGCACATGGACGGCGCGCGGATCGCGAACGCGGCGGCGGCGCTGGGCGGCTCGCTCCGCTCGTTCACGACCGATGCGGGTGTCGACGTGCTGTCGTTCGGCGGGACGAAGAACGGCATGCTGCTCGGCGAGGCGATCGTGGTGCTCGATCCCGACGCGTCCAGCGGGCTGACGTTCCTCCGCAAGACCAACATGCAGCTGTCGTCGAAGATGCGCTTCATCTCGGCGCAGCTCCTCGCGATGCTGGGCGACGGCTCCGGGGAGGCGCTGTGGCTGCGCTCGGCGCGGCACGCGAACTCGATGGCGGCGCGCCTCCGCTCGCACCTCGACGAGGCCGTGGCGGCCGGGCGGATCCGCGGACTGGCGTTCACGCAGCCGACCCACGCGAACGCGGTGTTCGCCACCCTGCCCGCGGGCGTGGCCGACCGCCTCCGGGAGGGCTACCGCTTCTACGACTGGAACCCGGCGACCGGCGAGGTGCGCTGGGTCTGCTCGTTCGACACCACCGAGGCCGACATCGACGCCTTCACGGCGGCGATCGAGCGCGAGCTGGCCGCGTGAGGCTCCGGGCGGTCGCCGCGGGCCTCGCGGTGCTCGTCGCGCTGGCGGGCTGCACGGCCGCGGAGCCGATCACGAGCCCCACGGCCAGCGCGACTCCGACCGCCACCGCCTCCTCGCGGCTCGACTGCGACGAACTGCTTCCCGTGGGGCGCGCGTCGGCCGCCCTCGCCGTGCCGTCGAGCGATCTCGAGGGGACCCGCGAGGTCGCCGTCCGCGGCTCGTCCGAGCTGATCCGCGAGGCCGCGCAGGAGAACGGCGGGCTGCTCGCCTGCTCCTGGTACCGGGAGGACGGCGCGGCGTCGATCACCGCCTCGGCCCTCGAGGACGCGGCCGAGGCGTTCGCGGCGGCGGCGCACCCGGGAACACGGCTCGCGACCGACGTCGAGGCCTACAGCGCGTGCGCCGACACCCTGTGCGACGTCGACCTCCTCGCCGGGACGACCTGGGTCACGATCGAGCTCACGGAGGCGCCGGCCGACGCCGACCTCGCCGCCCTCGTCTCCGAGACGGCGGACGCCGCGAGCGGGAGGCTCGACGAGCCGATCACCGCCGACACTCCGGTCTGCGCCGACCTGCTCACGGCCGAGGAGCTCACGACGACCGCGGGGCTCGCCCAGGCGACGCCCGGCGCCGGCACGGAGGGCGCCGCCCCGGCGACCGCGCCGGCCGCGGCCGCCGCCCGGGCGGGATACGCCTCCTGCACCTGGACCGACCCGACCAGCAGCACCTACGCGGGGCTGAGCGTCGACGTGCTGCCGAACGGCGTGGAGGGCTGGCAGAACCTGTCGCTGACCTCCGGGCTCGCGATCCCGCTGACGCCGCTCGACGGGCTCGGCGACCGGGCGCTCTCGGGCTGCGGAGGCGGCTCGTGCGAGATCGACCTGGTCGCCGACTCGGTCTGGTGGCGCGTGCAGGTCACGGGCGACGCCGCGCGGGCCGACGCGGTCGCCCGCGCCCTGATCGGCTGAGCGCGCCGGGTCAGGCCCGCCAGTACTCGTACCAGGAGGACTCGCGGCAGCCGAGCGAGGCGTAGAGGCGGCGGGCCCCGGCGTTGTCGGCGAGCACCTGCAGCCAGAAGCGCTCGCCGCGCGCGCGCTCGAGCAGGGTGCGGACGACCGCGGAGGCGTGCCCGCGCCGGCGCGCGTCGGGGCGCGTCGCCAGCGCGAAGAGCCCGCTCCACTGCTCGCCGTCGGGAGCCGCGACGTGGGCGAGCCGCCCGCAGGCCGCGGGGCCGCTCTCGTCGCGCAGCAGGGCGTAGGAGGAGTCGCAACCCGCGAGGATCCGCTGGGCGACGTCGCGCTCGGCCGCCCCGCCCCGGCCGTCGACCGACCACCAGAGCGACATCCAGTCGTCGTCGGGGACCGCGCAGGCCTCGATGCCGGCCTCCGGGAGCGCGGCGAGCGCCTCCGCCACCGAGCCGGTGAGGATCAGCGTGCGGTCGTGGGGCTCGTAGCCGCGGGTGGCGAGGAGGTCGGGCAGGTCTGCGGGATCGCTGGCGGGGCCGAGCTGGAAGAGCGGGGGGATCCCGCGGTCCCGGGCGAACTCCTCCGCTTCTGCGATGGCCCGCGCGACGTCGGGGACGGGGCCCGAGGTGAGCACGGAGTTGGCGCGCTTGGTGACTCCGGAGGCGGCGCGCAGCTGCCAGCCGTCGAGGTCGCGTCGCTCGAGCGGCGGCCAGGCGGCGGAGGCGAGGTGGTCGAGGAGGCGCGCATCCATCCGTCCACGGTATCCGGCGTCGGGGTGCACCTTCGGCTCGTGGAAACACGTTCGGCTCGCAGGAACTCGCGGATTTCGCGAGCCGAATGGGATTCCGCGAGCCGGAGACAGCTGCCGGGCGAGTTCGGCTCGTGGGAACACCTTCGGCTCGCGAGATGCGCCGGATTCGACGAGCCGAACGCGATCCTGCGAGCCGGAGATGACGCTCGACGACGTTCGGCTCGCGGAAACACGTCCGGCTCGCAGGATCCGGCGGATCGGACGAGCCGAAGCGGATCCTGCGAGCCGGAGGTGGCGGCAGGCGGGGCCTACAGGTTGATCATGTGCCCCTTGAGGCCGTGGAAGCCCTCCTGGAGCGCCTCCGACAGCGTCGGGTGGGTGTGCACGTTGCGCGCCAGCTCGGTGGCCGTGAGGTCCCACTTCTGCGCGAGCGTGAGCTCGGGGAGCAGCTCGGAGACGTCCGGTCCGATCATGTGGCCGCCGAGGAGCTCGCCGTACTTCTTGCTCGCGATGAGCTTCACGAAGCCGGTGGGCTCGCCTAGGCCGTGCGCCTTGCCGTTCGCCATGAACGGGAAGGTCGTGACGGTGATCTCGTGGCCCTCGTCGGTCGCCTGCTTCTCGGTGAGGCCGAAGGAGGCGATCTGCGGCTGGCAGAAGGTCGCGCGCGGCATCATCCGGTAGTCGCCCAGCGTCTGGGTCTCGGCACCGGCGATGGTCTCGGCGGCGACGACGCCCTGCGCCTCCGCGACGTGCGCGAGCTGGAGCTTCGCGGTGACGTCGCCGATGGCGTAGATGCCGGGGACGTTGGTGCGCATGTGGTCGTCGATCGCGATCGCGCCGCGCTCGGTGAGCTCGACACCGGTCTTCTCGAGGCCGAAGCCCTCGACGCGCGGGACCCAGCCGATCGACATGAGGACCTTGTCGACCTCGAGGGTCGACTGCGTGCCGTCCTTGCCGGTGTAGGTGACGGTGACGTAGCCGTCCTTGTCGACGACCGACTCGACCTTGGTCGAGGTGAGGATCTCGACTCCGAGCTTCTTGTACTGCTTCTGGATCTCCTTGGAGACGTCCGGGTCCTCGTTGGGGAGGGCGCGGTCCATGAACTCGATGATCGTGACGTCGACGCCGTAGTTCTTCAGGACGTAGGCGAACTCCATGCCGATCGCACCCGCGCCCACGATGGCCATCGTGTCGGGCAGGTCGCGGGTCATGATCTGCGTCTCGTAGGTGACGACGTTCTCGCTCAGCTCGACGCCCGGCAGGAGGCGGACGCTCGCGCCGGTCGCGATGATCGCGTCGTCGAAGGTGATCGACTCCGTGCCGCCCTTGCTCAGCTCGACGTCGATGCCCTTCGGGCCGGTGAACGAGCCGGTGCCGTCGAACTCGGTGATCTTGTTCTTCTTCATCAGGAAGTGGACGCCCTTGACGCGGCCCTCGGCCACGCTGCGGCTGCGGTCGAACGCCGCGCCGAAGTCGAAGGAGACGTCACCCGAGATGCCGAACTGCTTGGCCTGCGAGTGGAAGATGTGGGCGAGCTCGGCGTTGCGCAGCAGCGCCTTCGACGGGATGCAGCCGACGTTGAGGCAGACACCGCCCCAGTACTGCTTCTCGACGACGGCGACGGACTTGCCGAGCTGCGCTGCGCGGATCGCGGCCACGTAGCCGCCGGGGCCCGCCCCCAGGACGACGACGTCGAAGTGCTGGGCCATGTGATGATCCTCCATCAGATTCGTGATCATGGGAGCGCGGGGAACCACGCCGTCCACCACCGTACCGTTTCGCACCGACAGGACTCCGTGCTCCTCCGTGGGCGAACGCGCGGCCCGGGAATGCAGGCGCCGACCCGCGGGTTGACCTCATCGGGCAACGGAGCCCGACCTTTCTCCGCACTCTCAGAAAGAAGCTCCTCATGACCCTGACGGCCCCCCGCACCGCCTCGACCAGCGCCCCGATCCTCGAGGTCCTCGCCGAGCGCTGGAGCCCGCGCTCGTACGACGCCTCCACCGAGATCTCGACCGAGACCCTCACCTCGCTGCTCGAGGCCGCGCGCTGGTCCCCCTCCGCCAGCAACACGCAGCCCTGGCGCTTCATCGTCGCGCGACGCGGCACGCCCGAGTTCGACCGCATCGTCGAGAACCTGATGGGCTTCAACGCCGTCTGGGCCGGCTCCGCGGCCGTGCTGATCGTCGCGCTCACCGAGACCGTCGACGCCGAGGGCGACGCGCGCCCGTGGGCCGTGTACGACCTCGGCCAGGCGGTCGCGCACCTCAGCATCCAGGCGCACCACGAGGGGCTGCACGTGCACCAGATGGCCGGCTTCGAGAAGGACGGCATCCGCGCGGCCTTCGACGTCGACGAGCGCTTCGAGCCCGTGACCGTCGCCGCCGTGGGCGTGCTCGCGGCGCCCGACGAGCTGCCGAACGACAAGCTGCGCGAGCGCGAGGTCGCACCGCGCACGCGTCTCGGTCTCGACGAGCTGGTGCTCGTCCGGGCGTAGTCCCGCGGGCCCTCTGTTACTCCGCGTGTCGTCGCGGAATCGGAGGAGGCGGGGCGGCTCCGTACGATCGTGACGGTCCGCCCGCCCGCCCCGCTGCCCCGGAGCCCCATGACCGACACGCCCTCCCGCACCAGCCTGGCCTTCGACGCCGAGCTCGGTCAGTCGGCGTTCCCGGTGCGCTTCGAGTCGGTCGCGCGCACCTTCGCGCCCGGCGCCCCCGTGCTGACCGACGTCACCCTCGACGTGGCCGCGGGCGAGGTCATCGCGATCCTCGGGCCGAGCGGATGCGGCAAGTCGACCCTGCTCCGGATCGCCGCGGGCCTGGACACCGCGACCGCCGGGTCGGTGCTGATCGACGGCCGGCCGGTGTCCGGGATCGATCCGCGCTGCGCGGTGGCGTTCCAGGAGCCGCGGCTGCTGCCCTGGCGCACGATCGCCGCGAACGTGGCGCTCGGGCTGCCCCGGGGCACCCCGCGCGAGGCCGCCCGCGCCGCCGTCGACGAGCTGCTCGTCCTGGTCGGGCTGACGGCGCACGCCCGCTCCCGGCCCCGCGAGGTCTCGGGGGGCATGGCCCAGCGCGCCTCGCTCGCCCGCGCGCTCGCCCGCAACCCGGGCGTCCTGCTGCTGGACGAGCCCTTCGGCGCACTCGACGCGCTGACGCGCCTGCGCATGCAGGACCTGCTGCTCGATGTCCACGCGGCCGCTCCGGCCACGATCCTGCTCGTGACGCACGACGTCGACGAGGCACTGCAGCTGGCCGACCGCATAGTGCTGCTCGGGCGCGACGAGCCCGGAGGCGTGTCCCGGATCCAGCGGATCATGACGGTCCCCGGCGCGCGGCCCCGCGATCGCGGGTCGGCAGAGCTCGCCGAGCGGCGCGCCGACCTGCTGGCCGGCCTCGGCATCGAACGGCACTGACTCCTCCCCAGGCGGCCTTCTCCGGAGTCGTCCACCGATCCGGCTCAGGGCCCGCCCACCCCCTCCCTCCGTCCCCCACACTCGTTCCCATCAGCACCTGTACCGAAGTCGAGGCACCCATGTCGTTCACCACGAATCCGCTCACGCGCCGCACCGCGCTCGCCGGCCTGCTCACCGCGGCGGCCGTCCCGCTCCTCGCCGGCTGCGTGCAGGGCGAGGGCTCGGGCGGCGCGGCAGCGGCACCCGCCGCCTCCGGTGCGCTCACCCAGGGCGGCACGCTGACGCTCGACTTCGCGACCTACAACCCGCTCAGCCTGGTCATCAAGGAGAAGGGCTGGCTCGAGGCGGCCCTGGCCGAGCAGGACGTCACCGTCACCTGGGTGCAGTCGGCCGGCTCGAACAAGGCCAACGAGGCGCTGCGCGCCGGAGCGATCGACGTCGGCTCGACCGCCGGCTCCGCCGCGCTCCTGGCCCGCTCCAACGGATCGCCGATCAAGACGATCGACATCTTCTCGCAGCCGGAGTGGGCGGCCCTCGTCGTCCCCGCAGGCTCGAGCATCACCAGCGTCGAGCAGCTCGCCGGCAAGCAGATCGCCGCGACCAAGGGCACCGACCCCTACTTCTTCCTCGTGCAGGCGCTCGAGGCCGCCGGGCTCGGGATCGGCGACGTCACCGTGCAGAACCTGCAGCACGCCGACGGCTGGGCCGCCCTGCAGAACGGGTCGGTCGACGCCTGGGCCGGGCTCGACCCGATCATGGCCGGCGCCGAGGCGGCCGGTGCGACGCTGCTCTACCGCAACGTCGACTTCAACTCGTACGGGCTGCTCAACGCCACCGAGAGCTTCCTCGCCGAGAAGCCCGACCTCGCGCAGACCGTCGTGAACGCCTACGAGCACGCCCGCGCCTGGGCGCTCGAGAACCAGGACGAGACCGCGTCGATCCTCGCGGCCGTCGCGGGCATCGACCCGGCCGTCGCCTCGACCGTCATCACCGAGCGCAGCAACCTCGACGTCGACAACGTCCCCGGATCCGCGCAGACCGACGTCCTCGCGGTGATCGGCCCGATCTTCGTCGAGAACGGCGACGTCGCCGCGCAGAGCCAGGTCGACGACGCGCTCGACTCGCTGCTCGACGACACCTACGCGAAGGCGGCCGACCCCGACGCCATCGGCGCCTGAGCCGTCCGGCCCCGACCCCGAGTTCGAGCACGAGGAGACGACGATGACGATCCGAGACGACGAGTCCGTGACCGACGCCGACCTCGTGCGCCGGGGCGGTGGGCTGGTGCAAGCGCCGGGAGCGGTCGGGGCAGCGGTCGTCGGTCCGAGCGTCGAGGCGTCGCGGAAGCGGCTCCGCGACGACGAGGCGAGCCGGTCGCGGCCGCTGTCCTCGCGGCGCTGGTTCGTGCTCATCGGCGGGGCGATCCTCCCGATCGCGCTGCTCGCGGCCTGGCAGATCGCGACCACCACGGGGCTGGTGTCGCTGTCGGTCTTCCCCTCCCCCGCGATGGTGTGGGCGGCGGGGATCGACCTCGCGCAGCGCGGCGACCTCTGGCAGGACGTCGCGATCTCGACCCAGCGCGTGCTGATCGGCTTCGGGATCGGCTCCGCGCTCGGCCTGGTGGTCGGCGCCCTGTTCGGCCTGTCGCGGCTGTGGGAGGTCGTCCTGGGCCCGACCCTCGGCGCGATCCGCGCGGTGCCGTCGCTGGCCTGGGTGCCGCTCCTGCTGCTCTGGCTGGGCATCGGGGAGGAGTCGAAGATCACGCTGATCACGATCGGCGCCTTCTTCCCGGTCTTCACGACCGTCGCCACGGCGCTCGGCCACGTCGACCGGCACCTCGTCGAGGCGGGGCGCGCCTTCGGCCTCTCGGGCGTGCGGCTGTTCACCACGGTGCAGCTCCCGGCCGTCGTGCCCTCGGTGATCGCCGGGCTGCGACTGGCACTCGCGCAGTCGTGGCTGTTCCTCGTCGCCTCCGAGCTCATCGCCTCGTCGATGGGGCTCGGCTTCCGGCTCATCGACAGCCAGAACAACGGGCGGATCGACCGCGTGTTCCTCGCGATCATCCTGCTCGCCGTGCTCGGCAAGCTCACCGACGCCGTGGTCGGCGTGTTCCAGCGCTACGCCGTGAAGAAGTGGGCATGACCTCGCTCCGACCCCTCGAAGGACCCGCCCGATGACCGAGACGATCGCGAACCTGCTCGACGAGACCCGCCGGTTCCCCGCACCCCCGGCCTTCGCCGCGGAGGCGAACGTCGGCGCGGAGGCCTACGCCCGCGCGGCCGCCGACCCGGTCGCGTTCTGGGAGGAGGCGGCCCGCCGACTCGACTGGGCGGAGCCCTGGCAGACGGCGCACCGCTGGGAGCCCGCGCTGCCGCAGGAGGACGGCACACTCTCCGTCCCGCGGGCGACCTGGTTCGAGGGCGGCCGGCTGAACGTCGCCGTCAACTGCGTCGACCGGCACGTCGACGCCGGCCGCGGAGACAAGGTCGCCCTGCACTTCGAGGGCGAGCGCGGCGACCGCCGCTCGATCTCGTACGCCCAGCTGCAGCGCGACGTCGCCCGGGCGGCGCACGCGCTCACGGCGCTCGGCATCGGGAAGGGCGACCGCGTCGTCGTCTACCTGCCGGTGATCCCCGAGACGGTCGTCATCACGCTGGCGATCGCGCGCATCGGAGCGATCCACTCGCTGGTCTTCGGCGGGTTCTCGGCCGAGGCGGTCCGGTTCCGCGTCGAGGACACGGGGGCGAAGCTCCTGGTCACCACCGACGGGCAGTTCCGCCGCGGGAAGGCCGTCCCGGTCAAGGAGAACGCCGACCACGCGGTCTCGGGCGAGAACGCGATCGAGCACGTGCTGGTCGTCCGCCGCACCGGCGACGAGACCCCCGACATCCCCTGGACCCCGGGCCGCGACGTCTGGTGGCACGACGTCGTCGACGCGCAGAGCGATGTGCACGAGGCCGAGGCCTTCGACGCCGAGACGCCGCTATTCATCATCTACACCTCGGGCACGACCGGGAAGCCGAAGGGCCTCGTCCACACCAGCGGCGGCTACCTGACGCAGGCCTCATGGACGCACTGGGCCGTCTTCGACGCGAAGCCCGACGACGTGCACTGGTGCACCGCGGATCTCGCCTGGGTGACCGCGCACACCTACGAGATCTACGGGCCGCTCTCGAACGGGCTCACCCAGGTGATCTACGAGGGCACCCCGAGCACCCCGCACACCGCCCGGCACTTCGAGATCATCGAGCGCTACGGAGTGACGGTCTACTACACGGCGCCGACCCTGATCCGCACGCTGATGACCTGGTTCCCCGACGGGGTCCCGGCCGAGTACGACCTCTCGAGCCTGCGCCTGCTCGGCACGGTCGGCGAGTCGATCAACCCCGAGGCGTGGGTGTGGTTCCACGAGAACATCGGCGCCGGGCGCTGCCCGATCGTCGACACCTGGTGGCAGTCCGAGACGGGCGCGGCGGTGATGTGCCCCCTGCCGGGCGTCTCGACTCTCAAGCCGGGCTCGTCGCTCGGAGCCCTTCCCGGGCTCAGCACGCTCGTGGTCGACGACGAGGGCCGCCGCGTGCCGAACGGCTCCGGAGGCTACCTGGTCGTCGACGGCACGGGCCCGGCTCTCGCCCGCACCGTCTGGGGCGACGCCGAGCGGTACCGCGACTCCTACTGGGCCCGCTTCGCCGAGCAGGGCTACTTCTTCTCGGGCGACGGCGCCAAGTACGACAGCGACGGCGACATCTGGGTGCTCGGGCGCGTGGACGACGTGATCAACGTCTCCGGACACCGCCTGTCGACGATCGAGATCGAGTCGGCGCTCGTCGCGCACCCCGCGGTCGGCGAGGCCGGAGTGGTCGGCGTCGCCGACGCGGTCACCGGCCAGGCGATCGCGGCCTTCGTGATCCCCTCCGACGAGGCGATCGATCGCGGCCGCGAGGACCCCGCCTACTGGAACGCCCTCGCGGCCTCGCTGTCGGCCGGCCTCCGCGACCACGTGGCGACCGCGATCGGGCCGATCGCGAAGCCCCGCGACGTCGTGCTCGTGCCCGACCTGCCCAAGACCCGCTCGGGCAAGATCATGCGGCGCCTGCTCGGCGACATCCGCGACGGCCGACCCCTGGGCGATGTGACGAGCCTCCAGGACGACACCGTCCCCGAGCGCATCGCCCGCATCGTCGCGGAGCGCGACTGACGGCCGAGCCTTCCACGAGAGTCGAGGAGGAGCACCGACGTCAGCCCCGACCGGACGGTCCCTCAGCGGAGCGAGGACGCTGCGCCCGCGACGCGTTCTTGCAGCGCCGCGCGAAGCGTCTCGACGAAGTCCGGGTCGATGGACAGAAGATCCTGATCGGCGCAGATCTCCTCGATGTGCGGCGGCGCCTTTGCGACGAGCTCCTCGACCCGGGTCGCGAACTCGTCCGGATCGAGCCCACGATCTCGAGCTTCTCGACGCCAGTGGACGGCGCCGATCTCGGCGATTCTGTACTCCCCAGCCACCTTCTGCGCGAGACGCATCGTCGACGCGCGGTAGTCCGGGTAGGGCGTGAGGCTGGCGATGTCGTACAGAGGGGCGAGAGCCACCTGTCCACCGGCGAGGAGGACGGAGTAGTTCTTCGCGTGAGCGTCCGGCGCGGCGACGAGCCAGTTGAACGCGACAGCGAGAAGCAGCCTCTCGATGCTGTCCCGTGCCGGTCCCGAGCGAAGGTGTCGTCGAAGGAGTGCGGCCATGCTCGGCAGGCCGGGCCCTCCATCGTCCTCGTACTTCTGAGACGGCATGACCGAGAGCGCCTGACAGAAGTCCTCTTGATGGATCCGGACGACTCGTCCCTCGGATCCTCCCGCTGTCGACGCATCCTCACCGAGCCGATAACGGTCGTACCGCTCGACGATGACGGCGGTCTCGCCGTCGAATCGCCCGATCCGAGAACGCGCAGCAATGAGCCCCAGCCGACGTGCGAGCTCCAGGCACACGTGCTCGTTCAGAGCGCTCGCCCGGTACGAAGGGATCCCCGGCTTGAGGATGTGCGTGGACGGCACGGAACCGGTCGGGAGCATCCACTCGCCTCTCTGCCGGAGCAGCCCGAACTTGGCCTGCGCGCCTGCCAGGCTGAACCGTCCGTTGTGCTCGTCGAACGTCCACGTGCTCGGATCGGTGTTCATCGCCCGGATCTGGCGCCCTATCTCCTCATCACTGACGGCGGAGAGATCGCCCGGGCGATCGAGAATCGATTACGCCTCGTCGTAGGTGAAGCGAGACGAGCGCACCTCGCACTCCAGGACTCCTGCCCGGACACCGCCGATGAAGACGATCAGCTGACGGGTCATGGCGTCTCCATCTCGATGAAGCCGGAGAGGTATCGCGACAGGTCGATCGCCGGCTCCCGCTCCGAGTCCGTCGCTCCCGCACCGCTCGGCGAGAGGTCGACGTCCAAGTCGAGCTCCAGCAGGACTCGGAGCAGCGAGCTCAGAGCCGCCCGCTCTTTGCCGTGCTCGAGCGCGACGATCAGTTGCCGGGAGACGCCGGCCCTCTGAGCCAGTTCCTGTTGCGTGAGTTCCAGCCGTCTTCTCCGTGCACGGATGATCGCGCCCACGTCCTCGGCCGTGCGGATCCGTGTCATGAGCAGACATCCCTTCCATCGGATCGCCTCGCAGCGACCGTCGCGTCCAGCGCTCCGCCCGCGCAGATGTCCATCTTCGCTGACATCTCCGGGCCTGTCCACGATCGGTGACAAACGTGAAGGTGTCTGCGATCGGCGACATCTCCCGGCATATCCACGATCGGCGACAGCTGGAGCGGATCGGCGTGCCGCGGGCATCCGGGGTGTGGATCTCGGCAATGCGTGGCGGTGTTCTAGCGCCGCTTCGTTTCGCACCTGGATGGAGGGCTGGGCTGGCCGAGGATCGGGATCTCAGGCGGGTCGACGTCGATGAGAGAGGCGGCTGCTAGGTGCGACTGCGGACCACTTGAACGAAGAGTCTTGTGAGCTCGTCGCAGTCGGGGTTGCTGCGCGTCCACACCTGCGCGTCTTCGTACGTCTGGAGGATCACGTCGGAGCTGGCCTCCGTCCACCAGGCGGGGTTCAGAGCGGCATTCAAACGCGCTCGGACGTCAGCTAGCTCGGTGGCGAGTTCCCTTAAGAGGGAGCGGGTCGCGTCGGGGTCGGGTTTCGAGTCCCAGAGCGTGGTGATGTGGGCGTCGAGCCTGGCTGCCGCCGAGACGTCGGCGGCAGCCAGTGCGGCGGCGAGGTCGATCCTGCTCGGCGTCACGTCAGAGGTCGGTCGGGTCAGCGTCGGCGCGCGGCAGGGGTCAGCTCGGTGGCGCCGTAGCTGTTGTCGTCGGGGTTGAGGGTGACGCCGGGGGCGACGAGCTCGTCGATGCGGTCGAGGACCTCGGGGGCGAGGGTCAGATCGGCGGCGGGCAGCTGGGACTCGAGCTGCTCCATGGTGTGAGGGCCGATGATCGCGGAGGTGACGCCGGGGTGGCGGATCACGAACGCGATCGCGAGCTGGATCAGCGTCATGTCAGCGCTCTCGGCAAGGACAGCGAGCTCCTCGACGATGTCGAGCTTGCGCTGGTTGGCGGGGGTGCTCATGTCGAAGCGGGCGCTCGGGCGGGCGGAGGAGGTCGGCGTGCCGGCGGCGTCCTTGCGCCAGCGGCCGGAGAGCCAGCCGCCGGCGAGGGGGCTGTAGGTGAGGGTGCCCATGCCGTGGCGCTGCACGGTCGGCAGCACGTCCTCCTCGATGCCGCGGACGAGGATCGAGTAGGGCGGCTGCTCCGTCACGAAGCGCTCGAGGCCGCGCTCGCGGGCGGCCCACTGCGCTTCGACGATCTGGCTGCCGGAGTAGGACGAGGAGCCGATCGAGCGGACCTTGCCCTGCCGGACGAGGTCGGTCAGGGCGCCGAGCGTCTCCTCGACGTCGGTCGTCGGGCTCGGGCGGTGCACCTGGTACAGGTCGATGTAGTCGGTGCCGAGGCGGCGGAGCGAGTCCTCGACGGCGCGCATGATGTACTTTCGCGAGCCGCCGGAGCGGTTGGGTCCTTCGCCCATGGGCATGAAGAACTTGGTGGCGAGGACGACGTCGTCGCGGCGGCCCTGGAGGGCTTCGCCGACGATCTCCTCGGAGATGCCGCCGGAGTAGACGTCGGCGGTGTCGACGAAGTTGATTCCGGCGTCGAGCGCCGCGTGGATGACGCGGATCGAGTCGGCGCGGTCGTCGTTGCCCCAGGGGCCGAACATCATCGTGCCGAGGGCGAGGGGGCTGACGGACACTCCGGTGCGTCCGAGGGGGCGGTACTCCATGGGGTTCTCCTTGCGTCGAGGGGGCGTGCGGGCTCAGCGTGCGCGGGGGTCAGGCGTCGGCGGTGTCGCCGAGGACCTTCTTGGCGACGGTGACGGCGGAGAGGGCCTTGGGCCAGCCGGCGTAGAAGGCGAGGTGGGTGATCGTCTCGATCAGCTCGTTGCGGGTGACGCCGTTCTCGAGGGCGCGGCTGAGGTGGCCGGGCAGTTGCTCGGCGTTGCCGCCCATGATCAGGGCGGACACGGTGATGAGGCTGCGGTCGCGGGGGGAGAGCTCGGGGCGCTCCCAGACGTCGCCGAAGAGGACGTCGTCGGTGAGCTGGACGATCTTCGGCGCGAAGCCGCCGACGAGCTGCTGGATGGGGGTGGGTTCGGTCATGGCTGCTGCTCCTGTCGAGAGTGGGAAGGAGGTCACGGGGCAGTACCTCCTAGAGGGATCAGGCGGTGGCCTGGTCTCGGATCTGCGCGAGGGCGTTCATGAACCCTTCCGAGCAGCCGCTGGAGCCGGCGAGCCGGTCGACCTCGAGCTCACCGACGGGGCGGCCGACAATCGCCTGGGGGAGAGCCTCGGCGAAGCGCTGCTGGTAGCCGAGCGACGTCTCGTCCTCGGCCGGGGTAGTGATGGCGACCGCTGTGACGGCGTCGTCCTGGATAGTGAGGGTGACGTCGTGGTGCGACGGCAGTCCTCCGTACCAGCCGCGGGCGGTGTACTCCCCGTCGCGGTACTGCCCCTCCAGCTCCGGTGCCGAGGTGGAGGGTTCGGGCTGCTGCGGGGTTGGTGCCGCACTGGAGGCCGAGGTCAGCGTCGTCGCAGGATCTTCCGCTGCACGGTCCCCGGCAGTGCAACCGGTGAGGGTCGCGGCGACCGACAGCGTCCCCGCGGCTGCGGCGAGGCGACCCCTCACGAAGTGGCTCCGAGGCGCTGGAGATCCGCCGTCACCTCAGCCGGTTCCGCGGAGGCGGGCAGGTTCGTCTGGTCGCGAACTCCGTCGAACTGGCCTGCCGGATCGGGGTCGGCCGCCGCGAACAGCGGGGCGAGGTCCTCGGGTGCAGGGCCGTTTTCGGCGACGAGTTCGACGGTGCGTCGATCGGCGTCGTGGGAGGTGAGGCACTCGACGAGGACGCGGGCGATCTGGTCGCGGGCGATGACGCCGTCTGCGGGGCTGCCGGCATGGCGGGTGTCGCCCTGCAGGAAGGTGATCGCGAGCTGGTCGGGCTCGTTCGCGTCGAACCAGCCGGGCCGCACGATGGTGTACCGGTTGCCGCTGGCGCGGACGAGGCGTTCGCTGCGACGCTTCCAGTCGTGCGTGACGCTGCGCCCGGTCACGCCGATCGCGGTCATCAGCGCGATGCGGACGGGCCGGCCGCCGAGGGCGGTGAGGACGTTGCGCACGGCACCGTAGTCGACGTCGCGGGCGTCGTCGCTGCCGTAGGCGGCGCCGTGGGTGAACACGACCGCATCGATCCCCTCGACGGCCTCGGTCAGTGTCTCTGCGGCAGTGAGCCGGCCGACGACCACCTCGGCGCGCGGGTCGAGGCGGCCGGCGCGTCGCTCCTCTCTGACGAGGGCGCGCACGGCGTGGCCGGCGTCGAGGGCGTGGGCGACGACTCGGCGGCCGATGCTGCCGGTCGCGCCGACGACGAGGACGGTGAGGGTCTCGGGTGCGGTCATGTTGTCCTCCTCGGTCAGTTCTGCTCGGTGGTGGGGCGGACGAGGACCTTGAGGGCCTCGCGGTCGGCCATCGCCTGGTAGCCGGCGGGCACGCCGTCGAGGTCGACGGTGCGGTCGAAGACGCGGCCCGGCTCGATGGTCCCGTCCAGGACGAGGGGGAGCAGGGTCGGGATGTAGTGGCGGGCGGGGGCGACGCCTCCGGTGAGGGTGATGTTGCGCATGAAGTCGCCGAACCCGAAGGGCACCTCCGCGAACTGCGGGGCGCCGACGCGGCTGACGACGCCGCCGTCGCGGACGACCGCGAACGCGGTCTCGAGCGCGGCCTTCAGCCCGACGGCCTCGAGGACGACGTGGGTGCCGTCGCCACCGGTGAGCTCCTTGACGCGGGCGATGCCCTCGTCGCCGCGCTCGGCGACGACGTCGGAGGCGCCGAAGTCGCGGCCGAGGTCGGTGCGGGCGGTGTGGCGGCCCATCAGGATGATGCGCTCGGCGCCGAGGATCTTCGCGGAGAGGACGGCGGAGAGGCCGACGGCGCCGTCGCCGATGACGGTGACGGTCTTCCCGGGGCCGACGCCGCCGGTGACCGCAGCGTGGTAGCCGGTGGACATGACGTCCGAGAGGGCGAGGAGGGAGGGGATGAGCTTCTCGTCGAACCCGGCCGGGACGACGACGAGGGTGCCGTCGGCCTGGGGGACGCGGACCTTCTCGCCCTGTCCGCCGTCGCCGGGGGTGCCCCAGTGGGCGCCGTGGCGGCAGGAGGTCTGCAGACCCTCGCGGCAGAAGTCGCAGGTGCCGTCGGAGGCGACGAACGGGGCGATCACGAAGTCGCCGACGGCGACGTCGGAGACGTCGTCGCCGATCTGCTCGACGATGCCGACGAACTCGTGTCCCATCCGGTCGCCGTGCTCGGAGTGCTCCATGGAGGCGTAGGGCCAAAGGTCGGAGCCGCAGATGCAGCCCGCGACGATGCGGAGGACCGCGTCGGTCGGCTCCTGGATCTTGGGGTCGGGGACGGTCTCGATCCGGACGTCGCCGGCGGCGTACATGACGGTTGCGCGCATGAGGTCTCGCTTCTCTCGTGAGGGAGTGGTGCCGCACGGGCTGCGGCGGATACTCTCGGCAACCGGACGTCGTCTCGGTGGCCTGCAACCATGCAACCGCGCTGCTCGCGGGCGCGGGAGGCTCTGCTGTTCCATGTAATGCCAGCACCTCCCTCCCTCCTCCGGGCAGTCGTAGCGTGGCTCGCATGACGATCCAGCTCACCCTCAACAACGGCGTCACCCTCCCCGCTCTCGGCCTGGGCGTCTTCCAGAGCGCGCCCGAGGAGACGACCGCCGCCGTGCAGTCCGCCCTCGAGGCCGGCTACCGGCACATCGACACCGCCGCCGCGTACGGCAACGAGCGCGAGGTCGGCGAGGGCCTCCGCCGCTCGGGCCTGGACCGCTCGGAGGTGTTCGTCGAGACGAAGGTCTGGGTGACCGACTACGGCTACGAGCAGACGCTGCACGCGTTCGAAAAGGCGACCGGCAAGCTCGGCGTCGAGCAGCTCGACCTGCTGATCCTGCACCAGCCCGTCCCCTCCCGCTTCGACACCACGATCGCGGCCTACAAGGCGCTGGAGAAGCTCCTCGCCGACGGCGGTGTCCGTGCGATCGGCGTCAGCAACTTCACTCCGGCGCACCTCGAGCGCCTCCTGGCCGAGGTGGACGTGATCCCCGCGGTGAACCAGGTCGAGCTGCACCCCTACTTCACCCAGCCCGACGTGCGCCGCGAGCACGCGGAGCGCGGGATCCTGACTCAGGCGTGGTCGCCGATCGGCGGCATCACCTTCTACCCCGGCTGGGGCGACGAGCGCCGCAGCGTCATGGACGACACGACGATTGCGGCGATCGCGGCCGAGCACGGCAAGAGCCCGGCGCAGGTGATGCTCCGCTGGCACTTGCAGCAGGGCCGCTCCGCGATCCCCAAGTCGACGAACCCCGAGCGGATCGCCGCGAACCTCGACGTCTTCGACTTCGAGCTCTCCGACGACGAGCTGACCCGCATCGACGCCCTCGACGCCGGGGTCCGCAGCGGCCCCGACCCCGATGAGGAGCGCCCCGCGATGTTCGAGCGCTCCATCCCCGAAGCCTGAAAGCCGACGCCATGACCATGCAGAGCGAAGTCCGCGAGTTCCTCACCACCCGCCGCGCCCGTATCACTCCTGAGAAGGCGGGCCTGCCCATGTACGGCGGCAACCGTCGCGTCGAGGGTCTTCGCCGCGAGGAGGTCGCGATGCTCGCCGGCGTCAGCGTCGACTACTACAACCGCCTCGAGCGCGGGAACCTCAGCGGCGTCTCCGAGAGCGTCCTCGACGCTCTCGCCCGCGCCCTGCAGCTCGACGACGCGGAGCGGGCCCACCTGTTCGACCTGGCCCGTGCGGCGAACCTCGCTCCGGCGAAGCGCCGCGCGGCTGTGACCACGCAGGTGACCGCGAGCGTGCAGCGTCTGCTCGACGCGATCACGGACGCGCCCGCGTGGGTGCGCAACAATCGCCACGACCTCCTCGCGACCAACGCGCTCGGTCGCGCGCTGTACGCGGATATGATCGCCAGCCCCTACGGGCCGCCGAACACGGCGCGGTTCGTGTTCCTGGACGTGCGCTCGCGCGACTTCTTCCCGCAGTGGGAGAAGTCCGCGGACGACATCGTCGCGATCCTGCGCTCCGCTGCCGGCCGGAACCCCTACGACCGGGAGCTGTCCAACCTGGTGGGTGAGCTCTCGACTCGCAGCGAGCATTTCCGCACCGGCTGGGCGAAGCACGACGTGCGCTTCC
The DNA here is from genome assembly GCF_009807175.1 of Rathayibacter sp. VKM Ac-2803. NCBI lineage: Bacteria > Bacillati > Actinomycetota > Actinomycetes > Micrococcales > Microbacteriaceae > Rathayibacter > Rathayibacter sp. VKM Ac-2803. Next base: position 749,425 of record NZ_WUCD01000001.1, on the reverse strand, counting down.
ACCGCACCGGCACGAAGAAGATCCACCACGCGCTCGTCGGCGACCTCGACCTCGACTACGAGGCGATGACCCTCGACTCCGACACCGACCTCACCCTCCTCGCCTACACCGCCCGCCCCGGCACCCCCTCCGCGGACGGCCTGCGCATGCTCGCGAGCCTCGCCGCGACCCGCGAAAGCGAGCAGGCGGCCGCGGCAGAGGTCGCCTCCGATCCCTCGAACTAGGAGAAGCACCATGACCGCCTGGAGTGCAGACGAGCTGCGCCGCGTCGGCGACGCCGGAGAGCTGCGCATCGCCGGCCGCCGCACCGACGGCACCCTGCGCCGCCTCGTCATCATCTGGCAGGTCCGCGTCGACGACGCGCTCTACGTCCGCTCCGTCAACGGACCCGACGCGAGCTGGTTCCGCGGCACTCAGGCCCTCGGCGAGGGCCGCATCGAGGCCGGCGGGGTCGCGAAGGACGTCGTCTTCGCCCGCGACGGCACCGTCGATGACCGTATCGACGAGGCCTACCGCCGCAACTACGGGAGCGGCTCCGCTGTGCGCGCGATCACCAGCGACCTCGCCACCAGCACGACCCTGCGCGTCGACCCCGCCTGACACGTTCCGCGGCGGAAGGGGTGCCCTGGCAGTACCTGGGACACCCGTCACTGCCGCCGATGCAGCCGCAGCGCTTGCATGGATGCGGGAAGGACAACCACCAATGACATCGACACCCGCGACCACCGAGCCCGGGACCACGCCCCACAAGGGCGCGATCCTGACGATCATCCTCGTCAGCTACTTCATGATCCTGCTCGACAACTCGGTGATCTTCACCGCGCTGCCCAGCCTCGAGGCCGACCTGGGCCTCGCCCCCGCGGACCTCGCCTGGGTGCAGGACGCCTACACCCTCGTCTTCGGCGGGCTGCTGCTGCTCGGCGCCCGCGCGGGCGATCTCCTCGGCCGCAAGCGCGTGTTCATCTTCGGACTCGTCGTCTTCTCGATCGCCTCGCTTCTCATCGCCTTCGCCCCCGCCGGGTGGTGGCTGATCGGCTCCCGTGCGATTCAGGGCATCGGCGCCGCGATCGTCGCCCCGTCCGCGCTGTCGCTGCTCACCACGAGCTTCGCGGGCCGCGAGCGCGCCCGCGCCGTCGCGGCCTACGCCGCAACCGCCGGCATCGGCGCGAGCCTGGGCATGGTCATCGGCGGCGCCCTCGCCTCCTGGATCTCCTGGCGCGCCGGCTTCTTCGTCAACGTCCCCATCGGCATCGCCATGATCGCCCTCGCCCCCAAGTTCCTCCCCGAGACGGCCACCCGGCCCGGACGCTTCGACCTCCCCGGCGCCATCACCGCCACCTTCGGCGTCGGCGGACTCGTCTTCGCGATCCTGTACGGCTCCGAGAACGGCTGGACCGACCCTGCCACGCTCGCTTCCTTCGCTCTCGCCGTCGTGCTGCTCGTCACGTTCGTGGTCGCAGAGTCGCGGGCGGCGCAGCCGATCATGCCGCTGCACCTGTTCGCGAGCCGTCAGCGCACCGGCGCCTACCTCACCCGGTTCCTCTACCTCGGCGCGATGATCGGGTTCTTCTACTTCACCACCCAGTACCTCCAGGGCGCCCTCGGCTTTAGCCCGCTGCAGGCGGGCGCCGCGTTCCTACCGATGACGCTCGTCAACTTCGCCGTCGCCCTGCTCATCCCGCGCCTGTCCGACCGGATCGGGAACACGATCCTGCTCGTCGCCGGCATCGTCCTCACCCTCGCCGGAATGCTCTGGCTCACCCACATCACCCCCGACAGCGGCTACCTGACCGCCGTCGCCGCGCCCATGCTCTTCATCGGCGCCGGCCAGGGTCTCGCGTTCGCGCCGATGACCACCTTCGGCATCGCCGGCACCACCTCCGACGACGCAGGAGCCGCGTCCGGAGTCGTGAACACCTTCCACCAGCTCGGCACGTCCGTGGGCCTGGGCATCCTCGTCGCCGTCGCCACCCTCGCCGCCCCCGACGCCGGGGTTGAGACCGCCGTGAGCGTCACCGCCGAGACGTCACTCGCGCTGACCGCCGGCACCGGACTGCTGCTGCTCTCTCTCGTCACGACCCTCGCCCTCATCGTCCCGAGCACCCTCGCCGCCCGACGCGCAGCCGCAACGCCTCTCGCGGTCCAGCCGGTGAGCGCCCGATGAGCCGGTCGGATCTGCCCGCCGCACTCACCAGCGCGCTCCTCGCGCTGCAGAGGGAGGAGTTCGACGCGATGGTCCTCGTCGACGTGAGCGCGCTCGATGCGCTCCTCGCGCCGCAGTTCACCCTCACCCACATGACGGGGTTCGTGCAGCCCAAGGCCGACTGGCTCTCCAACGTCGACACCGACCGGATGAGCTACCACGCCGTCGACCTGGTCGACTCGGTCCTCACCGGCAGCGAGACCGACCCGGTCCTGACCGTGCGGACCTTGACCGAGGCGACGATCTGGGGCGCGCACAGCACCTGGCGTCTCCAGCTGCGCAGCACCTTCGTTCCGGACGGTGACGGGTGGGTCATCGCCCGCACCGTCGCCTCCACCATCGACGAGTCCGAGCGACTCACTCCGAACGCGATCGAGTTCCTGCGCGACCACCACGACCGCACACGGACCTCGATCATCCTCATCGGCATGCCCGGCATCGACCAGCAGTTCCGCCACTACCCCCAGCTCTACAGCCGTCTGGGCTTCGCCCACCAATACCACCCACTCACCCGCGACGAACTCCTCTTCGTCCTCGACCGGCAGTGGAAGAGGCTCGGCCGAGCGCTGAACCCTGACGATTTCACCGACTCGCAAGCCGTCGCCGCCGTCGAGCGCATCACGCGCGGCAACTTCCGACTCCTCGAACGACTCATGCCTCAGATCGCCCGCGTCCTCAAGATCAACGAGCTCGAGACCATCACCGACGACGTCGTCGAATCAGCAGCGAGCGTCCTCGTCATCGGCACCTAAGAGCGACACGAAGCGCCGTGAGAAAGCAGCCACGCAGCGCTGCGATCCACACATCCGGGGTACCGTGGAGGGATGCGCGACGTCCAGCAGCAGATCATCTCCGAGCTCCACGTCTCCCCCACCGTCGATCCGGCCGCCGAGGTCGAACGACGCAGCGGCTTCCTCGCCGACTACCTCCGTCACACCGGGGCCGAGGGCCTCGTCCTCGGCATCAGCGGCGGCCAGGACTCGAGCCTGGCCGGCCGGCTGTGCCAGCTCGCGGTCGAGCAGGTGCGTGCGAGCGGAGGCGACGCCTCCTTCATCGCGGTGCGCCTGCCCTACCGCGTCCAGGCCGACGAGGCCGACGCGCAACTCGCGCTGACCTTCATCCGCCCCGACCGACAGATCGCGTTCGACATCCAGCGGGGCGTCGACGGGATCGCGGCGGCGTTCGAGGACGCGGTCGGCGAGCCGATCACGGACTTCGTCAAGGGCAACACCAAGGCCCGCGCCCGCATGATCGCGCAGTACGCGATCGCCGGGCAGGAGGGCATGCTCGTCGTGGGCACCGACCACGCGGCCGAGGCGGTGACCGGCTTCTTCACCAAGTTCGGCGACGGCGGAGCCGACGTGCTCCCGCTGACCGGGCTCACCAAGCGCCAGGGCCGCTCGCTGCTCCAGCACCTCGACGCACCGGCCCGCCTCTACGAGAAGGCGCCGACCGCCGACCTGCTCGACGACAACCCCGGCCAGACCGACGAGTCGAACCTCGGACTCGTCTACGCCGACCTCGACACCTACCTCGAGGGCGGCGACGTCGCGCCCGAGGTCGCCGAGGCGATCGAGGCGCGCTACGCCGCGACCGAGCACAAGCGCCAGGTCCCGCTGTCGATGTTCGACGGCTGGTGGCGCTGAGCGGTCGCGCCGGGCCGCCGGACACGTCGGCGGCCTCCGACACGCTGGTCGAGTAGCCCCGCAGGGGCGTATCGAGACCCACCGGCTTCAGCGGATCGGGCTCGGGGCCCATCGTTCTGACGCTGGTGGATCTCGATACGCCCGCTGCGCGGGCCACTCGATCAGCGGGGGGGGCGGATCCGCCCACCCGCGGCGCGCGCAGGCGCCTCGCGCGCGTCAGGCCGTCGCGACCCGGTCGAGCCAGGCTCCGCTGACGCGGGCGCTGTCGGCGGGGGGCATGCTGGCGCGATCGACCTCGACGATGATCCAGCCGCCGAAGTCGGCCGGCAGGGCGGCGAGGACGCCGTCGAGGTCGATGCCGCCGAGGCCCGGCTCGAGGAAGAGCCCGCTGTCCGTCGCCCGGTCGTACGGCGTCGGGATCGCGCGGCTCGCCTCCGCGATGCCCAGGTGCAGATCCTTCACGTGCAGGTCGATCAGGCGGTCGGAGTGCCGCTGGACCATCGCGACCGGGTCCATGCCGGCCCAGACCAGGTGGCCGATGTCGAAGGAGGCGCCCAGCAGGGCCGGGTCGATCGCGGCGAGCACGCGGTCGATCTCGTGCTCGGTCTCGACCCAGGTGCCGACGTGGTTGTGCAGGCCGGCCTGGACCCCCTCCGCGCGCAGGACCTCCGCCGCCTCGGCGAGGATCTCGATCACGCGGTCGAGCCGACCCTCGTCGAATCCTGCTCCGACGGCGACCGCCTCGCGGGTGCGGACGACGCCCGGCTCGAAGCTGACCTCGGGCGCGAGGAACACCGTGTCGAGGCCGACGTAGTTGGTCTCCTCCGCCTTGCGCCGGACGCCGTCGAACCAGTGCACCCACTCGGCGCTGCCGCGCTCGAGGGTGCGACCCGAGTCCTCGGGCAGGGCGACGGAGGCGTAGCCCGGCGCGAGCTCGAGGCCCGACTCCTCGATCATGTGCGCGTAGTCCTGGAGGGTCTGCGTCGCGAGCACCTCGAGCATCGTGGCGCCGAATCCGGCATCGCGGATCTCGCGCAGCACCTGCGGGTACTCGTCGCGGAAGGCGGGGTCGGCGAAGCGCCACAGCGACTCGCTCGCGGGGTCGTCGGGATCGGCCTTCACGTTGATCCACTGGATGGCGTTGAGGGCGAACTGCGAACGGCGGAGCATGCGGGGACTGCTTTCTCGAGAGGAGTGGTGACGGTCGGACGCGCGGCGGGTCAGTCGGTGGCGGCGCGGGCGTTGTAGACGAGGGCGGAGCCGGCGTCGACGTGGGCGCGGTAGGCGTGGAACACGGCGAGCGCCTCGTCGCGGAGGACCCCGTCGACGACCTCGATGCCGCGCGCCTCGAAGGCGGCGGCCCAGTCCTCGCGCATGGGTCCCTCGTCGAAGGTCGAGATCTCCTCGAGCTCGGGGCCGGAGCCTGCCACGACGAGGCGGCGGACGCCCGACCAGAGCGTCGCGCCGTAGCACTGCACGCAGGGACGCCAGTTGACGACGAGGTCGTGGGCGGGCAGGCCCTCCCCGCCCAGGTCCCAGGTGCCGAGCGCGGTCTGCGCGAGACCGAGCGCGGTGACCTCGGCGTGACCCGATGAGACTCCGCTGCCGAGGACGACGTTGACGCCGACCGACACCACGCGGCCGGAGTCGCGCTCGACGACGATCGCGGCGAACGGGCCGCCGTTGCCCTCGCGGAAGTTGCGGTCGGCGAGGGCGTGGACGAGTGCCATCCGATCCTCGAGGCCGGGCAGGAACTCGGGGACGTCGCGCACGGCGTCCTCGATCCAGGCGGGCAGGGCGATCTCGTAGCGGGTGGCGAGCTGGTCGATGTTCACGGGTGGCCTCCTGGGCGGGGTGGGAGTGGGGTGAGAGGGGTGCGGCCTGCAGACCGCACGGGGGCGCTCACACGCGCGCGCCCTCCAGCGCGGCCAGCACCGCGCGGGTCGCCCGCACGGCGGTGATCGTCCCGGTCAGCGTCGCGTTGCAGACGACGGGGGTCGGGATCACGCCCGTCCCGGCGAGGTAGAGCCCCTCGACGCCCCACACCCGGCCCGACGGGTCGCAGACGCTGGTGCCGTCGTCCACCGCGCCCGAGCGGACCGTGCCGGTGAGGTGGAGCGAGGACCCGGGCGCGAGCACGACGCACTCCGTCTCGGGGTCGAACGAGCCGAAGCGCTCGGCGACGGTGCGGATCCGCTCGCGGGCGTCCTCGATCAGCGCGAGGTCGCGGTCGGTGTAGTCGAAGTCCACGCGGAGGCGCGGCATCCCCGTCACGTCGGTCTCGTGCTCCGAGAACACCAGCCGGTTCTCGGGTCGCGACTCCACCGGCGTGTAGAAGGAGAGGCCGACCGAGTAGGCGAACGGGGTGCGGTCCTCGTCGAGGAACACCGTGTTCATGATCTGCCCGTGGAAGGGCTGTGCGTCGCCGTTCTGCGGCAGCCAGAGCGAGTCGGTGGCGAACTCGCCCTCGCGCAGCATCGGCAGCCCCGCGGCGTCGAGGCCGAAGCGCTCGAGGTCCATCACCACTCGCGCGGTCACGAACGCGTGCTCGTTGAGGAAGCGCCCGAGCGCCTCCGGACGGATACCCGACGCGAAGAGCAGCTGCGGGGTGCGGACGACGTCGGCGCAGACGATCGTCACTCGCGTGTCGATGTCGTACTCGCGGCCGGTCGCGATCTCGCGCACCCGGGCACCGACCGCACGTCCGTCCTCGTGGCGCACCGCCACCGCGAGCGTGCCGGCGCGCAGCTCGAAGGCGTCGTCGCCTCCGCTCGCGATCGGCGGGAAGACGCGGTTGGGGCCGGTGCGGGCCAGCGGGCCGGTCGGATTCCCGGCGACGGCCATCGGCATCGGCTGCGGGTGACGACCGGGGGCGCTCACCGACCCGAAGACGTCCTCGAGCACGTCGAGCACCACCCGCCCCGGGCCGGTCGGTCCGAGCGGGGAGTCGTGCACGTCGAGCAGCTGCTCGGCGCGCGCGAGGTCGGCGGCCCACTGCGCGGGGTCGCCGTCGTCGAACACCTCGCCGCCCGCGGGCCGCGGAGTGGCGGCCGTCCAGTGCACGCCCATCCCGCCGACGTTCCACGCGACCGCGCTCGCGGGCATGGCGCCGGCGTCGCCTCCCATCGCCGACAGGTTGTACATGCCGGGCTCGACGGAGCGGAGCTCGTCGGTGATGTCCGGAGTCACGTCGGCCCCGGTGTACAGACCCTGCACCCCGGTCGCGATCTGCCGGTTGTAGCGGCTCCAGATCTCGGGCTCCTCGCTGTCGTGCAGATGGAGGCCGGGAACCGAGCCCGCGGCGGGCCCGCCGTCGACCATGAGGATCGAGACGGCGGGATCGGCGTCGCGCAGGCCCCGGGCGACGGCGGCGCCCATGAGGCCGCTGCCGATGATGAGGACGTCGAGGGAGTCGGACACGGTTCTCCTAGCGGGCCGGTGGGCCGGGGTCAGACGGCGACGCGCGGCCGGATGGGCGGCGCGGCGAGGGTGGGGCCGAAGAAGGCGACGTCCATGCGGTCGAGCACGAACTTCACCGCTCCGATCAGCGGGGCGTCGGCGCCGAGCACGGTCGACCGCACGGCGACGTCGAGGGTGCCGAGACCGCGCATCGACGCGGTGACGCGCGGGCGGAGGAGGTCGTCCGCCTCCTCGAGCCCGCCGCCGAGCACGAAGAGGTCGGGCGCGACCGTCCACGCGAGGGTCGACAGCAGCTCGGCGAGGTGGGCGACGAAGGCGTCGAGCTCGCGCAGCGCCTCGGGGTCTCCGGCGCGGGCGGCCTCGACCGAGCGGAGCGCGCGCTCGCGCTCGGAGCGCTGCGGCGAGGTCAGCAGTCCGAACGGAGTGTTCTCCATCCGCCCCGTCGCGAGGGCGCCCGCCTCGACGAGCTCGCCCGCGGCCCCGCGGAAGCCGCGGTGCACCGCGCCGCCGATGACCAGGCCCACGCCGGTGCGGTTCCCGAGGATGCACCAGGCGAAGGCGGCGGAGTCGGCGGCGACACCGCGCCAGCGCTCGGCCAGCGCCGCCAGGTTGGCGTCGTTGTCGGCGAAGACGGGGACGCCGAGGCGCTCGGAGAGGGCATCGGCGAGCGCGAAGCCGTTCCAGCGCGGCGAGTTGACGAGGCGCCGGACGACACCGTCCTCGTCGATCGCGCCACCGGCGGCGACCGCGCCGGCGTGGATCCGCTCGCGGGGCAGTCCCGACGCGGCGACCGCCTCCTCGACCGCGAGGACCGCGTCGTCGACGGCGGCCTCGGGCGAGAGGTAGTCGTGGAGCGCCCGCAGCGAGCGCCCGAGGATGCGGCCGCGGATGTCGCAGACCACCGCGGAGGCGAAGTCGGTGTCGATCCGCACCGCTGCGACGAGCGCGCGGTCGGCGCGGAAGCGGAAGGTGCGCGGCGGGCGGCCGACGTCGGACCTGGCCGGATCCGGAGCCGTCTCGTCGACCCAGCCCTCTTCGCACAGGCGCGCCAGGATCAGCTCGACGGTCCGCCGCGAGAGGGCGACCTCGCGCACCAGCACGGCCATGGTCACCGGCTCGTCGTGCTCGGCGAGCGCGCGCAGGACGACGCCGGAGTTGAGCCGGCGGAGCGTGCTCGGGGCGACCCCGGCCCTCATCGGTGCTCACCGACCAGGGGCAGGACGTCGTCGAAGCGGCCGGCGACGACGGCCGGCTCGACGTCGTAGACGCGGGCGGAGTCGCCGGCCTCGCCGCGGGCGGGCGGCCAGGCCGGGTCCGCGCCGCTGACGAACGCGACGAGCTCGCGGTGCATGGTGGCGGCGAGCGCCGCGGGGGGCGCGTCGCCGAGGACCCGGGTGGTCGCCTCCGCGTCGAGGTGGTCGAAGAAGAAGGGCAGGTCGAGGCAGTGCCCGGCACCGCCGACCGCGGGCGAGACCCAGTCGAACGCGTACAGCCAGGTGGGCGCGGGGCCGTCGGCGCGGTTGCGCGCGGCCTGCACGACCGCGCGGCGGAAGAGCAGGTCGGTGGCCCGCGGCGGCGCGTCGGCGTCGCGCTCGATCCGCGGAGTGTCGAACTCGTCGGCGGTCGCGCCGATCAGGAGGGGCTTGTCGCGCCCCGCCAGAGCGGTGGCCGTCGCGACGGGCTCGGGCAGCAGGTCGTCGCCGGTCACCGGCGCGAAGACGATCGAGGCCCCCGGCATCATCGTGCGGGCGGCGGTCTCCGAGAGCTCGTCGGGGTCGAGGGAGGCGAACCCCGCGCGGTCCGGTGCGACGCCGAGTCCGAGAGCGAAGGCAGAGACCTGCGCGGACGCCTCCGCGAGCGGCACGCTGCGATCGGTCGGCGAGATCGCCACGGCGCGGGCGAACAGCGGCTGCGCCTCGGCGCAGCCGAGCAGCGTGAGCACCGCCCCGCCGCCCGCCGACTGGCCGGCGATCGTGACGCCGGAGGGATCCCCTCCGAACGCCGCGATGTTCGCCTGCACCCAGCGCAGCGCCGCGAGCCAGTCGCGGACCGCGCGGTTCGCGTCGCCCTCGATCACCGCGAAGCCGTCGACGCCGAGCCGGTAGGCGGCCGTGACGACGATCACGCCGTCGCGCGCGAACGCCGAGCCGTCGTGCCAGTCGCTGGAGGCCGCTCCGGTGACGTAGCCGCCGCCGTGCAGGTAGACGAGGACGGGGAGGGAGGAGGCGCCGACGGGCGCGACGACGTTGAGGGTCAGCGTGTCGGCGCCCGGGATCGAGTGCTCGGGGATCGTCGTGAACTCGAACGGGCGCCCGCGCTGCGGCGTGGCTCCGTAGGCGGAGGCGTCGAACGGCTCGGCGAAGCGGGCGCGCGGCTCGGGGGCGCGGAACCGGAGCTCCCCCGTTGGCGCCTCGGCGAACGGCACGCCGAGGAACCGGGCGATGCCTCCCTCGATGCGACCGACCACTGCGCCGCAGGGCGCCTCCACCGAGATGTCCATGCCCACTGCCCCTTCGGCGCCGATCACTCCGGTGCCCGTCACTCCGTTGCCCGTCACTTGAGGCCCGTCGCGACGATACCCTGCACGAAGTAGCGCTGCAGGAGCAGGAAGAGCACCAGCACCGGCAGCATCACCACCACCGCACCGGCCAGCACGAGCCCGTAGTCGGTGACGTTCTGCGAGGCCTGGCTGGTCGCCGCGAGCCCGACCGGGAGGGTGTAGGTCGAGGCGTTCTGGGCCACGAGCAGCGGCCAGATGAAGTTGTTCCACGCCGCCAGGAACGACATGATCGTGACCGTCGCAAGGGCGGGTCCGGCCAGCGGAAGGAACACCTGGGCGAAGATCCGCAGCTCGCTCGCGCCGTCGATCCGCGCGGCCTCGAGCAGCTCCTCCGGGATGCTCTCGGCGAACTGCCGCACGATGAAGATCGAGATCGGCAGCACGAGCGAGGGCAGGGCGATGCCCGCGAGCGTGTTCACGAGGCCGAGCCGCACCGTGACCACGAACTGCGGCACGAAGACCGCCGAGAACGGCATCATCAGTGCGATCAGCACGGCGATCGTCGCGGCCCGCCTGCCCGCGAAGTCGAGCTTGGCCAGCGCGTACCCCGCGGCCGCCGCGGCGACGAGGTTGCCCGCCACCACGATCCCGGCGACCACGAGGCTGTTGCCGAGGTATCCGGTGAAGCCTGCCTGCGAGAACAGCCGCCCGAAGTTCTCGAGCGTCGCCTCGGTCGGGAGCCATGCGCCGGGGTTCGCGCTGATGTCGGCGGTGGTGCGCAGCGATCCCGAGAAGACCCAGACGAACGGCAGGAGGGTGATCACGGCGAGCACCGTCAGCACCGGGTAGAGCACGGCCCGGCGGAGGAGGTCGGACGAGGCGCGGGTGCGCGAGGGGGGCTCCGGCTCGATCCGCGGCGGCGGCGAGACGGGAGCGAGAGGAGGGGCGGTGACGGTCATGAGCGGGACCTCAGCAGACGGAACTGCAGCACGCTGACGAGCGCGACGATGAGCAGGAGGAGGAACGACGCGGCGGAGGAGACGCCGATGTTGCCGAAGCCGAACTGGTGGTAGGTGTACAGCGCCATCGACTCCGTGGAGCCGAGCGGACCGCCTCCGGTGAGCAGGTAGGGCTCGTCGAACACCTGGAGGAAGAACACCGAGAGCAGCACCGAGACGAGCAGCGTCGTGGGCATCAGCAGCGGCACGGTGATCGACACCAGCCGGCGCCAGGGCCCGGCCCCGTCGAGGGAGGCCGCCTCGTGCACGTCCTCGGGGACCGACTGCAGGCCGGCGAGGAAGAGCAGCATCGCGGTGCCGAAGTTGCGCCAGATCCCGAGGAGGATGACGACCGGCATCGCGAGGTTCTCGTCGCCGAGCCAGTTGGGGCCGGCGAACCCGATCGCTCCGAGGAACTCGTTGATCGTGCCGTTCTGGTTGAACGCGTACTGCCAGATCAGCGCCACCGAGACGATGTTGGTGACGACCGGGGCGTAGAACAGCGCGCGGAAGACGCCGCGCAGCCTCCGGATGCCCGTGTCGAGCGCCAGAGCCAGCACGAAGCCGACCGCCATCGTCACCGGCACCCCGATGACGACGAAGTACAGAGTGTTCGCCACCGAGCGGAGGAACGCCGCGTCGCCCAGCAGCACCGCGTAGTTCTCGAGACCCGTGAAGTCGACGCCGAACGGCTGCTGCAGGTCGGCGCCGCGGATGTCGGTGACGCTCATCGCGAGCGACGCGATCACCGGGATCGCGGTGAAGACTCCGAAGATCACCGCGAAGGGCGCGAGGAACAGCCAGGCGATGCCGGTGTGCCGGCCGTGCCGCTGCCGTGCGACGGGCTTGCCGGCGAGTGCGGTCACAGCCACGCGGTCACTCCGTGCCGATCGAGGCGGCCTGCTGCTGGGCGGCGGCCATCGCGTCGGCGGCCGTCTCCTTGCCGCGGGCGACCTTCTCCATCTCCTGGCCGAGGACCGTGGAGACCTGGGTCCACGTGGTGACGGCGGGCAGCGGCTCGACGTCCTGGAGCTGGGTGAAGAAGGCGGTGAGCAGCGGCTGGTCGGCGATCGAGGGGTCGCTCCACGCGTCGACGACGGCGGGCATGCTGCCGGCGGCCGCGTACTGCGCGACCTGGGTGTCCTCCTGCGCCATCTCGCGCACGACCTTCCAGGCCGAGCTCGCGTTGTCGGAGGCGGCGGTCACGCCCCAGCTGCCGCCGGCGAGCTGGCCCGACCCGCTGTCGGGTCCGGCCGGGAGCACGGCGGTCGCGATGTGCGAGGTGGTCCAGCCCTCCTCCGCGGCGGTGTCGTCGAGCGTCGCCACGACCCACGGGCCGCTGATCATCGAGCCGGTCTGCCCCGAGACGAGGTAGGGCTGCGCGTCGAGGAACTGCGGGGTGTCGGGCGAGGAGACGCCGGAGGAGAAGAAGGAGGCGTTGAACTCGGCCGCCGCGATCATCTCGGGGCTGTCGAGCTGCCACTCCGAGCCGTCGTCGCTGAGCAGGTCGGCGCCCGCCTGGTGCGCGAAGGTCGCGAGGGTCTGGCCGTTGTAGGTGTCCCAGCCGACGTCGGCGCCGTAGCCCGACTCGGCGCCGCCGGCCTCGAGGCCCTGGAAGAACGGGAGCGTCTCGTCCCAGGTGGTCGGGGCGGTGACTCCGCCGGCCTCCGCGAAGTCGGAGCGGTAGATCAGGACGCGCGTGTAGGCGTACCAGGGCACCGAGTAGGTGGTGCCGTCGTACTCGCCGGCGTCCCAGGAGCCCTCGAAGAAGCTGTCGGAATCGACCAGGTCGTCGGGCACGGGGGCGAAGGCGTCGGAGGCGAGGAACTGCGTCTGCGCCTCGGTGTAGAGGAACGCGATGTCGGGCGCGGTGCCGGCGGCGACGGCGGTCTGCAGCTTGGTGTTGTACTCGTCGGAGGGCACCAGGGTCACCTCGAGATCGAGGTCGGGGTTCTCGGCCTCGTAGTCGGCGAGGACGGTGTCGAGCTGCTTCGCGTCGCCGTCGGGGGCCCAGAGGGTGACGGTGCCGGTGGCGGCGGAGTCGTCGACGGTGAGGTCGGCGGAGGCGGCGGCACCGGAGTCGGAGCCGCGGCCGCAGCCGGCGAGCGCGAGGGCGGTGACGGCGAGGACGCCGCCGGTGAGGAGGAGGCGGGAGCGGTGCGGGGCGGTGCGCGTCATGAGGGCTCCTGTTGTTGTGCTACTTCGTAGCGGAAGTGGAGGGAGGAGTCGCACGCGATCCGCGCGGTCGGCGGAGTTATGCGATGTTGTAGCGAAACTGCCTCGAGAAGAACCCGGCCGCAGCCGGGTCGTGTCCGACGGTAGACGCCGCCTGTTTCGGCGGCGTTTCCCGCGGGGCACGTTCTGATGACGTGGGCTGCGGGGCGCGGCTCCCCCTCACCGATCGAGTGGCCCGCGCAGCGGGCGTATCGAGATCCACCGGCGTCGGAAGGCGCGGCGTGCAGACCACCCGTCTGAAGCGGGCGGGTCTCGATACGTCCCTGCGGGGCTACTCGACCAGCGTGCTCGGGCGCACGAGGGTCGGGATGGCACGGCGCTCGATACGCCCCTGCGGGGCAGGCTACGGGCGGACGAGCGTCTTGATGGCGCGGCGCTCGTCCATGGCGGCGTACGCCTCCGCGATCTCGTCGAGGGGCAGCTCGAGGTCGAAGACGAGGCCCGGCTCGATCGCGCCGCTCAGCACGTCGGGGAGGAGCTCGGCCATGTAGCCGCGGACGGGCGCGACGCCTCCGTTGACGCCGACGTTCGAGCCGAACATCTGGCGCACGGGCAGCTCGGGGCCGCCGTTGGGGACGCCGACGTAGCCGACCATGCCGCCGGGGCGGGCGGAGTCGAGGGCCTGCTGCATCGACTCCTTGGTGCCGACGCACTCGAGGACGCAGTCGGCGCCGATGCCGCCGGTGAGCTCGCGGACGGCCGCGACGCCCTCGTCGCCGCGGGTGTCGACGATGTGGGTCGCTCCGAAGCGCGTGGCGAGGGCCTGCCGGGAGGCGTGCCGCGACATCGCGATGATCGTGGTCGCGCCGAGGCGCTTCGCGGCGAGCACGGCGCAGAGGCCGACCGCTCCGTCGCCGACGACCGCGACGGTCGAGCCCGCCGAGACTCCGGCCGAGACGGCGGCGTGGTGACCGGTGCCCATCACGTCGGCGAGCGTCAGCAGGCTGGGGATGAGGGCCGGGTCGGGATCGGTCCCGACGCGGAAGAGCGTGCCGTCGGCGAGCGGAACGCGCACCTTCTCGCCCTGTGCGCCGTCGGCGAAGCCCTGCTCGCCGACCTCGGTGCCCCACCAGCCGCCGGTCAGGCACGAGGTGGAGACGCCGTTGGCGCAGTTGGCGCAGGTGCCGTCGCAGATGTAGAACGGCGCGATGACGAAGTCGCCCGGGGCGATGTCGTGCACGTCGTCGCCGACCGACTCGACGACTCCGACGAACTCGTGGCCGATGCGGTGCGCCTCCTTCGTCGGGGTCACGCCGCGATAGGGCCACAGGTCGGAGCCGCAGACGCACGCCGCCGTGACGCGCACGATCGCGTCGCGCCCGGTCGAGAGCACGGGGTCGGGGACCTCCTCGAGTCGGATGTCGCGCTCGCCGTGGATGAGTGTTGCTCGCATGGGGACTCCCTGGTCGGAGAGGTGGATGGGGTGCCTCCACGCTACGCCGGAGGGGCGACGGACGAGGGCGGGGCTGCGGCGGCGCTCACGGGGGCGCCTCCTCCCAGCCGTCGCTGCCGACGACGACGTGCGCGAGGAAGCGCAGGCCGCACGCCTCCGCCCCCTCGATCAGGGCGCGGGTCGCCGCGCGGTCGGACGGCAGCACGTGGGCTTCGCCCGGGTGCGAGTGCGCGAGCGCGACGGTGGCGGCGCCCCGCGCGAGGACCTCGGCGAGCACGCCGGAGACGGGGAGGTCGGCGTGCGCGGGCGGCCCGTCGGCGAGGGTCAGCACGTCGCGCACGGCGCCGGCCTCGGTGAGCGCGACGGCGAGGACCGTCTCGGCGGGGCGGGCGGCGAGAAGGGGCGTCACGAGGGCGGCGAGGGTCGCGGCGTCGAGGACGCGGGCGGTGCGGCCGACGCGGTTCATCCTCCGCCGCAGCTCGAAGGAGGCGACGATGCGGCAGGCGGCGACCTCGCCGATGCCGCGATGACGGACGAGATCGGCGACCCCGGCCCGCGAGACAGCGTCGATGCCGCCGAAGCGCGCGAGGAGCTGCTGGGCGACGACGGTCGCGTTGGCCCCTCTGACGCCGGTGCCGATCAGGATCGCGAGGGTCTCCGCGTCGGTCAGCGATGCGGCTCCGTGGGCGCGCAGCCGCTCGCGCGGGCGCTGCTCGGGAGCGAGATCGGCCATGCGGGGACTCGCGGGCGGCACGAGAGGAGGAGGCATGGGCGCGACGCTACCGACCCGCGCTCCCCGCCGATCCGCGGATCCTCGCAGCTGTGGACGGATCGCCTCCTCCCCCGCCCTGTGGAGGAGCGCCGCCCCGTCGAGTCCGCAGGTACGCCGAGTACTCGAGAGTTGCGGTAGTCGAGCGCGACTACCGCAACTTCTGAGGAACGGGCGGAGCCGGCGGCCTACGCCGCGGCGGCCAGCCCGGCCGACACCGTGAGCGCGTCGCCGTCGTCGGCGACCTCGACCAGCACCACGTCGCCGTCGCGGATCGAGCCGTCGAGCAGCGCCGTCGCCAGCTTGTCGTCGATCTCGTGCTGCATCAGGCGGCGCAGCGGCCTCGCCCCGTACTGCGGGTCGTAGCCGCGCTCGGCCAGCCACCCGCGCGCGGCGGGCGTCACCGCGAGCTCGAGCCGCCGCTCCCCCAGGCGGCACGAGAGCCGGTCGACGTAGAGCGACACGATCTCGCCGAGCTCTGTGCGGTCGAGCGCCTGGAAGATCACGATGTCGTCGAGGCGGTTCACGAACTCGGGCTTGAAGGCCTGGCGCACCATCTGCTGCACCGCCTCCTCCTTCTGCGACCGCGACAGGGTCGGGTCGATCAGGAACTGCGAGCCGAGGTTCGAGGTGAGGATCAGGATCGTGTTGCGGAAGTCGACCGTCCGCCCCTGCCCGTCCGTCAGCCGGCCGTCGTCGAGCACCTGCAGCAGGATGTCGAACACCTCGGGGTGCGCCTTCTCGACCTCGTCGAGCAGCACCACCGAGTACGGGCGGCGCCGCACCGCCTCCGTCAGCTGACCGCCCTGCTCGTAGCCGATGTAGCCGGGAGGGGCGCCGACGAGCCGCGAGACGGCGAACTTCTCGCCGTACTCGGACATGTCGATGCGCACCATCGCCTTCTCGTCGTCGAAGAGGTGGTCGGCGAGCGCCTTCGCCAGCTCGGTCTTGCCGACACCCGTCGGGCCGAGGAACAGGAAGGAGCCGGTGGGCCGGTCGGGGTCCGAGATGCCCGCTCGGGTGCGGCGGACCGCGTCCGACACCGCGGACACCGCCTCGTTCTGCCCGATGAGGCGGCGGTGCAGCTCGGTCTCGAGGTGCAGCAGCTTCTCGGTCTCGCCCTGCAGGAGGCGGCCGACGGGGATGCCGGTCCACGCGGCGATGACGGCGGCGATGTCATCGGCCGTCACCTGCTCGTTGACCATGCGGCCCTCGACGGGCTCCTCCTCCTTCTCGGCGGCGGCGAGCTCGCGCTCGATCACCGGGATGTCGCCGTAGAGCAGACGGGAGGCGCGCTCGAGCTTGCCCTCGCGCTGGGCGCGCTCGGCCTCGATCCGCAGGGCGTCGAGCTTGTTCTTGAGGTCGCCGACGCGGTTGAGGGAGGCGCGCTCGCGCTCCCAGCGCTGCTGCAGCTCGTCGAGCTGGGCGCCGCGGCGGGCGAGATCCTCGCGCAGCTTCTCGAGTCGCGCCTTCGAGGCCTCGTCCTTCTCCTTCTTCAGCGCGAGCTCCTCGAGCTTCAGCCGGTCGACGGAGCGGCGCAGCTCGTCGATCTCGACCGGTGCGGAGTCGATCTCCATCCGCAGACGCGACGCGGCCTCGTCGATGAGGTCGATGGCCTTGTCGGGCAGCTGGCGGGCGGTGATGTAGCGGTTCGAGAGCGACGCGGCGGCCACGAGCGCGGCATCCGCGATGGCGACCTTGTGGTGCGCCTCGTAGCGCTCCTTGAGCCCGCGGAGGATCGCGACCGTGTCCTCGACGGTCGGCTCGCCGACGAACACCTGCTGGAACCGGCGCTCGAGGGCCGCGTCCTTCTCGATGTACTGGCGGTACTCGTCGAGGGTGGTCGCGCCGATCATCCGCAGCTCACCGCGCGCCAGCATCGGCTTGAGCATGTTCGCCGCCGCGACCGAGCCGTCGCCGCCGCCCGCGCCCATCAGGGTGTGCAGCTCGTCGATGAAGGTGATGATGCGGCCGTCGGAGTCGTTGATCTCCTTCAGGACGGCCTTGAGGCGCTCCTCGAACTCGCCGCGGTACTTCGCGCCGGCGATCAGCGCCGAGAGGTCGAGGCTGACGAGGCGCTTGTCCTTCAGGCTGTCGGCGACGTCGCCCGCCACGATCCGCTGGGCGAGGCCCTCGACGACGGCCGTCTTGCCGACGCCGGGCTCACCGATGAGGACGGGGTTGTTCTTGGTGCGGCGCGTGAGCACCTGGCTGACGCGCCGGATCTCGGCGTCGCGACCGATGACCGGGTCGAGCTTGCCGCTCGCCGCGATCGCTGTGAGGTCGACGCCGTACTGCTCGAGGGCGGACTGCTCGCCCTGCTGACCGGCCTGCATCTGGTGATCTCCTCCGTGGTGATCGAAAGTTGAGTTCGACTGACTCAACTTTACCGCGCGTGGCTGTATTCCCGGGCGGAGACGCGATTCCCGCCGGTGCGCACTCAGGCCGTGCGGAGCTCGCCGCCGCGGAGCGTGCGCAGCGCCTCGCGGAGGACCACGCGGAGTCGCGGCTCGCCGATCCCGGTGAGCGCGGCGATCTCTGGCTGCGTGTAGCGGCCGGCTGCGGCGAGGAGGAGGAGCTCGCGGTCGGGGCAGCTCAGGCCGAGCACGTCGTCGCCGAGCGGGCGGCGGGCGAGGCCGCGCGCCGAGCCGAGCGTCTCGCAGAGCACCTCGAGCAGCCAGAGCACGGGCCGATCGGAGGCGGCGCCGTCTCGAGCGCGCCGCCAGACCTCGGTGAACGCCTCGGTGCAGAGCCGGTCCCGAACGGTGGGGTCGGTGTGCACGGTCGCGACGGAGGCGGCGAACAGCGGAGCGAAGCGGTCGTAGAGCTCGGCGAACGCGGCTCGGTCGCCCGAGGCCACGGCCCGGAGGAGGCGCGACGCCTCCTCGACCGGTGCCGGGCAGCTCTGCCCGTCGATCTCTGCACTCACCTGCTCAGCGTGTCACCGAGACGAGGACGGCGGGACCGCTTGCGCAGATCGACGGACCCGGGTAGCACCCGCGATCGGGTGACGACACCGAGACTCCGGGTCGAGACGCGTTCACAACCGAGGAGGAGAGGGGCCGAGACCGCGCTGCGGGGTCGATCGCCCGCCTCCGCCTCGGTTCTGCACGCCGGAGAGGTCAGAGGCGCGGCCAGCGCGCCCGCGCGAAGCAGAACACGCCGTACGCGATCAGTCCGACCGCGACTCCGCTGAGCAGCGGCACCCCGAACGGCAGCTCGACGAGCGACTTCAGCGCCTCGTCGAGCCCGCCCGCCTGGGACGGGTCGTGCTGCACCGCGGCGAGGATGACGAGCACCCCGAGGACCGCGAGGACGACGCCCTTCGCCGCGTAGCCGACGATGCCGAGCCAGGTGACGACCGTGCCGGTCGTGCCCGCAGGCGTCGCGATGTTCTTCAGGAACCTCTTGGTGACTCCGCGGTACACGAAGACGCCGCCCACGACGAGGATCGCGAGTCCCACGATCACGAGGAGCACCACGCCGCCCGGCGCCTGGAGCACCTGCGCGCTCGCGCTCTCGGACGACTGCGACGAGCTCGAGCTGCCGCCCATCGCGAAGCGGAGGGTCGTGACGCCCAGCGCGGCGTAGACGATCGCCTTGGCCGCCTCCTTCGCGCGCTTGCCCCAGGTCTCGGCGGCGCTGTCGCCGGGCGAGACGAGGAAGACCTCGAGGACGCCCCACAGAGCGAGTCCGAGGAGGCCGATGGCGCAGACCCACAGCACGACGACTCCGCCCGGCTGCGCGGCGAGGGCGCTGAGGGCGCCGGTCTGGTCGGCCTCGCCGCCGCCTCCGCGCGCGACTCCGAGCGCGATGCCTCCGATGAGGAGGTGCACGAGTCCGTTCGCGGCGAAGCCGAAGCGCGCCAGTGTGCGCACCGCCGTCGAGTCCTGCGCCTCGTTCGCCGTGCGCTTGGCCTGATGTCCCGCCTGAGTATTCACAGGCTGGACCGTATCCGTTTCCACATCCCCGCACAGCCCCCTTGCACCCCGTGCTCAGCGCTGTGCGGCGGATGCGGCGCCACCCGGGCACCGGTGGTCACCGGGTTGTCCACACCTCTCCACAGGGTTATCCACACCTGTGGACGGGGGTAGCAAGGTGCACCGGGGAACCCTGCACCGCTGAGGGAGCCGACCCGCGCGGGCGGCCTGGTCGGCCCGGGGTTCCCTCGCCGCCGAGCCTGCGGCCGGCCCGGCTCAGACGTCGACGGCGTGGACCAGGCCGTCCTGCACGCTGCCCAGCCAGTCGTAGACGCTGCGGATCGCGGCGGCGTTCTCACCCTCGGGCTCGACGTCGTCGGTGTCGACGATGCCGAGGCGCACCGCGAGGGCGAGCCGCATGTCGGTGAGCGCGCGGAGCCAGGAGAGGGCCGGGCCGGGCTCGAGCCGGACCGCGACCTCGCCGAGCCCGGCGAAGATCCGACCGTGCCCCGAGCCGTCGCCGGCGTCGAGCGCCGCGGTGATCGCGCGCGCGTCGTCCATCTTGCGGCCGGCCAGGTCGGCGCCGGTGAAGCGGCGGAACTCCGCCGCCGCCTCGGCGTCGTCGCGGTAGGCGTCGGGCAGCAGCCGGGCGAGTGCCGGGTCGGAGCGCGCCTCCTCAGAGGTGGCGCCGCGGTCGAGCAGCTCGAGCATCTCGCCGGCGAGGTGGCGGAGGATGCCCGCCTCCTCGCGGTCGAAGCGGGCGACGGCGGCACCGGAGGAGTCGCGGCGGAACGCGCGCATCAGACTCCGCCGTTCACTGCGCGTCGGCCGCTCACGCGTCGGCCCTCTGCAGCGTCGCCCACAGGCCGTAGCCGTGCATCGCCTCCACGTGCCGCTCCATCTCCTCGCGGTTGCCGGTCGCGACGACCGCGCGACCCTCCGTGTGCACCTGCAGCATGAGCCGCTCGGCCTCGGCGCGGCCGAAGCCGAAGTAGCTGCGGAAGACGTAGGACACGTACGACATCAGGTTGACCGGGTCGTCCCAGACGAGCACGATCCACGGCACCTCGGCCGCGGAGCGGGTCCCCACGCGCTCGTCGGGGCGCTCGATCGTGTCAGCCATCCCGTCCAGCCTAGGTCTGCGCGCGGTCACCCCCGGCGAGACTCCACGAGTCGTCATGCCCGCCGATCCGCCCGCCCACTCCTCGAAAGTCGCGGTAGTCGAGCGCGACTACCGCGACTTTCGCGGAATCGGGGCGGGCGGGGAGCGCGGGCGGCGTCAGGCCGAGAGCTTCGGCAGCACCTCGCGGGCGAAGAAGTCGACGTGGTCGAGGTCGCGCAGGTCCATGAACTGCAGGTAGACCCGCTCGGCGCCGGCCTCGCGGAGCGACTCGAGGCGGTCGACCGTCTCGTCGACGCCGCCCGCGATGCCGTGCTCGCGCAGCTCGGCCGGCTCGCGGCCGATCGCCGCGGCACGGCGCGTGAACTCGGCCTCGTCGCCTCCGCCGACCGCGATGAGCGCGACCGAGTGCACGAGGGAGGAGGGCTCGCGCCCGATCTCGCGGCAGGCGTCGTCGACGCGCGCGAAGGCCCCCGGGATCGCGTCGAACTCGGGGAACGGCAGGTTGAACTCGCTGGCGAAGCGGGCCGCGAGGGCCGGCGTGCGCTTGGGTCCGCCTCCGCCGACGATGACCGGCAGCGGGAGACGCACCGGCTTGGGCAGCGCCGGTGAGTCGGTCAGCGTGTAGTGCTCGCCCGCGAACGAGTAGCGCTCGCCGACCGGAGTCGACCAGAGGCCGGTGACGATCTCGAGCTGCTCCTCGAGCAGGTCGAAGCGGCGCGACGGGAACGGGATGCCGTACGCGGCGTGCTCCTCCTCGAACCAGCCGGTGCCGAGTCCGAGCTCGACGCGTCCGCCCGACATCGCGTCGACCTGCGCGACCTGGATCGCGAGGATGCCGGGCGGGCGGTAGGTGACGGAGGAGACCAGGGTGCCGAGCGCGATCCGCTCGGTCTCGCGCGCGAGGCCCGCGAGGCTCGTCCAGGCGTCGGTCGGGCCGTAGCCGGGGTCGCCGTCGCCCATCCGGAGGTAGTGGTCGGAGCGGAAGAAGCCGTCGTAGCCGAGCGACTCGGTCGCCTGCGCGATGGCGAGGAGGTCGTCGTAGCTCGCGCCCTGCTGGGGTTCGGTGAAGACTCTGAACTGCATCGCTCCAGCCTGCCGCACGGCGGGCGGGTTCGGGGCGGCGGCTCGGCGCGACTGCGTCCTCTCCGTGTGCGATCTCTAGAAGGCGCGCGTGCGATCTGCAGGAGGCGCGCGTGCGATTCGCAGGCGATCGCGCGGATGTGGTCGATCCTGCGTGCATCCGACCGCCGCTCCGCGGGGATCGCCTGCAGACCGCACGACCGCCTGCAGACCGCACCGTCGCCGCGCCGGGTCGAGGTCGGCGGCGATCGGCGCGTACCTTCTGAACGGGACGAGCCGCAGACCCTCGCGCCCCAGGAGGCCTCCGCATGACCACGCCGCTCCGCTTCAACGCGTTCGTGATGAACACCCCCTCGCACACCCACCACGGTCAGTGGCGGCGACCGGAGGCGCGCCACGAGTCGTTCGAGGACCTCTCGTACTGGGTCGAGATCGCGCAGACGCTCGAGCGCGGCGTCTTCGACGCGATCTTCTTCGCCGACGTCGTCGGCACCTACGGCCCGGTCGGCGCCTCGCTCGAGGTGAACGCGCGCGAGGGGCTGCAGCTCCCCAACAACGACCCGTCGATCCTGCTCGCCGCGCTGATCGGCTCGACCGAGCACCTCGGCCTCGCGATGACGAGCTCGATCCTGCAGGCGCACCCGTTCGAGTTCGCCCGGCGGATGTCGACCCTCGACCACCTGTCGAAGGGCCGCGTCGCCTGGAACATCGTCACCAGCTACCAGGAGAACGCCGCCCGCAACTTCGGGCTCGGCCGCCTGACCGAGCACGACGCGCGCTACGCGCAGGCCGAGGAGTACCTCGACGTCGTCTACAAGCTCTGGGAGGGGTCGTGGGACGACGACGCGTCCTCGCGCGACAAGTCCGGCGCCTTCTCGCGCCCCGAGGCGATCCACCGGATCGACCACGTCGGCGAGCACTACCGCGTCGAGGGCCCCCACCTGTCGGCCCCGTCGCCGCAGCGCACGCCGTACCTCTTCCAGGCCGGCTCCTCTCCCGCGGGCCGCGCTTTCGCCGCGCGGCACGCCGAGGCGCAGTTCGTCGGCGGATCGACGATCGAGCAGACCCGCGAGCTGATCGCCTCGACGCGCGCGCTCACCGTGGCGGCGGGCCGGGACGCGGACGACGTGCTCTTCTTCGCTCCCCTCTCGATCATCGTCGGCAGCACCGAGCGGGAGGCCCGCGAGCGCGAGGCCGAGATCGACGCGCACACGAGCATCGAGGCGCACCTTCTGCACGCGGGGATGAGCGTCGACCAGGCCGACGGGCACCCGTTCCCGCCCGAGACGAGGCTCCGCGACATCACGACGAACGGCAACCGCAGCACGCTCGAGTCGATGATCCGCCTGCTGCCCGACCGCGACGCGACGGTCGCCGATCTCGGGCGTCTCGCCGTCAAGCGGCACCCGCGCCTGGTCGGCACTCCCGACCAGGTCGCCGACGGGCTCGCCGAGCTGCGCGACGCCGGCGTCGACGGGATCAACCTCACGCACTGGACGCTGCCCGGCACCTACGTCGACATCGTCGACCACCTGATGCCGGTGCTGCAGGCGCGCGGGCTGGCGCGCTCGCACTACGAGCCCGGCGGGCTGCGCGAGCGCCTCACCGGCTCGCCGCGCGTGAGCCCGCGGCACCCGGCTGCCCGCTACCGCGGCGCCTTCCGCGCCTGACCGGCCCCTCCATTCCTCAGAAGTTGCGGTAGTCGCGCTCGACTACCGCAACTTCTGAGGAATCGCGGGCTACTGCGTGTTGGTGAAGATGGCGTCCTGGTAGTCGAAGCTCGGGCTGAGCTGCATGACGATGCTCGCCGGATCCGTGAGCGAGTACGCCTCCTTCCACGTGACCGTGCCGCCGGGCAGGATCACGGTCGAGGGGCTCGTGCTGATGTCGCCGGCCACACCGTCGGTGTCGAAGATGCGCGACGCCTCCACTCCGCCCGAGGAGACGTCGGCGTAGGTGAAGGGGTCGAGGTTCTGGGCGGAGCCGTTCGTGATGGTGAGGGTGAAGACGACGTTCACCGCCTGGTCGGCGCCGGCCGCGTACTCCGTGGGCGTGAACTCGGCGGGCGCCGAGACCGAGAGGGTGACACCGTCGGTGTAGGTGAAGGTCTCGCCGAAGCCGACGGTCAGGTCGTCGGTGGCGGCGGGAGGCGCCTCCTCGGCGGGCTCCTCGTCGAGCGGCAGCGGCTCGGCGGTCGCCGACGTGGAGGGCGCGGAGAAGTCGCTGCTGTCGAAGTCGTCCAGAGTGCTCGCGAGCTGCACGACGGCGACGATCGTGACGACGACCGCGATCAGGAAGCCGAGGACGCTCAGCACGAGGCCGGTGATCGAGAAGCCGCGCGGCGCCTTGCGGCGCACGAGCGCGATGATGCCGACGACCACTCCGGCGATCGCGACGGGGAAGGCGAGCCCGAACACGAGCGGCAGCACGGCCAGTACGACGGAGACGATGCCGAGCACCAGCGCGGTGATCGCGAGTCCGCTGCGCGCCGGAGCCGGCGGCGGTCCGTACGCCGGGAGCGGCGCGTCGTTCGGCTCGGGAGCGGGCTGAGCAGGCGGGGCGGGGGGCGGCGGCATCGACATGCCGTCAGTATGCCAGCGCTGGGAAACCCCTGAGGGTGTCGCTCCAGGTGCTGGTGATCGGCCCTTCCACGGGGCTCTTCCGCTCGACCGCGCCCGCGGGAACGGGCGCGGGGCCGGTCAGCTGGGCGACGGAACGGCGGGCATCTCCTCGGGGTCGTCGTCGTCCGCGGTGCCCGGAGTCTCGGCCTCGTCGATCTCGGCCGGGTCCTCCGGCGGCACCGGCAGGGAGTCGCCGTCGGGGCGGGTGGTGTCGGTGACGTCCTCGGGGGCGTCGAATCCGAAGCTGCTCATGGTCGCCTCTCCGCAGCGCGCCGGGGAGGCGTCGCCGCTGTCCGCAGCCTAGGTCGCGCATCCGGAGCGGTCAGGGCCTTGACGGCGGCCGGCCCGCAGCGCCGACCTCGGGCTCGCAGGATCCCGTTCGGCTCGCAGGACTCGACCCACACAGCACCTTCGGCTCGCAGAATCAGGCCGGGCACGTCAGAACCGCGGGATTCCGCGAGCCGAACCCGGTTCGACGAGCCGAAGGTCACTCCACGCCGGGCCCGGCTCGCAGAACCATGTCCGGCTCGCCAGAACCGCCGAATCCCGCGAGCCGAACCCGATCTCGCGAGCCGGACGTCGGACGGCGCCCGCGCCCGGCTCGCAGAATCCCATTCGGCACGTCAGAAGCGTCGAATCCTGCGAGCCGGACCCGGTTGCGCGAGCCGAACCCGGTTCCGCGAGCCGGAGGTCGCGCCCCGGCGCCTCAGTGCACGTACTCCAGCAGGTCGACGCCGAGCGTCCGCATGCCCTCGAGGACGGCGAGGCGGTAGTGCAGGTTC
Source organism: Rathayibacter sp. VKM Ac-2803 (assembly GCF_009807175.1). Classification (NCBI taxonomy): domain Bacteria; kingdom Bacillati; phylum Actinomycetota; class Actinomycetes; order Micrococcales; family Microbacteriaceae; genus Rathayibacter; species Rathayibacter sp. VKM Ac-2803. The sequence goes on along the minus strand of NZ_WUCD01000001.1, from coordinate 724,735 downwards.
GTGTCGTCGAACTGCGTGACGACCGCGTACGAGACTCCGGCCCGCGGGCCGCGCAGCACGCCCACCTCGGCGCGGACGCCGACGTCGGTGCCGGTCGTGTTGACGAGCAGGACGCCGTGGTCGGGCTGGCGGTGCGACAGCGGGTCGAGGCCGAACGCCGAGGCCACCATCGAGAGGTCGTTGTTGAGCGAGAGCCAGCCGATCACCCGCGAGCTGACGGCGGCGTCGACGACCTCGCCGTTGGCGAGGGTCGCGAGCAGCCAGGTGAGCTCGCGCGCCGAGCCGATCGAGAGCTGCGGGGCGTCGTCGGGGCCGCGCTCGTCGCGCACGACGTCGAGCAGCGCGGTCCGCGAGAGGCCGAGCGACTCGGCGCGCTCGCGCACGGCGTCGAGGCCGACCCGGCGGAGGAGCACGTTGGTCGCGAGGTTGTCGTTCGTGGCGCCCACGAACGCGGCGAGGTCGGCGACCGGCATCGAGGGGATCTGCAGGTGCTGCCAGAGGCCCGCCTCGGCGACGGCGTCGACGGCCGTGCGGTCGACGAGGCGGAGGTTCTCCTGCGGCTCGTTCGCGAGCCGCGCGGCGACCTCGATCAGCAGCAGCACCGTGCCGACGCCCGCCGTGGGCATCGAGACGGAGTCGTCGACGGCGAACAGGGTGCGGCCGGTCGCCAGGTCGACGGCGCGGGCCGAGACCACGACTCCGTCGATCGCGAGTCGGCCGAGCGCGTCGAAGCCGCTCTGGAAGTTGTCGTGCTCGTGCGAGCCCTTGTGACGCCCTCGGCGGGCGCGCCGGTTCTCGCGGCGGGTCTCGGGGGTGGGGATCACCACGGGTACGGCCCCTCTACGGGTCGATGGAGCGGACGTGCGGAGGGAGGGACCGTGGTCCGTCGACGCGCCGCGGCGGCGCGCGATGAACGGACGAGCCCGGGGGCATCGGTCGGCTCTCGATGCCCGGGGTGCCTCGTCCGCGGTGCGGGAAGGCAGTCGCCGGTGACTACCAGATGACGACGCGCTCGCTCGGCGGGAGCCAGAGGGAGTCGTCTTCGGTGACGTCAAAAGTAGCGTAGAAGTCGTCGATGTTGCGGACGATCTGGTTGCAGCGGAACTCGGCCGGAGCGTGCGGATCGATGGCGAGGAGGCGGATCGTCTCCTCGTCGCGGGACTTCTGCTGCCAGGCCTGCGCCCACGACAGGAAGAAGCGCTGGGCGCCGGTCAGACCGTCGATCACGGGCGGCTCCTCGCCGTCGAGCGAGAGCAGGTACGCCTTCCACGCGATGCTCAGGCCGCCGAGGTCGCCGATGTTCTCGCCGATCGTCAGGGCGCCGTTGACGTGGTGCCCGGGAGTCGTGGCGGGCGCGAGCGCGTCGTACTGCGCGATCAGCGCTCCGGTGCGCTCCTCGAAGGCGGCGCGGTCGTCGGCCGTCCACCAGTCGGTCAGGCGGCCGTCGCCGTCGAAGCGCGAGCCCTGGTCGTCGAAGCCGTGCCCGATCTCGTGGCCGATGACGGCTCCGATCGCCCCGTAGTTGGCGGCGGAGTCGCGGGACTCGTCGAAGAAGGGGAACTGCAGGATCGCCGCGGGGAACACGATCTCGTTGAAGCCCGGGTTGTAGTACGCGTTGATCGTCTGCGGCGTCATGAACCACTCGTCGCGGTCGAGCGGGCGCCCGATCTTGCCGAGCTCGCGGTCGAACTCGAACGCGGCGACGCGGCGGGCGTTGCCGACGAGGTCGGCCGGATCGATCGAGAGCGCCGAGTAGTCGCGCCAGCGGACGGGGTAGCCGATCTTGGGGGTGAACTTGGCGAGCTTCTCGAGCGCGTGCTCGCGGGTCTCGGCGCCCATCCAGTCGAGGTCGACGATCGAGCGGCGGTAGGCCTCGATGAGGTTCTCGACGAGGACGTCCATCGCCGCCTTGGCGCTCTCGGGGAAGTGGCGCTCGACGTAGATGCGGCCGACCGCCTCGCCGAGGGAGCCCTCGACGAGCGAGACGCCGCGCTTCCAGCGCTCGCGCTTCTGCGGGGTGCCGGTGAGGGTGCGGCCGTAGAAGTCGAAGTTGGCGTCGACGAAGTCGCTCGAGAGGTAGGCGGCCGCTCCGCGGACGACCTGCCACGAGAGCCAGTCGCGCCACGCGGGCAGGCGGTCGTCGGTCAGGAGCCCCGCGAGACCCTGGAGGAAGCTCGGCTGGCGGACGACGACCTCGGCGAGCGCTCCCTCCGGAGCGCCCATCGCGGTGAGCCAGACGCCCAGGTCGATGCCGGCGGCGAGCTCGTCGACCTCGGCCCAGGTGCGGAGGTTGTAGGTGGCCTGGCTGTCGCGGCTGCGCACCTTGTCCCAGTGCACGGACGCGATGTCGGTCTCGAGCTCGACGATCCGCTTCGCGCGGCCCTCTGCCGCGTCGACGCCGGCGAGCTCGAGCATGCGGGTGACGAAGGGGAGGTAGGCCTCGCGGACGGAGGCGAACTCGTCGTCGCGGTAGTAGCTCTCGTCCGGCAGGCCGAGGCCGCCCTGGTTGACGAAGACGAGGTAGCGCTCGGGGCTGCCCGGGTCGTTGTCGACGAAGAGGCCGAAGAGGCCGGGGACTCCCGAGCGCTCGAGCTGCCCGACGGTGGCGAGCAGGCCGGTGATCGAGTCGACGCGCTGCACGGTCGCGAGGTCGTCGGCGATCGGCGTCGCGCCCAGCTCCTCGGCGCGGGCCTCGTCCAGGAAGGAGGCGTACAGGTCGCCGAACAGGCGCTCCTGCGTGCCGTGGTGCGCGGTCTGCGCCTCGACGATGATGTCGCGGACGGCCTTCTCGGCCTCCTCCTGCAGGACGTGGAAGGAGCCGTAGCGGGCCTTGTCGCTCGGGATCTCGGTGCGGTCGATCCAGAGGCCGTTGACGTACCGGTACAGGTCGTCCTGCGGGCGCGTCGCCGGGTCGAGTTCGGAGAGGTCGATACCGGAGCGAGGCGTCGTCGAGGTCATGCGCACAGCCTACGTCGGGCCTCGGACACCGGGCTCGGGAGTCGGCGCGAGTGGCGCCTCGGGCCCCTGGAAACGCGTCCGGCTCGCGGGAATCGGGGATTCCTGCGAGCCGGACGCGGTCTCACGAGCCGGAGGTCGTCCGGGCGTGTGGCGGGGTCAGGAGACCGGGACGATGAGGCCGTCCCAGGTCTCGGTGAGGTGGTCCTTCGTGCGCTGGTCGGTGAGGAGGCCGTAGAGCGCCTCGATGCGCGGGTCGTCCTCGAGGTCGGGCGTCGTCGCGAGGATGTTGTAGTAGGTGCTGTCGGTGCCCTCGATGAGGATCGACTGGTCCTCGGTGAGGCCGGCCGGCAGCGCGAAGGTCGCGGTGACGAAGACGGCGTCCTGGTCGGGCAGCGCGAGGGCGAGCGACGCGTTCTCGATCTCGGTGAACTCGAGGTCGCGCGGGTTCGAGGTGATCCCCTGCAGGTTGGTCACGTCGTCGTCGACCTCGATGATGCCCTCCGAGGCGAGCAGCTTGAGCGCGCGTCCCTCGTTCGTCGGGTCGTTCGGGATCGCGACCGTCGCGCCGTCCTCGAGGTCGTCGAGGCTCTCGAGCGACTCGGAGTAGAAGGCCGCGGCCGGCAGGTAGACCTCGCCGGCGCTCACCAGGTCGCCGCCGGCCTGCGAGTTGTAGGTCTCGAGGAACGTCGCGTTCTGGAAGAGGTTCGCGTCGGTGCTGCCGTCGGACAGCGCCGGGTTCGGCGTGTTGTAGTCGCTGAACTCGACGAACTCGATGTCGAGCCCCGCCTCCTCGGCGAGGTTCTCGTCGACCCAGGTCAGCAGGTCGCCGGCGGGCGTCGCGAGGGCGCCGACCCTGATCGTGCCGAGGTCGCCGGAGTCGGAGCCCGACCCGGCTCCGGCGGAACCGGAGTCGGAGGAGCAGGCGGCGAGGCCGACGAGGAGGGTGCCCGCGGCCGCGAGGGCGCCGAGTCGGACGAGCGGGGTGCGGAAGGAGGTGCGGTTCATGGGTCTTCTCTCGTTGCTGCGGGAGGTGCGGTGGGAGGGGAGGGGATCAGGCGCGCGGGTCGCGGCCGTCCGCCTCGAGAGCGGCGATGGCCCGCTCGGGCTTCGCGCGCCGGTCGTGGCCGACGAGGCGCGCGGCGAGCGTCGCGAGGGCCTGCACGATCTGGACGATGACGAAGAGGACGACGATGACCGCGACGATGTGGATCCAGCTGTAGCGCTGGTAGCCGTAGGTGAGGGCGACGTTGCCCAGCCCGCCGCCCCCGACCACGCCGACCATCGCCGAGAAGTTGATGATCGAGGTGATCGTCGTCGACAGGCCCAGCACGATGGCCGGCCGCGCCTCGGTGAGCAGAACCCGCCGCACCAGCTGCCAGCGCGAGGCGCCCAGCGAGGACGCGGCCTCGTAGAGCCCGGGGTCCACCTCCTTGAGCGCGATCTCGACCATCCGCGCGAAGAACGGGATCGCGATGATCGCGAGCGGGACGATCGCGGCGGTCGAGCCGATGAACGTGCCGATGATGAGCCGGGTCAGCGGGATCAGCGCGATCATCAGCACGATGAACGGCACGGAGCGGCCGAGGTTGACCACGAAGCCCAGCACTCGGTTGATCGCGGAGCCGAGCGCCCGCGAGCCGCCGACGCGCTCGAGGAACCCGCCGCGCTCGGTGCCGACGAGGACGATGCCGAGCGGCAGGCCGACGAGGATCGTCACCAGCGTCGCGACGCCGACCATGTAGAGGGTCTCGCCGGTGCCCTTGAGCACGACCTCGAGCAGGTCGCTCCAGAAGGTGGGGGAGTCGACGTCGATCATGCGGGTCCTCCCCGGAGCCAGTCGACGGTGAGGCCCTGCGAGCGCAGGTCCTCGACGGCGCGGGCGACGGTGCCGCGGTCGCCGGGGAGCGCGAGGCGCGTGCGGCCGGCCTGGCTGCCTCCGATGGTCTCGATCACGGCCCCGAGGATCGACACGTCCATGCCGTAGCCGCGGGCGAGCTGCGCGATGACCGGGCGGTCGGCCGAGCCTCCCGAGAACGTGATGTCGATGATCGCCGAGCCGTCGTCCTCCGGGAGGGGGCCGAGCGGGAAGAGCTCGCGGGCGAGCGCCGAGCCGGGGGTCGACACGAGGCGGACGAGCTCGCCCTGCTCGAGGATCCGGCCCGACTCCATCAGGGCCGCGGAGTCGCAGATGCGCTTCACGACGTCCATCTCGTGGGTGATCAGCAGCACCGTCAGCCCGAGCTCGCGGTTGAGGCTGCGGAGCAGGTCGAGGATCGAGCGCGTCGTCTCGGGGTCGAGCGCGCTGGTGGCCTCGTCCGAGAGCAGCACCCGCGGGCGGCCGGCGAGGGCGCGGGCGATGCCGACGCGCTGCTTCTGTCCGCCCGAGAGCTGCGCGGGGAAGCCGCCCGCGAGCGAGGACAGGCCGACGAGGTCGAGCATCTCGGCGGCGCGGCGCGAGCGCTCGGCCCCGTGGACGCCGATGGTCTCGAGGGCGAACTCGACGTTCTGCTGCACGGTGCGGTTCGACAGCAGGTTGAAGTGCTGGAACACCATGCCGATGTCGTGGCGCGCGCGGCGCAGGGCGCGCTCGTCGAGATCGGTGAGGGTGACGCCTCCGACCTCGACCGTGCCGGCGTCGGGGCGCTCGAGCAGGTTGATCGCGCGGAGCAGCGTGCTCTTGCCGGCGCCGGACTGGCCGACGACGCCGAAGATCGTCCCCTCCTCGACGTGGAGGCTGACGTCGTCGAGGGCGCGGACAGCGCGTGAGCCGCCGAACGTCTTGGAGAGTCCGGTCGCGGTGATCACGGTCGGTGCTCCTGACGGACGGGGGATGTGCGGTCTCTCAGGCTACGGCGCGCCGAGGAGGCGTCGCGACGCGAGATGACGAAGTGTGACGCGCCGCCGACCTCCGGCTCGCAGGAACGCGTCCGGCTCGCAGGGTGGGGGGAATCCCGCGAGCCGGACGCGATCCCGCGAGCCGGAGGTCGGCCGGAGGATCAGCTCGCGGCGAGCACCTGCTCGACGTACGCGCGGATCGGCGTGGTCGGGTGCCCGATCAGGCGCGCGAGCGAGCCGTCGGTCTCGCCGAGCAGGCCGTCGGCGATGTTCGCGTCGAGGCCGACGACGAAGCCGACGCCGCCCTCGGGCACGCCCGCCCCGGTGAGGATCCGCGCGTGCTCCGCCGAGTCGACGTGCGTGATGGACGCCTCGCGGCCCGCGACCTCGGCGACCAGGGCCGCCAGCTCGTCGGTGCTCCAGGCGACGTCGCCCGAGAGCTCGTGCACCGAGCCGACCAGCGACGCGTCGGTGAGGGCGACGGCCGCCGCCTCCGCGTAGTCGCTGCGCGCGGCGCTCGAGACGCGGCCCTCGCCGGCGCTCGAGAGGGTGGTGCCGGTCGAGGCGAGCTCGCCGATCGTCTGCACGTAGTTCTCGTGGTACCAGCCGTTGCGGAGGATCACGGCGGGGACCCCCGCGGCGGCGATCGCCTCCTCCGTCGCCTTGTGCTCGGGCGCGAGGATCAGCGCGCTCGTGGTCGCCTTCGGAGCACTCGTGTAGACCAGGCGAGCGCCCGCGCGGGCGACCGCCTCGATGACGGCGGTGTGCTGCGCGACGCGCTTGCCCACCTCCGACCCCGAGACGAGCAGGACGGCCTCGGCGCCCGCGAAGGCGGCGTCGAGGGAGGCGGCGTCCTCGAAGGAGGCGACGGCGGTGCGCACGCCGAGGTCGGCGACGATCTTCTCGAGCTTCGCGGCGTCGCGGCCGGTGGCGACGATGTCGGAGGCGGCGGTGCCGCGGGCGAGCAGGTGCTCGACCGCGAGGCGGCCGAGGTGTCCGGTGGCTCCGGTGACGACGAGAGTCATGGGGGTGGTCCTTCCGTTCTGGGCGGCGTCGGGGCCGCACTGGGGGAGAACCGGAGGGTGATCCGAGAACTTCCCGGAATGCAGTACCCACTATTTGGTTAGTACCTTCATGACCATCACGGATACCGCGGGGAGCCCGCTGCTCGTGGGCGACGTCTACGCCGCCGACTGCCCGAGCCGCGAGATCTTCGGCCACGTCACGAGCAAGTGGGGAGTGCTCGTGCTCGCGGCGCTCACCGACGGCACCCTCCGCTGGGGCGAGCTGCGGCGGAGGATCGGCGGCATCAGCGAGAAGATGCTCGCGCAGACCCTGCGCGTCCTCGAGGAGGACGGCTTCGTGCACCGGGAGGCGCACGAGGTGATCCCGCCGCGGGTCGAGTACCGTCTGACCCCGCTCGGCGCCGATCTGGCGGCGCGCCTGCTGCCGGTCGTCGAGTGGATCTCGGGCAACGTCGCCACGGTGATGGAGGCGCGCACGGCGCAGCGCACGTCCGTCTCCGCGCCGTCCGAGCAGGTGAGGTGAGCCTCACCTCGTTGTGAGACCGTTCACCTCTCGTTCAGGTGGGCGCCGACCCCGGGAGACTCGCGCGACCGCTCCCCCTGGTTTCCTCATCGGACCCCGCCTGCGATCGAAGGACGAACGACGATGACCGACACCTCCCGCCGACTCCTGCTGCCCATGGCCGGGCACGTCAAGGGCAAGCGCAGCCCCGTGACCTGCGCCCTCAAGTGCGCCAACGCGTGCTCGACCGCGACCTGCAACACTTCGCACAACAGCTACTTCCGCGACATCGTCTCGTCGCAGATCTCGCGCCGCTCGGCGCTCGGCCTCGGTCTGGCCGGCGCGGTCACCATCGCCGTCGCCTCCCCCGCCGCACCGAGCGCGGAGGCGGCCGTCGCGACCGCCGCGGACGCCGTCTCCCCTCTCTCCTTCACCCCGATCGCGCCGGTCGCCACCACCGTCGACGAGTTCACCGTGCCCGAGGGCTTCGCCTGGCAGCCGCTGATCCGCTGGGGCGACCCGATCTTCGCCGACAGCCCCGCCTTCGACATCCAGAACCAGACGGAGGCGGCGCAGGCCGCGCAGTTCGGCTACAACAACGACTACACCGACATCGTCGAGATCCCGGGCTCGAAGCGCCTGCGCGCGCTGCTCGTCGTGAACCACGAGTACACGAACGAGAACATCATGTTCCCCGCCGCGCAGCTCGAGGCCGAGCCCGAGCGCGTGCGAGCGGTCGCCCGCGCCGCGCACGGGCTCAGCGTCGTCGAGCTCGTCCGCACCGCCGTCGACCGCCCCTGGGCGTACGTGCGCGGCGGCGAGCACAACCGCCGCTACCTGATCGACACCCCGTACGAGGTGACCGGCGCCGCCGCCGGCTCGGACCTGCTGAAGACGGTCGCCGACCCCGAGGGACGCACCGTCCTCGGCACCCTCGGCAACTGCTCGGGCGGCACCACGCCGTGGGGCACCATCCTCTCGGGCGAGGAGAACTTCAACGGCTACTTCCGCGCGACCGGCACGAGCGGCGCCGAGAAGCGCTACGGCCTCGCCGACGCCGAGACCGCGCGGCTCTGGGAGCTCGACGACCCGCGCTTCGACGCCCGCACCGCCGGCTACGAGAACGAGCCGAACCGCTTCGGCTGGATCGTCGAGTTCGACCCCTTCGACCCGTCGTCGACCCCGAAGAAGCACACGGCTCTCGGCCGCCTGAAGCACGAGGGCGCCAACGTCATCATCGCCCCCGACGGCCGCGTCGTGGCGTACCAGGGCGACGACGAGCGCTTCGACTACCTCTACAAGTTCGTCTCGAAGAAGCGCTACATCGAGGGCGACCGCGCGCACAACAAGACGCTGCTCGAGGAGGGCGACCTCTTCGTCGCGAAGTTCACCGGCGACTCGCCCGTCGCCGAGATCACGGGAACCGGCGCCGTCCCCTCCGACGGCGGCTTCGACGGCATCGGCGCGTGGCTGCCGCTCGTCGTCGGCGGCGTCTCGGCCATCGCGGGGATGAGCGTCGAGGAGGTGCTCGTGCACACCCGCCAGGCGGCCGACATCGCCGGCGCCACCAAGATGGACCGCTGCGAGGACGTGCAGCCGAGCCTGATCACCGGCCGGATCTACGTCGCGTGCACCAACAACTCAAACCGCGGCACCGAGGGCACGGAGGGGCCGACCGAGGTCAACCCGCGCACCGAGAACCGCGACGGCCACATCGTCGAGATCATCGAGGACGGCGGCGACCAGACCGGCCTCACCTTCACCTGGAACCTGCTGATGCTCTGCGGCGACGTGGCGCAGGGCGACGTCGTCTACTTCTCGGGCTTCCCGGCCGACCAGGTCTCGCCGATCTCGTGCCCCGACAACCTGGCGTTCGACTCCGTCGGCGACCTCTGGATCTCGACCGACGGCGCACCGAGCGGCATCGGCTACAACGACGGGCTGTTCAAGGTGACCCTGGACGGCGCCTCCCGCGGCAACGTCGAGCAGTTCCTGTCGGTCCCGCGCGACGCCGAGACCTGCGGCCCGATCGTGCACGACCAGGACCAGCACGTCTTCGTCGCCGTGCAGCACCCGGGCGAGGAGGGCAGCTTCGAGGAGCCGACCTCGTTCTTCCCGGACTTCGCGGCCACGGGAGCGGTTGCCGCCGGAGCCGTCGCAGCGCCCCGCCCGACGATCGTGCAGATCCTGCCGGCGTCGCAGCTGATCACCCCGACGCCGACGCCGACGGCCGGACCGACCACGGCGCCGACCCCGACGCCCACCGCGGCGCCGACGACCGCCCCGACCGCCGCGCCGACCGCGGGACCGACCGCCGCGCCGACCGCGACTCCGACGATGTCTCCGACGATCGCGCCCACCGCGACTCCGACGGGCACCGCGGTGCCGCTGCCGACCGGCGGAACCGGGGGCGGACTCGCCTCGACCGGTGTCGAGAGCGTCGGCCTGATCGCCGGGGCGACCGCCCTGCTCGCCGCGGGAGCCGCCGCGGTCGGGCTCGGCGCACGCCGCCGCTCGACGGGCGACGAGGACGCGGAGACGCAGGCCTGATCACGAGGGGGCGGCGGGTCTTCCGCCGCCCCCTCGTGCGCTAGGTTGAGCGCGATGTCGACCCTCCGAAGCCGCGAGTCCGCCGTAGTCGTGGCCGTGCAGCGCGCGCCGCTGACCCGGCCCCTCCTCCCCGTCGCCCGCGGACTCAGCCTCATCGGCGAGCACGCGGCGGGCTGGCTGATCCTCGGGGTGATCGGCGCGTTCGTCGATCCGTCGCGGTTCTGGGCCTGGGCCCTCTGCGACGTCGCGATCGTCGTCGCGCACGGGCTGTCGATCGTCCTGAAGCGCGTCGTCCGCCGCCCGCGCCCGCTGGGCGAGGGGGTGGAGGTGCGCGGCCACGCGCCGAGCAAGCTCAGCTTCCCGAGCTCGCACGCCTCGTCGACCACCGCGGCCGCGATCGTGTTCGCGGTGATGCTGCCCGCCCTCTGGCCGCTCGCGGTGCTCGTCGTGATCGCGATGCTCCTGTCGCGGCTGGCGCTCGGGATGCACTTCCCGACCGACCTGCTGGCCGGCGTCGTGCTCGGCACGCTCTCGGCGCTCGCCGTGATGCCGCTCCTGCCACTGGCGTCGTTCTAGCTCGGGCCGCCGTCTGGCGGGATTGGCGCGCGACTGACCCTCGCCCGAGCCGCACAACCAAGGCTGAAAGACGGAAAGGCGTGAAGATCCGCCGTTTCGAGACTCTCGTCCTTCGTTGTGAGGGCGAACCCCGCGACAGAGGGCGACGCTGCCCCTGTCGACACTCCCCGCCCCCGCAGGATCGGACCGCATGAGCACCCTCGTCGTCACCGCCCACCCCGACCCGGACTCGCTCACGCACCACGTCGCGCGCCGGCTCGCCGGCTCGACGGGCGCGACGCTCGCCCACCTGGCGCAGGAGGGCTTCGACCCGCGCTTCACGCTCGAGGACCGCCGCGTCTACCTCGGCGAGGGCGCGCCCGCCGCCGACGTCGCGGCCGAGCAGCGGCGGATCGACGCGCACGAGCACCTCGTCCTCGTCTTCCCGGTCTACTGGTGGTCGATGCCGGCGCTGCTGAAGGGCTGGGTCGACCGGGTGTTCATCGCCGACTGGGCGTTCGGGATCGACGCGGCAGGCGGAGTCGTCCCGCGGCTCGAGCGCCTGAGCGTCCACCTGATCCCGGTGTCGGGCACGTCGGAGCGCTCGTTCGAGCGGCACGGGTACACGGAGTCGTTCCGCACGCAGATCGAGCGCGGCGTCATCGGCTACTGCGGGGCGCGGCACGGGGTGACGGCGTTCGTGCACGACTCGGAGGCGGAGGATCGCGACGCGACGGCGCGCTCGGTCGAGTCCGCGGTCGCGCGAGTCGCCGCAGCGCTCGTGCGATCTGCAGGAGGCTGATGTGCGATTCGCAGGCGATGCGGCCGCTCCCGCGCGGCTCATGCGGCGGGAAGCATTCTCCGTCCGCGAACACCTCCAGACCGCACCGGCACCTGCAGATCGCACGGCGGAGGCTCAGAGCAGGCGGCGCGCCGACGCCCACGCGGTGAGCTCGTAGCGCGACGACAGCTGCAGCTTGCGCAGCACCGCCGACACGTGCGACTCGACCGTCTTGACCGAGATGTACAGCTCGGCCGCCGCCTCCTTGTACGCGTAGCCGCGCGCGATCAGCCGCATCACCTCGCGCTCGCGGGCCGACAGCCGGTCGAGCTCGTCCGGCGCCTCCGCCTGCTCGCCGGCGAGCGCTCCGAAGGCGTCGAGCACGAAGCCCGCCAGCCGCGGCGAGAACACCGCGTCGCCGCCCGCGACCGCGAGGACCGCGCGGCTCACCTCGGCCCCCGAGCTCGCCTTGGTGATGTAGCCGCGGGCACCGGCCCGGATCACGCCGACGACGTCCTCGGCCGCGTCCGAGACGCTCAGCGCGAGGAACCGCACCGACTCGAGGAGCCCGGCGCTGCGCCGCAGGACCTCGGCGCCGCCTCCGCCCGCACCGCCCGGCAGGTGCACGTCGAGCAGCACGACGTCGGGCCGCGCCACCGCGACCAGCGCCACGGCGGCGTCGACGTCGGCCGCCTCGCCCAGCACCTCGAGCTCGGGCGCCAGGTCGGCGCGGAGGCCGGAGCGGAAGATCGAGTGGTCGTCGACCAGCACCACGCGCGTCATCACTCGGCCCCCGTGGGCAGGCGGAGGTGCACCTCGGTGCCCGTGCCGCCCGCTCCCGGCCGGACGGTCGCGCTGCCGCCGGCGCGCGCCATCCGTCCGATGATCGACTCCCGGATGCCCAGCCGGTCGCCGGGCAGCGCGCCGAGGTCGACTCCCGGCCCGCGGTCGCGGACGAAGACGTCGACGCCCGCGGCGGTGCACTCGAGGTAGACCGACACGTCGCCGCCCGCGTGCCGCGCGGAGTTGAGCATGGCCTCCCGCGTCGCCGCGAGCACCGGAGCAGCGCCCGGCACGGATGCGCCCACCGCGACCACCTCGAGCTGCACCGGGTAGTCGAGCTCGATCGCCGCGGCGATGGCGCGGATCTCGGCGGCCAGATCGTTGGCGACCGGCACGTCGCGTTCGAACAGCCAGTCGCGCAGCTCCCGCTCCTGCGCGCGGGCGATGCGGGCCACCTCGGTCGAGGCGCCCGCGCGGTTCTGGATCAGCGCGAGCGTCTGCAGCACCGAGTCGTGCAGGTGCGCGGCGATCTCGGCGCGCTGCTCCTCGCGCACCCGGGCCGCGCGCTCGCCCATCAGCTCGGTCCAGAGCGTGACGATGCGGGGCGCGGCGAGCACCCCGGCCGCCACCAGCAGCACGCCGACGGCGAGCACGGCGTTGACCGCGCTGGGCCGCGCCACCAGCACCGCGACTCCGGCGACGACGAGCACCGCGCAGGAGGCGAGACGCACCGCGGAGGAGGAGCGCGCCGATCGCGACGGGTCGCCCCGGTCGGGGCCGAGACTCCAGCCGACGGCGCCGCCGGCCAGGGCCGCGACCGCGGCGAGCGCCCGGGTGACCTCGGAGTCGTCGCCGGAGCCGATCGCGACGAGGACGGCGACCGTCGCGACGCCGGCCGCCACGGCGAGCAGGGCGGCGACCGGAGTGGCGCGGCGCACGCCGGCGTCCTCCGAGGCGGAGTCGGCGAGCGGCACGAGCGCCCACAGCCAGAGGTAGAAGAGCGCGCCGCCCCCGCCGAGCAGGGTCGCGACGACGAACACGAGCCGCACCGCTCGCACGCTCCGACCCAGGTGCACGGCCAGGCCCGCGCTGACACCCCCGAGGGCCGCGCTGCGCGGTCGCCGGAGCGATGGGCGGACCGCAGCGACGGGCAGGGTGGGGATGCTCACCCCTGCATCCAAACAGACGGGCGCGTCGCCCAGGGGTCGCGTCAGGGTCCGGTCAGGGGTTCCCCCGATGGCCCGGCGCCCACCGCCCACGGGACACTCGAGCCATGACAGCAGCGAGCACCACCCCGCCGACCGGCGGACCCGACGATCAGGGCGCGGACGACCGGGCGGCCGGACCCGGCGCACCGACCGCCACGTCGACCGCCGACCCGGGCACCGCCGGCGATCCGCCGAAGGAGAACCGCTTCTTCCTCTGGCTGCGCGCCCTCGACCTCCCCCGCCGGCCCGGCTGGATCGGCGGCGTCTGCGCCGGCGTCGCCGAGCGCCTCGGGATCGATCCGCTGATCGTCCGCGGAGTGTTCGTGGTCGTCGCCGTCCTCGGCGGGCCCGCGTTCCTCTTCTATGCGGCGGCCTGGCTGCTGCTGCCCGACCAGGACGACTCGCTGCCGGTCGAGCGGCTGGCCCGCGGCGACCTCGACCGCGTGCACGCCGGGATCGGGGTGCTGGTCCTGGCGTCGATGCTCCCGGTCGCCCAGGGCTTCTGGTCGCTCGGCGGCGTCTACACCGGGGCGACCGCGTGGGGGGCGTCCACGGGACGCGCCCTGTGGACCGCGGTCGTCGTCGCGGCGGCGATCGGCCTCGTCCTCTGGATCGTGCGCCGCTCCGGTCGCGCCTCGACGCCGACCGTCACTCCGGAGACCGTTCCCGCGACGACCGACGGGCGCCCCGAGAGCATCCCGTACCCCGAGCGGCCGACGGACGCCCGCCCCGAGGCGCCCGAGGACGTCGCCGCCTGGCGTGAGCGCCAGGAGCAGTGGAAGGCCGAGCGCGAGGCGTTCCGCGCCCAGGAGGCGGCGACCGCCCGCGAGACCGCGCGGCAGCGGGCGGAGGAGGCGCGCCTCCGAGCCCACGCCGTCACGGCCGCGCGTCTCGAGCGCCAGCGGCTGCGCCGGGCGGCGAACCCGCGGCTGCGGTTCAGCGCGACGCTGCTCGTGCTCGGCGCCGCGGCCCTCGTCGGGTCGCTCGTCTCGCTCTCGACGACCGGATCGACCTCGACCGTCGTCGGATTCGCCTCCGCCACGCTCGTGCTGGCCGCCGCGATCGTGATCGCCGGCCTCCTCCGCCGCCGCGCCGTGCTGCTGGTCGCGATCTCGCTGGTCACGGTGCTGACGGCGTCGACGGCGGCGCTGCTGCCACCCGACCGCGCGGTGCTGGGCACGGTCGGGTCGTACAGCCTCTCGAACGCGGCCCCCGGCGACTACGCGGTCCTGGCGGGCGACCTGCAGGTCACCGTCTCGCCCGACTTCGACGTCGCCGGCGGCGTCCTCGACGTCTGGCAGGGCGCCGGGTCGATCCAGCTGACGGCGATGGAGGGGACCGCCGTCCGACTCGAGTCGTCGTCGAGCGACGGGGCCGCCTGGCTCACCCGACGGGACGGCGACGAGTACAGCCCCGCCGACCCGGAGGGCGTGCGCTACGTCGACGGCCGCTGGCGGTGGACGGAGACCTTCGGCGATCCCGACGCCGAGCCGTTCGTCGTGCGGATCGAGCAGGGCGGCGGATCGATCAGCGTCTTCGACGAGACGGGCGCGGGCGCGAGCGCCGACCCGACCACGACGGACCCGACCACGACCGAGCCGACAGGGGCAGCACGATGAGCACCGAGACCCTTCCCGAGACCACCGCGGTGACCGCCATCGCGCCCCCGCGCCCCCGGATCCGCGCCGGCGCGATCGTCTGGGGAGCCGTCGTCGCCGCCTTCTCCGTCTTCCTGCTGCTGGTCGCCTCCGACACCGCCCTGCGCGCCGACGTCGTCGACCGAGCGCTCGCCCTCGGCGGGGGAGGCGCGACCGCGCTGACCATCGCCGTCCTCGGCGGCATCGCGCTGCTCGTCGGCCTCGTGCGGGTGCTCGACCGGAGGTAGCCGCCGCGCACCGTCCGCTGAGAGGCTCCGTCATCGACCATCGTGCGTGACGAGGCCTCTCAGCTGACGTCGTGCACGGCACAACCCCCTGCCCCGCCCGAGCACGGGCGCGCAGACTCGTCGGAGTCCCCCGAGCACACCGCGTCTCGCGCGCGCCCGGGGCCCGACCCCGGAGACGAGACCATGCCCCCTCCCGCGCACGCCCCGCAGCACTGATGGAACTCGCCATCGCGGCGATCGTCGCCGTCTCGGTCCTCGTCGCCGTCGCCGTCTTCGCCAAGCGCCTCGGCGTCGCGGCGCCCATCGTCCTCGTGCTCGCCGGAGTCGGACTCTCGTTCCTCCCCGGCGTGCCCGAGGTGGTCGTCCCGCACGAGTGGGTGCTCGACGGCGTGCTGCCCCCGCTGCTCTACGCCGCGGCGATCAGCGTCCCGTTCCTCGACTTCCGCCGCAATCTGGCCACCATCACGGGGCTCTCGGTGATCCTCGTCGTGATCTCGGCCGCCGGAGTCGGGGTGCTGCTCTTCGCCCTGCTGCCCGAGCTCGGCCTGCCGCTCGCGATCGCCGTCGGCGCGATCATCAGCCCGCCGGATGCGGTGGCCGCCACCTCGGTCGGGCGCCGGCTCGGCCTCCCGCCGCGCCTGCTCACCCTGCTCGAGGGCGAGGGGCTGATCAACGACGCGACCGCGCTGGTCCTCCTCCGCTCCGCGCTCGCCGCGGCCGCCGGCACCCTCGCCACCCCGTGGGCGGCCGTGGGCGACTTCCTCTACGCCGTGGTGATGGCGGTGGTCGTCGGCCTCGTGGCGAGCATCGTCACGGTCTTCGTGCGCTCGCGCCTCGAGGATCCGGTGCTCAACACCGTCATCTCGTTCATCGTGCCGTTCGTCGCCTTCATCCCCGCCGAGGGCCTCGGCGCCTCGGGCGTGCTCGCGGTCGTCGTCGCGGGGCTGCACACGGGCCACGCCTCCTCGCGCGCCTTCACCGCGCAGTCGCGGGTGAACGACCGCATCAACTGGCGCACCGTGCAGTTCCTGCTCGAGAACGGCGTGTTCCTCCTGATCGGGCTCGAGATCCGCGGCCTGATCCAGGACGCCGACAGCGCCGTGCTCGGAATCCCGGCCGCGGTCGGCATCGGACTGATCGCGACCGTCGGGCTGATCGTCGTGCGCTTCCTCTGGGTCGGACCCGTGCTGCTCGGCGAGCGCTGGCAGACCCAGCGCGCCGAGCGGCGGGCCCGGCAGCAGAAGGAGCTGCTCGACTCGACCGGCGGCGTGCGCCTGCCGCGCGAGGAGCGGAGGAAGGCCCGGCGGCGCTTCGAGCTGCGCCGTGCCGACTACCGGCACTTCAGCCGCAACGACATCGGCTGGCGCGGCGGGCTCGTGCTCGGCTGGTCGGGAATGCGCGGAGTCGTGACGCTCGCTGCCGCGCAGTCGCTGCCCGAGGACATCCCCTACCGCGCTCAGCTCGTGCTGATCGCCTTCACCGTGGCGGTCTCGACCCTGCTCGTGCAGGGCAGCACGCTCCCCCTGCTCATCCGCGCGACCGGGATCCGCGGAGTCGACGTGCCGGAGGACCAGCGCGAGCTCGCCGGGCTGCTCGACGAGATCACCGAGAAGGGCCTCTCGGTGCTCGAGAGCCCCGGCGACGTTGTCGAGGGGGTCGAGGAGGTGGACCCCGACGTGCTCGAGCGCGTGCGGCAGACGTCGTTCCTGCGGTCGGAGGCGGCGTGGGAGCGGTCTCGCGGCACCCGGCGCGACGTGGCCGACACTCCGCACCGCCTGTACCGCGCCCTGCGGCTGGCGGTCGTCACGGCCGAGCGGGAGGCGCTGCTCGACGCGCGCTCGCGCCGGGCCTACCCGCAGCGCATCCTCGCCCAGGCGCAGTCGATGCTCGACCTCGAGGAGACCCGACTGCGGCTGCGCCGTGGGACCACGACGTGACAGACCGGAACCACGGCATGACGGACCGGGGCGGAGTCGACCCGAACGACTCCGCCCCGATGGCGATCACTGTAGGTGCCGCGCGCCGAGTTCGCTGGGGGCGTTGACTTCCAGGTTGGACGTCCGGAGGAGCGCTCAGAGCGCGCCCGGCGGCACCGGCGGCGCGTCGGGCACGTCGAACACCGCCGAGCGGGGGAAGAGCAGTGTCGGCATCCGCTGCGCCGGTGCGATGTCCAGCAGCTCGCGGGCGTCGGACAGCACGTGTGCGGCGTACCCCGCGTCGACCGCCCCCGGGTCGGCGAACGCGTCGATCAGTGTGCGGAGCACAGGGCGCGACGAATCGCTGAGGGACGGCATGACGGCTCGACTCGTTCGGCGGGTTCCGCGGCGCGAGAGCGCGCAACGGTGAGAGGAGGTTTCGGGCCTCCTGCGGCGTTCCAGGTGCAACGACGCTACCGAAGAGCCCGCCCCGTCCGGAGGACGGTTGACAGACGCCGGGAGCAGCCCGTCGACCCGCGTCCCGAGTGGCCGACCGCGCCTGACGAGGGGGTCAGACCCCCGGCGACCGCGTCAGGATCGCGACGACGAACAGCGCCGCCCAGAGCGCCCCGCAGATCAGCAGGCGCAAGTTGCCGAGCACGATGTCCTCGGGAGCCGACGCGCGGCCCCGCTCGATGTCGAGCGCGTAGAGGAAGAGCGCGGCGCCGAACGGCACCACCGAGGCCATCGACCAGAGCGAGTCGTCTCCGTTGAGGAAGAGGGCCCACAGCGCGTACGAGATCATCGTCAGCGACGCCGCGACCGACCAGATGAAGCGCAGGTAGCCCGCCGTGTAGACCTTGAGCGTCGAGCGCGTGTGGCTCTCCTCCTTGCCCTCGCTCTGCAGCTTCTCGGAGTAGCGCTTGCCCGCCACCATGAAGAGCGAGCCCGACGACACGGCCAGGAGGAACCACTGCGTCAGCGGGATGTCGGCCACCGCGGCGCCCGAGATCGCGCGCAGCACGAATCCGCCCGCCACGATCAGGATGTCGATCACCGGCTCGTGCTTGAGCCAGATGCAGTACGAGATCTGCATGACCAGGTACCCGGCGAGCGTCGCGGCGAACCAGGTGAACCCGGCGAGGAACGTGACCAGCGGCGGCACGATCATCAGCACGAAGGCCGCGATCCACGCGACGCGCACCGGCAGTGCGCCCGACGCGATCGCGCGGAAGCGCTTCTTGGGGTGGGCGCGGTCCGACTCGATGTCGAGCAGGTCGTTGAGCATGTAGCCGCCGGAGGAGGCGAGGCTGAAGGCGACGGCCGCGATGATCGCGGCGACCAGCACCTCGGGCTCGACGATCCGCGCGGAGGCGATCGGAGCAGCGAGGACGAGGACGTTCTTGAGCCACTGCCGGGGGCGCATGGCGGCGACGAGTGCACGAGCGGTACTCACGGCGTCTTCCTCTGCTGATCAGGGGGAGCGGACGCTGAGTGCGAGCCGCGACGGATTTTCGCATGGAGCGACGCTCAATCTACAATCGCCTCTGACCTGCGGTGCCCACTCCTGGCGCGGCGCGGGCGACCACGATCGGCACGGAGAGAAGGCGCATGCGGACCACCGTGCTCTACGTGGCCTTCGCCGCGCTGGCGACCGCGGTGAATCTCGGCACCCAGATGCTCGTCGAGCTGGTGATGACGGGCGACTGGGCGACCGTCGTCGCCGTCCTCGCGGGCACCCTGACGGGGGTGATCGCCAAGTACGTCCTCGACAAGCGCTACATCTTCCGGCACGAGACGATGAACGCGGCGCACGGCGTGAAGACCTTCTTCCTCTACGGCGTGATGAGCGGCGTGACGACGCTGATCTTCTGGGGCTTCGAGTTCGGCTTCCTCCACCTCTTCGGCACCGACGTCGCCCGCTACACCGGGGCCGTGATCGGTCTCGCCATCGGCTACGTCGCCAAGTACCACCTCGACAAGAACGTCACCTTCCAGGGCCCTCGTGAGGAGCCAGCATGACCGCAGCCGTCTCCTCCTGGGGTCTGCTCACGCGCGACCAGCACAGCGTCGTCGCGATCACGAGCGCCGAGCAGGCGCAGGACGCCCTGTCGCGCGGCGACGGGGGCATCGCGCACGGCGTCGGTCGCAGCTACGGCGACGTCGCCCTCAACGGCGGCGGCGTGATCTGGGACTTCAGCGGCTTCGACCGCCTGTTGTCGTTCGACGACGAGACCGGCCTGCTGCGGGCCGAGCCGGGCGTGCTGCTCAAGGACGTGCAGGCCGTGTTCTCGCCCCGCGGCTGGATGCTGCCCGTCACCCCCGGCACCAAGAACGTGACCCTGGCGGGCGCGATCGCGAACGACGTGCACGGCAAGAACCACGCCTCCGCCGGCACGATCGGGCGGCACGTCGTGTCGTTCACGCTGCTCCGGAGCGACGGCTCGTCGTCGCGCTGCAGCCCGACCGAGAACGTCGAGCTGTTCGAGGCGACCATCGGCGGCCTGGGGCTCACCGGCCTCGTCGTCGAGGTCGAGCTGCGCCTCAAGCGCGTGCCGGGCCCGTGGCTGGTGACCGAGGACGTCCCCTTCCAGACGCTCGAGTCCTACCTCGACCTCGTGCACGAGTCGATGGACTCCTTCGAGCACACCGTGGCGTGGATCGACGTGACCACCGGAGGCGGTCGCCGCGGCGTCTACTCCCGCGGCGACACGACCGCGGCGCCCGAACTGCCCCTGGCGCGGGCCGGCGCCCTGCGGGTGCCGTTCGCCTTCCCGCTGTCGGTCGTGAACCGCGCGACACTGCCCCTGCTGAACCGCGCCTACTACCGCCTCAAGGCCACGGGCGCCGGCCGCTCGGTGCAGCACTACGAGCAGTTCTACTACCCGCTCGACGCGATCGAGGGCTGGAACACCATGTACGGCCCGCGCGGCTTCTACCAGTACCAGAGCACCGTGCCGTGGGAGGGGGCGCTCGAGGTCACCCGCGAGATGCTCGCGCTGATCGCGGCGTCCGGCACCGGCTCCTTCCTCGGCGTGCTGAAGACGTTCGGGGCGCTCGAGTCGCCGGGGATGCTGAGCTTCCCCGCGCCGGGCGTGTGCTTCGCGCTCGACTTCCCCAACACGCCCGCCGCCCTGCCGCTGTTCGCGCGGCTCGACGAGCTGGTGACGGCGGTCGGCGGCCGGCTGTACGCCGCCAAGGACGCGCGGATGTCGCGCGAGATGTTCGAGGCCGGGTACCCGCGCCTCGCGGAATTCACCGCTCAGCGCGACCCGGGGATCTCCTCCGGCTTCTCGCGCCGAGTGCTCGGGAGCTGACGTGACCACTGGAACCCCTTCGAAGATCGTCGTCGTCGGAGCGACCTCGGCCATCGCCGAGCAGACGCTGCGCCTCTGGCTCGGCACCGGCGCGCGCTCGGCGCTGCTGGTCGGGCGCGACGCCGCCCGCCTCGAGAAGCTCGCCACCGACCTGCGCGTGCGCTTCCCGGCGGCCGCCCTCTCGGTGTCCGCCGTCGACCTGACCGACCCGGCCGCGATCTCCTCCGTCGTCGAGTCGTCCCTCGAGGGCGGCGCCCCCGACACCGTGCTGATCGCGCACGGCGCGATGACGACCCAGGAGGAGGCGTCGGCCGACCTCGCCGTCGCCCGCGACGTCCTCGTGGTCACCGGCGTCTCGGTGGCCCTGTGGATGGAGGCGTACGCGAACGCGCTGACCTCCGGCACCATCGGCGTGATCGGCTCCGTCGCCGGCGACCGCGGCCGCAAGACCAACTACGTCTACGGCTCGGCGAAGGGCCTCGTCGAGCGCTTCGCGCAGGGCCTGCAGCACCGCCTCGCCGGCTCGCGGCTCTCGGTCGTGCTGATCAAGCCGGGCCCGACCGACACTCCGATGACCGCGTCGATGAAGCAGAGCGGAGCGTCGCTCGCCCCGGTCGAGTCGGTCGCGAAGGACGTGGCGTCGGCGATGTCCTCCGGGAACGCCGTCGCCTACGCGCCGGTGAAGTGGCGCGTGATCATGACCGTGATCAAGCTGCTGCCGGCCCCGATCTTCAACAGGCTCAACATCTGACCGGAGGCCTGCTGCCCGCTCGAAGGGTGCGGGCCCTCTCTCTTTCAAGCTTCAGTGCGATTCATCCGATCCGTAGAGAACGTGCTTCGACGCGGCGCGGTCTGTCGCTGAGCCCGCAGACCGAACGACGAGAGCCGCGTCCGGAACGCTTGCTGTTGTTATACATCGGCCCGATCTATAACAAGAAGCCCGTTACGCCTCCGCCGCGTCGGGCCCTTCCGCCCACACGTCGTACCGTGCGGGCATTCGCACCCTCCGGTACTGGATCAACGTGGCCTGGGCGACGCCGTGCGCCCGCTCTCGGCACCTCGGAGCTCGGGAACGGCGCGATCGCGAGGCGCTACGTCCCGACCGGGAGTCGCTGAGCTCACTCCGACCGACGCCGTCCGCACGGGCGGCACTCGCGTGACCTGCTGGGGCGAGCCCTCCGCCCACGCCGAGCCGCCCGGTCTGCCGGGGGTGGCGCGCCAAGCGGTGAGTGATTCGTGCCGAGGACGTCACTTCGGGCTCTCGGGTCCGTCTCATCACCATGGCACTCACCCTCCCCGCCCTTCAGAACCTCCCCTCGATCGACGCACGCGCGCGCAGACGCCGGCAGCGTCGACTCGACGCTCAGGCGATCGCCGCCGCCGCACTCGTCAACGAGCGCTACCTCGACCCCCGCTTCACCATCCCGGCCCTCGCCCGCGAGCTCCGCGTCCCGCCGCTCCTGCTGCGCGCCCGCTTCCGCCGGTTCTACCGGCTCCCCCTCGACGAGCACCTCGCCCTGCAGCGCATCGAGCTCGCGACCCTCCTGATGTCCGCCGCCCCGCACCGCCTCGGCGCGCTCGAGGAGATCGCGCACTCGAGCGGCTATCCCGACGCGGGAGCGCTCGACCGGGACTTCCAGCACTACTGCCGCACCCCGGCCCTCGCCGCCTGGTTCCGCCGGGGACGCACCCGCGTCGAGCCGACCATCGGAACCAGAGCGTGAGCCCGCAGCCGCGCCTCCGCCGCACCCGCCTGCGTGCCGCGCTCCGCGCATTCCTCGGCCTTCCCACACCCTTCGACGAGGACCAGGACGACTACTGGACCGCCCTCCCCCGCACCGCCCGCAGCGACGGCGGGACCGAGCACACGACGGCCCAGCCCTGAGTGTGGGAGAGGTCCCCCGAGCCCGCGCCGGCCTCGAGCCCCTCGAGGAGAGCGACCCTCGCACGCTGAAGCAGAGCGGGGCGTCGCTCGCCTCCGTCGAGTCGGTCGCCCGCAACGTCGCTCTCACCTCCGGCCGTGCCGTCGCCTGCGCCCAGGCGAGGACCGCCGCTCAGACGATGCGGAGGGAGATCTCCCCCACGCCGTCGACTCCCGCCTCGAGGCGGTCGCCGCGCTGAATCGGCCCGACGCCCGCCGGCGTCCCCGTGAACACGAGATCGCCCGGGCGGAGGGCGACGGACCTCGAGAGCGCCGAGACGATCTCGGGGATCGACCAGATCATGTCGCCGAGGTCGCCGGTCTGGCGACGCTCGCCGTTGACGTCCAGCCAGATGCCGCCCGCCTCGAGCACGTCGTCCCGACGGCGGATCGCGCCGACGGGAGCGGATCGGTCGAAGGCCTTTCCCCACTCCCACGGGCGCCCGTGCTTCTTCGCCTCGGCCTGCAGATCGCGCCGAGTGAGGTCGATGCCCACCGCGTAGCCGAAGACGGTGCGGGCCGCCTCCGTCACCGAGACGTCGACGGCCGCGGTGCCGATGGCCACGACCAGCTCGATCTCGTGGTGCAGGTCTCCGGTCAGCGGCGGGTACGGGATGTCGCCGCCGGCCTCGACGACCGCGTCGGCGGGCTTCATGAAGAAGAACGGAGCCTCGCGCTCGGGGTCCCCGCCCATCTCGCGGGTGTGCTCGGCGTAGTTCCGCCCCACGCAGAACACGCGTCGGACGGGCCACAGCTCGCTCGACTCCGCGAGGGCCACGGTCGTCCGTGCGGGCGGCGGGATCACGTACTGCATCAGCGTCTCCTTCTCTCGATGTCCCGGTCCCGTCACCAGCGGCGGACCTCCTGGTCGCTGCAGGTCAGCCGTCCCGCCAGAGCACCGCGGCGACCGCCCCCGCGACCGACGACAGCCCGAGCACGGCGGCGGCCACCACGAAGCCGGTCGGATCGCCGACGGCCCGCCCCGCGAGCGCCCCGCTGCCCGAGAAGGCGGTGACGACTCCGAACACCGCGGCGGTGCTCAGCATCAGCGAGCCGTTGTGCAGGACGGAGCGGAAGCCGTTGGCGACCGCTCGCCGGTCGGCCGCGACGCCCTGCATCACCCGCCGGGTGAGCGCCGCCATCACGATCCCCTCCCCGAGGCCGACGGGGATCAGCGCCGGCACGATCCACGCGGGCTCCGCTCCGACGGCGAAGTCCACCGCCAGCCAGCCGAGCCCGACGGCGACGAGGACGCCTCCGCCGATGGTGAGCGCCCGCGCCGACACCCAGCGACCGGCCCAGCCGGCGCCGGGTGCTCCGATCATCATGGCCGCGCCCATCGGCACGGCCATCGCGCCGGCCTCGAGCGCACTCGCTCCGCGGATCGCCTGGAGGTACAGGGCGACGAGAACGACGACGGAGCCGAAAGCGAACGAGATGCACAGGCTCGCGAGGTACACCAGCGCCCGCGGCCCGACGATCACCGCGGGATCCAGCAGCGGCTCCCGCGCACCGCCGCGTGCCAGTCGCGACTGCGAGTACGCGAAGACGACCACGACGAGGAGCGCACCGCCGAGGAGGAGCCAGCTCGCCGGCGCGGTCGGCTCGGCCGAGAGCCGCTCCCCCGCGAGGAGCACGCCGCCGATCCCCGCGAGCGAGAGCAGGGCACCCGCGAGGTCGAAGCGGAATCGGCGGATCGGAGGCGCATGCACGTGCGCCAGGGCGCGCCAGCCGAAGCCGATCGCCACGGCGGCGAGGGGCAGGGTCGCCACGAAGACCGCTCGCCAGTCGAAGTGCTCGAGCAGCAGCCCGCCCAGGAGGGGGCCCGCCAGAGTCGACAGGCCGCCGATCGTGACGTTGAGGCCGAGTACGAGGGGGAGCTGCGCGAGCGGGATCACGTCGCTGAGGACGGCGGTGGAGTTCGCGACCGCACTCGCGGCGGCGAGACCCTGCACCGCTCGCGCCGCGATCAGCACGCCGTCCGAGCTCGCGAGGCAGCACACGAGCGACCCGACGAGGAACGCGATCACCCCGCCGAGGTAGAACCAGCGTCGACCGAGCAGGTCGGACAGCTTGGCGAAGACCAGGATCGCCGCCGAGTTGCCGAGCAGGAACGCGAGGATCATCCAGGCCGCCGAGTCGGCGCCGCCCGCGAGCGTCGCGCTCATCGAGGGGATGGCGACGCTCAGCGCTCCGGCGGAGCCGAAGACCATGAAGCCCGAGACGGACGTCGTCGTCAGGACGGCCGCGCGCACCCCCGCGCTGGGCACGACCGGCGACTCGAGCACTGTCGCGCTCATGCCGCGGCCTCGTCCTCGCGGCGGTCGACACGCGGGACGACCGCGATCGACCCCGTCTGCGGCAGCGCGCTCGTCCTCCACGGTCCACCGCGCGCCAGTGCGCAGACGAGCGCGAGCAGCGCGCCGGCTGCCAGCACCAGCATGGCCAGGGTGAACCCCGCCTCCGCGGCCGGGCTCGCGTCGGGCTCGGCGTAGCTGTCGATCCCGGAGGCGGTGATCACGAGGAGCGAGACGCTCGTGCCCAGGGTCGCCGCGCTGTTGTAGAGCATCGACCGCACCGCGTTCGCCACGGTGCGCCGCGCCGGCTGCACTCCGTGCATGATCGCGGCGGTGTTCGGCGTGGTGAAGACGCCGATCCCGACGCCGACGAGCACCAGCCACAGGCTCACGGTGAGCACGTCCGCCCCGCGGGAGAAGAAGGCGAGCCCGGCGAGCCCGAGCACCAGCAGCCCGCCGCCGACCGCCGCGAGCGTGCGCACGGTGAGCACCCCCGAGAGCCGGCCGGCCAGCGGCGTCGCCAGGACCATCGCGAGGGCCATCACCATGATCACGACCCCGGCTTCGGCGGCGGACCGACCGCCGACGATCTGCTGGTGGAGGACGACCAGCAGGGTCACGCCGGCCCGCGCGAAGGAGTTGAAGAACGCGGCCCCGTAGGCCAGGGCCCTCTTGCGATCGTTCACCAGGGCGACGTCGACCAGCGGATGCCGGACGCGCCGCTCCACCAGGACGAAGAGCGTGATCAGCACGGCTCCGAGGGCCAGGCACGCCCAGACCCAGGGGTCGCCGGGCCCCGAGGCGGACACGCGGTTCACCCCGTACAGCACGGCGGCCAGGCCCGCCGCCGACAGGACCGCTCCCGCGTAGTCGAAGCGCTCACCGGCCGCGCCCGACCGGGTCGACGGTAGGAAGCGGATGCCGAGAGCGAGCGCGGCGACTCCGAAGGGCACGTTCACGAGGAACACCGACTGCCAGCCGAAGGTCGAGACCAGCACGCCTCCGACCGCGGGGCCGATCGTGTTCGCGACCGCCGCGGCCGTGAGGTTGAGGCTGAGACCGTAGGCCAGCCGCTTCGCAGGGAAGGCGTCGGCCACCAGGGCGGAGGTGTTCGCGACGATCGTCGCAGCGGAGACACCCTGCAGTGCGCGCACGGCGATGAAGGTGCCGGCGTCGGGAGCGATCACGGCGAGCCCGCTCAGCACCATGAAGGCGGCCATGCCCCACAGATAGATGCGCTTGCGGCCGATCATGTCCGAGATCCGCCCGAAGACGAGGATCGACGCCGTGTTGGCCAGCAGGAACGCGAGCAGGAACCAGTCGGCGAGGGCGGCCGGCGCTCCGAAGTCGTCCGAGAGCGCCGGCAGCGCCACGGTGACAGAGGTGGCGTTGATCAGGATGAGCATCAGTCCGAGGCTGGTGACCGCCAGGACCGAGTAGGCCGAGCGCATCATCGCCGGCTCGACCGCACGTGGTGAGGACGTGGTGGTTCAACTCCTTCAGCGGAACGGGGGTGGAGACGGCGCGGAGGAGAGGAGGGGACCGGTGCACGGCCGGTCCCCTCTGCTCACTCGGTCGCCGAGATGTTCCCGAAGTCGATCGCGTTCTCGGAGCGGTAGGCGAAGCCCGTCACGCTGGTGCGGAAGACCTGCGAGGGCTGGATCGAGCAGACGAAGATCTCGGGCGCCGACTCGATGAGCACCGTCTGCGCCTGGATCCAGAGCTCGCCCGCCTCCTCGCTCAACGGGTCCGGCAGTGCCTGCGCGGCGTCGACGTGGGTCCAGAAGGTCGCAGCCGACGCGTCCTCCCAGCGCGACGGGTTCGAGGCGTCGTTGTCGGGCTTGAAGAAGATGGTGCAGGAGTAGGTGGGCGTCTGGACCTGGCAGCGGTTGCGGTAGATGATCGCCTGACCCGTCGCCTGCGCCCTCGTGGTCCCGAAGTCGGCAGCGGGCATCTGGTTGATCTCGATGTCGAAGCCGGCGTCCTTCGCGTAGGACTGGATCAGCACGCTGGCGTCGATGAGGTCGGTCGTCGCAGTCGAGACCGACAGCGTGTACGCGACCCGGTCGACTCCCGCCTCCTCCAGCAGCGCGAGCGCCTTCTCGGGGTCGTACTCGTAGGTGGGCAGCGAGTCGACCGAGTAGTTCTTCGTGGACGGGTTGATGTTGCCGATCGTCGTCGTCGCCCGGCCCGAGTAGATCTGCTCCATGATCTCCGCGTACGGGACCGCGTAGGCCATCGCCTGGCGGACGCGCTCGTCATCGAAGGGGGCCTTGTTCGTCACCAGGGTGAGGTCGACGTACTCGATCGGGTTCTCGGCCGACGGCACGACGACTCCCTGGGCGTTCGCCAGGCGGCTCTGATCGGTCGGGCGGCAGCCCTCCGCCATGTCGACGTCGCCCGTCGACACGAGGGTCGCCCGCGTCCCCGCATCGCCGACGACCCGGAGGGTCACCTTGGCGATCGAGGGCTCGCCGTAGGCGTAGCCGCTGTTCGCGGTGAGGACCATCTCCTGATCGGGGGTCTGCGACGTGACGTGATAGGGCCCGTGACCCCAGCCTCCGTTGGTCTTCGCCCAGGTGACCGCGTAGGGGTCCTCGGCCGTCGTGTTCGCGAGGAGGGCGACGGAGTCGTAGATGTGGCCCTGCAGGTTCGCCAGCAGGCCCAGGAAGGTCAGACCGAACCCTGCGCTGGTGAGGGTGAAGGTCACCGTCGCGTCGTCGACCTTCGCGAGCGCCTCCGGCCCTGCGAAGCCGGCCAGCCAGACGCTCTTGGAGTACGTCCCGACGTTCCACTTGCGCTCGAAGGAGTAGAGCACGTCATCGGCCGTCAGCGGGTTGCCCAGGGGCGACACCACGTCGGGACGCAACCGGAAGGTGTAGACCAGCCCGTCGTCCGAGACCTCGTACGACTCCGCGAGGTAGCCGACGTACTCGTTGAAGTCCTGCACGACGGTGCCCTCCGTCTCGCCGTCGATGTAGGGGTTCCGGACGAGACCGGCCTGGAGGTTCGCGTTCATCTCGAACGACTCCAGCGTCAGACCGCCTCCGCCGACCACTCCGTCGAGGGTCGGGGCGAGCGCGGGGACCGCGACGACGAGCTCGGTCTTCGAGGCGCCCGACGCCTGCGGCGCCGCAGTCGACGAGCCCGTGCAGGCGGCGAGAGCGAGGGCGGCCAGACCGGAGACGCCTCCGGCGAGCACGGCGCGACGACCGATGGCAGCAGAGAGGATGCCGGCGCCGCGTGCGGAGAAGGAGGTGCTGGAGGGCGGGGCGAGGCGGGAGTTCGGGGTGGGATTCACGGTGATTCCTCTGATTCGGGCACAGCTGGACGAGGGTCCGACGGCGTCGGACCCCGAGTGCAGGGGGACAGTGGTGCGGGCAGTCAGCGAGCTGCGGCGGGGCCCCGGGTCAGCCGGGTCAGTGCTCCGGTCACGCCCGAGGCCGAGGCCACGGCGATGCAGAGCGCGAGAGCGGGGAACAGGGTGGTCCACCAGCCGCCGAGCATGACGTCCGAGACTCCGCTCGAGATCATCACTCCCCACTCCGGTGTCGGCGGATTGAGACCCACGCCGAGGAAGCCGAGTGACGCCGAGACGATGATCGAGATGCCGAAGATGGTCGAGCTGTTCTCGATCGCGGGGCGGGCCGAGTTCGGCAGCACGTGCCGGAGCATGATCCGCCACGGCCGCAGCCCTGCCATCACGGCGGCGTCCACGTAGGCGTCGCTGCGCACCTTCAGCACCTCCGCCCGGGTGAGCCGCACCTGGTTCGGGAGCAGGATCAGCGAGAGCGCGATGCTGAGGCTGAGGACCGATGGGCCGAACAGGCCGACCACGACGACGCCGACGATCAGCGGAGGGACAGCGTCTGTCAGGTCGATGAAGCGATTGACCCCGCGGCCGGCGACCCCCATCACTCCTGTCGTCGCCTCGTTCATCCCGACGATCAGACCGATGACCAGACCGAGGACCGTGGCGAAGATCGTGACCAGGAACGCCATCAGCAGATTGATCTGCGTGGCCGCGATCGTCCGCGAGAAGACGTCCATGCCGGTCGCGTCCGTGCCGAAGAGGTGGGTCGCGTCCGGCGCGAGGTTCGACGGGCCCGCCACCCGCTCGGGGTCGAACGGCACGATGACCCGGGCGAAGAGCGTGATGAGCACCAGGATCCCGAACGGGACGGCGCCGATCCAGACGGGTGCGCGCCTACGAGTGACCTCGGAGCGGAGGCGCGGCTGCGGGAGCCGCAGGCGGGTGAGGGTGGTCATGGTGTCATCCGTCCACTCGTGCGCCGGGTCGCCGGCGCGGATCGAGGAGCATGTTGGCGATGTCGACGAGGAAGAAGACGACCAGGCACAGGGCGGCGATCACGACCAGGAAGCCCTGCAGGCCGAGGAAGTCGAGAGTCTCGACGGAGGTGATCGCGAACGTGCCGACTCCGCCGAATCCGAAGAGCTGCTCGATCACGACGACACCGCCGATGAGACCGCCGAACATCGCCCCCAGCATCACGACGGAGGAGGCGCTCGCGCGTCGCAGGATGCTGCGGTAGATGGAGGAGCGCGTCGCCCCGGAGGCGATCTTGAACAGCGTCGACGGGGCCGACACCTGCTCCTCGACTCCCAGATTCAGCTGCTTCCACAGGCTGGGCGTGTGCACCAGGACGATCACGGCCAACGGCAGCGCGTAGTGGGCCCAGAGCGACGCGAAGCCGACCCAGTCGCCGCTGATCACCGTGTCGATCAGAGGGAAGCCGGTGACGACGGGCAGCGTGGCTCCTGGATCGACCCGGCCGATGGGCGCCGGGACGATGCGCAGGAATGTGTAGAAGAGCACGAGGCCGAGGATGGCGACCGCGAAGTCCGGCACCGATCCCGCCAGACGTCCGTAGAAGCGCAGCGCCGCGTGCAGCTGCCGATTGCTCGTCAGCATCGTCACGAGCGCGAGCGTGAGCGCCAGAGCGACGGCACCGAGCAGCCCCAGGGCGACGAGCTCGATCGTCGACGGGAGCCGCGTCATGATCTCTGTCCAGACCGGGCGTCCCGTGATGGGCGAGGTCCCGAGGTCGAGGCCCAGGAGCTGCCGCCAGAACGCGACGAGCTGGTCCCAGAGCGACCCGCCGAGACCCATCGACTCGGCGGCCGCGTCGTAGTCCTCGGTGGTGAAGCCGGCACTCGTGTCCATCCGCGCGAGCACGGGGTCGCCGGGCACGAGCCGGACGAGGAAGAACGCGACGGTCGCGAAGACCGCGATGTGGAGCGGGAGCACCAGGGCGCGGGTGATCCACCAGCGGTTGCGGTTCAGGAACGTGGTCACAGGCCTTCTCCTCTCAGAGCGGGTGTCGGGGTGGTCTCCCGCTGGACAGCGGTGGTCGGAGGGCCGACGGGCCGGGCAAGAGCGAGCCAGGACCCTCCGCGGGAGATCGACGCGACGGTCGCGGCGATCCCGAACGCGGCGAGGAGCAGCCCGGCGGCGACGAAGGCCGAAGCGACGGCCGCCCGATTCGAGACGACTGTGTCGTAGCCGTCGATGCCCACCGCGGCGAGGCCGGCGGTGACGAGCACCAGCGCGACGGCGGTGCCCGTCGTCTGAGCCCCGTTGAAGAGGAGGGAGCGCACGCCGTTCGCGATGCCCCGCCGCGACACGGGCAGCCCTGTCATGATCGCGGCGGTGTTGGGGGCGGTGAAGACGCCGTTGCCGGCACCCACCAGCAGCAGGCCGGCGATCAGCAGGCCGCTCGATGCCTGGCCGAACGAGGCGGCGGTGAGCCCGTAGCCGACCGCCGAGAGCGCGCAGCCGGTCGAGGACACGGTCCGCGACGAGAACCTCCTGGCCAGGACACCGGCCATCGGCGACGTGACCACGAGAGCCGCCGCGGTCACGGCCGCGATCAGACCGGCCTGCACGCTCGAGACTCCGAGCACGAGCTGCTGGTGCAGCACGACCAGCACGAGGACGGCGGACTGCGGGAACGCCATCAGGAAGGCGCTCGTCAGCGCGAGCGCTCTGGCCCGCTCGATCAGGATCGACGTGTCGATCAGGGCGACCGTCGTGCGCCGCTCCACCACCGCGAAGATCATCCCGAGGACCAGCGCGAGGGCGAAGAGGGTCAGCACGCGCGGGTCGTCGAGGCCCCAGACCGACACCCGGTTCACGCCGAGCAGGAGCGCCGCGAGGGCCGCCGCGACGAGGACGGCGCCCACGACGTCGAAGCGATCGCCGGCGGAGCGCGACCGGTGGTCCTTCGGGAGGATGAGCATCCCGAGGATCAGGGCGAGGACACCGAACGGCACGTTCACCAGGAACAGCGAGCGCCAGCCCATCGATTCGAGGAGCACGCCACCCAGGACGGGTCCCACGATCGAGGCGGCGGAGGCGGCCATGATGTTGATGCTCAGGCCGAGAGTCAGCATCGTGGGCGGGAACGTGTCCGAGATGATCGCGTTCGCGTTCGGGATGATCGACGCCGCGGCCACCCCCTGCAGAGCGCGCAGGACGATCAGGGTGATCGGATCGACGACGACGGAGGCGATCAGGCTGGCCGCGATCATCAGGACGAGTCCCGCGAGGTAGAGCCGACGCCGGCCGACCATGTCCGACAGCCGCGAGAAGACGAGCACGGTCATCGACAGCGCGAGCATGTACGCCAGCAGGAACCAGTCGGCGGTCGCCGCGGTCACGCCCAGGTCGCCCGAGATCGCCGGCAGCGCGACGTTGATCGACGTCGCGTTGACGAACATCAGCATGCTTCCGAGCGTGGTGACGACGAGGACCGCCCACGGAGAGCGCAGTGCCGCCATCAGGCCGTCAACTCCGCCTGGATGGGTTCGACCGGAACGAGGTGACGTGGAGCGCGGGTGTACGCGTCGAGGAGGGAGACCGTGTAGGGATGCGCGGGGCTGTCGAGCACCTGATCGGTCGGGCCGTGCTCGACGACCGCTCCGTCGCGCATGACGAGGAGCGAGTCGGCGACGAAGGCGGTGGCGGGCAGGCCGTGCGACACGAAGCCGAGCCCGACCTGATAGGTCTCGCAGTAGTCGCGGATCATGTTCAGCACGGCGCCCTGGACCGAGACGTCCAGGGCCGAGACGACCTCGTCGCACAGGAGCACCCGCGGGCGCACGACCAGGGACCGCGCGAGCGAGAACCGCTGGCGCTGACCGCCCGAGAGCTGGCTCGGATAGCGCCCGAGATGCGCCGGGTCGAGACGGAGCAGCTCGAGCACCTCGAGGATCTCGGACGCCGCGGCGTCGCCTGTGACGCCGCGGAGGACTCGGAGCGGGGTCGCCACCGCATCGCGGAGGGTGCGCCGCGGATCGAACGACGAGAACGTGTCCTGAGCGACGTACTGGACGCTCCTGCGCAGTTCGAGTGTCCCGGCCGCCGTCCGCTGCAGCAGCTGCAGCGACCGGCCGTTCAGGGTCACGTCGCCGGCGGTCGGCTTCTCGAGGCCGACGAGCAGGCGCGACAGCGTGGACTTCCCGGACCCCGACTCGCCGACGATCCCGAGCGAGGTCCGCGAGTTGATCTCGAGATCGACGGGCTTCACCGCGACGTGCCGGCTCGCTCCCCGTCCGAAGCTCTTGGTGACTCCCTCCGCCCGCAGCGAGACGAGCTCACGGACCGCGTTCACGCCGACACTGCTTCGTCGAGGTCGATCCGGCCCTGGTCGGCGAGGGTGGGCAGGCGGTGCATGCGCGCCGTCTGGAGGGTGGGCACGCAGGCCGTCAGCGCGCGGGTGTAGGGGTGGGTCGCGTCCTCCTCGATGCGGTCGGCCCGGCAGATGTCGACGATCCGCCCGTGGTACATCACGATCACCCGGTCCACGTACATCCGGCAGAGCTCGATGTCGTGGCTGACGATCAGGAGGCTCGCACCGGTCCGCTGCGTCATGTCGGCGAGCAGGTCCATCACGTCGCGGCTGACGGAGGCGTCGAGCGCCGACGTCGGCTCGTCCGCTATCAGCAGCCGCGGCTCACTGCAGATCGCCAGCGCGATCATCACCCGCTGGCGCATGCCTCCGGAGAGTTCGTAGGGGCGCAGCTTCAGGATGCGCTCGGTGTCCGAGAGGCCGACGCGACGCAGCCACTCGGCGGCGCGCTCTCTCGCGGCCCGTCGGCCGAGCCGGCCGACGCCGCGGAGCACGTCCGTGAACTGGCTGCCTACCGTGGCGACCGGGTCGAGCGAGGTCATCGCGTCCTGGAACACCATCGACATCCCCGGCGTCCGGTGGGGCACGGTGCGCAGGGCTCCGCGGACCACGTCCTCGCCGTCGAAGCGGAAGGTCCCGAACCGGCGCTGGACCGACGCATCGGTCAGCAGGCCGGCGACGGCCAGGGCCAGGGTCGTCTTGCCCGAGCCGGACTCGCCCACGATGGCGACGTGCTCGCCGCGCTCGAGGGTGAACGCCGCGTCGTGCACGGCGATGTGCCGGTCGGCGCCGCTGCCGTAGCTGACCTCGGCGTCCGTGATCGTGAGAAGGGGATCGGTGCTCACAAGCTGTCCTCGCATCGTCTCTAGAACTCGAGCAGGTTGTCGCGGAAGGTGTCGAACGAGTACTCGGTCCGGGTCAGACCGCGGCGCTGCAGCGCCGGCACCAGCCCGTCGGCGATCTCGCTGACGTAGCGGCGGTTCAGGTCGAAGTTGGCGATCAGGAAGCCGTCTCCGCCGACCTCCTGCATCACCTCGTCCATCTGAGCCGCGACGGTGGCCGGAGTGCCGACCAGTTCGAGGGAGCCGGTCCCCTTGGTCAGGAACTCCCGGGGCGTCTTGCCGATCGCCTGCGCGAGCATCTGCTGGTGGCCGTTCGTCGTCGCCGTGGCCGGGATCGGCTCGTCGATGGGGAACTGCGCGAAGTCGATGCCCGAGTGCCGCGAGAGGTGCAGAAGACCGAGCTCGGGGTGGGCCTGGGCGAACGCCTTCTGCCGAGCCGACTTCTCGTGGGCCTCCGCATCCGTCTCGCCGAGGACCGGCGAGACCATGAACAGCACCTTCACGTCGTCGGGGTTGCGGCCCGCGACGACCGCTTCTCGCCGGATGTCCTCGCGGAACGTCTTCATCGCCTCCGGGCCGCCTTCGACCCCGGAGATGACCGAGTTCGCCGTGCGGGCGGCGAACCTCTTGCCGCGGGGGGATCCTCCGGCCTGCGTGAAGACTGGGCGGCCCTGGGGTGAGCGCGGAGCGTTCAGCGGGCCGCGGGAGCGGTAGAACTTCCCCTCGAAGTCGAGGGTGTGCACCTTCTCGAAGTCGGCCCAGACCCCGTTCTCCTCGTCGACGACCACGGCGTCCTCGTCCCACGACTCCCACAGCTGGCAGGCGAGATCGAAGAACTCGTCGGCCATGTCGTAGCGGAGGTCGTGCTCCTCGAGCAGGTCCTTCCCGTAGTTCTGCGCGCCGCGGTGGCTGGACGAGGTCACCACGTTCCAGCCCGTCCGCCCCTGGGACATGTGATCGAGGGTGTTGATCTTGCGGGCGAGCATGTACGGGTGGTACTCGGTGATCGACAGGGTCGGCACCACTCCGATGTGGCTCGTCAGGTGCGACATGATCGGCGCGAGCACCGAGGGGTCCATCTTGGGAGTCGCCGTGGCGCTCGAGAGGTAGGCCTTCGAGTCGCCGCCGTAGGCGTCGGGGACGTAGTTGGAGTCCTCGATGATGATGTAGTCGAACCGTGCGCGCTCGAGCGCCTGCGCGGTGTCGACCCACAGCTGCGGGCTCGCCCAGTCGACTCCTCCGCGACCCGACCAGGTCCGGTTCCACGACTTCACGCCGAACCCGCCGGCGCCGAACCAGGCGAGGTGGAAGGGTTTCGCTGACATCTCGTTCGCTCCTTGTGACTCCGCTGCTGCGGGAGGGTGGTGCTCGATCGGTTCCGGTGGTGGTCTCCACGGTAGGCAGCCCGTGTTTCATCGCCGGTCGCAAGGGGTGAAGAGGCGATTACGCCATGCCCCCGATTGAGGAATCCCAGGTCAGCGGGTCGTTCCCGCGCGGGATGGCTCGGTGTTCGCCGCATCGGGACCGACCAGCGCTCGGC
Source organism: Rathayibacter sp. VKM Ac-2803 (assembly GCF_009807175.1). Lineage (NCBI taxonomy): Bacteria > Bacillati > Actinomycetota > Actinomycetes > Micrococcales > Microbacteriaceae > Rathayibacter > Rathayibacter sp. VKM Ac-2803. The sequence goes on along the minus strand of NZ_WUCD01000001.1, from coordinate 690,168 downwards.
ATCGGAGCGTCGGTGGCTCCGATGCTCCGACGACGAAGGCCGCCGCGGCGCCCTCGGGGGTGCTGCGGCGGCCTCCGTCGTGCTCAGTAGGCGAGCAGGTTGTCCTTGAAGTGCTCTCCGTCGTAGGAGCTGCGGATCAGCCCGCGACGACGCAGCTCCGGGGCGAGGCCGGAGGCGATCTCATCGATGTAGCGACGCGTGTGCGTGAGGCCGGTCTCGGCACGGATGAGGAAGCCGTCGCCTCCGACCTCGTCCACGATCTCCTCCATCCGATCCGCCACCTGGGCGATCGTCCCGACCATCTGCGGCCCGAGCTGGGCGCGCTCGGGCAGCGCCTCCCGGAGGGTCTTCCCCTCGTTGCGCTTCATGAAGTCCTCGAGGATCGACTGGTGGCCGTTCGTCGTGAGGTCCTGCGGCATCGGGGCGTCCAGGTCGAACTGGAAGAAGTCGATCTCGGTGACCGCGGAGATCATCGCGAGCGTCTGCTCCACCTGGAGGGGATCACCCATGCCGTAGGTCCGCTCCCACACCATCCGCGCCTCGGCCTCGGTCTCGCCCAGCACCGGAGCCGCGTGGAAGAGGACCTTGACGTCGTCGGGGTTGCGGCCGGCCCGTTCCGCCCGCTCCCGGACGTCGGCTCGATAGGCCTTCATCTTGGCGACGTTCGGGTTGCTGGCGACGATCACGTTCGCGTTCCGGGCCGCGAAGTCCCGGCCCTTCGGCGATCCGCCCGCCTGGCACAGCACCGGTCGGCCCTGCGGTCCCGCCGGCATGTTGAGGGGTCCGCGCGAGGAGTGGTACCTGCCCTCGTAGTGGATCGGGTGCACCTTGGTATGGTCCGCGTAGAAGCCGGTCGTGCGGTCCTGGACGATCGCGCCCGGTTCCCAGGAGTCCCAGAGCTTCGTCACGATCTCGACGAACTCCTCGGCGCGGTCGTAGCGCTCGTCGTGAGGCGGCAGCGTCGCCATGCCGTAGTTCTGCGCCGCGATGTCCTCGGAGGAGGTGACGATGTTCCAGCCGACGCGACCGCCGGTCAGATGGTCCATCGTGGCCATCACCCGGGCGAGGATGAACGGCGAGTAGAACGACGTCGACCCCGTCGCGACGAAGCCGATGTGCTTCGTCGCGCGCGCCAGCACCGGGAGCAGCGGGAACGGATCGAGCTTGGGCGAGTGCAGGCTGTGCTTGAGGTCCATCAGTGCCGAGCCGCCACCCGCCTCCGAGACCATGGTCGAGTCCTCGAACATCATGAAGTCGAAGCCGGCGCGCTCGAGCTGCTTCGCCATCGAGACGTAGTACTCGCCGGACATCCACTCGGTGCCGGTGTCGCCGCCCCAGTCGGAGCGCCACGCGGGGGCGGTGAACGAGGTGAACCACGCGAGGTGGAACGGTGCGGTCATCAGGCGACCCTCTCTTCGGTCTGCTGTGCCCCGGTCGGCAGGGCTCCGGTCCGGTCGATGCGCGGGTCGGCCGCGCGGGGGTCGATGCTGTCCAGGCCGAAGTGGCTCAGGATGGTCGATCCCTCGTAGGCGGTGCGGAAGAGTCCGCGCTCCTGCAGGATCGGGACGACGGAGTCGACGAAGTCGTCGATGGTCCGGGGCAGGATCGGAGCGACGAGCGAGTAGCCGTCGCAGGCACCCGCGCGGAACCAGGTCTCCATCGTGTCCGCGACCTGCACCGCGGTGCCGGTCGCGACGAACTGCATGTTGGCGAGACCCCCGACGTACGAGCGGTAGGCGACCTCCGCGATCGTCAGGCCCTCCTCCCGGGCCATCCGCGTGAACAGGCTCGCCTGGCTGATGCTCGCGGTCCTGACCGTCGGCAGCAGGTCGAACGGCAGGGGGCCGTCGGGGTCGTAGACCGTGAGATCGTGCTCGAGCAGACCCGAGAGGTGGGCGATCACGTCGGCCCCCTCGGCGTGGTTGTCGTCGAGCGCCGTCTGCAGCGCCCGCGCCTCCGCCTCGGTCTCGCCGAGGAACGGTGCGATGCCGAGCAGCACCTTCACGCTGTCGGGGTCCCGACCGTAGGCGGCCGCGCGCCGTTTGATGTCGTCGTAGTACTCCTGGGCGCGCTCGAGGGTCGAGCCGCCCGCGTAGATGGCGTCCGCCCATCGCGCAGCCAGGTCGCGCCCTTCCGAGGAGGAGCCGGCCTGGACGATCACGGGTCGGCCGGCCGGCGGCTGCGCGACGTCGAGCGCCGCGTCGACATCGAAGTGCTTGCCGTGGTGCCGGATCCGCTCGGCGGCCAGCTCCGGAGTCGCCGCCGCCGCCCAGAGCTTCGTCACGACCTCGATGAACTCGTTCGACCGCTCGTAGCGCTCGTCGTGCGGCAGCTGCGCGGCGCGGCCGAAGTTGCGCGCGGTCGCGTCACCGGAGGAGGCGACGTAGTTGATCCCGAGGCGCCCGCCCATGATCGACGCGGTGGACGCGGCTCGCCGGGCGACGTCGAAGGGCTCGTTGTAGCTCGTCGAGAGCGTCGCGATGATCGCGATGCTGGACGTGCAGGCGGCGAGCGCCGAGGCGAGCTCGAGCGGGTCCAGGCGGGTGCTCGTCGAGCTCGATCGACCCCAGTTGTGCACCGGGGTGTCGGCGATGAACGCCTGATCGAACAGACCGCGCTCGGCCGCCTGCACCGTGTGCACGTAGGCGGCGGTGTTCGGGATCCCCGTGAGGTCGCTCTCGGGATGGCGCCAGGCTCCGGAGTGCCTCCCGTACTCGCTCAGATTCACGCTGAGATGCATCGTCTTCCTCACGCCGCTCGCCCTCCGTAGCTCATCCGATCGGTGATCCCCAGTGCGTCGGCGAGCGTCGGCCCGCCGTCGCGCGCGGCTCCCAGCCGCTGGGCCAGGCTCGCGATCCCGCCGGCCGCCGACAGCGGCCCGCTCAGGCAGACCCCATCGACGCCGAGCTCGTCGACGAGCACACCGATGGATCCGGCGGGGCCGACGGTGAGCCCGTCCCCCCCTGCGCTCGCCGCGATCGCGAGCAGGGCCAGCGGGACACCGCGCGTCGCGGCGACGAGGCGCTCCGCCTCCGATCGGTCGCGGGCGACCACGATCCCGACGTCGAGCACCGGGGCGAGGCGGGCTGCCTCGTCCTCGCTCCCGATGCTGCCGAACAGCACCGGACGGCGCGCGGGCGAGGGCGGCACGTCGAGCGGGCCGGCGACGCGGAACGACGTGGAGCGGTAGTCGATCGGGTGGATCCGCGCGTCGTCCTTGAAGTCGCCGGTGACGGCGTCCGGCCACTGGGAGCCGTCCTCCCAGCTGTCCCAGAGCTCGAGGGCGATCTCTGCGTACTCGGTGGCTCGGTGCAGCTCGTCGGCGGGGCCGATCCTCGAGCGCCAGTCGTAGGCCGACGCTTCGGCGGGGCCGGTCACCGTCCTCAGCAGCCAGCCGGAGCGGCCCTGCGCCAGGTGGTCGAGCGTCGCCAGCCGTCGCGCGGCGTGGTACGGGAATCCGTAGAGCGCGGAGTTCGCGGCGATGATCCCGATCGTCGAGGTCGTCATCGCGAGATGAGCGGCGAGGGTCGTCGACTCGAACGGCGCGACGCCTCCGGAGCCGGCCGCGTCGAGGACCGCGACAGCGGCGACGCCGGCGCGCTCCAGGGCCGCGGCGGCTTCGACCGTCTCGGCCAGTGCGGTTCCGGGGTCGAGGGTGGTGCCGGGGTCGAGCGAGAGCAGGGCGGTGACGATCATGTCCGGTCCTTCCGGTCTGTCGGGCGCATCAGTAGGCCATGAGGTTGTCGCGGAAGGTGTCGAACTCGTACTGCTTCCGCGTGAGTCCGCGGCGCTGCAGCTCCGGGACCAGTCCGTCGCAGATCTCGAGCGAGTAGCGCCGCGAGAAGTAGCTGTTCGCGATCAGGAACCCGTCGCCGCCCACCTCCTGCATCACCTCGTCCATATAGCCGGCGACGCTGTCCGGAGTCCCGACGTAGCCGCGCGCCCCCGCGCTCAACGGGTTGCCCGTGATCACCTCGCGGAGGACCCGGCCCTCCCACTGGGCGACCATCGACTGGTGCCCGTTCGAGACCAGCGTCGAGGGAAGCGGCTCGTCGAGATCGAACTGCGCGAAGTCGATCCCCGACTGCCGCGACAGCGAGGCGAGCTGGTACTCGACCTCGTCCGCGTCGAGGACCGAGAGCCGCGTGTAGCGCTCCAGCGCCCGCTCCTCGGTCTCGTCGATGACGGGAGAGACCAGGAACATGAGCTTGGTGCGGTCGGGATCGCGCCCTGCGGCGAGGGCGCCCGCCCGCACGTCGTCGCGGTAGGCCTTCATCTTCTCCGGGGTGCCGGCCGAGACGATGATCGTCTCCGCCCACTCCGAGGCGAAGCGGCGGCCGCGTGCGGAGCCGCCCGCCTGGCAGATGACGGGCGAGCCCTGGGGCGATCGCGGCGAGGAGAGCGGGCCGCGCGAGCGGAAGTACTTCCCCTCGAAGTCCAGCGGGTGCACCTTCGACCCGTCGGCGAACACGCCGTTCTCGAGGTCGAGGACCAGCGCGTCCTCCTCCCAGCCCGCCCAGAGGCCGTGCGCCACCTGCATGAACTCGTCGGCCATGTCGTAGCGCTCGTCGTGGGGGTACTGCTTGTCGCGGCCGTAGTTCTGCGCGCCGCCGTCGTTCGACCCCGTCACCGCGTTCCAGCCGATGCGCCCGTCCGACACGTGGTCGAACGTGTTCATCATCCGCGCGAGCATGAAGGGGTGGTACTCGGTCGTCGAGCAGGTGACGACGATGCCGAGGTTCTCGGTCGCCTCGATGAGGAACGGAGCGAGGATCGACGGGTCGAGCTTCGGGGTGTCCACCGAGTGCCGCAGGTAGGCGTCGTGGGAGCCCTGGTAGGTGTACGGCACGTTCGAGGAGTCCTCGATCATGAAGTAGTCGAACCCGGCCCGCTCCATCGCCCGCGCGTGGTCGACCGCGAAGTCGGGCCGCGCGAAGCGGGAGACCGCCGAGCCGGCCCAGGCGTGCTTCCACGCCTTCGGCCCGAATCCCTTCGAGTAGAACCAGCCGAGGTGGAACGGGGAGGCCGTCATGCGGTGCTGCTTTCTCTGCGGGGGAGGGAGGAGGAGTCCGGCCGGCGCATCAGAACGCCATCAGGTTCTCGCGGAGCGTGCTGTGCTCGTAGGCCGTTCGGGTGAGTCCGCGCTTCTGCAGCTCGGGCACGAGGCCGTCGCAGATCTCGGTGACGTACCGGCGCGAGAAGTAGCTCTCGTTCAGCAGGAAGCCGTCGCCGCCGACCTCCTGCATCAGCTCGTCCATCTCGGCCGCAACGTCCTTCGCGGTGCCAGAGAGGGGAACGCACTCGAGACTCCGCTGGTAGCGCAGGACGTCGCGGAGGACCTTGCCCTCCATCGCCGCGGCGCTCGACTGGTGGCCGTTGGAGATCAGGCGCGGGAGCGGCTCGTCGAGATCGAACTGCGCGAAGTCGATCCCCGTCCCGCGCGAGAGCGAGGCGAGACCGAACTCGACCTCGCGCTCCGCGAAGTCGTACCGCGCCTGCCGCCGTTCGAGGGCCGCCTCCGTCGTCTCGTCGATGAGGGGCGAGATCAGGAACAGGACCTTGATCGAGTCGGGATCCCGGCCGGCGAGCGCCGCCTTCGCGCGCACGTCCTCGCGGTAGGCCTTCATCTGGTCGACACCTCGGGCGGCGCAGATGATCGTCTCCGCCCACTGCGCGGCGAACGTGCGCCCGCGGCCCGAGCCTCCCGCCTGGCAGATGACCGGTGAGCCCTGCGGGGAGCGAGGGGAGGAGAGCGGTCCGCGCGAGCGGAAGTACGTCCCCTCGTGATGGATCGGGTGCACCTTCGACCCGTCGGCGAAGACTCCGTTCTCGAGATCGAGCACCAGCGCGTCCTCGTCCCACGAGCGCCAGAGCCCGTGGGCGACGGTGAGGAACTCGTCCGCCATGTCGTAGCGCTCGTCGTGCGGGTACTGCTTCTCGCGCCCGTAGTTCTGCGCCCCGCCGTCGTTGGATCCGGTGACGACGTTCCAGCCGATCCGGCCCTCCGACACGTGATCCAGGGCATTCATCTTCCGCGCCAGCATGAACGGGTGGTACTCGGTCGTCGAGCAGGTCACCACGACCCCGAGGTTGCTCGTGGCGGCCGTGATGAAGGGCGCCAGCACGATCGGATCGAGCTTGGGAGTGTCGACCGAGTGACGCAGATAAGCGTCGTGCGAGCCCTGGTACGTGTACGGGACGTTCGAGGAGTCCTCGAGCATCAGGTAGTCGAAGCCGGCGCGCTCCATCGCGCGAGCCAGGTCGACGGCGTTGTCCGGCTTCGTGAACCGCGCGACGGCGGAACCCGCCCAGTCGTGCTTCCAGGCTTTCGGGCCGAACCCTTTCGAATAGAACCAGCCGAGATGGAAGGGATCAGAAGACATGCACACCACCGGTGAAGTGAGGGATTCGGGACGATTCCGAACCTATCGACGGCGTATTTCGGCTTCGCCCTGCGGCGGTGACATCGTCATTACGCCGGAGGCGGCGCCCGGACCGCAGTCGATCGCGACGGGCTCGCACCGCTCTCCCGCGCGGGATCCAGCCCGGTCGGCGCCCCGCCGACAGCCCGGATCCGGGGCTGATCGCCGGTCGTGGACGGCGCGGCGGGCGCCCGGATGCGGGGGCGGAGGCGGCGGACAGCGCCGCGTCCCCCCGGCGAACGGGTGTCGGAGGCGGCCGGCACAGGACCGCGCCCTCAGTGGCGTAACAGCGATGTAATGCCGAGGCGCACGTGTGTGTAATGCGCGGAGAGGATCCTTGTCGCCCAAGGATCCCAGCGTCGCGAATCCCTTCGACTCGACCGCGCAGTCATTCGTCTGTAGATCACATGGACCACTCGGCTCATCACGGCGGCACTGTCCGAGATCACTCGGCGCAGAACGGTTCGGCACAGAACGGTTCGGCGCAGAACGACTCGGCGCAGAGCGATTCTGCGCAGAACGATTCGGCGCAGGGGAGCTCCGCGCAGAAGGACTCCGCGCAGCGGGAGTTCCGCCGGCTGGCGCGTGAACGCGCCTCCGAGCAGAAGGTCGTGCGGATGCGCTCGGTGCTGAGCGTGCACGGCGCCCTGCGCACCGGACTCCGGACGGGCACCATCGCGCCGTCCGACCGGCTCGAGGAGTCGGTGCTCGTGCGCAAGTACTCGGTCAGCCGGAACGCGGTGCGCGCTGCCCTCCGCCTCCTCGTCGACGAGGGCGTCGTCTCGCGAGCCCCGCGCGCCGGGACGGTCATCCTCTGCGGCCTTGCCGACGTCCGCATCGACAACGGGGTCGCCTGGGCGAGAGCAGAGGACGCCGACCACGAACTGGTGACGACCGAGAGCCGCTGGATCCCCTCCACGCCGATCACACGGACCATGCTCGACACCGACGACACTCAGGTGCACTGCACCGAGATGGTCGATCTTCTCGACGGCGAGCCGAGCCTCCTGTACGCCAGGTTCTGCCTCGCGGCGGGCGCCGGTCGCGCCTCGGTCTCGGGTGGTCGCGACGGCAGCTTCGAGGCCCTGTTCGCCGAGACCTACGGCAGCCGGATCGGCTCGATCGACTGCTGGGTCGAGGCGAAGGGCGCCGATGAGCGTGCGGCGGCACAGCTCGGGGTGGCTCCGGGCACGGCGCTGCTCGTGAAGTCCCGGCAGATCCGGGGAGAGGACGGCGTGCCGCGCGAGTACAGCGTGACCCACTACCTCGCCTCCCGGGTGGCACTGACGACGGTCCTCGACGGGGCGTCGACGCACGCGCCGACCGCCGTCCCACGGGTCCGCTTCGAGCACGGCGGGCCTGCGGTGTCGGCGTCCGTCGAGGAGCCGGGGGCGAGCGTGCACCGCCGCTCCGTTCTGGATGCGCACTCCGAGCTGCGCGCCGCCCTCCGCGGCAAGCTCTTCCGCGTCGACGAGCAGCTCGTCGAGGACGATCTCGCACGAGAGTTCGGCACGTCGCGCAACACCATGCGCACCGCGCTCGCGCAGCTCGTCGACGAGGGCCTCATCCGCCGCGACCGCCGACACGGCACGGTGGTCACGACGCCCATCGCCGAGCTGACCATCGACAACGCGATGGGATGGTACCCGGAGGACGCCGGACGCCACCGCACCGAGAGCCTCTTCGCCGTGACGATCCCGACTCCGCCGACCGTCGGGGAACGACTGGGCACGGGCAGTCCCACCGTGTCGGTCGATCACTTCCTCTCGCACCGCGATGGACGGCCCTTCGTCATCTACATCCGCTACTCCGAGCCGGCCGAGCACCCTCGCCCGCTCACGGATCCGACCCGGATGGACTTCGACGATCTCTTCCGCCACAGCTACGGGGTATCGCTCGACCGCATCGAGACGAGCGTCCACGCCGTCCGCGCCGGTGAACGCGCCGCCGGACTGCTCGGTGTGGCACCGGGGACGCTCCTCCTCCTCAAGGAGCGCCTGCTCGTGGGCGAGGACGGCCGCGCTCGCGAGTTCAGCCACAGCTACTACGTCGCCGCCGGCGTCGTGCTCTCGACGCGGCGGTCGGCGAGTCCGGAGGCGCGCGCGATCCGAGCGGCCGCCTGAGCCGGTCGCGCAGGCCCGCTCAGCTCCGAGGGGCGGGGTCCGGCGCGAACGACTCCGCAACGGCGAGCAGCTGCTCGACGCTGGGGTAGGCCCAGCGGAGATAGGCCGCCGGGATGCGGCTCCGCTCGGCGACGAGCTCGTGGGTCACCTCGGCCGGGTCGACCTCGACGACTGTTCTGGCGATCGCCGCGAGCCGGTGCGCCTCCCGATCCCGACGGATCTGCTCGAGATCCGCGGTCCGCTTGGGGCCGGGGCGGACGGCGGCGCGTCGACGCGATGACTCCGCCGCCTGCTCGCGCGCCCAGGTCCGGGTCGCCGCGATGTCCCGCCCGAGCTGCTGGACGAGCGCCTCGGTGTCCCGGTAGCGGCGTTGCGGCCGGAGCTTGGCGCACAGCTCGACCGTGATCTCGTGGCCGTAGAACGAGCCGGAGAAGTCGAGGAGGTGCGCCTCGAGCAGCCGCTGCCCGTCGCGCCCGTAGAAGCTCGTGCGGCGCCCGACCGAGACCGCGGCGGTGTGCACGGAGTCCTCGGCGCTGTCGCGGACGATGCCCGCGTAGACGCCGTCGGCCAGACCGCAGTCGGCGAGCGGGATGTTCGCGGTCGGGAAGCCGAGGAGGCGGCCGCGGCGATCGCCGGGGACGACCACCCCGGTCACGGTGAACAGGGCGTCGGAGGCGTCGAGACGAGTGGTGACGGTCATGGCGGCGATCCTCTCGGGTACACCCGTCGATCGGGCGCCCTCCCAGTAGAGCGCGCCCCCGTTACACCCCGATGACCCGGCCCTTTCGATCGCATTGCGCCGGTTCCCTCCCCTGCGGCGCGTGATCGTGACGGTCATCAAGGCGTCCGTGATGGGGTCGAGCGCTGACCACGGTCAGGCCGTGGGGCGTCTTCTCCCACTTGTGCGGGCTGAAGACGATCTGCCAGGCCGCACGCCAGGCCGAGATCGAGTGCAGCACCCAGTAGACGGGGTTCAGCACCGCGAAGGCCGCGACCCGCCAGTTGTAGCGCTTCCACGCCGCGATCCCCGACACCACGATCATCAGAGCGTTCGAGAACAGCATGTTCGTCGTGCCCGCGACGATCAGCCACTCCGGAATGTCGAGCCCCAGGAACTGCACGCCGATGCAGCACCTGTTTCAATCTTTACCACGCTTTATCCGATCTGGATAAAGCACCCTAACTCCAGTAAAGTCCGACACGTGGACGCCATCGACAACCCCTACACGCCGAACGCAGGTGCGCGGCCAGAGATCCTCATCGGCCGTGACGAGCAGACGGAGGCGTTCCGAACGCTGCTCGGTCGACTCCGCCGCGGGCGGACGGAGCAGTCGATGATCATGACCGGGCTGCGGGGAGTCGGAAAGACCGTCCTGCTGAACAGCTTCCGCTCCATCGCACTCGAAGAACACTGGGAGGTCATCGAGTTCGAGGCGGTCAAGCACGGCGAGGGTCGCTTCCGCCACACCATCGCGTCCCAGCTCAAGGCCGCGTTGCTCCGCCTGTCACCGCGTGCGAAGTGGACCGCAGCAGGACGACGAGCCGCCGAGGTGCTCAGCTCGTTCGCTGTCTCCGTCAACTCCGAGGGAACCTGGTCACTCGGCTGGGATGTCCCCGCCGCAGAGGGCCTTGCCGATCACGGCGATCTGGGCATGGACCTCGCGGATGTCCTGGTGGCGGTCGGAGAAGCAGCCGCCGAGCAGGGCGAGGGCATCGTCCTGCTCATCGACGAGGTCCAGTTCCTCGATTCGACGCAGCTCGAGGCGCTCATCCAGGCGATCCACAAGACCGTTCAGCGGAGCCTCCCGGTCACGTTCGTCGGCGCGGGTCTCCCTCAGATCGCAGAACTCGTCGGAGACGCGAAGTCGTACGCCGAGCGGCTCTTCAAGTTCCCCCGTATCGACTCGCTCGACGACGAGGATGCCAGAGCCGCCCTCACCGAGCCGGCCGCCACGGAGGGCGCGGTGTACGCGGATGACGCCGTCGACCTCGCCGTCGAGATCACGCGCGGCTACCCGTACTTCATCCAGGAGCTCGGTTACCAGGTATGGACGATCGCGAAGAGCGGCCGGATCTGGAGAGAGGATGTCGAGTTGGCGAGGGACGCCTACGAGGCGAAGCTGGACAGCTCGTTCTTCCGCGTCCGCCTCGACCGCGCCACGCCCCTGCAGACCGCCTACATGCGGGCGATGGCTGAGCTGGGGCCGGCGCCGCAGAAAGCCGGCGATGTCGCCCTGCTGATGAGCCGGACCTCGACGCAACTCGGACCGACTCGCGCGGAACTCATCGAGATGGGCCTCCTCTACACCCCTGAGCACGGCTACGCGGCCTTCACTGTGCCCGACTTCGACCGCTTCATGAAGCGAGCCGTCCCCACGCTCGAGGTGCCCGCCGTCGGCGCGCGACGTCAGCGGCGCCCCTCCGTCTGAGCACGCCGCCTCGATCCATCCGTCGAAGACGGCCCGTTCGAGCACGAGAGCACGGTGCTTTCGTGACGGATCGATCCCACCGACAGGGTGACGAGGCGCCGCGCGAGAAGCCGCCCTACGCCGGCGCCCCGATCGTCGAGTCCTCGTAGTCCTCCGTCAGCCCGTGGGGCGTCTTCTCCCACTTGTGCGGGCTGAAGACGATCTGCCAGGCCGCACGCCAGGCCGAGATCGAGTGCAGCACCCAGTAGACGGGGTTCAGCACCGCGAAGGCCGCGACCCGCCAGTTGTAGCGCTTCCACGCCGCGATCCCCGACACCACGATCATCAGAGCGTTCGAGAACAGCATGTTCGTGGTGCCCGCGACGATCAGCCACTCCGGGATGTCGAGACCGAGGAACTGCACGCCGATGTAGGTGATGATCGTGAAGCCCAGCACCAGCGGGTACAGGAGGAACGCCACCGGCGTCCCCATGATCAGCGCGACCAGGCTCAGCGTGCCGAGGATCCCGTTGACGCGGAACCAGCGCACGGGGTGCCGCGTGTTCACGCCCGCGGTCATCATGTAGCCCTTGATCCAGCGGGTGCGCTGCTTGATCCACGCGGGGACCTCGGCGCACGCCTCCTCCCAGGTGTTCGAGTCGACGACGCCCACGCGGTAGCCGTGCGCGGCCACGCGGAGGCCGAGGTCGGCGTCCTCCGTGACGTTGTACGGGTCCCAGGCGCCGAGCTCGCGCAGCACGCGCGTCTCGAAGTGGTTGGAGGTGCCTCCGAGCGGGATCGGCAGGTGCGACTGGTCGAGGCCGGGCAGCATCGCGCCGAACCAGTGCGCGTACTCGACCGCGAACATCCGGGTCAGCACGTTGTAGTCGGCGTTGAAGTAGCTCAGCGCGCCCTGCAGGCACACCAGCTGCTTCTGCGACGGGTCCACGTGCCGGCGCTCGAACTCGTCCTCGCGGAACAGCCGCACGCACTTGCGCAGCTGGTCGGGGTCGGGCCGGTCCTCGGCGTCGTAGATCACGACGAACTCGCCGCGGGCGAAGCTGAGGCCGTAGTTGCACGCGCGCGGCTTGGTCTGCGGGCCGCCCGGCGGCACGATCACCATGCGCACGTACTCGGGCGGGTTCATCCGCCGCACCGCGCCGATCGTCTCGTCGTCGTCGGCCTCGAGCAGCACGAGCACCTCGAGCTTGGCCTTGGGGTAGTCGAGCGCGCCGAGGTTCACCAGCAGCTTGCTGATGATGTTGGCCTCCTTGTAGGCCGGGACGAGGATCGTGTAGATCGGCAGCTCGTCGTCGGTCATGCGCGGAGGCGACACCGCGAGACCGCGGCGGCCGCGCTCGAGCGCCACCTCCTCCTCCCATGCCGTGACCGAGCTCTTGTTGAGCGGCGCGCGGAGCCCTGCCAGGGCCTTGAAGGCGATGTTCATCAGGAACAGCAGATTCGCGGCGGCGAGCACGATCACGAAGGTGATGCTCGGCGCGAGCACGACCCCCACGATCACCACGGCGGCCAGCACGAGCGGGGTGACGACCTGCCAGCGCCGCAGCCCCGACTTGGCCGACTCGTCGCCGCTCTCGACGGCGAGCGCGTCGGCGGCACCGAACAGCAGCGCGGCGCGGCAGGCGTTCTCGACCGCCATGAAGATGTCCCAGTCGGTGGTCGTGCGCACCGTGATCCGGGAGACACCCATCAGCTCGCGCGCGCGCGCCAGCACCGTCTCGGTCGGCGGCACCGAGGTGGCGATCACGCCGGTGCCGTCCTCGAGCACCCGCCAGGGCACCCAGCCCTCGTCGACGAGGGTGATCGGGCCGATGCGCGCGAGGGTCTTCGCCTCCGGGGGCTCCTCGACCAGGTCGACCATCGGGGCGTCCCACTGCTCGGCGAGCGCCGCGTACATCTCGCGCCGGGTGACGGCTCCGTCGATGATGAGGTGCCGGCCGAGCAGGCCGCCCTCGCGGGCCTGGCGGCGCAGCGCCTCGTCGAGCTGCTCCCGGCTGATGAGCCCGCGGTCGAGGAGGATCTCGCCCACGCGTGCCGTCGTCGTCGCCATGCTCAGCCTCCGAGCCGCTCGTAGATCACGTAGATGCCCTGCGAGAACACGGGCCGGTAGCGGGTGTCGAACGAGGAGTCGCGCGTGATCGCGTCGTAGACGAGGTCGGCGACGCCGGTCTCGGAGAGCTCGGGGGCGTCGGCGGTGGTCACGAACACCCACTTCGCGTGCGTGTAGGGCGCGGCGAGGGCCTCGTCGAAGAGCTCGCCGGCCGAGCGGTTGTAGTACTCCGAGAGCGGGATGCCGATCTCGGGCAGCAGCGCGTTGCCGGCGGCGCTCTCGTCGATCAGGACTCCTCCGCCGTCGTAGTTCTCACCGAGGAAGCGCGCGGCGGCGGTCGCGCCCGACGCCTCCTTGAGTCCGACGTAGCCGCTCGCCTCGGCGATCACCGCGTTGCGGTCGAGGTCCTGCGCCCACCACGCGGTCTGCGCGCCGAGCAGCACGAGCACGAGACCCAGGGCACCGGCGCCCACCCGCGGGAGGCGCCGCAGCGCGTCGACGAGCACCGCCGCGAGCACCGCGAGGAACGGCAGCACCGACAGCGCGTAGCGGTTGTTCCACCAGTTCGTCGGCAGGGTCTGGTCGTTGTTCATGTGGGTCTGGCCGAGGTAGAGGCTGAGGAGCGAGAAGGCGTACGAGACGATCATCAGCCAGATCACGAGGGCGTCGTCCGAGATCCCGCGGCGCCAGGCGAGCACGAGCGCTCCGGCGATCCCGAGGGCGACCGTGACGAGCCCCGAGGTCTCGAGCACCGCCCAGTTGTACGACCACAGCGTCAGGCCGGCGTTGCCCTGGTAGGCCAGCAGCCCCGCGTCGGCGACCGCCTTCTGCAGGTTCGCGGCCGAGTACTGCCCGTTCATGAACTCGAGCGGATTGCTGTAGACCGCGAAGTTGTAGACCAGCCACCAGACGATCGAGACCAGCGGCAGCACCCCGAACGCGCTCGCCATCTTGATCGCGTACCGGAGCGACCTCTTGCGGCGCCACGCGACGATCAGCACCACGAGCGTGCCGCCGAACACGAGCACCCAGCCCTCGTAGCGCGAGAGCGTCGCGGCGGCGGCGGGCAGGCCGCAGAACACCATCATCTCGCCGGCCATCAGCGTGCGGCGGCTGGTCACCCAGTGCGAGAGCCCCGCGAAGCAGCCGACCATCGTGACGATGAGCACCGGCTCCGTCATCGCGGTGGAGAACGCGTAGAGCACCCCGGGGTTCGCGATCACCAGCAGCACGGCGGTGATGCGCCCCGCGCGGAGGTGACCTACGCGCGCCGAGATCCGGTAGACGCCGCAGGCGGTGCCGGCCAGGCAGATCATGCCGAGCAGGCCCGCCGCCCAGCCGGTGTGCCACAGCCAGAGCGACTGCACGAACGGGATGAGGATGAGGCTCGGGACGGGCAGCCAGACCGTGCCGAGCTGCGTGAATCCGGGCGCCTTCGAGTCGAAGATGCGCCGCGAGATCGCGAGGTGGCTCTGCGTGTCGGCGTAGGCGAGGTTGATGCCGGAGGAGGTGGTCACCAGGCACGCGGCGAAGCCCACCAGGAGCGACACCACCAGCACGACGACCGTGCCGGGCACCTGCCGGCCGGTGACAGGCTGCCCGAGCCGGTCCCAGGCGCGCAGCCACCACCGGCGGGCCGCGGGCGGCGCGACCGGAGTGGCGGCGATCGTGCTGGTCACGGCGTGCTCAGTCGGAGGAGGCGGGGCGCGCCGGCGGAGTAGCCGAGGGGTCGGCCGCGTGCTGGCCGTGCGGTGCGGAGTCCGGCTCCTGGGTGGCGCGCTCCTGCGCGTCGACGTAGGCCGCGACCCGGCGTGCCCGGCGACGGCGGGCGATCCAGCCGAGCAGGATGAGCAGCCCGATGACGACGACCGCGACGACGAACCAGATCGCGTACGACGAGTAGTCGTCCTTGACCTCGTCCTGCGGCGTGATCTCGTTGCTGTCGATCTGCACGGGCTCGGTCGCCACCGCGCCGGTCACGGCGAGGTTGCCCGAGAGCGAGGTCCAGCCCTCCTCGGCGGCGAACGCGCCGATCGAGGCCTGCAGGGCGGAGGAGGCGGTCGCGTCGCCGTCGGGGCTCCAGCCGCCGAGCAGCACGAGATCGCGGCCCTCGGTCGTGAAGGCCTCGAGGGCCGCGTAGGGCGCCTCGGTGCCGACTCCGTAGCTCAGGCTCGAGGAGTCGATCGCGGTGAACTCGGCCAGGCGCAGCGGGGTCCGCAGCGCCTCCGCCTCCTCGGCGCCGGCCGCGACGACGAGGCCCGAGCGGTCGGAGTCGACGAAGTCGTCGAGGCCGACGACCGAGACGGCGAGCGGGGTGGAGTCGACCCGCTGCAGGGCGGCCACGAGGTCGCCCGCGCTGCGGAGTGCGTCGGCGCCGGTCGCCGACTCGCCGAAGGCCACGGCGAGCTCGCCGCCGAAGGCCTGCGGGAAGCGGCCGAAGCCGGGCTCGGCCGACTCGCCGCGGACCCCGGTGACGGTGGAGGAGGCTCCGTCGACGAAGAACTCGATCGGCACGGAGTCGGCCGAGCCGATGCAGAGCCCGTCGCTGTCGCGGACCGCCGAGAGGCGCACCGACAGGCCGTTCGAGGATCCGAGCTGGCCGGTCGGGACCGACAGCTCCATGTCGACGGCGGTGTCGGCGCCGAGGACGCTCGAGCCGATCAGGAAGTCGTTCCAGTAGACGTTGGCCGTCGCCGTGATGCCCTCGGGGATCGCGGAGTGCGTGCCGACCAGCTCGAGGTCGACCGCGGAGACGGGGCCGCCGAACGCCGACTGCGTGATGGTCGTGTAGCTCGCCGCCGCTCCGGTGCTGCCCAGCGCGAGGCGGTCGGCGCCGAAGTCGGCAAGGGTGTGCTCGAGCGAGCTCGACGGCACGACCTTCTGCGCGAGGCCGGTCGTGCTGGCGCTCGAGGCGAGCCCGCGGTACTCGCTGCCGAGCGCGGCTCCGGCGGCGGCGAGGTCGCCCGAGGCGCCGGTGAGCGTCAGGACCGGCGTTCCGCCTTCGTCGCTGATCGACGTGACGACGTCGCCGTCCGCCGCTTCGAAGCGCACGATGCGGCCCTGAGCGGCGTCGAGATCGACGATCCCCTCGGTCGCGCCGTCCTCCGCCACGGTGATCGCGACACCGGAGGAGGGGTAGCGCGCGGCCAGGGAGGCGGCGGCCGACAGCCCCGCGGCGCGCAGGGAGTCGTCGGCGGCGTCGGGCACGACGATCGAGACGTCGGTGACCGAGTCGCCGAAGAAGTCGGCGACCGTGGTGGGCGCCGCGGCGACGCCGTCGCCGACGATCCCGACGTCGGAGACGGTGAGCGAGCGGCCCTGCACCTCGCAGAGAGCGCCGGCCGAGCCGGTCGCCCCGGTGAGCTGGAAGCCGATCGCGAGGACGCCGTCGACCGCGTCGCCCGGCTGGAGCGGGACGTCGAGCCGGGTCGCGGTCGCCGCGTCGATCGTCTGCACGGTGCGACCCGACACGATGACCGCGAGCGAGCCGCTCAGCGGCTCGAGCGCCTGGAGCGTGGCGAGCACGCGGGTGGGGGTGACGCCGTCGGCGACCGGGAGGGTCAGGTACTCGAGCCCGGCACCGGCGGTGACGGTGAGGGTCGAGGGGCTGGCGGCGGCCTGCACGACGGCTCCGGTCGCCGGGTCGACGAAGTCGGCCGCGGAGGCGCTCGACGCGGCGCCGAACACGAGGACGGCGCAGAGCGCGGGGGCGGCGACGGCCGCGAGAGCACGCCGGTGCAGGGAAGGAGAGGGCATGGAGCGACGATCCGATCGGCATACGGGAGAACGGGACGGCCGTCACTCGAGGATGGAGTCGAACGGTCGTGCCCGGGCCTCGGCGCGAGCCGTGGAATCGGCTCCGACGCCCCGTTCTGGCGTCAGTCTAGGGAGTGCAGGGCGACCGAGCCGGTCGTCAGCAATCGGTGCTCCGCCCCCGTCCGAGTGTCAGGACGACCGAAGACGTACCCCTGCACATCGGTGACTCCGAGCCCGCGGAGGAGGGCGATCGTCTCGAGGTCCTCGGCCCCCTCGACGATGACGCGCACCCCCGTGGCCACCGCGTACGACTGCAGTGCCCGGACGAGCTCGCGCTTGCGGACCTCGGTCGCGAGCCCGGTGATCAGGGCCCGGTCGAGCTTCACGATGTCGAGCGGGAAGGTCGCCACCGACGCCGCGGAGGAGCCCAGCGCGCCGTAGTCGTCGAGCGCGATCAGCACTCCTCGGTCGCGCAGGCTCTGAGCGTGCCGTCGCAGGTCGTCGGTCGCCGTGTCGAGGGTGCGCTCGTTGAGCTCGATGCAGAGCTGCACCCCGGGGAAGCGCCCGGGCATCTCCGCCAGGTGATCGCCGAGCCGCTCGGGCGCCAGCTGCTCGAGGTCGACGTTGACCGTCATGCACTCGATGCCGACCCCGGTGTCGCGGAAGCTCTCGGCCGCGGCCATCGCCTTCTCGACGACTTGCACGGTGAGGTCGTCGAGGAGGTCGAGCTCGCGGACCTTCTCGATGAGGTCGGGCGGGGCGATCCGGCCGACGACCGGATCCTCGAGCCGCACCAGCGCCTCGAACGCCCAGATGCGGTTGCTCGCGAGCTCGACGATCGGCTGGTAGGCGACGTCGAGGGTGCGGTCGCGGACGGCTCGCGACGCCGCCTCCCGCACCGGATCGGCGACGACCGAGGTGACGTCGATGGCGCTCGCGCGCTCGCGGCCGGAGCGGCCCCTCCCCCGCTTGAGCGCGAGCATGCTGCGATCGGCCTCGATCACGATCGTCGACGGATCGAGCTCCTCGTGCGCCGAGAACGCGACTCCGACGCTGACCACCGGCGCCAGCGTGTCACCGCCGACCGTCGCGGTCGCGCTGACCGTCTCGACCAGCGCCTCCGCGCGCCGGCGCGCATCCGCCGCCGAGCGAAGACCCCGCAGGATCAGCACGAACTCGTCCCCGCCGATGCGGGCCGCGAAGCCGCCCTCGGCGGTGGACTCGGCCAGCCGCTGACCCACCAGGCGGAGCATCTTGTCGCCGACGTGGTGCCCGCGTCCGTCGTTCAGGTCCTTGAAGTCGTCGAGGTCCATGAAGAGCACGGCGATGCCCTCGAACGGCCGGCGGTCGCGGTTGTAGGTCGCGAGGGCCGACTGGAACGCCCGCTGGTTCGGCAGACCCGTGAGCGGGTCGCGGTCGACGTAGCGGCGCAGCGACTCCACGTCGTCGCGGGCGCCGAGCGTGTCGGTGCCCATGTGCGCGAGGGCGTCGAGGATCTGCTCGTCCTCGGTGCTGAACGGCACCGGGCTGAGGCGCTTCGAGGCGACGACGTAGCGGGTGCGGCCGCCGGGCACCAGCATCACCGAGCCGATCTCGCTGCCCGAGGCCGGCTCGTCGCGCACCTCGATCCGGTCGGCCTCGATCGACGTCCGCGCGTGGGCGACGAGGGCGCCCTCGGCCTGCGAGACCCCGCCCCACGGCAGCTCGAGCGCCGCGTCCAGGACGCCGGCGAGCCGCCTCCGCACCCGCCGCACCTCGATCCGCTTCGCCACGCTGAAGACCAGCGCGCTCACGACGAGCAGCAGGAGGGGGCTCTGCTCGATCGCCGGGTCGCCCGCCATCGCCGGGACCACCACGCTGTCGAGGAACCAGACGGCGGTGCCGAGCACCCAGAGCAGCGCGATCATCAGAGCGACCCGGCGCGGCACGAGCGCGCTCGTCCCGACCTCCCAGTCCAGGCCCCAGCGCCCGCGCTGGCGGAGGACGTCGACGAGCAGGATGACCAGGACGAACACGACGGTCGCCGGCAGCAGCGCGAGCGGTTCGCCGATCGGGCCCCGGAGCAGATCGAACACGTGCAGGTGGGCGTCCGCGGCGAGCGCCCCGAGACCCGTGATGTAGAACGCGATCGGGACGCTGCGGGTCTGCACCAGCTGGACGACGAGCGACGCCGCCGTCCACACTCCGAGCAGGCGCAGCGGATCCACGCCCGGCTGCACGACGACCAGCAGCGTCACCGTCAGCCCCACCACGGGCATCCCGGAGCGACGGCCGAGCGGGATCCGGAGCGCGGCGGTGAGCGCGACGGCCACGCCGAACGCGACGACGAACGCCCAGCTGAGCGGCGGCGTGATGATCAGCAGGCGGGCCGAGTTCGCGATCAGCGCGAGTGCGAACGCCCCGAGCAGCCCGGCGATCACGACGTCGAGGGGCCGGAGCCCGTGGGTGCGCTGCATGGGGGCATGCTAGGGCCTGCCGAACGCGATTCCACCTGCTCCGCTCGGCCCGATCTGCGGCGTCTCGGGCTCGATCGACCTCGGGCGGCGGCCGATGCCGACATTCTGTGCAGCGCGAACGCCCCTGTCCTAGGGTCTGTACAGGTCGGGTGCGGACGCATAGTGAGGCCATGCCCCTTCTCTCCGTCGCCGCTGCCGAGCTCACTCGCCGCGGCCTCTTCGCCGCCCCCCTCGGCGCCACCCTCGCCACCGCCGATCCCGACGCCCCCGTCCTGCACTCCGAGATCGCCGCGCCCAGCGGGGTCGCGGGGCTCGACGCCTCCGGTCTCGTGCCCGTCGCGCAGCTCCCCGAGGCGGTGCGCACCGACTCCGGCGAGCGCCCCGTCGCCAAGGGCGAGCTCGTCTACAACGTGCAGGACTACGGTGCGACCGGCGACGGCAGCACCGACGACCTGCCCGCGATCGACGCGGCGATCGACGCCGCCCTCGCCACCTACGGCGGCGTCGTCTACTTCCCCCGCGGCATCTACCGCATCGCCGGATCGATCGGCCGTGCCAGCGGGCTCTCGAGCATCGCGTTCCGGGGGGCGGGCGAGCTGTCGACGCGCATCCGCTCACTGACGAACGCGCCGGTGGTCACCGGGGCCTTCTCGGCCTGCCGCTTCGACAACCTGATCCTCGACGCGAACGGTCTGGGCGGCGCGTGCGTCTCGGCGCACCTCGACAAGACCGTGCTCGACTCGCTGCAGCTCTACGGCTGGACCGACTACGGCATGCGCCTGAACGACGGCACCTTCGGCGACCTCGGGCTGCTCAACCGCATCCAGCGCTGCAGCATCGACCAGTGCACGGGCACCGGCATCTGGACGGGCTACCGGATGATCGACTCCTGGATCGTCGAGAACAACATCGGCGCCTCCTACGCCGACCTCTCGATCGAGGGCGGGCCGATCCGCATCCTGGGCAACCACCTCGACGGCTCGCCGCAGATCAACATCGAGCTGCGCGGCAACCGGCGCGTGACGATCGCGAACAACATCATGGAGGGGGCGCGGCGCCAGTCCCTCGTCTACACGATGCCGCCGTGGCTGACGGAGGATCTGGCGCAGATCCAGATCGTCGGCAACGCGATCAGCAACGGAGGCAAGGCCGCCGCGAACACGTACCCCGCGATCGCGATCACCGGCGTCTCCTCGGCGGCGCGCACCGTGGGCTTCAGCATCACCGGCAACATCTTCGCCTGCGAGGACGCGGGCGCCGGCTGGACGCACTGCGTCGAGGCCGTGAACGCGCGCGCCGTCTCGGTGCTGGGCAACCAGTGGGCGACCGGGCACATGAACGCGAAGCCCGTGCGCGCGGTGGGCAGCACGGCGTACGAGGTGATCGGCAACCACGGCGACAACGCGGTACGGACCACCTGAGCGCGGCCACCTGAGCCGTCGCGGCCAGAATCGAGGGGTGCCCCTCCTCGTCTCCTCCGCCGGCCCGCGCCGTGGCTGACGCCCGCGGCGGCGTCGCCTCGCTCGAGCGCCACCAGATCGCCTGGTACCTCGGTGCAATCGCGGCGGGGCTGGCGCTCGGGCTCCTCCTGCCCGGGGCGGCGCGGCTCGACGTCGCGATCACCCCGGTGCTGGGGCTGCTGCTCTACGCCACGTTCCTCGCGGTGCCGTTCGGCTCGGTGCTGCGCGCGTTCCGCGACGGGCGCTTCCTGAGCGCCGTGCTGCTGGTGAACTTCGTCGTGGTGCCGGTCGTCGCCCTCGCCCTGTCGCGGTTCGTCGCCGAGGAGCCGGCGCTGGTCTTCGGGGTTCTGCTGGTGCTCCTCACGCCGTGCGTCGACTACGTGATCGTCTTCAGCGGTCTCGCGGGCGGGGCGGCGGCGCGGCTGCTGGCGGCCGCGCCCCTCCTGAACCTGGTGCAGATCCTGCTGCTGCCCGTCCTCCTCCGCGTGATGCTGGGAGCGGAGGCGGTGGCCGCGGTCGAGATCGGCCCGTTCGCCGAGGCGTTCCTGCTGCTCATCGTCCTGCCGCTCGTGGCGGCGGCGGCGACCCAGGCGCTCGCGGCGCGGACGGCGGTGGGGCGGCGGATCGAGGGCGCCGTGCAGGCGGCGATGGTGCCGCTGATGGTGGCGACGCTCCTCACCGTCGTGGCGTCGCAGGCGGGCGCGGTCGGAGCCGCGCTGCCCCGACTCGGGGTGCTGGTGGCCGTCTACGCCGCCTTCGTCGTGGTGATGACGGCGATCGGAGTCGCAGCGGGGCGGATCGCGCGCCTCGACGTCCCGGCGCGGCGGGCGCTGCTGTTCAGCGGGGTCACCCGCAACTCGCTGGTGGTGCTCCCGCTCGCGCTCGCCCTGCCTCCGGCGCTGGCGCTCGCTCCGGTGGTCGTGGTGACGCAGACCCTCGTCGAGCTCGTCGCAATGGTGGCGCTGGTGCGCCTGGTGCCGCGCCTCGTGCGGTGACCCCCCGGCGGGCGGTCGCCCCGATCAGCGCCGCGGCGCGGGGCGCGCGACCAGCACCAGCAGGCCGGCGACGGCGATCGAGGCGGCGACCACCGCCTCCGTCCACGGGGTCGTGTCGTACGACTGGTAGTTCATGATCATCGGAGCGATGGCGAAGGCGGCCAGCAGGTAGCCGGGCAGCGTGGCGCCGAGCAGGAACACGGCGGCGACCGCCGCGAACGGTGACTCGGTGGCCCAGAGCAGTGCCAGAGCGACGAGCGCGACGGCCGGGATCGTGCTGAGCACCAGCTGCAGCCCGACGTTCTGCAGGGGCGTCGGAGCACCGAGGACGCCCGAGACGAGGGCGTGCAGCCCGAGCAGGCCGAACGAGACCGCGACGAGGAGCGCCAGGAGACCCGCGACGCGGCCCCGCGGGGTGAACGCGCGATGGGCGGCGAGCACTCCGAGCGCGAGCAGGATCGTGCCGATCCCGTGGAGCTGTGCCGCCGACCCGACGTTCTCCCACGGGTCGGCGGGGAAGGAGTAGTCGAAGCGGTGGTCCTCGATCGTGCTGTCCTCGCGGGCCGAGCCGTCGGCCGCGACCACCCAGCGCTCGATCGAGGCGAGGAGCTGGAGCACGGCGGAGGCGAGGAGCAGCCCGGCCGCGCCGAGCGCCCAGCGCCGGCGCAGGGCGAGGGGTCGAACGGCGACGCTCGTCATGCGGCCAGGCTACGGGCGGGCCGCCGGAGCGGCGGTGAACACCCGGCGAACGCGCGACAGCTCGCGCCCGTGGTGTGCCACGGTGTCGGCATGACCCGACTCGACGCCTCCGCGACCGCTCACGTCGACGCGATGGCGCACCCCCGGCGCGAGCAGATCGAGGCTGTGCGGGAGGCGGTGCTCGCCGCCGACGACCGGCTCGTCGAGTCGGTGAAGTGGAACGCGCCGAGCTATTCGATCGGCGCGCACCTGGTGACCCTGCGCCTCCGGCCCGGCGACCGCGTCGAGGTCATCCTGCACCGCGGAGTCGCGCCTCGCGCCGACGCCGTCGCGCCCGTGCTCGACGACCCCCGCCTCGACTGGCGCGCCCCCGACCGCGCCGTGCGAGCCCTCGCACCCGAGGAGGACCCGCGCCTGCTGACCCCCCTCGTGCACCAGTGGCTCGCCGCGGTCGCCCCGCGTGCCGAGGGAACCCCTGACCGTCGAGACGGCCAGGAGTAGCGGGCCCCCTCGACGGTTCGGGGTTCCCTCGACGACCGGGCGCCGGCGCCGCGCCCGATAGCGTCGAGCGGTGAGCACCCGCACCCTCGACCGCAGCATCCTGCGCCTGGCCGTCCCCGCCCTCGGCTCGCTGGTCGCCGAGCCGCTGTTCCTGCTCACCGACTCGGCCCTGGTCGGGCACCTCGGCGCGGTGCCGCTCGCGGGCCTCGCCCTCGGCGGCGCGGTGCTGCAGACGATCGTCGGGCTGATGGTGTTCCTCGCCTACAGCACGACGCCCCGGGTCGGCCGCGCGCTCGGCGAGGGCGACGAGCGCCGGGCGGTGGCCGCCGGGATCGACGGCGGCTGGCTCGCGCTCGCCATCGGCGCGGCGATCGCGGTGGTCGGTGCGATCCTCAGCCCGGTGCTCATCGGGCTCTTCGGCGCGGAGCCGGCGGTGGCCGAGGCCGGGGTGCGCTACCTGTCGGTCAGCATGGCCGGGATCCCCGCGATGCTCGGCGTCTTCGCCCTCACCGGGCTGCTGCGCGGGTTCCAGGACACCCGGACGCCGCTGGTCATCGCGGCCGGCGGCTTCGCGCTCAACGCCGGCCTGAACGCTGTGCTGATCTACCCCGCCGGCCTGGGGATAACCGGGTCGGCCCTGGGGACAGTGGTGGCGCAGTGGGCGATGTTCGCGGCCTACGCGGGAGTCGCCGTGCGGCTCGCCCGGCGGGTCGGCGCGCCCCTGCGGCCGCACCTCGCGGGGCTCCGCTCCTCCGCCGGCTCGGGCGGCTGGATGCTCCTGCGCACGGCGAGTCTGCGGGCGGCCATCCTGCTCGCGGTCGCCGTCGCCTCGGGGCTCGGGGCCGAGGAGCTCGGCGCGTTCCAGGTCGCGATGACGGTCTTCTCGACCGTCGCCTTCGCGCTCGACGCGGTCGCGATCGCCGCCCAGGCGCTGCTCGGCCGACTCCTCGGTGCCGGGGCTCGCGACGAGGCCCGCGCGGTCACGAAACGCTGTGTGACCTGGGGAATCGGTGCCGGAGTGGTGCTCGGCGCGGTTGTAACCCTCTCGAGCGGTTACCTGCCGTTCGTCTTCTCCAGCGATCCGGAGGTGCTCCGCCTGCTGCCCGCGGCCCTCGCGGTCGTCGGCCTCACGGCTCCGCTCGGCGGCTACGTCTTCGTCCTCGACGGGGTCCTGATCGGCGCGGGGGACGGCCGCTACCTCGCCCTCAGCGGCCTCGTGAACCTCGCGATCTTCGCTCCCCTGGCCCTTCTCGCGCCCTCCGCACCCGCGGAATGGCGCCTCCTGGCCCTGTGGATCGCCTTCGCGCTGGGCTACCTGGGCGCCCGCGCGCTGACCCTCGGACTCCGCGTCCGCAGCGACGTCTGGCTCCGCTGACCCGTCGAACAGAGTTTCGAACAGGCTGTGGACAGACCTGTGGATAACTTCCCGACCAGCTTCGGTGGATCGGCCTTCTGCCCGGGCGCTCTGACGGACGTGGATCTCGATACGCCCGCTGCGCGGGCTACTCGATCAGCGAGCGAAAAGGCCCCCCGCCATCAGCCTGCTGGTCGAGTAGCCGCCGCAGGCGGCGTATCGAGACCCACCCGCTTCGGTGGATCGGCCTTCTGCCCTGGCCTTCTGGCGGACGTGGATCTCGATACGCCCGCTGCGCGGGCTACTCGATCAGCGAGTGGAAGGCCCCCCGCCATCAGCATGCTGGTCGAGCCCGCAGCCGCCGCAGGCGGCGTATCGAGACCCACCCGCTTCGGTGGATCGGCCTTCTGCCCTGGCCTTCTGGCGGACGTGAATCTCGATACGCCCGCTGCGCGGGCTACTCGATCAGCGAGTGAAAGGCCCCCCCGCCATCAGCCTGCTGGTCGAGTAGCCGCCGCAGGCGGCGTATCGAGACCCACCTCCCTACGAAGACCCCCCGCCGCCCCCTCGCGGCCCCGCGCTCGTGTTCCCGCGGTGGAACACCGCACGGAAGCGCACCTCGTCCGCCGCCTCGCCCGCGAGCAGCGCGATCACGGAGCGCCCGGCGGCCCGCCCCTTGTCGACGGCCGGCTGCACCATGGTCGTCAGGTCGTACTCCGCGGCGAGCCCCGGAACCTGCACCCCGTCGAACCCGAGCACCGAGACGTCCTCCGGCACCCGCAGCCCGAGCTGCTCGGCGGCCAGGATGACCCCGGCGGCGAGGAGGTCGCTCTGCGCGATGACCGCGGTCGGCGGCTCCTCCGCACCGAGCAGCACCCGCCCCGCCGCCACGCCCTCATCCACGGTGCTGGCGGCCGCGGCCACCACCTCGACCTCGGCGAAGACGTCGTGAACGCCCGCCAGGCGGTCGACGGCCGTGACGCTCGAGCTCGAGCGCCAGTCCTCCGGGATCGGGCCGCGCCGCCGATCCTTGGCGAACGGCAGGGCGACGGAGGCGACGCGCTCGTGGCCCAGCGCGCGCACGTGCTCGGCGAGGGTGCGGCTGGCCTCGCGGTTGTCGAGCGACACCACGGCCGCACCGAGCTCGGTGAAGCCCTCGACGACGACGACCGGCACGCCGCGCCGCCGCAGGATCGCCAGCGAGTCGTCGACCGACGGGCTGCAGCCGACGAGGATCATCGCGTCCACCGGCGCGGTCGACAGCAGCCCCGCGCCCTCCTCGGTCTCGGTCAGGAGGAGGATGCCGGCGCCCGCCGCACCCAGCACGTCGGCGATGCCGTCGAGCATCGCGATCTTGATCGGGTCGCGGAACGCGTGCAGCAGCCGCTCGTCGACGACGACGCCGACGATGCCCGAGGTGCCCTTCCGGAGCGAGCGCGCCCGCGGGTCGGGTCCGCCGTAGTCGAGCTCGGCCGCCGCCCGGAGCACCCGCTCCTTGGTCGCGGCCGACACCGGCCCGGCTCCGCTGAACACGAGCGACGCGGTCGACGCCGACACTCCGGCGTGCGCCGCGACCCGCGCGAGAGTAGGGCGCGCGGGTCGGGTCCGCCGCGCCTCCGGGCCGCTCGACTCCACCTTGCTCGACTCCACGCTGCTCCTCGACGGGTAGGCGGCCGGCGTCTCCTTGACCGGCCCAGGGGGTTCCGGATAGCTTAGACCGACCCGGCTCGAATCGATTCGACAACGGGTCGCTCCGTCTTGCGGGGACCGGGACAGCACCGGGCCCGGCCCGCTCCCAGGAACACCGGTCATGACCTCCACCGCCGCCCTCACCCGCCCCCAGCTCGTCGCCTGGCGCAACGCCGTCTTCACGATCTTCGTGCTGAGCGGAGTGTCGATCGCGACCTGGGTCTCGCGCACGCCCGCGATCCGCGACGAGCTCGAGCTGTCGACGGCGGGCGTCGGCGTGCTCATCCTCGCGATGTCGATCGGCGCGATCGTCGGCCTCACCTTGTCGACCGCGATCATGGCGCTGATCGGAGCACGCCGCGGCATGGTCGCCGGCCTGACGATCTGCGCATCCGGCCTCGCGATCCTCGGCGTCGCCGCCGACTCGCTCGGCGCGCTCCCCGTCGCCTTCGCGGGGATGGCGCTGCTCGGCTTCGGCAACGGCGCGGTCGACGTGATGATGAACGTCGAGGGCGCCGCGAACGAGGCGGCCTTCGGCAAGACCCTGCTGCCCCTCTTCCACGCCTTCTTCAGCCTCGGGACCGTGCTGGGCGCGCTCCTCGGCGCCGCCGCCTCCGCCCTCGGCATCCCCGTCGCCGTGCACCTCGTCACGATCGCCGTGGTCGTGGTCGCGACCGCCTTCCTGGCGATCCGCTTCGTGCCGGTCCGCGACGCCGATGTCGCCCCCGACGCCGTCAGGGCGCCGGTGCGCGAGCGCGTCGCCGACTCGATCGGCGTCTGGCGCGACACCCGCCTCGTCCTCATCGGCCTGATCATGCTCGGCATGGCGTTCGCGGAGGGATCGGCCAACGACTGGCTGACCCTCGCGATGGTCGACGGCCACGGCGCCGACATGACCACCGCCGCCGTCGTCTTCGGCGTCTTCGTCGCCGCGATGACGGTCGGCCGCGTGATCGGCGGCCCGGTGCTCGACCGCTTCGGCCGCGTGCCCGTGCTGCGCGGCTCCGCGATCCTCGCCGTCGTCGGCATCCTGCTCTTCATCCTCGCTCCGGTCGACGCCCTCGTGATCGTCGGAGCCGTCGCCTGGGGACTGGGCTGCTCGCTCGGCTTCCCGGTCGGCATGTCGGCGGCGGCGGAGGGGCCCCACTCGGCCGCGCGGGTCAGCGCCGTCGCGACGCTCGGCTACGTCGCCTTCCTCGTCGGGCCTCCCGCGATCGGCTTCCTCGGTCAGGAGTTCGGCATCCTGAACGCCCTGTTCCTGGTGCTCGCTCTCGTCGCCGTGGCGGGGGTCGCCTCGCCCGCCGCGCGCAGCCGTCGGATCCGCGACACGGCGCCCGCATGAGCGACCCCGGACTCGAGCCCTGCCGCGTCGCCCTCGTCACTGGCGCCAACCACGGCATCGGCGCCGCGATCGCCGAGCGCCTCGCAGCCGACGGACTCGCTGTGCTGGTGGCCTACCTCGCCGAGGAGATCCCGGCGCACGAGCCCGAGCGCCAGCGCATCGCCCACCGGGCCGACGGCGAGCGGGTCGCCGAGCGGATCCGCGCCACCGGCGGCCGCGCGCGGGCCGTGTCCGCCGATCTGCGCGACGCCGCCTCCGCCGCCCTGCTGTTCGACGCGGCGGAGGAGTCGCTCGGCCCGGTCGACGTGCTCGTCAACAACGCCACCGGCTCCCTGATCGACACCTTCCGCGCCCGCGACGCCGACTGGATGGGGCGGCCGCAGCGCCGGGTCACCGCCGACAGCATCGACCGCCAGTTCTCGGTCGACGCCCGAGCGGGTGCGCTGCTGATCGCCGAGTTCGCCGAGCGCTTCGAGCGCCGCGGGGCCCACGGCGGACGGATCGTGTCGCTCACGTCCGGGGGCGAGCGCGGCTTCCCCGGCGAGGTGTCGTACGGCGCCGCGAAGGCGGCCCTGGTCGACTACACGATGTCGGCCTCCCTCGAGCTCGGCCCGCTCGGGATCACTGCGAACGCCCTGCACCCCCCGGTCACCGACACGGGCTGGGTGACCGACGACGTCCGCTCCGCGGTCGACGCCGACGACCGCTTCTTCGACGTCGCCCGCCCCGACGAGGTCGGCGACCTCGCCTCCTTCCTCGTCTCCCCCGCCGGCCGCCGCGTCACCGGCAACGTCATCCGCATGGCCTGACGCCCGCCCCCGGGATCACCTCCGGCTCGCAGAACCACCTCCGGCTCGCAGAAACGCGTTCGGCTCGCAGAAACCCGCGATTCCCGCGAGCCGAACGCGAATCCGCGAGCCCGACATCCCCCGCGCACCGGGACCGCGCCGCCAATAGGCTCCTAGGCACAGCGGAGGGGGACGCAGTGCGATTCGAGGCGCGTGACGGAGCGACCCTCCACGTCGACGAGCACGGCACCGCCGACGGCCCACCGCTGATCGCCGTCCCCGGCGGGCCCGGCCGGCACCCCGACTACCTCGGAGCCTTCGCCCCCGTCGCCGCCGCCCGCCGCATCCTCGTGCTCCACCCCCGCGGCGTCGGCCTGTCGGCCTCGACACCCGCGAGCTCGTTCGCCGCCCTCGCCGACGACCTCGAGGATCTCCGCGCGCACCTCGGCGTCGACTCCGTCGATCTGATCGCGCACGCCACCGGATGCCGCTCCGCGCTGGTCTACGCGGCCCGCGCCCCCGAGCGGATCGCGCACCTGCTGCTGATCGCCCCCGGGACGGCCTGGCTCGGCATCGACGGCGACGACCGCGTCGCCATCGCCCGGCGCCGTCGCCGTGAGGAGTGGACCGAGGCGGCGATCGACGCGCTCGTGTCCGGCGACACGGAGCGCGATCCGGACCGCCGCCTCGCGCTCGTGCGCCGCGCCGCTCCCCTCGGCTGGTCGACCTGGGACGATGGCGCCCGCGCCCACGAGAGCGCCGCGCGCTGGTACCCGGAGGCGTTCGCAGCCTTCCCCGCCACGATCGACGCCCCAGCGCTCCGCCGCGCACTCGCGCAGGTCGCCTGCCCGGTCGTCGTCCTCGGCGGCGAGGACGACGCGCTGGCCGGCTCGACGCCGCTCGGGGAGCTCGCCGCGCTCTTCCCGCACGGCAGCCTCGCCTGGATCGAGTCGTGCGGGCACTACCCCTGGGTCGAGTCGCCGGCCGAGTTCGCGATCGCCCTCCGCGCCTCCCTGGCCGACGCTCCCCCGTCGCCTCCCCTCGGCCGACGCCGGTCGACACCCGGCCAGGAGTGACGCGGCGTCTATCCTCGACGAGTGCGCCTCGTCATCGCGCGCTGCTCGGTCGACTACTCCGGCCGCCTCAGCGCCCACCTCCCCCTCGCCACCCGCCTGCTGCTGGTCAAGGCCGACGGCAGCGTCCTCGTGCACTCCGACGGCGGCTCGTACAAGCCGCTCAACTGGATGAGCCCGCCCTGCACGCTGATCACCGGCGAGCCCGACGATGCGGCGAAGGAGGCGGGTGTCGTCGAGCAGTGGACGGTCGCGCACAAGAAGACCGGCGATGCGCTGATCGTCTCGATCCACGAAGTCCTCCACGATTCCGCTCACGAGCTGGGCATCGATCCCGGGCTCGTGAAAGACGGAGTGGAGGCGCATCTGCAGCGCCTTCTCGCCGAGCAGATCGACCTTCTCGGCGAGGGGCACACCCTGGTCCGCCGCGAGTACATGACGGCGATCGGACCGGTCGACATCCTCGCTCGGGATTCCCGTGGCGCCGCTGTCGCCGTCGAGATCAAGCGCCGCGGAGAGATCGACGGAGTCGAGCAGCTCACCCGCTATCTCGAATTGATGAACAGGGATCCGCATCTCTCGCCGGTCACCGGAGTCTTCGCCGCACAGGAGATCAAGCCCCAGGCGCGGACTCTCGCTCAGGATCGCGGAATCCGCTGCGTGGTCCTCGATTACGACACCATGCGCGGCGTCGACGACTCGCACACGCGACTGTTCTGATCCCCCGCTGATCGGGCGTATGGAGATCCACCCGCGTCAGAAGGCCAGGGCAGAAGCCTCATCTGCACAAGTCGATGGGTCTCGATACGCCCCTGCGGGGCTACTCGACCAGCGATCTTGCGCTTTCTCTCGGAGAAGAGTCCTCCCGCGGGCGGCTCCGTCCTCGCTGATCGAGTAGCCCGCGCAGCGGGCGTATCGAGATCCACGTCCGCCAGAAGGCCGGGGCAGAAGCTGATCTGCTGACGCTGGTGGGTCTCGATACGCCCCTGCGGGGCTACTCGACCAGCATGCGGGGCGGCAGACGGGCGTGCTCTTCTCGCACCGCTCGAACGAGACGCGTCTGGCAGACGAAAGGCCCCCGCGAGAGATATCGACGGGGGCCCTCTGCGAAGCGGGAGAGGCGGCCTACTTGTGGGCCGCCTGGTACGCGGCCTGGACCTCGGCGGGGATGCGGCCGCGGTCGGAGACCTGGTGTCCGTTGGCGTTGGCCCACTCGCGGACGGCCTTGAGCTGCTTGGGGTCGCTCTTGGACGCGGTCGCGACGGAGGAGGCGGCAGCGGGGCGCGATCCGACGCGGCGAGCGCTCGAGACGAACTTCTCGAGGGCCGAGTGCAGCGCGGCGATGTTGTCGGGGCCCAGGTCGATCTCGTAGTTGGCTCCGTCGACGCTGAATCGAACGGTTCCGCCTTCTCCCGAATCGATAGGGGTGCCATCGATGTCGTCGACGAGCGTGATCTTCTGTGCCACTTTTTCCTCCAGTGTGTGTCGGATCCGAGTCGCGTCGGATCCGGCGTGTATCGGATCCGGTGCATTCTCGGATCCGGTGTCTTCTTCTGACCGGGTGCATTCCGGACCCCGGTGTGTTCTCAGGCTCGATGTGCATCCGGATCCGATGTGCGACTGTCCGCGAGTATCGGACAGGCTCGTATCGAAGGGGATCGAACCCGAAAGGGAACGGACCCGCGGATCCGACCGTGATGAGCATCGGATCGATGAAGACGTTACCCCTTCTTCTGTCGATCGTCACGCTTATCGGCATCCTCCGACGTCTTTCAGTGCATTCGAAGGGTGGATATCCATGACAATGCCTCTCGAGACGGCCTGATTCTCGGAGGTCGCCGTCAACCGTCGATTACCGCGCTCATTCGAGCGGCATGAGATGCGACCCCCGATAGCGTGGAGTCATGACTCCGAGAGGCGGACCCCCCGCACGTCCCCTGAGGCCGGGCCCCGCCCGCAATGCCCCCGCGAGGGAGGCGCTCGAGGCGCTGGTCGCCGAGCCGACCCGCGAGGGAGTGACGCGCCTGCTCGACGCGTGCCTCGCCGGCTCGCTCGTCGTCGACGTGACCGGATCGCAGCCGGGCGGCGTCCCGCACGTGCGCACCGTCGCCACCACCACCGGCGAGCAGGTGCTGCCCCTCTTCACCTCGACCGACGAGGTGCGCGCCGCCGTCCCCCGGCAGCAGCACCCGCGCGTCCAGATGCTGGTGCTGCCCGGACGCGACGCCTTCGCCCTCATCGACACCGCCGACTTCGTGGCCGTCCAGCTCGATCCGGGCTCCCTCGCGCAGGTCATCACGCGCTCGTTCATCGAGGACGCCCTGCGCGCCGAGCCCTGACACGCCGCCGACATCGAACGCCCGTAGAGTGTCAGCCCGGCGGAGCAGCGTCGGAGTCACCGCGTCCCTCGAGGTCAGGAGCCCGCCATGTCCGACACCACTCTCGCGCCCGCCGGCCACGACGGCACCGCGGCGAAGACCTGGTCGTGCATCCTCTTCGACCTCGACGGCACGATCACCGACTCGGCGCCCGGCATCACCGGCACGCTCGTCGACACCTTCGTCGAGCTCGGCCGCCCGGTGCCCCTGCCCGTCGAGCTGCTCACCTACGTCGGACCGCCCCTGCTCGACGCCTTCCGCGAGCTCGGCGGCATGAGCGTCGACGAGGCGCAGGCCGCTCTCGCCGTCTACCGCCGCCGCTACAACGCGGGCGGACTCTTCGACTCGAGCGTCTACCCCGGCGTCCCCGAGATCCTCGCGCGCATCGCCGAGGCGGGCATCCCGCTCTCGCTCGCCACGTCGAAGCCGGAGTCGGCGGCCATCCGCGTCCTCGAGCACTACGGACTCGCGCAGTACTTCACGATCATCTGCGGCGCATCGGAGGACGAGGTGCGCAGCGCGAAGGCCGATGTCGTCGAGGAGGCGCTGCGCCGCCTCCGCGCGCTCGACGTCGATCTCTCGTCGCCCGTGATGGTCGGCGATCGCGAGCACGACGTGCACGGCGCCGCCGCGCACGGCATCCCGACGATCATGGTCGAGTGGGGCTACGGCTCCCCTGTCGAGGCCGTCGGCACCATCGCCCTGGTCTCCGAGCCCCGCGAGCTCGAGAACCTCCTCCTGCCGTGAGCCCCGTACGATGAGGGCATGACTGGTCTGGGCGTCGTCCTCTCGTTCGTGCTCTTCCTCGGCGGGATCCTCGTTCTCGGCAACTCGTTCCTGCTGCCCGACATCGCCGGCTTCCTCTTCTTCGGCGGGATCCTGATGATCTCGGCGTCGCTCGCGCTCGCCTTCCACGTCCTGCCGAAGTCGCAGTAGCTCCGCTCAGCCGAGCGTGCTCGCGTCGAGGTTGATGACCGAGCCGATGTAGACCGCGGTGCCGGCTCCCGCGATCGTCGGATTCATCCGCAGGAGCTGCTGCACCGGGATGCCGAAGCGCTGGGCGATGTCGAAGAACGTGTCGCCCTGCACCACCGTGTAGCCGACGATCTCGCCCGCGCCGTCGCGCGTCGGCTCGCCGCCCGCGCCGGGCACCGCTCCGTTGTCGACCGCGTAGGCCGTCTCGGGGATCTCGGGCACGGGGTTCGGAGTGATCGTGACGGTCACCTCGGGGACCGGCACGAAGACGGTCGCGGTCGACTGCGGCAGCGCGGCGGTGACGGTCGGGTCGGGTGTCGGCGTCGCCGTGGCGAAGACGGTGACCGTGACCGTCGGAGTCGGGCTGGGCGCGGAGCAGCCGGCCAGTGCCGCGGTGACGGCGAGGGCGACGGCGGCGCCTCCGAGTGCTCTGGTGCGCATGGCGTGCCTCTCGCGGCGCCGACCCCAGCGCACCCGTCCACCTTAGGAGATCCGGCCCCGGGTCTATCGTCGGAGTCGTGACCCCGCAGGAGCTCGAGAACCTCGCGCATCTGCGGCGCGCCCGCGACCTGATCGACCGCGAGTACGCCCGTCCACTCGACGTGCCGACGATGGCGGCGCGGGCTCTGATGTCCCCGTCGCACTTCGCGCGGTGCTTCCGGGCGGCCTACGGCGAGACTCCGTACAGCTACCTGATGACGCGGCGCATCGAGCGGGCGATGGCCCTGCTGCGCGCCGGGGCGAGCGTCACGGACGCGTGCCTGGCGGTCGGCTGCACGTCGCTCGGCTCGTTCAGCGCGCGGTTCACCGAGATCGTGGGCCGCTCCCCCTCGGCCTACCGCGACGGCCCGCACGACGCCGTCGAGGCGATGCCCGCCTGCATAGCGCGCTTCCGGACGCGACCGCTGCGCGCGGCCGCGGCGCCCGCGCGCTGACACGACTACCTGCAGTGCATGCCCTCCATGCCCTCCTCGCTGATCGAGTAGCCCGCGCAACGGGCGTATCGAGATCCACGTCCGTCAGCAGGCCGGCACAGACGCCTGACCTGCTGACGCCGGTGGGTCTCGATACGCCCCCTGCGGGGCTGCGGGCTCGACCAGCATGCATTGCGCCTTCCCCCCCTCCGCATCGAGCAGGACCGGAGAAGCGGCGCGTCGGACGCGCGGCATAGAGTCGCCGCCATGAGCATCGAGTTGCAGTACGTGAACATCACCGTCACCGACGTCGACGAGTCGATCGCCTTCTACGGCGACGCCCTCGGCCTGGACGTCGTCATGGACGTGGCGAACGGAGGCTTCCGCTGGGTCACTCTCGGCAGCGACGCGCAGCCGGGCCTCGGCCTCACGCTCTCCGTCCCGCACGCCGGGCGCTCGCAGGCCGACGGCGACGCCCTCCAGGAGCTCCTGACGAAGGGCGTGCTGCCCATGCTGGTCTTCCGCGCGAGCGACCTCGACGCGACCTTCGAGTCGGTGCGCGCCTCCGGAGCAGAGGTGCTGCAGGAGCCGATCGAGCAGAGCTGGGGCCCGCGGGACTGCGCGTTCCGCGACCCGTCCGGCAACATGGTCCGCGTCTCGCAGGCCTAGGCGCGCGGCTCGGGCAGGATCCGCAGGCCCCCGCCGCCGTTCGCCGCGTCCATCAGGGCCTCGACCCAGGTCGGGTTGATGGTCGGCTGGCGGCTGCCGGCGAAGTGGAACTGCAGCGCGATGTTCGGGTTCATCCAGAAGGAGTGCCGCCCCCGCGCGCCCTCGGGCATCGAGTCGAGGGTCAGGCTGAAGCGCTCGTCGCGCCGGAACTTCGCGTAGACGACGATCTGGAGGTGGGCGAGGGTCCGGTCCTCGATCTCGATCACGGCCGGCGGAGTGCCGTAGAGGAATTGACCCATGGGGCCAGCCTATATCTAGTCCGACTCTTTACTAGCTTGTCTAGCTAATTCTCGGTCTCGGATGCTTCCTCGGCGTCGATCTCGTCGACCGCCGAGCTCATCCGACGGAGGAAGTTCACCACGGCCTCGGCCTCGCGCGCGTCGAGGTCCTCCGCGATCTCGAGCATCCGCCGATGCATCTGCTTGAGCGTCGCACGCACCTCCTGGTCGCTGTCGGGCGTCGCCTCGACGACGATGCCGCGGCGATCGGTCGGATGCGGCTTCCGGACGAGGTGGCCGCTGCGCACGAGCCGGTCGATCAGCACGGTGGTCGACGCCGACGAGATCGAGAGGTGCGTCGCGAGGTCCTTCGCGCTGACGACGACTCCGCCGCGCTGCTGACGCAGCAGGAACTGGACCGCGATCAGGTCGGTCTCGCCCATCGCCATCTTCTCGCGGGTCCGGCGCCGCATCGAGATCTCGGACACCCGGTAGGTGCGCATCGCGCTGAGCACCTCGACAGCGCGCCGCGTGGACGACTCGTCGGGATACCAGTACCCCGCGCCGCTCCTGGCCGTGGTGTCGCTCATCCGCTCATCCTAGACGCGAGGCCGATCCGGGACGCGGGCGGGGGCGCGCCGCCTACCCTGGAGCGGTGACCGCCACTCTCGTCGCCAAGGGCCTCTCCGGAGGCTATGCGCACCGCACCCTGTTCGACGGACTCGACCTCACGGTCGCTCCGGGAGACGTCGTCGGCGTGGTCGGCGCCAACGGAGCGGGCAAGTCGACGCTCCTGCGCATCCTCGCCGGCGAGATCCCTCCGCTCGAGGGCACCGTCGTGCTCGCGCCGGGCGACGCCTTCGTCGGCTGGCTGCCCCAGGAGCACGAGCGCCGCGACGGCGAGACGGTGGCCGGCTACATCGCCCGCCGCACCGGCTGCGCGGAGGCCTCGGCCGAGCTCGACACCGCCGCCTCCGCCCTCGCCGAGCCGGACCCCGACGGGAGCATCGCCGACCGCTACGCGCTCGCGCTCGACCGCTGGCTCGCGAGCGGCGCGGCCGACCTCGACGAGCGGACGCCGGTCGTGCTCGCCGACCTGGGGCTCGCCTTCGGGGAGCCGGGCGTCTCGGCCTCCTCGACCATGACCTCGCTGTCGGGCGGCCAGGCGGCGCGCGTCGGCCTCGCCGCACTGCTGCTCTCGCGCTTCGACATCGTGCTGCTCGACGAGCCGACCAACGACCTCGATCTCGACGGGCTCGAGCGGCTCGAGGCGTTCGTCCGGGGGCTGCGCGGCGGAGTGGTCCTCGTCAGCCACGACCGCGAGTTCCTGGCGCGCAGTGTGACCCGGGTGCTCGAGCTCGAGCTCGCCCAGGGCACGAACTCGGTCTACGGAGGCGGCTACGACGCGTTCCTCGAGGAGCGCGAGACCGCGCGGCGTCAGCGGCGCGAGAAGTACGAGGAGTTCGCCGACACCAAGGCCGACCTCGTGTCGCGCGCGCGGACCCAGCGCGAGTGGTCGAGCCAGGGCGTGCGCAACGCGATGAAGAAGTCGCCCGACAACGACAAGATCCGCCGCAAGGCCTCGATGGAGTCGAGCGAGAAGCAGGGCCAGAAGGTGCGCCAGATGGAGAGCCGCATCGCGCGCCTCGAGGAGGTCGAGGAGCCGCGCAAGGAGTGGCAGCTCGCCTTCACGATCGGCTCGGCCCCGCGCTCGAGCTCGGTGGTGTCGACGCTCAACGGCGCGGTCGCACGGCGGGGCACGTTCACCCTCGGTCCGGTGTCGCTGCAGGTCGACGCGGGCGACCGCATCGGCATCACGGGGCCCAACGGCGCCGGCAAGTCGACGCTGCTCTCGCTGCTGCTGGGGCGGTCGGTCCCGGAGGAGGGTGGCGCGTCGCTCGGCGCGAGCGTCGCGATCGGCGAGATCGACCAGGCCCGCGCGATGCTCGCCTCCGACGTGCCGCTCGCCGACGCGTTCGAGGCGCTCGTGCCCGAGTGGCCGACCGCCGAGGTGCGGACCCTGCTGGCGAAGTTCGGGCTGAAGGCCGACCACGTGTCGAGGCGGGTCGGCGAGCTGTCGCCGGGCGAGCGGACGCGGGCGGCGCTGGCGCTGCTGCAGGCGCGCGGCACGAACCTCCTGGTGCTCGACGAGCCGACGAACCACCTCGACCTGGCCGCGATCGAGCAGCTCGAGCAGGCGCTCGAGGCGTACGAGGGGACGCTGCTGCTGGTCACCCACGACCGGCGCATGCTGGAGACGGTGCAGCTCACCCGCCAGTGGCGCGTGGCCGACGGCCTGGTGACGGAGGCGTAGCCCGCCGATTCCGCAGAAGTCGTCGTACTCGAGTGCCGAGCACGACGACTAGTGGAGACTCGCGCGGCGACCGGGCGCCTTCAGAGCGACGCGGCGCGCGACTCCAGCAGGGCGCGGGTGCGGTCGTTGCCGGCGAGGGAGGCGGCCGTCGCGAACTCGGCGCGCGCCTCCGCCCGCCGCCCGAGACGCAGCAGCAGCTCGCCCCGCACGCTCGGGAGCAGGTGCGAGCCCCGCAGCGCCCCCTCCGACCCGAGGCGGTCGACGATCAGCAGCGCGGAGGCGGGACCGGTCGCCATCGACACGGCCACCGCGCGGTTGAGCTCGACGACCGGGCTCGGCGCCACCCGCCCGAGGACCTCGTAGAGCAGCACGATCCGCTCCCAGTCGGTCTCGGCGACACTCGGCGCGACCGCGTGGCACTCGGCGATCGCCGCCTGCAGTCCGTAGGCGCCGCGTCCC
This sequence comes from Rathayibacter sp. VKM Ac-2803, assembly GCF_009807175.1. Classification (NCBI taxonomy): domain Bacteria; kingdom Bacillati; phylum Actinomycetota; class Actinomycetes; order Micrococcales; family Microbacteriaceae; genus Rathayibacter; species Rathayibacter sp. VKM Ac-2803. The sequence continues at coordinate 653,044 of NZ_WUCD01000001.1, read as the reverse complement.
CGGCCCACGCGATCCGCACGGAGGAGAGCCGCACGGCCGCGAGAGATCTGCGCGCGATCCCACCGGGTGCGGTCCTGATCCTCGAGCAGCACGGGCGACCCGTCGGCCGCGGTGCGCGCCGCGAATCGCGACGCCTGCAGCTCCATCAGCGCCACGAGCCCCAGCACCTCGGGCTCGCGCGGCAGGAGCCCCGCCAGCACGCGCCCCAGCCGCAGCGCCTCGTTCGCGACCTCGGTCCGGAGCCAGCGATCACCGGAGGTGGCGGCGTACCCCTCCGTGAAGATCAGGTAGACGACGCCGAGCACCGCGTCGAGCCGCGCCCTCCACTCCGACGGCTCCGGCACCTCGAACGGCACGCCGGCCGCCGCCAGCGACTTCTTGGCCCGGACGATGCGCTGCTGCACCGTCGCGACCGGGACGAGGAACATCCGGGCGATGACGTCGGTGCCGAGTCCACCGACGAGGCGCAGCGTGAGGGCGATGCTCGCCTCCCTCGACAGCACCGGGTGGCAGGCCGTGAAGACCAGTCGCAGGACGTCGTCGTCGATCGGCTCCCAGGTGTCGTCGACGCCCTCCTCGAGATCGCGGGCGAGGAGGCGGTAGCGGTCGTCGAGCGCGGCGCGGCGCCGCCAGCCGTCGATCGCGCGGCGCTTCGCGACGGTCGTCAGCCAGGCCCCGGGACTCCGCGGCACCCCCGACTCCGGCCACTGCTGCAGCGCCTCGACGAGCGCCTCCTGGGCGAGGTCCTCGGCCTGGCCGACATCACCCGTGGCCCTGGCGAGCGTCGCCACGATGCGGGCGCTCTCGATGCGCCACACCGCGGCGACGCTCGCCCGGATGTCGTCCATCTCAGTCGCGGGCGGCCTGCTCCTCGCGCCAGCCCGCCTCCTTCTGCACGAACTCGTTGTCGGCGAAGTCGGCGAAGTCGCTCTCGTCGGTCACGCGGCGCACCTCGAGCTTGTTGCCGGGGACGAGCGGGCAGCGCAGCGCCCACTCCTTCGCCTCCTCCTTCGAGGAGACCTGGATCATCCAGAAGCCGTTGAACAGCTCGTGGGTCTCGCCGTAGGGGCCGTCGGTGACGGCGGGCGGCTCCGAGGCGAAGTCGACGACGAAGCCAGTGGTCGCGACGTCGTCGGCGAGGCCGTCGCCCGCGAGCAGGATGCCGGCCTTCATCATCGACTCGTTGTACTCGCCCATCCTCGTGATGATCTCGTCGAAGGGGATGGCCGCGTAGGCCTCCTTGGCGGCGTCGGTCGCGCGCATGATCAGCATGTACTTCATGGGGTTCTCCGTCTGCTCAGTGGGGCGCTCTCTGCGCCCTCCTACTCTGGCGTCGAACGGCGCAGGCGGATATCGACACCGGTGCGGACATCCGGCGCGCGAGTTCGGCTTCTCGGCTCGAGACCCACCAGCGTGCGAGCGATCGATCCGTCGAAGACGCACCGTGTCACGGGTCGTTCGTGACGGATGGACGTGACCTCAGGCGCGTGGCCCTCCCTCGCTGATCGAGTAGCCCGCGCAGCGGGCGTATCGAGATCCACGTCCTTCAGAAGGCCGGGGCAGAAGACTGGGCTGCTGAAGCTGGTGGGTCTCGATACGCCCCTGCGGGGCTACTCGACCAGCATCGGGCGCCTACTTCTTGGCGCGCACCGGGCGCGCGGCGCGTGCCGCGCTGTTGCGCGCGATGGCGGCGCGGACGAGCGCGGTGAGCGCCTCCTCGTCCAGCGCGTCGCCCTCGGCGAACTCGACCGAGCGGCGCTGGTTGCCGCCCAGCTCGCCGTTGAAGATCCCGGCGGGATCGGGCAGCGACGCCCCGTACATGAAGCCGAGCTTCACCTTGGTCTTGAAGATGTTGCCGACGACGAGGATCCCGTCGAACTCCCAGACGGGCGCCCCCATCCACTTCCACTCCTCGACGATGCCCGGATCGGCCGCGAGGATGACGCGCCGCGCCTCGGCGAGGAGCGTTCCGCGCCAGTCCGGGTGCTTCGCGATCAGCGCGTCGATCTCTTCGGGAGGCGTCAGCGCGTCAGGACTCTCGTCGGTCGTCATGGGCTCAGGTCTACCGCATCCGCCCGCTCGCCCGCCGCCCCGAACGACGACCGCCGCACCTTGCCCGCGTCGCTGCGCAGCGGCTCCCGCACCATCCGCAGCGCGCGGAGGCGGCGCTCGCGCCCCAGCCGCGCGTTCGCCGACGCGAGCAGCTCGCCACCGTCGACCACGGCGTCCCCGACGTCGACCACCGCCTCGATCGCCCGCCCCAGATCGTCGTCGGGCACGCCGAACGCGACCGCACCGCGCACGAGAGGGTGCGCCTCCAGTACCCGCTCGACCTCGATCGGGTACACGTTGACCCCGCCGCGCAGGATCAGGTCGTCGGCGCGGTCGAGCACCCACAAGTACCCGTCGGCGTCCACGCGGCCGACGTCGCCGAGCGTGTCCCAGCCGTCGGAGGTGCGCGACGAGGCTCCCCCGAGGTAGCGGTAGGCGGGGTCCCCGCGGTGCATCCAGATCCGCCCCGTCTCGCCGACGGCCGCCTCCGATCCGTCGTCGCGCAGGATCCGCAGCGTGGTCCCGCCGATCGGCCGCCCGACGCTGCCGGGGCGCTCCAGCCACTCCTCGCCGCGGATCATCGTGAGCCCGTTCGACTCGCTGCCCGCGTACACCTCGACCACCCGCGACGCCCCGAGCCAGTCGATCAGCGCCCGCTTGTCCTCGGGCGGGCACGGGGCACCGAGGTGGAGCACCAGCTCGAGCGACGAGACATCGCAGTCCGCGCGGTCGCAGAGCAGCAGCCGCCGGATCGTCGTGGGCACGAGCAGCGTCCACGTCACGCGGTGCCGGGCGATCGCCTCGAGCACCCGTCGCCCGTCGAAGCGCGGCAGGATCACCAGCGTCTGCCCCGTCATCAGCCCGCGGAAGGCGTAGGTGAAGGTCGCCGAGTGCATCAGCGGTCCGGCCACGAGCTGCACCCCCGCGAGCGGCAGGAACGCGGCGACCGGCGCCTCCGGATCGAGCAGCGCCGGCCCGCTCGCGAGCACGACCTTCGGCCGTCCGGTGCTGCCGGAGGAGGCGGGTGCCTTCCACGACGCGGCCCAGCGGTCGTCGAGGGGCTCGTCCGACCCCTCCGGCCGCCAGTCGCCCGGGCGCCACGGCACGGTCGCGGAGGCGGCGCCGACCACCAGCGCCGGCGCCGCCACCTGCTCGACCGCGGCGCGCTCCTCCGCTGACAGCTCGGTCGAGACGGGCTGCGGAGTCGCGCCCGCCTTCCAGATCGCGGCGCAGACGACGATCGCGTCGAGCGAGTTGGGGAGCGACACCGTGACGAGGTCGTCGGTCCCGACCCCGAGCTCGCGGTAGGCGCGGGCGAGACGGTTGCTCGCGCGGTCGAGCTCGCGGGCCGTGAGCGATCCCTCGTCGGCGATCGCGACGATCCGGTCGGGGTCCTCGGAGGCGAGGCCGGAGAGGATGCGCGAGATCGAGCGTCGGGTCACCGGGCCGCCAGCTCCTCGTAGAACCGCACGTGCGCCGCCGCCACGTCGTCCCACGAGTGCGAGAACGCCAGCGCACGCCCTGCGGCACCACCGGCCCCGCCGTCGAGCGCCGCCTCGAGAGCGTCCGCGAACGACTCCGGATCGCCGCCGTACCGGACCGCGTCGCCGAACACCTCGCGGATCACCGGCAGCTCCCTCGCCACCACCGGCACCCCCGCGGCGAGCGCCTCCATCGCCGCGAGTCCGAAGCCCTCCTTGACCGAGACGAAGCCGAGGGCCGAGGCGCCGGCCACGAGCGGGGCGAGCCGCTCCTCCGGGATCGTCCCGAGGATCGTCGGTGACATCCGCAGCGACGAGACCCGCCGATCGAACTCGGCCCGGTACTCCCGGTAGTCGAACAGCGTCTCGCCCCCGCCGAGCACCAGCGCCACCTCGCGCCCGCGCGACCGCAGCAGCGCCCATGCCTCCAGCAGCTCGATGCTGCCCTTGCGCGGCTCGATGCCGCCCAGCGCCAGCACGTACGGCCCGAGCTCGTCGCGCCAGGCCGCGGTCAGCGGGTCGGAGGCGGCGGCCGCGAACCGGGCCGCGTCGACTCCGTTCGGGATCACGGTCGCGTCGCGACCCCAGCCCGCCCGCACGTCGGAGGCGACCGCCGCGGAGACGCAGAGCAGCGCCCGCGGCAGCCGCACGGCCCGGTCGTGGCAGTCGCGCAGCTGCGGCGTCGTGAAGTCGTCCAGGTGGTGCACCGTCCGCACCGGCGCGAGGCCCGCGGCGAGCGCCGCGTTCGCCGAGATGCAGTCCTGCGCGTGCACGAGCCCGCTCTCCCCGCGCAGGGCGAGAGCCATCGCGTCGATCGAGCGCACGATCCTGTCGCCCACCGACTCCTCGTCGACGGAGACGAAGGGCACCACCCGCACGGTCACCGCCGGGTCGACCCCGCGGAAGAAGGAGGCGTCACCGCCCCGGGCGAGCGTCCACACGGTCACGTCGTGGCCGGCCCGCGCGAGGGCCTCGGCCAGCGCCAGCGTGTGCACGACCCCGCCGCGGGGCCGGGTCGAGTAGGTGAGCAGGGCGACGCGCATCAGACCCGGTACGCGTGCTCCGCGCGATCGCGGAGGTGGTTCATCGTGCGGCGGGCCCGGGCAACGGAAGCCGAGATGTCGGCCGGGGCCAGCGCGAGCCCGCCCTTCGCCCAGGTCTTCGCGATGATCTCGCCGGCCGGGTCGACGACCTTCGCCTGCCCGAGGAAGCGCAGCCCGCCGAGCACACCCGTCTGGTTCGACGAGACGAGGTAGACCTGGTTCTCGGCGGCGCGAGCGCAGTCGTAGAGGTCGAACAGGTGCGCCTGGCGGTCGTTGCGGATCCGGTCGGAGCGATCGGTGACGCTCGCGGGCCACGCGCTCAGGCAGGCCAGCACCTCGGCCCCGTCGAGGGCGAGCGAGCGCGCCGACTCGGGGAAGGTCTTGTCGAAGTCGATCAGCATGCCCAGGCGGCCGACGGGCGAGTCGAAGGAGGCGAACGACGAGCCGGGCAGGTACGCCTCCGATTCACCCAGCGGCAGGTGCACCTTGCGATGCGTGCCGATCACGCGGCCGCCCTGCACGCAGACGGCCGTGTTGTAGCGGAGGTCGCGACCGCCCTCGAGCGCGCGCTCGGAGATGCCGAAGCAGACCGTCATGTCGCCCGCGAGCCCCGCCACCGCAGCGACCTCCGGCCCGTCGAGCTCGACGCTCGGCGGCAGGTCGTCGGGGCCGGGATGACGCATGTCGAGCAGGTAGCCGCCCAGGGTCGCGTCGGGCAGCACCAGCAGGTCGACGGAGCGCTCCCGCGCCTGCGCGATCATGCCCGGGAGCTTGGCGAGGGTGCGGTCGAGGTCGCGACCGAAGTGCGCCGCGACCGCCCCCATCACCGTCTCCGCCATGCGCCGAGGCTACCCGGCGAGGTCCGACTCGAGACGCCGTCCGACCCGCACGCGGCGGATCTCCGACGCGAGGTGCTCGGCATCCCGCGCGATCGCCTCGAAGCGCCCCGAGCCCCAGGTGTGCAGCCACGGCAGCCCCAGGAACGAGAGCCCCGGAGTGCTCGTCACCCCGCGCTGGTGGGTCGGGTGCCCGGCGCCGTCGAAGACGCCGATCTCGACCCAGCGGTAGTCGGAGCGGAAGCCGACCGCCCAGATCACGCTCGTGATCCCCGCTGCGGCGAGGTCCACCGACTCCACCTCCGCGGAGGGGCGCCAGACAGGCTCGTAGCGCGCCTCGAGCGGGGCGTCGATCCCACGGGCCGCGATGAAGCGGTCGATGTCGTCCTTGATCGACTCGGCGACCGAGTCGGCGTAGTCGAGCGACGCCTCCGCCGTGGGGGCGAAGCGGAGAGTCGACCCCTCGACCGAGGCGAGCCGGCCGTAGAGATGCATGCCGTCGCGGGCGAACGCGCGGAGGTCGATGTCGCGACCGCCTCCGCGCCCCGTCACGTAGTGGTTGGTCGACTCGCGCTTGGTGAGCCCGCCGACCTGCGCGTGCACGGGGATGTCGTAGACGCCCATGTCCTGCAGCCACGCGACGCAGTCGCGCCCCCGGTAGAAGCGGGCGACGCGGGGAGCGCTGCCGAGGGCGAGGTGCACGTCGCGGCCGGCGAGGAAGAGGTCCTCGGCGATCTGCGCACCCGACTGCCCGGAGCCGACGACGAGCACGCCGCCCGGAGGCAGCGCCTCGGCCGAGCGGTAGTCGGCCGAGTGCAGCTGCACGACGTCGAGCGGGAGGCGCGACGCGACGGCCGGAAGCACCGGACGGTGGTAGCCGCCGGTCGCGATGACGACCTGGTCGGCCGTGATGCTGCCGGCGCTCGTGACCAGCTCGAAGCCTCCTCCGGCCCGCTCGCGCAGTCGGGAGACCTCGGTGTGCTCGGCGATCGGGGCGTCGAACGTGGCGGCGTAGCGCCGCACCCACGCGTGCACCTCGTCGCGGGTCATGAAGCCGTCGGGGTCGGGGCCGTCGTAGGGGTAGCCCGGGAGCCGGCACTGCCAGTTCGGAGTGACCAGGGTGAACGCGTCCCAGCGGCGGTCGATCCAGTCGTGGCCGATGGTGTCGCGCTCGAGGACGAGGTGGTCGACCCCGTCGTCGGTGAGGTGGCGGCTGAGCGAGAGGCCGGCCTGGCCGCCTCCGACGACCGCGACCTCGACGTGCATCCCGGGCGCGATCACGGTCGCACCGGATCCATCGCCAGCACCCGCACCGTGCCGCCGTCGAAGCGCCGCGCGGTCTCGACGATCTCGCTCCGCTGCTGCATCGCCGAGGTGCAGGCGAAGCCGAACTTCTCCTGCACCCGGGCGGAGGCGATGTCGAGCGCTTCGCTCGAGCGGGCCACGAAGTCCTCGACCGGGTACTGACCGCCGGCCGCGAGGAAGTCGTGCATCACCAGGCTCGGCGAGTAGCAGCGCTCCTCCGTGCCGTCGGGCCAGCGGACGTGGAAGGTCATCTCAGGCATCGATCAGCCCTCCCGTCCACTCACGGGCCAGGTCGTAGGCGTCGGGCCGGCGGTCGCGGAGGTGGAACATCCCGCCGCGCATCGCCTCGAACGTGCCGCGCACATCGATGTCGGCGACGGCCATTCCGGCGCCGAGCAGGGTGGTGGCGAGGATGTTCCCGCCCGGATCCACGACCTTCGCGTTGCCCACGTAGCGGAGCGATCCGAAGGTGCCCGACTGGTTCGACGCCAGCCAGAACACCTGGTTGTCGAGCGCCCGGGCGATGTCGAACTGGTTGAAGCGGTACGTCCAGCGGTCGTCCTGCAGGTTCTCGGCGGTCGCCGTGCGCGCGGCCGGCCAGGCCGAGAGAGAGGCGATGATCTCGGCGCCGTCCAGCGCCATCGAGCGCGCCGCCTCCGGGAAGGCCTTGTCGTAGCAGATCTGCAGCCCGACCCGGCCGACGGGGGTGTCGAAGGTGCCGTAGCCCGGGCCCGCCGAGTACGACATGTGCTCGCCCAGCGGCTGGTGCACCTTGCGGTAGCTGCCGTAGACCTGCCCGCCGTCGAGCAGAGCGGCCGCGTTGTAGCGAGTCTCGCCGTCGTCGTCGAGCTCGCAGAAGCCGATCGCGACCATCAGATCGCCCACGATCTCCTGCACCCGGGCGAGCTCGGGCCCGTCGACTCGGATCGCCGGCGGCAGCGAGCGCGACGTGGTCTTCACCGTGTCGCCGTGATTGCCGAGGGACGAGAGGTAGCCGCCGATCGCGGCCTCGGGGAGGACGAGGAACTCGACTCCCCGCTCCCGCGCCTCCTCGGCGAGCTGGGCGATGAGCGCGTAGTTCTGATCGAGATCGCGGGTGAAGTTCGCCGCGACCGAGCCGACGCGAGTCATCGGGCTACAGGTTGTAGGTCGAGTTGATGATCGCGCCCTTGCGGGCGTAGTGGATCAGCGCGTCCTGCACGTCGAGCGGGTGGCAGGGGATGCAGCCCTCGATCAGGTCCTCCTCGCGCAGGCCGTGCAGCGCCATGCCGAAGCGGCAGACGAATACGCGGTTGCCCTCGTTGATGAAGGTCTCGATGGCGTTGTTCAGGTTCTGCTCGCCCGGGAACCCGGAGTCGCCGACCGTCGGGAAGCCGCGGGTCGCCATCGCGTTGATCGTGCCGGGGCCGTAGAAGTACAGCGCCGACTCGTAGCCCTTGCGCGCGGCGCGGGTGGCCTGCAGCACGGCGACGAAGCTGACGGAGGACTCGTGGGCGATGCCGTGCACGAGGGTCAGGTACGACTCCCCCTCCTCGGCCTGGTAGTCGGGGAACACCTTGGTCGAGCCGTAGAGGTTGCTGCCCTTGGGGAGCGACGGGTGCGCGATCTCGCCGCGCGACTTCTCGATGTTGGCGCTGACCTGGTCTTCGATCTCCTGCGAGACGGACATGTGGTTCCTCCTGTTTCCGGGTCTTTCCGGGTCGCCGATGAGACGGCGGGCGAGTGTGCGGGCTCCGGCGGGAGGCGCTGAGACGACGCGAAGAACGTCCGCCGGATGGAGCGGTGGTGCGGAGTGGAACGTCACCAGTCAACGGGCGGTGTGTTTCGGTGTGGTTTCGTCCGGAAGAAGCTCGTGTGACGCCGGTTCCGTAACCAGACCGCGTTCCGCTCGACATCGAGCCGAAACACGGCGTGCCTTGAATGGGAGGCGAGACGAACGCATCGACATCCCGGCCGCATCCCCCGCGGCCCGTCAGGCCGGCCACCGCCGCGCCATCAAGGAGTCAGCCGTGACCGATCTCACCCTCCGCACCCGCGTCGACATCGCCCTGCAGGGCATCCGCGTCGAGGCCCCCGTCCACCGCGAGGCAGGCGCCGGCCCGAGCGACGACGGGCACGTGATGCTCGGCGGCCTCGGTGCCGCCATCCCCATCAACCCGACGAGCCCCTACGTCGTGCGCGGCGACCGCCTGCTGCTCGAGGGCGCCGACATCGGCCTCGACGTCACTCCGGTGCGCCGCCCCCGCTTCTACGACCTCGAGACCGCCGACGGCGTCTCGTACGAGAAGATCGCCCGGCTGCACGGCCGCGACATCCTCGCGACCACCGTCGTGCAGACCTGCATGCGCTACGACGAGGCCGAGCGCTGCCGGTTCTGCGCGATCGAGGCCTCGCTCGAGGCCGGCTCGACCATCGCGGTGAAGACCCCGGCGCAGCTCGCCGAGGTCGCCGAGGCGGCGGCCCGCCTCGACGGGATCAGCCAGATGGTGATGACCACCGGCACGTCCAAGGGGCGCGACCGGGGAGCGACCCACCTCGCCCGCTGCGTGCGCGCGGTGCTCGAGGCGGTGCCGGGCCTGCCGATCCAGGTGCAGTGCGAGCCTCCGTCGGACGTCTCGGCACTGCAGGCCCTGAAGGACGCTGGCGCGGTGTCGATCGGCATCCACGTCGAGTCGATGGACGACGAGGTGCGCCGTCGCTGGACCCCCGGCAAGGCGCGCGTCACCCTCGACGAGTACCGCTGGGCGTGGCGCGAGGCGGTGCGGATCTTCGGCCGCAACCAGGTCTCGACCTACCTCCTGGTCGGCCTCGGCGAGGATCCCGACGAGCTCGTCGCGAGCGCGCAGGAGCTGATCGAGATGGGCGTCTACCCGTTCGTGGTCCCGTTCCGGCCGCTGCGCGGGACGCTCGCGACCGAGGTCGACCACGTGCTGCCTCCGGCCGGCTCGCTGCTCGAGTCGGTGAGCGCGCGGGTCGCCTCGCTGCTCATCGCCGCCGGGATGCTGAGCACCGGGCAGTCGGCCGGATGCGCGGCCTGCGGGGCGTGCGGAGTGCTCAAGACGGCCGGCGCCTGATGCAGCTGTCGATCCTCGAGGGGGTGCGGCGCGCGCCGGCCTTCACCGTGATGCGGGCGGAGGAGCGCGAGCTCGCCGCGTACCGTGCGCTGCGGCGCGAGGTCTTCGTGGCCGAGCAGGGGCTCTTCGCGGGGAGCGACGCCGACGACATCGATGACGACCCGCGGGCGATCGTGCTCGTCGCGGTGACCGCCGAGGGTGCGGTGCTGGGAGGCGTGCGGCTCGCGCCGGTCGCATCGGGCCGCGATCTCGGCTGGTGGACCGGCAGCAGGCTGGTGGTGTCGCGGGAGGCGCGCGGCGGTGCGGGGATCGGCGCGGCTCTCGTGCGTGCGGCCTGCGCCGAGGCGGAGGCGCGAGGCGTCCTGCGCTTCGAGGCGTCGGTGCAGGAGCGCAACGAGGTGCTCTTCCGCCGGCTCGGCTGGGAGCGGATCGGGGCGCTGACCGTCGCCGGCACTCCGCACGTGCAGATGCGCTGGCCGCTCGACCGGCTCGATCGCGCGGCGCGGGCGGCGAAGTCGGCGCTCGGCTCCCTCCTGGCGCCGTTCGCGGCCGGTGGCGGCCTCGGCGGCCCGGGCTTCGTCGGCGACGACGGCGCACCCGTGCCCGGCACCGACATGGTGGCGGTCTGCGACGCGATCATCCCCTCGATGGTCGAGCGGCACCCGGAGTGGGCGGGCTGGTGCTCCGTGCTGGTGAACGTGAACGACCTCACCGCGATGGGCGCGACCGGCGTCGGGCTGCTCGACGCGATCGGCGCCCGCGACGCGGCCTTCGCCGCGCGGATGGTCAGCGGCATCCGCGACGCGGCCGAGGCCTGGGGGCTGCGGGTGCTCGGCGGTCACACTCAGCTCGGGGTCCCCGCGGCGCTGAGCGTCACGGGGCTCGGGCGCACGACGGCGCCGGTGCCCGGGGCGGCGGCGCTCGGCGACGAGCTCTCGGTGACGGCCGACCTCGCCGGCGGCTGGCGACCGGGCTTCGCGGGAGCGCAGTGGGACTCGACCTCGGGGCGCGGCGGCGAGGAGCTGCGGGGGATGGCCGCCTCCGTGGGTCTCGCGCGGCCCCGGGCCGCGAAGGACGTCAGCATGGCCGGGCTCGTCGGCACGGTCGGCATGCTCGCCGAGGCGTCGGGCGGAGGCGCGGTGCTCGACATCGCCGCGATCCCGGCCCCGCCGTCGGCGGGCCTCGGCGATTGGCTCGCCTGCTTCCCCGGCTTCGCGATGATCACCGCCGACCGCCCCGGCGAGGGCCGGATGCACACCCCGCACACGACGACCGCCGCCGTCGGCCGCGTCGTCCCCTCGCCCGGCGTCCGCCTCCGCTGGCCCGACGGCGCCGAGACCGTCGCCGTCGCCGGCCCCGTCACCGGCCTCGGCGCCGCCTGACCCCCTCCCCTCCGAGGGAACCGGTTCTCGCCGAGACACCGCATTCTCAGCGGTGTCTCGCGCAGAACCGGTTCCCCCGGCGAGACCGCGCAACCCCGCGACAGCTCCGGGCCGATGCGCGCAGAGTGAGCATCGAGCCCGCTGACCGCGGGCGGCATCGACGGAAGGAAGACCCCATGGTGGATCTCGGAGGCCTGGCAGACAAGGCCAAGAACCTGGCGAACAGCGACAAGGGCGAGGACGTGACCGACAAGGGTCTCGACGCGGCCGGAGACGCCGCCGGGAAGGCGACCGGCGGAAAGTTCGACGACAAGATCGACGGAGCCGAGCGCGCGGCGGACGGACGCATCGGCAACGAGTGAGCCCCCTCGGGGGAACCGGTTCTCGCCCGGACACCGCCTGCTGAGCGGCGTCAGGGGCAGAACCGGTTCCCCCGCGGGCTAGGCCAGCGCGTCCAGCAGCGCGAGCACGACCGCGGCCGAGCGGTCGGCCGCGTCGTCGACGTGCGCCTCGAACTCGCCCGGCGCGCACAGGTCCGAGATGCCGCGCACCGAGACGAACCGCAGCCCGTGCACGTGTGCCGTCTGCGCGAGCGAGACCGACTCCATGTCGGTCGCGAGCGCTCCGGAGAAGTGACCGCGCACCCGCTCGACGTGATCGCCCGAGACGAAGGTGTCGCTCGACACGATCAGCCCGCGGCGGACGACGACCTCGGGCACCGAGACGTCGGTGGCGAGCGCCGCGGCATCGCCGGAGTAGCGCTCGGGCATCCCCGGCACCTGCCCCATCGCGTAGCCGAAGGCCCGCGCGTCGGCGTCCGTCTGCACGTACTCCTCGCCGATCACCACGTCGCCGACGCGCACCTCGGCGCCCAGCCCCCCGGCCGAGCCGGCGCTGATCACCAGCGGCTCGTCGCCGAGCGTGCGGAGGATCGCCGCCGTCAGCCCGCCCGCCGCGTTGATGAGGCCGACACCCGTGCGCACCAGCACCACGTCGTGGCCGCCCAGCTCGAGGTCCCACTGCAGCGCGTTGCCGACGCTGCGCGGCTCGGAGGCGGCGGTCGCCTTCGCGAGGAAGGGCTCCGCCTCCTCGTCCATCGCGACCAGGATGATCGCCTCGCTCACGCGGTCACCGTCTCCCACTCATCGCGGCGCGAGAGGAAGGTGCGCGCCGCCTCCTGAGCGCCCTCGAGCGAGTGGTTCGCTCCCCAGCCGCACTGCGTGTCGTTGGCCGCGGGCACTTCGTCGGCCTCGGTGATGTCGCGGAGGGTGTCCTCGACGAGCGAGAGCACCTCGGCGAGCTCGGGCTCGCCCTGCAGGATCAGGTAGAAGCCGGTCTGGCAGCCCATCGGCGAGAAGTCGATGACCTTGTCGGAGTGGTTGCGCGACTTCTCGGCGAAGAGGTGCTCGAGCGAGTGCACGGTCGGCATCTCGAGGTGGGAGGCGTTGGGCTGGGTGAAGCGCACGTCGTACTTGACGAGGTGGTCACCCGCCGGGAGCGTCTTGGCGTCGGCGAGGCGCACGTACGGCGCGGCGACGGTGCGGTGATCCAGGTTGAACGACTCGACGTTCATGCGCGGCTGTTCCACGGTGCTCTCCTTGTTCGGCGGTGCCCCCATCATCCTCCGCCCGCCTGCCCGCTGCTCGAACAGCGCCGGAGGCGGCGTATCGAGTGGCGAGGGTGAACTCGGCGCGCATCGCCCTCCATGCTGGTCGAGTAGCCCCGAAGGGGCGTATCGAGACACACCAGCGTCAGCAGATCAGCCTTCTGCCCTGGCCTTCCGACGGACGTGGATCTCGATACGCCCGCTTCGCGGGCTACTCGATCAGCGAGAGAAAGGAGCCCGCGCTCACTCTCCCGGCACGAACCGGTACCCCATCCCCGCCTCCGTCAGCAGGAACCGCGGGTGCGCCGGGTCGGGCTCGAGCTTCTTGCGCAGCTGCGCGAGGTACAGCCGCAGGTACCCGGTGTCGGTGACGTGCGCCGGCCCCCAGATCTCGTCGAGCAGCGAGCGCCGGGTCACGAGCTTGCCCGCGTTCCGCACCAGGATCTCGAGCACCTGCCACTCCGTCGGCGTCAGTCGCACGGAGGCGCCGGCCCGCGTCGCGCTCTTCGCCACGAGGTCGACGGTCACCTCCCCGATCACCACGAGCGGCTCGCCGTCGGCCGGCTGCACGCGCCGCGACAGCGCCCGGATGCGCGCCAGCACCTCGTCCATCGAGAACGGCTTCGTCACGTAGTCGTCGGCTCCGGCGTCGAGCGCGCCGACCTTGTCGGCCGCCCCCGTCCGCCCCGACACCACCAGGATCGGCGCGCTCGTCCAGCCGCGCAGCGCGTGGATCACCTCGACCCCGTCGAGCCGCGGCATGCCCAGATCGATCATGTAGAGGTCGGGATGCTCGTCGATGGCGCGGTTGATCGCCTCCGTGCCGTCGCCGGCCGTCACCACCTCGTAGCCGCGCGCGGTCAGCGTGATCCGCAGCGCGCGGAGGATCTGCGGGTCGTCGTCGGCGATCAGGATCTTCATGCGGCTCCTCCCGAAGCGTCTGCGACACCGGAAGCCGAAGCGATCGGCAGCTCCACCACCATGGTCAGCCCGCCGCCCGGGGTGTCCTCGGTCTCGAGCGTCCCGCCCATCCCCTCGGTGAACCCCTTCGACAGCGCGAGCCCGAGCCCCAGCCCGGTGGTGTTGTCGTCGTCCCCCAGCCGCTGGAACGGCACGAAGATCTCCTCCCGCCGCGCAGGTGCCACCCCCGGCCCGTGGTCGACGATGCGGATCTGCGCGGTGCGGCCGAAGGCGCTGGTCGACACCCGCACCCGCGTTCCCGGAGGCGAGTAGCGCACCGCGTTCGCGAGCAGGTTCACCACCACCCGCTGCAGCAGCACGGCGTCGGCGAGCACCGGCGGGCCGTCGAGGTCGAGATCGAGGTCGACCTCGCCCGGTCCGAGCCCCAGCTCGTCGAGCGCGGGCAGCACGACGTCCGCCGCGTCGAGCGGCGCGAGGGCCACGGCGAGCGCCCCCGCCTCGAGCCGCGTCACGTCGAGCAGGTCCGTGACGAGCGCGGCGAGGGTCACCAGGCTCTCGTCGGCGGTCGCGAGCAGCTCCTCGCGGTCGCGGTCGCTCCACTCGACGTCCCTCGAGCGCAATCCGCTGACCGCCGCCGTGGCCGCCGCGAGGGGCCGCCGCAGATCGTGGCTGACCGCCGACAGCAGGGCGCTGCGCACCCGGTCGGTCTCGGCGAGCGGAGCCAGCGAGCTGGCCGTCTCGGTGAGTGCTTCGTTCTCGAGCACCGAGTCGAGCTGCGCCGCGACGACCTGCAGCAGGCGCCGCTCGCTGCCCTCGAGCTGGCGTCCGTGCAGCTCGAGCACCGCGTTCGCGCCGACCGCGATCCGCACGGGCTCCGCCTCCGGAACCGGCTCGCCGTCGACCGCGACCACCGCGCCGTCGCGCAGCAGCCTCACCCCGGTGAGCCCGAACGCCTCGCGCGAGATCTCGAGGATCGCCTGCAGCGCCCCCTGCCCGCGGATGACGCCGCCCGCGATCGTCGCGAGCAGCTCCGACTCCGCACCCGATCGCTTCGCCGCCCGGGAGCGCCGCGCCGCGCGGTCGACCACCGCGCTCACCAGCGCCGCGTTCAGCACGTAGAGCACGAGCGCGAGCGCGTGCAGCGGCTCGTCGACGGTGATCGTGTAGAGCGGATCGACGAAGAAGAAGTCGAGCGTCAGACCCGAGAGCACGGCCGCGAACAACGCGGGCCAGACGCCGCCGACCAGCGCGACGAGCACCACGAGCAGCTGGTACGAGAGCACATCGCTCGTGATCGATTCGTCGCTCCGGAGGCTCGACAGCAGCCAGGTGACCAGGGGGCCGCCCACGAGCGCCAGCGCCGTGCCGGCGAGCTTGCGGCGGAGGGTCAGCGCGCCGTCGAGCCGCGGCAGCACCGCGCTGCGCCCGGCCGCCGAGTGGCTGACGATGTGCACGTCGATGTTGCCGGACTCGCGGATCACCGTCGCGCCGATGCCCGGCGTGAGCGCCGAGGCGAGGCGGCTGCGGCGGCTGACGCCCAGCACCAGCTGCGTCGCGTTCACCGACCGCGCGAACTCGACGAGGGTGCGCGGCACGTCCTCTCCGACGACCTGGTGGTAGCTGCCGCCGAGCGACTCGACGAGCGCGCGCTGCGCCTCGAGCACGTGCGGGCGCGGGGTCCGCAGCCCGTCGGGCGTGACCACGTGCACGGCGAGCAGATCGCCACCGGAGGCTCGCGCGGCGATCCGCGCACCGCGGCGCAGCAGGGTCTCGCCCTCGGGCCCTCCGGTGAGCGTCACGACCACGCGCTCGCGCGCCTCCCAGGTGCTGTCGATGCCGTGCTCGACGCGGTAGTCGCGGAGCGCGCTGTCGACCTCGTCGGCGAGCCAGAGCAGGGCGAGCTCGCGGAGCGCTGTCAGGTTGCCGAGGCGGAAGTAGTTCGAGAGCGCGGCGTCGATGCGCTCGGGCGGATAGACCCGGCCGTCGGCGAGGCGGTCGCGGAGCGCCTGCGGGGCGAGGTCGACGACCTCGATCTGGTCGGCCGCCCGGAGCACCGCATCCGGGATCGTCTCGCGCTGGGGCGCCCCGGTGATCGCCTGCACGACGTCGTTGAGCGACTCGATGTGCTGGATGTTGACGGTCGAGAAGACCGTGATCCCGGCGTCGAGGAGCGCTCGCACGTCCTCCCAGCGCTTCTCGTGCACCGACCCCGGGGCGTTGGTGTGGGCGAGCTCGTCGACCAGCGCGACCTCGGGGCGGCGGGCGAGCACCGCCTCCAGATCCATCTCGTCGAGCACGACCCCGCGGTGCTCGACCGTGCGCCGCGGGATCACCTCGAGCCCCTCGACCATGGCGGCCGTGGCCGCACGGCCGTGCGTCTCGACGACGGCGACCACGACGTCCCGGCCCTCGGCGGCGAGCCGGCGGCCCTCCTCGAGCATCGTGTAGGTCTTGCCGACGCCGGGCGCGGCCCCGAGCAGCACGCGCAGGCGGCCCTTCGTCATGCTCCGGCCCCCACTTTCGGCTCGCGGGATCGGCTCCGGCTCGCAGGATCGCGGCGTTCCGACGAGCCGAACGCGATTCTACGAGCCGGAGGTGCTCCGAGGGCTGCGCTCACAGCCGCGCGAGCGCCAGGTTCAGCTCGAGCACGTTCACCGTCTCGTCGCCGAGGACGCCGAGGTCGCGGCCCTGCACCGACTCGGCGACGAGCGCGCGCACGCTCTCCTCGGGCAGTCCGCGCGCCTCGGCGACGCGGGCGACCTGCAGCTCGGCGTAGGCCGGGCTGATGTGCGGGTCGAGCCCCGAGGCGGAGGCGGTCAGCGCGTCGGCGGGCAACTCGGCCGGGTCGACCCCGTTGAAGTCCGCGATCGCCGCCCGGCGCTCCTCGATCGAGGCGACGAGGTCGGGGTTCGAGGGCCCGAGGTTCGAGCCGCTGGACGCGCTCGCGTCGTAGCCGTCGCCGGCCGCGGAGGGCCGCGACTGGAACCACTCCGGCAGCGGGTTCCCATCGGCGTCCGTGAAGGACTGGCCGATGAGGGAGGAGCCGACGGGCGAGCCGTCGACGGTGAGCATCGAGCCGTTCGCCTGGGAGGCGAACGCGACCTGCCCGAGGCCGGTGACGGCGAGCGGGTAGACGACTCCGAGGGCGACGGTGAGCACGAGCATCGCGCGCAGCGCGACTCCGTACTGGCGGAGGCCCGAGCGGGTGGGATTCATGGGGGTTCTGCTTTCCGAGGAGGGTCTAGAAGCCGGGGAGGAGGGCGACGACGAGGTCGATCAGCTTGATCCCGATGAAGGGCGCGATCACGCCTCCCAGCCCGTAGACGAGGAGGTTGCGGCTGAGGATCTTCGAGGCGCTCAGCGCCCGATAGGCGACGCCGCGCAGGGCCAGCGGGATGAGCACGACGATCACCAGCGCGTTGAACACGATCGCCGAGAGGATCGCGGAGGACGGCGAGTGCAGCTGCATCACGTTCAGCACCGCGAGGCCCGGGAACACACCGGCGAACATCGCCGGGATGATGGCGAAGTACTTCGCCACGTCGTTCGCGATCGAGAACGTGGTGAGCGCCCCGCGGGTGATCAGCAGCTGCTTGCCGATGCGCACGATGTCGATGAGCTTCGTCGGGTCGGAGTCGAGGTCGACCATGTTGCCGGCCTCCTTCGCGGCCGACGTGCCCGTGTTCATCGCCACGCCGACGTCGGCCTGCGCGAGCGCGGGGGCGTCGTTGGTGCCGTCTCCGGTCATCGCGACGAGGTTGCCGCCCTCCTGCTCCTTGCGGATGTAGGCGAGCTTCTGCTCGGGCGTGGCCTCGGCGAGGTAGTCGTCGACCCCGGCCTCCGCGGCGATCGCGCGAGCCGTGAGCGGGTTGTCGCCCGTGATCATCACGGTCCGGATGCCCATCGCGCGCAGGTCGGCGAAGCGCTCCTTGAGCCCCTCCTTCACCACGTCCTTCAGGTGCACGACGCCGAGGATCCGGCCGGCGCCCGACGCATCCTTCACGGCGACGACCAGCGGCGTGCCTCCGCTCTCGGAGATGCGGTGCACCTGCTCGTCGAGCTCGGCGGTCGCGCGCGCGTCGGCCTGGAGCCAGGCGGTCACGGCCGAGCCGGCGCCCTTGCGGATCTGCGAGCCGTCGGCGAGGTCGAGCCCGCTCATCCGGGTCTGCGCGGTGAACGGGACGACGACGGCGTCACCGGTCTCGGGCCGCAGCCCCGCGAGGTCCACGATCGACTTCCCCTCGGGAGTCGGGTCGCTGAGCGAGGAGGCGGCGGCCGCTCGCAGCAGCTCGCCGCGGTCGGTGCCGCCCACGGTCACGAACTCGGTCGCGCGCCGGTTGCCGTAGGTGATCGTGCCGGTCTTGTCGAGCAGAAGCGTGGTCACGTCGCCCGCCGCCTCGACCGCGCGACCCGACATCGCGAGCACGTTGCGCTGCACTAGCCGGTCCATGCCGGCGATGCCGATCGCCGAGAGCAGCGCGCCGATCGTGGTCGGGATGAGGCAGACGAGCAGGGCGACCAGCACCGGCACGCTGACCGGAGCCGCTGCGTACGAGGCGATCGGGTTGAGCGTCAGCACGACCACGACGAACACGATCGAGAGACTCGCGAGCAGGATGTTCAGCGCGATCTCGTTCGGCGTCTTCTGCCGCGACGCTCCCTCGACCAGGCCGATCATCCGGTCGACGAAGGTCTCGCCCGGCTTCGACGTGATCCTCACGATGATGCGGTCCGACAGCACCCGCGTGCCGCCGGTGACGGCGCTGCGGTCGCCGCCCGACTCGCGCACGACCGGCGCCGACTCTCCGGTGATCGCCGACTCGTCGACGGAGGCGATGCCCCAGACGATGTCGCCGTCACCGGGCACGAGGTCGCCGGCCTCGACGACCACGTGATCGCCGAGCTGCAGATCGGCCGAGGAGACCTCGCGGACCTGCGCGTGCATCGCGGCTCCGTCGCCGGCCCGGTACTCGAGCAGACGGCGGGCCTTGGTGCTGGTGCGGGTCTGCCGCAGGCTGTCGGCCTGCGCCTTGCCTCGCCCCTCCGCCACCGACTCAGCCAGGTTGGCGAAGAGCACGGTCAGCCAGAGCCAGATCGCGATGCCCCAGGTGAACGACGCCGGAACGGGCGCGCCGCCCGACTCCTGCGCCCCGCCGAGGAACGGCTCGGCGATCGCGAGCAGCGTGGTGAGCGCCGCACCGACCTCGACGAGGAACATCACGGGGTTCTTCACCATCAGGCGCGGGTCGAGCTTGCGGAACGCGCCGGGGAGCGCCGCGGTGACCTGCTCGAGGCTGAACGCCGAGGCGCCCCGCCTCGGGGCCCGCACGGGAGCCGGGCTTTCGAGTGTGCTGGTCATGGGGGTTACTGGAGTCCTTCTGCGAGGGGTCCGAGTGCGAGCACGGGGAAGTAGGTGAGTGCGGTGACGATCACGGTGACGCCGACCAGCAGGCCGACGAACTGCGGCCGGTGGGTGGGCAGCGTGCCCGCGGTCGACGGAGTGGTGCCCTGCCTGGCGAGCGAGCCGGCGAGCGCCAGCACCATCACGATCGGCAGGAAGCGGCCGAGCAGCATCGCGACTCCGAGGGCCGTGTTGAACCACGGGGTGTTGGCGGTGAGCCCCGCGAACGCCGAGCCGTTGTTGTTCGCGGCCGAGGTGAAGGCGTAGAGCACCTCCGAGAGGCCGTGCAGCCCCGGGTTCCAGATCGAGGTGCTCTCGACGTCGGCCCGCACGGCGGGGATCGCGAAGCTCAGCGCGGTCCCGGCGAGGACGAGGGTCGGCGTGATCAGGATGTAGAGGCTCGCGAGCTTGATCTCGTAGGGGCCGAGCTTCTTGCCCAGGTACTCCGGGGTGCGCCCGACGAGCAGCCCGCCGATGAACACGGCGAGGATCGCCAGCACGAGCATCCCGTAGAGGCCGGAGCCGACGCCGCCCGGGGCGACCTCGCCGAGCATCATGTTGAGCATCGGCAGCATGCCGCCGAGCGCGGTGTAGGAGTCGTGCATCGAGTTGACCGCGCCGGTCGAGGTCAGCGTGCTGGTCGCCCCGAACAGGGCCGAGCCGGCGATGCCGAAGCGCGTCTCCTTGCCCTCCATCGCGCCGCCCGCGGCCTGCGGAGCCGCACCGCTGCCCGCGAGCTCGAGGAGCGTGAGCGCCGTCAGCGAGACGACGAAGATCGTGGCCATCGCCGCGACGATCGCGTAGCCCTGCTTCGCGTTGCCGACCATCCGGCCGAAGGTGCGCGGCAGCGAGAACGGGATCGCCAGCATCAGGATCACCTGCAGCGCGCTGGTCCACGCCGTGGGGTTCTCGAACGGATGCGCCGAGTTGGCGTTGAAGAAGCCGCCGCCGTTGGTGCCGACCATCTTGATCGCCTCCTGCGACGCGACCGGACCGCCGGGGATGCTCTGCGTGCCGCCCGTGATCGTGGTGACGTCGGTGAATCCGCCGAAGTTCTGGATCACCCCGCCGGCCAGGAGGAGGACCGCCGAGATCACGGAGAGGGGGAGCAGCAGGCGGAGCGTCCCGCGGGTGAGGTCGACCCAGAAGTTGCCGATCGAGGCGCTGTTCCGGCGGGCGAAGCCGCGCACCAGCGCGATCGCGACGGCGATGCCGACTCCCGCCGAGACGAAGTTCTGCACGGCGAGGCCGAGCAGCTGCACCGAGTAGCCCATCGTCACATCGGGCGAGTACGACTGCCAGTTCGTGTTGGTGACGAACGAGACCGCCGTGTTGAACGACAGCCCCTCGGGGATCGCGGGGAACCCGAGCGAGTAGGGCAGAAGTGCCTGGGCGCGCTGCAGCGCGTAGACGAGGAGCACGCCGATGAGCGAGAACGCGAGCACCCCGCGGAGGTAGGCGCTCCAGCTCTGCTCGGCACGCGGGTCGACGCCGATGACGCGGTAGAAGCCGCGCTCGACGGCGAGATCTCTGGTCGTCGTGTAGATGTGCGCCATGTAGTCGCCGAGCGGGCGGTGGAGGAGGACGAGGATCAGGGCGACGGAGGCGACCTGCAGGATCGCGAGGAAGGTGTCCATCAGAAGCGCTCCGGCTTCACGAGGGCTGCGACGAGGTACCCGATCGCGCCGATCGCGAGGATCGCGGCGAGGGAGTCGAAGACGATCATTCGACGTCCTCGCTGATCGCCGCGCGAGGGCCGGAAGCGCGCGGCGTGGGCGCGAGCTTCTCGACCCCCTTGGCGATGACGCCGACGAGCGCGAAGACGGCGAGGACGCCGATCACGTAGACAAGGTCGAGCACGAGAACTCCATCCGGGGGCGGAGGACGCCCTCGAGTGCGGAGGCGTCCGACCGGCCCACGGCGAGTGCGGGGCCGGCACGAGTCCTGATGCAACACCCGCCGCCGGCGCCGCGGAGGGGTCCTAACGCCTTCCATACGCGTCGCCCGTCGTCCCTCACGGTCTCCTCACGGAGACGCGTCCGCGCGCGCGGCGACCGCCTGCTCCGAGCCGATCGATCCGTCGAGGACGGGCCGTCCGCGTCGCTGACACGGGCCATCTGCGACGGATCGATCGCCTCGACCACCCCGCTCAGCGCGCCGGCGGCTGATCAGGGCGTGGAGCGAGCCGACCGCGCAGGCTGCGGGCGCCCTATCCTCCTGCCATGAGTGTGACCGCCGGCTCCACGCGCGTCGTCCGTCCGGCCCCTCGGTCGCAGACCGATCGACTCGTGGTTCCCGATGCCCTGCGGGGCATCGCCATCGTCGCCATGCTCATCGCGCACGCGATGCCCCTCGTACCGAGTCTGCGGACGGGAGCGATCGGCTTCGTCGCGGGGAACGTCAACGACCTCGCCTCGCCGCTCTTCGCCCTCGTGATGGGGATGTCGGCCGCACTGGTCCTCGCCCGGCCCGGCGCCTCCGGCCGTCGGGTCGTGCTGCAGAACCTCGTCCGCGCGGCGATCCTCATCGGACTCGGACTGTGGCTGAGCACCTGGGCGACGTGGATCGCGATCGTCCTGGCCTTCCTCGGCGTCACGCTCGCGATCGGGACGCCGATCCTCCTCCTCCGCTCCCGCGTCGTCGCCGCGATCGCGGTGGTGATCGTCGTGGTCGGCGCACCGCTGAACGCCGCCGTCGCCGCCGCGGCCGATCCGCTGGTCCTGTACTCGCCGACCCCGGCGGGCTACGCGCTCAACTGGCTCTTCACCGGGCCGAACTACCGCGTGACGAACCTGCTGCCCTTCTTCCTCCTCGGCGCGCTGCTGCTGCGCCACGGCTTCCGGCGCGACCGCCTCCTCGCCGTGCTCGCCGTCGTCGCCGTGCTCGCCTATCCGATGCGACCGCTCCTCGAGCGGGTGACGGGCATCGACTCCGTCTCAGGGAGCCACCTCGACACCCTGCACGACCTCGGGCTCGTCCTCGCCGTCTACGTGGCCGTCGTCCTGCTCACGACCGTCCGAGCCGCCCCCCGCGCCGCGATCGAGGCCGGCCTCGTGCCCTTCCGCGCGGTCGGGTCGCTCTCCCTCTCGGTCTACGTGCTGCAGGTCGCCGTCGTCGCCGCACTGGCGGGCGCCGGCTACGGATATGCGGTGGACACACCCTGGGCCTTCGCCGTGCTGGTGCTCGGGGTCTGGCTCGCGGGAGTGCTGTGGTGGCGCTTCTGCGGTACCGGTCCGATCGAGTGGGTGACCGGCAGGCTCACCCGGCTCCTCGTGCGGTGATCGGTGCTCGACCCGGGTCCTCGGGCACGATGCAGGACGGGGCGGTGAGCGGAGGCCGCGCGGCGCGCCGGGCGACGCTCAGCGCGGACGGTGCAGGTGGCGCAGCTCGGTGCGGGAGCTGACGCCGAGCTTGCGGTAGACGGTGCGGAGCTGGGTCTTGACCGTGTTGACGCTCACCCCGAGAGCGGCGGCGATCTCGCTGGTGCTCTCGCCGGCGGCGGCGTGCTCGGCGACGGCCCGCTCGCGACGGCTCAGCGCCGTCCCCGTCGCGCGCTCGAAGCCCTCGCTGACGATCGTGAGGCGCTCGGACACGTCCGCGGCACCCAGCTCATCGAAGAGCACCGCGACCTCGCTCCGGAGCTCGGCGGGGAGGAACGCGAACGGGTAGTAGTAGCGGTGAGCGTGAGCGATTCCCACCGCCTCGGACAGGAGCTCGGAGCGCTGCGCGGCGTCGCTCGTGGCGATCGCGGTCGCGATCAGCGATGTGACGAGCACGCGGGGTCGGGAGCGGTCCACGCCCAGCAGGGGGGCGGCGAGCTGCAGCGCGGCGCGCGATCGGCCGGCGCGCGCGAGCCGCGCCGCGTGGACGGCGGCGGGGAACTGGCGGAGGAAGTGGGCGGACGCCGTGGGGCGGTCCGTGGTGTCCGGCCGCCCGAGCTCCTCCGCTCGCGCCGAGAAGAGCAGCCGCGAGATCCGGATGTACGCGACGTTGACGGAGTCGGTCCTCTGGGCCTGCGGGAGATCGGCGACGAAGGTGTCCAGCTCGTTGCGGAGCATCCGCGCGGCGTGCGGGTCTCTGATCGCGGTCGCGCTGGTGAAGAAGTACGCCGCCCAGTGCAGCGACCTCGCGAAGCTGCCGACCCCGTCGAAGAAGTCCGCGGTGGAGGGGAGCAGCTGGGCGGTCCGGACCAGCGAGGTCGCGAAGCGCGCCTGGACCGAGAAGTCGGGCTCCCACCAGTCGCCGGGGCGCTCGGGAGGTCGCTTGTCGAGCCAGGTCTGCGCGCTGGCGATGCGGCCGTGGAGAGCGTGCAGGTAGGCGATCGCGCCGGCGGAGGCACGCTGCATCATCCTGTGCCCGACACTGGCCGCCCAGTCCCAGCTCTCGACGTAGTCGAGGACGGCGGCGTCGAGCTCGCCCGCGTGCTCGAGAGCGAGACCCCACTGGTAGTGGAACTCCGCCAGGGCCCCCGCGAGCGGCGAATCGGACTCGAGCGGCTGCCGGCGACGGAGCTCGTGCGCCGCCGTCACCAGGCGCACGACGTCCGCGCCCGCGCCGGCGAAGCGCGCGGCGGCGATCCGAGCGGTCAGGAGGGCGAGGCGGTCGATGGCGTCGCCCCGGGTCGCCTCGGTGAGGACCAGCCGGTACCCGGCGGAGAGGTCGGGGCCGCCGAGCATCCGCAGGACGTACTCCCGCCCGAACCGCAGCCGGGGATGGCCGTCCAGGATCGGATCGGGGAGCGTCTCAAGGACTGCGAGGAGCTCCCGAGGAGCGTCCTGCAGCAGCTCGACCCAGGAGCGGCCGAGGATCTCGACCACCGTGTCCCACTGCTCGGCGGAGGCGGCCGCTCGCAGGCGGTCCTTCGCGAGGAGGTCGACCGGTTCCATCGACCCAGTGTCACCCGAGGAGGGCTCAGCTGTCTCGCCCCCAAGGTGCCGGATGCAGGGAGATGCGGCACGGGGAGGCGCGGCAACGGACCGGACGATGCTGGAGCCGGCCGGCGCCGTGGAGCTACCCTGGCGGCGTGCGCTCGCGGACCCGCCGCGGACGCCGGAGACTCCGACCCTCCGCCCGACGCGATCACAACCGTCGACGCCCACGGCGCCTCCGCCCGAGACCCCGCGAACGGAGAAGCCCGTGGCCGACTTCAACGAGATGATCATCGACGAGTTCCGCGCGAACGGCGGCACCGTGACGACGGCCGGCTTCGGCCGCAGCCTCGTCCTCGTGCACCACGCCGGCGCCCGCTCGGGCGAGGAGCGCGTCGCCCCGCTGATGGCGATCCGCACCTCCGACGACGTCTGGCTGATCGCCGCCTCCGCCGCCGGCGCCCCGAAGCACCCCGCCTGGTTCCACAACCTCATCGCGCACCCCGACACCGAGATCGAGACCCCCGACGACGGCCTCGTGCCCGTGCGCGCCCGCGTCCTGGAGGGCGACGAGCGCGACGCCGGCTGGGCGCGCTTCACCTCCGCCTCCGACGGATTCAAGGACTACGAGCGCAGGACCACCCGCGTGATCCCCGTGGTCGAGCTCACCCGCCGCTGACGCTTCCCGCTCGGCCGCAGGGCACCGCCGACGGATCCGTGCCGAACCGGCGTCGCGCGCCTCAGCGGAACGGGACCGGCACCGCGTCCGGAGTCGACCAGCGCAGCGCGATCCGCTCGCGGAACCCGCCGCGGCGCAGCTCCGTCTCGAGCGCGTCGATGACGAGGGGGAGCAGCGTCCGCCGCTCCACGAGCACGTCGAGCACCATCGCGGCACCTTCGGTCACGAGCACCGACCCCACCTCGGGCACGACAGCGATCCACTGACGTGCGCTCACCTGCACGTTCCGATGCCCCCGGAGGCGCCGCAGCAGCTCGGAGGAGACACGCGCGTCGAGCGCAGACACATCGGCACGGAGGGCGATCATGCGCCCATGGTCGCCGCCCCCGGCGTCCCCGCGGTGAACGCCCGCCCCTCTCCCGATGTCCCGGAGCCGTCCTCCACGAGACACCCCTGGCAGCGAGGGAACCCCGGACCATCGAGGGGGCCCGCCGTACCGGGCGGCTCCGACGGTCCGGGGTTCCCTCACCCGGCCGCAGGGCAGCTCCGCGAACGACGAAGCCCCCGACCGGATGTCCGATCGGGGGCTGTCGTCTGCTTCTGAGAAGCACTGGTGCGCGAGGGGGGAGTTGAACCCCCACGCCCTTTCGGGCACACGGACCTGAACCGTGCGCGTCTGCCTATTCCGCCACTCGCGCTCACCACGGCACCGAAGCACCGACGAGAAAGACTAGCACCCCGGCGCGCCCAGCCCCGCATCTCCGGCTCGCAGAACCGCGTTCGGCTCGTCAGAACCCTCGATTCCCGAGAGCCGAACCGGTTTCCACGAGCCGAACAGGCCCCCGACCCCCGAGCACGTCCAGACCCGCCCGCCACCCACGCACACCCGAATCCACCCCGAGGAGCCCGCATCCAGAGCATCCCAGTAACATGCCCGTAGCCGTGCGCGGCACAGACCAGAGGGGCGCACCGACTCCCCGATCCGATCGTGACCGCCGCGAGGCGATGAACCGGAAGAAGACCGTGGGCATACTGGACAACTTCGAGAAGGGGCTCGAGCGCGTCGTCAACGGCGCTTTCGCGAAGACCTTCAAGTCGGGGCTGCAGCCGGTCGAGCTCGCGTCGGCTCTCCGGAGGGAGCTCGACACCACCGCCGCGATCGTCAGCCGCGACCGCATCCTCGTGCCGAACAGCCTCACCCTGCGCATGTCCACCGCCGACCTCGACCGCATGGAGCGGATGGGCTCGACCCTCATCGACGAGCTCACGACCGTCGCGACCGAGCACGCCAAGAAGCAGGGCTTCCGCTTCTCCGGCCCCATCGACATCTCCCTCGCCGCCGACGCCTCGCTCAGCGACGGGATGGTCGAGGTCGACTCCCGGAGCGTCAAGGGCACCGTCGCCTACTCCCCCGTCCTCGACATCGACGGCAAGCGCTACCCGCTCACCAAGTCGCGCACCGTGATCGGGCGCGGCAGCGACGCCGACATCACCGTCGACGACTCCGGCACCTCGCGCAAGCACGTCGAGATCCTCTGGGACGGCTCGCGCGCCCAGGTGCACGACCTCGGCTCGACCAACGGCTCCAAGCTCGACGGCAAGCCCGTCACCCAGGCCCCGCTCTCGCCCGAGCAGACCATCTCGATCGGACGCACGCGGATCGTCTTCCGCATCGTCCAGGGCGGCGCACCCGCGCGCGCCCCCCGCGCGTCCGGTCACGCCGGGCGCTCCTCCGACGGATTCTGGGACGACCGGCTATGAGCGAGCTCACCCTGTTCGTGCTGCGCATCGCGTTCCTCGCGCTGCTGTGGTTCTTCGTGTTCGGCATCGTCTACGCGCTGCGCTCCGACCTGTTCGGTCAGCGGGTGCGCAAGCTGCCCGCCGGCGCCGCTGCACCGGCCGGGCAGAGCGACGCGCCGTTCGTCACCGCGGCTCAGCCCGTCGTCGCTCCCGCCCAGCCGGCTCCGGCACCCGCTGCCCCCTCCGCGAGGCGCACCCGCGAGGCGCAGGCCGAGCGCACCGATTCCGGAGGCGTCGCGACGGTCCACACGGCGCAGCGCCTCGTGATCACCTCGGGCCCCAAGCGCGGCACCGAGCTCGAGCTCAACGGCGAGCCGCTCACGATCGGCCGCTCCTCCGAGTCGACCCTCGTGATCCGCGACGACTACACGTCGACCCATCACGCGCGCCTCCTGATCTGGAACGACGAGTGGATGATCCAGGATCTCGACTCGACCAACGGCACCTATCTCGACGGCCGCCGCGTGGGCGCGCCCACCAAGGTGCCGCTGAACACCCCCGTCAAGGTCGGCACGACGACCTTCGAGCTGCGGCGGTCGTAGGGCGTGTCTTCCACCCGTGAGGGCACCGCGGCCGACGGTGCGGTGCGCGAGAGCGCCGCCGTCTCGCACGTCGGCCGCATCCGCTCCAACAACCAGGACTCGGGCTACGCCGGGCGGCAGCTCTTCGTCGTCGCCGACGGCATGGGCGGTCACGCGGGAGGCGACGTCGCCTCCTCGATCGCCATCAAGCGCATCGCCGAGGCAGACCGGCGCTACGCCTCCACCTACGAGGCCGAAGCCGAGCTCAAGCGCACCCTCCTCGCCGCCAATACGATGCTGGCCGACGCCGTCGTCGACCACCCCGAGCTCACCGGCATGGGCACCACCGTCAGCGCGATCGTCCGCGTCGGCGAGTCCGTCGCCATCGCGCACATCGGCGACTCCAGGATCTACGTCCTCCGCGAGGGAAAGCTCGAGCAGGTCACCACCGACCACACCTTCGTGCAGCGCCTCGTCGACTCGGGCCGCATCACCGAGGAGGAGGCGATGACGCACCCCCGCCGCTCCGTCCTCATGCGGGTCCTCGGCGATGTGCACACCAACCCCGAGATCGACACGCTCACGCTCGAGACCGAGCCGAACGACCGCTGGCTGATCTGCTCCGACGGCCTCTCGGGCGTCGTCCCGCACGACGAGATCCAGAAGGAGCTCTCGCGCGACGAGTCGGCGCAGCAGGTCGCCGACCGCCTGATCCGCGACAGCCTCTCGCACGGGGCTCCCGACAACGTGACCGTCGTGATCCTCGACGTCCCCGGCGCGAACGACACCGCGCGGGTGCTCGAGCCGACTCCCGAGCCCGTGATCGTCGGGTCCGCCGCCGCGCCGACGCCCCTCAGCACCGACGACTCGCAGACCCGGATCCGCATCCCCGGTCTCCGCCTGCACACCCGCGCCCCCGCGGCGCAGGGCCCCACCCACTTCGAGCCCGCCTCCGAGGACTACCTCGACGAGCTCATCGAGGAGGACCGCCGGCGCCACCTCCGCCGGCGGATCACCTGGCTCGTCGGGCTCTCGCTGGTGCTGATCGCCGGATTCCTCGGCGTCCTGCTCGCCTACGACTGGACCCAGTCGCGCTTCTACGTCGGCACCGACGGCGACACCGTGATCATCTACCAGGGCATCCAGCAGTCGGTCGGCCCGCTCTCGCTCTCCTCGGTCAAGGAGGACACCGGGATCCCGGTCGACTCCCTCCGCGAGTACGACGTCGAGCAGCTCGAGCAGACCATCAGCGCCGACTCGTACGCGGGCGCGGTCGACATCGTCGAGCGCCTGACGGATGCGAACGGAGCACCGTGACCGCCGCCGCGACGACCGACGCTCCGAAGCGCGAGCGCCCCCGCTTCCTCAAGCAGCGCCTGCGCAACCTCGAGCTGCTCCTCCTGATCGGCGCGTGCCTGATCGACGCGTCCGCGATCCTCCTGGTGCAGCTCGGCGCCCTCGGAGCGATCGACACCACCCTCGTCTCGCTGGGCGCGGGGCTCTCGGCGCTGGTGCTGATCGTGCACGTGGTGCTGCGCTTCGCGGCTCCGGATGCGGATCCCTTCCTCCTCCCGATCGCCACGGTCCTCAACGGCCTCGGCGTGGCCGAGATCTACCGCATCGACATCGCCGACGGCGCGACAGGCTGGGAGTCGGTGGCCGTCCGCCAGATCATCTGGAGCGCCCTGGCGATCGTGGCGGCGATCACGGTGCTGCTCGTCATCCGCAATCACCGGATCCTGTTCCGCTACACCTACGTCGCGGGGTTCGCCGCGATCGTGCTGCTCCTGCTGCCGCTCCTGCCGTTCATCGGCAAGGAGGTCAGCGGCGCCCGCGTCTGGATCGGCATCGGCGACTTCTTCAGCTTCCAGCCCGGTGAGATCGCGAAGATCGCCCTCGCGGTCTTCTTCTCGGGCTACCTCGTGCGCAACCGCGACTCGCTCTCGATGGTCGGGAAGACCTTCCTCAAGATGCGCTTCCCGCGCCTGCGCGACCTCGGACCGATCCTCGTGGTCTGGGCCGTCTCGATGGCGGTCATCGTCTTCCAGCGCGACCTCGGCACGGCGCTGCTCTACTTCGGCCTGTTCCTGGTGATGCTCTACGTCGCCACGGGCCGCACCAGCTGGGTGCTGATCGGCGTCGGCCTCTTCCTCGGCGGCGCGATCCTCGCCAGTCAGACCCTCGGCTACGTCGGCAACCGCTTCGCCAACTGGCTCGACGCCTTCTCCTCCGACCGCTACGGCGCCGATCCAGGAGGCAGCTACCAGCTCGTGCAGGGCCTGTTCGGCCTCGCGCACGGCGGGCTCCTCGGCACCGGCCTCGGGCAGGGCATGCCCGACATCACTCCCGTGCCGCAGTCGGACTACATCATCGCCAGCCTCGGCGAGGAGCTCGGTCTCGCCGGTCTCTTCGCGATCTTCGGCCTCTACCTGCTCCTGGTGTCCCGCGGCTTCCGGATCGGCTTCGCCGGGCAGGACGACTTCGGCCGTCTGCTCGGCGTCGGGCTGTCGTTCGTCATCGCCCTGCAGTGCTTCATCGTGATCGGAGGCGTCACCCGCGTCATCCCGCTCACCGGCCTCACGACGCCGTTCCTCGCGGCCGGCGGCTCGTCCCTGGTCGCCAACTGGATGATCGTCGCCGTGCTGCTCCGCCTGTCCGACACAGTCCGCAATCAGCCCCGTCTGGTGGTGTGACCCGCGATGAATCGAGAACTCAAGCGCGTCAGCCTCGTCGTCCTGACGATGTTCGTCGCCCTCTTCCTGTCGACGACCACCATCCAGGTGCTGCAGGCCGACACCCTGTCCGAGGACTCCCGCAACACCCGCACCCTCTACGAGAGCTTCTCGACCGAGCGCGGCGCCATCCTCGTGGGCGGCCAGCCGATCGCCTCCTCGACGCCGTCCGACGACCTCTACAAGTTCCAGCGCCAGTACGCGAACGGGCCGCTCTACTCGGCCGTCACCGGCTACTTCACGCTCAACCAGGGCACCACCGGCATCGAGCGCTCGCTCAACGACTACCTGTCGGGCACCTCGAACTCGCAGTTCTTCGACGAGATCGACAACCTCGTCTCGGGGCAGGACCCGAAGGGCGCCTCCGTCGAGCTCTCGATCGACCCGGTCGCCCAGCAGGCGGCCTTCGACGCCCTCGGCGACGACACCGGAGCCGTCGTCGTGACCGAGCCGGCGACCGGCCGCATCCTCGCGATGGTCTCCAAGCCCACGTTCGACCCCTCCGCGCTGGCCTCGCACGACACCGACGACGTGCTCGCGGCCTACGCCGCCCTCAACGACGACGCGTCGGAGCCCCTCGTGAACCGCGCCATCGGCGGCTCGCTCAACCCGCCCGGCTCCGTCTTCAAGCTCGTCGTCGCCTCGGCCGCCCTCGAGTCGGGCCGGTTCACCCCCGACTCCAGCTTCCCCAACCTTCAGGCCTACACGCTGCCCGGCACGAGCACGCAGGTCACGAACTCCGGAGGCGGTCTCTGCGGTTCGGGAGACACCGTCACGCTCGCGACGGCCGTCTCGCTCTCGTGCAACGTGCCCATGGCCGAGATGGGCGTCCAGCTGGGCGCCGACGCCATCCGCGGGCAGGCCGAGAAGTTCGGCTTCGACACCGAGCTCGAGATCCCGATGTCGGTCGAGGCGAGCACCTACCCCGAGACGACGGACGACGCCCAGACCGCGCTCACCGCCTTCGGCCAGTACGAGGTGCGGGCGACTCCGCTGCAGATCGCCATGGTCTCGGCCGCGATCGCGAACGGCGGCGAGGTGATGCAGCCGAACCTGGTCGACGTCATCCGCTCGCAGGATCTCAGCGTGCTGCAGCAGTTCGAGGAGAAGTCCCTCGGGCGGGCCGTGAGCCAGCAGACGGCGGACGCCGTGAAGGCCATGATGGTCGCCAGCGTCGAGGGCGGTGCGGCGACGAATGCAACAATAGGGGGCGTCACAGTGGCCGGTAAGACCGGTACCGCCGAGAACGGCGGGGACGACCCGTACACCCTCTGGTTCACCGGATTCGCGCCTGCGGACGACCCGCAGTACGCCATCACCGTCCTCGTCGAGGACGGCGGGGGGCTCGGCCAGACCGGGTACGGCAACCTGATCGCCGCACCCATCGCACAACAGGTACTAGAGGCGGTGCTGAACAAATGAGACCCACTACAGGGCTCACCTTCGGGGGACGCTACGAGCTGCAGTCCCGGATCGCCATCGGCGGCATGGGAGAGGTGTGGCAGGCGACCGATCTCGTGATCGGCCGCACCATCGCGATCAAGATCCTGAAGGACGAGTACCTCGGCGACCCGGGCTTCCTCGAGCGCTTCCGCGCCGAGGCCCGCCACGCCGCACTGGTCAACCACGAGGGCATCGCCAACGTCTACGACTACGGCGAGGAGGACGGCTCCGCCTACCTCGTGATGGAGCTGGTGCCCGGAGAGGCGCTGTCGACCGTCCTCGAGCGCGAGCGGGTCCTCTCGACCGACAAGGTGCTCGACATCGTCGCGCAGACCGCGCTGGCGCTGCACGCCGCGCACGCCGCCGGGCTCGTCCACCGCGATGTGAAGCCGGGGAACCTGCTGATCACGCCCGACGGCCGGGTCAAGATCACCGACTTCGGCATCGCCCGCATCGCCGACCAGGTCCCGCTGACGGCGACCGGCCAGGTGATGGGCACGGTTCAGTACCTGTCCCCGGAGCAGGCGAGCGGCCAGCCCGCCTCCCCCGCCACCGACATCTACTCGCTGGGCATCGTCGCGTACGAGTGCCTGGCCGGGCGCCGCCCCTTCACGGGCGAGTCGCAGGTCGCCATCGCGATGGCCCAGATCAACGACACCCCGCCCGAGCTGCCGGTCACGGTCGCCGAGCCGGTGCGCAACCTCGTCTACTCCTGCATCGCCAAGAAGCCGGCCGACCGCCCCGCGACCGCGGCCCACCTCGCGCGGGCCGCGCAGGCCCTCCGCTCGGGCGACGTGCGGGGCGCCGCCGTCGCCGTGCCCGCCGTGCTCGGAGACCTGCCGTCCACGCAGGCGACCACGGTGCTCCCGTCGGCGGGCGGCACCACCCAGGCGACGACCGTGCTCCCCTCGAACGCGACGACGGCGATGGGCGCGGGCGCTCTCGGCGCCGGAGCCCTCGCCGGAATCGACGAGCCGCAGGACGTCGTCGACGAGCCGCGCAAGCGCAGCCCGTGGACCTGGCCCCTCATCGCCCTGATCGTCATCCTCGCGGTGGTGATCGCCGGCACGATCTTCGCGTTGACCACCGGTGAGAGCACCGAGGCCCAGCCGACGCCGACCGTCTCGCAGACCCCCGTCCCGTCCGAGACGCCGACGCCCACTCCGACTCCGACGCCCACTCCCACCGCGAGCACCGTCGTCATCACCGAGAGCGACTACGTCGGCCGTCCGTTCGACGAGGTCGAGGCCGAGCTCGAGGCCCTGGGCATGGGAGTCTCGAGCGCCGACGGTCCGAGCGCCCCCGCGGAGGATCAGGTGGGACTCGTCCAGAAGGTCAACCCGACCGCCAACGTCCCGAAGGGGACGACCATCACGGTCACGGTCTACACCGCCGTCGCCACCCCCGACGCCCCGACCGCCGTCCCGACGGTGACTCCGGCGGCCGCGAGCATCGACGCGGGCGACACCTTCAACGTCACCTGGAGCAACTACAACCAGTGCCCGAGCGGCACCTCGGTGACCGGCTACCGCGTCACCGCGACCGGTGAGGGCGCCGCGGTCACGAGCACCAACCCCTCGAACTCGACCACCGCCGCCATCCAGGCCGGCCCCGCCGCGGGCACCATCGACGTCACCTACACCGTGATCTGCGGCGAGACGGAGTCGGCCGCCTCGCCGACCCTCACCGTCACCGTCGTCGCTCCCGCCCCCACCCCGACGCCGTCGGCCACGTCGAGCACTCCCACCTCGACCGGCACCCCCGACGAGTAGCCGGCGGCATGCCGCCCGAGCAACGGGCGACCACCATGCCGCCCGAGCAACGGGCGACAAGCATGCTGGTCGAGTAGCCCGCGCAGCGGGCGTATCGAGACCCACCTCCCTCCTGGACCCCGCCCTGCACCACTCCCCCGCCGCGCCCCCGGCGGATCCGCCGGGCCCCGAATGTACACTTGCCGTGGCTCCCCGGGGGGGTCGGGCCGAACGGATGGACAGGGGAGCGTGCGCGTGACGGATGAGGGTCGCCT
The DNA here is from genome assembly GCF_009807175.1 of Rathayibacter sp. VKM Ac-2803. Taxonomy (NCBI): domain Bacteria; kingdom Bacillati; phylum Actinomycetota; class Actinomycetes; order Micrococcales; family Microbacteriaceae; genus Rathayibacter; species Rathayibacter sp. VKM Ac-2803. Next base: position 619,874 of record NZ_WUCD01000001.1, on the reverse strand, counting down.
GATCGCTGGTCGCTACCAGGTCGGGCCCCGGCTCGGTCGCGGCGGGATGTCCGAGGTCTACCTCGGCACCGACACGCGTCTCGGCCGCACGGTCGCGATCAAGGAGCTGAAGCTCTCGCTCTCGTCCGACTCCGCGTTCCGGCTGCGGTTCCGCCAGGAGGCGCAGGCCGCGTCGCGCATGTCGCATCCGACCATCGTCCGGGTCTTCGACGCCGGCGAAGAGGTGACGATCGACGACAACGGCTCCGAGAGCCGCCGTCCGTTCATCGTGATGGAGCACATCGAGGGCCGCCTGCTCAAGGACATCATCGCGGAGGGTCCGGTGGATCTCGACGAGGCAGTCCGCATCACCGAGGGCATCCTCACCGCCCTCGAGTACTCGCACCGCGCCGGAGTCGTGCACCGCGACATCAAGCCCGGCAACATCATGATCACTCCGTCGGGGCAGGTGAAGGTGATGGACTTCGGCATCGCCCGCGCCGTCTCCGACTCGGCCGCGACCGTCGCGCAGACGACCGCCATCCTGGGCACCGCGGCCTACTTCTCCCCCGAGCAGGCGAAGGGCGAGCAGGTCGACGCCCGCAGCGACCTGTACTCGGCGGGCATCGTCCTCTTCGAGCTCCTCACCGGCCGCGCACCGTTCCGCGGAGACACTCCGGTCGCCGTCGCCTACCAGCACGTCAGCGAGACCCCGCCCGCCCCCAGCTCGATCAACCCCGCGGTCACGCCCGCGCTCGACGCCGTCGTCGCGCGCGCGCTGTCGAAGGACCGCTACGAGCGGTTCCAGGGTGCCGCCGAGTTCCGCGACGACCTGGCCGACGCCGCGGCGGGCCGCCTGCCCGACCACCGTCCGATCGACGAGCTGACCACCTCGCTCTTCGCGGCGCGCAGCCAGGGTGGGATGAACGACTCCGAGCTCGCCCTGCGCCAGCTCGCCGAGGACAACTCGATCGTGCGCACGCAGCGCCGGCCGCCGGTGCTCTGGATCTGGTCGTCGATCGTCGTGCTCGCCGTCATCGTGGCCGCGCTCGTGATCTGGGTGCTCACGCTCCAGCCGACGACGACCCTCCCGTCGCAGTCGCGCGAGGTCCCGGCGCTCGTCGACACCAGCTACGACAGCGCTCAGTCGACGCTCACGGCACTCGACCTCGTGCCCAGCCAGCTCACCGAGTACAGCGACTCGGTGCCCGCGGGCGAGGTGACGCGCACCGACCCCGGCTCGGGGACGATCGTCGCCCCCGACACCGTCATCCGCGTCTACGTGTCGCAGGGCCCCCAGCCCGTGGCCGTCCCCGGCACGGCGGGGACCGCGCTCAGCGACGCGATCGCCACGCTGACCGGAGTCGGTCTCGTCGAGGGCTCGCAGACCCGGCAGAACTCGCCGACGGTGCCCGCTGACATCGTGATCTCGACCACTCCGAGCGCCGGGCAGGAGGCGGCCCCCGGATCGCCCGTCGACCTGGTCGTCTCCTCCGGCTCCGTGACCCTGCCCGACCTGGTCGGCCAGTCGTTGAGCAGCGCGCTGGCGACCCTCGAGGGCGAGCAGCTGCAGCTCGAGGGCGTCGAGGCGCCCGACGAGACCTGCGACTCGGTGCGCGCGAATCCGCCCATCACGTCCCAGTCGCTCCCGCCGGGAGACGTGCCGCAGGGCTCGACGATCACTCTCGGGTACTGCGCGGGCTGACCGCCCGCTGCCGGCCGAGGGTCGTCAGGCGCGTCGGACGGTGCCGGCGGGGCTCGTCAGGCGCGTCGTGCGTCCGAGAGAGCCGGCGCCAGGCGCAGCACGTTGTCGTGCGCCACGGACTCGCCGGGCAGCGCGGCGCGGCTGCGGATGTCGCTCGGGGTCATGCCCTCGCGGCGCTTCAGCGCCCTCCGCAGGTGATCGGCCGACGAGAAACCCGAGGCCCCCGCGATCGTCTCGAGCGAGATCTCGCGGGGCCGACGGCGCAGCAGCTCGACCGCACTCGCCACCCGTGCGCGCTCGATCTCGCTCGCCACGGTGGTACCCGCGTCCTCGAACAGCCGCTGGAGCGAGCGCGTCGACACGTTGACGGCGTCGGCCACCGCCTCCGGGGTGCAGCGCGGGGTGCGGTGCGTCCGATCGATGACGGTCCGCGCGCGCCCGAGGGTCGCCGCGCGGACGCTGGTCGTGCCCGGCTGCGTGCCGACGGCCGTGAGGTAGGCGCTCACCAGCATCTGCTTCACGACGTGCGCGAAGCCGCCGATCTCCGATTCGCTCGGGAGTCCGGCTCCCGCATCGGCGGCCATTGCGAAGGCGGTCGTGAAGGCGAAGGCCGCCCGGGTCGAGCGCGCATCGGGATCGAGCGCGTACAGGCCCGACTCCGTGTCGAAGCCGTAGCGGCGCATCTCCTCGCGGCGGATCGAGAGCTGCAGCAGGGTGACCGGAGTGGTCGCCTCCGTCGTGAAGGTCGTCGCTCCGGGCTGGTACGAGATGGATCCCGGGCGCAGGAGCACCGTCCGCTCCGGTGCGACCATCCGCACGAAGCCGTCGATGAGGAACACGAAGTTCAGCACGGACGTGTCATCGGCGCCCCAGGTGCCGCGCAGGATCCGCAGCGGCGAGACCGAGACGACCGTCGCGCTGAGCTCGCTCGAGGCGAAGCCCGATCCGCTCATGCGCGGGACGGTACCCGGCTTGACGACGATCCTCGGACCGAGAGTCTCGAGCTCCCGTAATCCCGAGTACGACCAGGAAATCGAGTCCACCATGTGATCTCCCGAAAAGTCTGTGTATGCGGTCAGCCCCCTGCCGACGCCCTCTGATTATGCAGGGAGAGAGCGCTCTCCTCTCCGCCACATGTCCGTCAGATCGCGACACCAGCTTGGGGGGCATCATGACGGTTCGGATGTGTGCGGCCGCGATTCGACGCTGATTCGGACCCTGATGCCCACCACCCATAGCGCTCCGGTGGCGAGATCCGCATCAACCCTGACGCAGATATCCTACCCCCGTTCGAGTCACGTGGCGCAAGCGATCGACTCGACCTGCTGGTCGCGAATAGCCGGGCGATGAGAATCGCGTTCGCACCGGAATCGTCCCGCGATGAGCAGAACCGCTCGATGTGGATCCCCTCCAGCGCGAGTGGCCTCAATGCGTCGACTCAGACCGCGGAGACCTCGGCGAGCCAGTTGCCGAGCAGCAGTCGGCCGCCCTCCGAGAGCACCGACTCGGGGTGGAACTGCACGCCGACCACCGGCGCCGTCCGATGCCGGAGTCCCATCACGACCCCGTCGGCGGTGGCAGCGGTCACCTCGAGCTCGGCGGGCAGAGACGATCGCTCGACCGCGAGCGAGTGGTACCGCATCGCCGAGAACCCGGAGGCCATGCCCGCGAAGAGCGGATCGCCCTGGTGCAGGACGGCCGACGTGCGGCCGTGGAACAGCTCCGGTGCCTCCGACACGGTGCCACCGAGCGCGTGCGCGATGACCTGGTGACCGAGGCAGACGCCGAGCAGCGGACGACCCCGCTCCACAGCGTGGTGCACGAGGCCCACCGAGCCGGCGACGTCGCCGGGTCTCCCCGGCCCCGGCGACAGGAGCACCGCGTCGACCCGCTCGGCACGCACGGCGTCGCCCGGTGCGAGGTCGGCCGCCTCCACGACCTCGACCTCGGCGCCCAGCTCGCGCAGGTATGCGACCAGCGTGAAGACGAAGCTGTCGTAGTGGTCGACCACGAGGATCCGGGTCATCCCGCTCGCCGTCACTCCTGGACGGTGACGTTCTGGTCGAGCACGATCGACTGCACCCAGGGGAACACCCACTCGGCCAGCGCAACGAGCACGAGCACGAGCAGCACGAGCACGAGGAGCAGCCGGACCCACCAGGGACCGGGGAGGACACGCCACAGCGCCGCGTACACGATCAGCCCTCCTCGGCCAGCGAGGCCGCGATCTCGGCCGGAGCGCCGGCCGATCGGGGCTGCCACGACTCGAAGACGCCGTAGGCGATGATGCGCTCGGCCGTCGAGTAGAGCGGGTTGCAGCTCGTCAGCGTGATGAGCCGATCGGTCGGAGCGACGTCGGACGCCCACGGCACCGGGTCGATGACCTGCACATCGGACGGCTGCACGTACTCGAGGTTGCGGAACCGGTAGGTGTACCAGCCGTCGGCCGTCTCGATGTAGATGGCGTCGCCCAGCTGGAGCTCGTCGATGAGGTGCATCCCGCCCCCGTAGGCGCTGCGGTGGGCGGCGAGCGCGAAGTTGCCCGCTTCGCCCGGCATCTGCGTGCCCGGGTAGTGGCCGATGCTGCCCTCGTCGAGGACGTTGGCCGCGTCGATCCCCTCGGCGATCGTGCGCACCCAGCCCTCGCCGTACCGGGGGATGTAGAGGTTGCCGAAGGAAGTGTCGATCGCGGCCGCGGAGGCGACGACCGGGGCTCCGAAGTCGACCGGCGCCGCCTCGGCCGGCGCGCTCGGCGCGGGCACGGGATCCGCGGCGGCCCAGCCGTCGCGCAGCTCCGCCGCCTCGGAGGTCTGCTGACCGGCGATCACGGCGTCGTTCCACCACAGCTGCCAGCCGAGGAAGAGGAGCACCAGGACGCCCGCCGTCATGAGCAGTTCGCCGACGACGCCGAAGAACGAGAGGCGACGACGCGGACGGGCGCTCCTGCGCCGCGCGCGCGGGCGGAGAGGAGCCGCCTCGGGCTGCTGGTCGGACATGCGATGAGTCTAGGCGGGCGTCGTGAACCCCCGGTCGGGCCGGACGGGCCTGTGGACAGCTCTCCACAGGTCCCCCTCAGGGCCCGCGCTCCCGGTCCGCGGCCCCGGGCCGGTACAGTGGTCGGCATGGCACGAGCGACGAAGAGCCCGAAGCCCGAGCGCGACGAGGCCCGGACCGGAGAGCCGACCCCCAACCCGGTCTGGTTCAAGCCGGTGATGTTCGGCTTCATGCTGCTCGGCCTCGCCTGGATCATCGTCTTCTACGTGAGCCAGGGTGTGCTGCCGATCCCCGATCTCGGCAACCTCAACATCCTGATCGGCTTCGGGATCGCCTTCATCGGCTTCCTGATGACGACCCGCTGGCGCTGACCCCGCCTCCCGCGTGAACGACGCCCCGTCCGGCCCGCCGACGGGGCGTTCGTCGTCCGTGGCGCGACTCCGCGCGGCCGGCTGCGTCTTCGCGGAGGAGGAGGCGGAGCTGCTCGGGGAGGCGGCCCCCTCCCCCGAGGTGCTCGATGCGCTCCTGCGCCGGCGGGAGGCCGGTGAGCCGCTCGAGCAGATCCTCGGCTGGGTCGCCTTCCGGGGCCTGCGCATCCCCGTCGCGCCCGGCGTCTTCGTGCCGCGGGTGCGGACCGAGTTCGTCGTCGACACGGCCCTCTCGGTCCTGCCGGGCCCGACGGCGGAGGTGCTCGACCTCTGCTGCGGCGCCGGGGCCATCGGCCGGTCGCTGCTGGAGGAGCGCCCGGGCCTCCTCCTCCGCGCGGCCGACCTCTCCCCCGCTGCGGTCGCCTGCGCCCGCCGCACCCTCGGCGATCTCGCACCGGTGCACCAGGGCGACCTCTTCGACGCCCTGCCCGACTCCGATCGGCATCGCCTCGACCTCGTGGTCGTGAACGCCCCCTACGTCCCGACCGATGCCATCGCGCTCATGCCTCCCGAGGCGCGCCTGCACGAGCCGGCGGAGTCCCTCGACGGCGGCCCGGACGGGCTCGCCCTGCACCGCAGGATCGCGTGGGAGTCGCTCGACTGGCTGGCTCCGCGGGGCGGCGTCGTCATCGAGACCAGTCGCGAGCAGGCGGAGGCGAGCGCCGATGCCTTCGCCTCCGTCGGCTTCACCACCGGGATCCGGTGGGACGACGATCGCGACGCCACCGTCGTGGTCGCCCTGCTCGAGCGAACTACACGCGTGTAATTATCCCCAGGTGTGGAATCTCCTGTGGAGAACTCCCATGGCGCCCCGCAACGGGCGGACGGAGGGCGGATCGCGCCGCATCGCCGCAACGACGGCGCTCTCTCCGGGCCACTGCGGGAGCCGCGCGAATCACACCGGCGTAGTTCTCCCCAGTGTTAACAACTCTGTGGATAACTCCGTCCACAGCTGTGAGCGCGCGCTGTGGACGACGCTCACGAGCCCCGCGGGATAACCGGATCAAGCGGTGTCGGCCGCGATCCGGGACGCCTGAGCCGCGTCAGGCGAGGACATACGCAGCCGCGGACACCGCGACGAGGCCGACGCCGATCAGCCCGACCAGGAGGTTCTGGGTCCGGCGCTGCGAGCGCTGCCGGGTCCGCGTGTAGACGAGGCCGATCAGGGCGCCGGCGACGAGCCCGCCGACGTGCGCCTGCCAGGCCACGTTCATCCCGGGCAGGAAGCCGATCACGAGGTTGAGCCCGACGAGCACGAGGAGTTGCGACGCCTGTCCCCCCAGATGCCGGAGGATCACGAGGTACGCGCCCATCAGGCCGAAGATCGCTCCGGAGGCGCCGAGCACGGGGGTCAGCGGGTTCGACAGCAGCAGCACGCCCACCGATCCCGCGAAGCCGCTGAGCAGGAACAGGGTGAGGTAGCGACCGCGGCCGAGCATCCGCTCGAGGGCCATGCCGAACACCCACAGCGTGTACATGTTCAGAACCAGGTGGAACGGGATGACGAAGAAGAGCGACGTGCTGTGCAGGAACACCGAGGTCAGCATGCGCCACGGCTCGAAGCCGGCGCCGAAGCCCGGCAGCGTGTAGGCGGGGGCGTAGAGGAGACCGCCGATGACGGTGTTGCCGACGAAGGGCAGGATCTCGAGGATCCAGACGACGATGCAGAGCGCGATGATCGCGTAGGTGACCGTGGGCTGGTCGGCCCGGGTCATCGCGCGCACGCGCGAGACGAGCGGTCCGCGGGTGCGCGGGGCGGAGGCGCGCTGCTGCGCCATGTCGTCGGGGCAGATCACGCCGACGGGAGCAGGCGTCTGGCACTCCCCGCAGATGGTGCGGCCGCAGCGCTGGCAGCGCACGAAGCTCTGCCGGTCGGGGTGGCGGTAGCAGGAGTAGGCGCTGCTCGGCGGGACCTGGGTCACGAACGTGCCTCCGGTGAGAACGAGGGCCGGGCCCTGACGGACCCGGCCCTCGAGAGGTTGGTGGATGAGGCGATCAGGCCTCGGTGATCTCGACGCTCTCGATGACGACGTCGTCGAGAGGCTTGTCGCGACCGTCGGTCGCCACGGTCGAGAGCGACTGCACGAGCTTCTTGGACTCCTCATCGGCGACGGCACCGAAGATGGTGTGCTTGCCCTGCAGCCACGTCGTCGGAGCGACGGTGATGAAGAACTGCGAGCCGTTCGTGCCGCGGCCCGCCTGCTTGCCGGCGTTGGCCATCGCGAGGATGTAGGGCTCGGTGAAGTCGAGCTCGGGGCTGATCTCGTCGTCGAACTGGAAGCCGGGGCCGCCGATGCCCTGGCCGAGCGGGTCGCCGCCCTGGAGCATGAAGTCGGGGATGACGCGGTGGAACACGGTGCCGTTGTAGAGCGGCTCCGTGGTCTTCGCGCCGGTGGCGGGGTGGGTCCATTCGATCTCGCCGGTCGCGAGACCGACGAAGTTGCGGACCGTCTTGGGAGCGTGATTCCCGTAGAGGTTGACGACGATGTCGCCCTTGTTGGTGTGGAACGTCGCAACTGCGGTGTGCAAAGGCATGGGTGGATTCTCGCACAGCGCGTATGTAGGGCTCCGCAACGCCCGGTGTCAATGCGCTGGGTGCGCGATGCGGACGCCGCGTGATGAGTGGCAGTATTGACGCGTTCGCTGCTCGTAGCCGATGGAGGACCAACATGGGTCTGTCACGTAAGCACAAGAAGGACCTCAAGCGTCTCCGGAAGAACGCTGAGGCGGTCTGGAGCGAGCAGCAGGAAGTGCTGGCGCACGCCGCCGCTGTTCTCGAGAAGAGCCGCCGTCACGCGACCAAGTACGCGAAGAAGGAGGTCGTGCCCCTCGTCAAGGACACGTACCAGTCCCGCGTCCGGCCCGTGTACGACAACGGCGTCTCGGCGGTCGAGGGCACGTACTCGTCCGCCCGCGACGCCTACAAGCACAAGGTGCTGCCGACCTTCGCCGCTGTCGGCGGCACCGCCGCGGCCGCGTTCGAGGCCGCGAAGGACTCGAAGAACCGCGCGAAGCTCGCCGAGATCTCGAAGGCGCGCTGGGAGGAGCTGACCACTCCCCCGAAGAAGAAGAACACGGCCGGCACCGTCTTCGCCATCGGCGCCGCGCTCGTCGCGGTGGGTGGCATCGGCTACGCCGTCTGGCAGACGTTCCGTGCCGACGACGAGCTGTGGGTCGCCGAGGACGAGCCGGCCAGCGCCGCGCAGTCCCCGGCGTCGACCGCGTCCTGATCGACGGACTCCGGGCCGGATCTCGCACAGCGAGGTCCGGCTCTTCCGTCTGTCCGGCACCTCCTCGCACCGGGGTTAGGCTTCCGTGATGGACATCCGGGTCGCCGCGTACGGCGTGATCATCGACGGTGATCGCATGCTCCTCGCTCACTGGAGCCAGGGGCCCTGGGAGGCGTGGACGCTCCCCGGCGGCGGGATCGACGAGGGCGAGTCGCCCGCCGACGCCGCCGTACGGGAGATCTTCGAGGAGACGGGCTTCCACGCCGAGCTCGAGGCTCTGATCGGAGTCGACTCGCACGTCATCCCCGCGCACCGCCGCAGCGTCCCCGAAGCGGGCCCGCTCCACGCGATCCGCGTCGTCTACCGCGCCCGCATCGTCGGGGGCGAGCTGACCCACGAGGTCGACGGCTCGACCGACGCGGCCGCCTGGTTCCCGCTCCCGGAGGTCGACGGCCTCGAACGCGTCGAACTGGTCGACGTGGCGCTCGGGATGAACGAGGCCTGGCTCCTCCGCTGACCACTCGGGGAATCGCAGGGCCGATCGCGGGGTTCCCCTCAGTGTGATCATCGAGCTGTACACCTCCGCCTTCTGCGGCGCCTGCAACGCCGCACGCGCGGTCCTCGAGCGGGCCGCCGAGCTGGTGCCGTCGGCCGAGATCCACGAGTTCGACGTCGCCTTCCATCCCGGTCGGGCGGAGGCGGCCGACATCCGCTCGACCCCGACCGTCGTCGTGCTCGACGCGGAGGGTGCGGCCGTGTTCCGCGCCGAGGGCGCCCCCTCACTCCCCCAGGCGCTCTCGGCCCTGGCACTGGCGCTCCCGGCCGCAGGGTGATCCCGGGCCGTAGGGTGACCCCGGGAGGTCTCATGCGGCACGGCATCACGGGCGGAGGAGTCGCTCTCGCGGCGGTGGCGGCTCTCGCCCTCTCCGGATGCGCGACCGAGCCCGCCTCGACCGCGACGGTCGGGATCGGGCGCGGCGGCCAGTACGGGCAGGTGCTCGGCGTCGTGGTGGTCTGCTCCGGCCTCGTGAGCGGTCTCGATCTCGCGGCCGACGACCGCGCTCCGCTCGTCATCGGGGACGGGCTGCGCAGGATCACGCGCTGGGTCTCCCCCGCCGCCGTCACCGAGCTCGGCGCGACGGATCTGGTGGGCCGCACCGTCTGGCCGGCCGACACGGTGATCGACCGCTTCGCACCGGGCGTCGACTACTCCCTCGGTGCGTGGGCCGAGGACGAGTCCGTGGTCGCGCGCCGGGTGGTCTTCACCTCCGAGCAGTTCGACACCCTCTCGGTCGGCGAGATCATCATCGGCGACATCCGCGACGGCACCGCCGAGACGGTCTCCGTCGAGGCCTTCCTCGGCGCCGCCTGCGAGCAGGCCTGACGGCGCCCTAGCGCAGAGAACTCCGAACGCATGTCGAAGGCTGGACGCGCAGGGTTGAACAAGGCGGCTGCATGATCAACCGAGTGGACGCGGAGCAGCGGGAGCGCGCGGCCTCAGCGGCGTGGGAGGTTCTCGCGGCGCTGGACGCGTTCGCTGCACGCGCGAGACGTCGGCACCCGGGCGACTGACGCCCGTCCTGAGGAATTCGCCGATGACGGCGGAGATGTGGAGCCTGGGAGAATCGAACTCCCGACATCCTGCTTGCAAAGCAGGCGCTCTACCAACTGAGCTAAGGCCCCGTGCAGACCGGTCGCGCGGACCGGAGTGCTCTCCCGCCAGATGGAGGCGAGAGGCGGAATTCGCGTGCCAGCGAATTCCGGCAGCCGACGCGACCCGCTCCATGGGAACGGGCCACCTCGACAAGCCGACCGCGGATCGCCGCGCGAGGAGCGGCGATCACAATTGGCTCGGGTGGGGGTACCAGGACTTGAACCTGGGACCTCTTCATTATCAGTGAAGCGCTCTAACCGCCTGAGCTATACCCCCGAAATGGCCAGATGAGACTCTACCTGACACGGAGTCAGAATCCCAATCGGCCGCTTCGACCGTGCGTCTTACTGGTTGGTGAAGCCGACCAGCAGGCCGCCGGTGATCTTGACGCTGAGGTTGTAGAGCAGCGCGATGATCGCACCGAGGGCGGTGGTGACGATCGTGTTGAGCACGGCGACGACGACCGCGAAGCCCATGATCTGGGGCAGCGAGATGATCGTGTTGAGATCGAACGCCTCCGCGCCGGCGATGTCCTGCACGAGGCCGTTGACCTCGTCGAACACGCCCGTCTGCGCGAGCACCGTGTAGACGAGGTAGACGACGACGATCGTGATGATCGCCAGCGTCAGCCCCAGCAGGAACGACAGCTTGACGGCCGACCAGAAGTCGACGTAGACGAGCTTGAGTCTGACCTGCTTCGCCGCCGGGCTCTTCGCGGACTTCTTGGCGAGCTTCTCGGCGACGCTGCTACTCATCGGCGGACCCATCCTCCTCCGACACCGTGTGGGATTCGGAGGACGCCACTGCGGCGTCGGGATCCTCGTCCTGGGCGTCGAGATTGCGTTCGGTGTTCTTGGCGAGTGCGATGATGCGGTCGTCCTCAGCGAATCGTGCGAAGACGACTCCCATGGTGTCGCGACCCTTGGCCGGTACCTCGGCCACGGCAGAGCGTACCACCTTGCCGCTGGCGAGCACGACGAGCACCTCGTCGTCCTCTCCGGTGATGATCGCGCCGACCAGGTCGCCGCGCTTCTCCTCGAGCTTGGCCACCTTGATGCCCAGGCCGCCGCGCCCCTGGAGGCGGTACTGGTCGACCGCGGTGCGCTTGGCGTAGCCGCCCTCGGTGACCACGAAGACGTAGCCCTCGTCGCTCACGACGTTGGCGTCGAGCAGGCGGTCCTCGCCCCGGAACGACATGCCCCTCACTCCGGAGGTGGAGCGGCCCATCGGGCGCAGCGCCTCATCGGAGGCGGTGAAGCGGATGGACATGCCCTTGCGCGAGACGAGCAGCACGTCGCTGTCGTCCTCGACCAGCAGCGCCGAGACCAGCTCGTCGCCCTCGCGCAGCTTGATCGCGATGATGCCGCCGGAGCGGTTGGTGTCGTACTCGGACAGGGCGGTCTTCTTCACCAGTCCGTCGCGCGTGGCGAGCACGAGGTAGCGCGCCGCCTCGTAGTCGCGGATGTCGAGGATCTGCGCGATCTGCTCGCCCGGCTCGAGGGCGAGCAGGTTGGCGATGTGCTGGCCCTTCGCGTCGCGGCTCGCCTCCTGCAGCTCGTACGTCTTGGCGCGGTACACGCGTCCTGTGTTCGTGAAGAACAGAAGCCAGTGGTGCGTGGTGGTGACGAAGAAGTGCTCGACGATGTCGTCGGCCTTCAGCTGCGCCCCGCGCACGCCACGACCGCCGCGGTGCTGCGCGCGGTAGGAGTCGCTCCGGGTGCGCTTGAGGTAGCCGCCGCGGGTGACGGTGACGACCATCTCCTCCTCGGGGATCAGATCCTCGACGCTCATGTCGCCGTCGAAGCCGAAGAGGATCTCGGTGCGGCGGTCATCGCCGAAGCGGTCGACGATCTCGTCGAGCTCCTCCGAGATGATCGTGCGCTGGCGCTCCGGGCTCGCGAGGATCGACTTGTAGTCCTCGATCTCGGCCTGGATCTTGTCGTGCTCGTCGACGATCTTCTGGCGCTCGAGCGCGGCGAGGCGGCGCAGCTGCATGTCGAGGATCGCGCGGGCCTGGACCTCGTCGATCTCGAGGAGCTCCATCAGGCCGTCGCGCGCCTCCTCGACGGTGGGTGAGCGGCGGATGAGGGCGATGACCTCGTCGAGCGCGTCGAGCGCCTTCAGGTAGCCGCGCAGGATGTGGATGCGCGCCTCGGCCTCGTCGAGGAGGTACTGCGTGCGGCGCACGATGACCTCGACCTGGTGGTCGACCCAGGCTCGGATGAATCCGTCGAGCGAGAGCGTGCGCGGGATGCCGTCGACGATCGCGAGCATGTTCGCGCCGAAGTTCTCCTGCAGCGGGGTGTGCTTGTAGAGGTTGTTCAGCACGACCTTGGCGACCGCGTCGCGCTTGAGAACGACCACGAGTCGCTGACCGGTGCGACCGGAGGTCTCGTCGCGGATGTCGGCGATGCCCGAGACGCGGCCGTCCTTGACCAGCTCCGCGATCTTGATCGCGAGGTTGTCGGGGTTCACCTGGTACGGCAGCTCGGTCACGACGAGGCAGGTGCGACCCTGGATCTCCTCGATCGAGACGACCGCGCGCATCGTGATCGAGCCTCGACCGGTGCGGTAGGCGTCCTGGATGCCGCGGACGCCGAGGATCTGGGCGCCGGTCGGGAAGTCGGGACCCTTGATGCGCTGGAGCAGCGCCTCGAGGAGCTCCTCGCGCGACGCCTCCGGGTTCTCGAGCGCCCACTTGGCGCCGGCCGCCACCTCGCGCAGGTTGTGCGGCGGGATGTTCGTCGCCATGCCGACCGCGATGCCGACGGAGCCGTTGACGAGGAGGTTGGGGAAGCGGGCGGGGAGGATCGCCGGCTCGCGCGTGCGGCCGTCGTAGTTGTCCTGGAAGTCGACGGTGTTCTTGTCGATGTCCTTGACCATCTCGAGGGCCAGCGGAGACATCTTCGTCTCGGTGTACCGGGGCGCCGCCGCACCGTCGTTGCCGGGGGAGCCGAAGTTGCCCTGCCCGAGCGCGAGGGGGTAGCGGAGACTCCAGGGCTGCACGAGGCGAACGAGCGCGTCGTAGATCGCGGAGTCGCCGTGGGGGTGGAACTGGCCCATCACGTCGCCGACGACGCGCGAGCACTTCGAGAACGCCTTGTCGGGGCGGTAGCCGCCGTCGTACATGGCGTAGATCACGCGTCGGTGCACGGGCTTCAGGCCGTCGCGCACCTCGGGCAGCGCACGACCCACGATGACGCTCATCGCGTAGTCGAGGTACGAGCGCTGCATCTCGAGCTGGAGGTCGACCGGCTCGATCTTGTCGTGCCCGTGGATCACGACACCGGTCTCGGTGACGATGTCCTCTCCCTCGGAGGGGCCGGTGGGGGTGGTGGGTTCGTCTGCCATGAGTCTTTTCTCTTACTCGGCGGGGAGCTCGGGTGTGATGTGGGCTCGCGCTCGAGAGCGGCGGGCTGGAGGACGTCCAGGTCTCGATACGGCCGCTAGCGGCCTACTCGACCTCGACATTTGTCGGTTATCGCAGTGCGATAACCGATCAAATGTCGAGAAACCGCACGTCCTTCGCGTTTTTCTGGATGAAGGAGCGGCGGGACTCGACGTCCTCGCCCATCAGGGTCGAGAAGATCTCGTCGGCCGCGGCGGCGTCGTCGAGGGTGACCTGGAGGAGGGTCCGCGTCGCGGGGTCCATCGTGGTCTCCCACAGCTCCTTGTAGTCCATCTCGCCGAGACCCTTGTAGCGCTGGATCCCGTTGTCCTTCGGCATCCGCTTGTTGGTCGCCGAGCCGTGGGCGAGCAGGGCGTCGCGCTCGCGGTCGCTGTAGACGTACTCGTGCGGCGAGTTCGACCACTTGAGCCGGTAGAGCGGCGGCTGGGCGAGGTAGACGTAGCCGAGATCGATCAGCGGACGCATGTAGCGGAACAGCAGAGTCAGCAGCAGCGTCGTGATGTGCTGGCCGTCGACGTCGGCGTCGGCCATCAGGATGATCTTGTGGTACCTGGCCTTGTCGGGGTTGAAGTCCTCGCCGATGCCGGCTCCGAAGGCCGTGATCATCGCCTGCACCTCGTTGTTGCCGAGCGCCCGATCGAGGCGGGCCTTCTCGACGTTGAGGATCTTGCCGCGCAGCGGCAGGATCGCCTGCGTCTCGGGGTTGCGGCCCTGGACGGCCGAACCGCCCGCCGAGTCGCCCTCGACGATGAAGATCTCGGAGATCGACGGGTCCTTCGACTGGCAGTCCTTGAGCTTGCCGGGCATGCCGCCGCCCTCGAGGAGGCCCTTGCGCCGCGCAGTCTCGCGGGCCTTCCGCGCGGCCATCCGCGCCGAGGCGGCCTGGATCGCCTTGCGGATGATGTCCTTGGCCTGGTTGGGGTTGCGGTCGAACCAGTCGGCGAGCTGCTCGCCCGTGACGCGCTGCACGAACGCCTTCGCCTCGGTGTTGCCGAGCTTGGTCTTGGTCTGGCCCTCGAACTGCGGCTCGCCGAGCTTGATCGACACGACGGCGGTCAGGCCCTCGCGGATGTCGTCGCCCGAGAGGTTCTCGTCCTTCTCGCGGAGGAGGTTGTTGGCGCGGGCGTACTTGTTCACGAGGGTGGTGAGCGCCGCGCGGAAGCCCTCCTCGTGGGTGCCGCCCTCGTGGGTGTTGATCGTGTTCGCGTAGGTGTGCACGCTCTCGGTGTACGCCGTGGTCCACTGCATCGCGACCTCGAGCGAGATGCGGCGCTCCTTGTCCTCGGTCTCGAAGTCGATGATCTCGGAGTGCACGAGATCGGACTTCTTGAGCGAGTTGATGTACTCGACGTAGTCGACGAGGCCCTTCTCGTAGAGGAAGACGTCGTTGCGGGGGCCGGACGTCTCGTCCTCGCCCTCGCCGTCGAACTCGACCTCGTTCTCGTCGGTGAGCGCGATGCGCAGGCCCTTGTTGAGGAACGCCATCTGCTGGAACCGGGCGCGGAGCGTCTCGTAGTCGAACTCGACGGTCTCGAAGATGCCGGCATTGGGCCAGAAGGTGATGGTGGTGCCGGTCTCGTCGCTCGCCTCGTCGTGGCTGAGCGGCGCCTCCGGGACGCCGTCGGCGAAGGTCATGCGGTAGACGCCGCCCTGGCGCTTCACCGCGACCTCGAGCCTGCTCGAGAGCGCGTTGACGACGGAGGAGCCGACTCCGTGCAGACCGCCCGAGACGGCGTAGCCGCCTCCGCCGAACTTGCCGCCGGCGTGCAGCACGGTGAGCACCAGCTCGACGGTCGAGATGCCCTCGGTGGGGTGCATGTCGACGGGGATGCCGCGGCCGTTGTCGGCGACCGTGACGCCTCCGTCGGCGCGCATGACGACCTCGATGTTGTCGCAGTAGCCCGCGAGCGCCTCGTCGACGGCGTTGTCGACGATCTCGTAGACCAGGTGGTGCAGGCCGCGGGGACCCGTCGATCCGATGTACATGCCGGGGCGCTTGCGCACGGCCTCGAGACCCTCGAGGACCTGGATCTGGTTCGCGCCGTAGTCACCGGAGGACTTGGTCGACATGCCGGAGGAGGGGCTGGCGGAGCCGGTCGCGTCCAGGTCGTTCGTGGCGGGTGACGTGGAGTCGGTCGGCTCGGGTGTCATAGCTGTGGAGTTCTCCTCTGACGGTCCGACGCGACGCATCCGATGCATCGGATCGCAAGATCTTGCGGACGGGCGTCGCTGCGGTTCGGCGGCCCTCCATTCTACCTCGGAACGGGGTCGGCTCGAGGCGCTGGACGGCGATCTGACGCGCGATTTCTCGGCGGCCGACCGAAAATGCGTCCTCAGCCGTAGGTATCGCGCGGACCACGCCCTGGAATCGACCTGGGGCCCTTTTTCCAGTTCGGGACGTCGGGGCCCTGGAAACGGATCGCCGAGATGCCCGCGTCGGAGTAGTTCACCGCGATGTGATTCATGATCTCGATCCGCATCAGCCGCAGCTGCGTCGACCAGGCCGTCGACTCGCACGCCACGGTGAGCACGCCGTCGACGACTCCGAGCGGAGTCGAGTGCTTGGCCGTCTCCTCGCCCGCGATCGCGGTCCACGACGAGATGAGGTCGCCCTGGGCCAGGGGAGCGGTCCAGCCGAGCTTCTTCGTGAGGCCGTCGAGGACGTCGCCGAGATCGTGCGGGTCGCGGCCCTTGCCGAAGGGGACGGCGTCGCCCTTGGGCTCCGCGCGGTCGACCGTCTTGCGGACGCGGCGCGGTCCGTCGCCGCCGAACACCTCCTTGAGGTGGCGGTAGACCCGCGCGGCCTCGGAGTCGGGGGCCGGCGCACCGCGGCGGAGCGCCTCAGCCACGGTCGGGCTCCCCGGCGGCGGGTGCCTCGGCGGCGTGCGCCGGCTCCTCCTCCGGGACGACGATGCTGCCCGCCTCGATGCGCACCGTGTGCGCCGCCAGGTCGGCGGGGACGTCGTCGAACACGGCGGCGGTGATCAGCACCTGCTCGTAGTCGGCCACCACCGAGGCGAGCCGCTCGCGACGGCGGGCGTCCAGCTCGGCGAACACGTCGTCGAGCATCAGCACCGGATCGCCCATCGGCGAGTCGCGCCGGAGCAGCTCGGCGGCCCCCAGCTTGAGGGCGAGTGCGAACGACCAGCTCTCGCCGTGGCTCGCGTAGCCCTTCGCCGGCAGGTCGTTGAGCTCGAACTGCACGTCGTCGCGATGCGGACCGACCAGTGAGACACCTCGGTCGAGCTCGCGACGTCGCACCGAGGCCAGCGCGGTCGCGAATCCCTCAGCCAGAACCCGCCCGTCGGTCGCCGTGGGGGAGTCGGCCGCGTCGAGCGGCTCGCCGTCGTCGTCGACGGCTCCCTCGATGCTGAGTCGTGAGCGGAGGAGCGGACGCTGGTCGGCGCCGGCGACGGCCTCGTAGGCGCCGCGGACCGGACCGCTCAGCTCGTCGACCAGCGTCAGGCGCGACTGCATGATCTCGGAGCCCAGGGTGATCAACCGCTCGTCCCAGATGTCCAGCGTGCCGAGCTTCGACGTGTCGCGGATCCCGGTCGCGCGCGCCGACTTGAGGAGCGAGTTGCGCTGTCGGAGCACGCGCTCGTAGTCGGCCTGCACCGCGCTCATCCGGGGAGAGCGGAGGACGACCAGCTGGTCGAGGAACCTGCGGCGGGCCGAGGGATCGCCGCGGATCAGGAGCAGATCCTCCGGAGCGAAGAGCACGCTCGAGAAGAAGCGCGGCAGCTCGCGCGGCTTGATCCCGCCGCGGTTGATCTGCGCACGGTTGGGGGAGGAGCGGTTGATCTGCACCTCCGCCAGCAGCTCGCGGTCGGCGTTGCGGAGTCGGGCGCGGATCACCGCGCTGTCGCGGCCCGCGCGGATCAGCGCCTGATCGGTCGAGACCCGGTGCGAGCCCAGCGTGGAGAGGTAGCCCAACGACTCGACGAGGTTCGTCTTGCCCTGACCGTTGCGCCCCACGAACAGGTTCGGCCCCGGCACCAGCCCCACATCGACGGAGGCGTAGTTGCGGAAGTCACTCAGCGCCAGCTGCGTCACATGCACGCGCCCACCTCCTCCACTGCTCCGCCGCCCGCGACCCTCTGACTCCGATGGGTCTCGATACGCCCGCTGCGCGGGCTACTCGACCAGCATGCAGTGAGCAGCTGGTCTGCGAAGGTCGGCGAGACACCTCCGCCTGACGATGATCCTCAGGAGTAGGCGGCCGTAGGCCCGCCGCCGCCGTGAGAGCATCCTGTGCCTCACGGTGGCGGCGGGCCGCAGGTCGCCGTCCGGAACCGGCTCTACGCGGCGCTACCGCTTCGAGAAGCCGACCGCCGTGAGGCCGGGCAGGGACCGGCCTCACCCGTCGATTGAGCTCCGCTCAATCGACGGCTTTGACCGAGTGCCCGCCGAACTGGTTGCGCAGCGCCGCCACCGCCTTCATCGCGGGGGAGTCCTCCTGGCGGGAGACGAAGCGGGCGAAGATCGAGGCGCTGATCGTGGGCACCGGGACGGCGTTGTTGATGGCCTCCTCGATGGTCCAGCGGCCCTCGCCCGAGTCCTGGACGAAGCCCTCGATGTTCTTGAACTCCGGGTCCTGCTCGAGGGCGCGGACGAGGAGCTCGAGGAGCCAGGAGCGGACGACGGTGCCGCGCTGCCACGCCTTGAAGGTGCCGGTGACGTCCTTGATGATGTCGTCGCGGGTCTCGAGGAGCTCGTAGCCCTCGGCGAACGCCTGCATCAGCGCGTACTCGATGCCGTTGTGGACCATCTTCGCGTAGTGGCCGGCTCCGACCTCTCCGACGTGGACGAAGCCCTCCTCGCGGGGGCCCTCGGGGCGCAGCGCGTCGAAGACGGGCATGGCGTACTCGACGAGCTCCTTCGGGCCGCCGACCATCAGGCCGTAGCCGTTCTGGAGTCCCCACACACCACCGGACACGCCGGCGTCGATGTAGTGGATGCCCTTGGGCTTCAGGAGCGCGTCGTGCTTGAAGTCCTCGGTGAAGCGGGAGTTGCCCCCGTCGATGACGAGGTCGCCCTCGCTGAGCTTCTCGGAGAGGTCCTTGACGACCGCGTCCGTGATCTCGCCGGCCGGGACCATGACCCAGACGATGCGCGGTGCGGGGAGCACCGCGATCATCTCGTCGAGCGAGGCGGAGTCGGTCACGTCGGGGTTGCGGTCGTAACCGGTCACCTCGACGCCCTTCTCACGGAGGCGGGAGCGCATGTTGTCGCCCATCTTGCCGAGTCCGACGAGTCCGATGTGCATGGTGAACCTTCCTGGAGTTCGATGTCCGGCGGGCGGGCGCTCGTCGGGAGCCGTTCGGTCGCGACGTTGCGAAGGGGGAGTGTGCGGGCTGCCGATCAGTGCGGCGGCGGGGTCAGCGCAGCAGCAGGTTGGGCTGCAGCAGGTAGCGGTAGCTGTCGGTGCCCGGCTGGTCGCGCGAGGTCTGGGCGGTGATCAGCACGGGGCCGGGCTTGTTGGGGTTCTCGGTCTTCGTGAACGCGATGCGCACGAACTCCGAGTGCACGGCCGCGAGCCCGTCGAGCAGGAACTGCGGCTTCAGCGACACGACCACATCAGTGCCGGTGACGATCGCATCGATGGTCTCGGAGGCCTGCGCCTGCTCCGACCCGATGGCCTCGAGGGTGAGCCCGTCACTGCTGAAGCTGAAGCGCAGGGCGGCCTCGCGCTCGAGCACGAGCGAGACGCGCCGGGTGGCCTCGATGAGGTCGCTGGTCGACATGACCGCGTAGTTCTCGACGGACGCGGGGAAGAGGCGCTTGACCGGGGGGAAGTTGCCCTTGATGAGCAGCGACGTCACGGTCTTGCGGTCGGCGGTAAAGGCGATCAGCTCGCGCTCGTCGCGGTTGGTGATCGCGACCGAGACCGTGCCGGAGTGGCCGAAGGTCTTGCCGACCTCCTGGAGAGTGCGCGCGGGCACCAGGGCGGTCAGCGGCTCGGCGGGGGCCGGGTTGTCCCCGTTGTCCCAGTCGATCTCGCGGACGGCGACCCGGTAGCGGTCGGTCGCGACGAGTCCGATCGTGTTCTCGGTGATCTCGAGCTGCACGCCGGTGATGACGGGTGTGACGTCGTCGCGGGAGGCGGCGACGGCGACCTGCGAGATCGCGGCCGCGAAGGCGTCGGCCGGCACGAGACCGGTGGAGGCGTCGATCTCGGGGATGCTCGGGTACTCCTCGACGGGCATCTGCAGGAGCGTGAAGTGCGCCGAGCCGGCCGAGACGTGCACGCGCGACTCGTCGGTCGAGATGCGAACGGGAGCGTTCGGCAGGCGGTTCGCGATGTCGGCGAGCAGACGGCCGGAGACGAGGACGGTACCGGTCTCCTCGACATCGGCGGCGATCTGCGTCTGGGCAGAGACCTCGTAGTCGAACGAGGAGAGCGTCAGCCCCTCGCTCGTCGCCTCGATGAGGATGCCCGAGAGGATCGGCAGCGTCGTGCGCTGCGGGAGCAGCTTGACCGCGAAGGACACCGCCTCGCTGAAGACGTCGCGGTTGGCTTGGAACCTCACAAGTGCACCCCTGACGAGTCGTGGACGAAGACCGACGCCCATCGTACTCGTCAGCCTCGCCGCGCCCGGAAGCGGGGGGAGGGCACCGCCCGATGCGAGGTCTGTGGAGAGGTTGTCGTTCGCCCCTCATTAAAGAGAGAACTGCGTTAACAGTGTTAACACGTGTGGAAACTGTGGAAAACCCTCGGGGCCCCTACTCCGGCGGGCGATGCGGACCTTTCCTGTCTGTGGAGGGAGTGTGAGCGGGCCCGTGGACGCTCTGTGGAGGGATCTCGGCCGGGTCGCGGCATTCCACAGGGGAGGCGCTCGAGCGCACAGATCGGAGCCGGTTGTCCACAGTTATCCACAGGTTGCTCACACGTGTGGAAATCGACGGAATCCGTTCGATTCAGCGAACGCCGACGGCGCGGCGAGCGTGCCTAGGGCTCCTGAGACCTCGCGCGAGCTCGCTGGTCGAGTAGCCCCGGAGGGGTGTATCGAGACCCACCAGCGTCAGCAGAGGGGGCTTCGGCCTTCGCCTTCTGGCGGACGTGGATCTCGATACGCCCGCTGCGCGGGCTACTCGATCAGCGAGGGAGGGGACGACCCGCCTGCGAGCTCGCTGGTCGAGTAGCCGCCGAAGGCGGCGTATCGAGACCCACCAGCGTCAACAGAGGAGGCTCGAGCTCATACGGCCCCTGCGCGGGCTGCGGGCTCGACCAGCAGGGTGCAGGCAGCGGACCCGCAGCCCCTGCTCCCGAGGCCTAGCGGTTCGTCTTGATGCGGGTGGTCAGCTCGGTGACCTGGTTGTAGATGCTGCGGCGCTCCTTCATGAGCTCCGAGATCTTCTTGTTGGCGTACATCACGGTCGTGTGGTCGCGGTTGCCGAACAGCTGGCCGATCTTGGGCAGCGAGAGGTTCGTCAGCTCGCGGCAGAGGTACATCGCGATCTGACGCGCCGTCGCCACGGCCTGCGAGCGCGAGGAGCCGTAGAGGTCGTCGACGGTGAGCTTGAAGTAGTCGGCGGTGTGGTTGATGATCTCGACCGGCGAGATCACGTTGTCCTCGTCGAGAGTGATCAGGTCCTTCAGCACCGTCTGCACCAGCGACATGTCGACCGGAGTGCGGTTCAGGCTCGCGAACGCGGTGACGCGGATGAGCGTCCCCTCGAGCTCGCGGATGTTGCTCGACACCTTCGACGCCATGAACTCGAGGATGTCGTCGGGCACCAGCAGCTTCTCGCTGACCGCCTTCTTGCGGAGGATCGCGATGCGCGTCTCGAGGTCGGGAGCCTGCACATCCGTGATCAGACCCCACTCGAACCGCGAGCGCATGCGGTCCTCGAAGCCGGTCAGGGCCTTCGGGGGCAGGTCGGACGTGATGACGACCTGCTTGTTGTGGTCGTGCAGCTGGTTGAAGGTGTGGAAGAACGCCTCCTGCGTCTCGGCCTTGCCCTGCAGGAACTGGATGTCGTCGATCAGGAGGATGTCGACGTTGCGGTACCGGCCGTGGAAGGCGTTGCCCCGGTTGTTCGCGATCGAGTTGATGAAGTCGTTCGTGAACTCCTCGGAGGAGACGTAGCGCACCCGGATGCCGGGGTAGAGACTCATCGCGTAGTGGCCGATGGCGTGCAGGAGGTGCGTCTTGCCGAGCCCCGAGTCGCCGTAGACGAACAGCGGGTTGTAGGCCTTCGCAGGGGCCTCGGCGACGGCGACCGCCGCGGCGTGCGCGAAGCGGTTGGAGCCTCCGATGACGAAGTTGTCGAAGCTGTACTTGGGGTTCAGGCGGGTGTCGGTCGCGGGGACCGTCCGGAGCTCCTCGACGACGCGAACGGGGGTGACCGCTGCGGAGGAGCCGGTGATCGGCTCGAAGGGGTTCATCGACTCCGACGACGGCGAGCTCATCGGCTCGTGCTCGATGTCGGGATTCACCACGAAGGCGAACGTCGTGACGCCGAAGGAGTCGTCGAGCGTCCCGATCGCGCTCAGCAGCGGCACGCGGACGCGCTGCTCGAGCATCCCGCGGGTGAACTCGTTCGGCACCTCCAGGTAGAAGGTGCCGGCCATGATGCCCTTGGGCTCCACCAGCGAGACGAAGCCGTACAGGGGTGCGGTGATCCGCTCGTCCTTCGAGAGGGCTCCGAGGATCACGTTCCACGCGTCGACCATCGACGTGTCGTCTGCCATCTGTCCTCGGTCCTCGTCGCTGTCGTGGTCCCGGTGTCGCCCGGTTCGTGGTGTCGCTGTTCCGGTGCCGCCCGGGGACCCTCGGTCGATCGCGGAGGCCCGGCTCGTCCGGCAGGATCTCGTGCTCGACGCGGTCGCGCGCAGGGCTGTGCCGCAGTGCTCGGCTCGACCGGTGCGGGGCTCGATCCATGCACAGGGTTATCCACGGGTCGGAGCGGACGCCAGCGCGGACGCGGGTCGTGGCCGTTCGTGCCTGTGGATAACTGCGGCTCAACACGGTAACGAACGGAGCCGACGGGAGACAAATCCACCACAGCGACACCCGCGTGTCAATGCGCGGAACGCGCCGCGGGACGTGCAGAATCGAGGATTCGCCCGCACCACATTTGACCGACGGGAGTGCAGGCCGTAGTTTTAATCAGTTGACGCCTGCCCGGGGTCGCGCGCCCGATCCACACGGATCGTGCCGAGTCGGAATCGGGCACCCCCCTCTTCCCGGGAGACCGGAGCCCGCGCCCCGGCGTGCGGCCCCGTTTCACTCGCGGAACACGTACGTGGAGATTGAACTATGAGCAAGCGCACCTTCCAGCCGAACAACCGTCGTCGCGCCAAGAAGCACGGCTTCCGTCTTCGCATGCGCACGCGTGCCGGTCGCGGCATCCTGAGCGCTCGTCGCGCCAAGGGCCGCACCGAGCTCTCCGCGTAGAGCCAGCTATACCGTTCAGCGGTGCTGGCCAGAGCGAATCGCATCGTCCACGGAGGCGAGTACCGGACAGTCGTCCGTCGCGGTGTGCGGTCCACGGGACCGCACACCGTCACGTATGTCCGCAAGACCTCCGGGTCCTCTCCTGCGCGGTTCGGATTCATCGTGGCCAAGACCGTCGGCTCGGCCGTCACCCGCAACACCGTCCGCCGCCGCCTCAAGGCGGTGGCGTTCGAGATGGTGGGAGCCACCGCTCCCGGGACCGAGATCGTGATCCGCGCACTGCCCGGCAGCGCCGACGCACCCTGGGCGGAGCTCCGTCGCGAGGTCGTCGGTGCGGTGTCCCGGACCGCGCGGCCGGCGGGGGATCGATCATGACCGCGGCTGCCGCTCCGGCGCAGACCCTCTCGCGGCCCTCGCGACTGCGTTCTTCACGACTGCGTTCTTCACGTCTGGCGTGGGGACTCCTGCTGCTGCCCCGGAACATCGGGATCGCACTGCTCCTCGTGTACCGCGCCGTCGTCTCGCCGCTCTACGGCGACGTCTGCCGCTACTACCCCTCGTGCTCCGCGTACGCGCTGCAGGCGATCCAGCTTCACGGGCTCGTCCTCGGCACGGTCCTCGGGGCTCGTCGCCTCCTCCGCTGCCACCCGTGGGCCGCCGGCGGCGTCGACGACGTACCGACCTCGATCCCCCTGCACCGACCGGCCCCCGGCCGAACCCGCTTCGCCGTGACGCGATTCGGATTCGTCGCGGGCCCTCGAAAGGACTGACCCCCTCCCATGGACCTCCTCGGCACGATTCTCTGGCCCCTCAAATGGGTGGTCGAGCTGATCCTCGTCGCCTTCCATCAGCTGCTGACGATCATCGGCATGGAGGCCGCGGCGGGCATCACCTGGGTGCTGTCCATCGTGGGCCTGGTCCTCGTGATCCGCGCTGCGCTCATCCCGATCTTCGTCAAGCAGATCAAGAGCCAGCGGCGGATGATGGAGGTCGCTCCGCAGCTGAAGAAGATCCAGGACAAGTACAAGGGCAAGCGCGACCAGCTCTCCCGCGAGGCGATGTCCCGCGAGACCATGGAGCTCTACAAGAAGACGGGCACCAACCCGCTCGCGTCGTGCCTGCCGCTGCTGATCCAGATGCCGATCTTCTTCAGCCTGTTCTCGGTGCTGAACGACGCCCAGCGCAGTGAGCGCGGCGTCGGACCGCTCGACGCCGTTCTCGCCCGCCAGTTCGGCGAGGCGAACCTGTTCGGCATCGCCCCGCTGCACCAGTCCATCCAGGGCGCCCTCCAGGAGGGCGGCCAGGAGCTCGTCGTCATCATCGCCGTCGTCATGGTGGTGCTGATGACCGCGTCGCAGTTCATCACGCAGCTGCAGATCGTGTCGAAGAACATGTCGCCCGAGGCCAAGGCCTCGCCGACGTTCAAGCAGCAGCGCATCCTGCTCTACATCCTCCCCCTGGTCTTCGCCTTCTCGGGCTTCGCGTTCCCCCTCGGCGTCATGTTCTACTGGCTGACCTCGAACATCTGGACGATGGTGCAGCAGTTCATCGTCATCCGGAACATGCCCACCCCGGGCAGTGAGGCCGCCAAGGCCCGCGAGGAGCGCCTCCGCCGCAAGGGCAAGCTCGTCGAGGAGACGAACGTCGCCGGCGAGACGACGCTCGTCGAGAAGAAGGCCGTGCAGCGCCAGCAGCCCGTCAGCAAGAGCCGCGCCAAGAAGCAAGCCGGAAAGTAGCACCGCCATGACCGATTCGACGCAGACCTTCGACGCGACGCAGGCCGCCGCGGAACCCGCTGAGGCGCCCTCCGAGCAGCCGGAGTCGACCCTGTCGCAGCTCGAGGACGAGGGCGATGTCGCCGCGGACTACATCGAGGAGTTCCTCGACATCTGCGACCTCGACGGCGACATCGACATCGAGGTGCGCAACGGACGCGTGTACCTCTCGGTGACCGCCTCGGGTGACACGAACCTCCGGGTGCTGTCGCGACCCGATGCCGTGCAGGCCCTGCAGGAGCTCACCCGCCTCGCGGTGCAGACCAAGACGGGCGCGTTCTCGCGCCTGATCCTCGACATCGGCGGGTCCCGTGACGCCCGAGAGGCCGAGCTCGCGCAGCTCGTCGACCGGGCCATCGAGCGCATCGAGGAGGGCGCCACGTCGGCCTCCCTGCCCCCGATGTCGTCCTACGAGCGCAAGCTCGTGCACGACATGGTGGGCGAGCGCGGCTTCGTGTCGGAGTCGCGCGGCGAGGCGCGCGAGCGCCACACCGTCATCACCCGCGGCTGACCGCCGTGGAGCCGACTCTCGAGCCGGAGCCCGCGGCAGCCGCCGTCATCGCGGGGGACCGCCTGCCGCTCCTGCGTCGCTACGCTCTGGCGCTGGCGGAGCAGGGCGAGGAGCGCGGCCTGATCGGTCCGCTGGAGCTCCCCCGCCTGTGGACGCGGCACGTGCTCAACAGCGCCCTGGTGGCCCCTCTGCTGCGTCCGGGTCTCGTCGGTGATGTGGGAAGCGGGGCGGGGCTTCCGGGCGTCGTGCTGGGCATCCTGCGCCCCGACGTGCGATTCGTGCTCATCGAGCCCATGGAACGTCGCGTCGTCTGGCTCCAGGAGCAGATCGATTCCCTCGAACTCGAGAATGTCTCGGTTCTGCGTGCTCGCGCCGAAGAGGTGGCGCTCGCCCAGCCGCTCGACCAGGTCACGGCCCGGGCGGTGAGCGCGCTGTCGAAGCTCATCCCGCTGACGGCGCCACTGCTGCGCCGCGGAGGGGAGCTGGTCCTCCTCAAGGGGGTCAACGCCGAGAAGGAGATCGGTGCTGCGGAGAAGCAGATCCGACGGTTCCGACTCTCGGCGCCCGAGGTGATCGTCCTGGGTGACGGCGTGCTCTCCGAGGTGACGAGAGTCGTCCGAGCTACAGTGGGTTGATCGCCCCGGCAGCATGCGAGATCACCTGGATCCCTGGCGCCGGCAGTCGCGGTACTCCCTCTGATTGAACTGCCGAGCGAAGGTTTCACGTGAAACATCCCGATCCTGCTGGACTGCCTGGCGGATTCGACTCCTCGACTCCTCTTGCTCGCGAGATCGCCGACATGACCCGCCGGCGTGCGCTGCTCAATGCGCAGCCGCTGCCGAAGCCGGAGTCGACGCGCGTGATCACCATCTCGAATCAGAAGGGCGGGGTCGGCAAGACGACGACCACCGTGAACCTCGCTGCAGGTCTGGCGCGTGGCGCGGCGAAGGTCCTCGTGATCGACCTCGACCCGCAGGGCAACGCCTCCACGGCGCTCGGAATCGAGCATCGAGCCGAGACGACGAGCGTGTACGACGTGATCGTCAACGACACGCCGCTCGCCGAGGTCGTGCAGAAGAGCCCGGAGTTCGACACGCTCTACGGAGTGCCGGCGACGATCCACCTCGCCGGTGCCGAGATCGAGCTGGTCTCGCTCGTGGCCCGGGAGCAGCGCCTCCGCCGAGCCCTCGACCGCATGCTGGATGCGATGGAGGAGCCGTTCGACTACGTCTTCATCGACTGCCCGCCGTCGCTGGGGCTGCTGACGATCAACGCCTTCGTCGCGGCGCGCGAGGTGCTGATCCCGATCCAGTGCGAGTACTACGCGCTGGAGGGCCTCAGCCAGCTGCTGAAGAACATCGACCTCATCGAGCGGCATCTGAACCCGAACCTCGGGGTGTCGACGATCCTGCTGACCATGTTCGACGGACGCACCAACCTGTCGCACCAGGTCGCGGCGGAGGTGCGCGAGCACTTCCCGAAGGAGGTGCTGAAGGCCGTCATCCCGCGCAACGTGCGGATCTCGGAGGCGCCGAGCTACGGGCAGAGCGTCATCAGCTACGACCCGCAGTCGTCGGGCTCGCTCGCCTATCTCGAGGCAGCTGCGGAGATCGCCCGACGCGGTGCACCGTCCACTCACACGACCGCTACCGAAGGGGAGGCCCGCTGATGGCTGCAAAGCGAACCGGACTGGGCCGAGGGATCGGCGCACTCATCCCCACCGGAGACGACACCCGCGCGCGGCCCGTCGATGTGTTCTTCCCGGATCAGAACGCGGGGACGACCGAGTCGGACGCGCTGCTCGAGGTTCCCGGCGCTCGTCTCGCACGGCTGCCGCTCGATGAGATCGTGCCGAACGCCGCGCAGCCGCGCTCCGTCTTCGATCAGGACGATCTCGCGGAACTGATCCACAGCATCAGCGAGTACGGAGTGCTGCAGCCGATCGTGGTGCGTCCGATCCAGGGACGCGATGGTGCGAAGTACGAGCTGGTGATGGGGGAGCGGCGCTTCCGGGCGTCGAAGGCGGCCGGGCTGTCCACGATTCCGGCGGTGGTCAAGGACACAGCCGACGAGAACATGCTGCGGGACGCTCTTCTCGAGAACCTGCACCGTGCCGAGCTCAATCCGCTGGAGGAGGCGTCGGCGTACCAGCAGCTGCTGAGCGACTTTGGCATCACCCAGGAGGCGCTCGCGACGCGTTTGGGACGCTCTCGTCCGCAGATCTCGAACACGTTGCGCCTGCTGCGTCTCCCGGCCGACGTGCAGGCCCGCGTGGCTGCCGGCGTGCTCAGTGCCGGGCACGCGCGGGCGGTGCTGTCCCTCGAGGATGTCGAGGCGATGCGGCGACTCGCAGACAAGATCGTGAACGAGGACCTGTCGGTGCGCGCGGCAGAAGCGGCAGCAGCGCAGATGAAGGCGCCCCGCGCCTCGAAGCGCGAGCCGGCGGAGGAGCAGGGCGGGCACGCAGGCCACCTGAGCTCGGTCGCGGACCACCTCGGTGACCGGCTGAACACGCGGGTGAAGGTCACGCTGGGGGCGCGTAAGGGCCAGATGGTCATCGACTTCGCGAGCATCCAGGACCTGAACCGCATTCTGTCCGAGATCGGCGAGCCGACCGAAGTGTCGCTGGCCCCCTGATGGGATGTTTCACGTGAAACATCGACGGCCCTACGCCTTGTCTGATTCCTTGGGCCCGCATCTGGAGGTGGTCAGGCGCGTCGTCGCGCAGCCTGGCTCCGAGCGGTACTGGTCGTCCTTCAGGGGCATGACCTTTCCGGTGACATCGGCCCTCGAACGGTCGGTTCTGTTCTCGCGGGTCGAGTAGCCCGCGCAGCGCGCGTATCGAGATCCACGTCCATTAGAGGGTGGGGTGGAGGTCTCGCCTGCTGGAGCTGATGGGACTCGATACGCCCCTGCGGGGCTACTCGACCAGCATCGGGGGGGCTAGCGCGGTCTTGCTCGCATTCGACATCCCGCCAGGCGCGGACGATCGGTAGCGGCATCGCCGCTCAACCCGTCCGCGCCGGATACTCGCCCACCGGTGAAGAGCTGTGACTTGTCATGCCGCCGGGGGGAGCAGATCCGGTTGGTCGATGGAGCGGCGATCGAGGAGCTCTGCGCTGAGCGACTTCGTGAAATGTTCGGAGGTCGCCAGGCGTCGTCGTACCGTTGCTGATCGAATAGCCCGCGCAGCGGGCGTATCGAGATCGACCAGCGTCAGAAGCTCAGGGCCGACAACTGATCTGCTGACACCGGTGGGTCTCCTAGGAGAAGTCACCCACGTGTGTGGCCCTGCCTCGCTGATCGAGTAGCTCGCGCAGCGGGCGTATCGAGATCCACGTCCGTCAGAAGCCGAGGTCAGAAGCCTGATCTGCTGAAGCTGGTGGGTCTCGATACGCCCCTGCGGGGCTACTCGACCAGCAGGGGAGGCGACCAGCGCGGACTTTTCCCTCCCCACGGAGACGCGACGCGACTTCGCCGCTCGATACGCCCCTTCGGGGCCACTCGACCAGCATTCGGTGTCTCCCTACCCGCTGGAGTTGGGGGTGGCCGGCACGCCCACCGGACGCCGGACGCCGTCAGGCTGACGACCAGCGGCTCACCGGCTGTCTCAGCCGCGCTGATCTACGAGGCGAGATGTTTCACGTGAAACATCCGGGCGTCAGCGGGGTGAGACAGCCAGCTTGGCGAGGGTCGAGTAGACGTCGCCGAGGTAGCGGCCGGACGCTTCGATCGCCTGGGGGACGAGGGAGGTCTCCGTCATACCCGGCAGGACATTGGCGTCGAAGAACCAAGGGAGCCCCGCGTCGTCGACGATGAAGTCGACGCGGGAGAGGTGGCGCAGGCCGAGGAGCTCGTGGATGGCGACCGCGACGCGGGCGACCTCGGCGAGTACCTCCTCCGACAGTCGGGCCGGTGTGTAGAACCGGGTCTCTCCCGCGTTGTACCGCGCTTCGAAGGTGTACCGGCCCTCCACGGGCTCGATCTCGACGGGTGGGAGCGCGAACGGTCCGTCTCCGAGGTCGAGGACGCCCACGGCCACCTCGGTGCCAGCGACGAGCTGCTCGATCAGAACGACCTCGCCGTAGGTGTAGGCCTCGACCATCGCACGGGGGAGCTGGCCCGACTCCGAGACGATGCTCACTCCTTGTGCCGACCCGCCCTGCGCGGGCTTCACGACGAGCGCGCCGGGCAGGTGCGCCTCGACCTGACCGAGGATCCCCGGCGCCCCCAGCTCGCGGAAGGTCTCGCGGGGGAGGGTGACGCTCCGAGGGGTAGCGAAGCCGGCGCGGCCTACCAGCGTCTTCGCGGTCGGCTTGAACCATGCGAGGCGCGCCGCGTCCGTCCGCGACCCGACGTAGTCGAAGCCGGCGGCCTCGAGCAGCCCGAGCAGCGCGCCGTCCTCGCCGCTCGCCCCGTGGACGGCCGGCCAGACGACATCGGGCCGGCGCTCGAGTAGGAATGTCAGCAGACCGGCGTCCGGCTCGCGGAGGGTGACCCTGTGGCCCATGCTCGACAGGCGGTCGGCGACGCGGCGCCCCGATCGCAGCGACACGTCGCGCTCGTGGCTGATCCCTCCGCTGATCACGACGACGTCGAGAGTGCGATCGAGGACAGAGAAATCAGTCATGACCAGGCCTTTTGTGATTCGGAGTCGGCGGCGGCGGACACGTCAGGAGACGTTCGGCGGAAGAGCGCTGTCGCGCTGCTCGATGTCGGCGTTCGCCATGGAGCCCGTGCCGGCGAAGGTCGACAGCAGGTCGAGCTCGCCGTTGATGACGGTGGCGAGACGCCGGATGCCGTCTCCGATGCGCTCCGGAGTCGGATAGCAGAACGACAGGCGGATGTTCTGACGCCCGTCCCCGTTGCCGTAGAAGGCGGTGCCGGGCGTATAGGCGACGAGTTCCTTCACGGCGCGGGGGAGCATCGCCTTCGAGTCGAGGTTCTCGGGGAGGGTCAGCCAGACGTAGAAGCCGCCGTTGGGGTTCGTCCACGACAGTGACGGGAGGTGCGTCTGCAGACCGCGCAGCATGGCCTCCTTGCGCTCGCGGTAGACGCCTCGGAAGGTGTCGATCTGGCCGCGCCAGTCGGCGGTCTCGAGGTACTTCGAGATGACCAGCTGGCTGAACGACGACGGGCTGAGCACCGCGGCCTCGTTGGCGAGGATCAGACGCTCGCGGATGGCGTGAGGAGCGAGTGCCCACCCCACGCGGAATCCGGGGGCGAGGGTCTTGGAGAACGTGCCGAGGTAGATGACGCCGTCCTCCTCGAGGGAGCGCATCGCCTTCGGCGGGACGTCTTCGAAGTAGAGCAGGCCGTACGGGTTGTCCTCGAGGACGAGGATGCCCTCGGACTTGCAGATCTCGAGGATCTCGACGCGGCGCTCCCACGAGAGGGTCACTCCAGCGGGGTTGTGGAAGGTCGGGATCGTGTACAGGAACTTGATCGTCTTGCCGGCGGCGCGGACGCGGGCGATGTGCTCGCGGAGGGCGGCCGGGATGAGGCCGTGCTCGTCCATCGGCACGTGCTCGATCTGTGCCTGGTAGGAGCGGAAGATGACCATCGCCGTGACGTAGCTGGGGCCTTCCGACAGCACGACGTCCCCGGGGTCGAGGAAGAGCTTGGACACGAGCTCGAGGGCGTGCTGCGAACCCGTGGTGACGACGATGTCGTCTGCACTGGCGGAGATGCCCTCGAGGGCCATGACGTCGAGGATCTGCTCGCGGAGGACGGGCACACCCTGTCCGGAGCCGTACTGCAGTGCGACCGGGCCCTGCTCGCGCATGACGGACTCGATCGCGCCGGTGACGAGGTCCTGGGGGAGTGCGGAGACGAACGGCATGCCTCCGGCCAGGGAGACCACCTCGGGGCGTGACGCGACGGCGAAGAGGGCTCGGACCTCGCTGGCGGCCAGGCCGGCCGTGCGCTCCGCGTAGGAGTTGTACCAGGGGTCGAGATTGGTTCCGCGGTTGGTCACGATGGGTTCGCTTCGCTCGGTGGACGGGGTACCCGGGACGGGTTCCGGGTCTGTCCACTGTACCGGCCGGGTCCGGGAGCGGGCGGGGAGGGCGGGGCCACTCGGGACGTGGTGGATCGGGGGGGTCTGCAGGGAGGTGGGTCTCGATATGCCGCCTGCGGCGGCTACTCGACCAGCAGGGAGAGGGTGACTGGTTCGCTGATCGGGTAGCCCGCGTCAGGACATCGGGGCAGAGGCCGGAGCTGCTGGAGCGGGTGGGTCTCGATATGCCGCTTGCGGCGGCTACTCGATCAGCAGGGAGAGGGTGACTGCTTCGCTGATCGGGTAGCGCGCGTCAGAACACCGGGGCAGAGGCCGGAGCTGCTGGAGCTGGTGGGTCTCGATATGCCGCCTGCGGCGGCTACTCGACCAGCAGGGAGAGGGTGACTGCTTCGCTGATCGGGTAGCCCGCGTCAGGACATCAGGGCAGAGGCCGGAGCTGCTGGAGCTGGTGGGTCTCGATATGCCGCCTGCGGCGGCTACTCGACCAGCAGGGAGAGGGTGACTGTTCTGCTGATCGAGTAGGCCGCACAGCGGTCGTGTCGAGATCCATCCCCGTCAGAAGGTCGGGGCAGAAGCCGGAGCTGCTGACGCTGGTGGGTCTGGGTGCGTGCGACCACGCACTGTCCGACGTTTCACGTGAAACGGAGCGGGATGCACGAAGCCCCCGCGTCCCGGAGGGCGCG
Organism: Rathayibacter sp. VKM Ac-2803; assembly: GCF_009807175.1. Classification (NCBI taxonomy): domain Bacteria; kingdom Bacillati; phylum Actinomycetota; class Actinomycetes; order Micrococcales; family Microbacteriaceae; genus Rathayibacter; species Rathayibacter sp. VKM Ac-2803. The sequence continues at coordinate 588,083 of NZ_WUCD01000001.1, read as the reverse complement.
AGGGCTTCGGTGCTGATCAGGAGATCAGAGGAAGGCGGCGAGGTCGGCCTCGAGAGCCGGCTTCGGCTTGGCGCCGATGACGGTCTTGACGACCTCACCCTTCTGGTAGACCTTCATCGCGGGGATCGAGGTGATCTGGTACTTCGCGGCGGTCTGCGGGTTCTCGTCGACGTTCAGCTTGACGATCTCGATCTTCTCGCCGTGCTCGGCCGAGATCTGGTCGAGGATCGGCGAGACCATGCGGCAGGGGCCGCACCACTCGGCCCAGAAGTCGACCAGGACGGTCTTCTCGGAGTCGAGGACGTCGGCCTGGAACGATGCGTCGGTGACGCTCTTCGCGGTGGACATAGCGATTTTCTCCTTCGTGAGCCGGTCGTGCCGGCTCCAGTGGTGGGTGACGGAAGGGTCAGAGAGCGAGTAACTCGGCGTGCGGCGTGCCCTCGGTCGAGGCGGTGCCGTCGGCGAGCGAGGCCAGGTAGTGCTCCGCGTCGAGGGCGGCGACCGTGCCGGAGGCGGCGGCGGTCACGGCCTGACGGTAGGTCGGGTCGATCACGTCGCCCGCGGCGAAGACGCCGGGGACGGAGGTCTGGGACGACCGGCCGACGACGGCGATGTTGCCCTCGCTGGTCAGGTCGAGCTTCCCGTGCACCACGTGGGTGCGCGGGTCGTTGCCGATCGCGATGAAGAGGCCGTCGAGGTCGAGGCGCGACTCGGTGCCGTCGACCGTGTTGCGCAGCTTCACTCCGTTGACGTGGCTCTCACCGGTGATGCCGATGACCTCGGAGTTGTAGACGAACTCGATCTTCTCGTTGTCGAAGGCGCGCTTCTGCATGACCTTCGAGGCGCGGAGCGAGTCCTTGCGGTGGATGATGTAGACCTTCGCCGCGTGCTTGGTGAGGAAGGTCGCCTCCTCCATCGCCGAGTCGCCTCCGCCGACGACCGCGATCGTCTTGCCCTTGAAGAAGAAGCCGTCGCAGGTGGCGCACCACGAGACGCCGTGTCCCGACAGGCGCTCCTCGTCGTGCAGGCCGAGCTTGCGGTAGGCGGAGCCGGTGGCGACGACGACCGTCTTGGCCTCGATGCTCTCGCCGGAGCCGAGGTGCACGGTCTTGACCTCGCCCTCGAGATCGAGCGAGGTGACGTCGTCGTAGAAGGTCTCGGCGCCGAACTTCTCGGCCTGCGCCTGCATCGCCATCATGAGCTCGGGGCCGAGGATCCCGCTGGGGAAGCCCGGGAAGTTCTCGACGTCGGTGGTGTTCATGAGGTCGCCGCCGATCTCGACGGAGGAGGCCACGACCACCGGGTGCATGTCGGCGCGGGCCGCGTAGATGGCGGCGGTCCAGCCGGCGGGGCCGGATCCGATGATGACGATGTCGCGCACGGCAACTCCTCGAGGTCTGTGCTGAGCGGTGGCGGGTCTAGATCACCTCTCGGTGATCGACGGGGCGCGGACCGGTCGCTCGGTCTGTCCGCGGCTCCGAGGTCTACAACACATCCTAGGTGGGGGCTATTCCGCCCGGGTCGGCGCACTCGGGTGGCGGTCAGGGTCGAATCGGACCCTCCGTGACGGGATCTGGGATAGTGCCTCTGACCGGGGAATTCTCGGAGGCGGCGACGGAGCGTCCCGGGCGCCCGACTCCGTGCCGAGAGACGTAGACGGTGACGGCGGCCGCAGAGGCGAACACGCCCGTCATCACCACCACGTAGAACACCACCGCGACCAGGCCGCCGGGGATCAGGGGCGGGTCGGCGAGGCGCGGGTCGAGGAAGGGGTACGGGTACCAGATCTGCTCGTGCTTCATCTGGTCGTAGACCAGCGGCGCGCGGACCATCGTGTAGACGAACCAGGCGACCGGGAACACCAGGATCCCGGGGACGACGGCCCAGGAGAGGCGGCGGCGCCCCGGGGCGAACAGCCAGTCGAGGATGAGGGCCAGGGGGGCGACGACGTGCATGACCTCGTTCGTCCACTCCTGGGGCGCTCCGGCACCCGTGACCACGGTGCCGCGCAGGAGCAGGTTGTAGACGACTCCGATGACGACCATGTAGCTGACGGTGCCGGCGCGCAGCCAGGCGAACCAGCGGGGCTCGGGGATCGCACCCCGTGCGAGGACCACTGCGCCCATCAGGAGCACCACCACGGCCAGCAGGCACGTCTCGACGGTGATGTAGCTGAAGAAGTTCACGACCAGCGTGGTGCGGTCGCGGAAGCGCGCCTCGACCCAGAAGGAGTACGAGTCGACGAAGCTCGTGACGGTCGCGGCCAGGACGGCGATCGCGACGATCAGACGGAGCAGGACGAAGGTGGAGCGCATCGTGCCTTCCGGGTCGGCGGGGGAGAGGCGGCACTGCCGGAGACGCGCCCACCCTTCCACGTCGGGCGCGACGGCGCACCCTCTCCCGGGTGACCACTCAGGGTCGCGGCGGTCAGCGCCCGAGGCGACGGAGGAGGGGCGCGGCCATCGCGCGCAGCTCGGGCACCTTCAAGACCCAGAGGACGCCGAAGTAGACGAAGGCCATCGCGGTGCCGATGGCCGCCATCGAGACGAGCGGCTCGAGGTATCCCGACACCGCGAACCCGCCCGGTCGGGTTCCGCCGAGCAGCACGAGCACCCCGAACCCGGCCGCGCCGGCGGGCACGGCGGCGAGGAGACAGAGGAGCAGGCGGACGACGATGCGCTTGCCGCCTCGCCCGCCGAGCCTGCGTCGGAGGAGCAGCGCCGCGACGAGCGCCTGGACGGCGATGCCCAGCGACGTCGACGCCGCGATGCCGACGGCGACGCGATCGGCGGGGAGGCGGACGACGACGAGGTATCCGGACACGGCGATGACGACCTGGATCACGGTGAACACGAACGGACGCGCTCCGTCGCTGAGGGCGTAGAACGCGCGCTGCATGATGGCGGTCGACGAGAACAGGGGCAGGACGACCACGTAGGCGACGGCGATCATCCCGATCGCCTGGGCGTCCGCGAACGTGTCGGTGAAGACGGAGCCGAAGGGGACCGCCACGACGATGATCGCCGCCGCGGCGAAGACCAGCATCATCTGGACGAGGCGGACGGAGGTGGAGACGTCCGACCGGAACTCCTTCATCTCGCCGCGGGCGGTGTGGCCGCTCATCTTCGTGAAGTAGGCCATCGCGATCGAGATGGCGATGACGGAGTGCGGGAGCATGAAGATCAGCCAGGCCTTCTGAAGGGCGGCCGCGGACGGGCCCTCTCCGGAGGCCGTGGACGAGACCTGGCTCTCGACGATCCCGGCGCCGATGGTGAGCAGGACCGTGGCGAACGACCACAGCGACATCCGCCCGGCGGTGCCCAGGCCGACCCCGCGGAAGCGGAAGTCGGGCCGGTAGCTCAGGCCGACCCTCCGCCAGAAGAGAATGAGGAACAGGGACTGCACGACGATGCCCAGCGTCGCGCTCCCGGCCAGGAGGGCGACCATGGCGGGCGTCCACGAGTCGACGGGGCGGTTGCCCTCGGGATCGGCGCCGAAGACGACCATGAAGGCGACCAGCCCGGCGATGGCGACGACGTTGTTGAGGACCGGAGCCCAGGTGAAGGGCCCGAACGATCCGCGCGCGTTGAGCACCTCGCCGAGGATCGTGAAGAGCCCGTAGAAGAACACCTGGGGGAGGCACCAGAAGGCGAAGGAGACGGCGAGCTCGTACTGCTCCGGGCCGTAGCCCGGTGCGTACAGGCGCACCAGCAGGGGTGCGACCAGGGTCGCCGCGATCGTCGTCGCGAGGAGCAGTCCGAGCGCGAGGGTCAGGAGGCGGTTGATGTAGCTCCGGCCACCGTCGGCGTGCAGACCGGCCCGGACGATCTGGGGCACGAGGACCGCGTTGAGCGCCCCGCCCGCGATGATCGAGTAGATCGTGTTCGGCAGGAGGTTCGCCGTCGTGAAGGCGTCGGCACCCGGTGCGACAGCGGCGCCGATCGTGTTGGCCATCACGATGGACATGACGAAGCCGAGGACTCGCGAGACCATCGTGCCGGAGGCGAGGACGGCGCTCGCGCGTCCGAGGGAGAAGCTAGCCACGCGGGTCCGTTCGTTCGTCGTCGAGGCCGGGCTGGACGGCGAGCGGTGCGTTCGGGTCCTCCTCCTCCTCGACCGGGTCGCCGCGGCGGCGGCGACGGATGTTGCGGAGGATGCCGGCGCCGAAGACGACGACGAGCACGATGCCGAGCACGAGGGTCCCGACCGTCTCCCAGTCGGCGCGGACGCTCGTGAGCACGCTCGTGGGCGTGCCGATCGCCGTGCCGTCGAGGGAGGTGAGCTGCATCCGGAGGCTGGTCTCGCCGTTGCCGACGCGGGCCTTCACGGGGATCAGCACCCGGCCCTGCGAGCGGGCGTCGATCATGGTGGGCTCGACCGACGCCTCGTCGATGTCGAGCACGGCGTTCGAGGTCGAGGCCTGGATGCGCACGGAGACCGGCCAGGGCAGGTCGTTGCGGACGTAGACCGGGATGCTCGAGTCGCGGGAGACCTGCGTGACGCTGTCGGCGGCCTCGATGGTCACGGAGGCGAGGGTGGAGTCGGCCAGCTCCTCGCTCGCGGTCACCGCCTCGCCCCAGCCGGACGCGTCGCCGCGCCAGGTGACGGCGAGCAGCGCCAGGAGGTCGTTGCGACGCTTGCCGCTCAGCAGCTCCGGCTCGGTCAGGACCGCGGAGAAGGACTCGACGCGGGCGGCGGCCGTGAGCAGGTCGGAGACGTCCGCGAGGCGCTCCTCCGACTCCGGAGCGTCGACGACGGTGACGCCCTCGGTCGCCGGGGCGGTCAGGGCGACGGCGAGCGAGGTGCCCTCGGCCCAGGGCAGGCCGTCGATCGCGTCGAGAGTCTGCGAGAGACGCGCTCCGTCGATTGCCGCCCCGCGGTCGAGGGCGAGGACCACGTCGGGGGTCTCTCCGTCGCGCTGCACCTGGGCGAGGCCCGCCGTGATGGCGGTCATGCGGGAGCGCCACTCCGAGTCGGTGGGCGCGTCGACCGCCTCGTCGAGGGCACTCGAGAGCGCGCTGTCGGCGACCACGACGTCGTGACCGTCGATGCCCGCGGTGGTCAGCGTCGACACGGAGGAGGGGATCGCCAGGTTGGCGGACGAGACGACCGTGCGGGTCATTCCGCTCGTGGCATAGACGTCGAGGTCGGCACCGCGGACCGTCAGATCGTCGGGCCAGGCGACCGAGCCGATCGTGGGCGACCAGTCGAAGGCGGTGAGCGACTCCGTCGTGGGGCGGGGCGGCCGGTCCTCCCCTTGCTGCGGAGCGTCGGCCGAAGCGGTGGGGCTCGGGGTCGCGGTGCTCGGCGGATCGGCGAAGAGCGTGCTGTCGATGCCGTAGTCGAAGGAGGTCGGCGTCAGCAGGGTCGACAGGCCCGCCTGCGCCTGCGCGGCGACGTCGGCGTCGGCGTAGGGCAGCGCGAAGACCTCGTTCGGGGCCGACTCGAGCCTGTCGAGCCAGGCGCGCGCCGACTCCGGAGCGCTGTCGCCGAGGATCCGGATCGACGCGAGGATGCGCGGGTCGACTCCGATCGTCACGGCGCGGCCGAGCACGGAGTCGAGCTGGCGGGAGAGGGTGCCCGTGCTCTGCGTGTAGTCCTGCAGGGTCTCGGCCGGGATCAGGCCGTCGGAGGTGTCGGGCACGGTGAGTGGGACGAGCACGCTCACTCCGGTCTCGCGCTCGGCGGGGAGCCCTGCGGTCAGCTCGACGGCGCTGCGGGCGGTGGCCAGCGTCCCGCCGGGGCTCGTGACGGTGACGGCGACGGCGTGCGAGCCGAGCGCGGCGGGGTCGGCCGAGAAGGGGACCGCGGCCGCGGGGATCGTCAGGGTGACCTGGGCCGAGCCGGAGGGGAGGAGCCGGATGTCGGCGCCGTCGCCGGCCGGCGAGCCCTCGTCGTCGCTCTCGCCGTCGAGCCAGGCGTCGAGCTCGGCGCGCGAGTCGAGGGTGTCGGAGTCGAGAGTGACGTCGACCCGGGCGCCGTCGATCGACTCGGTCGTGCCGTTGCGCACCGAGACGGAGAGCTGGAGATCCTGGCCCGGGAGCCAGACGCCGTCGTTCGCCGCCCCGACGGTCGCGGTGACGGTGGTGCTCGCTGCGGGCGACTGCTCCTGGGAGGGGTGGGGAGTCGGCTCCTGGGTCGTGGCGAGGGCCGGGGAGGCGAGGCCGATCAGAGCGATCGACAGAGCGGCAGCGCCCGCTGAGCGGAGGAGCTGCGCGGCCGCGGGCCGTCGTCGCGGGCGTTCAGAGGTGAGGACGCGCCGATGCATCGAACTCACTCGGCCTCCATGCGGGTGATTCTACGGGCAGGCCCCCGTCGGCCAGGCGGTGCGTTCTCCGGAGGGGCGTCCCGGGCTTGTAACCTGGGTGTGCGGTTACCGCGCCGTTCCGCGGATCCGAGCCGGTCGCGAGACACCCCCGCCGACTAGGATCGTGCGAATGCACAGCGTCCAGACCGCTCTCGAGACCCTCCGCGCTCTCGCCGCGACGCCGACGGTGGCCCGCCTCGCGGAGGCGTTCGCGGCGCAGGGACACGAGCTCGCGCTGGTGGGCGGCCCGGTGCGCGATGCCTTCCTCGGTCACGGGGTGCACGATCTCGACTTCACGACCTCGGCGCGACCCGACGACATCGTGGCCGTCGTCGCTCCGATCGCCGAGGCGCACTGGGACATCGGCCGCGCGTTCGGCACGATCGGCGCCCGCGTCGCCGGCGAGACCGTCGAGATCACGACCTACCGCAGCGACAGCTACGACGGGGTGAGCCGGAAGCCCGAGGTCGAGTTCGGCGACTCGCTCGAGGGCGACCTCGTGCGCCGCGACTTCACCGTCAATGCGATGGCGCTCCGGCTGCCCGAGGTGGTGCTGGTCGACCCCTCCGGCGGGGTCGAGGACCTGCTGGCGGAGCGGTTGCGCACGCCGTCGCCGGCCGAGCAGTCCTTCGGCGACGACCCGCTGCGGATGCTGCGCGGCGCGCGGTTCACCTCGCAGCTCGGCTTCCGCACGACGGACGAGGTCGAGTGGGCGATGGCCGAGCTCGCAGGCCGGATCGAGGACGTGTCGGCGGAGCGGGTGCAGGAGGAGCTGCGCAAGCTGCTGGCGACGCCCGCGCCGCGCGCCGGGCTGGAGCTGCTGGTCGACACCGGTCTGGCCGGTTACTTCCTCCCGGAGCTGCCCGCGCTGCGGCTCGAGCAGGACGAGCACCACCACCACAAGGACGTCTACGTGCACAGCCTCACCGTGCTCGAGCAGGCCATCGAGCTCGAGGAGGAGCGCCACCCCGGCGCCGCACCCGACGTGGTGCTGCGGCTGGCCGCTCTGCTGCACGACATCGGGAAGCCGGCGACCCGGCGCCTCGAGCCCGGAGGCGTGGTCAGCTTCTACCACCACGACGTCGTCGGCTCGAAGCTGGCGACGCGGAGACTGCGCTCGCTCAAGTTCGACAAGCAGACGATCACCGAGGTCTCCCGGCTGATCGAGCTGCACCTGCGGTTCTTCGGCTACACCGAGGGGGCGTGGACCGACTCCGCGGTGCGCCGCTACGTCACCGACGCGGGGCCTCTGCTGGAGCGGCTGCACATCCTCACCCGCGCCGACGTGACCACGCGCAATCGCCGCAAGGCCGAGCGGCTGGCCCACGCCTACGACGACCTGGAGCACCGCATCGCCGAGCTCGCCGAGAGGGAGGAGCTCGCGTCGAAGCGACCCGACCTCGACGGGACGCGGATCATGGAGATCCTGTCGCTCCGGCCGGGGCCCGAGGTGGGGCAGGCGTACCGGTTCCTGCTCGAGCTACGGCTCGAGGAGGGGCCGCTCGGCGAGGAGGAGGCCGCGCGCCGACTGCGCGAGTGGTGGGCGACGCGGTCCTGATCGCCGCCGCGGTCCATCCGATCCGCTGTCGCAGGACCGGGCGCGTCGGAGGGGTCGGATGGTAGGGTAGTCAGGTTGTCCATGACCAGACGCACTCGCGTCCGCGGGAGTGGACAGATGCTACATACCCTCCTGTCACGGAAATACCGTGGCCGTTCAGTCCGAAGGAGGTGGGTTAGTGACGCATCAGTACGAACTCATGGTCATCCTGGATCCCGAGATCGATGAGCGCACCGTCGCTCCGAGTCTCGACAAGTTCCTCAACGTCATCCGCACCGATGGTGGATCCATCGACAAGGTCGACGTCTGGGGCCGCCGTCGTCTGGCGTACGAGATCAACAAGAAGTCCGAGGGCATCTACGCCGTCGTCGACTTCACGTCGACCTCGGCCGCCGCGAACGAGCTCGACCGTCAGCTGAAGCTGTCGGAGGCCGTCATGCGCACCAAGGTGCTGCGTGCAGAAGAGGGCATCGCCCAGGTCGCCGCCGCCAAGAAGCTCGCCGACGAGAAGGCCGCCCGCAAGGCTGCCAAGGCTCCGGCCGCTCCCAAGGCGTAGCGCTCATGGCCGGCGAGACGATCATCACCGTGGTGGGCAACCTCACGGCCGACCCCGAGCTGCGGTACACGCAGGGCGGGCTCGCGGTCGCGAACTTCACCATCGCCTCCACGCCCCGCACCTTCGACCGCCAGGCGAACGACTGGAAGGACGGCGAAGCGCTGTTCCTCCGGGCCTCCGTCTGGCGCGAATTCGCCGAGAACGTCGCGGGAACGCTGACCAAGGGCAGCCGCGTCGTCGCGACCGGCCGCCTGAAGCAGCGCTCGTACGAGACGAAGGAAGGCGAGAAGCGCACCAGCATCGAGCTCGAGATCGACGAGATCGGCCCCTCGCTGCGCTACGCGACCGCACAGGTCACGCGCGCCAGCGGTGGCGGCGGAGCCGGTGGCGGACGCGGACAGGTCGGCGGCGGTCAGGGCGCGAGCCAGGGCGGTCAGGGCCAGGGCGGCTTCGGCGGCGGCAACCAGGGGGGCTCCGGCGGCAACGCGGGAGGCAACCGCGGTGGCCAGGCCGAGGAGCCGTGGGCCCCGAGCGCACCCGCCGGTGGCGACGTCTGGAGCACGCCGGGCAGCTACAACGACGAGACGCCGTTCTGAGCCTCCGGCTCGGACGCGCCCTCACCTGAATCACGCCTCGATCGCCTCGCGCTGTAGCGCCGGGCGACCAGGGGGCGAACCAGAATCTCAAAGGAAACCACTATGGCTGGAAAGAGCAGCGGCGACCGCCGCAAGCCGATCCGCGGCAAGGGCGCGAAGAACGCAGCCCCCGCGAAGTCGGTCCGCGTCGGCGTCATCGACTACAAGGACGTCCCGACCCTTCGCAAGTTCATCTCGGAGCGCGGGAAGATCCGCGCCCGTCGCATCACCGGCGTCTCCGTCCAGGAGCAGCGCCTGATCGCCCGCGCGGTCAAGAACGCCCGTGAGATGGCGCTCCTGCCCTACGCCGGCAGCGGAAGGTAGGCAGCGCTATGTCCAAGGTCATCCTGACCCACGAGGTCGACGGTCTCGGCTCCGCCGGCGACGTCGTCTACGTCAAAAACGGGTACGCCCGCAACTACCTCATCCCGCAGGGCTTCGGCGTCGCGTGGAGCCGTGGCGGCGAGAAGCAGGTCGAGCAGATCAAGACCGCTCGTGCCGCCCGCGAGCACAAGACCATCGAAGAGGCTCAGCACACCAAGCAGGTCCTCGAGGCCAACCGGGTGAAGCTGACCGTCAAGGCCGGCAAGGACGGGCGCCTCTTCGGCTCCGTCAAGACCTCCGACGTCGCGAACGCGGTCGCGGCGGCCGGCTTCGGCGATCTCGACAAGCGCAAGATCGTGATCTCCAACGCGATCAAGACGATCGGCGAGCACGAGGCCGTGGTGCGTCTCCGCGACGACATCCAGGCCACCGTCAAGCTGCAGGTGGTCGCGGCCAAGTAAGGCCGCGAGAACGCCGCGAAGGGCGGTGCGGCAGGGCTTCCGGGTCCTGCTGCACCGCCCTTCGTCGTTCCGTTCTCCACAGCTTCATCCACATACACCCTTTCCGGCGGACAACCTTCAATGTGGTCTGGAGACTCTTTTCCACACACAGCTGTGGAAAGCGGTTAATGCCTGGTCAGCGCCCGGAAAAAACTTCGTCGGCCCCTCGATTCCCACAGGGTTGTCCACATGTTGCCCACAGTGGATGCGGCGTTTCCCGCGATCTGTCCACAGCTCTCTCCACAGGCCGGTTTGACCGTGGCGACGGGCGGTCCGTAGGGTGGCGCAGCGCCCCGCGAGGGGAGCGGGACGAGCGTTCGCGTGCTCTGTCGGAGGTCGCTGGTATACCTGACCCGACGGCGCGGCCGAGACGCCCACCCGCCCCGCGAGGCACCCGACAGGAGGAGGCGAAGGCATGACGATCGCGCACCTGGCGGTTCCCGGCTCGGACGGACGAGACGGACGTGGCGATGCTCCGCGCTCGAACGAGCGGACGCCTCCGCACGACCTGCTCGCCGAGCAGTCGGCACTCGGAGGCATGCTGCTCTCGAAGGACGCGGTCGCCGACGTCGTCGAGAGCGTCAAGGCGAACGACTTCTACATCCCCAAGCACGAGATCGTCTTCGAGGCGATCCTCGCGCTCTACTCGCACGGCGAGCCGACCGACGTCATCGCCGTCACCGACGAGCTCACCAAGCAGGGCGAGCTGCAGCGCGCGGGCGGTGCCGACTACCTGCACTCGCTCACCGCGATGGTGCCGACGGCGGCCAACGCCGGCTACTACGCGTCGATCGTGGCCGAGCGGGCTCTGCTGCGCCGCCTGGTCGAGGCCGGCACCCGCATCGCGCAGATGGGCTACCAGGGCGAGGGCGAGGTGCTCGACCTGGTCAACACCGCGCAGGCCGAGATCTACAACGTCACCGGCTCCGAGACGGCGGAGGACTACGTCCCGCTGACCGACGCCGTGACCGTCGCCATCGACGAGATCGAGGCCGCCGCGCACAAGGACGGCGCCTTCACCGGCGTGCCCACGGGCTTCGCCGACCTCGACGACCTCACCAACGGCTTCCACCCCGGCCAGATGATCATCGTCGCCGCGCGACCCGCGCTCGGAAAGTCGACCCTCGCGCTCGACTTCGCCCGCGCGGCCGCCATCAAGCACAACATGGCCACGATCTTCTTCTCGCTCGAGATGGGGCGCAGCGAGATCGCGATGCGCCTCCTCTCGGCCGAGGCCTCGGTGCCGCTGCAGCACATGCGCAAGGGCACGGTCGACCAGCGCGACTGGACGACCATCGCCTCGACTCGCGGCCGGATCAACGACGCGCCGCTCTACATCGACGACTCGCCCAACCTGACGCTCGTCGAGATCCGCGCCAAGTGTCGCCGGCTCAAGCAGCGCATCGGGCTCAAGATGGTCGTCATCGACTACCTGCAGCTGATGACCTCGGGCAAGAAGGTCGAGAGCCGTCAGCAGGAGGTGTCGGAGTTCTCCCGTGCCCTCAAGCTGCTCGCGAAGGAGCTGCAGGTGCCGGTCATCGCCCTCTCGCAGCTGAACCGAGGCCCCGAGCAGCGCGCCGACAAGCTCCCCGCGATCTCCGACCTCCGCGAGTCGGGCTCGATCGAGCAGGACGCCGACATGGTGATCCTCCTGCACCGCGAGAGCGCCTACGAGAAGGACAACCCGCGCGCGGGCGAGGCCGACCTGATCGTGGCCAAGCACCGCAATGGACCGACGCGCACGGTGACCGTCGGCTTCCACGGCCACTTCTCGCGCTTCGCCGACATCCCGGCGGTCTAGGCCGCGTGGCCGATCCGATCGACGACGTCCCTCTCGACGGGGAGTCCATCCGCCTCGGGCAGTTCCTGAAGTTCGCGGGGATCCTCGACTCGGGCGGCGAGGTGAAGGAGGCCGTCGCGGAGGGTCTCGTGACGGTGAACGGCGAGGTGGACCGGCGTCGCGGACGGCAGTTGGCGATCGGCGATGTCGTCCGGTTCGGCGGGCGCGGGTTCCGCGTCGGCGCCTGACGCTCGCGTTCGACAATGTCAGCCCAACGAACAGTTCCGCGCGACATGTCAAAGTTTTCCGTTTTGACGGACATGTCCTGTAGATGTGCTGTCGTTGCAGGAGCGCGTCGGATCGACCACTCAGGTCAGTCAGCGGGCCAGTTCAGTCGTTTCCGTCGCAGGCCCGACGGCGAGAGGGAGAACACGAAAGGCGGGCTGACCTTCGCAATCCTGTCGATGGCGGCAGCATGCTCGAGGCAGAGATCACCCATCTGCTCGGCGGTGAGATCTCCGCGAGCGAGGGTGATCACTCGGGCGTCGTGCAGGTAGACGGCCCTCGCTTCCAGGGGCCGTGCCGCGATCATGTGGTCCTTCGCGAGGAGGACGAAGCCCGCTCGCGTCCCTTCACCGATCCACTCCTCATCGGGCATCGACTGCGCCCGTTCGTCGCCGAAGTACTCGGCGAGTGTGGTCACGTCCCAGCCTGCCTCGCGGAGTCGGGCGACCAGCTTTCGCTGGCCGAGAGATCGGTCCAGGAGCAGCCGGGGCGCAGGCACGTCACGCAGCCTGGATGATCAGCGATCGCAGCTCGCGACGCTCGAGGCCGAAGTCATCGCCGACCTCGGCCAGGGGCTCGCCGGCGCGCACCCGGCTGAGCACGTCCTCGACACGGACTCCGAGGCGGGCGATGGTCGGCTGGCCTGCGTTCCTCAGCGGGTCCACGACCACATCGACGCCCTCGAAGGTCGGGAGGGTGATCAGGCTGACGTACCCGTCGCGATAGCTGATGCTCCGCAGGAACTCGTGGACGACCTCCCTGAACACGCCCTGCTGATTGCGCACGACGACGAGGTCTCCCTCGCCGTTCTCGAACAGGATCTCGGCACCGTCGGTCATCAGACGTTGACTGAGGAGGGCGTTCTCCAGTCCGATACGGTCGCGCAGGACGTCGATCGCCGGTCGGATCCTCGCCATCGGGAGGCCCGCTCGACGGAACGACTCGATGATGTAGCCCTCAGCGAGCGCGGTGAAGGGGACCGTCACGCCGCGTCCCTCTCTGACTCCCGTCAGCAGCGGAGCGCTGTGCCCCCACTCTCCTTCGTGCCGTTGTCTGAAGCGGTGCCCGTGTGCCCAGCGCGTGAACGAGCTCGGCGGCGCCTGGATGATCCGGGCCGCCTCGCCCTGCGAGTAGATCGGCGTGACGTACGCGAGATCGAGAGCGGCCGGTGTTTGCATGCAAACAGGGTACCCGTGGGAGCGTGAGCTCGGGCGGTGGCGGGAGATCTGGCGCGTGAGGGGACGGTGTGACGGGGGAGCCCGGCCGCGGGTGCCGCCGGGGCCACGTTTCGAGTGCGTTTCGCCAGGGGGTGTCCGGTGCGGGCAGCGGGCGATCGCGGGTGGCGGTGGTGAAGCGGCGGGGCGCCCCGCGGTGCCGCGGCGGCGAGGAGTCGCGGCGGGAAAGGGCTGGTCAGCCCAAGTAATGGTCAGCGACGCCGCTGATCGGAGGCGGCCGGTGTCGGTTCGCTGCGGCGTGTCCGCAGAGGTCCCGGACGGGCGCGAGAGCGGCGCGGAGCCCCTCCTGAGCACCGTCGGGGTGGCTTAACAGCAGCGAAATCCAAGTGTTCGACGGTGTTTACCGCTCGCCCGGGAACGGGGCCGAGCGGGCGGATACATTCGCAAGCAACCCGGAACGGGCCGGTGAGAGTCCGGTTCCCACCGCCCCGGGCACACTGCTCCGGGCGGCCGCCCCCACCTCTGCGGCACGCTCGCATTCCTCGCACCGCCTCCTGCACGCCCCGACCCGGAGGGCTCCTGCGCCATGCCCTCCCGCGCCCGAAGGACTGCCATGTCACCCGCACCCCACCGCCGCGCCGGCTGGATCGCCATCGCGATCACCGGCACCCTCCTGCTCGCCGGCTGCTCCAACGGCGCCGTCGCGAGCTCCGACTCCGCCGACTCCGGCGAGGGAGTCGCCCACGCCACCGCGCAGATCGAGGCGGCCAGCGTCGATCCCGAGTTCACCTTCGAGGCCGAGCCGTTCGCCATGTCGGGGATCGCCGGCAAGACGATCTTCAACATCCCCAACTCGAGCGCGGTGCCCTACATCACCGCCGTCGACGAGGAGGGGGCGGCGGTCGCCGAGTCGTACGGAGCGACCTGGGTCGAGTACACCAACCAGGGCACGCCGAACGAGCACACGGCCGGCATCGACCAGGCGATCTCGCAGGGCGCCGACCTGATCCTGCTCTCGCAGGGCGTCAACGGCGAGCTCATCATCCCCGCGCTCGAGCGGGCGCAGGCAGCGGGCATCCCCGTCGTCATCAGCCACACCTACCAGAACGGCGACGAGCTCCCCGAGGACCTGCAGCCGCTGATCGCCGCGCAGATCACCGCCCCGTTCAACGAGTCGGGCGCGCTCAACGCCGACTGGGCGATCAAGGAGACGCAGGGCGAGGGCGACATGCTGATCATCACCTCGGCCGAGGTGCCGCCCTCGGACGGCATCGTCGCCGCGATGCAGGCCGAGTTCGACGAGTACTGCCCAGGCTGCTCCGTGAAGGTCGTCAACGTGCCGGTCGCCGACTGGGCCACCAAGATCGCCACGACCGTGCAGTCGGAGCTGCAGGTGAATCCGAACCTCGACTACGTGCTCCCGGTCTACGACTCGATGACGCTCTACGTCGAGTCGGGCGTCACCGCCGCGGGCAAGGTCGGCTCGGTCTTCACCTCGTCCTTCAACGGGACCCCCGACGTGATGAAGATCATGCAGGAGGGCGACGTCCTCACGATGGATATCGGCGAGAACGTGCAGTGGCTCGCGTGGGCGACCCTCGACCAGGTCGGCCGGGTGCTCACCGGCGCGCCGATCGTCGAGGACGGCAACCAGGAGACGCCGCTCAAGGTGTTCACGAAGGACAACGTCGACGAGGCGGGGACGCCCCCGGTCGCCGGGCAGGGCTACGGCGACGCCTACGTGGCCGGGTACCAGGCCCTCTGGGGACTGCCGGAATGACCGCCGAGCCGATCGTCTCGATCCGCGGGCTGACCATGCGCTTCGGCGGTCTGACGGCTCTCGACGGTGTCGACCTCGACATCCGCCCGGGACAGGTGCACGCGCTGCTGGGCGAGAACGGCTCGGGCAAGTCGACGCTGATCAAGGTGCTCTCGGGCACCTACGCTCCCGAGCCCGGCGGCCGGATCGAGGTGCGCGGCCGTGCGGTGCCGCTGCCGGTGCCCGCGGGGTACTTCCGCCGCCTGGGCATCAGCTTCGTCCACCAGGATCTCGCGCTCGTCGGGCAGCTCAGCGTGGTCGAGAACCTGCGGCTGGCGAGCGTCGTCGCCGGTCGCGGGCCGTTCATCCGCTGGGCCGCCGAGCGCCGGGCCGCCGCCGAGCTGTTCGAGCGCTACGGAGTCGGGATCGACCCCGCTGCGACGGTCGACTCGCTGACCGATACGCAGCGGGCGCTCGTCGCGATCCTCCGCGCGGTGTCGGAGCTCGGCGAGAGCCGGACGCTGCTGGTGCTGGACGAGCCGACGGTGTTCCTGCCCAAGGAGGACGCCGATCTGCTGTTCCGCGTCGTCTCGGATCTGGTGCGCGACGGCGGCATGTCGGCGCTGCTGGTCTCGCACGACATGGCCGAGGTGCTCGAGCACGCCGACCGGGTCACGGTGCTGCGCGCCGGCCGCGTCCAGGCGCACTGCGACACCGCCACGACCACGGCCGACGAGCTCGTCTCGCTGATCGTCGGCCGGGGTCTCGAGGCGCCGGCACGGTCGACGGCGCTCCTCGCGGGAGGTGCGCCCGTCGTCACGGTGCGCTCGTTGACCGCAGGAGTGGTCGACGGCCTCGACCTCGAGGTGGCGCCGGGCGAGATCCTCGGAGTGACCGGCCTCGCCGGCTCGGGGGTCGAGGACGTGCTGCCCGCGCTGTACGGCGCGATGCCCGCGACCGGGAGCCTCACCCTGCACGGCTCGACCACCGACCTCTCGCTCGCCGACCCGCGCACCTCGATCGCGGCGGGCACGGTCTACGTGCCCGCCGACCGGAAGACCCAGGGCGGAGTCGGCGGCCTGAGCGTCGAGCACAACGTCTCGCTCCCGGTGCTCGGGCGCCTCCGCGGGATGCTCGGGCTCTCGCCCGCCCGCGAGAGCGAGCTCGCCCGGCGCCTCACCACCGAGTACGACGTGCGGCCCGGCGATCCGTCGGCGCTGTTCGGCACCCTCAGCGGAGGCAACCAGCAGAAGGCCGTGCTCGCGAAGTGGATGCAGGACGAGCCGCGACTGGTGCTGCTCCAGGAGCCGACCCAGGGCATCGACGTCGGCGCCCGCGCGGCGATCTTCTCGATGCTGCGGCGCTCGGCGGAGTCGGGGGTCGCGATCGTCTGCGCCTCGACCGACTACGACCAGCTCGCCTCCGTCTGCCACCGCGTGGTCGTGCTCGCGCACGGCCGGGTCCACGACGTGCTCGAGGGGGATCGCCTCGACCGCGACGCCATCGCCTCGGCCGTCGTCGCCAGCCTCGTCGAGCCCGCCGAGCTGCTCGTCGGCGCGGGCGCCGCCCCCTCCTCCGCCTCGCGCACCGTCAAGGAGACCGCCTGATGTCCACCACCGTCGACCGCCCCGTCGAGACCGTCCTCCTCCGCCCGAGCCGCCCCCGGTTCGCCTGGGCGCACACCGAGCGCTACGCCCTGCTGGGCGCGTGGGGGGTCATCGTGATCGCCTTCAGCATCGCGCTGCCCGACACGTACTTCACGCTCGGCAACCTGCAGAACGTCTTCGGCTCGCAGTCGGTGCTGCTGATCCTCGCCCTCGGCTTCCTCTTCCCGCTGACCGCGGGCGAGTTCGACCTGTCGGGCGCCTCCACGATGTCGCTCTCGGCCATGACCGTCGCGGTGCTGAACGCGCAGATGGGCCTGCCGCTCGGTGTCTCCCTCCTCGCGGCCGTCGCGGTCGGGATCACCGTCGGCCTCGTCAACGGACTGCTGACGGTCGCGTTCAGGATCGACTCGTTCATCGTCACCCTCGGGACCTCGACGCTGATGATCGGCCTCATCCAGTGGATGAGCAACGCCTCGTCGGTGACGGGCGTCGACTCGGCGCTGGTGCAGGCGACCGTCGGCTGGCGCGGCGTGCTCGGGCTGCCGCTCGCGTTCGTCTACGGCCTCGCCGCCACGCTGATCGTGCTGGTCGTGCTGACCTCGACCCCGGTCGGCCGCCGACTGCTCTTCGTCGGCATGGGCCGCCAGGTCGCCGAGCTCAGCGGTCTCAACGTGCGGCGCCTGCGCGTCGGCGCCTTCGTCGGGGCGGGCCTCACGGCGAGCGTCGCGGGGATCGTCTACGCGGGCACGCTGGGCGGCGCCGACCCCTCGTCGGGCCAGTCGTTCCTCCTGCCGGCCTTCGCCGCCTGCTACCTGGGTGCGACGGCGATCCTCCCTGGGCGCTTCAACGCGATCGGCACCTTCATCGCGGTGTACTTCCTCTTCTCGGGCGTCGTCGGGCTGCAGATGCTCGGCGCGCAGAACTTCGTGCAGCAGCTCTTCTACGGCGGCGCCCTCATCGTCGCCGTCGCGGTGTCGCAGACGATCCGGAGGCACGCCGTCCGCTCGGCCGCGCAGGCCGCGGCGAAGGCGCGCACGACGACTCCGGCCTGACCCCCTCCCTCCGAACCCCCACGGCCTCGGCCGACAGACGAAAGAAGGACCTCATGGACATCGGCGTTTTCATCCCGATCGGCAGCAACGGCTGGCTCATCTCGACCACCTCGCCCCAGTACAAGCCCTCCTTCGATCTCAACCTCGAGATCGTGCAGAAGGCCGAGGACTACGGCTTCGACTTCGCGCTCTCGATGATCAAGCTGCACGGCTTCGGCGGCCCGAGCGAGTTCTGGGACTACAACCTCGAGTCGTTCACCCTGATGGCCGGCCTCGCGGCGCGGACCGAGCGGATCCGGCTGTTCGCGACCACCGCCGTGCTGACGATCCCGCCGGCGATCGCGGCGCGCATGGCCGCGACCGTCGACTCCATCTCCCACGGGCGCTTCGGCCTGAACCTCGTCGCCGGCTGGCAGAAGGTCGAGTACGACCAGATGGGCCTCTGGCCCGGTGACGCCGTGCACTTCGAGCGCCGCTACCGCTACCAGACCGAGTACATGCAGGTCATGAAGGAGCTGTGGGAGACCGGCGAGTCGAACTTCCAGGGCGAGTTCTTCACGATGAAGGACTGCGTGATGAAGCCGCAGCCCACCTCGCACATCCCGATCGTCTCGGCCGGGCAGAGCTCGGCGGGCATGGAGTTCGCGGCGACCTACTCCGACTACAACTTCTCGATGGGCGTCGGCGTCAACACGCCGACCGCCTACGCCCCGCAGAACCGCGCCCTGATCGAGGCGGCCGAGAAGACCGGCCGCGACGTCGGCGCCTACGTGCTCTTCATGGTGATCGCCGCCGAGACCGACGAGGCCGCGCAGGAGAAGTGGAAGCTCTACAACGACGGAGTCGACCACGAGGCGATCGCCTGGATGAGCGGCCAGGCGGCCGCCGACGTGAACGCGGAGAACGGCAACACCGCCACCCGCATCGCGCTGCCGGAGGGCGCCGTGAACATGAACATGGGCACCCTGGTCGGCTCGTACGAGTCGGTCGCCCGCATGCTCGACGAGGCCGCGTCCGTCGAGGGGACCAAGGGGATCATGCTCGTCTTCGACGACTTCCTCGAGGGCATGGACGACTTCGGCCAGCGGATCCAGCCGCTCATGGCGACCAGGAACGCGGTGGTGCCGGCATGAGCGGCGCCCCGGTGCTGAACGTGGTGGTGGTGCAGTCGGGCGAGACCCCCGCCGACCACGGGGCGGCGGTGGACGAGCTGCTCGCCCTCTTCGAGGAGGCCGCTGCTCCCGACGTCGACCTCGTGGTGTTCCCCGAGCTCGCGACGACGCCGTACTTCTGCGGCGGGCACAACGAGGAGCACCGCTCGTGGGCCCAGTCGGTGCCGGGGCCCGACACGGAGCGCTTCGCGGCGGCGGCCCGCCGGCTGGGCACCGGCGTGGTCTTCGGTCTGTACGAGGACGCGGGGGACGTGCAGTACAACTCCGCCGTGATGATCGACGCCGCAGGCGAGCTCGTCGTCGGCACCGACCTGCACGGCGACCCCGTGCCGAGCTATCGCAAGACGTCCATCCCGACGAACGCGCTCTCGGCGGTCGACGAGAAGCACTTCTTCGCCTCGGGCACCGGGCCGGTGATGTTCGACGCCTTCGGCACCCGCTTCGGGATGCTGATCTGCTACGACCGCTCGTTTCCCGAGTACTGGCTGGCCTCGCGGGCGGCGGGAGCGGAGGTGATGCTCGTGCTGATCTCGTCGATGGGGTTCCGCGAGACGCTGTTCACCCAGGAGCTGCAGGTGCGCGGGCTCGAGACCCAGACCTGGATCGTCGCGCCGAACCGCGGGGGAGAGGAGACGGTCGACGGACGCACCGTCAGCTACTTCGGCCGCTCGTGCATCGTGTCGCCGCGCGGCGAGCTCGTCGAGACGGCCCCGCCGCACACCGCCGGGGCGATGATCGCGGCGAGTCTCGACGTCGCCGAGGTCGCGGAGGCGCGCGCCGCCTTCCCGCTCGGCACCGATCGCTCGCCGGGCGTCTTCCGCTACCTCGCCGAGGTGCACGCGGCGCCCGACCTGGCGACGGTGTGAGCGGCGTCTACGAGGCGGTGCTGGCGTCGATCGCTCCGCAGCTCGAGAGCGCTCTGGAGGCGAGCCGAGCGCGTCCGCTGCCCGCCTCGCCGAGCGCTCTGGCGGCCGAGCCGGGGCACAGCGCTCAGCTGTTCGACCGGCTGCTCGCCGAGGCGGTCGCGGGCGCCCGGATGGCGCCGGAACCGCGCGCGATGGAGCCGGCGGAGCCGTTCGATCCGGTGGGCGCGGGTGTCGAGCAGCTGCTCGCGGCCTTCGCGTCCGGGCGCTCGACTCCGACCGCGGTGCTCGAGGCGCTCGCTCCGCTCTGGGTCGCCGACGGCGTCCGGGCGGATGCCGTGCTGCGGCTGATCGACGGGGCAGCGGAGGCGGCGGCCGAGAGCACGCGCCGCTGGGCCGACGGCTCCGCGCGGGCGCTCGAGGGCGTGCCGTTCGCGGTGAAGGACATCATCGACGTCGAGGGCGCGATCGTGACCAGCGGATCGCTGCAGACCGGCGACCGCGTGGCGCCGGCCGACGCGACCGCGGTGGCGCGCCTCCGAGCGGCGGGGGCGATCCCCGTCTTCATGGCGGCGACGACCGAGTTCGCCTGCGGCGGCCCCGTGAGCCGGCGCTACGGCGCGGTGCGGAACCCGTGGGATCCGCTGCGCTGGACCGGCGGCTCCTCCACCGGCTCGGGCGCGGCCCTCGCGGCGCGCCTCGTGCCCCTCGCGCTGGGCAGCGACACCGGTGGATCGATCCGCGTCCCCTCCGCCCTCTGCGGCACGACCGGCATCAAGCCGACCTACGGTCTCGTGCCCCGGACGGGAGTCGCGAGCCTCTCGTGGACCCTCGACCACGTGGGCCCGATGGCCCGCTCGGCGCGCGACCTCGCGCTCGCGCTCGCCGTGCTCGCGGGGCCCGACGGAGTCGACCCGGTCGTCCCCGCGACGATCCCGCCCCTGGCGCTGGACGACTCCGTGCTCGAGGGCCTTCGGATCGGCGCTCCGCGCGGCTGGTTCGTGGAGCGGGTCGACCGCTCGGTGCTCGACGCCTACGAGAGCGCCCTCGACACCCTCCGCGGCCTCGGCGCCGAGATCGTCGACCTCGAGCTCGAGGGGATCGGCGAGGCCGACTCCGAGGGCTGGACCGTGTTCTACGGCGAGCTGGCCTCGAACCAGGAGGCGAACGCCGCGCGGGCCGAGCTCTTCGACGACGGCACCCGGGCGCGCTTCGAGCTGAGCTCCGTGCCGTCCGCGGCCGACTACCTCCGCGCGCTCCGCCGACGCCCCCTCGTGCAGCGCGACGTGCTCGAGCGGATGGACGCGGCGCGGGTCGATCTGCTCGTGACCCCGGGCGTCGGCGCGACCGCCCCGCTGCTCGCCGACCTGACGATGTCGGTCGACGGAGAGCGCTTCAACCTGCACGAGGTGATCCCGCGCAACACGCGGGTGTTCGACTACCTCGGCTTCCCGGCCCTGATGATGCCCGCGGGCTTCGCCTCCGACGGACTGCCCGTCGGAGTGCAGCTGGTCGGGCGCCCCTGGTCGGACGGACTCTGCCTCTCTGCGTGTGCCGCCTTCCAGGACGCGACCGCGCACCACCTGCCGACCCCGCCGGGTCCGCCGACGAAGGGCTCTTCGCATCACTAGCTCCACCCCCGACCCCGAGGACGTCCAGCGCACCGCCTGGAAGATCCTCACCACCTCGAGCCTCAGCGTGGTGCTGGTCTTCCTCAACTCCAGCGCGCTCGTGATCGCCCTGCCCGACGTCAGCCGCGATCTGGGGGCGACCGGCACGCAGTCGAGCTGGGTGCTCCTCGCCTACATGCTGAGCACGACGACCCTGATCCTGGTGTTCGGGCGGATCGCCGACATCGTCGGGAGGCGCCGGCTCTACATCGCCGGGATCGTCGTCTTCCTGCTGGCCTCGCTGGCGTGCGGCCTCGCTCCGAACGCCGGGTTCCTGATCGCGGCGCGCCTCGTCCAGGGAGTGGGAGCGGCGTCGATCGTGACGAACACGACCGCCCTGCTGACCGACGCGTTCCCGGAGCGGACGCTCAGCGTCGGTCTCGGTCTGAACGCGACCGTCGCCGCCGTCGGCCAGGTGGTCGGGCCGCTCGCGGGCGGGCTCGTCACCGAGACGCTCGGCTGGCGCTGGATCTTCCTCGCGGGGATCCCGATCAGCCTGCTCAGCCTGGTCTGGTCGCTGCGCGTCGTCCCCCGCCGCACGACGCCCCGCTCGAGCGAGCGGCTCGACCTGCTCGGGGCGCTGCTCTCGATCAGCGCGGTCGGGGCGATGGTCGCGGCGGTCTCGATCGGCGGATCCGCGGGCTGGACGTCTCCGCAGCTGATCGCGGTCGCCGGCGGGGCGGTGCTGCTGGCCGCCTGCTTCGTCTGGAGTCAGCGCTCGGCGACGCATCCGCTGATCGATCCCGAGATCTTCCGCGACCGGGCGACGATCACGCTCTACGCCTCCGCGGCGCTCTGCGCGCTGAGCAGCTACGCGATGATCCTGCTCGCGTCGCTGTCCTTCCAGGCCGTCGACGGACTCTCGGCGCTCGACGCCGCGGTGCGGATCCTGCCGGCCCCGATCGGGACGACGCTCGCCGCCGTGGCCGCCGGCGTGCTCGCCCGGCGGTTCGGAGCGCGGTCGCTCGCGACCATCGGCATGCTGCTCATCGCGGCGGGCGCGGGAGTCCTCGCGTTCTCGCTCTCGGCGCCTGGCGGAGGCTGGATCACCTCGGCCGCTCTCGGCGCGGTCGGCGCGGGCATCGGCACCTTCATGACTCCGAGCACGTCGGCCCTGATGTCGCGGGTGCCCGAGCGGAGGCGCGGCATCGCCAACGCGATCCGCGCGGCTCTGCAGAACGCCGGCTACCTCTTCAGCACGGCCATCGCGCTGGCCATCGCCACCGGGGGGCTGACGCTGGCCCAGCAGGCGGCCGCCTACGACGGGTCGCTGAGCGACCTCGCCGGCGCGGATGTGCAGACCTTCGTCGCGGGCATCCGCACCGCCGTGCTCACCTTCGCGGGGCTGGGTCTGCTCGGAGCGCTCGTGACGGCCTTCGGGCCGCGCGGAGGGATCGCTCCGGTGGCGGCCGTTCCGTCGCGGTCGTGACCGCGCCTCCTCCGCCCCTTCCACTCCCTCCCGATGAGAACGGACCACCCGTGACCCCCACCACTCCTGACGCCGCCGATTACGCCGCGGCGGGCCTCGCCGGGCACCTCGCGCCCGGCACGCGGACGGCGCTCGTCGTCGTCGACCCGGTGCGCGCGTACACCGATCCCGAGTGCGCGCTCTACGCCGGCGTCGAGGAGCCGGTGGAGCGGATGCGCGAGCTGCTCGCGGCCGCGCGGGCCGCTGGCGTGCACGTCGCGGTCACGACCATGTCGCTCGCGGCCGACGGCTCGGACGCGGGAGTGTTCTTCCGCAAGGTGCCGGCGCTCGCCGCCTACCTGCCGGGGAGCCCGTACGGCGCGTTCATCGAGGGGCTCGAGGCCCTGCCGCAGGACACGCTGGTGCCCAAGCAGTACCCCAGCGCGTTCTTCGGGACCTCCCTCGCCTCCGGTCTGCGGGCGCGCGGGATCGACACGGTGATCCTCGCCGGGCTGTCGACGAGCGGCTGCATCCGCGCGACGGCGACCGACGCGATGCAGCACGGCTTCGTGCCGATCGTGGTGCGCGAGGCGGTGGGCGACCGGCTCGCGAGCGTCCACGAGGCCAACCTGTTCGACATCCAGGCCAAGATCGGCGAGGTGTGGCCGCTCGAACGGGTGCTCGAGCTGTGGAGCCCGTCCGCTGAGTAGGCTCGCGCTCATGACCGACCCCCGGCCTGCGCCGCCCGCCCCCGCGTGCTGGACCGACCCCCTCCCCGACTCCGCGATCGGCCGCGGGTACGTCGGCTTCCACCGCCGCTCGGACGCGGCCCGGCAGGTCTCGGACCTGATCCGGGCCGACATCGTCGCGGGCCGGTTCGAGGGCCCGCTGCCGTACGAGTGGGAGCTGCTCAGCCTCTACGAGACCACGCGGAACGTGCTGCGGGCCGCGCTCGCCCTCCTGAAGGAGCAGCGGATCATCACCCGCGCGCCCCGCTCCGGCACCTTCGGCGTGATGCCGGTGGCCTCGGTGAGCCTCGCGCGGACGGCCGAGGACGTCACGGTCTACGGCGACTCGACCGCGGGCGACAGCGGGGAGTCGCCGCACCTGAGCTTCGTGAACCTCACGGTGCAGCTCGTGCGCGCCCCCGAGACGGTGCGCCGCAATCTCGAGCTGGTCGACGAGCGCGCGTTCTTCATCGAGTCGCTGATCTCGTTCGACGGCGTCCCCAGCCGGCTGCGCACGAGCTGGGTGCCGTTCGAGCGCTTCCCGACCCTGCTCGACACTCCGCTGGTCGGGAACCTGCCCGACTCGATCGCCCGGCTGCACGGCGAGCGGGGCCAGGCCCGGCGGCTCCGGCTCAGCGCGGTGAACGCGGACGCGTGGACCGCCGACCTGCTCGACATCGCGCCGGGGATGGCGATCTTCCACATCGAGCGGCTGGTGTGCGCCGCCGACGGGACGCCGCTGGACTACGGCTTCTCGCGCTACCGGGGCGACCGGTCGGTGATCGACACCTTCATCATCTGAGAGGCGGTGCCGGGAGTGTCCGTCATGCCGGGGGCGCATCATGAAGGCGTGGGGGATTCGGACGACAGGGAAGAGGAACGATGCAGGTAGGCATTCACTTCATGAACTTCACGCTCCCGGGCGGCAGTGCAGGGATCGCTCCGATCCTCGGAGCCACGGCGAGGACGTCGGAGGACGTCGGCTGCGAGTGGTTCACGCTGATGGACCACTACTTCCAGATGGAGCAGTTCGCGACGAGCGAGGACCCGATGCTCGAGGGGTACACCTCGCTGGGGTTCGTCGCGGGACGCACGGAGCGCCTCCGACTGGGGCTGCTCGTGACCGGAGTGACGTACCGGCACCCGGGGCTGCTCGCGAAGATCGTGACGACGCTCGACGTGCTGTCGGGCGGGCGGGCGATGCTCGGCATCGGGGCGGCCTGGTACGAGCGCGAGCACCTCGGGCTCGGAGTGCCGTACCCGCCGCTCAAGGAGCGGTTCGAGCGGCTCGAGGAGACGCTGCAGATCTGCCGGCAGATGTGGAGCGATGACGACGGGCCGTTCGACGGGACGCACTATCAGCTGGCCGAGACGCTGAACCACCCGGAGCCGATCCAGCAGCCGGGCCCGCCGATCCTGATCGGGGGCGGCGGCGAGAAGAAGACGCTGCGGCTGGTCGCCGAGTACGGCGACGCGTGCAACCTGTTCGCGATCGGTGCGGAGGGGGTCGCGCACAAGCTCGACGTGCTGCGGAAGCACTGCGACGACGTCGGGCGCGACTACGACTCGATCACCAAGACGATCATCGGCGGCGGCGACCCGATCGGCGATCCCGACGGATTCGTGCGGGCGATGGAGGAGTACGCGGCGCTCGGGATCTCGCTGGTCGAGCTGTCGCCGCAGGGGCCGGACCCGGAGGGGTACGTGGCGCAGCTGGGCGAGGGCGTGATCGGGCGGCTCGGGGCTCTGGGCTGACGCGCGGGGGCGCGCTGCCGGCGTGCGGCGGGCCTCCGGAGTGACCTCCGGCTCGTGGAATCCGGTTCGGCTCGCAGGAATCAGCGGTTTCTGCGAGCCGAACGCGGTTCTGCGAGCCGGAGGTGCGGGTTTCGCGAGCCGAACGCGGTTCTGCGAGCCGGAGGTGGTCAGAGGGACGGCGGGCAGCCGCAGGTCTCGCCGACGACGAGGGTCGTGGGCAGCAGGACGTGGCGGGGGCCGGCGCCGGTGGCCGACTCGTCGAGGAGCTCGAAGGCGATGCGCGCCATGTCGCGCACGGGCACGGCGACGGTCGTGACGCGGACGCCTCCGAGCAGCGCCTCGCGGATGCCGTCGAAGCCGACGATCGCGAGCTCGGCGGGGACGTCGATCCGCTCCTGGGACGCCGCGCGGAGGAGGGCCAGGGCGTGCTCGTCGGTCGTGGCGAAGACGGCGCGCGGCCGCTCGGAGCGGAGGACGTGCCGCAGCTCCTGCTCGGCTGAGACGCGGTCCATCGGTACCCGGTGCAGGCGGCCGTCGACGCGGCCTCCCGCCTCGGTGACGGCCTCGGCCCAGTAGCGGGCGCGGAGGCCGGAGGGGCCGAAGTCGTCCGGTCCGGTCACGCAGTGCACGTCGTCGTAGCCGTGCGCCAGCAGGTGGGCGACGGCGGATCGGGCGCCCTGCTCGTCGTCGAACACCACGCTCGGCTCGGCGTCGGTCGGCGGGGCGGAGTGCAGGAAGACGCGGGGGGCGGAGTCGGCGGCGCTCGCCGGATCGATCGTGACGAGCAGGGTGCCGGCCGTGCGGAGGTCGGCGAAGGTCCGCTCGTAGCCGCGCTCCACCTCCGGGTCGTACTCGGTGTTGCCGAGCAGCGTCAGCAAGGAGCGGCTGCGCGCCTCGTGCTCGACGTGGCGCGCCAGCTCGCCGAAGAAGGCGTTCGAGGAGTCGGGGACGAGCACGCCCACGAGGTTCGAGCGGCCGACGCTCAGCGCCTCGGCCAGGGAGTTGCGGCGGTAGCCGAGCTCGTCGATCGCCTCCTCGACGCGGGCGCGCAGCTCGCTCGAGACCGGGCGCGGGCCGTTGTTGACGACGTAGCTGACGACGGTGGCCGAGGTGCCCGCGGCCCGCGCGACATCGGCGAGGGTGGGGCGCCGGGGCCGGGGGGACATCCGGTCAGCCTAGGACACGGCCGAGGGGGGCGGATCGGGGGTCGGGTACATCACGTCACACCCCCCGAAAGAGTCACGCAGTAGGCGACATTCGCGGAATCGCTGGAAATCCGCTCGCGTCGTGACCCGACGTACCTTTACCCGGACCACTCCGCGTGCTTACCCTGCGATCCACTCACCTCGGGTGTACGGGCTCACGCTGACGTGAGCAGATCGCTGGCCTTGCATGCCGCACATGTCCGAACGTCATCCGTCCGATCGCGCCACCGGGCGTCTACGTCGGCTGCATCGAGCTCGAGGAGCCGTCGCGGCGACTGCGGGTATCGCGGTCCTCGCCGTCGGGTTCATCGTCGGCTCGCCCGCTCAGGCGGCGACGGCACCGGACCTCGGCACGGCGGGCGACTTCTCGGTGCTGGGCGGCTCGACCGTGACCAACACGGGACCCACCGTGCTGCCCGACGACCTGGGTGTCAGCCCGGGCACGGCGATCACAGGGTTCCCGCCCGGCATCGTGAACGGGACGACGCATGCCGCCGACGCCGTCGCGATCCAGGCTCAGTCCGACCTCGTCATCGCCTACGACCAGCTCGCTTCGCAGGCGCCCGACGACGACATCGCCGGCGACCTCGTCGGCCGGACGTTCCTGCCCGGCGTCTACAAGTCCTCCGGCCCGATCGGGATCACCGGAACGGTGACGCTCGACGCGCAGGGAGTGCCCGGGTCGATCTTCGTCTTCCAGGTCGCGAGCGCTCTGACGACGGCGACCGCCAGCTCGGTGTCGCTCGTCAACGGCGCTCAGGCGTGCAACGTGTTCTGGCAGATCGGGAGCTCGGCCACCCTCGGGACCGCCTCCAGCTTCTCGGGCTCGATCCTCGCGCTGGCGTCGATCACGGTGACGACCAGCACCACCGTCGACGGGCGGGCGCTCGCGCGGAACGGTGCGGTGACGCTCGACAGCAACCGGTTCGTCTCGTCGGCCTGCACTGCGGCGCCGGAGCCGACCGTGACTCCGACTGTGACTCCGACTGTCACGCCTACGGTGACGCCCACGGTGACTCCGACCGTCACGCCTACAGTGACCCCGACGGTGACGCCGACGGTGACGCCGACGGTCACGCCTACGGTGACTCCTACGGTCACGCCGACCGTGACTCCGACGGTCACGCCTACGGTGACTCCTACGGTCACGCCCACGGTGACCCCGACCGTCACGCCTACGGTGACTCCGACGGTCACGCCTACGGTGACTCCGACGGTCACGCCTACGGTGGCTCCGACCGTCACGCCGACCGTGACTCCTACGGTCACGCCGACAGTGACGCCTACGGTGACCCCGACTGTGACTCCTACGGTCACGCCCACGGTGACCCCGACTGTGACTCCTACGGTCACCCCCACCGTGACTCCGACGGTCACGCCGACAGTGACGCCTACGGTCACCCCGACTGTGACGCCCACGGTGACTCCGACTGTGACGCCCACGGTGACCCCGACTGTGACGCCGACGGTCACGCCGACCGTGACGCCGACAGTGACCCCGACGGTCACGCCCACCGTGACTCCGACGGTGACGCCCACTGTCACCCCGACTGCGACGCCCACGGTGACGCCGACCGTCACCCCCACGGTGACGCCGACGGCCACTCCCACCGCGACGCCGACGGTCACCCCGACCGCCACGCCGACGCCGCGGCCGACCGTGACTCCGACGGCCACGCCGACCCCGACCGCCACCCCGACGCCGACCGCCACCCCGACGGCCACGCCGATCGTGACGCCGACGCCGACCGCCACGCCCACCAGCACTCCGACGGCCGTGGCGCCCGTCTCGACGCCGCGACCGACCGACTCCACGACGGTCCCGGTCCCCGGACACGGACCTCAGGGACCGCGTGCCGGCCTCGCCTCGACGGGTACCGACGGCGCGAGCATGGCGATGACGGGCTCGGCCGCGATCATGGTCCTGCTCGGCGGCGCGGCACTCCTACTGCTGGCCCAGCGCCGAGGACGTGAGAAGCACCTGAAGGGCTGATCGCAGCCGTGACGGAGGCGATGCGCCGGGTTCCCGAGGGGGCCCGGCGCATCGCTGTGTGCGGGGGAGGCGCTGCGGGCCTTCTGCGCGAGGCACCCTCCCTCGCTGATCGAGTAGCCCGCGGAGCGGGCGTATCGAGATCCACCCGCGTCGGAAGGCGAGTGTGAAGCCGGATCTGCTGACGCTGGTGGGTCTCGATACGCCCCTGCGGGGCTACTCGACCAGCGAGCTTGCGGGGGTCTCCTAGAAAGGAGGACCTCCGGCGGGTGGTCCCCTTCTGCGCGAGGCCCCCCTTCCTCGTTGATCGAGTAGCCCGCGCAGCGGGCGTATCGAGATCCACCAGCGTCGGAAGGCGAGGTCGGAAGCCCGCCGAATGTTTCACGTCGCCGTAATAAACAGGCGGCCGACCGAAATACGGCGCGAGTATGGTCGCACGCTAACCGCTTAGACCACCGCCGAGACACCGAGCGGACCACCGCGCCGATCGGGCGCGCGAGTCCCGACCCCTGGAGCGCCGATGCCCGTCACTCTCACCCCGCCGCGCCGCGAGCGCGAGCGCTCCCTGCTGCAGGCGGCGCCGCCCGCCGACGCCTCCGCGTCGCGCGTCGTCTCGGCCGTCGCGCGCGCCTCCTGGGCGCAGGCCGTCGTGCGAGCGACCGCGAGCGCCAGCAACCTCTCGTTCGCGCAGACCCGCATCGCTGTGCTCGGCACCGGCCCCCTCGCCGACGAGCTCGCGACCCGCCTCGCGGCGATGGGCGCCCGCGTCGTCGTCGTCGGCGACGACCCCGTCGCCCTGCTCGAGTTCGCGCAGCGGGGCCTCGCGGTCGCGACAACGGAGGCGGCGCGCCTGGGCGACGCGGTCCTCGCGTTCGCCACGGGGGAGCTCGCCGCGCCCGTCACCCCGGACGCCCTGGGGACCGGCGGCCCCCTCCTCCTCGTCGACGCGGGCGAGACCGAGCCCGCCGTCGTCGCGGTCACCGACCCCACCTCGGGGCGCGTCGGGATCGCCCGGCTGATCGAGGCCGACCGGGAGGCGTTCCTCCTCGTCGCCCGCGAGATCGCCGACGGATCGACCCGACGCACCCGCGAGAGCCTCGGTGCGCGATTCGCGACCGCCCTGCAGACGGTGACCGCCGAGGATCCGGCGGCGTCGCCCGACGACCTCCACCGCCGCGCCGACCGCGCCCTCGCCGAGGAGCTCCTCCGATGAGCATCCGCGACGCCTCGCTCTGGCAGCAGGGGCAGGACAAGATCGACTGGGCCGCGCGCTTCATGCCGGTGACCCGCGGAGTCGCCGGGCAGCTCCGCGAGAGCGGCAGCGTCCGCGGGCTGCGCATCGGCCTCGTCCTGGTGCTCGAGCCCAAGACCGCGACGCTGGCGCTCGAGCTCGCCGCCGCCGGCGCCGACGTGAGCGTGATGTGCGGCGCTTCGAACACCCACGACGACACCGCCGCGGCGCTGCAGCACGCCGGGATCGCCGTCTTCGCGCGGTCCGACGCGAGTGCCGCCGACGACCGGGGCTTCGCGCTCGCGCTGCTCGATCAGCGGCTCGACATCCTGGTCGACGACGGCTCCTCCGTGACCCGGCTCGCGCACACCGACCGCCCCGCGGCCTTCGACACGCTGCGCGGCGCGACGGAGGAGACCACCAGCGGGCTCCGTCCGCTCCGGGTGATGGAGCGCGAGGGGGCCCTGCGCATCCCCGTGCTCGCCGTCAACGACGCGCGCTGCAAGACACTCTTCGACAACCGGCACGGCACCGGGCAGTCGACGCTGCTGACCATGCTCGATCTGCTCGCGACTCCGCTCGACCGCGCGCACGTCGTGGTCGCCGGCTTCGGCCCGGTCGGCCGCGGAGTCGCGCAGCACGCCCGCGCGCTCGGCGCCCGCGTGACGGTGTCGGAGGTCGACCCCGTGCGCGCTCTCGAGGCGGTCTTCGCCGGCTACGACGTCGACGCCCTCGAGAGCGCCGCCTCGACCGCCGACCTGCTGATCTCGGCGACCGGCATCGCGCACACGATCGACGTCGAGCACCTCCTCGCCCTGCCCGAGGGCGCGGCCGTCGCGGTCTCGGGCGGTGTCGCGCAGGAGATCGCGATCGACGCAGCGCTCGCCGCCGGCGCGACCCGCGAGAGCATCGGGCACGCGCTCGAGAGCTTCCGCCTGCCGAACGGCCGCTCGATCGTCGTGCTCGACGACGGCGGCTGCATCAACTGCACCGCCGGTGAGGGCAACCCGATCGAGATCATGGACATCTCGTTCGGAGTGCAGGCGGCGGCGATCGACGTGCTCGCCCGCGAGTCCGGGAGCTTCGCGCCCGCCGTGCACCTGCTGCCGCCCGAGGTCGACGACCGCGTCGCGCGCACCAAGCTCGCCTCGCTCGGCGTCGCGATCGACCGGCCGAGCCCTGCGCAGCAGGAGTTCCTCGGCAGCTGGTCGTCGACCGGCCGACGTGCCGTCCCGCGGCGGGAGGGCACGCGCTCGTGACCGAGCTGCTCCGCCTCGAGAACGTCGGCGTGACCTACCGCAACGCGCAGCAGCCGTCGCTGGTCGACGCGACGTTCTCGGTGGCGAGCGGCGAGATCGTGCTGGTCGCGGGCCCCTCCGGCTGCGGCAAGAGCACGCTGCTCCGCGTGCTCAACGGGCTCGTCCCGCGCTCGTACCGGGCGGAGGTGACCGGCCGCATCGAGGTCGAGGGGCGCGAGGCGACTCCGCTCGCCCTGCGCGACATCTCGGAGGTGGTCGGCACACTCCTCCAGGACCCGGCGAAGCAGGTGGTCGGGCACAGCGTGCTCGCCGAGATCGCGTTCGGCCTCGAGAACCGCGGCACCGCGCCCGCCGAGATCCGCGAGCGCGCGCACCGGGTCGCCGAGCGCCTCGGGCTGACCCCGCTCCTGCGCACCCCGCCGCACGAGCTGTCGGGCGGGCAGCTGCAGCTGGTCGCCTTCGCGGGGATCCTGGTGCTCGAGCCGCGCGTCATCGTGATCGACGAGCCGCTGGCGAACCTCGATCCCGACGCGGCCGACGTGCTGCTGCGGGCGGTGCGCGCCTACGTCGACGGAGGCGGTGCCGCCGTCATCGTCGAGCACCGCGTCGACGAGGTGCTCGCGCTCGACCCCGACCGGGTGGTCTACCTCGAGGAGGGGCGGGTCGTCTACTCGGGCGACGTCGCCGGGTTCCTCGAGGTGGCGTCCCCGGAGTCGGTGAAGCTGCCGTTCTCGGCGCTCCTCGCCCGCGACCACGGCGACGAGGACACCTCCGTCGAGGTTCCCACCAGCGTTCCGGGCGAGATCGCACGCCTCCACTTCGAGGGCGCCGAGCTCGGCTACGGCGCGCGCACCGTGGTCGCCGCCGTCGACCGCCGCTTCGAGGCGGGGGAGCGCGTCGCGATCCTCGGCCGGAACGGCGCCGGCAAGTCGACGCTGATGCGCGCCGCCGTCGGCCTCGTCACCCCGCGCCGCGGCCGCGTGCTGATCGACGCGCGCCCCGTGCACGAGCTCAGCGCCGCCGAGCTGGTCTCGACCTGCGGCTACCTCTTCCAGAACCCCGGGCAGGCCCTCTTCAGCGAGTCGGTCGAGGCCGAGCTCGCCTTCGGTCCGCGCAATCTCGGGGTGCCGGAGGAGGAGATCCCCGCGATCGCCGACGCCGCGCTCCGAGCCGTCTCGCTGCACGACGTCCCCGACATCATGAAGCGCCCGCCCCGCACGCTCTCGTTCGGGCAGCAGCGCCGCCTCGCCGTCGCGCTCGCCCTCACGCTGCGACCGCGGACCCTCATCCTCGACGAGCCGACGGCCGGGCAGGACGAGCGCTCGTCGCGTCACTTCCTCGACGCCGTCTGGGCCATCGACGGGATCGACAGCGTCTACTTCATCACCCACGACGTCGACATGGCGCTCGCCCGCGCCGACCGCATCGTGGTGGTCGACGGCGGCGGGATCATCGCGGACGCGACTCCGGCCGAGATCGTGCACGACGCGGCGCTCTGGCACGTGCCGGGCGCCGAGGCGGAGCAGCCCCGCGCGGTGCTCCGCGAGACCGACTTCGTGCGCGCCGCCCGGCGCCACGGACCCCCGAGCGGGCGCCTCCCCCGCCCGCTCGACCTCGCCCGGCGCCTCCGCCGTGCCGAGCAGACCCCCCTCGAAAGGACGCACCCGTGACCGCCTCCTCCACCGCCGCGAAGACGGGCCCCTGGGCCGTCTCGTCGCGCACCATCGTCTTCGGCGCCGTCGGCGCTGCGCTCTACGGCGCACTCGGCGCCCTGAGCTTCGTCATCCCCGGCACGATGATCTCGATCCGTCCCGCGATCGCGATCATCCCCTTCGTGGGCCTGCGCTTCGGCCCGGTCGCCGGCTTCTTCACCGGCGCCGTCGGCAACGCGATCGTCGACCAGATCATGGGCTACGGCTTCCTGACCTACTGGAACTGGAGCATCGCGAACGGTCTCGTCGGCCTGCTCGCCGGCCTGATCGGCTACTACGCGAAGGAGCCGCGCACCACCGGCAAGCAGGTCGTCTGGGCCGCCGCGATCGCGGTCAGTGCCGTCGTCGTGGGCCTGCTCTTCACGATCACCGACTGGGTGTTCCTCGGCCAGACCTTCGAGTACTGGTTCTTCGGCTCGTACCTGCTCGCGATCCTCGCCACCGGCATCACCGCGGTGATCCTCGTCCCCGTGCTCGACCGGGTCTGGAAGCCGCTCCAGAACCTCGCCGGACGCTGACGGGCGCGCGAGATGGAGGTATCGCCTCGGTATCTCGGCGGTGACTCCTTCCTCGGCCGACGGGATCCGCGCGTGCTGATCCTGGTCCCGGTGATGTTCGTCGTCGCCGCGAGCCAGGTGCGCGATCTGCGGTGGATGGCGGCGCTGCTCGTCGTGGCGCTGGCGTACTACTTCAGCGCGCGGATCCCGTTCCGCGAGGTCCGGACGAACTGGGCGGTCGTCGCCGTGTTCGTCGTGGTCTTCGCGGGGATCAACGGACTCATCGTCGGTGCCACGAGCCCGGGTGAGACCGGCGCGACCCTCTTCACGGTCCCGCTGGTCGGGCTGCCGATCACGGAGGGGGCGGTGTCGTACGCGGTGAACCTGCTGCTGCGCTTCATCACCCTGGTCGCGGTCGGCTTCCCGCTGGCGTTCGCGATCCGGCCCGGCGATCTGGCGGTCGCCTTCGCTCGGCTCGGGCTGCCCGCGCGCTTCGCGTACGGCATCGACCTCACGTTCAAGTTCCTGCCGAGCGCCGCGGCGAACCTGCAGGAGACCGCCGCGGCGCAGCGGCTGCGCGGCTACGAGCGGTCGGCGACGCGCAACCCGGTGCGCCGCCTCCGCGAGATCGCGCCGCTGATGGTGCCGGTGACGATCACCTCGTTCGTCGATGCCGAGGACACCGTCGACGCCCTCGACCTGCGCGGCTTCGGCACGGCCAAGCGCACCTGGCTGCGCGAGATCCGCTACACCCCGGCCGACTGGGTCGTGACCGGAGTCGCGGTGCTGCTCGCCGTGGCCGCGAGCGTCGCGAGCATCGCCGGTCTCATGCCCTCGGCGTGGCTGCCGTGAGCGCGGTGCTGCACCTCGCCCCGTGGGTGCTGCCCGTCGTGGGCGAGCCGATCCGGCGAGGCGGCGTGCTCGTGCGCGGCGAGCGGATCGTCGCGGTCGGCACGGGCGACGAGCTGCGCGCGCTCGACCCCGGCGCGACGGTGACGGAGTGGAGCGGCGCGATCGTTCCGGGCCTCGTCAACGCCCACTCGCACCTCCAGTACACCTGCATGGCGTCGGTGGGCGCCGGACGCTACGACGGCTTCGAGGACTGGTCGCGCGCGTTCCAGGTGGTCTACGAGGAGCCGCACGACTGGGGAGCCTCGGCGGCCGCCGGCCTCGAGATCGCGGTCTCGACCGGCACCAC
The DNA here is from genome assembly GCF_009807175.1 of Rathayibacter sp. VKM Ac-2803. Taxonomy (NCBI): domain Bacteria; kingdom Bacillati; phylum Actinomycetota; class Actinomycetes; order Micrococcales; family Microbacteriaceae; genus Rathayibacter; species Rathayibacter sp. VKM Ac-2803. The sequence continues at coordinate 553,857 of NZ_WUCD01000001.1, read as the reverse complement.
GGCCATCGCCGACATCGTCACCGACCTGGATGCGCTCGGCGTGCTCGAGGCGGGCGGCGTGCACGGGATCGCCTACTGGGAGCTGATGAGCCTCCTCGAGGACGACTGGCGGGGGAGCGGCCGCGCGATCACCGCGGAGCTGGTGCGCACCTCCGGAGTCACCCGCATCGGCCTGTCGCCGCACGCGCCGTACTCGCTCGACACTCCCGTGCTGAGCGATCTCACCCCGCTGTCGCAGGAGCTCGGCGTGCGCCGGCACCTGCACCTCGCCGAGTCGGCGTGGGAGGCGGAGTACACGATGCACGGTCGCGGCGACCTCGCCGAGCAGTGGCGGCGCTGGGGCTACGACGGGTTCCACCTGCTGCGCAACGGAGGCAGCGCCCTGCGCCCGGTCGCCTACGCCGAGACGATCGGCGCGCTCGGCGACGACGTGCACATCGCGCACGGGATCTACGTGGACGCGGACGACCGCGCCACACTGCGCCGCACGGGCACCTCCGTCGCGCTGTGTCCGCGCTCGAACGCGGTCATCGGGCTCGACGAGGCCCCGGTCGCCGACTACCTGCGCGAGGGCAACGCGATCGCAGTGGGCACCGACTCGCTGTCGTCGACTCCGTCGCTGGATCTGCTCGGCGACGTGGCCGAGCTGTACCGAGTCGCGCGGGCGCAGGGCTACGCGGAGCGCGACCTGCACCAGCGGCTGCTCACGGCGGCGACGCTCGGCGGGTCCGTGGCGATGGGGGAGGCGGAGTCGTTCGGCACGCTGGTGCCGGGACTGCTCGCCGACTTCGCGGTGCTGGGCATCGACGGCTCTTCAGCGGACGACGTGGTCGCCGCGATCGTCGAATCCGGCGAGGGATCCGCCCTCGCCACGATCATCTCGGGGGAGGTCCGATGGCAGAGCTGACGAACGAGGTGGTCGACCGGCTGAGCGTCGACGGCCGGGTGCTCGAGACGGTGCGCCGCCCGGCGCTCGCCGTATCGATGGGGCTCGAGCCGCATCCCGAGGGCGGCTGGTACCGGCGGACGTGGGAGTCGCCGGAGCGGGTACGGCTCGTGGGGGCCGACGGCTCGGTGCGCGAGCGGCCGGCGGCGACGCTGATCGTGTTCCTCCTGCCGGCGGGGGAGTGCTCGGCGTGGCATCGGGTGTCCTCGACCGAGAGCTGGATCTGGAACGGGCCCGGGCGGGTGGCGCTGCAGTACGGCGGCCTCGGCACTGAGCCGGTGGACGGCGAGACGGTGGTGCTGGGGTCTGCCCACGAGGGGCTGCCGGTGCAGGCCGTGGTTCCGGCGGATGTGTGGCAGCGGACGCTGCCCTCGCGCGACGACGCGGTGGTGAGCTGCATGGTGTCGCCGGGGTTCGACTTCGCGGACTTCTCGATGCCGGAGTAGGGGCTGACGCGCCGGCGAGTCGTGGGTCGCGAGCAAGGCGGGTACGAGCACTCGCGGGCGGGAGCGGTCGACGTTCAGCAGTGGCGCCGCGACTCGGAGAGCGACCCGGCTCCTGCCGGCGCGCGCCGGGCGCACCGCGGTGACGACGGCAGGGAACCGGCGCAGGAGCGACAGCGGAGGGCTGGAGCTGCGACCTCGCCGGGTGGGGACTCTCGAGCTCAGCTCAGCTCGGATCGGCTTGGTGGAGGTGCCGGAGTTCGGCGCGGGAGGTGATGCCGAGTTTGCGGTAGACGCTGCGCAGTTGCGTCTTGACGGTGTTGACGCTGACGGAGAGCGCGGCGGCGATCTCGGTGCTGCTCAGTCCGTCGGCGGCGTGCTCTGCGACCAGGCGCTCGCGGGGGGTCAGCGTCGCGGGGAGGAAGCGCCCTTCACCCTCGGGTGCTCGGAGTCGTTCGGCGACGTCGGTGTCGCCGAGGGCGTCGAGAAGGCGTGCTGCTTCGGCGCGGAGGTCCGGCGGGAGGAAGGCGAAGGGGTCGAAGTGCTGGTGGGCGTGTCCGACGAGTGCGGCTTCGGTGAGCAGATCGTGGCGGCGGGGAGTATCGGTGGTCGCGATGGCGGTGGCGAGCAGAGCGGGCACGAGAATGCGGGGACGGGAGCCGTCGACGTCGAGGAGGGGCGCGGCGATCCGGAGAGCGAGGCCGGCCTTGCCGTACCGGGCGAGGCGCATGGCGTGGACGGCGGCGGGTGCCTGGCGCAGCAGGTGCGCGGTCGTGGTGGGCCGGTCGAGGAGGTCGTGGTGGCCGAGCTCGCACGCGCGGGCCGAGAGCAGCAGCCGCGTGAGGTCGACCTGGGCGGTGTTGACGGGGTCGTGTCTCTGGCCTGGGGGCAGGGAGGTGAGGAAGGCGTCGAGGTCGTTGCGGAGGCGGCGTGCGGCGTGGGGTTCTCGGCAGGTGATCGCGCGGACGAGGAACGCGGATGCCCAGTGCTGGATGAGCTCGTGCGCGTCCACGCTCTCGAGCAGGTCCTGACGAGGAGGCGGGCGCAGCTGCGCGGAGAGGATCAGCGACTCCGCGAGCTGCGCCTGCAGGCAGTAGGCGGGCTCCCACCAGTCCTGGGGTGTGGACGGGGGGATCTTGTCCAGCCAGGTCTGTGCCATGGCGATGCGGCCGTGGAGGGCGTGCACGTAGGCGAGCGCGCCCCCGGCGGCGCGCTGAATCATCCGGTGCCCGACGGTCGCGGCCCAGTCGAAGCTCTCGACGTAGTCGAGCAGCGCACCCTCGAAGTCACCGGAGCGCTCGAGCGCGAGGCCCCACTGGTAGAGCATCTCGGGCAGGGCGCCTGCGAGCGCGGGGGTCGACTCGATCGACTGCCGTCGGCGCAGGTCGTGCGCGATCGCGATCAGGCGGATGACGTCGTCACCTGATCCGGCGGCTCGCGCGGCGATGATCTGCGCGGTCAGCAGGGCGAGCCTGTCGATGTCGTCAGCGGGATCGGCGGTCGTGGTGATGAGGCGGTAGGTGGAGGGGGAATGCTGCCCGGTGAGCATCCGGAGGTGCTCGCGTGCGAACCGCAGCCGCGGCCGGCCGTTCAGGACCGTACTCGGTACCTGGTCCAGGGCGGCCAGCAGTTCGTCGGGCAACTCCTGCAGCAGCTCGACCCAGCTCCGGTCGATCATCGCGACGACGGCGGCCCAATCCGCGCCCGAGGTCGCGGCCCGCAATCGCGCCGCTGTCGCTGACTGGTCAACCGGATGCATGAGGCCAGTCTCACTGAAATCAGTCGCCCGAACGCGGGACGGAGTCACTACTCGGTCAACCCGGATGAGGGGGATTCCTTTTCCGGCGGACCCAGGAACACCGGGTCGGATGCCGGAGTGACGGGCACCGCGAGAAGAGGAGGAGGGACCTGACGAGTGTCAGGTCCCTCCTCGAGGTGCTTCAGACGGCGACTAGGCGCAGGCCTCCGCGACGTAGGTGAGGTAGTCGGCGGGTGTGGATTCGCTGTGCTGGGCGTCGGCGGAGGTGACGTCGGAGGCGATGACGTTGTCGCCGTAGTAGAGGTCTCCGTTGGGGGCGAGGTAGGAGGCCCAGCCGACGACGGTGGAGCCCGCCGGGACGCTGGGGCTGGCAGTCGGGGTGCCGAGGGGCTGGCCCGACCTCCGGTAGGCGACTCCGTTGGAGACGTAGGTGACGAAGTCCTGGGAGGTCGCTGCGTCGTGCTGCACGCTGGCGGAGCTGACGTTGGAGGCTATGACGTTGTTGCCGTAGTAGAGGTCGCCGTTGGGGGCGAGCCAGGTGGTCCAGCCGACGACGGTGGAGCCCGCAGGCACGTTGGCGTAGGCGGCCGGGGTGCCGAGGGGTTGGCCCGACCTCGTGTAGGCCACGCCGTTGGAGACGTAGGTGACGAGGTCCTGGGAGGACGTTGCGTCGTGCTGCACGTTGGCGGAGCTGACGTTGGAGGCGATGACGTTGTTGCCGTAGTAGAGGTCGCCGTTGGGGGCGAGCCATGTGGTCCAACCGACGACGGTGGAGGCTGCCGGGACGTCGGGGCTGGCAATCGGGGCGCCGAGGGGCTGGCCCGACCTTATATAGGCGACGCCGTTGGAGACGTAGGTGATGAAGTCCTGGGCGGTGGCCTGGTCGTGCTGGACGTCGGCGGAGGTGACGTTCGTCGCGATGACGTTGTTGCCGTAGTAGAGGTCGCCGTTCGGGGCGAGGTAGGACGTCCAGCCGGCAGTGGTGGCGTCTGAGGGAACTGATGAGTACGTGGTGTTCCCTCCGTCCGACGTGTAGGTGTGTGCGACGGTGACGCGAGGAACCGTGACGGGCGCGGTGTCGGTGAGGGTGCCGGAGGAGGCGTTGAAGGTGGTCGCGCCTCCGCCGATCGGCACCGTGATGTCGGGCAGCGTGATGGTGCCGTTCGCGTCGGCGGGTGCCGAGTAGGTCGTCGAGCCGCCGGCGAAGGTGTAGCCGTCGGTGAGGGTGACGCTGATCATCTCTCCGGCGGCCGGAGCAGCGCCGTCGGTGGTGCGTCGCACCTGCACGCCCGAGATGGTGCCGCACGCGACGCCGGAGTAGCTGGGCTGGGTGAACGCCAGCGTGGGCTGGTTGGACGCGGCGGAAGCCGGCGTCGCCACCGCCATCGCGACGACGGGGATCGTCCAGACCGATCCCTGCACGATCGTGCGTCGGCCGACTCCGTCGGGGTTGGGGACTGTCCAGTCCTCACCGATCTTGATGTCTCGATTGGGCGTGTCGCGATGGGTCACTGTCGTCTCCGTTGGGATCTGTGGGAAGGGAACGGACAGATCGTGACGGAATCTCGCGAATTTCCTGACGATTCTTCTGGTATTGGACCGCAAATGGCCGATGCGCTGGTCCGCTTCTGGCCTTTTGCGAGTTCGCGCGGAGCGCACTGATTGACTTCTCACCTGAGAGGCGCCTCGACCGACTGGTGGTCGATCAGGACCCGACGCGCTCCTCACGAAGGAGTGCCGCTATGCCTGCATCTCCAGTGACCTCCACGTCGCTGCGCGGCTCTGCTGGCTCGAAGTGGTTTCTCGAACGCGGGGTCTCGGTATCCGATTCGGAGGGATTGCAGCTCTACGCGAATGAGATGCTCGACGCGAGTACTCGGCTCACGCGAGTCTGGCACAGCAGTATCACCGCCGATGTTCACGTCGAGAACATCAAGTCATCGCTCATCTTCCTTCAGATCGAAGGTGTATCGATGGTGGAGCTGGAGGAATGGGAAGGGCCGAGAGAGCTCAGGCCGGGAGGCTTCGCTGTCTTCCCTCTCGACACGAAGTTCACCATGCGATCGGAGAGCGAGATCGCCCGGTACGAGACCGAGTTCGATCTCGAGGATCTTCCGCCATCACTCCGGGAGTTGGTAGCGCCCGGCTTCATCGAGAACGAACCGCTCCCCGGCTACCGTCAGCTGGTCGTCAGCGCTGCGAGCAGCGCACTGGGCTTCGGGCTCGCACCCGCAGAAGCGGGCTTCTCGCATTTTCTCCGCGGGTTCACCTCGTTCTTGACGGCGCTTCTCGTTCAGACTCTCGAGGACCGCCGCGCAGAACGACCTGACAGGGTCGCCCAGCTGTACGACTCGGCTCTCGGCGTGATCGAGCGCGAGTTCAAGGCTCCGGACTTCACGGTGGCCGATCTGGCGTCCGCCGTCGGGGTGTCTCCGCGCTATCTCCGTCGAGTATTCGCTCAGAAGGGAACCAGCCCGAAGTCCGTTCTGCGAGAAGTGCGTCTGAAGGTGGCCGACGAGTACTTGAGTGCTGCAGAGAACGGCGCTCGGATTCCTCGAGAGGTGATCGCCCATGTGTCCGGATTCGGTGACGCGCGGGCTCTGCGCCGAGCCCTGGAGCAACACGGTCGACGGCTGGATGACGTCGCATCCGACGACGAAGAAAATCCGATGCGCAGATGAAGACGTGTCGGCCGCGAAATGGCGGAAGCCTATAGGGAGAACTGTGTTACCGAAGGTTCTCGCCGTATTCGCTCCCTTCATTCGGGCGGCGCGGTCGGTCTACTGCACGTCAGTCGCTTCGATCTCGAGCCGGTGGCGATGTCATCGCTGGTGCGGGCCGGAATCACCCAGCTGTCGCGATTGCCATCGATCACCGGAAATCAGCTCTTGCCGAGATCATGGGGCTCTCATCGCTCGAAGCCCGCGGCGAACCAGCGAGCTTCATCGACGGCCGCATCCACCTGCCGCAGACCCGGGTGCTCGGGGCGTACGGCGAGCAGCTGCCGCCACTGTCCAGCACCCCGCGATCGCAGGGCACCGGGGTGCTCATCCAGAGACGGCTCGAGTGCTCCCGCGGACGATGAGGGAAGCGGGGACCGTGTGCGTCCAGGTGTCACCGTAGGGATTCTCGAGGCGGTGGTGCGCCACGTCGATCGCGAGGGCTGCCATCCGCTCGGGATCGGGATGCACGCTGGTGAGGTCGACGAAGGGCAGTCGGGCGACGCTGCTGTTCTACTCACTCTCGGACGGCGCGACCGCACGGCGTGAGCTCCGCGTCGACGCATTCTCTCGGCGGCGCGGGCGACGAGCCTTAACGGGGGGTCCGCCCCGCCCCGCCCCCCTGCCACGCTGAGCCCGATACCTCGCGCCTCCGCGCGGGCGCACCTCCTCGGGAGTACACAGTGGCCTTCACGGCGATCCGCGGCACGTTCCTCGACTTCATCGACGACCCGTGGAAGCACGTGGGGAACGAGGAGGCGGCGACCCGGTTCCACGCCGACGGGCTCCTCGTGCTCGAGGACGGCATCATCGTCGACTTCGGCCCGTACTCCGAGCTCTCGGTGAAGCACGCCGACGTGCCGGTCACCGAGATCGCCGACCGGATCATCGTGCCGGGCTTCATCGACGGCCACATCCACCTGCCGCAGACCCGGGTGCTCGGGGCGTACGGCGAGCAGCTGCTGCCGTGGCTGCAGAAGTGGGTGTTCCCCGAGGAGCACAAGTACGCCGACCGCGACTACGCGCTCGAGGGCACGACGCACTTCTTCGACAACCTGCTCGCCTCCGGAACCACCACGGCGCAGACGTTCACCACGGGCAGCCTCACCTGCAACGAGGTCTTCTTCGAGGAGGCGGCCAGGCGTAACATGCGGATGATCGGCGGCCTCACCGGCATCGACCGCCACGTGCCGGAGTACTTCGCGAACACTCCCGAGCAGTTCTACGCCGACAGCAGCGCCCTCATCGAGAAGCACCACCGGGTCGGGCGCAGCCTCTACGCGATCACGCCCCGCTTCGCCTTCGGCGCCTCCGAGGAGCTGCTCGAGCAGTGCCGGCGCCTGAAGGAGGAGCACCCCGACGTCTGGATCAACACCCACATCTCCGAGAACCCGGCCGAGATCCACGGCGTGCTCGCGCTGCACCAGGACTGCCACGACTACCTCGCCGTCTACGAGAAGTACGACCTCGTCGGACCGAAGTTCACCGGAGGGCACGGGGTCTGGCTCTCGAACGACGAGTTCCGGCGCTTCTCGCGGTCGGGCGCCTCCGTCGCGTTCTGCCCGTCGTCGAACCTCTACCTCGGCTCCGGCCTCTTCCGCCTGGGCCGGGCGACGGATCCCGAGCACCGCGTGCTGCTCAGCCTCGGCACCGACATGGGCGGCGGCAACCGGTTCAGCCTGCTCAACTCGCTCGAGGACGCCTACAAGGTGGGCATGCTCAACAACACGATCCTCGACGGCAGCATCGTGCCCAGCGAGATGGACCTCGCGGAGTCGGAGCGCAACAAGCTCTCGCCCTACCGCGCCTTCTACTCCGTCACGAAGGGCGGTGCGGAGGCGCTGCGCATCGACGATCTCGTCGGCAGCTTCGACATCGGCAAGGAGGCCGACTTCGTCGCGCTGGACTGGACGGCCGGGCCCCCCGCCTCCGCCTGGCACCAGAGCCTCGCCCACGACGGCGGCGAGCTGACCCAGGACGCGGTCCGCGAGCTGCTGTTCGGCATCATGATGGTCGGCGACGAGCGCGCCGTCGATCAGACCTGGATCATGGGCGAGCTCGCCTACCAGAAGGCCTGACGGTGGCCGATACGACCGCCGTCTCGGCTCCCGTCTCGCTGGTCGCGCACCGACGCCTCGCCGAGGCGGACTACGCCCGCTACGAGGCGTGGCAGGAGTCGGTCGGCGAGCGTCTCCAGGGTCGGCCCGGCTTCCTCGGCCGCGAGGTCCTCCGCCCCGATCCTCCGCACCAGGTCGACTGGATCGTCGTCGAGCGCTTCCGCGACCGCGACGCCGCTCGCAGCTGGCTCCAGAGTCCCGAGCGCGCGAGCCTCCTCGAGGAGATGGCGGGCGTGCTCGTCGGCAACGACTCGGTCCACCTGTTCACCGAGGAGGCGAGGCACCCCGCCGAGGCCGCCTCGGTGCTGATCACGAGCCGCGTGGCGCCGGACGACGAGGCCGCCTTCCTGGCCTGGCAGCGCCGAATCTCGGCGGCGGAGTCGCACTTCGAGGGCTTCGTCGGGCACCGGGTCGAGCGGCCGATCCCGGGCGTGCAGGACGACTGGGTCGTCGTGCTGAGCTTCGACACGGAGGCGGACCTCGACCGCTGGATCGAGTCGCCGGAGCGCAGGGCGCTGCTCGCCGACGGGGCGGCGTACAACCAGCAGCTCTCGCTGACCCGGGCGAGCTACGGCTTCGGCTTCTGGGCCGGCCGCGACAAGCCGGTCCCGGACCCGGTGTTCAAGAGCAATCTGCTGGTGCTGCTGATGCTCTACCCGATCGTGTTCCTCTGGGGCTACTTCATCGCCGACCCGCTGTTCGCCGCGCACGGCGTGCCGTTCTGGCTGTCGCTGTTCATCGGCAACGTCGTCTCGACGCAGCTCCTCGGCTGGATCTTCGTGCCGTGGGCGTTCCGCAGGTTCAGCTGGTGGACCGCGCGGGGCCGTCCTGCACGGGTGTACGTCGCGGGGTACGCGATCATCGCGGGCTGCTACCTGCTGTCGATGGCGCTCTACGCGTGGCTGCTCGCCCTGCGGGGCTGACCGGGGTCGTTCGTCAGCCCGACGACTCCCGCGGCACCAGCCGCACCGGCATCGAGCGCACGCCCGCGGTCGCGCGGCCGTGGATCGCGTGCGACAGCTCCTCCGCGGCGGCGCGTCCCAGCGTCTCGAGCTGCATGTCGATGCTGGTCAGCGGGGGGCGCGCGGCCTCGACGAGCAGGTCCCAGTTGTCGAAGCCGACGACGGCGACGTCGCGCGGCACCGACCGGCCGGTCTCGCGGAGGTGGTCGAGGGCGCCGCGCGCGATCTGGTCGCTCGCGCAGATCAGGGCGTCGAGGTCCGGATGCGCGTCGAGCAGAGTCTCGGCGCACTGGCGGCCCCAGCTCTCCGACCACTGGCCGTAGAGCACGTCGCCGCCGACGAGCGGCAGGCCCGCCTCCGTCAGCGCCTGCTCGACCCCGCGGGCGCGGTCGTGCGCGGCGGAGTAGCTGGGCTCGCCGTTGATCAGCGCGATGCGCCTCCGCCCCCGCTCGATCAGGTGGCGGGCGGCCAGTACCCCGGCCAGCGCGTTGTCGGGCGTGAACGACGAGTCGCGCTCGTCCTCTGAGGGCGCGTAGGCGTAGACCACCGGCACCGGGATCGTCGCGGTGATCGAGGGTCGCGGGTTCGTCGTGCGGCCGAGCACGACGATCCCGTCGACGCGCTTGGCCAGCAGGTTCTTGATGTGGTGCTGCTCGCGGACGGAGTCGCCGCGGGCGTCGCAGAGGAACACCGAGGTGGAGCCGGCGCCGAACGCGTCCTCGGCGCCGAGCAGCACCGGCAGCACGAAGCGGTTGTCGAGATCGTTGGTGAGCATCCCGATCGTGCCGGTGCGGCGCGAGTTGAGGGCCTGCGCGAACGGATTGGGCGTGAACGACAGGGCCGCTGCGGCGTCGAGCACGCGCTGGCGCGTCTCGGCGCGCACCTGGTCGCGGCCGTTGAGTGCCTTCGACGCGGTGGCGATCGAGACGCCGGCCTCCCGCGCGACGTCGGACAGCGTGATCGTGCCCGCGGGCTTGCGTGCGGCGATGGCGTCCCCCGTCCCTCGGGCGCCGAAGAGCGCCGGGGTCCGATCCTCGCACAGATCCGAAAAGACCGAAAACGACATTCCTCTCGACATCACATCCGCCCTGTGTCTAGTGTGAACCCGCAGAAAGTAGTTTCGGTCCGGCTCACGGTCCGGACCAGGCACCGACACCCGTCAATGACGAAGGGAACATCCGCGATGAAGAGGAAGCACGCACGGGGCCTCGCCGCCGCCGTCCTGCTGGGAACGGCCGCGGCCGCGCTGACCGGCTGCGCGAGCGGTTCAGGAGGCGCCTCCACCGACGCCGCCGGCGGCACCTACACGTTCTGGGACCCGTACCCCCAGTTCGACGAGACCTCCGACTGGGCGAAGCTGATCGACGCGTGCGGCACCGAGGCGGGTGTCACCATCGAGCGCACCGGCTACGACACCACCGACCTCACCAACAAGGCGCTGCTCGCCGGGCAGCAGGGCAACTCGCCCGACCTCCTGCTCGTCGACAACCCCGTGGTCTCCACGCTGGCCGAGTCGGGCATCCTGACCACCACCGCCGACAACGGACTCGACACCGGCGACATCGACGCCAACATCCTCGCGGCGGGCGAGATCGACGGCGACACCTACGGGGTGCCGATCGGAGCGAACACCCTCGCGCTGTACTACAACAAGACCGTCCTCGCGACGGCCGGCGTCGACGTCGCCTCGATCACCGACTGGGCGAGCCTCACCGATGCGCTCGCGAAGGTCACCGCCTCCGGAGGCAAGGGCATCACGTTCTCCGGCATCGGCACGGAGGAGGGCAGCTTCCAGTTCCTCCCGTGGTTCTGGGGCTCGGGCGCCGAGCTCACCGAGCTCGACTCGCCCGAGGCGGTCGACGCCGTCTCGCTCTGGACCGACTGGGTGCAGAAGGGCTACGCGCCCAACTCCGTCATCGGCAACACCCAGACCACCAGCTGGCAGGAGTTCGAGACCGGCGAGTACGCGTTCGGCGAGAACGGCACCTGGCAGCTCGCCAACGCGAAGGCGTCGGGCATCGACTACGGCATCCTCTCCATCCCGGCGAAGGACGGCGGCTCGGCCCCCGCACCGACCGGAGGCGAGTTCCTCACCCTCCCGGTGCAGGACGACACCGCCCGCTACGAGACGTCGACGGCGATCGCCGAGTGCCTCACCTCGACCGACAACCTCGTGACGACCGACAACACGCTCTCGTACATCGCGCCGACCGCCGACGCGCAGGAGGCGCAGGTCGCCGAGAACGCCGACCTCGAGCCGTGGGTCACCGCCGTGCAGGCCGCGAAGGGCCGCACCTCGGACAACCTCGGCACGAAGTACCCGCAGATCTCGGAGCAGCTCTGGGGCGCGGTGCAGAACGCGCTCAGCGGCTCGCAGTCGCCCGAGGACGCCCTGAAGGCCGCGCAGTCGGCCGCGGAATCCGCCACGAAGTGATCGACGACCGCCGGGGTCGGTGCCTCGATGGATCGCCCCGGCGATCCGGTGCCGTCGGCAAGGAGAGACCATGACCACATCACTCGAGACGACGCGGCTGCTCCGCAGCGGTCCGCCGCCCGCCGTGTCGGCGATCGAGACGCCCCGCCGGCGGAGGCGACCCGAGGCCGGGCAGCTCGTCGCCTGGGCGTTCCTCGCCCCGCTCGTCGTCTACCTGCTCGTCTTCTACGCGTTCCCGCTCTACCGCAACCTCGAGCTGAGCCTGAAGGACTACACGGTCCGCTCGTTCGTGCAGGGCGACGCCGCATTCATCTGGTTCGACAACTACATCCGGGTGTTCCAGGATGCGACGTTCGGCCCGGCGCTGCTGCACACGGCGGTCTTCACCGGGGTGTCGATCGCCTTCCAGTTCACCCTCGGGCTGGCGCTGGCGGTCTTCTTCTACCGCCGGTTCCCGCTCGCGACGACGCTCCGGGCGCTGTTCCTCGTGCCGTGGCTCCTGCCGCTGATCGTGTCGGCGTCGACCTGGTCGTGGATGCTGAACAGCGACTCCGGCATCGTGAACGCCTTCCTGGAGTCGTTCGGGATCGGCCAGATCAACTGGCTCACCTCGCCGACGACCTCGCTGATCGCGGTGCTCATCGCGAACATCTGGATCGGGATCCCGTTCAACCTCGTGATCCTCTACTCCGGTCTGCAGAACATCTCGCAGGACCTCTACGAGGCCGCCTCGCTCGACGGCGCGACCGGAGCCCAGCAGTTCTGGCGCATCACGCTGCCGCTGCTGCGCCCGGTCTCGGCGATCACGATCCTGCTCGGCCTCGTCTACACGCTGAAGGTGTTCGACATCATCTGGATCATGACCAAGGGCGGGCCGGCCGACTCGTCGACCACGCTCGCGACCTGGACCTACCAGCTCGGCTTCGGCTCGATGCTGCCCGACTTCGGACCCGCGGCGGCGGTCGGCAACCTGCTGATCGTCCTCGCGCTCGTCTTCGGCCTCGTGTACATCCGCGTCCAGCGCAAGCAGGCCGACTCGTGACCGCGCGGCGCCCCTGGTGGCTGACGCTCGTGGGCATCGTCCTCACCGCGATCATGCTGTTCCCCGTCTACTGGATGATCAACGTCTCGCTCACTCCGACCGGGTCGATGCGCAAGGATCCGCCCGACTGGTTCCCCTTCTCACCGACCTTCACGGGCTACCAGGCCGTCGTCAGCGAGCAGCTGCCCTACCTCGGCACGAGCCTGATCGTGGGACTCGGCACCGTGCTGCTGACCGTGGCGATCGCGGCGCCGGCCGCCTACTCGCTCGCGAAGCTGCGACCGCGCGGCGGGCGAGGACTCTCCTTCGTCCTCCTGATCGCGCAGATGATCCCGGCGATCATCATGGCGATGGGCTTCTACGCCATCTACCTCAACCTCGGGCTGCTCAACTCGATCCCGGGCCTGATCGTCGCCGACTCGACCATCGCGGTGCCGTTCGGCGTGCTGATCTTCACGGCGTTCATGTCGGGGATCCCCGACGAGCTGACCCAGGCCGCGCGGATGGACGGCGCGAGCGCGTGGCGCACCTTCACCTCGGTGATCATGCCGATCAGCCGCAACTCCGTCGTCACGGTCTCGCTCTTCGCGTTCCTCTGGGCCTGGTCGGACTTCATCTTCGCCTCGACCCTCGACAGCGGCGGCAGGCTCCAGCCGATCACGCTCGGCATCTACAAGTACATCGGCAACAACAACCAGGAGTGGAACTCGATCATGGCGACCGCCGTGGTCGCCTCCATCCCTGCCGCCGTCCTCCTCGTCGTCGCTCAGCGGTACGTCTCGGCGGGTGTCACCGCCGGTGCCGTCAAGGACTGATCCGCTCTCTTAAGGAGACTCCCGTGCCCACCACCGTCACGACCGCCCTCGGCGGACCCGTCGCCCCGACCCGCAGTGCCCTTCGGCCGCTGCGGCAGGACGAGATCCGCCTGACCGGCGGCTTCTGGAAGCACTACCAGGACCTCAACGCGCAGGCGGTGATCGGCCACTGCCTCTCGTGGATCGAGCGGGTGGGCTGGTCGGGCAACTTCGACCGCGCCTCCGCCGGCACTCTGTCGACCGAGGCGGGAGGCGACCAGCACGCGGGCATAGAGTTCGTCGACTCGGAGGTCTACAAGCTGCTCGAGGCGATGGCATGGGAGCTCGGCCGCTCGGCCGACCCCGAGCTCTCCGAGCAGTACGAGGCGATCGTTGCGCGCGTCGCGTCGGCGCAGGAGGCGGACGGGTACCTGCACACGAGCTTCGGCCGGCCAGGGCAGCCTGCGCGCTACTCGAACCTGGAGTGGGGGCACGAGCTCTACTGCTTCGGGCACCTCATCCAGGCGGCGGTGGCACGGTTGCGCACCGGGCACGACGACCTGCTGCCCGCGGTTGCGCGGAGACTGGCCGACCACGTCTACCGGGAGTTCGGGCCGGAGGGGCGCGTCGCGGTCTGCGGGCACCCCGAGATCGAGCCGGCGCTCGCCGAGTTCGCGCGCGCCACGGGCGAGGGGCGCTACCTCGAGCTCGCCCGGCTCTTCGTGGAGCGCCGAGGCACCGGCACGCTCGGGTCGATCCCGTACGGGCCCGAGTACTTCCAGGACGACGTGCCGGTGCGCGACGCCGACGTGCTGCGCGGGCACGCGGTACGGGCGCTGTACCTCGCCTCGGGCGCCCTCGACGTGGCGGTCGAGACGGACGACGCCGAGCTCTCGGCGGCCGTGACCCGGCAGTGGGTGGCGACCGTCGCGCGCCGCACCTACGTCACCGGCGGGATGGGCTCGCACCACCAGGACGAGGCCTTCGGCGCCGACTACGAGCTGCCGCCGGACCGCGCCTACGCCGAGACCTGCGCGGCGATCGCCTCGAACATGCTCAGCTGGCGCCTCCTGCTGAGCTCGAACGACGCGCAGTACGCCGACCTGATCGAGCGCACTCTGCTGAACGCGGTGCTGCCCTCGACTCGCGAGGACGGCCGCGCCTTCTTCTACACGAACACCCTGCAGCAGCGGGTCGACGGAGTCGCGCCCGACGAGTCGGTCGAGACCGACCGCGCCCAGTCGAGCCTCCGGGCACCGTGGTTCTGGGTGTCGTGCTGCCCGACGAACGTGGCGCGGACGCTCGCGAGTGTCGAGCTGGGCTTCGCCACCGCGACGGAGGAGGGGGTGCAGCTGCACCAGTACGGCTCGTACCGGGTGAGCACGGGCGGCGTCGTGCTCGAGGTCGAGTCGGAGTACCCGAGTGACGGCGAGGTCGTGGTGCGCGTGCTCGAGGGGTCGAGTGTCGCACTGTCGCTGCGCATCCCTCCGTTCGCGCGCGGGGCGGCCGTGCTCGACGGTGCACCCGTCGATCCGCGGCTGACGGTGGTGGACGTCCAGGTCTCGGCCGGTGACGTCGTGCGGCTGTCGCTGCCGATGGCGGCCCGGTTCGTGACTCCGCACCCCCGGATCGACGCGGCCCGTGGCCAGATCGCGGTGGAGCGCGGGCCGTTCGTGCTCGCCCTGGAGTCGGTCGACCTGCCCGACGGCCTCGACACGGAGCACGTCGTGCTGGACGCCTCCGTCGAGCCGGTCGCGACGGCGGACGGAGCGCGCGTGACGGTGGCGCGTCGCGAGGCCCCGGCCGACGGCTGGCCCTACGACGTCTCCGCTCAGTCCGGAGAGCGCTTCTCGGCCGAGCTCCGCCCCTACTACCGCTGGGCGAACCGCGGCCCCTCCACGATGCGCATCTGGACACCGACGACCTGAGGCGCTCCTCCGTCACCGCCAGCCCGCTGGTCGAGTAGCCCCGCAGGGGCGTATCGAGACCCACCAGCGTCAGTCGATGAGGCTTCTGATCTCGACTTCTGACGCCGGTGGATCTCGATACGCCCGCTCCGCGGGCTACTCGATCAGCGAGAGGCGGCACAACGCTCACGACAGCAGCGCCGCTCCCGGGGGAACGGCGCTGCTGTCGGCGGGTGCTAGGCGTCGGTGCGGGAGTCCGCGTCCGCCGCGGTCTCGACGGGCGCGCCCTCGACCGTGGCGCGGTCGCCCTTGTCGCGGTCGCCGCGGGTCTTCAGGAGGCTCGCGATCGTCGCGACCGCGATGGTCGAGCCGATGAAGGTCAGCGAGAACCAGATGGGGATCTCGGGCACCCACAGCAGCGGCTGGCCGCCGTTGATGAAGGGGACCTCGTTGACGTGCAGCGCGTGGAAGACGAGCTTGACGGCGATGAAGCCGAGGATCACGGCGAGGCCCTGGCTGAGGTAGACGAGGCGCTCCAGGAGTCCGCCGATGAGGAAGAACAGCTGACGCAGACCCATCAGGGCGAAGGCGTTGGCGGTGAAGACGATGTACGCCTCGTTGGTCAGACCGTAGATGGCGGGGATCGAGTCGAGCGCGAAGACCAGGTCGATGAAGCCGATGGCCACGATGGTCAGGAGCATCGGGGTGACGAAGCGGCGGCCGTCCTTCTTCACGGTGAGCTTGTCGCCGTGGTACTCGTCCGTGACGGGGAGGATGCGGCGGACGAAGCGCATGAAGGCGTTGTTCGACGGGTCGCCGTGGTCGCCCTTGATCTGCTGGTAGGCCAGCACGAAGAGCAGGGCGCCGAACAGGTAGAAGACCCACGAGAAGTTCTCGATCAGTGCCGCGCCGACGGCGATGAAGCCGCCGCGCATGATCAGCGCGATGACGATGCCGATCATCAGCACCTTCTGCTGGTAGATCTTCGGCACCGCGAAGCCGGCCATGATGATGAGGAAGAGGAAGAGGTTGTCGAGCGACAGCGCCTTCTCGGTGAGGTAGCCGGCGAAGTACTCGCCGCCGAAGCCCCAGCCGGAGACGATGCCGATCCCGACGCCGAAGAGCAGCGCGAGACCGATGTAGAACGCCGACCAGCGCGCGGACTCGGCGATGGTGGGCTCGTGGGGCTTTCGCACGTGGGCGAAGAACTCGTAGACGAAGAACGCGATCGTCACGGCGATCGTGATCAGCCAGACGGCGGGGGTGACCTGCACGGGGTACTCCAAGGGGTGGTCGACACGGGACCAAGGTCTCCTCCACTCCGGCCGACGACCTCGTGGAGGTGGTGGCGGAGCCGATGGCCCGGGACGCTCTGTCGCGTCCGTAGTGACGGGCTCACCGCAGTCGGGAGTACTCCCCTTGCTGACAACGACCCTACTAAGGGGAGCGGACCCTCCGACTGGGAGAAGGCCGAGAGCCCGGTCGCCCGCGACCTCCGTGCGTCACCCGAGCAGCGGCCGGGGGTCGAACGTCACCCGGATGCGCGTGATCAGACCGTCCTCGACGTGACTCCAGTTGACGGTCGGGACCGGCGGAGTCGTCGCCGTGTGCAGATCGAACCAGGTCATCGCGTCGGCGCCGTCGACGACGCGGGCGTGCAGCACGAGGTCGGTCATGATCGACTCCGCCATGCCGCGCAGGCCCGCGAGGCACTCGTCGATCCCGGAGGCGGTGCCCAGGACGCCGACGAAGTCGACGTCGGGCGCGAGCACGGTGCGGAGGCGGTCGAAGTCGCGGTCGCGCCACGCGTCGAAGTAGACGGTGGCGGCGTCGCGGGTGGCGTCGCGCTGAGCGGCGTCCTGCTGGTCCATGGCGGTGTCCTTCCGGTCGATGCCTCCAGCCTGCGCGTCGCTATCGCATCGGTCCAACATCTGATCAGGATGCGACCTATCATCGGGACTGATGGAACTGCACCAGATCTTCTACGCGATCTCCGTCGCCGACACCGGGTCGTTCACGGCGGCGGCGGCGCGTCTCCACGTCAGCCAGTCGGGGGTCAGTGCGCAGGTGCAGAAGCTCGAGCGCGAGCTGGGGGCGGCGCTGTTCGACCGCACCTCGCGGCGCATCTCGGTGACGGCCGAGGGCGAGCGGCTGCTCCCGGCTCTCCGAGCTGCGGCGGCGTCCGTCGACGGAGTCCGGGCCGCGGCCGACGAGCTCCGCGGCCTCGTGGTCGGTGCCGTGCGCCTCGGAACCGTCGCGGGCCTCACCTGGCCGGACCTCTTCGACGCGATCGCCGCGGTCCACTCCGCGCACCCCGGCATCGACCTGCGCCTCGTCGAGTCGACCTCGGACGACCTGCTCGCCCGCGTGCGCTCCGGCGACCTCGACGTCGTGGTCGCGGGGTGGACGCCCGGTCCTCCCGACGGTCTGGAGTCCGCGACGATCGTCGACGACGCGCTCGTCCTCGCCGTGGCGGAGGGGCACCCGTGGGCGGCACGCGGGTCGGTCCACCCCGGAGAGCTCGCCGACGCCGACCTCATCACGCTGCCGCCGGGCACGGGAGCGCGGGTCGCCCTGGAGGCGTCGCTCGCGCGGGCGGGTCTCCGCGTCGCTCCCCGGTGGGAGGTCGCCTCGCCGGTCGCCCTCGGCGCCCTCGCCGCTCGCTCGCTGGGCGTCGCCGTCGCGAGCGAGTCGACGCTGGCCGACGCGCCGGAGCTGGTGATCCTCCGCCTCGAGGACCCCGAGGCGAGGTCGCAGCTCGGGGTCGCCTGGCGGGCCCGCCCCGGGTCGGCCGCGCGTGCAGTGCTGCAGGAGCTGCTGCCTCCGGAGCCCCGGTAACGCGGCCGTCAGTGCACGATCGCGAGGAGTGCCGACTCGACACTTCTCGCCCTCGTGACCGCGCCGGAAGGGCGGGAGTCGGCGAACGGATCACCCGCGCCCTCGCCGGCTCCCCTCCGTTCGGCACTTCTCGCCGCACAGGCGGCATCGAAGCGGCGAGAAGCGTCCCCTGGTGCAGCGCGCCAGACACGCGCCGCGTCACACGGGTACGCACGCGGGCGGCCTCGGGGCGCTCGTGGCTAGCGTGACACCATGCCTGTCATCCCCACCTCCCACGCCGGCAGCCTGCCGCGCACGCCCGCGCTGATCGCCGCCAACGAGGCCCGCCGCATCGCCGACGACGGCTTCACCCTCGAGCGCACGCCCGAGTTCGACGAGCTCCTCGCGGGCGCCGTCGACGAGCTCGTCCGCCGCCAGGAGGCGGTCGGCATCACGATCCCGGGCGACGGCGAGTTCGGCAAGGCCATGTCGAGCGCGGTCGACTACGGAGCCTGGTGGTCGTACTCGTTCCAGCGGGTGGCCGGCCTGTCGGTGACCGAGGAGTCGATCTTCAGCTCGCAGCCCGTGCGCTCGGAGCCGGGTCGCGTGCGGCTGACGTCGTTCCCGGACCGCCGCGACTGGACGCTCTTCCGCGACGCCTACTCCGACCCCGGAAGCGGCATCTCGACCGGCAGGACCGCGACTGCGTTCCCCTCGACCACCGGCCCCCTGAGCTACATCGGCCAGGAGGCCGTGGCGACGGACGCCCGGAATCTGCGCAGGGCGCTCGACGACGCCGGCATCGCCGACGGCTTCATCACCTCGCTCTCGCCGGGCAGCGGCGCGCGCATCCACAACGCGCACTACGCGAGCGAGGAGGAGCACATCTGGGCGTGGGCGGAGGTGCTGCGCGAGGAGTACCGCGCCGTGATCGACGCGGGCCTGATCCTGCAGATCGACGACCCCTCGATCGCCGAGAACTGGGACCAGATCAACCCCGAGCCGAACCTCGAGGACTACCGCGCCTTCACCCGCATCCGCGTCGAGGCGCTCAACCACGCGCTGCGCGGGCTGCCGCAGGACCGCATCGGCTTCCACCTCTGCTGGGGCAGCTGGCACGGACCGCACACCACCGACATCGAGTTCAGGCACATCGTCGATCTCATGCTCGAGATCGACGCGGGCTCCTACTCCTTCGAGGCCGCGAACGCCCGCCACGAGCACGAGTGGCGGGTGTGGGAGGACGTGGCGCTGCCCGACGGCAAGGTCATCGTCCCCGGAGTCGTCGGGCACGCCACCAACGTGGTCGAGCACCCCGAGCTGGTCGCGCAGCGCCTCGAGCGCTTCGCCTCCGTGGTCGGCCGCGAGCGCGTGATCGCCGCGACCGACTGCGGGCTCGGCGGCCGCATCCATCCGCAGATCGCCTGGGCGAAGCTCGACTCGCTGGCCCGCGGCGCCGAGATCGCCTCCGCGCACCTCTGGCGCTGACCGAGGGAACCCGCTCCCGTCGAGACAGCCGCGGAGAGGTGGCGGCCTCGACGGGTCGTGGTTCCCTCGGCGGCGTCAGGCGCCCAGCGGGTAGCGGGTGGCGTCGCCGGCCGCGAACGTGAACCAGACGGCGTCGCCGACGGCGAGGTCGAGGGCGGCGACGGTCCCGGGGGCGAGGTCGGCGGCGAGCTCCGCCGCGCGCACGCGCACCGCGTCGCCGCGGGGCTCGATGTCGGTGACGACTCCGGGGAGCACGTTGTCGGCGGAGGAGCGCGACGTCGCGACGCTCACGCGGCCGGGGCTGACGGCGATCGCCGCGCGGCGACCCTCCGCGATGCGCTCGCCGGGGGAGGCGACCACGATCCCGGAGTCGGTCAGCAGGCCGGACTCGCCGTGAGCCGTGCCGGTGAGCAGGTCGAGGCCGACCAGGTTCGCTGTGAAGGGCGTCGTCGGGCGGTCGAGGACGGCGCGGGTCGGGCCCGAGTCGACGACGCGCCCTCGCTCGAGCACGACGACACGATCGGCCAGGGTGTAGGCGTCGAGGACGTCGTGGGTGACGATCACGGCGGTCCGGTCGGCGAGCACCTCGCGCAGCAGCCGCCGGAGCGCGGGGGCGACCGAGACGTCGAGAGCGGCCATCGGCTCGTCGAGCAGGAGGAGCGCGGGGTCGGCGGCGAGGGCCCGCGCGACCGCGATCCGCTGCGCCTGGCCCCCCGAGAGCTGGGCCGGACGGCGGGCGGCGAGGTCGGAGGCGCCGACCCGCGCGAGCCACTCGTCCGCGCGGGCGCCGGCGGTCGTCCGCGGTGCTCCGCCGCTCCGCGGGCCGAAGGCGACGTTGTCGCGGGCGCTGAGGTGCGGGAAGAGGAGGGCGTCCTGGGCGAGCAGCGCGACTCCGCGGTCGTGCGGCGGACGCCACCGGCTCGGGCCGCGGGCGGCGAGGTCGAAGAGCACCCGGCCGTTCAGCGTCGCGCTCCCCGCGTCGGGCACGAGCAGCCCGGCGAGCACGCTCAGGAGGGTCGACTTGCCGGCTCCGTTCGGCCCCAGGATCGCGACGGTCTCGCCCTCGTCGATCGAGAGCTCCACGTCGACGCCGCGGGCGGCGAGAGCCGCGGTGAACTCGAGCATCACGCGCGAGCCCGAGTCTCGCCGACGCGGTGGGCGAGTGCGACGACCGCGACGGCGAAGACGACGAGCACCAGCGAGAGCGCGACGGCCGTGTCGGGGCTCGTCTCGCGCTGCAGGTAGATCTCGAGCGGGAGGGTGCGGGTGACCCCCTGCAGCGATCCGGCGAAGGTGAGGGTCGCGCCGAACTCGCCGAGCGCCCGGGCGAACGACAGCACGGCCCCCGACACGAGAGCGGGCAGCACCAGCGGCAGGGTGACGCGGCGGAGGACCGTGGTCGGCCGCGCGCCGAGGGTCGCCCCGACCGCCTCGAAGCGGGTGCCGACCGTCCGCAGCGCCCCCTCGAGGCTGAGCACGAGGAACGGCAGGGCGACGAACGTCTGCGCGAGCACCACTGCGGTGGTCGAGAACGCGATGCTCACTCCGAGCACCTCCAGCGACTGCCCGACCAGCCCGCGGCGCCCGAACGTGTAGAGCAGGGCGATGCCGCCGACCACCGGCGGCAGCACGAGGGGCAGCAGCACGAGGGCGCGCAGGATCCGCTGGCCGCGGAAGCGCGTGCGGGCCAGGACGATCGCCATCGGCACGCCGAGCAGCAGGCAGAGCAGGGTGGCGGTGAGGGAGGTGCGCAGGCTCAGCCCGAGCGCGTCCAGCGAGGCCTCGGAGGTGATGAGCGGCAGGAACTCGGCCCAGTTCACCCGGGTGATCATCGCCGCTAACGGCAGCACCACGAAGGCGCCGCCGACGACCGCGACGGCGATCAGCCAGCGGGGGACCCCGAGTCTCACGGCGCTCCGAACCCCGCGGTCTCGAGCACGCCGCGGCCGACCTCGCCGGTCACGAAGTCGGCGAACGCCTGCGCGAGGGCGGGGCTCGCCGACCCGGCCACGGGGGCGATCGGGTACGTCGTGACCGCCTCCGCCGCCTCCGCGAACTCGATGCCCTCGACCGCGTCGCCCGCCCCCCGGACGTCGGTGACGTAGACGAGCCCGGCATCCGCCTCGCCGCTGGTCACCTTGCCGAGCACGTCGGTGACCGACGACTCCTCGCTCACCGGCGAGAGCTCGACTCCGGTCGCTGTCTCGACCGCCGTGGCCGCGGCTCCGCACGGCACCTGGGGGGCGCAGACGACGGTCCTCACGCCCGCTCCGGCGAGATCGGCGAAGGAGGCGATGCCCGCCGGGTTGCCCGGCGGCACCGCGATCTCGAGCACGTTCGTCGCGAAGTCGACGGGGGCGGAGGCGTCGACCAGGCCGCCGTCGGTCAGCTTCGCCATGTTCTTCTCGTCGGCGGTGGCGACGACGTCGGCGGGCGCGCCCTCGGTGATCTGGGTGACGAGATCGGAGGAGCCGGCGAAGGTCAGGTCGACGGTGACGCCCGGGTTCGCGGCCTCGAACTCGTCGGCGAGCTCGGTGAAGGTGCTCGTCAGCGAGGCGGCGGCGAAGACGGTGATCGAGCCTCTCGGGTCGCCGTCGGTGGCGGTCGGAGTCGCTGTGCTGCACGCGGCGAGGCCCAGGGTCGCGGCGCCGGCGAGCACGACCGCGGCGATCGCCCTGGCGCTCACGCCTTGCCGCCCGGGGTCTCGATGATGACGGTCGTGGCCTTCACGACGGCGATCGCGATCGAGCCGGGCTCGAGGCCGAGCTCACGGACGGCCTCGCTGCTCATCAGCGACACGATGCGGTGCGGGCCGCACTGCAGCTCGACCTGCGCCATGACGGTGTCGGCGACGATGCCGGTGACCACTCCTACGAGCCGGTTGCGGGCCGAGCGGCCGATCTCGGACGGGTCGGCGGGGAGGACGGCGTTCTTCCGGGCGAGCTCGGCGACGGCCAGCGCGTCGACGACCCCGCGGCCGGCGGAGTCCTTCTCGCTCGCGAGCACGCCGAGATCGATCCATCGTCTGACGGTGTCGTCGCTGACACCGAGGAAGTGCGCGGCGTCCCTGATCCTCAACTGCGGCATGGAAACGAGTCTAGCTCCGCATCCGCGGAGAGGATGCGATCGCACGAACACCCGGCGTTCCGGGGGCGGACGCGTGCTGTTCGCTCCGCACTCGTAGAGTCCGTCGCGTGGAACGAGTCGTGGAGCCCGAGGCGGTCGTCGTCCCCGTCGCCGCACTCGTGCTCGCGAGCGGCGCGGCGGTGGCGCTCGGAGCCGCACCGCTCATCGCGGGAGTGGAGCCGCTCTTCGCGCTCGCCTGGCTGATCGGCTGGACCCTGGTGGTCTGGTCGGCCGTCCTCGGCGGAGGCTGCGCCGTGCGGCTCGTCCTCTGCGCCCGCTCGAGGAGCCCGGTGCTCCCGCTCGAGGTGGCGATCACCGTCGCGGCGCTGGCGCTCGTCGTGGCCGTCGTCGCGGTGCACCCGCTCTTCGGGAGCGGGAGCGGGACCGCCTAGGCGGCGACGCGGTCGTTCGCGTCGGCCAGCAGCGCGACCGAGCGCAGCCGCGCCTCCGTCGCGAGCGACGCGTGGGCGACGATGACCTCGTCGACCTCGGCCGTGCGGGCGAAGTCGGCGACGTAGTCGGCCACCTGCTCGCCCGTGCCGACCCCGGTGTAGGTCGTCATGCTCGCCACGTGCGCGCCGATCGGGGCGCTCAGCAGGGCGTCGAGCTCCTCGTCGTCGAAGGTGCGGTCGAGCGGGATCTGACCGCTCTGGCGCAGCAGCATCATCAGGCGGGCGCGCTTCATCTCGGCGAACTGGCGCTGCGCGTCGTCGGCGTCGTCGGACGCGATCGCGTTCACTCCGGCGATCACGTAGGGCGCGTCGAGCTGCTCGGAGGGGCGGAAGCCGCTGCGGTAGGCGGCGACGGCCTGGTGCAGCGCATCGGGCGCGAAGTGCGAGGCGAAGGCGTAGGGCAGGCCGAACGCGGCGGCGAGCTGCGCGCCGAAGAGCGAGGAGCCCAGGATGTAGAGGGGCACGCGGGTGCCGGCGCCGGGGGTGGCGCTCACGCCGGCGACGCGCGACTGGCCGGCGAGGAACGCCTGGAGCTCGAGGACGTCCTCCGGGAACCGGTCGGACGACTCCGGGTCGCGGCGGAGCGCACGGAACGTGGCCTGATCGCTGCCGGGAGCACGGCCGAGGCCGAGATCGATGCGCCCGGGGTGCAGGGTCTCGAGCGTGCCGAACTGCTCGGCGATCTGCAGCGGCGAGTGGTTCGGCAGCATGATCCCGCCGGACCCGAGCCGGATCGTCGAGGTCTGCGACGCGACGTGGGCTATCAGCACCGAGGTCGCGCTCGACGCGATCGACGCCATGTTGTGGTGCTCGGCGTACCAGACGCGCCGGTAGCCGCTCCGCTCGGCCTGCTGCGCCAGCGCGACCGAGGCCGCGAAGCTGTCGCGCGCGGTCTCTCCGGGGGCGATGGGGGCGAGGTCGAGGATCGAGAGGGGAACGCTCATGTGAGAGGCAACGCGCCGGGGGCTCTCCGTGTTCCCCGGCGCGTCGCCCCGTGCTCAGCCGAGGCGGGTGCTCGCCATGCCCCCGTCGACGTCGAGGACGGTGCCGTGCACGAACGACGCCTCGTCCGAGACCAGGAAGCGGACGGCGAGGGCGATGTCGACGGGGCGGACGGGGACGCCGGCCGGGGTCCCCGCGGTCATCGTCGCGAGGACGTCGGCGTCCGCCGCGTTCCCCGGGGTCGAGGTCGCGCCGGGTGCCACCGTGTTCACGCGCACTCCGCGGGGGCCGAACTCGGCGGCCCAGGTGCGGGTCATCTGCTCGATCGCCGCCTTGGAGCCGGTGTACGCGGCGCCGAACGGGATGCCGACCCGCGACATCCAGGAGCCGATGTTGACGATCGCGCCCGACCCGCGCTCGGCCATCGCCGGGGCGAGTGCGGCGACGAGGACGTGCGGCACGCGGATGTTCGTGGCCAGCACCGCCTCGAGATCGGCGTCGGCGAGGGCCGCGGTCGGCCCCACCGGGTAGACCCCCGCGTTGTTGACGAGGATGTCGACCCGGCCGCCGAGCACGCTCGTCGCGTCCCGGGCGAAGGCGCGGAGGGCGTCGTGGCCGCCCGAGAGGTCGGCGGTGACAGCGTGCGCTGTCCCGCCCGCGGCGGTGATGCCGTCGGCCACCGAGCGGGTGCGCTCGGCGCTCCTGCCGGTGACGACGACCTCGGCACCCGAGGCGGCGAGGACGCGGGCGACGGCCTCGCCGATCCCGCTGCTGGAGCCGGTGACGATCGCCGTGCGGCCGGCGAGGCGGGAGTCGAGGGGGAGGGACTGGAGGATCTGCTCATTGGACTGCATGGTCCATTCGTAGCACACCTCTGGACCGAACGGTCCACTCAGCTAGGCTGGCGGCATGGAGCAGACGACGCTGACCGAGCGGGGGCGCCTCACCCGGCAGCGGATCATCGAGGCCACGGGGGAGCAGATCCTCGCCACGGGCATCGGCGGGACGACCCTCGACGGCGTGCGCGCCGCGACTCTGACCAGCAAGAGCCAGCTCTTCCACTACTTCCCCGGCGGCAAGGCCGAGCTCGTGCGCGAGGTCGCGCAGTGGGAGGCGCGCCAGCTCCTCGACGCTCAGGAGCCCGAGATCCACGACCTCGGCTCGTGGGAGTCGTGGGAGCGCTGGCGCGTGCGCCTGGTCGAGTACTACATCGGCCTCGGCCGGTGGGCCTGCCCGATCGGGTCGCTGGCGAGCCAGGCCGCGATGGTCGACGCCGAGCTCGAGGCGGGCATCGCCCGGACGATGCGCGACTGGCGGGGCCTGCTCGCGGCGGGGGTGCGCCGGATGCAGGCCGCCGGATCCGTCGACGGGTCGGCCGATCCCGAGCGGCTCGCCGCGGTGATCCTCTCGGCCGTCCAGGGCGGGCTCGTGCTCAGCCAGCCGGAGCGGTCGGCGTGGCCGCTCGAGGCGGCGCTCGACAGCGCACTCGCGCCGCTGCACGGAGTCGCGGCCCGGTGAGCCGATCCGACTCCGCAAAAGTTGCGGTAGTCGCGCTCGACTACCGCAACTTTCGAGGAGTCGGGGGTTCTCGTGACCGCCGCAGACCGCCGCGGCTCCGTCAGAATGATTCCGCGGCCGGACGCCCCTGTCCGACGCGGGCGACGACGCACGAGCAGGAGCCGACGATGGCCGAGTTCCACCCCGATCTGCGCGATGCGCGCTTCCTCCCGCGGTTCTCGTTCGGCCCGCGGATCGTCAGGGCGATCAACCGGCTGCCCGCACCGCGCCGGCGCGCACCCGAGGATCTGCGGATCGACGATCTGCGGGTGCCCGGACCCGAGGGGGCTCCGCCGGTCGGCATCCGCATCTACCGTCCGCGGTCGCTGCGGGGTGCCGCTCCGGCGCTCGTCTGGGTGCACGGCGGCGGGATGGTCATCGGCAACCACCTGATCGACGAGGCGTCCAGCATCGACTTCGCGCGGACGCTGGGCATCACCGTCGTGTCGGTCGACTACCGCCTCTCGCCGCAGCACGTCGCTCCGGCCGCAGTGGAGGACGTCCACGCCGTCATCACGTGGCTCCTCGAGCACGCGGAGGGGCGCGGAGTGGACGCCACGCGGGTCGCGATCGGCGGGGCGAGCGCGGGCGGCGGTCTGGCGGCGGGAGTCGCGCAGCTCGTGCGCGACCGCGGCGAGGACTCCCTCGCCTTCCAGCTGCTCGTGTATCCCATGCTCGACGACCGCACGGTGCTGCGCACCGACCTCTCGACCGACGGCGTCCGGATGTGGACTCCCGGCAGCAACCGGTTCGGCTGGACGTCGTACCTCGGTCACGCCCCGGGGCCGGTCCCCGCCTCCCCCTACGCGGCGCCCGCTCGCCGGGACGACCTGACCGGTCTGCCCCCGGCCTGGATCGGCGTGGGCAGCCTCGACCTCTTCCTCGACGAGGACGTCCGCTACGCCGAACGGCTCCGGGAGGCGGGGGTCGCGTGCGAGCTCGAGATCGTCCCGGGTGCGTTCCACGGCTTCGACGCGGTGATGCGGACGAAGGAGGTCTCGCGACGGTTCTGGCGGAGCCAGGCCGCCGCCCTCGAGGGCGCGTTCGGGCCGGCGGCGAGCGACTGAGGGCACCCACTCCGCAGAAGTTGCGGTAGTCGCGCTCGATTACTGCAACTTCTGAGGAATCGAGGGCGCGCTCAGCGGCGGTGCAGCAGCTTCGCGCTGATGCCGGCCAGAGCGGCGCCGATGATCGGCGCCAGGAGGAACACCCAGACCTGCCCGAGGGCGTCCGGGCCGGCGAAGACGGCCGCGGCGATCGAGCGGGCCGGGTTCACCGAGGTGTTGCTGATCGGGATGCTGATCAGGTGGATGAGCGTGAGGGTGAGTCCGATCGCGAGCGGCGCGATCGCCTTGTACTCGCTCTTCGCGGTGACCGAGAGGATCACTCCGACGAACACGGCCGTCAGCACGACCTCGGCGAGGATCACCGCGCCCAGCCCGAAGCCGCCGGGCGAGAACGCGCCGTAGCCGTTCGAGGCGAATCCGGAGTCGCGGGCCGCGGCGAGGTAGCCGGCCGGTCCGTCGGCCGCGATCAGCGCGACGGCCCCCGCTCCCGCGACGCCGCCGACCAGCTGGGCGACGAGGTAGCCCGGGATGTGCCGCCACTCCGTGCGCCCCGCGATGGCGAAGCCGATCGAGACGGCCGGGT
The DNA here is from genome assembly GCF_009807175.1 of Rathayibacter sp. VKM Ac-2803. NCBI lineage: Bacteria > Bacillati > Actinomycetota > Actinomycetes > Micrococcales > Microbacteriaceae > Rathayibacter > Rathayibacter sp. VKM Ac-2803. The sequence goes on along the minus strand of NZ_WUCD01000001.1, from coordinate 526,701 downwards.
TGAAGTGGCCGCCCGAGATGTGGCCGACCGCGTAGATGCCCGTCATCACGGTGAGCCCGAAGGCCAGGGCGACGCCGAGGAATCCGACGCCGAGCGCGTTGGTCGAGTCCGGGAACGCGGAGGCGAGCACCGCGGTGCCCACGCCTCCCGCGACCAGGAGGAACGTGCCGAATGCCTCGGAGGCGTAGCGGGCGGCGGCCGAGTACTGCTCGGCGTGCTGCGTGCGCTGCTCGCTCGTGGTGCGGGTGTCGGGTGTGGCGGGCATGACTGTTCCTTCTCGGGTCCGGGTGGGTCGGCCCGGCGACGGGCGCGGGCACCGGGACACTCCAGCACCGCCACCGCCCGCGGCCGCCCACCGCCCAGACGCCTCCCGGCCGGGCCGTGACGACGCGTCGCTCTCCGGCCACCGGCCGCTCGCTGAGCGGCCAGGATCCGCGAGGCGTCGCGCGTCAGCCCGGGCCGTCGGCGCCGCAGACCTCGACCAGCGGTCCGTCCAGGCGGAGCAGCAGCCGCACCCCACGGGAGGCGCCCCGCGGCAGCGCGGCGGTGCGGACCGCCGCCGGGGTCAGATCGAGTCGCGACGGATCGGCGGGCAGGCGATGAGCGTCGGCGTCGTGGGCGACGCCGACTCGAGGCCGAGCAGCAGCCTCACGCCGGCGGCGCCGAGCTCGTAGTGCGGGAGGGCGACGGTGGTCAGGGGAGGCCGCAGGTGCGCGGCGATGACGTCCTGGTTGTCGAAGCCGATGACCGCCATGTCCTCGGGGATCCGAAGGCCGCGCTCGCGCAGACCGTCGTAGAGCCCCATCGCCACCCGGTCGTTGTGGCAGAAGACGGCGGTGGCCTCGGAGGCGAGGACCGCGGCGGTCGCCGAGTAGCCGCCCTCCTGCTCCGGAGCCGCCGGGAACACCAGCGACTCGTCGAACGGGATGTTCGCGCTCGCCAGGGCGGCCCGGTATCCGGCGAGCCGACCGGTCTGGGCGGGGGAGTCCGACGTGGTGTTGAGGAAGGCGATGCGGCGGTGGCCGGCGGCGAGCAGCTCCTCGGTCGCGGTCCGCCCGCCCTGCTCCTCGTCCGGCACCACGGCGAGCAGTCCGCTGCCGACGGCGAAGCAGTCGACGAGTACCGTGTCGGTCTGGTGCAGCGCGTCGGGCACCACGATCTCGCGGTGGTACCAGCTCGAGTAGAGGATCCCGTGCACCTGGTGCTCGAGCATCATGGCGATCGCCTCCTGCTCGACGGCGGCGTTGCCGTCGGTGTTCGCGACGAGCAGCACGTAGCCGTGCCGCCACGCCTCGTCCTGCGCTCCGTGGATGATCTGGCCGGCGAAGGGCGTCGTCGCGATCGCGTCCGCGACCAGCCCGATGAAGCGCGAGGTGCCTTGCGAGAGGGTCTTCGCGAGGGCGTTCGGGCGGTAGCCGAGCCGGGCGACCGCCTCCTGCACGCGCTGCCTCGCGTTCTCGCCGATCCGGGCGCCGGCCTTGTCGTTGATGACGTGCGAGACGGTCGCCACCGACACGCCGGCGGCCTTCGCGACGTCGCGCATCGTGACGACCGAGCCGTTCCGCGGGTTCTCCGAGGTGCTCATCCCTTGGTCGCTCCGCTCTCGAGTCCCTGGATCATGGCCTTGTTCAGAACCAGGAACACCAGGAGGAGCGGAGTCACCGTCACGCACACGGCCGCGAAGGTCGCGGTCCAGTCGGTGTTGCCCATCGCTCCGATGTAATTCTGCAGGCCCAACGGGATGGTCTTCAGCCCGTCGGAGAGCACGAAGGTGTTCGCGAAGATGAAGTCGTTCCAGATGAAGATGCTGTTGACGAGCACCACCGTGATGATCGTGTTCACCGACAGCGGCGACGTGATCCGGAGGAAGATCCGGTACGGCCCGGCGCCGTCGAGCGACGCCGCCTCGTACATCTCGGCGGGGATGTACTCGTAGAACGACGAGAAGAGGTAGACCGCCATCGGCAGCGCGAACGCCGCGAGCGGGATGATCATCGACAGGTGGGTGTCGAGGAGCCCGATCCGCGAGTAGTCGATGAACAGCGGGACGAGCGCGATCTGCACCGGGACGATGATCCCGAGCAGGAACAGCCCCCGCACGACCCGGCTGAAGCGGAAGCCGAGGACCTGCAGCGCGAAGGCCGCCATCATGCCCGCCACCACGATCAGCACGCTCGCGCCGAGGGTCACGATCAGGCTGTTCACGATGTTCAGGCCGAGGTTGCCGCTCGCGAACGCACGGGAGTAGTTCTCGAGAGTCACCTCGGAGGGGAGGGCGAAGGGGTTGCCGCCGGCGAAATCGGCCGCCGTGCGGAAGCTGGTGAGGAAGAGCCAGGCGAGCGGGTACACCTGCACCACGACGATCAGCACGACCGTGACGGTCAGCAGGGTGCGCTGGAGTCGCGCCCGCGGCGGCCGCGCGGGCCTCCGGCGCGCAGCGGGCGGCGCGGGTGGGCGCCGGTCGACCGGACGAGTGAGGACGGGGGTGGTCATGAGTCGTCCCTTCGACGCAGGAGCAGGAGGATGATGCCGACCGCGACGAGGCACTCGACGACGATGAAGACCGAGATCGCGCTCGCGTAGCCGTAGTCGGTGTGCACGAAGGCGGTCTTGTACATGTAGGTCGTCAGCAGCTCCGACGACTGCCCGGGGCCGCCGTTGGTCAGGAGGTACGGGATGTCGAAGCCGCGGAGGGCGAACGTGGTCGCCATGATCGTGGTCGTGATCCAGACGGGCCGGATGTAGGGGAAGCGCACCCTCCAGAACAGCTGCCACCAGGAGGCGCCGTCGAGGCGGGCCGCCTCCTCGAGCTCGCGGGGGACCGCGAGCAGGGCCGCGTAGATGATCAGCATGTAGAGCCCGGTGAACCGCCAGCCCTCTGGGATCGAGACGGCGGCGAGCACGGTCGAGACGTTCGAGAGCCAGGCGGTCTGCAGCCCCTCGAGCCCGATCCAGCCGAGGGCCTGGTTGAGCAGGCCGAGCGGCTCGAGCGAGTAGATCCGCTGGAAGAGGATCGCGATCGCGACGGTCGAGATGACCGCGGGCAGCAGGTAGAGGGTCTTCACGAGCTCGCGCGCCCGGGGGAGCGCGGTGAGCAGGCTCGCGACGACCAGTGCGCCGCCGAGCTGGAGAACGAGGCAGATCGCGAGGTAGCCGAGCGCGTTCCCGAACGACGTCCAGAAGACGTCGTCGCGGGTGAGCATCTTCACGTAGTTGTCGACACCGACGAACGCCATGTCGGTGATGCCGTCCCAGCGGAAGAAGCTCAGGACCAGGGACTGCACGATCGGCAGCAGCACCGCGAGGCCGTAGACGGCCAGCGGAGGGACGAGGAAGACCAGCACCGAGAGGCGCGATCGGCGGGGCAGCATCGAGGCCGCCCGGGGCCGGGACGGGCGCGTGCGCACCGTCCCGGCCGGGGCGAGATCAGCCATCGCTGTTCTCCGCCAGGGCGGCGTCCATCGTCTCGATGAACTCGTCGGGAGTGGTGTCGCCCTGCACGAGCAGCGTCAGCTCCTGCTGGAGGCGGGTGTTCGTGGCCGGGTCGAGCTGCGTGTCCCAGGGCATCGCGATCGCTGTGCCCACCGAGTCGGCCTGCTCGACCGCGCGGGTGTAGAGCGGAGTCGCGTCGGCAGGGATCGCGGTCGCCGCCGACGTCGTGGGCGAGAGAGCGCCGGTCGCCGCGTAGACCTCGGGGTAGCGCTCGAGGGCGAAGGCGAGGAAGTCGCGGACCAGCGGATCGAACGTCTGCGTGTTCACGGCCATCCCGATCCCCGACGGGGTGACGTACTCGTCGTCGGCGGTGACGGCTCCGTCGACGGTCGGCAGGGTGAAGTAGTCGACGGAGTCGCGGACCGCCGGATCGAGCGCTTCGGTCGCGAGGTTGCTCAGCTCCCAGGTCCCCGTGTTGTAGACGGCCGCCTTGCCCGAGGTGAACAGCGCCTGCGCGTCGGCGTAGCCGGTCGACGAGAAGCCCTCCTGGAAGCACCCCGCCTCGCCGAGTGCCGACAGCCACTCCGCTGCGGCGCGCCCCGCCGGATCGGCGAAGGACGCGTCGCCGTTCTTGAGGTCCTGCACGTACTCGGGGCCCGCCAGACGGAACGGGTAGTAGGCCATGTAGCGCTCGAGCGGCCACTGGTCCTGCCCGTCGAGCGCGATGGGGGTGATCCCCTTCGCGCGGAGGCTCTCGCACATCGCGGGGAAGTCGTCGAGGGTCGCGGGGACCTGCACGCCGGCCTCGTCGAGCAGCGCCTTGTTGTACCAGAAGAACTCGAGCTGGAACTCGAACGGCACCATGCGGAGGGACCCGTCGTCGAACCGCTGGTAGTTCAGCGCCGCCTCGCGGTAGTCGCCGGACATGCCCAGATCCTCGAGCAGGAGGTCGATGTCGACCATGCGGCCCTGATCGGCGAGCTTCTGCGCGAACGGAGTCGCGTCGGTGTCGAACAGCTCGGGCAGCTTGTTCGCGGCGGCGAGCGTCTCGTACTTCTGCACGTAGGACGGCCGGTCCGGCGTGGTGATCAGGTTGAGGGCGAAGCCCGGGTGGTCGGCCGCGTACTCGTCGGCGATCTGCTGCATCGCCGTGATGACGCCTCCGTCGGCCGGGCGGGAGAGGAGCCACGAGATCTCGCGGGGGACGATGTCGCCGGCGGGATCGACGTCGGACGGGTCGACGGCGGCGGTGCTGCCGGCGCAGCCGGTCAGCGCGAGGGCGAGGGCGGCCGAGGCCGCGGCGAGGAACGAGGCCTTGCGCCTGTGGGTGGTCATGATCGGAATCTCCATTGATCGATGTGCGGGTGAGGTCAGGACGTGGAAGCGAGGAGCGCGTCGGCGCTCCGCGGGTCGGGGAGGCGCTCGCTCCTGGGTGCGAGGGCGAACGAGTCGACGGTGATGCGCCCCTCGCCGACGAAGACGCCGACGCGGCCGCTCGGCCGGTCGTAGAGGCGCGTGCTCAGCACCACGGAGTCGTCGAGGGTCGCGACGCAGAGATCGCCGTCGACGATCACGTCGAGCGTGTGCGCGCCGGGGTCGAGTCGGCACGGCCGCTCGAGCTCGACGGCGAAGGGCACGTCGCCCGAGATCTGCCACTGCTCGGTGCCGGTCGTCCGGCGGGGCCAGCGGTCGAGGACGAGTCGTCCGCGGCGCGGCTCGAGACGCAGCACGTAGCCCTCGTCTCCGTCGGCGCTCGCCCGCAGCACGACGCCGCACTCGGTGGTGCCCTCGCCGATGTCGAGTCGGGCGACGAGCCGGAACGAGCCGGGCGTCTCCTCCGGGGACAGGAGCTGCGCGTAGCCGTCGGGCGCGTCGAGGACGGTGCGGCCGGTCAGCTCGGCGGGCGTCTCGAACGTCGCGCGCAGCTCGGGTGCGGGGTGGAAGGCCAGCGTGCCGTCGAGGCGCTGCTCGGCCTCGATGACCGCGAGCGTCCCGGCCCACTGCCACGCCCCGTCGTCGGCCGAGCCCTCCCGGGAGGCGATCCAGCCGAAGAAGAAGCGCCGCCCGTCGCGCTCCGCCGACTTCGCGGCGTAGAACGCCCGACCGTCGATCGTGTCGTGCTCGGGGACGAGCCAGGGCCCGCTCGGATCGCGCGCCATCCGGTAGCGCGTGGTGAAGGCGTCGCTGAACTCGGAGGAGACGAGGTACCACCACTCGCCCCACTGGAACACCTCGGGGCACTCGTGGGCGATGTAGCGGCGGGGGTCCCAGAACGGCTCGGCCGGCTGCCACGTGATGAGGTCGACGGAGGTGCACTGCGCGATCACGCCGCGGCGGCGTGCCGGGCCCTCGGCGTGGCGGGCGGTGACGAGCATCCGCCAGAGCCCCGCCCGTTCGTCGCGGAACACGAAGGGATCGCGCCAGTCGCCCGTCTCGTAGCCGGCGGTCGCGCCGAAGGTGTGCATCGGATGCCGCTGCCAGGTGCTCATGCCGTCGCCGCTGGTCGCGTGCGCCACGACCTGGAGTGCTCGGCCGTCGTCGCCGAGCCGGTCGGGATTCTGGCCCGTGTAGAACGCGTGGTGCACGCCGTCGGAGTCGAGCACGATGCTGCCGGTGTAGATGTTGTGGTCGGCGGCGGACGGCCCGCCCGAGGCGATCGCGACGCCGGCCTCGGCGAACTCCACGAGATCGTCGGTGACGATCCGGTGCCAGGGCATGCCCTCTCGCGGCAGTGCGCGCGTCTCGTGCAGATAGAAGAGGTGGAACTCGCCGTCCTCCTGCCAGGGGATGACGTCGCCCACCCAGGCGCCCTCAGGCCGGTAGAACCCTCGCTGGTCCATGATCACTCCGCTGTGTCTGCTGCCGATGCAGTACTGGTTAATCGGTTACGCAGACTGTAACCACTGCTCGCGCAATTGATCAAGCGGTTAATCAACCCGTTCTCGGATCGTTTCCCCCTCACCGGTCGGGACGTTCAGCGGCGTCCACGACCTTCGGCGGCGGCAGCCGGCCTCCGCTCACACGCGAAAACCCATCGCACTTCGGCAAAGAGAGCGCTCTCACAAAACTCTTGACCTCGCCGCACACTGCTCCGTATGCTCACAGCACACCTCGTGAGAGCGCTCTCACCAACGCGACGCAGCCGCGTGAGAGCGCTCTACCGAAGTGCCCTGACACCCATCACGAAGGAGTGACCGTGCACGCATCACCACGCACCAGGATCGCCACGGCGATCGCCGGTGCCGCCTCTCTCGCCCTGCTCGTCACCGGATGCGCATCCGGATCCGACGCCGCGGAGGGCGGCGACGTCGAACTCACCGTCACCACGTTCAACGCCATGGGGTTCGACGACCTCTACGCGGAGTACGAGGAGGCGAACCCCGGCATCACCATCGTGCCGAACAACATCGACACCGGCGGCAACGCCCGCACCGACGCCTTCACCAAGCTGGCCGCCGGCTCCGGGCTCGCCGACGTCGTCGCGATCGAGGAGGGCTGGCTCGGCTCGATCATGGAGGTCTCGGACCAGTTCGTCGACCTGCGCGACCACGGCATCGAGGACCGCAAGGCCGACTGGGTCGACTGGAAGTACGAGCAGGCCACCGACCCCGAGGGCCGCGTCATCGGCTACGGCACCGACATCGGCCCCGAGGGCCTCTGCTACAGCACCGCCGCCTTCGAGGCGGCAGGGCTCCCCACCGATCGCGCGGCCGTCGCCGAGCTGCTCGGCGGCGCGGACGCGACCTGGGAGGACTACTTCGCGGCCGGCAAGCAGTACCACGACGCCACGGGCAAGGCCTGGTACGACCACTCCGGATTCGTCTGGAATGCCATGGTCAACCAGCTCCCCGAGGGCTACTACACCGCCGACGGCGAGCTGAACATCGAGGGCAACCCCGAGCTCGAGGAGCGCTGGGCTCAGCTGACCGACGCTGCCGGCTCCGGACTCTCGGCCGCGCAGAAGGCCTGGGACTGGAACAAGGGCAAGTCGTTCACCGACCAGACCTTCGCCACCTTCGTCTGCCCCGCGTGGATGTTCGGCACGCTGAAGAGCAACGTCGAGGCCGGCGGCGGCGACGCCGCGGACACCGGCTGGGACTTCGCCGACGTCTTCCCCGGAGGTGCGGCCAACTGGGGCGGCTCGTTCCTCTCGGTCCCGACCCAGTCGGAGCACCCGGCCGAGGCCGCGGCGCTCGCGTCGTGGCTCAGCGAGCCCGAGCAGCAGCTGAAGGCGTTCGAGGCGGCCGGTCCGTTCCCGAGCACGATCGCCGCGCAGGAGGAGCTCGCCTCCGCCGCCACCCCCGACCCGTCGCTGAACGACTCGCCGACCGGTGAGATCCTCGCGAAGCGCGCCGAGGGAGTCGTGGCTCAGTACAAGGGCCCCGACGACTCGCTGATCCAGGAGAACGTGTTCGGCCCCGTCCTGCAGAAGGTCGACCGCGGCGAGCTCGACGGCGACGCCGCGTGGGCCGAGGCGCTCACGCTGCTCGACGAGCTCGTCGACTGACCCACTCCCTCCGCTGAGCGGGCTCCGGTCGCGACCGACCGGAGCCCGCTGAGCCTCTCCGACTCGAGGAAGGCACCGTCGCCATGACGAGCACTCTCACTCCGCCGGTCACGGCGACGCCCCCGGCGGGCAGGCGTCCGACGCCCCGCCTCCCGCTGACGTTCCGCCAGCGCGCGAGCCGCTTCGACGTGAAGGCCTCGCCCTACCTCTACATCTCGCCGTTCTTCCTGCTCTTCGCGATCACGGGTGCGTTCCCGCTCGTCTACACGCTCGTCGTCTCGCTCTACGACTGGCAGCTGCTGCAGGGTCAGGGCGACTTCGTCGGGTTCGGCAACTTCGCGGCCGTGCTGGGCGACCGCTTCTTCTGGAACTCGATCGTCAACACGCTCAGCATCTTCCTGCTCTCGACGATCCCGCAGCTCGCCGTGGCCCTGCTGCTCGCGGCCGCCCTCGACCAGTCGCTGCGCGCCCGCACCTTCTGGCGGATGAGCGTGCTGCTGCCCTACGTGGTCTCGCCCGTGGCGGTGGCGCTGATCTTCTCGAGCATCTTCGGCGATCAGGACGGGCTCGTGAACAACCTCCTCGGCCTCGTCGGCATCGCTCCGATCGAGTGGACGAACGACCGGCTCGCGAGCCACGTCGCGATCGCCTCGATGGTCAACTGGCGCTGGACCGGCTACAACGCCCTGATCCTCCTCGCCTCGATGCAGGCGGTGCCGCGCGACCTGCACGAGTCCGCCGCGCTCGACGGCGCGAGCACGTTCCGCCGCTTCACCTCGATCACGATCCCGAACATCCGCCCGACCCTGATCTTCGTGATCATCACCGCCACCATCGGCGGCCTGCAGATCTTCGCCGAGCCGCGCCTCTTCGACGTCTCGAACGCCGGCGGCATCGGCGGCTCGGACCGGCAGTTCCAGACCACGGTCCTCTACCTGTGGGAGATGGCGTTCTTCCGCCAGAACTTCGGCGAGGCGGCGGCCGTCGCCTGGCTCCTCTTCCTCCTGATCGTCCTGATCGGGCTCGTCAACTTCGCGATCTCGCGGCGGATCGCCTCCGTCGAGAACCGCGTCGTGTCGAAGCGGAGGCAGCGCAGGGCCACCGCGGACGAGATCGCCGCCACCGACCCCCTGCTGACCTCGACCGGCCTCGGCCAGAAGGCGAGCGAGCGATGACCGCCCCCGCCACCACCGCGCCCTTCCCCGTCCGCCGTGGCCTGCGCCGCCGCGGAGCCGGCCGCGTCGACCGCCCCGGCTTCCTCACCTACGGGCTGCTGAGCGCCTTCATCCTCGGCTCGACCTACCCGCTCTGGTGGTCGTTCGTGGTCGCCAGCGGCTCGAACTCGACCCGCGCCGAGACCCTGCCGCTGATCCCGGGCGGGAACTTCCTCGCGAACGCCGCCACGGTGTTCACGGCGATCCCGTTCTGGACCGCACTGCTGAACAGCGTCGTCGTGTCGGGCATCATCACCCTCTCGGTCGTCTCGTTCTCGACCCTGGCCGGCTACGCCTTCGCGAAGCTGCGGTTCAGGGGTCGCGACGGGCTGATGATCACCGTCATCGCCACGATGGCGATTCCGACGCAGCTGGGCATCATCCCGCTGTTCATCCTGATGCGGCAGCTCGGCTGGACGGGGTCGCTCGGTGCGGTCATCGTGCCGACCCTGGTCACGGCGTTCGGCGTGTTCTTCATGCGCCAGTACCTCGTCGACGTCATCCCGGACGAGCTGATCGAGGCGGCGCGCGTCGACGGAGCGAACCAGTTCCGCACCTTCCTGACCGTGGCGGTGCCGGCAGCGCGACCGGCGATGGCGATCCTGGCGCTCTTCACGTTCATGATGGCGTGGACCGACTTCCTCTGGCCGCTGATCGTGCTGAGCCCGACGAACCCGACGCTGCAGACCGCGCTCGCGCAGCTGCAGTCGGGCTACTACGTCGACTACTCGGTGGTGCTCGCGGGCGCGGTGCTGTCGATCGTGCCGCTGCTGGTGCTGTTCGTCCTGGCGGGCAAGCAGCTGATCGCGGGCATCATGGGCGGAGCCGTGAAGGGCTGAGCCCGTCGCCGGGGTGCCTCCGGCTCGCGGAAAGTCGTTCGGCTCGCAGGAACCGGCGGATTCCGCGAGCCGAGGACGGTTCTCCGAGCCGAACACGGCCGGGCGGGGCCGTCGACCAGCGAGTGGCCTCCGGAGTCGCGCCGGCCCGCCGACCCTGCTCGGATAACCTCGGATCCCGACCGAGAGGCACGCATGAGCAACGATCCCGCACCGTCCGCGCCCACTCTCGAGGCCGTCGCCGCCCTCGCCGGAGTCTCGCGCGCCACGGTCAGCCGCGTCGTGAACAACTCCCCCCGGGTCAAGGAGGAGGCGGTCCGCGCCGTCCGCAGCGCCATCGACCAGCTCGGCTACGTGCCCAACCTCGCGGCGCGCTCGCTCGCCAGCCGCCGCACTCGGGCCATCGCGCTCGTGGTGCCGGAGTCGACCGCGAAGGTGTTCGCGGATCCGTTCTTCGCCTCGGTGGTGCAGGGCGCCGCGCTGCGACTGGCCGAGACCGAGTACACCCTCAACATCGTCATCGCGTCGGAGGCGACCCCCGAGAAGACGCGGCGCTACCTGCTCGGCGGCAACGTCGACGGCGCCCTCGTGGTCTCGCACCACAGCGGCGACCACTCCTACGCGCGCACCGCCTCCGCCCTGCCGATGGTCTTCGGCGGCCGCCCCCTCGTCGACGAGAGCGACGGCTACGTCGTCGACGTCGACAACGTCGCCTCCGCCCGGTCGATGGCCGAGCACCTGCTCGGTCTCCCCAGGCGCCACCCGGCGATGATCGCCAGCAGGCAGGACATGCCGGCCGCCATCGACCGCCTCGCGGGCTGGCGCTCGGCCGTGGTCGCGGCGGGGCTCGACGACTCGCTGGTCGAGTACGGCGACTACTCCCTCGACGACGGGGCCGCGGCGATGACCCGCCTGCTCGACTCCGGCCGCCCGATCGACGCGGTCTTCGCCTCGAACGACCAGATGGCGGCGGGCGCCCTGACCGTGCTGCGGGCCCGGGGCATCGCCGTGCCCACGGAGGTGGCGCTCGCCGGGTTCGACGGCGACACCTTCGCGCAGGCCGGCGACCCGCCGATCACCACCATGCGCCAGCCGACGACCGGCTTCGGCGCGACCATGGCGGAGGTGCTGGTCCGGGTGCTGTCCGGCGAGGACGTCCCGCAGACGACGATCCTCGAGACCGAGCTGCTGGTGCGCGGCTCGACGGTGGCGGGGGCCTGAGGCCCGGGCCCGCTCAGCACGGCTGCGCGGCGCAGCCGGTCAGTCGGGGCGCGACGAGCCGTCCGTCGGCCACTCCGCGTACCACTCGCTGTCCTCCGCGACCTGCTGGTCCTCGAGGCGGACGGGGTGCGACAGCAGCTTGCTCCGGCGCGACTCCATCTCGGCGACGGTAGCCGCGTCGCCGGGCAGCGACTCCGGGCCCTCGGCGCTGTCGGCGAAGAGCTGGCTCGACGGGCCGACGAGCATCTCGGCCTCGTCGTCGGCGCCGTCCTCGGTGAGTCCGGCGAGCATCACGGTGTCGGAGGCCTGGGCGAGGGCGAGATCGCGGGCGTAGGCGAGCAGGGCACGGGAGACGGCGTCCCCGATGAGGATGCTGCCGCCGGCGTATCGGAGACGTTTCATGCAGTCAGCTTCCGTTCTGCTCCCGGGGGAGCACGAGGGGGTTCCGGTCCGGCGGACGCGCCGCTACGGGCTCACAGGGCCGCGGTGCGGGAGGGCTCCTCGCTGATCCGGAGGCCGGACGCGGTGTACGAGTCCTGGAGGAGGCGGCGCACCCAGTCCGCGTTGATCGTCGGCGCGCGGCCCCCGTGGAACTTGAAGCGGAGCGGGATCGCGGGGTGCAGCCAGAGCGAGGTCCGGCCGCTCCCGCTCGCGGTGGAGTCCCTCCACGAGAAGTAGAAGGCCTCGTTGCGGCCGAGCTTCGCGCCGATCACGACCTGCAGATGCGCCAGCAGGCGGTCGTCGAAGTCGGCCTCGAGCGTCGAGTCGTAGATGAGTCGTCCCAGGGGGTCCCCCGCCGTCGGGTGCACCGCGGAGGATGCCGGCCGCACGAAGGGATCGCGCGGATGGTGACCTCGAACCTACGCGTGTCTGGCCGATGAACGAGTGCTTCCTGAGAGATCTACGCGTACTTGACGAGAGTGGGTTGGGCGTGCAGTCCCCCCGGCGTCGCGGCGTCCTGGGACGACGAAGCCGCCCGACCCCGGTGAGGGGCGGGCGGCTCCGGGGTCGTGCGAGTCGACTCAGTGGTCGTCGCGCTCGATGCCACGGGTGCCCGACTTCGCGAGACCGCGGCTGACGAGGTAGCCGACGGTCACGAAGGACACGTACATCCAGGCGTTGTCGGCGCCGAAGCCCTGTCCGTCGTCACCGTTGTCGGTGACGGCAGCGGCGACGAGGATCGCGATCGAGATGAGGAGGAAGGCCCAGAACTCGGTGGTCTTGAGCGAGGCCTTGGTCTCGGTCGCGACGAGGCGGGTGGGGGTGGTCTGGGAGTTGGTGGTCGTCATGGTGCTCTCCATCGGTAGGGGCAGATGGACGGTGTTTCCGTGAGGCGCCGCGGTGGCCCCTCTCTGCTTGCGGTGGCAAACCTACGATGCGCTCCACCCTGGCTGAGAGAGGGTTGACAGTTCGCGGGGAGAGAACGGCGCGTGGCGCGATGCGACGGGTGGCGCGTTTCGGTCGAGGCAATCCCGGACCGTCGAGACCGCCCTGAAGAGCTGGCTCCCTCGACGGTTCGGGGTTCCCTCGAGGAGCGGGTGGGTGGCGCGGGTCAGCGGGCGACGGCCTGCGGGGCCTTGGCGGCGGAGGTCAGCAGGGAGGCGCCGGCGACCACCACGAGGACGACGATCATCGCGCCGCGCAGGCCGTAGTGCTCGCCGAGGAAGCCGAGCAGCGGCGGCCCGACGAGGAACGCGACGTAGCCCGCGGCGGCGACCGCGCCGACCGTGGTGGTGGGGTCGTCGCTCTCGCCCGCGGCCGACAGGGTGACCGGGAAGCCGAGGGCCGCTCCGAGTCCCCAGAGCAGCACCGCGAGCCCGGCGACGACGACGCTGTCCGAGAAGACGACGAGGGCGATCCCGACCGCCGAGACGAGGGCGCTGACGCACAGCACCGCCGGCTTGCCGAAGCGCGCGAGCAGGGGCTCGCCCGAGAAGCGGCCGATGGTCATGGCGAGTGCGAAGCCGGCGAAGACCAGCGAGCCGATCGTTGCGCTGGCGCCGTGGCCGTCGACCATGATCAGCGGCAGCCAGTCGCCGGCGGACCCTTCCGCCAGCGCGAGCGCGAGGACGATCAGGCCGAGGAACACGATGCGCCGCTGCTTCCAGACCGCCAGCTGGGCGAGGAGCCCGGGGGAGCCGGCGCCGCCCGACTCCTGCCGCCCCGTCGTCGCCGGGATCTTCGGCACGGCCCAGACCATCGCGGCCAGGGCGAGGGCGGAGACGACGAGCAGGTGGATCCAGACGGGGAACGCGATGGCCGTCATGGCGATGCCGGCGAGCGCGCCGATCACCGAGCCGAGGCTGTAGCAGCCGTGCAGGACGGGCAGGATCGACCGGCCGGACGCCTGCTCGATCGCAGCTCCCTCGATGTTGATCGCGATCTCGGCCAGGCCGAAGCCCGCGCCGACGCCGACCAGCCCGACGAACACTCCCACGCCTTGACCGAGGCCGGCCGTGGAGGCGAGGAGGGCGAGGCCGGTGACGAAGGAGGCGCCTCCGATCACGATGGGCCGACGCGCCCCGAACCGGCGCACCAGGGCCGCCGAGCAGAGGATGCCCGTCATCGAGCCGACCGAGATGCCGAAGAGGATCAGACCCATCTCGGCGGTGCTGGCCTGCACGAGGTCGCGGACCGCCGGGGTGCGCACGATGAACGACGCGAGGCCGATGCCGATCGTGAGCATGAAGGCGTAGATCGCGGCCCGGCGACGGCGGAGCGGGGCCGACAGTGCCGGCCGGGCGGGGGTCCGGGCGGCGTCGACACTCATGCTCCGAGCCTACGGGGAGGCGCCGACACGACGGGCGGCGGCACCCGAGCCGGAGGTGCTCCCGGAGGCGCTCAGCGCTCCAGCCCTGCCGGCTCCCGCAGTGCCGCGACGACGCGGTGGCGCCCCGGGCCGAGCGGCCGCGCCTCCGCCCCCTCGAGGTCGAGCACCGCGGAGGCGCCCACCGGCACCTCGACCTCGACGCTCAGCTCGTCGCCCGCCAGGGTCCACGCGATCGATGCCCGACCGTAGGGAGTGAGGTGCGCGGCGCTCGCCGAGGTCAGGCCGCCGCCCGGCCGGGGCCGGAACAGGATCGAGCGGTACCCCGGCTCGGCGGGCGAGAGCCCGGCGACCACGCGGTGCAGCCAGTCGGCCACGGCGCCGAGCGCGTAGTGGTTGAACGAGGTCATCGTGCCGGGGTTCACGGTGCCGTCGGGGAGCTGGCTGTCCCAGCGCTCCCAGATCGTCGTCGCACCCTGCGTCACGGGGTAGAGCCACGACGGGCACTCGCGCTCGAGCAGCAGCGCGTAGGCGCGCTCCGTCCAGCCCGTGCCGGTGAGGGCGTCCGAGACGATCGGAGTGCCGACGAAGCCGGTCGCGATGCGGTTGCCCGCCGCGGCCACCAGCTCGGCGAGGCGAGCGCCGGCGGCCGGACGCAGCGACTCGGGGATCAGCTCGAACTCGAGGGCGAGGGCGTAGGCGGTCTGGGCGTCGCTCGTCATCCGGGCGTCGTCGCCGACGTAGCGGGCGACGAAGGCGTCGCGCACCTCGGCGGCGAGGGCGAGGAACCGTGCGGCATCCGCCTCGTGGCCGAGCACGCGGGCCGTCTGCCCCAGTCGGCGGGCGGAGTGGGCGAAGTACGCGGTCGCGACGAGGTGGCGGTCGGTCTTCGCGTCGGCCGGGTCCTGCGGCGGAGCGTCGGGGTCGAGCCAGTCGCCCAGCTGGAACCCCTCGTCCCAGAGCCGCGACGGCCCGGCGAGCCGCTCGACGAGCTCGACCCACGCCTTCGCGCTGTCGTACTGGGCCGCGAGCACTCCGGTGTCGCCGAAGCGCTCGTAGAGGGTCCACGGGACGAGCGCCGCCGCGTCGCCCCACGCCGCTCCGGGTCGCAGGGGCGTCCACATCTGGTGGGCGGGGATCACCGGCACGTACCAGGGCACCGTGCCGTCGGGCAGCTGCTCGGCGGCCACGTCGCGCAGCCACGACGAGAGCATCCCCGAGACGTCGAAGAGGAAGGAGGCGGTCGGCGCGAAGACCTGGATGTCGCCCGTCCAGCCCACCCGCTCGTCGCGCTGGGGGCAGTCGGTCGGGATGTCGACCATGTTGCCGCGCATGCTCCACAGCACGTTCTCGTGCAGGCGCTCGACGAGCGGATCGGAGCAGGTGAACCAGCCCGTGCGCTCGAAGTCGGTGTGCAGGACTCGCGCCACGACGTCGCCCGTCGCGACGGCGGCCTCGAGGTCGCCCGGCCAGCCGTCGACCTCGACGAAGCGGAACCCGTGGAAGGTGAACCGCGGCTCCCACTCCTCCGACTCGCGCCCCGCGAGCGTGTAGACGTCGGTCGAGCGCGCGTCGCGCAGCGGCCGCGTGTACAGCTCGCCGTCCTGCATGATCTCGGCGGTGCGGAGGGTCACCGTCGCACCGCGCGGGCCGCTCACGCGGATCCGCATCCGGCCCACGAGGTTCTGCCCGAGGTCGAGCACGGAGCGTCCGCTCGGCGTGCTGAGCACCGCGACGGGGCGCACCTCCTGCGTGCAGCGCACCGGCGGGCCCTGCGGCGCGACGAGGGTCGCCGGGTCGCGCTCGGCGAGGGCGACCGGGCTCCAGGCGGAGTCGTCGAAGCCGGGCGAGGACCACCCGTCGCGCTCCTCGCGGGCGTCGTGCACCTCGCCGTCGTAGTTGCCGGCGACGAGGATCGGGCCGGGGGAGGCGCGCCACGAGCCGTCCGTGGCGACGGTCTCGCGTCGTCCGTCGGCGTAGACGATCTCGAGCTGCGCGATCAGCGACAGGTCGGTGCCGTAGAGATTGCGGAATCCGCCGCGCCAGCCGAGGCGACCGCGGTACCAGCCGTCGCCGAGCCACGATCCGATCGCGTTCTCGCCCGCGACGAGGGCCTCGGTCACGTCGTAGGTGTAATAGCGCAGGCGGCTCTCGTAGGCCGTCCATCCGGGCGACAGGGTGTCGTCGCCGACGCGCGCCCCGTTGAGCTCGAGCTCGTACATCCCGTGGGCGCTGGCGTAGAGGCGGGCGGAGGCGACCTCGCCGTCGACCGTGAAGACGCGGCGCACCAGCGGGGGCCGGCGGTCGCTCTCGGGATCCTCCGGCCAGGAGGCGCCGACCGGCGCGGCGACCCAGTCCTCGGGCTCGAGCAGGCCCGCCTCGACGGGAGTGGGCCGGCCCCAGGGGGCGTCGTCCTCGCCGCGCCCGAAGACCCGCACCCGCACGGCGACGCGCTCCCGGCTCGTCAGGGGAGTGAACGGCCAGGGCACGAGCACCGAGTCGGTCGAGGCGACGCGTCGGCGCTCGACGGAGCCGTCCGCGTCCCTCCGCTCGACCTCGTACGACTCCTGCCGCCAGTCGTCGCCCGCGCGGCTCGTCCACGACAGACGCGGCCGGCGCTCGCCGATGCCGAGGGCCGCGCGGTGGTGCTCGATCCGGGGGGAGGAGGGGATGGCCACCGGAGCGCCTCATTCCTGCTGGGGCGGCGCGGGATGCTCCCGAGCGCCGACGGAGGTCGCGACAGGTCGCTCCGCCGACTCGGCGTCTCGACTCTGACACGTTTCAAGTGAGCGCCACTATAGCCGCACGACGGCCTGTTGACACGTTTCAAAATGCGGGACAGGATGGCAGGGCCCGAGCGGGAGCCCGGTGCACCACAAGGATGTGGACCGGACGACGTTCCGGCCTCGGACCCAGGAGAGCGACGATGGCGCGATCACCTCGAGTGGCCCTGGTGGGCACTCTCGACACCAAGGGCGACGAGTACGCCTGGATGGCGGAGCGGCTCACGACGCTCGGAGTCGAGGTCGTCCTGGTCGACGTCGGGATCGGCGCCCACCGCGGACCGACCGCCGACGTCACGGCCGCCGAGACGGCCCGCGCGGCGGGCACCGACCTCGATGCGCTCCGCACCGGAGGCGACCGCGGTGCCGCGATGACCGCGATGGGCGAGGGCGCCGCCGTCGTGCTCGACCGGCTGCAGCGCGAAGGGCGGCTCGACGGCGTCCTGGCTCTCGCCGGCAGCGGAGGCACCTCCATCGCCGCCCGCGCGATCCGCGACCTTCCCCTCGGGCTGCCGAAGCTGCTCGTCTCGACGATGGCCTCCGGCGACGTCTCGCCCTACGTCGGCGCGAGCGACGTGACCATGACCTACAGCGTCGTCGACATCGCCGGCATCAACAGCCTCTCGCGCGAGATCCTCGACAACGCCGCGGGCGCGATCGCGGGGATGGCCGCCTCCTTCGCCGCTCGCCGCGAGGCGCCGACCGAGGAGACGGGCCGCCCGCTGATCGCGGCGACGATGTTCGGAGTGACGACCCCCGCGGTCGACGTCGCCCGCGCCCGCCTCGACGAGCTCGGCTACGAGGTGCTCGTCTTCCACGCGACAGGGTCGGGCGGCCGCGCCGTCGAGGCCCTCGCCCGCTCGGGGCACCTCGCCGGCGTGCTCGACCTGACCACCACCGAGCTCGCCGACGAGCTCGTCGGCGGAGTGCTGACCGCCGGGCCCGAGCGGCTCGAGGCCGCGGGTCGCGCGGGCCTCCCTCAGGTCGTCAGCCTCGGCGCCCTCGACATGGTCAACTTCGGACCGCGCGAGAGCGTGCCCGAGCGCTTCCGCGAGCGCCTCCTCCTCGTGCACAACCCCACGGTGACGCTGATGCGCACCACCGCCGCCGAGAGCGCCGAGCTCGGCGCCCTGATCGCGCGGAAGCTCGTGGCGGCGACCGGGCCGACGGTCCTCGCCGTGCCGCGCGGGGGAGTCTCGGCGATCGACGTCCCCGGCGGAGTGTTCGCCGACTCCGAGGCCCTCGCCGCTCTCCTCGAGGCGGCCCTCGCGGGAGTCGCGGGGTCGCACGTGCAGGTGATCGACTCGCCGCTCGCCATCAACGACCCCGAGTTCGCCCGCGCCGCCGCCGACGCCCTCGACGCGCTCCTGGGCGCGCCGCGACCCGAGAGGATCTGAGATGGACCGCACGACCGCACTCGCCCGCCTCCGCGCCACCATCGACGCGCGCCGACCCGTCATCGGGGCCGGAGCCGGCACCGGCCTCTCGGCGAAGGCCGCCGAGGCCGGGGGCGCCGACCTGCTCATCATCTACAACTCCGGCCGCTACCGGATGGCCGGCCGCGGCTCGCTCTCGGGCCTGCTGGCCTACGGCGACGCCAACCAGATCGTCGTCGAGATGAGCCGTGAGGTGCTCCCGATCGTCCGCGACACTCCCGTGCTCGCCGGCGTGAACGGCACCGACCCGTTCCGGCGGATGGAGGTGTTCCTCGACGAGCTCGCGCGGCTCGGCTTCGCCGGGGTGCAGAACTTCCCGACGGTCGGGCTCTTCGACGGAGTGTTCCGGCAGAACCTCGAGGAGACGGGGATGGGCTTCGACCTCGAGGTCGACATGATCCGCCTCGCCGCCGAGCGCGACCTGCTCACCGCGCCGTACGTGTTCGACGTCGAGACGACGGTGGCCATGACGGAGGCGGGAGCCGACGTGATCGTGCCGCACATGGGCCTGACCACCAGCGGCACCATCGGCGCGCAGACCGCGCTCACGCTCGAGGAGTCGGCCGCGCGGGTGCAGGAGATGCGCGACGCCGCGGTCGCCGTGAATCCCGACGTCATCGTGCTCTGCCACGGCGGGCCGATCGCCGAGCCCGCCGACGCCGCGTACATCCTGCAGCACACCCACGGGGTCGCCGGCTTCTTCGGCGCCTCCTCGGTCGAGCGCCTGCCCACCGAGCGGGCGATCCGCCAGCAGCTCATCGACTTCACCGCCATCCCGATCGACTGAGGAGACCACCGTGTCCACTACTCCCCCTCCCACCTCCGCCCAGGCCGGCCGCCGCCCCGACGAGGTGCCCACCAGGGTCTTCGACTGGGGCACCATCAAGTGGCTCGTCACCCCGCACCTCGACGGCCCCGTCGGCCTGACCACCGGCGAGGTGATCATCTATCCGGGGCAGGGTCACGACCCGCACGCGCACCCCGGCGAGGAGGAGGTCATCTACGTGATCTCGGGCGAGGGCGAGCAGACGGTCGGCGACGGCCCGGCCTTCCCGATCCGCGAGGGCGACGCCCTGCACATCCCCCGCGACACCGTGCACTCGACCTACAACACGACGTGGAGGCCGCTGCGCCTCCTCGTCGTCTACACGCCCGGCGGCGCCGAGACCGGACTCGACACCCTGCCCGGCGCGCGGATCCTCGAGCCCGGCACCGCCCCGCGCTGGTCGCAGGCCTGATGCCGGTCTACGAGCCCGGCTCGTGGCTCCATCCCGGTGATCGCCCGGACTGGTGCGCGATCGGCACGATCGGCCGCTTCGCCGTGCCGCTCGAGGGCGGCCGCTTCGACCGGCACCACCACGACGATCACGAGGTCTGGTTCTTCGCCGAGGGCAAGGGCCGGATCCTGGTCGACGGCGCCGAGCGCTACGTGCAGGCCGGCGACATCGTCCTCACGCAGGCGGGCGACGTGCACGACATCGTCGCCGTCTACGAGCCGATCCGCGGCTTCTTCACCGAGACCGGCCTGCTTGCCGGCGGTCGCACCGGGCACCTGCACGCCGACGAGGCGGACGCGGCCGGACACGAGGTCCCGGCCCTCCCTCTGCCCGCCGACTTCCCCCTACGCTGACCCGGTCCGCACCCCTCCTCCTCCTGACAGGATCCCCATGCGCATCGCCGTCACCGGCTGCTCCGGCACGCTCGGCACCGCGACCCTCGAGCGGCTGCTCGCCGACGGCCACGACGTGATCGGCCTCGACCGGGTGCCGCCCTCGGTCGCGGTGCCCTTCACCCGCGTCGACTTCACCGACTACGGCCAGGCCCTCGACGCCGTGCTGGGCGTCACCGCGCGGCACAGCGGAGTCGACGCGATCGTCCACCTCGCCGCGATCCCGGTCAACGGCCTGGTCCCGGATGCGACCACGTTCCACTCGAACATGACGGTCTCGTTCAACGTGTTCCACGCGGCGCTGCGGGCAGGGGTGCAGCGGATCGTCTACGCCTCGAGCATCACGGCGATGGGCTTCCCCTTCGTCGAGCCGCCGGCGTCGCTGCCGCTGACGGAGGAGGGGGGCGACCGCGCCAACAACACCTACGGCCTCGTGAAGATCCTCGAGGAGGCGATGGCGAAGCAGCTCGTCCGCTGGGAGGGGGAGTGCTCGATCACCGCGCTGCGCTTCACCAACGTCACGCGGGCGGGCGAGTACCGCCGCTTCGTCGAGCGCGCCGGCGACCCGGCGTACCGCCGCGATCTGCTGTGGAGCTACATCGACGCCCGCGACGGCGCGAGCGCGATCGCGCGGGCGCTGGAGGTCGGGAGCCCGGGCTTCGCGGTGTACGACATCGCGGCATCGGACACGGGGTCGACGATCCCGTCCGCCGAGCTCGTCGCGGGGGCGTTCCCGGAGGTGCCGCTGACGCGGGCGCTGGAGGGGTTCGAGACCGTCGTGTCGATCGACCGGGCGCGCGCGGGGCTCGGGTGGGAGCCGGTGCACCTGTGGCGCGGGGAGGCGGAGCTCGAGGGGGCGCTCTGAGGGGGGCCGCCACCTCCGGCGGCGGAGTCCGGTCGAGTCCCGCCCGGCGGCGGATTCGACGGAGGGGAGGGTGCCGACCGCCGGATCCGAACAGAATGAAACGAATACGATTCTGCACCGCGGGTCGGACTCGAATCGGATGTCGGTCGAGCTGATCCGGCGATCCGCGTGCCACGGCGCGACGATCCTCCCCTGGCACCGGCAGGGCGCGCGACAGCGAAGTGATTTCGCGCCACCGCCGTCACCCGGGCGGGGCTATGAGGTCTCGTCCTCATGTCCTTCGTCTCTCGAACCTCGGCCGTCGTGCGTCGCACCGCGACCCGGCTGCCGCGTCCGCTGTCCTCGCCCCTCCTCTGGCTGGTCGCCGCCGTGGGCGCTCTGTACGCGGTCCACGCCCTCAGCCGGTACCGGCAGTTCCTCACCGCGGGCTACGACCTCGGCATCTTCGACCAGGCGGTGCGCGCCTACTCGCGGTTCGAGGCGCCCACGTCGGCGCTCAAGGGCATCGACGCGAACCTCCTGGGCGATCACTTCCACCCGATCCTCGTCGTCCTCGCCCCGCTCTACTGGCTCTGGGACGATCCCCGCACCCTGCTCCTCGCCCAGGCCGTGCTCGTGGCCGCTGCCGTCGTACCGGTCTGGCGCTTCTCGCGACGGCGGTTCGGGAGGCTCGCTGCGATCGCCGCGTCCTCGGCGCTGGCGTTCGGCTGGCCGATCCAGAAGCTGGTCGACTTCGACTTCCACGAAGTGGCCTTCGCCGTCCCGCTGCTGGCCTGGGCGATCGACGCGCTCGACCGCCGCCGCGATCGCGAGCTGCTCGTCGCGCTGGCGCTGCTCCTCCTGGTGCGCGAGGACATGGGAGCGCTGGTCGCCTGCGTCGGAGTCCTCTACGCCGTCCGGCGCCGCCGCCCCGCACGCGGCGCGCTGATCGCCGCCGGAGGGCTCGTGGCCTTCGTCCTGATCGTCAAGGTCGTCATCCCGGCCATCGCCGGCAGGGACTACGGCTACTGGGACTACTCCGTCTTCGGCACCGACATGGCGTCGTCGATCGCGACGGTGGTCGCCGATCCCGGTCTGACGCTGACGACCTTCTTCACACCCCTGGTCAAGACGCAGACCCTGCTCGCACTCCTGGCGCCGCTGCTGCTCCTGCCGCTGCTGTCGCCGATCTCGCTCCTGGCGCTGCCGATCCTCCTCGAGCGCTTCCTCGCCGATCGTCCGGCGCTGTGGTCGGCCGACTTCCACTACAACGCGCCGGTCTGGGTGATCCTCTGCTTCGCCGCCGTCGACGGTCTCGCCCGTCTCCGGAGGCTCCTCGCGCGACGGCCGGCGGCGATCAAGAGGGTCCCGGCGCTCGCTCTCGTGCTGCTCGCCGCGGTCCCCCTCCTCGGGTCGACGGCTCTCGCACCGCTCACCGCAAGGATGTTCCCACTGTCGCGGATGGTGACGGGAGACGCCTTCCGCTGGGACGCGCACATGCGCGATCAGGCCGCGATCCTGCGCCTCGTCCCGCCGTCGACCTGCGTGATCTCGGACGACCGGATGGCCTCGCACCTGACCCGCACGAACCGGGTGACCATCCCGAGCATCGACGGACCCGTGCCCGACTACTACCTCCTCGACCTGTCGCAGCCGGTGCCGTCATCGACGGACGAGGGCTGGACGTCGAGGGACGTGCTCGGCCTGGCCCAGGAGGCGGGCTACCGGCTGACGGAGCGGCGGGGATCGATGGTGCTGCTCGCGGCGGGCGACGGCGCGGAGCCGTCGCCGGGCTGCGCGCGCTGAGCGGGCTCCGGGCGAGACGCCGAGAGGGTGCGGACCGCCGTCGCAGCCCGCACCCTCTCCCGACCGCGGCGCGATCAGACGCGGCAGCGCCAGCCGCTCGCGCTCTGGTTGACGACGACCGCGACGGCGCTGGGAGAGACCTGCTGCTTGCAGGCCAGCGCGACGTTCACGCCGACCAGGCCGGCTCGCGTGCCGCACCGCCAGCCGTCCCAGCGGTTGTTGATGTTCGTCGCGAGGCTCGGAGAGCCGGTGCCGCTGGCCACGTTCTGCGCGCAGTACTGCGCGATGCTGACGTTGTAGTCCGCCGCCTGGGCCGGTGCGGCCGCCGCGATCGAGACTCCGCCGACGAGTGCGAGTGCTGCACCAAGAGACGCCAGCCGCTGCGAGATCTTTCTGTCCATGGTCTTCATCGTGATGTCCTCTGTGTCGAGTGAACGCGGTCCGGAGGCCCCGGATGCACCGCTGGTCCCTTGATACGGCGGGCGATACGTTGTGGGGGAGAAGCCCCTCGGGAGGTCCCATGCCCCGGCCGCGTCATCCGCTCGGTCCCGCGCAGACGCCGATGCAGCAGTTCGGTCGTGAACTCCGTCGATGGCGGGAGGCGCGGGGCCTCAGCGTCGAGGAGCTCGCTCGAGTCGTCGGCAGGGACAGGCGGACGATCACCGGCGCGGAGGAGGGCAGGGACTGCCCGTCGGAGCGGGTCATCCACCACCTCGAGGAGCAGCTGCGCAGCGGCGGACTCCTCCTCTCGCACTACGACGCCGTCCTCGCGGCGAGGCGGCGCGAGAAGCTGAACCGCTTCGAGGCTCCGAGCGGCATCTCCCCGGAGGCGTCGATGGACGATGCGTCCGAGTTCGTCGGGGAGACCGTCGCCGATGGGACGATCATGGCCCCCGGCCAGCACTTCGAGAAGAGCTGGACGATCCGGAACGCCGGGTCGGTGCGGTGGAGCGGCCGGCTGCTCAGCCGGGTCGGCATCGCCGCCAGTCCGGGACTCATCACGACGCCGCGCTCCTTCGAGATGCCCGACGTCGACCCGGGCCACGAGCTCCACGTCGTCATCCCCTGCGTCGCGCAGTACGTGCAGGGGACCAGCATCGCCGCCTTCAAGATGACCGACGCCGAAGGACGCCTCTACTTCCCCTTCACCCGGTACTCCGTGGGGCTGCAAGTGCAGGTGACCGTCGTCGAGCGGTTCGAGCCGGGGTCGAACGCCTGATCGTCGTCGGTGCCGACGGAGGAGAGCGCCTGGATCGATGCCCACGGACGGCGAAGGGTGCGAGCCCCCGAGGGAGCCCGCACCCTTCCGGATCACGCGAGGATCAGCAGGCCTGCCCCGCGCATCCTTCTGGCGACCGCCACCGCGACGTTCGGCGCCGGAGTCGATGCCGGGAGCGCCGCCTGGACCTCGGTCGCGGGGATGATCGAGAACGGCGTGAGCGCGATCCTCGCCGAACTCGAACCGCCCTCTCTCCGCGGTGCGTCGGCGAACTCGACGCGGCTCCTCCGGCGCGCCCACGTGATCATCCGCGCCCGCCACCGCGACTCCGCGTTCTCGCCGCGCGCGCTGGCGACCGAGCTCTCGGTCTCGACGAGCGGACTGTACTTCGCGTTCTCGGAGACGGGGGTGACCCCCGCGCAGGCCATCCGCTCGGCGCGCGCAGCGTCGGCTCGGGCGATGCTCGACCGTCGACGGTCACCGGCGCAGCTCGACCTCGACGAGGTCGCAGAGCTGGCGGGCTTCTCGACGACGGCGAAGATGGTGGCGGCACTGCGAGCTTCGTAAGGCGGCAGCGAGGTGAGGACTTGCAACGTGACCAGGGGCGTCACCATCCGTGCATACCGCGACGGCACCGACGGTCCGTCTCGCCGATCTCCCCTCCGCATCACGGAGTGTCCATGTGTGTCAGTTCGATGTGACGATCACCGCGATGAGAGCTTCCACGGCTCCGCCGCACGGGGCGGCGGCAGTGATGGGCGGTGCGGAGCAGCCGTCATGCCATTACGCTGACGATCTCTTCGCGGCGTTCAGCAGGCGCGAGCGATGTACGAGATGTACGCAGCCGAGCTGGTTCCGTCGTTGGAGAAGGGCGAGTAGCTGATGACGTTCTCGGCGACGAGCGTTCCCTGCCCGGGGATGTAGAGCTTGCCTGAATCGGTCAGGGCTGCGCGGCTCGAGGACCTGTCGGCATCGACCGAGACGAAGGTCTCCGACAGGGAGTTGACCGGGTCGGAGGTGGTGGTCCCGGTGCTCGTGTTGTAGAGGAAGACGTCGCCACTCGTCGTCGTGTAGGTGACGTAGGCGACTCCGTTGGCGGCGTAGGGCTGGTAGGACGTCACGTTGTCGGCGACCTTGGTGCCCGTTCCCGGGATGTAGAGCGCTCCGTTGTTCGTCAGGGCCGCTCGGCTGCTCGATTCGTCGGCTTCCACCGACACGAAGGTGAGGCCCGGGAGGTTGTCGTTCGTCGTGACTCCCGTCGACACGTTGTAGAAGTGGACTGTGCCGTTGGAAGTGACATAGGTGATGTACGACGTGCCTCCGTTGGTGTAGGGCGCGTAGGAGATGACGTCATCGGCGACCTTGGTGCCCGTTCCCGGGATGTAGAGGGCTCCCGTGTCCGTGAGTGCGGCCCGGTGGGAGCCGGTGTTCCCCTCGACCGAGACGAAAGTGCCCGACACGGTGTCCGTGGTCGAGGCTCCCGATGAGACGGTGTAGTTGTGAACCTTGCCATCGGAGGTCACATAAGTGATGTAAGGGGCCCCGTCCGAACCCGCATAAGGCGAGTAGGAGATCACATCACTGGCGACCAGGGTGTTCTGGCCCGGGATCAGGAGCTGCCCGTCGCTGCTGAGCACCGCGCGGTTCGAGGCGTCGTTCGTGTCGACCGACACGAGTTCGAGGCCTCGGGCGTTGACCGCATCGGAGGTCGTGACACCAGTGCTGACGTTGTAGAGGAGCGACTTGGCGGGGGCCGCCGTGGAGCTGACCGGCGCCGTGGTCGCCAGCGTTCCGGAGGTCGCCGAGAAGGCGCTGTCACCGCCGCCGGCGGGGACCTCGATGTCGGGGAGGGTGATGGTGCCGTCCGCGCCGGAAGTGGCGGAGAAGGTGGTGGACCCGTCCGAGAAGGTGTAGCCGTCGCTGAGGGTGACGCTGATCAGTTCGCCGGGAGCGGGCGTCTGTCCGTCGGTGGTGCGCTTGACCTGAACGCCGGAGATCACTCCGCAGCCGGTGCCGGAGTACGAGGGCTGCGTGAACGCGAGGGTCGGCTGGTTCGAAGCGGCTGCCGCGGGCGTCGCCGCGGCGACCGCCACGACCGGGATCGTCCAGGCGGCTCCCTGCACGATCGTGCGGCGCTGGACGCGGCCGTCGCCGTCTCGGGCGATCCAGTCGAGCTTCGTGGCGTCGTTCTCGTTCGGCTTGCTCATGCGTGGTCCGTCTTTCTCTCATCGGGAGGGGAACGAGTGAGAGAGTCTCGGATCGGGCTCGACCTGTCCGGTCCCTCCGCAGAGGAGTAGCGGTGATCGGGCCACATCCGTAGCGGTTCGCGCCCGACCTCCGGCTCCGCGGGTGGCCGGTGCTTGAGTGTCCGGGTGACGACGACATCGCGGCAGAACCCACCCTCGGCGGCACCCGGCACGCGGAGGATCCTCGGTGCGCATCGGGGTGTCGTGCTGCAGGGAGCGGCCGCGCACTCGTGGTTCGACGGCGCCGGCTTCGCGGTCGAGCACGGGCAGTACCACCTGGTCACCGACGTCCTCTCGACGCCGGAGTCGCGGCTCGCCCGGGTGTGGCACACCGGTGGCCGGATGACCTCGACGGATCGGCCCACCGCGCTGGTGCTGCTCCAGCTGGAGGGCACGTCGGCGGTGACCGTCGACGGGACGAAGCGCATGCTCGGGCCCGGCGCGATCGCCTATGCGGCACCCGGGACGGCCCTCACCCTCAGGAGCGACGACCCCGTCGCGCGCGTCGAGCTCGAGAGCTCCGGCCTCGCCCTCCCCCCTCGGACCCGGGAGGCGATCGAGCGCCGGGTCGTTCTCGACGGCACGGGCGGCGCCTTCGCGAGCGTCCTCATCGCGACCGTCAACACGGCTCTCAACAGCGCGATGCAGCCCGATGACGCCGGCTTCGCCGCGTTCCTCCTCGGTCTCGGTCACCTCACCGCCGCGACGCTCACCGACGCCTCCGGGAGCCACGACGGCCCGAAGACCCTGCGGCGCCAGGACATCTACGAGCAGGCCCTGGCGGTGATCGCGCGCGAAGCCCCGGACCCGGACTTCACGGTCGCCGGCCTGGCGCAGGCGCTCAACGTGTCGCAGCAGTACGTCCGTGTGGTCTTCGCGGTGCATGGGGCGACGGCACGCGACGCGATCCGCGACGCGCGCGCCGACCTGGCTCGCTCCTACCTCCGGGTGAACGGCAGCCATCCCGTCTTCACGGCAGCGGAGGCGGCCCACCTCTCGGGGTTCCGGTCGGTCGGCACGATGCGGGCGGCGCTGCGCACGGAAGGGTGAGGCCCGCCTCGAGCAGGAGACGGGAGATCCTGAAACCGTGCGGTGCGGTCGGCTCCACTTCAGGGGGAGCGAGCGTCGCACCCGTCGATGGCGCCCGCGCCGCGGAGGAGCCCGGATCTGTCGCCCGACCTGATCGCACCGTCACGATGATGCTCGCCGATCAGGAGCGGTCATCCCCAGATCGCGGAAGTGGTCCTTGAGCGCGCGCGCTCCCGGGAGCCCGACCCGGCGCGCCACCCGATCCCAGTCGGCGCGGGTCGCTCCCGGGGCCGCCGCCAGCAGTTCTGCGGCGGCCCGCGCCCGAGTCAGTCGGAGCATCCGGTGCGGCGTGGAATCGACGGTCGAGAAGGCGCGCTGGAGCTGCCTCTCGCTCACGGACAGTTCGTCGGCGAGGCGTGCGACGGAGAAGCGGGGGTCCGCGAATCCCGCCTGGATCAGCCTCCGCGCGCGCAGGAGGAGACGTCGATCCGCAGCGCCGATATCCGGCATCACATCTCGTCCGGACTCCTCGAGGAGATCAGTGACGAGAGATTCGAGAGCGCGGCGGTAACCGCCGCTGAGAGGTGTCTCGAGAGATCCGACTCCTGTCAGGATCTCGTTCACGAAGACCGATATCGCTCGAATTCCCACCCTGTTCGACTCGATGGTCACCGGCCCCTGCAGAAGAGTCGGAGTGAACCTCTCAGTGAAGGCCTCACCGAGCTCGACTTCGATGGTCGCGACCTGTTCCGTGCTCTTCGTCCTGAATGTCTGCGAGGTCAGTGCTATCACTGCCTGCCCTCGACCGAGAGCCGTTTCTCCGGGCGGAAGAAGCAGTTCGAGAAGGCCGTCCGTCACTGCCGTGAACGATATCGCAGAAGAGGATGAACCGCCGTGCACCGTCTCGCTCGGACCGCGCGAAAGGCGGGCGAGAGCCATATCCGGAGCGCGATAGGCGTCGGCGAAGAGCCGGATGTCGGCATTCCACTCCACCAGAGCGAATCCGCGGTCGCTGAGCCAGGAGACTGCCTCGGAATCAGTGAGGACGACTCTCTGCTCCAGGGTCACCAGGGGGCTGCGCAGCATTGTTCCTCGTACTCGGATCGGCTCCGAGCACTCAACCATGTCCGCACTGATCCGCATCCGCACGGAAAGCCGACATCGCCTGCACGGAAAGCCGACAGAACACGCGGATTCCCCCTTCGAGAACGGTGCCGAGAGCGAGGATCGGTCGCGTTCACGCTCCCGACTATCGAAGGAATCCCATGACGAAGAACCCGACGACACGCGACATCCCGATCTCCGAAGGCTGGTCGATCCCGAACGAGAACGGCGTCGGCCGTCGGACTCTGGTGAAGGGCGCCGCGTGGTCGGTCCCGGTCGTCGCCGTCGCTGTCGCCGCACCGATGGCCGCGGCGTCGAACACCCCGACGTGCGCCGACCAGAACACGAACCTCCACGCCTCCGGCAACGGCTTCAACGACGGCGCGAACGGGGCGAACTCGAGCGGACAGCACAACGACTGGCTCGTCTTCGACGCCGGCTCCCCGCTGTTCAGCGACCTGTACCTGCAGAACACCGGTGACACGACGATCACCCGCATCCAGGCGGCGACCAGCCTCGAGATGAACGCCCACGACTCGACCGCGGCGACCGGTGGTGCCCTGATCCTCTCGGACGGGACCGTCATCGGCCCGACGACGACGATCCCGGTGTACCAGCAGGGCGGGCTGCGCTGGGTGTTCACCTACGTCTTCAGCGGCTTCTCGCTCGCGCCGGGGCAGACCGCGACCTTCCGGACGAGCTACACCACGTCTTCCACCCCGCGGGCGGACTACATCGAGGCCCGTCCGTACCAGGTCGCCCGGGCGACCGAGATCCTCTGCGCCGGCGCCCCGGTCACGCCGACCGAGAGCAACGCGGGCGACAACGACGCCCAGAACGCGACGGGGTACTACGTGCACGGCTGATCCCGCAGCGCCGACAGCGGAGGCGCGCCCCCGCGGGGACGCGCCTCCGCGTCGTCCGCGGCTCGCGACGCGGCGTCACTCGGGCCGGAGGCGGCGGTGCAGCCGGACGAGCTCGGCGCGGGTCGAGACGCCGAGCTTGCGGTACGCGCTGCGCAGCTGGCTCTTCACGGTGTTCTGGCTGACGCCGAGGGCGGCGGCGATCTCGGGCACGCTCGCGCCGGCGGCGGCGTGCTCGACGACGATCCGCTCTCGGGCGGTGAGGGTGGCGAACCCGGCGGCGAGGGGCATGACGCGCTGCCTCCGCAGGTGCGCGGCTGCCTCGGCGCGGAGGTCGTCGGGGAGCGTGGTGAACGCGGAGTAGGACCTGCTGGCGTGGGCGACGCCCACCGCCTCCTCGAGGAGGGCGCTGCGCCGA
Organism: Rathayibacter sp. VKM Ac-2803; assembly: GCF_009807175.1. Taxonomy (NCBI): domain Bacteria; kingdom Bacillati; phylum Actinomycetota; class Actinomycetes; order Micrococcales; family Microbacteriaceae; genus Rathayibacter; species Rathayibacter sp. VKM Ac-2803. The sequence continues at coordinate 497,307 of NZ_WUCD01000001.1, read as the reverse complement.
TCGCGGGCGTCCGTCGCCAGGGCCGTCGCGAGCAGAGCGAGCACGAGGATGCGGGGCCGCGATCCGTCGACGCGCAGCAGCGGCTCCGCGATCTGCCGGGCGAGCCCGTGCCGGCCGAGGCGGCCGAGGCGGACGGCGCGCACCGAGGCGGAGAGCCGGCGCAGCACGCCTCCGGCGGTGGCCGCTCGGAGGCGGACCTCGGGTGGCGAGCGGTGAACCGGTTCCATGCGGCCAGTGTCGCCCGCGCTCCCCTCTCCGTCTCGACGGGGTGCGGATCCGGCAGCTCGGGGTCAGTCGAAGCGGCGGCCCGCCGGCAGGGACGGCAGCAGGAAGAGGATGACCAGGAAGACGACTCCGGCGATCGGGATGAACACCGCGAGGATCCAGAGCCCGCTGCGGTTCACATCGTGCAGCCGCCGCCAGATCAGCGCGAGCGACGGGATCAGGGTGGCCAGGCTGATGATGCCGGCGAGGACGGCGACCCAGCCGGTCTCGTAGGCGGCGGCGTTGCGGAACGGCGCCAGCACCAGCTCGAAGCCGGACTGCGATCCGTCGAGCAGCCGGAGCAGCACGGTGAGGATCGTGCCCGCGAGGACCATCCACCAGTACTCCGCGCGGCTCGCACGCCCGCGGAAGGTGGCGTACTTGGCGAAGAAGCGGCGGAGGGCGGCGCTGGCCGGTGCGCCGTAGTAGGGGAGCGAGAGCGGCGGCTCATCGGTGCGCGGGCTCATCGGGTGCGTCCTGTGCGGCACTGGGACGAGGCGGTCGGCGTGATCGCGGTCATCCCTCGACGCTATCGCGGCGCCGCGGGCGGGGCGTCGGCCGCCAGGGGGAGTCCGCGCCCGGGTCGCGAGCCCCTAGGGGTGAACGGGCCGCAGCTGCTCCTCGGCGATCGGGAACGGCACCGAGGAGTGCAGGTCCGTCGCCCTGGTGTCGCCCCAGTCGTCCTTCGTCACGCGGACGGCGTCGGGAGAGACCTCGGCGATGCGGACGCGCAGCCACGATCCGTCGTCCGGACGCAGCTCGTGCGGGTCGGCGAGATAGCTCAGCCCGATCCCGTCGAGGGTCCTTCGGCGACCATCCACTCGACGACTCCGGTGCGTCGTCGCCCGAGCAGGTCGATCACGACGAAGCCGTCGGGCGCGGGCTCCGTCCAGCCGAGTCGCTCGCCGTCGTCGGAGCGTCGGTGCTCGATCCAGTCCTTCTCCATGCAGGCGAGAGTAGCGATCGTCGTGCCGCGAGGTGTCCGGCCGATCGTGTCCCGCGGATCGAATCGGGTGTGCTGCGCCGTCCGATCGCGCCGGCGCTGCGAGACCGCGGCCTGCTGCGCGTCGAGCGCTCGGTCTCAGCCGGCGGAGTCGGCCGCCGGACTCGCGGACCGAGAAGCCCGCTGGCCGAGGGCGGCGGAGACGCCCTCCCGCGCGTCGCGGAGAGCGAGCGTCCGCTCCTCGGCGGAGAGGCGGGCGGGGCTGTGCGTGATGACCGGTGGCAGGACCTCGTAGCCGACGAACTCGAGCATCCCGCGGTGGATGTGGAACAGGAACGACCGCATGTCGCCGTAGCCGTCGGCGGCGTCCGGCGCGAACTCCGGCCCTCCTCCTCCGGTGGTGAGGAGCAGGACGGCCTTCCTGCCGCGCATCCCGCCCTCGGCGAAGATCCCGTGCTCGCCGCCGAACGTCGCGCCCATCACGAAGACCCGGTCGATCCAGCCCTTCATGATCGCCGGCATCGAGAACCACCACAGCGGGAACGAGAGCACCAGCAGATCCGCCCGCATCAGTCGATCGAGGTGGGCCTGCACCGGGTGCCCGAGCGCCCCGGCGGTCACCGCGGTCATCTGCTCGGCCTGCGGCTTGAAGTAGTCGGCGTCGCGCGCGAACTGGTCGCGATGCAGGACCGGATCCCAGTCGTCGGAGTACAGGTCGAGGCGCTCGACCTCGAGACCGTCGGCGCGCAGGTGCTCGGTGACGGCGTCGGCCTGGGCGGTGGAGAAGGAACGGGGCTCCGGGTGGGCGTGGACGATCAGGGCGCGGCGCACCGGAGCGGTCGTCAGTGAGTCGGTCATGACTTCAACATATCGACGATTCGCGATATGTAGCTAGATCGAGGACTGCAGGCGCTTCATCAGATCGTCGACCTCGGTGCCGTTCCGGCGGTAGTGCGTCCACTTGCCCACGCGGGTCGACCTCACGAGGCCGGCGCGCTCGAGGGTCCCCATGTAGGTCGAGATGGTCGACTGCGCGAGGCCGGACTTCGCGGCCAGGTGGGTGACGCAGACGCCGAACTCGGCGCGGTCGGCGATCGGCTCGTAGTCGTCGAAGGAGGTCTCGGGGGAACGCAGCCACTCCATGATCTGCAGTCGCGTCGGGTTGCCCAGCGCTTTCAGAATCTCGACGAGCCCGGTGTCCATCGCTCGATTCTCCTCCTCCCGGCGGCGTGCCTCGGCGTCGCCGCCCCCTTCGATCCGTCGCAGAGGCACCGTGCTGCTCGATGACACGGGTGTTCCGTGACGGGTCGAACGCCTCCGGGCCTTCCGTACACTGGCGGGCGGCCTCGACGTCCCTGACGAGGGGCGAGGCCGACAGGGGGAGACGATGACCACGAAGGAACGCGGTGTCCGGCACGGGCGTCTCCGACCCCGCTCCGGTGCCCGCACGCTGCTGCTCGGCGTGGCGGCGTGCCTCGGAGTCGTCGCGGTGAGCGGATCCTCCCTCGTCGCGATCGCGACGGCGAGCATCAGCCGCAACGTGACCGACAACGCGGTCGATCTGGGCGTCGCGCCCGCCGAGGAGCCCGAGGCGCCGCAGCTCGGCGCCATCGAGGGCGGCTTCAACGTCCTCGTGGTCGGGACCGACAACGATGCGACCCAGGGCGACCAGTTCGGGGAGCGCGACGACACGCTCAACGACGTCAACATCCTGCTGCACGTCTCGGCCGACCACCGCAGCGCGACGGTGATCAGCTTCCCCCGCGACCTCATCCTGGACAGGCCGGAGTGCACCGACCCGGAGACGGGCACGGTCACGGAGGCCGAGAGCGGCGTCCCGCTCAACTCCGCGTTCCAGTACGGCGGACTGGCCTGCGTGAACGACACCGTGCAGCAGTTCACGGGTCTCACCGTCCCCTACGCCGGCTGGGTCTCGTTCAACGGAGTCATCGAGATGAGCAACGCCGTCGGAGGCGTGCCGATCTGCCTCGCCGGGCCGATTCTCGACACCGACTCCGGGCTCGACCTGCCCGCGGGCACGAGCACCGTCTCGGGCGCGACGGCGCTCGCCTTCCTCCGCACCCGGCACGGCGTCGGCGACGGCAGCGACCTCAGCCGCATCTCCTCGCAGCAGCAGTACCTCGCGTCGCTGATGCGCACCGTCCGCTCGGCCGACACCCTCTCGAACTTCCCCGCGATGTACGGCCTCGCCCAGGCGGCGTCGTCGAACGTGCACCTCTCCACCACGATGACGAGCCCCGCGACGATGATCTCGCTGGCCCTCGCGCTCAAGGACGTCGACCTCTCGTAGATGGTCTTCGTGCAGTACCCGGCGCTCGACGACCCGGACTACCCGGGGAAGGTGGTTCCCGACACCGTGCTGGGCGCCGAGCTCATGGCCCGCGTCCTCAGCGACGAGCCGGTCACCCTCGAGTCGGCCGCCGAGGAGGTGCCCGTCGCGACGGAGGCGCCGGTCGCGGAGGAACCGGCGGCCGGCACGCCCGCGCCGGAGCCGCTGTCCGCTCCCGGCCAGACCGCGGCGGAGGAGACCTGCGCGGTCCCGTCGGAGTGATGCCGGCTCGGCGGTCCGTCCGGGGAATCGGCAGCGCCGAGCCTGCCGCTCGATCGGTCGAGCCGCACAACTGAGGCTGAGAGATGCGAAGTCCCGAGAATCCTCGCATTCGGGCTCACCAGCCTTACCTCTGCAGACGTTTCCCGTGAGCCGCGGCCGAATCGCGTGGATCGAGTTCGATCCACGACGACGCAGGCCCGCGGCCGTCAGGCGCAGCGGGCGAGGTGCTGCTTCAGGTCGGCGCGGGTCGGGCTCCGCAGCGTGGACTCTGTCCGGGCAGCACTCCGCGCCCGTGCTCGGGCCGTCGCCCGTGTGTCAGTGCCGCGGAGCGAGGGCACCCGAGATCAGGGTCTGCACCAGGGCGCCGGCGTCGTAGCCGGGGTCGCCGGCCGCGCCGATGCAGAGATTCCCCACGCCCCGCAGCAGGGCGTACCCGTCGAGGGCCGGATCGTGTCCGATGCCGGCGCGTGCCGCATCGAGCAGCGAGCCGAAGACGGGGACCAGCCGGTCGACGAAGTAGCGGTGCAGCGCGTCCGATCCCGCGCTGTCACCCTGCAGGGCGCCGGCGAGCCCGTGCTTGGTCACGAGGAAGTCGACGAACATCGCCACCCACGCGCGCAGCGCCTCCTCCGCCGTCGAACTCTCTGCGAGGAGGCGCGGCCCCGCTTCTGCGCAGGCCTCGACCTGGTGCCGGTACACGGCGACGACCAGCTCCGGCCGCGTCGGGAAGTGGCGGTAGACGGTGCCGACGCCGACGCCCGCCCTCGCGGCGATGTCGCGGACCGGGGCGTCGACTCCCGACTCGACGAACACCTGCGCCGCCGCGGCGAGCAGGGACTCCTGACTCCGGCGCGGCCGTCCGACGGGTCGGGGCGGCGCGTCGGGCGACTCTCCGGTCACGGCTCCTCCTCAGCGGGCCTTGCGTTACGGAACAATGATCCGTAACGTTTGCGGAGCGACGCTCCGATAACAATCCTGCCAGAGCGCGCCTCCCGGGAAGGACCCACCATGACCTCATCGACCCTCGACCGCGTCCTCGGGACGGGGGCTCCGGTCGTCTCGGTCGCCCCTGTCGCCCTCGCCGCGCCGGATCGGCCGGTGCCGCTCGAGGTGCGGATCTCGGCGCCGGTGACCGGCACCGGCCTGCCCGTCGTCCTCTTCTCGCACGGCAACGGCTGGAACCTCGACGGCTACGCGCCCCTCACGGCGTTCTGGGCCTCCCGCGGCTTCGTCGTGATCCAGCCCACGCACCTGGACTCGCGGCGGAACGGCTTCGGCTTCGACCACCCGGTGTTCCCGAGCATCTGGACCGAGCGGATCGCCGACCTCACCCGCATCCTCGACCAGCTCGACACCGTCGAGGCCGCCGTCCCGGGCCTCGCCGGCCGGATCGACCGCAGCCGCGTCGCCGTGGCCGGGCACTCCTGGGGCGGTCAGACCGCGCAGTCGCTGCTCGGCGCGCGCATCCTCGACGACGCCGGGCAGATCGGAGGGGACATGTCCGACAGCCGCGTCACCGCCGGCGTCCTCCTCGCCGCGACCGGTCTCGCCGGCGACGACCTCGCTCCGTTCGCGCAGGCGAGCTTCCCCTTCATGCGCCCCTCGTTCGACGAGCTGACCACGCCGACCCTCGTCGTCGCCGGTGACCGCGACCAGTCGCGGATGTCCCGCCGCGGACCCGACTGGTTCACCGACGCGTACACGCACAGCCCCGGAGCCACCGACCTCCTGACGCTGCACGGAGCCGAGCACTCTCTCGGCGGCATCGTCGGCCACGAGGTCGCCGAGACCACCGACGAGAGCCCCGAGCGCGTCGCCGTCATCCAGCGACTGAGCACCGCCTTCCTCCGCACCGCCCTCGGCGTCGACCCCGACAGCTGGGCCGCCGCACGCACCGCCTTCCGCAGCGGCACGGACCCGATCGGCCGCCTCGACAGCAAGTGAGCACGACCTCGCCCGGAGCCTGACGGTGGCGGGCGACCCGAGCGCGCCCTGACGCCGGATCGGTCAGCCGGCCGGGAGGCGCACCGACACGCGGAGGCCGCCCGCCGGGCGCGGGGTCAGGGTGAGCAGCCCGTCATGCGCGGCGACGATGCTCTGGGCGATGGCCAGACCCAGGCCGACGCCCGAGTGGTCGGCGCGGATGCGGGCGGTCCCGCGCTGGAACGGCTCCGTCAGCGTCGAGAGCGAGACCGGGTCGAGCCGAGCGCCGGTGTTCTCGACGACGAGGACGGCGGAGCTCCCGTCGACGGCCGTGCTGATGCGCACCGTCCCGCCGTCGGCCAGGTTGTGGACGATCGCGTTGTGAAGCAGGTTGACGGTCAGCTGCAGGAGCAGCGACGGCGAGCCGGTGGTGGGGGCGACGCCGCCGGCGACCTCGAGGGCGACGCCGCTCCGCTCGGCCAGGGGGAGCAGTGTCTCGACCGCCTCGTCCGCGAGGAGCGACAGGTCGGCTCCCTCGCGGGCGAACGAGCGCTGGTCGGCACGGCTGAGCAGCAGCAGCGCCTCGACGAGGTCGATCGCGCGGGAATTGACGGTGCGGAGGCGGGCGACCAGCGCGTCGACGTCACGCTCCGGGTCGCTGCGGGCGACGTCGAGGAGCGTCTGCGTGATCGCGAGCGGCGTGCGCAGCTCGTGCGAGGCGTTCGCCGCGAACCTCCTCTGCTCGGCGTCGTGCGCCTCGAGGCGCTCGAGCATGGCGTCGAAGCTGTCGGCGAGCTGGCGGAACTCGTCCTGCCGCCCGGGGAGGGCGATGCGGTGCGAGAGGTCGCCGGTCGCGGCGACCCGGGTGGCGCCGGTGATGCGGTGCAGCGGAGCGAGCATGCGCCCGGCGAGGAACCAGCCGCCGACCAGACCCAGGACGAGCAGGAACCCGAGCGCTGCGACGGCAGCCGGCGCGAAGGCGCGCACGAGGTCGTCGCGCCCCGGACTGAAGAGGCCGCACCCGCACGCTCATCCCCGGCGGCCTAGGCATCCGCGCCGTCCCGATCGCGCTCGATGCGGTAGCCGACTCCCGGCACCGTGCCGATCAGCCAGGGCTCGCCGAGGCGCTTACGGAGGGAGGAGATCGTGATCCGGACCGCGTTCGTGAACGGATCGGCGTTCTCGTCCCAGGCCCGCTCGAGCAGCTCCTCGGCGCTGATCGTCCCGCCCGCGGCTCCCATCAGGACCTCGAGCACGGCGAACTGCTTGCGCGTGAGGGCGACGCAGCGGCCGTCGCGATGCACCTCGCCGCGGAACGGGTCGAGGCGCAGCCCCGCGATCTCGAGCGTCGGCGGTCGGCTGTGGGCGCGCCGGCGGTCGAGCGCACGGAGGCGCAGCACGAGCTCGCGCAGCTCGAACGGCTTCGTCAGGTAGTCGTCGGCGCCGAGCTCGAAGCCCGACGCCTTGTCGTCGAGTCGGTCGGCCGCCGTCAGCATCAGGATCGGGATGCCGCTGCCCGAGGCGACGATCGCCCTGGCCACGTCGTCGCCCGACGGACCGGGGATGTCGCGATCGAGCACCGCGATGTCGTAGGAGTTGATGCTCAGCAGCTCGAGGGCGGTGTCGCCGTCGCCCGCCAGATCCGCGGCGATCGCCTCGAGCCGGAGCCCGTCGCGGATCGCCTCCGCCATCAGGGGCTCGTCCTCGACCACCAGCACACGCATGCGACCGATGCTACGAGCCGCGGTGTTAAGGGGGGCGTATCCGACGGCGGGGCGCTGCGCGCGCTCACCCGAGCGCGATGTCGGCGCCCGCCGGCCTCCCCGTGCTGGTCGAGTAGCCGCCGGAGGCGGCGTATCGAGACCCACGTCCTTCAGCAGATCCTGCTTCTGCCCTCGCCTCCTGGCGCTGGTGGATCTCGATACGCTCGATACGCTCGCTGCGCGGGCTGCGGGCTCGATCAGCGAGGGAGGGGGCCTGCAAGCAGGAGCTCACCTCGGGGCCGCAAGCGGGAGCTCGCCTCCGTGGAGGGGGCCGCCAGCTCGCTGGTCGAGTAGCCGCCGGAGGCGGCGTATCGAGACCCACCTTCTTCAGCAGATCCTGCTTCTGCCCTCGCCTCCTGACGCTGGTGGATCTCGATACGCCCGCTGCGCGGGCTGCGGGCTCGATCAGCGCGGAGTGAGCCAGGAGCAGGTCGTCCTGATGCCTCAGGCTCTCCTCGGGCGGAGAAGCGCCTGACCGGCTCGTCAGTCCTCCTCCACAGGTGCTCTTCGGGGTCCGGTCTTCCGGTTCGGGCGGTCGGGCCGGTTGTGTGTCGGTGGTCCCTGCTTCAATACGGGTATGGATGGTTCGGGTGGGGTCGAGACGGTGGAGGCGCGGCGCGATGCGGTCGCGTCGTTCACCGATCTCGCGGCGAGCCTCGGCCGCTCCTCCGCCGGGCTGCTGCTCGTGCGGGCCGCGGCGCTGCACACGGCGTACCGGGTGGCGATCACGATCCCGGAGTCGTTCGCTCGCGGCGGCCGGCTGTCGCGCGGTGAGGCGCACGATCTCGTGGAGCGCTCGATCCGGGCCGAGCTGGCGGTCGGGATGGGGATGTCGGAGCGGGAGCTGACCTGCGCGCTCGAGCAGGCGACCGTGCTCATGGAGGATCTTCCGCGCACCCGTGCCGCTCTCGCGGGCGGCGGGTTCGTGTGGAAGAGCGTCGAGGTGATCTGCGCGGCCGCGAGCACACTGCCTCCCGCCTCGCGTGCCGCATTCGACGAGCGGGCGGCCGGCATCGCTGTCGGTGTCACGGCGTCGCAGTTGCGGCGGGCCGTCGGACGGCTGCGCGATGAGCTGCACGACGAGCCGCTGGCGACTCGTCATGCGCGGGCTCGGGCGGATCGGGGCGTGTGGGTGAGCCCGGAGATCGACGGGATGGCGACGCTCTGCGCGCTCCTCCCGGCGCCGGTCGCGATGGGGGCGTTCGACCGCATCGACCGCATCGCGCGGACCCTGCGAGAGGGGCCCGACGGCACCGCGCGAGGTGGTGCCCAGAGCGGCGGTGACGAGCGCACGCTCGCGCAGCTGCGCGCCGACGCACTCGCTGAACTGCTGACCGACGGCGACATCGGCGGCACGACACCGGTCGGCGACGGGGACGGGACTGCGCCGACGTTCGTCTCGGGAGTACGCGCCGAGGTGCGCCTCACGCTCGCCGCGAGCACCGCCGCGGGTCTCGACGAGGCTCCCGCGGATCTCGACGGCTACGGCCTCGTTCCCGCCGACGTCGCCCGCGAGCTCGTGGGAGCCGCCGCCTCCTTCACGCGGATCCTCACCGACCCGGACACCGGGACGATCGCATCGGTCGGGCGCACCCACCGCGTCCCACCGCCCCGGATGCGCCTGCACCTGAAGCTGCGCGACCGCACGTGCCGGTTCCCCGGCTGCACCCGCCCCGCGTCCACATCGGAGGCCGACCACACGATCGAGTGGCGCAACGGAGGCGAGACCTCCCTCGAGAACCTCGCCTCGCTCTGCACCGGTCACCATCACGTCCGCCACGGCGACCGCTGGACCTACGTCCTGCATCCCGACGGCACCGCCGACTGGACCACTCCCACCGGACGTCGCGTCAGCACCCGGCCGGCCGTGCTCCCGGGGCGACCGCCGGATCCGCCCCCACGACCACGATTCGCGGACACGCCACCACCGTTCTGACCCCCGCAGGGGCGTCTCGAGCGAGAGTCGCGGTCGCCGCCTGTATCGTCCGCGTCTCCGAAATCTGCGACGGCGAGGCAACATCCGCCCCGATGAAGTGGGTCCTGCACCGCCGGTCCGACCGGTGGACGCAGGAAAGGACGATCCATGACCCAGCAGAACTCTCGACGGCGCCGCGCGGCACTCACCGCCGCCGTGCTCGTCGCGACCCTCGGCCCGGCCGCCTGCGCCGCCGCCGAGCCCGATGTGCCGGGCGGCTCCGTGGATCCCAGCGCCACCTCCGACGGCCGCACCGCCGACGACGGCGTTATCGCCGACGGCGAACCGGTGTCGATCCTCGACGGTGACCTGCCCGCCATCGCCGGCCTCGACCCGGCACTGCGCTCCGCGGTCGAGGCGGCCTCGGACGCGGCGGGCGCGGACGGCGTCGAGATGGTCGTCACCTCCGGATGGCGGAGCGCCGACTACCAGCGGGCGCTCCTCGACGACGCCGTCCACGAGTACGGCGGCTACGAGGAGGCGCGCCGGTGGGTGAGCACTCCCGAGCTCTCGGCGCACGTCACCGGCGATGCCGTCGACATCGGCGACACCGACGCGAACAGCTGGCTCAGCCAGCACGGCGCCGACCACGGCCTCTGCCAGACCTACGGCAACGAGATGTGGCACTTCGAGCTGGCGACCGAGCCTGGCGGTGAGTGCCCGCCGCAGAAGCAGGACGCCGCAGGCTGACCGCTTGGTTTGATAGTGATAATCCTTATCGTTAGGGTGATGCCGAGAAGAACGCTCCCTCGTCAGAACGGATCCCCCTGTGCCCGCTGCCGCCACCGTCGAAGACCTGACGGTCGTCGGAGACCGCAGGACGCTCCTCCGGAACGTGAGCTTCGAGGTCGGAGTCGGCGAGCGCGTGGCCCTGCTGGGGGCGTCGGGCTCGGGCAAGTCCCTCACCGCGGCGGCCGTGCTCGGTGCGCTCCCGCCCACCTTCTCGATGTCGGGCAGCGTCTCCCTCTTCGGTCGCCCGGTCGTTCCCGGCCGCACCCCGCCCGCGGGACTCGTCGCCGCCGTCTTCCAGGACTCGTCCCTCGCGCTGAACCCGTTCGTGACCGTCGGGCGTCAGCTCGTGTCCGTCCTCCGGGCGCACCGAGACCTCGGTCGGCGAGAAGCGGCGGCCGCCGTGACGGAGGTGCTGCACTCCGTCGGGATCCAGGATCCTGAGCGGGCGATGCGGGGCTTCGCTCCTGAGCTGTCGGGCGGTCAGCGCCAGCGGATCTGCATCGGCCTCGCCCTGCTGTGCGGCGCGCGACTGCTGGTCGCCGACGAGCCGACCACCGCTCTCGACGTCGTCACGCAGGCGCAGGTGCTGCGCGTCCTCCGCGAGTACGGCGCCGCCTCCGACGCCGCGCTCCTCTTCATCACGCACGACCTCGCTGTCGCGTCGATCCTCTGCACCAGGGCGGTCGTGCTCGAGCGGGGCGCGGTGGTGGAGGCCGGTCCGATGGCCGACCTCGTCGCGGCCCCCGCTCATCCCTTCACCCGCTCGCTCGTGGACGCGGCGCGCTCACTCGTCCGAGAGGACGCCGCCTGATGCTCGCGGCCGACGGGATCACCCACCGGTACCGCCGCGGCCCCGCGCAGCCCGCCCTGTCTGCGGTCTCCTTCTCGGCCGCCCCGGGGGAGAGCGTCGGCGTCGTCGGCCGATCGGGATCGGGCAAGTCGACGCTGCTCACGATCCTCCTCGCGCTCGAGCGGCCCTCGGAGGGCGGAGTCGCTCTCGACGGCGCGGCGGTCCGCCCCGGATCGGTGAGGCGGCTGCGCTGGTTCCGGCGCCGGGTGCAGTACGTCCCCCAGGAGCCGGGCTCGACCCTCGAGCCCCGCATGACGGTCGCCCAGCTCGTCCTCGAGCCCCTCCGGCGGCTCGATGTCCCCGGCGAGCACCGTCGACTCGTCTCCGCAGCCCTCGACGACGTGGGCCTCCCCGCCGCGATGCTGAAGCGCCGCCCCGGGGAGCTCTCGGGCGGGCAGGCTCAGCGCGTCGCCCTCGCCCGCTCGATCGTCAGTGGCCCCGAGTACCTGCTCGCGGACGAGCCGGTGAGCGGGCTCGACCTGCCGCTGCGCGACCGGGTCCTCGAGCTGCTCCGGGAGCTGACCGAGCACAGGTCGCTCGGGCTCGTCTTCGTGTCGCACGACCTCGACGCCGTCGCCCGGCTCTGCCGGCGCTGCGTGGTCCTCGCCGACGGCCGCATCGTCGAGGAGGGCGCCACGGCCGACCTCCTCCGGCGCCCCGAGCACCCGGCGACGCGGGAGCTGCTCGACGCCGTCCCCGTGCTGCTGGGCGTCGACCGCTGATGGCGGTCGGGCCACGGAGGCGGCGCACCACCGCCCCGCTCCCGGCGCTGTTCGCGAGTCAGGCGCTCTTCAACCTCGGGTTCTTCGCGGTCGTCCCCTTCCTCGCGATCACGATGCGCGACGACCACGGCCTCGGCGGCGCCGCGGTGGGGCTGGTGCTCGGCGTCCGCGCGTTCAGCCAGCAGGGCCTCTTCCTGCTCGGCGGCCTGCTCCACGACCGCTACGGCGCCCGCACCCTCATCGCCCTCGGCTGCGCCGTCCGCGTCCTCGGGTACCTCGCGCTCGCGTACGCCTCCGATCTGACGGGCTTCGTGATCGGTGCCGTGCTGACCGGACTGGGCGGCGCGCTGTTCTCACCCGCCCTCGACGCGCTGGTCGGAGCGGCCGACGCCCGCGCGAGTCCGACGAGACCGGAGGGGCGCCCGTCCCTGTTCGTCGGTCTCCTGCTCGTCGGCGAGGTCGGAGCCGCCCTCGGCCCGCTGGTCGGGGCGATGCTGCTCGGCGTCGGTTTCTCGGCGACGGCCGGAGTCGCGGCCGCGCTGTTCGCCGTCGTCGGCACCGCGCTCTGGCTGCTCGTCCCGAGTGGAACGCCTCCCGCGCCGGCGAGGACCACCGCCGGCCGCCCCTCCTTCGATCGTCGGTTCGTCGTGTTCGCGGCCCTGTTCGGCGTCAACCTGCTCGCGTACAACCAGCTCTACCTCGGTCTCGGCTTCGAGGTCGCCCGGGTCGGGGGCGACGCCGCGTCGATCGGCCTGGTCTTCCTCCTCCTGTCCCTGCTGACCCTCGCCGGCCAGTGGCCCCTCGGAGTCTGGGCCTGGCGTCTCGGCGCCGGCCGCGCGCTCACGCTGGGCTTCGGCGCGATCGCCGTCGGATTCGCCTCCCTCGCGGTCGCCTCCGCGCACCCTCCGCAGCCGGGACGGGAGCTGCTGCCGGCGATCGCGATGACCGCGCTCCTGGCGCTCGGTCACATGCTCGTCGGGCCCGTCGCCCTCGGGCTCGTCCCGCGCTTCGCAGGCTCCCGCCCCCTCGGCGCCCACTACGGACTGCTGGCCACCTGCGGCGGACTCGCCGTTCTGGGCGGCAGCGTCGCGCTCGGGCCGCTGTTCGACGCCGACGCCTTCCCGCTCGCCTGGTCGCTGCTCGCCGCGGCCGCGCTCGTCTCCGCGCTCGCGCTTCCGCGACTGCTCCCTCACTCCGACTCCCGCACCATCCCCTCCCTCCCTCTCGTCACGGAAAGACACCATGCGCCCTAGGCTCCACCGGACCCTCGCCCTCGCCGCCACCGCCTCGGCGGTCGCACTCGCCCTCACGGGCTGCTTCTCCGGAGGTGCGTCCTCCGCCGACTCCTCCGACGACGCCCGTCTCCGTCTCGCGATGCTCCAGCCGCCGCGCTCGGGGCTCTCGCCCCTGAGCGACGACGCCTTCAAGCTCTCCCGCTGGAGCACGGCCGAGACCCTCGTCACCCTCGACGACGTCGGCGACGCCCAGCCCGCGCTCGCGACGGAGTGGGAGCAGACCGACCCGACCACGTGGACCTTCCGCCTCCGCCCCGACGTCACGTTCCACGACGGCACGGCTCTCACCGCCGAGCAGGCCGCCGCGTCGCTCACCGCGGCCGCGACCGCGAGCCCGAAGCCGCGCATCCTCGACGGGGTCGAGCTCACCGCGACGGCCGACGGCGACTCCGTGCGAGTGGTCACGGCGGAGGCCGACCCGCTGATCCCGCAGCGCCTGTCCAGCCCTCAGCTCGCGATCCTGGCGGCCTCGGCCTACGGGGCCGACGGAGTCGTGGATCCGATCGGCGCGGGAACCGGGCCCTTCGTGCTCACCGCCGTGAACGGGACCTCGACCGCCACCCTCGACCGGTACGAGGACTACTGGGGCGACGAGGCCGCCGCGAGCGGGATCGACGTCTCCTTCGTCCCCGACGGGACGGCCCGGGCCGCCGCCCTGCGCACGGGCACCGCCGACATCGTCGAGGCGATCCCGGTCGGCCAGGCGGCGCAGATCGACGACGACCTCCTGCACGAGGTCCCGATGCCGCGGACGAACACGCTCTACCTGAACACCGCCTCCGGGCCGTTCGCGGATCCCGCCGTCCGGGCCGCGGCGCAGGCCGCGATCGACCGTGCCGCGATCGTGGATCTGGTCTACGAGGGCCGCGCCGACGTCGCCGACGGGCTCCTCGGGCCGGCGATCGAGTGGGCCGCGGACCTCCGGGACGACCCCGCCTACGAGAGCGTGCTCGCGACGCGCGCGACTCCCGCCGAGGTCGCCGGCACCACGATCACGCTGGGAACGTTCACCGACCGCGCCGAACTGCCCGAGGTCGCCGTGCAGCTCGAGCAGCAGCTGGAGGCGGCGGGCTTCACCGTCGAGACGGACGTCCGCGAGTACCAGTACATCGAGGCCGACGCTCTGGACGGCGCGTTCGACGCCTTCATCCTCTCCCGGGCGACCGTGCTCGACTCCGGCGACCCCGGTGCCTACCTCTACAGCGACTTCGCGTGCGACGGCTCCTTCAACCTCTCGCAGTTCTGCGACCCGCAGGTCGACTCCGCCCTCGACGCCGCCGCGGTGCTCCCCGCCGGCGACGAGCGCCGTCGCGCGCTGATGCAGGTCGAGGCGCTGATCCTCGCCGAGGACGCCGCCGTGCCGATGCTGCACGAGCGCGTCATCCAGGGTGAAGGAGAGGGAGTCGCGGGCGCCGCGCGCGACCCGCGCGAGCGCGCGCTGATCACCGGCGACACCCGCGTGGCGCGGCGGTGACCCGCGGGTGGGCCGCCACCCTCGTCGGCGTCTCGCGGACCGTCGCGATCGCCGGGGTGGTGCTGCTGATCGGCGTACTCCCGTGGCTGTCGGGACGCAGCCCCGAGTACACCGTCCTCCGCGCTCGCTACGCCGACCTCGAGGCCACCCCGGAGGCACTCGCGTCCGTGCGGGCCGAGCTCGGGCTCGACCGCGGGCCCGTCGCGGTCCTCCTCGACTGGGCGGCCGGCCTCCTCCGGGGCGACGCGGGGACCTCGTGGGTCAGCGGCCGGCCGGTGCTCCCGGGAACTCTCGAGGCGCTCTCGGTCTCCCTCACCCTGATGGGCTTCGCCGTGGTCGTCGCGGCGGTGATCGCCGCCGCCCTCTGCCTCCCGACCCTGCGGTCGGGCCTGCGGGGGCGGCAGGTCCGCGGATCCGGGGTGCTCGGCGCCTCCCTGACCGCGCTGCCGGAGTTCCTCCTCGCCTCCGCCCTGCTCATCGTCTGCTCCGTGTGGTTGCGCTGGCTCCCGCCGTACGGCTGGGCGGGGCTCGAGTACGCCGTCCTGCCCGCGCTCGCCCTGGGGATCCCGGCCGGCGGACTCGTCGGCCGTCTGCTCTCGGACGCGATCGCCTCGAGCTTCGCCGAACGATGGGTGATCACTTGGCGGATGGCCGGACTGTCCCGGCGGCGGGTCGGTGCGGCGGTGCTGCGCCGGGCGCTCCCCTCCGTGCTGAGCCAGATCGGCCTGGTCCTGATCGGCCTGACCGGAGGCGCCGTCGCCGTCGAGCAGGTGTTCGCGATCCCCGGGCTCGGCCGAGCGATCCTGGGGGCGGCGAGCACGCAGGACATCCCCGCGCTGCAGGCCGGGATCCTCGCGCTGCTCGCCGTGGCGGTCGTCGTCGGGGCCCTGGTCGGGCTCTTCCGCCGACTCCTGCTCGGATCCGCGCTGCGGCTGGGGTCCCTCCCCGTCCCGGATGCGCGGGTCGCGCCCCGACCGCGCGACCTCCTCGTCCCGCTGGTCGCCGCGGGCTCCCTCGCCGTCATCGTCGCCGCGGGCCTGCTCCGCGACCCCTTCACCTCCGCGCACTCCCGACTCGAGGCACCCTCGAGGGCGCTGCCCTTCGGAGCGGACGCCAGCGGCCGCGATCTGCTCGGCAGGGTCGGGCACGGAGCGCTGACGACGCTCGGAGTCGCGCTGCTCGTCGTCCTCGTCTGCGTCGTCCTCGGCATCGCGATCGGCCTGTTCCCGCACGCGTCGACCGGCCCGCTCGAGGTCGCGAACGCCGCGCCGCCGATCCTGGCCGGCATCGTCGTCACCGCACTCTGGGGCCCCTCGATCGAGGGAGCGGCCGTCGCCGTCGCGGCCGTCAGCTGGGCGCCGCTGGCCGCCCACACCGGCTCCCTCGTGCTCGAGGCGAGAGCGCAGCCGCACATCCGCATCCTGCCCGTCCTCGGTGTCGGACCGGTCCGCACGACGCTCCGCTACCTCGTCCCCGCCGTCGTCGGTCCGGTCCTCCGGCACGCGATGCTGCGCCTCCCCGGGATCGCGCTGACGCTCGCCGCCCTCGGCTTCCTCGGCCTCGGCAGCGATCAGCCGACACCCGAGTGGGGCCTCATCCTCGCGGAGGGGAGCGGCTATGCGGAGCGGGCGCCCTGGGTCGTCCTCGCCCCGGCGTCGGTGCTGGTGCTCGCCGCGGTGCTCGCGGTGTCGCTCGCGTCGTACGACTGGTCGGCACGGCCGGGTCTCGGACGGCGGGCCTCGGAGCCGCCGGGCGGTCGGACTCAGCGCGTTCCTGCGGCGTCGTCCTCGAGGAGCTGAACGTAACCGCTCTGGGCGATCCTCCGCGCTCAGTCGGCCTCGACGAAGACGATCTCGCCCAGCGGATTCGTCCACGTCATCTCGCCGCCCGAGCGCGCGACGGAGACGGGCTCGCTGAGAAGGCCGCTGACCAGTGCGCCCGCCTCGTCGCGGGGCGGCTCGCAGGCCACGAACGTGGTCGAGAGCCGGGTGACCGTGAGGACGCCGTCGTCGAGGCGGAAGGGACCGGACTGCGTGTTGCAGCCGTCGTCGATCGTGAGTCGGTCGCCTCCGTCCCTGGTGATGACGAGGAGGATCGAGGCGGCCGGGTCGGTGACGGCGTCGACGAGCGTGCCGGAGAGCGAGGTGCTGCGGTACTCGCCGGGCTCCAGCTCCGCGACCGTCGTCGGTGTCGGAGCCTCGCGGTCGGCGGTGCATGCGACCAGCGCTGCTGCCAGCGAGCCGGCCGTCAGGAGGAGCGCGGTCGTGCGGCGACGGGACATGCGGACCTCCGAGGGCGAGTGCGCTGGTCGTTCCGGGAGTCAAGCACGGGGGTCGGGCGGGCGCCAGCGGCCGGAGGCGGCACCGGCCCGCTCACACCGTGCTGCGGTCGGCCTCGGCCGGCGTCGGCTCCTCGGTGGCGTGCGAGTCGGTGAGGGACAGCGACCCGATGGTCGCGATCACCCCGACGAGGACCGCGACCACGATGTAGATGATCCGCTCGCCCGTGAAGAAGGTCTGGACGAGGTCGGAGCTCCACGCGCCCGCGGGGAGGGTCTTCGTGACCAGCGCGGCGACGAGGGTGCCCACGACGGCGGTGCCGAGGCTGGTGCCGAGCTCCTGGGAGGTGTCGTTGAGGGCGGCGCCGATCGAGGTCCGGTTCTCGTCCATCGCCTCGACGAGAGCGACCGCGCAGATGGTCATGATCGTCCGCAGCCCGATCGTGAGGAGCACCATCATCGCGGCGATCGCGAGGTAGCCGTGCTCCACCGCCCAGGCCATGCCGAGCAGCGCGCCCACCAGGAGGCCGGTGCCGACGAGGCAGGCGAGGCGGTGGCCGAGCCGGGCGGCGAGCTGCTCGGCGATCGGAGTCGCGGCGATCATCGTGACGATGACGGGCAGGTTCGCGAGGCCGGCCTGCATCGGGCTCCAGCCGTACGCGTACTGGAAGTGCAGGATCAGACCGAACAGGACGCTGGCGAAGGCGACCGAGGCCGCGAGCTGCGTGAGGGCCGCGCCTCGGACGGGCCCGGTGCGGAAGATCGCGAGGTCGATCATCGGCGAGGCTGCGCGACGTTCGCGGAGGATGAAGCCTCCGATCGCGGCGACCGTGCCGAGGGCGCAGGCGAGGGTGACGGGCGCGAGCCAGCCGTCCTGCACTCCGCTGGTGAGGGTGTAGCAGCCGAGCCCGATCGCGGCGACGGTGAGGGCCGCGCCGGGCAGGTCGATCCGCTCGGAGGTCAGGTCGGCTCGACGGTCGGCCGGCACGCCGACGCGGACGCCGATCCAGGCGATGAGGGCGATCGGCGCGTTGATGACGAGGAGCCACTGCCAGCTGAACTGGCCGAGCACCGTCCCGCCCAGGATCGGCCCCAGGACGAACCCCGACATGCCCACGATCATCACGATCGTGATCGAGCGCATCCGCAGCTTCTCGTCGTCGAAGAGGCGGAAGATCAGCGACATCGTGACGGGGGCCATGGCCGCCGCGGCGCACCCGAGCGCGGCGCGCAGCGCGATGAGGTGGCCGATGTCGGTGACGAGGACGACGGCGAGGCTGATCAGTCCGAAGGCCGTGAGGCCGATCAGCAGCACGCGGCGCCGACCGAAGCGGTCTGCGGCGGATCCCGCGGTCAGCAGCAGCCCGCCGAAGGTGAGGGAGTAGGCGCCCGTCACCCACTGCAGTCCGGCCGTCCCGCTGTCGAGCGAGCGACCGATCGTCGGCAGGGCGATCGAGAGCAGTGTGTTGTCGACCATCTCGACGAAGAAGGCCAGGCAGAGCGCAGCGAGCGGGAGCGCCGCGGCGCGCAGCGAGGTGTAGGCGGGGGGCTTGGCGGGGCTGATCGTCGGCGTGCTCATGGCGGGCCTTCCTCTCGAACGCCGTACGACTATCGGACGGCGTTCGATAATTTAGAACGCCGTTCGATAACATGCAAGACATGTCTGCAGATCGAGCGAACGAGACCGGGCGCTCCGGTGCGCCGCCCGCGCGAGCCCGGGGACGCCAGCGGGCGTCGCACTCGCTCGACACGGTGCTGGCGGAGGCGATCGCGATCCTCGACGAGTCGGGGGAGCCGGCGCTGACCTTCCGGGCTCTGGCGGCGCGCCTCGGTGGCGGAGTGGCGAGCATCTACTGGTACGTCGGGAGCCGCGACGAGCTGCTCGACCGGGCGACGGAGGAGGTGATGGGCCGGGTCCTCGAGGACAGCGAGCCGCTCACCCACGGCTCCGACCCGGTCGCCAACCTGCGCGCGCTCGCCCTCGCGCTGTTCGACGAGTTCGTCCGCCGGCCGTGGTTCGGGCAGTTCATGCTCCGCAACAACGGGCTGCAGGCCAACTCGATGGCCATGCACGAGCGGATCGGCCAGCAGCTGATGCGGCTCGACCTGACGCCCCGGCAGCGCTTCCACGCGGCGTCGTCGATCGTGAGCTACGTCGTCGGCGTCGCCATCGACCTCGCGCAGCCGCCGCCCAAGGAGTTCCTCGAGAGCGGGATGGACCGGCTGGAGTTCCTGGCCGCGTACGCCGACCGCTGGCGGGCACTCGACCCCGAGGAGTTCCCCTTCCTGCACCAGATCGCCGACGAGATGGCGACGCACGACGACCTCGACGTGTTCCGCTCCGGGCTCGACCTGCTGCTGGCCGGGCTCCGTCTGCAGGCAGGCCTCCCGCCGGCGCCGTGAGTGCTCCCCTCGGCGAAGGGCCGGGGCCCGGAGTCAGTCCTCCGGGTCGACCACGAGCCCGACGCCGCCGCCGCGGCGCACGGGTTCGGCGACCGCGGTCATCCGCCCCGAGGCGTCGACCTCGATCGCGGCCACTGCGCCGATCTCCGCGGCCGACGTGAAGGTGTCGCCCGAGGGCGTCAGCTGCTGCCCGAAGGGGGCGAGGTCGTCGGCGTAGGCGTCGATGAACGCGGGCTCGGCCGAGGTCGAGGCGGTGTTGCGCTGCGACGCCCGGGGCGCGGCCACCGCCTCCGGGAGCGTCATGCCGAGGTCGATGCGGTTGACCAGCGTCTGCAGCACCGTCGTGATGATCGTCGCGCCTCCGGGCGATCCGACGACGAACTTCACCTTGCCGTCGTCGAGCACGATCGTCGGCGACATCGACGAGCGCGGGCGCTTGTCCGGCTCGATCCGGTTCGGGTCGCCGTCGACGTACACCGTGGAGAAGTCGGTGAGCTCGTTGTTGAGGAGGAACCCGCGTCCGGGGACGGTCATCGCCGACCCTCCGGTCTGCTCGATCGTCAGCGTGTAGGAGGCGGCGTTGCCCCACTTGTCGACGACCGAGAGGTGGGTGGTCGAGATGTTCTCGGTGTCGGGCTGCTCCGCGGCGAGGGCGGTCGAGCATCCGGAGCCGTCGAGCGCGCCGGCGGCGACCGGACGGACGGACGCGGTCGTCGGGTCGATCGTGCAGTCCCGCGAGTCCGCGAACTCCTGGCTGAGCAGCGTCTCGGTGGGCACGTCGGTGAAGGCGGGGTCGCCGACGTAGGCGCCCCGGTCGGCGAAGGCGCGGGCCGACGCCTCGAGGTAGAGGTGCAGGGCGCTGCCGGTCCCCTCGGCGCCGAGGTCGTGGTTCTCGAGGATGTTCAGCGCCCCGCCGACCGCGATCCCGCCCGAGGAGGAGGGCGCCATGCCGTAGACGTCGAGCCCGCGGTAGGAGGCGTGGGTGGGGGCCTGCTCGACGACCGAGTACGCGGCGAGGTCGGCCTCGGTGAGCGTGCCGGCCGGCGCGGGGAGCGTCGAGTCGGCGGCGATCCGCGGGTTCTGGACCGTGTCGGCGATCTCGCCGGCCAGCGCTCCCTCGTAGAACGCGCTCGGCCCGTGGATCGCGATGCCGGCCAGCGTCTTCGCGAGATCGGGATTGCGGAAGGTGCTGCCGACTGTCGGGGCGTCACCGCCGGGGAGGAACAGCTCGGCCGTGTCGGGGAACTGCTCGAACCGCTCGAGGTTGTCGAGCGTCTGGTTGCGGAAGGTCTCGTCGACCCGGAAGCCCTTCGCGGCGAGCGCGACCGACGGCGCAAGCACGGCCGCGAGCGGCAGGGTGCCGAAGCGGTCGACCGCGGTGTCCCAGGTCGCGACGGTGCCGGGGACCCCGACCGAGACGCCCGACGACACGAGCTCCGGAGTGAAGGGGTAGGGCTCGCCCGTGGCGGGGTCGATGAAGGCGTCCGAGGTGATGCCGGCCGGTGCGGTCTCCCGACCGTCGATGGTGCTCATCGCGCCGGAGGCCGCATCGAAGTAGACGAAGTACCCGCCACCGCCGATACCTGCGCTGTAGGGCTCGGTCACACCGAGAGCGGAGGCCGTCGCGACGGCGGCGTCGGCGGCGTTGCCGCCGAGCCTCAGCACCTCCAGGCCCACGCGGCTCGCGCTCGCGTCGACCGACGAGACCGCACCGCCGGAGCCGACCGAGGTCGAGGGCGAGATCAGCGGGCCACCGAGGGCGCCGCGGACGTCGTCGGGCGAGAGGTTCGGGAAGCCGGGGATCGGCCTCTCGAGAGCGGAGGCGGGCGCGGCGCCCGCCACCCCGAGAGAGACGACCGCGACGAGCGCGAGCGCGATCCGTCGGAGACCGGGTGTCGTGGCCATGGGGTTCCTCCGTCGGAACTCGTGGGGTGCGGAGCGGGTTCCCCCAACCTAGGGGCGCGCCGGGTCAGCGGGCTAGCGGACGGAATGTCACGTTCGACGGCCACATGGGCTGCGGTCGCCGCGGTCCGTCGGCTAGGTTCGCGGTACGCGACCCGACGCGGATGGACGGAACCCGGCCGGCCACGATCGTCGGCGCGCCGGAACGCGGTGACCCATGGACGCTCGACGACGCCTGCTGGTCGTGGCCGGAGCGGTCGCGGCGGTGCTCGTGGCGGGCGCGGTGGTGCTCGATGCGACGGCGGGGAGCCCGGGCGACGCGTCCGGGAGTCGCCCGATCGCCGGGAGCGCGACTCCGGCCGTCTCTCAGGCTCCGCCGGCGACCGGTGCTGCCTCTCCCGGCGGCCTCGCCACCGTGACCCCGTCGACCCCGTCGACCCCGGCGGCGCTCGCCGCGGAGCCCGACCCCGAGGCTCCGCTCGAGGTCTCCGGGCCGGCGCCCGTCGAGACCGGGCTGCCCGCCTCGGCCCCCCGCGCGGCGCTGATCGCGCTGCCGCTGCCGGCCGCCGCGAGCTCCTCCGGCGCGGTGGTCGACGGCTATCCGTCGGCCGTCGTCGCTCCGGTCCCCGGCTCGATCGTGGCCTCGAGCTCGGTCGAGCCCGCGGGCGACGTGCTGCGCTCGGGTCTCACGGCGACCGTCGCCCTCGACGCGGAGCAGATCACCGAGCACTACCGGGATTCGCTGGCAGCGCAGGGCTTCACCTCGGCGGCCGTCGAGGCTCCCGACGGCGGCTCCGCCACGCTCTTCACCGCGGGCGAGGACACGGTGAGCCTCTCGGTGACCCCGACCGGCACGCCCCGGATGAGCTACTCGCTGCTGTCCGTCCTGCACGCCCCGAGCGGAGGCTGAGAGGTGTACATCTCGCTGTCCGACCGGCCGGAGGGCCCCGCGGAGCAGCCGGCGCGCGCCTCCGGTCCCGCGCGGGTCGCCCCGGCCGTGATCGCCCTGGGCGTGGTGAGCCTGTTCACCGACATCTCGTCGGAGTCGACCGCGGCGATCCTGCCCTTCTACATCACCGCGGCGCTGGGGATGTCGACGCTCGCCTACGGCTTCCTCGACGGCCTGTACCAGGGCGTCAGCGCGTTCGTCCGGATCGGCGCCGGCTGGACGGCCGACCGCACCGACCGGCCCAAGCTCGTGGCGCTCGCCGGCTACGGCCTGTCGATGCTCGCCAGGCTGGGGCTCCTGGCGGGGAGCGGGCCCGCCGCCCTCACGGCCGTGGTCGCCGTCGACCGCGTCGGCAAGGGGATCCGCACCGCGCCGCGGGACGCGATGATCTCGGCCTCCTCCGACTCCGCATCGCTCGCGCGCTCCTTCGGCGTGCACCGGATGCTCGACACCGTCGGGGCGACGATCGGGCCCCTCCTCGCCTTCGTCGTGCTCCTGCTCGTGCCGGACGGCTACGCGACGGTCTTCGTGGTGTCGGCCGCGTTCGCGACGCTCGGAGTGGTCGTCCTGCTGCTGTTCGTCCCCGACCTGCGGACGCGCCCCGCCGGTGGCCCGGCCCGGGCCCGGCTGCCGTGGCGTCGGCTGTGGGATCGACGCCCGCGCCGCCTCCTGCTCGCGGCGGGCCTGCTCGGCGTGCTGACGGTCGGCGACGGCTTCGTCTACCTCGTGCTGCAGAGTCGGAGCGGCTTCGCGGCGCAGTGGTTCCCGCTGCTGTACGTCGGGACGAACGCGGCCTACCTCGCCCTCGCGATCCCGTTCGGGCGCCTCGCCGACCGCTGGGGCCGGGCCCGGATGTTCGCCGCCGGCCACGTGCTGCTGCTGGCCGTGTACGTGCTGGCCGCCTCGCCCGCCTCCGGACTGCCCGCGACCCTCGCCTGCCTGCTGCTGCTCGGCGCCTTCTACGCGGCGACCGACGGAGTGCTCGCCGCGGTCGCCGGGGCGAGCGTGCCCGTCGAGATCCGGGCGAGCGGGATCGCGGCCGCCCAGACGGTCGTCGCGGTGGCGCGCCTGATCGCGTCGGTGGGCTTCGGGGCGCTGTGGCTGTGGCTCGGGCGGGAGGGCGCGATGGTCGCCGTCGCCATCGCGCTCGTGGCCGCGCTCCCGGTGGCGGTGCTGCTGCTGCGCGACCGGTTCGCGGAGGCGGCGCGATGACGGAGGAACGCGCCTCCCGCCTCTCGGAGCGCACGCGCTGGATCGTCGCCGTCACCGCGGCCGTCGCCCTGCTCGGCGGCGCGGCCGCCTACGGCGTGGGTGCGTGGCAGCGGTTCGAGGCGCGCTCCTCGGCCGACTCCGCCGTCGCGGTCGCCACCGGCGCGCCGGCGGACGGCGATCGGATCGTGTTCCGCAACACCGCGAGCGGGCAGGGCTACGGGATGGTCGCCTCCGTGCCGCTGGCGGATCCGGGAGCCGCCCGTGCGATCAGCGACCGGGCCTGCGACCGGGTGGCAGCGACCGCCGAGACCCAGCTGTGCCTCCGCACCGACCGCGGCGTGCTGACGACCTTCGAGGCGGTGCTGACCGATGCCGACGGAGCGATCCTGCTCGAGTGGCCGCTGCCCGGCATCCCCAGCCGGGCGCGGATCGGCGACGGGATGCTGAGCACGACCGCGTTCGTCACCGGCCACTCCTACGCGCCGACCACATTCTCGACCCAGACCGTGATCCGCTCCCTCGACCCGGCGGTCCCCGACCCGGGCGATCTCGAGTCCTTCGCGCTGAGCGTCGCCGGCCAGCCGCTGACCGCCGTCGACCGCAACCTCTGGGGAGTCACCTTCGCCGACGACGGCGACACCTTCTACGCGACCGCCGCCTCGGGATCCCGCACCTGGCTGGTGCGCGGCAGCATGGCGGCACGGGCGCTGACGGCGATCCACGACACCGCGGAGTGCCCGTCCCTCTCGCCCGACGGCACCCGGATCGCCTACAAGAAGGACGCCGGCGGCGCCGTGCCCGACTGGCGCATCGCCGTGCTCGACCTCGCCTCGGGCACCGAGACTGTCCTCCCGGAGGAGCGCAGCGTCGACGACCAGGTGGTCTGGCTCGACGACGGCACGCTGCTCTACGGCCTCCCGCGGGAGGACTCGCCCGGCGACACCGACGTGTGGTCGATCGCGGTCGACGGCGGAGGCGCGCCGGAGCTCTACCTGGAGCACGCCTGGTCGCCGTCGGTCGTGCGGGGCTGAGGGCGGGCCCTCAGACCGGCGACGACACCTCGGCCAGGCGCATCGTGCCGCCCGCCTGCGCGGCGAACGCTCGCGCCGTCGCAGCGATCGTGCGCTGCATGACGCGCACCGCGGCGGTCGGCGCGAGGTCGGCCGGGCGGGCGAGGCTGATCGTGCGGGTCAGGTGGGGCCGGTCGGGCTCCTCGATGCGGATCGAGCGCAGGCCCGGGCGGCCCTGGAGCACCATCGCAGGGACGACCGCGATGCCGAGGCCGCGCTCCGCGAAGCGCAGCACCGCGTCCATCTCGGCCCCCTCCAGCACGACGTCGGGTGCCAGGCCGGCCGCCGAGAACGCGGCGTCGGTCGCTCGGCGCAGGTCGTAGCTCGAGTTGAAGGCGATCTGCGGGAGGCGGGCCACGGCCGCCAGATCGAGCGCGTCGCCGTCGGCCAGGGGCGGCTCCGTGGTCGACGAGACCACGACGAGCTCCTCGACGAGCAGCGGAGTCACGGTGAAGGCGCCGCCGATCGCGGCGGTCGAGGTCGTCACGAGCGCGAGGTCGAGCTCGCCCCGCGCGAGCCGGTCGAAGAGGCTCCGCGAGCCGTCCTCGGCGAGGTGCAGCTCGATGGCCGGATGCGCCGCGTGGAACGCGTGCAGCACCTCCGCGACGAGGCTGATGCAGAGGGTCGGAGTCGCACCGAAGCGGACCCGGCCGCGCTCGAGTCCGGCCAGCTCGGCCAGCTCGCGGCGCACCGACTCGGCGTCGGCCAGCATGCGGCGGGCGAGCGGCAGCAGGAGCTCGCCGGCCGGGGTGAGGCTGCTGCCGGCGCGCGCTCGGTGGAACAGCTCCGAGCCCAGATCCTGCTCCAGCGACGCGATCTGGCGGCTCAGCGACGGCTGTGCGAGATGCAGCTCGTCGGCGGCACGGGTGAAGCTGCCGAGGCGCGCGATCTCGACGAAGCCGGTCAGCTGCTCGAAGTTCATATCCATAGCCTAATCGCATGGTTCATAGCCGAAATATGCATTGGAGTAATCGAACAGCGCTGCCTAGCGTGGGGGGATGAGCACTTCACAGACCACCACGGAGCGACGGATCTCCACCTCCGTCCTCGTCATCGGCACCGGCGGCTCCGGCCTCCGCGCCGCCATCGAGCTGGCCGAGGCCGGGGTCGACGTCCTCGCGCTGGGCAAGCGCTCGAAGTCGGACGCGCACACCTCGCTCGCCGCCGGCGGCATCAACGCCGCCCTCGCCACGATGGACCCCGACGACAGCTGGCAGCAGCACGCCGCCGACACCATCACCGAGTCGTACCTGCTCGCGAACCCGCACACCGTCGAGATCGTCACCTCGAACGCCGCCCGCGGCATCCAGGACCTCGAGCGCTACGGCATGCCGTTCGCCCGCGAGGACGACGGCCGCATCTCGCAGCGCTTCTTCGGAGCGCACACCTACCGCCGCACCGCCTTCGCCGGCGACTACACGGGCCTCGAGATCCAGCGGACGCTGGTCAACCGCGCCGCGCAGCTCGAGATCCCGATCCTCGATACCGTCTACGTCACGCGCATCCTCGTCAACGACGACGGAGCCGTCTTCGGCGCCTACGGCTTCGACCTCGTCGACGGCACTCGCTACCTCATCCACGCCGACGCGGTGATCCTCGCCGCCGGCGGCCACAATCGCATCTGGCGCCGCACCTCCTCGCGCCGCGACGAGAACACGGGCGACTCGTTCCGCCTGGCCGTCGAGGCCGGCGGGCGCCTGCGCGATCCCGAGCTGGTGCAGTTCCACCCGTCGGGCATCATCGAGCCCGAGAACGCGGCCGGCACGCTGATCTCCGAGGCCGCGCGCGGCGAGGGAGGCATCCTCCGCAACGGGCTCGGCGAGCGCTTCATGGGAAAGTACGACCCCGAGCGTCTCGAGCTCTCGACCCGCGACCGGGTCGCGCTCGCCTGCTACACCGAGATCAAGGAGGGCCGCGGCACGCCGAACGGCGGAGTCTGGCTCGACGTCTCGCACCTGCCGCGCGAGACGATCATGACCCGGCTCCCGCGCGTCTACCAGACGATGCTCGAGCTGCAGATGCTCGACATCACGAAGGAGCCGATCGAGATCGCCCCGACGGCGCACTACTCGATGGGCGGCGTCTGGGTCCGCTCCGAGGACCACAGCACCGACGTCCCCGGGCTCTACGCCATCGGCGAGGCGTCCAGCGGTCTGCACGGCGCGAACCGCCTCGGCGGCAACTCGCTGATCGAGCTGCTCGTCTTCGGCAGGATCGTCGGCCAGGCCGCCGCGGACTACTCCGCGTCTCTGACCGCGCAGACCCGTTCGGCGGCGTCGGTGCAGGTCGCTCGCGATGAGATCGCCGACCTGCTCGCCGCCGACGGCGAGGAGAACGTGCGGGCGCTGCAGCGCGCGATCCGCAACACGATGACCGAGCACGCGGGAGTCGTCCGCGACGAGGCGGGCCTGCTCGCCGGACTCGCCGAGCTGGACGCGATCGAGGCGCGCATCGCCGACATCGGGATCCACCCCGACATCGCCGGGTTCCAGGACCTCGCGCACGCCTTCGACCTCAAGTCGGCCGCGATGGCCGCACGGGCCACCCTCGACGCAGCGCTCGAGCGCCGGGAGAGCCGCGGCTGCCACAACCGCAGCGACTACCCCGACATGGACCCGGCCCTGCAGGTGAACCTCGTCTGGTCGCCCAGCACGGGGATCACCCGTGAGGAGATCCCCGCGATCCCGGAGGAGATCCAGGCCCTCATCGGCGAGGTCGCCACCGCGGGCAAGCTGCTCGAGTAGCCGAGGGCCGCGTCATCCGCCGAGGGTGACGCGGAGGATCCTCTCGTCGCTGTTGTTCGCGATGCTGTCCTTGTCCCCGCTGTTGGAGGTCGTCATCCAGAGGCCGCCCCGCCCGTCGGGCTCGACGGTGCGCAGGCGGCCGTAGGTGCCGATGAACGACGCGGTGGGGGTGGCGAGGGTGTCGCCGACGATCGGGGCTCGGTAGAGGCGGGTCCCGCGGAGGCACGCGATGTAGACGACGTCGCGCACGACGCTGAGGCCGGAGCAGGAGCCGGCGCTGGTCGGGTAGGTCTGCTTCGGGGTGATGAAGCCGGGCGTGCTGCAGGTGCCCGACGTGCCTTCGCAGGCCGGCCAGCCGTAGTTGCCGCCGCGGACGATGAGGTTCGTCTCGTCCATCACGCTGTTGCCGAACTCCTGCTCCCAGAGGCGTCCCTGCGAGTCGAAGGCGAGCCCCTGCGGGTTGCGGTGCCCGTAGCTCCAGACGGCGTTGCCGAAGGGGTTGTCGGCGGGGATGCTGCCGTCGGGGTCGATGCGCAGGATCTTGCCGCTGAGGGAGGAGAGGTTCTGGGCGGTGGCGGTGTTCTGGCCGTCGCCGGTGCTGATGTAGAGCTTCCCGTCGGGGCCGAAGCGCAGCCGTCCGCCGTTGTGGTACTTGTTCCGCAGGATCCCGGAGGCGAGCACCTGCGTGATGCTCGTGTCGAGGCGGTCGCCGACGAGCTTGAGGCGGATGACCCGGTTGTCGGTGGGGGAGGTGTGCATGACGTACAGCCACTGATCCGTCGCGAAGGTCGGCGACACCGCGATGCCGAGGAGGCCGCCCTCCCCGTCCGTGCTCTGGACGTTCGGCACCGTGCCCAGGGTGGTCGTGACACCCGTGGAGGGGTTCAGCCGGACGATGTCCTGCGCGTCGCGGCGGGAGTAGAGGACGCTCCCGTCGGGGGCCGTCGTCAGGCCCCAGGGGATGTCGGTGTCGGTGGCCGTCTGGGTGACGGTGCAGAACGCGGTGCTGCAGGCCGCGCCGGTGGTCACGGCGGCCGCGGCGCTGCGGCTGGAGGTGTTGCCCTGCGCATCGACGGCCGCGACGGTGTAGGAGTAGGCGGTGCTCGCCGTCAGGCCGCTCTCGGTGAAGGTCGTGGCCGGTGCCGCCGTGCCGGCGCCGGTGACGGTCCCGACCTGGGTCGAGCCGCGGAAGACCGTGTAGCTGCGCACTCCGACGTTGTCGGTGCTGGCGCTCCAGGTGAGGGTGACGGCCGTGCCCGATGCTCTCGCGGTGAGGCCGGTCGGGCGGGTGGGCGCCTGCGTGTCGACCGTGCACTGCGGCACTGAGATCGCGACCGTGCCACTGGCCTGGGAGATGTTGCCGGCGGCGTCGCGGGCGTTCACGTACAGCCCCCACTGCGCACCCGGAGTCAGGTCGATGCCGGTCGAGGTGACGTTCCCGGCGACGGCCTTCATGAACTGACCGTCGTGGTAGACGTCGTACCCGGTCACTCCGACGGCATCGGTGGACGCGGTCCACGAGAACGTCGCCGTCCGGCAGGCGAGGTTCGCGACCCGCGGGTTCGTCGGGGCGGACGGGGCGGCCGTGTCCGCCGCGGGCGCGGTGGTCCGCCACTTCTGCCAGTCGCCGCCGCCGCAGGTCGCGATCTGCACCGAGGAGCGGTTCGCCGTCTTCCGGTCCTTGACGCTCAGGCAGAGGCCCGACCCGACTCCGCGAATGGTGCCGTCGCTCTCGAACCGCCACTTCTGCCAGTCCCCGCCCACGCAGTCGGAGATCTGCGCGTCGGCGCCGGCCGTCGTCGCGCGGCCGCGCACCTCCAGGCACTTCGCGCCGCCGTACACGGTGATCTCACCGCTCGTCGCGATCGTCCAGTTCTGGTTGGCGCCCTTGTTGCAGTCGTAGATGACCACCACGGTGCGATTCGTGGTCGACGCGTTCGGGACGTCGAGGCACCGCTTCGACGCGACTCCGATGAGCGGGGCGGCGACGGGGGCTGCCACTGCCGCCGTCGTCGGTGCGAGCGCCGCGTGAGCGGGAGCGCCCGAGACGAGGAGCGCGGCCGCGAGAACGGCGACCGAGAGACTGCGGCGGATAGTGAAACGCATCAGCGGGTTCCTCTACGTGCGAAGCGAGCCGGGCGCCTGCACGACTCGCCCGTGTGCTGACCCTCGCACTCGGCCCGACGCCCCACAACGGGTCACCCGTGCCATCTCGGGCGGGAGGTGCCCCCCGAATGGGTGAAGTCCGTCACTCGCCGCCAGGGGGACGTCGTCTGCGGCCACGGCGGGGTGGCGAGGATGACCACGGGCTCTCGCCGAGGCAGCAGACGCTTCCCGCACGTCAGCTGAACCCACAACCTCGCGCGACCCCGCGTCGCTGGTCGTTCGAGGCCAGCACGCTTCCGGGTGTGCCGGGCTCCCGAGTGCGGAGATGGCCTTCCGCGGACATCTCGCGAGGTTGCTGACAGGGATCAACGACTCCGCAGCTAATCCTCGGGCGTAGACATGCTGGAAGCGTTGCGGGAGCTCGGTGTCCAGAAAAATTGGATCAACGTCCAGAGCGCGAAGGTGAGAAGAGCCGTGAGGCCAACTAGAACCCACGCCACAATCTCAAGTCTTTCTAGTTTTATTTGACCGAGAAGGGCGCCCGCGAGACCGAGGGTCGATGCAGTGAGTATACCGGCGATGCCGCGAAGCAGCGATCTTGCGGCTCTGGTACTCGTAAGGGTAAGGCGTCTATTCGAACCGATCGCCCTCGCCTTTCTGCCCGATAAATGGACTTGTACCTGCATGTCCAGTGCTTGAAGCATCGATCGAGAATCCTGAATGTACAGCACGACCTCGTCGTAGACAGTCGGGTCGTGGAGGTAATCAGCGCGAGCTTGATCGATGCTTCTTGCAACGTTCTTGTCTTTGGCATTTTTCACAATAGGCGAGTCGGCATATATGAAGATGGCGACCGGATCATACGCACTGAACTCTTCGCGCAATCTAGTAATGATGTGAGAGTCTCTAACTACAAGAAAAGCGACATCTGCTTTGTTGAGCGCCTCATGGACCGAAGACGCCCGCAATCCATAGCGGTAGCCCCCATACTCGTACTGGAGATCGCCTAGCTCTATAAGTTGGAACGACTCGAGTGAGATAATTTCTAGGTCCGAGTGCGTAACGTCCTCATTCGGACGTCGGAGCCGCGTGGATAATTTTGGGACCACGGCCCACCGCTTTCGTTCAAGAAAGGCGATTAGGTCGGACTTCCATACGCCCGACATACCATCAATCAAAAATAGCCGCTTCATGCGGCCTCCGCTCGCCCTCGCTGTTTGATGAATTTCGCCGGCGTTCCTGCAACTACTGTAAATGGTGCTACGTCAGAAGTGACCACTGCTCCAGCGGCTACGACGGCCCCATTGCCGATAGTTACCCCTTTCAGAATGGACGCATGAGCTCCAACCCAAACGTCGTTCCCAATTGAGATTGGTGCTGATCTGTGACCCTGGTCTGAAATCAGATCACGTCTACTGTCGAACTTGTGATCACCACTGTTGATGATGACGTAAGGTCCGATCAGACAGTCATCACCGATCGATATTGATGTCCTAGCTGTGATGAGAGTTCCTCGATTAATATAAAGGTTCCGGCCAACCGATACATTTTCGGGAAACTCAAAGATGGTAAATTGACTTATGTCAAGGTTCGCACCGGACGACTGGAGAACTCGAGACCAGTAAAGGCTCCGTAGAAAACGAAAAGGACGAATTCCCGGAAGTGAGCTCACGACCTCGCTGAAAGGGGAGCTGCGCTGCTGTCGGGTGGTGGTCGTACCGGGCATGTTCGTAAGAGTATGGGATCGACGACTTAGCGTCGATGTTCAGCTCAGGAGGTGACCCGCTTCCCCTGGCGTCGCTTGAGATGGGATGGCCCAATCTCCGGCTGTCGGGGATCCTGCGGGCGACCGTTCCGCTCGCTTTGAAGTGGCGCGCTTGCGCTCGCGTCCCGCGACTGCCGGGTTGCGGTGGGCGCAAACGTCCTTGACGATGCGAAAGGCGACGCGCTTAAAGCTAGGCCTGCAGCCCGCGGCACATTGGGGTTGGCGGAGCGCATAGCGAACGCCGGGACGCCGCAGATTCCAGAGACGCGCTCACCCTCGCGTTGCGACTAGAGGCCATACGCTGTCCCGCCCCCCTACCCCCGCGCCTGGAAGTACACGTCCACGAAGTAGTTCGTGCTGTTGTACGCCGCCGTCGGCATCACTCCGCCCGACCCGTAGCGGTACACCCCGTTCGGCGCCGACGCCGTGGTCAGCGCCCCCGCCGTCACCGGCGACGCGAGCCCCGCCGGCGTCGCCGAGTAGTACCCCGCCGGAGCCAGGTAGGACACCGTGTACCGCGCCCCCGGCACCAGCTCCACCGGCGACGCGAACGCCGCGCTCTGCCAGCCGCTCGCGGTCTCGCCGGTGAAGGTCACCTGGGCGAGGCGCGTGCCGGAGGCGTCCCACAGCGATCCGACGTGCGTGCCGGTGTTGCGGGAGCCCTTGTAGAAGGCGATGCCGGTCGCGCTGCCCGCTGCCGAGGCGGTGAAGCTCATCCCCACCTCGACCGAGGAGGAGTCCTCGGCGGAGGCGGTCGTGGGAGTAGCGCCGTCGAACAGGCGCGTGCCCGCAGGAGTCGGGGTCGCAGGAGGAGGGGTCGCCACCGACGGTACGAACGCGACGTCGACCAGGTAGTTCGTGGTCGAGCGCGACGAGGCGAAGCCGGTGCCGTACGTGTAGGCGCCGGAGTCGCTCGCCGTGACGAGCGGGCCGCGGGTGCCTCCGGAGCCGAACCCGTTGACCGTGGCGGAGTAGCTCCCCGTGGTCGTCGTGTAGGCGGCCACGTAGTCGGTGCCGCCGGTCACGGCGACGGGAGTGGCGAACGCGACCTCCTGCCAGCCGCCCGTGCTCTCGCCGACGAACGTCGCTCGGCCGATCTCGGCGCCGGTGTCGGCGTTCGACAGCGTCCCGACATGGGTGCCGGTGTTGCCCGGGCCCTTGTAGAAGCGGAGGCGGGTGACGGTGCCGTCGACGGTCGGGGCGAAGCGAACGCCGAGGGTGATCGGGGTGCCCTCGGCGACCTGGGCGATGCCCGGGGCCGCGGAGTCGTCGAAGAGCCGGCAGGGGCAGACCCCCACGACGGCGTCGGGCGCCTGGGTCGTGAAGGTCCAGCTGCCGCCGGCCGTCACGGCGCCGCCGGAGGTCGCGGTGCCCGCGAGGGTGGCGGTGTAGGTGGTCGACGCCGCGAGCGGGGCGCTCGGCGTGAAGGTCGCGGTGCGGGTGGTGGCCGCATAGGCCGTGCTGCCTGCCACGGTCGCGCCGGAGGCTGTCTTCAGGGTCATCTTCACCGAGGCCGACGTCACCGCCTTCGAGAAGACTCCGGACACGGTCGTCGACGGCGCGACGCTCGACGAGCCGGCGAGCGGCTTCTGCGACGCGACGCTCAGGGGCGTCGAGTCGACCGTGCTGTAGACGGCGTCGACGTAGTAGTTGCCCGCGCGGTAGCTGTCGGCGGGGAAGCCGCCGGTGGTGCTGTAGAGCCCCGCCGGCTCGGCGCCGAAGCCGCCGGCGACCCGCAGCGGGGCGGCGTCGTAGCCGGCGCTCGCCCAGAACCACTCCGCCGCCGAGTAGCGGCCGGTCGTGGTCGTGTACGAGACGACGTACGGGGTCCCAGCCGTCACGGCGACGGGCGAGGCGAACGTGCCGGTCTGCCATCCGCTCGCCGTCTCGTTCGCGAAGGTGAGGGTGCCCAGCTGCTGGCGGTCGAGGTTCCAGAGCGCGCCGGTGTGCGTGCCGGTGTTGGCCGAGCTCTTGTAGAAGCGCACGCCCTGGATGAATCCGTCGGCGGTCGGCGTGAAGCGCAGCCCGAGGGTGACGGCCGTGCTGTCACCGGAGTCGATGGTCCTGGGCACCTCGGCGCCGAACACGCTGGCCGTGCCGGTGATGGTGACGGTGCGGCTCACCGCGGTGCCGATGTTGGCGCTGTCGTCGACCGCGCGCACCCGGATGGTGCCGGTGCCCGAGCCGTGCAGCACGTAGCTGTAGGTCCACGACGTGGTCCCGGAGGCGGGGTGCCAGGTGGCGCCGTCGGTCGAGACCTCCACGCCCGCGACCCGTCCCCCCGAGGCGTCGGCCGCGGTGCCCGAGACCGTCACCATGCTGCCGTTGGCCTTGCTGGTCGTGCCGGAGGGAGTGGTGATCGAGACGGTGGGGCGCGTGGTGTCGGTGCTCTTCGTCGCGGCGACCAGGCCGGTCATCAGCGTGGTGGGCTGCACGCCCATGTCGGCGAACAGGTTCACCTGCGCCTGCTGCATCCGCACGTCGGCGGGTGCGCCGTCGCCGTCGTGCTCCTGGTCGAGGCCCCACGACCACTGCACGGAGCCGGCCGAGAAGACCAGTGCGCCGCTGGCGGCCTTGTAGAGGGTGAGGTTGTGCCGGGTGGTGCCCGGCGCGACGGTGTTGCCGAAGTCCTGCAGGTACTCCGTGACGGCGCCGGTCGTCGTCGAGAGCCGGACCAGGCCCGGCGGTCGCGCGCCGTTGTCGACGTCCTCGTTCGACTCGTAGCCGATCGTGTGCGGCGCGAGGGCGGCGCTGGTGCCGGCGGCGAGGTTCGCGAGCGAGGTGCTGCGCCAGAGCCGCAGCTTGCCCTCGGCGGCACTCACCGTCACGGGCAGGTCGGAGTAGTTGACCATGTAGAGCGTGCCCGCGAGGCTGTTCTCGGGCTGCCCGCCTCCGTTCGCCACCGAGGCGAAGCGCGGGTCGCGCATGGTGCCGGTGGATTCGGCGGCCGGGTCGGTCTTGGCGTTCGCCCAGGTCTCCTTGTAGGTGACGAGGGTGCGGTAGTCCGCGCCGCCCGCGGTCGGCGAGGGCTCGTAGCGGGTGCGCCAGTAGTTCTCGTTGCCCGAGAGGAACTGGAGGTGGACGCCGGCGTCGCGCGCAGCCGTGACGTTCGCTCGCTGGGCGCCCGACCAGTACTCGTCGTGGCCGACCGAGAGGAAGGTGCGGTGCTGCTTGAGCGCTGAGCCGAAGCGGTCGGTGTCGATGCCGCTGAAGTAGCTGACGTCGTAGCCGTTGCGCTCGAGGAAGCGCACCAGCGGGTACTCGTTGGCGAAGTAGAAGTCGCGGCCCGCGTTGTCGCCGCGCGTGGTGACGGGGCGGTTGTAGCTCAGCTTGTAGGCGCGGCCGTTCGCGCCGCCGCTGTAGAAGTTGGAGCCGCCGTAGGTGTTGTAGGCCTGCCACGAGGTGTCGGAGGTCTGGAAGAGCACGGCCGAGGTGCTGGCGGTGTCGCGCACGACGAAGGTGATCTGGCTCCGCCCGCCCGTGTCGGCGCGGGTGAGCAGGGCGACGTAGACGCCCGACACGGCGGTGCTCGGCACGTCCCAGCCCGCCGAGACGGCCCAGGTGCCGCAGTCGTACAGCTCGGTGGTGACGTCCGAGAGGCACTGCGGCTGGCTCTGCGGGAGGGCTGCGCTCGGGCTCACGGAGGCGATGAGCCGCGCGCCCTTCCCGGCGTACCAGCCGGTGCGGTAGATGTCGACGGAGTAGGCGGCGGCGTCGGTGTCGATCTTGAAGTCGACGCGCTGGCCGACGTTCACGCTGATGTCGGTCGCGTAGCCCTGGATCGACGGGTCGCCTGCGCCCGCGACGTCCCACACCGACGGATCCGCGCCGGGCCTGGAGTTCTCGCAGACGATGGCGTTCTGCCCGGCGGCGCACGGGGTCTCGGCGCTCGCCGAGGGGACCACGGCTCCGATGACGACGAGCACGACGGCGGCGGTGGCCGCCAGGAGCGAGGCGCGCAGGCGGCCGAGTCCGCGGCGGGCGGCGGGCATCAGCGGTGATCCCGGCGGCAGGGGGTGCGGGAGGGCGCGGGAGGGGTCCATGAGGACGGCCTTTCGAACAGAGCACTCTCGACGTCGGGTGCCGCGAGAGTCGGTGCCACGGCGGCGTGCGAGGACGCGCCGTGCTCGGCGCGCACGAGGAGCCCAGGAAGCTCCCGGCTGGGCCGACGACGGAGGGGGAGACCGACGAGAGGACCGGGAAGCCGAACGAGTAGAACGTACCGGAGGAGACGAGTGCGGTGGTGCTCAGACCGGCGACGCATCCGTTCAGAGCCTGCTCCCCTTCGTTCTCCGGCCTCGGCGAGGGGCGCCTGGGGCTCTAGGCGCTCCCCACGCGGAACGTCAGCTCGAGCACCGCGTCCTCGAGCGGCACCCGGTACCGCTCCGGCAGAGCGGGCCCGCACGAGGCGCTGCCGACGCCCTGCTGACGCACGTCGAGGTTCAGCACGACGACTCCGGAGTCGCGCAGCTCGTGCGGGTGCCCCGCCGCCGCGAGCGCGCCGCTCGACCAGCGCCGGGCGGTGAAGTCGAAGCCGGTGCCGCTCACCTCGAGCGTCGGCAGCCCGCCGCCGGTGAGCGCGAGCCGCCGCGTGCCGACGTGGTTGCCGTTCTCCTGCGGCACGACGTACGGCGTCTGCAGCGCGTCGATGCTCGAGGCGAAGCGCCCGAAGCGCACGGCGTCGAGGGTGTCCACGTACGACTCCCCGGGGCCGTGGCCGACCCAGTCCGCGTCGGTGTAGGCGCCCGGCAGCGTGAGCCGCAGCCCGAGGCGCGGCGGGGTCACCGAGTGGTGGCCGTGCGGGGTGTCCTGCCACGCGCCGACGAAGGAGAGGTGCGCGGAGAGGTGCACCGCGTCCTCGTCGGCGGTCCAGACCAGGCGGCTGACGACGGCGAGGGTCTCGGTCGCCGGGCCGCTCCGGGTGGTCACGGTCACGGAGGCGTCACCGCGGTCGACCGCGATGGTGCGGTGCAGCACGCGGTCGAGGCCCACGGCCGTCCAGCTCGCGGCGAGGGCGTTCAGCGTCCCCTGCCCGCGGTCGTTCTCGGTGGGCGCGCGCCAGAGGTCGACGAGCGGACCGCCCACGGGGATCCCGCCGAGGGTCGTGAGCCGCCCCGTCCGCTCGTCGAGGGCGGCGTCGCCGAAGCGCAGACCATCGGGCGCGACCCGCGTCGCGGTCCCGCGGGTCGGAGGCGCCGCCGCGTCGATCCGCTGCCCCCACGCCACCTCGTGGCCGGCAGGGGCCCAGGGCGTCGCCTCCGCGAGCTCGGCCGTGACGGTGAGCACGCCGGCGGGCGCCGCGAACGGCACCTCGACGACCCCGCGCGGTGGCACGGTGGGGATCTCGAGCACTCCGGACGCGCCGCCCTCGACGCTCCACCGCCAGCGCAGGGCCGCCGTGTCGACCACGTCCTGCCGGTTGCGGACGGTGATCGCCGCCTCCGACACCGTGATCACGACCGGGGCGTACGCCCGGGTGACCGAGGCGAGACCGGGTGAGGGCGTGCGGTCGGGGAACAGCAGGCCGTCGATGCAGTAGCTGCCGCCGTTGGGGGCGGAGTCGATGTCGCCGCCGTGCCGGAAGTACTCGGAGCCGTCGGGCGCCGTCGCGCGGAAGCCGTGGTCGATCCACTCCCACACGAATCCGCCGACCATCCGCTCGCTCGACTCGAGGAGGCGCTGGTACTCGTCGAGCGAGCCCGGTCCGTTGCCCATCGCGTGCCCGTACTCGCAGAGCACGAACGGGAGGCGGCGCCGGCGCACGTCGTCGGGCGAGCCGGCGACCACGCCCTCGGGAGTCGGCTCGCGCCGCTCGGCGATCGCCTCGAGCGCCTCGAGCGCGAGGTACATCGCCGACGAGAAGTCGGAGTTGCGGAAGCTCGGATCCCGCTCGTAGTGGATCGGCCGGCTCGGGTCCAGGGAGCGCACCACGCGCTCGAGCTCGTCGAAGGCCTCGCCGACCCAGCTCTCGTTCGCGAGCGACCAGATGACGATGCTCGGGTGGCTCCGGTCGCGGGCGACCATCCGCGTGATCCGGTCGACGAGCGCATCGCGCCACTGCGGGTCGGTCGGCGGGTTCCCCTCCCACCCCGCGTAGATGAAGCCGTGGGTCTCGATGTCGCACTCCTCCATCACCCAGAGGCCGAGCTCGTCGCACAGCCGGAGGAACGCGGGGTGCGGCGGGTAGTGCGAGGTGCGGACGGCGTTGACGCCGGCCCGCTTCATCAGCTCGATGTCGAGGCGCATGGTGGCCTCGTCGAGGGCGCGCCCGCGGTCGGGATCGTGCTCGTGCCGGTTCACTCCGCGCAGGCGCACGGGCGCGCCGTTCACGGTGAAGACACCGTCGCGGATCAGCACCGTGCGGAACCCGACGGCGAGCTCGATCCGCTCGCCCGCCACTTCGAGGGTGCCGCGGTAGAGGCGGGGCGACTCGGCGCTCCAGGGCTCGACCGGCAGCCGTGCGGTCTCGCCCGCCGCGAGCTCGAGGCCCAGCTCGGGCAGCCGGACGACT
Organism: Rathayibacter sp. VKM Ac-2803; assembly: GCF_009807175.1. Classification (NCBI taxonomy): domain Bacteria; kingdom Bacillati; phylum Actinomycetota; class Actinomycetes; order Micrococcales; family Microbacteriaceae; genus Rathayibacter; species Rathayibacter sp. VKM Ac-2803. The sequence goes on along the minus strand of NZ_WUCD01000001.1, from coordinate 459,854 downwards.
CCGGGCACCGCTCCGCCGTCGGCGTCGAGCGCCCGTACGAGCAGCGTGCCGATGCCGTCCGCGTAGTCGGCGGTGACGACGACATCGTCGGCCGCGCCGTCGGGGCGGTGCAGCAGCTCGACCTCGCGGAAGATCCCGGGCAGCCACCACATGTCCTGGTCCTCGAGGTAGCTGCCGGAGGACCAGCGGTGCACGCGGACGGCGAGGACGTTCCCGCCGCGGCGGAGCGCCTCCGTCACGTCGAACTCGAACGGGAGGCGGCTGCCCTTCGAGTGGCCGAGCGGCCGGCCGTTCAGCCACGCGGCTCCGCACGAGTCGACGCCCTGGAACCGCAGGACCGTGCGGCCGTCGACCGGCCAGTCGTCCGGCAGGTCGAAGCGGAGGCGGTGGTCGCCGGTCGGGTTCTCGTCGGGGAGGTGCGGCGGGTCGAGCGGGAACGGGTACGCGGTGTTCGTGTAGAGCGGGTCGCCGTGCCCCTCGAGCACCCAGTGCGAGGGGAGGCGGAGGAGGTCCCAGCCGGAGTCGTCGAGGTCGACGCCGGCGAATCCCGGCCCGGTCCCCTCCGCGGTCGGCGCGAGCCGGAACCGCCACTGCCCGTCGAACCGCAGCCGGGGCGCGTCGCTCGGCACATCCGCCCGGGGCATGCGTCGCCCGCGCCCCGGCGCCGGGTCCTCCCAGTACCGGGTGCCGGGCATCAGCCCTTGACCGAGCCGGCGGCGAGGCCGGCCATGATCTGCTTGTTGAGGAAGAGGTAGAGCACGAGCATCCCGAGGATGTTGATGCTGATCGACGCGAACAGCGGTCCGTACTGCGTCGATCCGTACTCGTCGCTGAAGTTCAGCAGGCCCACCTGCACCGTCGCCAGCTCGTCGTTCGTGGTGAACGTGAGCGCGATCAGCAGGTCGTTCCAGACGGCGAAGAACTCGACGAGCGCGATGGTGATGATCGCGTTGCGCATCATCGGCACGCCCACCCGCCAGAACGCGGTGATCATGCTCGCGCCGTCGATCGCGGCGGCCTCGAACACCTCGCGCGGGATGGCCCGGAAGTAGGCCGTCATCAGGAACACCGTCAGCGGCAGCCCCATCACGGTGTACGTGATGATCAGCGGCCAGAGCGAGTTCGTCAGCCCGGTCCGGAAGTACACGGTGAACAGCGGGACCAGGATCATCTGGCCGGGGATCATGATGCCCGCGATGAACAGCAGCAGCACCGTGTTCCGGCCCTTCCAGACCAGGATCTCGAGGGCGAACGCGGCCGCGACTCCGAGCACGATCATCAGGGCGAGGGAGGGGACCGTCACCAGGACGCTGTTGCGCAGGTTGGTCGCCAGGTCGCCCTCGGTCAGCGCCGAGACGTAGTTCGAGAAGTCGAGGCTCTGCGGCAGGGCCCAGGTGGGGTTCGAGAAGAACTCGTTCTGCGTCTTGAACGAGCCCATCACGATCCAGAAGATCGGGTACGCCTCGACGACCACGAGGATCGCGATCAGCACGCGGCCGATCCAGCGGCGCGTGCCGCGGCCGATGCGGCGGGCCTGACGGTGCGGCCCGGCGGGCACGGAGGGCCGGGACGCCGGGCGGGTGAGAGTCGAGGTGGACACCTCAGGCCTCCTTCGTGTTGTCGCGGCGCGACGAGCGGAAGATGAAGAGGGTGACCAGGAAGCACATGATCGTCAGCACCAGGGCGATCGTCGATCCGTACCCGTAGTCGGAGTAGCTGAAGACGGTCCGGTACATGTAGAGCGTCAGCGGGGTGGTCGAGCTGCCCGGTCCGCCGTTGTTCAGCGCGAGCAGGGTGTCGAACACCTTGAGCGTGTTGTTGAAGCTGAAGATCACGGAGGAGAGCAGCACCGGCAGCGAGAGCGGCAGCACGATCGAGCGGACGAGGCGCCACCCGGTCGCGCCGTCGATGCGGGCCGACTCGAGCGTCTCCTCCGGGATGTCGACGAGGCCGGCGTAGAGCAGGATCGCGAAGAAGCCCATCGAGCGCCACAGCTCCATGCCCACCGCGACGGCGAAGGTGCCCTCGGCGGTCGCGAACCAGTCGACCCCGTCGAGGCCGAGGAAGCCGAGACCCGCGTTCACGGGCCCCTCCTGACCGCCGACGGCGAACATGCTCTTGAACAGCAGCGCCACGGCGACCGTCGGCAGCACGGTCGGGAAGAACACGACGGTGCGGACGAACGCCGACGAGTTCTTGAGGACGAAGACGTAGAGCAGGGCCAGCGCGTAGCCGAGCACGACCTGCCCGACCGTGATCACCAGCGAGTAGCGCACGGTGAACCACAGGGCCTCGAGGGCCTGCGGATCCTGGAAGAAGCGGAGGAAGTTCGCGCCGCCGGCGAACTCGAATCCGCTCAGCGGGTTGCCGGTGAAGAAGGTGAGCCCGAGCGACCAGAGCACCGGGACGAGCTTGATGAGCGTGTAGACGGCGAGTGCTGGCCCCAGGAGGATCAGGATCGCCTTCTTGTCACCGAGAACGCTGTTCACGGGAGTCCTTTCGACGTGCGCGCACGCGGGGAGAAGAAGGAGGAGCGGGCGGGCCGGGGGAGGGATGAGCCCCCGGCCCGCACCGCAGCGGTGCCGGGCCTGTGGAGCCGGTCTACTGGGCCTGGTCGAGGTCGGCCTGGAGGGCCTTCATGTAGTCCTCGGCGCTCATGCCGCCCGAGACCAGCAGCGAGACGTTGGTCTGCGCGTCCGAGGTGGTCTTCGCGTCGAAGAGGGCCTCGAACCAGAGCACGGTCTCGTCGGCCTCGTTCACGTACTCCTGCACGGTGGTGGTCAGCGGCGGGACGTCGGTGACCTCCTCGTTGATCGCGAAGCCCGAGATGACGCCCTGGTTCTGCAGCACGCTGGAGCCGTAGTTCTCGGCGATGCAGCTGAGCCAGTCGCCCACTCCGTCGCTGTAGGCCTTGGTCGAGGTCGCGGTCGCCGCACCGGCGTTGGCGGGCCACTGGCTGCTGTCGCCGGCGCCGCCCTCGACGTCGGGGAAGGGCAGGAAGCCGACGTTCTCCTCGCCGATCTGGTTCTGCGCCGGGTCGTTGAGGTTGGCGAGGAACCAGGAGCCGTTGTAGGTCATCGCGGCCTCGCCGGTGAGGAACTGCGCGTTGGCGGTGTCGGTGTCGCGCGAGGTGACGCCCTCGCCGAACAGTCCGGCGCGGCCGAGGTCGGCCACGGCCTGGGCGCCCTCGACGTACTCGGCGTCGGTGAGCTTCGCGTCACCCGACTGGACGTCCTTCATGGCGTCGGGGCCGACCGAGCGGAAGATGTAGTTGCCGATCAGGCGGGTCAGCGGCCAGCCCTGGCTGCCGGCCTCGGTGAGCGGGACCACTCCGGCGGCCTTGAGAGTCTCGAGCGCGGTGACGAGCTCGTCCCAGGTCTTCGGCTCGGTGATGCCGTTGTCGGCGAGGATCTGCTTGTTGTACCAGATGCCCTCGACGTTGTACTGGAACGGCAGCGACACCATCCCGCCGTAGACCGAGGTGATGGTCGAGCGCGCGGCGGGCAGGATGTCGTCCCACACGCCCAGCTCGGTCAGCTTCTCCTCGTAGTCGACGATCAGGCCGCCCTTGCCGAGGTCGCCGTCGGGGCGGACCTGCGCGGTGCCGGCGACGAAGGACGTCGGCAGGGCGTCCTGGCTGGCGAGCAGCGTGATCTTCTGCACGACGTCGGCCTGCGCGACCGTCTGGTTGTCGAGGGGCATGGCCTCGTTCTCGGCCGAGCAGACGCCCTCGCCGAGGGTGGTCAGCTCATCGCGGATGATCGAGTTCTCGGCGGGGGTGAGCACCGAGAAGGAACCGGCGCTCGCGGACTCGGACGAGCCGCCGCCGTCTCCCGAGGCGCAGCCGGTGAGCAGCAGCACGGCGGCTCCCGTGCCGGCGACCAGGCCGGTGAGAGCACGGCGGGATCGACGTCGTTCGCAGGGGCGTGAAGAGCGGGACACATTTCCTCCTTGAAAGGTGCGGGAACGTTTGAAACGTTACAATCTGCGAGGCTAGCCACGGCGCCTGGCGGTGTCAAGAACGATCGGCGGATCGATGTCGAAGCGATTTCCCGCGGGAGCACCGACGTTGCGCTTCGTCTGTCGGAAAGTTTGACACGTTTCAAAAAGTGCCGGACGATGGAGTCGTCGTACGGGCGGAGCAGCCCGAGCGCCGCAGGTGCGGTGCACGGCGGGGATCGGAGAGCATTCGCATGGAACTCGACGGGCGACGCGCCCTGGTCACCGGGGGCGCGGGAGCGCTCGGACGGATCATCTGCCTCGAGCTGGCGCGGGCCGGTGCCGACGTGGTCGTCGTCGATCTCGACGGTGCCGGAGCGGAGGAGGTGGCCCGCTCCGTCCGCGAGCAGGGGCGCGCCTCCCGCGCGGTCGCGGTCGACCTCACCGACTTCGACGCGGTGCAGAGCGCCCTCGGCGCCGTCATCGAGGAGGACGGCGCGATCGACGTCCTGGTCAACGGCGCGGGAGGCGGCGCGGTCTCGTTCTTCCACGAGATGACCGAGCAGACCTGGCGCACCCAGATCGAGCGCAACCTCGACACGGTCTTCGCGGTCACCCGCGCGGTGCTCCCCGCGATGCTCGAGCAGCGCTCGGGGCGGATCGTGAACATCGCCTCCGTCGCCGCGGTCGCCGGCGGGCGACTGGTGCGCGGGGCGACCGCCTACGCCGCCGCCAAGGCGGGGGTCGTCGGTCTGACCAAGGCGCTCGCGATCGAGGTGGCCGACCAGGGGGTCACGGTCAACGCTCTCGCCCCCGGGGCGCAGCGGACGCCGGGCCGCGACAACGACACTCCGGAGCGGCGCGAGGCGCTGCTCGCGCAGATCCCCTCTCGACTGCTCGGCGAGCCGCAGCACCTGGCGCAGACCATCGTCTTCCTCGCGTCGCCCGCCGCCGTCAACATCACCGGAGTGATCCTGCCGCTCGACGGCGGACACTCGATCTAGAAGGGCCGCCCGATGAACCCCACCCCGGATCCCGATCGCCTCGCCCGCGGCAGGGTCGCCTTCGACGCCGTCTACGGCGAGGGGAAGGCCGACGGCCTGATCGCCCTGCAGGCCGGCCGCGCCCAGGACCTCGCCCGCTACGGCCTCGAGTTCAACTTCGGCGACATCAACTCGCGCCCCGGCCTCACCCTCCGCGAGCGCGAGCTGATCACGCTGGGCGTGCTGACCGCGCTCGGCGGAGTCGACGCCCAGCTCCGCGGGCACACCCGCGCGGCGATCAACACGGGGGCCACCGCCGAGGAGGTCGTCGAGGCCGTGATCCACACGGTGCAGTACGTCGGCTTCCCGCGGGCGCTCAACGCGGTGAAGGTCGTGTCGGAGGCGCTCGTGGAGCACGGGGTCGCGCTGCCGGAGCCGCTGCTGCCGGAGTAGCGGGCGGCGGAGTCGCGCCCGCTCGGATCGCGTCTGCCGGGGTCGCCCGGTGTCGCGTGAGAGCATCGAACCCCGTCCGGCGGCACGCCGGGGCACCGGAGAGCACCAGGAGGCAAGGATGGCGAAGGTCGGCATCCGCGACGTCGCAGCCGCGGCCGGCGTCTCGATGGGCACCGTCTCGCACTTCCTGAACCACCCGGCCCGCGTCTCCGACGAGAAGGCGAAGCGGATCCAGGAGGCGATCGAGTCGCTCGGATTCGTCCGCAACAACGCGGGCCGCCAGCTCCGCCTCGGGCACAGCTCGACCATCGCCTACATCGCCCCCGACGTCTCGAACCCCTTCTTCGCGATGATCGCCGAGGGAGCGGAGCGCCGGGCCGCCGAGCTGGGCCTGTCCCTCTTCCTCGCCAACTCGGGCGGCGAGAAGGGTCGCGAGGACGCCTACCTCGAGCTCTTCGAGGAGCACGGGGTCCGCGGGATGCTGGTCGCCTCGCACGGCTCGATCGAGGACCGCCTCGCCGCCGTCCGCTCCCGCGGGACGCCCACCGTGCTCGTCGGCCGCCGCGCGCAGTCCGAGACCCAGCCCTCCGTCTCGGTCGACGAGGTCGTCGGCGGCCGCCTCGCCGCGGAGCACCTGCTCGGACTCGGCCGGCGCCGCCTCGCCTTCGTGGGCGGACCGCTGTCGATCCAGCAGGTCGGCGAGCGCCTGTCGGGCGCCAGCCGCGCCGTCGCCGCGGTGCCCGGCGCGACGCTCGAGGTCATCGACGTCGAGCACCGCGTCATCGCCGAGGGCCACGAGGTCGGCGAGGCGATCGCGGCGCGCGAGCCCGCCTCCCGCCCCGACGCGATCTTCGCCGTCAACGACCTGCTGGCCATCGGCCTCGAGCAGGTGCTGGTCCGCCGCGGGATCCGCGTGCCCGACGACATCGCCCTGATCGGCTACGACGACATCGAGTACGCGCAGGCCTCCCTGGTGCCGCTGAGCTCGATCCGCGCCCCGAAGGAGTCGTTCGGCGCCTCCGCCGTCGACCTGCTGCAGTCGGTGATCGGCGCGCCCGACGACGCCGTCGACCGCCGCCGCGTCTTCGCGCCGGAGCTCGTCGCGCGCGCGTCGACGCAGCCCCGCTGACCGCCGAGCCGCACCTCCGGCCGAGCACCTCTGGCCGAGCACCTCCGGCCGAGCACCTCCGGCCGAGCACCTCCGGCCGAGCACCTCCGGCTCGTGGAATCCGGTTCGGCTCGCTGAATCGGCGCTTTCTTGCGAGCCGAACGCGTTCCTGCGAGCCGGAGGTGGTCCGCACCGTCGCCCGCGCATCGACTCGGCACTCCGTCACCGACGGGCGTCAGCGCAGGCGCGGCTCCCGCGCGCGGGCGCTGGTCACCGTCCACACCACGAGCCCGGCCAGCGCCGAGAAGAGCAGCACGTGCAGCACCGTGATCGGCGAGCCCGCGGGCCGGTCGACGACCTCCCACTCGGCCACGAGGTCGCGCGCCACGTCGGCGCTGCCCAGCGCGGCGCCGGTCAGCGGGTCGGCGGGGTAGGAGGAGAAGGCGTCCAGCTCGCCGGTCTCGACGTCGAGCCACGCGAATCCGGAGTCGTTGCTGTCGTCGGCCGACGAGAGGTGCAGCAGAGCGGTCCGGTCGTCGCGCCAGCCGAGCATGCTGCTCCAGCGATCGGCCGGGAGCGGCAGGACGCGCTCCTCGACCCCCTCGCCGACGACGTCGATCACGCGGAGCGCCGCCGTGCCGACCGCCGCGAGGCGCGTGCCGTCGGGCGACCACGCGTCGCCGTCCAGGATCCCGGCCAGCGGCGCGAGCTCGTGGGTCGCCGAGCCGTCGACCGCATCGAGGATCAGGAGGGCGTCACCGGTCTGGGCGGCGATGCGGCGTCCGTCGGGCGAGACCGCTCCCGACTGCACGGCTGTCGGGCGGAACCCGGGTCGCGTCTCGAGCGGAAGGGTCCGCAGCTCGCCCGAGGCGAGGTCGAGGGTGGCGAGAGTGCCGTACAGCCGGAACTCCGCGTCGGTGTACCGGCTCATGTCGTCGTCGCTGGTGAGGAGCAGCACGGTCTCGCCCGCGGAGTCGATGCTGAGGGCGACCGCGCTGGCGGCACCGGTGATCGGCACGATGCGGCTCGAGAGAGTGCTCAGGTCGAGCAGCTCGACGCCCGCCTGCCGCCCGGGCGCGCTGATCACCACGAAGGTCCCGTCGGCCGAGAGGACGCTGTCGGCGGGGTCGCCCTGGTCGGCTGCGACCGAGCGCTCCTCCGCCGCCCCGAGCCGACGGTAGGTGGCTCCGTCGGCGCCGAGCACCACGGCCTGCGGGACGTCGAGGAACTCGACGCCGACGCCGTTCTGGTAGGTCATCGCCGCCGCCTCGATCTGCGCGGCGCCGAGCATCGGCGTCCACCACGAGTAGGTGCTGAGCTGCCGGGGGAAGGAGGGGGATCCTGCCGGAGCCCCGATCAGGGTGAGCGGCCACAGCAGCACTGCCACCGCGAGGGCCGCGATGACCGCGGGGAGGCGGCTCGGCCGCTCTGCTCTGCTGCTGCCCATGCGCGCTCCCCCCCGGCTCGGCACCGCCAGCATACGGAGGCGTCAGCGCCCCCTCCGAGGGTCGCCGCGAGTGTTCACCGGGTCGTCACCCGGTCGGGAGGGAGCACCTCCTCACCACTCCCGGCCGGCGTCGTGCGCTCGGCTCAGCGCTCGCCGCTCCTCGCCCGCGGAGCGAAGAGCCCCGCACCGTACGCGACCAGGATCACGGCCATCACGACTCCCGAGGCGACCGCAGCCCCTCGGGCCGCGCTCCCCGTCCCGATCAGCAGCCCCGCTCCGCCCAGCACGACGAGCGCGCCGCCGAGCACGACGAACATGCGCTCGGCGAACGCCCATGCGAACGGCAGGAAGTGCAGCCCGACGACCGCCGCGATCAGAGCGGGCCGCAGATCCGACCGCCCCTCCGCCTCGAGGAGCCTGCTCCCGACCGCGATGAGCGCGAACGCGACGGCGACGCAGCAGACGTAGACCACGATCCGCGACCGCCGCGGCGCCACGAACTCGCCCAGGAACCGCGGCCGAGCGAACAGCAGCCACAGCGCCGCGCCGATCGCCGCGACCGTGACGAGCCGCACCTCGATCGACAGCGGATCGGCGAACCCCGGCGTGTACGAGAACACGAAGACCGCTGCGCCGACCAGCCCGATGGCGGCGCCGATCCGCCGCGGATCGACGAACGGGGGAGGCGAACCTGTGCGAGCGCGATCGTCGGTCATGGTGGCAGCCTCGCAGACGGGCGGCCGGGGATCGGCGCTCGGACGTCGACCGATCGGAGCCGACGCGCTACCGGCCCGGGGGCCGAGGCGACAGCTCCCCTTCCGGTGCCAGGTGAAATCCCTGCGCAAGGGGGTGAAGTCCGTCCTCCCGAGCGTCGGCGACCGCCACCCTGAGCGAGCCGAGTCACCCGAGGGCGCGGCGCAACAGGTCGGGAGTCGTCGTGGCATTCATCGCACCCGGTGCGCGACCGCCGTTCGTGCGCAGCGCCGCACGGCACGACCAGGCCGCGTCCACCTGGCTCGGCGAGCTCGGGGTTCTGAGTCGACCCTCCGCCCCGCTGCGCATCGCGGCAGACGTTCTGCGACACGACGGGATCGAGACGCTGCGGATCCGGCACACCCCCGGACGCTTCTCGCGGCGTCCGGGGGCGGGCGACGGCATCCGGATGCTGATCCCCCTGGAGGGCGGCCTGTCGGTGCTGCCCGACCAGCCGGGGGCGCGCGAGGTCGGGATCGGGGAGGGCGACCTCGCGGTACTCCGCCGCGACACACCCTTCACTCTCGTCTCGGACGCGCCGACCACCCGCCTCGAGATCGAGCTGGAGCGCCCCCTGATCGGCACCTCGATCGACCGAGGAGCCCTGGCGACGACCGCCGACGCCGCGACCCGCCGCATCCTGGTGTCGACGATCAACGCGGTGTTCGCGGCCCGCCTGGACGCCCGCTCGCCGGCGCTGCCGCTCGTGGGGGCGGCGCTGGAGCAGCTGGCGGGGGCCGTCATCCTGGCGTCGCTGCCGCGGGACGAGAGCGCGGGCACCTACGCCGAGGCGCTCGCGCTCATCTCGGCGACGGCGGCTGACCCGGGTCTGTCGGTGCAGGCGCTCAGCGCGCGGACGGGGGTGCCCAGGCGCACCCTGCAGAGGGTCTTCGCGCGGCACGGGACGACGGTGTTCGGCGAGATCCGGCGTGCGCGGCTGGCGGCGGCGAGGGCGCTGCTCGGTGGAGAGGAGTCGGAGCCGCCTCCGGATCACGCACTCCTCGACTACGTGCGCTCGCGGCGGCTCCAGCGCGATCGCGCGCACCTCGAGGCACCGGGCGCCGACGGCTGAAGGCCGGCCGGTGGCGGCGGGGCGTGGATGGTCCGCGGTGTTCATGTCGGGGGCATTGCGTCGCGGTCGGTCGCGGCGCAGTCTGGGGGCATGCAGGGGATGCTGGAGAGCAAGGGTGAGATCGTCGGCGCGATCGTCGTGCTCGTGTCCGCGATCTGGCTGGTCATCGCAGCCTTCGCGGTCGGCGCGGGCGACATCTTCGCCTTCCTGGGGCTGATCACGGCGTTCGCGCTCGGGACGACGGGCGTCGGCATCCACGCCGCCAGCCGCGAGGCCCGCTTCCGCCGCGACAAGCGCTGACCGCGCCCGTTCCGCGCGCGGATCTCGCGATCCATCCGCCACAGACGCACCGTGCGGGTCAGGACGGATCGTCTTCGACGGACCGCTCGGCGACGGCGCGAGGGAGGCGCTCGTCGGCGCGCTACTACGACACCACACTGGGTCGCTTCACGCAGATGGACCCGAGCGGTCGCGAGGAGAAAATAAAAGCTATCCCAGAACACCGTCCCGCCTGACGCGTGCGATTTAGACTTCCGGTACGGTCTCGTCATGGAGCTGGGCTACGCACGGGTGTCGACCACGAAACAGGACCTCGATCGGCAGATCATCGCCCTCGAGGCGGCCGGGATCCCGTCCGGACGGATCTACGTCGACAAGAAGTCCGGCGCCACCACCAACCGGCCCGGGCTGCAGGCCGCGATCGAGTACGCCCGCGACGGCGACGTGATCGTCGTGCACACCCTCGACAGGCTCGGTCGCACCGTCCGCGACACCCTCAACCTCATCCACGACCTCGCCGAACAAGGCATCGGGATCCGCAACCTCGCCGACCCCATCAAGATCGACTCCTCCAACCCTGCCGACCCGATGGCGCAGCTCGCCGTCGTCCTGCTGGCGCTGTTCGGGCAGATGGAGCGCACCTACAGCCTGGAACGCGCCGCCGGCGCCCGCGCCGCCGCCGAAGCGAAAGGCCGGCGCACCGGCCGCCCCACTGTCGTCGATCCCGACAAGCTCGCCTACGCCGCACACCTGCGCAACACCGACCACACCATCGCCGAGATCGTCGCGAAGACCGGGATCACCAGGACGACCCTGTATCGCCACCTGCCCAAAGCGCCTGTCGAAGCCCACCTAGCCGATGCGCCAGACACCCTCTCGCGGGCGAACGCATCCACCGACCGACGCTAGGCGCCACGCAGGTGCCGAACACTGCCCTCGCCGAGGCGGGGAACCGGGCGACCGCTAGCGTGGCCCGCGTAATGGATCTGGGGGATCATGAGCCGCTGGGACAAAGGAAGTGCTTCTACCCGAGTTTTTCGATGGGTGTTCACACTTATTGCAATATTCTTTCTAGTCGCAACCATTCCTGTAATCGGTCCGAAAACGACACCGGAAAGCCAATGCAACGCTCGGCCTCACTCTGAGGTGTCGGCAGGCGAGACAATGGGTATCCGTGCAGAGTTCAGCGCATTCCCTCTCGGATTGCGCTGCTTCTACGAGCGCGATGACGATTCGGGGTGGATCGCCGTTGATCCTCCGTGGGTCTACACCGTCACGTTGTTTTCGAGCCTGGCCGCAGTGGCAGTGGGCATTACGTTCCCCCTCATCTTTCGCAACATTGAGATGAGGAAGAATGATGAGAAGAACACGAGCAATGTGGGCCACAGTTCTGGTCCTGGGGGTGGGGGCGTCTCTTTCGATAGCTCAACCGGCAACCGCTCAAGACGCGACATCGGCGGTGAAGACGCCTGAGGTCACTCGCGTCACGGTCCCCTTCAGCGGAGGGGTGGAACTGTCCTCTGCAGTGGAGATCGCGCAGTCAGCCGGGGTAACTCCGGTGGCGTTCCGATTCGAGAGCGACCAGATCGTCGGGGAGTACTCCACGGTTGTGGGCGACCCGGTTGACGAATTCATCGTGGAGTTCTCCAATCGCTTCGGCACGGTTCCTCGGGTAGTTGGAGCCGTGATCGAGACGCCGACGCCGTCGGCACCTGAGCGACGCTCAGTGAGCGCGCCTTCCCCGATCGACACCAAGCTGCCAGACTTCGTGCCCCCGGCAGTCCCGGCCGACAAGGCCGCGACGCTCGTCTCGAGCGACGGTTCTGGCGCTCGAGCAGCGTCGGCGACGTCGGCTCAGGCGGTTGCTGCCGCGGCCGGGTGGAGGCCTGAACACGTCCGGGTGACGGTGCAACGATCTGGGAGCTCGCAGTACATCACCAACAAGATCAATTGGGGCGGCGGTAACCCCCGAGCAATCCCCGGCCCCTGGGGCCTCGAAGTCGGCACGGATCTCTACAACAACGCAACCGGAACCCGCGGAAGCGTCATTCCCGGCCAGATCTGTGGACCCAACTTCCGCGATCAGTTCATCGCGAAAAACTACAGCTTCAAGTCCTGGACCACGTTCAATCCCGACGGCGGCATGGCCGCCACCCATCCATACGCCGACTACAACGACCTTCTGGACTCGTGTGGTCGGAACTCGATGACTATCGGCTTCCAAGATCCGCAGAAGATGGTGGGCCTGGAACTCACCACACAGATCGAGGCGAGACTAGGAGTCACCTCGTCCAGCAGACTCGGCGGAGGGCTTCAACTCGTGAACGGCTCAAGCTGCCCAAGCGACGGCTCTATCGCATTGACTGACTGCATGAAAATCCCCAACACTACAGCGCCGGGGATTCCCAACTCACGACTTACCCTCAGCACTTCGAAGAACTGGGTCGCGAATCCGAATAAATGTTGGCAATCCTCCGGATACGGCGACATCAGCGCCGTAGCGACGACTTGCATCCCCTAACCGGCCAATAGACCATCGGCTATCGGACACAGCGGGAAGGGCCGGCGAACTTGCGGTGCGTCGGCCCTTCCCGCTGTGTTCAGCGTCGCAAGGATCACTCCGTCGGCCGGCCTGGGGCTGCGTAGTCGGCAGGCCCATCATCGGTGCGGCGGGCGACGATTTCGGCTTCGGCTGGCTCGTCTTCAAGGAGTTCACCGAGCGAGAGCACCTTGAACGGCTTCTGCTGTGTGCTGTGCAAATCGTTGTCAATCGCTGCAAGCATTCGGGTGTCAGCGCGGTCGGATGCGGCGGCGCCGTCGCGGAGGATCAGAACCGTCGTCTCGCGTGCCTCGCACCAGGTGTTATTGCAGTACACGTCGACGCGGCCCGTGTCTGCCTCGACATCCGACTCGGAGAGCTTCGCGGTCATCTGCCCGCAGAAGTAGCACTGGGCGTATCCCGGGCTGTTCGCCGCCGGCCCGACGAGAGCGCTGCGCACCCAAGGGGTCTCTCCAACCTGCCAGCCGTGGTGTGCGTTGGTAGTGCTCATGCCTGCTCCTTCGCAGTAGAGGTGGTCTTCCGTCAGCAGTATGGCTGCACCGGGTGCGGACCCCTCGTGCTTCAGTCGTCATCAGAAGTAGGTCCCTCAGTTCGGGGGCCCCGAAGTGACGCGCGTACGACGTGCGGTCCTCCCGCGAGCCCATCAGTGCTCGGAAACGGTCGTTTCCGGAGACAACCAGACGTCGCAGCGGGGTCCGAGCAGCACGGGTCGTCTCCGACGGATCGACTGCGAGCGCTGCTCGCCGGGAGCGATCCGCAACCCCCTACGGGCAGGGGGTCCCGCCTCCGTAGGCTCGCCGGCATGCTGCTCATCTTCGGGACCCGCTCGGTCGAGGACCTCCTGCGCGTCGTCGTCCTCGTCTGCGGCTTCTGCGGGGTGCGCGACGAGCAGCGCGTCCTGCGCAGCCGCACGCGCCTCGCCCTCTTCTTCGTGCCGCTCCTCACGATCTCGACCCGCTACCTCCTCGAGTGCGCGAACTGCGGGACCGTGTCGAGCCTGAGCAAGGAGGAGGCGGAGGGTGGCCTCGCCGAGCAGTCCGCCCCTCCGTCGCAGCCGGCGCGCCCGCAGGACGCCCGGCCGGACGACGGCCGACCGCGCGACGCCTGAACGGCGACCATCAGTGCTCGGCGCGCCCCGAGTCCTCGATCAGGCGCACCTTCACGTTGACGGCGAACGGGCCCGAGAGCTCGGCCTCGAGCATCCCGCGCATCAGCTCGCCGACCGTCCGGAGCGTGTCGGGTGCCGGCAGCGCCGCGAGCGCCGAGATGTGCGCGCTGACGGTCGTGAATCCGGCGGAGCGGTGGATGTCGACAAGCACGTCGGGCTGCCGCAGTTCGAGCTTCACGGCGATGGCCTCGGCCGCCGCCTCGAGGATCGGCTGCGCCGGGTAGACCCCGGCCACTCCCTCGGTGTCGCGGATCGCGGCGGTCAGGCGCTGCGAGAGTTCGGTGTCGTCGGTCACGGTCGGTCCTCCCTGCGGGGGTAGACATCGTCGACGGTGACGTCGATGGCGCCCACGACGAGCTCGGTGTGGCGCTCGAGGGCGTAGCGGATGCGCTCGCGCAGGCGGTCGGTGACCTCCGCGATCGCCAGCCCGAACTCGAGGGCGAAGGTCACGTCCACGCGGATGACCGCACCCGGAGTCGCCACGTCGCCGTCGAGCGTGCAGCGCCCCATGATCACGCCGCCCATCGTGTCGCCGGCGCGGCGGATCATGCCGCGCACCGCCGCCTCCGTCAGCGCGAGACGGAGGCTGGGGTCGGGGTGGCGCACGGGAACGTCGCGGCCCGAGCGCACCTCGGTGCGGATCGCGTCGAGCAGCCCGGCGATCCAGACCTCGTCGCGGGCGGGCTCCCGCTCGGACTCGCGCCGCAGCGCCCGCGCCGACAGCTCGGTGAGCCGGGTGAGGTTGGCCAGGGCGAGGCGGCAGGCGGCCGAGTCCTCGATCGAGGGGTCGTAGGGCTGCCGTCCGCGGTCGAGGTAGTCGCTCAGCTCGTCGAGGGTGTGGCCGTCGAGGTCGTCGTCGGGCACGGAGTCGATCACGGAGTCACCGGGCAGGGAGTCGTCCAGCCCGCCGTCACCGGCCACGTCGTCCCGCGCGTCCTCGCGCGCCGAGTCGCCCACGGGCTCGCGCTCCCGGTGCACCGGGCCGCCCTCGGGCACAGCGTCGTCATCGAGTGTCATCGCCATGCCTCCAATTCGTGGAGCAGGAATCGCCGGGCCCGCGCGAGGAGTCCGCGGACCGTCGAGACGGGGATGTCGAGAGCGTCGGCGATCTCCTGGTAGCTGTAGCCGGCGGTCTCGCGGAGTAGCCAACAGCGTCGCTGATCGGCGGGCAATCGGTCCAGCGCCTCCCAGACGGCGTCCAGCTGGAGCCGGGCTTCGACGATCCGCTCGGGGGAGTACTCGGCGGGTGCCGGCGGGTCCCAGTCGTCGATGTCGTCGTGGCGGCGGCGGACGCGGATCCGGTCGATCGCCTTGTGCGACACGATGCGCATCAGCCAGTTGCGGATGTTCGCCGGGCTGTCGAGGTCCGAGAGTCGTCGCCAGCCGGTGAGGAACGCCTCCTGCACGACGTCGTCCGACTCGGCCGACGAGCCCAGCAGCTTGGCCGCGTAGACGCGCATCAGCGAGCCGTGCCGGCGCGCGAGCAGTTCGAAGGCCTGCACGTCGCCGTCCACCGCGCGGGCGGCGAGGGTCGCGTCGGAGGCCCCGTGGAGGGGATCACCGAGGAGGGGGTCGTCGTCGATGGTCACCTCCTCTCGCCCGCGGTCCGTCGATCCGCGTCGGTGGCGCACCGACGGCCACGTCCGCTCCGAATGCCTATCAGCCTGAGGAGGCGACCACCGGAGGCGATGGCCGCCGGGCGAGAAAGTCGCCCCTTCGAGGCACACGCTGTCACCCGAGTGAGGGTCGATTGGAAGGCGAATTCGTGACGAATCACTCTCTGGACTCGTCTGATCTGTAACCGCCCTCTTCAGAGGGCCACCCGGCCCCGAACGAAAGGGCCTTGACACGAGAGAAGACCGGTCATGAACTCCTTCCTCCTCCGACGGCTCGAGCGCCTGGCATGAGCGGGTCGACCTTCACGATGGGCAGCCCCTTCGCCTCCGCCGACGCGGTGCACGAGGGAGCCGAGCGGCGCTTCGAGGCCTCCGGTGAGAACCCCGACCAGGCCTCCGCCGTCTACGCCGACGCCTACGGCGGCGGCACGTTCCGCGTGGCCCCCGCGTCGCGCGACTTCTCGTTCCGCTACGCCTACCGCGGCAGCGAGCGCGTGACGCTGCGCACCTCCGACTGCGCGGGCGGGCTGATCGGCGAGGTCCCGCACCTGCGCGAGTACGTCGTCGGCTGGTTCCGCGCCGGCGGCGGAGTCCTGAACCTCCGCCCGTTCACCCGCACAGAGGCCTCCTCGGCGCCGTTCCTCTTCCCCGCCGAGCGGCAGTTCGGGCTCGACTTCCGGCCGCACCGCCAGAACCTGATCCACTTCGCGCCGGGCTTCCTCGAGGACGTCGCGACCGAGTCGCACGCCGGACCCCGGCAGCCCGTGTCGTTCGACCACGAGGCCGACCCCGATCCGACCGTGCTCGCCCGGTGGCGGGCCGCGGTGTCGGAGGCGAGCGCCGCGCTCGCGACGGCCGCCATCGCGCCGCTCGTCCGCTTCACCGCCGAGCTCAACCTCGCCCGCGCGCTGCTGCTGCTCTTCTCGTGGCGGGCGTGGGACGTGCCCGCGGTGCTCCGCCGCCCGTCCGCGTCGCGGACCCGGGTCGCCCTCGACTTCCTCCAGCACCACGCCCACGAGCCGATCACCCCCGCCGACGCCGCGCGCGCCGCAGGCCTGCACACCCGCACCCTGCAGCAGGCGACGCAGCGCCACCTCGGAGTCTCGCCCTCGGTCTACCTGCGCGACATCCGGCTCGACCGCGCGCGCAACGACCTCGTCGCGGGCGACCCGTGCTCGACCACCGTCGCCGCCGTCGCGCGCGAGTGGGGCTTCGGCAACCTCGGCCGCTTCGCCAGCTCGTACCAGGCGCGCTTCGCCGAGAAGCCGAGCCAGACGCTGCGCTCCTGACGGAGGCGCGGCGGCGGCCCGGCCGGGGCGAGCGGACGCCTGACGCTCGCAGGGAGGCGGGTCTCGATACGCCCCCTGCGGCGGCTACTCGACCAGCGGGCTTCCTGCGCGTGACCCCACTTTTGCTGATCGAGTAGCCCGCGCAGCGGGCGTATCGAGATCCACGTCCTTCAGAAGGCGCGATCTGCACCGCGATCTGCTGACGCCGGTGGGTCTCGATACGTCCCTGCGGGGCTGCGGGCCCGAGCAGCAGGGGGCGGCGGCGCCACGACGTGCTCGCCTTGGTGCTGTTCGCGCGTGCGACGTGACGGTCGCGGCGAGTGCGCGATCACGTCGACGCGGGGTCGGGCGTCACTCCGGGCGGGGGAGGACGACGGCGACCTGACGCCGGAGGTGGTCGAGCACCTCCGGCAGGGCATCGTGCAGGTGCAGGGTCGCCGTGGTGGTCACGTGGAGGACCGAGCTGATCACGCGTGCCAGCGTCGCGGCGTCGACGGGCGAGCGGTCTCGGGAGAGGGCGCGGGTCACGCCGTCCTCGAGCCGCAGCGACAGCGCGAGCCCCTCGGCGCGGTGGGGCTCGGCGGGGTCGCCGAAGACCAGCTCGTGCAGGTAGGTGCGGCCGTTCTCGGGCTGCTCGCGGAGGCACGTGACCGCGGGTGTCAGCAGGGCCAGCACCTCGCCGAGCACGGTCGACCGGGCGCCGAGGTCGGCCGCGGCGGCCAGGCCCTCGTCGAGGGCGGTCTCGAACTTCTCGTTCTGCACCATGATCAGCAGCTCCGCCTTCGTCGCGGCGTAGAGGAACAGGGTGCCGATCGCGACGTCGGCCCGATCGGCGATCTGCTGAGTGGTGACGCCGCCGACACCGTGCTCGGCGAACAGCGCCGTCGCCGCTGCGGTGATGCGGCGCCGCTTCTCCTCCTTGGCGCGCTCGCGTCGACCCGGTGGGCCCTGCTGTGTCGTCATCGACGCCTCCTTGACAAAGTAACTGAGTCTGCTCATGATTGAGTCTACTCGGGTAAGCGACCCGGGAGCGAGCGGGAGAGGCACTCATGGCGCCGAGATCGGATGACGCGAAGGCCGCCTCCGCCGTCGATGCACCGACGCGACGGGTGAGCGCCGCGGGGGCCGAGTTCGTCTACCGCGAGGTGGGCCGCGGCGACCTGCCGCCCCTCGTCGCGCTGACGCACCTCGGCGCGAACCTCGACGGCTGGGATCCGGAGGTCATCGATCCGCTCGCCGCCGAGCGTCGTGTGATCCTGCTCGGCTACCGCGGCGTCGGCGGCTCCACCGGGGTGGTGCGGCGGTCCTTCGACGAGGCGGCCGGCGATGCGATCGCCGTGCTGCGGGTGCTCGGTCTCGAGCGGGTCGACCTGTTCGGGCTGTCGATGGGAGGCATGGTCGCCCAGGCGATCCTCGAGCGCGCTCCGGAGCTGGTCGATCGGGTGATCCTCGCCGGCACCGGCCCCGAGAGCGGTGCCGGGCTCACGACGATGGCCGGAGTGATGCTGCGATCGATCCTGCGCGGCGGGCTCACGGGGACGGACCCGACTTCGCTGCTCTTCTTCACGCGATCCGACCTGGGCAGGAGGTCGGCGAAGGAGTACGCCGCGAGGCTGCAGCGGCGTCGGGCGGGCCGCGACGCCTCCGTCGGGCTCGGCGTCTTCCGCCCGCAGCTGCAGGCCGTCGCGGAGTGGGGGAGGCGGCCGGTGCCGGCCGGCCCGTTCGCGGCCCCCGCGCTGATCCTGCACGGCGACAGCGACCGGATGGTCCCGCCCGCGAACGTCGACCCGCTGCGGGCCCGGTTCGCCGACGCGCAGGTCCGGATCCTCCACGACTCCGGCCACGGGGTCGTGTCCCAGAACCGGCGCGCGGTCACCGAGGCCGCGCGCGACTTCCTCCGCCGCTGACCGCGGCACCCGAGACCACCAGGAGACGTCCCATGCGAGCCTTCGTGTTCGACGAGTACAAGCAGCCCCTCCACGAGGCCGACGTGCCCGAGCCCACCGTGGGCCCGCGCGACGTGCTCGTGAAGGTCGAGGCCGCGGGCCTCAACCAGCTCGACGAGAAGATCCGCGCGGGCGAGTTCAGGCCGATCCTGCCCTACCGGACTCCGCTGACCCTCGGCCATGACGTCGCCGGCACGGTCATCCGCACCGGCGCCGAGGTGCGCGGCGTGAAGCCGGGCGATCAGGTCTACGCCCGGCCCCGTGACTTCCGGATCGGCACGTTCGCCGAGCGAATCGCGATCGACGAGGCCGACGTGGCCCTCGCGCCGAGGTCGATCAGCGCGGCGGAGGCGGCGTCCCTGCCCCTCGTGGCGCTGACCGCCTGGCAGGCGCTCGTGGTGAGGGGGAACGTCCGGCCGGGCCAGAAGGTCCTCATCCACGCCGGCTCCGGAGGAGTCGGCACGATCGCGATCCAGCTCGCGAAGCACCTCGGTGCGGTCGTCGCCACCACGGCGTCCGCGGCGAACGCCGACTTCGTCCGAGAGCTCGGTGCGGACATCGTGATCGACTACACGGCGCAGGACTTCGAGGAGGAGCTCTCGGGCTACGACTTCGTGCTCGACTCGCTCGGCGGCGAGACCCTCGAGAAGTCGATGCGCGTCCTGAAGCGCGGCGGCACGGTCGTCGGCATCAACGGCGTCCCCGACCCGGCCTTCGCGGTGCAGGCAGGGCTGAACCCGGTGCTGCGCCTCGCGATCGCGGCGCTCAGCCGGAAGACCCGCGCCCGCGCGAAGAAGCTCGGTGTGAGCTACCGCTTCCTCTTCATGCAGGCCAGCGGATCGCAGCTGCGCGAGATCGCCGCTCTCGTCGACTCCGGAGTCCTCCGGGCCGTCGTCGGAGCGACGTTCCCCTTCCACGAGACACCGGAGGCGCTCGCCTCCCTCACGACGAGTCGCATCCGCGGCAGAGCCGTCGTCCTCGGTCTCTGACCGCCACCGATCCCCGAAGAAGGAATCAGCATCATGAGCGCACCCGTCATCACCTCCTACGCGAACGCACCGGCGAAGACGGTCACCACCGCCGGGAAGACCTTCGCCTACCGCGAGCTCGGCCCCGCGGAGGAGATCCCCGTCGTCTTCTTCGCCCACCTCGCGGCGACCCTCGACAACTGGGACCCGCGGATCGTCGACGCGATCGCCGCGAACCGGCACGTGATCACCTTCGATCAGCAGGGCGTCGGCGCCTCGGGCGGCACCTTCCCCCCGACTCTCGAGGAGGCCGCCGACGACGCCTACGACTTCATCCGCGGCCTCGGCCACACGAGGATCGACGTCTTCTCGTTCTCGATGGGCGGCATGATCGCGCAGGACCTCGTCGTGAAGCACCCGGCGCTCGTCCGCAGGCTCGTGCTCACCGGCACCGGCCCCCGCGGCGGGAAGGACATGGACAAGGTGGTCGGAGTCACCTACTACGACCTCGTGCGCTCGATCCTCACCCGCTTCGACATCAAGGAGTTCCTCTTCTTCAACCGCGACGCCGCCGGGAAGAAGGCCGCGAAGCAGTTCGTCGGCCGCCTGAAGGAGCGCACCGTCGACCGCGACGTGAAGATCGGCAACAAGGCGTTCACGACCCAGCTCAAGGCGATCCAGCGCTACGGCCGCTCCGCCCCGTCGGACCTCTCCGTCATCACCCAGCCGACCCTCATCGCGAACGGCGACCACGACCGGATGGTCCCCTCCGTCCTCTCCGAGGACCTGCACCGCCGCATCGAGGGCTCCGAGCTGATCATCTACCCGAACTCGGGCCACGGCGGGATCTTCCAGTACTGGGAGCAGTTCGCCCCCGTCGCCGCGGAGTTCCTCGCGGCCTGAGCTCGTCGCGTCGGCGTCAGCGGGGGAGGATCGCCGCGACCTGAGCGCGGACGGCGGCGACGATCTCGGCGACGCTCGTCCGCGGGTCGGCGCTGGTAGCCAGGGCGAGGAACATCGCGGCCGAGACGATGCCCGCCAGGGTGGCGGCCCGCGCGGCGTCGAGCTCCGCCCTCTGCACGAGGATCTCGGCGATGGTGCGGTCGGTCTCGGCCGCGATGGCCCGTGCCGCGGCGTGGTGGGGTTCGCTCGGGTCGCCGAAGGCCATCTCGCGGAGGTACGTGCGGCCGTTCTCGACCTGCACGCGGTTGCACTCCACGATCGGCTCGAGGGCCGCGAGCACGGCGTCGAGCGCGGTCGCGGCGGTCCCCGCCTCCCGCCGGCCGCGCTCGAGCGCCTCCTCGTAGTGCGCGTTCTGCACGAGCAGGAGGAGCTCGCCCTTGGTCTTCGCGTAGAGGAACAGCGTGCCGGTGCCGATGTCGGCGCGCTCGGCGATCTGCTGCGTGGTGACCTCGTCGATGCCGTGCTCGGCGAACAGCTCGCTCGCGGCCGCGGTGATGCGCTCGAGCTTCTGCTGCTTGTTGCGCTCGCGACGGCCGAGGGGAGTGGCGGCTGACGTGGTCATCGGGCCCTCCCGGGTCGGCGGATCGGATGCGCTCCGTCTCGAACCCCTCCATCCTCCCACCGGGAAGGGCGAGCGAGCCGCCGCTGAGTCCGTGCTCGCCCGCCGCTCCGGAGCGATGCTCCCCACCGGTCCGCCCCACCCTGTGGACACCGCTGGCCGCAGGACGAAGAGCCCCGCTATGCCCTCGGGAGGCGGTTGGCCGCCAAGCGCGTCGCCCCTCGATGTTCTCTGGATTTCGGCTGAGCCGGCAGGACGACGGCGGCCCTGGACACGTCTGATCCATGTGCCGCAACTGATCGGCACCGCGGAACCCGCGCCTCTCTCACGACATCGGAGAAGACCATGACCAACGTCACCCCGACCACTCCCGCCACCGGCTCCTCGGCCAAGCACGGCACCTCCACCTCGACCGGCAAGAACACGATCGCCGACGGCGTCGTCGAGAAGGTCGCCGGCATCGCCGCCCGCGAGGTCCCCGGCGTGCACGACCTCGGTGGCGGAGCCGCCCGTGCCATCGGCGCGATCCGCAACGCGATCAACGCGCAGGACCGCGGCCAGGGCATCTCGGTCGAGGTCGGCGAGAAGCAGGTCGCCGCCGACATCACCGTCGTCGCCGAGTACCCCGTCGCGCTGCAGAAGCTCGCCGACAGCATCCGCTCCGCCGTCTCCGAGGCCATCTCCTCGGTCGTCGGCATGGAGGTCACCGAGGTCAACGTGACCGTCGCCGACGTCTACATCCCCTCGGACGACAAGGACGAGGACACCGAGAGCCGCGTCAAGTGACTCCGTCCCGCAACGGACTGGTCCTCGGCGCCGTCCTCGCGTTCGCGGCCCTCGCCTTCGGCTTCTGGGCGATGATCTTCGTCGCCCTCGCCATGGCGATCGGCTTCGGTGTCGGCCGGGTCATCGAGGGCAAGCTCGATCTGCACTCGCTGGCCGACACCCTCCGCGGGCGGCGGACCTCGTGACCGCGGCGGTGATGGCCGACCAGGCCCGCCACGGCCGCACGACGATCACCTCGCGCGCCGTGCGCCGGATCGTGTCGGCCGTCACCGCGGAGGCGCTGAACGTCACAGCGTCCGACGTCTCCGTCGAGCTCGATGACGACGGAGGACAGCTCCACGTCACCGCGCGCGCTCCCATCCACGTCACGCCCCTCGGCGAGTCGGATCGGCGCTCCTCCGGGACGCTGCTCTCCCGCCTGAGCACGGCGCAGACCACCATCCGCTCCCAGTGCCTGGAGCTCACCGGCTCCACCATCGGCCGGGTCGACCTCCGCATCACGGGCGCCGACCTCCGAGAACGAAGGAGGGTGTCGTGACGACCCCCAGTTCCACCGCGCTCTATCCGCGCCTCGTGCGCCGCGAGACCCACTCGTCGCGCTCGGGCTCGGCGATCGTCCTCGCCGTCGTGCTGATCCTGCTCTTCGCCTGGCTCGGCACGGAGGCGGTGCTCGCCGCCCTCGGGCAGCCCGCGCTGCTCGTGGCCCCGCAGGACGGCGCGAGCGCTCTCCTCGGTGCGGCCGGCGCCCCCATCGCGCTGACCGCCGCGGCAGGAGCCGTCGCCGCCGTGATCGGGCTCGTCCTGCTCGTCGTGTCGTTCGCCCCCGGGCGTCGCGGACGCCGCAGCGCCGGCTCCGACCGCACCGCGGCCGTGGTCGACGACCGCGTGATCGCGCAGAGCATCGCGCGGACCGCCGCCTACGCCAGCGACGTCGACCCCGACCAGGTGTCGGTGTCGATCGGCAAGCGCACCGTCGGCGTCACCGTCGCCCGCACCTCGGGGCGCAGCACCGACGTCGGCAGCATCCGCGAGGCCGTCGACGCCGAGCTGGCCACCTACGACTACAGCCCCCGTCTGCGCGCTCGCGTGCGCCTGTCCGAGAAGGGGACGGTCCGCTGATGACCACCACGAATCGATTCCTCAACCGCGCTCTGCTGTTCGTCGTCGGGCTCGTGCTCTTCGTCGCCGGCGGAGCCGTCGCTGCCGGGTCGCTCCTGCCGGACGTCCAGCAGACCGTCTCGACGGCCGCCGAGGACGCGACCCAGCCGACCGCGGACGCCCTGTCGGCGCAGCCCTGGATCCTCTGGGTGACCGCCGCCGTCGCGCTCGTCCTGATCCTCCTGCTGGTGCGCTTCATCGTGCGCCAGGGCCGCGGCCGCACTTCGACGCTGCTGCGCGTCGGGTCCGGCGCCGCGAGCGCCGGGTCGGTGACCATCGAGGCCAAGGTCGCCGAGCAGGTCCTCGAGGAGGCGCTGTCGCACGACTCCGCCATCGTCTCCGTCGACGTCACCGCCTTCGAGATCCGTCGGCAGAACGTCCTCCGGGTCACCGCGCACACCCGCCGCGGTGTCTCGCCCGTGCAGGTGCGTCGCAGCATCGACACGGCGGTCCGCCGCTGGGACGCGCTCCTCGGAGAGGAGACCCCCGTCGTCATCCAGATCGTCGGCGGACTCCGCACCCGCGTCAGCGGCGCCGCCCGCGTGAGCTGACCGCACCACCGTCCGGCCCTCCTGTTCGGGAGGGCCGGAGAGCGCCTGCCACCGCGGGTCGAACTTTCTAGGAGCACTCCATGACCGATTCCGTCGTCGATCACTCGATCGACCTGAGCGGTGCAGACCGCAGCCATCCCGAGGGGGAGTCGACCGAGCGCCTCGTGGCGACCGCCGCGGCCGAGACCGCCGCCGGCGTCACCGGGGTCCACCACCTCGGCGGTACCGCCGCCCGCACTCTCGACCGCGCCGCGCGCGCCGTGCTGGGCACCAGCACGAGCCCCGGAGTCACGGTCAGCCGCGCCGACGGAGTCGTCACCGTCGACCTCGACCTCGTCGTCGAGTACCCGCACAAGGTCCGCGAGGTGATCGAAGCCACCCGCGAGCAGGTGTCGCGCGCCGCCGCGCAGGTCGCCGCCGGCCCCGTCGTCGTGAACGTCACCGTCACCGATGTGCACGGGCCGTTCGACCCGATCGAGGTCCCGGACGACGAGCGCGAGGACGGCGAGCCCCTCGTCGACAAGGCCCGCGACGCGGCCTCGAACGCCGCGGCCGCCGCCGGCGACGCGCTCGACTCGGCGCGCGGATCCGCCGGGGACGCGCTCGACTCCGCACGCGAGTCGGCCGGGAACGCGCTCGACGCGGCCCGCGACGCGGTCGACACCGCGCGCGCATCCACGGCGGACGCGCTCGACTCCGCGGCGGACGCCGTGGAGGAGGACCGCGAGGCCGCAGAGACCCGGGACGTCTCCGCCGAGCGCACTGTCGAGGTCGAGGCGCCCGTCGCCGCCGAGTTCGTCGTGCGCGTCGAGGTCGAGCCGGTCGACCCAGGCGCGGACGCCGCGCCGGCGCCGGTCTCGGTCGAGGTCGAGCCGGTCGAGAGCGAGTCCGTCGAGGCGGACTCGTCCGACACCCGCGCCTCGCACCGCGCCGGGCAGGAGTAGTCCGATGAGGACCCGCTCCTTCGGCGGTACGCGCCGCAAGCCGCGTGCCGCCTGGATCGCCTTCGCGACCGGCGTCGTCGTGAGCGCCCTCGTCGTCTTCGCCGTGCTGCTGCCCGTGCTCGGGCTGATCGGCGCGGCCGACGCCACGACCGTCGGCGTCCTCGACGTCCCGGTCGGCGCCATCACGCTCTCGATCGTGATCAGCTACCTGATCGGCCTCGCGGCCCTCGCCCTGGCCTTCGTCTCGCGCAACGCGGCCCTCGCCTGGGTGGCGGCCGTCGCCGCCGTCGTCGCCACCCTGATCGGCTCGGTCTGGCCCCTCGTCGCGACCGCCTTCGCCAGCGTCGACCAGGCCCAGGACGTCGTCCCCTTCATCCAGGACCTCATCGGCCAGGTCACCGGCGGCTGACCAGGCCGCTCGCCCCTCGGTCGATCCGTCACGAACGGCCCGTGTCCTCCGACTCGGCCGGGCCCTCCGTGACGGATCGATCGCGTCGGCTCCGTCGACTCGAGCGCGATAGGGCGAACCGCCTGTTGACCCCGCAGCGACAGCTGTGTATCTTCCAGTTATACGAATGACCGATCGTCACGAGGAGGTGGACATGGTTCGACGCACGGCCACGATGTGGCAGGTGGCGGAGCGTGCAGGCGTCTCGCAGGCGACCGTGTCCCTCGTGCTCAACAACGCTCCCGGCAACCGGGTGACCGAGGCGACGCGCGCCCGTGTCATGGAGGCCGTCGAGGCCCTCGGCTACCGCACCAACGCCTTCGCGAAATCGCTCCGCAGCGGTCAGTCGGGCATCATCGGCTTCGTCTCGGACGAGGTCGCCAGCGCTCCGTTCGCCGGCCGCCTCCTCCAGGGGGCGCAGAAGCAGGCGTGGGAGAGCGGGCACGTCATCCTCAGCGTCGACACCTTCGGCGAGAGGGCGCTCGAGTCCTCGGCGATCGACATGATGCTGTCCTACCGGGTGCTCGGCGTGATCTACGCCTCGATGTACCACCGAGTCGTCGAGGTTCCGGAGGCGCTCCACGACGTCCCGACGGTCGTCGCCAACGCGCAGGCCGCCGGCGGCCGCTTCTCGAGCGTCTTCCCCGACGAGGAGCGCGGCGGCTACATCGCGACCCGTCAGCTGACCGACGCCGGTCACGAGCGGATCGCCTACATCGACATCCAGCCGGACGGGAACGATCTCCCGGCCGGCGTCGGTCGCCTGGCGGGCTACCGCCGCGCGCTCGAGGAGGCCGGACTCGACGTCGATCCCCGCCTGCTGCGTCACG
Organism: Rathayibacter sp. VKM Ac-2803; assembly: GCF_009807175.1. Lineage (NCBI taxonomy): Bacteria > Bacillati > Actinomycetota > Actinomycetes > Micrococcales > Microbacteriaceae > Rathayibacter > Rathayibacter sp. VKM Ac-2803. Next base: position 434,034 of record NZ_WUCD01000001.1, on the reverse strand, counting down.
GCGAGGGCGGCACCGTCGAGGACGGCCTGGCCCTCACGGCCGAGCTCCTCGACGAGTCCGACCCTCCGACGGCGATCTTCTGCGGCAACGACCGCACGGCCTGGGGCGCTTACCGCACGCTCGAGTCGCGCGGCCTGAAGGTGCCCGACGACTGCTCGGTCGTCGGCTTCGACGACCAGGAGACCCTCGCCGCCTATCTCGACCCCGGTCTGACGACCATGGCGCTGCCCTACGAGCGGATGGCCCGCCAGGCCGTCTCGATCCTCCTCGCCGATCCGCGCGAGGACCCCCGACCCCATCCCATCGAATGCTCACCGGTCCTCCGAGGATCTGTGGCGAGTGCAAAGGTGCGCGCATGACGGCAACACACTCCACCACCGGGGTCGCGAGACCCCGGCGGATCCTGACACCGAGGCAGAGGCTCGGCGCGAACGTCAAGCGCGCCGCGCGGTCCTGGCAGTTATACGTACTACTGGCTCCCGCCGTCGTCTTCGTCGTCCTGTTCAAGTATTGGCCGATGTACGGCGCGCAGATCGCGTTCCGCGACTACAACCCGTCCGAGGGATTCTCGGGCAGCCCGTGGGTCGGCCTGGACAACTTCACGAGATTCGTCTCGTCGTTCCAGTTCGGTCGCCTGATCGAGAACACGCTGACGGTGAACGCTCTCGGGCTGCTGATCGCCTTCCCGGTGCCGATCGTCCTGGCGCTGATCGTGAACCAGCTCCAGAGCGAGCGCTTCAAGAAGTTCACGCAGACGGTGCTCTACTCGCCGTCGTTCATCTCGGTCGTCGTCGTGGTCGGCATGATCCACCTGCTCTTCTCGCCGCGCTCCGGGATCGTGAACAGCGCGATCGTGGCTCTCGGAGGCGAGCCGGTCTTCTTCATGGGGTCACCGGAGTGGTTCCGCCCCCTCTACATCGGCTCCGACATCTGGCAGAACGCCGGCTTCTCGATGATCGTCTACCTCGCGGCGCTCACCGCGATCGACCCCGCTCTCCACGAGGCGGCCAGGGTCGACGGCGCGAGCAAGTGGCAGCGGATCCGTCACATCGACATCCCCGGGATCATGCCGGTGATCACCATCCTGTTCATCCTCGCGATCGGCAACCTCTTCAACCTCGGATTCGAGAAGGTCCTGCTCATGCAGACCGACCTCAACCTGCCGACCTCCGAGGTGATCCAGACCTACGTCTACAAAGCGGGCCTGCAGCAAGCGCAGTTCAGCTACTCGGCCGCGATCGGCCTGTTCAACTCCCTGATCAACCTCGTCCTCCTGGCGACCTTCAACTGGGTCGCACGCCGGGCGGGCCAATCGAGCCTTTGGTGATGACGCCATGACCCAGACCATCCACCCCGAGTCCGCAGTCCGCCCGCGGCCCGCATCGTCCTCGCCCCGGCGCCCCGCCCCGCCGACCCGCGGACGGTTCGCCGACCCCGTCTTCAACACCGTCGCGATCACCGTGCTGGTCCTGGCGATCGTCGCGATCGTCTATCCGATGTACTTCATCGTGATCGCGTCGTTCAGCGAGCCGTCCCAGATCCTCAACGGGAACGTCTGGCTCTGGCCCGAGGGCTTCACGCTCGAGGGCTACGCCCGGATCTTCTCGGACGGCGCGATCTGGCAGGGCTTCGGCAACTCGGTGCTCTACACGGTCGTCGGCACCGCGATCAGCGTCGCCACCATCCTCTGCGCCGCCTACGCCCTGTCGCGGAAGGACCTCTACGGGAGGACCTTCTTCCTCCTCCTGTTCATCGTCACGATGTTCATCGACGGAGGCCTGATCGCCCGCTACCTCGTGGTGCGCGATCTCGGACTGCTCGACAGCATCTGGGCCGTGGTCCTGCCGGGAGCGGTCGGCGTCTGGAACCTGATCATCGCCCGCGCCTTCTTCGAGAACAACGTTCCCGGAGAGCTGCGCGACGCGGCCCAGATGGACGGCGCGAGCGACTTCCGCTTCTTCTTCAGCATCGTCCTGCCGCTGTCGAAGCCGCTGATCTTCCTGATGATCATGATCCACCTCGTGGCCAACTGGAACGCCTTCTTCGACGCGCTCATCTACCTCGACGACGAGAGCAAGTACCCGCTCCAGCTGGTGCTCCGCAACGTGCTCATCCAGTCCGAGGTCACCGCGGCCGGAGGCTCGGGAGCGATGGACTCCTACGCCGCCGCCCAGCGCCTGGGCGAGCTGATCAAGTACGGAATGATCGTCATCTCGACGATCCCCCTCCTGATCGTGCTGCCCTTCATGCAGAAGCACTTCACCAAGGGCGCCCTTCTCGGCGCCGTGAAGAGCTGACCGCTCCTCCCACTCCGCCAGGCGATCCCGCCACCCTTCCGGCTGCCCTGCAGCACCGTCCGGCGATCCCGCCGCACCATCACAGAGGAATCAGAACGATGAGACACCGCAGTTTCTTCACCACCACCGCGATCGGACTCTCCGGCGCGCTCCTGCTCGCCGGCTGCACCGGCGGCGGCTCGGACCCCGTCGAGGACCGCTCCTCCGAGGTCGGCTTCAACGAGACCGGCCTCCCGATCGTCGACGACACCCTGTCGCTCACCTTCGGCGGCACGAAGTCGGCGCTCGCGCCCGACTACTCCACGATGCAGCTCGTGCAGCAGTGGGAGCAGGACACCAACATCGCCATCGAGTGGAAGAACCTGCCCGAGCAGGTCTACGCCGAGAAGAAGAACCTCCTCCTCGCCAGCGACGACGTGCCGAACGTGCTCTTCAACTCCGGCCTCACCGACGCCGAGATCGTGCAGTACGGCGAGAACGGGACCCTCCTGCCCCTCGAAGACTTGATCGAGGAGCACGCGCCGACCCTCTCGGGCATCCTCGAGGAGCGGCCCGACATCCGCGCCGCGATGACCGCCTCGGACGGGCACATCTACACGCTGCCCTCGGTCGAGGAGCTCGGGATCCTGCAGTACCCCAACTTCCTCTTCATCAACACGGCCTGGCTCCAGAAGCTCGGCATCCCGATGCCGACGACCATCGAGGAGTACCGCGCAGCCCTCGAGGCGTTCAAGACCCAGGATCCGAACGGCAACGGCGAGGCCGACGAGATCCCGCTGTCGTTCCGCACCGACTCCTTCTGCGCGAACCCGAACGACCTGATCGCGGCCCTCGGCGGACAGCCCGAGAACAACGACCACCGCATCGTCGTCGACGGTGAGGTGCGGTTCACCGCGGACACCGACGGCTACAAGCAGGGCGTCGAGGCCCTCTCCGACTGGTACTCCGACGGTCTGATCGACCCGGAGTCGTTCTCGCAGGACGACGTCGCCTACCTCTCCAAGGGCAAGGCCGACACCGAGATCCTCGGCTCCTTCTTCTGGTGGGAGGCGAAGGAGATGATCGGCGAGGACCGCCTCGGCGACTACGCCGTGCTGGGTGTGCTCGAGGGCGTCGACGGTGAGAAGCGCGCCAGCGTCGCCAACAACCAGGAGATCAGCCGCGGCGCGATGGCCATCACGCGCTCGAACGAGTACCCGGCCGCCACGATGCGCTGGGCCGACCGCCTCTTCGACCCCGAGATGAGCGCCCAGACCAGCTGGGGGCCCCTCGGTGTGACGCTCGAGAAGGACGCCTCCGGGATGCTCGTGCAGATCCCCGCCGCAGCGGGCGAGGCGGAGGGTGAGCGCCGCCAGAAGGTCGCCCCCGGCGGCCCGAAGATCACCACGAAGGAGGACTTCGAGACGGTCGTCGCGCCCGAGCCCCGCGCCCAGGAGCGCCAGGACCTCGTGAACGAGTACTACCTCCCGTTCAAGGCGAACGACGCCTACCCGCCGGTGCTGCTCTCGAACGACGAGCTCGACCGCGTGTCGTACGCGCTCACCGACATCAACACGCTGGTCAAGGAGAAGTTCGCGACCTGGATCGTCGACGGCACGGTCGACGACGAGTGGGACTCCTACGTCTCGCAGCTCGAGTCGATGGGCGCGTCCGACGTCACCGCCACCTACCAGCAGGCCTACGACCGCTTCCAGAGCGGCGGCGAGTAGTTCCCGGGGGGCGCGGGCCGTCCCGCCCGCGCCCCCCGTCCGGCCGCACCGATCCCCTCACTCAGGAGCCCCTGTGACCACCATCACGACGACCGACGCCTGGCGTCCGGCCGCGCACTTCACCGCCGGATCGACCTGGCTGAACGACCCCAACGGGCTGCTCTTCCACAACGGTACGTACCATCTGTTCTTCCAGAACAACCCGAGCGGGAGCACCTGGGGCAACATGTCCTGGGGTCACGCGACCTCGACCGATCTCGTGTCGTGGACGGAGCAGCCGGTCGCGATCCCCGTCCTCGACGGGGAGATGGCCTTCTCGGGCAGCGCCGTGGCCGACGTCCGCAACACAGCCGGCTTCGCGGGCCCCGGAGAGACGGCCCTCGTCGCCGTCTACACCGCCGCCCGAGCGCCGCTCGCCGACGGCACCGGCGCCTCCCAGGCACAGGCCCTCGCGTTCAGTCTCGACGACGGCGCGACCTGGACCCGCTACGCGGGCAATCCCGTTCTCGACATCGGATCGGCGGAGTTCCGCGACCCGAAGGTCTTCTGGTTCGGCGGTGACGACGGCCACTGGGTGATGGTCGCCGTCGAGGCCGTCGAGCGCCGCGTCGTCGTCTACACCTCGGACGACCTGAAGACGTGGACCCGCCGCTCCGACTTCGGCCCGGCGCACGCCGTCGGCGGCGTCTGGGAGTGCCCCGATCTCTTCCCGCTGCGCATCCGGGGGAAGGAGGAGACCAAGTGGCTCCTCATCGTCAGCCTGAACCCGGGCGGCGTCGCCGGGGGATCCGGCAGCCAGTACTTCGTCGGGGACTTCGACGGCACGACCTTCACCGCCGATCGGATCAGCGACTCCACCGACCTCGCCGACTACGACTGGCTCGACTACGGCCGCGACTACTACGCCGCCGTCTCGTTCAACGACGCCCCCGACGAGCGCCGGCTCACGATCGCCTGGGCCAGCAACTGGGACTACGCCGACGCGACACCCACCGGGCCGTGGCGGTCGACGATGTCGCTCGTTCGCGAGCTCGACCTCGTCGCCGGAGTCGACGGGCGGCTCGCGCTCGCGCAGCGGCCCGTCCTCCCTGCGGGCGCGGCGGCGCGCGCCTGCACCGTCTTCGACGTCAGTGTGTCGTGCCTCCCCGGCGACCGGAGCGAGCTCCGCCTCCTCACCGACGAGACCGACGACGAGGTGGTCATCACCGTCGACGCGGGCGAGGGCGTCCTGACCTGCGACCGCACCCGCAGCGGCTCCGTCGACTTCGCTCCGTCGTTCCCCTCGGTGGACTGGGCGCCCCTGCCCGCGCCGGACGAGTCCGGCCGAGTGGCGATCCGCATCGTCATCGACGCCTCGGTCGTCGAGATCTTCCTCGGGGGAGGGCTCAGCACGCTGACGCAGCTGGTGTTCCCGACCGCTCCGTTCACCACCCTCCGCGTCCGGGAGGCGGCCGAGTGACGACGGGTGGCGTCCTCGTCGTCGGCGAGACCGTGATCGACGTCGTCGAGCAGGACGGGCACCGGCGGGAGCACGTCGGCGGCTCTCCCGCGATCGTCGCGCTGACGCTCGCCCGGCTCGGGCGACCGGTGGGCTTCGCGACCGACCTCGGCGACGACGCCCGCGGGGAGCGGGCGCGCGCGCACCTCGGCGCCTCCGGCGTGCGTGTCCGCGCGACGGGGCGGGGGAGCACCTCGAGCGCCGTCGCGCGCATCGGCGCCGACGGATCCGCTCGCTACGACTTCGACCTGTCGTGGGATCCGGATCCGGTGGATCCGGCCGGGGCCTCGCACGTCCACACAGGGTCGGCCGCCGTCTTCCTCGCTCCGGGGGCCGGCCGGGTGGCCGACCTGATCGGCCGCCTGCCCGAGGGGACGACGCTGAGTCTCGACCCCAACATCCGCGCCGATCTGCTGCCGTCCCGCCGCGACGTGCTCGGGATCGTCGAGCAGCTCCTCCCGCGGTGCGACACGGTGAAGCTCAGCGACGAGGACGCCCGGTGGCTGCACCCCGGGCGGTCGGTCGACGCCGTCCTCGACGCCCTCCTCGCCTCCGGAACCTCCCTCGCGGTCGTCACCCTCGGAGGCGACGGCCTGGTCCTCGCGTCGAAGGCCGGGCGCGTCCACGTTCCCGCCGAACGGGTCGAGGTCGTCGACACGGTCGGCGCCGGCGACTCCGCGATGGGTGCGCTGATCGACGCCCGCCTCGACGCTCCCGCGGCCGTGCTCGACGAGGACGAGCTCGCGCGGATCGGCCGGTGGGCGGCCCGTGTCGCGGCCGTCACCGCGTCTCGCGCCGGCGGCGACCCACCGCTGCGCAGCCACCTGGGCTGAGCGCTCGGGCGCGGTCAGTCGCGCAGCGGCGACCCGACGACGTCGAAGCGGAAGCCGCCGTACTCGCCGCTCAGCAGCGGGCGGGCGGCGGCGATCGCCGCCTGCACCTCGGGCAGCTCGAGCGACGCGCGGTGCGCCTCGGCGCTCGTCCACAGCTCGACGACGAACACCGTGTCGGGCGCCTCCTCCGAGACGCCCACCTCGTAGGCGAGGCAGCCGACGCGCTCGAGCGCGTCGTTGCGGGCGGTGAGCAGGGCGACGAGGTCGCCGCGGCGCCCGGGCAGGGCACCGAGGGTGCCGACATTCGCGAAGGTCATGCCCAGACCGTAGCGACGGGCACCGACATCGCGGTACCTCCCGTAGCGTGGGCGCGATGATCAGCGACTACCTCCGGGTCTACGACGACCAGCTCCGCACCGACGCCGAGACCCCGAGCGCCGTCTCGGTGACGCGAGTCGGCCCCCTCCGCCTGGTGACCTTCGCCGGCGGGCGCGGCTTCGTGACCTACCGCGATCTCGGCGGTGCGGAGGCGGAGGCGATCCGCGAGCTGGTCGCCGCTGCCCGCGCGCACTTCGAGGCCGACCCCGGCATCCGCAAGGTCGAGTGGAAGACCCGCGGTCACGACCGCGCTCCCGGGCTCCACGAGGCCCTGATCGAGCACGGCTTCGCCCCGGAGGAGACGGAGTCGATCATGATCGGCCCGCTCGAGGCGCTCACCCGCGACGCCCCCGTGCCGGACGGGGTGACCCTCCGCCGGGTCGTCGACGAGCCCGACGTGCGCGCCTTCAGCGCCATGATCGACGCCGCGTTCGGCGAGGAGGTCGACACCGGCATCGCCGACTCGCTGGTCGTCCGGCTCGCCCGTGCCGACGGCATGGAGCTCTGGGTCGCCGAGGTCGACGGCCGCATGGTCAGCGGCGGGCGCCTCGAGCCCGTGCCCTGCAGCGACGTCGTCGGCATCTGGGGCGGTGCGACGCTCGAGGAGTACCGAGGGCGCGGGATCTACCGCGCCCTCACCGCCTCTCGGGCCGGCTCGGCCCTGGACCTCGGCCGGACGCTCGTGCACAGCGACTCGACCGAGTACTCGCGCCCGATCCTCGAGCGCTCGGGCCTCGTGAAGGTGTCGACGACGACTCCGTACCTCTGGCGCCGCTGATCGCACGCCGCACAACGTCAGCTGAGAGGCCGTCGCAGCCACGATGGTGCGCGACGTCCCCTCTCAGCTGACGTTGTGCGATGAGAACCGAGTCGCTCAGCTCGCCGCGGAGATCTCGAGCGCGATGTTGTCGGGGTCGCGGAACTCGAGGATGCTCTGGCCGCCGGCGTCCTTGATCGGCTCGTGCGCGATGCCGAGCTCGTCGAGGACGGCCGCGGCCGCCTTCAGCTCGTCGGCGCTGCCCACCGCGAAGCTCAGGTGGTCGAGCCCGACGCGGTCCTCGTCGAAGCTGTCGCCGGCCTCGGCGACCGGGCGCAGGCCGAGGAGGCCGCCGGGGAACTGGTAGATCACGCCGCCGAACAGGAAGGCGAGCTTCTCCTTCTCCTCCGCGGGCGCGTCGGCGGGCGGCGCCTCGTAGGCGACGTCGAAGCCGAAGACGGAGTCGTAGAACGCGCGCGAGACGGCGATGTCCCGGACGGTCAGGCGGATGTGGGCGTAGTCGACGGCGGAGATCGGCACGGGGGTTCCTCTCAGGGCGGCGGGCGGAGTGCCCGCTCCCCATCATTCGGAGGCGCCACCCCGCTCCGATGGGGCTGGCGCCTCTCGCGAAGATCGGCTAGTCGAGCTCGGTCGGCCGCGCCGGCTCGGCGAGCAGCGCCCGCGCCGCCATCCCGATCACGGCGCTGTAGGTCGGGTACGCGAACCGCACGTTGGCGAGAGTCGCCACGTCGACTCCGGCCGCCATCGCCGTCGTGACCGACTGCACCACCTCGATCGCGTTCTCGCCGACGGCGTGCGCGCCGAGCAGCAGCTCGCGGCGGCGGTCGGCGATCAGAGTGAGGAACCCGCTCTCGCGATCGTCGATCACGGCGCGGTCCAGGCCCGAGAACGGCACCGACGCGACGACGCACTGCGCGTCGCGCTCGCGGGCCTGCTCGATCGTGAAGCCGACGCCCGCGTAGTCGGGATCCGTGAATCCGCCCGCCGGGAGCAGGTGCTGGGGGCTGCGGCGGTTGGCGCCGAGCACCGCGTTCTCGGCCGCCGCCTCCGCCTCGAACTGCGCCGCCTGCACGAGCATGTCGCGCCCGTTCGCGTCGCCGACCGCGAAGACGTGCGGCACGACGGTGCGGAAGTACTGATCGGCCGGGATCGCCGAGCGGACGACCTCGATGCCCGCGTTCTCGAGCCCGAGATCCTCGACGTCGGCGGGCCAGCCGGTCGCCATGATCACCGCGTCCATGCGCTCGGTGCGGGTCTCGCCGCCCTCGCGCCAGCGGATGTCGATCGCCCCGTCCTCGGCGCGGTCGAGCCGCTCGACGGTCTCGATGCCGGTGTGCACGTGCACGCCCTGGCGGACGAAGGCCGCGGCGACGTACTCCGAGATGCTCGCGTCGGAGGTGGTCAGGATGCGCGGCGCGAGATCGAGCAGCGTCACCTCCGAGCCGAAGGCGTTGAAGACCGTGACGAGCTGGGCGCCGGTGTTGCCACCGCCGATGACCGCGACCCGGCGGGGGAGCGAGGGCAGCGCCAGCACGTCCTCGGGGACCGTGGCCAGCTCGGCGCCGGGGATCGGGAGGCGGCGCGAGTGGCCGCCGACGCAGATCAGGATCGAGCGCGCGGTGAGGCGGCGGCCGCTGTCGAGCACGAGGGTGCTCTCGTCGACGAACCGCGCGCGGCCCTCGTGCACCAGCTCGACGCCCGCGTCGGCGAAGCGCTCGGCCTCGCGCTTGATCGAGCGCACCTTGTCGACGCGCTCGTGCACGTGCCGCACGGTCGCGGGCCAGTCGATCGCCGGGGTGCCGACGTCGACGCCGTAGTCGGAGGCGGTGCGCGCCTCGCGGATGATCCGCGCCGTCTTCGCGAGCACCCGGGTCGGCACGCAGCCGGTGTTGACGCAGGTGCCGCCGACGCGGGCGGCCTCGAGGACGACGACGCTCGCGCCGAGCTCGGCGGCGCGCAGGGCGGCGGCGGTGCCGGCGGGTCCGGCTCCGATCACGGCGACGTCGTAGTCGTGGGTCTGGGTGCTGGCGGGCACGGGGCCTCCCGGTCGAGTGGTGGTGGTGCCTGCATCCTGGCCCGCGCGCCCCGGCATCCGCTGTGCGCGCGCGTCGGAGGATGCCCGGTGCCCCCCGTCCGCCCCGCACCGGGCGTTTCGCATCCGAGCCTGGGAGACTGGAGGGCGGCGTCGGATCCTCCTGCGCGCAGAACGGCCGGCCGGCCGGAGGACGGAGCATCCCGTGGGAATGCTGAACTACCCCGGAGGCATCGAGGCCCCGTTCGAGGACCGCGTCCTCGCCCATCTCGAGATCGTCATCACCGCCAAGCTGCGGCGCGACGAGTCGTTCGCCTTCTCGTGGTCGCAGGGCCAGGAGCTGGGCGGCGGCCGGATGAAGATCTGGCTGCACCCGTCGGTGCCGATCTCGTACCGGTTCCACGGCGGCCGTCAGCCGGCGATCAACCGCGACTGGATCGAGGCGATGATGATCGCCGCCAGCTCGCAGAGCGGTCTCCAGCTCGTCCCGGAGCCGGCCGCCCCGCGCCAGGCCTGAGCGGGCGCCGGGCCCGAGGCCTCTAGCCCTCGGTCCCCGGCTCGGGCAGCACGCGCAGCCCGGCGGGGGTGGCCGCGGCGCGCAGCAGCAGGTCGATCCAGGCGCGGTTCAGCGGCTCGTTCGAGTACTCGTCGTAGCTGAAGTAGAGCGACGAGCTCTTCGAGACCCAGATGCTGCCGTGCTTACCGCGGTTCTCGATGGCGACGTCCTCGCCCACGTGCGGCTCGCCGTCCCAGTGGAACGAGAAGCTCTCGTTGCGGCGCAGCTTCGAGATGATGACCGCCTCAGCGTGGCGCAGTGCCCGGTCGTCGATCATGATCGCGGGAGCTATCCCGTAGATCAGCTGGCCCATCGGACATCCCTTTCGCCGTCGTCTGTCGATCATCTCACGCCAGCAGTGGGTGGCAGGGCGTCCCGGTCACGCTCGTTCGTTATGATCCGCGGATGTCCTCGCAGCACGAGCACGCCGCCGAGAGCACGCTGCTCGCCCGGATCCGCGCAGGGGCCAGTCAGCTGGGGCCGAGCGAGCGGCGCGTCGCGGCCGTGGTGCTCGCGTCTCCGCACGAGGTCGTCGAGTGGTCGACCTCCGAGCTCGCGACGGCCGCGCAGGCGTCGGCGGCCACCGTCATCCGCGCCTGCCAGAAGCTCGGCTTCCGGGGCTTCCAGCATCTGCGCCTCGAGCTCGCCCGCGCGACGCCCGCCGCCCAGCCCCAGGGCCGCGACGAGATCGGCTCCGTCTTCGAGGCAGCGGTGACGGCGCTGCGGATCGGGCAGGAGAGCCTCGATCGCGAGGCGGTCGATCGTGCGGTCGGCCTGATCGCCGGGGCGCGGAGGCTCGTGCTCGTCGGCAACGGCTTCTCGGGCCCGCCGCTCCAGGACGCGGCGATGCGGCTGAGCACCCTCGGCCGCTCGGTCGAGGCGCCGGGCGACGTGCTCGCGCAGCAGTTCGCCGCGCACTCCCTGCGGCCGGGCGACGTCTGCCTCGCGGTGAGCTACTCCGGAGCGAACGCGCACACCCTCACCGCCTGCCGCGCGGCCGCTGATCGGGGCGCCGACGTCGTCGCGGTGACCGGCTTCGGGCGCTCGCCGATCGTGCGCCTGTGCACCGTCGCGCTGGTCGCGGCGCCCGCGGGAGGGGAGGAGGGGGTCGATCCCTTCCTGAGCCGCCTGAACCAGTCGGTCGTCCTGCACGTGCTGCACGCCCTCCTCGCCCGGCGGATCGGCTCGGCCGGCGCAGAGATGCAGCAGGTCGTCGCGGGCGCCCTCGCCGACGAGCTCTGAGGGTTCGCGCCCCGTCCTCGTCCCCGTCACCCGTCGTTCACCAGCGACGCTCACCCTGGATCCGTAACGGGATTCCGCGGCGCGCGGAACGGCAGGAACGAAGAGGGGGCGGCATGGCGGGCATCGACGCGGCCCCGGGGGTGGGCGCGAGCACCGGAGCGGACGCGTGAGCACCGCGACCGGCCGCACCACCCTCGTGCACCTCAGCGACGTCCACGCGACCGACGGCGAGCTGCTCTACGGCACCGTCGACGGTCTCGAGCGGCTCGAGCGCGTCGGCGCCTACGTCGTCGACGCGGGCATCACTCCCGAGGCGATCGTCATCACCGGCGACCTCGTCCAGCGCGGCCACCGCGGCGCGTACCCCGCCCTCGCGCGGGCGCTCGGCCGGCTGCAGGAGGCGGTCGGCGTGCCGGTGCTCACCACGCTCGGCAACCACGACGATCCGGAGGCGGCGCGCGTGCTCCCGGGTCACGGGTCGGGCCACGACCGCGTCGTCGAGCTCGGCGGGCTCCGCCTCGTGCTGCTCGACTCGCACGACGGCGCGCTCGGCCCCTCGCGGCTCGCATGGCTCGCCGACAGCCTGGCGACTCCGGCTCGCCTCGGCAGCGTCGTCGCCCTGCACCATCCGCCGCTCCCGTCGCCCCTGCCGACGCTCGCCCAGCAGGGTCTGCGCGATGCGGAGGCGCTCCTCGACGTCCTGGCCGGGACCGACGTCCGCGTCCTCCTCGCCGGGCACTTCCACCACCCGCTCGGCGCGGTGGTGCGCTCGATCCCCGTCTCGGTCGGCCCCTCGCTCGCCTACCACCAGGTGATGAACGCCGGACCCGACCGCGTGAGCGGCCACGACTCGGCGATGTTCTCGCTCGTGCAGCTCGGCGACGACTCCGTGACCGGCACGACGATGAGCCTTCGCAGCCCCGAGCCCCTCTTCACCTCGGACGCGCGACGCGCGGCCGTCTGCGCCTGACCCGACAAGCGCCTGACCCGACAAGCGCCCGACCCGACCACAACCCGAAGGAACCCCCATGCCCCGCCTCCTCCGCACGGCCGCCGTCTCGGCGTTCGCCCTCTCGACCGCGCTCCTCGCCGGCTGCAGCGGCACCGCCTCCTCCGCCCCCGCCGCCGAGAGCGCCGACGCGCTCGAGCCCGCCACGATCACCCTCTACACCTCCGAGCCGCAGGAGAAGGCCGACGCCCTCGTCGCGGCCTTCAACGAGGTGCACCCCGAGGTCACCGTCGAGGTCTTCCGCGCCGGCACCGGCGACCTGACCGCCCGCATCGAGTCCGAGCGGACGGCCGGCGCCGTCCAGGCCGACGTGCTCCTCGCCGCCGACTCCGGCACCTTCGAGGACTACGCCGCCGAGGACCTGCTGCTGCAGTACAGCCCCGCCGACGTCGACGCGCTGAACCCCGACGTCGTCGACCCCGAGGGCTACTACACCGGCACCCGCATCATCCCGACGGTGATCGCCTACAACACGGGCATGATCGACGAGGCCGACGCCCCCACCTCGTGGCAGGACCTCACCGACTCCCAGTACGCCGACAAGCTCGTGATGCCCAACCCCGACGTCTCGGGTGCCGCCGCCTACAACGCGGCCGTCTGGCTCGACGAGCCGGCCCTGGGCGAGGAGTGGCTGACCGCCCTCGCCGCCAATCGCCCCGTGATCGCCGACAGCAACGGCCCCGTCTCGCAGGCCGTCGCCTCGGGGACCCAGCCGGTCGGCGTCGTCGTCGACTACCTGGTGCGCGAGCTCGCGGCGCAGGGCTCGCCGATCGCCGTCTCGTACCCGACCGAGGGCGTGCCCTACGTCTCGCAGCCGGCCGGCATCTTCGCCGACACCGACGCCCAGGAGGCGTCCGAGGCGTTCGTCGACTTCCTCGTGAGCGAGGCCGGGCAGACCCTCGCGGTCGAGCAGTCCTACCTCCCCGTCCGCTCCGACGTCGGCACCCCCGAGGGCGCGCCCTCGATGGACGAGATCACCGTGCTCTCGCCCGACCTGCAGACGATCCGCGACAGCCAGGACGCGGCCGTCGCGACCTTCACCGAGCTCTTCCAGTAGTGAGCGCGACCCCTCTGCCGACCCTCGCCGTCTCCCGACGGCGGGGGTCGCTGGGCGCGGTGCGGGTCGTCCTCTGGGCGCTCTGCGCCGCGCTCGTCCTCGTCCCGCTGGGCACCGTGCTCGTCCTGGCGGCCGGGGGCGACCACCTCGGGGTGCTGCTCGAGGGCGACGTGGTCGAGGCCGGAGTCAACAGCCTCGTCTCCTCCGCCGTGTCCGCGGTCCTCGCGGTCGCGGTCGGCACCCTGTTCGCGGTGCTGCTCGACCGCACAGATCTGCCGGGCCGCCGAGTCCTGCGGATGGTCGCCCTCAGCCCCCTTCTCGTGCCGCCGTTCGTCGGCGCCATCGCCTGGGTCGGGATCGCCGGCCCGACGAGTGCCGTCAACCTCTGGTGGCGCGGCCTCACCGGCGGCCCGCTCTGGAGCATCTACGGCGGTGACGGAGTGGTGTTCCTCCTCACCGTGCACAGCTATCCGATCGCGATGCTCATCGTCTCGGCCGCCCTGCGCCGGATCCCCGGAGACCTCGAGCTCGCGGCGCGGATCGGCGGCGCCTCGGCGCTCCGGGCGGTCGCGACGATCACCCTCCCGCTGCTGCGGCCGGCGATCGCGTCGGCGCTGCTGCTGATCGGCGTCTCGAACCTCGCCGACTTCGGCATCCCCTCGATCATCGGCCTGCCCGAGCGCTACGTCACCCTCTCGACGCTCGTCTACCGCTACATCCAGTCGGGCACGGTCGAGAACCCGCTCGAGGTCGTCGCCACCATCGGCGCGGTGCTGCTCGTGATCGCCGTCGCGGCCCTGGTCGTCGACGCGCTGCTCGCCCGGCGCCGGGTCGAGCTCGACTCCGCCGCGACGCCTCCGCAGCTGCTCGCCCTCGGCCCCGCCCGCGATGTCGCGGCGGCGGCCACCTGGACGATCGTGCTAGGGCTCACCCTCCTGCCGCTGCTCGCCCTGCTGTCGCAGGCGCTCCTGCCCGCGCCCGGCGTCCCGCTGACCCTCGAGAACCTGACCCTCGACAACATCACCCGCGCCGTGACCGCGAAGAACACGGCGACCGGCGCCCTCACCTCGGTGCTGCTGGCGCTCGGCGCGGGCGTGGTCTGCGGCGTCATCGGCCTGGCCGTCGGCACCGTGACCACCCGCACCAGGTCCCGCGACAACGCGGCACTCCGGGCCGTGGCCCTCCTCCCGCAGGCGATCCCCGGGCTCGTCATCGCCGTCGCCTGGCTGGTCCTCGCGCCGCGGATCGGGCTGTTCAACACGCCCTGGCTCATCCTCTGCGCCTACATCACCTCGTTCGTCGCGCTCGTGGTGCAGTCGGTGGCGGCCCCGCTCGCGGCGACTCCCCTCACCGCGGAGGAGGCGGCCCGCATCTCGGGCGCGAGCCGGCTCCGCGCCCTGGTCGACATCTCATGCCGGATGGCCGTGCCCGCGGCGATCGCCGGCTCCGTCCTCGTGGTGCTCACCGCGGTCCGCGAGCTGACGCTCTCGGTGCTGCTGCTCTCGCCCGGTGCGCAGACGCTCGGCGTCGCCATCTTCAACCTGCAGCAGGCCGGCTCGTACAACACCGCCGCTGCGCTCTCCCTCCTCGTCACCGTCGTCGGACTCGCGGGCCTCGGCCTCGCCGCCCGCTCGCCCCGCTGAAAGGTCACCGTGGCCTCCGTCACCCTCGACTCCCTCTCCCTCCGCTACCCCTCGGGGGCCATCGGCCTCGCCGACATCGACCTCCGGATCGCCGACGGCGAGTTCGTCGCGCTCGTGGGCCCGTCGGGCTCGGGCAAGACGACGCTGCTGCGCGCGGTCGCGGGCTTCCTCGCGCCGACCGCGGGCACCGTCCGCCTGGACGACACGGTGGTCTCGGGAGGCGGTGCGTTCGTGCCGCCGGAGGGTCGCGGGCTCGGCATGGTCTTCCAGCAGCACGCCGTCTGGCCGCACTGGTCGGTCGGGCGCAACGTCGACTACCCGCTGCGCCGCGGAGGCGTCCCGCGGCGCGAGCGCGACCGCCGCGTCGCCGAGATGCTCGAGCTCGTGGGCCTCGACGGCGCCGCGCGTCGCGACCCGGCCACGCTCTCGGGAGGGCAGCGCCAGCGCGTGGCCATCGCCAGGGCCCTGATCGCGGAGCCCCGCGTGCTGCTGCTCGACGAGGCGCTCTCGGCGCTCGACGAGCCGCTGCGCGACCACCTCCGGATCGAGCTGCAGTCGCTGACCCGGCGGATGGGGCTCACGGTGCTGCACGTGACGCACGACCGCGACGAGGCGCTCGCCCTGGCCGACCGCGTGGTCGTGCTCGACGGCGGCCGGATCCAGCAGGTCGCCCCGCCGGCCGAGGTCGTGGCCCGCCCCGCCTCCGCTCTCGTCGCCCGCTTCCTCTCGGACGCCACGACCGTGCGGGGCACCCTCGGCGTCGACGGCTTCACCGCGCACGAGCATCCGCTGCGCCTGGAGCGGTCGCGGATCGACGACGCGGTGCCCGGCGGGTGCGAGCTCGCGATCCTGCCCGACGACGTCGCGCTCGGCCCGGGGGAGGATGCGACGGTCGTCTCGTCCCTCTTCGGGCGCGCGGGCAACGACGTGGTCCTCGACTGGGCGGGGCTCCCGGTGCGCTGCCACAGCGAGTCACGGCCCGCGGTCGGGGCGCGGGTCGGCGTCACGGTCCGGCGGGCCCTCGCGTTCCCGGTCGCCGCGTGAGAGCCGCGTTCGTCCGCCACGGCCGGACGACCTGGAACGCCGAGCGGCGCCTGCAGGGCCGCAGCGACCTCCCGCTCGACGCCCGCGGCGTGCTGCAGGCCGAGGCCGCGGCCCGGGTGCTCGGCGGCTCGCGGCCCTGGAGCGGTGTCGTGAGCTCGCCGCTGCTGCGGGCACGGCAGACGGCGGCGGTGATCGCCCGCGCGCTCGAGCTGCCGGACGCAGCGGTCGACGACGGGCTCGTCGAGCGCGACTACGGCCTCGCCGAGGGGGTCGCTCTCGACGAGGCGCACCGGCGGTGGCCCGGCGGCGACTACCCGGAGGCGGAGTCGACCGAGGCGCTCGCCGCGCGCTCCGCCGCCGCCGTCCGCCGCCTCCTCGACGGCGACGGCGACGTGATCGTGGTCGGTCACGGTGCGTTCCTGCGCGCCGGGATCCGCGCGGTGACGGGGCGGGAGTTCCCACGCCTCCTGAACGGCGACGTCGTGCTGGCGAGCGGCTCGCCGCCGCGGTTCCAGGTGCACGCTCGATGACCGGGTGGCTGCTTAGGTAAGGCTCAACGGGCGGAATCGCCGAATTCTCGGCGGACAGTGGCGCTCAGCCTTCGTTGTGCGGGCGCACCTGCGGTCACGGACGCCTCAGCCCCCGGCTGCCGCCTCGCCGACCAGCTGGAATCCGCCCTCGATCGTCCCGTCGGGATTCAGCTGCACCCGCGTGAACACGGGCGAGTCCTCACCCCGCGCCGAGCCCGCCAGCCGCAGAGCGTTCCCGTCGAAGAAGTCGGCGAGCCCCGTGCACCCGACCGAGAAGGTGCCGTCGGGCCGCTGCAGCCCGAGGCACAGCATCGTTCCGTTGGGCGCGCTGAGCAGCAGCCGGTCGTCCTGCACGGTCTCGAAACCCGGGGTGTAGACGGTCGCACCGGTGGCGACCAGGTCGAAGCCGTCGGGCAGATCCGTCGTCGGCTCCCAGCCCTCGACGAGGTCCTCGAAGCGGTCGATCGGCCGCGCGGTCGGGGTGGGCGTCGCGGTGGCCTCGGCGCTCGGCCTGTCGAGGGCGACGGAGGCGGCGGCCGCGCCCAGAGCGAGTCCGGCCGCGAGGGCTCCCGCGGTGATCAGGGCCGCTCGGCGTCGAGGCCGGCGGGGTTCCTCGGGCGGGGGAGTGTCCGGGGGGATCGGCGCGACGGGGCGCTCGGACAGGAGTTCGGGAGCGCTCCCGGTCTGCGGGTCGGCAGCCGCGATCTCCGACTCGCTCCGGAGGCGCCGTGCGGCCTCGCGCCGGCGGGTCTCGGTCTCGGCGCTCCCGTCGGGCCGCGCGTAGAGCGCTCGTTCGAGATCCCGGCGCTCGTCCCGGCGCTCGCCACCGCGCTCGTCGTCGTGGCGCTCGTCGTCCTCGGCCTGCACGTCGCCAGTATGACGGGCGCCTCCCGCACCCGCCTCCGGAGGCTGTGCTCGCTCACAGTCCATCGCACAGAAAATGACGCAGGTTGACTCCGTTCCGAAGTATTGACGTCTTCTGAGCGTCTCCGCAGACTGGGAGCGCACACAGTTCAAAGGAGAACTCGCCACACCTCACCGGGGTGCGCCGCTCGCCGGCCCCCGCTCCGCGAGCGCCTCACGGCCTCGCCTCCGCCCCACCCGGGACCTCCTCCGCCGCACCCCCGTGCGCCGCGGCCGAGGCGGATCCGCTCCACGAAAGGACACCCATGTCTGCACGCACTCGGAGGAGAGGCGGCCTCGCGGCCGTCGCCGCCGTCTCGACGCTCCTCGGCTCGTTCGCCGGGGCGGCGACCGCCTCCGCCGCCTCCGGCGCTCCCCTCGACGGGCCGGTCGACGCCGGGATCTTCGTCGACCGCGTCGAGGGCCTCTCGCCCGACTTCATCAAGGGCGCCGACGTCTCGAGCCTCCTCTCGATCGAGGAGAGCGGAGTCGTCTTCCGCGACGCCGACGGACAGGTCGCCGACCTCTTCGACGTCCTCGCCGACGAGGGCGTCACCACGGTGCGCGTGCGGGTCTGGAACGACCCGTTCGACGCCGAGGGCGACGGCTACGGAGGCGGCGACGTCGACGTCGACCGCGCCGTCGAGATCGGCGAGCGCGCGACGGCCGCCGGGCTCGGCCTGCTCGTCGACTTCCACTACTCCGACTTCTGGGCCGATCCCGCCCGCCAGCTCTCGCCCAAGGCGTGGATCGGCCTGAGCGACGCCGACCGCACCACGGCCGTCCACGACTACACGGCCGAGTCGCTGCAGCGCTTCGAGGACGCCGGAGTCGACGTCGACATGGTGCAGATCGGCAACGAGACCAACAACGGCATGGCCGGCTACGCCCGCGCCGCGACCGACATGGACGCGACGCTCGCCGGGCTGTTCTCGGCCGGCAGCAGCGCCGTGCGCGAGGTGCTGCCCGACGCCCAGGTGGCGGTGCACTTCACCAACCCCGAGACTCCCGGCCGCTACGCCGCGATCGCAGCCGGCCTCGACGCGTTCGACGTCGACTACGACGTGTTCGCGAGCTCGTACTACCCGTACTGGCACGGCACCGTCGAGAACCTCACCGGCGCCCTGTCGCAGATCGCCGGGACCTACGGCAAGAAGGTCATGGTCGCCGAGACCTCCTGGGCGCACACCCTCGAGGACGGCGACGGCTACCCCAACGTGATCGACGCCACGACGGCGACCGACGAGTACCCGATCAGCGTGCAGGGTCAGGCCACGGCGCTCCGCGACGTCATCGCGGCGGTGCACGCGGTCGGCGACGCCGGCATCGGCGTCTTCTACTGGGAGCCGGCGTGGCTCCCCGTCGGCCCGCCGAGCGCACTCGAGCAGAACCGCCTGCTCTGGGAGCGCGACGGCTCCGGCTGGGCCAGCAGCGCCGCCGGCGACTACGACCCGGTGCACGTCGGCGAGGCCTACGGAGGCTCCGCCTGGGACAACCAGGCGCTCTTCGCCGCCGACGGGTCGCCGCTCGAGTCGCTCAGCACGTTCCGCTACGTCGACACCGGAGCCGTCGCTCCGCGCGCCGTCACGGGCGTCGACGCCGTCGAGCTCACCGTCGTCGACGGGGGAGCCGTGGAGCTGCCCGAGACCGTCGCCGTGAACTTCAACGACGGCTCCGTCGAGGACCGCCCCGTCACCTGGAGCGGCGCCGCCTCGTGGATCCGCGGCCCCGGCGAGTACACGGTCCCCGGCCGCACCGACTCGGGTCTCGAGGTGTCGGCGACGGTGACCGTGGTCGCGCCGAACCTCGTCGCGAACCCGGGCTTCGAGCTCGAGGACATGTCGGCCTGGACCCTCACGGGACCGGCCGCGCGGACCGAGACCGGTGACGCGTCCGAGGGCGGCTTCGCCGTCACCTTCTGGGGAGCCGACGCCTACTCGACCTCGGCGAGCCAGACCCTCACGGGGGTCGCGCCCGGCGCGTACACGCTCCAGGCGACGACGCAGGGCACCGGCGGCACCGCCTCCGACGTGCGCACTCTGAGTGCGACGACCTCCGCCGGCACGACCGCCGCGCCGCTCGAGATGACCACCTGGAGCTCGTTCTCGACCACGACCGTTCCCGTCGTGGTCGGCGCTGACGGAGTCGTCGAGATCGCGGCCGAGTTCGCGCTGGCCGGAGGCGCCTGGGGCGTCCTCGACGACGTGCGCCTCGTCGCCGACGCGGCCGAGTCGACCGTCGACACCGCAGCGCTCGAGTCGGCCCTCGCTGAGGCCGATGCGGTCGATCGCTCGACCGGCAGTACCGAGTCGCTCGCGCGCCTCGACGAGAGCCGCGCGATCGCCGCGGTCGTGCTCGCCGGGTCGACCGCGACGCAGGAGGAGGTGGACGCCGCCGAGCGCGGCCTCCGCGAGTCGATCGCCGGAGTCGCGAGCGACCTCGGCGTGACCCTCTCTGCGACCGTGAGCTGCGTGAGCGGAAAAGCCGTCCTCGCGGTGAAGGCCGCTAACGCGGGGACCGAGCGGGTCGCCCTCTCGGTCCGCACGCCGTACGGCAGTGTGACGCTGCCGGCGCTCGCCGCGGGCGCCTCGACGTCGCTGAAGGTCCCGACCCCGCTGAGCTCGGTGCCGGCGGTCTCGGTCACGGTGGACGCTCGCGGGGCCGGTGGCGCCTCCACGGAGCTGCCTGCGGTGACGAGCCCGGCCACGCGCTGCCGCTGACGCAGCCCGTGATCGAAGGGGGTCGGTTCGCGCGCGGAACCGACCCCCTCCCCCCGTCGGAGGGACCCGCCGTGACGCGGATCGTCGGGTAATGCGAGAGCGCGGCGCATCCTTAAGCCGAATAGCGAGTGGTTCTACTCAGTTCTGTCGCAGATCGACGGATGCGTGACCAGTTTGGGGTACTTTTCAGATCCACCCACCGTGGGTGTCCTGAGCCCGCGCATCCGTGGGCGGAAGCTGCGTCACCATGCTGCACAGCCCGACCTCCACTGCCCGATCCCGACGCTCGCGACGAAGGCGATTGGGGATCGGCGCCTCCGCCGGCGTCCTGATCCTCTCGGCGAGCTTCCTCTTCGCGAACTCCGCCCAGGCGGCGTCAGCGCCCGACCTCGGGCGCGCCGGCTCCTACTCGGTCCTCGGCGGCTCGACCGTCACCAACACCGGCGACACGATCCTGCCGGACGACCTCGGCGTCAGCCCCGGCACCGCGATCACCGGCTTCCCCCCGGGAGAGGTCCTCGGCACGATCCACGCCGCGGACGCCGAGGCGAACGGCGCCCAGTCCGACCTCGTGACGGCGTACGACCAGCTCGCGTCGCAGGCCGCGACGGCCACGGTCTCCGGCGACCTCGTCGGCCAGACCTTCCAGCCCGGCGTGTACAACTCCGCCGGCCCGATCGGCCTCACCGGCACGGTCACGCTCGACGCAGCGAACGACCCGGCGGCCGTCTTCGTCTTCCAGGCCGGCTCGACCCTGATCACCGGTTCGTCGAGCCGCGTCGACCTGATCAACGGCGCCCAGGCGTGCAACGTCTACTGGCAGGTCGGCAGCTCGGCCACGCTGGGCACCGACTCCTCCTTCGTCGGATCGATCCTCGCGCTCGCGTCGGTCACCGTCACGACCGACGTCGTCGTCGAGGGCCGTGCCCTCGCCCGCAACGGGGCCGTCACGCTCGACAGCAACCTCTTCACCACCCCGGACTGCACGCCGGTCCCGACCGAGGTGCCGACGGTGACTCCGACTGTGGAGCCCACGGTCGAGCCGACCGTCGAGCCGACTGTGGAGCCCACGGTGGAGCCGACCGTCGAGCCCACGGTGGAGCCGACCGTCGAGCCGACCGTCGAGCCGACCGTCGAGCCCACGGTGGAGCCGACCGTCGAGCCGACGGTCGAGCCCACGGTGGAGCCCACTGTCGAGCCCACGGTGGAGCCGACCGTGGAGCCCACTGTCGAGCCCACGGTGGAGCCCACGGTGGAGCCCACTGTCGAGCCGACCGTGGAGCCCACTGTCGAGCCGACCACGCCTCCGGTGATCCCGCCGGTGACTCCTCCGACCACGCCTCCGGTGATCCCGCCGGTCACGCCCCCGGTCATCCCGCCCGTGACGCCGCCCGTGATCCCGCCGGTCATTCCTCCGGTGATCCCGCCCGTGGTCCCGCCGGTCATTCCTCCGGTGATCCCGCCTGTCACGCCCCCCGTGATCCCGCCCGTGATCCCGCCGGTCATTCCTCCGGTGATCCCGCCGGTGACGCCTCCGGTGATCCCGCCCGTGATCCCGCCGGTCACGCCCCCGGTGACCCCGCCCGTGATCCCGCCGGTCACGCCCCCGGTGACCCCGCCCGTGACGCCTCCTGTCACTCCTCCCGTGATCCCGCCGGTCACGCCGACCATGACGCCGACGCCGACGGTCACCCCGACGCCGACGGTCACCCCGACCATGACGCCGACGCCCACGGTCACCCCGACCATGACGCCGACGCCGACCGTGACTCCCACGGTCACGCCGACGCCGACCGTGACGCCCACGCCCACGGTGAAGCCGACCGTGACGCCGACGCCGACCGTGAAGCCGACCGTGACGCCGACGCCGACCGTGAAGCCGACCGTGACGCCGACGCCCACGGTGAAGCCGACCGTGACGCCGACGCCGACCGTGAAGCCGACCGTGACGCCGACGCCGACCGTGAAGCCGACCGTGACGCCGACGCCCACGGTGAAGCCGACCGTGACGCCGACGCCGACCGTGAAGCCGACCGTGACGCCGACGCCGACCGTGACTCCGACGGTCACGCCGACGCCGACCGTGAAGCCGACCGTGACGCCGACGCCGACCGTGAAGCCGACCGTGACGCCCACGCCGACCGTGACTCCCACGGTCACGCCGACGCCGACCGTGAAGCCGACCGTGACGCCCGCGCCCACGGTGAAGCCGACCGTCACCCCGACGCCGACCGTGACGCCCACGGTCACGCCGACGCCCACCGTCACCCCGACGCCGACCGTGACGCCCACGCCGACCGCACCCGCAATCGTCCCCACCACCAGCCCCTCGCCCTCGTCCACCGCCCCCGCGGTGCTGCCGGGATCGAACGGGCCCAGTAGCGGAGGCCTCGCCTCCACCGGAGTCGACGGCATCGCCGTGGCCCTCGCCGGAGCCTTCGCGCTCCTCGGCGGCGGACTGCTGATGCTGCTCCACCGTCGCACCAGGCGACTGCGGAGCTGACCCACCCGGGGCGAGTGACGCGTCGACCCCCGCGTCACTCGCCCCCCCCACCTCCTCCACTCCCCCCGGTGGAGGAGCCGCTCCACCCCTCACCGAGACCCCGCGAGGAACTGCGCTCCTGCGCAGCCGACGTCCGCTCCGCGCATCATCGCGGCAGTGGGCGCCCTTCCCGCCCCCCGCTCCCGTCATCGCTCCCCGCGCCGACACCTCGACGACCGGTTCCCGACTCGGCCGCACCGCCCTCCTCCGAGGGCCCGCGCTCGACGGGTTCCCGCGTCACCGCGTCGACCTCGTCGACGACACCCCCTCGGTCAGGACAGCGGATGAGCCACCAGCACGCCGGAGCACAGAGCGGCACCCCCACCACCCACGACAACGCCCTGCGGCAGGCGGCCAGGAAGCTCTGGTCCCAGCTCCTCGACCCGCGGCCCCGCTCGGGCGCGACGCAGGACCCCGAGGGCCGGGCCTCCGTCCGCGGCATCCTGTTCGCCGTCGCCTTCTCGGCGCTCTTCTACGTCGTCGCGGCCGTGCTCCTCGTCCTCCTCCTCTGGCTGGGACCCCTCGCGCCGTGCCCCGTCGACGTGCAGACGTCCGACGGGGGAGTCGCGACGCAGCAGTGCCCCTGAGTGTCCGCCCCGCGCCCCGAGCGCGTGCGGAACCGAGGCTCAGGCCCCGATCTCCGCGGCCTGAGCGCCGACGGAGCCTCTCGTCCTCGGTTGTGCACCGAGTCCAGCCGAGAGGGTCCGCACCTGCGTCCGGCACTTCTCGCCCGCACCGGAGGCGCCGAGCGGCGGATCCCGTCGAACGGAGAAGCCGCACCGGAACCCCGGCCGGCCCGGACCCGGCGCGCCTCAGCCCGAGTGCGTCGTCACCAGCAGGTACCGCGCCGCCCCCGGAGCCTCCGCCGGCACCGACCAGCGGTGCGGCCGCCGCGTGTCGATCGTGATCGACTCCCCGGCCGTCACCGTGCGCTGCTGCCCGTCGGCGTAGCTCAGCACCGCCGTCCCCTCGATCATGAAGACGAACTCCTCGCCCGGGTGCGCGAAGTCGACGTCGTCGGAGTCGCCGGGCCACGAGGTGAAGAGGTACGCCTCGGTCGTCCGGCCGGGCCCGCCGACGACGAGCCGCGCGCGCGGAGCGTTCGGCGCGTCGCTGGCGCGCAGGTGCGCCTCCGGTGTCGTGTCGTCGGAGGAGGCGACGGTCGGGACCAGCTCGGCCGGCGGCACCTCGAGCGCGGCCGCGAGGGCGTAGAGGGTCGACAGGCTGGGCAGCAGCTTGCCGTTCTCGAGCTTCGACAGGAACGGCTGCGACACCCCGGCGGTTCCGGCGAGTGCGCGCATCGAGAGTCCGCGCGCCGTCCGCAGCCCGTGCACGAGAGCGCCGATGTCGGCGGCGAGGGCCGGGGGCTCGTCGTCGTGCGTCATCGCGCCTCCCGTGCCGCTTGCGGTCGCTGATTCCTGCTGGTTATCATCGTCGTGTTGATAACTCGAGGTTATCAGCCCTCCGATCGGGAGCGACCGATCGCTCAGTGCAGCGAAGGGCACCACCGTGACCAAGCAGATCTTCCTCGGCGCGTTCGAGGAGTTCACGCCGAACTTCATCAGCAACGCCTGGCACCACCCGCGCGGCGACACGAGTGGCTTCGCCACGCTCGAGTACTGGCAGGACCTCTCGCGCAGGCTCGAGGACGCCGGCTTCGACTTCCTCTTCCTCGCCGAGGCGCTCGGCTACCCGATGAGCGGCGACGACGTCCCCGAGGTCGTGATCCGCGAGGCCGTCCAGGTGCCCGTGCACGACCCGATGGCGCTCGTCAGCGGACTCGCCGCCACCGTCGACCGCCTCGGATTCGTCGTGACCGCCTCGACCACCGCGCAGCAGCCCTACCTCAATGCGCGCACCTTCACGACGCTCGACCACCTCACCAAGGGCCGCATCGCCTGGAACATCGTCACCTCCGACAACCAGGTCGCGCTCACCAAGCTGCTCGGACACGACGGAGTGACGCCCCACGACGAGCGCTACCGCCGCGCCGCCGAGTTCGTCGAGCTGTGCCTCACCCTCTGGGAGGGCGCGTGGGAGGACGACGCCGTCGTCTACGACAAGGCCACCCGCACCTTCGCGGACCCGGCGAAAGTGCACCGCATCACCCACCGCGGCGAGTACTTCTCGTACGACGGCTACTTCCCGGCCGTCCCCTCGGTGCAGCGCACGCCGCTCCTGCTGCAGGCGGGCGCCTCCTCGGCCGGCCGCGCCTTCGCCGGCCGCTACGCCGAGTGCGTCTTCATCCAGGACCGCGACCTCGACAAGGCGGCCGCCACCGTCGCCGATCTGCGCTCGAGAGCGGAGGCGAACGGCCGCGATCCCCGCGACATCACGGTGATCCCCTCCGTCGCGATCATCGTCGGCGAGACCGAGGAGGAGGCGCTGCGACTGCGCGCAGAGCTCGACGCGACTCCGTCCCGCGAGGCCGCAGCGGCCCTCTTCATGGGCTGGAGCGGTGTCGACCTGATGTCGTTCCCGCTCGACGCGACCCTCGCCGAGGTGACGACCGAGGTCGGCCAGACCATGCTCGCGATGTTCCAGCGGCCCGAGGGGAGCCCGACCGTCGCCGAGATCCTCGATGTGATCACCTCCTCCATCGGAGGCATGCGCGTCACCGGCACCGCCGAGTCGGTCGCCGACCAGCTGCAGGAGATCGTCGACCGCACCGACGTCGACGGCTTCCTGATCGAGTACACCTACGGCGGTTACGAGACCTATCGCGACTTCGTCGAGCAGGTGATGCCGCTCCTGCGCGAGCGCGGGATGCTGCCCGCCGAGCCGCGCACCGGCAGCATGCGCGAGCGGATCCTCGGCCACGACGTGCCGACCCTGCCAGCCACGCACCCCGGCTCGGCGCACCGCGTCGGCACCCCGCGCTGACGGCGGCCGGGGGACGACCGAGGGAACCGGCTCCCGTCCAGACGTCCCGCTGATTCGGGAGGTCTCGACGATAGCCGGTTCCCTCGGTGCCGTGCGACGAGCTCGAGGCTCAGCCGGACGGGTTCTCCACGGGGTCGCCCTCGGGGTCGGTGGCGGTCTCGGGGTCGACGGTCTCGGGATCGACGGGCTGCGGATCGACGGTCTCGGGAGTGCTCTTCTCGGCCATGTGATCCTCCTTCTCTGTCGTAGTGGATCGTGCGGTCGCCTGCCACGGTACGGGCCGCCGCCTCCCGTCCGCGCCCCGGTTGACGGGAGCGGGCGGAGGGTGGCAGCGCATCCCTGTGCCAGTCCCGGGCGGTGACCGCAAGGCCTGGGGCGGGTGTTGCCCGCTCCGTAGTCTGGACACTTCGACCCGAGGAGTAGGCACCGCATGATCCGCACCACTGTGACCATCGACGGAAAGACCTACGGGCTGTCGCAGGGGGAGGACATCGACGCGCTCAAGGAGTCGAGCTCCCACGCGGCGCAGGCCGGAGGAGGTCTCGTCGAGTTCGTCGTCGTCGGCAACCGCAGCGTCAGCGCCCTGGTCTCGCCCGGTGTCCCGGTGATCTTCGAGGAGATCGAGGTGCCCGACGACGATCGCGACACCGGCGACGTCCACGAGCCGTGGGACGATATCGAGTACCTCGACTGATCTTCCCGCGGGAGTCCTCCCGCGGGTACTGGACGCCTGAGGGGTGCCGCCGGCTCGACCCGGCGCCTCTCGGGCTCTTCTCAGTGCACCGGCCTACTCGGCCCCCTCCGCCTCCGTCAGCTCGCCCTCGACGAGGGTCGCGGCGGCGGAGGCGAGTGCCTCCCGCACCTGCTCCGGCTCGATCCGGAGGAGCGCGGCGATCGCATCGACGTCGTGGCGGCCCGTGTACCGGAGCAGCCAGCACTGGCGCTCGAGCGTCGGCAGCGCGTGCAGGCGCCGGTGGAAGCCGGTGCGGAGGAGGTCCTCCTCGCGCAGAGCCGAGGGGTCCGTCGTCACCGCCGGCTCCTGCCGCTCGACGCTGCGGCGTCCGATCTCGGTGCGGGCGACCTCGAGCGCCGACTGCTCGTCGAGCACGCGCGGCGCCCCGCTCCGGAGGGTGACGGCCGCGTGGCGCAGGGCTGCCGTGGCGGCGGCGTCCGACAGCGTGAGCCGGTAGGCGTAGGCGTACAGCCCGGCGCCGCGCGTCGAGAGCACGCGACCGGCGAGCAGCTCGCCCTGCTGCTGCGCCTGCGTCATTCCGACGGCCGCCACGGGCCCCTGGTACGCGTTCACGGTCACTCCTCGCTCCGGGCGATCCCGGCGGGCTCGCGTCGCAGCCGATCGTAGGGGTGCGAGAACGATCGTTCTACCCTTGACTTCTCAGCTTTCTCTTCGATACGTGCGCATCGACATCGCGGGTCAGTCGCGCGCCGAGAGGATGCAGAACTCGTTCCCCTCGGGGTCGGCGAGCACCACCCACGACTGCTCGCCCTGCCCGACGTCGATGCGGGAGGCGCCCAGCTCGACGAGGCGCGAGACTTCCGCGTCCTGATCGTCGGGCACGAAGTCGAGATGGAGGCGGTTCTTCAGGGTCTTCCGCTCCGGCACGTCGAGGAACAGCAGGCTCGGCCCGCGCCCCGACGGTGCCAGCAGCTCGATCCCGTCGTCGTCCTCGTCGACGACGTCCCAGCCCAGCGCCTCCTGCCACCAGTGGCCGAGGGCGCGGAAGTCGGTGCAGTCGACGATGATCTCTTCGAGTCGGAGTGCCATGCCCCCGACGCTAATCGGCGCGCCCCGTGTCGCGGAAGGCCCTGCGACAGGCGCTCCCCTGTCGCAGCCCGTGCCGCCCCCCTCGACTCCGCATGCTGTTCCAGCACGACCGCTGGCGCCCGCCCGCCGCCGCCCGCCATCCTCGATCAGACCCGTTCGGAGGACGCACCATGTCGACAGCACGTGAGCACTGGGAGGAGCGCTACGGCGACTCCGCCATCTGGTCGGGCCGCCCCAACGCGACCCTCGTCGACCTCGTCGGCGGCCTGCCGCCGGCCCGCGCGCTCGACCTCGGCGCGGGCGAGGGCGGCGACGCCCTCTGGCTCGCCTCCCTGGGCTGGAGTGTCACCGGCCTCGACCTCTCGGAGACCGCGCTCTCCCGCGCCCGCGCCGCGGCCGCCGAGCGCGGCCTCACCGTCGACCTCCGGCGGGCCGACCTCGCCGAGGAGTGGCCGGTCACCGGCCCCTTCGAGCTCGTGACCGCGTCGTTCCTGCACTCGATGGTCGAGTTCCCGCGGATCGAGGTTCTGCGCCGCGCCGCCGCACTCGTCACCGTCGGCGGACGCCTCGCCGTCGTCTCGCACGCCGCGCCGCCGCCGTGGTCGGGGCACCGCGGTCACCTCGCCGACGAGCTGCCCACCGCCGAGCAGGAGCTCGCCGAGCTCGCCCTCGACCCCGACGCATGGTCGCCGCTCGTCGTCGGCACCCGCGAGCACCTCGCGACAGGCCCCGACGGCCACGAGGCCCCGCTCATCGACAGTGTGCTCCTGCTGCAGCGCCGCTGACCGGAGGCGTCTCGCGCCCCCTCAGAGCGATGAGGGAGAAGTCGGCACCCGCTGCCCCCCATGCTGGTCGAGTAGCCGCCGCAGGCGGCGTATCGAGACCCACCAGCGTCAGCAGATCGGGCTTGAGCCCTGCGCTTCTGACGGACGTGGATCTCGATACGCCCGCTCCGCGGGCTGCGGACTCGATCAGCGAGGAAAAGGACCGCGCACAGGAGGTCATCCCTCCGAACAGACCCCCCCGGTCGCCAGGTCTCCTCGCCACCCCGCCGGTAGCGTGGTCGCCGTCCCCACCCCGCCAGGAGGCGCCGATGCCGCTCGACCCGTACCTCGCCGCCAGGCTCCCGCACCTCGACGGACTCGCCCACCCGCTCGACGCCGAGCAGGCAGCGCACCTGGCCGCCTTCGAGCAGGACCCGGCCCCCTGGTCGCTCCCCGCCGGCGTCCGCGTCTCCGACTCCTCGGCCGACGGCCCGCACGGCCCGATCCCCCTCCGCGTCTACGAATCCGCCCAGCAGACCGGACCCGCACTGCTCTGGGTGCACGGCGGCGGGTTCCAGGCCGGCGACCTCGACATGCGGGAGTCGCACGTCGTCTCTGCCGAGCTCGCCGCCCGGGCGGGCGCCCGCGTCGTCTCGGTCGGCTACCGCCTGGCGAGCGGGACCGTGCGCTACCCCGTCCCGATCGACGACGTCCACGCCGTCTGGCTGCAGCTGCGCGCCGAGACCCCGGAGGCGACTCCGGTCGCGATCGGCGGTGCCAGCGCGGGCGCCGCGCTCGCCCTCGCCGCGGCCCTCCGCCTGCGCGACACGGGTGCGCGGACGCCCGAGCACGTGCTGCTCGCCTACCCGTTCGCGCACTTCCCCAACCCGGCCGTCGGCGACGACGTGCTGCGCGAGCTGATGACCCTGCCCGCGATGCTCCGCTTCCCGCCCGCGAGCATCGAGGGGATGGTGCGCACCTACGTCGGCCGCCTCTCCGATCTGCCCGTCGACGCCCTCCCCGGCGCCGCGCCGCTCGCGGGGCTCCCTCCGGTCACCGTGATGGTGAACGAGTTCGACGAGCTGCGCGGGTCGGCCGAGCTCCTGCTGCGTCAGCTGGCGGAGGCGGGCGTCGCCGCGACCGGGTACCTCGCCGCAGGCATGCCCCACGGCCACCTCAACCGCACGCCCTCGCTGCCCGAGGTCGACCGCTCACTGGAGTTCTTCGCGGCGCAGCTGCGTGCGCTCGCTCAGGCGATGCCGCGCCGCTCCGGCGAGCGGAGCGGGAGGTCGATCGTCGACTGATCGTCGTCGTCCGATCACGACAGGGCGAGCCTGAACGGGCTCGCCGTTCGGCGCGCTCTGCCGCGGTGAGGTCCCCGAACCCGCCCTCGGCGATCCGGCCAGCACGTGGTGATGAGGTGTCCTGTCTGCGCGATCACCGGTCGTCGGTGCTGGGCTGTGAGTGAGGGCCGAAGCCGGTACGCTGCCCGCCGCGTGACAGAGGGCCGGATTGACCGCCGGCCCGACGGTGTGTGCTCGCTCCGAGTCGCCTACCGACTCACCGCTCCCGTCGTCAGCCCTGCAGATCGACCTCCCAGTTGGTGCGCTGGATCGAGGAGTCGAGCTCGCGGAGCTCGCGCGCCACCGCGTCGGCCTGCTCGCGCAGCTCCGTCACGGGCAGCGCCGAGAGGCGGCGCAGCTCGCTCCGCAGCTGGCGGTAGCCCCGCTCGCCCGAGGCGGCGTCGGCCGCGCGCACGAGGATGCTGTGCCGTCCGCGCAGCGACTCGCGCCGGGCGAGCGCCGCGGTCAGGGGGACGCCCTCGGGCGTCGTCGCCGTCGTGTTCGTCAGGTTCACGGCGGTGACGAGGCGCTCGAGCGTCTCGTGCGCGCGGAGGCACTCGCGCAGCAGCTCGGCCGGGTCCTCCGCGGGCTCCTCGCCCTCCTGGTAGGAGGCGTTCGCGACGATCCGGGACTGGAGGGCCTCGATCCGCTTCTGCAGATCGGCCCGCTCGAGCAGTGCTTCAGCGAGTCTCATGGAGACATCCGAGCACAGACGGCCGACAATCTCCTCCGGCGGGGCGTCGGGCCCCGTCTAGGCTGCGAGCGTGCCGCTGCAGAATCACCCCGGAGACGTCGAGTTCCCCGTGCGTCCCCGTCTGCGCTACGCGCGGATCGCCGACGCCCGGCGTCGCGGCCCCGGCGGGAGGATCGCGCGGCGGGCACTCCTGGTCACCGCGGTCGCCGCTCCGTTCGGGCTGGCAGGCTTCGCGATCGGGCTGAGCCGGGGGTCCGGCGTCATCGGTCTGCCGTTCTTCTATGCCGCGTTCGGCCTGGCGCTCGGGCTCCTCGTCGCCTCGATCGTCTTCCAGCAGTGGGATGCGCGGGCACCCCGCCGCGAGCAGCTGGCCTACCTCGCGGCCGCGGCGACGCCTCCGACGACACTGCGTCAGCAGCAGATGCTCGCGCTCGACGCCGTGAGCGACTTCTCGTTCGGCGGCTGGAACTCGTCGCTCGCGTTCCAGCCCACCTGGGCCGAGCTGCCGGAGTCGCTGCGCATCCGGTTCGCCGACGGCGCGAAGGGCTCGCCCTGGGAGCAGCTGCCGCTGTCGATGCTGAGCGAGCACCGGGTGGCGCTCGACCGCGACTTCAGGATCGCGGCGCGCGACGACGTCGAACTGCTGGTCGCCGACGCCCTCGCGCAGGGGCCGCTGTCGGCCCGGTTCGCCGAGGTGTCCGCGTCGGAGGAGGCGGAGCGGATGCGCGCCCGCGTCGCGGCGCTGACCGGCGGCAGCGAGTTCCACCTCCTCGAGCTCGCGCAGGCCCTCGACGGCCGGCCCCCGATCCTGCTGCTCGCGGGAGACGCCGAGCGCACGATCGGTGCGATCCGCTACTCGTACGTCGCGGGCTACCTGCCGGCGGAGCGGGCCTGGGAGCTGATCGCGGCCGTCGGCGACCGGGTCTTCGCCCGCTACTCCGGGTGGGACGCCTACTGGGCCGATGCCGCGACGGCGATCGCCTTCCGCACCGACTCCCTCGGCGCGGTGCAGCACCATCACCGCCTGCGCGCCGAGCTCGCCGCCTCGGGCTGGCCGGCCGCCTCCGTGGCGTATCCCGCCTCCTGAATCGCACCCGGGGCTGCGCCGCCGCCGCGTCGCGTCAGGCGCTGCGGCTGCGCTCGTCCGACCCCGTCCGCGACGAGTCGAGGTGCCGCAGGTCGCGCTGCAGCCGCTGCGAGCGGACGTAGCCGCTCAGCGCGTGGTCGGGGGCGGGCGGCGTGTCGGTGCTGCCGAGCAGGGCGCGGGCCGTCGTGAGCCGGGCGCGCCGGATCTCGTTGAACACCGTCGTCCCGTTCGTCGCGAAGACCCGCTGCAGCGTCCGCTTGGGCACGCCCAGCCGGAGGCAGATCTCGTGCACCGAGAGCTTCGGGTCGGCCGCCATTCCCGCGATCAGCGCGATCGCGCGCGTGAAGACGGTCTCGTTCGACTCGCGGGGGAGCGAGGCCGCGAGAAGTGCGTTGGCCAGCTGCTCGACGGCCGACCTGACCAGGGGGAAGGCCGCGGAGTCGGCGTCGAGCGACGCCCCGAAGAAGGCGTTGACCGTCGAGAGGAGGATTCCGCGGCTCGCCGCGTCGGCGGGGGTGACGAGGGGGCCCGTCTCCTGCGCGCCGGCCAGGCCCAGGAGGGGCCGCCCGAGCATGATCTCGAGCCTCGCGGACGGGGCGTCGGTGACGATCGTCGCTCCCCCCGAGCAGCGGAGGAAGGCCACGTCGCCCGGGCCCAGGGTCACCTCGTCGTCGGCGGGGTCGTCGGGCTGCACGACCAGCACGCCCTCGAGCGGCACCAGCAGGCGGAGACCCGCGCCCGGCCGACCGCTCCGCCGCAGCCGGGCGGCGGTGTGCCAGAGGCGGATCACCTCGAAGTCGTCGCCGCGGAACGCGTCCGCGACGACCCGGAACGCACCGCTGGGCCTCGCGTCGACGCCCACCCCGGCGAGCCAGGCGGCGGCGCCGGCCTCCCGCCGCGACACTCCGCGCTCGATCGTCGGACTCATTCCTGCTGCTGTGCTCACCACGAACTCCACATCCCCTCGGAACCCCTGCCCCGCCCTTCGGGAGGCGCGACAGCACAAGAGTGACGGATTCTCGGGTTACCGAGGGCGCTTTCACCCGAACTGGGCGCAGAAATCACCCCTCACCGAGGTGGGGAGGAGACCTGTGCGTCTCAGAGGGCCTGCGGGGCTCCGTCCTCGACGCGATCGGCAGCGGCGGAGGCGGCGCGCCTCCGCGGTCGAGTCGCTCCGAGCTGCAGGAGGCTGCAGACCGCGAGCACGCCGACGAGGGCGGCGGCCCAGCTGAGGTCGCGCAGCTCGAAGCGGGCCAGGTGCTCCGCGATGCCGCCGACTCCGAGCAGACCCTCGATCGCGGTGACGACGGCGACGGCGAGGAGGGCGGCGGCGCCCGCGAGGCGAGCGGCTCCGAGGTCGGAGTCGCGACCGAACGCGTCGAGCGCCGCCACGAGAGCCGCGACGCACAGGGCCACGGCGCCGAGCGCGGCGATCGTGAAGACCGCTCCGCTCGACACGAGCAGGACGACGCCCGTCGCGACCCGCAGCCACGGCAGCGCGGCGGCGGTCGCGCGGCCGTGCGCTCCGAGCGAGGCGGCACCACCGATGGTCAGCACCAGGCCGACCAGGAGCGGGAGGACGAGGGCGGTGACCGGGACGATCGTCTCTGTCGCGGCAGGGGACACGGCGATGCTCCTCTCGTCGGCACTCCGCTTCGGGCGGGCTCGGGCCACGTCGATGATCGCCTCCGGAGAGGGCGGCCGGGCGGCTGGGCGCGAATGTCGGGGCGGCGGGCGCGACCGGATCGTCGCGCGCCAGGCGGCGGCGGATTCCGTGCCAGCCCTCGCGCCGATCGGCGGGTGTCTCCAAAATGACAGAACCTCAGCTCATCGCTCGTCCTGCCGTACCCGAAACGGCGAGACCGTCGGAGCGCTCCTGGGGTCGACACCTTCGCGCCGACCCGACCGGCGGTGACCCTGGAATCGAAGGCGAGCGACACCATGAGGACCCGTGTGCCCACGTCCCCTGGGCCCCTGAACGCCGAACCCTGGAGAGATCGCGTGGCCACGACGAGCTCCGCTCTGATGACGACGAGCCCCCGATCGTGCGATCTCGGCGACCGGATCGACCACTCGCTCCGGCACCTGCACACGCTCCCCGGGCTGAACGCCCGCGTGATCGGGCGGGCCATCGGCGTCCCGCCCGCCCGCGTCGCGGTGACGCACTGGCTGCTCCGGCACACCACCGTGCGGGCCTCGGTCGCGCGCCTCCGGCTCGAGGCGGCGGAGCGGATCCTCCGGGAGCAGTCGCCGACGCTCCCGAAGGTCGTGATGCTCGAGCGCGCCGCCGAGTCGGCGGGCTTCCGCTCGACCGATGAGATGAACC
This sequence comes from Rathayibacter sp. VKM Ac-2803, assembly GCF_009807175.1. Taxonomy (NCBI): domain Bacteria; kingdom Bacillati; phylum Actinomycetota; class Actinomycetes; order Micrococcales; family Microbacteriaceae; genus Rathayibacter; species Rathayibacter sp. VKM Ac-2803. The sequence continues at coordinate 400,383 of NZ_WUCD01000001.1, read as the reverse complement.
GCGCCTTCCTCCGCTACCGCCACCGCTCGGGGATCGAGGTGCTGCTCTCGGGGCGCGTCGGCACCTCGCGAACCGCGGCCCGGCGCCTCCACTCCTACGCTCGAGGTCATGACCGATGAGCGGGTGGCGGAGGCGTACGGCGCCCGGGCGGCCGAGTACGCGGCACTGCTCGGCTCGGTCGAGGAGTTGGACGGCCGCGATCGCGCGCTGATCGCCTCCTGGGCCGCCTCGCTCGACGGCCCGGTCGTCGACGCCGGCTGCGGCCCCGGGCACTGGACGGCACTCCTGCACGAACTCGGCGTCGATGTGGTCGGTGTCGACCTCGTACCCGAGTTCCTCGAGCACGCGCGCGCGGCGTTCCCGGGGGTGCCGTTCCGACGAGGGTCCCTGCGTGATCCGGAGGCGCGCGACGCGTCGCTCGGCGGGATCCTGGCCTGGTACTCGCTGATCCACCTGCCCCCGGAGGAGCTGCCCGCGGTGCTCGAGGGCTTCGCCGCCCGCCTCGCTCCCGGAGGACGGCTGCTGGTCGGCTTCTTCGAGGGGCCGACCGTCGAGGCGTTCGACCACGCCGTGACGACGGCCTGGTTCCACCCGCTCGACGAGCTGGCGACGGCGGTCGAGGCCGCCGGCCTCGACGTCGTGCACCGCGCCCGCCGCAGCACGCCAGGGCTCCGCGATCACGGCGAGCTGCTCGCCGTGCGGCGCTGACCCGGCGGGCTACTCCCGGGCGCGCGCGCGGCGGCGAAGGAGGCGCGCGACGGCGACGCTCGCCAGCATCACGACCACGATCACGATGCCCCAGCGCGGGAGCATCGGCAGCCCGAGCACCCGGTCGAGGACCAGGTTAAGGGTGATCGCGAGCACCGCGAACGCGACCGACAGGCCGATGCCCGTCGCGCCGCTCCTCATGCCGGGTCTCCCGTCGGGACACGATCGCTGCGCCACTCCGTCGCGATCTCCTCGCCGCGGGCGAACGCCGCCTCCTCGCGCTCGCGCAGCTCGACGCGGCGGATCTTGCCCGAGATCGTCTTGGGCAGCGGGTGGAACTCGAGTCGCCGCACCCGCTCGAAGGCCGACAGCAGGGTGCGGGTGTGCGCGAAGATCGCGGCCGCGGTCTCCTCGGTGGGCTCCCAGCCCTCCGCGAGCTCGACGTAGGCCTTGACGACGCTGTGCCGGGTCGCGTCGGGGGCCGGCACGACGGCCGACTCGGCGACGGCGGGGTGCTGGAGCAGCACGCTCTCGACCTCGAACGGCGAGATCTTGAAGTCGGACGACTTGAAGATGTCGTCGGTGCGGCCGACGAAGGTGATGGTGCCGTCGACGGCCCGCACGGCGACGTCTCCGGTGTGGAAGTAGCCGTCGGCGCGGGCGCGATCGGTGCGCTCGTCGTCGCCGAGGTAGCCCGACATCAGGTTGACGGGCTCGACCGACAGGTCGAGGCAGATCTCGCCGGTCGAGGCCTGCTCGCCGGTGACGGGGTCGACCAGCGCGATCGCGACGCCGGGAAGCGGGCGCCCCATCGCTCCGGGCACGATCTCGGCGCCGGGCGGGTTCGCGATGATCGCCGTGGTCTCGGTCTGGCCGTAGCCGTCGCGGATGGTGAGGCCCCACTCGCGCTCGATGGTGGCGATCACCTCGGGGTTCAGCGGCTCGCCCGCCGAGAGGATCTCGGTGAGGCCGCGCGGCTTCGTTCCGAGCTCCGACTGGATGAGCATCCGCCAGACCGTCGGCGGCGCGCAGAACGTGGTGACGCCGGCCCGGTCGAGCTGGTGACGGAGCGCCGCGGGAGCGAACCGGCTGTAGTTGTAGACGAAGACCGTCGCCTCGGCGTTCCACGGCGCGAAGAAGCAGCTCCAGGCGTGCTTGCCCCAGCCGGGCGAGCTGATCGCCATGTGCACGTCGTCGGGGCGCACGCCGAGCCAGTACATGGTGCTGAGGTGGCCGACCGGGTACGACTCCTGGGTGTGCACGACCATCTTGGGCTTCGAGGTGGTGCCCGAGGTGAAGTAGATGAGGCAGGGGTCGTCGGTGTCGACGACGACGGTCGGGCTGATCCCGACGGCCTCGACCGAGTCGGCCCAGTCGAGCCAGCCGTCGACCGCCCCGCCGACCGCGATGCGGCCGAAGTCGCCGGTCAGTCCGTCGAACTTGGCGGTCTCGGAGGCGTCAGCGATCACGTGCGCGACCTCGCCGCGCTCGAGGCGATCGGCCAGGTCGGCGCTCGAGAGGAGCGTGGTGGTGGGCAGGATGACCGCACCCAGCTTCATGATCGCGAGCATCGCCTCCCACAGCTCGAGCCGGTTGCCGAGCATGAGCATCACGTGATCGCCCTGCTGGACTCCCGTGGAGTGCAGCCAGGCGGCGACCTCGTCGGAGCGCCAGCGCATCCGGTCGAACGAGACCTTCTGCTCCGAGCCGTCCTCCTCGACGATCCAGAGCGCCGTCTTCTCGTTGCCGATGGCGATCTCGTCGAACCAGTCGACGGCCCAGTTGAAGTGCGCGCCGACGTCGGGCCACTCGAAGGCGGCGGTGGCGGCCGTCGCGTCGTCGCGGTGCTGGAGCAGGGTGTCGCGGGCGGCGCGGAAGCTGCCGGTGGGGTTCATGTCCCCCATTCTCCCGCCCTTCCGCGCCGAGACGCCCCGCGGCTCAGTACTGGATCGACTGGCCGCCGTCGATCGGGAGGACGACCGCGTTGATGTAGGACGCGTCGTCGGACAGCAGGAACGCGACGACCGAGGCGATCTCGGCGGCCTCTCCGTAGCGCTTGGTCGGGTTGACCTGGATGAACTCCTCCGCCGCCCTGCGCGGGTTCTCGGCGTCGAGCTGCTTCATCGAGTTCTCGACCATCGGCGTCCAGATCGCCCCGGGAGCGATGGCGTTGATGCGGATGCCGTACCGGCCGTACTCGATTCCGGAGTTGCGGGTCAGGCCGACGACGCCGTGCTTCGCGGCCGCGTAGCCCGACTGGTTGCCGATGCCGGTGATGCCGCCGACGCTCGCGGTGTTGACGACCATGCCCGAGCCCTGCTCGCGCATCACCTCGAGCACCTTCTCGAGGCCGAGGAACACTCCGCGCAGGTTGATGGCGACGACCTTGTCGAACTCCTCGGCGGTGAAGTCCTCGGTGCGGTTCTGGCGGCCCTCGATGCCGGCGTTGTTGAAGAAGCCGTCGATGCGGCCGAAGCGCTCGAGGGTCTGCGCGACGTAGGAGTCGACGTCGGCCTCCTTCGAGACGTCGGCGATCACCGTGATCGCCTCGGTGCCCTCGGGCAGGGCCTCCACGGTCGCGGCGAGTCCCGTCTCCGAGACGTCGACGAGGGCGAGCCTGGCGCCCTCCTCGGCGAGGCGGACGGCGCTGGCGCGGCCGAGTCCGGAGCCGCCTCCGGTGATGAGGACGACGCGGTCGTCGAAGCGACTGTTCGTTCGGGTGCTGGTGCTCATGGTGAACCTCCTGCTCGTGACGGAAGGGCTCGGGGGCCGTGTGCTCGGCGAGTCCGCGTCCATGTGATCGCATGAACTCCGTCCACCGTATACCTAGTGATAGTCGGTTTTCTGGGTGCGCGGTCAGGGTGTCGCCGACCCTGGCAACCGCCGCAGAGTGCACGTCGCGGCGCCCGCGGGTCGGGTAGACCGGAGGGACCGAAGCGAAACGGGGGACCCGGGATGCGCACGAGACGACTGCTGACGACCGGCGCTGCGGCGCTGCTGGCGGGACTGGCCCTGAGCGGGTGCACGGCGCCGCAGGAGGGCGCGGCGGAGGCGACTCCGACTGCTCTGCCGACGACGACTCCGACCGCCTCGCCGACTCCGGCCGAGCGACCGCTCGGACCCGTCACGGTGCCCGAGGGCGCCACCGCGGCTGTGCGATGGACCGACCAGATCGGCGCGCCGGAGCCGCAGACCGTGCGGCTGACCGGCGAGCCGCTGACCCTCACGATCTCGGTCGCGTGCGACACGGCCGACGCCGCGGTCACGGTCGAGATCGACGGACTGATGACCAGCGGATCGACGTGCTACTACAGCCCGAGCACGACGCGGGGCAGTGGTGGAGGCGGCAACGGAGCCAGCATGGACGTCGCCGTCGATCAGGACGCGCTGATCACGGTGACGACCGAGCCGGCGGACGCCCGCTGGTCGGGCGCGGTGTCGACCGGTCCGGCGGCGGCGGGCTGAGCTCGGAGCGTCAGCCCAGCGGCACCCCGAGCGCCTCCATGAACGGCACGGCGTCGACCGCCTCGCCGTCGACGCGGGTCTCGAAGTGCAGGTGGCAGCCGGTGGAGGCGCCGGTCGAGCCGCGGGTCGCGATCTGCTGGCCCGCGGCCACGTAGTCGCCCACGTCGACGAGCAGGTCGGTGTTGTGCGCGTAGCCGGTCTCGATGCCGCCGCCGTTGTCGAGCAGGATCCAGTTGCCGTAGCTGCCGGAGTACATCGACTCCTCGACCGTGCCGCTCGCCGCGGCGAGCACGGGAGTGCCGCACGCGCCGGCGAGGTCGGTGCCCTTGTGGAAGAGGTTCACGCCGGCGACGGGAGCGTCGGGTCGTGGGCCGTAGCCGCTGCTGATGTGCCCCGAGATCGGGAGGACCCAGGTGCCCGAGACGCCCGCGGCGGCGTCGGTCGACTCGCCGGCGGTCGCGGTGATCGAGTCGAGGGACGCGGTGGGCACGAGGACCTCGGGCTTCGCCTCCGCCGCGAAGGCGTCGCGGGTGACGCTCTGCTGCACGACTCCGGCGGCGACGAAGCTCTGCGGGCGGGCGGCGGCCACGGCGTTCGCGGAGTCGCGCTCGAGCGCGGAGTCGGCCGTGCCGCCCACCGCGAAGGCAGGCGTCGAGGTGATCGCGAGGCCGACCACGAGGCCCATCGCGGCGATGGCGGAGGCGCGGGGACGCGACGGTCGTCTGGCGGCGGCGGTGCGCTGGGCGCGCAGGGACCGGCGGGTCGGGAGGGCGGTCTGCTCGATTCCCTCGGGGGCGGGAGTCGACGCGCGAACGGCATGGTGCATGGGGTGAGGCGTTTTCCGGATCGTCCGCCGCCCGTGGGGGCGGGTGGCGGGGTGGGGCTGTGGGGCGGGGGTCTCGTCCTCGGGCGGACTCGACCCTCCAACCTACCCGCGATCCTCGGAATCGCACCTGAGAAGATGCTCCGCAGTCAAGGGGGTGACGGTCACGGATCCGCGACGATCCGGGTCGGCGGCCCTTCACCTGCTGGTCGAGCCTGCAGCCCCGCAGGGGCGTATCGAGGGGCGAAGGCGCTTCGCGTCTCGATGGTGGGGGAAAAAGGGAGCCCGGCCCCAGCCTGCTGGTCGAGTAGCCCCGCAGGGGCGTATCGAGACCCACCAGCTTCAGCGGAGCGGGCTACGGACCGGGCCTTCCGACGGACGTGGATCTCGATACGCCCGTTGCGCGGGCCACTCGATCAACGAGGGGCGGGGCCACATGCGTGAGGCGACTTCCCCTGAGAGGCACCGCACCGTGGGAGCGGCCTTCGAGTCAGCGGTTCGCGGTGAAGACCAGGAGGGCGACGAGGCCCGCGACGGTCGCCGCGACTCCGGAGCCGAGTCGCCACCACATCCAGCGGTCGCGCCGAGGGCCGCGCATCGGCCGGCGCTGCGCGGCCTTGCCGAGGAAGCCGTTGGTCGGGGGGATCAGGGCCATGCCTTCCAGCGTGCCGAGGATCCGACCGCGGCGCGACCTCTCGCCCACGATTCCCAGACCGGCGCGCGGTCGCGGAGGGGGCTCAGGCGCTCCACTCGCTGTCGTCGCGCCAGGGCGCCAGGTCGAGCTCGTTGCCCTCGGGGTCGGCGATCGTCCACCACTCCGGCGCGTTGTCGTCGTTCACGAGGCGTCCGCCGGCGGCCAGTGCGGCGTCGAGGCGGGCCTCGACCTGATCACGGGGGAGGTAGAGGTCGAGGTGGATGGTGTTGCGCTCGGTCCTCGACTCGTCGATCCGCTGGATCCAGATGTTCGGGCCGAGGCCGCGGGGGTCGGCCAGATCGGCGTCCTCGACGGGGGAGCAGTCGAGCGCCGCCTGCCAGAAGCGGCGGACGGCGGCGACATCGACGGCGTCGATCGCGATCTGCAGGCTCTGCACGCGCGAGGGATCAGCGGCGATCCCGAGCGCGCGGGCCGCGGCCGAGATGCGCAGGGCGAGTGCCACGTCGCGCTCGCTGATGTCGCCGACGTCGTGGCTGATCAGGCGGACACCGACCCCGCCGTAGCGGAGGTCGACGTCGGGATGGTGGCCCGCCTTCTCGGCGACGGAGGCGATGGCCGCCACGAGCGCGGCGCCGACGTCGAACGAGCCGGTCGCGAACCAGGCGCGGGCGCCGTCGCCGACGACCCGCCAGTCCTCGGTACCGGCGATCGCGCGGAAGGCGCGGGGGGAGATCGAATCGGTCATGACGCAGTTCTACGCCCCTGGGCGCGCCCCCACCACCCAGGCCGTTATCGGTGGCCGTCGATACGGTGGGGGCGGCCGACCAGGCCGACGAGCGGAGGATCCCCATGGCATCGAAGAACGACGGCAAGGCAGCGCAGAAGCGCGCGAAGAAGGCGCTCGCGAAGGCCGAGAAGTCGGTCCGCGCGGCGCACGAGGCCGTGCGCGACTCGAGCAAGAAGCTGCGCAAGAAGGCCAGGAAGCTCGCCGAGCGCACCGAGAAGCTGAAGGCGAAGCAGGCGAAGGCCGCTCGCCGTCTCGGAGTCGCCGAGGCGACCGCGAGCGTCGGCCGTCACGTGACGCCCGATCTCACCCCGCCGCTGCCCGGCGTCGCGCCGACTCCCGAGCCCGTGGTCGACGCCGACCCGGAGCACGTGCCCGACCTGACGCCCCCGCTGCCGCACGCCGAGCGCTGAGACGGCCGCTCGCCTGAGAAACCCCACAGGGTAGTCGAGGGCGAGCGAGGGCAAGATGAATAGTCGGTGAATGCGTCTCGCGACCGTCCCACGGAGCGGCTCGAGGGCGGAGTATCTCCTCCGTGGATCCCTTCATCCTTCTCGTCCTCGTGATCGTCACCGCTCTGGCGTTCGACTTCACCAACGGCTTCCATGACACGGCCAACGCCATGGCGACCTCGATCGCGACCGGGGCCCTCAAGCCCAAGGTCGCCGTCGCACTGTCCGCGTCACTCAACCTCGTGGGTGCGTTCCTCAGCATCGAGGTCGCCCTGACCGTGACCAACGCGGTCGTCAAGATCCAGGACTCGTCCGGCGCACCCGATCCGGCGCTGCTCGAGGGCGGGGGATCCGCTCTGCTGCTGATCGTGCTCGCCGGCCTCATCGGCGGCATCATCTGGAACCTGCTCACCTGGCTGCTCGGCCTGCCCTCGAGCTCGTCGCACGCGCTCTTCGGCGGCCTGATCGGGTCGGCGCTCGCCGGACTCGGTGTCAACGGCGTCAACTGGGCGGGCGACGGATCCAAGCTCGACGGCGTGGTCGGCAAGGTGATCCTGCCGGCGCTGATGTCGCCGGTGCTCGCCGGCGCCGTCGCCGCGATCGGCACCTGGCTCGTCTTCCGCGTGATCGGCAACATCGCCGAGAAGAAGCTGCACCACGGGTTCCGGATCGGCCAGATCGGCAGCGCCTCCCTGGTCTCGCTCGCCCACGGCACCAACGACGCGCAGAAGACGATGGGCGTCATCACGCTCGCCCTGATCGCCGCGGGCGGCTGGGACGACACCGAGTCGGTGCCGTTCTGGGTCAAGCTCGCCTGCGCGCTCGCCATCTCGCTCGGCACCTACATCGGCGGCTGGCGGATCATCCGCACCGTCGGCAAGGGCCTCGTCGAGATCAACACGCCCCAGGGCATGGCGGCCGAGAGCTCGTCCGCCGCCGTGATCCTCGCCTCCAGCCACCTCGGCTTCGCCCTCTCGACCACCCACGTCGCGACCGGCTCGATCCTCGGCTCGGGCGTCGGACGCCCCGGCGCCCAGGTGCGCTGGCGTGTCGCCCTGCGGATGGTGATCGCCTGGGTCATCACCCTCCCGGCCGCCGCGCTCGTCGGCGCCGTCATGTGGTGGCTCGGCAACCTCGTCGGGGGCGCCGGGGGCGGCCTGCTCATGGCCGCGATCCTCGTCGCGGTCGCCGTGTACATCTACCTCCGCTCGCGCCGCGACAGCATCGGCGCCCACAACGTCAACGACGAGTGGGAGGACGCGAAGGCGCCCGCCCGCTCGACCGCCGACTCCCGCACCTCGTAGACAGGATCGCCGCCGTGTTCTCACTCTTCCTCGCCGCAGCCGGTCAGGTGGCGCTCGTCGCCGTGATCCTCGGAGCCGGCCTGCCCGCGCTCTTCGCCGTCGGCGTCCGCTCGTTCGCCGTCGCCGGCGACTCCGCCCTCGCAGAACGCTCGCTCCCGGCGCCGCTGCTGCGCGTCATCGGAGTCGTCTGCTTCGTCCTCGTGATCGCGGCGGTCGCCATCGGCCTCAGCATCATCATCGCCACCGGGCTCGGGCAGACCGTCAGCTTCGAGAACGTCTTCCCGACCTTCCAGCCCAAGGACTGAGCGTGGCCGCCCTCGAGCCCGGCACGACCGACGGACTGGTCGCGCGCGTGGTCGCCTGGCTCCGCGCCGGCTACCCGATGGGAGTGCCTGAGCAGGACTACGTGCCGCTGCTCGGCATCCTGCGGCGCAGTCTCACCGCCGACGAGCTGGAGCAGGTCGTCGGGCAGCTGCTCTCCGAGGCCGCTCGGGCGGACGCGGCGGGGCAGGAGCTCGACCCCGAGCGGCTGCGCGAGCGCGTCGAGCAGATGCTGCTCGGGCCCGCGATGCCGGACGACCTCCTGCGCGTCTCGGCGCGTCTGGCCAGCGCGGGCTGGCCGCTCGGCGACCCGAAGGAGCTCGCCGAGCCGGCTTCCGAGGAGCGCGACGGCCTCGTGACCCGCGTGGTCCGCTGGCTGCGCGCCGGCTACCCGACCGGGCTCCCCGAGCAGGACTTCGTCCCGCTCGTCGCGCTGCTCCGCCGCCGCCTGACCGACGCGGAGGTGACGGAGGTGGGATCGCGCCTCTCGACGGACGCGAGCCGCGTCGACGTGGGCGCCGCGATCGCCCGCGTGACCTCGGAGCTCCCCTCCGACGAGGACATCGAGCGCGTGCGCCGCTACCTCGCCGCGCACGGCTGGCCGGAGGACTTCGCGGTCTGACGCTCCGGCGAGCCATCACCTGCTGGTCGAGTAGCCCCGCAGGGGCGTATCGAGACCGACCCGCTTCAACAGATCAGGCATCTGCCCTGGCCTTCTGACGGACGTGGATCTCGATACGCCCGCTCCGCGTGCTACTCGATCAGCATGCTCTGCGGCGACTGCAGGCAGCGGCTGTGAGGGGTGTGAGCGGGGCCGCGGGCCATCCCCTGCTGGTCGAGTAGCCCCGCAGGGGCGTATCGAGACCGACCCGCTTCAACAGATCAGGCATCTGCCCTGGCTTTCTGACGGACGTGGATCTCGATACGCCCGCTCCGCGTGCTACTCGATCAGCATGCTCTGCGGCGACTGCAGGCAGCGTCAGCATGCTCTGCGCCGACCGCGGGCGGCGGCAGCATGCTCGGGCTCGACTGCAGGCGGTGGCTGTGAGGCGAGCAGACGGGGCTGCAGGCAATTGCATGCTGGTCGAGTAGCCCCGCAGGGGCGTATCGAGACCGACCGGCTTCAGCAGACGAGGCTTCTGCCCTCGGCTTCTGGCGGACGTGGATCTCGATACGCCCGCTGCGCGGGCTGCTCGATCAGCAGGGGGCGGCGGCGACTGCGGGCGTGGGCAGCATGCTCGGGCTCGACTGCAGGCGGCGGCAGCGTGCTCGGCGCGGCCCGCGGCCCTCAGGGCAGCAGCACGCGCGACGGGTAGACGTCGTGGCTAAAGCAGAGGGTGAGGCCGGCGGCCTCGAGGCGCTCGAGCGACGCGGCGGTGGCGTGGTGCGCCTCCGGGTCGTCGCTGATCAGGCGGGGCAGGGGGCGGAGGCGGTCGGACCACGTCAGCACGTCGCGACCCCAGGCGGCGTCGCCGGCGAGCAGCAGGCGGCCCTCGACGAGCGCGCCGAGGTGCCCGAGAGCGTGGCCGGGGAGGGGCGTGACCACGAAGCGGCCGTCGCCGAAGACGTCGAAGCCCGTCACTCCCGCCACCGTCACCGACGGCTGCTCGTCGACCACCAGCGTCGGCGCCGACGCGACCCACGGCGGGAGGAGCGCGTCGAAGATCCCGTCGGTGATGCCGTGGCGACGCATCCGTCTCTGCTGCCCCGCCGAGAGCACCAGGGTCGCGTCGGGGAAGTAGCGCAGCCCGCCGATGTGGTCGGGGTGCAGGTGCGACAGCACGACGAGGTCGATGTCGCCCGGCGTGAGGCCCTCGCGCCGCAGCTGGGCGTCGATCGTCTCGCCGGCAGTGATGCGCGGGGGCAGGATGCGGCGGTACAGCGCCCCGATCGGTCCCGCGCCGCGCAGGGTCGGCGGGTAGCCCGTGTCGAAGAGCACGCGTCGCCCGCTCGGGTGCGTGTAGAGGAACACGTTCGAGGGGAACGTGCGGCTCGGCAGCCGGTCGCCGCGGAACACCTGCGACAGCGGGAAGGTCGTGTCGCCGCACGCGAAGACCAGCAGCGAGCCCGCCCGCTCAGCCACGGGTGTCCCGGTAGTGCTCGCCGACGCGGCGGATCCCCTCGGCCAGCGGCACCGTCGGCTCGTAGCCGAGCTCGGCGCGCGCCCGCGAGATGTCGAGGGTCTGGGCGTAGGCGAGGGTCGCGACGGTGTACCGCGTGAACGGAGGCTCGGTGCCGCGCGGCAGCAGCGCGTAGACCTTCTCGAGCACCACGGCGAGGGCGCTCAGGATGCGGAGGTCGACGGTGAGGTAGCGCGGCGTCTCGCCCATCGCGTCGAAGAACCGGTCGAGCAGGACGCCGAAGGGCTGCGGCTCGCCGTTGGTGATGTTGTAGACGCTCCCGGGGGCGACCGGCGCGGAGGCGGCCAGCAGCAGGGCGTGCGCCGCGTTCTCGACGCAGGTGACGTCGACGATGTTGCGTCCGCCGTCGAAGAGCGGGATGCCGCGTCGCCGCGAGGCCGCGACGAAGCGCGGGATGAGGCTCGGGTCGCCCACTCCGATCAGCCCGCGCGGGCGGAGGATCACCAGCTCCTCGAGGCGGCCCGACGCGAGCGCCGCCTGCAGCAGGCGCTCGGCCTCGATCTTGCTGCGGATGTAGAGGCTCATCCGGCTGTCGGGGTCGAAGTCGTCCTCCCGCACCGCGAACTGGTGCCGCCGGGCCGAGTAGATGCTGGGCGACGAGACGAACACCAGGCGGCGGATCCGCGAGCTCTGCGCGAGGTCGATCATCGCCTCCGTGCCCGCCACGTTGGCCTCGTGGAACTCGCTCCAGCGGCCCCACGGGCTCGAGAGGGCTGCGGAGTGGACCAGCACGTCGGCGCGCACCGGCATCGCGGCGAGCTGCGCGAGGTCGGCCTCGATCGTCTCGGCGCCCTCGGAGCGGAGCCTCTCGAGGGCGGCGGGGTTGCGGCCGGCCGCGATCACCTCGTCGCCCGCCGCCAGGAACTCCCGGACCGCGTAGCCGCCGAGGAACCCGGTCGCGCCGGTGATCAGCACGCGCCGTCGCTCAGCGGACATCGACGACCGCCGTGGTCTTCTTGCGGTCCCAGTACCAGAGCAGGATCCCCAGGTAGCCGAGCGCCTTGCCCTTGCGGATCGACATGCGGACCACGGCGTGACGGTCCAGCCGCGCCTGCTCCCGCGGGATCACCTGGCACACCTTGAGGTGCAGCTCGAGATCCTCGTCGGTGTCGTCGATGCTCGAGCGGGGGAACCCGTCGACCTCGAGGTACAGCGCGGCGTCGATCGCCATGTTCGAGCCGGCGGCCATGAAGAGCGGGTAGCGCTGCCCCGGTCGCCGGTAGAAGACGGCGGGCGCCCGCTCCAGCAGCCGGATCATCGCGGTGCCGATGACGCCGTCGTACCAGCGGTAGATCGGCTCGTCGGTGCGCGGATTCAGGCGCCCGCCGACGAATCGCGCTCCGCTCGCGACGTCGGCCTTCAGCCGCGCGACCCACTCGGCTCCGGGGAGACAGTCGGCGTCCGTCCGCGCGATGACCGCGGCACCGTGCTCGATCGCGTAGCGGAACCCGGTGTCGGAGGCGGCTCCCGTGCCCTTCTGCCCCTCGGTGATCGTCATCACCTGCCGCCCCGGATGCCGGGCCGCGAAGGCGTCGATCACCGCGCGGGAGCCGTCGGTGCTCGCGTTGTCGACGAGGAGGAGGGTGAAGTCGGGATCGGTCTGGGCGGCGAGCGCCTCGAGGGCCCCGTCGAGCAGCTTCTCCTCGTTGTACAGCGGCACCACGACCCAGAAGGGGGTGGTGGCGCCCGAGGGCGTGCTGGGACCGGAGTGCTGCTCGCTCATCCGCTCCCCCTCCGCCGCTCGACCCGGCGACCCGCACCGGGTCACCGCCGCCGAACGCGGGGAGGCCCCGTCCATAGTGTCCGCGGAGCAGGGGGCCGTCAATCCGCGCCCGGCCTCGCCGCGCCGACATCGAGCTCGCATCGGCGGTATACAGAGAACGCTCGGATCGACCGTCGATCCGGAGCAGGAGGAACGCCACAGTGCCCGACACTCTGCCCATCCGCATCCTCGGCACCGGGGAGGCGCTTCCGGAGCGGGTCGTCGGCACCGCCGAGGTCGCCGCGCTCTGCGGCATCGACCCCGAGGAGGCGGCGCGGCGCAGCGGAGTGCTCACGCGGCACTGGCTCGCCGATGACGAAGACCCGCTCGAGCTCGGGCTGACGGCGGCGCGGCGCGCCCTGGACGCGGCCGGGATCGACGCGAGCGACGTGGACGTCGTGCTGAACGCCTCCGGGACGCAGCTGCAGGCCATCCCGGACGGCGGAGCCCTGCTGGCCGCCGGCCTCGGCCTCGACGACGTCTCGGCCTACAGCCTCAACGCGACCTGCCTGTCGTTCCTCTTCGCGCTGCAGGAGGCGGGGTTCCTGATCGCGACGGGCCGCGCCGAGCGGGTGCTCATCGTCTCGACCGAGGGCGGCAGCCGCGGCATCGACCTCGCCCAGCCCGAGAGCGCCCTCCTCTTCGGCGACGCCGCGGCGGCCGTCGTGGTCGGGCGCGCGGTGACTCCGGAGCAGGGCATCGTGGCCTCGAAGTTCCTGACCCGGCCCAGCGGAGTGCGGCACGCCGAGATCCGCGGGTTCGGCTCGCGGATCCGCATCGAGGAGGCGGCCGACCGGCTCTCCGACTTCCGCTTCGACATGCACGGAGGCGCGCTGCTGGTCGACGCGCTGCGGCACTTCCCGGCGTTCCTCGACACCGTCCGGCTCGGGCTCTCGAGCGGCACGCCCGGCATCGACCGCATCGTCCCGCACCAGACGAGCAAAGCCGGGCTCGAGGGCATGGCGCGTCTCTGGGGCCGGCAGAAGATGGTCGTGACGCTGGCCGACGTGGGCAACACGATCGGCGCGGCGATCCCGCTGGCCCTGCACCGGGCGCGGATCGAGCCGGGGGAGTCGGTGCTGCTCGTCGGGACGGGCGCGGGGACGCACTACGGGGCAGTGATCCTGCAGGCGTGAGGGCCGCTCCGCCTGGCAACGCAGAACGGGCCGGCACCTCCGGAGTGGAGGGCCGGCCCGTCGGCGGAGGGAGGCGCTACCTCAGCGTCACCGACACGGGCGAGCTCACGCGGATGTTCCCCGCTGCATCGGTCGCTCGGGCGGTGAGCGGGAAGGTCCCGCGCATGCCCGTCGTGCTCGTGGTCAGCGACCACGTGGACGCGCCGGTCTGGGTCGCGTCGCCGACCTTGAGGCTGCCGAGGTAGAAGACGACGCCGGTCACAGCGGTGTCGTCAGTGGCCGTGACGGTGGCGGTCGTCGTGCCGCTGAGCACGGCACCGGGGAGCGGCGAGGTGATCGCGACCGACGGGGCGGTGGTGTCGGTGACCGGCACCTGGGGCTCGTTCGGCGCCTCGGAGTCCGGCGCGGTCGGCGGCGCGGTCGGCGTCGAGGTCGGGGTGGCGGTCGGCGTCGAGGTCGGGGTCGGAGTGGCGGTGGGGGTCGCGGTCGGCGTCGGCGTCGCGGTGGGCGTCGCCGTCGGAGTGGCCGTGGCGGTCGGGGTGGGCGTCGGCGTGGGTTCCGGCGTGCTCGGGATGGTCACCTCGTCCCAGCTGGCGACGAGGTGGGCGGTGGTCGGCCGCGTGCTCATCTCGTCGAGGTCGGCGGACGTCATCGAGGTCAGCGTGTTGTCGACCGTGAAGCCGCCGGTCCTCGCCGTCCGGTTGGTGAGGTTGGTGCGGGTGTTGTAGACGGCGTCCCAGGTCGGCTGGAGGGAGCCGATGAGGATCGAGTCGGACGCGTCGATGTTGCCGCCTCCGTTGCCCTGGATGGCGCTGAGGCTGCCCGCGCCGTTGATGGCTCCGGGGTAGCCGGCGCCGCCGGCGAGGAACGGGTAGCGCTTGGCGGTGACGGTGCCGCCCACGATCAGCGACTGCTCGAACGCGACGTTCTTGACGCCTCCGACGATGACGGCGCTGTTGTTCGAGCCGAACACGACGGTGTCCCTGACGGTGATCTGGCCGGTGACTCCCGAGCCCTCGATCTGGAGGCTGTCGGTGTGCGGCCGTGCCGGGTTGGAGCCGCCGTAGACCGCGTCGAGGTAGTACGACGGGGCGATGTAGCCGCCCTCGACCAGCACGTCGCTCATCACGTTCGGCGCGAACGCCTTGATCTGAGCCGAGTCGGCGCTCCTCAGGCGCGAGTCGGGCTCGACGACCTCGATGAGCTCCACGTCGCGCACCGGGGCGCCGGCCGAGGCGGCGAGGCCGACCCAGTTCTCGTTGACCCGGAGCCAGGCGAACGACGAGTGCGTCGCGCCCTTCACGTCGATCGAGTCGATGTCGAAGCGCATCAGGGTGATGCCCGTCACCGACTTCAGCGCCCAGTCGCCGCCGGTCACCGACCGGAAGCCGTCGCGCGCCGTGATCAGCACCTTGGTGCTTCCCGCGTTCTTGTAGCCGTTGAGGGCCGACAGGTCGGCGATGTAGCCGGGTGCCACCGCGATGACGGCCCCCGCCGCGATCTGGGCCTTCGTCAGGGCGTCGAGCGCCTTGCGGATCGCCGAGCCCGACGCCGCGACCTCCACGACCGTGTAGTCGGAGCCGGCGGAGCGGATGTCGGGGGTGTCCGACGGGTAGTGCGTGCCGTCGGGTCCGTAGGTCGACTCGGCGGCCGAGGCGGTCGGCGCGTCCAGGATCGAGACCGTCGACACGGCGATCCCCACCGCGGCCGTGATCGCGAGGATCCGGAGGAGGTCCTTCCTCGGTCGCCGGACCGCTCCGCCCAGTCCCTGTAGCTGCCGCGGACGCGACTCGGCTGCGGCGCCCGCAGGCAGGGGCGGTGAGGTGGGGGAGGGGGTGGCTCGTGCCATGGGGTGTCTTCCGATCGTCTCGTGCTGGGGGAGGGTAACGACCGGAACACGTCGTGGCGGAAGCCTCGAGGCGCTCGTAGGGCCGGGACTCCTCCGACGGGGGAGGAGCCGGCTGCACGCGTCACTGCGTTCCGGGCGGATGGTGCGGGGAAGGGCCGCCGAACGGTGCCTGGTGCGCTGCTGCGTGGTGGAGCGGCAGTGCGGCGGGCGGTCGGGCGGTCGGCTCGTGACGGTCAGGGGGAGCTGGGGCGCCGATTCCGGCGCACCGGAGGGGTGGAACGGTCTGCGCCGTTCTTCAGAGTAGGCACAGCTACAGGTCGTTAATGTGCCTCGCACGGGGGCCAGTGCGAGGAGAAAGACTCAGGTCACGAAGGATTGACAGCACGAGGCCGAGGGAACTCCTGTGCGTAGGTAGAAACGCTCAGTCCGGCCGTCCGCGGAAGGTGGCGAGGGGGGAGACCTCCGACCAGCCGAGGCTGTCGTAGAGTCTCCGACCGCTGACGCTGGCCATCAGGATCCCCGTCGTCGCACCGTGGTCCGCAGCCCAGGCGCTGAGACCCGTCACGACGAGGCGTCCGAGGCCGCGGCGACAGAACTCGGTAGTCGTCTCGACGCGGTCGAACACGCAATCCCCGGCGCGCACCGCCGCCTGTCCGCGGGCCGCGAGCTCGCCGTCCACCTCGATGCGGGCGTGGGCGACCGGGCCGTCCGCCTCGAGGAGCACCCGCTCCGGTGCGGGGGTGGGCAGGAGGGCCGCCGTCATCATGCTCTCGTCGCTGGTGACGCGGTCGAGCGGAGCCAGCGCCTCGAGGCTCCGCGCATCGAGGTCTCCGACGAGTGTCAGCCACGCGTCCGGCCCGCTCGTCGCGGCCACGAGTCGGTCGAGCTCGGCGAGCGACGGCGTCGCGCTGATGCGCTCCCGCGCCCGGGTGTCGGCGTCGACCTCGACGAGCCAGCCCTCGCCGTCGGGCCGGCCGACCATCCGGCGGGAGAGCATCCACCCCTGGACCCAGTGGTCGAGGAGGGCGCTGATCTCGGTCATCGGCACACGGTAGCCGGACGCGCCCGTCGTGGATGGAGGCTGGCCCTGGGACCGGTCCCTCGCGGAGGGTCCTACTGCGAGAGCTCCAGGTCGAGCCGGTCCAGGAGTGCTTCCAGAGAGATCTCGAACTCCTCGTCACTCCGGTCCTCGCTGAGCAGGTCGCGCAGGCGCAGGACCTCCGGCGCGACGTCGAGCGACATCGTGCCGTCGCCCTGCGGCAGAGCAGCGTCTCCCTCGTCGAGCGGCTCTTCGACGGGTGACGTCTCGGCTCCGTGGATCGTGGCCTGCAGCAGCAGCTGACCGAGCAGGAAGCTGCTGAACGCGCGGTAGGCGCCGACGGCCCGCTCGTCCGAGAACCCGTGCGACGTCAGCGCACTGAGGAACGTGTTGACGACCTCGACGCTCCGCAGCGGCGGTCGCAGCCAGGGGGCGGCGGGGTGTCGCGTCGCGACCAGGGGGAATGCTCGTGGGTGGTCTGTCGCGATTCGACGGACCTCGTGGGCCACGACCTGCAGGAATCCCTGCCAGTGCTCCGCCTCCGACTCGTCGAGATGGGAGTTGAGATCTCGCATCAGCATCGAGATGACGCCCTCGAGCAGGTCCTCCTTGCCATGCACGTACCGGTAGAGCGACATCGCCTCGACGCCCAGTTCCTGCGCGAGGGAGCGCATCGACAGGCTCTGGCTCCCCGATCTGTCGATCTGCGTCAGGGCGGTCGTGACGATCAGCTCCCTGCTGAGCCTCGGCGCAGTCGATCCGCCCCTGTTCGTCTTCGTGTTCCCAGTGATGGCGGGCCTCCCGTAGCGATCCTCACACCCCGCTACCAGCGTCGCGCGTGAAAAACAACCGGGTGGAGCTCCCCACCCTAATCAGACTTACTTTGTAAGCTCCACTTTGGCTTACACCGTAAGTGTCCCGCTTCCTGTGCGAGGACCACCGCGATGCGAGCAGTGGCTGCTCCCCCCCCCCGAGACCACCCATCACCGAGCTCCGGAGCCATCGCTCCGGAGGAAGAGAGTGCACTGTGATCGACAGCACCACCATCGACAACCTCATCGGCGCCGACGTGCGCGGCAGCGACGACGCCAAGATCGGCACCGTCGGCCAGGTCTACGTCGCCGACGACTCGCAGACCCCCACCTGGGTCACCATCCGCACCGGACTGTTCGGCTCCTCCGAGTCGTTCGCACCCCTGCAGGACGCGACCTACGAGGGCGGCGTCCTGCGCGTGCCCTACGAGAAGTCCTTCGTCAAGGACGCCCCGCGCGTCGACGACGACGGCGCCCTCAACGCCGACGAGGAGCAGACGCTCTACTCCTACTACGGCCGGGGCGACAGCTACTCCGCACCGACCGAGGCGCCCCTCTACGACCAGGACGCCGACCGCACCGCCGGCAACACTGCCGGCACCGAGGGCTACGACACCTCCGGCCCCACGACCGATGACGCGATGACCCGCTCCGAGGAGCGCCTCCGCGTCGGCACCGAGAAGGTCGAGGCGGGCCGCGCGCGCCTCCGCAAGCACGTGGTCACCGAGCAGGTCACGAAGACCGTCCCCGTCAGCCACGAGGAGGTCCGCGTCACCCGCGAGCCGATCACTGACGCGAACGCCGACAACGCCCTCTCCGGTCCGGAGCTCAGCGAGGAGGAGCACGAAGTGATCCTCACCGGCGAGCGTGTCGTCACCGCGAAGGAGACGGTCCCCGTCGAGCGTGTGTCGCTCGGCACCGAGACCGTCACCGAGCAGCAGACGGTGACCGAGGACGTCGCCCACGAGGAGATCGAGGTCCTCGAGCCCACCACCCGCTCCACCGCGACCGACGACACCGTCGTCGACCGCGGCAACCGCTCCTAAGCGGCACCGGCGGCGGCCGCCCCGGCACCCTCCGGTCGGCCGCCGCCACCCGGCACCACCTCCCGCACCACCCGAAACCGTCCCCCCGGGGACCCATGCCTGGAAGGCACACCCCATGGATTTCCCCGCCGCACTTCAGAACGGACTCGCCGCGGTCATCGCGTTCGTCCCGCTCGCACTGCTGTTCCTGCTCATCCTCATCGTCGGCCTCATCGTCGCGAAGCTCATCGAGAAGGGCCTCTCCCGGCTCCTCACGAAGGTCGGCTTCGACCGCGCCGTCGAGCGCGGCGGTATCAAGAAGGCCCTCGCGAACTCGAAGCTCGACGCCTCCGACATCGTGTCGAAGATCATCTACTACACGCTGGTGCTGTTCGTTCTCCAGTTCGCCTTCGGTGTCTTCGGGCAGAACCCGGTCAGCGACCTGCTCCAGGGCATCATCGGGTTCCTCCCGAAGATCATCGTGGCGATCATCATCATCGTCATCGCCGCGGCGATCGCCGCCGGCGCCAAGGGGCTCATTCAGAACACGCTCGGCGGTCTCTCCTACGGCAAGGTCCTCGGGAACATCGTCGCCGTCTTCATCCTGTTCCTCGGAGCGACCGCTGCGCTGAACCAGATCGAGGTCGCCACGACCGTCACCACGCCGATCCTCATCGCGGTCCTCGCCATCATCGCCGGCGTCATCATCGTGGGTGCGGGCGGCGGGCTCATCAAGCCGATGCAGCAGCGCTGGGAGACGATCCTCACCAAGGCCGAGGACGAGGCTCCGAAGATCCAGCAGCACGCTCAGAACGCGCCGAGCGTGAAGGAGCAGGCCGAGCAGGCCGCGCGCAAGGCGCAGCAGGCCGCGCCGACGACGACCACTCGCCGTTCGAGCTGACGCGCCCGACAGGACCGGCCCCGCTCCTCTCTGAGCGGGGCCGGTCCTGTTCCCACCCCCCGCACCAGCGTTCGCGCTCGCCTGATCGGAGATCCCATGACTGCTCGACCCACCTCTCGGATCTCGACACCGGACGACCCGGCCGTCGAGATGATCCGGCACGAGGAGCAGCTGAGCGTCACCACGCGGCGATACGCGACCGAGCGAGTCCGGCTCGAGCGCGTCATCGTCACCGAGCAGCGCACCCTCACCGTCGACGTCCGGCGCGAGGAGATCCGCCTCACCCGCGAATCCCTTCCCGAAGGAGGCCCGCTTCCTCGCGACCTCGACGCGCGCACTCCTCAGCCTGTCGTCGTCATCCTGCACGAGGAGCGGATCGGCATCGTCAAGACCGTCGTCCCCACCGAGCGCGTCACCCTGAGCACGCACTCCGTCACCGAGGAGCGACTGCTCTCCGAGGCGCTCGGTCGAGAAGTACTCGACGTGAGCTGAGCAGAGCCGCAGAGGAGTCGCCGTCGGGAGCGGAGACCGCGGGCGTCTTCGGCAGCGAGGGCGAGTCGGGCGGAACGCCGCTGCCCTGTCGTCTCGACGGCACTTCGCGGTCGGGCGCGACTCAGCTGTGCGTCGTGTTCTCCCGGATCTCCTCGAGGCTGATCTCCGGCGCGCCGCCGGCCGCCGCCTCGGGGTCCATCCAGACGAAGTCCCAGTGGTGGCCGTCGAGGTCGTCGAAGCTCTTCGAGTACATGAAGCCGTGGTCCTGGGTGCCGGCGTCCGCCGCGCCCGCTGCGAGTGCCTTCTCGTGGACGGTGTCGACCTCCTCCTTGCTCTCGGCGCTGAGGGCGAGCTGCACCTCGGTCGAGGTGGTGGCGTCGATGATCGGCTTGCTGGTGAACTCGGCGAAGAACTCCCGCGTGAGCAGCATCGCGGTGATCGTGTCGCTGATCACCACGCTGACGGCGTGCTCGTCGCTGAAGCCCTCGTTGATGGAGTAGCCGAGCGACTCGAAGAACGCACGGGATCGTGCGAGATCGCTGACGGCCAGGTTGACGAAGATCGTGGTGGGCATCGGTGCGCCGTTCCTTCCGAGGTGCCGGTGGCCCGCCGCCTCCGGTCGTCACTGCCGATGATGGTGAGCGCTCGGTGACGGTGTCAAGCGATCGGGAGCGGGCCGGCGGTTGTGCTCGTCCGCCGCTCGCTTGCACACTGTCGGCATGAGCAGCGACAGCGACGTGCGCCGCCTCGCCCTCGAACTGCCAGGGGTCGAGGAGCGCTCCGCCTACGGCACCCCGGCCTTCTACGCCGGGTCGAGGATGTTCGCCCGATTGCACGAGCAGCCCGGAGTGCTCGTCTGCTGGCGAGCGGATCTCGGCGAGCGGGAGGCGCTGCTGCAGGACGACCCCGACACGTACTTCACCTCCGATCACTACGACGGCCACCCGAGCGTGCTCGTGCGTCTCGCGAGAGTCCCGCCCGCCCGCCTCGGCGAGCTGCTGCGCGAGGCGTGGGAGGCGCGGGCCCCGAAGCGGCTGCGCGACGCCGCGCCTCCGGAGTGAGCGCCGGCACTCCGGTCGCGCGCGCCCGCCTCCTCGCCGCCTGCGGAGGGGCACTGTCGTGACGAGCGGGGCGGTCCGTCCGACGGGACGAGGTCAGCGCTGACCGCCGGAGGCGACCCTGTCGATGATCAGGTCGATCCGATGCCGCCGGTCGTCGGCATCGCGCACGGGCCAGGCGGGAGAGTCGCCCTCGGTGACGCCCCAGGGCACGAGCACGTCGAAGTCGAGGTCTCGGATCAGCCTCAGGCTGTCGAGATAGTCGGCGCGGAGCGCGGGGTCGAGGACGACGGCCTTCCACTCGCCGTTCTCGATCCAGAGGAAGTCGCCGGTGAAGAGGAAGCGGTTCGTGCCGTTGTCCCACAGGTATGAGCAGGTTCCGGGCGTGTGGCCGGGCGTCGGGATGACCTCGAGGTCGTGGTCGATCCACTCGCGCCGATCGAAGGTTCCCGCGATCTCGAGCGAGGCGCCGACCTCGGAGCGATCGGCGTGATGCATCCAGACCGCGACGTCCAGCTCGGGCTGCCCGTACATCGCCTCGTGCGCGTGGTTCACGAGCAGCCGCGAGGGCGGACCGAGCTGCCGGATCGCCGTCGCCGCTTCGCTCACACCGGGGGAGTTGTAGACGACGACGGTGCCTTCGGGGCGTTGCAGCACGAAGGAGCGGAGCTGGACGTCGTGCTGGTACGGGAGGCGCGAGGAGGGCGTCGCGAGGAGGCCCTCGAAGGGCGAGTGGAGGAGATCGTTCGTGCTCGGTGCCATGGTCAGGACCTTTCGCGATGCGGATCGCGGTCGATGTTCCGTGAGGTGGCGATCACCCGGCGTCGGTCGAGGGCGACCGGCGGGCGGGCAGCGCGACCGGGGAGCACGGGTCGCACCGTCGTGACGACGCTATCGGGGTGGCCTCTCTGCGGGGTGTGAGTCGATGGGCCCGATCAGCCGGGGAGTGGGCGAGCGCGCGATCCGCTCCTCCGATCGGCGTCTGTCAACCGCGTGGTGCACCGTGCGGTGCGGAGCCTAGGTTCGACGGAACGTGTCCCTGACCCCGATGCGCCTCACCGGCACCGCTCCATCAGCAGAGGACGTTCCCATGAAGACCCTGTTCCACACCGGCGGCTTCGTCGATCTCGAGGACGAGACCGCGGCGGCGGTCCTCCGCTACTCCCTGACGCTCGCGCGGCACCGCGAGATGGGCACGGTCACGCTCGACGATGCCAGCAGGCCGGAGACGCGCTCGCAGGTGCTGATCGTCGTCGGTCTCGGTGTGCCGCTGTCGGTCCACGGGATCCGCAGTCCGGACGAGACGCAGCAGGTCGGCGACACGGTCGCCGAGATCGACACTCGCACCGAGAGACTCGACACCCCTCAGCTCGTCGCCTTCGAGAACGACCCCGAGGACACCTCGTACGAGGTCGACTTCGATTTCGACCTGCTCTGACACTCCGGGCCGACTCGGAGCGGCACCCTCGACGCCCGTCAGCGGTCCGGAGGCGAGTCCAGGGGGCTGCCGGTCGTCCCGGGTCACGGCGCGAGGGCTCTCCCGGACAGGTGGTGGCAGGGATCGCTGTTCTCGGGTTTCACAGCTGACCGGAGTACGTCCGAGCTCGCGAGGGAGCTCACTGACGCGGCCCCCGGAGGTCCTGCTTGAGGGCGGCCCCCTGGGGTTGCAGGAGGGAGACCGGTCGGCTGCGGTCGAGGTGGTCTCGCAGACCACTGTTCATCCCGTCCTTCCTCCACGACCGGTCAGCGGCTTGACTCGATCCGACGAAGGAAAGAGGTCGACATGACATCAGCGACGTTCACCCTGAACAACGGAGTCGAGATCCCGGCGCTCGGCCTCGGGGTCCTCCAGAGCGAGGGTGACGAGGCGGCCTCGGCCGTCGAGAACGCGCTGCGCTCGGGATACCGCCTGATCGACACCGCCGCCGCGTACTTCAACGAGCGCGAGGTCGGCCTCGGCATTCGCGAGTCCGGAGTGCCCCGCGAGGACGTCTTCCTCACGACCAAGCTCTGGATGACCGACTACGGCTTCGACAGCGCCCTGCGCGGCTTCGACACCAGCGCCGCCAAGCTCGGCGTCGACCACGTCGACCTCTTTTTGCTGCACTGGCCGTGGGCGGCTGACCGTGATCGCACGATCGCTGCGTACAAGGCCGCCGAGCGCCTCCTGAGCGAGGGGCGCGTGCGCGCTATCGGAGTCGCGAACTTCTCGGCCGACGACCTCCAGGCGCTCGCGCGCGCGACCGACGTCGTCCCGGCGGTGAATCAGATCGAGGTGCACCCCAACTTCCAGCAGCCCGAGCTGGTCGCGGTGAACCGCGGTCTCGGGATCCTCACCCAGGCCTGGTCGCCGATCGGCGGCGTGTACGGCTGGGCGGGCGAGAACGGCGCTGTGCCGCCGCTGCAGAACGACGCGATCCGCGCGATCGCCGAGGCGCACGCGAAGTCGTCGGCGCAGGTGATCCTCCGCTGGCAATTGCAGGAGGGTCGCAGCGCGATCCCCAAGTCGGTGACCCCGGCACGCATCGCCGAGAACCTCGACGTGTTCGACTTCGAGCTCTCCGCCGATGAGATGCAGACGATCCGCTCGCTCGACACCGGCGTGCGCGGAGCGGTCGACCCTGCGGTCGTCACCCCCGAGGTCATCGACCTCACGATCGACGCGGCCTGAGATGACCGATCGCGAGGAGATCACGGGCTTCCTGACGTCCCGGCGCGCCCGCATCACTCCTGAGCAGGCGGGACTGCCGCACTACGGGGGGCGGCGGCGGGTGCCCGGGCTCCGGCGCGAGGAGGTGGCTCAGCTCGCGGGGGTCAGCACCGACTACTACGCGAAGCTGGAGCGCGGGAACACGCCGGGCGCCTCGCGGGAGGTCCTCGAGGCGATCGGCAGGGCCCTGCAGCTCGACGAGACCGAGCTGCAGCACCTGATGGATCTCGTCCAGGTGACCGCAGCACCGCTGCGACGTCGAGCGCGTCCGCGCGGCCGAGGAGTCGCCGCCGGGACTCAGGCGGTGCTCGACGCCCTCACTGTCCCGGCGATCGTGCAGAACCCGCGGCTCGACGTGGTCGCGACGAACGCTCTCGGCGCGGCCCTGTACGGGCTGGCGCCCGCAGACATCGGCGAGTTCAACGGAGCCCGGTTCCCATTCCTCGATGCTCGCGCCGACGACTTCTACGTCGACTCCGCGCAGGTCAAGCGGAACGTCGTCGCACTGCTGCATCAGGCGGCGGGGCGCGACCCGTTCGACGAGGACCTCGTCCGGCTCGTCGGTCTGCTCTCGACCCGGAGCGCGGAGTTCCGTGCGCTCTGGGCGTCCCACGACGTGATCCGCTTCCAGCGAGGTGCGAAGCACTACCGGCATCCGCTCGTCGGCGACCTCGAGTTCGGCTACGAGTCGTTCGAGCTGACCACGGATCCCGGACTCACCCTGCTCGTCTACACGATCGAACCGCTGTCGGCCACCGCCGAGCGCGTCACACTGCTCGCCTCCTGGCAGAGCACCCCCGCCGCGCGCTCGTCGCGCGCGACGTCCTGATCCACGACCCCCTCTGAAGGACCGATGAACGACTTCCTCACCCTCAACAACGGTGTCCACCTGCCTTCCATCGGCTTCGGCGTGTTCCAGAGCGCGCCGGAGGAGACCACCGCGGCCGTCGAGTCCGCTCTCGCCGCCGGCTACCGCCACATCGACACCGCGGCGGGTTACGGCAACGAGCGCGAGGTCGGCGACGCCGTCCGCCGCTCCGGCCTCGACCGCGACGACGTGGTGCTCGAGACCAAGGTGTGGGTCAGCGACTACGGCTACGACCAGACGCTGCACGCCTTCGAGAAGAGTGCCGCGAAGCTCGGCGTCGATCGGATCGACGTGCTGATCCTGCACCAGCCGATGCCGCAGCACTTCGAGCGCACGGTCCAGGCCTACCGCGCCCTCGAGACCCTCCTCGCGGACGGCCGCGTCCGGGCGATCGGCGTGAGCAACTTCCTGCCGCATCACATCACGGCTCTGCGCGAGCAGACCGAGATCGTCCCCGCCGTCAACCAGGTCGAGCTGCACCCCTACTTCACTCAGCCGGCGGTGCAGGAGGCGAACGCCGAGCTCGGGATCCTCACGCAGGCCTGGTCGCCCATCGGCGGCATCACCTTCTACCCCGGCTACGGCGAGGACCGCCGCAGTGTCCTCGAGGACGATCTGCTGGGCCGCCTCGCCAGCGAGCACGGCGTCACCCCCGCGCAGGTCATGCTGCGCTGGCACGTCCAGGAGGGACGCTCGGCTATCCCCAAGTCGACGAATCCCGAGCGCATCGCGCAGAATCTCGCGGTATCGGGCTTCGCGCTCAGCGACGACGAGCTGCGCGAGATCGCCGCGCTCGACCGCGGCGTCCGCGGTGGCCCGGATCCCGACCAGGTCGACCCGTCGACCTGGGGGCTCGAGATCCCTGAAGCGTGACGCTGCGGCACTCGGGAGCAGGACGACCACTGTGAAGAGCTCCGGACGGCCGGCGGTGCGGAGTGAGCGGGGGCCTCGCGCCGGCCGCGAGGAGGACGCCCCCTCCGGGATGACGGATGCCTCGGGCGGGCGCACTCGACGGTAGCGCCGCTCGCCGAGCACGGACGCGTGACGAGGGAGTGCCGCAAGGGCCGGACGCCCCTCCTGCTACGGTCGCCCCGGTGCGCATCGCATCACGCGGGGGCGGCGGAGGGAAGCGCGATGGCGGACACGAACAGGGGCGCGGGAGCGGCCGCCGTGACAGCCGCCGTGCTGTGGCTCGGCACCGGCGCGATCGCGGCCGCACTGCAGTGGAACTCGCTCAGCATCGGCGGGCAGGAGGCGGTGCTGCCGCTCACGGTCCCCGGCTACGTCTGGGCGCAGCCGATGCCCTGGTCGCTGCTCGTGGGGCTGGTCGGTGCGATCGTCGTGGCCGTCGTGCACCTGCTGGTGAGCCGGCTCGTCGGCGGATCCGGTCGGGCCGCCTTCGTGGCCGTCTGGTTCGCGGCCGTGGTCGCGGGAGGGGTCGCGGGCCTCGCTCAGGACGCGGCCGTCGTCGCGGGCGCGCTCCCGCCGATGCGGCTCCGGATGCTCTTCTCGGGGCTGGGCGCGCAGGCCGCGGTCGGCGCCTACTGGGGGCTCGTGCAGGGCTGGCTGCCCGCGCTGCTGGTCGTGCTGCTGGGTCGTCGCGCGAGCGCGGCTCCCGCGCGCCCGTCGCGTCTCGGACCCGTCGCACTGGCGGGCGTCTCCGTGGTCGTCGCGGCCGCGCTCGTGGTCGCGGGGGTCGCCGGGCAGCGGGAGGCCCAGCGCAGCGCCGCAGCCGCGGAGGCGATCGCGAACGGCTATGACGAGGAGACGGGAGCGCTCCCCGATCCGTACGCCGAGGGCACGCCTCCGCCGACCAGCGCGCCCGCCGAGGGCCCCGTCGCCGCAGACGCCTGCACCCCCGAGGTCGCGACACCCCTGCTCGGCGGCATGGACGCGGCCACCGGGCACCGGATGCTCACGATCGAGCTGCTCAACTTCTCCGAGGAGCCGTGCGTGATCGAGGGCTACCCCGATCTGGCCTTCGCCGACCAGAACGGCAACGCGCTCTACGTCGACCTCGTGCGCGGAGGCTCGTTCATGACCGAGGACGCGGGGCCGGTGCGCACCGAGATCCCCGCCGGCGGCTCCGCGGTCGCACGCCTCGGCTGGGACGCCGGCGCCACCCAGGGTGCCCTCGTGGCGAGCACTCTCTACTGCGCGCAGATCCCCGGCGGCGTGCGCGGATCCTGGCCCGTGCAGACCGACATCGTGGCGGGCGCCGAGGTGGCGGTGACCGCCTGGGCGCTGCGCTCGGCGGCGGAGGGCACGACGCCCTGATCGCGAGCGCTGATCCCGCTCCGCAGCGGTTCAGAACAGACGGACCGTATCGGCCGGCTCCTCCAGGTGGCGCACGAGCGCCGGGATCCGCTTCTTGAAGGGGAAGAACCCGCGCGATGCCGAGGGCCACGCGGTGCTGTCCCACCGGCGGCGCACGGTGACGAGCGCGACGCCTTCGTCCGCCAGGGCGGAGCGGAGTCGGTCCAGCCGCTCGCGAACGGGGCCGACCGGCGCGTAGGGGACCACCACGGTGTCGAGCCGCTCGGACGTCGCCCAGTCGACGACGGTCGCGGGTCGCGCGTCGGCCAGCACCCGCGCCGGCCCGCCCGGCGCGCGTACCGCGGCGTCGGCGACGGCTGCTGCCGTGAAGGCGTGCACCGCATCGGAGACGGCGAAGGGGGAGCGCTCGCTCGCGTCGGCGTGGACGGCGCTCGACACGAGCACCTCCGCCAGGCCGGGCTGCTCGGCGAGGAGGCTGCCCGGGTCGAGATCCTCCTCGTGCAGCAGGAGGCCGGCGCGCGCACCGACGGTCCCGACGACGTCGTCCGGCTCGAGGGAGTCCCGGGGCGGGAAGGGCTCCTCGCTGAGCGCGGGGGCCGTGGTGGCGAGGCCGCGGGGAGAGAAGCGTCCCTCGGTGTACTTGGCGATGTTCGACGCGGAGGCGAGGTACGTCTTCCCCGCGGTCTGCAGGCCGGCGACCCACCGCCACGACAGGGTGTTGGACGCGGCGTCGCCGTCGAGCAGGTGCCGGTAGAAGAAGTCGGCGCCGAGCTGCCACGGCAGGCCGAGCGTGAAGATCCAGATGCTCGCGAACCACATGCGCGTGTGATTGTGCAGGTAGCCGGTCTCGACGAGCTCGCGCACCCACGCGTCCATCGCCTCGATGCCGCTCCGCCCGCCGATCGCGTCGCGGTACTCCGAGGGGAGCTCGCCTGCGGCGAAGGCGTCCACCTCGCGGCGGTAGCGGCGCCACACCTCCGGGTTCTGCTCGAGCCAGCCCTTCCAGTAGGTGCGCCAGAACACCTCCTGGACGAATTTCTCCGACGCGGAGAGGGAGTGACGCGCGAGGACCGCGGCGACGACCTCCCGCTCGGTCACGAGTCGATGGCGGAGGTACGGGGAGAGCCCGGACACGTTGTCGCGAGAGGGTCCGAGGTCGTGATTGCGGTCGCGCGCATAGGCGGAGCCGGCGCGGGCGACGAAGTCGTCGAGCGCCTCGAGACCGGCGGCTCTGGTCGGGATGAACATCGACCCATCATCCGTCTCGAGGCGGTGCGAACACTGACAGCGTGCGACTGCGGAGGGGGACACGTTGGGCTCGTCGGAACGCGTTCGGCTCGCCGGAACGGCCCGGATCGACGAGCCGAACCGGATCTCACGAGCCGAACGTCTCGCCGGCCGGCACCCCCGAGAGGGTGCCGGCCGGCGGTGGTGCGATGACCGGGAGGGTCAGCGCTGTGCGAGCGGGATCGCGATATCGGTGACGCCGGCGCCGACCCTGCCGAGCGCGGTGGCCGTGCCGTCGAGCAGGCCGATCTCGTAGAGCGACCCGTTGACGACGGCGAGGCCGATCGATCCGACGGAGCTGCCGTTGCGGAGGAGCGAGAAGACGTCGAAGCCGGTGGCGCCCGCGGCGTCGATGCCGAGCTTCCCGGTCGGCGCCAGCGAGCCCGCGTTGGCGGGGGACTGGATGGCGACCTGGTCGAGAGCCGTGTCGAGGACGAAGAGAGTGGTCGCCGTGTCCGCGTCGAGATCGTTGTTGGTGTACGCCGCGCCGTTGACTCCGGTGGCCGTGGCGGGCGCCGCATAGCTCAGCGCGCCGTCGGACACCGTCGCCGCACCCGGGGTGGCGAACGGCTGACGGAGGTTCTGGCCGGCGTCGCTGACCACGCGGAGTGCGTTGGCGGCGGGGTTGAAGTCGACGCCGAAGGTGGTGCCGCTCAGCGCGACGGTGAGCCGGGTGACCTGGGTGGCCACTCCGGTGCTCGCGTCGATGGAGTAGACGCCGGCGCTCGCCGCGTTGTTGCCGACCCCGTAGAGGTTGCCGTCCTGGACCCGGTAGTCGATGCCGATCAGCTTGGTGTCGCCGCCGGTCAGGCCGCTCACGGCGACGCTGCCCGTGATCGTGCCGGGCTTGACGGGGTTGAACTGCACGAGCTTCGCGCCACCGTCGGCCAGGCCGACGACGCGCAGGTTGCCCGCCACCGAGCGGGCGGCGCTGATCAGCTTCGCGGCGGCGGCGTTGACGGAGGCGTTGCCGGAAGCGCTGGTCGCCGCGGCGGGAGCAACGCTGCTCGCACCGGCCACCACGGGTGCCACGGCCATGACACCGGCTACGGCAACAGCGGCGATACCGAGTCTGAAGGTCCTGCTCATCGTGAACTCCTTGGAACTGTCGGTCGCCGGAGGTCGGCGACTCGAAGGGTGTACGCCCGGGCAGGGGCGGGCGTTCATTCGGGAGGCGAGATTCTTCGGGACGATCTGCGATCGGGCTCGGTGACCAGATCGCGCGCAACGGATCAGGCTTTGCTGCGCATCATCTTCTCCGCCGTGCGCAGCCCGAATCGCTTCGTGAACACCCGCGTCGACAGGAGGGCGAGGACGGCGTTCATCCGACCGTCCACCACGGACGGCGCCCGGGTGGGCATGGCCCTCCACGCGGTGTCGACGACGTCGCGGGCCCGGCGCTTGTTCTTCCCCGGGCCGGGGTTCATCGGGGTGTCGGTGTCGCCGGGCGCGACGGAGAAGATCCTCAGGCCGTGCGGGCGGTGCTCCTCCGACAGTGCTTCGGTGAGGCTGAGGACGTAGGCCTTCGATGCGGCGTAGGCCGAGAAGTGCGGAAGCGGCTGGTACCCGGCGCCACTGGCGATGTTGATGATCGTGCCGCGTCCGGCCTCGCGCATCCGGATGACGGCAGCCCTGGTCAGGAGCGTCAGCGCGGTCACGTTGATGTCGACCATCCGGCGGAGCTCGTCCGGATCCATCCGATCGAGGTCCCCCTCCGGAGCCGTGCCGGCGCTGTTGACGACGTGGTCGAGGCGCGGCAGCAGGCTCGTGACGACCTCGACCAGCTGCGAGACGTGAGTCGGGTTCGAGAGATCGGCGGGATGAACGGAGGCGGTGATGCCGTGCCGGTCGGAGAGCTCGTCGGCCAGGGCGTGCAGCGCGCCCTCCGATCGGGCGACGAGGAGGAGGTCGAAGCCCTCGCGGGCGTAGCGGCGGGCGAACTCGGCGCCGATGCCGGAGCTGGCTCCGGTGACGAGGGCGAGGGGGCGGTCCAGGGTGGCCATGATGTCCTTTCGGTTGCCCCGAGTGTAAACGGATTATCTATCCGTTCGGAACACTCATCCGATCGGACACTCGTTCCGGTACGGTGGGGGAATGGATGGACTCCGCCGCGACGCTGCACGCAACCGCGATCGCATCCTCGCCGCCGCTCGCGAGGCGGCCGGGCGGGGGGAGGCCCTGACGATGAACGCCGTCGCCCGTGCCGCCGACGTCGGAGTGGGCACCGTGTACCGGCACTTCGCCGGCGTCGAGGAGCTCGAAGAGGCCGTGGTCTGGAATCGCTTCGACGAGCTGGATCAGGTGCTCAGCGGCGAAGGTCCGGATCGGTTCGAGCGGACGCTCTCCGCACACGTCGCGCTCCTGGTCGAGGATCCGCTCTTCGAGGCGGTCACCGCGCGTCCGCACCCCGTGCTGCCCGAGACGGCATCGAAGCGCGATGCGCTGATCGCACGCCTCGCCTCGGTGCTCGACGAGGCCCGGGCCGAGGGAAGCGTGCGGGCGGGTGTCGACGCCGCAGCGGTGCTGCTGCTCGCCTGCGGGATAGCGCACTCGATCCGCAGCGCGGGTCTGACGGCGGACAGCGATCGTGCGCAGGTGCTGCTCGAGGTCGTCCTCCGCGGATTCCGTCCTGACGTCGCAGCACCGGCGGCCCGGTAGCGGCGACGGCGCACCGAATCGCCTTGCTAGGGTCGCGGCCTATGGACGAGCCCCGAGAGCGCGGACGCCTCTTCTCGATCGCAGGAGTGACGATCGTGGCGGTGACCGTGCTGTTCGCGCTCGTGTACTACTTCAGATCGGCGGTGTTCGCGACGGAGGGGGACGTGCCGGCGGCCTCGGCCATCTCTCTTCCCGAGGGGAGCGAAGTAGTCGATGAGAGTGTCGAGTGTGCTTCCGGTGGTTGCTGGGCACTGCTCTCGGTGTGTCCGCCCGAGGTGATGACCCCCGAGGAGTTGTCGAGCGAGCTGGGGACGACGCCGCAAGCGCGCATCCCGGGAACGCTCTGGGACCCGCGAACCATCACGGTGAGTTCGAGAGTCGATGGACCTCTGTTGATCGTCCGCGCCGACTTCTGGTCGCGAGAAGTGACTCCTTAGGCCTGCATGCGAAGCCGCCCCGGCGTTCGCCGGCGGCGGCACCTCCGCTGCGTCGCTCAGGGGAAGAGCGACAGTCGGGTCAGGAGGGGCCACCTCGTCCCTGTCTCCTGCTTCACGTCACGGCGTCGTCCTCTGTCGCGGCCCGAGGAGAGTCCGGAGTCGAGTGCGCGCTCGCTGATGGCGGCCGCGGGCAGTCGTCTCGCTGATCCCGAGGATCCTCGCGGCTTCGGGGAGAGTGAAGCCGTCCCAGGAGATGAGCCGGACGAGCTCGGCCTGGTCTGCCGGAAGGGCATCGAGCGCGGCGCGGACGTCGAGCGTGTCCGTGTCGACGGGTTCGGCCGACTGAGTGTCGAGGTGCTGCCGAAGCTTGTGGGCCAGGTCGTGGTGGCGGATCGTACCTCGCGCGTTGTTCGCGAGGACTCGGCGCGCGACTCCGAACAGCCACATGCGCGCCTGCACCGGGTCGTCCGGCAGCTCCCTGATCTTCCGCCACGCGACGATGAACGTCTCGCTGAGCAGGTCGGCTGCGTCAGGCGGCACGGGAACCCTCCGGCCGAAGTAGCTGAGGAGGTCGGCGGCATTGGCGTCGTGGAGTCTCTCGAGGGTCGTCTCCTGCTCGGAGCGGCGCCTCCGCGTCATCACTGGGCTGCTCCGGGGGACTCGGCTTCGCACTGGCCGGCCATCTCGATCGAGGTGCTGGTGGTGAGGTAGCCGGCCTCATCGAAGACTCGGGAGATCTCATCGCCCATGAGGGAGCTCGCGACCACGCCCCGTGTCGCAGCAGGAATGTCCGCCGGGCGACCCGCGGCGGCCGCTGCCGCGTTCGCCTCGTCCCTTCCTGCCTGCTCCGCGGTCAGAGCCGCCTCGATGTCGTCGGCGGTGACGCGTGCGATCTCCGGACCCCAGTCGTGCTCCGCGAGGAAGTCGCGCGCCCGCTCGGTCAGATCGTCGGTCTCCTCATCGGAGAGCCCGCCTCCGTAGACCGGCAGGACGCGGGCGACGACGGAGCACCGCCCGACGTCGTTGCCGCCACTGAGCTCGAACGTGCGCTGCACTGACGCGTCCGGCGCCCAGCCCACCCAGCTCAGCAGGGCCGGTCCCGCAACAGCGGCCGTTGTCCCGAACCCCACCAGCGCGATCCCGATGACTGCTGCTCCCATCCCGGAGCGCAACAGGAAGCGCCGCGGACGGCGGCTCGTCACCACTGCCTGCGCGATTGCTCGCGCCTCCGCGGCACTCGTCGCATCTGCACCCAGCGGGAGTGGCGCCGCGCGTCGCACCACGTCATCCAGATCGTCCATGTCGTCCCCCTCAGCGATCGTCGTTCACTGTGAACATGTCCGGACGGGTCTCATTCTTAACGCGAGACGAGCGCACTCTCGAGCTGTCTGTGCGGCGTACCCGGCGACGCCGAGGGCAATGGCGTTCAACGGGCCATGGCCGGGGAGCGCCGAGACCTCATCTGGCGAGTGGCCGCGGGCCGCAGGGGGTCTGCCTCCTCGATATTGAGAGGCCGCGCATCCAGCCGCCGTGCTAGCGAGCGCCGGTCAGCGGAGGGCGGTGTCCTCGTCGTCGGCGGGCTCCACTCGGACGAGAGCGGGTGCGGGCTTTCGCGTCCTGGCCGTCGCGAGCGTGACGACTCCCAGCAGTGCGACTGCGGCCGAAGCGGTGAAGGCGACCGTCGCGTCGGAGTTGTAGTGGTTCACCGTCACGCTCCGGGAGCCGTCCTCGTACGTGCACGAGAGCCCGAGCGGATACCAGATCCGTTCGCCCGACACGTTGCCGCCCTCGAGAGGCATTCCCGGCGGGTGATCGCTGCGCTGGCACTGCACCACGGGGACCTCCCAGCCCTCCTGGATCCAGCCGATTCCGAAGGTCACGAGGGCGATCGGCGAGCCGAGGATCACTGCGACGGCTCCGAGAGTCCTCCTCGTGAATGCGTCCATCTCGTCAGGTTAGAGGCGAGCGGTCACGGGGGGAGGCTGTCGAGGCAGAGGGAGTGGACCGTGCAGATCCACATCGACGAGGCCGCGCCGGGGGAGGCCACCGGCAACGGTTGGACCTAGCTCGACAAGAACCTGTCGGTACTCGGGGGCCGACCGCCGGACTCCCTGCGAGCTTCGAACTGCAGGGTGCGACGTGACCGGAGTGCCCGGGCCGCCGAATCTCTCGAGCGGTGCTCCGCCCTGTTTCGCGGTCGGACGTCGACCCCTGCGAATCGCAGTACCAGGAACGGTTCGCCGGCGTTCCTGAGTCCTCGAAGGTCCTGGACACCGACGAGGACGACTCCCCGCTGTTCACCGAGCGCTTCTACCGTTGTCCTCATGGGACTCACCGGGCGGAAGGCGTCGATCCTCCTCACCGTGCTCTCGGTGGTGGCCGGGCTCCTGCTGCTGGGGCACGCGGCGGTGCAGGGGATCGGGGCGGCGACGTTCTGGCGGCCCTGCTGGTCGGAGGGGTACGAGAGCGCTGCCTGCTCCATCCTGCAGTACGAGGCGCCGTCGCCCGCGTGGCTCGCTCCTCTGTGGGTCTGGTTCGCGGAGGTGCTGCTCGCCCTGGTCGTCATCGGCGCTTCGGTCGCGGCGGGGAGACGCCTCGGTACCGCCGGTCTCGCGCTCGTCGCGGTGCTGGCGTCGAGCATCCTGATCGACCTCGTCTTCACTCCGGCGATCAACGGCGGCTACACCTCGGCCGACAACCCACCGGGGCTCGGCCTGATCGGCGCGGTGTTCCTGGCGATCGGAGGAGTGCTGATGCTGCGGGTCGCGGCGCCGTACCGCCGCGCCGCAGGCTGAGCCGACGAGCTCCCGCGCGGATCTTCGCTCAGCAGCACCAGAACGGGGTGGAGTCCGAGCGCGTCCAGGGGCACCGAGCTCGGCGATCAGGTCGCGCTCAGCGCCTCCTCCTCTGCCGCGATGTTCTTCTGCACCGCGAACTGCGTCCGGTGCAGCTCCTCGTACCGACCGGCCGCCGCCAGCAGCTCGTCGTGCGTGCCGCGCTCCACGATCGAGCCGTCCTCGACCACGAGGATGAGATCCGCGCTCCGGATGGTCGAGAGGCGGTGCGCGATCACCATCGCCGTCCGTCCCTCGAGCGCCTCGCTGAGCGCCGCCTGCACAGCGGCCTCCGAGGTCGAGTCGAGCGCCGCCGTCGCCTCGTCGAGGATGACGACGCGCGGCTGGGCGAGCAGGAGCCGCGCGATGGTCATCCGCTGGCGCTCGCCGCCGGACAGCCGGTAGCCGCGCTCCCCGACCATGGTGTCCAGCTGGTCGGGCAGCGACCGGATGAGCGGCTCGAGCCGCGCACGGCGGATGGCGTCCCACACCTCGTCGTCGGTCGCCTCCGGCCTCGCGAGGCGCAGGTTGCTGAGGATGGTCTCGTGGAAGAGGTGGCCGTCCTGGGTCACCATGCCCAGGCTGTGCCGCATCGAGGCGAAGGTCACGTCGCGGACATCCGTCCCCGCGAGGCGCACGGCGCCGCTGTCGACGTCGTACAGGCGCGAGAGCAGCTGCGCGATCGTGGACTTGCCCGCTCCGGACGTCCCGACGAGAGCGACGGTCTGACCCGGCTCGATCCTGAAGGACACGCCGTGCAGCACCTCCTCGCCGCCGCGGGTGTCGAGCGTCGAGACCTCCTCGAGGGAGGCGAGCGACACCTTGTCAGCGGACGGGTACGCGAAGCGGACGTCGTCGAACTCGACGGACACCGGGCCGTCGGGGACGGTGACGGCGTCGGGCTTCTCCTGGATCAGCGGTTCGAGATCGAGCACCTCGAAGACGCGCTCGAAGCTGACGACCGCGCTCATGATCTCGACGCGGGCGTTCGCGAGGCCGGTCAGCGGTGCGTAGAGGCGGGTGAGGAGGAGCGCCAGCGTCACCACGTCGCCGGTGTCGAGCTGGCCGCCGAGTGCGAGAGCGCCGCCGAGCCCGTACACGAGCGCGAGGGCGAGAGCGGAGACGAGCGTCAGTGCGGTGACGAACACGAACTGCAGCAGTGCTGTGCGCACCCCGATGTCGCGGACGCGGGCGGCGCGGACGCGGAACTCCTCCGCCTCCTCGTCGGGTCGGCCGAACAGCTTGACGAGCGTGGCGCCGGGCGCCGAGAAGCGCTCGGTCATCTGGGTGCTCATGGCGGAGTTGTGGTCGGCGGCCTCGCGGCGCAGCGCGGCCAGGCGGCTGCCCATCCGGCGCGCGGGCACCAGGAAGACGGGGAGCATGACCACGGCGAGGACCGTCACGAGCCAGGACGTGCTGAGCATGACGAACAGGGTGAGGATCAGCGCCACGAGGTTCGTGACGACGCCGGACAGCGTGCCGCTGAAGGCCTGCTGAGCACCGATGACGTCGTTGTTGAGGCGGCTCACGAGCGCACCCGTGCGCGTGCGGGTGAAGAACGCGATCGGCATCTTCTGGACGTGATTGAAGACGGCGGTGCGGAGGTCGAGGATCACGCCCTCGCCGATCCGCGCCGAGTACCAGCGCGTCACGAGCGACACGGCGGCGTCGGCCACGGCCACGACGGCGATGACGACGGCGAGCCACACGATCGTGGAGACCGCGCCCCGAGCGACGATGACGTCGACGACCTGGCCGGCGAGGACGGGCGTCGCGACCGCGAGGAACGCTCCCACGACGGAGAGGGCGATGAAGATCAGCAGCTTCGACCGGTAGGGCACCGCGAACGTCATGATCCGCCGCACCGACTCGCGGGAGATGCCGTGCTTCCCGTCCCTGACGGTCGAGATCTTGTACAGCGAGCTCCAGGCCGCGCCTTCCATGCTCATTGCGGTTCCTTCCGTGGGCACCAGTCCCAACTTAGGGGGCGGGAGCGGCCGGGAACTTCCCACCGGGAATGAGCCGGGGGTGTCCCAGGAACGGCTCGGCCGCCGGTCCGTGCGCGCGGGAGGGGGCGTCGTCGCTCTGGCCGGATGACGGACGGCCCCGTTGTCCGCGACGGGCGGCGCCCGTCGCCACCCCTGCTGGTCGAGTAGCCCCGCAGGGGCGTATCGAGACCCACCGGCTTCAGCAGAGGAGGCCCTCGATCCGGCCTTCTGACGCTGGTGGATCTCGATACGCCCGCTGCGCGGGCTACTCGATCAGCATGCTGGGCGAGCTCAGGATGCGGAGGCGACGCCGGCCTCGCGCCGCATCCCGCGGGCCGCGAGTGCCGTGCACAGAGCGCACGCGGCCGCCGTCACGCCGAGGAGGATCCACATCGGCGCGAACGGGGTCAGCGCCGCGAGGATCGCGGGCAGGAGGAACCCCAGGTACGTCAGCGAGTAGTACGCCGCCGTGATGCCCGCGAGCTCGTGGGGTGCCGCCAGGGCCTGGGCGGTGGAGAGTCCGGAGACCATCGCGAGCCCGTAGCCGGCTCCGAAGACGGGCGCGGCGACGAGCACGATCCACACCTGGTGCGTGGAGGCGGCGGGGATCAGCAGGAGTGCGCCCAGGGCGATGAGGGATCCGCCCACCAGCCGCATGCGCCCGCGCAGGTACTTCGCGAGGTGGCCCGAGAAGAACTGGGTGACCCAGCCGACGCCGAGAGTGATGACCGTCACGAGGGTGGCGAAGCCGACGGTGAGGCCGGGGATGCGGTCGCTCACCAGGCTCGGACCCACGGCGAACGACAGAGCCGGTGCTGCGAACACCCAGGGCGCGAGCGGGAGGACGACCCGGAGGAAGGTCGATCGCGCCGGTCGCGGAACGCGGAGGTCGCCGAGCAGCCTCGTCGCGCCGGAGTCGAATCGTCGGGTCTCGGTCGCCCGCAGCAGGACGATCAGGGCGACCGCGCACGCGGAGATCTGCACGAGGTAGGGCAGCACCGCGGGCCACGGACCCCACTGGGCCAGGGCCCCGCCGATGCCGGCACCACCTCCGAAGCCGATGGTGAGCATGCCCGCCGCGCGCCGGGCGCCCGCCGTCGACCGTCCCTCCGCGATCGAGAGCTCCTTGATCCAGGAGGTGCCGACGACCATCCCGGCCGCCACACTGAGGCCGCAGACGAACCGGCCGACGCAGAGCCCGGCGAAGCTCGTGCTGGAACTCGCGAGCACGACGCTCCCGAGGATGCCGAGGACGAGACCCGCGATCAGCACCGGTCGCCGTCCGTACCGGTCCGACCACGCCCCCGACAGAGCGAATCCGGGGACGATTCCGAAGACGTAGGCTCCGAGCAGGATGTTCACCTGCACCTGCGAGAAGCCCTCCACCAGCCGGTAGTACTGCATCAGCGGCAGGAAGTGGTTGCCACCCCAGCCGAGGACGATGAGCGAGGGGGCGACGAGGAGCCAGGAGCGGGTGCGCGTGGCGGTCGACGGGGAACTACTCATTCACGTCGGGCTGGTAGACCTTCCGGAAAGCGTCCTTGCGAGCGATCTTCCCTCCGCGGAACTCGTAGATGTCGCAGCCTCGCGTGACCAGGACCGTTCCGTCGGGTCCGGTGCCCGTGAAGGACCAGGTGCCCGCACCGCGGGACCCGGCGATGAGGGGCCCCTCGTCCTCGTGCCGCTCCTGACCCGTGTCGAAGGCGAGCATGAGCGCGAAGCCCTCGCGGACCTGCTCCTTCCCGGTCCAGGTCCGGCCGGGCTCGGGGCCGACGGACGCGCTGTAGACGCAGTCGTCGGTGACGTGGCTCATCAGCGCCTCGAGGTCGTGGCGGCTCCAGGCGTCGCTGAACGCGGCCAGCACTTCGGGCGTCATCTCGCTCGTGTCGTGCTCGGTCGAAGAGGAATCATTCATCAGTGAACCGCGGTCCTTCGAGTCGGCGGACCGTCGTCGGTCGCTCTGCGACCGTGGCAGGTGTCCGGTCGCGGTCGCAAGAGCCTGTAGCGGTCATGTCCGGAAGCGGCCGATCGGTGGTCGGGATCGCGGTACGGACGGCAGCGCTCGCTGTCGCAGCTCGGCCTCCTCAGGTCGCCGCCGCCGCCTCCGCCGCGCCGAGTCGCACGGCCAGCTCCATCGCGCGCCGGCGGGCCGGGGAGAAGTCGTAGGGCATGCTCCGGATGATCTCCGCCGCGCTCCTCGCCCGGGAGCCCTGCGTGTCGGGGTCGGGCGCCGGGGCGGCGTCCCCGGGCGGGTGCGCCTCGTCCCAGGCGTCGAAGAGAGCGTCGTCCTCCTCCTGCTGACCGGACGCCTCGATGACGCGCATCAGCGCCGTCTCGAAGGCGTGCCTCTCGGCCGCCACCTGCGCCACCCGGGGGTCGTCGACGGCGACCGTGTCGTCGAGCGCCTCCTCGGCGGCATCGACGCGGTCGGACTCCGCTCGCAGTGCCGGATCGGCGGCCAGGGCGACGAAGCGCCCGGCCTGGACGGCGGCGCCGAGCGGACCGAAGATCCGCTCGGTCACCAGCAGGACGTCCAGGTCGTCCTGGCGCAGCGAGCCCTCGGGCGCGCCCTCGAGGCGGCCCGAGACGAGATCGTCGAGCAGTCCCAGCCGGCTGCCGAGGGCCAGCATGCGCTGCACCGAGGCCCGCTTCCGCTGCAGCTCCTCCTCCTGAGCGGCGAGGGTGTCCTCCAGTCGTGCGAGGACGCCTGCGATCTCGTCCTCGCCGTCGGCGCCGCCCGGTGCGGCTCCGTCGAAGGCGTCGCGGATGTCGTCGAGGGCGATCCCGGCGTCGGCCATCCGCCGGATCCAGAGCAGCCGGATGATCTCCGGATAGCCGTACCGGCGGCGGCCGTCGCTGCCCCGCTCGCGCTCGGGGAGCAGGCCGACCTGGTGGTAGTGGCGGATCGCTCGAGGAGTGACGCCGACGAACGCCGCGGCGTCGCCGATCGGGACCTGACGGGGCGGGGTCGGGAACGGGTGCATGGCGGACCTCTCGGAGCGGGACGGGACGTGCTTCGAGCAGACCACATGACGCTGCGGCAGGTGCAAGCTGCTGGTTCGATGACTCCATGACCGAGACCACCGAGCAGAAGTGGGCGAACCCCGAGCCGGAGATCCACCGAGCGCTCGCGCGGTGGGCCGCCGACTGTGCAGAACGAGCCCTTCCCGTGTTCGAGGAGTGGGATCCGATCGACACCCGCCCACGACACGCGCTCGATGTCCTCCGAGCCTGGGAGCGGGGAGAGGTGCCCATGACGGAGTGCCGTTCCGCTGCGTTCGCGGCTCATGCCGCCGCACGGTCCGCCACTCAGGCCGGCGCCACCGCAGCGACCGCCGCCGCGAGAGCAGCCGGGCAGGCCGCGGCCGTCGCCCACATGGCCGATCACGCGCCTCATGCCGCGACGTACGCGGCCAAGGCGATCGCGCTGCACGGATCGGGCGACGGCGACCGGGAAGCCGAACGGCGACGCCAGTGGGAGATGCTCGACCCCGACCTCCGTCCGATCAGCTTCTCGAAGGGGCTCCCGACCGTCTCGTAGGGGGATGGATCGGCGGTCGCGTCTCACGTCGCCATGCCTGCCCTGAAGAGGGATCAGCGCGCCCGTCTCGGCCAGGCCTCCCACACTCGGCTCCACGGCGGGGACAGCTGCCGGCCGTCGTGGTCGCTCACCGGGTGCCGGCCCTCGGTAGTGCTGTATCCGCTCGTCAGGCCGAGCTCGTCGGAGCCGCCGATGCGGTAGCCGACGGTGAGACTGTCGTCACCGGCGGTGACGCTCTCCTCGTAGCGGCCCGCGACGACGTCGAGGATCGCGCGCTCGAGGTCGTCCGCGAGGGCGGTCCAGTCGTCGTCGCAGGCGTCGCATCCGCAGACGGGGTACTCGAACCGGTGCAGTGCTCCGGCGTGCAGGAGGATGCCGGGGAAGACGGTGTACACGATCGTCAGCGGTGCGGCCTCGGCAGACGCGGGGGTCAGACGGACGGCGCGGGTGGCCCAGGAGATCTCGGCTTCGTCCCTGGACGCCAGGGCCGGGTCGTCCTCGATCGTGACGTCGCAGGTTCGCACGAGGTGCTCGATCAGAGCGTCGGCGATCGTGTGGAGGGGGCGGAAGCGCTCGGTGTCGCTCGTGACGGAGTAGCTCTCGTCGGGAGGTGATCCTCCTCCCCAGCGAGTGCCGTAGGGGATGGGCCGCCCGTCCTCGTCGGTGAAGACGCGGTCCTCGACAGCGGGTCGGGCGTAGTCCGTCATGGAGGAGAGAGTACGAGTCGTCGAATCATCGGACCAGCGGCGTTCCGTGAGGGGGACGGGTCCTGTGCCGCCCGGCTCACGTCCGCGGCCTCGGTCGGCGGGCGCACACGACGTCGACCGGCATCTCAGCGGTCGCGTCGCTCCGGGGCCGCTCCTCAGGGACGCTCCCGTCCGGTGCGGTGCCTCGGAAGTGCGACCATGGCTCCGTGTCCACGACCCGAACCATCGCCGCACTGGGAAGCTCGTTCGCCGCCGGCCCGGGGATCGAGCCGATCGTCGACGCTGCCGCCCTGCGGTCCGGGCGGAACTACGCGCATCAGCTCGCGGAGCGCCTGGACGCGGAGCTCGTCGACCTGACGGTGTCGGGCGCCACGACGGCCAACGTCCTCGACGCGCCCCAGGCCGTGGGCGACGGGACGGAGCGTCCCCCGCAGGTGGAGGGGGTGCCCGAGACGGCCGCCGTCGTCACGATCACGGCGGGCGGCAACGACCTCCAGTTCATCGGCGCGATGGCGTACGTCGCCTGGCACCGCCTCGAGCCGGAGTCGCCCATGCTGGCGCTCTTCGGGGACGCGTTCGCCGACGGGATCCCCGAGCCGACCGCGGATGCCGTCGAAGGGGCGACGGCGGGTCTGGTGCGGGTCGTCGAGCGGGTCCGCGCGCGGGCGCCGCGCTGCCGGGTGCTGCTCGTGGACTACCTCACCGTGCTGGATCGGGCGTCGCTCGGCCGCACGCCCTTCACCGCAGAGGAGCTGGAGCGGCTCCTCGACATCCAGGACGCCATCGGCACGGTGTTCCGTGACGCCGCCGCGCGCACAGGCGCCGATCTGATCCTGGCGTCCGAGCTGAGCGAGGGGCACGCGCTCGGCTCCGCCGACCCGTGGGTGCAGCCTTTCCACCGGGAGATGTCGCGCGCGGCGGGATCGTTCCACCCGAACGAACGGGGCATGACCGCCATCGCGGAGGAGCTGGAGCGTGTGCTCCGCGCGTAGGGGTCGCCCTTCACGCCGCCCGGGAGCGGCCAGCGCGTTCGCGGCATCGCTTGTCGAGGTGCCCGCCGCAGTCATCGCCGCGCGGACACCCCGACCTCTCGTCAGGCCCGTGCGGCTCGGCGGCGTCCGATCAGGAGTGCGGCACCGGTAGCGAGCAGGACGCCGGCGCCGAGGAGCGGTGCGGACGCATCCGCTCCGGTCCGGGCGAGGCGCGCGCCGGACGTCGTCGCGGCCGGGTGGGCCGTCGGGGTGGTGGCTGCCGGCGCGGGTGGCACGACGAA
Source organism: Rathayibacter sp. VKM Ac-2803 (assembly GCF_009807175.1). Classification (NCBI taxonomy): domain Bacteria; kingdom Bacillati; phylum Actinomycetota; class Actinomycetes; order Micrococcales; family Microbacteriaceae; genus Rathayibacter; species Rathayibacter sp. VKM Ac-2803. Next base: position 359,076 of record NZ_WUCD01000001.1, on the reverse strand, counting down.
GGAGGCGGGGTTCCCGTCGACGTAGTGGACATAGAAGGAGTGCTCGAGGTCGGGCTCGCCCTCGGCGCGGGCGATGTACTCGGCGAAGACGAAGTAGCTGCCGGCGGGGACGGCGAGCGGGATGTCGCCTCCGTCGACGAACTCGGCGAGGTCGTACCAGCGTGAGGTCGGCGGCGTGTAGTCGCCGTCGTTGTCGAGCGTCGCGGTCGCGACCACTCGGATCTCTCCGGAGACGACGCAGTCGCGGAGAGTCAGGGGCTCGAGGTGCACGACGAGGCCGCCGGGCGCGGCTTCGGTCGTCCCGACCGGCTCGGTCGTGGCGGCGCTGGGGCTGAGCCCGACGACATCGAAGCAGGTGTCATCGACCGGTGCCGGCGTGGCTGCCGGCGCGGGTGGCACGACGAAGGAGGCGGGGTTCCCGTCGACGTAGTGGACGTAGAAGGAGTGCTCGAGGTCGGGCTCGCCCTCGGCGCGGGCGATGTACTCGGCGAAGACGAAGTAGCTGCCGGCGGGGACGGCGAGCGGGATGTCGCCTCCGTCGACGAACTCGGCGAGGTCGTACCAGCGTGAGGTCGGCGGCGTGTAGTCGCCGTCGTTGTCGAGCGTCGCGGTCGCGACCACTCGGATCTCTCCGGAGACGACGCAGTCGCGGAGAGTCAGGGGCTCGAGGTGCACGACGAGGCCGCCGGGCGCGGCTTCGGTCGTCCCGACGGGCTCGGTCGTGGTGGCGCTGGGGCTGGGCTCGACGACATCGAAGCAGGTGTCATCGACCGGATCGGGAGCAGCTGTGGGCGTCGGAGTCGGGACAGGAGCCGCCGTGGGTGCCGCTGAGGCCGTGGGCGTCGCAGTCGGAGTAGGAATAAGCGAGGCGTTCGCCGACGGCGCGGCGATCAGCACTCCTCCCAGAGCGAGGCTCGAGGCTGCCAGCCCGAGGAGGAAGGAACGCGCCGAGCGGGCGCGGAGAGAGGGAGCGGGCACAATGATGTCTTTCGCTGAGAGGATGGTCGTCGATCGAGACGCACCATCGTTTCCCCCGGGCGTTCATGAGATTTCTATCAGTCCATGGGCGGCGGACACAGTGGCCGAGGGCGGCCGAGCGTCTCCTTTGCATAACGGGGTGAAGTGATGCCGAGCGCATCCCTCCGGCTGTGAGGAAGACGCTGAATGCACCGGAAGGATCGCGTCGCGAAGGACGGCCCGTTTCGAGACGCCCGCCGGTCCGAGGAGCGCGATGCCGGCGACTCCATCGGTGATGCGTTGTCGGTCGGGCGTTCAGCCCCTCGTTGCAGGCCGGCTGGTGAAGTGCCGCACGCCGTAGATCGCGAGGAGGAGGATCCCGCTCAGCTGCAGCGCCAGCGAGAGGCCGGAGGAGAACTCCTCCGTTGGCCACAGCAGCCCCGGAATGTCTCGCCGGGCGTCGATCACCGGACGCGGAGGTCGTCCCCCGATTCGACCTCCGCCAGCCGGAAGGGCCCGGGGAAGAGCGGGCCGGTGCTCCACATGGCGATGGTCGCCCAGCCGAGGTCGGCGTGAGCGGCGGAGCCCTCCGGGATCGCGCGAGTGAACAGCGCGTAGTCGGTGCCGTCGAGGGTGAGTGGTTCGACGCTCCACCCGTCGCGGTCCTCGGCGAGAGCGGTGGATCGCATTCCGGCGGCGTCCATCGCGGCGATCGCCTCGCGTCGTTCGAGCCCCTCCGGGACCGCATCGAGGAGGAGGCAGTTGACAGCGAGGGAGGCGGTCGCCACCGCGTCGGTGACCTGCCCGTGCACGGAGGATCGCGGCCCGATCCGCAGTCCGGTGCGCAGCATCGTCCGGATCGAGCAGCGGCCTGCCTGCGGTCCGCGGTCGAGGGCGATCGTCAGCCCGTCGGTCGGTCCGTCGTTCGTGCTGCCCGCACCGGTGATGGACCAGCGCTCGTGTTCCGCGAGGGGGAGGAGTGTCCGCATGTGCTCATCCAACTCGTCGCCCGGTGCTCCGTCGAGCCAGGGGCGCGACGCGGGAGTCCCGGGCGAGGTCTTCGCAGTGAGGAGGGGCAGGGCGGCGGCCGGACCGTCGGCGAACGCCACGGCGGCGGCCCGGTCGAGCGCGACCGCACGGGTCCCACACCGCGCTCGAGACGACGAGCATCCTGCTGCCGGATCGACAGCCGGGCGGAGATCTTCTTCCAGCTTCTCCCGCGCCGCCGCCGTGCCGGCGTCCGCTCTGCGTGCTGAAGTGCACTCGAGCGGACCCTCGCTCAGTTCCCGTGCGGATCGAGTCCGTTGACCGCCGCCACGGTCTCGTCGTAGTCGCCTCGGGCCTCGCCGTAGCGGAGGAACTTCACCCGCTCGACCTGGATCTCGCGCGCGTCGGGCTCGGCCTCGATGAGCGCGACGACCTCGCCGATGAAGTCGTCCAGCGGCATCGCGAAGGAGCTGTCCCGCTGACCGGGCATCAGATCGGTCGCCACCGACGGGGGTTCGAGCTCGGTCACCGTCACGGTGGTGCCGGCCAGCTGCAGGCGCAGCGTCTCGCTCAGCATGTGGATCGCGGCCTTGGTCGCGTTGTAGCTCGGCGTGACCTTCAACGGAGTGAAGGCGAGCCCGGAGGACACGGTCATGATCGTCGCGTCGGGGCGCGTCCGGAGGTGGTCGATGAATGCGGCGATGAGCCGGATCGTGCCGAGCAGGTTCGTCGTCACCGTCTCCTCGGCACTGGTGAGGAACCCGTCGGGGGTGGTCCAGTCCTCGATGCGCATGACTCCCGCCATCGTGACGACGACATCGACCTCGGGGTGATCGGCGATCACCCGGGTCGCCGCCCGCCGGATGCTGTCGGGGCTGGTGATGTCGATCTCGACGGCGTGGATGCCGGGGTGCTCGGCCGTGATCCGGTCGAGCAGCTCGGTGCGGCGGCCTCCGATGACGACCTGGTTGCCCTTGGCCTGGAGTGCGAGCGCGAGCGCCAGGCCGATTCCGCTGGTCGCGCCGGGGATGAAGACAGTGTTTCCGCTGATGTGCATGCGTCCACCCTGCGACCGGTGCGCGGCGGCTGCCAGAGAGCGGTCATCCAGGGAGAGCGGGTCCCTGGTTCCGCGTCCGCTGCGCACCGATACTGGGGCAGATGGACCCCGACGCTCTCGCCCAGTTCCTGACTCGTCACCGGGACGGTCTGCACCCCTCCGACGTCGGCCTGCCCGAGGGACCCCGTCGCCGCACAGCCGGCCTGCGGCGCGAGGAGGTGGCGCAGCTCGCGGGCATGTCCACCGACTACTACACCCGCCTCGAGCAGCGCCGCAGCACCCGGCCGAGCGTGCAGATCCTCGGCTCGCTGGCCCGCGCCCTCCGCCTCACGCCCGACGAGCGCGACTACCTGTTCCGCGTCGCGGGCCTCGACGCGCCCGATCGCCACAGCAGCGGCGACTACATCGCCCCCGGGCTGCTCCGCGTCCTCGACCGCCTCGCCGACACTCCGGCGATGATCCTGTCGCCCCTCGGCGAAGCCCTCGTGCAGAACGAACCGGCCAAGGCGCTCTTCGGGGATCTCAGCCGCTTCACCGGCCTCGAACGCAGCGAGATCCACCGCTGGTTCCTCCGCCCCGAGACGGAGCGCCGCCGGTACCCGGAGGCCGACCACGACCGGCAGAGCCGGTCCCAGGTCGCCTCGCTGCGGGCGGCCCTGGGCGTGATGGGGCCGAACTCCCGAGCCGCGGAGCTGGTCCGGGAACTCAGCCGGCAGAGCACCGAGTTCGCGGCCCTGTGGGATCAGCACGAGGTGGGCCGCCGTTTCGCCGACCACAAGACCCTCCTCCACCCCGACCTCGGACCGATCGAGGTCGACTGCCAGGTCCTCTTCACCGAGGACGACTCGCAGGCGCTCCTCGTGCTCACCGCGCCGCCGCGCAGCGAGGCCGCCGGCAGGCTCGAGCTCCTCGCCGTCCTCGGCAGCCAGCAGTTCGCCAGTCGTCGGGAGGACGCCGGGACGGGTCGCTGAGGGACCGACTCGCGGTCGACTCCGGCAGGGGAGAGGCGCCCGCGTCGGCCCTCGCGTCCACAGGCGACCGCGCCCGTAGGTGACCGGTCAGGTGCGGGCTGCGGCCAGTGTCGAGAAGGCCAGCCGGACGAGGACGGACTCGACCGTCGCGAGCTCGGCGCCGACGCGGTCGATCAGGGGATCCCGCTCGGCGGAGTCGATCCACGCCGCATAGCCGTCGTAGTACGCGCGGACCCCGGCATCCGCGAGCACGCCCGCCTGGCGTGCATCGCCGAGTCGTGCGGTCAGGGCGGCACCGAGAGCGTCCGTGATCGCGGAACGCTTGAACGCCGCACGTTCTCGCAGCTCGGGGCTCGCGGGGATGATGACAGCGAGCAGCTGGCGGACCTGCCGCCGGTCGTCGGTGTGGACGGCGCAGAGGGGCAGGACCCCCGCCCGGAGGATCTCGAACGGCGTGCCGCCCGGTGTCGCGCCCTCCACGCCCTCGACGGCGAGGGCGACCAGCTCGTCCTGTCCCTGGAAGAGGATCTCCCGCTTGTCGGCGAAGTGCCGGAACAGCGTGGTGCGGGTCACGCCGGCCCGGTCGGCGATCTGCGCCGCCGTCGTGTCGTCGTAGCCGTGCTCGGCGAAGAGCTCCACCGCGGCGTGGAGCAGTCGTCCCCGCGTATCCGGTTCCCATCGAGCCATGCCACGAGTCTAGTGATGCTATCGGGTTGCATCGAAGCGAAAGGGCACCCCTCGGCCACCGCCTGTTTTCGGCGGAGATATCGGTCTGGTGATGCGACAGAGTTGCATCAGGTGTAGCGTCATGTGCCTGAGTCACATCACCGAAGGGACTCGGGCCGCCGCAGAGCGCGGCGACCCGTCAAGGACAGGAGCGATCACATGCGCGTATTCGTCACCGGAGCATCCGGCTGGATCGGAACGGCCCTCACCACCGAGCTCGTCGCGGCGGGACACGAGGTCCGCGGACTCGTTCGATCGGAGGCCTCGTCCGAGAAGGTGCGTCGCGCCGGCGTCACGCCCGTGAGGGGCGACATGGGCGATCACGATCTGCTGGTCGCGGAGGCCCTGGACGCGGATGCCACCGCGCATCTCGCCTTCACCCTCGACTTCGCCGCATTCGACGCCGCCGTGGACAATGAGGTGCGCCTCCTCGAGCGGATCGGGTCGGCGCTGGACAGCACCGGGAAGGCCTTCTTCGCCGCGTCGGGCACTCCGACGAGCCTCGGGCGGCTCGCCACCGAGGAGGACGAGCTCGATCCCGCCGGGCCGGCGGGGGCGCGTGCCCGCACGGCGAGTGCCGTGCTGGCGCTGTCGAGCCGCGGAATCCGCTCCGGTCTCGTGCGGATGCCCCGCACGGTCCACGGAGAAGGGGACCGCAACGGCCTCATCGCCGCGCTCGTCGGGCTCGACCGACAGCTCGGCACCGCCGCCTACGTCGGCGACGGATCGAACCGATGGCCCGCGGTGCACATCAGCGACGCCGGCCGGCTGTTCCGCATCGCGCTCGAGACGGCGCCCGCCGGAGCCGTGCTGCACGCCGTCGGTGAGGAGGGGGTGGTGATGCGCGACGTCGCCGGGGCCATCGCCCGGAAGACCGGCCTGACGGCCTCGGCCGTCGACCCGGAGCAGCTCGGCGTGTTCGGCGCCCTGCTCGGAGGCGACCAGCCCGCCTCGAACGCCGTCACCCGGGACCTCGTCGCGTGGGAGCCGAGCGGCCCGACGCTGCTCGAGGACCTCGAGGCCGGCTACTACACGTCCTGAGCCGGAGAAGCAGCGGCCCTCGACCCGTGGTTCAGCCCTTCTCGGCGCCCGCGGTGAGGCCGCCCGTGAGGAGGCGCTCGGATGCGAAGAACAGCACGATGATGGGCAGCGTGAGGATCACGGATCCCGCCATCAGCACGGTCGTGGGCACTTCGATGCTGCCCCCCAGCTGCGAGAGGCCGAGAGACACCGTCCAGGTGTCGCGGCGCTCGACGAGGAAGAGCAGGGCGAACAGGAACTCGTTCCAGGCGATCATGAAGATGAAGAGCCCGTTGGAGACGATCGCGGGCATCGCGAGCGGGAGGCTGATCCGTCTCATCACCTGCAGGCGGGAGGCGCCGTCGATCGCCGCCGCCTCCTCGAGTGACACGGGGATGGTCGCGAAGTAGTTGCGCAGCGTGTAGATCGAGACGGCGACCACCTGCGACACGTAGACGATCAGCAGTCCGAGGAGCGAACCCCGGAGTCCGATCTGCGTGAAGAAGACGAAGAGCGGGACGGCGAGCAGGATCGACGGGAAGAAGTACACGGCGAGGAACAGCGCCGACACCTGCCGCCTCCCGAAGAACGCGAGCCGGCTGACCGCGTAGGACCCGGGGATCGCGACCAGCAGTGTGAGGACGACGGTGCCGAGCGCGACGAGGAACGAGTTGCGCAGGAAGACGACGAATCCCTGGCCGCCGCTGTCCACCGGGGAGAGGACGTCGATGTACGTCGAGAGGTCGACCTCGCTCGGTGCGATCCAGATGGAGCCCGGGTTCTGCAGGAGCGAGTCGAGGCTGCGGAAGCTCAGGAGCACCATGTAGTAGAAGGGGAACACCGCGACGACGAGCAGCGCGACGATGATGAGCGGGCGCAGGACGCGGATGGCCGCGTTCTCGAAGCGGTCGCGGGCCACGCCTCGTCGATGGCCGGCGTCGGCGCTGCGGGGCCGGGTCTCCGTGGTCATGACACCTCCTCCTCTCGGCCGAAGAGCCGCAGATAGACGGTGACGAGCACCGCGAGGATCGCCGCGAGGACGAGCGCCTGGGCGGAGGCGGCTCCGATGTCGCCGCGCGCCGTGAGGTAGTCGAAGACCCGGACGGAGACGACCTCGGTCCCGGCGCCTCCGCCGGTGAGCAGGTAGATGTCGTCGAAGTTGTTGAACGTCCAGATGAACCGCAGCACGCTGAGCACCGCGATCGTGGGGAGGAGCTGCGGCAGGAGGATGTGGCGGAAGCGCTGCGAGGGCGTGGCGCCGTCGATCCGGGCCGCCTCGTCGAGCACCTCCGGTACTGCGGCGAGTCGCGCGGTGAGGAAGAGGAACGCGAACGGGAAGGAGCGCCAGGCCTCGAAGAGGATGACGGTCAGGAGGGCGATCGGCAGCTGCACCTCCACCCCGAGCACCATCACCGGAAGCGAGCGCTGGGAGAGGAAGGCGACCGGGTCGTCCCACCCGAGGAGGTTCGTGCCGACCCAGTTGACGACTCCGAACTGCGGGTTGAGCATCGTCGACCACACGAAGGTCGCCGCGACGACCGGAGCCACGTACGGGAGCAGGAGCGCGGCACGGACGAGACTGCGCCCGCGGAACGGCCGACGGAGAGCGAGGGCCGCGACGAGGCCGATGCCGATCGCCAGCGCGGTTCCGCCCACCGAGTAGACGACCGTCGTCCTCAGCGCGGCGAAGAACCCGGGCGAGGTCAGCACATCGGCGAAGTTCTCCAGGGTGTACTCGCCGAAGAAGCCGGCACCTCTGATGTTGAGCAGACGGATGGGCTGGAACGCCAGTGCGACCGCCCAGAGGATGGGCACGACCACCGCGACGAGGACGATGACGAGGGTCGGGGCGAGGAGGAGGAGGCCGGTCCGGTTCTCCTCGCGATCCCGGCGGGAGCGCCGTCGGCCGCGGCCCGGACCGCGTCCGTCCGACGAGGGTCCGAGGTCGGCTGCGGGGGCGGGTCCGGTCGGGCCCGTTCCCCCCGCGAGCTGCGTCACTGAAGTGACTCCTGCACGCTCCGCACGGCTTCGGCGGCCGTCTCGGCCGCGTCACCCGGGTCGCCGCCCTGGCTGACGTCGTTGACCGCGGTCGAGACGGGCAGCTCGCCCTGCAGCGCTCCGAGGAGATCGCCCTGGCCCTGCGTGATGCCCCAGCGGGCGAGGTCCTGCGGGCCGGCGGCGACCGCGTCGAGCACCTCGGGGGCATAGAAGTCGGAGAGCGGAGCCTTGGTGTCCACGCCGGCCGGCAGGGTCGCCCACGCATCGGAGAACCGTGTCGGCTCCTCCGCGGTGCCGGTGCGGACCGGCACCTTGCCCTCCGGGGCGATGCCGATCCACTGCTCGTAGCCGTCGCCCATCATGTACTCGATGAAGGCCTGCGAGTCGCCCGTGTTCGCACCGGCGGTGATCGTCCAGGAGGTGATCTCCCCGAACTGCGCGGGACCGTCGGCCTCGGGTCCGGTGAGAGCGGTCACGACTCCCGTGTTCTGGGCCAGGAACGCCGGGTCGGCGGCGCACTCGGGGCAGGAGGGCTTGGCGTCCTCCCGGAGCCCTGCCATCTCGTCGAGGACGAAGCTCGACCAGATGAACATGGCGGCGTCACCGGCGAAGTAGGTGGCACGGGTCGTGTCGACGTCCTGCGCTCCGGGCACGGAGTACTCGGTCGTGAGGTCGCCGTAGAAGCTCAGCGCCTCGACGCAGGCGTCGGAGTCGATCGCCACGTCTCCGCCGTCATCCACGAGCTGGCAGTCGTTGCCGAGGGCGATCTGCTCGAACGTCTGCTCGGTGAACGCGTCGCCGGGGGCCGTGGCTCCCACGAACCCGGCGATGTCGTCGCTGTCCAGCGTTCGAGCGGCCTCGAGGATCGCGTCGTACGAGTCGGGAGCTTCGAGGCCCGCGGCCTCGAAGAGGTCGGTGCGGTAGAAGAGCAGCTGCGTCCACGACTCGCTCGGCACCGCGAGGCGGGTGCCGTCGTCGGAGGTGAGCTCGAGGGCGCGCTCCGAGAAGGTGGCGGTGTCGAGGCTCTCGATCGTCGTGCCGACGGCCTCGGTGTCGATCAGCTCGTTCGAGGAGAGGGTGCGCACCTGGGGGAGCGAGATCCCGCCGATGACGTCGGGCAGGTCTCCGGCGGCAGCGGACGAGGTGATGAGCTGGCTGAACTGGTCCTCCGCGACGGAGACGAGCTCGACCTGCACGCCGGTCTCCTCGGTGAAGGCGTCGACGATCGCCTGGGCCGCGGCCACCCGGTCGGGGAGATCCTCCTGCACCCAGAACGTGATCCCGTCCTCCGGGGTCTCCTCTGCGGTCGACGTGCACCCGGTCAGCGCGAGGGCCACCGCGGCGGCCACCGCCATCGACAGTCGCCGTGGGGTCGAGATCTTCACTGTGCGCCTCCTTGCGCCCGCCATCGGGCCTGGATGCGCCGGCCGACGCACGAGTCAGAGAAACAAATCCCGTTGCTCGTGTCTACCCGTCGACCACGATCGGCCGGGGCACTAGGGAATGCCGGAACGGGTGCCGGCACGCGGGTGACGCAGGGGCCGTCCCGCGGGCGAGCATGGGAGGGCGCCGACTCCTCGCGGACGAGAACCGGTACCCCGTTACCGCTGACGACGAGGAGGCTCACCCTCCACGGTCCGGGACCTCCTGAGCAGGAGGACACCCAGCCCGATGAAGACGACGAGGGTGACGGCGATCGCCGGATCGGCCAGCGGCCGCAGCGACAGGATCGTCGTGAAGTCGGCCGCGGCGTGCAGGAGGATCAGCGGGAGGACCCAGCGGTAGCGGTACTGGAACGCGGCGAGTGCGAACCCGTAGCACCCGGACACCAGCACGTTCAGGGCGATGTCGTCCGCGGTGCGGTCCGTGGTCGCGAAGGCGGAGAGGTGCTGCAACCCGAACAGCGCGGCGGTGATCGTCACGGCGAGGGGCGCAGCGAACGAGGACCGCAGTCGCTCGAGCACGACGACCCGGCTGATCAGCTCCTCGTTGATGCCGACGAGCAGCAGGGTGAGCGCCCACAGGCCGAAGCCCGGAGGACGGTCCTCGAGCCCGCCGGTTGTCCACGCGAGCACCTCGAGCAGGAGCGGCACGAGGAGGAGCAGCGCGGTCCGGCCGCGCCGGACGACGAGGATCCCGCTCGCGTGCCACAGTCGCCGCCAGGTCACGAGCAGTGCCGCGAACGCGACGCACGCGAGGTTCGCGGTCAGGCCCAGGTACCAGCCAGGCACCCCGATCGCGGCCGCCGCCGCGAGCGTGCCCGTGATGACGCCGAACCGTGCGAGGTGGACGGCGACTCCGAAGAGGACGGCCCGCGACCGATCATCTGACACGTGGCGCACGCTAGCAGCGCTCGGCCCGACCGACCAGAGTCGGTGGGCGGGCGGCGCTCGTCCGGCAGCAGAGGTCGGGTCGAGCGGACGAAGCGGCACCGAGTCCCGCAACGGAATGGTCGCTCGTCACGTCGAGAAGTGGAGGGGCTCCCGGAGGGCGGCGTCCGATCGGGTCGAATGCCGCCCTGTCGGCACCAGGACATGCGATCGGTCTTCGGAGCGGCCGGCGTAACGGATGGTCGTGCCGCAGAGAAGTCCCCGACCGCCGCACTCAGAACGAGAGAGCACCTCCTATCGGAGCTGCACCAGCGCCGATCGCCGTGATCCACCGCGGTGGCGGCGGCGAGTACCCCCGACGCAGCGACGCGGAGGCGGCGGGCGCGACTCCGTCGAAGAGCGATGCGGGTGGGCCGGACACCCCCCGCACCGCTCCTCCTGCTCGGACCGCCGAACTCCGCCTCGGCGGCGTCAGCCCCGGATGAACGCGAGGATGTCGGGGTTGATGACGTCGGCGTGGGTCGTCAGCATCCCGTGCGGGTAGCCCTCGTAGATCTTCAGGGTCGCGTCGCTGAGAAGCTCGGCCTGTTTCACGGCGGCGTCCCGATAGGGCACGACCTGGTCGTCGTCGCCCTGGAGGACGAGGACGGGCACGGTGATGGCGCGCAGGTCCTCGGTCTGGTCGGTCTCCGAGAACGCCCTGATGCCTTCGTAGTGCGCGAGGGCGCTGCCCGTCATCCCTTGCCGCCACCAGTTGTCGATCACCGGCTCCGAGATCGTGGCGCCGGGGCGATTGAAGCCGTAGAACGGCCCGGAGGCGACCGCCCGGAAGAACCCGGCGCGGTTCGCGGCCAGCGCTTCGCGGAACCCGTCGAAGACCGAGATGTCGGTGCCCTCGGGATTCGCCTCCGTCTTCACCATCAGCGGCGGGACGGCCGACACCAGGACAGCCTTCGTCACCCGATCCTGCGGCTGGCCGAACCGGGCGACGTACCGGGCGACCTGGCCGCCTCCGGTGGAGTGGCCGATGTGGACCGCGTCGCGCAGGTCGAGGTGCTCGACGACGGCGGACACGTCACTGGCGTAGTGGTCCATGTCGTGGCCGGTGCCGATCTGCGACGAGCGCCCGTGGCCCCGCCGGTCGGTCGCGATCACGCGGTAGCCCTCGGCCAGGAAGTAGAGCATCTGCGCGTCCCAGTCGTCCGAGGACAGCGGCCAGCCGTGGTGGAACACGATGGGCTGCGCGTCGTGGCTTCCCCAGTCCTTGAAGTAGATCTCTGCACCGTCGTCGGTGGTCACGTATCCCATGGTCGCCCTCCTGAGGCTGTTCGTCGGTGGTCTGGTGCCGGCTTCGGGGTCAGCCGAGTTCGGCGACGGCGTCGGTGATGAACGAGGCGACCTCGGTGGGGTGCGTCTGCATCACCAGGTGAGGTCCGTCGATCTCGATCACCCTGCGGACCCCGGCGCGCTTGTAGCCGAAGCGTTCGACATCGGGGTTGATGGTGCGGTCGGCGCTCGAGACGATGCCCCAGGACGGCGTGGTCCTCCACGCGGCCGCGGATGCGGGCTCGCCGAACGCGACGGCGGACAACGGACGTTGCGAGACCGCGAGGACCTTCGCCTTCTCGAGTTCGAGCCCGTCCGCGAACACGGCGGGGAAGGCGTCGATCGCGACGGAGACGTCGGTTCCGGGCTCGGCGCCGTCGACGGGGTAGGGCGCGTACACGAGGTTCGCGGCGAGGTCGCTGTCGGGGAACCCTCCCTGGAGGGCGCCGAGGCTCTCGCCCTCCTCGAGTGCGTAGGCGGCGACGAACACCAGTCCGACGACGTTCTCGGCGACGCCGGCGACGGTGAGGATCGCGCCGCCGTAGGAGTGCCCGGCGAGGAGGACCGGCCCGTCGATCTGCTCGACGAAGGACCTGATGTAGGCCGCATCCCCGGACAGGCTGCGGTTGAACACCGGCGGAACGAAGACCTTGTGGCCCTGGTCCAGGAGGAGCTTCGTGACGGGCGCCCAGCTGGCGGCGTCAGCGAACGCTCCGTGGACGAGGACGATGGTGGGGGAGTCGGGCATGGCGATGTCCTTCCTGATCCGCACCGGTGGCGCAGGACTGTGCCGGTAGCGGAGGTGCGTGATTCCGCTCGTGACGGTACGGCCGCGCGTTGCGGCGGCGCATCGGTCACGATGACCGAGATCCGGCGCCGGGTGACTTAGTCGTCCGCGGACGGACTCAGAGTGCCGTCGGTCGTCAGGGCCATCGGCAGCTGCTGCCGGCTCGAGATCCCGAGCTTCTGGAAGGCCGCGTACAGGTGCGCACCGACCGTCCGGGGCGAGACGAAGAGGCGCTCACCGATGGCACGGTTGCTCATCCCTCGCGCCGCGAGCGTGCAGACACGGAGCTCCTGCGGTGTGAGCAGTTCGAGGCCCCGCCGCCCGGAGACCGGCGATCGCTCGCCCGTGGCCCGGAGGGCGTCTCGCACACGCTCCTCCCAGGCCGGTGCCGGCATCGCCCCGAAGAGGTCGAGGGCGGCGTGCAGAGCGGAGCGGGCGGCGTCGTTCCGGCCCGCCCGGTGAAGACGCCGGCCCAGTCGGAGGAGCGCGCGGGCCTGGAAGTACGGGATCGGCCAGCGTTCGTGCCGCAGTGCCGCCCACGCCGGCTCGAGCTGGTCGTCGGGTAGGAGCGCGAGCCGGGCGTAGTCGACGGCCGTCCGCACCATGGGTGCGTGCCAGCGCGCGTGGAGCAGCTCGAGGCCCGCCAGCCGCTGCTCGGCGTCCGTGCGCTTGCCGGACTCCAGCGCGGCGTCGACGAAGTCGTGCGAGGTCACGACGGCGAACCACGGGTGATAGGCGTCGTGGCCCGGGTCGAGCAGGCAGCGGAGGCGCTCGAGCGCCTCCGCCGCTCGGCCGGAGACGAGATGCGCGGCCCCGGCCGCCCCGAGGACGGTCGCCCGCATCGCGCTGGAGCGGAGGACCTGTCGGCCCGCGTCCGTCGCTGCCGCGATCCGCTCGACGTCCGGCTGCTCCCCCTCGAGGGCGTCGAACCAGGCGAGTGCGCACCGTGCCGCGGTCGAGAACCCCGGGTCTCCCAGGTCGTGGCCGAGCGTGAGGCCCTGCTCTGCGAGGACACGGGCTCCCGCGGCGTCGCCGGCGAGGTAGGTGGTCATGGAGCTCCCCATCAGCGCCTGAGGGAACGTCCGCAGGTCCCCCCTCGCCCGCATGCTCGCGAGGGCCCGGTCGAGCAGGACGCGGGCCGTGTCGATCTCGCCGACGAGGTTGAGGGCGTACCCGAGGAGCCATGCCGACTCCTCGTCCAGGGCCGTCGGGGCCGAGGCGAGTGCGCGTTCCAGCACACTGTCGCCGCGTGCCACGGGCTCGGTCCGGGCTGCCAGGAGGATCGACCGCGGATCGTCCTCCGGGAGCGCGAGGGAGTCGACGACGACGAGCATCGGGTCGCCCGGGTTCGCCTCGGAGGTGTGATCCCAGGCGATCGCGGCCAGGTGCAGCAGAGCGGCCGCAGCGAGTCCGCTCCCGCCGGCCGCCTGCATCTCGGAGACGGCGTGCAGCGCAGGGGCGAGGTCGCCGGCGGCGAGCCTGTTCGTGCCGGTGGGCAGGGTCTCGGCGACCCACTTCGCGCGCGCCGCGAGCAGCCGATCGGGCGCCTCGTCGCGTGCTCGCTGCACCAGGAGCGACGCTTCGGAGATCCTCCCGGACAATCCGGCGAGCTCCGCTGCGATGACGCGCCGCTCGACTCGGCCGGCGACGTCGGATGTCAGTTCAGCCGCGCGCTCGTAGGCGCGGCTCGCAGCGAACGGGTCGGACATCGCCGCGCTGCCGTCGCCGAGCGCTGCGATCTCCTCGGCGAGCGGATCGTCGTAGCCGGTCGCCAGCTCGGCACGCCACCAGATCGTCCGCGCCGGATCGTGCTCGTGCTCGAGCACGAGCGACCGCAGGACCGCGGCCCGCTCGGTCGGCGACGCCGCTGCCAGCACGGCCGACTGGACGAGCGGGTGGCGGAAGCGGATCGCGCGCGGAGCGACCCACTCGAGGAGTGAGGACGCCGACGCCTGCTCCGTCCAGGTCGGCGCGGGGAACCGCCCGATGGTGCGTGCGGCCACGCGCGCCGCTTCCTCCGCACTGGTGCCCTCGGACAGCGCCACGGCGAGGACGGCCAGCCTGATCGACGGGTCCAGCTTCGCGTATCGACCGGCGAACTCCTGCTCGACTCTGCCCGCGGTAGGTCGATCCCGCGTCCGGCCCGCCGACGCCGAGCGGCCGAGTTCGCGCAGCGCCAGCGGATTGCCCTCGGCTCTAAGCAGGAGGTCGCGTCGAGCCCGACCCCGGGGAGCCTCCGGAATCCCCTCGAGCAGTTCGTCGGCAGCCGCCTCGTCCAGCGGGGCGAGATGCAGGCGTCGAAGCCCCGCCTCCACCGCCGTGTCCGTGTTCCGTGTGGTCATGACCATGACGATCGGATCCTCAGCGACACGCCGCGCCATCATCCGCAGTGCCCATTCGGACGGCGCGTCGATCCAGTGCAGGTCCTCGGCGACGACCAGGAGAGGATGCTCGGCGACGGCGTCGGAGAGCAGGGTCAGCGCCGCGAGTCCTGCGAGCAGCGGCGAGGGCTGGACACCTGTCTCGACCCCGAACGCGACGTCCAGTGCGTGTCGCTGCGGTGCCGGAAGCGACGGGATGCCGCCGCGCAACGGGTACAGGAGCATGTGCAGCGCGGCGTACGGCTCGGTCGACTCGGCCAGGGTGCCGGTGGTCGTCAGGATCCGCGCGCCGCGGCCGGTCGCGTACTCGATCACGTCCGCGACCAGCGACGTCTTGCCGATGCCCGCTTCACCGTCGATCACGAACGCGGAACCGCCGCTCTCGACGTCGCGGACAGCGTCTCGGAGGGCCTCGGACTCCCGCTCGCGTCCGATGACGGGCTTCGCCATCGTCATTCGGCCAGTATGTCAGCGGCGCTCGTCCTCGCCAGTGCGGCGCAGTACCGTCAGCGAATGTTCTTCCACTCGAGCAAGCGTGATTCGTCGCAATTGCGTCCTGAACTCGAGCGGTTCCGCGAGGCTCTCGCTGAGGCATCATTCGAGGGTGAGCTAGCGGGCTACTTCTCGGTGCAGGTCGGCGCTCACCTCGCGGCCAGTGGCCGGTGGTGGAGACGGGAGCTGAGCGATCCGCGTTGGGGGATCGCGTGGACGTTCTTCTACGAGCCTGCCTTCGACGAATCCCATCCGCGCGTGGGCCCCGCCTACGAGGACGGTTTCGAGCTGGGGGATGAGTCGCTCTTCGAGGAACTTCTCGAAGCCTCGGTCGACGTCCGAGGGCGCGTGTACTCGTTGCGCTGGATCGACCGCGCGAGCGAGCCGGAGCTATGGGCGGACAAATACGGGTACATGCCAGCGAAGCGCCGAGTCGGGATCCCTGTACGCGTGTCGAGAGCGCGTCGTCGAGACCGTTGAGCAGGATCTCTCGTCGGCACGCGGTCCCCCTATGGGGATGGTTCTTCGGGACTGCGATTGTCGACCGGGCTACTGCTTCACCTCTCCGTGAAGGTCGGCTCTCTACCTTTTCTTCAAGTCCACCGTGCGGTCGGTTTCCGCCGGTGTGGTGAAGAGGGAGCCGAGCAGCAGGAGTGCGTCGTGGTCGGGGGAGCCGGGCTCCGCGGTGAGCACGGTGAGCTGGATCGCGGGGTGACCGACGAGGTCGAGGCCGTCGAAGTGGAGCGTCATCGTGCCGACGGCGGAGTGGTGGTAGCGCTTGGTGCCGGAGTCGTGCTGCCAGACGTCGTGCTGGGCCCAGAGGTGCCGGAAGTGGTCGCTGCGGGTGGAGAGCTCGCCGACGAGGTCGTGCAGCTCCTTGCTGTGCGGGTCGCGCCCGGCCTCGGTGCGCAGCTGGGCGACATTCATGCGCGCGGCGGCGTCCCAGTCCGGGTAGAAGAGGCGGGAGGCGGGCTCGAGGAAGAGGAACCTGGCGAAGTTCGGCGGCTGTGTCGTCGCGGTGGCGATCAGGTCCGACATCAGCGCGCGGCCGAGGCGGTTCCCGGCGAGCAGATCGGTGCGGCCGTTCCCGATGAGGGCGGCGGCGGTGCCGACGGAGTCGAGCATCCACCGGACGCTGGGGGAGGGGGCCCACGCGGGCGCCGCCCTGTTCCGGCTGCGGGCCGACGGTCCGTCTCCTGCACCGCGAGCGAGTCTGCCGAGGTGCTCGCGCTCGGCGGCGTCCATGCGCAGGGCGCGGGCGAGTCCGTCGAGGACCGCGTCGGAGGCGCCGCCGATCGCGCCCCGCTCGAGCCGGGCGTAGTACTCGACGCTGACGCCGGCCAGCGCGGCGGCCTCGCCTCGGCGCAGGCCCGGCACCCGCCGGTCCGTCCCGCGCGGGAGGCCGACCTGCTCGGGTTCGACGCGGGCGCGGCGCGACACCAGGAACTCGCGGATCTCGGATCGATCGACCATGCGGCAACAGTAGGTCGACCCTCGGCCGGAGTGGGGCGCCCTGAGAGGGCGCGTCAGCGACGGGACTCCCACGGGCACTCGCCGAGCGGTTCGCTGAGTCGTACCACAGAGGCAGCACTGGTCGACCGCCGCGGTCACCGTTTCGATTCGACCACGGAGGCGCAGATGAGACTCCCCCTGAGCGCGACCGACGACCGCGAGACCGACGGCGCCCCGATCGTCCGCACGACGGCCGCGTCGTCGCGTCGCCGTCTGGGAGCCCTCCTCGGTGCTCTCGCCCAGGCAGGACTCATCGCGCTGCTCGCTCCAGCTCTCGCGTTCCCCGTTCCCGTCCCGCTCTCCTCCGCCGACGTGACCGCGATCACCATCGAGTTCGAGAACTCACCCGCCGCGCGCTCGATCGCGACCGGGCTCCCCGCCTCCCTCGTGTTCGAGGACCGTATGGGCGCCGCGCTCGTCGCCGAGGACGTCACCGTGTCGGGGGCCCTCGCCTCGGCGGAGGCGGTCGCCCACTACCGAGCGGGAGACGTCGTCTGGTCGCCGACCCACCGCGAGCTCGTCGTCTTCACGCACGACGGCTCGGGAGTGGGTGACGCCGCGCTCGTCCGGGTGGGCACGGTCCGGTCGGGACTCGCAGACCTGGAGGACTGTGTCCTCGACTGCGAACTCAAGGTGTCGTCTGTCGAGTCCGAGTCCCGATAGGGGATCGTCGAGCGCTCACCGCGGGCTGATCGTTCTCGTCGGCGTTCGGGGAGACGGATCCCGCGCGTCAGCGCAGGTAGCGCACGTGCGTCGCCAAGGGCGAGTGCAGTACCTCGACCGGTCGGCGGCAGCCGGAGCCTGACGCACGGTGGACGCTCCGCCGGCGACGCGCACACCCTGGCCGTCGGCTGCTTCGACGGCTCGGGCGTGAGCGGTGGCAGAGCCTTCTGTGACGAAGTGGAAGGTCGTCCCGCTCGCCATCTCGATCGGGTCGTGAGGTGATGCGTCAACACGAAGACGGGTGCGTGATACGTCGGTTCGTCGCCCCACCAGCCGCGCCATTCCTCGTCCCGGCGACCTCGGACCGGGCCGAACCTGTTGCGGCCCATCACGTACGCCCCGCGAGGGCGCATCAACCAGTCAGCGGCCTGCGCGTCCGCTTGAGTAGCGCGCGGATCGCCGATGTGCCAGGCGTGCAGCTCGATGCCGCGTATTCGAAGAGGTTCCTCCGACTCTGATCCGGGCCGGCGACGGAACCGTCGAGCGAGAGAGGCAGGTGTGCGGTCGTGTCCGGCATGAGCCGCCTCCGAGCTCGGTCCGTCGGCATGTTGGTCGAACGTAGCCGGGAGCGTCGCTGTTCAGCTGTCGCATTGAGCATCCCGTGAGGGGATCGGCGTCCGGGACGCTAGGAGGGGTGTTCCGCGGAGGGGCGTACAACGTGGGCGTCCCTCGCGTCGACGGGGGAACGTAGCGTCGAAGCCGTGGACATCAACGAGAACAGCTTCGGGGCGTTCCTCTCCTCGCGGAGGGCGCGCCTCAGCCCTGAGCAGGCGGGGCTCCCTTCGGGTGGGACTCGTCGGGTGGCGGGGCTTCGGCGCAGCGAGGTCGCGATGCTGGCCGGCGTCAGCGTCGAGTACCTCGCCCGCCTCGAACGCGGTGCGGCCGGGGGAGTGTCGGAGGCGGTGCTCGATGCGCTCGCTCGTGCGCTGCAGCTGGACGAGGTGGAGCGTGAGCACCTGATCCACCTCGCGCAGGTTCTCGGGGCCGGAGCTGTCCCGCGTCAGCGGCCTGTTCGCAGGCCGGTGATCCGCGCGAGCATGCAGCTCGTGCTCGACAGCGTGTCGAGCGTCCCGGCGGTGATCCGCAACGGCAGGGGCGACATCCTCACCGCGAACGAGCTGGGACGCGCGCTCTACTCGGAGATGTACGTGCAACCGGCCCGACCGGTGAACCACGCCCGCTTCGTGTTCCTGGATGCGCGCGCTCGACGGTTCTATCCCGAGTGGGACCGGTCCGCGGACGACATGGTGGCGCTGCTGCGCGCCGAGGCCGGCCGTGACCCGTACGACAAGGCCCTCACCGGTCTCGTCGGGGACCTCTCCACCCGAAGCAGTGAGTTCCGCAGCAGGTGGGCGGCGCAGAACGTCACCCGTCACGTGTCCGGTGAGAAGCACTTCCACCACCCCGTCGTCGGGGATCTGCGGCTGAACTACGAGGCCCTGATTCTCGGCCCGGACGAGGGCCTGACGATGCTCGTCTACCCGCCCACTCCCGGCACCCCCTACGAGGACGCGATCCGCCTCCTCGCCCTCTGGCAGGCGACCTCCGAGGGGGTTCCCGCCGACACCATCCCCTGACTGAGGAAGGCCTCACCCATGAACATCGAACCCGCCGTTCCCACCACCGTCGTGCCCGCCGCGCAGTTCGCCGGCGACGTGTGGATGGATCCCATCGCGCAGCCCCACGAGCCCGACCAGCACATGGTCGTCGTCACCGTCCGCTTCGCTCCCGGCGCCCGCACCGCTTGGCACTCCCACGAGCACGGCCAGTACCTCCGCGTCACGCAGGGCATCGGCCGCTTCGGCACCCGCGACGGCCGGATCATCGAGGTCCACCCCGGGCAGACGCTCTACACCCCGCCCGGACAGGAGCACTGGCACGCCTCGGCGCCCGGCGTGTTCATGGAGCACCTCGCGATGGTCGAGAACGGCGAGGACCCCGCGACCACGAACACCTGGCTCGAGCACATCACCGACGACGACTACAACGGCACCGCGAACACCGCGGCCGCGTAACCCGACCCCACCCCCTGAAGGAGCAACCATGACCGACGCGACCCAGCCCTCCGCGACCCAGTCCTCCGCGACCCAGCAGATGATCGGAGACTTCGCCCCGAAGCTCGTCTCCCTCACCGATGACGTCCTCTTCGCAGACGTCTGGGCGCGCCCGGAGCTCTCGCCCCGTGATCGCAGCCTGGTGACCATCACCGCGCTCATCACCGGCGGCAACGCCGCGCAGCTGCCGTACCACCTGAACTACGGCAAGGAGAACGGCCTCACCGAGACCGAGATCATCGAGGCGATCACCCACGTCGCCTTCTACGCCGGCTGGCCCAAGGCCATGTCCGCGATCACCGTCGCCAAGCAGGTCTTCTCCGCCTGACCACCTCGAAGAGCCCCGGACACCGACACGTCGGTGTCCGGGGCTCTTCTGCGTTCCGATAGGGGATCGCTCACCGGTACACGCAGAAGCGACACCGAGTGCCACGAAAATTCGTGGATGTTCGCGCTCGTTGGCGGTGAATTTGGCAGCGCTTGATGGCGTGGGTTTTGACGAACGCGACGAGTCCCGTGGGCTGGCTACACGGACACTCTCAGCGCGGGCCGCATTCCGACGAGTAGGACAGCAGAGGCGGCAACGAACACGAGTCCGGTGAGTGGGGTCGCGGAAACACTCCAGGCGGCGACGGCGACTCCACCTACGGTGGCTCCGAGGGCGATTCCGAACTGCATCACCAGGACCGAGACGCTGGTGACTGTTTCGGGGGCTCGCTGGCCTGCGACGAGGACGGCTTGCTGGTTGAACAGGACGGCGGCGGCGAAGCCGGCGCCCCAGGTGATGAGAACGGCCACGACGAGCGATGTCGACAGGGGCGCGATCGCCAGCACCCCGAACGCGACAACGATCAGGGCCGGCGAGACGAGGAGTCCTGCGAGCAGCGCTCGTCGGGGGACGCGGCCGGCGAGGGTGACGCCGAGGATTCCGGCGACGCCGAGAACGAAGAGGGAGCCGCTGACGGCGGCTCCGCCGAGGCCTGCGTCTTCGAGGTACGGGGCGATGTATGTGAACACGGCGAAGTGGCCGAGGAGCATCAGGGCCCAGCCGACCGAGACCCGCAGAGCGCCAGGGAGGCGAGCGGCTTGAAGAAAAGGCATGTGCTCGTGCTGCTGCATCTTGATGGGCGGGACGACCCGGAGCAGTACCGCCGCGGTGGCGAGCCCTGCGGCGGCGATGACGACGAAGGCCATGCGCCATCCGACCGCTCCGCCGAGGAGGGCGCTGAGGGGTGCGCCGGCGGCGAGTCCGAGGCTGTTGCCGGTGAAGACGATCGCCATGGCCCGGCCGGCGTGGGCGGGGTTGGCGATGCGACCGATGACGGGTGGTAGTACCGCCCAGAGGAGCCCGTGCGAGGCGCCGCCGAGGAACCGGCCGACGAGCGCCACGGGCAGGTTCGGGGCGAGGGCGACGACGATGTTGCTGGCGACGAACAGGAGGACCGTGCCGACGAGGACCCGGCGGCGGGTCATCGTCAGGGTGAGCCTGGTCAGGGGCAGCACGGTCAGGACGATGCCGAGCGCGTAGACGGAGGTCATGGTGCCCGTCACTGAGACCGACGCCCCGAGTGCGGGCGCGATCTCGGTGAGGAGCCCTGAGGGCATCAGTTCCGTGGTGACGCTGACGAACCCGGCGAAGGCCAGCACGAGCACGGAAAGCAGCGGAAATCTGCCAGCGCCGGCCGTAGTAGACGAGGCGCGGGCCGCGTCGTGGGCGGTCACGCGGTGCCGCTCATACGGCTCGAGTCGGTGGCGGGCTCGGTGGGGCGTGCCGGCTGCTCGGTGGCGATCCAGCTCGCGAGGAGCCCGAGTGCGCCGGCCGAGGGCGAGCCGGGCTCGGCGGTGTAGGTGAGGAGGATCTGGCCGTCATCAGCGGCGACATCGAACGACTCGAACGCGACGGTGAGGTCCCCAGCGATCGGGTGGTGGAAGCTCTTGCTGCCGGCGGAGTGGATGCGGACGTCGTGCTGGGCCCACCACTGGCGGAACGGCTGACTGTGGACCGAGAGGTCCCCGATCAGATCGGCCAGAGCCTTGTCCTCAGGGTGCCTGCCGGCGTGCAGGTGCAGCATCGCCACCGAGTCCGCGGCAGCTCGAGCCCAGTCAACGTAGAACTCGGGGGCCCGGGGGTCGAGGAACACGAACCGGGCGAAGTTCGCAGGCCGCTCCGGCGTCGCCCCGAACCCGAGGTAGAGGGCGTCCCCGAGGGCGTTGCTGGCGAGGATGTCCATCCGGCCGTTCTGAATCATCGCTGGGACGTCACCCATCGAATCGAGGAGCAGCCGCACGCCGGGACGGACTTGCTGATGGGCCGGGGCGCGCAGTGCGCGGCGTCCGCGCGTGGACGGAGTGGCCACCAGGTCGCGAAGATGTGCTCGTTCAGCGTCATCGAGGCGCAGGGCCCGGGCGATGGACTCGAGAACGGTGTCGGAGACGCCGGCGATCTTCCCCGTCTCGAACCGGGTGTAGTAGTCGACGCTCACCCCCGCGAGCTGAGCAACTTCCTCACGGCGGAGCCCGGGGACGCGGCGCACGCCCCCGTAGGAGACGATGCCTGCTTCGTCGGGGGTGAGGTTCGCACGGCGCGACGTCAAGAACTCGCGCCGCTCTGCCTTCTGGTCCATGCCTTCCACGGTAGATCGCGCCGGGACCGATAGAGGGGGGTCAATCCGACCCCGGGCAACTCATGCCCCGGGCGAACCTCGGCCACGTTCCCCCGCTCAGACGGTGGTGTCGTGGAGATCACGAGCACGCGAGCCGCGCTCTCGGCCCACAGGCCCAACTGACAGAAGGAGAACACCATGACTGAGCAGCAGACCTGGTTCATCACCGGCGCGAACCGCGGCATCGGCGCATCCATCGCGAAGGCCGCCCTGGCCGCCGGCCACAACGTCGTCGCGACCGCCCGCCGCGCCGAGACGGTCACCGACGCCCTCGGCGCCTCCGACGCCCTCCTCGCCGAAGCCCTCGACATCACCTCTGCCGAGCGGATCACCGCGGCCGTCGCGGTGGCCGAGGCGAAGTTCGGTCGTATCGACGTCCTCGTGAACAACGCCGGCTACGGCCAGCTCGGCCTGTTCGAGGAGACCAGCTTCGACCTCGTGAAGAAGCAGATCGACACCAACCTCTACGGGACGATGGAGGTCACCCGCGCCGTTCTGCCCCTCATGCGCCGACAGGGCAGCGGCCACGTCATCACCATCTCCTCCATCGCCGGCACGTTCGGCGTCACCGGCAGCAGCGTCTACAGCGCCTCGAAGTTCGCCCTCGAGGGGTGGATGGAGGGACTGAAGAAGGAGCTCGCTCCCCTAGGGATCGAAGCGACCATCGTCGAGCCCGGGTTCTTCAAGACCGACTTCCTCGACAGCAGCTCCGTCGTCTACGGCGACATCACCATCGAGGACTACGCCGAGGAATCCGCCGCGTTCCGCAAGTCCCAGGACGACATGAATCACCAGCAGGTCGGAGACCCCGACAAGCTCGCCCAGGCCACCCTCGACCTCGTGGCCGCCGACCGGCCGCCCCTGCGGTTCGCGGCCGGCGAGGACGCAGTGAGCGTCGTCGAGACGATCCTCGATCAGCGACGCGACGACCTCGACACCTGGCGCACCACCTCGACCTCCCTCGGACTCTGACCCGGACAACGATGACGGCGGGCACGCGGACGTACGTCCGCGTGCCCGCCGCTCTGTTGTGAGGCCCTCTCGGGGTACGCCTGACGTTCCGATAGGAGATCGCCGAGCGGGCAGCTCAGGGGATGAGCTGCTGGGTGATCGAGGCGGCTTCTCCGTCCAGCACGACGTCGGCGAGTGCTCCGTTGACGAGAGGCATCTGCGGAGGCTGGTGTCCGGTGTCGAAGTCGAGGATCACGGGGATGTCGAGACCGCCGAGGGCGCGTCGTATCGAGTCGTCCTGGCTCAGTCCGGGAACGGTGCTACCGCCGGTCCGTCCGATCAGGACGCCCTTCGCGTGGTCGAACCAGCCGGCGAGGCGGAGGGAGGTGAGCATTCTGAGGACGGTGGGCGCGGTCGACTCGGCCGCCTCCAGGTAGACGATCGTGCCCTCCGGTGCGTGGCGCCGGGCGAAGCCCGGGACGTCACCGTACGGCGTGCCGGCCAGAGGGGAGACGGTCTCGAGGCAGCCGCCGATGAGCCGTCCCCGGATCGCGACGGCGGCGGTCCCGTCGAGGGGTCGCCAGCGGGTCGGAGCCTCGTAGGCCCGATCGCGGTCGAGAGGTTCGTCCTCCCACGCTCCCCAGGGGCGGCTGCGGCGCCGCGGTGCGGCCCGCTGCGTGAAAGTGCTTCCCGCGGGGAGGGCGGCGACGTCCGTCCAGCGCTCGAACTCGACAGGCAGCTCCCACGGCTCGTCCATCAGGTTCGCGCCGTGCATCGTCGCGAGCCCGGTGAGGGTCGTCAGTGGCAGGAGCAGGGTCGAGATGTCGGACCAGCCGACGAACCAGGAGCGGGCGTCCGCCAGGGCTCGCCAGTCGATCGTGTCGAGCAGCTCGATGGCCAGCTCCCCGCCCCAGGGCGGGAGGACCGTGTCACCGCTCCGGAAGGCGTCGTGGAGATCGGCGACGCGCTCGGCGACGGACGGCGGAACGAGGCCGCCGATCATCACGTGCGGCCTGATGCGGACATCGAAGCCGCGCGAAGCGAGCTGGCGGACGGCAGAGTGCAGTCGCTCGTGCAGGTGCTCAGGTACTCCCATCGACGGTGCGGGCACTTCGACCCGACCGCCGGTAGGAAGCTGCTTCGGGTAGGAGATGCTCGCCATCCCTCGACGCTAGCAACGCGATGGGCGGTGCAGCTCATGAGGGTCGTCGACCGCCACGCTCGGACGAGGACACACCTCGCGGACCACTGCGGGGCGTTCCGTGCCGTATGAGCCGCCCGCTCATGCGCCCGGTGACGGGGCGCCGATCGGGACACGATCCCGGTCTGCAGAAGACCCCGAGGTCCCGACCGCGCGCGCCCCGCCCCCGTCACCACGTCGACACGACCGTCCGGGTGATCACCCACGCCCCGTCGAGCTCGACGAGGCGGCTCGTCAGCTGCAGGCGCCAGGTGGCGTGGAGGCCGCCCATGGTGGCCTCGGTGAGGGTGCGCGAGGTCAGCACCGGGTGCGCCGCGCCTCCGGAGACCGCGCTCTCGACGTGGTCGATCGCGTGGTAGGACTTGCGGTCCTCGTCGAGATCGGCCAGCCACTCCGCCCGCGACTGCACGAGGCCGGTCGGGTGCTCGATGACGAAGCGCTCGTCGAGGAGGGTCTCGAGGGCGGGCAGGTCGGTCAGCTCCAGCGCGTCGAAGAGCTCGTCGTGCACGGCGCGCACGTCGTCGGCGCTCACAGGGGCGGTGCCGTCGTGGCGCGGCGCACGAGCTGCGTCGGGAGCTGGACGTGCATCGAGCGCGGGGTCTCGCCCGCCATCAGCGCGATCAGCATCTCGGCCGCGGTGGCGCCGAGGGTCTGCATCGGCTGGCGGACGGTCGTGAGCGGCGGGTCGAAACGGGCGGCCTCCGGGACGTCGTCGAAGCCGACCACCGAGAGGTCGCGCGGCACGTCGAGGCCGAGGTGGGCGGCGGTCTCGATGATGGCGATGGCCGAGACGTCGTTCGCGGCGAACACCGCGGTCGGCCGGTCGGGCTGCGACAGCATCGTCGACGCGGGCCGGCGCGCGGTGTCGTGGTCGTAGCTGCCGATGCGGAGGAGGCGCTCGTCGAAGGCGATCCCCGCCTCCGACAGTGCCGCGCGGTAGCCGGCCTCGCGCAGGCGCGCCGAGCGGAGGTCGACGCGGCCCGCCACGAAGCCGATGCGGCGGTGACCGAGCGCGATCAGGTGCCGGGTGGCCTGCAGCGCCCCGCCGAAGCTGTCGGACTCGACGGTGGGCAGGTCGGCCCGCCCGGTGTGCGGGTCGACGGCGACGAGCGGGATGTCGGACGGTGCGCTGACGACCGTGGGCGTGACCATGATCGCTCCGTCGATGAGGGTGCCGCTCAGGCGGCTGAGCGAGCGCCGCTCCCAGCCCTCCTGCTCGCCCTCGTGCGAGCCGCTGTAGGCGAGCAGGTCGAAGCGCGACTGGCGGAGCACGGAGCCGACGCCCTTGAGGATCTCGGCGCTGAACGGCTCGAAGCCCGCGACGAGGACGCCGACGACCCCCGTCCTCCGGGAGCGCATGCTGCTCGCGACGAGGCTCGACTCGTAGCCGAGCTGGCGCACGATCTCGAGCACGCGCGAGGCCGTGGCGGGGGCCACTCCGTAGCGGCCGTTGACCGCCTTGGACACGGTGGCGACCGAGACGCCGGCGGCGGCGGCGACGTCGTGGATCGAGGGGCGCAGTGGCATGCGACCGACTATAACGCCGGTCGTCGAAAATGATTTCGAAAACGTTTGTCGATCGCCGGGCCTCAACTGAGACTGAGCGTGCCCGCCTCGGTGGGCGCACCTCCGGCGCCGCTCTCCCTGGCGGCGCCTTCTCAGCGAAGAGAACGGTTCGAACGATGAAGTTCAGAAAGCTCGCAGTGGCCACAGTCGCCCTGCTCGGCGCCGCGGCGGCCCTCAGCGGCTGCTCGGCCCAGGACGCGGGGTCCTCCGACGGCTCCGTCTCGATGACCCTCTGGCAGAACTCGACCACCGGCCCCGGCCAGGAGTTCTGGGAGAAGACCATCGCCGACTTCGAGGCGGCCAACCCCGGCGTCACGATCGACGCGCAGGCCATCCAGAACGAGGACCTGGACGGCAAGCTCCAGACGGCGCTCAACTCCGGTGACGCGCCCGACCTCTTCCTCCAGCGCGGAGGCGGCAAGCTCCAGGCGATGGTGGCCGGCGGCCAGGTCAAGGACCTCACCGGCAGCATCTCGGATGAGGCCCGCAGCGAGATCCCCGAGGGCTCGTTCTCGGCGAACACGATCGACGACAAGGTCTACGCCATGCCCGTCGCCGTGCTGCCCGGCGGTGTCTTCTACAGCCAGGACCTCTTCACCGCGGCCGGCATCACCGAGACCCCGAAGACGATCGACGAGCTCGACTCGGCGGTGACCGCTCTGAAGGCGAGCGGGACCCAGGCCGTCGCGCTCGGCGGCAAGGACGCCTGGCCCGCCGCGCACTGGTTCTACTTCTTCGCGCTGCGCGAGTGCAGCGCCGACACCATGGCCGAGGCGGCCGACTCGAAGGACTTCTCGGACGAGTGCTGGCTGAAGGCCGGCGAGGACCTGCAGTCCTTCGCCGAGACCGAGCCGTTCAACGAGGGCTTCCTGACCACCGCCGCCCAGCAGGGCGCCGGCAGCTCGGCGGGTCTGCTCGCCAACCACCAGGCCTCGATGGAGCTCATGGGCGCCTGGAACCCGGGCGTCATCGCCTCCCTCACCCCCGACGAGCAGCCGCTGCCCGACCTCGGCTGGTTCCCCTTCCCCGAGATCGACGGCGGAGAGGGCGAGCCCGGCTCGATCATGGGCGGTGTCGACGGCTACTCCTGCTCGGTCGACGCTCCCGATGAGTGCGTCGACTTCCTGAACTACCTCGCCACCTCGGACGTGCAGAAGGAGTACTACGCCGCCTTCAACGCCCCGCCGGTGAACACCGTCGCCCAGGAGGCCGTCACCGAGCCCTACCTGCAGGACATCCTCGCCGCGTACAACTCGGCGCCGTACGTCTCGCAGTGGCTCGACACCGTCTACGGCCTCAACGTCGGCAACGCGCTGAACGTCGGAGTCGTCGACCTGCTCGCCGGCAAGAGCAGCCCCGAGCAGCTCGTCGAGGCCGTCAACGCCGCAGCGGCCAAGGCCTAGACCGTGGCGCTCCGCGAGAGCCCGCTCCTCGGAGCGGAACCGCCGCGCGAGCGTCCGAGTACCGGGGGCACCACTGCGGTGCCCCCGGTGCGCCGGCGCCGCCGGGGACTCGGCTGGTCGGGACGCCTCGAGGTCGCGATCCTCGTCGGCCCGGCCCTGATCGTGTTCCTCGCCTTCGTGATCTTCCCGGTCGTGATGGCCGCCTACTACGGCTTCTTCAGCTGGCAGGGCTACGGGGTCCCGACCGACTTCGTGGGCTTCAAGAACTACCTCACGATCCTCCAGGACCCGACCTTCCACGAGGCGCTCAGCCACAACGGCACGATCGTGATCCTGTCGCTCGTGCTCCAGGGGCCGGTGGCGATCCTCATCGCGCTGCTGCTGAACCGCAAGCTGCGCGGGCAGTCGATCATCCGCGTGCTGATCTTCGTGCCCTACGTGATCTCGGAGGTCGTGGTCGGCACCGGCTGGAGCCTGATGCTCCAGACCAGCGGTGCGGTCAACGGCTTCCTCGAGAACGTCGGCCTCGGCGCTCTGAAGCAGGACTGGCTGTCGGATCCCGCCATCGCCATCTGGACCCTGATGCTGATCATCACGTGGAAGTACGTCGGCTTCGCCGTCATCCTCTTCCTCGCCGGGCTCCAGGGCATCCCCGAGGAGCTGTCCGAGGCGGCGGCCATCGACGGTGCGACGTACTGGCAGGTCCAGCGGAGGATCACCCTCCCGCTGCTCGCTCCGACGCTGCGCATCTGGGCGTTCCTGTCGATCATCGGCGCCCTGCAGCTGTTCGACCTCGTCTACATCATCTGGGGCCAGTACGTGTCCTCGACCGCCGGCACCTCGACCATGGCGACGTACCTCGTCACCAACGGACGCAACGCCGGCAACTACGGCTACGGCAACGCCGTCGCCGTCGTCCTCTTCCTCGTCTCGCTCATCGTCGCGCTGCTCTACCAGCGCTTCGTGCTGCGGCGCGACACCGACGGCGCACTCACGGGAGACAAGCGATGAGCACTCTGACAGCCGTACCGCCCGGCACCGCATCGCCGATCACGGTGAACAGGCAGAAGCCGCGCAAGCGCCCGCTCGGTCGCGGCACGCTCATCGCCTACGCGGTGGCGATCGTCGTGATCGCGCTGATGCTCGCCCCGGTGGCGTACATCATCATCGGCGGGTTCCGGACGAACGCGCAGATCACCACCGACCCGGCGGGCTTCCCCTCGCCGTGGAACGTGCAGAACTACATCGACGTCATCACCGGAGGCATCTTCTGGCGCGAGGTGGGCAACTCCGCCATCGCCGCGCTCGCGACGACGCTGGGCGTCGTGGTGCTGGGGCTGATGGCGAGCTACGTGCTCGCCCGCTACTCCTTCAGCGGTCGCGGCGTGTTCTACGCGCTCTTCGCGGCCGGCCTGATGTTCCCGATGACCGTCGCGATCACTCCGCTCTACCTGGTGATCAAGAGCCTCGGCCTGATGAACTCGCTCGCCGGAGTGGTGCTGCCGCAGATCGCGTTCGGCCTGCCCACGACGATCATCATCCTTGTGCCGTTCCTGCGCGCGATCCCCGACGAGATCCAGGAGGCGGCCTTCATCGACGGCTGCAGCCGCATCGGCTTCTTCTGGCGCATGGTCGTGCGCCTGGCGATGCCCGGTGTCATCACGACGGGCATCCTCGCGTTCATCGCGAGCTGGAACAGCTACCTGCTGCCGCTGTTCATCCTCAACGACGAGAGCACGTTCACCCTGCCGCTGGGCGTGCAGGCGTTCTCGTCGCAGTACTCCGTCGACACGGCGAAGGTGCTCGCCTTCGTGTCGCTGTCGATGATCCCGGCGCTGATCTTCTTCAGCGTCTTCGAGCGCCGCATCGTCGGCGGTCTCACCGGGGCCGTGAAGGGATGACGCTCGACGTCACCCGCTCCGCCGAGACCGGCCGTTCCAGCGAGACCGGAGGCTCCGCAGAGGATCACCGCGCCCCTGAGGACCGCCGCTCCACCGAGAACCGAGAGGATCGCACTGTGACCGCATCGCAGGCACCGTCCGCCCGCGTCACCGACCTCCTCGGCCGCATGACGCTCGAGGAGAAGCTGACGCAGCTCGTCGGCTACTGGGTCGACCAGGGCGGCGAGGTCGTCGCTCCGCTCGCGGGCGAGATGGCCACGTCGACCCGCTACGAGGACGCGACGCGGGAGGGGATCGGCCAGCTCACCCGGGTGTACGGCACCCGCCCCGTCGATCCGATCGAGCGCGCGCACTGGCTCTGGGCCGAGCAGCGGCGCCTCGTCGCGGAGACCCGGCTGGGCATCCCCGCGATCGTGCACGAGGAGTGCCTGACGGGGCTGGCGGCGTGGAAGGCCGCGACGTTCCCGACTCCGCTCGCCTGGGGCGCCTCCTTCGACCCCGCGCTCGTCGAGGAGATGGCCGCCGTGATCGGCGGCTCGATGCGCGAGCTCGGGATCCACCAGGGCCTCGCTCCGGTGCTCGACGTCATCCGCGACCCGCGCTGGGGGCGGGTGGACGAGTGCATCGCCGAGGACCCGTACGTGGTCGGCACGATCGGCACCGCCTACGTGAAGGGTCTGCAGTCGGCCGGAGTCGACGCGACGCTCAAGCACTTCATCGGCTACTCGGCCTCCCGCGGCGGGCGCAACCACGCCCCCGTGCACGCCGGCCCGCGCGAGATCGCGGACGTGCTGCTGCCTCCGTTCGAGATGGCGATCCGCGACGGCGGCGCGCGCTCGGTGATGAACTCGTACGCCGAGATCGACGGCGACCCCGTCGGCGCCACCCCGGCCTACCTGACCGGGGTGCTCCGCGAGCGCTGGGGCTTCGACGGAGTCGTCGTCGCCGACTACTTCGCGGTCGCCTTCCTGCACCTCATGCACGCCGTCGCGGCCGACCTCGGGGAGGCGGCGCAGCTCGCCCTCGAGGCAGGCATCGACGTGGAGCTGCCGACCGGCGACGCGTTCCTCGCGCCGCTGGCCGAGCGCATCCGCTCGGGGGAGGCCGACATCGCTCTGGTCGACCGCGCGCTGCTGCGGGTCCTCGCGCAGAAGGAGCGGCTCGGCCTGCTCGACGCGCGCTTCGACGACGCACCGGAGTCGATCGACCTCGACTCTCCGGCGCACCGCGACATCGCGCGCAGGCTGGCCGAGGAGTCGATCGTGCTCCTCACGAACGACGGCGTGCTGCCGCTCGCCTCGCCGCACCGGATCGCGCTGATCGGACCCAACTCCGACAGCGCCCCGGCCCTGATGGGCTGCTACTCCTTCGCCAACCACGTGCTCGCGCACCACGAGGGCGTGCCGCTCGGCTTCGAGATCCCGACCGTGAAGGAGGCGCTCGCCGCCGAGTTCCCGGACGGCACCTTCGTGCTCGCCGAGGGCTGCGCGGTCGAGGGTGACGACGCGTCGGGGATTACGGCGGCGGTGTCCGCTGCTCAGGGTGCCGATGTCGCCGTCGTCGTGGTCGGCGACCGCGCCGGGCTGTTCGGCCGCGGCACCGTCGGCGAGGGCAACGACGTCGAGAGCCTCGAGCTGCCGGGTCGGCAGCGCGAGCTCGTCGAGGCGGTCGTGGCGACGGGGACCCCGGTCGTGCTCGTGCTGCTGACCGGCCGGCCGTACGCGGTGGGCTGGGCGCTCGAGGGACCGGCGGCCGTCGTGCAGGCGTTCTTCCCGGGCGAGGAGGGGGCCGGCGCGATCGCGGGCGTCGTCTCGGGGCGCGTGACCCCCTCCGGTCACCTGCCCGTGTCGCTGCCGCGCTCGGCGGGCGCGCAGCCGTTCTCGTACCTGCACCCGATCCTCGGCGGGCCGTCGGACGTGACGAGCGCCGACAGCACTCCGGTGCTGCCGTTCGGGCACGGGCTGTCGTACACGACGTTCACGCACGAGGGACTCTCGCTCGAGTCGGGCGAGGCGCCGACATCGGGAGCCTTCACGGTCTCGGTGCGCGTGCGGAACACCGGGGAGCGGACCGGGGTCGACGTGGTGCAGCTGTACGCGCGCGACGTCTACGCGTCGGTCACCCGGCCCGTCGCGCAGCTGCTCGGCTACGCCCGGGTCGAGCTCGCGGCGGGCGAGGAGGCCGAGGTGCGCTTCGACGTGCCGTCGGCCCGCCTCGCCTTCACCGACCGGAGCGGCGTGCGCGCCGTCGAGGCGGGCACCGTCGAGCTGTGGGTCGGGCCGAGCTGCGCCGAGAAGGAGACGACCGCCGCGGTCGAGCTCGTCGGCGCCTCCGCCCCGGTCAGCGCCTCGTCACGCCGCCTCGTCGGCGTCGAGGTGCTGCCGCGGGTGCCGGTCGCCGGCTGACCCGCTGCACCGAGGGAACCCCGGACCGTCGAGGGAGCCCGCCTTTCGAGGCGGCCTCGACGGTCCGGGGTTCCCTCGTGGGCGTCCGGCTGGCCACACTGGGCCCATGACCGAGCAGAAGACCCTGCCGACCGAGGCGAGCGTCGACGAGTTCCTCGACGCCGTCACTCCCGAGCGCCGGCGCCTCGACGGGCTGCGGCTCGCCGAGGTCTTCCGCGAGGTGACGGGCGTCGATCCCGTGCTCTGGGGGCCGACGATGATCGGCTACGGCAGCTACCGCTACGTCTCGCCCTCCGATCCGCGGCGCACCGGAGTCTGGCCGAGGACCGCCTTCTCGCCGCGGAAGGCGCGGCACTCGCTCTACGGGCTGAAGGACCTGCCCGAGGGCGCGGAGCTGCTGCCGTCCCTCGGCGGATTCACCGAGGGAGCCGGCTGCGTCTACGTCACCCGGCTCGACGCGATCGACCTCGATGTGCTGCGGCGCCTCATCGCGATCGCCTGATCGCGACCCGACTGACCCGCCCGCGACGCCGCTTCACCTCTCACTCGAGCAGTGGCGGAGAAGCGGGTGCACGTCACACCCCCCCCCCCATGCTGGTCGAGTAGCCCCGCAGGGGCGTATCGAGACCCACGAGCGTCAGCAGATGAGTCCTCAGATCCTGCCTTCTCACGCTGGTGGATCTCGATACGCCCGCTGTGCGGGCTACTCGATCAGCGAGGGGGAGGCGGCCGGTTGCCCGCGAATGCGCCGGTCAGCCCGCGGCGCGCGTCACCAGCGAGGGAGAGGCGGCCGCTCACCCGCGCTGACACCACTCACCCCGCCGCGCGCCTCACCAGCTCGGTGAGCCGCGCCGCGCCCGCGTCGTCGAGGTGGTCGAGCGCGTACGAGGTCGGCCAGAGTCCGCCCGGCTCGTCGAGCTGCGCGTCGACGCTGAAGCCGAACGTGGAGTAGCGCGCCTTGTCGACCAGCCCGCTGCGGAAGAACACGACGATCTTCCCGTCCTTCGCCCAGCCGGGCTGCCCGTAGTAGAGCTTCGGGAGCAGCGCGGGCGCTGCCTCCGTCACGAGCTCGTGCAGGCGCTCGGCCAGCGCCCGGTCGGGCTGGGGCATCTCGGCGATCTTCTCGAACATCGTCGCGCGGTCGGCCGCCGCCTTGTCAGCCGCCTTGCCGCGCCGCGCCTCCGCCTTCAGCTCGGCCGCGCGGGCCTTCATCGCGGCCTTCTCCTCGGCGGAGAATCCGCCCGTCCCGTCGGTGCTCATGTCGTCCTCTCGTCGTGCCCCTCACGGTAGAGGCACGGCGTGCGGTCCGCTTCTCCGATTCTGCTCGGCGCGCAGCCGTGGCGCCGGGCGCTCGGGCGGGCCAGGCTGGGGCGATGACGAGCCCCGACCTCAACGATCCGAAGCAGACCCTCCTCCGCTACCTGCAGGAGGGGCGCGACGCGCTCCTCCGCAAGCTCGACGGCCTGTCGGAGTACGACGTGCGGCGGCCGCTCGTGCCGACGGGCACCAACCTGCTCGGCCTGGTCAAGCACGTCTCGGGTACCGAGGCCGGCTACCTCGGCGCCACGTTCGGCCGCCCCTTCCCCGAGCCGATGCCGTGGATGGAGGACGAGTCGGAGCCCAACGCCGACATGTGGGCGACCGCCGAGGAGTCGCGCGAGCACGTGATCGCGCAGTACCGGCGGGTCTGGGCGCACTCCGACGCGACCGTCGCCGCCCTGCCGCTCGACGCCACCGGCCTCGTGCCGTGGTGGACGAACCGCGACGTCACGCTGCACCGCATCCTGGTGCACATCACCGTCGAGACCCACCGGCACGCGGGCCACGCCGACATCGTCCGCGAGCTGATCGACGGCGCCGTGGGCCTCCGCTCCGACGGCGACAATCTGCCGCCCGTTCCCGCCGAGTGGTGGCCGGGCCACGTCGCCCGCCTGGAGGAGGTGGCTCGGACCGCCGGCTAGAGCGCCGCCTCGAGCCCGGCGGGCACCCACCGCACCGCGGCGATCGGAGCGGCGAGCAGGAGGGTCGCCCCCATCGTCACTCCGATCGCGAAGCTCGGGGCCCGAACCAGGCCATGAGGAAGAGCCCGTCTCGCAGGTACTCGGTCGTCATCCGTCATCCCCCCGATGCGCGGGGCGACGATGCCCCCGCTCCGAGGGTAGGCGCCTAGGCTGACGCGCATGCGGGGGCGTGCGGTGATCCTGGCCGGGGTGTGCGGAGTCGGACTGGCGATGCTCGGCTGCGCGCGCGCCGAGTCGCCCGCGCGGCCGACTCCGCCGGCGACGTTCGGCGCGCTGGAGCCCGCTCCCGAGGGGGCCGTCTACCGTTCCTTCTACCGGGGTGCCGTGAAGGCGTACATGGAGAGCCGTGCGCGCTGGCTCGAGGACGGGACGGGGTTCGAGCTGACCATCACCGGCAGCGGGAACTGCCCCACGGTGCCGGCGGCGCTCGAGGTGCTCGCCGCCGACCACGTGCGCATCGAGACGGAGCTGCTGCAGTGGTCGGGTGGCGGTGGCTGCCAGGAGGACGCCGCTCTCTGGAGCTTCGTGTTCGACACCCCGAGCGGCGTCGATCCCGAGGTACCCGTCCGCGTGGACATCGTGCTCGAGCGGGGGACGGCCACCGAGGAGCTCGAGCCGGTCGCGGCTCGGCGCGAACGCCTGCTCAAGTGAGGCCGAGACGCCGGAATGCTCGGATCCGTCGCGGAATCCGCCCCTGAGCCTTATCTGTCAGGCTCGGCCGGCTACGAGTCGAGCGTCGTGCTCGGCCGCTCGCCGAACCGGTGCGCGTACGAGGCCGAGAAGCGGCCGAGGTGCGCGAACCCCCAGCGGCGCGCGACCTCCGAGACGGTGACCGCCCCGGGGTCACCGGCGCGCAGCTCCTTGCGCACGGCGTCGAGGCGGATGCGGCGCAGGTAGTCGACCGCGGTGAAGCCGAACTCGCGGCGGAACTCGCTCTGCAGGGTGCGCAGGCTCACGCCCGCCTGCTCGGCGATCGTCTCGGTGCGCAGCGGCAGGTGCGCGTTCGCGTACATGTACTCGACGGCCTGGCGCAGGCGCCCGCTCCGCGGCACGAGCAGGTCGCTGGGCGCGCCGAGCGCCTCGTGCGGGAAGGCGTCGAGGAGCGCGACCGCGACGGTGCGGTTCGCCTCCTGGCGCAGCAGAGCGGAGCTGTCGGCGTCGTAGATGACGCGGGCGACCGTCGCGACCGTGGCCGACCACCGGCGCAGGGCCTCGCCCTCGGGGCGCGCGGTGGTGTCGAAGAGCAGGGGACCGCCTCCGGTGCCCTCGACCTCGTCGGCGAGGCTCTCGAGGTAGGCGCCGTCGAAGTGGATCAGGTTCTGGCGGTAGTCGTGCACCTCGAAGGCACTGGGGCGGTCGTTCGCGAACATCGCCGGCCGCCCGTAGAGCATCTGCATCGGGTCGCCGTCGAGATCGGTGGCGCCCTCGCCTGCGGTGAGCCAGGCGACGACGTACTCGCCCTCGGTCTGGATCCGGCCCTTCACCGAGCCGGCGAAGTGGCTGCCGCGCAGAGTGACGTCGGCATCGCCGACCGAGGTGTAGCGGTACGAGAAGTCGGCGCTCGGCTCGACGGTGAAGCGGTGGCCGTTGTAGACGTCCTCGAAGAGGGCGCGCGCCTCATCGATGTCCCGCCCGCCGATCTCGGAGCGGATGACCCCGCCGCTCTCCTCGTCCATCGCCGATCAGGCTCCCACGCCAAGGGGCGCGAGGTCGATGGGCCGGAGCGGGAATTCGTTAAGCGGATAAACCATCCAGGGGCGTGCGCGGCCCGAACGCCCGGGTCATGGCGTGCACGGTCGCGCCGCGGAACTCGGACAGCAGCACGAGGGTGTGCCGCGCGCCCGTCTCGACGGCGAGCGAGAAGGTGGCGCCGCCGCCGGAGGAGGTGTCCCACCAGCCGAGCACGTCGCGGGCGCGGAAGCTCATCGTCGAACCGACCTGGCTGAGCACCAGCCGGCCGTCGCCGACGCGCGCACCGTCACTGACGCGCAGACCTCCGGTGACGCCTCCGCGGGTCGTCGAGCACTCGAA
This sequence comes from Rathayibacter sp. VKM Ac-2803, assembly GCF_009807175.1. NCBI lineage: Bacteria > Bacillati > Actinomycetota > Actinomycetes > Micrococcales > Microbacteriaceae > Rathayibacter > Rathayibacter sp. VKM Ac-2803. The sequence continues at coordinate 323,613 of NZ_WUCD01000001.1, read as the reverse complement.
GCCTGCGGCGTCGTGGTCGTCTCCGCCGAGCTGCAGGAAGTCGGGGGCCCACAGGCCCTCGCTCCGCTGCCGTTCCTCCGTGCGCGTCATGGTGTCCCCCTCCGACTCGCCGGCCTCCCGATGACGTGCACCGGGAGGATCGCGGTCACGCGGCCGTCGTGAGTCCGGCGCTCGCCGGCTGCTGCGCGGGCTCGGGCAGGATGCGCAGTCCGCGGCCGCTGTTGGCCTCGTCCATCAGCGCGCGGACCCACTCGGGGTTGATCGCCGGCATGCGGCTGCCGTTGAACGAGAACTGCAGCGGAATGGACGGGTGGAGCCAGATCGTCTGGCGACCCGTGCCGTGCGCGCTCGAGGCGTCGAGCTGGAAGGCGAAGGCCTCGTTGCGACGGAACTTGTTGACCATGACGATCTGCAGGTGCGCGAGAGCGCGGTCGTCGATGTCGTGCGAGGTGGCAGGAGTGCCGTAGAGGAGTGCGCCCATGTGCGGAGCCGCCGATCTGTGCTGGCGCCGCGGGGGTGGTCTGCCGCGGCTGGTCGAGGAGCGCCGGCGGATGCCGGTCGGAAGTCTGAGGGAGTCGGCCTTGCCGACAGCGGGGGAGTGCCCGGGCGACGATGCGTCGGAGCGGGATGGTCGTCCGGCCCTGGGGAGAACGTATGCTCCCCTGCTCGGGGGTCGACGAAAGCTATCCGGTTTGCGAAGGCGGCTGAAGGGAGGCTGAGCGGCGGGCGAGGATGGACGGATGGGAGAGACCGCCGACTGGTACCGCCGCGCCGCCGTCGAGCTGGCGCAGACCTCGGAGCTGCAGGTGCAGTGGGCGCTCTCGATCGCCGCCGACGACGCGACGGTCGCGCTGATCGACGAGCTGCCGCGCGCGCACCGGCAGCCGTCGCTCGTCTTCTCGGTGGCGAGGCTGCTCGGGGCGCCGGCCTCGCCGGACATCGTCGAGTGGCTGCGGGAGGCGTGGCCGCGCGTCGCGCCGGTCGCGGCCGAGCGGCTCACCCAGACGAACGAGGCGCTGCGGTGCGCGCCGCTCGTCGCCGCGCTCGAGCGCGTCACCGCGCCCGACGAGCCGGTCGCGCTGATCGAGGTGGGCGCCTCCGCCGGGCTGTGCCTCGCGCCGGAGCGGTACTCCTACGCGTTCTCGGCGGAGGGGGTCGAGACGCGGCTGGGGCGCGGCGGGCCGCTGCTGCGCTGCGAGGTGACGGGCGGAGGCGCTCCGACGCGCCTCCCGAACGTCGCCTGGCGCCGCGGAGTGGACCTGCGGCCGCTCGACGTGCGCTCGGCGGAGGACCGCGCATGGCTGGAGGCGCTGCTGCCGCCGGACCGGCCCGAGCGGACAGCGCGGCTGCAGGAGGCCGTCGGGGTGCTACAGGAGGATCCTCCCGAGATCGTCGCGGGCGACGCTGCGGACGCGCTGCCGCGCCTGCTCGACGCGGTGCCGCGCGGGCTGCGGGCGGTCGTGGTGTCGCTCGGGACGCTCGTCTACCTGCCGCGCGCCGCGCGCGAGCGGGTGCTGGCGGCGGTCGACGCGGGCGGGGCGAGCCTCGTCACGCTCGAGGCCGAGGGGCTGCTGCCGCAGGTCGCGGCCGCGCGGGCAGGCTTGTCGGCGCCGGCCCCGACTCCGTTCGTGCTCGCCGCCGACGGCGTGCCGCTCGCCTGCGCCACCCCGCACGGCGGTGCGCTCTCCTGGCTGACGTGACGCCCCCGGTCTTGCGCCCCGGCGATCCCTCAGAAGTTGCGGTAGTCGCGGTCGACTACCGCAACTTTCGAGTAGTCGAGGCCGCCGGACGTGATCGCGGCAGGAGCCGGGCGCGCGGCTACAGCGCGTCGACGAAGAGCTGGGTCGCCTGCGGGACGTAGGACGCGTTCGTCGACGGGTCCCAGCCGACCAGCGCGATCACGTCGCCGCCGACGCGCGCGGTGATCCCGACGAGCGTGAACGGCGCACCGCCGACGTCGCCGGTGACCGTCCAGCCGAGCGCGTCGTCGGTGCCCGTGAGCGTCGGCTGCGTCTGCTCTACCGTCGTCTGCACCGGCACGCCCTGCATCGCGAACAGCTCGGAGCCGTCGGCGCAGCGCTCGAGCGCGTCCTCGGCGTCGCCCACCAGGGCGGAGGCGGTGTCGGCGTCGCCGGTGCTCGCCACCACCGAGGTCATCGAGCGGTCGGTGCTGGTGCCGTAGGTGACGGCGGAGTCGCCGAGCGTGTCGTCCGTGTCCCAGCCGGCACCGAACGGCGCCAGGCACGAGGCGTCCGAGACGGTGAGTCCCGGGTAGATCGACTCGAGCATCGCGGCGGTGCTCGCGTACTGGTCGGGGACGAACTGGATGTCGTCGAAGATCGTGGTGAGCTCGGCGGCGGTGTGCTGCGGCAGCGCCTCCGACGTGGGCTCCGGCTCCGCGGCCGTGCAGCCGGTGAGCGCCAGCAGCATCGCCCCCGCGAGTGCCGCCCCTGCGCGCGTCGTCGTCGTCCTCGTCATGTCGTCCCCCTCCGCCCCGCGGCGCCTCGCCGCGAGCCGATCGAGGCTAGCAGGGCCGGGAGCGTGCACGACCGAGGTCAGGAGGCGCCGTCGGCCCCGATCCGGACCCGTCGAGCACTCCCGACCTCGGTTCTGCACGCCGAGCGCCCGTCACACCTCCGTGTGACCGAGCTCCGCCCCCGCGAGCAGCCGGATCTCCGGCTCCGCGATCGACTCGAGCTCGAGCACGACGACCTCGTTGCGGCCCGCGCGGGTCACCGGCGCCGGCACGATGAGCGTCCGCTGCGGTCCGCGGCGCCAGTACCGGCCGAGCAGGAAGCCGTTCACCCAGACGAGTCCCTTGCCCCAGTGCAGCGTGTCGACGTAGAGGTCGGCGGGCTCGTCGAGCTCGAACGCTCCGGAGGCGAGCCCCGGGCCCGCGGCGAAGGCGGAGGCGGTGGCCGCGATCTCGGGCACGCACTCGAGCGCGAGCGGCCGGGCCGTCCAGCCCGTGAGCTCGACGCCGTCGAGCTGCACGCCGCCGATCAGACCCTTGTGCTCGCCGATCCGCGTGCCGTAGTTCACCCGGCCCTGGTTCTCGACCAGGATCGCGAGCGCGCCGTGCCCGCGCGGCAGCGTCAGGGCGCGCTCGTGGTCGTCGCGGGCGAGCACGCCGACCGGGGCGCCGTCGAGCAGCACCCAGGCGCGGTCGCGCACCTCCTCGCCGACGACGAGGCGGGTCGGCCCTGAGCCCCCGGACAGCGTCGTCTGGAACAGCACGAACCCGTCGTCGTGGTCGAGCTCGTCGAAGCTCGCCATCCCCTCGAGGCGCGCGGCGGGCCCGAAGGCCGCGTCGAGCTCGAGCAGCGGCGGCCCGGGAGTCAGGGGAGCGGTCAGCACCGGAGCGGGCGGTCGCACGACCGGAACCTCGGCGGGCACGGGCGCATAGCGCGCGATGACCTCGCGGAACGCCCAGAACTTGGCCGTCGGGTCGCCGCCCTCGTCGAGCGGTGCGTCGTAGTCGTAGCTCGTCGTGATCGCGGCGTAGCGGCCCTTGTCGTTGGCGCCGCTGGTGAGGCCGAAGTTGGTGCCTCCGTGGAACATGTAGACGTTCACCGAGCCGCCCACCGCGAGCAGTGCGTCGAGCTCGCGGGCGGAGGCGGCCGCGTCGGTCGTGTGGTGCTGCGTGCCCCAGTCGTCGAACCAGCCGCACCAGAACTCCATGCACATCAGCGGACCGGTCGGCTGGAACTCGCGGAGGGTCGCGAGGCGCTCGGGGGTGCGCGATCCGAACGAGCCGGTCAGGTGCAGACCCGGGAGGCTGCCGTCGGCGAGCATCTGCGGCGTCGGCTGGTCGATGGTCGTCAGCGGCACGGTGATGCCGGCGTCGCGCGTCACGCGGACCAGCTCGGCGAGGTACTCCTTGTCGGAGCCGTAGGCCCCGTACTCGTTCTCGATCTGGACCAGCACGACCGGCCCGCCCACGTCGATCTGCCGCGGCGCGACGATCGCGTAGACCCGGCGGAGGTACTCGCTGACGGCCGCGAGGTAGTGCGGCTCCGAGCGGCGGACGCCCACCTCGGGGTCGCGGAACAGCCATGCGGGGAGTCCGCCGTTGTCCCACTCGGCGCAGATGTACGGGCCGGGACGCACGACGGCGTGCATGCCCTCGGCGGCGACGAGGTCGAGGAACCGGCCGAGGTCGAGCCCGTCGTCGGCGCGCCAGGCGCCGCGCTGCGGCTCGTGCGCGTTCCAGGCGACGTAGGTCTCGATGGTGTTGAGCCCCATCAGGCGCGCCTTGTGGATGCGGTCGGCCCAGAGGTCCGGGTGGATGCGGAAGTAGTGCAGCGCCCCCGAGAGGATCCGGTGCGGGCGGCCGTCGAGCTCGAAATCGGTGGTGCCGATGGCGAAGCGGGAGGTGGTCATGCGGGATCCCCCTCAGGATCGGAAGCGCCCGGCGAAGCAGGGCGGTGGGAACGGGACGAGGCCGGCCGGAGCGATCCGACCGGCCTCGTGCGCCGCGCGAGCTACTCGGAGACCGTGAAGCCCTGAGCGTTGCCGTACTCGACGAGCTGGCTCTGCCAGGCCGTGAGGCCGTCGTCGAGGCTGGTCTTGTTGGCGTAGGCCTGGCCGACCGTATCGCCGAACACGCTGTTCGCGTAGACCTGGAAGGGCAGGTACGACCAGCCCGGGCGGACGTCCTCCGACGCCTGCGTCAGCACCTCGTTGATCTTCTGGCCGCCGAAGTACTCGGACTCGGCGCCGGTGAAGTCGGGGTCGCTCAGGTCGGCCGAGGTCGCCGGGAATCCGCCGCTCTCGAGGAACACGTCGACCGAGGCCTGGTCGCTGTTCAGCCAGCGCAGGAACGCAGCGGCCAGCGCCGGGTTCTCGCTCTGCTTCGTGACCGACTGGCCGCCTCCGCCGTTCTCGGCGCTGACGGCGGTGCCGTCGTAGGTCGGGATGGGCGCGACGGCCCAGTCGCCGCTGGCGTCGGGGACGCTGGACTCGAGCACGCCGGGCATCCACGCACCGGTGATCAGCGACGCGATCGAACCGTCACCGAGGCCCTTGTACCACTCGTCGCCCCAGCCGGGGGTGTCGGAGAGGAGGCCGCCCTCGACGAGCTGGTTCCAGACTCCGGTCCACTTCTTCGTGCCCTCGTCCTCGAGGTTCACGGTGACGTCGGTGCCGTCGGTGGCGAACGGCTCGCCGCCCGCCTGCCAGATCATGCTGGTCGCGAAGCCGGCGTCGCCGGTGTCGGCGGTGATGTACTTCGACGGGTCGGCGGCGTGCAGCTTCTCGGCGGCGGCGACGTACTCGTCCCACGTGGCGGGGACCGCGATGCCGTACTGGTCGAAGACGGTCTTGTTGTAGAACAGCGCCATGGGCCCCGAGTCCTGCGGGAGGCCCACGAGCTTGCCGTCGATGTTGACGCTGCCCCAGGTGGAGGCGGAGTACTTGTCCTCGAGGTCGCCCATCCCGTACTGCGAGAGGTCGAGCAGCGAGTCCGACAGCGCGAACTGCGGCATGGCGTAGTACTCGATCTGGACGACGTCGGGGGCACCGGAGCCGGCCTTGAGCGCGTTCTCGAGCTTGGTGTACTCGTCCTTGTTGGTGCCGGCGTTGACGAGCTCGACGTCGACCTCCGGGTACGCCTCCTCGAACGCGGCGACCTGGGCCTCGGCGCTCGGCGTCCAGCTCCAGTAGGTGATCTTCCCGCCGGCTTCGAGGGCGGCGTCGAGGTCGGCCGCGGTGCCGGAGCCGGCTGCGGCACCGCCTCCGGAGTCGGAGGAGCAGGCGGCGAGCGAGCCGGCGGCGAGTGCCGCGGCCGCCACGACCGTCAGGGTCCGCCGGAGGGCGGAACGGGCGTTCTTCATGGTGTTTCCCTTCACTTCTTCGTGCTGTGGGGTGGTGCGGGGCAGGACGCTCCGACTCGGGGGAAGAGGGCCTCAGCCCTTGACGCTTCCGGCGCTCAGCCCGGACTGCCAGAAGCGCTGGAGTCCGAGGAAGGCGACGACGATGGGGATGATCGTGAGCAGCGAGCCCGTGATCACCAGGTTGTAGATCGGCTGCGCGCTGACACCGGTGGCCTGCGCGTTCCACTGGTTGAGTCCGACGGTCAGCGGGTACCAGGAGGGGTCGCTCAGCATAATCAGCGGCAGGAAGTAGTTGTTCCAGGTCGCGACGACCGAGAACAGCAGCACGGTCACGATGCCGGGGGCCAGCAGGCGGATCGAGATCGTGAAGAAGGTGCGGAACTCTCCCGCGCCGTCCATCCGCGCCGCCTCGAGCAGCTCGGTGGGCACCGACTCGACCGCGTACACCCAGACCAGGTACAGCCCGAAGGGGCTGATCAGACTGGGGATGATGATCGCCCACGGGGTGTTGGTGAGGCCGAGCTGGCTGAACATCAGGAACGTCGGGACGGCGAGCGCGGTGCCGGGGACGGCGATCGCGCCGAGCACGACGGCGAAGACCGCCTTGCGACCGGCGAAGCGGAACTTCGCGAGGCCGTAGCCGGCGAGCGTCGCGAGGAGCGTCGCTCCTCCGGCCCCGACCACGACGTAGAGCAGCGTGTTGCCGAGCCAGCGGAGGAAGATGCCGTCGCGGTAGCCGAGCGTCTCGGCGATGTTCTGGAAGAGGACGAAGTCGCCGTCGAACCAGAGCCCGAAGCTCGAGAACAGCCCGGCCTGGGTCTTCGTCGCGTTGATGACGAGCCAGGCGAGCGGCACGAGGCTGTAGAGGATGAACGCCGACATCAGCAAGGTGAAGGCGATCGACTTCCTCGGCTGGACCGAGGAGCCGCGGCGGGGCGTGCGCTTCGGGGCGGAGGTGCGGGGTGCGGTCGCGAGGGCCATCAGTTCTCCTTCCGCGCGCCGCGGAGCTGGACGACGTAGGCGATCACGGCGGTGATCACTCCCATGACGATCGCGACCGTGGCCGACGCGTTGTACTGCTGACCCGCGAAGGACAGGTTGTAGGCGTACATGTTCGGCGTGAAGTAGGTGGTGATGATGTTCGGCGCCAGCGTCCGGAGGATGTTGGGCTCGTTGAACAGCTGGAAGCTGCCGATGATCGAGAAGATCGAGGCGATGACGATCGCGCCGCGCAGAGCGGGCAGCTTGATCGAGGTGATGACGCGCATCGCTCCCGCGCCGTCGATCTCGGCGGCCTCGTAGAGCTCGCCGGGGATCGTCTTCAGCGCGGAGTAGAAGATGAGCATGTTGTAGCCCACGAACTCCCACGTGACGATGTTGCCGATGGAGGCGAGGATCCAGTCGCGCGAGAACGGCTGGACGACGTCGGAGCCGAGCAGGTCGTTGACGTTAGCCGCGAGGCCGAAGTTGTCGCCGTAGATGAAGCCCCACATCAGCACGGCCACGACGGCGGGGACCGCGTAGGGGAGGAAGACGACGATGCGGAAGAAGCCGGTGCCGTGCAGGCGTCCGCTGTCGATCGCGAGAGCCGCGACCAGCGCGAGGACGAGCATGATCGGGACCTGGACGACCAGGAAGAGCAGGACGCGTCCGAAGCCCTCCCAGAAGTTCGGGTCGCCGAACAGAGTGATGTAGTTCTCGAGCCCCACGAAGGAGTTGCCGCCGATGAGCTGCTGGCGGAAGAGGCTGAGGTAGATCGAGTAGACGACCGGCGCGATGAAGACGAGCAGGAACACCACGAGGAAGGGCGCCACGAAGGCGAGGCCCTTCCACTCGCTCCTCGCCCGGGAGCGCGGCACGCCGAGGGGGTCGGTCGGAGGGGTGACCTCGCGCAGCGGCACGGGTGGAGACGTCGTCGTCATCTGGGGATTCCGTTCGGGAGGGGGCGCATGTTCACGTCAACATGGCAGAGCCACACCGTAGCATGATGACGTCAACACCCGCGACTGCCGCTCGATTCCGCGACCTGTCCGTTATGTTGTGCAACGCGCTATCAAGGGGGTGTCATGGTCGTCGAGACGAACGCCGCAGCCGCCTCCGCTCCACGCCGTCGCGGTGTGTCGATGGCCGATGTCGCACGACGCGCCAACGTCTCGGGCCAGACGGTCTCGCGCGTGTCGAACGGAAAGCAGAACGTCGACACCGAGACCCGCGAGCGCGTGCTCGAGGCCATGCGCGATCTCGGCTACCGGCCCAACAGCGCCGCGCGGGCCCTGCGCACCGGCCGCTTCCACAGCATCGGCGTGATCATGTTCACGCTGTCGTCGTTCGGCAACATGCGCACCCTCGACGCGATCGCGATCGCCGCAGCGGATGCCGGCTACTCCATCACCCTCATCCCCGTCTCGCACCCGACCCAGGGCGAGGTGTCTGTCGCGTTCCACCGCCTGAGCGAGGAGGCGGTCGACGGCGTGATCATCATCGTCGAGGCGCACCTGCTCGACGAGACCGACATCGTGCTGCCCCCCGAGCTGCCGGTCGTCGTCGTCGACTCGGCCGGAGGCGACAGGTACCCGGTCGTCGACACCGACCAGGTCTCGGGCGCGCGCCAGGCCGTCGAGCACCTGCTCGAGCTGGGGCACCGCACCGTCTGGCACATCGCCGGGCCCGAGCGCTCCTACTCGGCCGAGCGGCGCCGCGAGACGTGGGAGTCGACGCTGCGGGCGGCGGGGGCCCCCGTCCCCGAGGTGCTCGTCGGCGACTGGTCGAGCGCCTCCGGCTACCGCATCGGGCGCACGCTGGCGGCGGATCCGTCGGTGACCGCGATCTTCGCGGCGAACGACCAGATGGCGCTCGGCGTGCTGCGGGCGCTGCACGAGTCGGGGCGCGCGGTGCCCGGCGAGGTGAGCGTCGTCGGCTTCGACGACATGGAGGAGTCGGCGAGCTTCTGGCCGCCGCTGACCACGGTGCGCCAGTTCTTCGGCGACACCGGGCGGCGCTCGGTCGACATCCTGCTGCGCGAGCTCGAGTCGGGCGAGCGCTCGGGCGTCTCGCTCATCCCGACAGGGCTCGTCGTGCGCGAGAGCACGGGGCCGGCGCGCGGCTGAGGCGCTGTGCCGGCGCTGGTGCGGCTGCGGGTGCGGTGCCTCAGCGCTCCAGGTGGGAGTAGTCGGGCAGGTCGATCGCCTCGGCCGGCGGAGTCGCGAAGCGCGCGGCCAGGCGCGAGCCGAGCGGAGAGGCTCCGAGCCTCACCGCCAGACCGAAGGCGGTGACTCCGGCCCGCGACCTCGGGTGGGCCAGGCGCGGGGTGCCCGGCGGCAGCTTCTGCGCCTGGTCGGCGTACGGGCGCATGCGGCGCTCGTAGCCCGCGAGTGCGTCGCGGTGGTCGACGTGCGCCGCGAGCTCGCCGGCGAGGACGTAGGCGCCGGCGATCGAGAGGCTCGTGCCCATCCCGCTGACCGGCGAGGCGCAGTAGGCCGCATCGCCCACGAGCGCCACGCGTCCGCTCGACCAGCGCGGCGCGTGCACCTGGCCGATCGACTCGAAGTAGAGGTCGTCGGAGTCGTCGATGCCCGCGAGCACGCGCTCCGCCTCCCAACCGGCGTCGGCGAAGACCTCGCGCAGTCGCACCCGCTGCTCGTCGACGGAGCGGCGCTCGGCGCTGCGCTCGGTCAGGTACGAGAGTGCGACGCGCAGGGTGCCGTGCGAGTCGGGACGGAGGGTGATGCTGCGACCGCGCGCCGCGGTGTACCAGCGCCACCAGTCGTCGTCCTCGGCGGTGCGGGGCAGGGTCGCGTACGAGGTCTCGAGGCCGAGCGAGCGGATCTCGGGCTCGTCGCCGAAGACGAGGCGGCGGGTGCTCGATCCGATGCCGTCGGCGGCGATCACGAGGTCGAAGCGCTCGTCGGGGGCGGTCTCGAAGGAGGCGGTGACGGCGTCGCCGTCGTCGTCGAGCGCAGTGATGCGGTCGCCGAAGCGGTACTCGGTGGTCTCGGCGGTGCGGTCGACGAGGAGCCGGGCGAGATCGCCGCGCAGGATCTCGAGCTCGGCGGTCGCGCCTCCGGAGTCGGAGGTGCCGGCCGGGAACTCGGCGAGAGTCTGCCCGCGGGGGCCGATGAAGCGGGTGCCGACCTCGCCGGTCGTGGCGGAGCGGATGTCGTCCTCGAGACCCATGCGGCGGGCCACCTCCCGGCCGGCACCGCGGACGTCGACGTTCTGCCCGCCGAGGCGGAGCTCGGGTGCGCGCTCGACGATCGTCGTCTCGCAGCCGTAGCGGTGCAGCCAGAACGCGAGGGCGGGTCCGGCGATGCTGGCGCCGGAGATCAGGATGCGCGGCATTGTTGCCTCCGTTGATAATCAATGAGATTGGCAATATACACGAGTACTCTGGCGGGATGACCGACTCCGCCCCCTCCGCCGACCACGGCATCCGCACGCGGGTGCGCCAGGTGACGGAGCGGCAGCGCGACTTCGAGCGCTCGCTCTCGCGGACCCTCGCGGTCGACCCGGTCGGGCTCGGAGCGATGACGCACCTGCTCGGGGCGGGTCCGCTGACCCCGACCGAGCTCGCGCGCCGGCTCGACATCTCGACGGCTGCGACGACGCTGGTGCTCAACCGGCTGGAGGCGGCGGGCCACGTGCGGCGCGACCGCCACCCGTCCGACGGGCGGAAGCTCGTCGTCACCGCGTCGGAGAGCTCGGCCGCGCTGGCGCAGGAGCGGGTGGCGCCGCTGATCGAGGGCGTCGAGGGACTGGTCGCGAGCCTCGACGAGGGCGAGCGGGCGACGGTGCTGGCGTTCCTCGATCGGCTGCTCGAGGTGTACGACGCGGCGACGGAGTGACGGGCCGCCTGTCTGCCCTCTTGCTGATCGAGCCCGCAGCCCGCGCAGCGGGCGTATCGAGATCCCTGCATGCCTGCAGCGGTGGGTCTGCACTCCTCGCCTGCTGGACATGGTGGGTCTCGGTACGCCCCTGCGGGGCTGCTCGACCAGCAGGCACACGGCCCCGACGCCTCTGCGGCGCCGACGCCACCCGCGCCCGCGATACTGTGAGCCCTCTCACCCGCATCCATCCAAGGAGACGCACATGTCGGTCGGCCTGCTCGCGGTTGTCGATGACATCCTCACCGCCGCTCTGAAGGCGAGCGCCAAGACGGCGGGTGTCGTCATCGACGACGCGGCCGTCACTCCGCAGTACGTGCAGGGGCTGACCCCCGCGCGGGAGCTGCCGGTGGTGTGGAAGATCGCGCTCGGCAGCCTCTTCAACAAGTTCGTCATCATCATCCCGCTGGCGCTGCTGCTGTCGTCGTTCGCGCCCTGGGTCCTGCCGTACCTGCTGATCATCGGCGGCGCGTTCCTCTGCTTCGAGGGCGCCGAGAAGGTCATGGAGTGGTTCGGCGTGCACCACCAGGCCGGCGAGACGGAGTCGCGGGACGAGAAGAAGCTCGTCTTCGGCGCCATCCGCACCGACCTCATCCTGAGCACCGAGATCATGCTGATCGCGCTCGACGGCCTCGACACCGAGCTCGGCTTCGGCGGGATCCTCGGCGCGCTCGCCGTCGTCGGCCTCGGGATGACGCTGCTGGTCTACGGCGCCGTCGCGCTGCTGGTGAAGATCGACGACGTGGGCCTGCGCCTGATGAAGAACGCCGCCCGCGGAGTCCGCCGCACCGGCGCGCGCATCGTCGCATCGATGCCGGCGGTCTTCCGCGGGATCAGCATCATCGGCACGCTCGCCATGCTCTGGGTCGGTGGGCACCTCGTGATCTCGAACCTCGCCGAGACGTTCTGGCACGCGCCGGAGGACGTCGTGCACGTCGTGACGCACGCGGTGGAGGGTGCCGGCCCGGTCGTCGTGTGGCTCGCGGACACCGCCGTGTCGATGGTGTTCGGGCTCGTGCTCGGGCTGATCGTCGTCGCCGTGATCACGGGCGTCTCGCGCCTGCTCAAGCGCGGCCGGCCTGCCGAGGCGCACTGACGCGAGGGCTTTCATCGGATCGACCCGCACAACGAAGGCTGGATGGCCGGATCCCTCGGATTCTCGAGGATTCCGGCCATCCAGCCTTGGTTGTGCGGCGATCGACGCCGTGACCGCCCCCGACCCGGAGGGCGGAGGCGGTCACGGCGGGTGGCGTCGCGTCAGCTGCAGCTGCGCGCGGCGTACGCGGCGGGGACCACCGTGGTGACGGCCTTGCCGTCGACGGTCCCGGTCGCGGTGACGGTCGCCTCGCCGGCGGGCACCGAGGCGGCGCGCGTCGAGAAGGCGGCGCTGGCGTTCTTGCCGGGGGCGACTCCAGTGAACTCCTTCGAGCCGTAGGCCGAGGCCACGGTCATCGACACCGGGACGCCGGCGTTGTTCAGCGCCGTGACCGTGAGCGTCACCTTGCCGGCGATGCAGCGGGTCGTCGCGGTCACTGCGACGGCGAGGGCGGCGGGCTGCTTCAGCGTCACCGTCACCGTCGTCGTGGTGGTCGACGTCCCGTCGGCCGAGGTCACGGCGACGGAGGCGACTCCGCCGTTCGCGCTGGTCGGCTGAGTGACGCCCACCCGGGCCGCCGAGTCGGTGGCCACCGCGGTGATCACCGGCATCGTCGTGCCCTCGACGGTCACCGCGTAGGAGGTGCGGGCCGGGTCGAAGCCGGCGACGCCGACTCCGTTCACGCGCAGCGCCCCGAGGGTGCTGACCGCGGCGGGCGACGCGACCGACTCGAACAGCTTCACCTCGGACACGATGAGGTGCGTGTTCGCGTTGGCGTTCATCACGATGCGGAACGCGGTCGCGGTGACCGGCGCGAAGCTCGCGACGAGCGTGGGCGCGGTGCCGTCGGCGGGGGAGGCGACGGGCTGCGCCGTCTCCCAGCCGGGGACCGAGGTCCACGTGCCGTCCGCGGCGCGGTACTGGAGCTGCGCGCTCTGCGCCCAGCTGTTCGTGCCATCGCGGAAGAACTGCACCGACGCCTGCTGCACCTGGCGGGCAGCGGGGAAGGTGTAGGTCAGGGTGCTCTGCGCGGCCTTGGTGCCGCTGACCCAGTTCGACCAGCCCTTGTCGCCGTCGACTCCGTTGCGGGTGCGCTCCGGTCCGTAGCCCGACTCGGCCGACGTCGCCGTGGCGACGATGCCAGCATCCGGGTTGAAGTTCCGGAGCGTGCCCGCGGTGACGAGCACCGTGAGGGTGGCCGGCAGCGTGGCGCCGTCGGCGGTCGCGGTCCCCGTGATCGTCACGGAGCCGGGCTGGGCGAGGGAGGCCGTGGTGAGCGGCGTCCAGTCCCAGGTGACCGGCACCGCGAAGGTGCTGGTCGAGGCGCCGACGCGAGCGGGCACGGTGGTGGGTGCGGCGGCCCTCACTCCGGCGACACCGGCTCCGGAGGCGACGGTCACCGAGACCGGGTCGGTCGCGGTGAGTCCGCCCACGTCGACGAGCGCGGTGACGGGGATCGACTGGCCGAACAGGTCGGTCGCGGTGCCCTTCACCTCGACGCGGCCGGCGGTGCCGTAGGCCGAGTCAGCCGGGCGCTGCCAGGTGACGGCGACCGGCGAGCCGGCGCCCCACGAGTACTGCGGGGTGACGCTTGCGGGCAGGGTCGGAGCGACGCCCACGGTCGTGCGGACCGCGACCGTCTGCGTCGCGGCCGGGGCGAGGTCGCGGAGGGTCCACGACTGGTTCGCTCCGCCGTTCGAGCCGTAGACGCCCACCGCGGTGTTCTCGGTGCTCGACTGGCCGTTGACGTCGAGCGACTGGGCGATCGACTCGTTGACGAGCGTGAAGTTCACTCCGTCGGTCGAGTTGACGATCCAGCGCGTCGCAGCCGTGGTCTTTGCGGAGTCGACCGAGACGGAGCGGAGGTCGGTCCCGGCGGTCGTCGCGCCGAGGACGCGTCCGTCGGTCGTCTGGAGGACGACGCGGCGGGTGGCCTCGCGCTCGCCGGCGGGCACCTCGTGCACCGTCCAGTTCTGCTTCGCGGCGGCGGCGGAGTCGGTGGCGAGCGTCGTGATCGTGGTCGCGGCTCCGGTCGTCGTCGCGGTCAGGGCCTTGCCGCTCTGCGTGCCGACCAGCTGGTAGTGGTGGCCGTCGCGCAGGGCGGGGGCGGAGTCGGCGACTCCCGACACTCCGTCGATCGCGAAGGTGGTGACCGACTTGGCGGGCACAGTGACCGTCGCGGTGCGCGACTCCCGGTCGACGACGACCGCGGTCTTCTGCACGAGCGCGTTGCCGGTGGGCGCGGCGGCCGAGGAGGCCTGGGTCGTGACGTAGGGGGTGACCTTCGCGCCGTCGGCGATCGTGCCGAAGCGGGAGAGGTCGAGCGTGATGGTCTGCGAGGCGGTGGCGGTGTTGCTGTGCACGATGGTCGCGCCCGTGCCGTCGGCGCGGACGGCGGCGGTGCTGGCGGTGTCGTTCACCGACATCAGGCGGTCGCCCTCGGAGATGAACTTGGTGAAGTTGCGGATCGTGTTGAACTTCGAGTTGGTCTCGACTCCGCAGACCGGGGCCTTCGTCGAGTCGCCCCCGGCATCGGCGACGCGGCGGGCCGACTTCCAGACCTCGCCGCCCGCCTCCTGGTACGGCTGGCAGTCGAGGTCGATGAAGATCGAGCCCCAGTTGAGGTTCTCGCCCTTCGGGCTCATGTTGTAGAGGTCCTCGACCGGCTGCCAGAGCACCCAGGCCTTCGGCTCGAGCTCGCGCAGGTCGTCGTGGATGCGGCCCGCGATGCCGAGGCCGTTCTCGATGTTGACGGGGTTGTAGCCCTGGACCCAGTTGCCCTCGATCTCGCTCATCCACAGGTCGGTGTCGGCCTGCTTCGAGAGGTCGCGAACGGCGAGGCGGTCGGAGGTGCCGTAGGTGTGCACGTTCATCCGGTCGACCTGGGCGCGGATCTCGGGCGAGTAGGCGGCCCAGTTGGTCTTGAAGATGCTGGGGTTGGTCTCGTCCATCGCGGCGAGCCCGGCCTCGGTGGTGGAGCCGTCGAGGGCGGCGACGACGTCGGGGATCAGGTCGGTCTGGCGGGTCGGGCCCATGTGCATGCCCTCCTGCCGTCCGCCGGTGGGGACGCCGTTGGTGAGCTGAGTGCCCCAGTAGTTGGTGTTGGGCTCGTTGAAGGGGTCGAGGGTGTCGAACTCGATGCCGTACTCGTCCTCGACGTGCTCGGTGACGTTCACGAGGTACTTGGCGAACTGCTGCTCGGCGGCCGGCTTCAGCTGCTCGCTCGACGCGTTGAAGCCTCCCGAGACGTAGCCGCTCTCGGTCATGAAGTACGGGGCGGAGTTGGCGAACGCCTCCCAGTGCGAGATCTGCTGCTCCTCGGCGAGCTTCTCGACCCACCAGCGCTGCGTCTCGTCGGCGGTCCAGTCGTACGAGGCGGGGTCGTCGGCGTTCCACTTGGCGAGCAGGGCCGCGCGGTCGGCGTAGTTCGTCGTGGTGCCGCCGTACGCGGCTCCCGTGGTGTCGGGCTTCCACCAGCCCTCGACGGCGCCGCCGGGGCGCAGGTAGTCCTTCACGTCGGAGGCGTTGCCGCCGCCGATGTTGTAGCGGGCGATGTTGAGGTCGAGGCCGTCCTCGCCGAACACCTTCTGGTAGAGGTCCTCGCGGAGGGCCTCGGGGTAGTCCCCGGTCGCGTTGGCGAACCAGACGAGGCTCGTGCCCCAGCCCTCGTAGGCCTCACCCGCCGTGGCGGGGTTGGGGGTGATCCGGAACGCGTCGGCCGCTTGCGCGGGGGCGGCGGCCGGCACTGCGAGCAGTGCTCCGGCGGCCAGGGCGGCGCTCGTGGCGAGCGCGGCGAGTCTTCTCGCGGACATCGACATTGATGCGGTCTCTCTTTCGCCTGTGAAAGTCGAGCGTGTTCACGTGAACACGCTCAGAGGGCCGACCTTACATGTTCACGTCAACAAGCGGAAGGCGCGCGAGAGGCGCGGGTGGGGGCCGCCGGGCCGCCGCGATTCCGCAGAAGTTGCGGTAGTGGCGTGCGACTACCGCAACTTTCGCTGAATCGAGCGCGCCTTCCGAGGGTCCGCCACGCGAGTGCTCAGGAGTTGTCGTGCTGGGCGATCGAGTACGACGGCTTCTGCGGAGTCGGAGGGTCAGGGGTGCGCGGGCGGGTCGCACGCCTCCGGGGCCGCAGGGTCGGAGGGGGACGGCGCGGCGACGGTGTGCACGAGCACGGTGTGGCCGACGTGCGCGAGGCCGAGCTCGAGGAAGTCGCGGACGTGCTCGTCGGCGAGGGCGTACTCGGCGGTGCGGCCCTCGCGATGCGCCTCCACGACGCGGTGCGAGCGGAGGAGGCGCAGGGCGTGCGAGGTCGCGGAGGGGCTGAGTCCGCTGCGGTCCGAGAGCTCGTTCACCCGCAGCGGTCCGCCGAGCAGCGCGAGCAGGATCCGCATCCGCCCCGGGTCGCCGAGCAGCCCGAAGACGTCGGCCAGGTCGGCGATCGCGGCGTCGGAGGGCAGCCCGGCGCGCGCCTCGTCGCCGTGCGGGCGGGGGGTGTCGGCTGGCATGTCGGCTCCGGTGGCGAGGGGTGGCGGGGGGGTGGCGAGTGGGATGGCGGGGGCGGACGCGGGTGGTCCGCTCAGACCCGGTGCGTCTGCTCCGGGAACTCCTCCGGCTCGCACTGGATCGTCGCGTGGTCGATGCCATGATCCTCCCGCAGAACCGTCAGCACCGCGCTGAGCGCCGTGCGGTAGTCGGCGTCGGGCGCGACCACGATGTGGCCGCTCGCGCTCTCCATGCCGGAGGTGATCGTCCAGACGTGCAGGTCGTGCAGCGCGAGCACGCCGGGCACCGCGCAGACGTCGCGCTCGACCGCGTCGAGGTCGATGTGCGGCGGCGCCGACTCCATCAGGATGCCCAGCGCCTGGCGGGTGAGCGACCAGGTGCGCGGCAGGATCAGCAGCCCGATCAGCACGCCCACGATCGGGTCGGCCCACGCCCAGCCGGTCGTGAGGAGCAGGATCGCCGCGACGATGACGCCGACCGAGCCGAGGGCGTCGCCGAGGACCTCGAGGGAGGCTCCGCGGAGGGTGATGCTCTCCTTCGCGCCGGCCGAGAGCAGGCGGAAGCTGACGAGGTTGATCAGCAGACCGATGATCGCGGTGATCAGGAGGGGGAGTCCGGGGACCGCGGGCGGCTCGGCGAAGCGGCGCACCGCCTCCACGATCACGAATCCTGCTACGGCGAAGAGCAGGAGCCCGTTGGCGAGCGCGGCGAGCACCTCGAGGCGGTAGGAGCCGTAGGTGCGGCCCTTCGCGGCGGGGCGGGCGGCGAGCGAGATCGCGGCGAGCGACATCCCGAGGGCGATGACGTCGGTGCCCATGTGCGCGGCGTCCGAGATGAGGGCGAGGGAGCCGGTGCTGAAGCCGACGACGAACTCGACGATCATGTACGCCGCGGTGAGGGCGAACGCGATGACGAGGGGCCGCCGGTGGCGCGACGCGGCGGATCCGGCGTGACCGCCGACTCCGTGCGAGTGTCCTGCACCCATGGCTACCGCTCCTCTGAACACTTGTTCATATGAACAGTCTTGCACACGATGGCGCTCGCCACCCCTCGAAAGTTGCGGTAGTCGGACGCGACTACCGCAACTTCTGAGGAATGGGCGGGCCTCGCGGCCGCACGCGCGTCCAGTGCGCAGGAGTTGTCGTACTCGGCGCTCGAGTCCGACGACTCTCGCGGACTGGGCGTCGCGGGGCGAGCGCTGACGACGGCCCGGCCGGCGAGTACGCAGAAGCTGTCGTACTCGGTGGCCGATTACCGCAACTTTCGCGGAGTGGGCGTCGGAGGGAGGGCCCGCGCGGTCAGGGCACCGGGTCGGAGTGCGGCGCGTCCGAGTCCCAGATCGTCTGCAGCGGGTCCTCGGTGTCGTCGCCGACGAGGTGCACGCCCCGGCGGCGCGCGGCCTCGGCGGCGGTGATCTCGCCCAGGTGCTCGGAGGCGCGGATCGCGGCGGACGCGCCTCCGTCGCGGGTGAGGAACGGGTCGGAGGGCGTCGCGAAGCGGAAGCCGTCGCGCGGATCGAACGGGTGCGCGACGACGCCCGTGACATCGGGTGACGAGGCGAGCAGAGCCATCGTGACGCGATCGGCGGCGCGCCAGGCGGTGACGGAGGAGCGGCGCTCGACGCCTATCGATCCGTGCGGAGTCGACACGGTCAGCCGCTCGATCTCGGGGAGGAGGCGGAGGATCCTCACGGCCGCCTCGAGCGTCTCGGGCAGCACCCGCTCGAACGCCCCCTAGAAGACGGGGACCCATTCCTCCACCGGGAGGCGACTGCGCCACTGATCCATCGTGGGTCCTCTTCTCGGGTGGCTCGCTCATCGGGGCGCCGGCACCGGGGTCAAGGGTGGGTCAGTGGGAGTGACTGCTGCCAGATTACCGCTCGTGCCCGGCGGATGGGGAGTCTGCGTCGGCCGATTCCCGAACGTCGATCGGCGATGACCGCTCCTCCGGGCGACCTGTCGAGAAGTGCGGGCGAAGAGCTGCGCGGAGCGCGGGCGGTCGCCTGCGGCGTGATGCCTGGTCGGTCTGCGTGCCCCGGGGTGACCCCGGAGAGGACGGTGCGGCTCGCGCCCCGTCCGCCTCGCCCGGAGGGGCGATCGGCCTCAGCCTAGGCTGGACGGCGTCCGAGGGGTGGGGAGGGCGCCGTGCGGGGTCGGGACGTGCTCGTCGAGACGCTCGCGCACGCGTTCCTCGGGGCGGAGTGGACGCGCGACTCGCTGCGCGCCGCCGCCGCCGACTCCCTCGGCGCTCGCCGCCGCTGGCTCGGGCCGCTGATCACCGGGGTGCTCGTCGCGTTCCCGCATCCGCCGGTCGACGCGCCCCGCGAGCTCGCCCGCTGCATCGCCGGCCTGCTGCCGGAGCGCGCGCAGCCGGTGGTCGTCCACCTCGCGCCGGTCTCGGCGCGGGCGGTCGCGGGAGCCTCTCCGGTGCCGCTGATCGACGGGCGGAACGACCTCGCGCGGCTCCTCGGGATCGCTCCGGCGCAGCTCGACGGCTTCGCCGACCTCGGCGGCTGGAACCGGCGCGCCCCCGACGGCGCCCTGCAGCACTACGACCACGTCTGGCGGGTTCGTCCGGGGCGCGCGCCGCGGCTGCTGGAGGTGCCGAGGTCGCGGCTGAAGGCGGTGCAGCGCAGCGTGCTCGACGGGATCGTCGGTCTGGCGCCCGTGCACCCGGCGGCCCACGGCTTCGTGCCCGGGCGAAGCGCCGTCAGCGGGGCGCAGGTGCACGCGGGCTCGGCGATGGTCGTGACCCTCGATCTGCAGCGCTTCTTCGCGCAGGTGACGGCGCCGCGGATCTTCGGGCTGCTCCGCGGCGAGGGGATGACGGAGGCGGTCGCGTACGCGCTCACCGGGCTGTGCACGCACGCGGTGCCGATCGCGGTGCTGCGGAGGATGCCCGGCGGCGGAGACGTCGACGAGCGCGCGGCGCTGCGCCGGTCGCTGACGCTGCCGCACCTCCCGCAGGGCGCGCCGACGTCGCCGGCGCTGGCGAACCTCGCGCTCCGGCGGCTCGACGCGCGGCTCACCGGCTACGCCGAGGCCGCGGGCGCCCGCTACACGCGCTACGCCGACGACCTCGCGTTCAGCGGTGGGGAGCGCTTCGCGCGGCGGGCGGAGGCGTTCGCCCGCGGCGCCGAGCGGATCGTCGCCGACTCGGGCTACGCGGTGAACCCGCGCAAGACGCGCCTCCGCTCGGCGTCGGTGCGGCAGAGCGTCACTGGAGTCGTGGTCAACGCGCGCCCGAACGTGCGGCGCGCCGACGTCGACCGGCTGCACGCGATCCTGCACAACTGCGTCGTGCACGGGCCGGCGGGCCAGAACCGCGCGGGCGTGCCCGACTTCGGCGCGCACCTGCTCGGGCGGATCGCCTGGGTGGCGTCGGTGAA
Organism: Rathayibacter sp. VKM Ac-2803; assembly: GCF_009807175.1. Classification (NCBI taxonomy): domain Bacteria; kingdom Bacillati; phylum Actinomycetota; class Actinomycetes; order Micrococcales; family Microbacteriaceae; genus Rathayibacter; species Rathayibacter sp. VKM Ac-2803. The sequence goes on along the minus strand of NZ_WUCD01000001.1, from coordinate 303,909 downwards.
CCCGGCGCGGGGCGCGACGCTGCGGGCGCTGTTCGACGCGGTCGACTGGTCGCGGGGGTGAGCGGAGTAGTCATGCTGGTCGAGTAGCCCCGCAGGGGCGTATCGAGACCTACCAGCTTCAGCAGACCAGGCTTCAGCCCTGCCCTTCTGACGGACGTGGATCTCGATACGCCCGCTGCGCGGGCTACTCGATCAGCATGAAGGGCGGCCGGCCCCGCAGGTCCCCTCGCGCAGGCCGGCCGGCGGAGGAGGATGAGGGGATGAGGCGGGCGGGCGCAGGAGCGGCGGTGGCGGGGGTGCTGCTGCTCAGCGGCTGTGCGGCGCCCGCGGCCTGCACGGCCGTCGGCTGGAGCACCTCGCTGGCGATCACGGTCTCGGGCCCGGGGCGCACCTCCGTCGCCGATGTGCGGATCTGCGCTGGCGGCGTGTGCTCGCGCCCGAGCGACCTCGCCTCCGACGGCGCACTGTCCTTCCCCGTGCTGCACAGCAGCGACGACCGATGGGTGTTCGACCTCGGGATGGAGTCGCCCGACCCGATCGCGGTCACCCTGCTCGACCGGCAGGGCGAGGTGCTGCTCACCCGCGAGCAGCTGATCGACTGGACGTTCGTCGACGAGCCGAACGGGCCGGGCTGCGGGCGGCGGGCCGAGTCGAAGGAGCTCTCGATCCAGGCGCCGGAGCCGCGCGGCTCGGTGTTCGGGACGCGCTGACCCGCGCCGCCGCCGACCCCGCTGCGGGCGCGCCCCACCTCCGACCGACCGGCTGCTAGGGTCGCGGCGATCCTGCCGACAGGCATCGGGGCGCACTCCGCCCGCACTCCCGTACCGACGCGAAGGCCACACCATGCCCGTGACGCTCCCCGCCCCGAGAACGATCGACCCCTCCTCCGTGCCCGTGCTGCGCTGGGGGATCATCGGCACCGGCATCGCCGACCAGTTCGTGGGTGCCCTGCACGTCCGCTCGACGCAGCGCGCGGTCGCCGTGACCGCCCGCGACGCCGAGAAGACCCGCGAGTTCGCCGAGCGGCACGGGATCCCGACGATCCACGACTCGGTCGAGGCGCTCGTCTCCGATCCCGGCGTCGACGTCGTCTACGTCTCGACTCCGCACCCGCTGCACCGCAGCCAGGCGCTCGCCGCGATCGCGGCCGGCAAGCACGTGCTGATCGAGAAGCCGATCGCGATGTCGGCCGAGGAGGCGCGCGAGATCACCGAGGCGGGTCGCGCCGCCGGGGTCCTGGTGATGGAGGCGATGTGGGCGCGCTACCTGCCGCAGGCCGACGTCATCCGCCAGGTCGTCGAGAGCGGGGTGCTCGGCGAGCTGCGCCTGGTGCGCGCCGACTTCGGCTTCTCGATCCCGTTCGACCCCGAGAGCCGGCTCTGGAACGCCTCCCTCGGCGGCGGCGCCCTGCTCGACGCGGGCGTCTACCCGATCTCGTTCGCCTCGTCGGTGATCGGCGCCCCCTCGCGGGTGAGCGCGGCCGGCGCGACGCATCCCGAAACCGGCGTCGACTCGCGGGCCGACCTCCTCCTCAGCACCGAGGCGGGCCCGCAGGCCCTGCTGTCGACCTCGCTCGAGACCTCGCTGCCGGTCGAGGCGATGATCCTCGGCTCCGAGGGTCGCCTCGCAGTGCACAGCCCCTTCTTCGGCCCGAGCGGGCTGACGCTGACCCTCGGCAGCCTGAGCTCGGCGCAGGAGTCGGACACCTGGATCGACGACGGACCCTGGCCGTACGGCAACCTGGCGTTCCAGGCGACGGCGTTCGCGTCGTACGTCGCGCAGGGGCTGCTCGAGTCGCCGCTGCACCCGCACCACGAGGTGGTGTCGGTGATGGAGACGATCGACGAGGCTCGGCGCCAGATCGCCGGGGCCTCGGGTGCGGTGCAGCACACCGTCGCGTTCTCGCTCGTGCACGAGACGGGGTCGGCGGCGGAGGCGGAGTTCCTCTCCCACGCGCGGCGGACGCTGTCGGCGATCCCCGGGGTGACCGACTTCACCGTCAATCGGCAGGTCAGCGCGAAGAGCGCGCTCGACTGGCAGTTCTCGATGGTGTTCGCCGACCGGGCGGCGTTCGCGGCGTACGACGCGCACCCCGACCACGTCGAGTTCGTGCAGTCGCGCTGGGTGCCCGAGGTGGCCGAGTTCCAGGAGAACGACTTCGAGGTGCTGCCGGGCTGACGTCGGGGGCACGTTCGGCTCGTGGAATCGGCTCGGGCTCGCGGAATCCGTCGATTCCTGCGAGCCCGACGCGGTTTCACGAGCCGAGGGTCGGCCGGAGGTGCCTTCGGCTCGTGGAATCCGGTTCGGCTCGTGGGATCCGGTTCGGCTCGTGGGATCCGGTTCGGCTCGTCGACTACGGTTCGGCTCGTCGAATCCGGCCTTTTCCGCGAGCCGAACGTGGTTCTGCGAGCCGAACGTGGTCTCGCGAGCCGGAGGTGCTGCGGAGGCGCGCGGGAGGGGCATCGCGGCGCGGGTTCGAGGGCGTTCGGCTGCACAACTAAGGCTGAATCGGGCGTCCTCTCGGATTTTGGGCAGTTCGGCGGATTCAGCCTTAGTTGTGCGCACCTTCGACGCCGGACGGGCGCCGCGGCGGCCGTGCGGGCTGGGCGCGGCACCTCCGGCTCGCGGAACGGACGCCCGGCTCGCAGAACGCGCCGATCCCTGGGAGCCTGGGCTGACCCCGCACGGCGCGGGCACCCGACTCCGAAGGCCCAGCGATGCGCATCCTCACCTGCCTGCACACCATGGAGGTCGGCGGCAGCCAGATCAACGGCATCGAGCTCGCCGGACGGATGGCGGCGCTCGGCCACGAGGCCGTGGTCTACGGTCCGCGCGGCGACCTGACGCCGCTCGTCGCCGAGCTCGGGCTCGACTGGGAGGAGGCGCCCGAGAAGGGGCCGCACGTGTCGGCGCGCAGCATGGCGCGCCTCCGCCGCATCGTGCGGGAGCGCGGCATCGACCTCATCCACGCCTACGAGTGGGCGCCGACCCTCGACTCGGCCTTCGGGCCGTACCTGATCGACGGGGTGCCGGTGGTCACCACGGTGCTGTCGCCCGAGGTGCCCGACTTCGTGCCGACCGTGTTCCCGATGATCGTCGGAGTCGTCGAGCTGCTCGAGGAGGAGCGCGCGCGGCGCACGGACCTGCACCTGATCGAGCCGCCCGTCGACACCGAGCTGAACGCACCGGTGGCGGACGTGACGGAACTCCGAGCGCGGTTCGACATCGCACCCGACGAGATCGCGGTGGTGACCGTCGCGCGACTGGTCGCCGACCTCAAACGGGAGGGGATCCTCGCCGCGATCGAGGCGGTCGGGCGGATCGGCGACGAGCACCGCCTCCGTCTCGTGATCGTCGGCGACGGAGCGGTGCGCGGCGAGCTGCAGGCGGCGGCCGACCGGGTGAACGCGGGGCGCTCGCGCCGGCTGGTCACCCTCACCGGGCAGATGCTCGACCCGCGCGACGCCTACGCCGCGGCCGACATCGTGCTCGGCATGGGCAGCAGCGCGCTGCGGGGGATGGCGTTCGCGAAGCCGCTCGTGGTGCAGGGCGAGAAGGCGTTCTGGCGGCTGCTGACTCCGGAGTCGCTGCCCTTCTTCCTCGAGGGCGGCTGGTACTCGCTCGGCGACGGGGTCGACGGGGCGGGGCGGCTGGCCGGGATCCTGGGGCCGCTCGCGGGCGACGCAGAGCTGCGGCGGAGTCTCGGTGAGCTCGGGCGCGAGGTGGTCGTCGAGCGGTTCAGCCTCGCGGCGGCGGCGCTCCGGCAGGCGGCGATCTACGAGCAGGCGGTGGCGGGGCGGGTGCCGGTGCGCGTGCGGGCTCGGGCGCTGGCGCGGCCGGCGGTGCGGTACGCGGCGTATCGCGCGTATCTGCTGCGGGAGCGGGTGCGGAGGCTCGTGCGGCGCTGACAGCCGTGGACTGGCGATGGTCGACGGCTGTGGGGACGTGATGTCTCGTTCTGAGAAGGCGACGTCTCGCGCCATTAGTATCTGACTGCGCTGGCCGGATTCGGAGCGGATCCACAGGTTGGGGCCGCGAACCAGGGAGCGCGGGTCTGCGTGCACCGGGGCCACTTCTGGCTCGGGCCTGTGCCCTCGGACGAAAGACCAACGATGTTCGCTCTCTGGAGCCGCTCCACCCGACTCGCCGCGACCGCTCTCACCGCGCTCGTCCTCGTCACCAGCGTCGGCCTCGCGCCGAGCGCGATGGCGGAGACGGTGCAGGCATCGGCGCTCGCGCCGAACGAGACGCTCGTGCTCACTCCGAGCTACGGCACGGAGGAGTCGGAGGAGGGGGCGCTGCCCGGCTCCTACTTCCAGAACGACATGCAGGTCCAGGTGAGGACCGAGGGAGGAGCGTACGTCGAGGGTGCGCCCGTGACCTTCGAGGTGGTCAAGGGTGGAGCGGTCTTCGAGTACCCGGAGTCGGCCGCCGGCCCCGCGTCCTCCTCCTCGACGGTCTCGACGGTCACCAACGCGCAGGGCGAGGCGTCGCCCTACCTGTACACCGGCACCGGGCCGCGGCTGAGGCTCGCCGACCCCGACTACTACGGGCCGGTCGAGATCCAGGTGTCGACGCCCCAGGCCGAGTCGTACGTCTTCACGAACTTCCGAGCGACGCGGGTGGCACGCCTGGAGCGCATCGGCGACCCGTTCATCAGGCTCGCCAATCCCGGTGTACCGCAGCGGATCCCGCTGCAGCAGAAAGTGGTCGGCGCTGATGGTGCGGGGCTCGCTGGAGTCGAGGTGGTCTTCGCGCTCGAGTGGGACTCGGGGTACTTCGTCGGTAGCGGGACGTCGCTCATAGCCACGACCGATGAAGAGGGGATCGCGACGACGATCCCGAGCGACCAACCGGACTCGGACACGACCGGCTGGTTCGTCAGCGATAGCGAGGGGCTCGAGGACTCGATTATCGACGTCCGGGCGGAAGGCGTCGGCGGCTTCGGGACCGTCATCCAGTTCGACCGCGTGACCGCCCTGACAAGCGTGACGGGTGATCGGCAGTACGCGCAGCCCGGCGACACCTACAGCGAGGTCACCGTTCGAGCGGCGAACAGCTCCGGAGTCTCTCTGCAGGGCCGTAGAGCCTACTTCCAGGTCTTCGGTCCGGCTAGCCTCGTCTGCGGTGAGCGGTCGTCGGGCTATGACTCCGTCACCGACGCGAGCGGCCTGGCGACCCTCCCCGAAGACTGTGTGCGGGTGGATCCCGGTGCTACAGCTGCCGATGGTGTCGTCACGATTCGCGCATCCGCGGGATCTGCGCGCACGGAACTGACGATGCTGATCGGCGATCGCGTGCGCGCGTGGAAGATCGTGGCGGTCAGTGGCGGCGGACAGAGCACGGCTGTCGGGACCGACTTCGCTGCTCCAATGGTCGTCCGAGCGACTGACGAGCGAGGGATCGCCGCCAGCTTCGCTCCCCTCACCTTCCGGGTGGCTCCCGCCGGCTCGGCCTCCTTCGTCGTGCAGCCCGGTGAGGACGCGAACACCGTCCGGGTCGTCGCGGATCAGAACGGCATGGCGACAAGCCCTCTGCTGCGAGCGGGCCCGGAGAGCGGCCCGGCAACCGTCTTCGTCAGCAGCGAGGACTCCCTCGAGGACCTCTACTACGACTTCTGGATCACCGGGGGAACGGCCCGGATCGAGGTGCACTCGCCTGCGGCGAACTCCTCTGTACTGCCTGGCGGGTACTGGCTCAACAGCTCGGTGGGTGTCTTCGATGCGGATGCCAACGCGGTGGAGAACGAGACGGTGACCTTCACCGTCGAGAGCGGTCCCATCGGCTTCACCCCATCTGGCGGGGACGATGGACAAGGCCGGACGGTGACGTCGACGACAGGTCCAGGAGGCTCCGCACGCGCGGGCGTCCTCTACGCGAGCCCGACTCGGTCGGGACCGGCCGTACTGCTCGTCGAGACCGCCTCCGGGGTGTCGACACGCGTGCCGGTGACGGTCGAGGCGTTCGGGCCACCGGTGCAGCTCATCGATCGAGGCGGTTCGGGATGGAGCGTCCCGACCGGCGGTCAGCCGCCGATGCTCCAGGGACGTGCATCGGCCGCAGACGGCGGGCCGGCCGGCCTGGCTCCGATCACGGTGAGGATCGACGGAGGCACGGGTACGACGTTCGCCGACGGTTCCACCGAGACGACCGCGACCACGGACATCCGCGGCGACTTCTCCGTCGCCCTCGGAGCCGCCGGGCCTGTACCGGGCGACGTGACAGTGACGGCGTCGAGCCCGGCAGCTTCCGACCTCGTCTGGACGGGACGTGTGACCGGCGTCGCCCAGGGCCTCGCCGTCGCCGGGGGTGACCAGCGGGTCCACCCCGACGAGCCTCTCGCTCCGCTCAGCGTGCGCGTGACCGATTCCGAAGGGGAGCCGGTCGCCGGCCAGGTGGTGACGTTCACCTACCCCGGCGTGCCCACCTACTATTCCTACCCCTGCACCGCCAACCCCGAGACGTCGTCGACGCGGACCGGACCGGACGGGATCGCGACCCTCTGCGGCCTCCGCGCCCCGGCGGGCCGTGACGCGGTCGGCCGACTCCTGATCGCCGCCTCCCTCCCCGGCTCGGGTCAGGTCGACTTCGACGTCGAGGTCATCCCCTACCCCGCCCCCGACGCAGTCGTCGACGACGGCGGTGGGGAGCGCTCGGCGTCGGCCGGCTCCGAGTTCACCGGAAGCCCGAGCGTCCGAGCGACCGCCTCCGGAGAGAGCGCCGGTTACGCCGACGTGCGCTTCCGCATCGACGGCGGCACGGGTTCCGGCTTCCGGACGGCGGCCGGAGTCGAGACCGAGGTCGTCGTGCGCTCGACGTCCCAGGGATACGCGACCGCGCCGGTGATCGTCGCGGGCACGACCCCCGGCGCCTTCACACTCACTGCGACGTCGGAGGAGTCCCCGGGGATCGCGCCGATCACCTGGGCGTACACGGTCACCGGGCTGGCGACCGCCATCAGAATCGTCGAGGGAGGTGATCAGAAGGTCTACGTCGGCGGTGCCACCGCGCCCATCGTCGTGCAGGCGCTCGACGACGAGGGCCGGCCGGCCGTCGGCCAGCTCGTCACGTTCACGCTCTCGGACGCAGGACCGCACGTCTTCTCGGGCGGCGATCGCCGGTCGGACAGGATCACCGACGCCGAGGGCCTCGCGCGCCTCGAAGCGTCGGCGATCTCGGTGGGCGACGTCCCCGGCCCGTTCACCGTGGGAGTCGAGATCGACGGTGTCGAGCAGGGATCGATCGCCCTCGAAGCGCTCGCCTACCCGATCGCCGACCGGATCGTGGCCAGTGGCGGCGGCGGGCAGACCGCCGCTCCGGGCACCGCCTTCGGTTCACCACTGACCGCCCTCGTCTCGAACGCGGCGTCGGCGACCGTCGTGCCGAAGGTCCCGGTCACGTACACCGTCACTGCGGGTGACGCGTACTTCGTCGACGCTGCGGGGCAGCACGTCCCCTCGGCCGTCGTCCCCTCCTCCACCACCGGAGTCGCCATCTCCCCTCGGCTCTTCGCCGGGAGCCAGGGCGGATCCGTCCTCGTCTCGGCCACCGCCCCGGACGCGTCCGCCGCCGCCCTCTTCGACATGACCGTCTCGAGCACCGCCACCAGGCTCACCCTCGTCTCCGGGGACGATCAACGGGTCCGGGTCGGCTCGCTGTTCGCGCCTCTCGCGGTCCGCGTGACGGCGGCCGACGGCTCGCCCGTCGCGAACCAGTCGGTGCGATTCACGTCCAGCTCGATCGGAGTCGCCGCCTTCTCTGGTCAGACCCGCAGCTACGCCTACACCGATGCTGAGGGCATCGCCTCGGTGCAGCCCGGCGCCGGTACGACCGCCGGTTCGGCGACGGTCACCGCGAGCACGGGGTCGCTGGTTCCCGTCCAGTTCCGGGTGAGCACCACGGCGCTCCCCGTGGCCACGGCGCTGGTCGACCCGATCGGTGACGGCCAGATCGCGAATCCGGGTCAGACCTTCGGTGCACCGCTCGCCGTCAGCGCCGTCGACGGAGAGGGTGTCGGTGCACCCGAGACCCGCGTCACGTTCGCGATCACCGGAGATGCCGCGTTCAGCACGGGGGGGACCTCGGCGGTCGTGGTCGCGAACGGTCTCGGGAGGGCGGTCTCGCCGTCGATCGTGGCGGGTGCGTCGACCGGTGCGGTGACCGTGACGGCCACTGCACCCGGAGTCGCCGCCGTGCCGTTCGCACTGAGTGTCACGCCGCCCAACCGCGCGCCCGAGATCACCTTCAGCACCGACGCGAGCATCGTCGAGATCGACGCGCCGGTGGCGATGGTCCTCGGGGGGTCCGATCCCGACGGCGACGCGCTCCGGTTCCGCTTCGACTTCGGGGACGGCACCGCTGAGCGCGCAGGAGCCTGGCCGGCATCGGGAGTCACCCACCGCTACTCCGAGGCAGGCACCTATCTGCTCCGGGCGATCGTCAGCGACGGCACGACCGAGACGGTCCGGACCACTCGCGTCAGCGTGATCCTCCCCGAGCCTCTCGTCGCCGTCGCGGGCGACGACCGCTTGGTCGTAGCGGGAGCCGATGTGCGCTTCACCGGCGCGGGATCGCGACCCGCGGGACTGATCAGGACGGCGACCTGGGACTTCGGAGACGGATCCTCGGCGACCGGACTGGTCGCCGACCACCGCTACTCCGCGGCGGGGACCTACACCGTGCGCCTCACCGTCGCGAACGGCACCGAGACCGCGACGTCGACCCTCGTCGTGTCGGTTACGCCGGCCCCCGTCGTCCCGGGGCTGACCGTGACCGTGCGGACCGGCGGAGCTCTGCTCAGCGGCGCGACGGTCAGCACCACCCTGCCGAGCGGTCAGCGCATCTCCTCAGTCAGCAACGGCGCCGGCGTCGCGACCCTCGACGGGATGCCCGATGGCTCGTCGAGCGTCTTCGTCACCGCACCGGGCTACCTCCCGCTGGCGGCGACGGCCGTGCTGAGAGACAGCAGTGGCTCCCTCGAGGCGAACCTCGCCAGCGGCGAGGTCGGAGCAACGGCGCTCGAGACGCGTCAGCTGACCTACGACGAGATCGTCGACCGGGGCATCGACCCGGCCGCACCCGAGAACACCAGCGTCTTCGAGGCCGAGGTGCACCTGGCTGTGGCCGGTGAGGCGGTCGATCTGCCCGTCGCTCTGACGTGGAACCCCTCGGGAGTGGTCGCGGTGAGCGAGACGGGTGGCGGCGGCGGTGGCGGGGGGACCTCCGACTGCGGCTGCGTCGTGCAGGGCGGTTACAGCTACACGCCGACCGTCGTCCACGCCGAGGGCCGACCGGCCGTGCAGTGGATGGTCGTCCCCATCGGCGGCAGCTACCTCAAGGAGTTCTTCGAGGCGCGGATGATCGTGCAGAACCTCGCTGCGGAGCCCTTCCGCTTCACCGACGGCCTCGCCTCGCTCAGCCTGCCGGCCGGCATCAGTCTCGCTCCGACGGCTGCACAGCAGTCGCTCGCAGTGGCGGTACCCGAGGTTCCCGCCGGTGGCAGCCAGACGGTCTCGTGGACGCTGCGCGGCGACGTCGAGGGAGAGTACCCGCTGACGGCCGACTACACCGCGGTCATGCAGCCGACAGGTGATCCGATCCGCCTGGTGGCAGCGACGCAGGCACCGCTGAAGGTCTGGGGCGGGTCGGCGCTGTCGATGACCGTGAGCGTGGACCCGACGACGAACGCGTACGACCCCTTCCGAGTGACCGTGAAGCTGAAGAACGTGACGCCCGAACGCGCCGGCACGATCGTCTACAACCCCGCGGTCCAGGTGCGACAGGGCTCGAACATGCTCCTCGCTCCCGACACCGAGTACACGAGGTCGGTTCCCTCGCTGCGACCCGGCGAATCCCTCACCGCGGAGTTCGTCTTCTACACGCTGGTCGGCGGCAGGACGCTCATCGACGACTCGTCGTTCCTCGGGCTCTTCTCGACCTCGACCGGAGGCGCCGTGGACGTCGACAGGGCGCCGCTCGTGCTCGAGCCGAGACCGACGGAGGTCCTCGATGTCGAATCGGAGTGGGTCGACATCGACGAGAGCACCATGGCGCTCGCCGTGGCGTGGGAGGTCGTTCCGGATGCGGTCGGGTACTCGGTCTGGGGGCGTGACGACGTGCTCCCCGGATCGAGCGACTGGGAGCGGATCACCGAGACTCTCAACCCGGACCGTACCGACATGATCCTCCTGCCGGAGAGGAGCGAGCAGCTCCATCCCTTCTACGCGGTCGTGGCCCAGTACGCGGACGGCACCACGCGGGTGCTGCACAGCCTCGTGCCGAAGACCGTCACTGCTCCGGAGGAGTCCGAGGGTCCGGTCGGCATCGACATCGGGGTGACGAGCTCGAGTGAGGCACCGGCGTGCGTCGACGTGCTCCACATCGCGGCGGCCGGTTCCGGCGAGGTCGGCACCATCGGGCGGCCCCTGGGGGTCCTGAATCTCGAGCTGCACGACGTGGTCGCGCCGCATCGTGACTTCGCCGCGGTGTACCTCGACTACCCGGCGAGGAAGGTGCCGCTCCTCCTCAACGGCGACGTCGACTTCACCGGCTACTACGACAGCATCGAGACGGGCGTCGCGAACATGACGACCTTCCTCCGCAGCCGGATGGAGTCGTGCGAGAACGAGACGTACATCCTGTCCGGATACTCCCAGGGCGCCGTCGTGATGAGCCGTGTGCTCGACGACCAGCCGGATCTCTCGTCCGTGGGGGCCACCGGACGCTCGCGCATCGAGGGGCTCTACCTGGTCGCGAACCCGAGCCAGAACGAGGACATCGGCGGCCGGATGGAGGGCAGCGGCTCCTGGACGACGGGAGTGAGCGCGCTGGTCTGGAACGAGACGATCCCCTCGACCATCGAGGACCGGACGACGTCGCTCTGCGCGTACCCCGATGTGGTCTGCGGCCTCGTCGACATCGCGGACATCAGCCTCCGCGCAGGCAAGGTCTTCCCTCCGCTCGGCGTAGCGGTGGCGTCCTTGCAGCTCGTCCAGGGGTACGACAACCACGTGAACTACTGGAAGCGCGACGCACCCACGCTTCGCCGCTACGCGCAGGAGGCCGGGTGGCGCGCCCTCGGCGTGCCGGTCCTCACGAGCCCGGAGCTCGCGACCGACGTCGCTGGGGACCAGAGGTTCATCGACGCGACTCCCTCCAACTCGATCAAGACGGTCTTCTCGCCGACGGGCGAGAGAGTGCAGCCGCAGTGGCGGATCGAGAGCAGTGGGAGCCCGGCGGTCTCGCTGTCGCCGGGCGGCCTGCTCTCGGGAACGCTCGCTGGGGGAACCTATGCTTTCGGGCTCTCGGTGTCCGGAGCCAGGCCCGACCAGAAGCGCACGGTGGGCCTCACGATCAAGGCCGGCTGGGCTGCGGAGGTGGCCGAGGTGCGGCCCGTCTCGACGGCTCCGACGGGATACGTGCTGAAGCCTCTCGCCGTGCAGGTTCTGGACGCGAGCGGCCGACCGGTCATCGGGGCCGAGGTGATCTTCCGCGTCGACGGACCCGCTGCGTTCGCGGGTGGCTCGCAGCAGCAGACGGTGCGGACGGATCAGCAGGGGTACGCCGTCTCGACGACGCCTGTCCCGACAGGCGCTGCGGGCGCACTGCGCACCAGCGCCGAGGTGTCGGGGCAGTCCTCGGTCGATCTCGGAGACCAGGTCGTGCCCGCCATGGACGGACTCCCCGCAGGAGTCACCGCCGTTCAGACTCCGATCGTCGTGAACGGCAAGGTCGTCCTGCAGGTCGTCGTCGCGAACGGCTCGCCCGAGACGGTGGCCGTCACGGTCGCCACTCGCTTCGGCACCAAGAAGATCCCGGCCCTCGTCGCAGGGGAGAGCGGGACGCTCCTCTTCTCGACCGGCCTCAAGAAGATCGCCGCCGGCGAGATGACGATCACCGCGGCGACTCCGACCGTCTCGGGCAGTCGCACGCTCCGTTACGACGCCTGGGATCCGCAGACGGTGCTGGTGCTGACCGATTTGAGCGCGTCCGCGACAGCGCTGGCCGGTGGGGCCCTGCCGCCCTACACGGTGAGGCTGATGCGGGCGGACGGCACAGCGGTGGTCGGAGCCGAAGTCGCATTCACGGTGACCGGAGCGGCGGCCTTCGGCAGCGGTGCGTCCGCCTCGCCGACCAATCGTGCCGTCACAGACGCCTCCGGCTTCGCGGTGTCGTCCACGCCGCTCGTCGCCGGCACGAGTGCGGGCGCGGTCACTGCGACGGCGGCCGCCGCCGGGGCTCCGGTCCTCGCCCTGATCGCGCGGTCGGTGACGGCCCCCGACGTGGCGCTCACTTCTCGTGCCGACGTCTACGTGGGTGCTGCCGGCGGTCGGGTGGTGCTCACCGTCGAGGCGGTGAACACCTCGACCGTCCCCGTCGACATGACACTCTCGACCCGGTTCGGCTCGAAGAAGGTCCTGGGCGTGCAGCCGGGTGCGACGGCCTCGGCGGAGTTCCCGACCGGACTTGCCGCGGTGGGCGCGGGTACTGTGACTGTCCGTCTCCAGGCCGGCGCCGCGGTGAACGAGGTCCGGGCCTCGCATCCCGCGGCAGGGCCTGGGAAGCCGGCCGTACTCTCCCCGGGCGGAACGGCGCAGACGGTGTGGACGGGTGATCCGCTCGCGCGGCCGACGGTGAAGGTCCTCGACACGACGGGCGTCCCCGTCGCGGGGGTGTCCGTGACGTTCGAGATCGCCGGTCCGGCCGCCTTCGCGGGCGGTGCGACCGCCGTCGCGGTATCGGACAGCGCGGGCTGGGCGGTGGCCCCTCCGGCCACCGCGGCGTCGACGCCGGGAACGGCGAGCATCACTGCGCGCGTCTCCGGTCCACGTCCGGCTGCCCTCCCCGCGGTCACCGTGGCGTCACGGCCGGCGCCGACCGAGCTGGTGACAGGGTCCGCCGCCACGAGGACGGAGGCCGGACGCGTCGTCCTCGACGTGGTGGTGACCAACACCTTCAGTGCGCCCGTCGATGTGGCGATCACGAGCCGCTACGGCAAGAAGTCGATCGTCGCCCTTGCGCCGGGTGCGACCGCCACGACGACCATCAAGACGGGGCTGGCCTCCGTGGCCGCCGGCACGGTGAGCGTCGTCGCCACGGCCGGAGCCTCCCAGCAGACCCTCGTCCTGCCCTACGCCGCCCGATGACCTGTCTCCCACCATCCCCCACCCGAGAGGACCAGAAGATGAATCACGACAACGAAGACCCCACCATCCGCGGAGGCTCGGCCTCCCCCTCCCGCCGCAACGTCGTCGCGGCGGCCTGGGCCGCGCCGGTCGTGCTGGCGGCCGTCGCAGCACCGATGGCCGCCGCGTCGATGACTCGGAGTCTCGTCCTGCAGAGCGACGCGACCGAGACCGTCGCGTCCGGGGAGTCGTTCTCGCCGATCACCGTTCTGCTCCAGCAGGGGACCGCTCCGGTCGGGGAGGGAGAGGCTGTCGTCTTCGAGGTGATCTCGGGAGATGCTGCGTTCGAGGATCTCGGTGCGGTGTTCCCGACGACCACCTACGAAGACGGGTCGGCGACGGCGTTCGGACTGACAGCCGGCACGAGCTCGGGGCCTGTCACGGTGCGCATCTCGGCGCTCGGTGCGACCTCCCTCCTCCAGGTCCTCCTGATCTCGTGAGGCCTTCGACCGCCGCCGCCGTGGTCTTCGCCGCAGTCGCCGTGCTCTGCGGCTGTACTGCGCCGTCGGCGGTCGACGGCCCGACCCTCGCCTCTCCTCCGAGATCAGCGGACGCGGTCCTCGCGGTCATCGGAGACGTCCCCGAGCCCGTCGCGCCCGGATCCGCCTTCGACGCGGCGAACGTGCTCGTCAGCAGGGACGGGTCGCCGGTCCCGGACGTGACGGTCACGTTCCACGTCGCTTCCGGTCCCGCCGCCTTCGAGGGCGAGGTCCTGGCCGTCCAGACCGACGCCGATGGGATCGCGACGGCTGCCGATCTGGTGGCGACGGAGGGAACAGGGGATGTGGAGCTCATCGCTTCGGCGGGAGACGCTTCGCTGACGGTGCGACTCGAGGTCGAGTGAGCCGAGGATCGAGCTGCGTCGTCGGTGACGCTGGAGGCGTCGCGACGCGCGCTCGTCTCGCGGCCCCCTCCGGGACTGCCAGGCGGACCGGCGCGCTCGGCGCGGGTGCCTCAGGGTCTCACGTCCCGACGACTCGCCCTCCTGGCCGTGAAGCGCGCCCCCTCGAGCACCCCCGTGGGAGACGCCTGAGAGCGCTTGCAGAAGACGCCCCGGGAGTCAACGCCCTCCTCCAACCGACTCCTGTCGATTTACAGTCCAGGTATCCGGTCGGAAACCCCGCTCAGGGAGCCCTTCCGCCGGTGGAGCGAGGGAGTGGAGATGTCGAGAGAAGACGTGACGCCGGGTCGGTTCGCCCGCTTCGTGAAGTGGGTGCCGAGGGCCGACGGCTGGGAGCCGGAGTACCTCCGCGGGCGCGTGCTCGCCAAGGGCGACGGCGAGTGGATCGTCGAGGTGCTGGGCGAGGAGAAGCGCGTCGAGAAGGCCGAGTGGAGCGTGTACCGCTGACGATCAGCGGTGCTGACCGGGCCGCTGCACGCCGGTCACGGTGATGCTCAGCGAGCCCGTGCTGCCCTGCGCACCGGTCGGCGCCGACTCCGGCAGCCGCACTGTGAGGCGCAGGTTGTCGGTCGCACCGACCGCCAGGGCGGGGGACGCCGGGAGGTCGATGCGCGCCGTCGCGGGGCGGTCGGCGGCGACGGTGGTCACCGTTCCGGCGCAGGTCGCTCCGTCGGTCGACCAGGGCTGAGAGCAGCGGTCGATCGCGAGCTGCAGCCCGTCCGACGACGAGGCGCCGACGACGGGGGCAGCGGTCTCGAGCTGCAGCGCCGACATGGTGAGGGTGCCGATGTTGGTGAGGTCGAGGAGGCGGACGGCGGTCGCGCCGGGGGTGAGCCCCGTCACCGGGACGGAGGCGGTCGTGCGGCCCGTGGCGTCGAACTCGGCGATCACGACGCCACCGCTCACCCCGGCGCCGGCGCTCGCCCGGTCGGTGAAGACCGCGACCGCGCCTCCCGCGGCCCCGAGGAGCAGCAGGCCCGCGGTGGCCAGGGCGAACGAGGTCCGCTTCCCGCCGCGGAGCCGGCGGACGACCTCCCGGTGGGCCCCGCCCGCCCGGTGCGCCCCGCGGCTCACGAGCGCACCTCGGCCGGCCGCCGCCAGATCACGAGCAGCACCGCGCCCACCACGGCCGCGCCGCCGACGGCGAAGAACGCGAACCGCGCCTCCGGCTGCGCGAGCGCGATGCTCGGCCAGCCCAGCAGCGGCACGGAGGTCTGCTCGCGCCAGATGCGCTGATCGGCGATGGTCACGATCCACGGGTCGGCGGTCGGATTGTTGTCGCCCTTCGTCGTGAGGGCGAGCTCTCCGGGTTCGCGGCCGCGCAGCAGCGCCGCCTCCTCCTCGGGGTAGACGAAGGTGATGCGGTGGATGACGCGGCGCTCCGGCACATCCGGATCGGTGAAGACGATGACGTCGCCCGCGCGGATCTCGGTCGGGGCAGCCGGGAGGGTGATCGCGAGCGAGCCGACGGGCATGTCGGGCGCCATCGAGTTCGAGAGCACGGGGACGAGGCGCACGACGCCGAGCGCCGAGAGCACGAAGACGGCGACGCCGACGAGGGCGACGAGGCCGACGGCGATGCCGAGGACGGAGCGGAGGAGTCTCATGCGCGCTCCTCCCCGTCGCGTCGTCGCCGGGCGGCCCCGGCGAGCAGGGCGCCCGCGCCGAGCGCGAGCAGTCCGCCGAGGAGCGCCGCGCCGACGTCGCGCCCTGTGACCGCGAGGCCGCCCGGGAGCGGGAGGGCGATCGGCCCGGAGCCGGGGCCGACCGGGACGCCATCGGCCTCCGTCACGACGACGCGCAGGCCGGCGTCGGTGTCCTCGAGCTCGTCGCCCGCGGTCGACGGGAACGCCACCCGCACCCGCACTCCGATCGTGGCGCCGCGGGCGACCGGGCGGGACCCCTCGAGACGGCCGAGGACCGCGGCGGGGCCGGACCCGAGCGGGACGACCTCGTCGGGGCAGACGTAGCGCTCGATGTCGCGACCGTCGGCGAGGCGGCGGTCGACGACCGTGAAGGCGGAGGGGCAGAGGTCGACGACCAGCTGCAGGCCGTCGCGGGGGTCGGTGGCGAGGTCGTCCGGTCCGTCGACCACGAAGGCCACCGAGAGGTCGTGCGGCGAGGTGCCGATGTTGGTCACCTCGGCCGCCCACTCGGCGGTGTCGCCGGGAGCGAGGCCCGACAGCGCGGAGGGGGCGCTGAGCTCCTGCACATCGATGACGCTCTGCGGAGCGGCGCTCGCCGACGGCGCGAGGAGGACGGGCGCGAGGAGGGCCGCCGCGAGGGCGGCGCCGATCGCGCGAACGTGGTGCATGGGGCTCCGGGGGAAGAAGGGGTCCCCGCTCGGGGCGGGGGAGGGGCCCGCTCCGCCCGAGGTGCCGGGCGGAGCGGGAGCGGGCTACTTCTGGATGCCCGCGCGCTGGATGGCGGCTGCCGTGAAGGTGATCTGCGCGGTGGCGTTCTCGTAGTCGTTGTCGGCCGCGGTCGGCAGGACGAGCTCGATCAGCGTGTAGAGCGACACGTCACCGAGGTCCGACGGGAAGGTGCCGGTCGCGGTGGGGGTGATGCCGAAGTTCGCCGGGGTGAAGTTCGCCGCGTTGGCGACTCCGCCGATGGTCGACAGCTTGCCCGAGCCGGTGGGGGTGCTGGTTCCGGCGCAGGTGTAGGGGCCGTTCGTCGCGGGGGCGGTGGCCGCCGTGGTCCACGGGACGGTGCAGGTGAGGAGGCGGTAGTTGAGTCCGTCGGTGCCCGTGACGAGCGACTCGCCGGGGCCGGTGAGCGCAGGGTCGTCGGTGCCCGCGGTCTCGGAGGTGACGTCCTGGTAGAAGCGCACCGTCGAGACGAGGTCGCCGTCGTTGGTCGCGTTGGGCAGCACGAGGGTCAGCGGGCGCTGGATCGTGTCGCCGGGCGCGATGTCTTGGACGGTGAAGCCTCCGGTCACGTTGATGTCGGTCTGGCCGGCGTCGACGTTGCCGACCGCGGTTCCGGAGTCGGTGAAGACGGCGAACGCGCCGGCGCCGGCGAGGGCTCCCGCCGCCAGGAGGACACCGCCGGTGAGGGCGATCTTCTTCCACGGGGCGCGGCGCTTCGGGCTGGATTCGGGTGCTGTGATGGTCATGAGACCGGTCCTCTCTGGTGGGTGCCCGGGTCGGGCGTGGTCTTCCCGGCACGGAGGTGTGCGGGTCGAGTCGTGGGCGGGAGCCGCATCAGCAGCCCCTCGCGGTGGTGACGGCCGGCTGGGCGACCGCGGTCGAGGCGGCCGAGGCGACTCCGAGCCAGCGCTGCAGGTCGGGTCGCACCCGCCACTGGTAGCTGCGGCCCTCGCCGAGTCGGTCGTCGGTGAAGCTCGTGGCCGCGGCGGCGGGAGTCGCCACCACCGTCCACGCGCCGGGGGTCGCGCCGGCGAGGCGGCGCTCGAGCGTCCAGCCCGTGGCGCCGGGCGCGGCGGCCCAGCTCACGAGGGTGCTCGGGCGGTTCGCCGTGCAGCTCGCCACCGGGGTCGCGACGACGGAGGAGCGGGTCCAGGTGCCGAGGCCGATCGAGCCGCCGGTCGTGTCGGTGCCGGTGAAGCCGCGGCGGGTGAGCGGAGCGGGGTCGACGAACACCGTGATCGTGCTGCTCGCCGTGAGCGCGCCGTCGGACACCGTGTACGCGATCGGGAACGAGCCGGTCGCCGCCCCGGGCGTGTAGGTGCAGGTCGCTCCGGCGCAGCCGAACGTGCCGCTGCCGACGGAGCCGACGGAGGAGAGGGTCAGCGTGGTGCCCGCGTCCTCGTCGGTGTCGTTGGCGAGCGGCGAGACGGTGACGGAGGCGCCTCCCGCGGTGGCGACCGCGCGGTCGGGTCGGGCGACGGGCGCCTTGTTGAGGGCGGTCACCGTGACGGTGACGCGCACGTTCCAGGTGCCGTAGGTGCCCGAGAGCGCGTAGTCGAAGACGTCGGTGCCGACGTAGGCCGCGATGGGCCGGTAGGTGCACTGGCCCCGGGTCGCGCCGCTGTCGACGCAGGTGACCGATCCCATGATCGGGGCGGCCGGCGCGGGCGACGCGGCGCCTCCGATGACCTTGGGCGTCGCCGAGAGCTGCGCCCGCGAGAACGTCGCGCCGGTGGCAGCCGCGCCGTCGTTGGCGAGCACGTCGATGACGACCGAGCCGCCCTGCACCACCGTGGCCGAGTCGACCTGCGGGTCGGGGATCGCGGCGACGGTGACGGAGGCGGTGCGCGTGATCACGGCGCCGGTGGGCGGGGTCGCGGTGGCGGTCGCGGTGTTCGCGATCGAGCCGGCCGTCACGTCGGCGGCGGTCGTCGTGTAGGTGGCGGTCGCGGTGACGACCTGCCCGGGGGTGAGCCGGCCGGCCGTACCCGGCCAGGTGAAGGCGAGGGCCGAGAGCCCGGTCTTGGGGTCGGTGATGCCCACGCTCGTCAGGGTCGTGTTGCCCGTGTTCGTCGCGCGGAACGTGTAGGTGATCACGGTGCCGGCGGTGCTGATGAAGGCCGGGTTCGCCGTCTTGGTGAAGGCGAGGTCGTTCGCGCGGGTGAGGGTGGTGGTGCGGGTGGCGGTAGCGGTGACGTTCGCGCCGGTGGGCGGCTTGCCCGTCACCGTGGCCGTGTTGACGACCGAGCCCGCGTCGACGTCGGCCTGGGTGAGCGTGTAGGTCGCGGAGGCGGAGACCGACTGTCCGATGCCGAGCTCGCCGGTCGCGCCGGGCCAGGCGCCGTAGACGACCGTGACCTTCGGGTCGGTGATCGCGACTCCGGTGAGCGGCACGTTGCCGCTGTTGGTGGCCGTGAACGTGTAGGCGATGGTCGAGCCGACCGTGGAGCCCGCGGTGAGGGCGCCGTTCTTGACGAGGCTGATCGCGGGGGCGTAGCGGATGGGCGTGTTGGCGGTCGAGGAGGCGCTGACCGTCGTCGGGGTGGCCGCGAGCGTGCGACCGCTGACCGTCGCCGTGTTGGTGAAGGAGGCTCCGGTGTTGATGTCGGCCTGCGTCACTGTGTACGGCGCGGAGGTGAAGGTCGCCGTCGTCTGCGGGGCCAAGGTCGTGCTCAGCGGCGTGATGCCGGCGACCTTCGGGTCGGAGACGGCGACGTTCTGGAGGGTGACGTTGCCGGTGTTGCGGGCGGCGAAGCTGTAGGTGATGGTCTCGCCCGCGTCGGCGAGCGTGTTGGCGTTGGTGTCGGCGAGCGCGCCGGTCTTGGCGAGCGAGATCGCCGGGGCGGGGGTGGTGATGGGGGCGGTGACGGTGGCGGTCTTGCTGGTGACGCCGACCGTGGCCTGACCGGGAGTGGTCTTGGTCGCGGAGGCTGTCGCCGTGTTGACGAGGTTGCCCGCGACCGCCTCCGCGGCGGTGACGGTGTGCGTGCCCGTACAGGTGACCGTGGCGAGCGGAGCGAGTGTCGTCGTCGGACAGGTCACCGTCGGGACCTTCGGGTCCGAGACCGCGACTCCGCTGAGCGTGCCGTTGACAGAGCCGTTGGTCACGACGAACTGGTAGGGGATGACCGAGCCCTCGGAGTAGGTCGCGGGCTGCGTCGTGGTGCGGTCGATCTGCTTGACCAGCGTGATGTCGTCGAGGTTGTTGATGGAGGAGACCGAGACGTTGCGGATCAGGTGCGTATCGCTCGAGCCGCCGGTGGAGGCGGTGAAGCCGAGCTTGAAGGTGGGCGGCGCGTTCGTCGCCATCGTGAACTGCATCACCTGGGTCAGGCTGGAGGCGGGCAGGCCCGCCGAGCTGCCGTAGTACACGGTCACGACGGGCTTGGCGTCGGGCGAGACGGTCACGCGGATGGTACGGCCGACGTCCGTGCCCGGCGTGCCTGTGTTGGCGAGGTTGAGGGTGGGGCGGAGGGAGATCGCGTTGCTGCGGGCGATGTAGCAGTAGTTGGCCGTGCCCTGCCCGGGGCCGCGAGCGACGATGCGGTTCTGCACCCGGGCGCCCGCTGCGGCGTTGGTAGGACAGCCGGCTCCCAGCCCACCGTCGTCGAACGAGAAGTTGCCGTACACGTCGAGGCCGATGCCGAGGTAGCCGCCGTTGACGCCGGGGACGGCTGTCGACTGCCCGTAGCCGAGCGACCCTCCCGGGGCACCCGCCGCGGTGAGGCTGCGCGACCCGTCGGATAGGAAGAAGCCGATGCCGTCAGCTCCCTGCAGCCCGAGGAGCGCCTGGTACTGGTACTGGTCGAACTGCACGTCGAGCCCGCCGGTCGCGGGGATCGGCCGGTTGAAGACGGCGCCGCCCTTCGCGTTGTTGCGGGTGTCGGTCAGCTGGAGGAACCCTGTCGCGAAGTCGGCGCGAGGAGCCTGCTCGCGGTTGGCGCAGACTCCGAGGTTCGAGGCCCCGGTCGGCGGAGCCGCGGTGGCACGGGTGATGCAGGCACTGTCGAGCGCCTGCCAGGCCGGGTCCGGCACGCTCGTGCCGCCGAAGCTCTCCTGGAGGAGCACCGTCGCGGCCTCGGCCTTCGTCGCCGGCAGTACGACCAGCACCGCCGCGAGCAGCGCGAGCACGAGGGTCAGCGCGATCGACCGGCGATCGGCTGGGCGGGTCCGTCCTCGCGGAGTCTGCCGGTGGCGCCCGAGCGCGCGCACTTCCGACATGTCTCGCTCCCCCAGATCCCGCTGGGCCGGATGGTCCCGGTCGAGCAGGCATCAAGATACGTCCGGCCGGGGGACAAAAAGTCCCCCTAACTGGGCACACGGAGGACCAATCCGATGTCCGCCTTTCGGGGGGTGCCCAGGAGGGGGTCGGGGCGTGCCCATGCGAGGCTCACAGAATTTTCAGACTCGGCGTTCGGGTGGGGAGGCTTCCGCCTCGCCGCTGCGGTGCCGGTGCCCTAGGGATCCGCGTCTTTCCGCGGGAGGAGACCCTCGGCAGCGCGTGAACGGCGGTGATTCGATGCCGCCCTCGCTCCGCGGCCATCGGCGCCGAAGCGTCAGAGGCAAGCGTTCTCCCGCCCGCGGCGCTGGCGCGGAATGCCGCCGAGATGACGCAGGTGCACCCAGGATGGCGGCGGTCCTCGAGCCTCGGGGGCGCCTCCACGGGCCCGGCGGCTGTCGTGGCAGCATGCCGGGATGAAGCTCCTGATCCTCGGCGGCACGGCATGGCTCGGTCGACGGCTCGCGACGGAGGCGCTCGAGCGCGGCCACGACCTCACGACGACGGAGTCGCCGATGTCGCGCAAGGGCAGGCCGCGCTTGAGGGGTTCGGAACGTCGCAGGCTCTCATCGTGCGGGCCGGGCTGCTCGCCGCGTCCCGGGGTCCGACCGGGCGCGGCTCCACTTGTCGTGGCGCTTCGCGAATCCCGCAGCCGCATCCGCTCGATGCTGTCTGTTGTGCCCTAGTCGTGGGCGCTCGGTCCTCGCAGAAGCCAGACGGCACCCCAGACGTGCAGGGCGAGCGACATGATGGCGAGACCGATGAATCCGGCGAAGAGGAAAGTCGGGTCGGTATCTGCTGATGCAGGATTGGCCAGTGTCCATGCCACTTCTGGTAGAGCGTAAGCGGCCATCATGGACAGCCCGAAGGTCAGTACTAGTGGCAGGACTACGGCGATTCTTCTCATCGAGAGGCTCCCTTTCTCGAGGTGCAGGACCAGGTGATCTCCTGTGTCGACCGCTGGCGGGAGGCACGGTAACAGTATGTGAAGAAAGCTCGCATGAGGACAGTTTCAGAACGGGGGGTAGGCGTGGATGTGGACCGCACTGGCGCAGCCGTGGCGGTAACTGCGAAGGTGCACCGTCTCCGCCGTCGCGTCCGTCGGGATCCAGGCCGACCGACCCGATAGCGCTCACGAAAGTCCAGTGCGGCAGCGGGACGACTCACGTGCAATGGGTGCTGCCAGATGCAGCGGTAGGCCGCCAGGACTCGAGCCGCCCAATCGCCGTCGCGGGCCCGGCGGCTGTCGTGGCAGCATGCCGGGATGAAGCTCCTGATCCTCGGCGGCACGGCATGGCTCGGTCGACAGCTCGCGACGGAGGCGCTCGAGCGCGGCCACGACGTCACTTGCGTCGCTCGCGGCACGGACGTTCCCCTCGGTGCCCGGCTGGTGCGCGCCGACCGCGACAGCGACGACGCGCTGGCCGGCGTCGCCGCCGAGCGCTGGGACGCCGTACTCGACGTCGCCCGGCAGCCCGGCCACGTGCGGCGGGCGGTGCGCGACCTCGCGCCGGTCGCCGAGCGATACCTCTTCGTCTCGACCGGCAACGTCTACGCGTCCCAGGCCTTCGTCGGGGCGGATGAGGACGCTGAGCTGTTGTCGGCGCTCGCCGCCGACTCCTACGTCGATGCCGATGACTACGGATCCGCGAAGGTCGCGTGCGAGCAGGCCGTGCTCGAGGGCTTCGGGGAGTCGCGGTCGCTGATCGCGCGGGCCGGGTTGCTCGGCGGGCCGGGGGATCCGACGGGGCGCAGCACGTACTGGCCGTGGCGGTTCGCGCACCCGGCGGTGGAGGGGGCGGTGCTGGTGCCGGATGCGCCGGAGCTGCCGGCCGCGGTGCTGGATGTGCGGGACCTCGCGGCGTGGCTGGTGCGGTGCGCCGCTCTCGGTACCGCGGGCGTCTTCAACGCGGCCGGAGTAGCGGTTCCGCTGCCCGCGTTCCTCGCAGCGGCCGCTGCCGGCTCCTCAGCGGAGCCGGTGCGCGCTCCCGAGCAGTGGCTGAAGGATCACGGCGTGAACGAGTGGGCGGGGCCGCGCTCGCTGCCGCTCTGGCTGGCGGATCGGTCCTGGTACGGGATGAACGCGCGATCGACGGCGCGTGCGGAGGCGGCGGGGCTGGTGCGGCGGCCGTTGGAGGAGACGCTGCGGGACGGGGCGGCGGCGGGGTTCGTGGGTGGGGTGGGGCTCCCCGATACCGACGAGCGCGAATTGATCGGGTCGCTTCGCCCCTAGTGTCTGGCGACGAATGCCACGCCCTCGTTGTAAGGGGTAGGGGCTGCCGCCAGCTGGAAATCTGGCCGAGAGATCACGCGCGCAGGCAGCAAAGGGCCTGCGCGACTCGAGACGCGCTTGCAAGCATGTTGGTCGAGTAGCCGCCGAAGGCGGCGTATCGAGACCCACCTCCCTTGGAATGCTACGAGTCTGACCTTTGTCCAGCAGGTTCGGTCGGTTGGCCGTCAATCGCTCCATCGTCTGCATTCGGGTCGAGCATGGTCTGGTCCGCGATCACGGCAAGAGTCACTGCCTCGACGTCGATCGGATCCACTGCAACCGTGTCGTCGGGTATCGACTCTGCCTCGTCGACCCCCCCCAGCATGGTCCGCCCACTCATCGAAGGACACGTCGTACTTGTCAGAGAGGTATCGAGCGCGATAGATCCGTGTTGTCTCCTACAGAGTCCGGATCGGCATGTCGTTGCTCAGGCCCGCAGGGACGATCCCGCCGACAACGGGCACCAAGTGCGTGAGGTGCTTCTGGTTTAGCTTGACATCGATTCGATTAAAGACAACCCGAATCACTTTCGCGACGATCTCTTTCTCTAGTTCCTCACTTTTTGTTATCAAAGCAGTGGCCTGGATTGAGGGAGAGGTAGCATATACCAATCAAGTGCATGCGTGCCTACGCATGCACTTTCTACTAGAAAGTCGACTATTCTGGTATGCGTTCTCGAAAATCTTGTCAGGGTTTTTGTTGCGCTTGGATGGCATCGACGATCTCCGTCTCGAGATCGGTTACGTAATCTCTCTCGCCGGTGATCGACATTCGACTTCTATTCAGCGCATCGCGGACTTCGCGCTGAATACGTAACTCGTCGTAACCTGCGAATCGGTCGCGCGTCTCCTTAGCTATAGTAATTAATTCGACCGGTACATCTTCGAACATGCGGATACTGGTAGTAAGAGGCATCGTGGAAATATCGCGCACTCCTGACTTTCGGCGGAGCGGGCCGAGTCTTAGTATTGCGGTTCGGATGGCCGTTACACAATCGTTATCTCTTGCAACCACCTATCACCGACTGCGGCTCCCGTTGCGATTCTCTCGGGGAAACACCTGGTCAAGAGTCATTTCTGCTCTCAGAAGATTAAAGTCGAGGCCGCCTCGACTCTGTGCTAGGTTCTGAGCCCTGGGGGGAAGTTGAGGAATCAATGACTACGCAACAAAGCCTCCGGATTCATCAAAAATCTGCCAACCCACATATATGGGCTGCACAGAATGGGGAAAATTATGAATTGGAAGAAGTTGGGCGTTTCTGTTGCCATCATCGCGGGCAGCATCGCCGGAGTGGGCGCTGTGGCGACTTCGGCAGCGGCCGATGGGATCGAGTACCCGGCGGGGGGTACTTGGTACTACGGCGCTGGTGGTAAAACGGTCTACTCGCACTACTACAACAACGGTCGAACTCACAAGGCGACGGCATGCGGCGCGTACGACGCATCCGGGGCGTGCGAGTACACCGGCTGGAAGTCGCCAGGCACCCCGGCCCTCGCGAACCAGCCGGTGAAGCTCTCCGGCAACACGGCCTACTGGGACGTGCTGTAGCCGGCGGAAAGGCAACCAGTGGTCGCGGCGCACATCTGCCGCGACCACTGGACTGAGGAAGGTATCATCAGTTTGATGCATCGTCGTGAGGGAACAATGAACCGACTCACTAGAACAGGACTCGCTGCACTCTGTGTGAGTCTCGTGCTCACCATAACTTCATGTGCGTCCGACCCTCAGCAGTCAGAACAGTCAGAGACGGGCTCTGATCCGATGGCTTCCGTCAGCTCCGAAGGTTTTAGTGGTCCGTACGCAACAGAGTTTGCGTACAATTCATCCATTGCGCCCACCGAAGAAGTACGGCAGATCCTCTCTGACAGCGAAATTACCGAGGCAGAATTCAGTACGGTTCTCACTGCTTTCAAGCGCTGCGCCAGCGACCTCGGCTATGAAATCCGAGACTACAAGTTCGACGGCTCTTACGGCGTTGATTTCAAGGACGGCGAAGACACGGCGCTTGTGAATTCACGCATCAACGACTGTTCGAAGTCGACAGGCGAAGCGCAAGTCGGGTCGCTGTACAGCTGGATCAATCGCAACCCTGAACGCCTCAACGAATCCGAGATCGTTGCGGAATGCCTCGTGAAGAGTGGTGCTGTCGATAACGGCTTCACTGCAGCGGACTACGACTCAAGCGTGATGAACAATGATGTTCCGTTCTTGGATCCGGCCACGGGGGGCGACACTCTCGAGAAGTGCCAGGTCGATCCGCTCGGTATCGGCGGTTGAGGGGCGGTCGTCGCGCCAGTGCTCGAGTGAAGCGGACCACTGGCGCGTGGACTACCTTCCTGCTTGTGACCGTATCGGTTGCTTCGGGGTCTCTCGCGGTCGGAATCGCTCTGTCGCCGGATAAGCTTCCCGCCAGCTCGACCGTGGATCCCGCAGCGAGTTCCGAACAGGTTGCGATCACGTCAACGACGATAGCGGACCCCCGCACCGTGGCGCTGATCGTCAATTCCGGCGATCCAACTGAATTGCTCGCGCCGAAGTCGGGAATCATCACCGGATCGAATTGTGTGGTGGGCGGTAGCGCGCAGAGCGGTCAATCGGTTTTCGAGATCGACGGCCGCCCTGTCCTCAACCTCTACACATCCACGCCACTTTGGAGGGATCTGACGGTTGGAGATAAAGGCGATGATGTGGCTGCCCTGCAGGCGGCGCTGAACGACCTGGGATTCGGAACCCTTAGTGACGGCGTTCTTGGAACCTCCGCTGTTCGCGCAGTACAGAAGTTGCTGGGAACACCTGGGGCAGCTGCCGGAACCATCAGCACGATCACGCGCGCAGACATCTTGTGGATGCCGACCCCCACTCTGCCGATCGGGTCGTGCGACGCCATCCTCGGTGCCACGATCTCCGCGGGCGACCCATTGCTCTCGAGCGCGGAGAGCATTGCTTCCGCCCGTCTGGGCAACGTTCCCACGGACTTGGTTCCCGGTGACCGGATTCTGGCTTTAGGCGGCCAATCGATACCAGTCGGACCTGACGGATTCTCTCCCGATGCGCTCGCACAACTCAACCAGGTCCCTCAGGTAGTAGACGCACTCGCCGCGGCGAAAGCCGCACCAGCTTCGGGCGGCCCTGTCGGGGCAGCTCAGCTCGATGTGACGTACCAGCTCGCTGCACCGAAGGATGCCTGGGGCGTCCCGGCAACAGCACTCACAGGACTCGAGGCCTCGGAGGGGTGTGTGTGGTCGGGGACCGTCGGATACCCTGTGAACATCGTCGTATCGCAACTGGGGAAGGTGTTCGTCTCCTTTGCTGCAGATGTAGGAAAAGCGCCTCCCGCAGTCGACTTGTCGCCTGACGAGGCGAAATCATGTCGGTAGGGGCGGAGTCAGAGGTTCTCGTCCGCCTTTCAGCCGTGACGCATAAATTCAGCAAAGAGGGCCCCCTTTTTCGCCCTATTTCCCTCGATCTTCGAAGCGGCACCGTGTATGCACTTCTCGGGCCATCCGGGTCCGGTAAGTCAACGCTGCTCGGTATCCTCGCAGGCCAGATCCGACCCAGTGATGGAATGGTCAAACGAAACGCGGAGCTTTCCGTAGGCTGGGTCTTTCAGAATCCGGTCGGGTCGGCGCGGCGTACTGCGTTGGATCATGTTGCGCTCCCTTTGCTTGGGAAAGGGCTCTCGCGGAATGAGGCAAACCAACACGCGGTGAGGATATTAGCGCGCTTTGGGTTGAGCGCTCAGAAGCGAACAGACTTCCGCCATCTCTCCGGAGGGGAAGCCCAGCGATTGCTACTGGCCAGAGCTGTCGCATTCTCGCCAGACATCTTGTTAGTCGACGAGCCGACGGCGCAGCTGGATCTGCGTGCAGCACGTAAGGTGAATGATGTTCTCGCGGAGATCGGAATGAAGGGGAGTGTAGTGGTTGTCGCGACCCACGACCCGCTCACCGCTGAGCGGTGCGACGTCAGAATCGAACTAGCGCTTCCGTGACGATGCGTAGGCGCGAAATCGTCGTAGAAGCCATCCGCAACGTGCGGTCGCGTGCGAGTCGTCCACTTTCGTTGTTCGCTTGTCTCGTAGTGCTCGTGGGGCTCCTTGCTGCCCTCGACGGCGCGAACGTTGTCAGCCTTATGGACGCGTATCGGAACTTCGTCAGCTCCGGGGCAACAATCATGACCGCCTCCGGGAAGGGGCTGCTGGATGCCCGGGAATGTGAGAGCTACGCAGGTGTGGGCCCGGTCTCATCATCAGGCGCAGCCCGAGATCATGGATCCATCCAGTTCGATCTAATGCCTTCGAACCCGGTTCCACTCTGGGAAGTCACACCCGGATTCGCCCGCATCCTGCTCCGATCGACATCGACACCAGGGCCCGGAATCGTCCTGTCAGATCAGGTTGCAGAAGCGATCGGGCGGACCACTGGCGATTCGGTTGGAACCGACCTCGGCAGCCAGACCGTCTCTGCGGTGTACGACTACCCCGACGACGGAAGAGTTCCAGGGTTCGGGTGGGCTGCGCTTTCGGTCGTGTCTCCGTCAGGGTCCTTCGATCAGTGCTGGGTGGACGTTCCGTCGTCTGACGAGACTCTCGCCATGTTGCCTCTCGCTTCGGCGACGTCGGGGAGCGCCGGAAACGTCATGCTCGGCCAGCTGAACTCCACGCTCGGTGCGCATTTCGATATTGCTGGTTCCATCGAGAGCCGCCCAAGTCGCCTTGCATCGGTAGCCTCTTTTCTGCTCTGCTTCCTCATTGCTGGAGCGTTTGTGCGCTCGCGGCGCGTCGAGCTCGCGTCGGCCCTACATATTGGAGTCCCCAAGACTGATCTCGTCGCACAGGTGTTGCTGGAGTACCTCTGCATCGCGCTTCCGGCCTTGTTCGTCTTGGCATCCGGCTGCGTGATCTTCTCTGTGCGTCTCAGTCAAGACGAGCCGCTTGTGCTCTTGACACCACTTCTCAAGATCGTCGTGTCGTCACTGTGTGGTGTCGTGCTGGGCGTGATCGTTCTTTCGGCCTCGGTTCGTGAACGTCTCCTTTACCGCAGTTTCAGAGATCGCGGGTAGGGCCGAAGCAGGACGGCTGTGTGGTGTTCTCAACGAGTCTGATCGTCTTGCGTTGCCCAGCCGAGTCGTCTCCTCTCTGCCCGCCCAAAGGGGCTCATCGCAATCGAGGGTGTAGTCGGGGTCTGAAGCGGCCGGTTTCCAGGAGTGATTTCGCGATGTAGTCGGTGAGGTTGCGGAAGCCGAGGGCGGAGCCGCGGAGGTGTTCGAGTCGGCCGTTGATCGCTTCGGTGGGACCGTTGGAGGTCCCGGGTCGGTCGAAGTAGGCGAGGATGTCGGCGGCCCGGGCCTTCATCGTGCGACCGAGCGTGACCAGCTCCATCAGGGCTCGTGGAACGGCGCTGCTGATCGACGCGATCAGTGCTTCCATCGCGGTCTTCCCGGCGGTGCGGTCGGGGTCGCGGTAGGCGGCGATCATGCGTTGCTAGATGTCCCAGGTCGCTTCGATCTCGACATGCTCGTCGACCGCGAACAAGGCCTCGAGGCGCGCTTGCTGCTTGTCGGTGAGCAGGTTCGAGCCGGTGTGCAGGGTCCGGCGTGCCGAGTAGAGCGGGTCCCCGGAACGCTCGCGGTGTCCCATCGTCTGTTGTTGAACGCGTTGCCGGCAGCGGTCCAGGGCGTCGCCGGCGAGGCGGACGAGGGCCGCAGTCATGGCAGTCTGGCCAGACACCGAACTCTTTTGGGGGACACCGCATGTCGAAGCACGCGATCGATGACGTCGAGATCGACGATGACGCCGCTCGGGCGACCGTCGAGGAGGAGAGAGGGGAGCTGCGGGACTTCGTCGCCGGATTGAGCGTGGAGGACATCAAGTCTGGGAACTGGTTCGAGCATCTGCTTGCCAACGCCTTGAAGTCGTACACCCAGAAGGTCGATGGAGAGTACTTCCGAGAGAAGTACAAGGGCGTCCCGGCAGACGGCATCGTCGATCGACGGATCAAGCTCGCTGCTCGCTATGCGGCGTTGGAAGGCGGAGCCTCGGCCGGTGCTTACACGGCTGCCGTCGCTGCGACGTTCGGGAGCGCCGGCGTTGCGGGCGCTCTCACGGTTCCCGCCGCGGTCGGGACGATCATGGTCGACGTCGCGTTCACTACTCAGTTGCAGGTCCGCCTCGCCTACGACATCGCCGTTCTCTACGGTCTCAAGCTCGATCCGTCCGATCCCGAGGACCTCTGGAAGCTCATCCGTGTGGCCTTCACGATCAAGGGCGGCGAGGTGGCACGCGAGGGAGTTCTGAAGGCGGTCCCCGTGATGATGCGGCCTCTCATCAAGAAGTTCTACTCCGGCCCCGCCCTCGCCGCGGCGAAAGGGCTGCCGATCGTCGGCAAGCACCTTCTTCAGCGCAATGTGATCAAGATCGCGATCCCCGCGGTGGGCGTCCCCCTCGCTATCGGGCTCAACCACTGGACGACGCTCATAGCAGGCCGTCACGCCCAGGCCGTCTTCCGGAACGAAGCGAGGGTCATCGAGCTCGCGAAGGCGCTGAGCGGCCGGAGTCGGCACCCGCAGCTGATGCTGTGGGTAGCTTGGCTCGTCATCAACGCCGACCGCACGATCTCCGATGACGAGACCTTGCTCTTCCAGCACCTGGTCGTTCAGGTGAGAGAAGACCACCTCGTCCGCGATGAGCAACTTTCCAGGGTCGTCGACATCGATGCCGCCGACGTCTTCCGTCGGCTCGAGGCGGAGTCTGGCGACCTGACTGACCTGATCGATGCTGCAGAACGAGTCGCGTCTGTTGACGGCGACATGAACGCGGGGGAGAAGAGCGTCATCGCTGAGCTCCGTCGTCGGAGTGCATCGGTCTGACCCTGCCGGAGCGCGTCTCGAGGCGATCTAAGTCTCGAAAGCGCGATCCTGCCCTCACTCGGTGCAGAGTGAGCGTTCCCTCCACCTCGTTCCTGAAAGGACTCACCGCCATACGGATTCGCCTAGTCGTCCCCGTTATCGTGCTTTCCACCGCCCTGCTGTCCGGATGTGCGGCGGGAGGGGACCCCGAAGAGAGTCCCGCGCTCGAATCCACATCGGCGAGCAACGAAGCGGCCTCGCCTCCGGAAACGGCTGCACCCGAGCCGACCGAGGCCGCGAAGACCGGCGCGACACTCGCGGATACCGCGACGAAGCTCAACTGCACCGATTACGCACTGGCGGCCACGGTGGCGCCCGGCGCCGCCGAGTACGGAACCTGCCAGCTCGACGGAGTGCGGGTTCAGCTCTACCGATTCGCGAACCTCGACGACAAGCAGATCTTCCTCGACCAGGTGAAGGCCTACGGCGTGGTCGAGTCGCAGCTCGCAGTCACGGATGACGGCTCGATTGCGGCGGCGCCGGCCGACCAGAGGCTGCTCGTTCAGCTGCAGGACGCACTCCGGGAGTGACTCAGGTGAGGGGCAGTCCGGACTTCCGCCGTCCGTCCCCTCCCAGCCGCACGCCCATCGCCTCGACCTCCTGCCACGTCCCAGTCTCCCGCTCCTCCGCGGTTGCCTCGCGCAGCATTGCCGCGACCCGCTCCCGCAGCCGCAGCTCCGCCGGAGTCAGCGCGCTCTCGTGTCCGTCGGCGAGCAGATAGGTGTGCGCATCCGTCGCGAAGGCGCCCAGCGCATCGAGGAAGCTCTCGAGGAGCCGGCGGCCTCGCCGACGCGCGCGTAATCGTGCGGGACAAGGAGTGGTTGCTCCTGTGACCAGGAGGCCGCCGCTGACGAAGTGACCGCTCAGCGGAAGTCGTAGTCTTCGTCTTTACCGCTGGACTCCCAGATCTCCTCTGCACCCGCGAACGACGTCGCGGCGTCTGTCTCGGGCTCGTCTTCGCCGGGCCACGGACCCTCGACGTGGTCCTCGCCGATCATGCACCGGCACGGGGTGGCTTCTTGAGTGAATTCGCCGCTGACGATGCTGTTGACGACGTGATCGTGCAAGGGTCCCGTGGGCATAGGACGAGGTTAGTGCGCTCGGTTCGACCTGAGCAGATGGGCAGTGAATGCCTCAGACAAGTGACGCGCGCGACACCGGGACCTGGCGAGGCGGCGGTTCACGTCGCGAAAGCTGCCGGACAGCGAGGGCCAGGAGGCGCTGCAGATCGCGACGCAGTGGGCCTGACGGCGGCGGAGATGTGTTTCTTGGGCTTTCTACCGCCGTCTACGAAATTTCCTGGACGACGTTAGAAAGCTCTAGAAACGCAGCACCCCCCAACGCAGAATCGCAGGGTCCGCCCCTCTGAGAGGGCGTTCCCGGGCGATCCCGTCTACCGGATCAGCGGCAGGCCGTCAGGTTCGCGACTCCCTCCGACAGCGTGTTCGTGCCGCCCAGCAGCACGACCTTCGTGGCGCCGAGGGTCTTGATGTCGTCGAGCACGGGCTGCGGGACGCAGTCGGGCTTCACGGTGTAGAGCGGGTTCTTCGTGAAGCCGGCAGCGGCCGCTCCGGAGAGCGCGTCGGGGTAGTTCTCGCCGGTGGCGAGGTAGACCGTCGACGCGGCCGTGAAGGCGGCGCGGTTGAGCTTCACCGACGTGTCGTAGCGGTCGACGCCTCCGATGCGGGTGGGCGTGATGTTGAACGACGTCTCGATACCGGTGCTCACCGAGAGGGGGTCGCCGGCGATCGTCAGCTTCTTGACGCCGAGGCCCTGCACGAGCGACCGGGTGGTGGGGTCGACGGTGCTGAGTCCGCCGTTGATCAGGAGGACGGGCGCTCGGACCGAGCCGGCCGCGGCGGCGGCGGCGAGGGCGTCGGGGAACTTCTCGCCGGTGGCGAGCCAGGCCTGCGAGGAGCCCTTCGGGAAGGCGGCCTCGACGAGCTTGGCGGCGGTGTCGTAGCGGTCGACGCCTCCGATGCGCTGGACCTCACCGGTCTTCGCGTAGGCGGCGAGCTCGGTCGCGAGGCGCTCGCTGACGCTCAGGTCGGAGCCGACGACGACGATCTTGCTCGGCTTGAGGCGGCGCAGCTCGTCGCGGACCGGCTGCGACATGGAGTCGCGGTCGACCAGCAGCAGCGGTCCGTTCTGCTTCGCGGCGGCGGGGCCGGCGGCGAGAGCGTCGGGGAAGTTGCCGCCGGTGGCGATGAAGACGACGGGCACGTTCGCGGCGAACGTCGCGGCCGAGACCTTCGCGGCGGTGTCCTGGCGGTCGACTCCGGCGATGCGCGTGACGGTCACGGGGCCCCCGGGAGTCGGGGTGGGCGTCGCGGTCGGGGTCACCGTCGGAGTCGCGGTCGGCGTGGCCGTCGGAGTCGCCGTGGGCGTCGCGGTCGCGGTCGGAGTCGCGGTGGGCGTCGGCGTGGCGGTGCCCGTCGCGGTCGGAGTCGGCGTGGGCGTGCCCCCGCACGACTGCGGGCCGACGCGGTAGGTGTACTGGATGTTCGCGGAGCTCGCGGCCCAGACCTGCAGGGTGTCACCCGTCGTGACGGGCACCGGAGCGAAGGTGAACGCGCCACCGGACGCGGGGACGGTCTTCTGCTCGACGGTGGTGGCGTTGCGAGCGAGGCCGATGTTGACGGGCTCGGCCGTGGGGTCCGTGGTGCCGGAGACGACCGCGCTGACCGGGACGCCGGCCTCGCAGGTGACGACGGTCGACGCGGTGGAGGCGGCGGCGGCGCTGAGCGCGGGGGTGAGGCCCGCGGTGCCGGCGATCAGCGCGACAGCGAGCAGGGCGAGCCGTGAGCGGCGCGGGGCCTTCACAGTGCCACCACCGGGGAGGGGAGCAGGCAGGAGAGGTGGAGCGATGACGACATCGTGTCGCTTTCTCGAGAGGGCGGATCGGACCGTCGCCCCCCTCCAGAGCGGGCCCGACGCTCTGCCACGACGCGGCGATGCGACGGGGAGACCGGGGGCCGACACAGGGTGGGAACGGTGCTCGAAAGCTAGCGTCACGCTCCGCGCCTCGGCAATGGGATGCGACGCTGTGTCCCCAAAGGGGGGTGCCGACCGAGGTGACGCGCTGCACGTCAGGCGGGCGGCGGTGGCGCTCCCGCCGACCGCCGACACGCGGAGTCGCCCGAGAGCGCCCCTCTGACAGGGCCCCCTCGGGCGACTCGGACTACCGGGTCAGCTGCAGGCCGTCAGCTTCGCGACTCCCTCCGAGAGCGTGGTCGGGCCGCCGAGCAGGACGACCTTCGAGGCGCCGAGGCGCTCGATGTCGTCGAGCACGGGCTGGGGCACGCAGGTGGGCTGCACCGTGTAGAGCGGGCTCTTGGTGAAGCCGGCGCTGGTGGCTCCGGCGAGGGCGTCGGGGAAGTTCTCGCCGGTGGCGAGGTAGACCGTCGACGCGGACGAGAACGCGGCGCGGTTGAGCTGCACCGACGTGTCGTAGCGGTCGATGCCTCCGATGCGGGTCGCAGTCACGGGGAGCGACGCGGCGATGCCGTCGCTGACCGAGAGGTTGCTGCCGGCGATCGTCAGCTTCTTGACGCCGAGTCCCGAGATGAGGCCGTTCGTGGTGGCGTCGGCGGTACCGAGGCCGCCGTTCACCAGGAGGACGGGCGCCCTGACGGATCCGGCCGCGGCGGCGGCGGCGAGAGCGTCGGGGAACTTCTCACCGGTGGCGAGCCACGCCTGAGCGGAGCCCTTCGGGAAGGCGGCCTCGACGAGCTTCGCGGCGGTGTCGTAGCGGTCGACGCCTCCGATGCGCCGGATGTCACCGTTCTTCGTGTACTGGGCGAGGTCGTTCTTGAGGCTCTCGCTGATGCTCAGCTCCGAACCGACGACGATGATCTTGGTCGGCTTGAGGCGGATCAGCTCGTCGCGGACCGGCTGCGACATGGAGTCGCGGTCGACCAGCAGCAGCGGTCCGCTCTGCTTCGCGGCGGCGGGCCCCGCGCTCAGCGCGTCGGGGAAGTTGGCGCCGGTGGCGACGAAGACGACGGGCACGTTCGTGCCGAACGTCGCCGCCGAGAGCTTCGCGGCGGTGTCCTGACGGTCGACTCCGGCGATGCGCGAGACGGTCACGGGCCCCGCGGTGGCGGTCGGGGTCGGGGTCGGCGTGGGCGTGGCCGTCGGCGTCGCGGTGGGCGTGGGCGTCGCGGTGGGCGTCGGAGTCGCGGTGGGTGTGGGCGTCGCGGTGGGCGTGGGCGTCGCGGTCGGGCTGACGGTCGGCGTCGGCGTGGACGTCGGAGTCGCGGTGGGGGTCGACGTGGGAGTCGGCGTGGAGGTCTCCGTCGGAGTCGGAGTCGGAGTGGGCGCCTCGTCGCACGACGCGTCCGAGACCGTGTACGCGTAACCGACCACCGGCGGGTCGCCGACGACGACCTCGAGTTCGTCACCGGTCTTGACGGGCACCGGGTCGAAGGCGAAGTTCCCGTCGGTGTCGGTCGGGTTCGCCTGCTCGCCGAGGACGCCGTTGACGACGAGGCCGAGGATCACCGGGTCCTCGAGGTCGTTGCCGCCCTCGACGGTCCCGGAGACGACCGCGGTGGTCGGGCTGCCGTCGACACAGGTGACATCGGTCGAGGCGAAGTCCTCGGCGGCGGCGGCGCTGAGCACAGGAGTGAGTCCCGCGGTGCCGGCGATGAGCGCGGCGGCGAGCAGGGCGAGCCGTGAGCGGCGCGGGGCCCTCACAGCGTCACCGCCGGAGTGGGGAGCGGGCAGGGGACGTGGAGCGATGACGACATCGTGTCGCTTTCTCGAGAGGGCGGATCGGGCCGTCGGCCTCCTCGTCGGCCGGGGCCGTCGCTCGCGAGGCGCCACGGTGGGCCGGCATGCCGGGAACAGAGAAGGAAGAGGACGGTGCTCGAAAGCTAGTGACCCGCTCCGACCCCGGCAACAAGCAGCGACACCGTGTCGCAACCGTCCAGGGGAGGCGATCGACGCTTCCTCGTGAGAGCGCAGGCGAGTCCCGCTCTTCGGGAAGACGTCTCGGGAACCGACGAGCCGACCGGCGAGCTCGACGAGGCGTCGACGGTCGACGTGCTGGAGGCGCTGCGCGGCATCAACCGCCAGCGCGGGGTGACGACGGTGATCGTCACGCACGACGCCGGGGTGTCGGAGCACGTGAGCCGCACGGTGCGGATCCGCGACGGCCGCACCTCGACCGAGACGCTGCGGCGCGTGTCGGAGGGCGACGCGGTGCACTCGGCCGAGGAGTTCGCGGTGCTCGACCGCTTCGGGCGGCTCCAGCTGCCGGAGGAGTTCACCGGCGCGCTGGGGCTGCGCGACCGGGTGCGGCTCGGGCTGGAGGCGGACCACATCCGCGTGCAGTCGGGCGTCGCGGCGCCTGCCGCTGCGGCTCCTCCGGCTCTCCCCGAAGCGGACTCGCCCGGCCCTGCCTCTCTCCCTGAAGCGGACTCGCCCGAGCTCGCTGAAGCGGTCCCGCCGACCCCTGCTGGTCGAGTAGCCGCCGAAGGCGGCGTATCGAGACCCACCTCCCTACGACCCTCCCGTTCCACCCCCGATCCCACCCCGCCCCGCCGCCGCGGCCGCCACTCCCTCGGAGACGACTCGTGACCCCCGTGCTCGACGCCGTCGACCTGCACCGCGTCTTCGCCACACCGGCCGGCGACGTCGTCGGCTGCGCGGGAGTCTCGCTCTCGGTCGCCGCGGGCGAGCTCGTGGTGGTGCGCGGCGCCTCCGGAGCGGGCAAGTCGACGCTGCTCTCGATGCTGGCGACGGTCGACCGGCCGACGAGCGGGCAGGTGCTGATCGACGGTGCCGACGCCGCCGGGCTCGACGAGCGCCGGCGGGCGGAGCTGCGGCGGAGCGCCCTGGGCATCGTCTTCCAGGACTTCGCACTGCTCGAGGACCTCACCGCGCGCGAGAACGTCGAGCTGCCGCTGCGCCTCCTCCGCACCGACCCCGCCGAGCGCGACGAGCGGGTGACGGAGGCGCTCGCCGCGGTCGCGCTCGACGAGCAGGGCGACCAGCGGCCCGACCAGCTCTCGGGCGGGCAGCGTCAGCGGGTCGCGATCGCCCGCGCACTCATCGGCCGCCCGCGCCTGCTGATCGCCGACGAGCCGACGGCGCAGCTCGACAGCGTCACGGCGACACGCGTGAGCGACCTGCTGGTCGCCTCCGTGCGCGAGGGCCGTCTCGCCGCGGTCGTCGCGACCCACGACCCGGCGTTCGCCGACCGCGCCGACCGCGTGCTCACGCTGCGCGACGGGCGGGCGCGCTGAGAGTCACCCCGCGGCGACCCACGAGATCAGCCGACGCAGGATCTCGCGGTGCTCGGGCGAGTCGAACGACCGCGCGTCGTGGCCCAGAGCGTCGTAGGCGGCCCGGCCGCGGCCGTCGGCGGCCTCGCGCAGCCAGACGAGCGGATGCCGTACCCCGTCGTGCTCGTGGGTGACCAGCACCTGCACATCAGCGGCCACGCGGAGGAACGAGTACCGCTCGTCGTTCAGCGAGAAGTCCGCCAGATCGGCGACGAGCGGATGCTCCTCGACCGTCACGACGGTGTCGCCCTGCTCGGGGTGCATCGAGACGCCCTCGACCCACCGCCCGCCGAGGGTGCGCTCCCACTCGTCCGACTCGGTGAAGCTCGTCGCGGAGGAGTGCAGCGCGAGCAGCGGCCGGCCGCTGCGGAGGTAGCGTGTCAGTCCGGCCGCGGGTGACGGCTCCCCGTCGCGGGGCTGCCCGACGTTGACGACGAGGAGATCGGGCAGGTGCTCGAGCGCGGCGAGAGCGTCGTCGACGTCGGGCGCGATCTCGACGTCGTAGCCCGCCTCCTCGACGATCCCGGCGAGGGCCCTCGAGGTCTCGGCGAACGGGTGCCACGGATCGGCGTACCGACCGACGCCTGAGAGGAGGAGGGCTGATCGGCGTCGAGTCATGGCCTCATCCTGTCGCACGATATTGCGGGATCCTGGGCGAAGCGTGCCACGCTGGCCGGATGGATCTCGAGGTGCGGCCGGACCTGGTCATCCCCGCGCCCGAGCTGCAGTGGAGGTTCTCGCGCTCCTCCGGCCCGGGCGGGCAGCACGTCAACACCTCCGACAGCCGGGTGCAGCTCACCTGGAACGTCATGGAGTCGACGGCTCTCACCGACGAGCAG
The DNA here is from genome assembly GCF_009807175.1 of Rathayibacter sp. VKM Ac-2803. Classification (NCBI taxonomy): domain Bacteria; kingdom Bacillati; phylum Actinomycetota; class Actinomycetes; order Micrococcales; family Microbacteriaceae; genus Rathayibacter; species Rathayibacter sp. VKM Ac-2803. Next base: position 266,866 of record NZ_WUCD01000001.1, on the reverse strand, counting down.
CGGATGCGCGTCCTCCAGCACCTCGCTCAGCGCCTCGTCGCGGGTGCGGTGACGGTGACGGTGCAGAGGGAGCGGTCGCAGCTGCGCAACCGCGAGATCGCCCTCGACCGTCTCCGGGAGCTCGTGAGCGCCGCGCTGGCGCCTCCGGGCCCGACGCGCCGCCCGACCCGCCCGACCCGAGGCTCGGGCCGCCGCCACCTCGCGGCCAAGCAGCAGCGCTCGGCGACGAAGCAGCAGCGGAGGCGCCCGACGGCGGAGTAGCGGGCGGGAACGGACACGCGGTGCCTCCGGCGCCGGCGCAGAGCGGGGAAGAGGCCGACGTTCGCAGGGAGGCGGGTCTCGATACGCCCCTGCGGGGCTGCCGGCTCGACCAGCCTGCTTGCGGGTGTCTCTTCCCAGTAGACCCACCAGCGTCAGAAGAACAGGTCGGAAGTCACCCTGCAGGTGTGGCGGCACGCTGTTGATCGAGTAGCCCGCGCAGCGGGCGTATCGAGATCCACCGATGTCAGAAGTCCAGGTCGGAAGCCTGATCGACTGGCGGACGCGGGTCTCGATACGCCCCTCCGGGGCTGCGGGCTCGACCAGCATGCAGGGCGGCCGGACCTAGTCAGCGCAGCGGCTTCCGCATCCGGAAGTTCGTCAGTGCGACGCCCGCTCGCACCGGATGCTGCTCGGTGACCACGGTGAACCCGCGGCTCTCGAAGAACGGGCGCGCCGTGATGCTGACGTCGGCCGACAGCTCGGCGGCGTCCGACTGCCGGGCGAGGGACTCGGCGTGCTCGAGGAGGCGGGTCGCCACTCCCCGCCGGAGGAACCGCGGCGAGACGAACATCATGTCGATGCAGCCGGAGGGGGCGACGTCCGAGAAGCCGGCGACGGCGCCTCCGCTCTCGATCACGAAGGCGCGGCGGGCCTGCATCGCCGTGTGCCAGGCCGAGACGTCGCGGTCGTCGGCGCGCGCCCACGCGCGGATCTGCTCGGGCGAGTAGTCGGCGGCGGCGGTCTCGGTCACCGCCGCGAGGAACACCTCGAGCGTCGCGGCGGCGTCGGACGCCCGGTACTCGCGCAGGATCTCCACCGGCTCATCCTCGCAGCGTGCGTTCCGCCTCTGGGATCGGGGATGGGCGCTGTGGGGCTGGCGCTGTGGCGAAGAGCGGCGCACCGACGAGAAAACCCGGCCCCAGAGGGGCCGGGTGGTATGTCTCGATGCTAGCCGGTGCGCCCCTCCCTGGGGCGCGATGGCGCCTACCACCCCTCCGGTCGCGACAACCGGGCGACGCGTTCGGGCATCTGGGAGGTCGCGATCTCCGCCTCGGTGAGCTGATGCCACCAGTGACCACCCACCCCCTCGTCCGCCACGCCGGCGAGTGCTCCGGCACGGTACGCCGGGGTCGGATTGACCAGGCCGACAGGCACACGTCTGCGGGCTTCCCGCACCGGCAACTCGAGGTCGCTGTCGTTGCTGACGACGATCGCGGCATCGACGGCGCCTTCGAGTACGTCGATGAGGAGATGCGAAGCCACATTGACGTCGGACCCCTTCTCCTCCCGGCGCGCGATCGAGGCCATGAAGGTCGCGTTCGGGATGCTCTCGCCGTGCGCGTCTCGAACCATCAAAGGCCAGGAGGCCGTGCTGAGCAGCGGCCTTCCCCGTTTGCCAGGAGTCGCGAGAGGCGCGGTCGCCACGCGGGAGACGTACCTGCCCATGGCGAGGACGTCGATCGACCTGTGGTGGTGCAGCGCGCGCAAGTAGGTGTCCTGGTCTCGCTGGCCGCTTGCGTTGTCGGCACCGCTCACTCTCGCAGTGCAGAAGACCACACGGACACTCGACGGGCTGCCCCATCGTGCTCCGGGCCCCTCGAGGAGGTTGATCGAGAGCGCGCGGAGGTCGAGCCAGCGCCACCCGGGCGCACCGCGTCCGCAGATCCTCCGAGCGCCGTAGTAGAGGTTGAATCCGTCGATGTACACGCCGATTCTCACGTGCGGAAATTACCCCGTTGACCGTCCCACGCTCACTCCAGGCGCGGGGTGAAGCATGCTACGGTGCTCGATCCGGACGCCCGGTACTCGCGCAGGATCTCCACGGGCTCATCCTCGCAGCGTGCACAACCGAGGGTGAGACGGCGGACAGGCCCCTCCAGGAGCACGTTCCGGCGTCTCACCCTCGGTCGTGCACGCCGAGGGCCGTCGACAGGAGCGCCCGTCGTCACGATCGTGACGACGGGCGCTCCTCGACTCTGCTGCGGGTCAGGCTCTGCTGCGGGTCAGAGCGTCTGCGCGAACGGGTCGAAGTCGACCGGCACGGCAGGCACGGTCGGCACCGTGCTGTCGAGAGCGACGAACTCGCCGCTCTCGGCCGACTCCTGAGCCGAGAGCATGACGTCGAGCACGTGGTAGGCGAGCTCGCCCGTGGCCACGTGCGGACGGTCCTCCGCGATGGCGCGGACCATGTCGAGCAGGCCGAGGCCGCGGCCGACGACCGTGCCCTTCTGCTCGATCTCGGTCCACTCCTGCTCGCCCCAGGCGCCGTCGGCGATCGCGGTGGGCGCCTTCACGAACGCGGTGCGCCCCTCGAACTGGTTCGGGTCGGGGATGACGATCGACCCTTCCGTGCCGTGGATCTCGAAGACGCCGTGGCGCTCGAGGGCGGAGTCGAAGCTCAGCAGGCTCGACGCCTGCTGACCCGCGGCGAACGAGGTGAGCACCTGCAGCGAGGTGGGGACCTCCACCGGGAACGTCGTCCCGGCATCCGGCCCGGAGCGGATGACGCGCTCCTCGAGCTTCTTGCGCCCGAGGGCCGCGACCCGCTGGACCGGTCCGAAGAGGCTGACGAGCCCGGTGAAGTAGTACGGACCCATGTCGAGCAGCGGGCCGGCGCCCTGGGCGAAGAGGAACGCCGGGCTCGGGTGCCACAGGTCGGGGCCGACGGTCTGGAAGGTGGTGGACGCGAACATCGGCTCGCCGATGACACCCTCCGCGATGGCGCGCTTGGCGGTCTGGAAGCCCGGGCCGAGGACCGTGTCGGGCGCGTTGCCCACGCGGAGCCCCTTCGCGGCGGCGTCCTCGAGCAGCTTCGCCGCTCCGGCGCGATCGAGGCCGAGCGGCTTCTCGCTCCAGACGTGCTTGCCCGCGGCGATCGCGGCGGCCGAGACCTCGATGTGCGCAGCGGGGATCGTCAGGTTGACGACGACCTGCACGTCGGGGTGGGCGAGGACGTCCTCGGCGGAGCCCCAGGCGGGGACGCCGTGCTTCTCGGCCTGGCTCTTCGCCCGGTCGAGCAGCAGGTCGCCGACGACGAGGACCTCGACGTCGGGGAAGGACTTGAGGTTCTCGAGGTAGGTGTCGCTGATGACGCCGACGCCGATGACGCCGATTCCGATGGGGCCGCTCACGCTGCGTACCCGCCCTTCACGAGGAAGTCGTAGCTCGCCCGGATGTCCTCGAAGACGTCGCCGGGGGCGTTGTCGTACTCGATGACGGCGTACTCGATCGCGCCCTCGCCGGCCTGGAGCGCGGCGACCAGCGGCACGTCGCCCTCGCCGGGGCGGCGCTGGTCGAGGGTGTCGGAGCCGAACGCGGCGGCGCCCGGGGCGAAGGGGTTCTCGGCCGGAGCGACGCCGTCCTTGACGTGCACGGCGACGAGGCGCTTGCCGAGTCGCGAGACGAGAGCTGTGGCGTCCTGGCCGCCGGTGAGCGCCCAGAACAGGTCGAGCTCGATCTGGACGCGCTCGTCGGTGAGCGCGATGAAGCGCTCGTAGGCGGTCTGCCCGTCGAAGGAGGCGATGAACTCCTGCGCGTGGTTGTGGTACCCGACCGTGAGGCCGAAGGTCGCGGCGACCTCGGCGGCCTTGTTGAGTCGGTCGGCGATGTCGGCGACCCCGTCCTCGGTCAGCCAGCGCTCGGCCGGGACCATGGGATCGATGACGAGGGTGATGCCGATCTGCGCGGCGGCCTCGAAGACGACCTCCGGAGCGGGCGTCGGGATGGAGCCGTCGGGAGTCCAGAGCGAGTCCGAGAGCAGGGGAGCGTGGCCGGTCGGCGAGGCCAGACCGCTCGCGTCGAGAGCGGCGCGGATCTCGGCGGGGCGGCGGACGAAGTCGAACGCCTCGACGTTCTTGAGGCCGATGGCCGCGAGCTTGTCGAGCGACCCGTTCGGGTCGTCGGTGAATTCTTTCGCCAGCGTGTAGAGCTGGACGGAGGCGGCGGGAAGAGCCATGGTCTGTGTCGCTTTCGATCGGTGGAGAGAGGGAGAGAGCGGGAGTCGGATCGGCCCATGCCCTCGCACGTGCCGACCCCGGGCCGGAGTCCGACCTGTCTGGTCTACCGGACTTTCGTGACCGAACCCGGTCTATCGGACTTTCTTGATGGGGAAGATGACCAGTGCTCCCACGATCGCGGCTATCGCGCAGACCGAGAACCACAGGGCGTAGTTGTTGCCGGTCGGGTCGCTGACGTAGACGAGGATGCCGCCGATGAGCGGAGCGATGGTCTGGGGGAGGGCGTTGGCGATGTTGAAGACGCCGAGGTCCTTGCCCGAGTTCTCGGGGTCGGGCAGCACGTCGACGACGAGCGCGAGGTCGACGCCGACGTAGATGCCGTAGGCGATGCCGAGGATCGCCTCGAGGATGTAGAAGGCGCCGATGTCCTGGACGAAGATCAGCGCGAAGGTGCCGATGGCGAAGAGCGCGGTCGAGCTCCAGACGAAGACCTTGCGGCGGCCGATCTTGTCGGACAGCCAGCCGGCGAAGTAGCTCGCACCGACGAGGCCGATCGTGTAGATCAGCACGCTCATCGAGATGACGCCCGGGATGTCCGCCTCGGGGACCTCGATGTGGTTGAGCAGGTAGAAGAAGCGGAACGTGGTGAAGCCGAAGCTCGCGAAGGTGATGAGGAAGCGCGACCACCAGGCGAGCGCGTAGTCGGGGTGCTTGACCGGGCTCACCCAGAAGGTCTCGGCCCACTCGCGCAGCGTCGCCCGCGGCGGCCGGGTGGGCAGGCGGCGGTCGGGGAGCACGATGGCGAAGACGACCATGACGATGATGGCGAGGACGGCCGGGCCGACGAACATGATGAGCAGCTGGTCGGCGAACGCCTCCGCGACGTAGGTGCCGCCGAGGATGCCGACGTTCTGTGCGATGCCGATGGCGGCGGTGATCTTGCCGCGCTGGAACCTCGGCACCTGGTCGGCGATCGTGGCGATGAACGGCGCGAGCGCCATGTTGGCGCCGAGCTGGGCCAGCGACCAGCCCACGGTGGCGATCATGAGGGTCGGGGCGAGCGCCATGATCGCGAAGGCGACGGTCATGATCACCGTGCCGGCGACGATCCAGATGCGGCGGCGGCCGAGGCGGCTCGTGGTGCGGTCGGAGAGGCGGCCGAACACGACATTGGCCAGCGTGGCGAAGAGGGCGCCGAATCCGCCGAGCACCGCCGCCGCGCCGGTGGCGCCGTTCTGCGCGATCTCGCCCGCGTCGACCAGGGCCTGGATCTTGATGCCGATGCCGACGATCGCGGGGCCCAGCAGGGCGATGAAGAAGACCAGCTGCGCGGCGAGGAGCCAGAAGATGTACGACTTCTTGGCCGGCTCGGTCGGTTCGGGGAACTGCTGGTCCCGTCGCACCGTCGCCGTCGATGTCGTCATGCCCGAGGGCATTCCCGCGGCTGATCCACTCGCTGTCGTCATGGCCGAGTCCTCTCGTCGTTGAGCTTCGAGACACGATCTGAAAACCGATCGCTGTTCGGGATCGAGTATGCACCGGCCCTGGGAGGTCGGCAATACTTGAGCCGCAAAAACCCTAGCGATGTATGGTTTTCAGAGTCGAGGCAGGGACGCCCGACAGATCGGAGCGCACCCATGACCCACGCCGACCAGCTCGACGCCCTCACGCTCGAGGAGAAGGCCTCGCTCACCAGCGGCGGCAGCTTCTGGGCCACGAAGCCCGTCGACCGCCTCGGGATCCCCTCGGTCGTGCTGACCGACGGCCCGCACGGTGTGCGACTCCAGCGGCAGGGCGGCGACCACCTCGGGCTCGCCGACAGCGTGCCCGCGACCTGCTTCCCTCCGGCCGTCGCGCTCGGATCGAGCTGGGACGTCGATCTCGTCCGCCGCGTCGGCGTCGCCCTCGGCGAGGAGGCGAAGGCGGAGGGAGTCGGCGTGCTGCTCGGCCCCGGCATCAATATCAAGCGCTCCCCGCTCTGCGGCCGCAACTTCGAGTACTTCTCCGAGGATCCGCTGGTCAGCGGTGTGATGGGCTCGGCCCTCGTCGGCGGCCTGCAGAGCCAGGGCGTCGGAGCGTCGCTCAAGCACTTCGCCGCCAACAACCAGGAGACCGACCGCCTCCGCGTCAGCGCGGACGTCGACGAGCGGCCGCTGCGCGAGATCTACCTTCGCGCTTTCCAGCGGGTCGTCACCGAGCAGCAGCCGTGGACGCTCATGTGCTCGTACAACCGGCTGAACGGGGTCTACACCTCCGAGGATCCGTGGCTGCTCACCACGGTCCTCCGCGACGAGTGGGGCTTCGACGGCCTCGTGATGTCGGACTGGGGCGCCGTGAACGACCGGATCGCCGGTGTCGCCGCGGGCCTCGACCTCGAGATGCCCTCGAGCGGAGGCCGGACCGACGCGCAGCTCGTCGCCGCCGTCCGCGCGGGCGAGCTCGACGAGGCGCACGTGACGACCGCCGCGCGCCGCTCCCTCGAGCTGCTCGACCGGATCGCGGAGCAGGCCGACCCCGACGCGACCTACGACGCCGACGCGCACCACGCCCTGGCCCGCGAGGCCGCCTCCCGCAGCATCGTGCTGCTGCAGAACGAGGGCGGCCTGCTGCCGCTCGACTCCTCCGTCGACATCGCCGTGATCGGCGAGTTCGCCCGGACTCCGCGCTACCAGGGCGCGGGCAGCTCGCTGATCAACCCGACGCGGCTCGACAACGCCCTCGACGAGCTGCGGCGCACGGTCGACGCGAGCTTCGCCTCCGGATTCACGCTCGACGGCTCCGGCGACGCGCAGGCGCTGCGCGACGAGGCCGTCGCCGCCGCGCGGGCCGCCGCTGTCGCCGTGCTGTTCCTCGGCCTCCCCGCGTCGGAGGAGTCGGAGGGCTTCGACCGCGAGCACCTCGAGCTGCCCGCCGAGCAGACGCTCCTGCTCGACGCCGTCATCGCCGCGAACCCGAACGTGGTCGTCGTGCTCTCGAACGGCGGAGTCGTCCGCACCTCGGGCTGGCAGGACCGGGTCCCCGCGATCGTCGAGGGCTGGCTGCTCGGCCAGGCCGGCGGAGGCGCGATCGCCGACGTCCTGCTCGGCGTGGTGAACCCCTCCGGCCGCCTCACCGAGACGATCCCGCTGCGGCTCGAGGACAGCCCGTCGCACCCCGGCTTCCCGGGGGCCTTCGGGCACGTCCGCTACGGCGAGGACGTCTTCGTCGGCTACCGCGGGTTCGACGCCCGCGGCACCGAGGTCGCCTTCCCGTTCGGGCACGGACTCTCGTACACCGACTTCGCGTACTCCGGGCTCTCGGTCGAGGAGGTCGACGGCGGACTCCGGGTGCGGGTCGACGTCGCGAACACGGGCGAGCGCGACGGGCGCGAGGTCGTCCAGGTCTACACGGGCCTGCCGGGCTCGGCGGTCCCGCGCGCGGTCAGGGCGCTGACCGCGTTCGCGGTCGTCGAGGTCGCGGCCGGAGAGACGGCGACGGTCACCCTCGACGTCCCGCGCGACGACCTGGCCTACTTCCACCCCGCGGCCGGTGCCTGGACCGTCGAGGGCGGCGACTACCTGGTCGAGGTCGGCGCCTCCAGCCGCGACCTCCGCGTCTCGGCGACCGTCTCCGTCACCGGCGACGTGCTCGACCTCGCGCTGACCGAGGAGTCGACCGTCGCGGAGTGGCTCGACCACCCGCGCGCCGGATCGCTGCTGCGCGACGCGTTCTCCTCCGGAGACGGCACGTTCTCGTCGATGTTCGCGGACCCCGAGATGCTGCGCATGCTCGGCTCGATGCCGCTCGGCCGCATCGCCGTGTTCCCCGGCAGCCCCCTCGACGACGCGTCCCTCGCCGGCCTGGTCGAGGCGGCGCGCGCCTGACGCCCCTCAGCGAGCTCCCGTTCCGGTGAGGCTCCTCCTCTTCCTCGCTGATCGAGTAGCCCGCGGAGCGGGCGTATCGAGATCCACCAGCGTCAGAAGGCCGAGGCAGAAGCCCGATCTGCTGACGGTGGTCGGTCTCGATACGCCCCTACGGGGCTACTCGACCAGCAGGGGGTGGCGATGCGTGAAGCGGGTTCGCCGGTCGATTCTCCGAGGGGAAGGCCCGTCCTCGCTGATCGAGCCCGCAGCCCGCGCAGCGGGCGTATCGAGATCCACGTCCGTCAGGAGACCGGGTCTGAGGACCGATCTGCTGAAGCCGGTGGATCTCGATACGCCGCCTGCGGCGGCTACTCGACCAGCAGGGGATGGCGAGACGCGAAGCGGGTTCGCCGGTCGATTCTCCGAGGGGAAGGCCCCGTCCTCGCTGATCGAGCCCGCAGCCCGCGCAGCGGGCGTATCGAGATCCACCAGCGTCAGAAGGCGAGGGCAGAAGCCAGATCTATTGAAGCCGGTGGGTCTCGATACGCCCCTGCGGGGCTACTCGACCAGCATGGATGGTTCGACCAGCGGGCTGCTCGCGAGGGAGGATCAGCCCTCCAGCACGGAGGCGTACACAGCGAGGTAGTCGTCGACCATCCGCTCGACGGCGAAGCGCCGGCGCGCCGTCGACCGCACGACGGCGCGGTCGAGGAGGGCTGCGCGCGTCACCGCGGCGACCGCCTCCTCGCGGGACCCGACCGCGAAGCCGGTGACGCCCTCGTCGATGACCTCGGGCATCGAGCCGCGCCGGTACGCGATCACCGGGGTGCCGCACGCCATCGCCTCGACGACCGACAGCCCGAACGGCTCGTCGAAGCCGATCGGGTGCAGCAGCGCGAGCGCCGAGCCGAGCACCCGCGCGCGCTCGACCGGGCCGACCGAGCCGAGGTGCACGACGCTCGTGCCGTCGACGAGCGGCTCGACCTCGTCGCGCCAGTAGCGCTCGTCCTGCACGATGCCGCAGATCACGAGCCGGCGGCCGGCCTCGGCGGCGATGCGGATCGCCTCCGCGGTGCCCTTGTCGGGGTGGATGCGGCCGAGGATCACGAGGTCGTCGCCTCCGGGGCCGGCCGGGAACTCGTCGATGTCGATGCCGTGGTGCACCGTCGCCGCGTACTCGAGCTCGGGCGAGCGGTCGCTCGACGAGATCGACACCAGGTGGGCGGTCAGCGGATGCCGCAGCGCCTCGCGGTAGGCGGGCAGGATCTCGGGCCCAGAGAAGCCGTGCACCGTCGTCACCAGCGGCACCGGCCACTGCGCGGCGAGGGCGAGCGGCAGCCAGTCGAGGTGGTTGTGCACGAGGTCGAAGTCCCGGGCGCGATCGAGCACGGCGGCGATGTGCAGCGCCTCCCAGACCCGCCCGTCGCGGCCCGACTCGGCGTAGCCCGTCGGGGCCACCGACTCCAGCGTCGCGGTGGTCACGGAGTCGCCGGTGGCGAACAGCGTGACGTCGACGCCGCGCCGCACCAGGCCCTCGGCCAGGAGGCTCGCGACCTGCTCCCACGGGCCGTAGTGGCGCGGCGGAGTGCGCCACGCGATCGGCGCGAGCATCGCGATCCGCAGACCGGTCACGCGGGAGTCATCGCGTCCAGCAGGTCGTCCACCTCGATCGAGGCCACCCCGATCCGCACGTCGCCGATCCCGAACGGGATCCACACCACGCCCTCGTGCAGCACCGAGCCGCAGCTGTAGACCACGTTGGGCACGTAGCCGTCCTGCCGCTCGCCGTCGGGCTCGAGCAGCGGAGTCGTCAGCGACGCGAGGACGACGCGGGGATCCTCGAGGTCGAGCAGCATCGCGCCCAGACTGTAGCGGCGGAGTGGTCCGACTCCGTGCGTGACGACCAGCCAGCCGCGGTCGGTCTCGATCGGCGGTCCGCAGTTGCCTCGCTGCACCGCGTCCCAGAGGTGGCGCGGAGGCTCGAGCTCGGCGATGTCGTCCCAGTGCCGCCCGTCCTCGGAGCGCGCGAGCGTGTTGGTGTCGCCGTCGGTGCGGCTCAGCGCGTAGAGCACGCCGCCGATCGCCCGCGGGAACAGGGCCATGCCCTTGTTGCCGGCGGGCTCGCCCGTGAGCTGGTGGGTGTCGAACGTCTGCAGATCGCGCGAGACCAGGAGGCGCGACGAGATCGTCGAGCCGTCGTACGCCGTGTAGGTGGCTCGGTACTCGCCCGAGACGTCGAGGGTGAAGCGGGCGTCCTCCATGCCGTGCGACTCCTGGGCGGCGGAGGGGATCAGCGTGCGCTGGGCGAGCGCCTCGCCGAGCGGGAACGACGCGCGGTAGGCCGAGCGGGCGGTGCCGCGCAGGGCGGCGAAGGCGGCGGGCGCGTCGTGGCGGCGGGTGAGCGGAGCGGGCAGCGCGGCGATCACGGGGTCGAGGTCGTCGGCCGTGAAGGTCTCGGGCAGCGCGCGCAGCACGGCGAGCGCGACCTCGCCGGGGTTCGGGCCGAGGGCGGCACGCAGGTGCGCGACCGTCCACGTGCCGGGGGAGATCTCGGCGGCGGCGGGGGCGCCTCCGCGATCGTCGAAGGCCCAGGTGCGGCCGGGCCCGATGACGGCCGAGGCGAAGCCGATCGAGGAGCGGTGCCCCTCGCCGATCTGGCGGACCGAGAGGGCGACGCGCAGCTGCCCCTCCCCGAGCCCCGACTGGTCGGGGTGCGGCATCGCGCTCGGGTTGCAGAGCGCCGCGCCCTCGAGCGCGTACTCGGCGGTGAACGCCGCTCCGATCACGAGCACGCGCGGGTCGTCGGCCGCGACTCCCTCGACCGCGGCGTGCTCGCGGAGGGTCGTCTCGCCGTCGGCGGCGCGGGCCGCGGACATCGCCCGCACGTCGCGGAGGGCGTCGGCGAGCTCGGCGTCGGTGAGCGCGCGGATCCGCTCGAGGATCTCGCTGACCCGCGACCGGGTCTCGGTGGGCGCGGAGCCCGGCAGGTAGAGCTGCCAGAGCACGCGCGAGGCGTCGGAGTCGAGGGTCGCGTCGTGCACGCGCAGTCCGGGGGTCATCCCGACACCGCCGCGATGCTCGTCAGTGTCGCGAGCCGGTCGCCGGCGCGGGTCGGCATGAGCGCCGCGCGACGCACGACCAGCGAGGTGTGCAGGGCGGCGATGGTCGACTCCGCGCCCCTGTTCTCGTTGCGGCCGTCCCGCTCGAGGCCGTCGAAGCCGGCGCCGGTGGCGAGGTCGACCATGGCGGTCCCGGAGTCGTTCACGCCGTGGAACCAGGCCCAGCACGAGGCCAGGCCCTCGCGCCAGAGCGGATCCTCCTCGAGGGTCAGCGCGCGGGCGCAGGCCGCCGCGATGGCCGCGACCTCGATCGGCTGCTGGTCGAAGAGGGGGCTGCCGCGCTCGTCGGGGTCGCGCCCCGACCAGCCGGTCACCGAGAGGTGGCCGTCGAGCGACTCGATCTCGAGCAGGAACGCCAGCGTCTCGACGCCGCGCTCGAGCAGCACCGGGTCCTCCAGCGCCTCGCCCGCGGCCAGCAGGGCCTCGGGGAGGCAGCCGTTCGCGTAGCGCAGGCGCGGCTCGGGCCACGGCCAGGCCGGGTCGGAGCCGCCGAGCAGCGCGGGGGCGGCGTCGCGCAGGAGCTGGGCGGCGGACGCGGAGTGCGGACGCACCGCCATCACCTCGGCGGCACCGAGCGCGGCGAAGGCCATCGAGCGCAGGTGCGGCGAGCGCTGCTCGGCGAGGTGCAGGAAGAGCTTCATCGCGCGGCGCCGGGTCAGCGGGAGCTCGGCGCTCGCGGCGACGACTCCGGCGGCCCAGACGCTGCGGCCCCACCAGTCGCCGACGCCTGAGTCGTCGGTCCACTCGCCCTCGGGCGACATGCGGTTGTGGACGGTGCCGTCCGCCTCCACCGCGCCCTCGAGGAAGCGGAGGTACTGCTCGGTGAGGCGCCGGGTGCGGTGCGACTGCTCCGGCTCCTGGGCCACGACGAGGAGCGCCCGCGCCGCGTCGTCGACGCAGTAGCCGTGCTCGCGGCGGGGCGCATCGAGCTGCGCGTGCTCGAAGAGGCCGAGCTCGTCGGTGAGCGCGTCGAGGTGCGCGTAGGGCAGGCGCGCGGGGGAGAGGCGCGCGGGGCCGGTCACGCGGCACGCTCCAGGCGGAGGCGCTCGGCCAGCGCGAGGAAGCGGCCGGCCGCCTCGGGCCAGGACAGCACCGACGAGTCGGGGGTCGGCGCGATGTCGGCGGGGGCCGCGGCGGCCTCGCGCAGCACGTCGCGCAGGGCGAGCGCCATCGCGGCGGGATCCTGATGAGCGACGGCGCGGCCCTGCGGCCCGCCGAGCAGCTCGAGCGCGTGCGGGAACGAGGTCGCGACGACCGGGCGACCCGCCGCGAGCGCCTCCACGAGCACGCCCGAGGTGACCTGGTTGCGCGAGTCGTAGGGCAGCAGCACCGCATCCGCTCCCGACACCGCGCCGGCGAGCTGGCCCGCGTCGAGATAGCGGCCGTCGAGCACGACATCGTCCTCGAGCCCGAGCTCGGCGATCAGCGCGGCGAGCGAGTCGCGGTACGCCTCGCCCTGCGACGCGACGACCTTGGGGTGGGTCTGGCCGTAGACGGTGTAGCGGGCGCGCACTCCGAGCCCGCGCAGCTCGGCCATCGCGCGGATGCCCCACTCGATGCCCTTGCCCGGGCCGATCAGGCCCCAGGTGATGATCTGCGGGGCGCCGGTCCCCGTGGCGCGGCCGCCGGTCCAGACGGGGACGCCGTGCGCGATCAGCCCGACCTTGCGGCTCTCGACCGAGTAGCAGCGCTCGAGGATCTCGGCGGCGACCTCGGTCATCACGACGACGGCGTCGGCGAGGGCGGCGACGCGCTCGAGGACGAGGCGCTGGTTGTCGCTGGGCGTCTCGAGGACGGTGTGCAGGACGACGATCGCCGGGACGACCAGCTCCTCCATGACGGCGAGGACCTCGTCGCCGTCGCGACCGCCGAAGATGCCGTACTCGTGCTGGATCACGGCGACCTCGGCGCGGTTGAGCTCGGCGGCGGCGCGCTCGATGCTCGCCCGGTCGCCGGCGACGAGCTCGGCCACGACCTCGACGCCGGGCATCGGCGGGGTGGAGCCGGGGACGGCGAGCTCGTCCATCACGCGCACGGTGCGGATCGACGCGCCGTGGTCGGCGACGAGGGCGCCGGCGAGCGCCTCCGAGAAAGTGGCGAGGCCGCAGCGGGTGGGCGGGAACGTCGAGAGGAGACCGACGGAGGGCCCGGTCTGAGCGGCGCGGGACGAGAGGGGGAGGGGGTGCTCCATGCGGACTCCAGTCGTGGGTGCGGAGCGCTCCTCTTGTCGAGGGGTTCCGCGAGCGGTCGGGACGTCTGCCGGTCGGCACCTCCCGAGGGATCGCAGCGCGGATCCGGTCCACGGCGGACCTGCTGGCCGTGAGTAGCGTCACCCTAGTAGGGGTATCCGAACGGACGGGGTCGCGTCGCGTTTTTCGGACAGCGCCGCGGAGGCGGATCAGCGGGTGCGGGCCACCGTCAGGGTCACCAGGGCCGCGCAGATCAGGGCGAGCGCGACCAGCACGCCGCCGACGCCGAGCGGGCCCGCGAGCAGCGGAGTCGCGAGAGCGGCGACCGCGCCCGGCAGCACCAGTCGCGCGGGCATCGGCTGCTCCGCGCCGAGCGGGGAGTGCACCGCCCAGAGCAGCAGCAGGTAGGCGGCGACCGGCACCGCCACCGCCGCTCCGATCACCGCGTTCGCCGCCTCGAGGTGCCCGGCGGTCGCCGCGACCGCCGCCTCGAGCCCCGAGCCCAGCGCGCCCAGCGCCGCGAAGATCACGAAGTGCGCGTAGCCCCAGAGGTACGAGAGGGTGCGCCGGCGCTCCAGCAGCTCGCCCGACGGATGCAGGTAGTACAGCCACCAGAGCGCGAAGACGATCACCAGCGCGCACGCCGAGACGAGGACGAGCGAGGGGCTGACGCCTCCCTCCGACAGCGCGCGCTGCACCCCCGAGACCGCGGCGAGCACGCTCTCGCCGAGCAGGATGATCGTGAACAGCCCGTACCGCTCGGCGATGTGGTGCGGATGCCAGCTCGGCTCGCCCGCCCGCGCCGACCACAGCGGCACGCAGATCTCGAGCAGGGCGAGCACGACGAAGCTCGCGACGGCGAGCTCGGGCGGCAGCAGGAGCCGCAGCAGCCAGCCGACCTGCACGAGCGAGAAGCCGACGGCGCTGCGCAGGGCCGAGGTGCGATGCTCCGGAGTCGACACCGCGACGCGGATCCACTGACTCACCAGCGCGAATCGCATGATCGCGTAGCCGATCGTGATCGCCGTGAAGTCCCCCTCCTCGAACGCGGTCGGCACGCCCGCGGCGAGGACCAGCACGCCTCCCATCTGCGCCAGCGTCAGCAGGCGGTAGGGCACGTCGTCGGTGTCGTAGCCGGAGGCGAACCAGGTGAAGTTCATCCACGCCCACCAGATCGCGAAGAACACCATCGCGAACGGGCCGACGGTCTCGCCGAGGTGCCCCTCCTCGACGGCGTGCGCGAGCTGGACGACGATCTGCGCGATCGCGACGACGAACGTGAGGTCGACGAGCAGCTCGAGCGGCGACGAGACCCGGTGCGGCTCGTCGATCGCGCGCGGCCGCATGCTCACGCGGAGGGGGTGCGCGGGAGTTCCGGTGGCGTCCATGCGCTCATCCTGCCGCGCGCGCCGGTCCCTCCTCCCGCGCGGCACCCCCGACCCTCCAGAAGTTGTCGTACTCGGGCGTCGAACACGACGACTCGTGCGGACTCGACCGTCCGGGTGCCCGATCCGCCCCTCCACTCCTCAGAAGTTGCGGTAGTGGCGCGCGATTACCGCAACTTCCGCGGAGTCGCGGGGGTCGCCCGTGGCCGGTGCGTCAGGAGTCGCGCCCCTTGCGACGACGTCGGCGCGTGCGCTCCGTGTAGCGTCGCAGCCATGCCCTGGGGACGCGCGTACTTCGCCGCGCAGGCCCTCGGCGGCGCCGTCTGGTGGGTCGCCGTGGCTCTCTCGCCGCTCGTCCGCACCGCGACCCTCGGCTCGCTCGACCCCGTCCCGATCGCCGCGCTCGACCTCCCGCTGTTCGTCGGCGCCTCCGCCCTGGCCGCCGCCGGCCTGCGCTGGGCGGCGGTGCTCGCGACGGCCTGGACCCTCGTCGTCGCCTCCTCCCTCGCCGTGTACGCGACCGTCACCACGGAGGCGGGCTGGGGCGTCCTCGCGATGCTCGCGGCGTCCGGCGGCTCGGTCGCCGCGCTCTGCCTCCTGACGCTCGGCCGCATCCCGACCCGCTGGATCGCGTCAGGACCCTTCGCGTTCCGGCTCGCCTCCTCCGGTCGCCGCCCGCTCGCGCACCTCGCCGCGACGCTCGGGCAGATCGTCGTGTTCTGGGGTGGCGCGCTCGCGGTCGTCCCCGTCGTGATCGCGGCACTGGAGGCGCGCTGGGCCGTCGCGCTCCCGTTCCCGCCGGTCGCGTGGCCGGCCGGTCTCGCGCTGCTCGTGCTGGCCAGCGCCCTCGGACTCTGGTCGGCGCTCTCGATGTCGCTGCTCGGCGACGGCACGCCCCTGCCGATCGCGATGCCGAACCGGCTCGTGATCGCCGGCCCGTACCGGTGGGTGCGCAACCCGATGGCCGTGGCGGGCATCAGCCAGGGCGTCGCCGTGGGGCTGCTGCTGTCGTCGTGGCTCGTCGTGGTCTACGCGCTGCTCGGCTCGCTGCTCTGGAACTACGCCGTCCGCCCCCTCGAGGAGGCCGATCTCGAGGCCCGCTTCGGCGACTCCTTCCGCCGCTACTGCTCACGTGTGCGCTGCTGGCTCCCGCGCTGGCCGCCGGTCCCGCGCGGGTAGACCTCCGGCTCGCAGGATCGAGTTCGGCTCGCAGGATCCGGCCTTTCCTGCGAGCCGAACGTCATTCCGCGAGCCGGAGGTGCCCAGCGGGCCGGGCCGCGCCGAGGCTGCCCCGCAACGCGCCACCCGCGCCGAGCGAGCACCGCCCCCCTGCGACTCAGCCGCTAAGCCGCTGCCGGCTCCCGCCGCGCCCGCGCCTCGATGACG
Organism: Rathayibacter sp. VKM Ac-2803; assembly: GCF_009807175.1. Taxonomy (NCBI): domain Bacteria; kingdom Bacillati; phylum Actinomycetota; class Actinomycetes; order Micrococcales; family Microbacteriaceae; genus Rathayibacter; species Rathayibacter sp. VKM Ac-2803. Next base: position 250,728 of record NZ_WUCD01000001.1, on the reverse strand, counting down.
AGGCTCACCACGAGCCCGACCGCCACGAGCACGATGGCCACCCACGGCAGCACCTCGAGCCCCGCCGCGTCGATCGCCACACCGCCGACGATCGCGCCGCCGCCGATGCCGATGTTGAACGCCGTCGTCTGCAGCGCCGCCGCCAGACTCCGCAGCTGGAACGACGACGTCCGCAGCATGCGCGTCTGCAGCATCACCGGGATCCCGCCGAACGCGATGTTCCAGATCACGGCGGCGGCGACCACCGCGGCCGCCGCTCCGGACGAGGCGGCGGCGGCCAGCCCCGCCAGCGCGAGCAGCACACCGATCGCGGCGATGATGAAGCCCGAGCGGGGGAGACGGTCGGTCGCGAAGCCGGCGAGCACGAGGCCGACGGCCCCCGCGCCTCCGAAGGCGAACAGCACCAGCGGGATGCTGTCGGGCGAGAACGACGCGTTCTCGAGCCACGGCGTGATGTAGGTCGAGAGCGTGTTCTGGCCGATCAGCACCAGGAGGATCACCAGGCACACGCCGAGGATGCGCGGCAGCGTGCGGTCCTTGCGCGCAGGCAGCCGGATCTCCCCGGTCCTCACCGGCACGCGGTGGTCGACCGCGGGCAGGAACTTCACCACGACCAGCGCGAGGACGAGCACGATCCCGCCGAGGATGGCGAAGGTCGGCCGCCAGCCGAACGCGTGACCGAGCGCCGTTCCGACCGGAACGCCCAGGACGAACGCGGCGGAGCCTCCGCCCGCCGTGATCGCGGTCGCGCGGCCCAGCTGCTCGGGCGAGACGAGGTGGGCGGAGTAGGCGGCGACCACCGACCAGAACAGGCCGTGCGCGAGTCCGCCGACGATGCGCGCGCCGACGAGCAGCTCGAACGTGGGCGCGAGGGCGGCGAGCACGTTGGCCACCGCGATGGTGCACAGCGCCACCAGCACGAGGCCCTTCCGCGAGAAGCGCTGCGTCACGAGCGTCAGCGGAGTCGTGGCGACCACGACGGTCGCCGCGAAGATCGTCACGAGCTGGCCGGTCAGCGAGATGCTGACGCCGAGATCGCGCGACATGTCGGGGATCAGCCCGGTCGGCAGGAACTCGCTCGTGACCGAGACGAAGATGGCGCCGGCCAGGGTGAGCAGGCCGATCCAGGGGAACGGAGGAGTGTTGGTGGCGGTCGGCGAGGCGGTGTTCTGAGGGGTGTTCACAGTGTCCTGAGGAAGGGGTGCGGGAAGCGACCATCAAGCCTCGCACGCCCGCGCCGCGAACGGGCGCCTCCCGTCGAGCGGGACCGCGGCCGACCCCGACTGTTCACTCCCGCCACTCGCTAGCACCTCCGCCACCGTCGAGGAACCGGGTGACGGGACCCGCGCGGGAGGCGTTCGCTGGAGTCGAGCGGCAGCAGCCGCACGACGGAGGACCCATGCCCGACCAGCCCGTGCCCGACCAGACAGCGCCCGACCAGCCCATGCCCGACCAGCCCATGCCCGACCAGACCGCGCCCGACCAGACCGCGCCCGATCAGTACACGTTCACGAACCCCGCGACGCAGTACCCGAACGTCACCCCGCCCGTCCAGCAGCAGCCCGAGCCCGGCCTCCAGTCGCGGATGACCCCAGTCCCCGACCTCGGCGAGCACAGCTACCGCGGCACCGGGCGCCTCGCCGGCCGACGTGCTCTGATCACGGGCGCCGACTCCGGCATCGGCGCCGCGGTCGCCATCGCCTTCGCGCGAGAGGGCGCCGACATCGCCCTCTCCTACCTCCCCGACGAGGAGGCCGACGCGCAGCACGTCGTCGAGCTCATCCGGGCGGCGGGCCGCACCGCGATCCCGATCCCCGGCGACCTCACCGACGCGCAGTACTGCTCCGACCTCGTCGCGCAGGCCGTCGAGGGCCTCGGCGGACTCGACGCCGTCGTCAACATCGCCGGCAAGCAGATCTGGCAGGACGACATGCTCGAGCTCACCGACGAGCAGTTCGAGACGACCTTCGCGGTCAACGTGTTCGCGCCGTTCCGCATCATCCGCGCCGCCCTCCCGCACCTGCCCGCGGGGTCCACGATCATCAACACGGCGTCGGCGGAGGCGCACACGCCCGCCCCCGACCGCCTCGACTACGCGATGACCAAGGGCGCGATCAACAACCTCTCGAAGGGCATGGCGCAGCAGCTGGCCGCGAAGGGCATCCGCGTGAACGTCGTCGCTCCGGGCCCGACCTGGACCGTGCTGCAGGTCACCGGCGGAGTCGACCCCGAGTCCCTGCCCGACTTCGGCTCGAGCGAGGCCCCGATGGGCCGCGCCGCGCAGCCCGCCGAGCAGGCCCCCGCCTACGTGTTCCTCGCCTCCGCCGAGTCGAGCTACGTGATCGGCGAGACCCTGAACGTGAACGGCGGCATGGTCTCGCCGTGAGTGCGGCCGGAGCCGCGTTCGGCTCGCGAGAACACGTTCGGCTCGTCAGAACCACTGGATTCCGCGAGCCGAACGTGATTCTGCGAGCCGAACGTGGTTCCGCGAGCCCGCGGTGGTCGATCCGACAGCGAGTCGACACCTGCGACTCGCCACGAACGGGGCCCTAGAGCTCGCGTGCGCCCCCTCACCCGTCCACTGGCGCTTCGCAGTCCCGTCGAGTGGGCTCGAAACGGCCCCTCGCCCTCACCCACGGCCCGCTCCGCGTCGACTCGCGCGAAGAGGCACCGCCCGGCCCGCCGCCGGCGAGCGGTCACGCAGTGCGTCCTCGGCGCGACTCGGCCGTGGCCGCCTCCGTCGTCAGCACGCCCGACACCTCGCCACGGGACGTGCCGGAGCAGTGGGTGCGACCGGTGGCCGCACCCACTGCGGATCTAGCTCGGCTTGACCGCTGCGCTGGCCTTGACGAGCGTCGTGTAGCCCGTCTTCGTGCCGGTCACCTTGACGGTGATCGACGCCGCCTTGTCGGCGGTGACGAGCTTGTAGGTCGACGCGGTCGCGCCCGAGATCGCCGTGGTGCCACGGAACCACTGGTAGGTCAGCGCGACCGGCGCGGGCGTCCACGTGCCGGGCGTGGCGGTGAGGACCTGTCCGACCCTGGCCGTGCCGGAGATCGTGGGCGTCGCTCCGACGAGCGTGCCGTTGGCGACGGCCGCGGTGGTGGCGCTCGTCTTGGTGGCGGGGGAGTAGCCGGGCTTGGTCGAGGTGACCGAGACCGTCAGGGTCGCGCCGGCGTCGGAGCCCTTGAGGACGTAGGTCTTCGACGTGGCGCCCGAGATGTAGACGCCGTTGTTCTTCTTCCACTGGTAGCTGAGCGTGGTTCCCGCGTCCCAGGTGCCCGCATTCGCGGTGAGGGTGGAGCCGACCTTGAGCGTGCCGGTGATGGTCGGCGTGGGCATGAGGGTCTGCAGCGCGGCCTTGACGGTCGTCGCAGCGCTCGTCTTCGTGACCGCGGTGTACCCGGTCTTGGTGCCCGTGACGCTCACGGTGATCGCGGCGCCGGCGTCGGCCGTGGCCAGCGTGTAGGTGGAGGCGGTGGCTCCGCTGATCGCGACGCCTCCGCGCTTCCACTGGTACGCGAGAGTGACGGGGGCGGGGGTCCAGGTGCCGGGCACGGCGGTCAGCTTCTGGCCGACCGTCGCGGTCCCGGTGATCGTCGGCGTCGGGCCGGTGATGACGGCAGCGCTCGTGACGGCCGCCGTGGTCGCCGACGTCTTGGTGGCGGGGGAGTAGCCGGGCTTGGTGCCGGTGACGCTGACGGTGAGCGTCGCTCCGGCGTCGGCCGCCTTCAGGACGTACGTCTTCGCGGTCGCGCCGGAGATGTACGTGCCGCCGTTCTTCTTCCACTGGTAGGTCAGCGTCACGCCCGTATCCCACGTGCCGGGATTCGCCGTCAGCGTCGATCCGACGGTCGTCGACCCCGAGATGGTGGGCGTCGGCATCAGCGTCTGCAGCGGCAGCCCGACCTGGACGGCGGAGCTGGTGCGGGTGGCGGGGGTGTAGCCGGTCTTGGTGCCGGTGACGCTGACGGTGAGCGAGGTGCCCGCGTCGGCGGAGGCGACGACGTACGTGTTCGAGGTCGCGCCGGCGATCGCGGTGCCGTTGCGCTTCCACTGGTAGGCGAGGCTGACGGGCGCCGGGCCCCAGTTGCCGGGGTTCGCCGTGAGGGTGCCGCCGACGGCGGAGGAGCCGGTGACGGTCGGGACGGAGTTGGTGAGCGAGCCGGTGGTGATGGGGACGGCCGCGCTGGTCCGGGTCGCCTTCGCATAGCCGGCCTTCGTGCCGGTGACCTGCACGCTGATGGCTCGACCGGCGTCATAGGTGGACACGACGTACTGAGACGCGGTCGCACCCTCGATCGGGTAGCCGTCGACCAGCCACTGGTAGCCGAGCGTCACCGGCTGCGGACCCCAGGTGCCCGGAACCGCGGTCAGCGTGTCGCCGACGGCGCCCGAGCCGGTGATCGTCGGGGTCGGGGCGGTGAGGGTGCCGACGTTGGTGAGCTTCAGGACGAAGTCGCCCTCGTAGAAATCGAAGCTGGACACCTGGAGGAAGTAGGTCTTCCCGGCTTGCACCGCGAAGCTCGCGTTGGCTCGCTCGAAGGAGTAGTCGGTCTCACCCGTGCTTCCCGTCTCGGTGTACTGGTACGGGCACGCGAGCATTGCACCAGGAGTGACGCCATCGGAGTCGTAGACCCCGAGGTTCACGGGCGAGAAGCTTTCACCGAGGTCCGCCTTAACACTTCCGTTGGCGGGTGCGCGGTACTTGTACCAGACGGATCCCATGAAGGGGTTGTAGTCGCACCCCGCGTAAGGCTCGTACCAGTTGCTGTCGATCTTCGCCGTCGAACCCTGGACCGTCGCCGGAATGGTCGAGATCGTCGATGCCGACGCATAGGTGGTGTTCGGGACGGCGGCGCTGCCGGAGAGGAAGAAGTCGACGGGTGAGGTCGCGTACTCACCGAAACTGGCTTGGAAGTAGTAGGTCTTCCCGGCTTCCGCTTGAACGAAGTTCTGACCCCGGTATCCGACCTCGGTGCAGCTGATCCGAGTGGCGTCCGTCGTCGGGCCATCGGCGAAGGCGCTGATGATGGGCGCCGAGCCGCTGAACGTCAGCGTCTGTCGCTTGGTGGAGACGTACTTGAACCAGATGGATCCGGTGCCATAAGTGAAGAATTCGGAGTAGTCCGGATCCGTCGTCCGGCAGGTCGAGTCCTCGCCCGCCGAGAGGGTCGCGCCGTCGTACTGCGCGCCGTAAGCCGAGAACGGCAGGCTCGTCACGACCGTCGCGTTCTCGCGCAGGTCGTTCGCCGGAGGCGCGACAGCGGCGAGGCCCTGGGGCGCCGCCTCGGGTGCGGCCTGGCGAGCGGCGGGCTCGTCGGTGTGCCACTCGCCGGCGGTCGTCGAGACGGGCTCGGCCGCGACGGCGGCGGCCGCCGGGGCGACGAGGAGGCCGAAGCCGACCGCGAGGGCTGTGGCGAGGGCGAGGACCCGCGAGCGGGCAGGGCGGTACAGCGGCATGGCGGGACTCCAGGGAGCGTGCGACGGATCGGGTGGCGGTGCTGCACCTGCAGAATCCGATCGCGGGACGTTCCGCGCCTATCGGGGGAGGGCAGCTCAGCATGGTGCCTTTCACAGGAGGCGCATAGGACCCTTTCGGGGGCGCCGACCGTCACGTTCTCGGTGACACAGCCCGGGTCGCACTGCGCTCGCGGGGATGGCGAGCCGTCCGCCGCCCTGCCCGCACTCCTCCCGCCAGTAGAACTACGCGCCTTCGGGGCTCTGCCTCGCGGTCCGGAGGCACGACACCGTCGGACGCGGACCGGCCCCTGGCGCTGGCGCGCACCCCGTTCCGCGCCCACTCGCGCTCTGCCTTACTCGCGAATGGACGAGAACGGGTCTCTCGAGCGCGCGCTCACCCCACTCCGCGTCCACTGGAGGCTCGTCCTGCGACGGAGCCCGAGTCGGGACGCCGCCTCGCGCACCTCCTGGTCGAGGACCCGAGCGTCACCGCGGTCTTCTGCGGCAACGACGAGATCGCGATGGGCGTGATCAAGGGCATCACGGAGGCGGGCAGGCGGGTCCCCGAGGACATCAGCGTCGTCGGCTTCGACGACCACCCGCTCGCGCGCATGTGGACGCCCGGCCTGACGACCGTGCGCCAGGACTTCGCGGGCCTCGGTCGCCGCGGCTTCCGCCTGCTGCTGCGGGCGATGGACGGCGAGACCGGCGCGATCTTCTCGACCGAGCGCCCCGAGCTCGTCGTGCGCGAGAGCTCGGCGCCGCCGCCCGCGCGGGGCTGACGCGACCCGCCTCAGCTCCCCTCCGGGAACACGACCCCCTTCTGCAGCACGAAGCAGCCCCAGGGCGCCGGATCGAGCACGTGCACCACCGCGAACGCCGCCCTGGCCCGGGCGTAGAACTCGAGTCGGGGGATCACGCCCCACTGCAGCGGCTCGGGATGCGACGCCCGCGCCAGCTCGAGCACGGCGTCCTGCTCCGGAGTCGTCCGCGACGGATCCCCGTCCACCTCCATCCGCTCGAGCGGCGTCGGCACGAAGACGTCGAGCGGGAACACGCTGAGCACGGCGCCCATCGCGCGGCTCATCGTCGCCTCGCCCAGGCGCACCACCGGCCGGCCGGTCGCCACGGCGGGGAAGTTGCGGTCGACGAGCAGCAGCTGGTCGCCGTGGCCCATGTCGTCGAGGAGGTGCAGCAGCGCGCCCGGGAGGAGGGGGTCGATGCCCTTCAGCATCGCCGCGCTCCGGCGGATCGGGCGGGGGGCGGGAGAGCGGTCATCGGTCGTCCTTCTCGTCATCGAGCGGCTGAACGGTCGCAAATTGGCGAACCGGTTGACACGCTACCGCGGCGCGTGGCACCGTGACGAGCGACAGGACCCCGCCGGTGCCCCGGATCGGGGGCCGAGCATCCGCCGCCCGTTCACCGCCGAACACCGCTTTGGAGCGACAACGATGTCCCGATCCTCCCGACGATCCCTGCGACCCTGGATGGTCATCGCCGCGCTGGCGCTCGTCGTCCTCGTGGGGGCGGCGTTCAACGTCAAGGTCGTCAGCACGTCCGACGCCGACGCGGCCGAGACCCAGGGCCAGCTCGATCCGGCCGCCTACGCCGCCGACCGGTTCGACGACATCGTCGCCCAGGTCGAGGAGGAGGCCGTCCCGCTCCCCGAGCTGCTCACTCAGCTCGCCGGCGGCGCGGACGAGGCCGACTTCGGCAACACGTCCGGCGCCAGCAGCGCCTACGCGTTCCCGGTCACCTTCACCGCGGTCGCGGGAGCGGCGACGCCGCCGATCCTCCCGGTGACCGTCGAGGGCGTCCCCGCCGAGACGACCGTGCAGGTGCAGGTCGGGCCGGCGCTGAACGGCACGGCGCTCCGCGACGTCACGGGCGAGATCTCGTTCAACGAGTTCACCAACCAGCTCGAGTACCAGAACGTCTCGACCCAGCTGAACGACCTCGTTCGCTCGGACGTCCTCGCCGACTTCGATGCCGCGGCGGCCGCGGGTCGGACGATCGAGGTCACCGGGGCCTTCCTCCGGGTGAACCCGAACCTCGTCTCGATCGTCCCCGTCTCGATCGAGGTCGTCGGATGACCGGGTCGCAGCCCCAGGTCGGCACCGTCGTCATGCGCGCGGTCGGCATCACCAAGACCTACGGCGCCACGCGAGCCCTCAAGGGGGTCGACTTCGAGATCCGCAGCGGGTCGGTGACCGTCCTGTTCGGCGAGAACGGCGCCGGCAAGTCGACGCTGATGAAGATCCTGAGCGGAGTCGAGACCCCCACGTCGGGCACGCTCGAGCTCGACGGGCGGCCTCTGCAGCTGCGCAACACGGTCGACGCGGTCGAGCAGGGCATCGCGATCATCCACCAGGAGCTGAGCCTCGCGCCGAATCTCAGCATCCAGGACAACATCTTCATGGGCCGCGAGATCGCCCGCGGGGGCCTGATCATCGACCGGCGCAGGCAGTCGACCGTGACCGCAGAGCTGCTCGAGCGCCTCCAGGAGCCGCTCGACCCCAAGACGCTGGTCGCCGACCTGAGGCTCGGGCAGCAGCAGCTCGTCGAGATCGCGCGCGCCCTGGCGGGCGACGCGCGAGTCCTCATCATGGACGAGCCGACCTCCGCCCTGAGCGGCAGTGAGGTGGAGGTGCTCTTCGACGTGATCCACGACCTCACCTCCCGCGGTGTCGCGATCGTCTACATCTCGCACCACCTCGAGGAGGCCCTCGAGATCGCGGATCACGCGGTCGTGTTCCGCGACGGCGACCTCGTCGCCCGGGGCGACCGTGACGAGATCGACATCAACTGGGTGATCTCGAACATGGTCGGCCGCAGTGCCGACGACCTCGACCCCGACCTGCTCGAGACGTTCGGCGAGCCCGTCCTCGAGATCGACGGAGTCAGCGTCGCCGACCCGTCGAACCCCCGCCGCCTGAGCGTCGACCGGCTCGACCTCACGGTGCGCGCGGGCGAGATCGTCTGCCTCTACGGCCTGATGGGCGCCGGTCGCACCGAGCTGCTCGAGGCCGTCGCCGGCCGTCTCGCGATCCGCACCGGAGACGTCCGGCTCAAGGGCGTCTCCGTGAAGGGGCTCGATGTGCGCGGGCGGATCGGGCGCGGTCTCGCGCTGGTCCCCGAGGATCGGCAGCGCGACGGGCTGGTGCAGACCATGTCGGTGGGCGAGAACCTGTCGCTCGCCTCGCTGCTCGACTTCGTGCGCGGCGGCTTCCTCCGCCGCGGACCCGAGAAGGCGTCGGTCGAGGCCGGTGTCCGCGACGTCCGTGTGAAGACCGCGGGTCCGAAGGCCTCGATCACCTCGCTCTCCGGAGGCAACCAGCAGAAGGTCGTCATCGGCAAGGTGCTGATGACGCAGCCCGACGTGCTGCTGCTCGACGAGCCGACCCGCGGCATCGACGTCGGCGCCAAGGCCGAGATCTTCGCGCTGATGGCGCGGGAGGCGCGGCGCGGCCTGGGCGTGCTCTTCGCGACGAGCGAGATCGGCGAGGCGCTCGGCGCCGCCAACCGCATCGTCGTCATGTCGAAGGGCCGCATCGTGCGCGAGTTCGACCCCCGTACCGCCCAGCGCGACGACGTCATGGTCGCGAGCGGCGAGACCCACCACGACCCCGACGAAGAGGCGGCACAGCGATGACCAGCACCACGACGGCTCCGAAGCGCGAGTTCGACCTCGGCGCCCTGCTGCTCGAGGGCCGGGCGTTCATCGCCCTGATCGTCCTGATCATCATCTTCTCGCTGATCTCGGACGCCTATCTGACCCTCCCGAACCTGATCACCATGACCCGGCACGTGGCGATGAACGCGATCCTCGCCCTCGGCATGCTGTTCGTGATCCTCAAGGGCGGGATCGACCTCTCGGTCGGCTCGACCGTGGGCCTCTCGGGAGTCGTGGCCGGCGTCCTGCTCCAGGGTCTGCGGATCGACAGCCTCGACGTGGTCCTGTACCCGGCGGTCTGGGTCGTCGTCCTCTGCTCGCTGCTCGTCGGCTCGCTCGTCGGCCTCGTCAACGGGCTGCTCGTGACCCGCTTCAACGTCGCTCCGTTCATCGCGACCCTCGGCATGCTCTACATCGCCCGGGGCGCGGCGCTCCTGATCTCGAACGGATCGACGTACCCGCGACTCCAGGGCGAGGAGGCCCTCGGCAACACCGGCTTCAACCTGATCGGCGGCGGCCGGATCCTCGGCATCCCGATGGCGATCTGGATCATGATCGTCTTCGCGGTGATCGCCCTGATCGTGCTGCGCAAGACTCCGTTCGGCCGCTGGGTCTACGCCACCGGAGGCAACGAGCGGGCTGCCGAGCTCGCCGGAGTGCCGACCAAGCGGGTCAAGATGAGCGTCTACGTCATCAGCGGCGTGTGCGCCGCGACGGCCGGGCTGATCATCTCGTCCGAGTTGACCGCGGCCGCCCCGCAGACGGGCGAGAGCTTCGAGCTCAACGCGATCGCGGCGGTCGTCATCGGCGGAGCCGCGCTGACCGGCGGCCGGGGCAACGTGCGCGGGGTGCTCCTCGGCGCCTTCGTGATCGGCTTCCTCAGCGACGGCCTCGTCATCGTCGGCGTCTCGACCTTCTGGCAGATCGCGATCAAGGGCGCCGTCATCATCCTGGCGGTCATGCTCGACCAGACCCAGCAGAAGGTCTCGCGCAACAAGAACGCGGCGCTCGCGTCGTCGAAGGCCTCCCCTCCGGAGTCGACCGCGACGACGGCCCACGAATCAGAGGCGAGCGGCGCCCAGTCGCCCGCCGGCAGGTCCTGACCGGCAACGGCGTCGGTCAGCCAAGAGAAACGAAAGGTACCGGACACATGATGCGACGCAAGATCTTCCTCGCCACCGCGACCGTGGCGGTCGCCGCCCTGACGCTCGTCGGCTGCTCCTCGGGCGGAGGAGCCTCCGACACGTCGAGCAGCGCGGCGGGCGAGTCCAGTGGAGGGGAGGCGGGCGGCCTCATCGCCATCATCACGCCTCCTCTCGAGAACCCGTTCTTCAAGGCCGAGGCCGACGCCGCCCAGGCAGAGGCGGAGAAGCTCGGCTACGAGACCTCCGTGGCGTCGCACGACGACGACCCCAACCGCCAGAGCGAGCTCATCGACTCCGCGATCAGCCAGAACGCGAAGGCGATCATCCTCGACAACGCGGGCGCCGACGCCTCCATCGGCCCCATCCAGAAGGCCGAGGACGCCGGAGTCGCGGTGTTCCTGGTCGACCGCGAGATCAACGCGACCGGCATCGCCAAGTCGCAGATCGTGGCGAACAACGCCCAGGGCGCTGCCGCGGTCGCCGAGGAGTTCGTGGCGGCGCTGCCCGAGGGCGGCAACTACATCGAGCTGACCGGCAAGGAGTCGGACACCAACGCCGGCGTCCGCTCCGAGGCCTTCGCGAGCGTCGTCTCGCAGTACCCCGCGCTCGTCCAGACCGCCAAGGAGACCGCGAACTGGAGCCAGGACGAGGCCTTCTCGAAGGTCGAGACCCTGCTCCAGCGCGACCCGAACGTGCAGGGCATCATCGCCGGCAACGACACGATGGCCCTCGGTGCCGTCGCCGCGGTCGAGGCCGCGGGTCTGCTCGACCAGATCAAGATCGTCGGCTTCGACGGCAGCCCCGACGCGGTCGAGGCGATCAAGGCGGGCAAGCTCGTCGCGACGGGACTGCAGCCGGCCGTGCTGATCTCGCAGCTCGCGGTGCAGCAGGCCGACGCGTACATCCAGAACGGCGAGACGGGCGAGGACGAGAAGCAGTCGATCGACTGCGTCGTCATCAACGCCGGGAACGCCGAGCAGTACACGCTGTTCGCCCTCGAGTAGAGGGTTCTGCGCAGCGGAAGCGACGGAGCGGGGGTGCCGGAGGGCGCCCCCGCTCCGTCGTCTCTTCTCTCGGCTCGACCGGCCCCACCTCCGGCTCGTCGAATCACGTTCGGCTCGTCAAACCGGGCGGATCCTGCGAGCCGAACAGTGTTTCGCGAGCCGGAGGTGCGCCCAGGCGTGGCGGAGGCCGGCACGGAGGTCGTAGTCCTCCGCAGGGCTCTCTCGGGGTCGAGTCGTCCGGTTCGATGTCCGTGGTCTGGTGGAGCGCTCGATCCGGGCGGAGCTGGCGCTCGCGTCGGGGGTGTCGGAGCGTGATGGCGTGTCATGGGGCGTTCGACCCGGACGCCGCGTCACCACACGACCGACCGCCCTCCCCGGCCGACCACCCGATCCTCGTCCCACCCCGCGATTCGACGACGCACCACCGCCCTTCTGACGCGCCCTCGCGCCTCCAGCGGCCGAGCCGGCCTGTCACCCCAGTGGCCACCGGCCTCAGCAGATCGGCATCCCGACCCGGCCTTCCCGGGGCGTCCGGCGAGGCTCCGGGTCTCGCGCAGCAGCACGGCGCAGACGCCCCTCCGGCTCGCGCCCACGCGCCCGCGTTTCGCGCAACCGCGTCACAGCGGAGCGGCGCCCCTGTCTCTCAGGCATGGCTCCCCTCCGCAGCACCCTCGTCGCGTTCGACGCCCGCGTGGCCGGCGCGCTCTTCACCCGTTCGGGGCCGTCGAGCCGTCGGCACGACGTGCTCGCGATCGCCACCGCGGCCCTGGTCAACGAGCGCTACCTCGATCGCCGCTTCACGATCGCCGGCCTCAGCCGCGAGCTGCGTGTCTCCGCCCTCGTGCTGCGCCTGCGCTTCCGCCGCTTCTACGCGCTGCCCCTCGAGGAGCATCTCGCATCGCGCCGACTCGAGCTCGCGAGCATCCTCATGGCGAGGACGCCGCACCGCCCCGGCGCGCTCGAGGACATCGCCCGCCACGCCGGCTACCGCAGCGCCGCCGACCTCGATCGCGACTTCGTCCGCTACCGCCGCACCCCGGCTCTCGCCGCCTGGTTCCGGATGGGCGTCAGCCGCACGACTCCGGTCGACGAGTTCTCGTGACGTGGGCGGCGATGGCCGCCGGTCGCTACAGCCCGCGACCTCTGCCGGGCGCGAAGGTCATCAGGCACCCGCCCGGCAGCGGAACGAACGAGTACCCGCTCTCGGGCTCGTCGCTCTCGTACGGGTCGAGCTCGGCGTACTCCTCCGGGGTCGGGTAGCCGTAGAGCTCGCGCCGCGTCGGCAGCGGTGGCACGGCCGGCGGAGTGGTGCTCGGCAGCCGGGTGCGGACGGCCGCGCGCAGCGGCTCCCCGACGGGCACCTCGGCGCCGCAGGTCGCGCAGACGCGCCCGCCCTGGTTGACGCCCTCGCAGACGCGGCACCGCCAGACGCTCACGGTCGGCGCCTGTCGGTGAGCCTGCCGAGGAGCTTGCCGACGAGCCTCCCGGCCGAGGCCGCCGCCGCGGGCGCCTCCGCCCGCGCTCGACCGACGAGCGTGCCCCGCAGTCCGCTCGAGGGCGCAGGAGCGGTCTCGCCGGGCGGCCGCACGCCCATCAGCGTCGCGTGCACCGCGGCGATCGTCGGGCGAGCTGTGGGGTCGGCGAGCAGCATCCGGTCGACGAGATCCGCGAGCACCGGCAGGAGGCGGTCCCGCGGGATCCTGAGCACCTCGCCCGAGCGGACGGCCACCGCGGGCTCGTGGAAGGTCGCCGCGTCGAAGGGCGGGACCGCGCCGTTGAGGAACTCGGTGTAGATGAGGCCGAGCGCGAAGACATCAGAGGCGACCCCGAGCTCCTCCGGTGTCACCCCGGCCTCCTGGATGTAGCCGAGCAGCTCGGGGGAGTAGTAGTTGATGGTCCCCACGATCTGCTCGGGCGCGGGCGGGCGACCGGCGATGTAGGAGCTGTCGAAGTCGATCAGCTTGCTGGTGAATCCGAGCTCGGTCCGCTTGACGAGGATGTTGCTCGGCTTCAGGTCGCCGTGCACGATGCGCAGGTCGTGCAGGATCTTGAGGCTGTGCGCGACCGACTTCATCAGCACGAGCTGCCGGCGCAGATCGAGCGCGGCGACTCCGCCGGGTCCGAGATCCACGGCCTCGACCTTCTCGGTCACCTTGTAGTACTTCGCCCCGTCCCGGAAGAAGTCGAGCGTCACGATCAGGTTCCCGCCGTAGGCCGAGAGCGGCGCGAGGGCCGTCTGCATGCCGCGGTGCTGCGCCTCGAACACGGCGCAGCGCTCGCGCTTGCGCGCCTTGGTCTTCTCGCTGCCGGGCGCGGCGTCATCGGGGTAGGTCGGACTGAGGAACTCCTTGATGAAGTACTCGCGACCGGCACGCTCGGCGAAGGTCCACTTGCTCAGGCCGGCGCCGACCACGCTGAAGTCGCGCAGGATGCGGTAGCCGTTGACGACGTCGCCGGCCTTCACAGGGCGGCCTCCTTCTCATCGGGCTCGTCCACGGGGGCGACGGGCTCGTCCACGGAAGCGACCGGCTCGTCCTCGCGCTCGGGCAGCGCCTCCTCCTGGTCGACCTCGGGCTCGGCCGCGGGAGCACGCAGGTGCTGCTCGTACCCCTCCTGATACGCGCCCCACAGCGTGGCGGTCACCTCGATCTGCCGACGCCGCAGGGTCTCGAGCTCCTGCTCGGCCCGGCGGACCTCCGCCGAGACGTCGTCGAACGGAGCGATCCGCTCCTCCTGCAGCTCGGCGAGGCGCGGTGCGAGCAGCGCCTTCACCGCCGAGAGATCGGCGCCGACCCCCATCGCCGACAGGGCCGCGTCGTCACCGGTCACCGCGATGATCCGCTCCTGGAGCGCGGAGGACCACGCCTCGCTCGAGCGCGCGTCGGCGAGCGTGGCGAGGAGGAGGTGCTCGAAGTGCATGGGCGTCGGCAGGTAGCCGAAGCACCCGTCCGTCGCCGTCATCAGGACGAACGGCGCGTCCAGCTCCACCCGGCGGTAGTTCACGTGGAACTCGGTGTCGGCCGACATCGCATTGCTGACGGGGGAGTCCTGGTGCAGGTTCGACATGGCGTCACCGGGCTCGCGCAGGTCGTCGGTGCTCAGCTGGTGGAGGCCGGTCGCGTCGAGGGCGTACGCCCGCGAGTCGCCGGCCCAGAAGACGTGGCACGCCCACCGAGAGCCGCCGCGCCGCGCGCGCTGCAGCGCGATCAGCGCCATCGTCGTCGGCAGCGCGCGCAGCAGGCGCGAGCGGAGGCGGCTGGCCGGCGCCTTCAGCCCGGCGAGGTGCTCCTGAAGCGCGGTCTGCACCGAGCGGCGCAGGTCCTCCGCGGCGGCCTCGCCCTTGAGGTTCCAGTTCGGCTCGAGCAGATCGAGCATGCGCCCCTCGACGACGTCGCGCGCGATCCGGGAGGCGAGATAGGCGCCGGAGCGAGGGCCGTCCGGTGTCTCGTAGACGGTTCCGCCCGCGCCTCCCATCCCGTCGAACACGGCGACGAGACCGAGGTCGGGACCGTCGCGGAGGAGGGGGTCGGCGTCCTCGCCGTGATCCGGGATCTTGCCCAGATTGAAGCCGAACGAGAACGTCGGGCCGCCCCCCGCATCGGCGACGCGGGGGAGGGCGTCGCTCATACCGAGTTGCCGATGGAGTCGATGATGGTGCCGTAGTCGACCTCGGACAGGCCGCCGCCGGCCTGCGAGGGGTTGTGCACGACGTTCGCCCACACGGCCGAGATGTCGCTCCAGCCGGGTCCGTCGGGGGCGAAGAGGATGAGCCGCTTCGAGCTGGAGCCCATCAGGCCCTGCTCGTCCTCCCACTGGTCGGTCAGCGCGCTGAAGTCGGCGGGCACCCGCGAGGCGAGGTCGGCGGGCACGAGCGAGGCGTCGAGCGGGTGGGCGGGCTGGTCCGTCCACACCACGATGACCTGGCGTCGGCGGTCGCCGATGCTCGTCCACGGCGACGAGATCGCGAGGGCGACGGCCTCGAGCCCGGACTCGGGGGCGTCGCCTCCGCCCTGCGCGATGAGGCCGTTGACGAACTCGGAGAACCCGCCGCGCTCGTCCGGCAGGGCGTAGAACGGCGACTCCTCGAGGGCGGCGTCGCCGTCGGCCGCGAAGTCGCGGAAGGCGATCACGCGGACCCTCAGCTGGGCGACGTTCTTGCCCTTCTCGGTCAGGTTGGTCTGCACGTCGTCGTAGAAGCCGAGCGCGTTGGCCTTCACCGCGTCGAGGATCGGAGTCATGCTGCCGGTCACGTCGATGCAGAAGACGATGTCGACGGCGTAGCTGAGCCCGCGCGGAGCCGAGAGGCTCGACTGCGGGACGTCCACGGGCCGGCCGGTCTCGACCGGCGGGGGCGTGGGGGTCCCGAACGTGGCGGGCGAGGGTGCGGGTGCGGGGGTGGCGGGCACCGGGGCGGCCGGGACGGGGGCGGGCACGGGGGCTTCTGAGCCGTCGGTGGTCGAGCTGTCAGTCATGGAGACTCCTCTTGCGTCGATGGCGGCGGCCGAGGACACCCCGACCGCGGACCTCTCCGTAGGCGTCCCCCGGCAGCACTCGACACGGCGTTGACAAAGCGCGAACGACCAGAAATCCACCTCAGCGCGCCAGCGCCGCCAGCTCGGCCCGGTTGCGGGCTCCCGCCTTGCGCAGCAGGTTCGAGACATGGAACTTCGCGTCGGCGAGCACTCAGCTCGACCCCCTCGAAGCCGTCGGGCTGAGCGGGCAGGTCGAGGTGCGGATCGACAGCGGCGCTGTACAGACGTCCGTCGAGATGATCTTGGGAGCGCCGTCGACGTAAAGTTCGGTGCGAGGGAAATTGGGATCGTTCGCACTAGTTGACGGCTATTCTGGATTCTATGCAGGAAAAAGGGCGCCCAGTTTACATACTCGGAGCGGGATTCTCTAGAGCTATCAGCTCAGAAATGCCAGTGACAGATCAATTGGGGCGTGAGATCGAGCGGCGGCTCGAAGGCGAGGTTGCCTTCGATCTGCGAGACGATCAAACGTTCGAAGAATGGCTCACTCTACAGTTGACGCCTCTTCCTTTCCTGCCTTCTTATGTCAATGCGCATCGTGCTGCTAGTGCGACGCGTGTGATCAGCGAGATAGCGAGCGTCCTGGACGCTCGAAGCGATGCAGCAGCCGCCGCGGAAATCCCTGCTTGGCTGAATGCGCTGGTGCAGCTCTGGAGCGCGGAGGGCGCGCTGGTGATCACCTTCAACTACGATCTACTGGTCGAGCGCGCGGCCACTCATGCACAGATGACGTCTCGTGCTGGACACGTAATCCACTACGGCGAAGAGTTAGTGTTTCCGGCCCCGCCCGTCACGACTGCGCAATATGCTGGCGACACGGGCCTTGATCACACATCTGGTTCCTTCCAACTCCTCAAGATGCATGGGTCGCTAAATTGGTTCGGATCCGGCTCGACTTCGGGATCCGCTGATCTACTACGCTCACGCGATAAGCGCGGATTTGCCGGGAGGACGGCGATGATCGCCGACGTCGACTATTCGGGATTGCGCCAGCTTGACCGCTATCTGATTCCGCCTATGACATCGAAGGATGGCTATTACAGTTCATCATTGATGACTAGTATTTGGCGAGAAGCTGGAGTTGCTATCGCCGAAGCGAGTGAGCTCTTTATTCTGGGATACTCGTTACCTAGAGAAGATCGCGTTGTTGGGGAGCTGGTTGCTGGATTGTCCTCCGATGTCACTGTTCAGGTAGTGGATTTGGATCCCGGCTCGGTCGAAAGAAGTAGCGGGATAATTGGGCGACTAAATCTTTTGCAAGTACCAGCTGCGCCGCTCGCAGCTGGCGCAAACGCGATTAGTAATTTTGCGGAGACGAGATATCGCGACCTGTCGACCAGATTTATTGAGGCACTGAAGTCGGTTCCAGGAGAATCGGATAAGTTTCCGGTCTTCGTGTATCGAAACGAGTCCGGGGTTAGCGGTCGCTCGTCTGAGAAGTATGGATTGACCATGGATGAAGAAGGCGACCTCCGCGCTGATAACAAAATGCCACCAGTGTATGCGCGATCTGGTGAGACGTCCGCGCTCTCCGTTGGACGGATGCGAGAGATGAGCCTTAATTGCTCGAATTTGAGCTTGCGCTTCGGCGACGAGAGCAATGCAATGCTGGTCGTCGGTCTGGAGATAACAGGTGGAGAGGCGATAATAATCTGCGCGCCCTCACCAGAGGCTTTGTAGTTGCGGGGCGGGCGGCGAAGTGGATGCGCAGTCCGGGCGCTAAATCAGTAGAGCACGTTCGCATCTCCCTCTAGATCCCGTCCTCTCGCTGCAAGCGACGGCCACCTCAGCCGCATCCGTCTTGAGGAGGCCCCTCAGCGCGCCAGCGCCGCCAGCTCGGCCCGGTTGCGGGCTCCCGCCTTGCGCAGCAGGTTCGAGACGTGGAACTTCGCCGTGTTCTCGCTGATCCCGAGGTCGTCGGCGATGCGGTGGTTGGAGGCGCCCAGGGTGATCAGGTGCAGCACCTCGCGTTCGCGCGCGCTCAGCTCGACCACGTCGAGGCCGTCGGGCTGAGCGGGAGGGTCGAGGGGGAGGCGGATCGACAGCGTCGAGCCCCAGCCGGCCGTCGAGGTGAGCTCGAGCTCGCCGTCGAGGCCGCTCACCCGCTCGGCGATCGGGCGCAGCGCCTCGTCGCGGGCGGTGAGCTCACCGCGTCCGTCGTCGCGGATCTCGATCAGCAGGTTGAGACCGTCGCAGTCCCACTGGATGCGCACGCGGCGGGTCTCCTCCGACTCGACCGAGGCGAGCACGGCGCTGCGCACGATCGCCCGGGCGGCGTGGGCCACCTCGCCGGGCAGTGCCCGCCCGGTCGCGGGCGGCTCGACGAACTGCACGTCGAGGTCGCCGAAGCGCACCAGCGGGCGCAGGTCGCTGCGGAGTCGCGCGAAGGCTCCCACGACGGGCTCGAGCATCGCGCTGCGCTGCTCGTCGGTCGCGGTGCGCAGCTCGACCAGGGCGTTCGTCGCGATCTCCACCGCCTCCGCGCGGGCGGTCCGGTCGTCGAGCCGCGGCGCGCGCAGGGCCGCGAGCACCGACTCGAGAGCGACGGCGTGGCGGTCGGCCTGCTCGGCGACGAGGCGGGCGTGCTCGAGCAGCACCGAGCGGGAGGCGGGGGTCGACGTCATGGTCCGAACCTACCCGCCCCTCCTACCCGCGGGCCGCAGAACCACCCGTTCGGGTAGGCACTCCTGCTCGGTCAGGGGGCGGCCTCGCCGGCGAGGGAGGCGCACGCTGAGGAGATGCCCGACACCGCGACCCCCGCCGATCCGACCGCTGACCCCACCACCGATCCGGCCCGCGCGCTCGCCGCGATCGTCGCCGAGATCACCGCGGCCGCCGGTGCGCTCGAGGGCCTCGAGCAGGTCGCGGCGCTGCTGGGCGACGCCGAGCGCGTCTTCGTCCACGGTGCGGGCCGCTCCGGACTCGCCCTGCAGATGACCGCGATGCGGCTGATGCACCTGGGGCTGCGCGTGCACGTCGTCGGCGACGCGACGACTCCGGCGATCGCCCCGGGCGACGTGCTGCTGACCGCGAGCGGATCGGGGACCACCGGCGGCATCGTCCGCGCGGCGCAGTCGGCGGTCGACGCCGGTGCGCGCGTGGCCGCGCTGACCACCGCCGGCGACTCGCCTCTCGCGGGGCTCGCCTCCGCCGTGATCGTCGTGCCCGCCGCCGACAAGCTCGACCGCTCGGGAGCCGCCTCGGCGCAGTACTCCGGCGGGCTCTTCGAGCAGGTCGTGGTGCTCACGGGCGACGCGCTGTTCCACGCGCTGTGGAAGCGCGGCGGTGCCAGTGCCGACGAGCTCTGGCCGCGCCACTCCAACCTCGAATGACTCCCACCCCCACTACAGGAAGCAGAACCCTATGAAGCTCCAGTTCGCCATGGACACCCTCAGCACCGACGCCGCCCTCGAGCTCGCCGCCGCGGCCGCCCCGCACGTCGACATCCTCGAGCTCGGCACCCCGCTCATCAAGAGCGAGGGCCTCTCGGCCATCACCGCGATCAAGAAGGCGCACCCCGACAAGATCGTCTTCGCCGACCTCAAGACCATGGACGCCGGCGAGCTCGAGGCCGACATGGCCTTCAAGGCCGGAGCCGACCTCGTCACCGTCCTCGGCGTCGCGGGCGACAGCACCATCACCGGAGCCGTCACCGCGGCGAAGAAGCACGGCAAGGGCGTCGTCGTCGACCTCATCGGGGTCCCCGACAAGGCGGCCCGTGCCCAGCAGGTCGTCGCCCTCGGCGCCGAGTTCGTCGAGATGCACGCCGGTCTCGACGAGCAGGCCGAGGACGGCTACACGCTCGACTCGCTGCTCAGCGACGGCGAGTCCTCCGGAGTGCCGTTCTCGGTGGCCGGCGGAGTGAGCACCGCGACCATCGAGGCAGTCCAGCGCTCGGGCGCGCAGGTCGCCGTCGCCGGCGGCGCCATCTACGGAGCCCCCGACGTGGGCGAGGCCGCCAAGGCCCTGCGCGCCGCGATCTCCTGACCCGCGACTCCCCGGAGTGACCTCCGGCTCGTGCTGCACCTCCGGCTCGTGCTGCACCTCCGGCTCGTCAAAGCACGTTCGGCTCGTCGAATCCCTCGGATTCCGCGAGCCGAACGTGTTTCTGCGAGCCGGAGGGGGCCACGGAACGCCCGCCCCGTCAACCCTCTGGAGGGCCGGCGCCGTCCGGCGTTCCCTGGAAGCTCCCCCACCGAAAGAGGCTCCACCCGATGACCACCCCGCACATCGCACCGATCGAGACCTACTCCGACGAGCACGGCTGGCACAACCGCGTCGCCGAGGCCAATGTCCCGCTGACCCACCACGGCGACTCCCGCGAGGAGGCCGAGGAGCTCGGCGCCGAGATGGCGTGGCAGCGCGGAGGCGGCCACATCGTCTCCGACTGAGCGCTCGTAGCGCTCCCGCCGCCGCCCGGTCAACCGTCTGCCCGCCGAGCGGGGCCGCTGCCTATCGTTGCCGGTCGCGCGAATCCTGCGCGAGGACGAGAGGACGCCCATGGACCCCGCGACGACGACGACCCCCGCGGCGAGCGGCGAGCAGCCCTCGCTCAAGCGCCGCATCACCGGGCCGCTCCTCTACTTCTTCATCCTCGGCGACGTGCTCGGCGCGGGGATCTACGCCCTCATGGGCACGCTCTCGGCCGAGGTGGGCGGCGCCGTCTGGATGCCGCTGCTCCTCTCGCTCGGCCTCGCGCTGCTGACGGCCGGTTCCTACGCCGAGCTGGTCACCAAGTACCCGAAGGCGGGAGGCGCGGCCGTCTTCGCGCAGCGAGCCTTCCGCCGTCCGCTGGTCTCGTTCCTCGTGGGCTTCGCGATGCTCGCGGCGGGAGTCACCAGCGCCGCCGGCCTCTCGCTCGCCTTCGCCGGCGACTACCTCGGCACCTTCCTCGACGTGCCGCCGGTGCCGACCGCGATCGTCTTCCTCGTGCTCGTGGCGCTGCTCAACGCCCGCGGGGTGGCGGAGTCGCTGCTCAGCAACACGGTGATGACGATCATCGAGGTCGGCGGCCTCCTGATCGTGATCGCCTGCGTCGCGCTGCTCGTGGCGGGCGGCGGCGGCGACCTCGGCCGGACGGTCGAGCTCAGCTCCGAGCAGGCCCCGGCGCTCGCCGTCCTCGGCGCGGCGATCATCGCGTACTACTCGTTCGTCGGCTTCGAGACCTCGGCCAACGTCGCCGAGGAGGTGCGCGACCCGAGCCGCGTCTACCCGCGCGCGCTGTTCGGCGCGCTGCTGACCGCCGGCGGCGTCTACCTCCTGGTCGGTCTCGCGAGCTCGATCGCTCTGCCGTCCGACGAGCTGGCCGACTCCTCCGCGCCGCTGCTCGACGTCGTGACCGCGTCCGGAGTCGGCGTACCCGCGTGGCTGTTCAGCCTGATCGCGCTGGTCGCCGTCGCGAACGGCGCCCTGCTCACGATGATCATGGCCAGCCGGGTCACCTACGGCATGGCGAAGGAGGGGCTCCTGCCCGCCGTGCTCGGCCGCGTGCTGCCGAAGCGCCGGACGCCGTGGGTCGCGATCGCCGTGACGACGCTCGCCGCGGCGCTGCTGACGCTGGTCGGCGACCTGGCGACGCTCGCCGAGACCGTGGTGCTGCTCCTCCTGCTCGTCTTCATCAGCACGAACGTCGCGGTGCTGGTGCTGCGCCGCGACCGCGTCGAGCACGACCACTTCCGCGTCTGGACGGCGATCCCGGTGCTCGGAGTCGCGTCATGCGTGCTCCTGCTCACGCAGCAGGACCCCGAGGTGTGGCTGTACGCGGCGATCCTGCTCGCGGTCGGCGTCGTGGTGCACCTCGTGACCCGGCGGGCCTCGCGCGCCTCCTGACCGCAGGTCCGCCCAGGCCGTGCACAGAGCCCCGTGGCACGATGGCGGGAGCCGATGACGGCGAGCCGGACGAGGGAGCAGTACCCGGCCACACGACAAGACTGACTCGCTGGAGTGGATCGTCATGTCCTGGATCGTTCTCGTCGTGTCCGGAGTCCTCGAGGCCGTCTGGGCCACCGCCCTCGGCAAGTCGGAGGGCTTCACCCGCCTCGGCCCCTCGATCGTCTTCGGCGTCGCGGTGGTCGCGAGCATGGCGGGACTCGCCTTCTCGATGCGCGAGCTGCCCACCGGCACCGCCTACGCGGTCTGGGTCGGGATCGGCGCCTCCCTCACCGTGCTCTACGGCATGTTCTTCGGCGGCGACGGCTTCTCGGTGGTGCGGACGCTGCTCGTGCTCGGCATCGTCGCCTGCGTGATCGGGCTGAAGATCCTGCACTGACCGCGCGAGCGGCATTGCGAGAGAACGCTCGTTCCCCTAGGCTCGGATCATCCGGAGAGAACGCTCGTTCTACGACGCGCGTCCTCCGTCCCGAAGGAGGAACCATGCCCACTCGTTCTGCACGCACCGCCTGGAACGGCTCGCTCGAGACCGGCGAGGGCCAGGTCGAGCTCTCGAGCTCGAAGCTCGGCACCTACGACGTCTCGTTCCCCAAGCGCGCCGCTGACGACGCCAACGGGGCCACCAGCCCCGAGGAGCTCCTCGGCGCCGCCCACTCCGCCTGCTACGCCATGCAGTTCTCGGCCGTCCTCGGCCAGGCCGGCGGCACCGTCGAGGCGCTCGACGTGCGCGCCGACGTCTCGCTCGGCCCGGACTCGGCCGGAGGCTTCAAGCTGACCGGCATCAAGCTCGTCGTCAGCGGCGAGGTCAGCGGCATCGACGAGGCGGCCTTCCTGAAGGCGGCCGAAGAGGCCAAGGCCACCTGCCCCGTCAGCAAGGCGCTGACCGGAGTCGAGATCACCCTCGACGCGACTTTCGAGAGCTGACCCTGCGGTTCTCGGACATACAGAGGCACCCCGTCGCGCACTGCGGCGGGGTGCCTCTGTGTTCGGGGTCAGTCCTGCGCGCGGTAGCGGAACCCGGCGCCCAGGTGCTCCTCCGGGAGCCTGTCGCCGCGGCCGTGCAGCTTGTGGCGGAGGCTGCCCTCGACGTACTCCTCGGGGTACGCGCCGCGGCGGCGCAGCTCGGGGACGATGTACTCGACCACGTCCTCGAAGGTGCCCGGAGTGATCGCGTAGGCGAGGTTGAAGCCGTCGACGTCGGTGTCCTCGACCCACTCCTGCAGGTGGTCGGCCACCTCCGACGGTGAGCCGACGATGAACGGCCCGAGCCCGCCGATGGCGCCGAGCTTGGCGATGTCGCGCACCTTCCACTCCGAGCCGTCCTCGTTCGCCTCCTGGAAGTTCGCGACCGTCGACTGGATCGCGTTGCTCTTCACGTTGCCGATCGGCTCGTCGAGGTCGTACTGCGACAGGTCGATGCCCATCCAGCCCGACATGAAGACCAGGGCGCCCTCCTCGCTCGCGTACGAGAGGTAGTCGCGGTGCTTGGCGTGCGCCTTCTCGCTGGTCTCGTCGGTGATGATCGTGAGCAGCGTGTAGATCTTCGCCGAGTACCGGTCTCGGCCCGCGGCCTCCAGGGCGTCGCGGATGCGCGAGACGGTGGCCGCGAGGCCCGCCTTCGTCGAGGAGGCGACGAAGATCGCCTCGGCGTTGCCCGCCGCGAAGCGGATGCCGCGGGGCGACGCGCCGGCCTGGTAGATCACGGGTGTGCGCTGCACCGACGGCTCAGAGAGGTGGATGCCGGGCACCGTGAAGTTCTTGCCGCTGTGGCCGATCTCGTGCACCTTCGCCGGGTCGGTGAAGACGCCGGAGTCGCGGTCGCGGATCACGGCGTCGTCCTCCCACGACCCCTCCCACAGCTTGTAGAGCACCTCGAGGTACTCGTCGGCGACGTCGTAGCGGTCATCGTGCTCGAGCTGGTCCTCGTGGCCCATGTTGCGGGCGGCGCTCGGCAGGTAGCCGGTGACCACGTTCCAGCCGACGCGCCCCTTCGTCAGGTGGTCGAGCGTCGACATCCGGCGGGCGAAGGGGTACGGGTGCTCGTAGGCGGTGCCGGCGGTGATGCCGAAGCCGAGGTTCTCGGTCGCGGCGGCCATCGCCGAGACGAGGAGGATCGGGTCGTTGACGGGGACCTGCGCGCCGTGGCGGATCGCGGCCTCGTTGGAGCCTCCGTAGACGTCGTAGGTGCCCAGCACGTCGGCGATGAAGACGCCGTCGAAGGTGCCTCGTTCGAGCAGCTTCGCGAGGTCGGTCCAGTACGAGAGGTCCTTGTAGCGCCAGGACTGGTCCTGGGGGTGGCGCCACATGCCGGAGGACTGATGGGCGACGCAGTTCATGTCGAAGGCGTTGAAGCGGATCTGGCGGGTCATGCGTCGATGGTGGCGAGTGCACCTGCGAGCCGGCGATGACGCGCGACTCGCGGCGTCACAAAGCGACGGCCGTCGTGCTGACCGCACAACCCGAATCACGACGTGCGATAATTCGGGTTGAGCCCATAACCCGAATTGACGATGCCGCTGATTCGGGTTCTCGAAAGGAGCCGCATGACCTTCGAGTGGACGGCGCACGAGTACGAGACGCGCCCGTGGAGGCAGGTGTCCCGTGCCGGCTCCCGGGCCGACCGAATGCTCAGCGAGGTCGTCGTCTCGCTGCCTCCCCTGATCGCGGCGTCCTCATGGGTGGCGCCCCCGTCCTCCCGGCCGGCCCTCGACGCCGCCGCGCGGGCGATCATCACTCTGGATGCCGGATCCGGAAGCCGGCTCGGAGCACTCGGCCGGCTCCTCATCCGGACCGAGGCCGTCTCCTCCTCGAAGATCGAGGACGAGAACGCGAGCCTCGACGACTACGCCCGCGCCACGGTCGGCATCAGGGCGAATGCGAGTGCCACGTCGATGGTCGCGGCAGCCGAGGCGCTGACCGGCATGGTCGACGCAGCCGGCAGCACGGGCCTGATCGACGAGGTCTCGATCTTCGCTGCCCATCGAGTCCTGATGGCCGACGACCCGGTGGACGACCGGTATGCCGGGGCCTACCGGTCGATGCAGAACTGGATCGGGGGAAGCGACCACTCGCCACGCGATGCAGTGCACGTCCCGCCCCCAGCAGAGATCGTCCCGGCGCTCATGGCCGATCTGATCGCATTCTCGAACCGGAGCGACCTCGACCCGATAGTGCAGGCGGCGATCGCGCACGCGCAGTTCGAGTCCATCCATCCCTTCACCGATGGCAACGGCAGGATCGGTCGAGCGCTGATCAATGCGATCCTCCGGCGCCGGGGTCTGACGACGACGACGGTGGTGCCGGTGGCGTCGGCGCTGGTCGCCGATCGCGAACGCTACTTCTCTCTCGTGAACGGCTATCGGGAGGGGGCGCTCGCGCCGTTCGTCGACGAGCTCGCCCGCGCCTGCGTCGTGGCGGCGCCGGAGGCCATGCGGACGGCCGCCTCGCTCGAGGAGCTCCCGGCCGCCTGGGCGGCTGCGGTCCGGCCCCGTGCGGGCAGTGCCGCGGACCTCCTGCTCCGGGGCCTCCTCGACCATCCGATCCTCACGACCGCCCGGGCGCTCGAGATCACCGGACGCGTGCCCTCGAGCGTCGGTGCGGCTCTGCGCCAGCTGGTCGATGCGCAGGTGCTCGCTCCTCTGACCGAGCGGAGGAGGGACCAGGTCTGGGTCGCCGCCGACATTCTGGACGAGCTGGCCGATCTGGAGGACCGCATCGGCACCGCGATGCTCGCGGCATCGGACGCCTGACCGAGACCGACGCCGGCACCTCCGGCTCGTCGGATCACCTTCGGCTCGTCGAAGTCGTCCGATCCTGCGAGCCGAACGCGATTCTGCGAGCCGGAGGTCGGCCGGGCGCGCGCTACGCCAGCGCGCGCGCCAGGAAGCGCACGTGCTCGGCCGACTGGAACGCCTCGCCGTTCTCGTGCCCGTTGAAGGGGTAGACGCGGATCTCGCGCGGCCCGGAGTAGCGGTTGTAGGACGCGTACACCGTCGACGGCGGGCAGATGTCGTCGAGCAGTCCGACCGAGAACATCGCCGGCACCTCGGCGTACGGGGCGAACGAGGTCCCGTCGAAGTAGGCGAGGGTGTCGAACACGAACGACTCGGAGCCGCGGTGGGTGCGCAGGTAGCGCCCGACCTCGCCGTAGGGCATCGTGTCGATGATCCGCACCGCGTGGCTCATGTGGCTGAGGAACGGCACATCGATGATCGCCGCCCGCGCCGACGACGACTCGCCCAGCAGCCCGAGGATGCCGGCGACGGCGAGGCAGATCCCGCCGCCCTGGCTGCCGCCCGAGATCGCGACGCGCGAGGGATCGACGGCCGGGTGCGCGCGGAGCACGTCTAGCGCGCGGACCGCGTCGGTGAAGACGCGGCGGTAGTAGTAGTCGTCGGGCGACTCGATGCCCTGCGTCATGAACCCGGTGGCCCGCGGACCGCTGCCGACCGGGTCGGGCGTGACTCCGGTGCGGTGGCCGGAGCCCTGACCGCGGGTGTCCATCACGAGGTGCGCGTAGCCCGCGGCGCTCAGGGCCGTCCACTCGTCGAGGAGGCCGCGCCCGCCGCCGTAGCCGATGTAGGTGACCACGGCGGGGAGGGGGCCCTCGATGCCGCGCGGCAGGATCAGCCAGCCGCGGATCGGGTGGCCGCCGAACCCGGAGTAGGTCACGTCGTAGGTGTCGAGCAGTGCGTAGCCCGCGTCGACCGCTTCGAAGCGCGGCTCGGTCGCGCTCGCGCGCGCCTCGGCGACCGTCGACCGCCAGAACTCGGCGAAGCCCTCGGGCGCGGGCAGGTCCGGGACGTACTGCTCGAGGAGCTCGAGGGGGAGGTCGAACTGCGGCATCAGGTCTCCTTCTGGCGGGGCGGCGACGGTGCGCGCCCTCTGTCGACGTCGAACGCTCGAAACTACCGCAGAAAGCGCTATCCCGGATCGCCGCAGCGGGCGAGCCTGGACGCGCCGTGGGAAAAGGCGGGGAGCCGGAATGCCTCGCCGGCACACGCGTTGGCCTCGGTATGACGACGTACGGAATCATCGGAGCAGGACACATCGGCAGCCAGATCGCGCGCGCGGTCATCGGCCTCGGGGACGAGGTCGTGATCGCCAACTCGCGCGGTCCCGAG
Source organism: Rathayibacter sp. VKM Ac-2803 (assembly GCF_009807175.1). NCBI lineage: Bacteria > Bacillati > Actinomycetota > Actinomycetes > Micrococcales > Microbacteriaceae > Rathayibacter > Rathayibacter sp. VKM Ac-2803. Next base: position 223,899 of record NZ_WUCD01000001.1, on the reverse strand, counting down.
ACGCTCGCCGACCTCATCGCGGAGCTCGGCCCGAAGGCGCGCGCGGCGACGGCGCAGGAGGCGGCGGAGGCCGCCGAGATCGCGGTCGTGACGGTGCCGCTGAAGGCGCTCGACGCGATCCCGGTCGAGCCGCTCGCCGGCAAGATCGTGCTCGACACGAACAACTACTACTTCGAGCGGGACGGGCGGATCGAGGCGCTCGACAAGGGCGAGACCACCGTCAACGAGATGCTGCAGGAGCGGCTCCCCGAGTCGAAGGTGGTGAAGGCCTTCAACCACATCACGGCGGCCGACATCACGACCACCGGGACGCCGGCGGGCACCCCCGACCGCCGCGCGCTGGCGACCTCCAGCGACTACCCCGAGGCGATCCACTTCGTGACCGACCTCTACGACCGCCTCGGCTTCGACACCGTCGCGATCACTCCGCTGAACGAGTCGTGGCGCGTCGAGCGCGACCGCCCGGCCTACGGGGTGCGCCAGAACCACGACGAGCTCGTCGCGAACCTCGCGAAGGCTCCGCGCACGGTCTGACGAACGACGACGAGGGGGCGGTGCCGGGAGGCGCCGCCCCCTCTCTCGTGCCGGGCTCGGGGCATCGCTGTCGGAGGCGGCTGCGATAGTGGAGGGAGACCACCGAACACCGCGAGCCCGCCGGCTCCGAGAGGAGAGGTCTGCTCCATGGCTTCAGAATCCCGCTCCACCGCGTCACGACGCGCACCATCACGCCCGGCCCTGTCCCGACGCAGTGTCGTCGTGGGGCTGTCGGTCCTGCCGCTGCTGAGCGGCTGCACCTTCGACGCGCCCGAGCCTGCGGCGTCGTCGGACGCGCCGCGCACCCGCACCGCCGCGCCGGGCGGGCCCGTGGCGCTCGCCGCCGATTCCGTCGCCGCGAGCGCACTGCTCTTCACCGAGGCGCCGCTCGTCGTGGTCGTCGAGGACGTGCCCGCGTCGGTGCTCCTCGCCGCGCAGCTCGGGATCGCGTGGGGCGTGCCGCTGCTCGTCGAGACCGCGGGCCCGACCCTCGCCGATGAGCTCGCGCGGCTCGGAACGCGCCGCATCGTCGCGGTCGGGGCCGTCGCCGACCCGGGCGAGGGCGTCGAGGTCGTGCGCTCGGCCGCCGATCCCGCGGCCCTCGAGGAGGCGACCGGCATCGTCGTCGCCGATCTCGACCTCGACGCCCTCGCCTCCTTCTCGCCGGGAACGCCCGGCGAGCCGCCGTTCGGCGAGCTGCCCGGCCGGGCCGACGCGCTCGTGGGAGTGGCGGCTCTCGCGCAGCCCGTCGACTCGGATGTCGCCGCTCTCGCCACTGCGCGGGCCGCGGGCGTGCCCGTGACGCTCGTCGAGGCCGCCGACCTGCTCGCCTCGGGAGCCGCGGTGACCGCGATCGCCGGCGCGCGCGCCTCCTGCACCCTGCTGCTCGGCCCGGGGCTCGCGACGCAGCCCGCGCCCGAGTGGTCGGTGCGCGCCGCCGCGACCGGCTGGCAGCTGCCGGGCGGCGGTCAGCGCCTCTTCGGCGGCCACCTGTTCGTCGCGATCTACGGCACCCCGGGCGCTCCGGTGCTCGGGGTCCTCGGTGAGCAGGGACTCGCCGCGACGATCGAGCGCGCCGCCGCCGTCGCCGAGCCGTACCGGTCGCTCACCGAGCTGCAGGTGGTGCCGAGCCTCGAGATCATCACCACGGTGGCGGCGGGCAGCGCGGGCGACGACGGCGACTACTCCAACGAGCTCTCCGCGGACGGGATCCGCCCCTACATCGACGCCGCGGCCGAGGCCGGGATGTACGTGGTGCTCGATCTGCAGCCGGGTCGCTCCGACTTCCTGACCCAGGCGAAGGCCTACGAGGAGCTGCTGCGACTGCCGAACGTCGGGCTCGCGCTCGATCCCGAGTGGCGACTGCTGCCCGACCAGGTTCCGCTCGCGCAGATCGGCCGGGTCGAGGCCGCCGAGGTCGACAGCGTGTCGGAGTGGCTCGCCGACCTCGTGCAGGCCGAGGGGCTGCCGCCGAAGATGTTCGTGCTGCACCAGTTCCGCTCGTCGATGCTGCAGGACCGCGCGAGCATCCGCCGCGACCGGCCGGAGCTCGAGTTCCTGATCCACGTCGACGGGCAGGGCGGGCAGCCCGACAAGCAGGCGACGTGGGAGGCGCTGCACGAGGGGGCTCCGGAGGGCATCGCCTGGGGATGGAAGAACTTCTACGACGAGGACCTGCCGATGCTGACCCCGGCCGAGACGATGGCCGAGGTCGCACCGCTGCCGGATCTGATCACCTACCAGTAGCGGTCGTCAGCCCCGGACGACCAGGGCGTCGAGGAGGAGGGTCTTCCCTCTCGCCGCGGGGTTGCGGTCGGCGGTGCCCCGGAGTGAGACGGTGTGCACTCCGGCGGGCAGCACGCCGCTGCTCCACACCGTCTGGGCGTACCGGGTGCTGCTGCTGTACCGGTCGATCCGGGCGACCCGGACGCCGTCGAGGTACACCTCGTTGATGCCGCCGGACGGCGAGAGCCGGCTGATCCACTCCACCGAGGTGCCGGTGAACGTCAGCGTCGCGGAGGCGGTGGCGTTCGAGCTGTAGGTCGAACCGCCTCCGTCGTCGGACTTGGCCGCCACGGAGGTCCAGGTGCCGGAGAGCGTGACGGCGGGGGAGCCGTCCTGGTACCGACCGGCTCCGACAGCGGCGGGCGTCGGCGAGGTGCTGGGCCGCGGGGTCGCGGTGGGGGTCGGGGTCCTGGTGGGAGTCGGGGTCGCGGTGGGAGTCGGGGTCCGGGTCGGCGTCGGCGTCGCGGTGGGTCGCGGGGTCGCGGTCGGGGTCGTCACCGGACCCGAGTTGTCGATGGTGATGCTGTAGGTCCGGCTGACTCCGGTGTTGCGGGCGGGGTCCTTCGCCTTCGCGGTCACCTGGTAGGCGCCGTCGGCGTACGCCGACGAGTCGAAGGCGTACGTGTAGGTGTCGTCCGGCCCAGGGACGCCGCGTCCCAGCACCGAGGATCCCAGGTAGAAGTTCATGCTGTAGATGCCCGAGGCGTCCGCGGCCGTCGCGACGAAGGTGATGGTTCCCGAGACCCTCGCGTTCGCGGTCGGGGTGAGCAGGACGACCTTCGGCTTGACGGTGTCCGGCACGGTGGGCGTCGGGGTGACGGTCGGGGTGGCGGAGGCCGTCGGGGTGCGTGTCGGAGTGGCGGTGGGAGTCGCGGTCGGCGTGCGCGTGGGCGTCGGTGTCGCGGTGGGCGTCGGCGTCGGTGTCCCGGGCGAGCTCAGCGCCGCGATCGCGCTCCCCGCGAGCAGGAACGCGCCGACGCAGAACGGCGGCGAATCGGCGATCAGCGTGCCGGCCGACGACGCCGTCGGCGCCGTCCGGGGCGCCGCGGCGGTGTAGCTCTTGGCGGGCTGGAAGCCGACCGCCTGGCATCCGGTCACGAAACCGCTCGGCTGGAGCGACACGGAGGCGAGCCCGTCCCACGCTCGGCTGACCGAGGGCAGGTAGGTCGCGCGGTCGAGAGTGCCCGACGAGATCCCGGAGGCGAGTGCGTACGCGATCAGGGCGGTGGCGCTCGTCTCGGGCGCGGGGAAGAGGCTGCTGTTCAGGAGGCTCGAGCGCCAGAATCCGTCGGAGCCCTGCAGCTCGACCAGTCGGGCGGCCATCGTCCGCAGCATGTCCCGGTAAGGGACGGCGCGCGCGTCTCCGGCCGGCAGCGCGGTGACGACATCGGCCATCGCCGCGATCGCCCAGCCGTTGCCGCGCCCCCAGAAGATCTTGTTCCCGCCGGCGTCCGTCGTCCCGACGTAGCGGCAGTCGCGGTACCACAGCCCCTCGGCGGCGTCGAAGAGACCGGACTGGGGCTTCGCCGCTCCCGCGCACCGGTCGCTCAGGGCACCCTCGTCGCGGGACCACTCGTACAGGGCGTCCATCTTTGCGAGGTAGGCGGTGTCGCCGGTGCGCTCCGACCACGAGGCCCAGTTGGGAAGCCCCATGAAGAGCGCGTCCGACCAGTCGTACTGGTCGAGCGGGAGGGTCGCCAGTCCCTGCGCCATCCGGGCGTCCATCGATGTCAGGGAGGCTCGCGGGTCGGACTCGTTCAGCGAGTGGTAGACCTGCCCGGCCTTGAGGTCGTCGGGGTCGAGGCCTGACGTCGAGACCTTCCACGAGGTCAGGCCTCCCCATGTCATCCCGTCGGCGAGGTAGGCGGGGTCGCCCGATTCGGCGAAGAGCGCGTTCTCGCCCTGGGCGAAGGTCGCCCAGGACCAGCCGTTGAGCGACGGCTGCGGTGCGAGCGGGATCATCGGCCGGTAGTAGTCGGCCGCCAGGGACGTCTTCGACAGGATCGCCGAGGACGACGGCAGCGCCGAGGGTGCCGCGGAGTCGGTCGCGGAGACGGTGCCCGCCGTCAGGAGGGGGACGAGGACGAGGGCGAGAGCCGCTCGGACAGCTGACATGGTCGCTCCAGACGTCGCGCGCACAGAAGGGGAGGATCGGTGAAGGATTCGCCCGGACACAGGAGCTGCATGTGTGTGGATCCCCGGTTCAGCGCGCGATGGTCAGCGGCAGCGAGGCCGACACTAGACCTCGGCCGCTCGCGCCCGCGTCCCAGTTCCGGTGATATTCGCGAACTCGTCCGGCGCCGTCCGTGCGGTGCGCCGAGGCTCAGTAGTGGTAGCGCGCCTGGAGGATCGTGACCCGCTCGGCGTCGGCGACGGAGACCAGCCGGCGCCGAGTCACGGCTCCAGGAGGTCCCGCTCGACATCAGGATCGCGGAGCCGCGCCCGTCAGCGGGCGTCCGCGCCCTCGCGCAGGCCCTCCTCGCGGGCCTGGGCGACCAGCTGCGCGATGCGGCGGCGCGAGCGCGAGCGGCCGGCGAGCAGGGCGGCCAGGATCAGCGCGACTCCGAGCAGCACGAGCAGCTGGGGGAGCGGCACCGCGAGCACGGTGGCGGAGGCGGTCACCGGCGCGATCGACGCGGGGTCGACTCCGTCGGGCGTCACCACGGTCGGCGAGACGGTCACGTCGGTGCCGATCGCGAACAGCGGCCAGACGCCGTCGAGGGCGACCGAGATCGTGCGGCGGTCGCCGGGCAGCAGCTCCTGGGCCGCGGCGTCCTCGGCCACCAGGGGAGTGTCGGCGCCCTGCGCGGTGACCGCCCCGTCGAGCAGCAGGCGCACGTTGCCGGTGTTGACGATCTCGGCGTCGACCGAGAGCGATCCCGGCGCGAAGGGGTTCCACGAGAGGCGGTAGTCGGTGTCGATGCTCTCGACGGCGAGGGAGGGGGCGACGTCGCCGGTCACGCGGGTCATCACGCGGAAGCCGATGCGGCTCTCGACCCCGACCGACGAGCCGCCGGCATCGGCGCCGACCGAGACGAGGGAGGCGGCGAGACCGGCCGCGTGGTCGCCGGGCTCGGCGTTGTCGGGGACGGTCACCGTGAACGGGACGACGGCGACCGCTCCCGGCTCGACGGTCACGGTCTCGGGGGCCTGGATCCAGGTGCCGGCGTCGACCGACTCCTGGTCCGAGGGGAGCATGTTGAAGCGGCCCTTGTCGGTGAAGTAGCCGTCGGCGGCGTCGATCCGGAAGGTGACGGTCTGGTCGCTGAGGTTGGTGACGGCGGCCTCCTCCGAGGCCACGGCGCCGGGATCGAGGTCGAGCTCGATCCAGGAGCGGTTGTCGGGAGCGCCGTCGGTGGCGGGGCTCACCGCCCACGAGATCCGGTCGGCTGCGGCGGCCGGGGGAGCGGCACTGAGCGCCAGCACGCCGACGAGGAGCGCGAGCAGGGCGCTGACGGGACGGACGGGGGATCGACGCTGATCGGTCATGGCACCCTCAGGATCTCACGGAGGACGCACGATGCGGCCGGGCGGAGGGCTCGGCCGCATCGTGCGCGGAGGGGGGCGTTCCCGCCCGGGGGGTCACTCGAAGAGCGACAGGGTGAGCGTCGAGCTGTACTGGCCGGCGTCGACGGTGGGCTCGGTGCGGAGGAACAGCTCGGCGTCCGCGGTCCAGGAGCCCTCCTGGGCGATCGCCGCGGAGTCGTTGGTGATCGCGAGGAGCTCCTGGTCGACGAGGCCGACGTTGTCCGGCCCGGGGTCGACGGCGGTGTCGACGACATCGCCCTCGGCGACGAGGCCGCTGTCGCCGCCGTCGATCAGGTTCGGGGCCCAGCCGAAGTTCTCGGCGCCGATGACGCCGCCGTCGGTGGAGGTGAAGTCGCTGGCGGTGCCGAGCACGTACCAGCCGGCGCCGGCGGGGATGTCGGCGGGGTCGCGGGTGTCGGTGACCGTCACCGTGGGCAGGGTGCCGGTGAACTGGCGGATGACGCTGGTGGAGCCCTCCTCGGTCAGGGCGGTGGAGGTGCCGGCGACCGACATCGAGAGGGAGCCGGGGGTGGTCAGCGGCGCGATGTCGACATTGACGTCGACGTCATCGTTGCCGACCTCGATCTCGGCGGCCATGGCGGTCCCGGCGACGCCGAGCAGGAGGAGTCCTCCGGCGAGGCCTGCGGCTCCGCGGGTCATGAGGGAGCGAGTGTTCATTGCGGGTGTTCTCCGTTCTCCGGCCGGCTGCGTCGCCGGCTCGATGGTGGGGTGTTCCGGGTCGGGGCCGTCGTCAGCCGCAGCTGGCAGCGGAGTAGGGGGCGGTGGCCGAGGCCGTGGCCGGCTTCCCCGCGACGAACGCGGTCGCCGTCGCGGTCGCCTGGCCGGCGGGGATGCTCGCCTCACGCGTGGTGAAGGAGTGCGTGGCCGACTTGCCCGCGGCGACCTCGGCGATCGTCTTCGAGCCGTACGTCGATCCGATGACCACCTTCACGGGGAAGGCGTTCGGGTTCGTGACGAGGACCGAGAGGACGACCTTGCCCGAGATGCAGCGGGTGCTCGCCGAGGCGGTCACCGCGATCGCGGGGGCGGCCACCGGGACCTTCTGCGGGGCGACGCTCTCGAGGGTCGGGATGACCTTCTGCATCAGACCGGTCGTCTCGTCGAGGGAGTAGCGGAGGATCAGATCGTCGGCCGGCGCCGCCGCCGCAGACTGCGCCGTGAGCAGCGGGACAGCGAGCGCGAGTGTCGTCGCGAGGACGAGCGGTCGCAGGAAGGGCTTCATCGCACTTGCTCCTAGTTCGGCACCATTGCTGAAGTGAGGGGGTCCGACACGAGTCGGCAATGTTCACGGTAACACGATGTTGACGTCAACGCGACGGGTGATCCGAGACCTTCTTCAGGCCACGGGCAGGCTGCTCACGCCTCAGGAGGCGAGCTGCTGGACGCGCTGCTTCGACAGTCCGAGGACGACGCCGGCTTCGGCCTGGCTCATGTGCGTCTGGCTGAGGAGGCCTCGAACCGCCTCTCGACGCAGCAGCGCCGCGCGGGATTCGGCCTCCTCCGCCTGCGTACGGAGCGACTCGGCCTCGCGCCAGGCGGCGGCCACCTCGGCGGGCAGCTCGTAGGCGAGGTGGATGGTCAGGTCGTCCTCATCGACATCGAGGAGTGCGGAAACGACTCCCGTCGCCGTCGCGGGAACGTCGCGGAGGGATCGCGCCTGGGTCACTGCGTCGAGCGCGTCGACGCGAATCATCCACCAGCGCCCTTCCCGGGTCACCACTGCCTCGAAGGTCCGCTCTGTCGTGCTGAGTCGCTCCGTGCTCGTCACGATGTCCTCCTCCTTCGATGCTCCGCGGTGGTAATCGCCACCTCGCGGGGCTCCCCGGCTGTGCCTTGATGACCTGTCTCACGACTCCTGGTGACACGGTGCCGTGGCGCGGGATCGCGATCACCTGCGTGCCGTCCGGAGAGCCCCAGACGTTGTGCGGGCCCTTCTCGCGCAGCGGGCGCCATCCGGACGCCTCGAGGAACCGCTCGACCTCGCGCTGCTTCACTTCTTTGACCACGGTAGTGGACAATGCCCCCTTGTCAACTAAGACAAGGGGGCATTGTCGCCCTCTGCGACGCAGATGGCGCGGGGCGTCGTCAGGTCTTGTTGCGGGCCATCACCGCGCGCTGCAGGAGCACGAAGACGAGCAGGATGCCGCCGGTGATGATGGTCGTCGCCTCGGGCGGGATGCCGCCGTCGCGGGTGATCAGGACGTTCATCAGACCCAGCACCAGCGCGCCGATGACCGAGCCGAGGACGAAGCCGACGCCGCCGGTGAGCAGCGTGCCTCCGATGACGGTCGCCGCGATCGCGTCGAGCTCCCAGCCGTTGCCCGTGATGTTCTGGGCGCTGCCGAGCCGGGCGGTGTAGACGACGCCGGCCAGGCCCGCCAGGGTGCCGCTGATCACGTAGATGAGCAGCTTGGTCCGCAGCACCGGGAGGCCCATCAGGGCCGCCGACTGCTCGGATCCGCCCATCGCGTAGACCGTACGGCCGAGGCGCGTGCGGTGCAGCACGAAGAACGCTGCAGCGACGACCAGCAGCGCGATGATCACGCCGGGGCTGATCACGAAGTCGTTGACCTTCGGGCCGTCGATCAGCTTGATCGGAGTGGCGAGGCTCAGCACGGGCGAGTCCTCGGGGAGGCGCTCCGGCACGGTGCTCAGCATCGAGGCGAGACCCCGGGCGAGGAACATCATCGCCAGCGTGGCGATGAACGGCTGCACGTTGAAGTACTGGATCAGCACGCCCGACACGAGGCCGAAGCCCGAGCCGATCAGCACCATCAGCACCATCACGAGCCAGGGGTTCCAGCCCGCGTTGATGAGCAGCACGCCGCTCACGCTGCTGAAGGCGATGATCGCGCCGACCGAGAGGTCGATGCCTCCGGTCAGGATCACGAAGGTGAGCCCGACGGCCAGGATGATCAGGTGCGCGTTGTTGATCAGCAGGTTCGACACGGTGCTCGCCTGCAGGATGCGGCCGTAGGCGGCCTCTCCGTAGACGATCATCGCGAGGAAGATGATCAGCGCCGCGAGGGTCGGCAGCTTGTCGAGGTGCTGGGTCAGCCACGACCGCGCCGAGGAGCGCGCGGGGCTCGTCGGAGGGGCGGATCGGGTCATCACGGCGCTCATGCGGGGATCGCCTCTTTCTGCGGAGCGCTGCGGCGCGCCTCGCGACGTTGAGTGAAGGCCGAGCGGACGCGCTCCGACTGCAGCAGGCAGAGCGCGACGATGACGATCGCCTTGAAGGCGGGCGTCGCCGACGACGAGACGCCGAGGAAGACGACCGTCTTGTCGAGCGTGGCGATCAGGAGGGCGCCGACGGCGGCTCCGGTGATGTTGAACTTGCCGCCCGCGAGCGAGGTGCCGCCGACCACGACGGCGAGGATCGCGTCGAGCTCGAGCTGGTAGCCCGTCCGCGACACGTCCACGGTCATCACACTGGCGGTGGCGAAGACGCCGGCGACTCCGGCGAGCAGGCCGCTGCCGATGTAGGCGGTCATCAGGAGGCCGCGGCGGTTGATGCCGGCGAGCCGGGCCGCCTTCGGGTCCATGCCGATCGCCTCGATCATCAGGCCGAGGGCGGTGCGGCGCACCAGCACCCCGACGACGACGACGATCGCGATGGCGAGGAGGAAGACGACGGGGAGTCCGAGGACGTAGCCGTTCGCGATCCAGCGGAAGGGCTCGTTCGTCGCGGCGGTGTTCTGGCCGCCGGTGATCACCTTGGCGAGACCGCGGCCGGCGAGCATCACCACGAGGGTGCTGATGAAGGGCTGGAGCCCCACGACCGAGACCAGGATGCCGTTCACCGCCCCGAGGACCCCGGCGACGAGCAGCGCGACGGCGAAGGCCGCGGCGGCGGCTCCGAGCGAGTCGGGAGCGCCGTTCGCGTTGAGGAACTCCATCGACACGGCACCGGCGACGACCATGATCGAGCCGACCGAGAGGTCGATGCCCCCGGTCGCGACCACGAGGCACATGCCGACCGCGATCATCAGGATCGGCGCTGCCGCCCTCGCGATGTCGATCACGTTGCCGACCAGGTAGCCCGTGCTCGGGCTGACCGAGACGGCCAGATAGCTCGGGTCCTTGACGACGTTGACGAGCAGCAGCAGCAGGATCGCCACCGCTCCCCAGAAGTACTGACGGCGGATCAGCCCGGAGAGGAAGGAACCCCGGCCGGGTCTGGTGTCGCTGCTCATGATGCGGCCTCCTGCGTGGCGCCCTGGAGAACGACGACGTCCTCGTCGACGACTCCCTCTGCGGCGATGGTAGTGACGATCGACTCCGCGGTGACAGCCGGGCCGTTGAGGATCTCCGCGATCACGCGGTGATCCTTCAGCACGATGATGCGGTCGCTGAGCCGGACGACCTCGTCGAGCTCGGACGAGATGAACACGACGGCGACGCCCTCGCCCGCGAGAGCGACGACCTTCTCCTGGATCTCGGCCTTGGCTCCCACGTCGATGCCGCGGGTGGGCTCGTCGAGGATGAGGATCTCGGGGGCGGTCGCCAGCCAGCGTCCGAGGAGGACCTTCTGCTGGTTGCCGCCGGACAGCTTGCTGATGGGGCGGTCGGGGTCGGCCGGTCGCACGTTCAGCTCGACCAGGTACTTGCCGACGATCTCGTCCTTCTCCTTCTTGGAGAGGGGGCGGGCCCAGCCGCGCTTGGCCTGCACCGCGAGGATGAGGTTCTCGCGGACCGAGAGGTCGCGGATGATGCCCTCGTCGCGGCGGTTCTCGCTCGAGAAGGCGATCTTGTGCGCGAGGCCGGCGGTCGGCGTCGGGATGTCGGCCTTCTTGCCGTGCAGCGTGATCTCGCCGGTGTCGGGCTTGTCGACGCCGTAGACGAGGCGCGCGAGCTCGGTGCGGCCGGAGCCGAGGAGGCCGGCGAGTCCGACGACCTCTCCGCGGTGCAGGGTGAGGTTCGTCGGCTCGATCGAGCCCTTCTTGCCGATGCCCTGGGCGGAGTAGAGCGGCGCCTCGCGGTAGAGGTGGTCGCTGTTCTCGCGCTCCGAGTCGAGCGAGCGGAGGGCGGCGATGTCCTTGCCGATCATCTTCGAGATGAGCGAGGTGCGATCGAGCTCCGGAGTCAGGTACTCGCCGACGTACTGGCCGTTGCGCAGCACCGTCAGGCGGTCGCTGATCGCGTAGACCTGGTCGAGGAAGTGCGAGACGAAGAGGATCGCCACGCCCTCCGCGCGGAGGCGGCGGATGACGACGAACAGGTTCTCGACCTCGTTCGCGTCGAGGCTCGAGGTCGGCTCGTCGAGGATCAGGACCCGGGAGTCGCTGACGGTCGAGCGGCTGATGGCGACGAGCTGCTGCATCGCGATCGACAGCGAGGCGAGCGGCCGGCGCGGGTCGAGGTGGCCGAGGCCGAGCTTCTCGAGGGCGGTGCGCGCGGCCTCGTGGGTCGCGCGCCAGTTGATGCCGAAGGGGCCCCGCACCTCGTAGCCGAGCATGACGTTCTCGCCGATGCTCAGGTTGGTGCAGAGGTTGACCTCCTGGTACACGGTCGAGATGCCGGCGGCCTGCGCATCGGCCGTGCCGTTGAGGCGCCGCGTCTCGCCGCCGACGACGATGTCGCCGCTGTCGATCCGGTAGACGCCCGTGAGCGCCTTGATGAGGGTGGACTTGCCGGCGCCGTTCTCGCCCATGAGGGTGTGGACCTCGCCCGGGAACAGGCGGAAGTCGACTCCGTCGAGGGCTTTCACGCCGGGGAAGCTGATCGAGATGTTCTTCATCTCGACGATCGGAGGCGAACCTGTCATGCCGCGTCGTTCCGTTCTCGAGTGGCGCTTCGCTGCGCCGGAGGCCGGAGAGACCGGGACCCGCTGGGGCCCCGGTCGCTCCGCGTGGAGTGGTGCTGACTAGAACTTGCGGTCGGGCAGGGCGGCCGAGGCGGCCTCGGGCGAGTCGAAGGTCTCGCTCGGGACGACGATCGAGGACTCGACCGTCTCGCCGGCGAGGGTCGCCTCGACGGCCTCGAGGGCGGTCTCGCCGAACAGCGGGTTGTACTCGGCGACGAAGCTGAGCTTGCTGTCGGCGAGGGCCTGCAGGGCGTTCTTGGTGCCGTCGATCGTCGCGATCTTGACGTCGACGCCCGGGGTGAGTCCGGCCTCCTCGACGGCCTGGACCGCACCGAGACCCATCTCGTCGTTCTGGGCGAAGACCATCTGCACGTCGTTGTTGTTCGACTTCAGGACGGTCTCGAAGACGCTCTTCGCCTCTTCGGTCGACCAGTTGGCGGTCTGCGCGCCGACCTTGGTGAAGGCGGAGTCGGCGCCGATGACCTCGTCCCAGCCCTCGTTGCGCTCGTTGACGACCGAGACGCCCGCGGGGCCCTCGAGCGTGAAGTACTTGGCGCCGTCGGGGAACGCGGTCTTCGCCCAGTCGGCGACCGAGGTGCTGACCGCGATGTTGTCGGGCGCGATGCGGGTGACGTAGAGGTCGGTGTCGTCGGGCTCGATGCCGCGGTCGATCAGGATGACCGGGATCTCGGCCTCCTGAGCGCGCTCGAGCGAGTCCTCCCAGCCGGAGCCCTCGGTCGCCGACAGCAGGATCACGTCGACGCCCTCGTCCACGAAGGAGGTGAAGGAGTCGATCTGCGACTTCTGGTCTCCGTTGGTGGCGGGGGCGTACTTGAGCTCGTAGCCGGCGTCCTCGGTGAACGTCTCCTCGATGTTGGTCTCGTTGGCCTGGCGCCAGGCGCCCTCGGGGCCGACGGCGACGAAGCCGATGGTGGTCAGGTCTCCGCCGGAGCCCGCGTCGGATCCTGAGTCGGACCCGCCGGAGCAGCCGGCGAGGCCGAGCGCCAGGGCGCCGACTGCTGCGAATCCGAAGAACTGGCCGAAACGCCTCGTGTTGTACATGGATCTCCTCCTTGAGATCACGGGCGCGCAGGAGCGCCCGTGCGGGTGCGGGCCCGAGGGCCCCGATGTAGTGCGGGCCTGGCGGCCCGAGGTGCAGTGAGTGCAGGATGTGCAGTGGGCAGCGACTGAGCGCGTCCTCGTTCGGAATGTTACCGTGAACAATTCTTGTGACGCAACAGCGTCGTCGACGGGTCGTGTAACGGTTGGGTACGTCGTGCCGGGTGGTGCGTCTCAGCCCCGCGTCACCGGCTGACGGAGGATCGTCCGGAGCTTCTCGGGAGCGGCCCGTCTCGGGTCGCCGAGGTAGATCTCGTGGTGCTTCCCCGTCATCCGGAGCCCGCTGGCCGGGAGGAAGTCGTCGTGCATCGCCGCGAGGACGGGGCCCTCGGCGTCGTAAGGGCCGAGGTGGAGGGTCTGCACGGCGAGGCCCTCGTCGAGGGTGGCCGTGCGGAGGCGGTCGAGCGCGGGCACCTTGTGGCGGACGGCGCCGACCGACTCCGCGACGTGCTCGTCGGTGAGCCAATCGGGAGTCAGGATCATGGCCGTCCAGCTCCACCGGGCCTTGTCGCGGGCGCTGGTGAAAGCGCTCATGTCGTCCGACCACCACAGCGCCTCGAGCGGCATCACCGTGTAGTCGCGGCCGAGGTCGTTCTTGCTGAGGAACTTGAGCGCGTAGGCCACGGGGTAGAGCGTGGCGACGGCGTCGGAGTAGGCGGTCGCGGTGTTCGGATCGCCGTGTCCGTCGATCATGAGGAAGCGGGCGGGCACGACCTCGACGACCTCGAACCGGCCGTGCGGCGCGCGGTAGGTCGCGATCCGCTTCTTGAGGTCGAGCGTCGCCATCGTGTCCTCCGGAACACCATGATGCCGCCGCGATCGATGCGGCGTCAGACGAGGATGCCGCCCGCGGCGACGACGCGGCCGCGGTGCACCACGAGGCGGTCGGGGTCGCGGTCCATCACGGCGGCGGTCGGGGTGTCGCCGCGGAGGACGACGAGCTCGGACGGGTCGCCGACGGCGAGGCCCGGGCGGTCGTCGACGGAGGCGAGGCGGTGCAGCCCGCCGTCGATGACGGAGGCTCCTCCCCAGGTCGCGACGGCGAGCGCGTGCTCGATGTCGACGTCGTCGTCGAAGCCCTGGCCGTGCGAGAGCAGGAACGCGCGCTCGAGCATGTCGCCGTTGCCCCACGGCGACCAGTAGTCGCGCTGGCCGTCCATGCCGAGGCCGACGCGGACGCCTGCGGCGAGCAGATCGAGCAGGGGGAGCTCGGCGCCGTGGCCGGGGGCGATCGTGGTGAGCGCGACGTCGAGGGAGGCGAGCGTCTCGATCGCGGCGGCGACGCCGCGATCGGGTGAGGACAGGGCGAAGGCGTGCGAGATCGAGACGCGGCCCTGCAGGCCGTGGGCGCGGATCCGCTCGGCGATCAGGTCCATCGAGAACAGGCCGAGCGAGCCGCGCTCGTGCAGGTGGATGTCGAGACCGACGCCGTGCTTCTCGGCGAGGGCGAAGACGGCGTCGAGGTGGCGCACCGGATCGCGGTCGATCTCGCACGGGTCGATGCCGCCGATCAGGTCGCCGCCGAGCGAGAGGGCCTCGTCGAGCAGCTCGACGACTCCGGGCTCGACGAAGACGCCGACCTGGGGGAACACGACGATCTCGACGTCGGCGCGATCGCGGTGCGCCTCGCGGGCGGCGAGCACGCCCTCGAACTTCTCGAGCCCGGAGTCGGCATCGACCTGCGCGTGACTGCGGACGCGGGTCGCGCCCTTCTCGATCATGGTGCGGAGGGTCGCGGTCGCGCGGTCGGCGACCGGGGCCTCGGCGCTGCGCCAGTGCGCGCGGTCGTTCATGATGCGACCCCAGCGCCCCTCCTCTCCGGTGCGCGGACGGAAGGGCAGGCCGAGCCGGGTGGAGTCGAGGTGCACGTGGACGTCCGAGAAGGAGGGGACCAGGATGCCGCCGCGGCCGTCGACGACCGAGTCGGCGCTGCCCTCGCCGACCGGGGCGATCGCGAGGATGCCGGTCTCGTCGACAACGACGTCGCGCGCCTCGCCTCCCCAGGGGCGGACGTCGCGGAGGAGCGTGGTGTTCGGCATGGGGTGGAGCCTTTCAGATCGAGGAGGAGTCGGCGGCAAGCGGTCAGTCGGTGAACGACACGTCGCTCAGGACGTACTCGCCGTCGGCGCGGGGGGTCCACTCGATGCCGGGGGCGACCGCGTAGTCGGCGTCGGGCGTGAACAGCGGGTCGATGAAGGCGTTGTCGATGTTGGTCTGCGCGATCTCGCCGAAGACGGCGTCGCGCTCGTCGCCGGTCACGGTGCGCTGCTTCTCGACGAGGGCCGCGAGCTCGGGCGACTTCGCGTAGTCGTTCTGACCGCCCGCGAAGAGGTTCGTGGCGGGCATGTCGCCGTCCATCGTCGACGGCGCCCAGGTGTTGAGGTAGAGGCCCTCGACCGAGACGGTGCCGTAGATGATGTTCGAGAGGCTCGCCTGGTCGGTCCCCTTGAGCTCGACCGTCATGCCGGCCGCCTCGAGATAGCCGCCGATCGCCTGCGCGATCTCGGACGAGAGCGGGATGCGCCCCTCCGTCGCGTACTGGAGCGGGATGGTCTCGCCGCTGTAGCCCGCCTCGGCGAGGAGCGCCTTCGCGGCGTCGGGGTCGTACTCGGTGGCGTCGATGTCGGCGTAGCCCGTCACATCCGGAGCCACGATCTGGTCGTTCGCCACCGCGCGGCCGCTGAGCACGCCGTCGACCAGGGACTGCTTGTCGATGGCGAGCCGGATCGCCTGGCGGATGCGCGCGTCGGCGAGCACTCCGGTGCTCGAGTTCATGCCGAGGAAGGTCACGCCGTTGGCGGTGCGCGAGGCGACCTCGACGCCGCTCCCGCTCAGCGAGTCGACCTGGTTCGGCGAGATGAGGGCGATGTCGAGGCTGCCGGAGGACACTCCGTTCAGCCGCGCGTCGGAGTCGCCGACCGTCTGGAAGGTCACCTTCTCGACCTCGGGCTCCTCGCCCCAGTAATCGGGGTTCTTCTCGATGACGTACTCGACTCCGCGGGTGTAGCTGACGAAGCGGAACGGGCCGCTGCCCACGGGGGCTGCCGCGAAGCCCTCCGAGCCGAGCTCGGTGTAGACCGTCTCGGGAACGATCGAGATCGCGGTCGTGATCGAGGGCCACGGCGAGAACGGCGCGTTCAGGGTGAAGACGACGGTCGTGTCGTCGGTCGCCTCCACCGACTGCAGCACGCCCATGTAGCCGAGGTTGTCGGAGTCGGGCGAGGCCAGGATCGTGCTGTAGGTGAAGGCGACGTCGCCCGCCGTGACGGGGTCGCCGTTCGAGAAGGCCGCGTCCTCGCGCAGGGTGAACGTCCACGTCGTGAGGTCCGCGCTCGGCGTCCACTCGGTGGCGAGCGACGGCTCGATCGCGCCGTCGGCGTCGAGCTTCGTGAGCTGGTCGAACACGTTGTAGTAGTAGTTGTAGCCCGCCAGAGACCCGTCCATGATCGGATCGGGCGCGCTCTCCGGCTCCGCCACCTGGCCGATGACGATGTCGCGGTCGGCCGAGGCTCCGCTCGAGGCGCCCGAGCAGCCGGTGAGGGCCGCGATCGTGAGCGCGAGGGTCGTGAGGGCGATGACGGGCGTGGCGCGGTTCCTGGTCATGAGAGGTTCCTTCGGTCAGAGGTGAGCGGGCGCGTCGGGGCGCTGCCGGGGGTCGGAGAGGGGGATCGAGTCGAGGAGCGAGCGCGTGTAGGGGTGCGCGGGGGAGTCGAAGACCTGGTCGCGGGTGCCGGCCTCGACGAACTCGCCTCGGTTCATCACCGCGACGCGATCGGAGAGGTAGCGCACCACGGCCAGGTCGTGGGCGATGAAGAGGTACGAGAGCCCGCGGGCGGCCTGCAGGTCCTTCAGCAGGTTGATGACCTGCGCCTGCACCGACACGTCGAGGGCCGAGACCGGCTCGTCGAGCACCAGCACGTCGGGCTCGAGCGCGAGGGCGCGGGCGATGCCGATCCGCTGACGCTGGCCGCCCGAGAACTGACCGGGCCTCCGCTCGAGCGCATCCGCTCCGAGGCCGACGTCGTCGAGGAGCGAGACCACGCGCTCGCGGGAGTAGCGGCCGGCGATGCGCAGCGGCTCCGCGACGATCTCGTGCGCCGTCAGCCGGGGGTTCAGAGCCGAGTACGGATCCTGGAACACCAGCTGCATCCGGTTCTGCACGCTCCGCCGCTCGCGGCTCGAGAGGGAGTCGAGCCGGCGCCCGAGCACCTCGATGGAGCCGCTCGCGACGGGGTTGAGACCGAAGATCGTGCGGACGAGGGTCGACTTGCCGCAGCCGGACTCGCCGACGAGCCCGAGGGTCTCGCCCCGCCCGAGTTCGAACGAGACGCCCTTGACGGCCTCGATGACGCGGCGCGAGCGGAGGCCGGTCCGCTGGCGGAACCGCACGTGCAGGTCGTCGACCCTGAGCACCGGCGCGCTCACGCGGTCACCTCGGCGGCGAACCGCGGGGTCTGCTGCGCGAAGTGGCAGGCGGCCCACTGGTGGTCTCCGACGTCCTCGAGAAGCGGCTCGAGCTGAGTGCAGAGCTCCGACTTGGCCGGGAGCTCGCAGCGCGGCGCGAACGGGCAGCCGCGCGGGCGGTTCTGCGGCGACGGAGGCGACCCCGGGATCGCGTAGACCCGTTCGCCGCTGTGCTCGGCCGAGAGCAGGCTGCCCAGCAGCCCCGCCGTGTAGGGGTGCGTCGGGTGGGCGAACACGTCCCAGACCGAGCCGCGCTCGACGACGCGCCCGGAGTAGAGGATGCAGACCACGTCGGCGACCTCGGCCACGAGCCCCAGATCGTGCGTGATCAGCACCATCGCGGCGTCGGTCTTCGCGCGCACCGTGCCGAGGACCGTCATGATCTGCGCCTGGATGGTGACATCGAGGGCGGTCGTCGGCTCGTCGGCGATGAGCACCGACGGCTCGTTCGCCATCGCCATCGCGATGACGGCGCGCTGCCGCATGCCTCCCGACCACTGGTGCGGGTACGCCTTGGCACGCTGCTCCGGATCGGGGACCCCGACGTCGGTCAGGAGTCCGGTGACCTTCTCGCGCACCTCGGCCCGGCCGAGCGAGCGGTCGTGCACCTTCAGGGCGCGGCCGATCTGGCCGCCGACCCGCTTGACCGGGTTGAGCGCGGTCATCGGGTCCTGGAAGATCATCGCCAGCTCGCTGCCGCGCAGGCCCCGCAGCTCCGGCTCGGGCATCCCGAGAACGTCGCGGCCGCGGTAGTGCACGGTGCCGCCGAGCACCTCGAGCCCCGCGGGGAGCAGGCCCAGCACGGCGAGCATCGTGACGCTCTTGCCCGAGCCCGACTCGCCGACGAGGCAGAGCACCTCGCGCTCGTGCAGGGTGAACGAGACGCGGTCGACGAGGGTGACGGTGTCGCCGTGCTCGTCGGTGTAGCCGACGCTGAGGCTCTGCACATCGAGAAGGACTGCGCGGTCTGGAGTGGTCGTGTCGTCGGGGGTGGTCATCGGAGGCTCCGCTTCACGGATCGTCGAGACGTGCGTCGGACAGTGGTCGCCGAGCCCTCGGCGGTGAAGCGCTGGCTCAGCAGATTGGTGCCGGCGACCGTGAGGAAGATCGCGACGCCGGGGATGATCGCGAGGTGCGGTGCCTGGCGGACGTAGTCCTGCCCCTCGCTGATCATCAGTCCCCAGCTGGGTGTCGGCGCCTGCACGCCGAGGCCGAGGAAGTCGAAGGAGGAGGTGAGCAGCATGACCGCGCCGATGTCGCTGGAGGCGAGGATCATCATCTGCACCGCCACGTTCGGGACGATGTGGCGCCGCACCGTCCACAGCCCGCCCGCGCCCTGGATCCGCGGAGCGAGCACGAAGTCGCGGTCCCGCAGCGCCATCGCGGTGCTGCGGGCGACCCGGGCGTAGCCGACCCAGTACGTCGCGGCGAGCACGCCGATCATCAGCCAGACGCTCGGGCCGAGCGAGGCCGCGAGGGCGATCAGCACCAGGATGACGGGCATCGCGAGCTGGATGTCGGCGAGCCCCATCAGCACGTTGTCGGTCTTCCCGCCCACGTAGCCCGACCAGGTGCCGATCGCCATGCCGACGAGGCTGTTGACCACGACGATCAGCAGGACGATCCCCAGCGTGACCCGGCCGGCGAGGGCGAGGCGGCTGGCCTCGTCGCGACCCAGCGCATCCGTGCCCAGCCAGTGCTCGGCGAACGTGCCCGGTGCCGCGAGGACCTTCGAGAGGTCCTGCGCGAAGGGGTCGTAGCCGGGCAGGAGCGGGTAGACGAGCGAGAAGAGGACGATCGAGCCGACCATGACGGCGCCGAGGGCCTGCAGGGCGGGCACCCGGCGCCCGCGGGTGAAGGCGGTGGTGATGCCGGCGCGCAGGGCGCCGGTGCGGATGATCTCGGTGGTGGTCATGCGAGCCTCACTCGGGGATCGATGAGCCCGGACACGAGGTCGACGAGCAGGTTGGCGAGGATGAACAGCAGGGCGACCACGATCAGCCCCGACTGCACCACCGGGAAGTCGCGCGAGTAGACCGCGCCGAGCATCAGCTGCCCCATCCCGGGCCAGGCGAAGACGTTCTCGACGATCACGAGGCCGCCGAGGAACGAGCCGAGGCTGATGCCGGCGACGGTCAGCACGGGCAGGAACGCGTTGGGCAGCAGCTCGCCGACCACCACGCGGAGGCGGTTCTCGCCGCGGGCGAAGGCGGTGCGGGCGTAGTCCTGCGTCGACTGCTCGGTCAGCGCGTTGTCGAGCAGTCGCGTGTAGAGCACGAACTGGCCTGTCGCGATGGTGAGCGCCGGCATGATGATCGCCAGCGGATCGCGGTTGCCGAGCGAGGGCAGCAGGCCCAGCCAGACCGAGAGGATCAGCACCAGCAGCAGGCCGAAGAAGAAGTCGGGGATCGCCTGGCGGGTCGAGCCGAGGCCGAGCGAGAGGGCGCGGAGCCCGCGGGACCGGGTGAGCTGGATGACGACTCCGGCCACGAGCGCGAGCGCCAGGCCGAGCACGAGGCCGACGGCGCCGAGCGAGAGCGACGCGGGGAGCCGCTCGAGGACCAGCTGCATCGACGAGACGCCGACTTGGCGGTACGAGTCGCCGAAGTCGCCGGTGACGAGCCCGCCGAGGTACTGCAGGTACTGCTGCCAGAGCGGCAGGTCGAAGCCGAGGCGGTGGTTCAGATCGGCGATCTGCTCGGGCGACGCGTTCTCGGTGAGCAGGAGCGCGGCGGGGCTGCCGCTGAGACGACCCAGCGCGAAGGCGATCGTGACGACGGCGAAGATCGTCGCGAGACCCTGCGCGAGTCGTCTGGCGATGTAGGGGCCCATGGCGCCGCCTCCGTTCGTGTGGGTGCCGGTCGTGCTGTCGGTATACAGAATTGCGGGTTCTCTGTTTCGTGCGCATCAACGGAGGTTTCGACGGTGTAAACACTTCGGCGCCGGTTTGTATCCGAAAGTGGCCCGTGCACCCCGTAAATCCGCGTGTTCTCACGAGAGGTCGCCTCTATTGCATACCGATGAGAGTCGAGTTCGCGAGCCGAGCCGGGATGCGATCTTCCTCGTACTGCATACAGAATGAGCGAAGGAGGACGACATGTCGACACGCATCATCACGTCGGAGGAGTGCGAGGCGCTCACCGAGTGGCCCGGGCTCATCGCCGCGCTCGCCGACGCACACCGGGCGCTCGCCGAGGGAGGGGCGGTGCAGCCGGTCCCCGAGGCCCTGCGCATCCCGGGGGACTCCAGCGCCGACGGCCCCGCCGCTGTGCCCATGAGCGCCTTCGCGCCCTACCTCGGTCTCGCCTCGGTCAAGCTGCTGATCGACGCGCCGCGCAACCGCGCGAGCGGGCTGCCTCCGCAGCGCTCGACGGTCTCCCTCTACTCCGCCGAGACCGCCGAGTGCCTCGCGCTGATCGACGGACGGGCGCTGACCCGGCTGCGGACGGCCGCGGTGTCGGCCCTCGCGACGTCGGTGCTCGCCCGCCCCGACTCCCGAGTCCTCACCCTCGTCGGCGCCGGCCCGCTCGCCCGCGAGCACGCGCTCGCCGTCGGCTCGGTCCTCGAGCTCGACGAGGTGCGCGTGTGGTCGCCGTCGGGATCCTCGGCGCAGGTGCTCGCCGCCGAGCTCGTCGCGAACGGCGTCCCGGCGACGGCGCGCGGCGACCTGGAGGACGCGGTGCGCGACTCCGACGTCGTGTGCACCCTGACGCCGTCGGTCGAGCCCGTGCTCGACGCGGGATGGTTCGCCGATGGTCTGCACGTCAACGCCGTCGGGTCGCCGCCGCGGCACGGCTACCGCGAGCTCGGCGCCGACGCCCTCGCCCGGGCCGACCGGGTGGTGGTCGACACTCGTGGCATCGCCTTCTCGGAGTCGGACAACATCCGCCTCTCGGGGCTCCGGCCCGCCGACGTGGTCGAGCTCGGCGAGGTGCTGGCCGGCCGCGCGACCGGGCGCCGCTCGGCTGCCGACGTGACGGTCTTCAACTCCGTCGGCATCGGACTGCAGGATCTCGCCGCGGGCGCGTACGTGCTCGCCCGGGCCGAGCGGGCGGCGCTCGGCATCGAGGTCGAGACGCGGGCGGCGCGGTGACCGCGAGCGCGCCGACCCGCTTGAATAGGAGGAGTCGAGCGAAGGAGGCCCGCGTGACGAGCATCGCCCCCGAGGAGTCGCTGACCGCTCAGACCTATCGCACGCTCCGGCGCGAGATCATCCTCGGCCGCTACCCGCAGGGGTCGCGGCTGGTCGAGTCGACGCTGGCGAGCGAGCTGAACGTGTCACGCCTGCCGATCCGCGAGGCGGTGCCGCAGCTCGAGAACGAGGGCTTCGTGCGCACCCTGCCGCGGCGCAGCTCCCGGGTGACCGAGTGGACCGCGGCCGATGTGACGGAGCTGTTCGACGTGCGGCTGAGCCTCGAGACGCTCGCCGCCCGGCTCGCGGCCCGACGCGTCGCCGAGGGCGTCTCGCCCGATCCGCTGCACGAGGCGATCGCCGCCGAGCACCGCGCCCTCGACAGCGAGGACTGGCTGCTGGTCGCCGAGACGAGCACCGTCGTGCACGAGGCGATCGTCGACATCGCCGGCAGCGCGCTGCTCGGCTCGCTCATGCGGGCGGTGAGCGGGCGGATGACGTGGCTGTTCTACCTGACGTCCGCGCGCGACCAGCACCAGCAGTCCGACGAGCACCAGGGCCTGCTCGAGGCGATCCTCGCCGGCAACGACCGGCTCGCCGAGTCGATCGCCTTCACCCACATCGAGAAGGGGCGCGCCCCGTCGCTGCAGCTGCTCGGCGCGGGGCCGCGCGACGCCTGACGGCAGTGGGTCTCGACACGCCCCTGCGGGGCTGCTCGACCAGCAGCCAGGCGGGGGAGTCCTCTTGCCGCCTGCCTGCTGATCGAGTAGCCCGCGCAGCGGGCGTATCGAGATCCCCCTCCGTCAGCGGGTGATGCTCACGCGCCGTGGCGCAGGCGGCGACGGAGGAGCATCATCCCGCCTCCGAGCAGGAGCGCGAGAGCGCCCGCCGGGAGGAGCGACAGGTCGGCGCCCGTCGCGGCGAGGGCGTCGTGCGTGCCCGGCTTCTGAGCGACGGGCGTGGCCGTCGGAGTCGTCACGGGGACGACGACCGCGGTCGGCTCGGGCGACGGAGCGGGAGCGGGCGTCACCGCGGGCTCCGTCGGCACGGGCGTCGGCGCCGGCGTCGGCACCGTGCCCTCCTGGGCGAGCACGGGCACGGTCGACCAGTCGATGTCGCTCGCCAGGCCGTACGAGGTGTACGAGGGCTGGTTGTAGGCCGTGTTCTGGCGCGCGACCTCGACCCGGTACTGCGGGTCGTGCATCAGCGTCGTCAGCTTGCGGTCGGTGACCTCGGTGCTCGAGTAGATCCGGATCGCGCTCGAGTCGGCCGTCGGCAGCAGGAGCTCCTCGCGCCAGTCGCCGAGCACGTCGGCGACGAGCGACGGGTTGCCCTTGGTGCCGTTGTTCGTGACGGTCCCGTCGGCCGAGAGCAGCACCGTGCCGTCGCCGGTGACGATCGTCGGAGTGACGGGGGTCGCGTCCTGCATCGTGGTGCTCGCGACGATCTGCGTCGTCATGTCGGCGGCCCAGCGGATGCTCTGGTTGGTGCCGGGCTGCGTGTCCGAGATCGGCGCGCCGGCGGCCGAGAGCTCGCCGATCGCCCACACCTCCTGGCCCGGGATCGCCGGGTCGATGTCGCCGATCATCCCGCGGCCGGTGTCCTTGCCGGAGTAGGCGCCGAAGAGCACCTCGCCGGTCGCGGCGTCGCGCAGTGCGTAGCCGTAGGGGGCTCCGACGCCTCCCTCGTGCACGGTGAAGGTCTCGAGACCGGGGTTCGCCGGGTCGATGTCGGTCACGTGCATCGCGTCGCCGTGGCCGAGCTTCGCCGAGGTGCCGGGAGCCGAGCTGCCCTCGGGGAGGGTGTCGTACGAGCTGTAGAGCAGGCTGCCGTCGTCGTCGAGGGTCGCGGAGCCGTAGACGATCTCCTGGCGGCCGTCGCCGTCGACGTCCGCCGCGCTGAGCGAGTGGAAGCCCTGGGTGGTGAGCGTCGCCCACTCGGGGCTGGTCCCCTCCCGGCCGTGCGGGGTGTCGTTGAAGGGGTTCGTCATCGGGACGTGACCGCTGTCGGCCGTCCAGCGCTTCGTGAGCGAGGTGCCGTCCCAGTCGTAGGCGACGACGACCGCGCGGGTGTAGTAGCCGCGGGCGAAGACGGCCGACTGCGTCTCGCCGTCGAACGACGCGACTCCGGCGAGGAAGCGGTCGTTGCGGTTGCCCGGCTCGATCCGCGAGTAGGCGTAGTCGCCCCAGAGCAGGCCGTCGTCGCCGCGGGCGGGCTCGTAGGCGACGGTCTCGAGCTCGGCACCCGACTCGCCGTCGAAGACGGTGAGGTACTCGGGGCCGGTGAGGATGAAGCCCTCGAAGGTGGTGAGGTCGTTGCGGTCGCTGCGGCTGGGCGCGTAGACGTCGATGAAGTAGTCGACGAGCTCCTCCGCGCCCGTGCGATCGAGGGGGTACGAGTGGGTCGGAGCGGTGCCGAACGCCTCCTCGAGGGTCGCGGGCCACTGGCCGCTCGTCACCTCCTCGCGGGTGCTCCAGCCCTCGAACACCCCGATCAGGTGCTCGCGGTAGTCGGCGGCCGACATCCGGTAGTCGTCGGCGGGAGTGACGCCGGCGGCGACGTCCTCGGGGAGCAGCGTGATCGACTCCGCGCGCGAGGGGTCGCCGCCCGGGATCGTCACCGTGCCCGGGGCGGTCTTCGTCATGATCTCCGAGCGGCCGTCGCCGTCGAAGTCCGACACCATGAACTGCGTGTAGTGGGCCCCCGAGCGGATGTTCACGCCCAGGTCGATGCGGTGCAGCAGCGTGCCGTCGGCCTCGTAGGTGTCGAGGTAGGTGCTGCCGGTGTAGCCCTTCTGCGAGACGTCCTTCGCGTTCGAGGGGTACCACTTCACGACGTACTCGTAGTCGCCGTCGCCGTCCATGTCGCCGACGCTCATGTCATTGGCGCTGTAGGTGTACGCCTCGCCGGCGGGAGTGACTCCGTCGGCCGGCTTCTGCAGCGTGAGCGTCTCGAAGGCGTCGGCGGAGGCGGTGGCGGGCGCGCTGGGCTCGCCCGGCTCGCCGTCGACGACCGGCACCACGCGGTACTCGTCGCCGGGGGCGCCGGCGGGGTCGTGCAGGTTGGTGCTGTCGGTGACGACTCCGACGCGCTCCGCACCGCGGTAGACGGCGAAGTCGGCGCCGACCATCCCGGTGTCGGAGGATCCGGTGACCTCGGTCGCGAGCAGTCGCCAGCTGACGAAGACGCCGCCGTCGGGCGAGGCGAGGGCGACGACGCCGCGGTCGAGGTCCTCGAGCTGCGCGGTGAGCGCGGGGTTCGCGGAGGCGGTCGGCGCGGTGGTCTGCGCGACGGCCGGGCCTGCGGCGGCGAGCGCGACGCCCGCCACCAGCGCGAGGCCCAGTCCGGAGCGGAGGGCGGAGTGCCTCGGCGGGCGCCCGCCTCGGAGTGTCGGGGCAGGAGTGAACGGACGTGAATTCGGCATTGAATCCCTCGGCATCGATGGTGCCGGGCTGCAGGAATGCGCTTTCCCCGGCCGTGCCACCCTATGTGAAACCTTTCAAAGAGGTCAACATCCGCCGAGTCGGCCGGCTTGCGGGCTGATGACCCGCACAACTGAGGCCAGGAGGCTCAGATCAGCCGATTCTCGAGTTTCTCGTCAAGCTGGCCTTAGTTGTGCGGCTGGTCACGCGACGACGGGTGGTCGAGGCGTCGACGATCCGGGCCTCGTCGGGCAGCGCGGCCTGGGCGTCCTCGGAGAACTCGCAGCAGCTTCCCGCTCGTGCAGCCGGGTCTCGATCTGGTGCGCGAGGACGGGCCGACTCCACCCGTGAACCACGTCCTCCGCGGCGTACCACTCACGCAGATCCTGGTCGTCGAGCTTGTCGAGCAGCTCGAGGACGTGGCCCCAAGGCAGTTGTCCAACGGGTCGTTGGACTACTGCGTCCTCGTCGGGCCCTGCCGTGGCCGGCGCATGGAGAACCTGCTGGTCGAGCCCGCAGCCCCGCAGGGGCGTATCGGGACCCGCCACCATCAGCAGATCAGGGCCTTGACCCGGCATTCTGACGCTGGTGGATCTCGATACGCCCGCTGCGCGGGCTACTCGATCAGCAAGACTGAGGCGATACCGGTGAGGTGAATCCTGACTCGGCCTTCGGACGCTGGTGGATCTATTTGGAGGAGATCATCCGCAAGCCTGTTGGTCGAGTAGCCCCGGAGGGGCGTATCGAGACCCACCACCGTCAGCAGATCGGAACGCCGATCCGCAGGTCTGAAGCTGGTGGATCTCGATACGCCCGCTGCGCGGGCTACTCGATCAGCGAGGGGCGCTGCTCACCAGCCGTCGTCGGAGTCGGCCTCG
The DNA here is from genome assembly GCF_009807175.1 of Rathayibacter sp. VKM Ac-2803. Lineage (NCBI taxonomy): Bacteria > Bacillati > Actinomycetota > Actinomycetes > Micrococcales > Microbacteriaceae > Rathayibacter > Rathayibacter sp. VKM Ac-2803. The sequence continues at coordinate 198,210 of NZ_WUCD01000001.1, read as the reverse complement.
TCGGAGGTGTCGGCGGCGATCATCTCGACGATGGTGTCGACGGTCAGCCACGGGCCGTTGCTGACCTCGCCGATCTTCTCGCGGTCCTTGAAGACGACGATGCGGTCGCTGAGGCGCACCACCTCCTCGAGCTCGGAGGAGATGTAGACGACCGACACGCCCTCCTTCGCGAGCTGCGCGATGTGCGCCTGGATCTCGACCTTCGACGCGACGTCGATGCCGCGCGCGGGCTCGTCGAGCACGAGCAGGCGCGGCCGGGTGGCGAGCCAGCGCGCGAGGACCACCTTCTGCTGGTTGCCTCCGGAGAGGTACTTGACCGGCAGGTCCGGGTCGGCCGGAGTGATGTTGAGCGCCTCGACGTAGGTCGCGACGAGCGTGTCCGTCTCGGCCGCCGACAGCGGGTGCGCCCAGCCGCGCAGCGCCTGCAGGCCCAGCACGAGGTTCTCGCGGAGGGAGAGGTCGCCGATGATGCCGTCCTCGCGGCGGTTCTCGCTCGAGTGGGCGATGCGGTGGCGCAGGCCCGACACCGGGTCGGTGATCTGCGCGGGCTCGCCGTCGATCAGCACCCGGCCGCTGTCGGCCTTCTCCACTCCGCTGAGGAGGGAGGCGAGCTCGGTGCGCCCGGAGCCGCGCAGCCCCGCGAAGCCCACGATCTCGCCGCGGTGCAGCTCCAGATCGGTCGGCGCGACCGCTCCGCGCCGGCCGATGCCGTACGCGCGGTAGATCGCAGGCCCGGTCGGCTGCCGGCGGTGCTCGCGGCGGTCGGAGCCGATCTGCCGCAGCGCCTCGATGTCCTCGCCGATCATCTTCGCGATCAGCTCCGCGCGGTCCATCGCGCGCGCCGGGTACTCGCCGACGGTGCGGCCGTCGCGCAGCACCGTCACCCGGTCGGACAGCGTGAGGACCTGCTCGAGGAAGTGCGACACGAACACGATCGCGACGCCCTGGTCGCGCAGCCTCCGCAGCACGGCGAACAGGCGTGCCACGTCGCCGAGGTCGAGGCTCGACGTCGGCTCGTCGAGGATCAGCACGCGGGGCCGGTCGACCATGGCGCGGCCGATGGCGACCAGCTGGCGGATGGCGGGGGAGAGGGAGCGCAGCGGCAGGTGCGAGTCGAGGTCGCCGAGGCCGAGCTCGGCGAGCATCTCGGCCGCTCTGGCGTGGGTGCGCGACCACGAGATGCCGAGGCGGCCGCGGATCTCGTGGCCGATCATCACGTTCTCGCCGATGCTGAGGTTGTCGGTCAGCCGCTCGTCCTGGAAGACGGCGGTGATGCCGGCCGCCTTCGCATCGGCGGGCCCGGAGAAGCGGCGCGCGACTCCGTCGAGCACGATCGAGCCGGCATCGGGCTGGTGGATGCCGGTGAGGGTCTTGATCAGCGTCGACTTGCCGGCGCCGTTCTCGCCCATCAGCCCGTGGATCTCGCCCGGGACCAGCCGCAGACTCGCCCCCGCGAGCGCCGGGCCCGAGGAGAAGGCGACGCTGATGCCCGACATCTCGACCACGGGGTCGGCGCATCTCGGAGTCGTCCTCGACTGGAATGCCACGTGCCGTCCTCGGTTCGTGTCGGGCGCGCCGTCGGGAACGGAACGCCAGGGTGCCGCCGATGATACGCGAGCGCGGCCCCGCGGATCACCCCCTCCCGCGTCAGGCGCGCGGGGGAGCCGTCGACTCGCGGACGACGAGCTCGGTGGGGATGCGGGTGCGCTGCGGGATCTCCTGGCCGCGGATCCGCGCGTGGATCACCTCGGCGACAGTGGTGCCGAGCCGGTCGAAGTCCTGCCGCACCGTCGTGAGGGGAGGCAGGAAGTGCCGCGCGGTCGGCAGGTCGTCGAAGCCGACGATGCTGACGTCCTCGGGCACCCGGATGCCGCGCTCGACGAGTCCGTGGATCACTCCGAGCGCCATCTCGTCGTTCGCGACGACCATGGCGGTGAAGTCGGGGACCGAGCGCAGGCTCTTCGCGAAGTCGTAGCCGGAGTCGGGGGTCCAGTCGCCGACGACGATCGGGCGCTCGTGCATCCCCCACTCCTTCGCGCGGGTGTGGAAGGCGCGCTCGCGGGCGCGCGCGTCGAGCCAGTCGAGGGGGCCCGAGAGGTGCAGCACGTCGCGGTGCCCGAGCGAGGCGAGGTGGTCGACGGCCTGGCTCATGCCGCCCTGCTGATCGACCGAGACGGTGAGGAAGCTCGGGTCCTTGTCGGACTTGACGACCAGGGTCGGCACGCCGATCTCGACGGTGCGCAGCGTCGCGACGGAGGAGGAGCGCGGCGCGATCACGCACAGCGCGTCGATCCCGAGGCCCGACAGGTGGTTGATGGCGTCGACCGGCGACATGTCCTGGTCGTCGCGGAGGGCGACGGAGGTGACCGAGTAGCCCTTCTCGCGGGCGGCCCGCTCGATCGCGCGCAGGGTGCTCGAGGGGCCGAACTCGGCTCCGCTCTCGATCATCACGCCGATGCGGTCGGTGCGCTGGGTGACGAGCGAGCGGGCGGCGATGTTGGGCCGGTAGTTGAGCTCGTCGACGGCCTCGAGGACCTTCTGCCGGGTCGACTCCTTGATGTTCGGGTGCCCGCTGAGCACCCGCGACACCGTCATGTGCGAGACGCCCGCGACCGCGGCGACATGGCGGAGGTTCGGCCGATCGGCCATGAGAGGACCTCCTCCGCTCCCCGGGCGGGTGAGCCGCGCACCCCCGGTGCGGGCGAGGTCGGGTGCCGGCGCCGTCGAGAGTGCGTCCAGCATAGTCAAGCAGGGTTGCGCGGCCGCGGCCTGCATGCTGGTCGAGTAGCCCGCAGGGGCGTATCGAGCGACGAGAAGTCGGCCCCTGTCGCCGCCCATGCTGGTCGAGCAGCCCCGCAGGGGCGTATCGAGACCCGCGAGCTTCAGGAGACCAAGCGCCTGACCGGGTCTTCTGAAGGACGTGGATCTCGATACGCCGCGTTCCGCGGCTACTCGATCAGCGAGGAGGGGCCACACGCAGGAGGCCACTCTTCTCAACAGACCCACCAGCTTCAGCGGATCATACTTCTGACCTGGACTTCTGAAGCTGGTGGATCTCGATACGCCCGCTGCGCGGGCTACTCGATCAGCGAGGAGTGGGCGGCCTCAGCTGACAGCGGGCCGCTGCGAGGGGTCAGCCGCAGCTGCGCGCGGAGTACGGCGCCGTGGTCGTCGCGGTGACGGCCTTGCCGCCGACGGTCGCCGTCGCGGTGACCGCGGCCTCGCCCGCGGCGAGCTGCGCCGCGCGGACGGTGTACGCGGCCGAGGCGCTCGAGCCCGGCTCCACGGCGGTGAACGTCTTCACGCCCTCCGCCGTCCGCACGGTCACGTCCATCGGCACGGTGTCGCCGTTCTTCGCGACGACCGTCAGCACCGGCTTGCCCGCGACGCAGCGCGAGGAGGCGGTGGCCGTGACCTTCAGCGACGCCTGCACGGTGACCGTGGCGGTCACCGGCATCCGCGACGCGTCCTGCGCGACTCCCGAGACCGTGAAGGTCCCGGCTGCGGCGTAGGAGCTCGGCGCGACGGCGTCCCACGTGACTCCGACCGACTGCCTCGCACCGGTCTTCGTCGTGATCTCGGCGCCGGGGAGCACGGGCGCGGTGCCCGCCTTGGTCGTCACCGCGATCGGAGCGACCGAGGCCACCGCGATCGAGGGCGCGAAGCCCTCGAGCACCTTCTGGTACTCGGCGCGGGTCACCGGGATGACCGTGCCGTGGCGGGGCGTCCCTCCGTCGGAGTTCTGCGGGAGGTTCGTCCGCAGCTTCGCTCCGAGCGGCTGCCACGAGTCGCCGTCCGCCAGGTCGTCGGAGCCGAACGGGATGTAGTGGTTCGGGCCGGCGTGGTAGTCGGGCTGGTCGATGAACAGGAACCAGTCGAGTCCGTTCACGTCGCCCTCGTTCGCCGGGAACACGTTGGGGCCCTCACCGCTCGTGAAGGTGCCGCCGGGCTCGCCGTTGGGCAGGCCCGAGGCGACGCGCTCCTTGACCAGGGTCCACTCGTCCGCGGGCCCCGTGGTGCCGGGCAGCGTGCCGCTCACGGTGGCGAGCAGATCCGTGCTCTTCTCCTCGCGCAGCGTCATCGACGCCTCGTCCTTGGTGAAGCGGTAGTAGGTGTCGCCGTCCTTCGCGATCGTCGAGTCGATGGTGCCGCGCCCGGTGCCGCGCTTGACGTCGATCCACGGCTTCGCCTCCGAGAAGGTGACGAAGTCGTCGGTCGTCGCGTACATCATCTGGTTGTAGGTGACCGCGGTGCGGTCGGCCGCGTTCGTCGTCGGGTACATGTTCGAGGCCCAGAACACCACGTAGGTGTCGAGCTCGTCGTCCCAGTACGCCTCCGGGGCCCAGGTGTTGCCGGCGAAGTCGGTCGAGACCTTCACGTGGCGCTGCGCCGACCAGTCGACGAGGTCGGTCGACTCCCACACCTCGATGTACTTCGAGCCCGACTTCTGGGCCGTGTCGAAGCCGCCGGCGAGGCCGTCGATCTTGAGGTCGGTGGCGAGCATGAAGAACGTGTCGCCCTCGGGGGAGCGGACGATGAACGGGTCGCGCAGGCCCTGAGTGCCCTGCGTCGAGGTGAACACCGGCTGGCCGCTGTTGAGCGTGTTCCAGCTCAGCGCGTCGTCGCCCTTCGAGGCGGCGAGGCTGACGCGCTCGGCGCCGGCGCCCTCACCGGTGAAGAAGGCCCACACGTAGGCCTCGGTGTCCTCGGTGCCGGTGGGGAGCGGCTGGAGGCGCAGCGTGAAGTCGCGCGTCTTCACGACGGATCCGCTGGTCGCCGTCGCTCGGACCACGACGTCGGTCGCCGGGGAGCCCGCCTGCGGCCGGTCGACGACGATCGTGCGGCTGTCGGCGGTGCTGCCGGCGCGCACGGTGGTGGTGCTCGATCCGACGACGCTCCACTCGATGCTGGAGCCGAGCGCGCCGCGCGCGGGCACCGAGACGTTCGTGCGGACGTCGGAGGCGTTCGGGATGCTGATCGCGTCGAGGTCGCGCTGGGCCTTGTCGGCGTCGGCGACGTCGGCGACGACCTTCACGAGGTAGTCGACCGAGCGGGTGTCGGTGCCCGAGGTGTAGGTCGCGGTGAGCACGACGGAGGCGTCGGGGGAGCCGGCCGCGGGGCGGGTGACCGCGGCGGTCGCTCCGCTCACCGCGATCGCCGGGCTGTTCGAGCGCCAGGTGATGGCGACCCCGGAGGAGCTGGCGGGCAGCGCGAAGTCGGCCGTCGCCTCCGTCGGGATCGTCACCGAGGCGACGGCGCGGTCGAGGGCCTCGGAGGAGTAGAGCGCCTTCACGGCGTCGGCGCTGAGCGCGCTGCCGTAGACGGCGAAGTCGTCCACGTCGCCGCTCCAGCCGGGGTCGTTGTAGGTGGAGCGCGCGAGGTAGGCGACGAGGGAGGTGCCGAACGAGGCGACATCGCGCGCGATCGCGTTCTGGCTGATGCGGGTGCCGTTGAGGTAGACCGACAGGGTGCCGGTGGTGCCGTCGATGACGGTCGTGTAGAGCGAGAGGCCCGACGGGGTGCGGGCTCCCGTGGTGCCGGCGTTGGTCGATCCGGGCCCGACCTCGGTGCCCCACGGCGCGCCCGCGTTCACGGAGTTCGTGACGACCGACTTCACGTAGCCCGACGGGTTGCTCGGGTTGAGCAGCCAGTAGCCGGACGAGTTCGAGGCGCCGGAGGCGACGGGCGCGCCCACGAAGGCCGCTGCGACGTTGCCGGGGCCCGAGCGGGGCGAGAGCCAGGTCGAGAAGGTCAGGTCCTTCTTGCCGACGAGGCCCGCCGTGGGGATGTCGAGGTAGGGGGCGGCCGAGGCGGAGCCGCCGGGAAGGCTGATCAGCCCGTCGCGGAACGTGGCGCCGGTGCGACGCAGCGTCGCGTCGTAGCCGTTGCCGCTCGAGTCGGCGACCGTCGTGCCGGTCGGCGCGGTGTCGAAGGTGTAGTGCAGGAGGGGCTGCTCCGTCGCTCCGGAGGCGGGAACCGTGGCGCCGAGCAGCGCCGTGGTGGCGACGGTGGCGACCGCCAGAGCGGTCCTCACCGCCGATCGTGATCGTGTCATCAAGAACGTCCTCGTGGTCGATGCGGCGACGGAGGCGCGATCCACGACGGACCTGTGCGCCCTCGCACGGATTGTTAACGTGAACACCATAGGTCCGCGGGACTCTCCTCGACCAGCCCCCGAGGGCCGCGAAGCGGGACGCCTCTCGACGATTGACCGCGTCCACGGGCGCTGTTACCGTGAACAAAATTCTGACGATGGAGTCACCATGAGCACTCGACCGACCGACCGCGCTCTCCAGCCACCGGCGGTGCGCCGGCGTTCCACGGCCTGGCTGCTGATCCTCCTGGCGGCGATCGTCGCCCTGCCGCTCGCCGCCGCGAGCCCCGCGGTCGCGCTCGGTGAGCCGACCTTCACCAACCCGATCGAGCCGGACACCGCCGACCCGACCATCGAGTTCCACGACGGCAACTACTACCTGGTCGCCACCACGTGGGACAACCGCGTGGTGATGCGGAAGGCGCCGACCCTCGCGGCGCTCGGCACCGCGACTCCGACGACCGTCTACTCCGACACGAACCCCGGCCGGAACGCCAACATGTGGGCGCCCGAGCTGCAGCGCCTCAACGGCCCGAACGGCTGGCGCTGGTACCTGATGTACACGATGGGCACGGCCGGGAACTTCGACCGCCAGCACCTCCAGGTGATCGAGAGCGCGGGCGACGACCCGATGGGTCCGTACACCTACAAGGGGCGGCCGATCCCGACCGACGACTGGAACATCGACGGCTCCTACCTCGAGCTCAACGGCGAGCTCTTCATCACCTGGTCGGCGTTCTCGGCCGGGCCGAACCGTCTGCAGAACAACTACATCGCCCGGATGTCCGACCCGTGGACCGCCACCGGGCCGCTGAACGTGCTCTCGCAGCCGGTCGAGTCGTGGGAGACCATCGGCGCACCGGTGAACGAGGGCCCGGTCCCGCTCCAGAAGGACGGCCGCACCTGGATCGTCTACTCGGCCAGCTTCTGCGGCACCGAGGACTACCAGCTCGCCACCCTCGAGTACGGCGGGGGCGACCCCGTGCTCGCCTCCTCGTGGACGAAGAGCGACGGCCCGGTCTTCTCGAAGGCCAACGGCGAGTACGGCACCGGCCACAACGACTTCTTCGACTCGCCCGACGGCACCGAGACGTGGAACCTCTACCACGCCAACGCCCGCCCCGACGGGGGCTGCGGCCGTGAGCGCTCGGCCCGCGCGCACCTCGTCGAGTGGGCCGCCGACGGCGAGCCCGAGTTCGGCACCCCGCTCGGCACCTCGGCGCAGATCCCCGTGCCCAGCGGAGAGAACGCGCCGATCACCGCCCGCATCGACGGCGCCCCGTGGCAGCTCGTCAGCCGCAGCACCGGCCTCTGCGCGACGGTCTCGTCGGCCCAGAGCGGCGACGGCGCCTCCGTGGTGCAGGGACCGTGCTCGACTCCGCGCGCGAACTGGACGCTCGACCCCACCGGCGACGGCTACCTCCGGATCGTGAACGCCAGCAGCGGCAAGTCCCTCGGACCGGTCGGCTGCTCCACCGCCTCCGGAACGGCGCTGCAGCAGTCGGCGTGGCTCGCGGGCGGCTGCCAGCAGTGGACGGTGGCGCCCGGCGCGGGCGGGTACTCGACGCTGACCAGCCGCACGGGCGGCACGGTGCTCGATGCTGTCGGAGGCGCCGTCCGGCAGTCGACCCCGACCGCCGCCGCCTCGCAGGAGTGGGCGCTGCGCCCCTCCGGAGCGGTCGCCGTGACCTCGTTCGTCACCGGCAAGTCGTTCGATCTGCCGAACTGCTCCACCGCCGACGGCGCGGTGCTGCAGCAGCAGGAGTGGCTCGGCTCGCCGTGCCAGCGCGTCACCTTCACCGCCGCGGCGAACGGCGCCGTCGAGATCCACCCGGTCTCGGCCGCCGCCAAGTGCCTGTCGGTGACCGGAGGCTCCACCGCCGACGGAGCGACCGTCACCCAGGGCGCGTGCGGCATCACCGGGAGCGCCTGGCGCCTCCAGCCGCGCACCGACGGCACGATCGAGCTGCGCGCCGTGCACAGCGGCAAGGCTCTCGACCTCTCGAACTGCTCGGCCGAGAACGGCACGCGGATCGGCCAGTGGAGCGTGCTGAACAACGACTGCCAGCGCTTCCGCGTCTCGCTCGGTGCTCCGGCGCCGACCGTCGCGCTGCAGGTCGCCGCCACCTCGACGGTGCGCTGCGTGGCGGGCAAGCCGGTCATCACGACGACGGTGAAGAACACCGACGACCTGCCGGCCGACATCACGATCACCACCGCGGCCGGCACGAAGACGTTCCCGGCGGTCGCCGGCGGCAAGAACGCCACGGCGAGCTCGACGGTGCGGCAGGCGACGCTCGTCGCGGGGTCCGCCACCGTGTCGGGCGCCGGAGTCGACGACCAGGGGCGCGCGGTCACCACGACGGCGGCGTATCCGGCGATCACCTGCGGCTGAGCTTCTGACTGACGTAGGTCTCGATACGCCGCTGCGCGGCTACTCGACCAGCAGGCACTGCCCCGCCGACAGGCACTCTGCTGAATCCGCAGGCCCCGCGTTTCTTGCTGATCGAGTAGCCCGCGCAGCGGGCGTATCGAGATCCACCAGCGTCAGACATCACCCCTCCAGCACTGTGCGAAGGAGCACCATGCCCACCACCTCCAGGCGCGCGCCCCTGCGCGCCGTCCTCGCCGCCCTCGGGATCGGGGCGGTGCTCGCCTCGGGTCTCGTCGCGCCCGCCGCCACCGCCGCCGAGGCGCAGATCCCGTCCTCCGGGCTCCTCGCCGACTACCGCTTCACGCAGACGAGCGGGGCGAGCGTCCCGAACACCGCGGGAGGCGCCGTGGGACCCGCCCGTGTCGTGAACGGGACCGACGCGCTCTGGACCGGCACGTCACTCCGTCTCACCGGCGGCGCCAAGACCAGCGCCGCGCCCTGGGTCGAGCTGCCGGACGACCTGTTGAAGGGGAAGTCCTCGGCGACGGTCACCGTCGAGACGCGCGCCGACGCGTCGATGCTCTCGACCTTCCACTTCCTCTGGAACCTCGGCAGCGACAGCACCTCGCAGTACTGGTTCGCGTCGGTGCGCGACAGGGTGCGCACCGCGATCACGACCGGCGGAGGCGGCGCCGAGAACAACGCGCGCAGCGCCTCGGGCATCGCGGCCGACCGCTGGTACAGCCTCACCTCGGTGATCGACGGCACGGCCGGCACGATCTCGTTCTTCGTCGACGGCGTGCGCGTGGCGTCGGCGCCGACCGCGCTGCGCCCCTCCTCCGTGACCGACCAGTCGCTGAACACGATCGGCCGCGCGCCCTACCCCGACCCGTTCTACAAGGGGGAGGTCTCGGCGTTCCGCGTGTACGACCGGGCGCTGAGCGCCCAGGAGATCGTCGACGTCTCGACCGTGGACGCGAAGCCCCACGCGGCGACCTTCGCGCCGCTCGTCGCAGGGGTGCTCGACTCCGTCGCGGTTCCGGTGACAGTCGACGACTCGACCACGACCCTGCCTGACTACGGTGGAGCCGTGACCTGGGCCTCGAGCGACCCGGCCCTCCGCGTGACCGACGGCCGGACCCTTCAGGCGGACCGGCCCGCCGCGGGACAGGCCGCCCGGGCCTCGACGCTCACCGCCACCGCCTCGATCCGCGGAGTCGCGCAGACCCGGCAGATCGCCGTGACGGTCGAGCCGCAGGTCGGCGTCGACACCCCCTACGGATATCTGATGGTGCACTTCATCGAGGACGCGGCGGGCTACGCCGAGAAGATCTACCTCGACGTCTCGCGCGGCGACGACCCCGAGAAGTGGGACCCGCTGAACGGCGGGAAGCCGATCCTCGCCTCCGACCTCGGCACGACCGGCGTGCGCGACCCGTACCTCACCTACAACCCCGAGACGAAGAAGTACTACATCATCGCCACCGATCTGCGGGTCTTCGGCGGCGACCAGGGCGCCGGCTCGTGCACCACGTGGTGCTACTGGACCACGCAGGGCAGCACGAGGATGAACGTCTGGGAGTCGACCGACCTGGTGTCGTGGAGCGACCTGCGCCAGTTCGACGTGGCGCTCGACGGCGCGGGCGCGAAGGCGCTCGAGGCCGGCATGATGTGGGCGCCCGAGGCGACCTGGGTGCCCGACTACTACGCGGCGGGCAGGGGCGCGTTCGTCGTCTACTGGTCCTCCACCGTCTACGGCAGCGCCGCGCACACGCCGGGCACCGGCTCGTCGCGCGTTCTCTGGGGCGTGACCACCGACTTCACCCAGGCGACGTACTCGTACGGGGGCACGTTCATCGACACCGGGGCGGATGTCATCGACACGACCCTCATCCAGGACGACGGCACGACCTACCGGATCTCGAAGGACAACGGCACCGGCCGCGGCATCTACATGGAGTCGACGACGGCTCCGAAGTGGTGGCTGCCGGCGACGACGTGGACGCCGCTGCAGGACCGCATCGGCGCGGTCTGGGCGGGAGGGAACGCCGGGGGAGTGGAAGGGCCGGCCGTGTTCAAGGATCACGACACCGACCGCTGGTACCTCTACGCCGACGTGATCCCCTCCACCGGCTACCGGCCGATGGTGACCACCGACCTCGACGCGGGCTGGACGCAGCTGAACGACCCCGGCTTCTCGATGGCGCCGTCGACCAAGCACGGCGGAATCGTCTCGCTCACCGCGGGGCAGTACGCCGAGGTGCGCGCGGCGGATGCGGCGTCGGCCGTGCGCTCCGATCTCGGCGAGGTGGGCTCGGTCGCGGCGCTGCCGTCTCGCACCGACGTGGTGCTCGCCTACGGCCGCGGCACCGCGTCGCAGCCGGTGACGTGGGACGTCTCGTCGGTGGGCGCCGCTCCCGGCCGCTACGCGGTGACCGGCGTCGTGCGCACTCTGGGCGCGAACGACAACCAGTGGGTGGGGGCCGGCGGATCGACGGCCTACAACGCTCCCGGCCGCGTGCTCTCGAGCTCGACGGCCGTCCGCGTGACCGCCACGGTCGTGGTGACCGCGACGACGGCGACGCTCACCGCGTCGACCCGGTGCGTCGCGGGCAGGGTCGTGGTGACCGGAGTCGTGAAGAACACGGGCGCCTCCGCGGTCCCGGTCGTGATCCGCTCGGCGTGGGGCTCCTCGCCGGCGCTGACCGCGCCTGCGGGCGCGAACGCGACGCACGCCTTCACGACGCGGGCGGTGTCGGTGGCGGCCGGCACCCTGACAGCGACGGCCGGCGGCGCGACGCTCACGGCGCCGTACGCGGCCCGCAGCTGCGGCTGACGGGCGGCAGCGATCCGCCTGCCTGCTGATGCTGGTGGGTCTCGATACGCCGCCTGCGGCGGCTACTCGACCAGCGGGCTGGAGGGCGGGCGTCTCGCCCCCCCCCCCCCCGTCGCTGATCGAGTAGCCCGCGCAGCGGGCGTATCGAGATCCACGTCCTCCGGAGCGCGCGGCTCAGGGTGCGCGCCACTCGCGGAGGAACTCCTCCTCGTCCACGCGGACACTGCAGCGACCGGGCTCCGTCTGCTGGACTGTGCCGCATGATCCGATCCGGCCGCGAGCCGCTCGCCGTGCTGGTGCAGCCGGTCCTGACCGGCGCCGCCGCGCTGACCATCAGCCGACGGGCGCGACCGCTCGAGAACCGGCTGTTCACGGTGGGTCCCCGCGAGCCGGCGATCCTCCGGGCGCTGGGGGTCGGACGCTTCGGGCGGATGCTCGACCGGACGGGCTGGAACCGGCGGATCACGCGCCTGCGCGCCTACGACGGCACCCGCGCGGGTCTCGCGTCGCTCGATCAGCACACCCGGCGGTCGGAGCTCGTGCACCTCGCCGGTACCGCGGGCGGTGTCGCCGTCGCCGCCGCCGTCCTCCTCCGGGGTGCGCCTCGCGGGGCGGCGGGGCTCCTGGCCTCGACGATCGTGCTGCAGCTCTACCCGGCGCTGCTGCAGCGGCACGTCCGCGCGCGCATCCAGCGGGTCCGGCGTCGGGAGCCCGCCTCCGGACACGGCAAGCTGGAGGGATGACTGTGCCGACGACACCGCCCACCAGCCTCGACCGGGTCCGCGTCAGGGGCGCCCGGGAGAACAACCTCCGGAGCGTCGACGTCGACATCCCCCGCGACGCCCTCGTGGCTTTCACCGGCGTGTCCGGCTCGGGCAAGAGCTCGCTCGCCTTCGGCACGCTCTACGCGGAGGCGCAGCGGCGCTACTTCGAGTCGGTCGCGCCCTACGCACGGCGGCTCATCGACCAGGTGGGCGTGCCCGACGTCGACGCGATCGAGGGGCTGCCGCCCGCGGTCGCCCTGCCGCAGCGGCGCTCGAGCGGATCGGCGCGGTCGACGGTCGGCAGCGCCACAACCCTCTCGAGCGTGGTGCGCATGGTGTTCTCGCGGGTCGGCCGGTATCCGGAGGGGGCGCCGATGCTCTTCGCGGAGGACTTCTCGGCCAACACCGTCCAGGGCGCGTGCCCGACCTGTCACGGCATCGGGCGCGTCTACGACGTTCCCGACGAGCTGATGGTGCCCGACGAGTCGCTCACCATCCGCGACGGCGCCCTCGCCGCCTGGCCGACCGCGTGGCACGGCAAGCAGCTGCGCGACAGCCTGATCTCGCTCGGCTACGACATCGACGTGCCCTGGCGCGATCTGCCGGCCCACGAGCGCGACTGGATCCTGCACACGCCCGAGTCGCCCCAGGTGCCCGTCTGGACCGACCGCTCGCCCGCCGAGGTGCGCGAGGCCGTCGCCGCCGGGGTCGAGCCGAGGTACATGAGCACGTTCCTCGGGGTGCGCCGCTACGTCCTCGACACCTTCGCCGGCTCGAAGAGCGCCCGGATGCGCGAGCGCGCGGCGACGTTCCTGGTGAGCGTGGCGTGCGGCACCTGCGGTGGCAGGAGGCTGAAGCCCGAGGCGCTCGCCGTCACGTTCGAGGGCCGGGACATCACCGAGCTCTCCGCCCTCCCGCTCGAGGATCTCGTGGTCGTCATGAAGCGCGTGCTGGAGCCCGACTGGGCCGCGGCCGACGGCGCACCGCAGACCCGCCTGGCCGCGCAGCGCCTCGTCGAGGACCTGGTCGGGCGCATGTCGCCGATCATCGACCTCGGGCTCGGCTACCTCTCCCTCGACCGCTCGACGCCCACGCTCTCCTCCGGCGAGCTGCAGCGGATGCGCCTCGCCACCCAGGTCCTGTCGCGCCTGTTCGGCGTCGTCTTCGTCCTCGACGAGCCGTCCACCGGTCTGCACCCGGCCGACACGGAGGCGCTCCTCGGCATCCTGCGGACGCTCAAGGAGACGGGCAACACGGTCTTCTTCGTCGAGCACTCCCTCGAGGTCATCCGCCAGGCCGACTGGATCGTCGACATCGGCCCGGGCGCGGGGTCGGGTGGCGGGACCGTCGTCTACTCGGGCGAGCTCGCCGGCCTCACGGGCGCCCGCGACTCCGTCACGCGGCGCTACCTCTTCCCCGAGGGCGATCCCGTGCCGCTGCGCACCCGGCGCACGGCCGACGCGCGGATCGAGCTCGCCGGAGTCGCGCGCAACAACCTCCGCGACCTGGCGGTCTCGTTCCCGGTCGGCGTGCTGACGGCCGTCACCGGCGTCTCCGGATCGGGCAAGTCGACGCTGGTGAACCAGGCGCTCCCGGACCTGCTGCGGGCGAGCCTGCGCGCCGACGTCGCCGAGGACGCTCCCGCCGCGGAGGAGCGCTCCTCCGACGACCCGCTGCTCGACTCGACCGCCGACGCCACGCTCGGGAGCGCCTCGGGGCCGGCCGACCGCCTCCGCCGGGTCGTGCAGGTCAGCCAGACGCCCATCGGCCGCACCTCGCGCTCGAACGTGGCGACCTACACCGGCCTGTTCGACCGGGTGCGGGCCCTGTTCGCGGCGACTCCGGAGGCGAAGCGCCGCCGCTTCGGCGCGAGCCGCTTCTCGTTCAACCTGCCGAGCGGACGCTGCCCCGTCTGCAAGGGCGAGGGGTCGATCGAGGTCGAGCTGCTGTTCCTGCCGACCGTCGAGGCGCCCTGCGCGACCTGCGGAGGGACCCGCTACAACCCCGAGACGCTCGAGGTGACGCTGAACGGGCAGACGATCGCCGACGTCCTCGCACTCAGCGTCAGCGCGGCCCGCGACGTCTTCGCCGACGAGCCCGAGGTCGTCCGGCACCTCGACGCGCTGCTCGACGTCGGGCTCGGCTACGTCTCGCTCGGCCAGCCGGCCCCCGAGCTCTCGGGAGGCGAGGCGCAGCGGGTGAAGCTCGCCTCGGAGCTGCGTCGCGCCCAGCGCGGCGACACCCTCTACCTGCTCGACGAGCCGACCTCGGGCCTGCACCCCGCCGACGCCGACCGCCTGCTCGGCCACCTGCAGCACCTGGTCGACGCGGGCAACACCGTGATCGTCGTCGAGCACGACATGCGGATCGTCGCGGACGCCGACTGGGTCATCGACCTCGGCCCCGGAGCGGGCCAGGCGGGCGGCTCGATCGTCGCGACGGGCACTCCGGAGGAGGTCGCGCGGTCCTCCGCGAGCCGCACCGCGCCCTACCTGCTGGAGGCCCTCGCTCAGCGCCGGTGAGGGCGGGGGCGGGGCTTCGCAGTCGCTCGGTTCCCGCACCGAAACCTCACCGAAACGCGTTTGTTCACGGTAACATTTCGCGAATTCGGTGAGGACGTTCCGCTCTCTCGCCGTCCCCTGACGTTCTCAATGACGAGAGGCTCCACGAATGACGACGAGACGACGGACACCGATCGCGGCGGCGGCGGTGATGGCACTGACGGCGGGACTGCTCGCGGTCGGGCCGACCGCGCAGGCCGCCCCCGCCACCTCCCTCGACAGCAGCAAGGTGCTCGAGCTGCCGTTCGACGGCAGCATCGCCGACACGAGCGGGCGCGGCACCACGGTCGGGATGCAGAAGGGCACGGCCGCCTACGGCACCGGCCTCGCCGGCCAGGCCTTCGAGTTCACCGGCTCCAACGCCGTGTCGCTCGGCACGGATGCGCGCCTGCAGCCCGCGAACCTGACCGTGTCGTTCTGGTACAGGCCGACCGCGGCGATGACCGGCGAGCAGGTCTTCACCTGGAACAAGACGGCCTACAACTCCGACGGCTGGTACCTCACCTCCGAGGGCGACGGCACGCCCCTCGCTCTCTCGATCGGCCCGTCGTCCGGCCAGCCCTACAAGGTCGCGATCGACGCCCCGCGCGCCGGCTTCTTCCCGGTCGGGGAGTGGACCCACGTGGTCGCGACCTACGACAAGACCACGAAGGACGTCGCCTTCTACCGCAACGGCGTGAAGCAGCCGAGCACGGTGAAGTACGCCGCGACCGGCGCGGCCACCGGCGTCCTCGGCTCCGAGGGCACGTCGACCAAGACCATCGGCTTCAACGGCCCCCAGTACAACGGCGCGCACCTGCGCGGCCTGCTCGACGACTACGTCCTCTACGACGCCGTCGCCACGACCTCCGACATCGTCGCGCTGACGAAGGCGCACAACGCGGCGTTCGACGCGAAGGCGGTCGCCCAGTCCGACCTCGACGCGATCACGCTCCCCGCCGGCACGAGCACCGGATTCTCGGTACCGCTGAAGGGCGCGAAGGGCTCCGACATCACCTGGTCCTCCTCCGACACCGCCACGATCGCGATCGACGGAGGCACCGCGACGGTCACCCCCGGCACCGCGGCGACGACGGTCACCGTCACCGGCTCCGCGACCTACGGAGGCAGCGCCGCCGCTACGAGGGCGTACACGATCCAGGTGCAGCCGAAGGGCGTGAAGAGCTCGGTCCACCTGCAGGAGGCGGGTCTCTCCGACGTCACCGTCCAGGATCCGTACCTCGACAACGGCGAGCAGCAGACCGTCGAGTACCTGCTCAGCCTCGACCCCGAGATGTTCCTCTACTCCTTCTACCGCGAGGCGGGCCTGACCCCGACGACCGCGGGCGGCTACGGCGGCTGGGAGCGCGCGAACGGCACGAGGTTCCAGGGCCACTTCTTCGGCCACTACCTCTCCGGCCTCTCCCAGGCCTACGCGACCGAGCAGGACGCGACCACCAAGGCCGCTCTGCTCGCGAAGCTGACCGCCTCCGTCGACGGCCTGAAGAAGGTGCAGGACGCCTACGCGGCGAAGGACCCGGCGAACGCGGGCTACGTCTCGCCGTTCCCGGTGAGCTACCTGCCGAGCGGAGCCGACGGCCTGCTCGTGCCCTTCTACAACCTGCACAAGGTGCTCGCGGGCCTGCTCGACGCGCACCAGTACGCTCCCAGCGCCGTCTCGTCGAAGGCCCTCGTGGTCGCCGACGGCTTCGGCTCCTGGATCACGAACTGGGCCGGCCGCCAGGCCAACCCGGCGCAGCTGCTGAACACCGAGTACGGCGGGATGAACGAGGCGCTCTACCGCCTCTACGAGGTCACCGAGAAGCCGGCGCACAAGCGCGCGGCCGAGTACTTCGACGAGACCGCGCTGTTCCAGCGCCTCGCGAACAACGAGGACGTCCTGAACGGCCTGCACGCGAACACGACGATCCCCAAGCTGATCGGCGCGCTCAAGCGCTACACCGTCTTCACCGACAATCCCTCGCTCTACGCCACGCTGACCGCCGCCGAGAAGGCGGACCTCGACATGTACCGCCGGGCCGCCGAGAACTTCTTCCGGATGGTCGACGAATCGCACACCTACGCGAACGGCGGCAACAGCCAGTCCGAGCACTTCCACGCCCCCGACACCCTCTACCAGTACGCCACCACGGGCCAGACCACCGGATACGGCGAGAACTCCACGTCCGAGGGCTGCAACATCTACAACATGCTCAAGCTCGCCCGGGCGCTGTTCCAGGTGACGAAGGACGTGAAGTACGCCGACTTCTACGAGGACGCGTTCATCAACGGCGTCCTGTCGGTGCAGAACCCCGAGTCCGGGATGGTGACGTACTTCCAGCCGCAGACCGCGGGCTACGCGAAGGTCTTCGGCAAGGAGCTCGACGAGTTCTGGTGCGACCACGGCACCGGCGTCGAGAGCTTCACCAAGCTGGGCGACTCGATCTACTTCGAGGGCGACAGGACGGTCTACGTGAACCAGTTCCGCTCCTCCGTGCTCAGCTCGGCGGGCAGCAACCTGAAGCTCACGCAGACGGCCGACATCCCGAACACCGACACGGCGAGCTTCACGGTCGCCGCTCTGGGTGCCGGAGCGGTCGCCGACGGAATGACGCTGCGCCTCCGCATCCCCTCGTGGGTCGACGGAGCGCCGACGCTCACCGTCAACGGCGCCGCGCGAGCCGTCACGGCCGAGGGCGGCTACGCCGTCGTCGCGGTGAAGGCGGGCGACACGCTCACCTGGAAGCTGCCCGCCGCGGTCGCCGCCGTCGCGGACACCGAGAACGCGAACTGGACGGCCTTCACGTACGGACCCGTGCTGCTCGCGACCGAGCTCAACCGGAACAACGTCGCCGCCTCGTACCCCGCGGGCGTGCTCGTCCAGATGAGCGTCGCCGACAAGTCGGTGAACTCGAACGTCGTCGTCGCGAACGCTGCCCAGTGGACCTCCGCGGTGAAGCAGAACCTGCTGCGCCTCCCCAACGGCGTGAACGCCAACGGGATGCAGACGATGCGCTTCGGCATGACGAACGTCGACGCCGCGTCCGAGGCCCGCGTGTTCCAGCCGTACTACAGCCTGTACAACGCGCGCTACGCGACGTACATGACGCTGATCGCCCCCGACTCCGCCGAGGCGCAGGCGCTGATCCTCAAGCAGAAGCAGCAGCTGCGGGTCGACGAGACGACGATCGACTCGCTCACCTCGTTCGACAACAACAACAGCGAGGCCGACAAGAACTACAAGTACAACCGGTCGGCCGTCGGGACGTGGCGCGGCGAGGGCTACCGCGACGGCGAGAGGGCGGCGGATGCGTACTTCCAGTACGACATGATCGTCGACCCGACCCTGCCTGCGAACTACCTCGGCGTCCGCTACTACGCGGGTGACGCGGGCCGCACGTTCGACGTGTACGTCAACGACGTGAAGCTCAAGACCGAGGTGATCTCGGGGGCCGCCGGCTCGACGAACTGGTACGTGCAGTACGACGAGATCCCGCGCGCGGTGCTCGACGGCATCGCCGCGAAGGACAGCTACAAGCGCAACCAGGCGGGCGCGTACGTGCTCGACGCCCAGGGGAACAGGGTGCCCAAGGTCACCGTGCGCTTCCAGGGCACCGGGACCGCGAGCAACGTCGGCGGCGTCTACGGCGTCTACACGACGGAGTCGACCGGCTACGCGACGAGCGCCGAGCTGACGAAGCTCGCCTCCGACGTCGGGACCCTGTCTCCGGCGCTGGCGACCGGCGTCCGCGACTACACGCTGACCGTGCCGGTCCCGACGACGAGCGTCGCGCTCGACCTCGACCCGGCCGTGGCGAGCGGACTGGTGAGGGTCGACGGCGTGCTGATCGACGACACCGCAGCGCGCACGGTGACCCTGGCGGCCTCGGGGACCACGGACGTCGTGATCACCTCCTCCGCTCAGGACCACACGACGATCGCGACCTACCGGCTGGCGATCGTGAAGGCGGCCCCCGCAGCGGTCGTCGACATGACGGTCACCGCCACGACGCGCTGCGTCGCGGGCAAGGTCGTGCTGACGGTGACGGCTCGCAACGACGCGACGGCGGCCGCCGCGATCACGCTCACCTCCCCCTTCGGCTCGAAGGCCTTCACCGGAGTGAAGCCGGGCGCGAGCGCGACGCACGCGTTCACGACGCGCGCGGTCTCGATCCCGGCGGCCACCGCCTCGGCGACGGCCACCGCCACGATCGACGGCAAGGCCGTCACGACGACGAAGGAGGCGCCCTACTCGGCCCGCTCCTGCGGCTGACCCGCGACCGGACCGACGGCGGCCGCCGGGGGGAGCTCCTCCGGCGGCCGCCGTCGTTACCGAACCGTTACCGAATGTCGTCGGTGCGGACCAAACCACCAGCACCCTGCGAACGGGCAGGTCAAGAGCGAATCATGACTCCCATGAAACAGACAGCAGGAGCCGCGCGCGTCCACCAGTGGCGCTTCCTCGCGCTCGCCGCCTTCGCCGGCATCGTCGTCGCCGGAGTCCTGCTCGCGGTCGCCGAGCTCGTCGCCCTCCTCGTCGCGCGGACCGCGAGCCCCGTGCTCGCGCTCGGCTCCTTCGTCATCGACATCGTGCCGCGCCCCCTCAAGGAGTTCGCGATCACGACCTTCGGTGAGAACGACAAGGTCTTCCTGCTGATCGGCGTCGGCGTCGCCGTGCTGGTGGCCGCCGCCGTCGCCGGAGTGCTGCAGCTGATCCGCCCGCCGCTCGG
Source organism: Rathayibacter sp. VKM Ac-2803 (assembly GCF_009807175.1). NCBI lineage: Bacteria > Bacillati > Actinomycetota > Actinomycetes > Micrococcales > Microbacteriaceae > Rathayibacter > Rathayibacter sp. VKM Ac-2803. The sequence continues at coordinate 178,872 of NZ_WUCD01000001.1, read as the reverse complement.
TCAGATCCTGCTGGTCGTCGCGGGCGGCCTCTCGATCGCCGCGATCGTCACCCGCGCCGGGGCCGGCGCGCTCTCGGCCGTGCCCACCCTGGTCGGGCTCGTCGTGGCCGTCGTCGTGATGCACCTGATCTTCTCCCGGCTGCGCCGCTGGCGCGCTGAACGGGCCTCGGAGGCGAGGGGAACAGCCTCCGAGGCTCGCGGCCTCGAGCGCCGCGGCTTCCTCCGCATCACCCTGATCGCCGCTGTCGGCGCGGCCGTGGTCGGCACCGGAGCCCGCCTGGTGAACGCCGCGACCTCGTCGCTGGCGAGCGTCCGCGAGGCGCTGCGCCTCCCGAGCCCCCGCACCACTGTCACGGTGCCCGCCGGCGCCGACCTCGGCATCGACGGACTCTCGCCGCTCTACACGCCCAACGCCGATTTCTACCGCGTCGACACCGCGCTGACGGTCCCCACCGTCGACCCGTCGACCTGGACCCTGAAGGTCTCGGGGATGGTCGACCAGGAGGTGACGCTCACCTTCCAGCAGCTGCTCGACATGGGCCTCGACGAGTACGGCGTCACCCTCACCTGCGTCTCGAACGAGGTCGGCGGCGGTCTCGTCGGCAATGCGAAGTGGCTCGGAGTCCCGATCCGCGACGTGCTCGCGATGGCCGGCGTGCAGGGCGGCGCCGACATGGTGCTCTCGACCAGCGCCGACGGCTACACCGCCAGCACCCCGCTCGGTGCGCTGACCGACGACGGTCTCGACGCGATCCTCGCCGTCGGCATGAACGGCGAGCCGCTGCCCCTCGAGCACGGGTTCCCGGTGCGGATGGTCGTGCCCGGCCTCTACGGCTACGTCTCGGCCACCAAGTGGCTGACCGAGCTGAAGGTCACCACCTTCGCGGCCGACGAGGCCTACTGGACCCCGCGCGGCTACTCCGCCGAGGCCCCGATCAAGATGTCGTCGCGCATCGACACCCCGCGCATCGACGCCGCGATCCCCGCCGGCCCGACCAAGATCGCGGGCATGGCCTGGGCGCAGTCGATCGGCATCGACAAGGTCGAGGTCAGCATCGACGACGGCGACTGGCAGGCCGCGACCCTGTCGACTCCCGTGAACCTCGACACCTGGGTGCAGTGGTACGTCGACTGGGAGGCCGAGAGCGGATCGCACTACGTCGCCGTCCGGGCCACCGACGCGAACGGCACCCTGCAGATCGAGGACCGCGCCCCCATCGCCCCGAACGGCTCGAGCGGCTGGCAGCGCACCCTCGTCCGCGTGAGCTGACGCGGGTCCACTCGACGAAGCCGCTTCGCGTCTCGATGGAGAGGTAGAAGTGGCCGCAGCCGCCAGCCCGCTGGTCGAGTAGCCGCCGCAGGCGGCGTATCGAGACCCACCTCGTTCAGCGGGCCGGGGGCGAGGGCGTGTCCTCAGGCTTCGGGAAGGTCTTCTTCGAGGCGCGGCGGAGGGCCGTGTAGTCGCCGCGCATGAGGGCTTCGCGCTTCGCGCGGCTCCAGTTCTGGATGCGCTTCTCCCACCAGAAGGCCTCGGCGATGCTCTCGAACTCCTGGTGCCAGAGCAGGGTGACCGGCAGACGTCTGCTCGTGTACTCGGCGCCCTTGCCCATCATGTGCGCGTCGACGCGTCGGTGGAGCGAGCGTGTGCTGCCGACGTAGTAGCTGCCGTCGCTGCAGCGGAGGATGTAGACGAAGGCCATGAAGACGAGCGTTGCGGTCGCAGCCGGAGGTTGCCGGTGTCGTCTCCGGTTCTGGGGAGAAGGCGGACGCCGTGGTGCCTGTTGCGGCATCGCCGCCGTTCGTCCGGCCGCCCGCCTGCTGGTCGAGTAGCCGCCGCAGGTGGCGTATCGAGACCCCCGTCCGTCAGTAGGCGAGGCGTGCAGGCCGGACGTGTTGATGAAGGTGGATCTCGATACGCCCGCTGCGCGGGCTACTCGATCAGCATGCAGGGGGGGGGGGCAGGGTCGGCGCTGGCTGGTCGAGTAGCCGCTGCAGGTGCCGTATCGAGACCACCGTCCGCCAGCAGGCGAGGCCTGCAGACCGGACCTGTCGATGGTGGTGGATCTCGATACGCCCGCTGCGCGGGCTACTCGATCAGCGAGGAGGGGGCAGCAGGCGGCGGGCAGGAGCCGATCAGTCGGCGCGAGGGCGGCGGAACGTCGCCGCGTGGTGCTCGGGGGCGATGTGCGGGCCGCCGCCGAGCATGCGCTCGCGGAACGTGCTGCCGGTCGACGGCGGGTCGAGGCGGCCGCGGCGGCGCAGCTCGGGCTGCACGAGGGCGATGAAGTCCTCGAGAGAGGCGATGCCGAAGACGGCCTCGAGCATGATGCCGTCGAGGTCTGTCTCGTCCATCATCCGCTCGAGCTCGTCGGCGACCTCGACCGGGTCGCCCGTGATCGCGAAGCCGCGGGTGCCCTTGCCCTTGAGCTCGTCGAGGATCTCGCGGACGGTGGGCGCCGTCCCGTCGGGCCGGGTCAGGAAGCGCTCGATGTTGCTCGTGCCCATCTGGCCTGCCTGGTCGTCGAGCACGAGCTGCTCGGCGAGCGTGCGGTCGAGGTCGTACTCGAGCAGGTCGACGCCCGTGTTGCCGGCGTAGTAGTGCGCGGCCAGCTCGTCGCTCTGAAGGGTGTCGAACTCGGCGCGGAGGCGGGCCGCTTCCTCCGAGGTCTCGCCGACCACGATCGTCACTCCGACCATGACCTTGATCGCGGAGCCGTCGCGCCCGTTCTCGTCGGCTCGGCGGCGGATGTCGGCGATGTCCGAGGCGACCTTCGCGTACGTCGAGCCCTGCACGAACACGCACTCGGCGTTCTTCGCCGCGAAGGCCCGGCCGACGGGCGAGGTGCCCGCCTGGAACAGCAGCGGCGAGCGCTGCGGCGACGGCGGCAGCGTGTGGTACCCGTGCGAGCGGTAGAACTCGCCCTCGTACGCGACCGGGTGGATCCTCTCGGGGTCGGCGAACACGTTCGCCTCGTGGTCGAGCACGATCGCGTCGTCGTCGTTGCCGCCCTCCCAGAACGAGAAGGCGACGTCGACGTACTCCTGCGCGGCGCGGTAGCGCTCGTCGTGCGGCACCATGGCCTGCTGCCCGAGCATGGCGGCCATCGTGTTCTGGGAGGCGCCGGTGACGATGTTCCAGCCGATCCGCCCGTTCGTCACGTGGTCGAGGGTCGAGAACTTGCGGACGGCGTGCAGCGGGTGGTCGGCCCCGGTCGTCGAGGTGACGACGAAGTTGAGCCGCTCGGTGCCGACCGCCAGCGCGGGGATCAGGTAGGCGCCGTCGAGCGAGAAGGTCATGCCGGCCTTCACCAGCACGTCCGAGAGCTCGCCGCGGCGCGAGGAGTAGCCGAATGATCCGCCCGCGAAGAAGAGGAAGTCGAAGTCGGCGGCCTCGAGCACCTGCGCCATCCGCACCCAGTAGCCGATGTCGCGGAAGTCCCCGCCGTCGCGGCTGCGCGGGTGCGACCAGCTGATCGTGCCGCCGACGTGGGCGGTGCCCGCTTCGAACACTCCGAGGACGATCTTCTTCATGCGCTGCTGCAGTCCGTTCCCGGCCCGGGCGGGCCGCTGAGGGCCCCCGCACCTTGACAGCGGTGAACCATGTGGTTCACGATAGCCCAGAAAGCCAGACAGGACGGAGCCGTCCTTCCGAGTCCCCCTCCCTGAACGACACTCCGACGAACGGCGCCCCATGACCACACTCGCCCTCACCCGCATCGAGGACGCCCTCGCGCACGTCCCCTCCGCCGTCGCCGCGGTCGCCGCGATGGTCGACGGCGCCCCCGAGGGCATGATCGCCACCTCGCTGAGCGTCGGCGCCTCCTTCGACCCGCCGCTGGTGATGTTCGCGGTCCGGGAGGCGTCCACGACCTGGCCGCTCCTGCGCACCTCCGCCCGCGTGGGCGTCTCGATGCTGTCGGCGTCGCAGGCTGCGGCGACCCACCGCCTCGCCTCCCGCACGCGCCACAGCCGGTTCGACGGCCTCGCCCAGGAGGAGCGCGAGGGCGGAGCCGTCCTCCTCGGCGGGTCGTCGCTCCGCTTCGAGTGCTCGGTGCACGCCGAGACGCCGGCGGGCGATCACCGCGTCGTCCTGCTCCGGGTGCACTCGCTCGAGGTCGATCCCGCCGTCGAGCCGCTCGTCTACCACCGCTCCGGCTTCCGCGAGCTGCGGGACGCGAGCTGACGGGCAGCTCGCGTCCCGGCTGATCAGCGGCCCGTCACTCCCGCCAGCCCGAAGCGGAAGACGAGCCGCCCGTCGCGCGGCCGCACCAGGTACTCCGGATGCGGCCGCGCGCCCCAGGAGTCGTCCCCGGCGACTCCGCGCCGCCGGAGCGCCGGACGGAGGACCGTCCGCTGCACCGGCGGCAGCTCGTTCGGGTGCTGCGCGTTCTCGATCTCGTACGGCGTCCACGGCAGTGCCGAGAACTCCATCCCGTCATCGCTGTCGAGGCGCAGCCCCCAGCCGTCGTCGTCGGTGACCTCGGCCCAGCGCACTCCCGTGCGGCTGCCCGACTCCTGAGGCTTGAGGTACGGAGGCAGCTCGCGCGCGACCTCGCTCTGCCAGACGTCGAGGCGCGCCCCGAGCCGACGGTCGGAGTAGCACTCGTCGGGTCCGTCGCCGTACCAGCGGAGCCGGTGGGCGTCGGCAGTCGTGGTGAGCTGCATGCCGAACTCGGGCAGGTCGGGCAGGGCGTCGGGGACGTCCATCGCGACCGTGACCTCGATCCGCCCGTCGCCGGTCACCCGGTAGTCGACGTCGCAGGTCGTGCGCGGGGTGGTCGGCAGCTCGTAGGTGAAGCCGACGGTGACGGCGGTGTCGTCGGAGGAGACGCGCGCGGTCCGCAGCGCGTCGCCGGCGACCCGCGCGTAGCGGCTCGCCAGCAGCCACTGGCCGTCCTCGAACGGCCCGCCCCAGCCCCGCTCGTTCGACGTCGGGGCGTGCCAGAACGACGGCATCGGGATGGACGTGAGCATCTCCCGCCCGCCCTCGGCGCCTCCGCCCCACCGGTACGACATCAGACCGCCGTGCAGGCGCGAGAAGAGGACGCTGAAGCCCTCGCCCCGCACGCCCACGTTGTGCGTGCCGTCGATGATCTCGGGGAGCGGCGCCCTGGCGACGGACGGTCGGCCCGCCACCCGGAGGACGTGCTGACCACGGGCGACGACGTGACCGGGCTCGGCCCAGCGGGTCCCGACCGCGAGCCGCAGCTCGACGTCGACGGTGTACTCGCCCGGCAGCTCCGGCACGGGCACCGGAGTCGCGCAGCGCTCCGTCGATCCGGGAGCGACCGCCGTCTCGAGCGGCCGGACGGCGAGCTCCCTGCCCTCCCGCCGCAGGGTGACGACGGCGTCGTACTCGGAGGACGGGGTCGACAGCAGCCGGTTCTCGATCACGATCCCGTCGGCCGACACCTCGACGCGGAACGGCTGGTAGAGGTGCGCCACCTCCTGCAGCTTGGGCGTAGGAGTGCGATCGGCGAAGAGGATCCCGTTGCCGCTGAAGTCGCCGTCGTGCGGCGCCTCTCCGCTGTCGCCGCCGTAGCCGAGGTAGGACCGCCCGTGCCGGTCGACCATCGGGATCGCCTGGTCGGCGAAGTCCCAGATGAACCCGCCCTGGAACAGCGGCTCGCGGTACGCCAGGTCGAGGTAGCGGTCGACCGCGCCGAACGAGTTGCCCATCGCGTGCGCGTACTCGCAGAGGATGAGCGGCTTGTCGCGGTGCTCGGCGAGGTAGCCCTCGACCTCGGCGGCCGAGGTGTACATCTGGCTGACGACGTCGGTCGTGTCGGGGTAGCGGGAGTCCCAGTGCACGCCCTCGTAGTGCACGGGCCGGTCGTCGACCTCGCGGAACCAGTCCGAGAGATCGCGCAGGACGCTGCCGCCGAACGACTCGTTGCCGAGCGACCACATCACCACGCTCGGGTGGTTCTTGTCGCGCTCGACGAGGCTCCGCGCGCGGTCGCGCAGCGCGGGGATCCAGCGGCCGTCGTCGCCGGGCACCGCCTCCGCGACGGGGGCGCCGAGGTAGCGGACGCGGTCCCACAGCCCGTGCGTCTCGAGGTTCATCTCGTCGATCACGAGGAAGCCGTACTCGTCGGCGAGCTCGTAGAAGAACGAGTTGTTGGGGTAGTGGCTGGTGCGGATGGCGTTCACGCCCGTCCGCTTGAGGATCCGCAGATCCTCCTCCGTCTGCTCGCGGGTGACGACGCGGCCCTCGAGGCCGAACTCGTGCCGGTTCACGCCGAAGAAGACGACGCGACGGCCGTTCAGGCGCAGCACTCCCTCCTCGATCGCGAAGCGGCGGAGTCCGACCGCCTGCGGGATCACCTCGGTGATCTCGCCGTCGGCGTCCTGCACGCGCACGACGAGCCGGTGCAGGTAGGGGTCCTCCGGGCTCCAGAGGCGCGGCGCGTCGAGACGGATGCTGTGCAGCCCGTCGCCGTCGCGGCGCAGCTCGCCGACCCCCTCGAGCTCGATGCTCGCCGAGCCGTCGCCGTCGAGGCGCAGCTCGACGACGATCTCGGCGGAGCCCTCCTCGACGACGGTGGTGACGCGGAGGTCCTCGACGTGCACCCGCGGTCGGCGCAGCAGCACCACGTCGCGGAAGATCCCCGAGAAGCGGAAGAAGTCCTGGTCCTCGAGCCACGAGCCGCTCGACCACTTGACCACCTGCGCGGCCAGCGTGTTGCGGCCGGGCACGAGGGCGTCGGTCAGGTCGAACTCGGCGGGCGAGAAGCTGTCGGCCGAGAAGCCGAGGTACGTGCCGTTCAGCCACAGCGCGATGGCGCTCTCGGCGCCGCGCACGTCGAGCGCGATCCGCTCGCCGGGCGCGACGGGTGCGTCGAGCTCGAACACCGTCAGGTAGGACGCGACCGGGTTGAAGCGCTCGGGGGCCTGCCCGGGCCCGATCGCCTCCCGCCCGTCCCACGGGTACTGCGTGTTCACGTACTGCGGGCGGTCGTAGCCGTGCAGCTGGATGTGCGCGGGCACGGGGATCAGGTCCCAGTCGCTCGCGTCGAACCCCGGCTGCTCGAAGCCGGGGATCGTGCCGGAGGGATCGGTCGCGTAGTGGATCCGCCACAGCCCGTTCAGCGACTGCTCGAACGAGCTGACGCCGCTCCGGGCCTCCGCCTCGGAGCGGAACCAGCGGTGGTCGGAGTGGGCGGGCCGGCGGTTCTCGGCGAAGAAGCCGGGGTCGGACAGGCGCGCGGGGTCGAATCCGGAGCCGCGTGCCGAGCCCTGCTCCGGGACCTGCGCGAGGCTCACTTGATCGCTCCGGTGATGCCCTCGGCGAACGAGCGCTGCAGGATCATGAAGACGATCACGGTGGGCACCGAGGCCAGGAACACGGCGAGCATGAGGATGCCGTAGTCGACCACGTAGCCGGCGCTGAGGTTCGAGATCAGCATCGGCATGGTCTGGAAGTCGTTGTTCACCAGGATCACCTTGGGCCAGAGGAAGTTGTTCCACGCGGTCATGAACGTGATGACCGCGGCCGCCGCGTAGGTCGACTTCATCGACGGCAGGTAGATCTTCGCGAAGATGCCCAGCTCGCTCACTCCGTCGATCCGCGCGGCCTCGATGATCTCGTGCGGGAACGACCGCGACGCCTGGCGGAACAGCAGGATGAGGAACGGCGTCGAGACGGCGGGGATGACGACCGCGGCCAGCGAGTTGATCATCCCGAGCTCGGCGAAGACCTGGAAGAGCGGGATCATGGTCGCCGCGAACGGGATCATGATGGCGATGAGGAGGACCGCCATCACGAAGTCCTTCGCCCGCGAGTGGAAGACCTCGAAGCCGTAGCCGGCGATCGAGCAGACGATGAGCGCGAGCGCCGTGGTGCCCACCGCCACCGTCAGCGAGTTCCACATCGCCGCGCCCACGTCCTGCAGCTCGAGCAGCCCCACGAGGTTGTCGATCAGCGCGGTGCCGGGGATGAGGCGGGAGTCGAGCACGTCCTGGCTGGTGTTCGTCGCCGAGACGGCCATGAAGTACAGCGGGAAGATCGAGAAGACGGCGAAGATCCCCAGGAACACGTACTTCGGCAGGCCTCGCAGTCGAGCCACGGCCGAGACGGAGCGGACCGGTGCGGTCGGCGGCCGGTTGTCGGGGGACTCCGTCTCGGGGAGGGCGAGGACGGGATCGGTCACGGGCAGGGTGCGGACGGGATCAGTCACGCTTGTCACCGACTTTCAGCTGGGCGAACGCGAGGATCGCGACGAGGATGAGGATCACGTACGACAGCGCGGACGCGTAGCCGAAGTTCGGGTTCTTCAGGAACGAGACCTCGTAGAGGTAGTGCGACATCGACATCGTCGTGTACGCCGGGCCTCCCCTGGTCAGGGCCCACGATTCATCGAAGAGCTGCAGAGTGCCGTTGGTCGACATGATCGCCGTGAGCAGGATGATCGGCTTGAGCTGCGGGATCGTGACGTGCCAGAAGGTCTGGAGCGCGTTCGCGCCGTCCATCTTCGCCGCCTCGATGCTCGAGTAGTCGACGTTCTGCAGGGCGGCCAGGTAGAAGACCATGTTGTAGCCGGTCCAGCGCCAGAGCAGCCCCAGGATGATGACGAACCGCGCGGTGTCGGGGTTGCCGAGCCAGTTGACGGGCGAGTCGAGGATGCCGATGCCCGTCAGCACGTCGTTGACGAAGCCGTCGTTGGCGAAGAGCGTGCGGAAGACGAGCGAGTAGGCGACCAGCGAGACCGCGCACGGCAGGAAGATCGCGGTGCGCCAGAAGGTCTTGTACTTCAGCGTGCGGCTGTTGAGCAGGTTGGCCAGCACCAGTGCGAGGACCAGCATCACCGGCACCTGGATGAGCAGGTAGACGAAGGTGTTCTGCAGCGTCAGGAGGAAGATCTCGTCCTGCAGCAGCCGCTCGTAGTTGAGCCAGAACGGCTCGGCGAACGAGAGGTTCGCCCCGCGCCCGGTCTGCAGGGAGAGCAGGAACGCCTGCGCCATCGGCAGGAAGCTGACCAGCAGGATCAGCAGCGACGCGGGCAGGAGGAAGGCCCAGCCGGTGAGGCTGCGCCGGCGCGCGCCGGTCATCCGGGGCGCGCGGTGCAGATCGCGCTGCCGCTGAGGGGGGACGCGCGGCTTGGGACGCGGTGGGGCGGAGGTGGTCACGGGCGACTCGCATTCTCGGAGAGAGGGAAGAGGAGGGACCGGGCCGGGGAGGTGGCGGCCTCCCCGGCCCGGAGACGCGGTCAGCTCATCGCGAACTCGACGTTGGCCTGCGCATCCTCGAGCGCCGTGGCAGGGTCGGCGCCTCCGATGATCTGCGTGATCGCCGCGCTGACGGCGTCGCGACCCTCGTAGTAGTACGCACCGGTGTTGTTGCTGGGCACCTCGGCGCCGAACTCGGCGACCTCCGCGAAGATCGGCTGGCCGGCGAAGAACTCGTTCGGCTGCTCGTAGGCCGCGGAGGAGCCGGCGGGGAGCCAGTTCGCGACGGCGCCCGACTTGGGGAGGATCGTGTCGTAGAGCTCGGTGGAGCCGGCGAAGGTCGCGGCGAGGAAGTCGGTCGCGAGCTCGGTGTCGGCGTTCGAGCTGATCGCCCACGACGATCCGCCGCTGGCCGTGTAGTTCGTCGCGCCCGAGATGCCGTCGAGCGAGGGCACGTTCGTGATCGCCCACTTGCCGGCCTGGTCCTCGGCGGTCTGGATGGAGCCGACGATCCAGATGCCCTGCATCGTGCCGCCGACGGAGCCGTTCACGAAGGTGCCGAGGTACTCGTCCCACGAGTTGACCTCGACGTAGACGCCCGACGTGACGAGCTCCTTGTAGACGTCGATCGCCGCGAGCAGCGCGTCGTTGTCGGTGATGGTGGGGTTGCCCTCGTCGTCGAAGAGGCTGGCGCCGGCGCTCTGCAGCATCATCATGATCGTGTCGGAGGATCCGGCCTGACCGGACATCAGCGGCGAACCGGTCTTCGCCAGGACGTCCTTGCCCTTGGTGATGAACTCGTCCCAGGTGATGTCGGTGAAGTCGTCGATCGTGTAGCCGGCCGCCTCGAGGACGTCGGTGCGCAGCGCCGTGACGGCGGTGCCCGAGTCGAACGGCACGCCGTAGTTGACGTCGTCGAGCGTCGAGTAGGCGGTGACCGCTTCCGGGAACTCCGAGAAGTCGACCGCGTCGGCGGACACCTCGGTGAACACCTCGGGGTAGTTGACGAGGTTCTTCTGGAACGCGTTGTTCTGCATCAGGAAGATGTCGGGCAGCTCCTCGTACTGCTGCGACTGCGCGAGCGTCGTGAGCTTGGGCTGGAGGTCGTCCCACGGCGTCTCGACGATGTCGAGCTCGAAGTCGGGGTTGTCCTTCTGGTAGATCTTCTCGGCCTCTTCGAGCGCCGCGATGTTGAACGTGGGGTCCCAGGCCCAGACGGTGAGCTTCTGGTCGCCGTCTCCCTCTCCGCCTCCGGAGGAGGACGAGCCACCGCCGCCGGCCGCGCAGGCGCTCAGGGCGAGGGTGAGGGGCAGGGCGATGGCCACGGCTGTCGTGACCTTCTTCGTGAATGTGCGCAAAGTGATCTGTTCCTTCTGTGGTTGCAGGGTGGATGGGTGCAGGTGGGGATGGGTCGGGGACGCGCCCGGTCACCGGGCGCGAGCGGGAAGGCGGGTCAGCCGAGCGGCTTCCAGGGGCCGTAGGGATCGCCGGGCGCCTGGTTGCGGGTCCACCACTTGGCCTGGAACCGCTTCCCCTGGTGGACGACGATCTCGCCGGTGTCGAAGATCCGCGAGGCCGTCCAGACGGCGGTGCCGTCGGGCGCGGTCGTGATCTGCTGCCAGGGTCCGTTGACGTCGCCCGGGGTCTGGTTCTTCGAGTACCAGGAGGCGCGCCACTCGGAGCCGGTGAAGAGGACGCTGTCGCCCTTCTGGTAGACCGCGGTGGCGCTCCAGGCGGCGAGGACCCTCACGTCCAGACGCGCCTGGACTCCCGCACTGCCGGTGGCGAGGAGGCGGGGGACGACGGCCACGGTGGCCGTCTTCCCTCCGGCGGTCCTCGTGTCGAACCCGCTGACCTGGTAGTCGGCGGCGGCCAGGACCCGCGTCGTGCCGTCGGCGAGCGTCGCGGTGACGACGATCGATGCGGGATCGAACGCCGCTCCCACCGGCGCCAGGATCGTCGACGGAGCGACGACGATCGAGCGGACCGCCGAGACCAGCGCGGCGCGAGCCGCCTCCAGCCGCGAGACGGCCTCGTCGACCGCGGCCTGAGGAGCGGGGCCGGCGAGCACCGCCTCTGCGTTCGCGCGGGCCGCGGCGAAGGGCGCCCAGCTGTCGGCCGTGACGCTGTCGGCAATGATCCCGGCCGTGTCGGCGACGAGCGCGCTCAGCGCGGCGGTGTCGACGCTCCGCTGACGCAGCGCGAGCGCATCGACGGTGACGTTCCGACCGCCGGCGCCGGTCGCGAGGATCGCGACCCGGGCCGTGCCCGCCGGGAGGGCGAACTCGCTCGAGGTGACGTCGGCCCATCCGCTGGTCGCGGGCAGGTCGGTGACGTGCTCGATCCCGTCGGCCCCGGTGACGACGATCCGCGCCGACGAGAGCCCGCCCGGGTTGTCCACCCGAGCCGAGAGGCCGTAGACGCCGGCCGGCACCTCGTTCCCCTGCTGCACGCCGCCCGAGAAGGCCTGCGCCGCACCGAGGCGGAGGGCGAAGCGCGACCCGTCCGCCCCGGGGGAGGGGTTCGAGACGAAGCCGGTGGTCGAGGAGGACGGGTCGGTGACCTGCGTCCAGCCGGTGACCGTGCTGACGGCGATCCGGTCGGCGGCGAAGTCGGGGTTCAGGATCCAGTTGTTGCCGGCTCCCACCTCCCACTCGCCGGTGCGGGCGTTCAGCTCCCACTCGCTGAGGGAGTTGAAGCGCACGTCGGCGCCCGTCCCGCTGAGCGGCACCCACTGGTTGTAGCCGAGGCCGTTCCAGGCGAAGTCGGCCCAGCGGTCGCCGGCGTAGATCACCGTGTCCTGCTCGGTGCCCTGCACGGTGAGGAAGAAGCCGCTCTGGGTGACGTGGCTGTAGTCCTTCTCGGTGCCGGGGAGCACGTACATGCTCGAGTAGGGCCCCTGGATCCGCCCCTCGAGCGAGCGCACGAGGTAGGTCTGCGAGGTGTTCCAGCCGTGCAGGTCGGAGCTGGCGACGTAGTACTGGCCGTCCAGCTTGAACATCGCGTTGCCCTCGCGGCCCGCGCCGCGGTAGACCTCGACGGCGGTCTCGACCGACAGGGAGTCGGCGTCGCTGATCTTCCCGACGTAGGTGCGGCTGCGTCCGTCGCGGTACGAGAAGACGAGGTAGTCGGAGCCGTCGTCGTCGGTGAAGACGGTCTGGTCGCCGGTGCCCTGGTTCCAGCCGGGCTTGTTCGGGTTCTCGTAGACGCCGGGGATGTGCGTCTGCAGGTTCGCGTACTCGAAGTCGGCGGTGGGCGAGTCGCCGCTGAGGAAGAGGACTCCCGCGTTGCTGACCCGGGCGGGGTCGGGGCTCTCGAACTGCGTGAGCAGCACGTAGCGTCCGGTGCTCTCGTTGTAGGCGACGCCGAGGCGGCCGATCCAGACGGCGTCGGCGAGGGTCTCCATGTCCGAGAAGTAGCTGCCGGTGACGTCCTTCGACGTCGGGATGTGCAGCGCGGTGTCCCTCGTCGCGACGTCGTTCTCGAAGGTCCAGTTCACGAGGTCGTCGGAGGAGTAGGCGGTGACCGCGACGAAGTCGACCTCGCCGGCCCGCGTGTAGGTGCGGGTGGGGTTGTCGTAGTAGAGCTGCGAGCCCGTGTACTCGACGCCGTACCAGTAGTAGCGGTCGCCGAAGCGGAAGATGCCGCCGCCCTGCGAGAAGATCGGGTCGCCCGCGGTGTCGAGCCAGAAGCGGTTGTTCTCGATGGTCTCGAGGCTGCCGTTCGACAGGGGCTCGAGCGCGGCGGCGGTGGCCTGGAGTCCGTTCTTCGCGGCGACCACGGCCGCGGCGGTGGCGCTCGGGTCGTCGAGGACCTCTCCGGCGGTCACGGTCGCCGCGGCGAACGGCGCCCACGAGGCGGCCGTGTAGGCGGAGGGGACGCGGGTCCGGTACTGGTCGAGCATCTCGCGCAGGCCCGAGATCCGCACCAGGGCGTCCTCGGCCGCCTCGAGCTCGGCCAGGGCGGCGGTCAGCTCGGCGTCGGTGGAGGCGGCGGCGTCGCGCACGGCGGTCGCGCGGGCGACGACGCTCGAGAAGCCGGCCCAGGAGTCGGCGGTGACGTCGTCGGCGCCGACGGCGCTCACCCGGTCGAGCGCCGCGGTGAGCCGTGCGCGCTCGTCGACCGGCACGGTGGCCGTGAACTCGGCGGAGGCGTGGTTGATGTAGCCGACGGTGACCACGCGGAGGACGTGGTCGCCGGGCTCGAGGCCCGTGTGGCTGAAGATCGGCACCGTCGTGGTCGACCGGGCGCCGCGGTAGTCGGCCGAGCCGACCTTGACGCCGTCGACGAAGACGTCGGCGGTGCCGTTGGTCGTGGCCTTGCGTCCCGAGAGCGAGACGGTCTCTCCCGTGAAGGGGATCTCGAACGCGGCGCCGCCCGTCGCCCACGTGTGCGTGCTGTTCTTCGCCCAGTCGCCCTCGTAGAAGGTCTTCAGGGCGGTGCCGCGCACGGTGGTCATGTCCGAGAAGGCGACCGTGGTGGTCTGCACCTCGGCGGCCGCTGCCGGCGCCGTCTGTCCGGCGAGCACGAGCAGTCCTGCGAGCAGTGCGGCCATCAGGCCGTGCAGTCGCCTCGGCGCCGTCGTGGGTCGAGTCATGGAGATCCTCCGTCATCGCAGGTTCACAGTGATACAGCGCTGTACCACGGAGGTGAATCTAGACCCGGCGACGCCGACTTGGCAAGAAGGGCTTTCCCGCCTCAGCGCGTCGTGCCGCGCGCGATGACCCGCGAGCGGGCGAACAGCGTTGTCGGCGCGGTGTCGACCCGATCGATGCGGGCGACCAGCCGCTCGAGCGCGGTGCGGGCGATCCAGTCGATCCGCGAGTCCATCGAGGTGAGCGGCGGCGTCAGGAACGCCGACTCCTCGATGTTGTCGAAGCCGACCACCTGCACGTCCTCCGGGAGGCGGAGCCCGCCCTCGCGCAGCGCCGAGACCGCGCCCGTGGCGAGGACGTCGTTGAAGCAGACCAGCCCGTCGAAGCGGACGCCGCCCTGGACGAGATCGCGGGCGACGCGGAAGCCCGAGCCGATCGTCCAGTCGTAGCCGGTGACGCCGATCAGGCGGGGATCGAGCGTCCGCCCCGCCGCCGCCAGCTCCTCGATGACTCCGCGCAGCCGCAGCTCGGCGTTCCCCTCCGTGGCCGAGCCGATCACTCGGGCGTCGAAGGGCGCGTGCGCCCCGAGCACCGCGATCGACGTGCTGCCCCGCTCGAGCAGGTGCGCGGTGGCGGCCCGCGCGTCGGCGACGTCGTCGGTCGTCACCCGGTCGGCGAGGTCGAAGGTGCTCCGCGTGCCCAGGCAGACCAGCGGGTACGCGACGTCGAGGGCCGAGCGGTCGAGGGTCTCGTGCTCCGAGAGCGAGAGCAGCAGGCCGTCGGTGAGCTGCGCGTTGAAGCGCTGCAGCAGCCGCCGCGAGCCGTCGCCGCCGTCGTCGGGGTAGGTGGTCACGTAGACGGCGAGGTCCATGTCGCGCGCGGTCTCGATGACCGCCTCCGCGAGCTCGGCCAGGTACACCGCCTTCAGCGTCGGCACCGCCAGCGAGATCGCGTCCGTCCGGCCCCGGGTCAGATTGCGCGCGGCGACGTTGACCGTGTAGCCGAGCTCGTCGACCGAGGCGCGCACCCGCGTCCGCGTCTCCTCGGCCATCCGGCCCGTGCCGTTGACGGCGTTGGAAGCGGTCTTCAGCGACACTCCGGCGTGCGCCGCCACCGATTCGAGGGTGACCTTCCTGCGCGCCTGACCCATGTCGTCCCGTCCTCGATGCGGCGGAGGCTCTCGACCGCCCTCACCCGACATGGATACACCAGGTTCGTCGAATCCCCGCGCAGCGGTTACGCTGGCGCCCGGCTCAGCAGGCCCGAGGGGACGAGGAGCATGACCACCGAACCGACGAGGCGCACGCAGCTCCTCGAGCGCATCGTCGACCACGTCCTCGAGAACGGGGTCGCGACGGTCTCCCTGCGCAGCCTCGCCCGGGCCGCCGACTCGAACAACCGGATGCTGCTCTACTACTTCGGCTCGCGCGCCGCCCTGCTGTCCGAGGCGATGGTCGTCGCGGCCCGCCGGTTCCCGGACATGCAGCGCGCTGCCGACGAGCTGCTGGTGGCCGACCGGACCCTGGGGGAGCGGCTGGACCACTCGTGGGAGGCGCTCGCCTCCTCGGCGAACCGCCCCTTCCTCCGCCTGTTCTTCCAGGTCTTCGGACTCGCGGCGTTCGAGCAGGCCGAGGAGTGGCGGGAGATGCGCGCGCGGTTCGACGAGTTCCTGCAGCCCGAGCTGCGCCGGGCGCTCGCCGAGTCGGGGGTGCCCGACGACGAGGTGCAGCTCGCCGCGCGCGAGATCGTCGCGCTGTGGCGCGGGCTCGAGATCCTGCTGATCTCGATCGAGGACGACGCGGGCGTCGACGCGGTGCGCCGGCGCGGGCACGCCGACCTGCTGGCGCGGCTGGCGGAGGCGCAGAAGTAAGGCTGAGCGGGCGGATCCGCTCGGAACTCGGGTATTCGCCCGTATCGGCCTTAGTTGCGCGGCTCCTTCGACCTCAGCTCAGCGATCGCCGCCTCGAACTCCGCGCGCAGCCGCGCCTTCTGCTCCGGCGGGCAGAACGCGGCCTCCACGCCGTTCAGCGCGATCGTGCAGGCGTCGTCGACGCTCAGCCCGAGCGCGGGCAGCGCCTCGCGGTACTCGCGCCCGATGTCGGTGCGGAAGAACACCGCGTCGTCGGTCGAGACCGTCACCCGCAGGCCCGCGCGCACCATCGCGGCGATGCGGTGCGAGGGGTCGAGCGTCCAGCCCGAGCAGATCGTGGTCGAGATCGGAGTCGTGGTGAAGCCGATCCCGGAGTCGCGGGCCCGCGCGACGAGGTCGGGGTCGTCGAGGATCCGGTAGCCGTGATCGATCCGGTCGACCCGCAGTTCGTCCAGGGCGATGCGGACGGAGTCGGGCTCGGAGCGGTCGGTCTCGCCGACGTGAGCCGTCAGCGCCAGACCCGAGCGGCGGGCGAGCGCGAACGCCTCCGCGAACCGCGCGGGATCCTCCGTGCCCTCGGGCGTCAGATCGTCCATGCCGAGCGCGAGCACCTCGCCGCGGGGGTGCGCGCGGATCTGCTCGACGAGCTCGACGGCGCTCGCCGCCGAGTCGCGGCGGTTGACGGCGACGACGATCCCGAAGCCGACGCCCAGGTCGGTCTCGGCCGCGCGCAGCCCGTCGAGGATCGGGTCGAGCAGCTCCGCGTAGCCGAGCCCGCTCCAGCCCAGGAATTGCCGGTCCGCGAAGTACTGCGGATCGATCGCGTACTCCCGGTAGCGCAGGCCCTGCGCGGCGGCCGAGCGCACGCCGTCGTAGGCGACGGTCGCGAGATCGGCCGGGGTCCGCAGCACGCGGTGCGCGGCGCGGAAGGCGACCAGGAACTCCCGCAGATCGGCGAAGTCGAACAGCGTCGCGGGGTCGGTGGAGGGGAGGGCGACGCCGTACCGCTCGGCCGCCGTGATCAGGTGCGCCGCGGACATCGTCGACGCGAAGTGGCAGTGCAGCTCGGTCTTGGGCAGCCGGAGCAGCAGCTCGTCGTCGTTCATGCGCGTCGCTCGTGCGCGAGGACCGACATCAGCACCTCGTCGTGGAACGCGCCCGCGTGGAAGACCGCCTCCCGCCGCCGCCCCTCCTCGGTGAAGCCCGCCCGCCGGTACGCGGCCCGCGCGCGGGTGTTGAACGCCGCGGTGCCGAGCTCGATCCGGTGCAGACCCAGCTCGCCGAAGCCGTAGTCGACGGTCGTCGCCACCGCGTCCGGCCCGAGTCCGCGGCCGACCGCGTGCGGCCCGAGGATGATCGCGAGGGTCGCGCAGCGCTGCGGGAGGGCGCCTCCGTAGAGCGTCACGTGACCGGCGAGCGACTCGTCGGCGAGCTCGACGATCGCGAAGCCGACCGCGCCGGCCGTCGCGTTCGCGCTCCAGCCGCGCAGCGCCTCCGCCGCGACCCCGGCCGGTCGCGGCAGCACCGTCGTGTGCTGCAGCACGGCCTGCTCGGGGTCGTTCCACCAGGCGTCGATCGCGGCGAGGTCGTGCTCGGTGGCGGGGCGGAGGCGAGTCCGCTCGCCGCGCAGCAGACCGGCCCCGTAGGCGGTCGCCGCGTCCTGGTCGGGGAAGGCGCTCATGCCCTCCAGCCTGCCAGGCTCACGCGCGCGGCGGCCCGCCGAGGTCGAGGCGGTGGCGAGGGGCGGTGAGCAGGTGCGCGGAGTCGATGCTCGCCCGGCCGGGGACGCGCCGATCGCGGACGCGGGCGTCGAGGAAGACGCCGGAGTCCTCGCGCCACGGCAGGATCCGCACCCGCACGACCGACGAGGCGAGGGCCTCGCGCCAGGGCGCCAGGTCGATCTCCCAGCTCCGGCCCGACCAGAACTGGTCGGCGACGAGCACGCCGTCGATCTCGAGGCGCGCGACGTCGCCGCTCCACTCGAGCACCAGCACCGTCGCGGCGTCCGGGTCGAGATCCGCGATCGGGATCTCGACGACGGCCGCGTCCTCGAAGTCGCTGTCCAGCGGTGCCGAGAGGCGCCCCATCGAGCCGCCCCGTCGCTCCGGAGCGGGGGAGGAGTCGGCCCGGACGACCGTGACGGGCAGCTCGCGGATCGGGTCGTATGCGGGGAGCTCGAGGGTCTCGAAGGCGAGCTCCGCCGCGCGCAGGATCGAGACCTCCGCCCAGGCGCTCCAGCGCTCGAGCACGATCCGTTGCCCGTCCACCGTCACTCCGCCTTCGAACAGCACGAGCACCGGCTCGCCGGCGACCTCGACGCGCCAGAGCCGGGAGGCGGAGGCGTCGTCGAGGATCACGAAGCGGGTGCCGCCGACGGTGACGACGCAGTCGATCCCAGGCGCGCGGTCGGGCCGCCAGCGCCCGCCCGCGGTGCTGCGGGAGGCGCCCTCGACGACCGCGGTCGTCTCGAGCTCGAGCTCGACCGGGATGCCCTCGGTCGCCGCGAGGACCACGACGGTCTGCGCGCCGTCGCCGATCTCGGTGATCGGCTGCGCGGTGGCCGAGACGGCGGCCACCGAGCCGAAGGGCCGCCGCACGGGCCAGACGAAGAACGCGCCCGCCGGCACGGCCACAGGCTCCGTGGGCAGCAGCGTCACGTCGTCGCCGATCGCGACCGGGAGGCGCACGCCCTCCGCCGTCGGCAGCGGCGCGGCGGCCGGCTGGCGGTTCGTCACGAAGACGTAGCCGCCGCGCGCGTCCGCCCGCGTCGCCCAGCGGACGCCCGTCTCCTCCGGATCGCCGACCGTCACCGGCAGGCCGGTCAGCTCGGCGCCCCAGCGCTCGAGGAACAGGTGCTGCCGCCGCAGCAGGTGGTAGTGCGGGCGCAGCGTCCCGGCCGCCCCGATCGGCGCGAAGAAGTCGTAGTCCTTGCGCGGCATGTCGTTGGGGTAGTCGCTGTCGTGCGACTCCTGGGTGCCCGCGCCGCCCGCCCCCGTGACCTGGGTGGTGCCGTGGTAGAGGTAGTAGCCCTGCCACGCCGAGCCGCTGCCCAGCTTGGTCAGCGCGAGCGCGGCGACGTCCTCGCCGTCGACCAGCGGGCGGCGGTGGTAGGCGGTCGTCATGCCGCCGCCGAGCTCGCAGGTCAGGAACGGGTAGCGGTGGTCCTCCGCGACCGGCTCGACCGGCGCCGAGTCGCCGCGGACGTCGGCGCCGACGGACAGGTCGTCGCGCACCGTCGAGTACTCGAAGTGCATCCGCCCGAAGGCGGGCCACTCCACGTCCGCCTCCTCCCAGAAGCCGTCCGAGTAGCCCGCATAGACCGGCGCGACCCGGTCCAGCGGCAGCTGCGCGCCTCCCCAGCCCGTCGCGACCCAGAGCGGGGCCGCCATGCCGACGCCCTCGGCCAGGTCGCGCAGGCGCGCGAGGTGCTCGGGCTGGTCGTAGAGCTCGTTGTCGACCTGGATGCCCACGATCGGCGCCGAGGGGTGGTCGGAGTCGCGGAACAGGCCGCTCAGCTGCTGCGCGATGCCGCGGAACCAGCCCTCGACCAGGTCGAGGTACGCGGGGTCGTTGGTGCGGTGCCGGATCGGCAGGCTCTGCAGCCAGTCGGGGAACCCGCCGTGGCGCGCCTCGCCGTGGGCCCAGGGCCCGATCCGGAGCATCACCGAGAGGCCGGCGCGCCGCGCCTCCTCGACGAATCGGCGCAGATCGAGGTGGCCGTCGAAGCGGCGCTCGCCGCGGGTCTCCTCGTGCAGCATCCAGAGCACGTAGGTCGCGACCACATCGATCCCGCCGGCGCGGATCTTCCGGAGCTCGTGCGGCCAGCGCTCGGACCGGTCGCGGCTGAAGTGGTACTCGCCCATCACGGGGAACCACGGCTGCCCGTCGCGCCTGACCGACGTCGAGTCGATGGTGATGGATCCGGAGGTCTGCTCTGCTCTCGACACCCCTCGACCGTACGGCCGGACGGCGTCGCTCCCCAGCAGGGCGACCACGGTCCTCCTGGAGGATCCTCTGGTCGTCCTGCTCCTCGGCCGGCCCGGGGCCGCGGGCGTCAGTGCTGCAGAGCCTCCTCGATCGCCGCGAGGTCCGCGTCCTCGAGGGGAGCCGCGTCGAGGGCGCCGACGTTCTGCTCGAGCTGCTGCACGCTCGACGCTCCGATGATCGCCGAGGTGACGGCCGTCGAGCGCAGGACCCAGCTCAGCGCGAGCTGGGCGATGCTCTGGCCGCGCCCGTCGGCGACGTCCTTGAGGCGCGTGATCATCCGGTGGTAGTCGCCCTCGATCGCTCCGGGCTTCAGGAAGTGCCCGACCGCGGCGCGCGAGTCCGGCGGGATGTCGCCCGAGAGGTAGCGGTCGGTGAGCAGCCCCTGCTCGAGGGGGGAGAAGACGATGGCGCCGACGCCCTCCCGCTCGACGAGGTCGAGCAGGCCCGACTCCTCGGGCCGGCGGTCGAGCATCGAGTAGCGGGGCTGGTGGATCAGGAGGGGCACCCCGTGCGCGGCCAGGGCGTCGCGCGCGGGGAGGGTCTGCTCCGGGGAGTAGTTCGAGACTCCCGCGTACAGAGCCTTCCCCTGCTGGATCGCGCTCGCGAGCGCGCCCATGGTCTCCTCGATCGGGGTCTCCGGGTCGGGACGGTGCGAGTAGAAGACGTCGACGTACTCGACGCCGAGGCGCCCGAGGCTCTGGTCGAGGGAGGAGAGCAGGTACTTCCGGGAGCCGAAGTCTCCGTAGGGGCCGGGCCACATGTCGTAGCCGGCCTTGGTCGAGATCAGGATCTCGTCGCGGTACGGCCGCAGGTCCTCGGCGAGGACGCGTCCGAAGGACGACTCGGCGGAGCCGTACGGCGGCCCGTAGTTGTTGGCGAGGTCGAAGTGCGTGATGCCGAGGTCGAACGCGCGCCGCACGATCTCCCGCTGGCCCTCGAGGGGCTTCGTGGCCCCGAAGTTGTGCCAGAGGCCGAGCGAGAGGGCGGGCAGCTTGAGACCGCTGCGGCCGGTGGGGTGGTAGGTCATGCGGTCGTAGCGGTCGGCGGAGGGGATGTAGGTCATGCGTCTTCTCCAGGTGGCGTCGTTCGGGGCAGGGACGAGGGAAGTGAGCGGCGGGGCGCCGGAGCCGTGCTCACCGGGAGACCGCGCGGCGCGTCCGGTCCAGAGCCGCTCGGACCGCCGCGACCGAGTCTGCGAGCCCGAGCTCTCCGCCCGCGATCTTCGTGATGACCCGGATGTCCGGGTCCACTCCGAGGAACCTCTCCAGCACGTCGGCCTCCAGGAGGCTCGCGCTGGAGACCGCCCGCCCGGCGCGCGCGATCCGGACGGGAGCGTGGTTGTCGCTGAACGCGGGTCCGAGAGTCGTCGCCACGTCACTGACTCCCGACACCCCGAGTACGGCGAGCGTGCCGGTCTGGCGGGCGCGACGCGCGTGCTCAGCAGGGCCGTCGAGGCTCCGCGTCTCGAGATAGGAGCGCGCCCAGTTGATCGCGGTTCCGAACCCGTGCCGCTGGGCGAGATCGATCTCGGTCGGCAGGTCGAGGAACCCCTTCACCGGGTCCGGCCCCTCGAAGGAGTCGCAGTGCTCGACGACGATCCGCACGCCGGGGAGGTCCCGTCTCGCGATCTCGGAGAGACTCCGCGCGAACGCTGCTCGGGCGGACGCGGCTGTCGCTCGCGTCGCCCGCGGGGCCGAGTGGATCAGGACGGTGTCGATCACCGCCCGCTGCTCCCGGTCGTTCAGCGCCAGTGCGGCATCGCCGGCCCGCCGCGTCAGGGCGACCGCGGCGACCCGCCGATCCTCGGCGGGATCGGCCAGGCCGATCCCGCGCTCGAGGACCGCCGGCAGCAGGGTCAGGGCGTGGGTCCCGGCGCGGCGGAGCAGCCGCAGCAGCGCCTCCTCGTCCGGGACGAAGGCGCTGCCGAAGGGGATCTCGAACCCCGAGCACCCGGTGACGAGCGCGATCCGCTCGTGGAAGGCGTCGAAGGCCGCCGCATCGAGCCGTGCCCTCTCCGGCGCCGACGGGTAGGCCCCGACGATCACCTAGCGGGCGCCGTCCACCCGCGCACTGGCGGGCAGCCCGAGGTCGCGGATGTACGCGGCGAGCTCCAGCAGCGGCGCACCCTCGTGCGCCCCGATCCCCTCCGGCTTCCAGCGGCTGATCGGCTCGATCGCCAGGCGGGAGCTGTGGCGGAGGTAGTACTTCGCCGAGGTGGGGTAGCGCGAGTTGATCGTGTGCTCGGCCACCGTCAGGAGGCGCTGCACGGCGACGGCGGTCTCGGCGGGCTGGTCGTCGTAGTGCTCGCAGAGCCAGGCGACGTGCTCCGGGTAGATGTTGGCGGCGTAGCCGCTGAGCCCGGCGGCTCCGAGGCGGAGCGAGTCCGTCAGCGACGAGATCTGCGCGTTGTAGAGCTTCATCCGCGTGCCGCGGATCGCCTCGAGCCGTTCCGACATGGTGTCGAGCGAGTGCGAGGTGTCCTTGTAGAAGACGAACCGTCCCGTCCCGGCCATCCAGGCGACGTTCTCGGTCGAGGGCAGCCGCTTGAACGGCACCGGGCACTCGTAGATCCCGAAGTCGACGCCGGGGACCGCGTCGAGGATGTGCTGGACGGTGGCGCGCCACTCCTCCTCGGTGGTGGTCAGCCCCCCGACGAGGGAGGAGATGAGCACGACCGCGTCGACCCCTGTCGCGGCCATCGCCGCGGCCGACGCCGCCTGCTCCTCCGGGCTCCCGGCGGAGACGGAGGAGGCCACGACGGGGACCCGGCCGGCCGAGCGGTCGACCACGCGGCGCGCGAGGGCGAGCCGCTCCTCCTCGGTGAGGTCGTACATCTCGCTCGAGAGCGCGACGGTGAAGATGCCGGCGGCTCCGTTGTCGATCAGCCAGTCCGTCAGCGCATCGACCTGCTCGAAGTCGAGCGACCGGTCCTGGCGGAACGGCGTGAGCATGACGGGCCAGCCGCCGTCGGGGAGGGTGGCGCCGGTCTCGATGGTCGCGGGCGCGGTGTCCGTGGTGGTCATGTCGATCCTTTTCGATGGTGGTGGCGTGCGGAGGAGGAGGGCGTCAGCCCTTGAGGGATCCGCTGACGAGGTCGAGGCGCCAGTAGCGCTGCAGGAAGAGGAAGAGCGCGATGAGCGGGATCGTCGAGACGAGGCAGCCCATGATCACGACGTTGTAGGTGTTGGGCTGGTCGTTCCCCTGGTTCATCAGCGAGTAGAAGCCGACCGTCAGAGGGAACGTCTCGGTGCGCGAGAGCATGATGAACGGCAGCAGGAAGTTGTTCCAGATGCCGACGAAGTGCAGGAGGAACACGGTGATGAGCCCGGGCACCATCGGGTACACGGCGATCCGCGAGAAGATCCGCCACTCGCTCGCCCCATCGATGCGGCCCGCCTCGAGCATCTCGGTGGGCACCACCGCCGTCGCGTAGATCCGACACAGGTAGATGCTGAACGGGCTGATCATGCACGGCAGCAGCACCGACCAGTAGGTGCCGGCGATCCCGATCGAGGACAGCAGCAGGTACTGCGGGATCGCGAGGATCACCCCGGGGATGAGCACCCCGATCAGCAGGAAGTCGAAGACGAGCTTCTTCCCGCGGAACGAGTACTTCGCGAGGCCGTAACCGGCGAGAGCCGAGACGGCGGTGCCGAGCAGCCCGCCGCCGCCGGCGAAGATCAGGCTGTTGAGGCACCACGACCAGAACGCGCCGTTGCCCACTCCGAGCAGCAGGGCGAAGTTCTCCTGGAATCCGCCGGTGAAGCTCGGCCAGAGCGAGAAGGTGGTGAACAGCTCGCCCGAGCGCTTGGTCGCGGCCGTGAAGAGCCAGAAGACGGGCAGGAGGCAGTACACGGCTCCGATGAGCAGGACCGCGGTCGGCCAGAAGGCGGCTCGCGGCCGAGTGATCGTGGGACCGCGGCGGCGGGAGCGGACCGACCGGGCGGCGCTCTGCGGGTCTTCGACGACGGGAGGCAGCTTCGTGAGGGTGTCGGTCATGGTCAGTCTTCTCCGAAGGCGCGCGACTGCAGGAACCGCAGCAGGCCGAGCGAGGCGATGAGGGTGAGGAGGGTGACCACGACCGAGGTCGCGGAGGCCGAGAACAGGTCGTTGGTCACGAAGGCGTCGCGGTAGATGAGCATCATCGGCACCCAGTCCGATCCGATCACTGTGGTGAGGGTCACGAGCGTGTTGGGCTCCGAGAAGACCTGCAGGGCGCCGATGACGGAGAAGAGCCCCGTCATGATGACGCCCGGCACGATCAGCGGGAGCTTGATGCGCAGGGCGAGCTGCCGCTCGGAGCAGCCGTCGATGCGGGCGGCGTCGTAGATCTCGGCGGGGAGGCCGCGCAGCGAGGTGTACAGGATCACCATGTTGAAGCCGACGGACCCCCAGATCGCGATGTTGGCGACCGAGAAGAAGACGGAGTCGGGGCCGAGGAAGACCGGTGCGGGCAACCCGAGAGCGGTCGCCGCATCGACGAACGGGCTCACTCCGGGCAGGTAGAGGAACCCCCACATCAGTGCGGCGATCACGCCGGGCACCGCGTACGGGACGAAGATCGCGATCCGCGAGAACCGGCCGAAGCGGGTCGACAGGTTGTCGAGCAGGAGCGCGAACACCAGCGCGAGGATCATCGTGACCGGGACCGAGAGCAGCGCGTAGGTCAGCATCCGGCCGAAGCCGGCCCAGAGCGCAGGGTCCGACAGGGTCCGCGCGTAGTTGTCGAAGCCGACGAAGGTCTCCTTCTTGACTCCCAGTCCGCTGCCGCTGACCGTGCTGCCGCGGAAGCTGAGCCAGACCGTGTACAGCAGCGGGAGGGCGAGGAGGGCGACGGCGAGGATCACCGCGGGAGCGACGAAGAACCAGGGCGCCGCTCGAGGGGCGAGAGTCGAGGGGCGCCCGGTGCGGGGCGCGGCGGTGGTCGTCATGAGAACCTCACTGTTCGAGACGGACGGACGGGGCCCCGCGGAGTGCGGGACCCCGGAGCACTACTCGGCGACGTCGTAGCCGGACTTCTCGAGGTCGGCGACGGTCGCGTCCTGGACGCTCGCGAGAGCCTCCGCGAAGCTGCCCTTCTCGTTGACGGCGGCACTGAAGGCGTTGTTGAACGCGTCGTAGGCGACCGAGACGTTCGGCCCCCAGGTCACCGATGCGGTGATCTGGTCGATCTCGTCGGCGGTCGCGTAGAAGTCGGTCTGCTCGGGCAGGAGGGCGGGAGCGGCCTGCAGCTCGGGCAGTTCGCGCCCGGCGAGGGACGCGGGCCAGATGCTGGCGTACTCGATGTAGGCCTCGAGGGCCTCGGTCGAGGTGTTCAGCCAGAGCGCGAACTCCTTCGCCTGCTCGGGGTGGTCGGAGCCCGTGGTCACGATGGTGCCGCTGCCGCCCAGCACTCCCGAGCTGGGGTCGGACGGGGTCCACTGCGGGATCGGCACGGCGGCCCACTTGCCGATGGTGTCGGGTGCGTTGTTCTGAAGCAGCGGCGGGGTCCACACCGCGCCCAGCCAGCTGGCCAGTGTGCCGTCGGCGAGGGCGGCCTGCCACTCGGGGGTGAAGGTCTTGAACGTCGCGAGGCTGCCGTCGTCGACGAGGCCCTGCCAGTAGTCGGCGACCTTCTGCGAGGCGGGGTCGTCGATGGCGACCGTCCAGGTGCCGTCCTCCTGGCTCCACCACTCGGCGCCGGCCTGCTGGCTGAGCCCGGCGAAGAGCTGGGCGTCGTTCGCGGGGAACGTCGCGAGGTACTTCGTCGGGTCGGCGGCGTGCAGGGCCCTGGCGGCGTCGGCGTACTCGTCCCAGGTGGTCGGGGCGGTGAGGCCGTTCGCCTCGAAGATGTCGGTGCGGTAGTAGAGGAACATCGGAGCCGTGCCCTGGGGGACGGCGTAGTTCACCTCGTCGAACGTCGTCAGCTCCCAGGCCGGGCCGGCCGTCTCGGCCTCCCGGTCGCCCATGATCGAGGTCACATCGGAGGCGATCTCGCTCGTGATCAGGTTGGGCAGGTTCTCGTAGGTGGTGTTCGACAGGTCCGGCAGCGTTCCGGCCTGCTTCGCCGCGCTGAGCTTCGCGACGATCTCCGCGCCGCCGGTGGATGTGTTCACCTCCACCTGGATGTCGGGGTTGGCCTGGTTCCAGACATCGACGATCTTCTCGATGTTGGGCGCCCACGACCAGTACTCGAGTGTGACCGGCCCTTCGGCGTCGACTCCGCCTCCCGATGACGAGTCGGTCGCGCCGGTGCAGCCCGCGAGGAGAGCGGCGGCGGCGAGGGCGGTCAGGGCAGCGAGAGGTCTGCGGAACTTCATCGTTCTCATCGGAGTCTTCATCCCAACGTCGATCCTCTGCGGCTCTGCAGAGGGTGATCAGTCGCCGTCCCCGGAATTCGTTACCGGTAACGATCAGTGCGACAGGATCACCGTAAGACCGACTCCGGCTCGGCGCAAGAGTGAATCGTTACCGGTCACGAAATCGTGGGCGTCTGCCGGAGCGCAGTGTCAGGCGGGCCGCGCCGTCGATGCCCGCACGACCAGCTGCGGCTCCGGGTACTCGACGCTCTCGGCCCGGCTCGAGTCCTCGACCAGCGCGATCAGCGTCAGAACGGCCGCGCGACCCATCGCGTCGAAGTCCTGCTTGATCGTGGTGAGGGGCGGATGGAAGAACTCGGCCTCCGCGATGTCGTCGAAGCCGACGACGCTGACGTCCTCCGGGATCCTCCGGTCGTTGTCGTGCAGCCAGAGCAGGAGCCCGAGCGCCATGCGGTCGTTCGCGGCGACGACGGCCGTCACCTGGGGGTCGCTGCACAGCAGCGGTGCCGCGGCGTAGCCGGATCGGGAGGACCAGTCCCCGTGCACGAGCGGGAGCGCGGGCAGCCCCGCCTCGCGCAGGGACTGCTCGTAGGCGCGCGAGCGGTCCTGCGCCGAGATCCAGAGCTCGGGTCCGGCGAGGTGCGCGATCCTGCGATGACCCAGCTCCAGGAGGTGCGAGACGGCGAGCCTGGTGCCCACCGCAGACGCGCCGCCGTCGCGCCGGCCGCCCCGGTCGATGTGGATCGGGAGGGGCAGGTCGAGCGCCTGCAGCGCCTCATGGACAGCGTCTGTCGGGGCGGTCGCCAGGACGCCCTCGAGATCGCGGCTGCCCAGCGTGGCCAGGGCGTCGTCGAGCTCGGCGCCGTCCAGGGCGTCGACGCTCACGATGTCGAGGGAGTAGCCGGCGCGGCGGGCGGCGTCGCTCGCGCCCTGCATCGTCTTGCCCGGCCCCGTGCCCGACAGCTCGTGCACGAGCGCGCCGAGGCGGTGCGTGCGGCGGGTGGCGAGGGATCGGGCCGTGGTGTTGGTCCGGTAGTTGAGCGCGCGCAGAGCCTCTTCGACCCTGACCCGGTTGGCGGGGCGGATGCCACCGGTGCCGGTGAGGAAGCGCGAGACCGTCTGGTGCGAGACGCCCGCCCTCCGCGCGACGTCGTAGATGGTCGCCGCCCGCGAGGGTCCGCTCGTCATCGATGCCTCCGCTCGCCCGCGTCTCGACGGTGTTAGCGGTAACGATAGGGCACGGGCGCGAGCAGCCCCGGGTCAGGCGGTCGCCACCGGTCCCGTCGATTCCCGGAGGACCAGGCGCGCCGAGACCGCCGTGCGCTCCTGGCGCTCGCCGGTGCGGATCCTCGCGGCGAGCATCCGCAGCGCCTTCTCGCCCAGGAACTGGTGGTCGAGGTGCATGGTCGTCAGCGGTGGCGAGAAGTACTCGGACTCGGGCATGTCGTCGACTCCGACGATCGAGTAGTCCTCGGGAGCGAACCGACCCCGCTCCGCCATCGCGCGCAGGAACCCCAGCGCGATCTGGTCGTTCGCGGCCGAGACCGCGGTGAACGACTCCGGGTCGGCGAGGCGGCCCTGCTCGGCGCCGGAGCCCGCGTCCCACTCTCGGCACCGCAGCACCTCGAGCGGCGCGACCCCCGCCTCCTCGAGTGCCGCGAGGTAGCCGCGCTCGCGGTCGACGGCCTCGTTGCGGTTGCCGGGGCCGGCGACGTGGAGGATCCGCCGGTGCCCGAGTTCCAGGAGGTGGCGGGTGCCGAGGTAGCCCGCGCCGTACGAGTCGGCGTAGGTCGAGTCCTCGGAGGGTCCCGCGTGCTCCGACCTCGTGACGACCGGCACCGAGGCGGAGATGTAGTCGACGAGCTCGTCGAGCCCTTCGTACGGCGTGCCGACGATGATGCCGTCGACCTGGAACGACAGCAGCTTGTCGACCGCGTGCAACATCTCGAGCCGCGCGCTCGGCTCGTGCGGGTCGACCTCGAGCAGCGCCGTGATCAGCGAGAGCCCCTCGGCCCGCGCGGCGCGGCTGACGCCGGTGAGCAGTTCGGAGTGGCCGTAGTTGAGCGGTCCCATCGCGAGGAACCCGACGGTGTCGGTGCTCTGGACGCGGAGGTTGCGGGCGACGCGGTTGTGCCGGTAGCCGAGATCGGCGATCGCGGCCTCGATGCGCACCCGGGTCGCCGGAGCGACGTAGCCGCCCGTGAAGAAGCGCGAGACGGTCTGCGCCGAGACCTCGGCGCGACGGCCGACGTCGGCCATGCTCGGCCGCGCGCGGGGGGAGGGGAGGCTCGTCATCGTTGCTCCTCGGTGATCGCCCGGCTCACTCTACTGAGCGCGATGGCTGTTACCCGATCGTGACCTATCAACCGGTTGGGCGCATTGCCGCCCCAATGTGTTATCGATAACGTATCCCTCATCCACCGCCGGGCTCCATGCGAATCGGCCCCGGCGGATCCGACGTCGATGTCGCGCTGCCCGCGACCTCGCGCAGCGAAAGGACGCGACGATGCGTGCTCTGACCCGAAATGCGACCCGCTCCCTGGCCTTCGCCACGGGCGCCCTCCTCCTCGCCGGTCTCGCCGGCTGCTCCTCGGCCGGCGGCGACTCCGGAGGCACGACCGAGCTCACCTGGTTCAAGCTCACCGAATCGGCCGACTCGGCCAACGCCACGATCACCGAGATCGTCAGCGACTTCGAGGCCGCCAACCCCGACATCTCCGTCAAGGTCGAGCAGCGCGCGGTCGACGCCCACAAGGACGCGCTGCGCACGACCCTCGGCACCAGCGGCGCCCCCGACATCTTCTTCTCGTGGGCCGGGCCGGGCCTCGGCGGCGAGTTCATCGACGCCGGAGCCAGCCTCGACCTGAAGGAGTACTACGACGAGTACGGCTGGGCCGATCGCTTCTCCGAGACCACGATGTCGACCGTCACCCAGTACGGCGGCTACGACGGAGTGCCCTACACCCAGCGCACCGAGGCGGTCTTCTACAATAAGGACCTCTTCGAGCAGGCCGGCATCGACGCCGCCCCCACCACTTACGACGAGCTCGTCGAGGATGCCGGGAAGCTGAAGGACGCAGGGATCACCCCGTTCGAGTTCGGCGGCACCGTCAACTGGCACCTGATGCGCCTGCTCGACAGCCTCCTCGAGACCGAGTGCGGCGCCGACGGCTACCAGGCGCTCGTCACGGGCGAGGCGAGCTGGGCCGACGAGTCGTGCGTCACCGACACCTTCACCGAGTTCGCGACCTGGACGAAGGACTACGTCAACGACGGCTTCATCTCGATCAACAACGACGAGTCGGGCTCGCTCTTCTTCAGCGGCAAGGCCGCCATGGCGATCGAGGGCGACTGGTTCAACCAGCAGATCCGCGACGCGGGCATGAGCGAGGACTCGGTCGGCATCTTCGCCTTCCCCACGGGCACCGACCGCATCTACGGCTTCAACGAGAACAACTACATCTCGGCGAACTCCGAGCACCCTGCCGAGGCCGCGAAGTTCCTCGACTACCTCACGTCTCCCGAGGCGCAGCAGAAGTTCATCGCGACCTTCGGCAGCCGCTCGGTCAACGTCGACGTCACCCCCGAGGGCCAGAGCGAGTTCGACGCGCTCTGGGGCCCGATCACGGAGGCGGCCACCGGCGTCTACATGAACAACGACCAGAACCTGTCGCAGTCGCAGACCACCGAGTACTGGCGCATCCAGAACCTCGTCGCGACCGGCGAGCTCGACCCGTCCGAGGCCGGCTCCGAGTTCCAGAAGTTCATCGACCAGCAGTAGTCGGCGACGGGCGGAGGGGCCGCGCTCCCGACCCCTCCGCCCTCGCGATGCCAGAGAGGTCCGACATGACGACATCCACCCCCGCCCGGCAGCGCCTGAAGCGACGCCGAGCCCTCGCCCGCTTCGGCGGCACCGGCTTCCTCGCCGCGCTCCCGTTCCTCGCCC
Source organism: Rathayibacter sp. VKM Ac-2803 (assembly GCF_009807175.1). Taxonomy (NCBI): domain Bacteria; kingdom Bacillati; phylum Actinomycetota; class Actinomycetes; order Micrococcales; family Microbacteriaceae; genus Rathayibacter; species Rathayibacter sp. VKM Ac-2803. The sequence goes on along the minus strand of NZ_WUCD01000001.1, from coordinate 149,007 downwards.
CGGCGCTCGCCGCCTACCTCGTCTTCGTCGTCGGCCCCTCGCTCGAGTCGGTGCGGCTGAGCTTCTACGAGTGGACCGGCTTCCAGGGAGCGCCCCAGGTCTTCGTGGGCCTCCAGAACTACATCCGGATCTTCACGCAGGACCCGGTCTTCTGGACCGCGTTCTCGAACACGATCATCTGGGTGCTGCTGTCGCTCGTCATCCCGGTCGGCCTCGGCCTGGTGATGGCGCTGGCGCTGAACCGGCCGCTCTTCGGGCGGAACGCCTTCCGCTCCCTCTTCTACATCCCCGGGGTGCTCGCTCCGATCGCCATCGCGAACATGTGGCGCTGGATGTACAACCCGAACTACGGGATCGGCGTCAACCTCGCACAGCTCTTCAACCTGCCCTGGCTCGCCGAGGTGCAGTGGCTGGGCGACAAGAACCTCGCGCTGTACTCGATCTTCGCGGCATTCGTCTGGCAGATCGCGGGCACCAACATGGTGCTGTTCCTCGCCGGGCTCCAGAGCGTCTCGCCCGACCACGTCGAGGCCGCGAAGCTCGACGGGGCGAACGCCTGGCAGGTGTTCCGCAACGTCACCCTGCCGGCGCTGCGGCCGACCACCGTCGTCGTCGTGGTGCTGACGATCATCAACTCGATCAAGGTGTTCGACCTGATCGTCGGCATGACCGGAGGCGGCCCCGCCCAGCAGACGCAGGTGCTCGCGCTGTGGTCGTTCCAGCAGTCCTTCAACAACCACGAGTACGGCCAGGGCAACGCCATCGCGACGGTCCTGCTCGTGATCACCCTCGTCATCGTCGTCCCCTACATGGTGTGGACCGCGCGTCAGGAGAAGAACGCATGACCGTCACGAGCATCCCGACGAGCAGCCCGGGCCTGATCGATCCGCCGAAGCGCGAGCGCCGGCCCGTCGGCGGCCGCGACTTCGTCCGCCTCGGACTCTGGATCGCCCTCGTCTTCGCGGTCCTGATCTGGGCCGTCCCGCTCATCTTCATGGTCTTCACCTCGCTCAAGAGCGAGGCCGACATCTTCAGCACCCCGGCCTTCGTGCCGCCCTGGTCGCCCGACTTCGGCAACTACGTCGAGGCGCTCGACCGCGGCAACCTGCTCACCGCGGGTGGGAACAGCCTGATGATCGCGCTGATCAAGGTGCCCGTCGGGCTCTTCATCTCGGCGGCCGCGGCCTTCGCGCTGGCCCGGATGCGGTTCCGGCGCCAGCGCCTCCTGATGGGCGTCATCGCGCTCGGGGCGATGGTGCCCATCCAGGTCGCGATCGCGCCGCTCTTCCAGGTGATGAACGGGCTGAACCTGCTGAGCAGCAACGTCGGCATCATCCTGCCGTACATCGCTTTCGGCCTGCCGTACCAGACCTTCATCCTCTACGGCTTCTTCCGGCAGATCCCGGAGGAGATCGACGAGAGCGCGCGGATCGACGGCGCCGGCAACTGGCGCCTGTTCCTCACGATCATCCTGCCGCTGGCCCGCCCGGCGCTCGCCGCGCTGTTCATCCTCGACTTCGTCTCGACCTGGAACGAGTACTCCATCGCGCTCGCCCTGCTGCAGAGCCAGGAGTCGTGGACGATCCCGCTCGCCCTGCAGGGCTTCCAGTCGCAGTTCACCAGCTCGTACGGGCCGCTGAACGCCTTCACCATCATGTCCGTGTTCCCCGTGCTGATCGTCTACCTGATGTTCCAGCGCTACTTCGTCGAGGGCGCCTTCGCCGGCGCCGTGAAGGGCTGACCGTGTCGCACGTCACCGCGATCACCGAGCGCTTCTCGCGCGAGACCCGCCTGTTCGAGGTCCTCCGCGACCCCCGCGGGCACGAGATCGTCGAGCGCCACCTCCCGGGGCTCGCCCACTCCTCCATCCTGCACACGCTGCACAGCTACCCCGTCGGGCTCGTCGTCGACACCGAGGAGTCGCTCGACGCCGCTGGCCGCGAGGCGCTGCTGGGCGAGATCGCGGCGATCCCGACGGAGGAGGCTCCTCCGCTGCGCGAGCAGGAGCAGTTCGTCGCCCCCTCGGCGTCGTACGAGCCGGCGGAGGTGGACCTCGGCTCGGCCGCGGTCGTCGCGCCGTCGTCGGTGCCGGCCTACGAGCGGTTCGAGCTCGAGCTGCGCGGCCCGTCGCACGGCAACCCGTTCGTGGACGTCGCGCTGTCGGCGATCGTCGACGGGCCGGGCGGAGCCGTGCGCGTGCCGGGCTTCTACGACGGCGAAGGGGTGTTCCGCCTCCGCTGGATGCCCGAGGAGCCGGGGGAGCACGCCTGGACCACCTCGAGCACCGCGCGCTCGCTCGACGGGATCACCGGGGCCTTCACGGTGACGCCTCCCCTCGAGGGCCGGCACGGGCCGGTGCGGGTCGCCGACACGTTCCACTTCGCGCACGCGGACGGCACCCGGCACCGCCCGCTCGGCACCACCTCCTACGCCTGGACGCACCAGGGCGACGCGCTGGAGGAGCGCACCCTCGCGACGCTCGCGGAGGCGCCCTTCACGAAGATCCGGATGGGCGTGTTCCCCAAGTCGTACCTCTTCAACGAGAACGAGCCGGTGCTCTACCCGTTCGAGGGGTCGCCGGAGGAGGGGTTCGACCACCAGCGTCCGTCGCCGGTCTTCTGGGCGCACCTCGAGCACCGCATCGAGCAGCTGGGGGAGCTGGGCATCGAGGCCGACCTGATCCTCTTCCACGCCTACGACCGCTGGGGCTTCTCGACGATGGACCCCGTCGCCGACGACCGCTACGTCCGCTACGCGGTCGCGCGCCTCGCCTCCTTCGCGAACGTGTGGTGGTCGCTCGCGAACGAGTACGACCTGCTCTTCGAGAAGACGGAGGAGGACTGGGAGCGCTTCGCCGCGATCGTCGCCGAGGACGACCCCTCGCGGCACCTGCTCTCGATCCACAACTGCCGCGACTTCTACGACTACTCCCGGCCGTGGATCACGCACGCGAGCATCCAGCGGCAGGACGTCTACAAGACCGCCGAGTCGACGACGGAGTGGCGGCGCTGGGGCAAGCCGGTCGTCGTCGACGAGTGCGCGTACGAGGGTGACATCGACCAAGGCTGGGGCAACATCACCGGCGAGGAGCTGGTGCGCCGCTTCTGGGAGGGCGCGCTGCGCGGCGGCTACATCGGCCACGGCGAGACCTACGTGCACCCCGACGACGTGCTCTGGTGGTCGAAGGGCGGCGAGCTGCACGGCACGAGCCCCGCGCGCATCGCGTTCCTCGAGTCAGTGCTGGCGGCGGGGCCGGCGAACGGCCTCGAGCCGATCCCGCTCGACTGGGACGTCCCGCGCGCCGGCGTCGAGGGCGAGTACTACCTCTACTACTTCGGCTTCGACCGCCCGACCTACCGCCGCTTCCTCCTCGAGCCCGACGTGTCGTACACGGTCGACGTGCTCGACACCTGGGGCATGACCGTCGAGCGCCTGCCCGGCACCTACGCCGGCCGTTTCCGGATCGACCTGCCGGGCCGGGAGTACATCGCGGTCCGCCTGCAGCGCGCGCCCTGACCCGCGCCCTCCCGGCACCGCGTCGTCGTCGAGGGCGGTCCGCGTCCCGGTTCTGAGCCGCCTCAGCGGGATCGGACCGCGAACGACTCTCCCGGGGCGACCACTCGGATGCGGGACGGGTTGACGATCCGCGACCAGAGGGTGGCGGGGTCGCCGTTGAAGGGCGCGAACTCGGGGGAGTCGACCGAGCCCCAGTGATGGAGGACCAGGTCGGCTCGCGGGTACGCGTTCGCCATCTCGACGGCACCGTCGAAGCCGAAGTGCCATTCGCTGTCGGAGAAGTCGAAGAGGAGGACGTCGGGCTCGGGCATCGTGAGGTGGTGGTCGCGGATCAGGCGGGAGTCGCCGGGCGCCCAGACGACTCCGTCGGGAGTCCGGATCCAGAAGCCGCAGCTGTCCTCGTCGTGGAACACCCGGCCCCGGTAGTCGGGCTGCGCGTTCTGCCAGGCGTGGTCGGCGGGCAGCACGGTGACGTCGACGTGGTCGCCGACGGAGAAGGCGTCCCCGATGTCGTGGCCGGTCCCGGGGATCCCCTCCTCCGCCATCACGGAGGCGACGTACCGGGTCGAGTGGAACGCGGTCGTCGCGGGCACCAGGTCACGGCAGCTCGGGATGCTGAAGTGGTCGTTGTCCGCATGAGTGACGAGGATCGCGTCGACACGCGGCACGTCGTCGACGCCGAGCGGGACGTCGATGAGCAACGGCATGTCGAAGCCGTGCAGCACGGGGTCGATCAGGATCACGGTTCCGCGAGTGTTCACGAGGAAGCCGGCCATCCCCAGCCAGCGCAGCGTGGTGGCGGCGCTCTCCGCGAAGGCGTCCTCGCCGATCGGGACACTGGGAGGGGCGACCGCCTGGCGGTGTGGTCGTGCATCGCTCATCGGGTGCTCCTGTTCGTCGAGTCCACCCCTCGGGTCTCCCCTTCCCGGGGGCGACCGCTGGGAACTCCTTCGCCGTTCCAGGACCGACCCTAGGCCCCGCTGCTCCGCCCCGGGGTGCTCTGCCCGAACACCTCTCGAGAGAGCATCCCGCGCGGGCTGCTCGAGGTCTTCGATAGGAGGAGCGACCGAGAGGAACACGAGATCGTGATGGAGACTCCGGCGGCCGGGCGCCGTCGACTGACGCTGCTGCTCTGCTCGTCGGGCTTCTTCCTGATCACGCTCGACATCCTGATCGTGAACGTCGCCCTGACCGCCATCGGCCGGGACCTCGGCGGCGACACGGTCGCGCTGCAGTGGACCATCGACAGCTACACGCTCGTGTTCGCTGCGCTGCTGCTGCTCGCCGGGAACCTGTCCGAGCGCCTCGGCGCGAAGCGCGCCTTCCGCTCCGGGATCGTCCTGTTCGCGGTGGCGTCGATCGCGTGCGCACTGGCTCCCTCGATCGAGCTGCTGATCACGGCGCGCGCGGTCCAGGGAGCGGGCGCCGCGGTGATGCTTCCGGCGTCGATGGCGCTGATCCGCGAGGCGTACGCCGACGATCGCGAACGGACGCGGGCGCTGGGCGTCTGGGCCGTCGGCGGGGCCGTCGCGACGGCCGTCGGCCCGGTGCTGGGCGGTGCTCTCACGACCGGAGACTGGCGGCTCGTCTTCGCGATCAACCTGCCGGTGTGCGTTCTCATGCTCGTCCTGCTCCGCGCCGTCGGTCGTTCTCCGGTCGCGACCTCCCCGTTCGACTGGGCCGGTCAGCTCGCCTCCCTCGTCGGGCTCACCGCGCTGGTCTTCGGTCTCATCGAGGGCGGCGCGGTCGGATTCACGTCACCGCTCGTCCTGACGAGTCTCTCGACCGCCGTCGCGGCGATCGTCCTGTTCCTCGTGATCCAGGCACGGGTCCAGCATCCGATGATGCCGCTCGATCTGTTCCGCTCGAGCGGCATGCGGATCTCGCTCGGTGTGGGCTTCGCCTTCATGGTGAGCAACTTCGGCACGGTCTTCGTCCTGAGCCTCTTCCTCCAGCAGCAGCTCGGCCTGCCACCGCTCCTCGCCGGTCTCGTGTTCCTGCCCGGCGCGGGCTTCAGCATCCTCGGCAACATCGCCAGCGGAGCGCTGGCCAACCGCTTCGGGACCCGCGTCCCGATCGTCTCCGGGCTGCTCCTCATGGCTCTCGGTCTCGTTCTCGCGGTCGTCACCGCTCCGCTCGCCTCGCCCGTGCTGGTTGGGGCGGCGGTCTGCCTCACCGGACTCGGCGGCGCCGTCACGATGCCGCCGGTGACCTCTGTCGTGCTGAGCAGCGTCCCGCCCGCCCGAGCCGGGACGGCCAGCGCCGTGTTCAACACGTTCCGTCAGGTCGGAGGCGCGGTGGCGATCGCCGTCTTCGGCGCCTTCATCGCCGACAGGGCTTCCTTCGTCCCGGGCCTGCAGCTCAGCCTCACCGTCGCGGCCGTCCTCATCGTCGGTGCTGCCGTGGCGAGCCTCTTCCTCCGCACCGGATCGGCTTCCGTACCGACCTGAACGGGCTCTGCCGCGTAGTCGGAGGTGCCCGCGTCAGTCCGTGTCGCGGGCGAGCACGGCGAGCGACGGCGCGCGCCCCGACTCGATATGGGCGGCGGCGACCGCCTCGGCCAGGCGCGGGTTGCCGGAGCGGATGGCGTCGACCGGCCCGTGGTGCGCGTCGGACTGCTGTCCCTGGTCTCTCGCGGAGGTGAGGTACGCGAGCCAGGTCATCCGGCCCGAGATGCCGCGCATCAGCGTGCCGAGCAGTTCGCTGGCACCGATCTCGACGATCGACTCGTGCAGGAGGGTGGAGGTCTCGGAGGCGGCGAGCCAGTCGGCGTCGTCGAGGGCGCGCTGCTCCGCGTCGAGGGCGTCCAGCATCGGCTGGAGCGAGGCTCCCCTCGCGACCGCCTCCGCGGCGAGCCGGGCGGCCAGGGTCTCCAGGCTGAGCCGCGCGTCGTACAGCTCCAGCCGCGCGAGTGCTCCCGGCGACGCGACAGGGGCGGGCGACCCCCTGAGGGTCGCCCGCCCCTGCGGACTGGTGGTCAGACGATCATCGTGTCCGCGTAACCGTCACGTCCTCGGTCAGCGAGATCTCGCGACCATCGACGGTCGCTGTCAGGGTGACCGCGATCGTCCCTGTCGGGACCGAGGTGCCGGGGAGGGTGATGGTCCTCGTCACGGTCGCTCCCGCCTTGAGCGCGGGCAGCTTCACCGTGCCGTAGGGAGTCGCGAGGGCCACACCGGCCGCGACGTCCTCGTTGTTCGTCGCCGTGACGGTCACCTTCGTCGTCCGGCCCGACACCGTCGAGACGGCGGAGAGGTCGATGTCCAGGGTGCTGGTCCGCTCGTACGAGAGTCCGTGGCCGAACTCGAACAGCGCTCCGTCATCGGTCTCGTCGTATCCGGCGAGGTCGCTGTACTGGTGCTCGACCGCCGCGCGGGTCCCGGCCAGGGCGAACGGCATCCGTCCCTGCGGGTCGAACCCGCCCGAGAGCACGTCCATCAGCGCCGTCGGGCTGCTGCCGAAGCCGGCCACGATGGCACCGGCGTCGCGCAGTCCGCTGGCCTCGTCGAGGACGAACGGCTGACGGAAGTACACGTTGAGGATCACCTTGTCGGGATCGCCGACCTCGGCCATGGCCTGCTGCACCACGTCGAGCGACGGGGTCACCTGCCACGACTCCGACTCCGACATCCCCGTGAAGTCGAGGATGCTCGACTCCCACGGCAGCGAGCCGCCGAAGCGCAGACCGTTGTCGCTGCAGGTCGCCGCGGGGTCGATCACGCAGGCATCGGTCGCGCCGTAGCGGCTCTCGCCGTCGAGTCCGTCGAAGCCCTCGGCGACGATCGGGTTGATCGGCGCTGTCTCGGCTGCCACGCGGCTGTCGTACTCACCGGTGTTCACGTTGTTCGCCCGCATCGAGACGATGACGTGGTCGCTGCCCTCCGCGCTCGGGCGGTTGCCGTTCTCGTCGAGGACGTTGCCGTCGACGACCTCGTAGCCGTACTCGGCCACGACGGCCGGGTCGAGGTCGCCCAGGACGTAGACCTTCGCGCCCGCCGTCAGGGGCAGCGCGGCGGTGCCGGCCGATGTCGTCTCGTTCTGGAGCAGGACGAGTGACTTGCGCTGGAGGTCGAGAGCGGTCTCCCCGTTCTCGACCGAGCCGACGATCGCGTCGGCGGCCGCCGCATCGACGTACGGGTCCTCGAAGAGCCCCATCTGGAACAGCGGGGTCAGCAGGCGGTCGGCGGCGAGCGAGACGCGCTCCTCGGTGACCAGGCCCTGCTCCACGAGATCGGTGATGGTCTTCGTGTCGCTGAATCCCGACAGCGTGTCGGTACCGCCGTTGATCGCGGTGGCGACCCGCTCCGGGACTGTCGCGTCTTCGAGACCCCAGGCGCGGTCGTTGATGATCCCGGTGTCGGAGTTCACGTATCCGTCGAAGCCGAGGTCGTCGCGCAGCAGGCCGTTCACGATCTGGTCCGAGAAGGCCATGCCGAGCGGGTTGTACTGGACTCCCTGGTACTCGACGTCGATCGGGACGCCGTAGTAGGGCATGATCGACGACACTCCGGCGTCGATCGCGGCCTCGAACGGCTTGATGTGCTCGCCGAACGCGCCGCCCGGGTAGACCTGGGTCTTGCCGAACGAGTAGTGCGGGTCGAAGCCGAGCTCCTGCGGTCCGCCGCCCGGGAAGTGCTTGAGCGTGAGCGCGACGTCGGTGTCCTCCGAGAGCGAGACGCCCTCGCCGTCGACCGGCCCCTGCAGCTCGCGCACGAGGGTGCCCATGATCTCGGAGTTGAGGTCGGCGTTCTCGGTAAACGTCTCGTGGGTGCGGTACCAGCGCGGCTCCGTCGAGAGATCGGCCATGTAGCCGTACATCCCGCGGAGGCCGATCGCCGACCACTCATCGCCCATGACTCCGGTGAAGTCCTCGATGACGCCCATGTCGCCCAGCGACGCCGTGCCGGTGACCCGCGCCTCGCCGAGCGCCGCCGCAGCGAGTCCCGCCTCCTTGGGGAAGGCCGTCATCGCTCCGGCCGCCTCGTTGATCCCGAAGCGGACATCGGGATCGATGTGGTTGCGGGCGTTGGACTTGAACAGCGACGGGATCCCGAGGCGGCTCGACTCGGACAGCTCCTGCACTGAGTTCGTGAACGTCGCGGCCTCGCTCGCGGTCGGCGAGGTGCACGATGCCGAGGCGGCATCGGCGACGACGCTCCTGAAGACGAAGCGGCGCATGTTCTGGTCGTTCAGGAGCGCCACCCCCGAGGCAGGCACGATCCCGCGCTCGCCCGTGGTCTCGTCGCAGGAGGCGTTCATGGTGTTGATCAGCATGAGCCCCGCCTTCTCGGCGAGGGTCATCCGGCCGACGAGGTCGCCGACGCGCTCCTCGACGGAGAGGCGCCAGTCCTCGTAGGGCTCCACGGCTCCGGTGGCGTTGAGATCGCGGAACTGCAGTCCGTCGAGGGTGACGGTGTCCTTGACCCTCGACTCGATGGTCGGCTGACTGGCTGCGGCTGCGGCGGGGAGGGCCTGGGCCGTGACGGCCCCTCCCGTCAGCGCCAGCGCGGCGATGGTCGACACTGCGAGCGCCGAGCGCCTCGAGCGTCTGGTCCGGGTGGATGGCATCGATCGATCTCCTTTGATCCTCTGGCTGAACGCCCGGCTCGCGGGCACCGCCCCCAGGGGCAGTGGCCCTACTGTGTCGCCGCCCCCAGCGGCCGAGAAGCGATTGCCAGCAGTTGTCGCCGTCGCGGAGGGTCAGACCCGACCGGAGAGATCGAGCGCCACGCGATCGAACCCCGCCGCGCCGACCGCCCGGAGCACCTCGCCCCGCAGCGGGCTGTTCGCGATCAGGCTGAGGTCGCGCGCGGGCGCGGCGATGATCGCGAGATCACCGTGGTGGAGGACTCTGACCTCCGCGAGTCCCAGACGTCGCAGCTCGTACTCGGCCACATCGACCTGGGTCGCCTGCTCGGGAGTGAGGCCGCTCACGGCGGCGGAGCTCTCCGCCGTCTCGCCGGCGGTCTCGTTCTTCGACAGGTCGGTCATCCGGTCATGGTGCCGTATTCCGGCGACACCGCCACCGGTTGCTGCCTGTTGCCAGAACAACACCGATCCGGCGGCATCCCTTGGCAACTGCGCGCAGGGCTCGCCTACTATCGGGCCATGGCGAAGACGTCGAGCGGGCCGCCGGACGAGCCGGAGGTCCCCGCGGAGCCGACCGCCAGGCGTCTGACGATCTACGACGTGGCGGCCGCGGCCGGAGTCGCCCCCTCGACGGTGTCGCGCACCTTCTCGCGGCCGGGCCGGGTCAGCGCCGAGTCGGCCGCGCACATCCGCCGGGTGGCGGCCGAGCTGGGCTACCGCACTGATCCGCTCACCCGCCCGGCGCCCGCCGTCGAGTCCTCGCTGATCGCGATCGTCGTCGCGGACGTGACGAACCCCTACTTCTTCGACCTGCTCCGCGGCGCGGAGGAGCAGGCCTCCGAGGCCGACTACACGCTCCTCGTCGCCGACGTCCAGGAGTCGGCGCAGGCCGAGAAGCGGGTGCTCGACCGCACCCTGCCGATGGTCGCCGGCATCGTCCTGGCCACCTCGCGGCTGTCGGACTCGGCGATCAGGATGGCCGCGAGACAGCGGCCGACGGTACTGCTGAACCGCTCGATGAGCGACGTGACGAGCGTCACCTCCGACAACGCGGGCGGGATGGCCCGAGCCGTTGATCACCTGGCGCAGCTCGGCCACACCTCGATCACGTACGCCGGCGGGCCGGAGGCCTCCTGGGCGAACGGCATCCGGTGGCACGCTCTGCGCGGGGCGACCCAGGAGCGGGGTCTGAGGACGCGCAGGATCGGACCGTTCGAGCCGACCCAGGCCGGCGGCCTCGCCGCCGCCAACGAGCTGGCCTCGTCGCAGGCGACCTCCGTCATCGCGTACAACGACCTGATGGCCATCGGACTGCTCAGGGGTCTGCAGAGCCTCGGCGCCCGGATCCCCGAGGACGTGTCGGTGCTCGGGTTCGACAACATCTTCGGCTCCGACTTCTGCACGCCGCCCCTGACGACCGTGGCCGCACCGCTGCGGCAGCTCGGTGCCGTCGCGATCGACACCCTCCTCGCCGATCTGCGCGGCGCTGCGCCGCGGCGCCCCAGCGACGCCAGCGGCGGTCTCAAGACGGCCCTGCTCCCCACCCAGCTGATCGTCCGCGAGTCGACCGGTACCGTCCGCCCGACGCGGCGGTGGGCGAGCATGCGCCGAGCCGGTGGCCGCTGAACGCACGGCAACTGACGGCAACTCGTTGCCGCCCCGCCCAGCGCTTGGGTGAATGGACTCCATCGCGCCGACGCTGCGCAGAGCACCCGCACCAGCTCTGCCCGGGATCCCCTCGTCGCCGACACCCCCTGCATCACCCTGCGCACTGCATTCGAAGGAGAATCACATGCGGAAGAGCACTCGGCTCCTCACCACCGTCTCGATCGCCGCCGTCGCCTCGCTCGGACTGGCGGCCTGTTCGGGCGCCGGCGAAGAGGAGTCCTCCGGCGGAGGCGGCGGCGAGAGCAGGACGCTGCGCCTCGCCCTCAACCAGACCGAGGAGCACCCCTCGTACATCGCCCTCGAGGCGATGGGCGAGCGGCTCGACGAGGCGACCGACGGCCGCTGGTCGATCCAGGTCTACCCCAATGAGACCTTGGGCGCGCAGGCCGAGACCCTGCAGCTGGTGGGCGACGGCTCGGTCGACATGGCAATCGTCTCCGGTCCGCAGCTCGAGAACCTCTCGTCGGACTTCCTCGTCTACGACCTCCCGACCGTGTTCGACTCGATCGAGCACCAGATGACCGTCGTGAACGACTCTCCCGATCTCACCGACGAGCTCTACACCTCACTCGAGGAGAGCAACAACCTCACAGTGGTCGGCGGCTTCACGCAGGGCGCGCGCAGCGTCTACACGAAGGACGGACCGGCGGAGGAGCCGGCCGACCTCTCGGGCCTCAAGATCCGCGTCCAGGAGAGCCCGCTCTTCATCTCGCTGATCGAGGCGCTCGACGCCTCGCCCACTCCCCTCGCGTTCGGCGAGGTCTACACGGGCCTGCAGTCCGGCGTCATCGACGGCGCCGAGAACAACGAGGTCTCGTACTTCACCCAGAAGCACTACGAGGTGGCGCCGTACTTCTCGTACACCCGTCACCTGATCGGCCTCGACTACCTCATCGGCAACACCGGCGTGCTCGACGAGATGTCCGAGGAGGACCGCGCGGCCTTCACCGAGGCGTGGGGTGAGACCTGGCAGCAGCACACCGAGCTCTGGAACGAGGCGACCGAGTCGGCGATCACCGACGCCACGGCCGCGGGAGCCACCTTCACCGAGGTCGACAGCGAGGCGTTCGCCGACGCCATCTCACCCCTGCTGGACGAGTTCATCACCGACGAGCGCCAGGAGCAGCTCTTCGACGAGGCCCGCGCCGCCGCCGAGTGAGTGGAGGAGGCGACCGCCGCCCGCGGTCGCCTCCCACTCCCGTCCGACCGCCCCGTCGCGGCACGAACCCTTCGAGAAGGACGACGACATGTCCGAAACACCCCCGTCCGGCGGCGCCCCCGAGGGCGGCGCCGTCCCGCCACCGCGAGCCGTCCTGGTCCTCGACCGCGTGCGCCGCGGACTCGATCGAGTCCTCGGGATCGTCTGCATCGTCCTCTTCGTCGCCCTCGTGGCGATCGTGAGCTGGCAGGTCTTCACCCGACAGGTACTGCAGAACTCGGCGCCGTGGACGCAGGAGGCCGCGCTCTACACCTTCGTCGTCCTGGCGCTGATCGGCGCGGCGCTCGTCTTCTCGGAGCGCGGCCACATCGCGGTCGAGATCCTCGTCGACAAGTTCTCCCGGCCTGCGCAGCGACTCGTCGCCGTCCTCGTCCAGCTGATCATCGTCTTCTTCGCCCTGTTCGTCTTCGTGCTGGGCGGCTCGCGGATCGCCGAGAACGCCTGGGGCCAGGCGGTCTCCACCCTCCCCATCACCGTCGGCCAGGTCTATCTGGCCCTCCCCGTCGCCGGAGTCCTCATCACCGTCTACTCGCTCATCCACCTCGCCCGCATCCTCACCGGGGCAGAGGATCCGACTCCCGCGCTCGACGACACCACCGAGGCGGTCTGATCGCCGTGGACACCGCGACCGTCATCGCCACCGTCGTCCTCCTCGGCGGCATCACCCTCGGCATCACCTTCGGGCTGCCCGTGGCAGTCGCCATGGGTCTGCCCTCGGCCCTCGCGATCGTCGTCCTGCTCGGTTGGGAGGGCGCGGCCCTCACCTCCGCCCAGCGCGTCTTCGCGGGCACCAACTCGTTCGCGCTGCTGTCGATCCCGTTCTTCATCCTGGCCGGCGGCCTGATGAACACCGGAGGCATCGCCACGCGCCTCATCGATCTGGCCCTCGTGATCGCGGGTCGGCTTCCCGCCCCGCTCGCCCAGACGACGGTCGTCGCGAACGCGATGTTCGGAGCCGTCTCCGGCGCCTCCGTCGCCTCCGCCGCGGCGGTGGGGACGGTGCTCTCTCCGCGGATGCGCAAGGACGGCTACGACCCAGCGTTCTCGGCGGCGGTCAACGCCGCCGCCTCTCCCGCCGGCATGCTCATCCCGCCGAGCAACACCTTCATCGTCTACGCGCTGGTCTCGAGCACCTCGATCGCCGCGCTGTTCCTCGCCGGCGTCGGCCCGGGCCTGCTGTGGGTGGCCATCTGCGCCGTGGTGGTCGCCCTCCACGCCCGCAAGAACAAGGGACTCCCCGTCGCCGCGCGCCCCACTGCGCGCCAGGGCTTCGTCATCCTCCTCCGCGCGATCCCCGCACTGCTGATGATCGTCATCGTGATCGGAGGCATCCTGAGCGGCTTCTTCACGGCCACGGAGTCAGCGGTCATCGCGGTGATCTACTCGTTCCTCCTCGGCCTCGCGCAGCGCACCCTTCCGCTGAAGTCCCTCCCCAAGGTCGTGCTCGACGCGTCGAAGACGACGGCGATCGTCATGCTCCTGATCGGGGTGTCCAGCATCCTCGCGTGGGTCCTCTCGTACGCGCGGATCCCGCAGCTCATCACGGAGGGACTGCTCGGCGTGACCGACAACGTCACCGTGATCCTGATCCTGATCATGGTGGTGCTCCTGCTCGCGGGAACCGTCATGGACCCGACTCCGGCGATCCTGATCTTCACGCCGATCTTCCTGCCGGTCGTCACGGCGCTCGGAGTCAGCCCGATCCACTTCGGCGCGATGATGGTCTTCAACATGTGCCTCGGCAACATCTCGCCGCCGATCGGCAACAACCTCTTCGTCGCGGCGCGGGTCGCCGGCGTCCGCATCGAGCCGGTGATCAGCCGCCTGTGGCCGTTCTTCTGGGCGCTCTGCGTGGGCCTGTTCATCGTGACCTTCGTCCCGCAGCTCTCGCTGTGGCTGCCTACCGCCTTCGGCCTCATCGCGCCGTGACCCCGCGCTCGGCGCTCCCCACGCCCTACGGGTGCTCGGGAGCGCCCCGCACCCCTGTTCCCCGAGCCCGTCGGGCTCGATCCAGCAAGAGACGCCCCGAAGGGCGGAAGTGAGGAAGCCATGATCATCGACAAGGCCGAAGTGATCGTCACGAGCCCCGACCGGAACTTCGTGACCCTGAAGCTGACCACCGACGACGGGCTGACCGGCCTCGGCGACGCGACCCTGAACGGCAGGGAGATGGCGGTCGTCGCCTACCTGCGCGAGCACGTCGCTCAGCTCCTGATCGGGCGCGACGCCTCCCGCATCGAGGACACCTGGCAGTTCCTCTACCGCAGCGCCTACTGGCGGCGCGGACCGGTCACCATGGCCGCCATCGCGGCCGTCGACATGGCGCTCTGGGACATCAAGGGTAAGGCCGCCGGCATGCCCGTGTACCAGCTGCTCGGCGGAGCGTCGCGGTCTGGCCTGCTGGCCTACGGGCACGCCTCCGGCAAATCGACCGACGAACTCTTCGACTCGGTGCGCGAGCACCAGGAGGCGGGCTACCGCGCGATCCGCATCCAGACCGGGGTGCCGGGCCTGAAGTCCATCTACGGGATCGCCTCGAACGCGACCTTCGAAGCCAACAGCGGCGTCCGCTACGACCACGAGCCGGCGCAGCGCGGCGCACTGCCGAACGAGGAGGACTGGGACACCCGCAGCTACCTCCGCCACGTCCCGACCGTCTTCGAGGCCGTCCGCAACGAGTTCGGCCCCGAGCTTCCGCTCCTGCACGACGCCCACCACCGGATGACGCCGATCCAGGCCGCGCAGCTGGGCAAGTCCCTCGAGCCCTACGACCTCTTCTGGCTCGAGGACTGCACACCGGCCGAGAACCAGGAGGCGCTGCGGCTGGTGCGCCAGCACACGACGACGCCGCTCGCGATCGGTGAGATCTTCAACTCGGTCTGGGACTACCAGCAGATCATCCGCGAGCAGCTCATCGACTACGTGCGCAGCGCTGTCACCCACACCGGAGGCATCACGCACCTGAAGAAGGTGCTCGACTACGCGTCCCAGTACCAGATCAAGTCGGGCATGCACGGGCCGACCGACATCTCCCCGGTCGGAATGGCCGCGGCGATGCATCTCGGGCTCGCGATCCACAACTTCGGCATCCAGGAGTACATGAAGCACGGCGAGAAGACCGACTCGGTGTTCCAGCAGTCGTTCACCTGGAGCAACGGGATGCTGCACCCCGGCGACCAGCCGGGGCTCGGCGTCGAGCTCGACGTGGACGAGGCGGGGAGGTACCCGTACGAGCAGGCCTACCTGCCCTACAACCGTCTCGCAGACGGGACCGTCCACGACTGGTGACCGATCGTCCTCGTCCGCATCCGACAGACCGGAGCATCCCATGCCGACCAGCATCGAACCGCTGACCCTCGATCCCGACCGCCTCTTCCCGAGCGACCCCGCGACCCGGGGGGTCGCCCGCGATCTCTACGCGGCCGTCGCCGACCTCCCGATCGTCTCGCCGCACGGGCACGTCGCTCCGTCGCTCCTGCTCGAGGACGAGTCGTTCCGGGACCCGGCCGACCTCCTCATCCGCTACGACCACTACGTCACCCGCCTGCTCCACGCCGACGGCGTCGACCTGGCCGATCTCGGTGTCGGAGGGGCCGCCGCGGAGCCGCGGGAGATCTGGCGCCGCTTCGCGAGCCGCTGGCACCTGTTCGAGGGGACGGCGTCGGGGTACTGGCTGATGCACGAACTGTCGGAGCTGTTCGCGATCGCGGTGAACCCCTCGGCAGCGACCGCCGACGCGATCTACGACGCCATCGCGGAGCGCCTCGCCGAGCCGGAGTTCCGCCCTCGGGCGTTGTTCGAGCGGTTCCGGATCGACGTCCTGGCGACCACGGACGATCCGCTCGACGATCTCGCGGGGCATGCCGCGCTCGCGGCCGATCCGGGCGTCACGGGTCGCGTCCTGCCGACGTTCCGCCCCGACGCCTACCTGGATCCCGCCGCGGCGGCCTTCGGTGACAGCGTGCGCCGGCTCGCCGACCACCACGGGACGGCGCCCGACGACTTCTCGGGGTACCTCGACGCCCTGGAGGCGCGGCGGGCACACTTCATCGCGCACGGCGCGGTCTCGGCCGACCACGGAGTCGCGGACTGCCACACCGCCGATCTGTCTGACGACGCGGCGGCCTCGCTCTTCCGGCTCGCAGTGGCCGGCCGCCTCGATGCTGCCGGCGCGCGGGAGTTCCGCGGCGCGATGCTGCTGCGCATGGCGGGGATGAGCGCTCGCGACGGTCTCGTGATGACCGTGCACGCGGGCGTCGTCCGCAACCACTCCAGTGAGACGCTCCGCGCCTCCGGGCCGGACTCGGGGCACGACATCCCGGCGACCACGACCTTCACGCACGACCTGCGCCCGCTGCTCGAGCGGTACGGACTCGACAGGAATCTGCACCTCGTCCTGTTCACCGTCGATGAGACCGCCTACTCGCGCGAGATCGCGCCGCTCGCCGGCTTCTATCCGAGCGTCTTCATCGGGGCGCCGTGGTGGTTCCTCGATGCTCCCGATGCCGTGCTCAGATTCCGCTCCGCGGTGACCGAGACGGCCGGCTTCTCCCGTGGATCGGGGTTCATCGACGACACCCGCGCGTTCCTCTCGATCCCGGCCCGCCACGACATGTCCCGCCGTCTCGACGCCGTGTTCCTCGCCCGGCTGGTCATCGAGGGCCGGCTGACCCGGCACCAGGCCGAGAGGCGGGTCGTCGACCTCGTCGACGCGCAGCCGAGGAAGGTGTTCAAGCTGTGAGCGGTCACGACTCCGGCGCTCCGGCGCGGACCCGGCGGCCGCCGGTCAGGATCGCCCACCTCGGTCTCGGCGCGTTCCACCGCGCGCACCAGGCCTGGTACACCGCCGCGGCGGAGGATCCCGGCTGGGGCATAGCCGCCTTCACGGGCCGGAGCCCGCAGGCGGCGCAGGAGCTCGCCGCGCAGGACGGCCTGTACTCCCTCGTCGTGCGCTCGGCGGAGCGCGATGACGTGGTCGTCGTCGACAGCATCGTCCGCGCGGAGGAGGGCTCGCGGGTCGATCGGCTCGCCGGGATCCTGTCGTCGCCCGACACGGCGCTCGTGACCCTGACGGTCACCGAGGCCGGCTACGCGCTCGACGCGCAGGGCCGGCCCGATGAGTCGGTCGACGCCATGCGCGAGGACATCGCCCGGCTGCCCGACGCGCTGCGAGCGGGCGGCACGGACGCCGGCCGGACCCCTCTGGGGCGCCTTCTCCTCGGCATCGAAGCCCGTCGCCGCGCCGACGCGGGCCCCCTCGCCGTGGTGCCCTGCGACAACCTGCCCGACAACGGCCCCTTCGTGCGGACGGGGCTGCGCGCCCTCGCCGAGCGCGTGTCGCCTCGGACGCTCGCCTATCTCGACGAGTCCGTCTCGTTCGTGTCGACGTCGGTCGACCGGATCACCCCGAGGACCACCTCCGAGGACGCCGCGACCGTGGCGCGGCTCGCCGGCTGGCACGACCGCGCGCCCGTCGTCACCGAGCCGTTCCACGACTGGGTGCTCTCCGGGGCCTTCCCCGCGGGCCGCCCTGCCTGGGAGCGCGTCGGAGCACGCTTCGTCGACGACATCGAGCCGTTCGAGCGCCGGAAGCTGTGGCTGCTCAACGGAGCCCACTCCCTCCTCGCCTACGTCGGATCGCTCCGCGGGCACAGCACCGTGGCCGAGGCGGTCGGCGATCCGGTGACCCGCGACCTCGTGGAGCAGCTCTGGGACGAGGCGTCGCGCCACCTGCCGACGAGGGGGCTCGACCTGCCCGCCTACCGGGCCGCGCTCCTCGACCGGTTCGACAACGGCCGCATCAGGCACTCGCTCGATCAGATCGGACAGGACGCAGTCGCGAAGCTGCGCGTGCGCATCGCTCCTGTGCTGCTCGCCGAGCGGGACGCGGGCAGAGATGCGCCGAGCGCGGTCGCGGTGCTCGGTGCGTGGGTCGCCGCCGCGCGGTCCGGGAGCCTTCCCGCCGACCGCGCGGGCGCATCGATCTCCCGCGCCGCCGCCGAGACCGGCGACCGTGCTGTGCGCGCACTTCTCCTGCTGATCGACCCGGCGCTCGCGGAGGACTCCTCCATCGTCGCTGCCGTCAGCGCGGCGTCCTACCGACTCGGTCGGCGGTAGCCGTGCGACCCGACAGCGCCCCAGCTTCGCCGATCCCTCGACACCGCCCAGGAGGTCCCACCGCGATGGTCCGGACAGCGCCCGCATCAGCACAGCCCGCGAGTCCCGCCCCCGCCGTCGTCGTGATGGGTGTGGCGGGCTGCGGCAAGACGACCACGGGAGTCGGTCTCGCCGACGCTCTCGGTGGCGTCTTCATCGACGCCGACGACCTGCACCCCGAGGCCAACAAGGCCAAGATGGCGTCGGGGCGGGCTCTCACCGATGAGGACCGCTGGCCGTGGCTGCACGCGGTCGGCGCGGTCTTCCACACCGCGCCCGACGCCGGCACCGTCGTCGCCTGCTCGGCGCTGCGCCGCGTCTACCGCGATCTCCTGCGCACCAGCGCGGGGAGGCCCCTCTTCTTCGTGCACCTGACCGGCACGAGGGAGCTCCACGCCGCCCGCATCCGCGCCCGCACCGGGCACTTCATGCCGCCCGCACTGCTCGCCTCGCAGCTCGCGACACTGGAGCCCCTCGAACCGGGCGAGGACGGCGTCACCGTCGACATCGCCGGCAGCCCCGACGCGATCGTCGAGGCGGCCCTCCTGGCTCTGACGTCGATGCGACGGTGAGCCCAGCGATCTTTATCGAGGACTCGAATCAATTCGACTAGGCTCGGAGGCATGACTGAGAACACACGCGAGCTCCGGGTCGGCGTCGTCGGCCTCGGCTTCGCCGGCACCACTCACCTCGACGCCTTCCAGGCCCTCCCCGGTGCGCGCGTCGTCGCGCTCGCAGGCCAGGAGGAGGCCCGCCTCCGCGAGCTCGGCGCGACCCGCGACGTCCCCGACCTCTACGCCGACTGGGAGGACCTCGTCGCCCGCGACGACCTCGACGTCGTCTCGATCGGCGTGCCCAACCACCTCCACCACCCCATCGCCGTCGCCGCGCTCGCGAGCGGCAAGCACGTCTTCTGCGAGAAGCCGCTCGCCACGACCGCCGAGCTGGCCGCCGAGATGGTGGAGGCGGCGCGCGCGAACGACCGCGTCCTCGAGATCGCCTACAACCACCGCCGCCGCGCCGACGTCGCCTACCTCCGCCGCTACCTCGACGACGCCCCGCTCGGCGACATCTACCACGCCCGCGCCAGCTGGCAGCGGCGCACCGGCATCCCCGGCATCGGCTCCTGGTTCACCAGCAAGGAGCTCGCCGGCGGCGGTCCGCTGATCGACCTCGGCTCGCACGTGCTCGACATCGCGCTGCACCTGCTCGGCGAGCCGAGGGTGACGAGCGTCTCGGCCGTCGCCTACGGCGAGATCGGCCGCTCGGGCCGCGGCGGGCGCCCGCACGGAGTCGCCGCGTCCGGCACGCACGCCTTCGAGGTCGAGGACTTCTCGAGCGCGCTGCTGCGACTCGACACCGGCCGCAGCCTCCAGCTCGACGCCTCCTGGGCCAGCTACTCCAAGGTCTACGAGGACATCGAGGTCGAGCTGCTCGGCTCGGCCGGCGGTGCGCGCCTGCACGTCGCCGACTACGCGACGGAGGGGACCCTCAGCCTCTACTCCGAGGTCGCCGGTGCCCCCACCACCTCGTACCCCGACGTGAAGGTGCCCGCCGGGCACCACCGCTCGGTCATCGCCGAGTTCCTCGAGGCGATCGCCTCGGGGGCCGACGCACCCGCCGGCGGCCCCCGCTACTCCGGTCACTACGGCGAGTACGCGCTGCACCGCAGCCGGGTCGTCGACGCGATCTACCGCTCGGCCGCCGAGAAGAAGGAGGTGGAGGTCGCATGAGCGAGCCCCTCGAGATCCTGGTCTGGAACGAGTTCCGCCACGAGACGCGCGGCGACGAGACGGTGATGCGGCACTACCCGGAGGGGATCCACCGCGTGATCGCCGACGGCCTCGTCGAGTCGCTCGGCGACGACGTCGCGGTGCGCACCGCGACGCTCCCCGAGCCCGAGCACGGCCTGAGCGAGGAGGCGCTCGCGCGCACCGACGTCCTGCTCTGGTGGGGCCACATCGCCCACGGCGAGGTGTCGGACGAGGTGGTGCAGCGCGTTCTGCGGCACGTGCAGGAGGGGATGGGCATCCTGATCCTGCACTCCGCGCACTACTCCAAGATCTTCCGGGCGCTGATGGGCACGACGTGCTCGCTGAAGTGGCGGAACGACCACGACCGCGAGCTGGTCTGGACGATCGCGCCGACGCATCCGATCGCCGAGGGCGTGCCCAGCCCGATCGTGATCCCCGAGCAGGAGATGTACGGCGAGTACTTCGACATCCCGGTGCCGGAGGAGACGGTGTTCCTCTCGACGTTCACCGGCGGCGAGGTGTTCCGCTCCGGAGTCACGTACACGCGGGGCCTGGGCAAGGTGTTCTACTTCTCGCCCGGCGACCAGGACTACCCGGTCTACCACCACCCCGACATCAAGCGGGTGCTGGCGAACGCCGTGCGCTGGGCGCGCCCGAAGCACCCGCGCACGCCGCTGACGGCCGACCACCACCCCCGCGGCTGGTTCGAGTCCTGACCCGCGATTCCTCGAAAGTTGCGGTAGTCGAGCGCGACTACCGCAACTTCTGACTACCGCAACTTCTGAGGAGTCAGGCGCGGCGGCGCTGCAGGGCCGACAGCACGACGAAGCCGACGGCGCCCACCACGAGCGCCGTCAGCGCCGTCCGGAGCGAGACCGCCGGGATCAGCAGCGCCGTCGTGAGGACCTGCCACCCGTAGTCGAGCATCTCGAGCGGGTACGGCCCGAGGGCACGCGAGCTCGACGCGGCCGACACAGCGGTCACCAGCGTCGGCCCGACCCACAGCAGCACCAGGCTCACGACCCAGGCGAGCCCGCGGACGACCGAGGTGAGCCCGCACCACGCGAGAGCGAGCCCGGCGAGGATCCCGGGCAGCCACTGCACCGCGTTCAGCACGGCGAGTCCGGCGACGCTCCCCGCGGCGAGCGGGCCGAGGAGGGTCGACAGCCAGCTCCCCGCGGCGATCGCGGCGATCGAGATCCCGATCGCCGCGCCCGGCGCCGGCGCCCGCGCGAGGAGCAGCAGCACCAGCACGCCGACGACGATCGACGCGACGACGCCCGCGACGAGTGCGGCGAGGTAGACGGAGGAGGGGGTCCCCTCCGAGAGGCCGCCCGCCAGGGTGACCGCCGACTGCACCAGGGCGACGACCTGCACGACGAGCACCCCGAGCACCGCGCCGAGCGTGCCGCGCCCGCGGATCCGCACCGCGAGACCCGCCAGCGCCGAGCCGATCAGGAGCACGGCGGCGATCAGCACGATCGAGTACTGGCTGAACGGCAGGAGCGCGAGCGGCATCGACTGCGGCGCGACCTCCACCCGCCAGAGGTTCTGCACCGGCAGCCGCATCCCCGTCAGGAGCCAGGGGAGCAGCCCGAGCACCGCGGCGACGACCCCCACCGCGACGCCCACCAGTCGAGACCTCATGCCCCCATCCTCCCTGCTCGGTCGACCGTAGAGTTCGGGGACGGCGATCACGAGAGGAGGGGCGCCATGGCCCTCGACGAGAACACCCGCGACCTCGAGAGCGGCATCGTCACCGACCTGCGCGAGAAGATGAGCTACGGCTCGTACCTGTCGCTCGAGACGCTGCTCTCGGCGCAGAACCCGGTGAGCAGCCCCGAGCACCACGACGAGATGCTGTTCATCATCCAGCACCAGACCTCGGAGCTCTGGCTCAAGCTGCTGCTGCACGAGCTGCGCGCCGCGTGCCGGCTGATGGCCGCCGACGACCTCTCCGGGGCGCTGAAGAAGATCGCGCGCGTCAAGCACATCCAGCGGACGATGACCGATCAGTGGTCGGTCCTCGCCACGCTCACGCCGACCGAGTACGCGCAGTTCCGCGACTTCCTGGCGAACTCCTCGGGCTTCCAGTCGCACCAGTACCGGGCGGTCGAGTTCCTGCTCGGCAACAAGAACGCGAAGATGCTCGAGGTCTTCCGCGGCGACGACGCGGCACGGGCCGAGCTGCAGGAGCTGCTCGAGGCGCCGAGCCTGTACGACGAGTTCCTGCGCCTGCTCGCCCGGGCCGGCCACGACGTGCCGGTCGAGCTCCTCGAGCGCGACGTGACCCTCGCGCACGTGTTCACACCGTCGCTGGTGCCCGTCTTCACGCGGATCTACGAGAACGACGGCGAGTTCTGGGGCGCCTACGAGGCCTGCGAGGAGCTGGTCGACGTCGAGGACAACTTCCAGACCTGGCGCTTCCGCCACCTCCGCACCGTGCAGCGCACCATCGGCTTCAAGCCGGGCACCGGCGGGTCGAGCGGAGTCGGGTTCCTGCAGAAGGCGCTCGAGCTCACCTTCTTCCCCGAGCTCTTCGCGGTGCGCACCGAGATCGGGCGACGACCGGAGGACGCGTGACCGACGTCCTCGACCTGCCCGCGCGCGAGCCCGACGAGGTGCTCCGCTACGGCCCTGCGCCCGAGCAGATCGCCGACGTGTACCGCGGGGGAGGCGCCCCCGTCGTGCTCGTGCACGGCGGGTTCTGGCGCAACCGCTACGACCGGAGGCACGCGCGCCCGCTCGCCGCGGCGCTCGCCGACCGCGGGTTCGACGTGCTCCTCCCCGAGTACCGCCGCATCGGCGACCCGGGAGGCGGCCGGCCGGGCACCTTCGACGACGTCCGCTCGGTCGTCGCCGCGATCCCCCGCCTCGGTGCGGCGCGGGCGACACTCGTCGGCCACTCCGCGGGCGGGCACCTGGCCATGTGGTCGCAGGCCGTGGATCCGTCGCCGCACGTGTCGTCGGTCGTGGCGCTCGCCGGCGTGCTCGATCTGCAGGCCGCGGCCGACGCCCGCCTCAGCGCCGACGCGGTCACCGCGCTGCTCGGCCCCTCCGACGAGCACCGGGCCCGGGCGGATCCCCTCCGCCTCCCCGCGCCGCCGATGCCGGTGTCGGTCGTCCACGGCGACCGCGACGCCGAGGTACCGGTGGCGTACAGCCGCCGCTACGCGCGCCGGCACGCCTCCGCGACGCTGCACGAGCTCCCCGGAGTCGGCCACTTCGAGCTGATCGACCCGCGCGAGCCGGCCTTCGAGGTGCTGCTGGGGCTGCTGGCCGACTGACCCGCCTCCACGAGGACCCCGTCGAGCTCGAGTCGCGCATGAGCTCGAGGGGTCCCGGGGAGGTGCCGCTCAGCAGGACGTCAGTCGGGCGACGGAGTCGGAGAGCGTACCCGGACCGCCGAGGAGGACGACCTTCGAGGCCCCGAGGGCGGTGATGTCGTCGAGGACGGCCCGGGGGACGCAGTTCGGGCGGACGGCGAAGAGCGGACTGCCCGTGTAGCCCGCCGCGGTGGCGCCGGCGAGGGCGTCGGGGAAGTTCTCACCGGTCGCGAAGTAGACCGTCTCCGCGGCGGTGAAGGCGGCCTTGTTCAGCTTCTCGGACGTGTCGTAGCGGTCGCTTCCGCCGATGCGGGTGGAGGGGACGGGGAGGGAGTTCTTGATCCCCTCGCTGACCGAGAGGGCGCTTCCCGCGATCGTGAGCGAGGCGGCGCCGAGGTCGGTGACCAGCTGGCGCGTCTGCGCGGTGGTCGTGGAGAGACCGCCGTTGACGAGGATCACCGGGGCGTCGACCGCTCCTGCCGCGGCACTGGCGCTGAGGGCGTCGGGGAACTTCTCGCCCGTCGCGACCCAGGCCGTGCTCGCACCGGAGGGGAACGCGTAGTCGACGATCCTGTTCGCGGTGTCGTAGCGGTCGACGCCCCCGATGCGGACGACGTCGCCGGAGGGCACGTAGTTCCGCAGGTCGGCGAGGAGCGCATCGCTGACGCTCGCCGCAGATCCGACGACGACGATCCTGCTGGGGATGAGGCGCGTGAGCTCGGCGCGGACGGCGGGACTCATGGAGTCCCGGTCGACCAGCAGCAGCGGCCCGCCCTGGGTCGCGGCGGCGGGCGCGGCGGCCAATGCGTCGGGGAACTTGGAGCCGGTCGCGACGTAGGTGACGGGCACGCCGGGCGCGAACGTCGCCTTCGAGATCTCGACGGCGGTGCCCTGCCGGTCGGAGCCCGCGAGGCGAGTGACGTCGACGTCGGGCGCGGGGGTGTCGGTGCGGGTGACGGTGAGCTTGTACTCCTGCGCTCGGGTGACGCTGCTGCGTGGCGTGACCTCGACGTACACATTGCCGGCGGGCGCGATCACCTGGACCGAGCGCAGTGCAGCGCCGTCGCAGTCCGCTCCGCCGAGAGGTGTCCGGGTGATCCTGTTCCCGGCGTTGTCGATGGTCGACACCTCGTAGAGACTGCCCGTTCCCAGGTCGCACGAGAATCGGAAGTCGACGCTGAGCTTCGACGCCTGCGGCATCGTCAGCCGGAAGACGTCGCAATCCGAGTAGGCGCAGTTCCCGTCGAAGAGGGAACCGGCGATGGTTCTTCCTAGGGCGATGGAGTCGGCAGTCGCCGTCGAGTCGTTCCGCTCTGTCTCCACGACTCCCGGGGTGACCGTCGCCGTGAAGGAGTACTGCTCGTTAGACCAGAGCGAGGACCCTGAGGCGCTGATGGACACGTAGAAGACTCCGGAGTCGACGTACATAGCGAGCGCGCGGAGTCTGCTCCCGTCGTAGTCCGCCGAGGAGAGGGTCTGGTCGTAGATCGCGCTCCCCGCCGCGTCGTGCACGCGGATATAGAGCCGCCCGTCGGTGCCGAGGTCGTCCGCGAAGCGGAGATCGAGCTGGAGGCGTCCGGCGCTTCCCGCGGTCGTCTTGTAGGTGTCGCAGGCGAAGTAGGCGCAGCTCACATCCTCGGTGAACGATCCGGAGACTGTTGTACCGAGCGGAAGGACCTGAGCGGTGGAGGTCGTGGTGTTCGGCTCCGCCTCCAGGACCGTGTCGGCCTGCGCCGCCGGCGCGACGAGCAGTGTCGCAGTCACCGCCACGGCCGCGAGGAGCGCCTGGATCGGCCGGAGGAACGCCTGTCGTGCTGTGCGGTGCAGGGACGACATGGGTCGCCTTTCTCAGCGGGGAGCGGAATCGACCAGTCACGTCGCCATGACGGGGAGGCGGACGGTGAATACTCGGTGCCCGCGCCCGATCAGAGTAGGGGTGCGCTCGCCCCGATTCCCAGAGGGGAACTACCTAAGAGACATTGAGTGCACTGGCGCCCCTTCCGCAGCCGCACGACGCGCTTCGGGATCAGGCTGGGCGTCGACTCAGATCGCCGGCGGGTACAGGAAGAGCGGGACCTGCGCCGTCGGGAACGTGCGCGTCACGTAGCTGTGCTTGCCGCCGTAGTTGTACTCCTCGAGGAGCACGGTGCCGTCGTCGTTCACCTTCTGCACGTACGAGACGTGGTTGTAGGTCCACCAGGCGACGCAGCCCACGATCGGGGTGCTGCTGGTCGCCCAGCCCTTCGCGGCCCAGTTGTCGGGCCACTCCCACGCGCTGCCGCCGAGCGGGGTGATGTTGCCCCAGGTGTACTTCCACGGCGCGGAGGTGGCGCCGGCGTCGCGGTTCAGGCGCCACGCCACGAAGTCGACGCACTCGCGGTAGTAGTAGCCGAGAGGCGAGAGTCCGCCGCCGTCGTCGTCGATGGTCTCGTAGGGCCACGGGTAGTCGTCGCCGACCGCGCGGGTCTGCACGGTCGTGAAGGCGCCTCCGTCGGAGCTCGACAGCACGGCCGCCTGGCGGCTGGCCTCGTCGAGCTGCGCCTGGGTCGGCGCGGCGAAGGCGTCGCGGACGGCGGTCTGGCCGGCCGCCTCCGACGAGACGGTGAGGTTCTGCAGGTCGGCGCGGGCGGTTCCGGCGCCGGCGGCGGCACCGGTCGTGCTCCTCGCTCCGTAGGCGGGGATCGCGGCGGTCGCGAAGAGTCCGCCGACGACCGAGAAGGTGGCGAAGGTGAGGGCGCGGCGGCTCAGGCCGTTCGAGCGCGGGTCGGCGGGCGGCGCGGTCCGCTGCAGGGGAGCGGCGGCCGGACGGGGCGCGGGGAGCTCAGCGGCTCGGGCTTCCGCGACTCGGGCCTCCGCGGCGCGCGCCTCGCGGCGGGTGAGCGGCGCGGCGGCGGGGGAGGACGTGTCGTGACACTCCGCTGGGACGGGAATGTCAGGGTGCGACACGCGTGTGCTCTCCTCGGATCGGGGCCAGGGGGGTGCGGGCGTTGGCCCGGCGAGGAGCGAGTCTAGCTCGCAGCCCGAACATCACGAAACGGTCACGGAGGAATCGGTCGGACGACACCGAGACGCGGGCGAGCGCCGGTGGGAGGATGAACGCCACAGGAAGGGAACCGCCATGACCGATCCTCTCCCCTCCGGACCCGTGCTCGTCGGCGTCGTCGACGGCCAGCGGCCCGAGGTCGTCCGCACCGCCGCGCGCTTCGCCGCTGGGCTCGGCGCGCCGCTCCTGCTGCTCTCGGTCGAGCCCGACCCCTACCTCGTCGGGGAGTACGTCGATCCGATGACCGGCGGCATCCCGATCGGCCTGGTCCCGCGCGACGGGGGCGGGCCGGCGGCGAGTCCGTCGCTCCGCGCCCAGATCGAGGCGGCGCTCGCCGACCTCGACGTGCCGTGGACGCTGCGGGTCGCCGAGGGGGAGCCCGCGCTGGCCCTCAGCGCGGTGGCGGAGGAGACCGATGCGCGGATGATCGTGGTCGGCACGCGCGACTCCGGGGTCCTCGCGAGCATCGCGGAGTTCCTCAGCGGGAGCGTCGCCGTGCACCTGGCGCACCGTCAGCACCGCCCGGTCATGGTCGTCCCACTGCGCGACTCGTCGCGGCGGGCACCCTGGGACCTCGCGGAGTGACGCCGCTCCACCTGCGCCCGCGCGCGATCCTCCTGGTCGCGGCCGGCGGCACGGTCGGGACGGCCGCCCGGTACGGCGTGTCCCTCCTCCTCCCGCCGCTCGGCGATCTGCCCGTCGCCACGATCGTGGTGAACCTCACCGGAGCCCTCCTGCTCGGCCTGCTGCTCGAGTCGCTCGCGCGGCGCGGGCCCGACGACGGCGGGCGGCGGACGCTGCGCCTCCTGCTCGGGACGGGCGTGCTCGGCGGCTACACCACCTACAGCACCTTCTCGCTCGACACCGTGGCGCTGCTCGAGGCGGGGCGCTTCGCCGAGTCGGTCCTCTACACCGCGGTGACGCTCGTGATCGGAACGGCTGCGGCCGCGCTGGGCATCGCGATCGCGGCGCGACGCAGGAGAGTGGCCGGATGATCGGGCTCGCGCTGTTCCTCGGCGTCGCGCTGGCCGGGGGAGTCGGCGCGGCGGCCCGCCTCGTCGTCGACGGAGTCGCGCGCTCGCTGATCCCCGTGCGCTGGCCGGTGGGGACCGCGATCATCAACGTCGCCGGGTCGCTCCTGCTCGGAGTCGTCACCGGCCTCGCGCTCTCGGGTGCGGTCGGCGCCGAGTGGCGCGCCGTGCTCGGCACGGGCCTCCTGGGCGGCTTCACGACCTTCAGCACGGCGAGCGTCGACGCCGCACGGATGCTGCTCGAGGGCCGCTGGGCGGCCGGGCTCGGCTACGGCCTCGGGATGTGGGCGGCCGCGCTCGTGGCCGCCGTCCTCGGGCTCGCGATGACGGGGGCTCTCGCGCCGGTGTGACCTCGGTGTCTCAGTGACCGCACCGTTATCCGACAATGGGCGAAGATGTGCGTGTGACATCTATGGGGGGCGTTAAAGATCTGAGGGTGGCCGTCATCGACGACCAGCCGCTGTACCGGCAGATGCTGGCGTCGCTGCTGCGATCGGTGCCGGGGGTGCTGAGCGTCGTCGAGGCGTCCTCAGTGGCCGAGGCGCGCGAGCGGGTGCGGGCGGCCGACCTCGACGTCGCGGTGATCGACATCGAGCTCGGCGACGGCGACGGGATCGAGCTCGGCCGAGAGCTGCGCGCCTCCTCGCCCGAGCTCGCCGTCGTGCTGCTCTCGGCGGTCGACGCGATGCACCGCTTCCTGCGGCTCGACCGCTCGGAGGCTCGCGGCTGGAGCTACCTCTCGAAGACCTCGTCGCTCTCGGTCGCGGCGCTGCTCACGGCGATCCGGGCGACGGCCGACGGGCGGACCGTCCTCGATCCCGCGCTGGTCGCCGCCCGGACCGCGCGCAGGAACTCGCCCGTCGCCTCCCTCAGCCGCCGGCAGTACGAGGTGCTGACCGGCCTCGCGTCGGGCCTCACCAACGCGGCGATCGCCGAGCGGCTCGGCATCGCCGTCCGCTCCGTCGACAACCACGTGAACGCCCTCTACGCGGCGCTCGGCGTGCGCTCCGACGGCTCCCGCAACCCGAGGATCGAGGCGACCCTGCAGTTCCTCGAGCACACCGGATGACCCGGGGCGTCCTGCGTCCGGCTCTCAGCGACGCGGCGGAGGACAACCGGATCGTGCGCGGCACCGTCGCGCTGCTCGGCGGCGTGCTCTCGGTCCTCGCCGCGCTGCAGGCGGTGTTCGCGCTCGGGATGCTCTCGCAGGCCCTGCGCGGAGTGGAGGGCGGACCCCTCGTCGATGTCGTCGTGCGCGTGGTCGTGAACGCCGCCGCCTTCGGTCTGGCGATCGCGCTGCTCGCGCTGGTGCGCCCCGAGCGGTTCCCGCGGCGGGGCCGGGTGCTGTGGACGGCGCTGATCGCGACGAGCGCCTCCCTGGTGCGCTGCGCCCTGCAGGTGCTCACCGGCGTGTACCCGGCGACGGCGATCCACGTCCTGCTCATCGAGCTGGCCGTCGGCATCGTGGTCCTCGGGTTGATCACGGCGTTCGGGTTCCTCCTGGTGCGGGCCGCGCGCCGCGTCCGCGACAAGGAGCGCGAGCGCGCCCGCGTCGTGCTGCAGGCGGTCGAGGCCGTCCAGGCGCTCCAGCAGGAGGAGCTGCGCGTGCGTCGCGAGATCGCCCAGCGCCTCCACGGCACCCTCCAGAACATGCTCGTGGTGCTCGTCGCCGAGCTGCGCGCCGCCGCGGTCGTCAACGACCGAGAGCGCCTCGACGCGGTGGCCGCGCGCCTCGACCACCTCCGCGAGTCCGAGGTGCGCGCGGCGGGCAACGCGCTCTACCCCGTCGACATCGAGCACGGACTCGTGGCCGCCGTCCGCGATCTCTTCGCGCGCCTCCCCCTCGAGATCGCCGTCGAGCTCGACGTCGACGAGCGCTACTCCGCTCTGGAGGCGCGCAGCATCACCGTCGACCAGCGGATCCTGCTCGTGCGCCTGATCGAGGAGGCGCTCACCAACGCCTTGAAGCACGGCGGCGCCCGAGCCGTCCGGCTGCGCCTCGCGGTGGAGGCGGCGCCTGCGGAGACCGCTCCTCCCTCTGTCGTGCTGGGTCTCGACGACGACGGCCGCGGCGTCGACGCCGGCGCCCGCTGGTCGGGCCTCGAGCGCCTGTCGCGGCAGTTCGCGGTCTACGGAGGCTCGCTCGAGCTGCTCCCGTCGCCCGCGCTGGGCGGCGCCCGGCTCGCCGCGCGGCTGCCGCTGCGGTCGTAGCGCGGGCGCTCCCGCGGTGCGCCGGAACCCGACCTCCGGCTCGCGGAATCACGTTCAACTCGTGGAATCACGTTCGGCTCGTCAGAACACGTTCGGCTCGTCAGAACGGGCGAGTATCGCGAGCCAGAAGTTGTTTCGCGAGCCGGAGATCGGCTGCCGCTGCGGTCATATCGCTCGGCGCGCCGGAAACCCGACCTCCGGCTCGCGAAATCGCGCTCGGCTCGTCAGAACAGGCGAATCCTGCGAGCCGGACAATGTTTCGCGAGCCGGAGGTGTGCCCAGGCGTGGCGGAGGCTGACATGGAGGTCGTCGGTCCTCCACAGGTTCTGTCCGGGCTCGAGTTGTCCGCTTCGGGGTGCGTGGTCGGGTGGGTGTCAGTGGTCCCTGATTCAATATCTGTATGGCAGATGTGGGGCAGGTGGGTTCGGCGGAGGCGTCGCTCGAGGGGGTCCTCGAGGCGGGCGATGACGCGGGCCGTCTGGCGCGTGCTGCGTCGCCGTGGCTGCTGGCGTCGGTGGTGCGCATCTACGAGGGCTATCGGATGGCGCTGACTCTCCCTCTGGCGTTTGCGCGGGGCGGTCTGTCGGGGAGCGAGTCGAATCATCTGGTGGAGCGCTCGATCCGGGCGGAGCTCGCGCTCGCGTCCGGGGTGTCGGAGCGTGATGTGGCCCGGGATCTGGAGCGCGGGTTCCTGCTGGTCGGGGACCTGCCCCTGACCCGCGCTGCCCTCGGTGAGGCGCGGATCCTGTGGCAGGCGGGTGTGGTGATCTGCGATGTCGCGGGGAGTCTGCCGCCGCAGGCGCGTGGTGCGTTCGATGAGGAGGCGGCGCAGCTCGCCGTCTCGAAGACCCCGACCCAGTTGCGGCGCGCTCTGGCGCGATTGCGGGAGCGGCTGCATGACGAGCCCCTCGCCCAGCGGCACGTGCGCGCCCGGGAGGGCCGTGGGGTGTGGCTGACGCCCGAGGTCGACGGGATGGCGACGCTCAGCGCTTGCCTTCCGGCTGAGGCTGCGGCGGGCGCCTACAACCGTCTCGACCGCATCGCACGAACTCTCCGAGACGGGCCGGAGGGTGAAGGGACGGGGGATGAGCGGACGCTCGCGCAGTTGCGCGCCGACGCGCTCACCGATCTGCTCTGCGACGGAGACGTCACCGGGACCACACCGATCGCAGACGCGGCTGACGCGACTCCGACCTTCGTGCCCGGGATCCGCGCGGAGGTGCGGCTGACGCTCCCCGCGACCACGGCAGCCGGTCTGGACGACGCGCCTGCTGATCTCGACGGCTACGGCCCGATCCCCGCTGATGCCGCACGTGAACTCGTCGGAGTCGCCGCCTCCTTCACCCGCGTCCTCACCGACCCGGACACCGGCAGAGTGGTCTCCGTCGGTCGCACGCGCCGTGTTCCGCCGCCGCGGATGCGTCTGGCGCTGCAGTTGCGGGATCAGACCTGCCGCTTCCCGGGTTGCACCCGGCCGGCGTCCACGGCCGAGGCGGACCACACCATCGAGTGGCGCAACGGAGGCGCGACGTCCCTCGAGAACCTCGCGTCGCTGTGCACCGCCCACCACCACGTCCGCCACGGGGACCGCTGGACGTACGTCCTGCATCCCGACGGGACCGCGGAGTGGACCACCCCCACCGGCCGGCGCGTCACCTCCCACCCACCCGCCCTCCCGGGGCGACCGCTCGCGCCACCGCCGCCCCGCGCTTCGACGACGCACCACCGCCCTTCTGATGCGTCCGCCCGAACCGTCGGAGCGGTGCGCAGCGGGATCCGACGACTACACGCCCCGAGCGGCTGATCGAGCGACCTCGCTCTCGCTGACGTGTCGCCGTGCCCCCGCATCCCGCCCGGTCCCGCCTCCTCTGCGCCCGTGCTTCGTCGTCGCACCAGCCGCCCCCGATTCAGCTGCGCCCCTCTGCTCCGATCGCAGCGGTGCGGTCCTGGAGGCCACCGACCGCCCACCCTCGGGCGCTCGACCGAGCCACCCTTCTCGCCGATGTGACGCCGCACCCCCGACCCGACCATCAGCCTCCGCCTCCGCCTCCGCGATTCTGCGACAGGCCACCCGCCTCACCGCACCTCCTCCACCCCGCGCACGCACTCCCCTTCATGACCATCAAACGGGGGATACCCCGTGGTGCCACCCCGACCCGCGGATCTGCGAGAGTGGGCGCGTCCCCCGAGCGCGGGGGCGACGGGGGGCCGCGTGAGCGACGAGACTTCTGCCGCCGCCGTCTCCGGAGTCGCCTCGCCCGAGCGCGCAGCCTCCCTGGGCTCCATCCGGGCGCTCCGTCTCGGAGTCGGCGCAGCCGGCATCCTCCTGGCCGTCGTCCTGCTCGTTCCCAACGCGCCGGCCCTGCCGGGGCGCTGGCTCCCGTTCCTCGTGCTGCTCGTCGCGATGTGGTTCACGGCGTCGTTCCGCCTCGAGCTCGCCTCCGGCATCGGCACGGTCACCTTCGGCGTCGGCGTCGCCGTGCTCGGATTCCTCGCGCAGGACGTCCCCGCGGCCGAGGCGCTGCTCCTCTGGCTCCTGGCCCTCGTGATCCTCCAAGTGCTCTCGCGGCGCCCGTGGCTGGCGATCGTCTACTGGACGGGCCTCGCGTCGCTCTCGGGCGGCGCCTTCCTCCTCGTGCTCTCGCTGTTCCCGACGACAGGCTGGTGGCCCGTGCTCGCGGCGGTACCGGCGGTCCTCGCCTACGGCGTGCTGTCGATCGGGCTCGAGTACCTCCAGGCGTGGCTCTCGCTCGCCGAGGTCCCGGACGTGCCGCGCCCCGCTCTGCGCCTCGACCGCGTCGTGCTCGTGCTGGTCCTCAACGCCGGTCTGGTGGCGCTCGCCTACGGTGCGCACCTCTCCTCGGGCGTCCAGCGCATCGAGATCGGCGACGGTCTCGAGATCCGCTCGGCCAACGCCCTCGTGGTCGTCGCGCTCGTCATCGCCGTCGTGAGTCAGAACCTGCGGCGCACCCGCGTCGAGCGCAAGCTCAACGGCCTGATCGAGGCCTCCCTCGCGCTGCCCTGGGGCGACCAGGCGGCGATCCTCGAGACGCTCGAGCGGGCCGCGCGCACGGCGATCCCCTCGGCCAGCACCCGCGTCGCCGAGGAGCCGGGCCGCCGCTTCGAGCTCTCGGCGCCGGTGACCGCGCCGGGCACAGGGGTGCGGCACATCGTCCTGACGCGCCGCCCCGACTCCGACGGCTTCTCGCTGCTCGAGCACCGGACCCTGCTCGCCCTCGCGCACATCGCGACGCAGGCGCTCTACGACCGGCGCACCACGCGCACCCTGCGCGACCAGGCGACGACCGACACGCTGACCGGACTCACTAATCTGCGCGGGCTCTACGAGGAGTTCGCCGCGATCACCGACCCCGGCCAGCGCGCCATGCTCTTCATGGACCTCGACGACTTCAAGGCGGTCAACGACACGCACGGCCACTCGACGGGCAACGTCGTCCTCGAGGAGGTCGGCCGCCGGATCCGCGAGAGCGTGCGCAGCGACGACGTGGTCGCGCGCATCGGCGGGGACGAGTTCGCCGTGCTCCTCGACTCGGTCACCGCGGGAGCCGTCGCGCTGCGCATCGCCCGCGCCGTCGAGCGCCCGATCATGGTCGGCGGCGCGACCCTCCACCCCCGCATCAGCATCGGCGCCCCGGTCGCTGTCGACGGCGGCACTTTCGACCGGGTGATGCAGGAGGCGGACGCACGGATGTACGAATCGAAGAAGGATCGCAAGGGTGCGCTCCCCGAGGGGGGCGACCTCCTCGCCGAGATCCACTCCGCCGTGCTCGACGGGACCGTCCGGGTCGCGTTCCAGCCGGTGATCGACGTCGCCGAGCGGCGCATCATCGGCTTCGAGGCCCTGGCCCGGCACACGCGGCCCGACGGGACGCCGCTGAGTCCGCTCACGCTGGTCGACATCGCCCGCTCGCTCGGGCTGCTCGACCGGCTCACGATGCAGATCGTCGACCAGGCGGTGTCGTGCATGGCCGAGTTCCGCGAGATCGACGCGAGCGTCGCGTTCCTCAGCGTGAACATCGAGGCCGAGCAGCTGATGCACGACGAGGTCGTCGACCTGATCCTGTCGCACCGCACGGCGGAGCAGGGCATCCAGCTCTGCCTCGAGCTCACGGAGGGATCGATCGGCCACGTCGACGAGGCCGTCATCGAGCGAGTGCGGATGCTCACCACCGACGGCATCGCGATCGCGCTCGACGACTACGGGCAGGAGCACGCGGCGGCGGCGGCCCTGCTGACCGTGCCCCTCAGCATCGTCAAGATCGACCGGGTCTTCCTCTCGGACGAGGAGAATCCGCGGCACGCCACGATCCTTCGCTCGATCATCAACCTCGTCTCGGACCTCGACATGCACACGATCGTCGAGGGCGTCGAGACGCCGTCGGCGCACGCGCTGCTGACGAGCCTCCGGGCCGAGCGCGCGCAGGGCTACTTCTACGGGCGCCCGCTGTTCCCCGACCTCGTCAAGGAGCGCCTGCGCGCGACGGGCACGGCGGCCCTGCCCGACCAGCCCTCGGCCTGAGCGGCCGCGCTCAGCGGCTCCCCGGGGCGCTGCCGGCGGTCGGGGCGGTGGCGGTGTCGACGGGTGCCGTCAGTGAGACGGAGTAGCCCGCGTCGACGTCTCCGCTGATCGCGGCGAGCTGCAGCGCGCCGCCGTCGTCACCGAAGACGTTGTCGGAGTCGAGGGTCACCTGCTGGAGGTTCCCGGCCGAGCCGCTGTACGCGTCGAGCGCGTAGACCGCGGCGCACGCCTCCTCCGGCAGCGCGACCTGAGAGGTCGCGATCGCGTTCGAGGCGTCGGTGATCGCGTCGATCCCGGGGTAGACCTCGAAGTGGATGTGCGGCCAGCGCCCCGAGTAGCAGGCGGGGAACACCGAGGTGAAGGTCACCCTGCCGTTCGCGTCGGCGACCTGCACTCCACGGAGGTAGGTCTCGTCCTCGATGCCGCTGGAGTACATCGAGTAGTTCCCGCCCGCGTCGCAGTGCCAGACGTACACGGCGACCCCCGCGAACGGCACGCCGCCGTTCGCCAGATCGAGGACGGTCAGGCTGAGCGTCATCGGGACGCCGTCGGCCGTCGCCCCGCCGTCGATGCTCGAGCGGATGTCGCTGCGGACGACCCCCGAGTCCTCGAGCACGTCGGCACCGTTCGAGCCGTCGCCCGGGTAGGGGCCGGCGGTCTCGTCGGGGATCTCGGCTCCGGAGGCGGTCGCAGCGGCCGATGCGGTGGCGGAGGCGGTGGCGGTCGCCGACGCGCTCGTGCCGCCCGCCGTCGAGCACGCGGCGAGTCCGACCGAGGCGGCGCCGACTCCGATCAGCGAGAGCACGCGGCGCCGGCCGACGAGGGTGCCGATGTCGAAGAGCAGGCCCTGGTCGACGACCTCCTCGTCGGGGCGGTCGAGGCGGCGGCCCTCGTAGGCGAGTCCGTCGGGGGTGCGCTGGGGCTCGGGAATGCGGGTCATCGGGGTGCTCCTCGGGGGTCGTGGTGTCCGTCGGGAGCCATGCTGACCGGCGAGGCTATGCGGTTCCGATGAGCCGTCCATGAGCACCAGGCGCGTCGCGGTCGGACCCGGTGGGTATCGTGGCGCCTGTCCGCGGGCGACGTCCGCGGTCGATCGAGGGAGACCACCGTGACCCAGGGATGCCTCCGCGTCGTCGCCGCCACCCCCATCAGCGACGAGCTGATCGCGCGCGTGGTCGAGCTCGAGCCGCGGATCGACTTCGTCGCCGACCAGAGCCTCCTCCCCCCGATGCGCCACCCCGGAGACCACCAGGGGGACCCCGGCTTCGAGCGCACCGCCGAGCAGCAGGCGGCGTTCGAGGCGCTGATCGACTCGGCCGAGGTGCTCTACGGAGTCCCCGACGAGACCCCGTCCGCCCTCGCCCGCGCCGTCGCCGCCAACTCCGGGCTGCGCTGGGTGCAGACGATGCCCGCGGGCGGCGGCGGCCAGGTGAAGGCGGCGGGGCTCGACTCCGAGCAGCTCGAGCGGGTCGCGTTCTCGACGTCGGCCGGCGTGCACGCCACGCCGCTCGCCGAGTTCTCGGTCTTCGGCCTCCTCGCCGGAGCCAAGACGCTGCCCCGGCTGCAGTCGCTCCAGAGCGACCGCGTCTGGGGATCGCGCTGGACGATGGGGCTGCTCTCGCAGCAGACGATCCTCGTCGTCGGCCTCGGCAGCATCGGCCGCGAGACCGCCCGCCTCCTCGCGCAGTTCGGCGCCCGCGTGATCGGCACGAGCCGCCACGAGACCTCCCTCGAGCACGTCGACGAGATCGTCCAGCCCTCTGCGATCGCCGAGGTGGCGGGGCGCGTCGACGGAGTCGTGGTGACGCTGCCCGGGACCAGCGCGACCGAGAAGCTGGTCGGCTCCGACTTCTTCGCGGCGCTGAAGCCCGGGGCGACGCTCGTCAGCGTCGGCCGCGGCACGGTGATCGACGAGGAGGCGATGATCGCCGCCCTCGAGGACGGCCGCGTCGGCTTCGCCGCGCTCGATGTCGTGGCCGAGGAGCCGCTCTCCTCCGACAGCCCGCTCTGGGCGCACCCGAACGTGCTGATCAGCCCGCACACCGCTGCCCTCAACGCCGCGGAGGACCGCCTGATCGCCGAGCTCTTCGCCGGCAACGCGACGCGGTTCCTCGACGGCGAGCCGCTGATCAACCGCGTCGACACGGTCGAGTTCTACTGAGCGAGGGGTCGAATCCACCCCGAAGGCCCTGTTTCTGCGGTAAGAGGGCCACGGACGCCCTACCGTGGGACGATGGCGACCACCGATACACCTTCTTCCGCCCCCGAGAGCGACACCGCTCCGGTGGCGGCAACCACTCCCGAGGCCGATTCCGCCCCCTCGCAGACCTTCTCCGACCTCGGCCTGAGCGACCCCGTGCTCAAGGCGCTCAAGGAGGTCGGCTACGAGATCCCCTCGGCGATCCAGGCCGCGACGATCCCCTCCCTGCTCTCCGGCCGCGACGTCCTCGGCGTCGCGCAGACCGGAACCGGCAAGACGGCCGCGTTCGCGCTGCCGATCCTGTCGCGCCTCGACCTCTCGCAGAAGACCCCGCAGGCCCTCGTCCTCGCGCCCACGCGCGAGCTCGCGCTGCAGGTCTGCGAGGCGTTCGAGCGCTACGCGTCGGGCCTGCGCGGCGTCCACGTGCTCCCCGTCTACGGCGGCCAGGGCTACGGCACGCAGCTCTCCGCGCTCCGCCGCGGCGTCCACGTCGTCGTCGGCACGCCCGGCCGCATCATGGACCACCTCGAGAAGGGCACGCTCGACCTCTCGCAGCTCAAGTTCCTGGTGCTCGACGAGGCCGACGAGATGCTGAAGATGGGCTTCGCGGAGGACGTCGAGACGATCCTCGCCGACACTCCGATCGAGAAGCAGATCGCGCTGTTCTCGGCGACGATGCCCGCTCAGATCCGCCGCATCTCGGGCAAGTACCTCAAGGAGCCCGAGGAGATCACGGTCAAGAACAAGACCACGACCTCCGTCAACACCACGCAGCGCTACCTGATGGTGTCGTACCCGCAGAAGGTCGACGCCCTCACGCGCATCCTCGAGGTCGAGAACTTCGAGGGCATGATCGTGTTCGTCCGCACCAAGAGCGAGACGGAGTCGCTGGCCGAGAAGCTGCGCGCCCGCGGCTACACCGCCGCCGCGATCAGCGGAGACGTGCAGCAGGCCCAGCGCGAGCGCACCGTCGAGCAGCTGAAGTCGGGCAAGCTCGACATCCTCGTCGCGACCGACGTGGCCGCCCGCGGTCTCGACGTCGAGCGGATCAGCCACGTCGTCAACTACGACATCCCGATCGACACCGAGTCGTACGTGCACCGCATCGGCCGCACGGGCCGTGCCGGGCGCAGCGGCGCGGCGATCAGCTTCGTCACGCCGCGCGAGCGCCGACTCCTCGTCGCGATCGAGAAGGCCACCCGCCAGCCGCTCACCGAGATGCGGATGCCGAGCGTCGAGGACGTCAACGTCACCCGCCTCTCGCGCTTCGACGACGCGATCACGGAGGCGCTCGCCGACCGCGAGCGGCTCGACCGGTTCCGCGAGATCATCGGCCACTACGTCGAGCACCACGACGTGGTCGAGTCGGACGTCGCCGCCGCGCTGGCGATCGTGGCGCAGGGCGAGGAGCCCCTGCTGCTCTCGCCCGACGACCCGCGCTTCGCCCGTCGCGAGCGCGACGATCGCAGCGACAGCCGCCCGGACCGCGGCGACGACCGGGGCGAGCGCCCCGAGCGCCGTCAGCGCTCGTCGAACAGCAACCTCGCGTCGTACCGTATCGAGGTCGGCCGCCGCCAGCGCGTCGAGCCCCGCCAGATCGTGGGCGCGCTCGCGAACGAGGGCGGCCTCAACCGCGGCGACTTCGGGCACATCGACATCCGCCCGCACTTCTCGATCGTCGAGCTGCCCGCGAACCTCCCGCAGGACGTGCTCGACCGCCTCGCCGACACCCGGATCAGCGGTCAGCTCATCGAGCTGAAGCCCGACCGTCGCCCGAGCCGCGCCGGTGCCGACCGCGGCGGCCGCCCCTCGGGCCCGTCGCGCTCCACCGACCGCCCGGAGCGCAAGCCGCGCTACTGACGCGAGAGAGGCCGGACGCCACGGGTTCCCCCGAGGCGTCCGGCCTTCTGCGTGCGCTCAGCGGCGCAGTACGCGGCGGGCCAGCACGTTGCCGAGCAGCTGCACGACCTGCACGATCACGATGATGACGAGCACGGCCGCCCACGTCACCACGGGCTCGAACTGGCGGTAGCCGTACTGGATCGCGAACGTGCCCAGCCCGCCGGCGCCGATGTACCCGGCGACGGCCGACATGTCGACGATCGCGACGAAGACGAACGTGTAGCCGAGGATCAGCGGCCCGAGCGCCTCGGGCAGCAGCACCGTGCGCACGATCCGGAGTCGGCTCGCGCCGACCGAGCGTGCGGCCTCGATCACGCCGGGCCCGACGGTGAGCAGGTTCTGCTCGACGATCCGTCCGATGCCGAAGGCCGCGGCGAGCGACAGCGTGAACACGATCGCGTCGGTGCCGATGCCCGAGCCGACGACGAGGCGCGCGAGGGGCTGCGCCGCCGCGATGAAGATGATGAACGGGATCGGCCGGAAGACGTTCACGATCACGTTCAGCAGCCCGTGCACGAAGCGGTTCGCGAAGAGCGCACCGCCGCGGGTGAGCGCGAGGCCGAGCCCGATCAGCAGGCCGCCGAGCCCGCCGAACAGGAGACTCAGCGCGACGATGTAGAGCGTCTGACCGGTCGCCTCGCCGAGCTTGGGCAGCAGGGGGATCAGCGCGTCCATCGGGGCACCTCCGTGACGGTGATGCGGCCGCCGAGGCGGGCCAGCAGGGGCTCGACGGTGTCGTCGGGGGCGTCGAGCGCGACCGTGAGGTGGCCGAAGGCGCGACCGCGGACGTCCGTGATGCCTCCGTAGACCAGCTCGAGCGGCACGCCGGCGCGCGCGATCTCGGCGAAGACGTCGCCCTGCGAGGCGGAGTCGTCCGAGAACGACAGCGTGACCAGCCGGCCGCGGTGCCGCTCGCGCAGCACCGCGGCCTCGGCAGCGGACGGGATCGAGCGGACCACGGTGGAGACGAACCGCTGGGTGACGGGCTGCTGCGGGGCCGAGAAGACGTCGAAGACGGGGCCGCGCTCGACGATGCGGCCCGCCTCCATCACGGCGACCTTCGTCGCGAGCTGCTGCACCACGTCCATCTCGTGCGTGATGACGACGATGGTGACGCCGAGCTCCTCGTTGATGCGTCTGAGCAGCGCCAACACCTCGCCCGTCGTGTCGGGGTCGAGGGCGCTGGTCGCCTCATCGGCGAGGAGGATGCGCGGCGACGCCGCGAGGGCGCGCGCGATGCCGACGCGCTGCTTCTGGCCGCCCGAGAGCTGCTCCGGGTGGCTGCGCGCCTTCTCCGTGAGACCGACGAACGCCAGCATCTCGTCGACCCGGGCGCGCAGCTCGGCCCGCGGCGTGCCGGCGACCTGCAGCGGGTAGGCGACGTTCTGCCAGACGGTCTTGGAGCCGAAGAGGTTGAACTGCTGGAAGATCATGCCGATCCCCAGGCGCAGGCGCCGCAGCTCGCGCTCGGGGAGGCCCACGATCTCGCGACCGTCGATCTCGATGCTGCCGCTCGTCGCGGGCTCCAGGGCGTTGACGAGGCGCGCGAGCGTGCTCTTGCCGGCGCCCGAGTAGCCGATGACGCCGTAGACGTCGCCCGCCTCGATGTCGAGACTGACGCCGTCCACGGCGACGGCGCTCGCGCCGCCGCGCGACGTCGGCGGGTAGGTCTTGCTCACGTCGGTGAGCCTGATGAGGGCCACGGCGCTCAGCCGGCCTGGGCGGCGGTGTCCTTCTCGACGGTCTCGAGAGTCGACTGCAGCTCGTCGGCCGGAGTCGTCACGAAGATCGCGGTGCCGCCTGACTGCTCGGAGACTCCGTCGAGCACCGCCTGCGTCGTCTGGTAGATGTCGACGAGCTTCTCGTACGTCTCGTCGTCCGCATCCTCGGAGCGCGCCGCGAAGACGTTGACGTAGGGGATCGCGTTCGGGTCGCTCGGGTCGTCCTCGGCGATCGCGTCGGAGGCGGCGAGTCCGGCGCCCTCGAGGTAGTCGTTGTTGACGATCGCGGCGGCCACGTCGGGCAGCGAGGTGGCCGTCAGCGCGGCGTCGAGCGCCGTGACCTCGACCTTCGACTCGGCGGTGTCGACGTCGTCGATGCTCGAGAGGATGCTTCCGCCGTCCTTCAGCTCGACCAGCCCGGCCGACTGGAGCACGAGGAGTCCGCGCGCCTGGTTGCTCTCGTCGTCGGGCACGGCGACGGTGGCGCCCTCGGGGATGTCGTCGACGCTGTCGTACTGCGTCGAGTAGAGGCCGAGCGGGTAGATCGCCGTCGCGCCGATCGGCACGAGGTCGGCGTCGGCCGAGGTGTTGTACTGCGACAGGTAGACCAGGTGCTGGAACTGGTTCAGGTCGATCTCGCCCTCGCTC
This sequence comes from Rathayibacter sp. VKM Ac-2803, assembly GCF_009807175.1. NCBI lineage: Bacteria > Bacillati > Actinomycetota > Actinomycetes > Micrococcales > Microbacteriaceae > Rathayibacter > Rathayibacter sp. VKM Ac-2803. Next base: position 108,483 of record NZ_WUCD01000001.1, on the reverse strand, counting down.
AGCGCCGGGTTGGGCTGGTTGTAGTCGGTGAAGTCGACGATCTCGACGTCGATGCCGGCGTCTTCCGCAGCCTTCTCGTAGGTGGCCCAGTAGGGGTCGCTCGCGCCGACGACGCCGATGCGGACGGTGTCGTCGGCGCCGGACGCGGCGGACGAGCAGCCGGCGAGGAGGAGAGCCGAAGCGGTGATCGCGGTGGTCGCGAGGAGGGTGCTGCGCAGGGACATGCTGTGGTGGATCCTTCCGTGGAGAGGATCCGTGCGTCACCCGGGCGGTCATCGGTCACCGCCGGCGCTGCGACCGGCCTCCGGTCGCACGTCGCCGCGACTGCGCGGATCCCGGAGGCCAACCTACGCAGGCGCGCGACGGCGCACGAAACATGCCCGTAACACGGCGACTCGGAGGGTCAGCCGGCGAGCGACTCCGCCGCGGCCTCGTGGCGCGCGAGACGCGTCGCGATCGCGTCGCGCTCGGCGCGGAGCGAGGCGATGGTCGGCGGATCCAGGCGCGGGTCGGCGATGTCGGCGAGCGGACTGGCCGTGCCGGTGCGGGCGGAGACGAGGGCGGAGTAGGCCTTCGCCGCGCTGCGCAGGTCGGCGGCGGCCCGCTCGACCTTCCGCTGGCTCGCCTCCTTGTCGGTGACGAGAGCGGCGTGCTTGTCGAGTGCCGTTATCAGTGCGCGGTGGGCGGCGTCAATCTTCTTGCTCATAGGCGCATTATGACGCAGGCCCGCCTCAGCAGGCGAGTGCCCGATCAGGGGGACCACCACCGGGTGGCGGTGATCCCCGTTCGGTGACCGCTAGGCGCGGCGGCGGCGGGTGACCAGCAGAGCCAGGCCGCCCAGGATGCCGAAGGCGGCCAGGGCGAGCGGGCCGCTCGGCGAGACGCCGGTCGCGGCGAGAGCGGGTGCGTCGCCCCCGACCGTGGCGGCTCCTCCGCGTGCCGCTGCCGCCTCGGCGGCGGAGCAGTCGGCGGTCTCGGCGATCTGGTCGTCCTCGGTCAGCGAGTAGTCGTACGAGGTGCTGGCCGTGCGACCGCTCGACTCGCCGAGCGCGACGACGCAGTAGACCTCGGCGCGCGGGTCGGCGAGCGGGTAGGCGCCGATCGCGATCGTGCTCCAGCCGACCGCGTCGGCGGCGTAGCGGAGGCGGGTGCCGCCGTCGGCGAGGCGCTGGCGCACTCCGTCGACCGAGTAGACGCTGACGGCGACGGACTCGCTCGCGCCGAAGCCCCAGACGGCGCCTCCGCTGGTGGGCTGGCCGTCGGCGGGAGCCGCCTCGGGGTAGGCGCCGACCGGCCAGATGCGCATGCCGGGGTCGGTGCGGACCTGGACGAGCGACGAGGTCGCCGTCCGACCGCTGGACGAGCCGACGGCGGTCACCGTGAAGGTGCCGAACTGGTCGGCCATCGTGCTCTCGTCCAGGCGCACGGAGGTCTCTCCGTAGAGCGGCTGGGGGTTCGCGGCGGGCGGTGACGAGACCGAGCCGTCGGGAGCCGTGAGGGTGATCGCGACCGCCTCGTCGCGGTCGAAGCCCTGGAGGACGGCGACGACTCCGAAGACCCGGAAGCCGGCGACGCCGACCTCTGCGCCGGCGGGGATCTCGGAGGCGTCCTCGGCCACGAGGAACGCCGCCGACGCGTCGGGCTGGGCGATGGCCAGCGGGACCGCGTTCGAGACGATCGGAGCGCCCGCGGCGTCGATGCCGTCGGCGACGACGGTGATCTGCTCGCCGGACCGGGGGAGGTGCGGGTCGATGTTCGTGCCGGCCGACGGGCCGTCGAGGAACAGCGGCAGCCAGTCGGTGAGCGTCGCCTCGCCGGTGGCGGACGCGACGACGGTGGTCCGGGCCTCCGCGGCCGGGCCGTCCATCATCGTGAAGACGACGACGGTGCCGGGAGCGAACCCGGTGGCGACGGCGTCGATGCCGCCGCCCCACCCCTCGGGGTTCCGGGCGGTGAGGGTTCCCGCGACGAAGGCGGTGCGCGGCAGGGACAGGACCGGGGCCGCGGCGGCGGGCGCAGCGGCGGGCGCCGGCTCGGGAGTCGCGGTGGGGGTCGCGGTCGGAGCCGGTGTGTCGGTCGGAGTCGCGGTCGGCGTCGGTGTCGGCGTCGCGGTCTCGGTCGGCGTCGGCGTCGGCGTCACGGTCTCGGTCGGCGTCGCGGTCGGTGCGTGTGTGGCGGTGGCGGTGGCTGTCGGCTCCGCGACGGTGGCCGCGGTGAGCTCGGTCGCGGTCGCGGCTGACGGGAACGCGAGTGCTCCCAGCAGTGCGGCGGTGGTGATGACGGTGGCGCTGCGGCGCCGTCGCGCTGTACGCACGAGTCCTACTCTCTCCGGGGCGCTGCACGCGCGCCCGGCTTCCCCCTGGATCGGGGGCGATGCGCCCCCCAGTGCTGATCCTGGCGGAAGCCGGGCACGCCGCGGCGGCGGCAGTGCAACGAATTCATCTCGGAAGCTCCACAACTGTCGAGAAGGCACTCGGAGAGGGGGTCGCCGCCGCCGATCGCGGCATGCTGGAGGGATGACGACCACCGACGCACCCCGACCCTCCGAGCGCCGAGCGCGCAGCCAGCACGTCCTCACGGTGCTCGAGACCGAGCGGCTCACCGAGCACCTCGTGCGCGTGCACCTCGGCGGCGACGGCTTCGACGCCTTCGTGGCCGAGGCCGACCCGGCGCGCCTCGCCGCGACCGACCGCTACGTGAAGCTCCTCCTCCCGCAGCCGGGCACGGGACTCGAGCCGCCGTTCGACCTCGACGCCCTGCGCGGCAGCGTCCCGCCAGAGGAGCTGCCGGTGCGCCGCACCTACACGGTGCGCTCGATCGGCGAGCGGAGCATCGCCGTCGACTTCGTCGTGCACGGGGACGAGGGGGTCGCCGGTCCGTGGGCCGCGGCCGCCCGGCCCGGCGACCGTCTCGCGATGTCGGCGCCCGGAGGCGCGTGGGCGCCGCGCACGGACCCGGCGGTCGCGCACCTCCTCCTCGGCGACGACTCGGCACTGCCGGCGATCGCCTCGGCCCTGGAGGCGATGCCCGCCGCGGCCCGCGGGCTCGCGCTGATCGAGGTCGGCGGGGCGGCGGACGAGGTACCGCTTCCGTCGGCGGCGGGCATCGAGATCCGCTGGCTGCATCGCGGGGGCCTCGACGCGGGTCGTGCGCTTGTGGCGGCGGTGCGTGCGGAGGCTCGTCCCGAGGGGCCCGTCGAGGTCTTCGCGCACGGGGAGCGGACGGCCATGAAGGAGCTGCGGGCGATCCTCCAGGACGACTGGGGGATCGAGCGCTCGGCGCTCTCGCTGTCGGCCTACTGGGCTCGGGGACGCGCGGAGGACCGCTTCCAGGCCGAGAAGCGCGAGCCGGTCGGGGCGATCTTCGCGGACTGACACGACGCAGGCCCGCCACCCCTCGGGGCGGCGGGCCTGCGTCGTGCCGGATCAGACGCGCTTGATCGAGATCGTCGCGCTGGTCCCGGTGTTGCCGGCCGCGTCGACGGCCTTGGCGGTCACCGGGTAGGTGCCCGCGGCGAAGCCCGAGGTGTTCATCGTGAACAGCCAGCTGCCGTCGGCCGCGGGGCCCGCCTCACCGAGCTTCGTCGTGCCGACCCAGTAGCTGACTCCGGTGACGCCGACGTTGTCCGAGGCGCGGGTCACGAAGGTGACGGTGCCCGAGACGGAGGCGCCGGAGACCGGCGAGACGATCGCGACGGTCGGCCGGGTCGTGTCGGCCGGGGCCGGAGTGGCCGTCGGGGTCGGGGTCGCGGTGGGGGTCGGAGTCGCGGTGGGGGTGGCGGTCGGAGTCGCGGTGGGCGTAGCCGTGGGGGTGGCGGTCGGCGTCGGCGCGGGCGTCGCGGTCGGCGTCGCCGTGGGTGTCGCCGTGGGCGTCGGGGTCGGTGCGGTCACTCCGCCGAACTGGTCGGCGCCCGCGGTGCGGCTGCCCATGGTCTGGCCGTCGATGTCGGTCCGGGCGCCGGTGGTCGAGCCCCATCCGGCGATCTGCGTCTGCGCCGCGTTCAGCACGTGCAGATCACCGGTCGCCGCGGAGACGAGGGCCGGCGCGCCCTGCACGTTGCCCTGCTGGTTGAGCAGCGAGGGGGTCTTGCAGAGCTTGACGTTCCAGTTCTCGACGATCGTGTTCGTCATCGGGCTGGTGCACGAGGAGAGGTAGCTGACGATGTTGCGGTCGAAGACGGTGTTCTTCGCCCCGCCGACGCGCAGCGCCCCGCTCTCGAACGTGTTGTTGCGGATGTAGATGCCGTCGGCCGACGCCTCGCGGAAGTCGGCGGACGAGCCTCCGCGGCAGTCGTCCGTGATCACGATGCAGCCCGACACGAAGTTCGACTCGACCGTGATGTCGCTCATCCCGTCGCCGCCGCCCGGCGAGAAGATGATGCCCGCGTTGTAGCAGTTGCTCAGGCTGTTGCCGCGGAGCGTGACGTCGTTGCTCTCGAAGACCTGGATGCAGTCGGCGTGCAGGCCGTTGTCGAGGTTCTGGTCGAAGTTCCGCACGACGTTGCCCTCGATCAGCCCGTTGTCCGTGCCGCCGACCTGGATGCCGTCGATCGACGAGCCGTTCTCGAAGAGGGAGTCGCGGACCACGACGTTCGCGCTGCGCACGAAGATCCCGGAGCCGTCGATGTGCATCCGGTTGACCGTGATGCCCGAACCGTAGGTGTAGAAGGTGCTCTTCGAGAAGATGTCGTTCCAGACCGTGTTGGGCGTATAGACCTTCGTCGAGCCGAGCACGGGCGAGGCGCCCGGGGCCGGCTGCACGGTGACCGGTGCGGCGACGGTGGCCCTGCCGCCCTTGAGGTCGACCTTGGGGTAGGTGCCCGAGGTGAGGAGCACGGTGTCACCGGCGGCCGCGCTCTGCACGGCGGTGGCGAGGGAGCACGGGGCGGCCGAGCTGCAGAGCGTTCCGGTGCCGGTCGGGGAGGCGTAGCGGTTCGCGGCCGCGAAGCTGGGGGCCGCCGTGAAGAAGGCGGCGATCACCACCAGCAGGGCGGCGAGAGTCGCGCTGAGCGTTCGAGTCATGGGCGTGGGTCCAATCGGGGAAGGTGTGAGCGGGGACTCAGGAGTGGGAGAGGGGGATCTGGGGGCGGCGGTGCCGGGCCTTCGGGTGACGGTTCCGTACACTGGGCGCGCATGCCCCGCGGCGGCGACCGGCCGCAGCGGACAACGACGAGGACGGCTCCGACACGGGGCCGAGGACGGTGTCGCAGTGAGCGGAACGGTTTCGCGTGTTCGGACGATGCTCGGAGGGCTGCGCAAGCGCACGGCCCCGATGCTGAAGAGCCCGGCGGTGCTCTCGCTCGGTGCACGAGCGGTGTTCGTCGACGCGCCCCGGCTGCGCGGCGCGCGGAAGTCCGGAGCCTCGACGGGACGCGCGATCCTCATCGCGCCCCCCGGAGCCGGCAACATCGGCGACGCGGCGCTCGTCGGCGCGTTCCTCGAGAACGTCGCCGGTCCGATCACGGTCATCACGCGCTACCCGGGCGACATCCGCATCCCGGCCGACCAGGCCGACCGCGTCGAGATCGTCTCGCTGGGCACCCTGCTCTACGGCGGGCTGCCGAGCTTCGTCCGCGACCTGCGCCGCTTCCGTGCGATGCTCCCCGGTGCCGCCTCGGTGTCGATCGTCGGCGCCGACATCATGGACGGCGCCTACAACTTCCGCGCCTCGACCAGCCGCGCCGTGGTCGCCCGAAGCGCCGCCTCGGCCGGAGTGGACACCCGCGTCCTCGGCTTCAGCTGGAACGGGAAGGCGCACCCCGCGGCCCTCTCTCAGCTGCGCGAGGCCGATCGCGCCGGCGCGACGCTGTTCCTCCGCGACCCGCTCTCGGTCGAGCGCGCCCGCCGCGACGGACTCGACGCGCAGGCGTCCGCCGACATCGTCTTCTCGGCCCGCTCGATCGACTCTCAGCGCGCGCAGACCGAGCTCGACGCCCTCGACACCGCCGGCGGCGTCGCGATCGTGAACGTCTCCGGTCTGATCGACACAGACCAGACCGGCGCCTACGTCGAGATCATCGGCGGGCTGCGCGAGCGCGGCTTCGCGATCGTCCTGCTGCCGCACGTGATCAAGAACGGACCCGACGACCTCGCGGCCTGCCGCAAGGTCTACGCCGCGCTGCCCGACACCGCGCAGGTCGCCTTCGTCGAGGACGTCCTGACCCCGGCCGAGGTCCGCGGCTTCACCGAGCGCGCGACCGTGACCGTCACCGGCCGGATGCACCTCGCGATCATGTCGCTGATGAAGGGCGTCCCCGCGATCACCCTCGCCACGCAGGGCAAGGTCGAGGGCCTGATGGCGATGTTCGAGCTGCCCTACCTCTGCGTCGAGCCCGGCGCCGGGCTCGCGGGCCGCGTCGGCGACGCGCTCGAGCGGGTGCTGTCGGACCGCGAGGCCGTCTCGGCCGCGATCCGCGCGAAGCTGCCCGCCGTGCAGGAGCTCAGCGCCGCCAACTTCCGCGGCCTGCCGCGCGCCTGAGCGCCGGCGGGGCTTCGCGGCGGTCAGCGGCACGGGGCGTCCTTCGGGGGCGTCGGGGTCTGGGGCGCAACCCTCACGCGACCGCGCCTCCGCGAGGAGCCGGGTCGCCTGGGCGACGGCCGGAGAGGACCCCGGCGTTCTCCGAGCGACACTATGTGCGGACCTCGAACACGCGTTCGTGATGAGGGTTCCTCCGCCCGGGTGCGCCCCATGCCGGGGCGAGGACCGGGTACGCCGCGCCGTGCACCCGCCCGAACGCGACTCGGGCGCCTCGAACGCACCTCTGAGGTGCGTCAGCGGGCGCGCTCAGACCAGGCGGCGGCCGCTGAAGCGGTCGATCGGGGCGTCGCGGCGCATGGCGCGCTCGTACATGCGGTGCAGCGGCTCCGTCAGCACGCCGTTCGTGCGGTCGAGCGAGTCCTGCCAGGCGACGATCTCGCCGAGCTGCGCGGCGAGGTCGGCCCGGAGCGCCGCCTCGTCGACCGTGGTCGAGCGCCCGCCCGCCACGACGATCCGCCCGGCCACGATCACCGCGTCGATCGACGAGCCGTTCTCGGAGTACACCAGCTGGTTCTCGAGTCGCTGGCGCGGAGTGAAGTTCAGCGTCTCGAGGTCGAAGACCACGAGGTCGGCCTGCTTGCCGACCTCGATGCTGCCGGTGACGCTGTCGAGCACGGCGCTGCGCGCGCCTCCGATCGTCCCCGCGGTGAGCACCTCCGCCACCGTCGGCCACGTCGCGATGCCGGGGTCGGTCACCTTGTGCAGCAGCGCCGCGGCCTTCACCACGTCGAGCATCCGCGGGGAGTCGCTGCTCGAGCAGCCGTCGGTGCCCAGGCCCAGGTTCACGCCCGCGTCGTGCAGCGCCCGCCACGGCGCGATGCCCGAGCCGAGCTTGAGGTTCGAGATCGGGTTGTGCGAGATCGAGGTGCCGGCCGCCGCCACGCGGTCCATGTCGGAGTCGGTCAGCCAGATCCCGTGCGCGAACGTCGTGTTGGTCGAGAGCGCGCCGATCCGCTCCATGTACTCGACCAGGGTCGAGCCGTGGAACTCCTCGCCCGTCACCAGCTGCGTCTTGGTCTCGAGCACGTGGATGTGGCACTCGGCGCCGTGCTCGAGCGCGAGCTCGGTCGCCCCGGTCAGCAGCTCGGGCCCGCAGCGCTGGGGCGCCGAGGGAGCGACCATGTAGCGGAGCCGCCCGCCGGCGCGACCGTGCTGGGTCGCGAACGCCTCGCGGCTGAACGCGAGGTACCCCTCCGTCGTCGGTCGCGCGGCCGAGCGCACAGAGTCGAGGATCTCGGCGGGCAGGTACTCCTCGACGAACGGCATCGTCTCGTAGAACGGCTTGCTGATCACGTGCCCCGAGATGTTCGCCCGGATCCCGATCTCGTCGTACGCGTCGAAGACCGCCGCGAGCTGCTCCGCGTCCTGGTCCGGGTTCTCGAGCACGTCGTCGACGAGCGTCGTGACCCCGGCCTTCAGCGACTCCAGCGCGAACAGCGACGACCGCAGCTTCACGAGATCCGGAGCGACGCGGCTGTTCCCGAGGATCGGGTACGACAGCAGCATCCACAGCTCCAGGGGCAGGTTGTCGTAGCGCCCCTTGTAGAGGTACTCCCACGAGTGGGTGTGCGCGTTGACGAAGCCGGGAGTCACCAGCCGGTCGCGGCCGTCGATGATCTCGTCGCCCGGCTCGGGCGAGAGGCCCGGGCCGATCGCGGTGATGACGTCGTCGACGATGCGGATGCTCGCCGTGATCGGGACGGCGCCCGAGACCGGGTCCATGGTGATGACGGAGGCGTCGGTGATGAGGAGGGGCATGGCGGTTCCGTTCGTGGTGCGCGGGTGCTGGGGTGCGGCGGTGAGGAGGTGCGGTCAGCGGCGGGCGGGCTCGGGCTGCGCGGCGGGCGCGGCGGCCTCCCGGCGCTCGACCCAGGCGGCGGCGTCGCCGCGCCCGAGGAGGAGGTAGGCGACTCCGGCCGACACGCCGCCGGCGAGCCACGACACGTCGATGCCGCCGAGAGCCGTCGCCGCGGGGCCCTGGAGGGCCGGCACCGAGCCGTTCATGAACAGCCAGGTCAGCGTCGCGCCGATCGCGAACGAGAGCAGCGCGCGCCAGCGGACATCCGGCAGCAGCGGCGAGCCGACCGGGGCGAAGAGGTGCCCGAACGAGCGCACGCGCGGCTCGAACACCGCGTAGTGCACGAGCACGATCGCGCCCCACGGAGCGACCCAGCCGACCAGGCCCACGAGCCAGGCGTCGAGGGTCGTCGCCAGGTCGTCCTGGAAGATGAAGAAGACCGCCGCGATGAAGGCGAGCACGCCGACGATCAGGCTCAGCGCGCGCCGGCCGAGCCGGATGTCGAGGGCCTGGGTGGCCATGCCGAACGAGTAGATGTTGAGCACGTTCGTCGCGATCGGGCCGTGCACCACGAGCAGCAGCACCGGGATCGCGAGGGCGCCGAAGTTCTCGACGATCAGCTGGCCGGGGTCGACCGAGCCGTTCTTGGTGGCGAGGGTCGCGCCGAGCACGCCCAGCCAGACGACGGGGATGAACTGGCCGAGGACGCTGGCGAAGTAGAGCTTGCGCTTCGAGGCCGTGGGGCTGACGAAGCGGGAGTAGTCGCCGGCGTAGGCCAGCCAGGTGAGGCCCCAGCCGATGCCGATCGCGGTCATGACGATCGACATGGCGGCGAGGCGGTCGCCTCCGGTCAGGGCGCCCTCTGCGGGGCCGGCGTACGACCAGTCGATGTCGAGGAAGAACCAGGCCACGATCGACATGAGCGCGAGCACCAGGAGGGTCGGCGGCACGGTCCAGCGCTCGAACGCCGCGATCGCGCGGTAGCCGAGGAACGAGATCGCGACCTGGATCGCCATGATCACGGCGGCGACGGCGATCTTCCAGCCAATGTTCGCGTCCTCCGGATCGACGATCCCGACGGAGCCGAGCAGCGCGATCACCAGGTCGAGGACGATCCAGGTGTTGATCGCGCACCAGCCGATGACGACGACGGCCTGGATGGCGGCGGGCGCGTAGTTGCCGCGGCGCCCGAAGACGGAGCGGCCGACCAGCATGCCGGTCGCTCCGGTGCGCTGGCCGAGCAGGACGAAGAAGCCGAAGACGGCCATGCCGACGACGTTGCCGAGGACCAGGACGGTGATCGTGTCCCACAGGCCGAGGCCCATGTTGACGCCGAGCGCGCCGAGCACCCAGTTGATCGGGGCGATGTTGGCGCCCGCCCAGATCCAGAACTGGCCGTCGAGGCGGGCGGTGCGGCGGGAGTCGGGGAGCGGCGTGAGCGCGTCCTCGGTGTCGTGCAGGGCGTCGGTGCTCATGGCGGTTCCTCTCGAAGGGGCGTGAGGTGGGGGCGGCGGGGGTGCGGGTCCACTCTCGTTCCGCACCGTTTCGCCGGGCGCGCCACCGTGTAAATTCGCGGTGACGCGAGAGGACGTTCTGTATGGCCTACCTGCTCGCGGACGCGCTCCGCGACCCCCTCCTCTCGGCCTCGCTGCCCGAGGTCGTCGCCGGGGGCGCCTCGGCCGATCGGGCGCTGATCCGCTGGGCGCACGCGAGCGAGCAGCTCGACATCGCCCCCCTCCTCCTGGGTGGCGAGCTGCTGCTGATGGAGGGCGCGCTCCTCTCGACCGACCAGGACCCCGCGGAGTGCCGGCGCTACGTGGAATCCCTGGTCGAGGCTCGCGTCGGGGCGCTCGCCGTCGAGCTCTCGCCGCGACTGCCCGCAGTGCCGGCGCCGATCGTGGCCGCCGCCGACGAGCGGGGCCTCCCGGTGATCGCCCTCTCGCGCCGGGTGCCGTTCGTGCAGGTCTGCGAGAGCATCAACACGCACCTCACCGAGCAGAAGTTCCGGAGCCTCCGGCTGGCGGACAGACTGTCCGCCCTGCTCAGCGACGCAGCCGCCGCCGACGCGGGCATCGGCGAGCTGCTCCGCGTGGTCTCGACCGCGACCGGCGCCTCCGCCTCGCTGGTCTCGCTCACGGGGGAGGAGATCGCGCGCGCCTCGCCGGGGCGCGGGGTCGACGACGCGCCGACGGCCGGCACCTTCTCGAACGTGCTGCGGTCGGGCGACTCGCTGCTCGGGACGCTGCACCTGCGCGCCCACGAGGCCGCCGATCTGCACTCGGTCGCCGTCGCGCTCGATCGCGCGCCGGACGTGCTGGCGATCGCGCTGCTGCGGCACCGTCCGCCGTCGGTCACCGAGCGGCTCACCGCGCAGCTGTTCACCGTCGCGACGGCCGAGCAGTCGCGGGCGGAGGCTGCGGCCGACCTGCAGATCGACGCCTTCCTGGGCAGGCTGGGTGCCTCCTCGCGCGAGCGCTACCTCGGGGTGTGGGCCGACACCGGGCACGACGACCGCGTGCTCCGCGCCCTCCGCGAGCTGCTCGGGGGCGTCGGAGCCGACCCCGGGCCGGTGCTCTGCGTGGTCGGCGCCGAGGTCCTGGCGCTGCTGCCGTTCGGCGGGGCGGCCGCGATGGAGGAGGGGCGCGCGACCCTCCTCGACCGCGGGGCGGCGCTCGGCGGCGGGTCCGGTGCCCTGGTCTGCGTCGGCAGCGGGCTCGGCGACCAGCGGCGGGTCCAGCGCGAGCTGTCGGAGGTGCGGGGCGTCCGCGACTGGGCGCCGGCGGGCGGCGGAGTGGTCGACTCCCGCCAGCACCGCCTGGCGCGCTTCGCGAGCTCGCTGCACGGAGACGTCGAGGCCGACGACCTGATCGAGGAGGTGCTCGGGGCGCTGCGGGACGACCAGCTCGTCACCCTCGAGGCGTTCGCCTCGCACTGGGGGAGCAAGACCGCGACCGCCGCCGCTCTCGGCATCGGCCGCCAGACGCTCTACGACCGCCTCGACCGGATCGAGTCGCTGATCGGCCCGCTCGACTCGTCCCCGGCGCGCACCCGCGTCGTCATGACCGCGGTCTTCCTGGACCAAGCCCGCGCGGCGCTGCCCCCGACCGCGCCGGCGCCCCGCCGCGCGTTCCCGCCGCCGTCTTCCCTACCCACCACTCAAAAGTTGCGGTAGTCGAGCGCGAGTACCGCAACTTTCGGAGTGTGGAAGGTTTCACCTGCGCGAGGTCAGGGTGAGGCGCGTCGAGACGCCAGAAGTCGTCGTAGTCGGTGCTCGAGCACGACGACTTCTGCGGAGTGATCCGGCGGTTCCGGCCAGGGCGCCCCATTCCTCAGAAGTTGCGGTAGTCGAGCGCGACTACCGCAACTTCTGGAGGGTGGGAGGTCTCGGTCAGGCCTCGTCGGCGGTGAGCTCGGTGTCGGTCTCGTCGGCGCGGTCGCGCAGGGCGTCGGCCATGGCGCCCGCGCCCTCGGAGCCGTGGTCCTGGTCGACCTGCTCGATGAGGCCGCTCAGCTTCTCGTCGTTGCTCGCGTCGTCGGCGCCGTCCATGACGGGCTGGTCCTGCTCGGGCTGGTTCTTCTCGCTCTGGCTCATCGTCGCCTCTCCGTGCGCCGGAGATCGGCCGCACGTCTCCGACGCTACGGATCGCGGGCGCCGGGCGCCGGAGGTTGACGCCGCGGCGATCACTCCTGCTTGATCAGCGTGACCGTCACCGGCGTGCTGTTCGCGGTGTTGCCGGCGGCGTCCGTCGCCCGGGCCGTCAGCGGGAACGTCCCGACGATTCCGACCGTGCTGGCGGTCAGCGACCAGGTCGACTCACCGGTCTGCACGGCGTCGCCGACCTTGAGCGTGCCCACGTAGAACGCGACGGCCGTCACTCCGGTGTCGTCGGTCGCCTCGACGCTCGCGGTCGTGATGCCCTTGATCACGGCGCCGTCGAGCGGCGAGGTGATCTCGACCGACGGTGCGGTCGTGTCCTCCTCGGGCGCCTCCGGCTGCGCCGGGCCGGTGGAGGTCGGAGTCGGCACGGGCGTCGTCGCGGTCGGCTTCGGCGTCGGAGTCGCGCTGGGCTCCTCGGTCGGCTCCGCAGTGGGCTCCGCCGTCGGGACGGCCGTGGGGGTGGTCGTCGCCGTCGTCGTCGGAGCAGGGGTCGGGGTGCCCGAGGAGCCGGCCGAGTCGGCGCCCGCGGTGGTCTTCGCGAAGGCCTGCCCGTCGATGTCCCTCGCGGCGGGAGCGCTCGAGCCCCAGCCGGCGATGACGGCGTCGTTCCCGCTGACGAGGTGCAGGTCGCCGCCGTCCTCGTCCACGAAGCGCGGCGAGCCCTGCACGTTGCCCTGCTGGTTCAGCAGCGCGGGAGCGGCGCACATCTTGGTGTTCCAGGTCGCGACGATCGTGTTGGTCATCGGGCTGTCGCACGCGGCGAGGTAGCTGACGATGTTGCGGTCGAAGGTCGTGTTCGCGGCCCCGCCGACGCGCAGCGAGCCGTCGACGAAGGTGTTGTTGCGGATCAGCAGGTCGCTGGCCGACGGCTCGCGGAAGTCGGCGGCCGAGCCTCCGCGGCACTGCGCCGTCTTGACGATGCAGCTCTGCACGAAGTTGGACTCGACGGTGATGTCGCTCATGCCGTCGCCCGCGCCCGGCGAGAAGATGATGCCCGCGTTGTAGCAGTTCGAGAGGTGGTTGCCGCGGATGGTGACGCCGTTGCTCTCGAAGACCTGCACGCAGTCGGCGTGCAGCCCGTTGTTCTTGTCCTGGTCGTAGTCGCGCACCGTGTTGTTCTCGATGAGCACGTCGGACGCGCCGCCGACCTGGATGCCGTCGATCGACGAGCCGTTCCGGAACGACGAGTCGCGGACGACCGCGCCGTCGTTGCGGACGAAGAGGCCGCCGCCGTCGAAGCTCGAGGACTCGACGGTCTGGTCGGCGCCGTAGAGGTAGAACGTCACCGCGACCGAGATCCTCGACCAGACCACGTGGGACACGTAGCTCTTGACCCGGTCGAACACCGGCGAGGCGCCGGGGGCGGGGGTCACGAGCAGGGGAGCGGCGGTCGTGGCCCTGCCGCCCTTGAGGTTCACGTCGGGGTAGGTGCCCGAGGTCAGCAGGACGGTGCTGCCGGCCGGCGCGTCCTGCACGCCGACGGCGAGGGTGCAGGGGGCGCTCTGGGTGCAGGTGGTCCCCGAGCCGGTGGGGGAGGTCCAGCGGTCGGCTCCGGCGGCGTTCGCCGCGGGGGCGACGAACAGCGTCGCGAGGAGGACGGAGAGCGCGAGGAGGACGGCACTCAGGGATCGGTGCGGCGAGAGTCTCGGGGGGAGGGCTCGGGACATGGCGGGGGATTCCGTTCGACTCGTGCTGGCGAGGGAGTCGCCCGGAGTCGGCAGGCCGCCCGGGGCCGGCCTCTCCTGAGGGAGGCGGCCCCGGGCGCGTACGGCGTTCCGGGCGGGCGGTGCGTCTGGTGGTCGTCGTGCGCTGCGGGCGATGCGGTGCCGTGGTCGCGGTCAGTCGGTGGCGGAGGAGATCAGTTCTTGATGACCAGGGTGATCGACGCGCTGGTGCCGATGTTGCCGGCGGCGTCGGTCGCCTTGGCGACGACGACGTAGGTCGCGTTGGGCCAGGTCTTGCTGTTGGCCGTCAGCGTCCAGGTGCCGTCGGCCTGCTTCACCGCGTTGCCGAGCTTGGTCGAGCCCGACCAGAAGGCGACCGAGGAGACCCCGACGTTGTCGCTGGCGTTGGCCACGAGGGTCACGGTGCCGGTGACGGTCGTCTGGCTGGCGGGTGAGACGATCTGCGCCTGCGGCTTGACGGTGTCGGTCCCCGCGGTGGGGGTCGCGGTGGCGGTCGGAGTGGCCGTCGGCTTGGGCGTCGCGGTCGCGGTGGGCGTCGGCGTCGCGGTGGGCGTCGGGGTCGCGGTGGGCGTCGGCGTCGCGGTCGGCTTCGGGGTCGCGGTAGCGGTCGGCGTGGCCGTGGGGGTCGCGGTGGGCGTGGCCGTGGCGGTGGGCGTGGCCGTCGGGGTGGGTGTCGGTGCGGTGACCGTGCCGGCCGGGACGGTGCTCACGCCGTAGCCGTAGTAGCGGCCGGAGACGGGCCTGGTCGGGTCGCCGGCGAAGGTGCGGCCGCGGTCGACCGTGGCCGACTTGGCCTGGGCGATCACCGTGCTGATGACCTGCGCGGGGGCCTTGCCGACGCAGGCTCCGCCGGAGGCGAGGCAGTCGAGGACGACACCGGAGGCGGCGGCCGTCGACATGCTCGTGCCGGTCTGGATGTAGGCGTAGGTGTTGCCCTTCTTCGTCGTGTACGGGCACGTGCCGGGGGCGGCGATGGTGTGCGCGGCGTCGGCGGTCGAGGCGAAGTTGCTGTTGATCGTGTAGTTGTCGTCCTTCGTCGTCACTCCGGAGCAGGGCACGGCTGCGAGCGAGCCGGGCTTGCCGTCGTAGTTGGCGAAGTTGGTGACGGCGAGCACCTCGTCGTAGGCGGCGGGGATGTAGCCCGCGAGGTCGGCGGTCGAGTTGCCGGCGGCGGACACGATGGTCACGCCCTTCGCGGCCAGGTCGCAGACCGACTGGTGGATCGCGTCGCCGTTCGTGCGGCCGCAGTTCTTGTCGTCGGCGCCGTTCGTGGCGAGCGACATGTTGACGACCTTGATGTTGTAGGTCGCGGCGTTCTGCGACACCCAGTCGAGGGCGCACATCAGGGTCGAGATCGTGCCCTTGTTGTTCGCGTCGAGGGCGCGGACCGAGTAGACCGGAGCACCGGGGGCGACGCCCACGGTCCCCGAGCCGTTGTCGAGAGCGGCCATGTAGCCGGACACGCCGGTGCCGTGGCCGTTGGCGTCGTCGGCGGTACCGGAGCCGAAGCAGTTGACCTGCTTGGCCAGGTTGTAGTCGGAGTGGCTGCTCACGCCGGAGTCGATGACCGCGACGGCGGGGCCGTTCCACGAGGTGACGCCGTCGCCGGCGAGCACGGGGGCCTTGTCGGCCTCGGCCGTGAGCACGTGCGAGGGGGTGGTCTGCGCAGCGCCGTCGACGACCTGGTCGGCGGGCGACAGTGCGAGGACGCGGCTGTCGGCGGCGAGGACCGCGTGCTGGCGGGCGGTGAGCGTCGCGGTGAACCCGGCGACGCCTCCGCCGTAGGACTGGTCGAGCGTGATGCCCAGTGCGCGCACGAGGCTGGTCGAGACCGCGCTGGAGTCGACGGTGACGACGTAGCGTCCGGCGTCGGCCGCCTGCGCGGGAGCGGCGGTGGCCAGCACTCCCGAGGCGATCAGTGCTGTCACAGCGGTGGCGGTCAGGAGGCGGCGCAGCCGTCCGGCGGGACGGAGCGACGAGGTGGAGCGAGAGGTCACGGAGGCCTGTGTGTTTCTGTGCGGCGGGGTGGGGCGATGGAGCGGAGCGGAGGCGCCGGGCAGGGGTGACCGACGACCGGCCGGCGCGGGGAGGCGCCGAGCGGAGGGCAAAAGGGGGTGGTAATTGCTCAAACTAGCGGGAGGAAGGTTTCCCGCGCATTACGTTTCCGAGAATTCAGGAAACGACACGCGGACGATCTGCCCCCAGAACGAGGCGGTAGACGTCGATCGTCGCTCGTGCGATGGCGTCCCACTCGAGCGCCGAGAGGTCGGCGCGGCGGTCGGAGTCGAGGCCGTCGACCCACTCGAGCGCCTCGTCGAGCACGGCGCCGTCGAAGCCGCCGTCGTAGAGCCGCACCCAGTCGGAGCCCACCAGCGCCGCCAGCTCGTGCATCGCGCCGAGATCGGGCACCAGCACGGGGCGGTCGGCCGACACCGCGAGGATCGCCGATCCGGAGTTCTGGATCGCGGAGTAGGGGAGCACCACGAGATCGCTCGCCCGCAGCCAGAGCGCCATCCGCTCGTCGCTGAGGAACGAGAGCTCGAGCCGGATGCGCTCGTCGCCGGCCGCCGCCTCCTCGATCACTCCGCGCAGCGGACCGCGGGCCGGGTTGCCGGCGACCGCGAGCTGCGTGCCGTCGTCGGCGCGGGCGCGGAACTGCTCGACCAGCGTCGGGATGTTCTTGTAGGGGCGGATCTGCCCGACCGAGACGACCAGGCGGGCGTCGGCGTCGAGCCCGAGCTCGGCCCGGGCCTCGGCCCGGCTCGGCGAGAAGTCGTAGTCGTGCCGGTAGTGGCCGTGCGGAGTCACGTAGGCGGGCACCGCGGCGAGCTCGGGGTAGGAGCGGCGCATCGCGGTCACTCCCTCCTGCGAGAGGCAGATGATCGCGTCGAGGTTCTCGGTCAGCACACGGCGGTACCAGTTGCGGAGGAACGGCGTCGCCCGCTCCTCGTGCGACGCGACGTTGTGCGCGGTCCAGATCAGCCGGGTGCCCCGGAGCCGCGCGATGCGCAGGAAGGCGAAGAAGAAGACCAGCCGCGCCACGATCCGGTAGCGGCGCACACCGCTGAGGAAGGTGAGGTCGGGCCAGTGCAGGTGCACGACGTCGACCTTCGAGACCAGCAGGCGCAGCCACGACAGGTCGCGCACCAGCACGCCCTCGGCGGTCATCGCCGTGTACAGACGGGCGTTGTACGGGTTCGCGTAGCGCGTGCGGAACGCGGGCTCCGCCTCGACCCGCAGGTGCCGGCTCACGGCGCTCTCGCCCGACAGCAGCGTGCGCAGCCGCGTGGCCAGGCGCGTGCGCAGGGTGCGCGTGCCGCCCGCGATCATCGGGCCGCCTCCGTCGACGCACCGGAGCCGGGGACGCGGCCGAAGAGGGTGCGCTCGGCCTCGGGGTAGCCGACCCGCCAGTCGCGGCGCTTCTGCCAGACCTCGGTCCAGGCGCGGCGCTTGCGGCGGGTGGCGGTCTCGAGTCCGGCGCGGACGAGGGCGCCGGCCTGCAGCAGCGCGATGCCGGCGCGGGCGGGCAGCGGCTTCCACGACAGGCGGATCATCGTGACCTTCCCGGCCATCACCATCGTCATCTTGCGCCCGGAGTTGCCCTCGGTGGCCGCGTCCCGCGTCGAGGCGCCGACGTCGTGCACGATCACCGCGGAGGGGACGATCACCGGGTGCAGGCCCGCGCGGGCGGCGCGGATCGAGAACTCCGCGTCCTCGCCGTAGAGGAAGAACCGCTCGTCGAGGCGGCCGACCCGCTCGTACTCGGCGCGCTCCATCAGCAGCAGGCAGCCGGTGATGATCGGCACCTCGCGCACGGTGTCGCGCTGCCAGCCTCCGAGCGACTCGGGGTCGAGCAGCGGGTTGCCCCGGAACACGGTCGAGAGCATCGTCGCGTAGGTCAGCAGCGACCAGAGCGTGGGCGCTCCCCAGCACGACGACGGGTCGACGGTGCCGTCGGGTCGGAGGGTGCGCCCGCCGTAGACGCCGTAGCGCGGGTTCGCGACGGCGAACTCGAGCAGCGCGCGGAACGAGCCGTCGAGCACGAGCGTGTCGGGGTTGAGCAGCAGCACGTAGCGCTCGGTCGCGGCGGCCACTCCGCGGTTCACGCCGCGCGCGAAGCCGAGGTTGTCGCCCGCCTCGATCACGGTCGCCTCGGGGTGGGCCGCGCGGATCGCCTCCGCGCTGCCGTCGGCCGAGCCGTTGTCGACCACGATCACGTGCGGCGGAGTCGGGGCGTCGCCGCGCGGGATCGAGTCGAGGCAGGCGAGGGTCTTCTCGCGGGTGTTGTAGCTGACGACGACGATCGCGAGGCCGGTGTCCGTGGTCTCAGGCACCGGGGGCCTCCGGACGCTGCCCGATGACCTTGGCGGGCACGCCGCCGGCGATGCAGTTCGCGGGGAGGTCCTTCGTGACGACCGCTCCGGCGCCGACGATCGCGCCGTCGCCGATCGTGACTCCGGCGACCACCACGACGTTCGCGCCCAGCCAGACGTCGCGGCCGATCACGATGTCGCGCTCGATCTTCGCCTGGTCCATCACCGGCGTGCCCTGGACGATCCCGTAGTTCGACGCGGTGACGGTGACGTTCGGCGCCAGCAGGCACTTCTCGCCGAAGGTGATGCGGCCGCTCGTGTTGCCGGCCCAGACGATCGAGTTCTCGCCGATGTGCGTGCCGGCGCCGAGGGTGATCCGCTCGGCGTTCCTGAAGGACACGTTCGGCGCGAAGGAGACGTCTGCTCCGCGGGTCAGCCTCGGCACCTGGTCGGCGTGGCTGTACGCGTGGAAGTGCAGCAGGCGCACGGCCTGCAGGTAGGTGCGCACCTTGGTGAGGGTGCGCAGCGGTCCGCCGCCCTGGCTCATCGGGTAGTCCCGTTCTGGTCGTCGTCGGAGTTGTGGTCGTCGTCGGAGTTGTGGTCGTCGTCGGAGTCCTGGTCGGCGGACGCGGCCGCGCCGGCGCGCCGCGAGAGGGGGTCGATCACGGGGGCGCCGATCTCGGCGAGCGACTCGGTGATCGAGTCGAGGAAGAGCGTCGTGTCGAGGTCGGAGCGGATCGAGATCGCGATGTCGAGGCGCTTGAGGAACGAGCTGGCGAACACCGCCGCCTCGTCGTCCGGCTCCGTCACGGGCCAGAGCGTCATCGAGTCCATCTCGGCCGTGCCGAACCAGCGACGGCGGAGGAAGACGGGCAGGTAGGAGGCGTAGCCCAGCCAGTCCTTCACCCCGCGGGTGATCCCGCTCTCGCCCGAGTCCACGGCGGACTGCACCTGCGCGCGCACGCTCGCGACCGTCTCGGCGATGCCGAGCGACACCGGGACGGCGACCCGCACCATCGAGACGTGGTTGCGCTTCACCGCGTTCTTCTCGCGCCGCGGCGAGACGGGGACCAGCGTCGCGATCTCGGTCCGCTCCGGGTGCAGCGCCGCGAAGGCGTGCAGCGCGAGGGCGACGGTCAGATCGGCGACCGAGCCGCCCGCGGCCCGGGCCGCCGACTTGGCGGTGGGCAGGTCGACGGTCAGGATCGCGGCATCGCGCGGCTTGATGCTGCGCTCCAGCATCCCCGAGCGGCGGATGTACGCGTCCCGCAGCGAGCGGATGTTGCGGCCGCCGACGCGGGTGATCCGCTTCTTCAGCGGCTTGCGCTTCCACTCGGCCCACTCGTCCGCCAGGGAGGCGTGCCCCGAGGCGATCTGCCGCCGCGCGGCGAGGGTGAGCGAGAGCGGGCCGCGTGGCGCGCGCGGATCCTCAGGGAACCGCATCGGCGCCCGGGTGTAGGGCTCGAACTCGACCGGAGCGTCCGAGGAGAACGCCTGGATCAGCAGGAGCCCGAACATGCCGTCGCCCAGGGCGTGGTGGATCCGCACCGCGAACCCGAGCTGACCGGTCGAGAGCTCGACCACGAGGATGTCCCAGAGGGGACCCTTGGGGTCCATCGGACCGTTGAACGCTCCCGTGAGCAGCTCGACGTGGCGCGGATCCCACTCGACGACTCCGGGGTGGAAGCGCACGTGATCGCGCACGTCGATCTCGTCGACCGACACCCACGACGGCGTGAACAGCCCGAGCGGGGCCCGGGCGAGCCGCTGCCTGACGGAGGGGGACTTGCGGATGAACTCCTCCCACGCCGAGTAGACGAGATCGCGGTCGAGCGACCCGTCCGCGCGGCGGTACGGGGTGCCGTCGACGATCATCGAGCCGGTCGGCCGGGCGACCTCGTAGACGATGGCGTTCGAGACGAACTTCTCGTCGAGGGTGCGCAGCGGCTCGGCGTGCGGGCGGCCGGAGCGGCGGGGGGGACGGGTCATGGTTGCTCCCTGCGGGCGGGTCGGGGGCGGAAGAGACGGGAGCGGGAGGGGGCGGGAGCGCTCACTCGGCGACGGGCGCGGGCGACAGCCGGATCGGCGTCGGCGGGTACTCGTCGACGAAGGTCGAGCCCGAGAGCCGCAGGTGCCGTGAGCGGAGGTAGCCGCGGAGGATCCCCTCGACCATCGCGAGCTCGTCGCGCGCTCCGCGACCCCGCTTCTTGGCCGAGCGCACGAGACGGCGGCCGCTGCGGACGGCGAGCGTCGCGGTCATCCTGCCGCCGACCAGCGGCGACATCCGCCACCACTTGCCGACCAGCGCGCCGAGCCCGAGCCCGTAGCCCCGCATCAGACGCCGATAGGCGGTGGGATTGCGCGTGTTGACGTGCAGCACGACGCTGTCGGGGACGAAGACCGCGGTGCCGCCGGCGGCGAGGGCCCGGCAGAAGATGTCGAGGTCCTCGGCTCCGGCGAGGTAGCGGCCGGCGCCGAGCGTGTCGTCGAAGCCGCCGAGCGTCTGCACGGTGGAGCGGCGGAACGCCATCACGGCGCCGTGTCCGGCGTCGAGGCCCTGCACGGTCGACCGGTAGGTGATCCGGTCGGTCGGCGGCACGTCGGTGTCGACGAGCGTGTGGTCGAGCATCCGCCCCGTGGCCACGGCGACCCGCTCGTCGGCGAAGGCGTCGAGGAGCGCCTCGATCCAGCCCGGAGTGGGGGAGCAGTCGTCATCGGTGTAGACCACGACCGGCCGGGTGCTCGAGTCGAGACCGAGGTTCCGCGCGATCGAGAGCCCCTTGGTGTCGGTGCGCACGTAGCGGACGCCGGCGGCCTCGGCCACTTCGCGGGTGCGCGAGTCGGTCGACGCGGAGTCGACGACGATCACCTCGACGGCCGGGTCGGTCCCCGCGGCGATCGCGGCGAGGGCGCCCCGCAGCATGTCGGGCCGCTCGCGGGTGCAGAGGATGATCGAGACGTCACTGAGGCTCAGGGCGCTGGGGTTCACGGGCGATGGGTCCTCGACGGGTCGGCGGCGACGGCCGGGGTGCCGACCATCCGCATGGCGGCGCGGTAGGCGGCGACGAGATCGACGCCCGCCCGCGTCCAGGTGAGCTCGCTCCGGTTGGCGAGGGCCGCCCGGCGCAGTCGTGCCAGCAGCTCCCGGTCGGAGCAGACGAGGTCGAGGTGCGCGGTCAGCGTCTCGACGTCGCGGGGCTCGTGCACGAGACCCTGCACGCCGTCCTCGAGGTTCGCGCCGGCCGCCGAGGAGACGAGCGGGACGCAGCCCGCGGCCTGCGCCTCGGAGGTGACCAGCGCGCTGCCCTCCTCGATCGTCGGCAGGATCAGCACGTCGGCCGCCTGGAAGACGGAGGTGACGTCGCTGGTGAACCCGCGCAGCTCGACGCTGGGCTGCTCGAGGAGGCCTGCGAGGCGCTCGCGGTAGCCCGGGGTGAAGTCGCCGTAGACCAGGAACCGGCCGCAGCCGCTGGCCCGCGACGCCTGCCACGCCTGCAGGGCGTAGAGCAGGCCCTTGCGGGGCTCGATCCGGCCCACGAAGACGGCGGTGAACACGTGGTCGGGGTCGTCGCGCGGATCGGGATCGATCACGTGCGCGGTGTCGACCTGGGCGCCGTAGCGGTGGCGGAGCAGCTTCTCGGGCGAGAAGCCCTTCTCGAGGAAGGTCCGCTCGACCGAGGCGGAGGGCACCAGGATCGCGGTCGCGGAGGCCCACTCCCGCTCCTCGCGCTGCAGCCGCACCGCGTTGTACGTGTGCGGGGAGCCGGGCGGCGGGGTGATGCCGAGGCGCTCGTACTCCTCGGCGACGACCTCGAAGGCGTGCGCGGTGTGCGTGTTCGGCGCCTCGCGGACCGACGGGACGCCCTGGCGGGCGGCCTCGTCGAAGGTGCGGGCCGATCCCCACGGCCAGCCGTGGACGACGTCGTAGTCGCCCTCGGCGAGGATCCGCGCGGTCACGCGGTCGTGGTGCGCGATCGAGCGGCTGCGCCCGAAGAGGCGGTGCGGAAGGCGGATGCCGCCGACCGTCAGAGTCGTCACCGCGCGGGCGACGGGCCCGAGCGGCTGGGCGATCGAGGCGGCGACGACGGTCACCCGGTGGCCTGCCTCGGTCAGCGCGCGCACCTGGTGCAGCGCGGTCCAGCCGATGCCGGGCGAGCCGATCGCGTGCGGGAAGGAGTAGAGGACCGACAGCGGAGCGTCATCGCTCGCCGAGGGCGCGACGGTGGGCGCGAGCGTCGTCAGACGGTCGTCGTGGTCGTCGTCGTGCGGGGCCGACTCGGGGTCGGCGGGGCGGTCGGGTGGGTCGGTGGCAGTGGTGGAGCACTGGTGCTCATCATCCATGCGTCTCCTGTCGTGAGGGCGGCGCGCTCAGGAATGAACAAGGACTACCATCCTCGTCCATCTGAGAGGAATGCAAGTGCGCGTCCTGCTGGGCGGGTCGGACACCCAGGAGACTTAACACACCCGCAATACTTCCGGCATCCGCATGCCGTGGGTTATGGTCACAATGAGTGTGTCGGGGCACCGCACTCGTGGGGTCCCGGTTCTCTGCCCGTTCCGACCCCCTGGCCGCAAGCCCGGAGGCGGCGCGGACGCAGCGACAGCACGTTCGACACCGCACTACGCACCAGGCTCCGTCCTCGTCCTCCGACGTCGACCGCCACACCACCCGTTCCGCCATTACCCGCCGTGATGGACGGAGGCGTTGCTCCATCGTCTGCAGCAGCATTGCATCCTCCGAGCACGCGGCGAGTCGCCCGAGGTACCACACCTCGCCGTCTGGAAGTCGAGACCGAGATGTCCGTCCCCCTTTACCTTCGAGTGCTCTGGAGCTACAAGTGGCTCCTCGCCGTGGGCCTCATCGTCTCCGTGCTGGCCGCCCTGGTCGCCGGATACACCGTCAAGGACGGGGAGATCGTCTCGCGCGCTGAGTCCGCGTACCGCTCCGACACGACGATCCTGCTGGGCGGTGGCCCCCAGAACCCGTTCCAGGCCGTCGACCCCGGTCAGACCATCACCGAGGGCACCACCGAGGCGCAGCAGAACGACCTCACGAACACCGCGGTCATCTACGCCTACCTCGTCAGCGGCTCCCAGATCCGCGCGCAGGTCGAGGCGGCCATGGGCCCCCTCACCGACACCGAGGCGCTGAGCGCGGTGCGCCGCACCACGCAGCCCGCCGGCACCGAGCAGAACCCGGGCCGCTTCAGCCTCCCGATCCTCTCGATCGTCGGTGAGTCGACCGATCCCGAGCGCGCCGTCCTCATCTCCGAGACCGCGTCGACGGTCTTCCAGAACTACGTCGCCGCCCAGCAGGACGCCTCCGGTGTCGCCCCCGAGCTGCGCGTGACCCTCGCGGTCACCGACCAGGGCACCGCCGTCGAGCAGGAGGGGTCGAACCCCATCATCCCGATCGCCATCACCGGCCTCGGCGTGTTCCTCGCCTTCATCGCCCTCGCGTTCATCCTCTACAACGTCCGCATCTCGCGGGAGCGCGTCACCGCTAACCGCAACAACGCCCGCCCGCGCGGCGAGTCCTTCCGCCGCGGCCCGGCCATCACCGGCACCGCGGGCGAGGGCCAGCGTCCCGCCGCACTGGGCACCGCCTCCGAGAACCCCGCCGCGGCGGGTGAGCTCGCCTCCTCCGGGAAGCGCAGCGCCACCTGAGGCGGGGTCCCGACATGAGCACGCAGACCGTCAAGGGACTCCCGATCCCTGTTCCCGGCAACGACGACCCGTACGCGGGCGAGATCCTCGTCCGCCGGACCTTCGGGATCCGCTCGGCCCTGGCGACCGTCCTGCTCTCGGGCGTCGCTCTGGCAGCGGTCTACTACCTCAACCCGCTCTACGCAGGGGCGGTCCTCTTCGGGATCTCGTTCCTCTACCTCACGCGCAAGCTGGTCTTCAACTGGACCGGCGCGTTCATGGTCCTGCTGCTCGTGATCATGTTCATCCCGGTGCGCTACTACGCGCTCCCGATCCCGATCGGCTTCGCTCTCGAGCCCTACCGGCTCGTGATCGTGCTGATGGTGATCTCGGGGATCGTCGCCCTGATGATCGACCCGAAGTTCGTCTGGCGCCCCGCGGCGTTCGGCTGGCCGCTCGGGATCTGGGTGGCGTCGAGCCTGCTCTCCATCGCGGCGAACGTGCAGTTCATCTCGGAGGGCGGCCTCGGCAGCGGTGTCGCCGGCGCGATCATCAACGACCTGCTGATGCTCTCCGTCTTCTACATCGCCCGTCTGATGATGCGCAGCGAGCGCATCGTCGAGGCCGTGCTGACCACGCTGGTCTGGACGGCCGTCGTGGTCGCGGTCTTCGCGGTCCTCGAGCGCGCGACGCAGCAGAACGTGTTCACCATGCTCGACAAGTTCCTCCCGCTCGAGCGCCTCGGCGCCGAGCAGGAGGCCTACCGGGCCGGCGGCTACCGCTCGTTCGGGTCGGCGCAGCACCCCATCGCCCTCGCGGTGATGTTCACGATGATGATCCCCATCGCGATCTACCTCTCGAAGTACGCCCGCTGGCCGTTCAACGAGATCAACCGCCGCATCATCTACTACGGCGTGGTCCTCGCGATGCTCCTGGGCGTCGTGACCGCGGTGTCGCGCACCGCGATCGTCACGCTGGGCGTGATGTTCCTCGTGACGCTGATCCTGCGTCCGAAGATCGGCGGATACCTCCTGCTGGGGATGATCCCCGTCCTCGGGCTCGGCTTCCTCGTCATCCCGAAGATCCTGACCGACATGATCGGCTCGTTCCTCGACCCCGAGGAGCTCATCGCGTCGCAGTACACCTCGGCGGGCATGGCCGGAGCAGGGCGTCTCGCCGACCTCGAGCCGGCGATGGCCATCGTGCGCGAGCATCCGTTCTTCGGAACGGGCATCGGCAGCCGGATCGTCGTCGGTGACGACAAGAACGCGTTCATCCTCGACAACCAGTGGCTCGGCACCCTGATGGACGGCGGCGCCGTCGGTGTCATCGGCCTCGCCGTGCTGTTCCTGGTGCCGATCGTGATGCTGCTGCGCTACTCGTTCAAGAGCACGACCACCCCGCAGTACGCGAGCCTCGCGTTCTCGATCGCGGTCCTGCTCGTCGGCTACACGATCGCCGCCTACTTCTACGACGCCTTCGGTTTCTTCCAGGCCTTCATGCTCTTCTGGGTCTTCCTGGGGATCGGCGCCTGGGTGCTCACCGAGGCACCGCGCAAGTCGGCTCGACGCCGGCTGTCGCCGGAGGACGCGGGCTACGTCTCGGCGTTCACCCGCGGCTCGGCGGGCGCTCCCGGACACGGGCCCGCCCTCGGCTCGCACGTCGGCGCCCACTCCCGGGATCACGTCGTCCGCAAGCCGGCTCCGATCGAGTCGTGAGCGTCCGCGTCAGCGTCGTCATCCCCGCGCACGACGAGGCGGCGGTGATCGGCCGGCTCCTCCGCGCGCTCGTCGACGGCGACCCGGAGGGCCGGTTCGAGATCGTCGTCGGCGCGAACGGCTGCACCGACGACACCGTCGCGGTCGCCCGCGCCGTTGATCCGCGGATCCTGGTCGCCGAGACGGAGCGCGCCTCCAAGATCGCCGGCCTCAACGCGGCCGACGCGATCGCCACGGTGCTGCCGCGGATCTACGTGGACGCCGACGTGAGCGTCTCGGCCGAGACGCTCCTCGCCCTCGGTGACGAGCTGGTCCGCCCCGGCGGCCCGCTCGTCGCCGCTCCCGAGTTCCACGTCGACACGCGCGGCGCCTCCTGGGCCGTCCGCGCGCACTACTCGATCTGGGAGCTGTCCGACTACCGCGTCAGCGGCCTGGTCGGCTCCGGGATCTACGGCCTGTCGGCCGAGGGGAGGCGCCGCTTCGGCGCGTTCCCCGAGATCATCGCCGACGACCGCTTCGTGCAGCAGCTCTTCGCACCCGAGGAGCGCGCGACCCTGCGGGGGCACACCTTCTCGGTGAAGGCCCCGCGGCGGATGCGCAACCAGCTCAAGCGCACCGTGCGGATCGCCATCGGCAACGTCCAGCTGAAGGAGTCGGGCCTCGTCCCCGACCGCCCGCAGCCCGCGGGAGCCGGACTCGTGCCCCTGCTGAAGCGGGTCCTCCGGCGGCCGTCCCTGTGGCCGGCCTTCCCCATCTACTGCTACGGCTATCTGCGACCCCGCCTCACGGCCCGGTCGATCATCGCTCGAGGAGGCGTACCCGAATGGAACCGCGACGAGACGACGCGCGCGTGACGGGGCCGACCACGTCCGGCGGCTCCTCGAGCGCGTCCCGCACCACCGACGAGCAGATCGAGGCGGCGATGGACGACACCGCCCACACCACCGAGACGCTCGCGACCGACGCGATCGCTCAGTCGCCGACGGTGGGCGACGGACCGAACCTGCCGCCCCGCTCCGACCTCGGCCACAAGGCCAGCCGCGGAGTCATCCAGACCCTCGGCGGGCTCTGGGGCAAGACGGCCATCCAGCTGATCTCGACCGTCGTGCTCGCCCGCCTGCTGTCGCCGTCGGACTTCGGTCTGCTGGCGGCCGTCACGGCCATCGTCGGAGTCGCCGACCTGGTCCGCGACTTCGGCCTCACCGGCGCGATCATCCAGTCGAAGAAGCTCAGCGACGCGGTCTGGCGCTCGGTGCTGTGGCTGTCGGTCGCGCTCGGCGTGGCGGGCACGATCGTGATCGCCGCCTCCGCCTGGCTGATCGCCGGCCTCTACCAGGAAGAGGCCCTGATCGTCCTGACCCTCGCGGTCGCTCCGACGCTGTTCCTCAACAGCCTCTGCATGCCGCTCCAGGCGCGCGTGCAGAAGGAGATGCGCTTCGGCCTGATGGCGCAGATCGACGTCGTCTCGATGCTCGTCGGCGTCGTCGGCTCGATCATCGCCGCGCTCCTCGGCTGGGGCGTCTGGTCGCTCGTCGTGCTGCAGGGCGGCGCGCTGGTCTACCGGCTGATCGCCCTCTGGGTCGCCGCCCGCCCGAAGTTCGGCCCGCCGCGGATCTCGCGCGAGGTCATCCCGCTGGTCACCACCGGCGGCAGCATCTTCGGCGTCCAGCTGCTCAACTACTTCGCCCGCAACGTCGACAACGTCCTCATCGGCGCGCAGCTCGGCGCGAACGCGCTGGGCCAGTACTCGCGGGCCTACTCGCTCTTCCTGCTCCCGCTGCAGCAGCTCAACGGGCCCCTCGGCCGCGTGGCGCTGCCGGTGCTCAGCTCGCTGCAGGACGACGGCGAGCGCTACCGCCGCTACGTCCGCGGGGCGCTGCTGGTCATCGGCTACCTGACGCTGCCGACCTTCGGAGTCCTCGCGGCCCTGTCCGGCCCGCTGGTCGAGCTGCTGCTCGGCTCGCAGTGGTCCTCGTCGGCCGTGATCCTGTCGCTGCTCTCGATCGCCGGCATCGCCCAGGGCATCGGCAACGTGCAGGGCTGGATCTACATCTCGCTCGGACGCGTCCACCGTCAGCTGGCCTACTACGTGGTCACGCGTCCGATCGTGATCGCCTCGTTCTTCGTCGGCCTGTGGTGGAACGGCGTCGAGGGCCTCGCGCTGCTCTACGGACTCACCACCCTCGCCCTGCTCGTGCCCGGCTTCTGGCTCGCCATCCGCGGCACGTTCCTCCGCGGCTCCGACATCATCGTGCCGGTCCTGCGCCCCGCGATCGTCGTGCCGTTCATGTTCGGCGCCGCCTGGGCCGTCGGGGAGTACACCGACCTCCTGCCGATCGTGCACCTGATCGTCGGCGGTCTCGCCTCCCTGGTGCCGCTCGCCCTGGCGATGGTGCTGCCGGTCTACCGCCGCGACATGAACCAGATCCTCGCCTTCGTGAAGCAGGTCAGGAAGCCCAAGCCGAAGGGGCCGAAGCCGCCCGCGGCCGTCCCCGCCACCGAAGGAGGAGCGGCATGATCCGCCGTGCCGGAGCGATCGCCGCTCTTCTGCTGTCCGCCGCTCTGCTGGCCGGGTGCACCTCCGCACCGGCTCCCGCCGAGACCACCGAGCCCGCCGCGGGCGGCCTGCCGTTCGAGGCCGGCGTCATCGCCGCGATGGGCGACTCGATCTCGGTCGGCGTCGCCGCGTGCGGGCAGAACAAGCCCTGCCCGAGCGCCTCGTGGACCACCGGCGAGGATGAGACCGTCGACTCCGTCGCCCGTCGCGCCGGCGAGGCCGTCGGCGCGGTGCCGACCATCGAGAACGTCGCCGCCAAGGGCGCCACCTCGGCCGAGCTGCCGCGCCAGGCCGAGAAGGCCGTGGCGGTCTCGCCCGACCTGGTCACCGTGCTGATCGGCGCGAACGACGTCTGCCGCAAGAACAGCAGCGACATCACGACTCCCGACGCCTTCCGCACCAGTGTCACGACGAGTCTCGCGACGCTGTCGACGGGGGCCCCGGACGCGACGATCTTCGTCTCCTCCGTGCCCAACCTGCTCGACTTCTTCGAGACCGAGCGCACCGACTCCGAGGCCGTCTCGCGCTGGTCCGGCAGCTCGAACTGCAACTCGCTGCTCTACGAGCCGACCTCGGACGCGGCGGACTCGGTCGCCCGCCGCACGAACGTGAGCGACACGATCGACGCCTACAACGCGATCCTCGCGGAGGCCTGCGGGGCCGTCGCGAACTGCGTCTACGACGGAGGCGCGCTGCACGACTTCGACGTCACCTCCGACGACATCTCGGACGTCGACCACTTCCACCCGTCGATCGCGGGCCAGGCGAAGCTCGCCGACATCGCGTGGACGGCGCTGATGGCGGGGGTCTCCTGACCCTCTGAGCCCGTCGGTGTGCACAACCGAGGGTGAGAGCGGTCATCGCGCCCCATCGGGCGACTCGGCGCCTCTGAGCCTCGATAGTGCACGCGTGAGCGCTCCGTCCGGCGGGTGACGCTCCTCCACAGGCGCTTCTGGGGCCTCGGTCGTCCCGATTCCGGACTCAGGGCCGCACGTCGTGACGGCGGCGACGCCACCCTCGGGGCATGGAACGAGTGCTGCACCTCCTGACTGCCTGGGGAGGCGTCGCGTCGGCGTCGCAGTTCGCCGGAGCGGGTGTCACGCGCCGCGCGCTCGGCGCCGCCCTGGAGTCGGGAGCCGTCGAGCGGCTGCGCCGCGGGTGGTTCGCACTCGCGACGCTGCCTGTGGACGAGCGTCGCGCCGTCGCTCTCGGCGGGGTGCTGACCTGTGCCTCCGCGCTGGCGGCGCGGGGGCTGTGGGTGCTCGAGAGCGAGCGCCTGCACGTCGCCGTGCCTCCGCACGCGTCGGAACGGAGCGCGCCTCCGGGGGTGGTGCTGCACTGGCGGTCCTGGGACGGCTGCGGGCACGAGTCGGGCTCGCTCGACGGGCTCCGCGCCTCCCTCTTGCACCTGCTGGCATGCGTTCCGCCGGAGGACGCGCTCATGACGCTCGACAGCGCCGTCAACTCGGGCGCGATAAGTCTCGACGATCTGCTCGCGCTGAAGGCACTCGCGCCCACGACGAGGGGCTGGGTGCTCGGCGAAGTGGACGGCGGCTGCCAGTCCGGGTCGGAGACCAGAGTGCGGCGGCTGGGGCAGCGACTGCGCGTCGTCGTCCGCACCCAGGTGGAGATCGAGAGGGTCGGTCATGTCGACGTCGTCTTCGGCGAGCGGCTCGTCCTCGAGACCGACGGTCGGACGTTCCACTCCGGATCCGCGCAGATCGAGGAGGACTACCGACGGAGCCTGGAGCTCGCCGCGCAGGGCTACCTGTGCATCCGCCTCTCGACGAAGCAGGTGCTGCAGACCTGGGGTCGGACGGAGACGGTCATCCGAGCGCTCGTCGACAGGCGCGAGCACCTCTGGGGGGTGCGGAGGTGAGATCGGCGTGCGCAACCGAGGTCAGGAGCGGCCGAGCCGCCTCTCGGAGGGCGACGCGCACTGTCAGCCTCGGTTGTGCACCGGCGCCGGCGTCAGACCGCGGGAGCGCTCGAGCCGCCGCCGCCCTGGGTGCGGCTCGCGGCGAAGCCGGGGCGCTTGGAGCGCACGCGGGCGGGGGAGAAGCGGAACGGGGCGACGTCCTCGACGACGCGGGTCGAGAGGCGGGCGGCGCGCAGCAGCAGCTCCTCGGTCAGCTCCTCGGGGGCCGCGGCGATCGCGAGGCCGCGGCGGTCGAGCTCACGCGCGATCTGGATCTGGTGGTCGTCGATGTGCTCGCCGCGCGCCACCAGGCGGGGGACGAGGATCGGGACCTTGCCCGCCTCGATGGCCGTGATGGCCGCGCCGGTGCCCGCGTGGGCGATGACGACGTCGGCCGCGTCGACCGCCTCCTGGAGCTCGTGGTGCGGGACGCTCACGCGGCCCTCGATGCCGTGCGGTGAGACGTCGGCGAGTCCGGTCTGCCAGAGCACCTCCGCGCCCGAGAGCAGGGGGACCGCGGCGGCGATCAGCCGGTCGAAGGGGTAGAGGTCCTGCGTGCCGACCGAGAGGACGGCGCGGCGGATGCCGCGGACCTCCCGCGCCGGACCGGTGGTGAAGGCGTCGAAGATCGAGCCGCCGAACTGCCAGCGCTGGTCGGCCCACACCGGGTACTGGCTGTAGGTGTTCACTCCGCGCAGGCGCGCCATGATCCGCCCCGTGATCGAGGGGCCGTCGGCGCGCGCCGCGCTCTCGATGTAGTGGCACTCGATCCCGCGCAGCGACGCCTCCGGCATGAAGGACACCGCCGGGCTCGACCCGGTGCTGAAGACGGCCGAGTAGTCGCCCTTGCCGATGATGCGGTGCGCGAGGAGGGCGTTCTGGGCGATCGGCAGGGTGTCGCGCGGTGCGGCGAAGCGGCTGAAGGTCACGCGCCGTCCCTCGAGGAGCGAGCGGCTCAGGCCGTTGTCGAACGTCACCCAGTGCTGCTCGGCCGGATCGATCCCGAACCGGGACGACAGCGTGAACAGCTGCTTCAGATGCCCTCCGCCGGAGCAGACGAACAGGAACTCGGACATGGTGCCCTCCTCCGCACCGGGGAGCCGATGGCCGGCCCGGGCGGATGCTGTGTAGTGGGAGATCGTGAAGGTGACGGGTGGACGGCGGCCGGGCTCAGCCCGGCACGACCTCGCCCGAGCGCGCGCCTCCGCGGTCGAGCAGGATGTCGAGGACCGTCCCGTGCCGGGCCGCCCACGAGTTGGCGTGCACCCACTCGAGGCGGTCCTCCTCGTCCGCGTGACCGTCGGCCAGGGCGTCGTCGACGACCGAGGCGAACTCCGCCATCGTCGGCACGATGCGGATGCGGTCGCTGATGCCGTGGATGGGCGGGAGGTCGACCGAGATGACGGGGCAGCCGCTCGCCACGTACTCGTACAGCTTGAGCGGGCTCATCGCCTCGGTCAGGGGCGTCCGCCGGTGCGCGAGGAGGCAGAGCTCGACGTTGCGCATCGTCGCGACCAGTTCGCGACGGCCGACGGAGTGGTGCAGGTGCACGTTCGAGAACCGCGCCAGGGGGGCGAGGTACCCGGGATCGGGCTGCGGGCCCATCAGGACGATGTGCAGCTCGGGGTGCGCGGTCGCGACCGCCACGATCCCCTCGACGTCGAGCCGGTCGTCGAGGGTGCCGACGTGCAGGGCGCGCGGGCCCGGGATGCTCCGCAGCCACTCGGGGGCCTCGGGGACCGGGCCGGTCCACTCCTCGGGAGCGACGCCGTTCGGCACCACGGCGTGGGGGCCGGTGGGGGCGATCCGGTCGATGATCTCCTGCGACACGGCGGTCACCGAGCGGCCCGAGGAGGCGACGCGGCGGTACGCCTCCTGGAACGCGGGCCAGTGGTTCTTCCACCGGGTCGAGGTGGTCCAGTCGTCGCGGGCGAAGAACATCACGTGCTCGGCCCACTCGAACGGCGAGAAGCCGGCGACGACGGGGCTCGTGGTGACGATCACCGGCCGCACCAGCTCGAGCTCGTCGGCCAGCTTGGCGATGCCCTGATCGTAGGCGCGGTACTCCCTCTCGAGGCCCGCGATGTCGGTCGGGTCGCTGCGCCGCAGGCGGAGCGGGGTGTGCAGGACGCGCGTCGGCGTCCCGGGGAACTCCACCTCCCTGCCGAGCGCGGAGCGGACGAGGTTGGTGGGCGCGAAGCGGTACGGATTGGCGACGATCAGGCGCCCCACCTGGGGGCTCTCCATCAGCGAGGTCAGGATGCGGTCCGGCGGCCGCATCATCCCCCGGCGCGCGGCATCGGTGTACGTCTCGTACGAGAAGGTGAAGACGACGTCGCGCACGAGACCGTTCCCCACGGTCGGCGCGCTCACGCGAACGTCCGGATGACGCGCGCGGGGACCCCGACGGCGACGGAGTAGTCGGGCACGTCGTCGCGGACGACCGCGTTCGCGCCGATGACGGCGCCGCGACCGACCGTGACTCCGGGCATGATGACCACGTTCTCGCCCAGCCAGGCGCCGCGGCCGATGCGCACCGGGGCGATCCGCTCGACCGGCTGGTCGCGGATGAACGTGTCCGGGTCGGAGAATCCGTGGGAGTGGTCGGAGATGTAGACGCCGCGGGCGATGCCCACGCCCTCCTCGATGATCACGCTCTTCACGGCGGTGATCGCGGTCATGTTCATCCGAACGCGGTCGCCGATGATCAGGGCCGGGGTGGGCGCGTCGGCGGAGGGCACCATCAGCATGCAGTTCGCGCTGATCAGGACGTTCTCTCCGATCGAGATGCGGCTGCCCTGCCCCGGGCCGATGCGGAACGGCAGGCAGATGCGCGAGCCCTTCCCGAAGCGGTGGAAGCCACCGGCGACGAGCTTGCTGAAGGCCAGATCGCGGGCTCGCTGAGCCAGGATCGCGAGATCCAGTCCGTTCACGGCATCAACTCCAGGTGACAGGGGCGTGCAGAACGACGGGTGCGTTCAGCGCCTGAGGCGGGGCGCGCGGCACAGCGGGTAAGCGGGCATCGCACGGGTGAGGGAACGGACCCACGATAGCGAGCGTCACCCATAGAGGGCGACCCCAGTGGTCGGGGGCTCAGACGCCCGTAACCCTGCGGAAACAGGATCGACGGCGGTGCCCCTTGCTGCGCGCTCGCCGAGGATGCAGGCGTCGGACGGGCCGCGGAGCGATCCGTCGGCCCGGAGAGCGTAAAATCGGACAGTCCGCGGAGAAGAGGAACCGGCAGGGTCCTCCCAGCCTCCGATCGGGCGATCAGCGCCGACGGACCCGGCGGCGTCGCCCGGTCCGCTCGCGACTCCCGACCCACCGCACCACCAGAGAGGCTCGACCGTGGCCCACGCCGCCGACTCCGCCGAACGGGCGAACTCCTGGACCCTCGTACTCGCCCGCGCCGCCGTCGCCGCGGCCGCGGGCTGCGTGGTCACCTTCTCCCCCGACCACAGCCCGGCCTTCGGGCTCGCCGTCTTCGCCGGGTTCGCCCTCGCGACCGGCGCGGTCTCCCTCCTCCGCGCGCTGCGTGCCGCCGACGGGCGCAGTCGCAGGGCCGCGCTCGCCTCGGCCGGCGTCACCCTCCTCGCCGGAGTCGGAGCGCTCGTCGCGCTGCCCGTCGCCGCGCTGATGCTGTTCGTCGCTCTGGTGGCCGGCTGGGCCCTCGTCTCGGGATCCCTCGAGATCACCAGCGGCCGCCGCGGTCAGGGCCTCGCCGCCCGCGACGCGGTCGTCGTCGGTGCCGGCACGGTGCTCCTCGGCGCCGCCTTCGCCCTGCTCCCTCCCCACCCCGTCGTCTCGGTCGGCCTTCTCGGCGCCTACGCCGTGATGGTCGGCGTCTACCTCGCGATCGCCGCGTTCTCGCTCAAGTGGGCCGCCGGTGCCGATGCCGTCGACACCTCGACATCCACCACCGGAGGAGACCGATGACCGCCGAAGGCCAGACCCCCGACGCCGCGGCGCCCGAGCCCGACGAGTTCGCGCCGCGCACGTTCCAGCCCACCCGCAAGGACCGCCTGCGCCCCCTCGAGCTCATCGGCTTCTCGGCCGTGATGGCGGCCTTCGTCGGCGTGGTCGTGCTGCTGTCGACCCGCGAGCCGGTCGTCGCGCTCATCTCGTTCGGAGTCGCGTTCATCGTCGTCCTCGTCGCGATCGCGATGTTCTCGCTCACCTTCAAGCCCGACGACGCCGAGATCGCCGACCTCGACGAGCAGAACGGCCGCCACTGAGTTCTCCGGGTCGGGGCGTCCTCGCCGCCCCTCCCGCGGTCGGCTCTTCGATGTGGCCGGGTTCTGTAGAGCGTCCCGCTTTCGCTGCGCGGAATCGCTTGGCACGCGATTCCGCGGTGCGCTCCGAGGTTCGGCGTACGCGGGGACCGCTGGAAGGTGACACGGGGAGAAGACGGCGTCCGCCGCCCTCCATGCTGGTCGAGTAGCCGCCGTGGGCGGCGTATCGAGACCCACCTCCCTTCGGCGATAGGCGTGCTCGCTGCCGCTCCGGCCGGCGTCGGTGGTCGGACGTACTGTGCGGGCATGGCGGAGGCGATCGGGCGGTGGTGGGAGCGGCGGCGGTTCTCGAGGGGGGTCGACGTGCCGTACGAGGTCGGGCGCTACCGGGACGCGTGGTCGTCCTATCCGGTGCTGGTGCGGCAGTACCGCCCCGAGTACAACGACGGCATCGTGCTGAGCCAGATCCCTCCGGCCGCCGACGTCTACCTGTGCTGGCTCTGCGACTCCGGGCACCTGTTCGTCGCGACCCCCGAGGAGCAGCGGCACCGCCCGGGTCGGGAGCGCCGGCGCTCGTCGTGGTGCCCCGAGTGCGCCGAGCTGGCCCGGCCCTGGACGCCGCGTGCGCATCAGGAGGAGGCGCCGCCTCCGCGTCGAGCCCCCGCCCGCGCCCCGCGGATCTGCTCGAAGACGCCGGATCTCGCGGTCGGCGAGCCGTTCGCGAGTCGGTGCGCGCCTCCGCCCGCTTCGGCCGTCGAGGCCCGGCTGCGGGCGATGCTGGCCGAGCGGCTCGAGTTCGAGCCCGGCTTCACCGCGGTGCGCCTCGGCCGGCCGTTCTTCGAGCACCTCGAGGCGTGGCCGGACATCGTGCTGGGCGAGCTGCGGGTCGCGATCGAGTACGACTCGACGGGGAGGCACGGACTCGAGCACGTCGGCCGCCGCGAGGAGGCGGACCGTCGGAAGGACCGCGCGCTGCGGTCGGCGGGCTGGGAGGTCGTGCGCATCCGCACCGGCCGCCTCCCCGCACTGGGCCCGCACGACGTGCTCGCCTCGGGAGTGTCGGCGGCCGTCGTCGAGCGGCTGCTCGAGGAGCTGCGGGTGATCCGCGGAGACCTGCTGGTCGACTCTTGGACGCGCTGAACGCCTCCGCCCTCAGCTGCGGAGCGCGAGGGCCTCGCTCCACCAGCGGCGGTGCAGCGCCCACGGGTCGGGCTCGCCCGCGCCGACCGTCTCGATGTGGCCCTCGAGTGCGGGGCTCCTGGCGAACCACTCGGTGCGCTCGAGCCGCTCGGCGGCGAACTGAGCGTGCCGGTGCTGCTCGAGCGCCCGGCCGCCGCGCTCGAACGCGAGCAGCTCCTCGTGGCGCAGCCGGTGCAGGCGCTGGCGGGGGTTGCCGCTGGTGCCGATCTTGATGCGGTCGCCGAAGCGGATGTAGTACACGACCTCGACGCGCGGCGGCGCGAGCTCGGCGTCGGGCACCTCGCCGAAGCGCCACTCGCAGGCCGCGCAGAGCCAGGCCGCGGGGAGCCGCACGCCCAGCCGGGAGCCGCAGACGAGGCACGGCGACGGCAGGGCGTCGACGACGCCGTCCTCGCGGGCGACCCAGTCGTGGGCCAGCGCGAGGTGCGCCGAGCAGAGCGCGAGCGGCGCCCCCTGCTCGGCGGGCGCCGGGCACTCGTCGATCGCGCAAGCGTTCATCCTCGGACGCTAGGCGCGACCCCCGACATCGCTCAGGGCAGGCGGTCGACCAGCTCCGAGGCCACGCCGGTGTACGCGGCGGGCGTCAGGGCGAGCAGGCGCGCCTTCGCGGCTTCGCCGATGTCGAGGGAGCCCACGAACGCCGCGAGGTCGTCGGCGCCGAGGCGCTTGCCGCGGGTGAGGTCCTTGAGCATCGCGTAGGGGTCGGTGATCTCGGAGCGGCCGGCGACCACCTCGGCGCGGATGACGGTCTGGATGGCCTCGGCGAGCACCTCCCAGTTGGTGTCGAGGTCGGCGGCGAGCGCCCTCGGGTCGAGGTCGATCTCGAGCAGGCCCCGCGCGATGTTGTCGAGCGCGAGGAGGGAGTGGCCGAACGCGACTCCGATGTTGCGCTGGGTCGTCGAGTCGGTGAGGTCGCGCTGCAGCCGCGAGGTCACCAGGGTCTGCCCGAGCGAGTCGAGCAGGGCGCTCGAGAGCTCGAGGTTGGCCTCGGCGTTCTCGAAGCGGATCGGGTTGATCTTGTGCGGCATGGTCGAGGATCCGGTTGCGCCGGCCTGCGGGATCTGGCGGAAGTAGCCGAGCGAGATGTAGGTCCAGACGTCGGTGCAGATGTTGTGCAGGATCCGGTTCGCGTGCGCCGCCTTCCCGTAGAGCTCGGCCTGCCAGTCGTGCGACTCGATCTGGGTGGTCAGCGGGTTGAAGACGAGGCCGAGGGAGGCGACGAACTCCTCCGCCAGGGCCGGCCAGTCGGTGTCGGGGTCGGCGGCGAGGTGCGCCGCGAACGTGCCGGTCGCCCCGCTGAACTTGCCCAGGTACTCCGTCGCCTCGACCTGCGCGATGACGCGCTCGAGCCGGAACGCGTAGACGGCGAACTCCTTGCCCATCGTGGTCGGCGTCGCCGGCTGGCCGTGCGTCCGGCTCAGCATCGCCTCGTCGCGGTAGCGGACGGCGAGCTCGCGCAGGGAGTCGACCACCGAGCGCAGCTTCGGCAGCCAGATCTCTCCGACGGCCTGCCGGACGACGATCGCGTAGGAGAGGTTGTTGATGTCCTCGCTCGTCGCGGCGAAGTGGGTGAGCTCGGCGATGCGGTCGAGGCCGAGGTCGGCGAGCCAGTGGCGCACCAGGTACTCGACGGCCTTCACGTCGTGGCGGGTGCGGGCCTCGAGGGTCGCGAGCTCGTCGATCTCGGCCTGGCCGAAGTCGCGGGCGCGGCGGCGCAGCTCCTCGGCGGTCGCGGCGTCGACCGGCTCGGAGCCGAAGAGCCGGCGGTCGGTGAGGGCGAGCAGCCACTCGACCTCGACGTGCACGCGCGCGCGGTTGAGCCCCGCCTCGGACAGGTACTCGCCGAGCGACGAGACGGCGCCGCTGTACCGGCCGTCGAGGGGGCTCAGCGGCTGGGTGGGGAGCGAGGTCATGCGGTGGGGCCTTCCGGGTCGCGGTGGTCCGCGCGGGCCGCGGAGCCGGCGACGGCGCCGGAGCGCGCGTCGGGGGAGTCGGGGCGGGCGGCGCGATTGCCGCGGAGCCCGGGTTCGATCTGGGCGAAGAGCGACCGGCACGCGCTCTCGATGAGCGAGAGCACCGAGTCGAACGCCGCCGCATCGGAATAGTAGGGGTCGGGCACGTCGCCCTGCGGCGAGAGGGACGGCTCGAAGGCGAGCAGGCGGCGCACCTTCTGGCGGTCGACGTCGGTGCGCGCCCACGACCGCAGTGCGCGCTCGTGGCCGTGATCGAGCGCCACGACGAGGTCGAACTCGTCGAACCGCGTGGGGTCGAACAGCTGCGCGCGGTGCGTGCCGCCGTCGAGTCCGCGGCGCTCGAGAGCATCGAGTGCGCGGTGGTCGGCGTGCTCGCCGAGGTGCCACTCCCCGGTGCCGGCCGAGCTGATCTCGATGGCGGAGGCGAGCCCGGCGCGCTCGGCGAGCGAGCGCAGCACCGCCTCGGCCATCGGCGACCGGCAGATGTTGCCGGTGCAGACGAAGCACACGGCGAAGGCCGAGGGCGCGGGGGAGCGGGGGGTCACCCGCCCATTGTGGCGCACCGCGGCTCCTCCACACCCGGTCGATCCGGCCGCTCTCCACGGGTCGGGCGGCGACCCTCCCCGGGCCCTTCGCGCTCGTCGAAGCTGGGCGCGAACGAGGTGGAACGGAGGCGGTGCGGATGGTGATCGATCAGCAGGCGGGGGTGGCGGCGTGGCCGAGCGCGGAGCTGGCGGCGCTCGCCGAGGGGATCGGCGGGGTGCGGGCGGCGGCGGCGGGCCTCCTCCCCGACGCCGGCTGGGAGGACGACGCGGCGCGCGTCTTCGCGGAGCGGGTGGGCGAGCTCCAGGGCGGCCTCGCGGTCGCCGAGGGCGCGGCGCGCGGCCTGGCGGGCGGTGGTGGCAGGTGAGCTCCGCTCTCCTCGACCGCGTCGACACCGGTGAGCTGGACGAGCGCCGGCGAGCGCTCGACACGGTGCTGCGGGGTCTCGCCGACTGCACCGGCGCCGCGGCGCGGGCGGCGCCCGCGGTCGGTGCGGCCGCGCCGGAGCGGGTCGGCGAGCTCGAGCTGCTGACGAGACGGCTGCACGGGCTCGAGGCCGAGGCTCTCCAGCTGCGGGACGCCCTCGTCGAGGCGGCCGCGGCCTACGCGCGAGCGGAGGAGGCGCTCGAGGAGGGTCCGGTCGTCGTCCCGATCCGGGTGGCGCCGCTGGTCTCGGCGGTCGTCTTCGGGCTGCGCGCGTCGGAGTCGTTCGCCCGTCGCGTGCCCGGTGCGCGCGAGGACGCCGCGCGGCTGGTCAGGGCGACGGCCGATGCGGCGTTCGGCTCGGTCGGGGCGGCGGCCCGCGTGCTGGCCGGCGACGACGGGGCCCGCGACGACCTCGCCGAGGAGAAGGACGAGCTGGTCCGCGCCCTCCTCGGCGATCCGCTCGTGGTCGAGGGCCTGCGAGCGACGATCTCGACGATCGGGCTGGGCACCGAGATCGGCGTCCTGCTGCTGCCGCCACAGGTCGCCGACGTTCTCGGCGGTCGTCCGGCCGATGAGGTGATCGGCCAGGGCGTGAGCTCGGCGGCGGGCGTGCTCGTCGTCCTCGCGACCCTGTTCGGCGTCCTCCCGGCGCCGGGCGAGCGCCGCCTGCGCATCGAGTCGGTCGAGCCGCCCCCGGTCCGGCTGGGGTCGGCGGCGTCGGCGCCGTCGAGCTGGGGCGAGCTGGCCGCTCGCATCCCTCCGAGCGATCCCGACGGTCCGCAGGTCGTGATCGAGCGGTTCGGCGAGGAGTGGCTGGTCACGCTCTCGGGAACGACCGACTGGACCGGAGACCCCGAGCAGGCCTTCGGTGCGGCGTCGAACCTCCGGGCGATGAGCGGCGGAGGCTCCGCATCGGTCGCGGGCACGCTCGCGGCGATGGAGGCGGCGGGCATCCCCGAGGGGGCGCCCGTGACGATCGCGGCTCACTCGCAGGGCGGCCTGGTCGCGCTCCGAGTGGCGCAGTCGGAGCGGTACGACGTGCACGACCTCGTCTCCTTCGGCAGCCCGGTCCGCGGACTCGACCTGCCGGACGGAGTGCGCTCGGTCTCGGTCGAGCACTCCGACGACCTCGTGCCGGCGCTCAGCGGATTCGGGCGCACCGCCTCGCAGGAGCCGGGAGTCATCGTCGTCGAGCGCGACTCGCCCGACTCGACGCCGCAGGAGAGCCCGGTGCCCGCGCACGCCCTCGAGGCCTACGTGGCGACCGCGCAGACGCTCGATGCCGATCCGCGCCTCGCCGCCTCGGGCGCCGCTCTCTTCGGGCTCTGGCGCACGCCTCCCGACTCGAGGGTCGCCGGCCGGCTGACGATGGTGCCGGTCAGTCCTCGCGGCGCCGCAGGAGCGGCCGGACGACGAGCCCGATGAACCAGTTGACGATCGCGAGCACCAGTGCGCCGAGCACGCCCCACCAGAATCCGTCGACGACGAGCCCGAAGCCGAACAGCCCGCTGACCCAGGCCGTGAGCAGCAGGAGGAGCCCGTTTACCAGGAACGCGACCAGCCCGAGCGTGAGCACGTACAGCGGGAAGGCGACCACGCGGACCACGCCGCCGACCACCGCGTTGACGACTCCGAAGATCACCGCCACCAGGAGGTACGTGAGGATCGCCGCGGTCGGCCCCTCCTCGTACGGATCCACGCGGACGCCCGACACGACGAGGGTGGTCAGCCAGATCGCGACGGCGTTGGTCAGGAGTCCGAGGAGGAGTCTGCGCATGCGACCACTATCCCGGCACGGCGCGGTGACCGCGAGCCGGAGCT
Organism: Rathayibacter sp. VKM Ac-2803; assembly: GCF_009807175.1. Taxonomy (NCBI): domain Bacteria; kingdom Bacillati; phylum Actinomycetota; class Actinomycetes; order Micrococcales; family Microbacteriaceae; genus Rathayibacter; species Rathayibacter sp. VKM Ac-2803. The sequence goes on along the minus strand of NZ_WUCD01000001.1, from coordinate 68,458 downwards.
CAGGTGACGGGGTCGTCGATCGACGGGGTCGGCGCCGGTGCGCAGAGGTCGGGGTCGGTGCTGCAGTCGGGGCCGGGGAGGGAGGACGGCTCGGGCTCCGGTTCGGGCTCGGGCTCGGGTGCGGGCGGCGTCGGGACCGCGGGCGGCGCAGGACGGATGGTGGCCTGGGGCGGAGCGGGAGCCGGGGCCGGCGGCTGCTCGATCGGCGCGGGCGCCGCGGGCGGTGCGGTCTCCGCGGGGGCGCTCGGGGCCGGAGCCGGCGGCTGGGTGGCCTGCGGCGGGGGCGGGCCACCGCCGCTGCCCGGAGGCGGGATCAGCGGGTCGCGCGCCTCGAGCACGTCCGCCGCGGCGGCGGCGAGGCCCGAGCGCGCCTCGACGGCCGTCTCGAGCCGGTCGATCGCGGCCGAGAGTGCGGTGCGTCGGGCGGTCGAGCCGCGGCCGGAGGCGAGCGTCGCCTCGCCGAGACCGCGCACGCGATCGGCGAGGGCGAGTGCCGCCTCCGTCGTCGCCGTCGTCGCCTCGGTGATCGCGTCGGCCGAGACGCCGCCGAGCGCGGAGTTGAGCCCGGTGAGCGCCGAGAGCAGGGTGCCGCGGAGGGCGCCCGTGACGGTCGCGTCCGTCGCCGTGAGGAGCGCGAGGGCGTCGTCCCGGGTCGCGAGGCCCGCGTCCTTCGCCGCCGTGAACTCGGCGCTGGCCGCCACCTCGACGGCGACCACGCGCGGGCTCGGTGTCGGCTCCGCGCGGTCGGTGGCGGGAGAGCAGGACGCGAGGGCGCCGGAGATCATCGCCGCGACGACGATCGCGGCGGAGGCGCGGGAGAGGGACGGACGCACAGGGCGTCGCCGCTCGGCTCGCCCTCGACTCCGCATGCTCGAACCCTAATCGGGGGGATCGCCGGCGGGCGCCCCTCGAAGGGGGACAGGAGGCATCCGACACCCGATCGTGACCCTCGCGCCGAGCGCGCCCGCCCCCTGTCGGCCCCTCGGCCTAGCATGGGGCGGGTGACCGACCAGCAGGGGCCTCCCGTCCGACTCCGCCCCGAGATCCTCGCGCTCCCGGCCTACCGGCAGGGCCGCGCCGCCTCGGCCGATGCGTTCAAGCTCTCCTCGAACGAGAACCCGTTCGATCCGCTGCCCTCGGTGCTCGAGCGCGTGCGCGGGGTCGACGACTTCAACCGCTACCCCGACGCGGCGGCGACCGCCCTGCGGACGGCGCTCGCCGAGAGCTACGGCGTCGGCATCGACGAGGTGATCGTGGGGGCCGGATCCGTCGCCGTCATCGCCCAGCTGATCAGCGCGGCCGCCGGAGTGGGCGACGAGGTCGTCTACGCGTGGCGCTCGTTCGAGGCCTACCCCTCGCTGGTCACCACCGCCGGCGCCACGAGCGTCCGGGTCCCGCTCCGCGCCGACGACACCCACGACCTCGACGCCATGGCGCAGGCGATCACCGAGCGCACGCGACTCGTCATCGTCTGCAGCCCCAACAACCCCACCGGCACGGTCGCGACGGCCGACGACGTCGCCGCGTTCCTCGAGCGCGTGCCCGCCGACGTCCTCGTCCTCCTCGACGAGGCCTACGCCGAGTTCGTGCGCGACGACCGCGCGGTCGACGGCGCGACGCTCCTCGGCCGCCACCCCAACCTGGTGGTCGCGCGCACCTTCTCCAAGGCGTACGGCCTCGCCGGACTCCGCGTCGGCTACGCGATCGGGCACCCGCGCATCCTCGACGCCGCCCGATCGACCGCGATCCCCCTCTCGGTGACCCGCTTCGCCGAGACGGCCGCCATCGCCTCCCTCGAGCACCGCGACGAGCTGCTCGAGCGGGTGCACCGCATCGTGCAGCTGCGAGACGAGCTCTGGCAGGCACTGCTCGACCAGGGCTGGACGCTCCCGAAGTCCGAGGCGAACTTCCTCTGGTTCGACACCCGCGACGAGACGGAGTGGGCCGCCGGGGTGTTCGAGCGGGCCGGAGTCGTGGTCAGGGCGTTCCCTCCCGAGGGCATCCGCGTCTCGATCGGCGGGCAGAGTTCTGTCGAGAAGCTCCTCTCCGCGGCGTCGCACATTGTCGGGTCCCTCCCCGAGGGTCATCCGGCCAGGCGGATAGGTTAGTCGGGTGGTAGCCACCAGCACGCAGTCGCCGACGGTCCAGTTCCTCACCGCGGACGGTCGCTTCTCGCCGACCCCCGCTGCCGAGCAGTACGCGTCCCAGCTCGACGGGATCGGCGAGGAGCAGCACCGCTCCTTCTACCGCGAGATGGCGGTCGTCCGCCGGTTCGACATCGAGGCGGCGAACCTGCAGCGGCAGGGGCAGCTCGGGCTCTGGGTGCCGAGTCACGGGCAGGAGGCGGCACAGGTCGGCTCCGCGTTCGCGATGCGGCCGCAGGACCACGTGTTCCCCTCCTACCGCGAGCACGTCGTCGGCAAGATCCGCGGCATCGACCTCCTCGGAGTCCTCGCACTGCTGCGCGGAGTGAGCCACGGCGGCTGGGACCCGGCCGACCCGGCCAACGGCAACTTCCACCTCTACACGCTCGTCCTCGGCTCGCAGGCGCTGCACGCGACCGGCTACGCGATGGGCCTCACCCTCGACGGAGCGACCGGCACCGGCGACCCCGAGAAGGACGCCGCGGTCGTCGTCTACTTCGGCGACGGCGCCTCCAGCCAGGGCGACGTCAGCGAGGCGATGGTCTTCGCCGCCAGCTACCAGGCGCCCGAGGTCTTCTTCCTCCAGAACAACCACTACGCGATCTCGGTGCCGGTCGCGACGCAGTCCCGCAGCCCGCTCTACCTCCGCTCCTCCGGCTTCGGCATCCCCGGGGTCCAGATCGACGGCAACGACGTGCTCGCCAGCTACGCCGTCACGGCCCAGCACCTGCAGGACGCGCGATCCGGAGGCGGCCCCCAGTTCATCGAGGCCCTCACCTACCGCATCGGCGCGCACACCTCGAGCGACGACCCGACGAAGTACCGCACCGACGACGAGCTCGCCTCGTGGGTCGCGAAGGACCCGATCACCCGCTTCGCCGCGTACCTCCGCACGGAGGGCGCGCCCCAGTCGTTCTTCGACGAGGTCGACGAGGAGGCGAGGGACTACGCCGCCGACATCCGCAGGAGGCTCCTCGCACTCGAGGCTCCGCCGGCCGACGTGATCTTCGATCACGTGTACTCGGAGCCGCACCCCCAGGTCGCCGAGCAGAAGGCCTGGCTCCACCGCTACGAGGAGTCCTTCGGAGGCGACCCGCGATGACGATCGACACGAGGACCACCACGACCCAGGCACCCCTCACCGAGGTGCAGCTGGAGTCGATGTCCATGGCCAAGGCGCTCAACGCCGGCCTCCGCCGCGCGATGACCGAGAACGACCGCGTCCTGCTCATGGGCGAGGACATCGGCCCGCTCGGCGGAGTGTTCCGCATCACCGAGGGCCTGCACGCCGAGTTCGGCCCGAAGCGCGTGCTCGACACTCCGCTGGCCGAGTCGGGCATCGTCGGCACGGCGATCGGACTCGCGATGCGCGGGTTCCGGCCCGTCTGCGAGATCCAGTTCGACGGCTTCATCTACCCGGCGTTCGACCAGATCACCTCGCAGCTGGCCAAGATGACCAACCGGCACGAGGGCGGCCTCACGATGCCCGTCGTCATCCGGGTGCCCTACGGCGGGCACATCGGCGCCGTCGAGCACCACCAGGAGAGCAACGAGGCCTACTTCGCCCACACGGCGGGGCTCCGCGCCGTCAGCCCGTCCACTCCGAACGACGCGTACTGGATGATCCAGGAGGCCATCGCCTCGGACGACCCGGTGATGTTCTTCGAGCCCAAGAGCCGCTACTGGCCCAAGGGCGACGTCGACCTGCGCTCCTCCGCCGCCCCGCTGCACGCCTCGCGCGTCGTCCGCCAGGGCGAGGAGGTCACGCTGGTCGGCTGGGGACCGATGGTGTCGGTGCTGCTCCAGGCCGCCCAGCTCGCGGGCGAGGAGGGCACGAGCGTCGAGGTCGTCGACCTGCGCTCGCTGTCGCCGATCGACTGGGAGCCGCTGCTCGCCTCCGTGCGGAAGACCGGCCGGCTCGTGGTCGCCCAGGAGGCCTCGGCGAACGTCAGTCTCGGGTCCGAGATCGCCGCGACCGTCACCGAGAAGGCCTTCTACTCGCTCGAGGCCCCCGTCCTGCGGGTCGCCGGATTCGACACCCCCTTCCCGCCCGCCAAGGTCGAGAAGCTCTTCCTCCCCGATGTCGACCGCGTGCTCGAGGCCGTCGACCGCTCGCTCGCGTACTGACGCGCCCCCCACTTCATGAACGACCGGCACAGCCAGGAGTCCCGACGATGACAGAGCAGTTCCTCCTCCCCGATGTCGGCGAGGGCCTCACCGAGGCCGAGATCGTCGCCTGGAAGGTCAAGGTCGGCGACGAGGTGGCCGTCAACCAGGTGCTCGTCGAGATCGAGACCGCGAAGTCGCTCGTCGAGCTGCCCTCGCCGTTCAGCGGCACCGTCGTCGACGTGCTCGTCGACGAGGGTCAGACCGTCGACGTCGGCACGCCGATCATCACGGTCACCTCGGGCGCCGGAACGGTCGGATCCGAGATCCCGGCGATGCCCGCGCAGGCCGCGCCCGCCGCTCCGCCCGCGCCCTCGACCACCGAGCCCGGCGAGGGGTCGGGAGCCGCTCTCGTCGGCTACGGCACCGCCGGCGGCCACGTCGCGACCCGCCGCCGCCGCACCGGCGCTCCCGCTCCGGAGGCGCCCGCGCGTCCCGCCGCGCCCGCGCGCCCCGCGTCCGTGCCCGCCGCCGCCGCGCTCCCGGTGATCGCGAAGCCGCCGATCCGCAAGCTCGCCAAGGACCTCGACGTGAACCTCCTCGAGGTGCAGGCGACCGGCCTCGCCGGCGAGGTCACCCGCGACGACGTCATCCGGCACGCCTCGCAGGCCAGCGTCTTCCGCAACATCCAGACCCCGGAGTGGGGAGACTCGCGCGAGGAGCGCATCCCCGTCCGCGGCGTCCGCAAGGCCATCGCCGCGGCGATGTCGCACAGCGCGTTCACGGCCCCCCACGTCAGCGTCTTCGTCGACGTCGACGCGACCCGCACGATGGAGTTCGTCAAGCGCCTGAAGAACTCGCCCGACTTCGCCGGCGTCAAGGTGTCGCCGCTGCTGATCATGGCGAAGGCGATCATCTGGGCGGTGCGGAGGAACCCCACCGTCAACTCCGCGTGGACCGATTCCGAGATCATCGTCCGCCACTACGTGAACCTCGGGATCGCCGCCGCCACCCCGCGCGGCCTCATCGTGCCGAACGTCAAGGACGCCCAGTCGATGAGCCTCCTCGAGCTCGCCGGCGCCCTCGAGCAGCTCACGCTCGCCGCCCGTGACGGCAAGACCCAGCCCGCCGACATGCAGAACGGCACCATCACGATCTCGAACATCGGCGTCTTCGGCATGGACACCGGCACCCCGATCCTCAACCCCGGCGAGGTCGCGATCATCGCCCTCGGCACGATCAAGCAGAAGCCGTGGGTCGTCGACGGCGAGGTCCGCCCCCGCTTCGTCACCACCGTCGGCGGATCCTTCGACCACCGCGTCGTCGACGGCGACGTCGTCAGCCGCTTCGTCGCCGACGTCGCCAGCGTGCTGGAGGAGCCGGCGCTGCTGCTCGATTGAGCGCATTCCTCCTTCGTCGTCATCCGCTCCGCGGTCGGCTCTCGCAGGTGGGTGCGTATCGCAGAGCGGGTCGCGTACCGGTACGACGAATCGCTGGGACGCGATTCGCCGGTGACCTCGGCCGCGCTCGATCGAGCGGATTCCTCCTGCGTCGTCATCCGCTCCGCGGTCGGCTCTTCGGGGTGATTGCGTTCGGCAGAGCGGGTCGCGTCCCGGTACGACGAATCGCTGACACGCGATTCGCCGGTGACCTCGGCCTTGGGCGGTAGGCGCGGAGTCGGGGTGAGGCAGGCAGTCGCTGCGAGCGGGGTGCTCGGCCCCAGCATGCTGGTCGAGTAGCCCCGCAGGGGCATATCGAGACCCGCCAGCTTCAGAAGATCAGGCTGCTGACCAGGCCTTCTGACGCTGGTGGATCTCGATACGCCCGCTTCGCGGGCTACTCGAACAGCAGGGAGGCAGGCAGGAAGGCGGGCCGGCTCATCGCGCGACGCGCGGGCAGTCAGGCGAGCGGTGGATCCGGCCGACGGTCAGTGTGCGCCGGGGCCGAACGAGTGCAGGGTGAGGTCTGTGCTCAGCAGCTCGCTCGCGAGGGCGCCGCGGACGCTCGTGCCCTGGGCGTCGAGCGGCGGGCTGATCACGGCCGCGCCGAGGCGGCCGGGGGCCGAGAGGACGACGGCTCCCGAGACGCTCGATTTCGCGGGGACGCCGACGGCGCGCATCCACCGGCCGGAGCCGTCGTAGACCCCGCAGGTCGCCATCACCGAGACGACGTCACGGGCGACTCCCGCGGGCACCACGCGCTCGCCCGTCAGCGGGTTCACGCCGCCGAGAGCGAGCGTCGCTCCCATCACCGCGAGCGCCTCCGCGTCGACCAGCACCGCGCACGCTCGGGCGTAGGCGGCGACCGCGTCGTCCGCGCCGAGGTGCAGGGTCCCCTCCGCCCGCATGAGGTGAGCCAGGGCGTGGTTGCGGTCGCCGAGCAGGTGCTCGTTGCAGGCGACGCTCTCGTCGACCTCGAGCGGCCGGCCGGCGAAAGCCGACAGTCCGTCGAGGATGCGGGCGCTGCGGCCGCGCTCGTCGCCTCCGTCGACCAGGGAGGCCGTCAGCAGGGCGCCCGCGTTGACCATCGGGTTCGGCGGGCGGCCGGTTCCGGTCTCGAGCTTCAGGGCGTCGAACGCCTCACCGGTCGGCTCGATGCCGACGCGGTCGAGCGCCTCGCCGTCGGTGTCGAGCAGGGCCAGGGCGAAGAGGAACGGCTTGACGGCCGACTGGATGCTGAAGGCGACGTCGGACCGAGCGGTCGTGCGCACCGTGCCGTCGGGGAGGGCCAGGGCGAGGGCGCAGAGATCCGGGTCGGCGGCGGCGAGCTCGGGGATGCTGTCGTCGACGACGCCACCGCTCTCCTCGAGCACCCGGCTCCGCAGCTCGTCGAGGTCGTAGGCGAGTGGGTCGGGGAGTGCGCTCATCACTCCACTCTGACAGGGGCGGCTGGGTACGGTTCAGCCGATGATCCGGCGCACCGCCTCCTCGACGACGGCGTCGTCGGCCGGCTGGTCGTCGAGCGCGCGGTGGATCGTCAGCCCCTCGGTCAGCGCGTCGATCATCCTCGCCGTCAGCGGATCGAAGTGCTGCTCGAGAGCGGCGCGGGAGCGCGCCATCCAGGTGTGAGTGATGACCCGGTACTCCGGCCGCCGTGCGGCGAGCGTGTAGAGCTCGTGGGTGAGCACGAGCTCGCGCCGGCTGCCGAAGATGTCGTGCACGACGACGTCGATCACGGCCCGGCGCGCCTCGGCGGGGGTGCCCGCGGCGTCCATCCGGCGTTTCGTCTGCGCAGCGACCGTGTCGGCGAAGCGCGTGAACGCCTCGTGCAGCAGGTCGTCCATGCCGGCGAAGTGGTAGCTCATCGACCCGAGCGGCACGTCGGCCGCGGCGGCGACGCGACGGTGCGAGGTCCCGGCGACACCCTCCTCCGCGATCACGTCGAGGCAGGCGTCGATGATCCGGTCGCGCCGTTGCGGGTCGGTGCGCCGCGGTGCCCGGTCTGCGCTCACTCGGCGATGCTCCGCAGGACGCGGGCGGGGTTGCCCACGGCGACGACTCCGGCAGGGATGTCGCGCGTGACGACCGACCCCGCTCCGATGACGCTGTCGTCGCCGATGCTGACTCCGGGGCAGACGATGACCCCGCCGCCCAGCCAGACGTTGTCGCCGATCGTGATCGGCAGCGCCGCCTCGAGCTTGTCGCGGCGCGGGCCGGGTGCGACCGGGTGCGTCGGGGTCAGCAGCTGCACGTTCGGGCCGATCTGGCAGTCCTCGCCGATCGTGATCGCTGCGACGTCGAGGGCGGTGAGGTGGTAGTTGACGAAGGTGCGCGCGCCGATCGTGATGTTCTCGCCGTAGTCGACGAACAGCGGAGGCTTCACGAACGCGCCGTCGCCCAGCGACCCGATCAGCTCGTCGAGCAGCGGGCGGGCCGCGGCCTCGTCGTCGACGGCCGCGCGGTGGTAGGCATCGGCGAGCCGGACGGCGCGCTGGGCGAGGCGGGCGCTCTCGGGGTCGTCGGCGATGTAGAGGTCGCCGGCGAGCATCCGCTCGCGGTTCGTGCGGTCGTCTCCGGCGAAGTGGTCCATGTGCACGATCGTACACATGGCGTGTACGTTCGTACACATGACTGACCTCACGCCTCCGTCCCGCGAGGCCCGACGCGCTCGCGGCGCCGTGGCCGCGCTGTTCCTCACGAACGGCGCGCTGTTCGCCAACCTCATCCCGCGCTTTCCCGAGATCAAGGCCGACCTCGGGCTCGACAACGCGGCGTACGGAGTCGCGATCGCGGCGTTCCCGGCCGGTGCGATCCTCGCGGGGCTCGCCGCCGGTTCGCTGATCCGGCGGTTCGGGAGTGGGCGCACCACGGTCGCGGGCACGATCCTCACGGCGGCCGGGACGATCGTCGCCGGGTTCTCGCCCGCGCTCCTCGCCTTCGCGGCGGCCCTCCTCGTCGCCGGCGCGACCGACGCGATCGCAGACGTGGCGCAGAACACGCACGGGCTGCGCGTGCAGCGGCGCTTCGGCCGCTCGATCATCAACTCCTTCCACGCGATCTGGTCGATCGGCGCGGTGCTCGGCGGCTCGATGGCGGCGGGCGCCATCGCGCTGGGCGTCCCCCGCTCGACCCACCTCCTGATCTCGGGGGCGCTCTTCTCGGTGGTGTCGCTCGTGGCGCTGCGCTTCTGCCTCCCCGGGAAGGACGACGAGTCCGAGCCCGGCGCGGCGCCGGCCGTTCGCGGACGCGTCACGGCGCGGGTCGGCTTCGTGCTCGCGGCGCTCGTCGCCGTCGCCATCGCGGGCACGCTCGTCGAGGACGCGGCCTCGACCTGGGCGGCCGTCTACCTGAACGGCGACCTCGGCGCCACGGCGGCGGTCGCAGCCTACGGATTCGTCGCTCTCGTCGGCGCCCAGTTCGTCGGCCGGATCTTCGGCGACCGGCTGGTCGACCGCTTCGGACAGCGCACGGTGGTGCGGGTCGGCGGCGCGATCACGGCGGCCGGGATGGGCGCGGCGCTGCTGTTCCCGTCCGTTCCCGGCACGATCCTCGGATTCGCAGCGGCCGGTTTCGGGCTCGCGACCACGGTGCCCGCCGCGATGCACGAGGCCGACGAGATCCCGGGGCTGCGCGCCGGGACCGGGGTGACCCTCGTCTCGTGGCTGATGCGGCTCGGCTTCCTGCTGTCGCCTCCGATCGTGGGCCTGGTGGCCGACGGAGCGGGACTGCGGGTGGGGCTGCTGGTGGTGCCGATCGCCGGAGTCGTGGCCGTCGTGCTCGCGGGAGTGCTCAGTGCCCGTCGCCACGAGGGGAGCGCCTCGTGATCGCCGCGGTGCTCTGGGACATGGACGGGACGATCGTCGACTCGGAACCCGTGTGGGTGCGGGCGCAGGGCCTGCTCGCCGCACGGTTCGGCTGCACCTGGACCCGGGCCGATGCGCTCGCGCTGATCGGCAGCACGATGGAGCAGACCGTCAGCGCGCTGCAGGCGGCGGGCGTCGAGCTCGATGACGACACGCTGGCCGCGGTGCTCGAGGACGATGTCCTCGCCGAGATGCGCAGCGGCCTCGTCTGGCGGCCGGGGGCGCGGGAGCTGCTGCGCGAGGTGCACCGCGAAGGCGTTCCGCAGGCGATCGTCACCACATCATCGCGCTCGGTCGCGCAGGTCGTCGTCGAGGCGCTCGCCCCGGAAGTGGTCCTCGCGACCGTCGTCACCGGGGACGACGTGACGCGGGGCAAGCCGCATCCCGAGCCGTACCTCCTGACGGCTGCGCGGCTCGGGGTCGACATCTCGCAGTGCGTGGCGATCGAGGACTCGCCGACGGGACTGGCCGCGGCCGTCGCCTCCGGTGCCGTCGCGATCGGGGTGCCGCACGACGCGCAGCTCGAGGAGGGCGGCGACCGGACGATATGGCCGACTCTGGCGGGGCGCGGTGTCGGCGATCTGCAGGAACTGGTGGCGTCGCGTCGCTGACGGCCGCGCAAGTAAGGCTGGATCCCTCGAACCGCCCGCGATCGGGAGGAATCGGCCACTCGGCCTTACTCATGAGGGAGGTGCCGGGCGCACGTCCTTCTCCGACGGAACTTCGGCTCGCAGAATCACGTTCGGCTCGCAGGAATCGAGGATTCCCACGAGCCGAACGTGATTCGACGAGCCGGAGGTGCGGCTAGGCCGTCAGCGCGACCGCCGTCCACGACACCGGGGGCAGGGCCAGCGTCAGCACGCCGTCGGTCAGCTGCGCGGAGGCGGGGCGCAGGCCGACGCGCTCCTGGTCGTCCTTCGTGTTCTTCGCGTAGGGGTCCTCGTCGAAGAGGGCCACCGCCTCCGCGACCGTCGAGACGCCGAGGCCGCTCACGTCGACCGAGACCTCGAGCGCCTCCGTGGTCGAGCGGTTGACCAGGAACACGGCGGCGCGGTCGTCGTCGAGCGTCGCGACGGCGTCGACCAGCGGCGCTTCGCCGTGCCGGGCGGTCGGGTAGGTGCCGACCTCGATGCGGGGCTCGAGCACGGCTCCGGAGGCGAGGCGCGCGGTCGTCGAGAACGGGAAGAACGTGGTCTGGCGCCACGCGGCGCCTCCGGGCTCGGTCATGATCGGCGCGATCACGTTGACGAGCTGCGCGAGCGATGCCGAGGTGACGCGGTCGGAGTTCTTCAGCAGGGTGATCATCAGGTTGCCCACGACGACCGCGTCCGCGACCGAGTAGACGTCCTCGAGCAGGCGCGGTGCGTACTCCCACTCGCGTGCGGTCTGGTCGCCCTCGGCGTCGGCCGTCTCCTTGGCCTGCCACTCCTCGAGGTACCAGACGTTCCACTCGTCGAACGAGAGCTTGATGTCCTTCGTCTTGCGCAGCTTGTGCTTCACGTGGTCGACGGTCGCGGCGACCGTGGTGATGAAGTACTCCATCTCGAGCGAGGAGGCGAGGAACGAGCCGAGGTCTCCGCCGTACTCCTGGTAGTAGGCGTGGCACGAGACGTACTCGACGTCGTCGTAGGTGTGCTCGAGGACGACGCGCTCCCACTCGCCGAAGGTCGGCATGCTCGACCCGGACGAGCCGCAGACGACCAGCTCGAGCGACGGATCGGCGATCTTCAGGGCCTTGGCCGTGCGGGAGGCGAGCTTGCCGTAGTCGTCGGCGTTCATGTGGCCGACCTGCCAGGGGCCGTCCATCTCGTTGCCGAGGCACCACATGCGGATGTCGTGCGGCTCCGCCGTGCCGTTGGCGATGCGCTGGTCCGCGAGGGCGGTGCCGGCGGACCCGTTCGCGTACTCGAGGACGTCGAGCGCCTCCATCACCCCGCGGGTGCCGAGGTTGACGGCGTACATGATCTCGCTGCCGGTCAGCTTCGCCCACTTGGCGAAGTCGTCGAGGCCGACCTCGTTGGTCTCGAGCGAGTGCCAGGCCAGGTCGCGGCGGCGGGGGCGCTCGGCGCGCGGGCCGACCCCGTCCTCCCAGCGGTAGCCCGAGACGAAGTTGCCGCCGGGGTAGCGGATCGTCGTCGATCCGAGCTCCTTGACGAGGTCGACGACGTCGAGGCGGAAGCCGTCCTCGTTCGCAGTCGGGTGCCCGGGCTCGTAGATGCCGTCGTAGACGCAGCGGCCGAGGTGCTCGACGAACGAGCCGAAGAGGCGCGGGTTCACGGGAGCGACCACCGCGGCCGGGTCGAGGGTGATGCGCGCCGAGGCGGCGGCGCGGGGGGCGTCGGTCATGGGGAGCCTTTCGGAGCGTCTCTACAACGATGGAGACAACGTTGTAGAAACGATGATGGGGAGTCGCCGGGGGCGGTGTCAAGAGCGTCGAGGTGCTGTACTGGACGGCGTGGGATCGATCGACGCGTGCGCACTCCTCGCCGACCGGGTCGACGCGATCGCGTCGCGCGAGACGCGGCCCCGGGCGTTCCTCCACGCGGTCGCGCTCGAGATCGCGGGGATCAGGGGCGGGCTGCTCGGCCCCGTCGACCTGGCCACCGGCGGTCGCAACCGGATCCGCGGCCGCGGATTCGCCCCCGCCTACGACGACGACACCCGCGGCCAGGCGAGGCACTTCGCCGGGGTCGCCGGCGCGACGCTCTTCCTCGGCGGCGGGCTCGCGCACGTGTTCCTCCGCACGCTCGGTGGCGATCGCCCGGGCAGCGCCGACGACCGGCTGACCCACCGCGCGATCGAGTGGAGCCGCCTCGTGCGCCGCGGCGAGCTGGCGATCGCGGACGCCGGCGACTGGATCCGCCGCGAGATCTGCGCCTGCGACTGACGTGCCGCCGGTCGACTCTCCGCCCGGGCCGCCGTGTCGCGACCGTCCTCCGGGGTCGGCGTCCCTCACGCTGGGGCGGACGAGAGGGGGCGCGATGGACGCGCGCGAGCACGAGGTCCGCCGGCGGATGGACCACCACGAGCTGTACACCGACTCCGGCGAGGGGCTCGAGGCGCTCGAGGAGGAGCGGCTCCGCGGCAAGGAGCTGGCCCACGCGTACAACGCGACCGGCCCCCGCGACGCCGAGGAGCGCCGGCGCCTGCTGCACGAGCTGTTCGAGGCGGTCGGCGAGGGCGCCTGGATCGAGCCTCCGCTGCACGTCGCCTACGGCAACCGCGTGCGCCTGGGCGATCACGTCTACGTGAACTTCGGCCTCACCCTGGTCGACGACGTCGAGGTCGTGATCGGCGATCGCGTGATGATCGCCCCGAACGTCACGATCAGCACGACGGGCCACCCCGTGCACCCGGAGCTCCGCGCGGACGGCACCCAGTTCTCGGCCCCCGTGACGATCGAGGACGACGTGTGGATCGGCGCGGGCGCGATCCTCCTGCCGGGCGTCGTGATCGGCGCGGGGTCGGTCGTGGCCGCGGGGGCGGTCGTGACGGCGAGCGTGCCTCCGATGGTCGTCGTCGGCGGAGTGCCTGCGCGCGTGCTGCGCCCGATCGGCGAGGCGGACCGAGGCGCGTGGGAGTACCGGGCGCCGCGGACGCTCGCCTGAGCGGAGATCAGCTCGAGGCCGTCGACTCGCGCTCCTGCACGGTGAACGCGGCCTCGTGCCGACGGGGCGGAGCCGTCGCCGTGCCGTCGATGCGCGCCTGCAGCACGTCGACGGCGGTCTGCGCGATCTCGTCGCGGCCGGGGGAGATGCTCGAGAGGCTCGGCACCGAGTAGGCCGACTCGTCGATGTCGTCGAAGCCCATCACCGCCACGTCGGCGGGCACGCGGAGGCCGGCGTCCTGGAGGGCGCGGATCGCGCCGAGGGCGAGGGTGTCGTTGAAGGCGAAGACGGCGTCGAACGCGACTCCGGAGGCGATGATCCGGCGCATCGCCGCCGCTCCGTTCGCGCGGTGCCACGGTCCGGAGGCGCCCACCAGCCGCTCGTCGAAGCCCACGCCGGCCGCCTCCAGGGCCTCGCGGTAGCCCTGCGTGCGCAGCGGGGCGGAGCCGACCTGCTCGCCCTCGTGGGCCCCCAGGGCGAGGATCCGCCGGCGCCCGGAGGCGAGGAGGTGCGCCGTCGCGGCGCGGGCCGCGGCCACGTTCTGCATCGTGACGTGATCGACGCGGTCGGTGAAGATGCGCTCGCCGAGCAGCACGAGCGGATAGTCGACGGCCAGCTCCGGCTCGTCGGCGCTGCCGAGGCCGAGCGGGCTGAAGAGCAGCCCGTCCGTCAGCTGACGGCGGGCGCTCGTGAGGACGCTGCGCTCGCGCGCGGGGTCGCCCTCGGTCTGCTCGATCAGGACGGTGAGCCCGCGCCGGTCGGCGGCGCGCATCACGCTGTCGGCCAGCTCGGCGAAGTAGGGGAGGCTCAGCTCGGGCAGGGCGAGCCCGATCACTCCTGTGCGCCCCCGACGGAGGCTGCGCGCCGAGAGATTGGGGCGGTAGCCCAGCTCGGCGATCGCCGCCTCGACGCGCGCCCGCGTCTCGGGGCGGATGTGCGGGTAGTCGTTGATGACGTTGGAGACCGTCTTGATCGACACCTCCGCCACGCGGGCGACGTCGTGCAGGGTGACCGCCACGTTCCTCCTCGGCCGGCTCGGATCGCCCCAACCTACAACGTTGTATCGCAGACAGCACATACCGTCACGACCGGGCGCTGCTCGCGATTTTGACAATCGTTATCAATAGCCGCTACCGTGTGGGCACCCCGACCGTCCGGCCTCGGACCTAGATTGGCTCCCCACCGTGAAGACCCGCACCCTCCCGCTCGCCGCCCTGCTCGGCGCCTCCGTCCTCGCCCTGACCGCGTGCTCCGGCACCGGTGCCGCGTCCGACGCCGCGACCGACGGGCTCGTGCAGATCGTCGCCTCGACCGACGTCTACGGCGACCTCGCCGCGAGCGTCGGCGGCGACCTCGTCGAGGTCACCAGCATCATCGACAGCCCCGACAAGGATCCGCACGAGTACGAGGCCACTGCGCGCGACCAGCTCGCGCTCTCCGGCGCCGCGCTCGTGATCGAGAACGGCGGCGGCTACGACCCGTTCATCGAGACCATGCTCGACGCCTCCTCCTCCCACGCGCCCGTGATCACCGCCACCGTCTCGGCCGGCCTCGAGGACGAGCACGACCACGAGCACGAGGGCGAGGAGGCCGATGCCGCCGACGACGGCCACGAGCACGCCGCGTTCAACGAGCACGTCTGGTACGACCTCGACGCGGTCCGCGACGTCGTCACCGTGATCGGCGACCAGCTCTCGAGCATCGACCCCGGCAACACCTCGACCTACACCGCGAACGTCGCGACCCTGAACGAGCAGATCGACGCCCTCGTCGAGCGGGAGGCGTCGCTGAAGGGCGCTCTCGGCGGCCGCTCGATCGCGATCACCGAGCCCGTCCCGCTCTACATGACCGACGCGCTGGGTCTCGTGAACGCGACTCCGGAGGCGTTCAGCGAGGCGGTCGAGGAGGGCACCGACGTGCCCGCGACCACGCTCCAGGACACCCTCGCCCTCTTCCCGGGCAGGGCCGTCGACGCCCTGGTCTACAACGAGCAGACCGAGAGCGCCCAGACCGACGCGCTGCTCGACGCCGCCGAGGCGGCCGGCGTCCCGGCCGTCGGCGTCACCGAGACGCTGCCCGACGACGCCGGCGGGTACGTCGGCTGGATGACCGCGAACCTCGACGCCATCGAGGGAGCCGTCTCGTCGTGACACAGGACGACCCGACCTCGGGGCCCGTCTCCTCGGAGGCGGGCCCTTCGGTGCTGCAGCTGCGCGGCGCCGGGCTCCGCTTCGGCGACCGCGAGCTGTGGAGCGGCGTCGACCTCGACGTGCAGGCGGGCGAGTTCGTCGCGGTGCTCGGCGCGAACGGATCGGGCAAGACGAGCCTGCTGAAGGCCGTGCTCGGCCAGCAGCCGCTGAGCGAGGGCGAGCTGCGCGTCCTCGGTGCGCCGGTGCACCGCGGCAACCGCCGCATCGGATACATCCCGCAGCAGAAGCTCGCCGACGACGGCACTCCGCTGCGGGCCCGCGACCTGATCGGCCTCGGGATCGACGGCCACCGCTTCGGCCTCCCGCTGCCCTCGCGCTCGCGGCGCGCCCGGGTCGACGCGCTGCTCGAGGCGGTCGGCGCCACCGCCTTCGCCGACGCCCCCATCGGCAGCCTGTCCGGAGGCGAGCAGCAGCGCGTCCGCGTCGGACAGGCCCTCGCGGGCGATCCCGCGCTCCTGCTCTGCGACGAGCCGCTGATCTCGCTCGACCTCGCGCACCAGCGCGCGGTGAGCGAGCTGATCGACCGGCACCGCCGCGAGCGGGAGCTCGGCGTCCTCTTCGTCACGCACGACGTGAATCCGGTGCTCGGGATGGTCGACCGCGTGCTGTACCTCGCCGGCGGCAGGTTCCGCGTCGGGACCCCCGACGAAGTGCTGCGGTCGGAGGTGCTCAGCGAGCTCTACGACGCGCCCGTCGACGTCATCCGCGCCCGCGGCCGCGTGATCGTGGTCGGCGCCCCCGACCACAGCCACGCCCACGAGCACGAGCACGAGCAGAGGGAGGAGCGCGCATGACCGACGACGTCTGGTCGCAGATCTTCGACTTCTCGGACTACGGCGCGCTGCTCGCGCTGCTGATGAACTCGGTGATCGCCGGGGCCGTCCTCGGTGTCGTCGGCGGGCTCATCGGCGTCTTCGTGATGTCGCGCGACATGGCCTTCGCGGTGCACGGGATCAGCGAGCTGTCGTTCGCGGGTGCCTCCGCGGGGCTCCTGCTCGGCGTCGGAGTCGTGCAGGGCTCGATCATCGGCTCGCTCGTGGCGGCCCTGCTGATCGGGCTGCTCGGCGCGCGGGCGCGCGACCGCAATTCGATCATCGCCGTGCTGATGCCTTTCGGCCTGGGCCTCGGCATCCTCTGCCTCGCGCTCTACCCGGGCCGCAGCGCCAACAAGTTCGGCCTGCTGACCGGGCAGATCGTCGCCGTCGACGACCCGCAGCTCGGCTGGCTGATCGCGATCTCGATCGTGGTCGTCATCGGGCTCGCGCTGATCTGGCGCCCGCTGACCTTCGCGAGCGTCGACGCCGACGTCGCCGCGGCACGCGGGATCCCGACGCGCGCGCTGTCGATCGCCTTCATGCTGCTGCTGGGCCTCGCGGTCGCCGTCTCGGTGCAGATCGTCGGCTCGCTGCTCGTGCTCGCGATCCTGGTCACTCCTGCCGCCGCGGCGCTGCGCCTCTCGGCGTCGCCGGTCGTGGTGCCGCTGCTCAGCGTCCTCTTCGCCGTCGGCGCGCTCGTCGGCGGCATCCTGCTGGCGCTCGGCGGCTCCGTGCCGATCAGCCCCTACGTGACGACGATCTCGTTCACGATCTACGTGGTCTGCCGGATCATCGGACGCAAGGGCGTCCGACGGACCGCGCGTCTCGGGGTGGGCGCGTAGCGTGGGTCGGGTGGAGAAGAAGGACGGAACGCCGGTGGTCAAGCGCAACACGTGGCAGCGCGAGGCCGTGCGCGAGGCGCTGACCGGGCGCGACGACTTCGTGAGCGCGCAGGGGCTGCACAGCGCGCTGCACGCCTCCGGATCGCCGATCGGGCTCGCCACGGTCTACCGGGCGCTGTCGGACCTGGCCGGCGAGGGCGAGGCCGACTCGCTGCAGTCGCCCGAGGGCGAGAGCCTCTACCGGGCCTGCACGCCGGGCACGCACCACCACCACCTGATCTGCCGGCGCTGCGGGCTGACGGTCGAGATCGCGGCCGACGAGGTCGAGACGTGGGCCCGCTCCGTCGCGGCGCAGCACGGCTTCACCGAGGCGCACCACGTCGTCGACGTGTTCGGCTTGTGCGCCGACTGCACGCGCGCCCTGGCCTGACCGCCCTCTAGCCGACCGTCACGATCGGCGGGACGGAGCGGCGCGCCTGGCGGAGCCAGACGAAGAAGCCGGTCAGCGTGAACGCGCCGTAGAACACGTACATCAGCCCGGAGGCGTAGTAGCCGGCCGAGAACAGCAGCGGCACGCCGACCAGGTCGACCGCGACCCAGATCAGCCAGAACTCGACCCAGCCCTTCGCCATCCCGTAGGTGGCGAGCAGCGAGCCGACGAAGATCCACGCGTCGCTCCACACCGGCTCGTACGAGCCGAGGGCGCGGAACACCGGAGTGAGCACTGCCGTGCCGCCGATCATGCCCAGCACGAGCAGGCCCCGCGTGCGCCAGGAGGCCCACCGCGGCTCGATCGCGGCCGTCGCCGCCTCGGGTCGGTGGGTCCAGCGGTACCAGCCGTAGACGCTGACGATGATGAACATCACCTGCCGCCCGGCCTGGCCGAGCAGGTTCACGGGGTTCGGAGTGTCGAACAGTGCGCCCATGAACACGGTGAAGAGCAGCACGTTGCCGATCAGCCCGACCGGCCACGCCCAGACCTTCCGGCGCATACCGCCGAGCGCGCTGAGCAGGCCGAAGACGTTGCCGATCACCTCGCGCCAGAGGATCGTCTGGTCGCCGATGACGAGCTGCGCGTCGAACAGCCAGCGCACGATGTCCATGTGATCCCTTCGGGACGGTGTCGGTTGCCCCAACGATGGCGGAGTGCCGGGCATTCCGTGATCAGGCGCGGCCCTTGTTCACTTTTAGCGCGGAAAGGCAAACAAGGACTACCGTTGTTCACATGTCCGCCTGGCCCGCTCTCGACCACGAGTCGGTGCCGTGGACCTCGCAGCTCCGGCGCGACGATCTGACGCGACGGCAGTGGGACGCCAGCCGAGGCCCGTACACCGCCTCGATCCCGCCGCGGATCGCGGACGTGCCGGTGCAGATCAGCCCTGCCGTCGCGGCGGAGGCGGCCGACGCCTCCGCGCTGCTGACCCGCTTCGACGCAGAGCTCGGCGCGTCCGTCCTGCCGTTCGCCTCGATACTCCTGCGCAGCGAGTCGGCGTCCTCCTCGCAGATCGAGAACCTGACGAGCGGCGCACGGGCGATCGCCGAGACCGAGCTCGGTGAACGCGACACCGGCAACGCCGCCCTGATCGTCCGCAACGTGCGGGCGATGACGGCGGCGCTCGCGCTCACCGACGGCATCGACTCCGACGGCATCATCGCGATGCACGCGGCGCTGCTCTCGGGTCACGCCCCCGAGCTGACCGGCGCCTACCGCTCCCAGCAGGTGTGGATCGGCGGATCGAGCGTGAGCCCGCACCAGGCGGGTTTCGTCCCGCCGATCCCCGAGCGTGTCCCGGCGGCCATGGACGACCTGATCGAGTTCATCGCACGATCCGATGTGCCCGCGCTCGCTCACTCCGCGATCGCGCACGCGCAGTTCGAGACGATCCATCCGTTCCCCGACGGCAACGGACGCACCGGTCGAGCGCTCGTCCAGGCGATGCTCCGGACAGCCCGGCTCACGCGAACCGTCACCGTGCCGGTGTCGGCCGGGCTGCTCCATGACGTCGACGCCTACTACGCGGCGCTCGGTCGGTATCGAGAGGGCGACGTCGACGCGATGGTGCTGGCGTTCAGCGATGCCTCGGTCTTCGCGGTCCGCAGCGGACGGGAGCTCGCCGAGGACATCGAGGGGATCCGAGGCACCTGGCGGGACGCGCTCGCGGGGCTCCGGTCGGATCACTCGGCCAGGCGCGTCGCCGATCTCGCGCTCGAGCAGCCCGTCCTCTCGGGTCCCGTGGTCGGCTCGCGACTGGGCATCTCTGCTCCGGCTGCGTATCGAGCGCTGGATGCGCTCGTCGAGTGCGGGGTCCTGCGTCCGGCCGACTCGCACCGGCGCAATCGGATCTGGATCGCCGACCGGATGATCGCGGCGCTCGACGCCTTCACCGAGCGGGCTGCGCGCAGGCGCATCGCCGGCGGAGAGCCGCGCCCGTAGGCTGGCCCGATGACCTCTCGGGTGCGCCTGCTGCTGGCGTCGTCGCATCCCGGGCCGACCGTCACCGTGACCGTGCTGGCGACCGTGATCGCCGTCGCCTCCGGCCACGCTCCCGGGATCGTGCTCCTCGTCGCGCTCGCCGTCGTCGCCGGGCAGCTGTCGATCGGCCTCGCGAACGACTGGATCGACGCCGACCGCGACCGGGCCGTGGGCCGCACCGACAAGCCGGTCGCGCTCGGGCGCATCAGCGTGGGCGAGGTGCGGGCGGCCGCCGTCGGCACCGCGGCGATCGCCGTCGTGCTCTCCCTCTTCCTCGGGCCGATCGCCGCTGCGGCGCACCTGGTGCTCGTCGGCGCGGGATGGGCCTACGACGCCGGGCTCAAGCGCACGGCCTTCTCGGTGGTGCCGTTCGTCGTCGCGTTCGGCCTGCTGCCGGTCGTCGCGGTCTCGGCGGGCGGCGACCAGCTGCCGGCCGCGTGGGCGATCGCGACCGGAGCGGTCTTCGGCGTCGCGATCCACTGCACGAACGTCCTGCCCGACCTCGTCGACGACGCGGCGACCGGCATCCGCGGGTTCCCGCACCGCCTCGGGCTCCGGCTGTCGGGCATCGTCGCGTTCGGCTCGCTCGTCATCGCGGCGGTGCTCGTGCTCGTCGGCCAGGTCGTCGGCGACGAGCCGGTGCGCGGCGGCGGAGTCGCCCTCGCGGTCGCCGGGACCGTGGTCGTGATCGTCCTCGCGGCCGTGGGCATCCGCCTGGTGCTGACGGGGCCGCCGAGCAGGACGCTGTTCCGGCTGGTGATCATCGCGTCGCTCGTGCTGGTGGTCGAGCTCGGCCTCTCGGGCGCACGCCTGGTGGCCTGAGAGCTCAGGACCAGCGCATCGCGTAGACGCGGGCGAGCAGATCCGCGGAGGGGAGCGCCAGCGCCGCCCGGAGCCCCGCCTCGCGACTCACGCGGGCGACGCCGCGAACCGGGCGCCCCAGCGCCATGTTCGCCTCCGCCTGGCGCGCCGCCCGGCGCGCGACGACCGTGCGGCGGCGGGCGAAGTCGGGCCACGGCCCGGCGGCACCACCGCGGACGGCGTCGGTGAGCAGGGGAGCGAGCTCGGCCGCGTCGAGCCAGCCGAGGTTCATGCCCTGGCCGCCGATCGGGCTGATCTCGTGGGCGGCGTCGCCGATCAGCACCACACGGCCGATCCCGATGCGGTCGGCGGTGCGGCGCCGGACGCCGAAGCCGCTGGTCATGGTGCAGGTCGCCGGATCCGGCTCGGCGCCGGTCCGCGAGCGCACGACGGCCGCGAGGGCCGCCGCTACCTGCGGATCCGCGCCCCCCGACGGATCCTCGAGCGGCTCGGCGCCCCGGAGCGCCACGTACCGGCGGCGCGCGCCCGGCAGCGGGAACGACTCCACGACGCCGTCGGGGCCGACGTCGACCAGGGCCGACGACTCCCGCGACGCCGGCTCCGGATCGGCGAAGTCGCCCATCACGTAGCGGTCGGCGTAGTCGCGGCCGCTGGTGCCGATCCCGAGCAGCTCCCGCACGGTGCTGCGCGCCCCGTCGGCGCCGACGACGAACGACGCGCGGATCGACACCGTCCCGCCGCCCTCCGAGGCGCCCGTGACGTCGACGTGGTCGCCGGAGCGCTGCAGGCCGGTGATCGCGACGCCGGTGCGCAGGGCGCCGGGGGAGGAGGCCCGCAGCCGGTCGCGCAGGATCGCCTCCGAGCGCGACTGGTCGAGCGTGACGACGTAGGGATGCGTGCTCGAGGCCCGCGCGAACGACAGCGTGCCGAGGGTGCGACCGCGGCTCCGGGCGACGCCCTCGCGCACGCGCACGCCCTCGGCGAGGATCGGATCCGCGGCACCCACGGCGGCCAGGGCGTCGAGCGACGGCGGGTGGATGCCGATCGCGCGCGACCCCGACGGCACGGCGGTCCGCTGCTCCCAGACCGTCACGTCGACGCCGTTCGTCGCGAGCAGGGCGCCGAGGAAGACCCCGACCGGTCCGCCGCCGACCACGAGCACGTCCGTCCGTGATGCCGTCATGGTCCCGAGCCTACGGAGCGGAGGCGGATCAGGACTCGGGTTGCGCTCGGCGCCACCAGCGTCGTCGAGTCGGCGGCGGAGGCGGGGCCGGGAGCGAGCGCGCCGCCCGCCGCTCGGACCATGCGGCCACCTCCGCCTCGACGTCGCGGAGCGCGGTCACGACGGGCGGTCCGCCGAGGAGCTGCCGACGCGCCTCGACGACGCGGCGGTTGAAGTCGACGAGCGCCGCGCGCACCTCGGACTCGCGGACGAGGCGGTCGAGCTCGCCGTCCAGCCGGCGGTCCTCGGCGCGGAGGAGGAACGCCGCGGGTCCGAGACCGGTGAGGTTCTCACGCTCGATCTTGCGGCGGATCCACCAGTCGGGATCGTGGCTCTCGCCGAGACCCTCGAGCGGCTTCCCCGCGCCGGGCAGCCCGTCGAACTCGCCGCGCCGGATCGCCTGCTGGATCGCGGTCTCGATGAAGGCCGCTCGTTCCTGGGCGTCCTCGGGGATCGACGGCGGGCGCTCCTCCTGCTCGGCCACCGCTGTCAGGCCTCCGCCGGGAAGCCCGGGAGCCCGTCGATGCTCCGCGCGTTGCGGGTCGCGCGGTACTCGGCCATGCCGTCCGGGCCCTTCTTCTCGGCCTGCAGGCGGAGGAGGTCGCGCTCGGCGGTCAGCTCCATCACCGGGACGCCCCAGCCGCACGCGTCGCTGATGCGGGTGAGTGCGACCGTGATGACGGCGCGGGTGCTGGGGTTCTCGGGGTGTTGCGCCACGACCTCGTCGAACTCGGGCGAGCCGGGCAGGTGGACGGAGCCGAGCCCGTGCAGCCGCACGATCCGCGGGCGGCTCCCGAAGGACGAGAACATCAGGCACACGCGCCCGTTCTCGCGGAGGTGCGCGATCGTCTCGACTCCGCTGCCGGTGTAGTCGACCCAGCCGACCCGGTGAGGCCCGAGGACCGAGAACGAGTCGAGGCCGCGCGGCGAGATGTTGACGTGACCCTCGGCTCCGAGCGGCGCGGTCGCGACGAACCACATCGGCTGCTCACGGATCCAGCTCGTCAGGTTCTCGTCGAGGGAGTCGAAGATCGCAGCCACCTCTCGAGGGTAGGACGTCGGAGTCGGCGAGCGGCAGTGTCAGGCCTGCGGCGGTGACTCGTCCCGCCGGCGGCCGAGCAGCAGGCCGGCGGAGAAGGCCAGCACGAGCGCTCCGAGCACCACGAGTGCTCCGGCGGTCGCGAGGCCGCGGGTGACGACGAAGGCGTCGGAGGGCGAGAACGTCGTCTCCGAGAGCGGCGCGTACGCGAACCAGCCGAAGCTGACGGCGCTCGGCGTCGTGACGCCGACGACCGCGCCGATCACGATGAGGGCGACGCCCGCTGTCGGGAGGATCCAGTGCAGGAGCCGTCTCACGCGACGGCCTCGGGGACGGCGACTCGGCGCGCGCTGGTGAGCGGAGGGCGCCGGGAGCTCTGCACTCCGGCGATGAGGACGACTCCGAGGATCGCGATCATGAGCGGTTCGCCGAGCGAGAGCGCGGCCGTCGCGAGCGCGATGCCGGGAGTCGGCTCGTCGCGGGGCATCGTCTGCATCAGAGCGGAGCTCAGCGCGCCGAGGAGTAGGGCGCTGCCCGCGACGCGACGCCAGGTGCCGACGACGAGGCCGCTCGCGAGAGCGCCGATCGAGAGGGCGGCGATGCCGAGTGCCAGGAGCGCGGCGTCGGCCGCGACGGACGGGTCGAGGGCGAAGGGCAGCAGGCCGGAGTCGTGCGGCTGCCAGAGCCTCGCCGCCACCGCGAGCAGGATCCCGGACGGCACGCCCAGCCACCGCCAGACGCCTCCGCGACGGCTGACCGCGATGCCGACGAGGAGCCAGCCGAGCCCGGCGAGGGCGGTCAGAGCCAGAAGATCGAAGGCGGACGAGTCGGTGCGGAAGACGAGGGCGCCCCCCGCCGCCTGCACACGGTCGCCGCCGAACTCGACGGCGATCGCGAGCCCCCGGACGCCGCAGACGACGAGGATCAGCCCCGCGGCGGTCGTCAGCCGGTAGCCGCGACTCATGCGGGGAGGAACACCCCGGCCGCGCGGTCCTTCACCACCGAGCCGGCCGGCAGCACTCGGCCGCTCATCGCGATGTAGACCCCCGGCGGCAGCAGCTGGACGGCGGCGACGGCGGCGCCGAGGTTGAAGGCGGCGTCGCTGTCGCGCATCCGCGCGGGCTGCATCGCCCCGGTGAGGACGACCACGCGGTCGCGCACGGTCCCGATCGCCTCGGCCGACGCCGTCATGGTGTCGGTGCCGTGGGTGATCACGATGCGGTCCTCCTCAGCGCCGAGCACCCGCTCGCGCAGCAGCGCGCGGTCGGCGTCGTCGAGGTCGAGGCTGTCCTTCGCGAGGACCCGCTCGACGCGGAACTCGAGCGTCGACAGGACGGGCTCGAGCAGGCGCGGCGCGGTCGGCTCGCCGATCTCGAGCTCGCCCGCGAGCGAGTACTCCTTGTCGATCGTGCCGCCGGTGGTGAGGAGGAGGATGCGGTCTGTCACGCGCTCAGACTAGGACGAGCCTCGGACACCGGCGCGGGATCGCGCCTGCGGGCCGGCTGCCCGCTCCGAGCACGTTCGTGCGAAAACGCCCGGACGCCCGGGGCGCCTCCGCCGGGACCGCCACGATGGAAGCCATGTCGACTTCCGCGATCCCCGTCCTCCGCACCGGCGCCAAGGTGCTCCTCGGCTCCGCTCTCCTCTTCGCCGGGGTGAGCCACCTGACCCGGGCGAGGGAGGAGTTCCAGGCGCAGGTGCCCGAGTGGGTGCCGCTCGACAAGGACACCGTGGTGCTCGCCTCCGGAGTCGTCGAGATCGGCCTGGGCGCGTCGCTCGTGCTCGCGCGCCGCCGCGCCCCGCTGGCGGGAGCGGCCGCGGCGGCCTTCTTCACGGCGATCTTCCCGGGCAACATCTCGCAGTGGCTGACCCGCACGAGCGCCTTCGGCCTCGACACCGACCGCAAGCGCGCGGTCCGACTGCTGTTCCAGCCCGTGCTCGTGGCGTGGGCGCTGTGGTCGACGCGGCGGCCCCAGCGCTGATCCGCCGGGCGGGCGCTCAGGAGGCGGGGACGAGGTTCCAGCGGGCGGTCAGCAGCTCGAGCCCCCTGTCGAAGACCGCCGACCACGCCGTCTTGTCGTGGGCGCTGTCCGGGACCTCCATGTAGGTCGCGTCGATGCCCGCGGCCTTCGCGTCGGCGTAGAGCGTCTTGACGCCCGCGACGAACGAGGTGTCGTCCGCTCCCACTCCGAACAGGGCGAAGCTGTCGGCGTAGGGCGCGTTCTCCGCGAGGATGCTCGCGGGCTTGGCCGCCTCGTAGGCCGCCGCGCTGCCGCCGAAGCCCTCCTCGACGGTGGTCGCGTCGTCGCCGAGGGTCGGCGCGATTTCTCCCGAGGCGACGATGATGTTGCCGAACAGCTGCGGGTAGCCCGCGCCGAGCTGGATCGCGCAGGTGCCGCCCTGCGAGAGGCCGCCGATCGCCCAGTCGCTCGCGTCGCTCTCGACCGGCAGGTGGCTGCGGATCCAGTTCGGCACGTCGACGGTGAGGTACGTCGCCGAGTTCCCCAGCGGGGAGTCGACGCACATCGGGTTCGCCGACGGGTCGCCGAGCTGATCGGGCGAGACCACGATCGGCGCGAGTCCGGCGTGCGCGGCGGCGTAGTCGTCGAGCGACTTCTGCAGGTTCTCGGTCGAGAGCGGATCGGAGGGGGAGCCCGGCTGCCCCGAGAGCATCACCATCACGGGCAGGAGCGGCGGGTCGTCGACGAGCGCGGCAGGGGGCAGGTAGACCACGGCGTCCCGGGCGGCGAACGTCGAGGTGGTGCCCGGGATGCTCACGGTCGAGACGGCGCCGACGGACGGCATCCCGGCGGGGGCGGTCCACTCCGCGAGACTGGGGTGGTCGCCGCTGGGGACGGCGATCGGATCGCTGATCGTCGGGTAGGGGCTGATGCCGAGCGCGCTGCGCACGGTCGGGTACTGCCCGAAGTCGATGTTCACGGTCATCGCCGCCGTCGCGATCACGAGCACGCCGACCCCGAGAGCGGCGACAGCCCGGCGCAGCCGCCGGGTGCCCAGCGCATGGAGCAGCACGACGGCGACCAGCAGCAGCCCGCCGAGACCGAGGCCGACCCAGACGCGGGTCACCGGGGTGAAGTCCACGCCGAACGGGCCGTCGGTGCCGTCGAGCAGGGCGGCGAGGGCGGCTCCGGCGAGGGTGCCGGTGACGAGGGCGGCGGCGGCGAGCACGAGGCGCCGGCGCCGGCCGTGGCGGTGGGCCCTGGCGAACGCGGTCGTCAGCAGGAGGAGGGAGAGCCCGGCGACCGCGTACACGCCGATCACGAGGGGGCCCGACACGAGGCTGAGCCCGAGGAGTGCGTTCATGCGTCGGTCCGGTCGTCGAGTCGTCGGAGCGCCGCGACCCGCGGCGACGGTCAGTCTCGTCCCGCTCTCTGGAGGAGATCTGGACGTTTCCTGGGGAGGATGCGGCGCACACTCCGCCGCTCAGCGCCATCCTCCTCCCCAGGCGCCGATTCTCCGACAGGCCCACAGACCCGGCGCAACCCCGCGCGCGGCCGCACCGGCCCGCCTAGCGTGGAAGAAGAAGACGCACCCTCACGAAGGAGCTCGACCCATGACGCAGAACCGCCGCCCCGCACCCCTTGGAGAGTCCGCATGAGCCGCGGTGTCGCGGTCGTCACCGGAGGCACGGCCGGTCTCGGCCGGGCGACGGTGCGCGAGCTCGCGTCGCGCGGGTGGGACGTCGCCGTGCTCGCACGCGGCGAGGACGGCCTCGCCGCCACGCTCGCCGAGATCGAGCAGGCCGGGCGGCGCGGGCTGGCGATCCCGACCGACGTCGCCGACCGCGAGGCCGTCGAGAGCGCGGCCGACCGCGTCGAGTCCGAGCTGGGCCCGATCGACCTGTGGGTGAACGACGCCATGGTCGGCGTCTTCGGCGAGTTCCTCTCGACCGAGCCCGCCGATTTCGAGCGCGCGGTGGCCGTCAACTTCTTCGGCTTCGTCAACGGCACGCGCGCCGCCCTGTCCCGGATGACGCCGCGCGACCGCGGCCACGTCATCCAGGTCGGCTCCGCGCTCGCGCACCGGGGCATCCCGCTCCAGGCCGCCTACTGCGCCTCCAAGTTCGGCGCGCGCGGCTTCACCGAGTCGGTCACGGCCGAGCTCCTGCACTCCAAGAGCGCGGTCAGGCTGTCCGAGGTCGACATGCCGGCGCTCAACACGATCCAGTTCAACTGGGTCAAGTCGCAGCTGCCGCACCACCCGCAGCCGGTGCCGCCGATCTACGAGCCCGAGGTGGGGGCGATCGCGATCGCCGACGTCGCCGACAAGCCGCGCCGGCGCACCTGGGTCGGCGAGCCGACGGCCGGGACGATCCTCGGCGATCGCTTCGCCGGCGCCTTCATGGACTGGTTCCTCGCCCGCAGCGCCTTCGACGGCCAGCAGGCTCCCGACAAGAAGGAGCCGATGCTGCCCAACAACGTCTACGAGCCCGTCCCGGGCGACCACGGGGCGCGCGGGCTGTTCAGCGACCGTGCGCACACCATGACTCCGCAGATCTGGATGATCAGGCACCGCGCGATCAGCTACGCGGGCGCGGCCGTCGCCGTCGCCGCGGGCGCCGTCGGGGCCGTCGCGGCGCTGCGGAGGAAGTGAGCATGGTCGACGCCGTCGTGGTCGGAGCGGGGCCGAACGGGCTCGCCGCCGCCGTCACCCTCGCCAGGGCCGGGCTCTCGGTCGCCGTGCTCGAGCGCAACGACACCATCGGCGGCGGCGCGCGCACGTCCGAGCTGACGCTGCCCGGGTTCCACCACGACGTCTGCTCGGCGGTGCACCCGATGGCGCTCGCCTCCGAGTTCTTCCGCCGCTTCGCGCTCGATCAGCGGATCGACCTCCGCGTCCCCGAGATCTCCTACGCGCACCCGCTCGACGGGGGTCGGGCGGGCATCGCCTACCGCGACATCGAGCGGACGGCCGGGCGGCTCGGGCGCGACGGCGCGGCCTGGCGCTCGCTGATGGCGCCGCTCGCCGAGCGCGCCGACCGCGTCGCCGGCTTCACCAACGATGCACTGCTGCGCGTGCCGACCGACCCGGCGACGATCCTCCGCTTCGGCCTGCGCGTGCTCGAGCAGGGGTCGCCGCTCTGGAACCTGCGCTTCAGCGAGGAGGTGGCGCCGGCGATGCTCGCGGGCGTCGCGGCGCACGCGATCCGCCCGATGCCGAGCCTCTCGACGGCGGCGGCGGCCCTCGCGCTCGGCTCCTACGCGCACGCCCGCGGCTGGCCCGTGCCGATCGGAGGCAGCCAGGCCATCGTCGACGCGATGGCCGACGATCTCCGCGCCCACGGCGGCACGATCGAGACCGGGGTCGAGGTCACCTCGCTCGCGCAGCTGCCCTCGGCGAAGGCGGTGCTGCTCGATCTCACTCCCGACGCGCTGCTCGGCCTCGCGAGCGACCGGCTGCCGAGCGCCTACGCGAAGGCCCTCCGCCTGTTCCGCTACGGCAACGGAGTCGCGAAGGTCGACTTCGCGCTCGACGGACCGGTCCCGTGGACGAACCCCGAGGCCGCCCGGGCGGGCACGCTGCACGTCGGAGGCACGCGTGCCGAGATCGCCGCCGCCGAGCGCGACGTCGCCCAGGGCCGGCACAGCGAGAACCCCTACGTGCTCGTCGCGCAGCCCTCGCTCGCCGATCCGGGCCGGGCGCCCGCGGGCAAGCACGTCCTCTGGGCGTACACCCACGTCCCGCGCGACTCTCCGGCGCACCAGCGCGAGGCGATCACCGCGCAGATCGAGCGCTTCGCCCCTGGGTTCCGCGACCGGATCCTCGCCGCCTCCTCGATGACGGCGCGCGACATGCAGGCCTACAACCCCAACTACCTCGGGGGCGACATCGCCGCCGGGGCGGCCGGGGTCGCCCAGCTGATCTCACGCCCCGTTCCCTCAACCGATCCCTGGCGCACCCCCGCGAAGGGCCTCTACCTCTGCTCGTCCTCGACCCCGCCCGGGCCGGGCGTGCACGGGATGGGTGGCTGGCACGCCGCCCGGAGCGCGCTGCGCCACGAGTTCGGCATCCGGACGACGCCCGATCTGGCACCCTGAGGAAGGAGCACCCGCTCGCCGAGCGCAGTCGTCACGACCGTCTGCGCCGGGATCCTCACGACAAGGAGCCCGCGATGTCCCGCAACACCCGCGTCATCCACTGCCCACCCGAGTCCGTCTTCGCGGTCTTCGCGAACGGATGGCTCTTCCCCGGCTGGGTGGTGGGGTCGTCCAGGATGCGCGAGGTCGGCCGCGACTGGCCGCACATCGGCTCGAAGCTGCACCACTCGTTCGGAGCCTGGCCGCTCGTCATCGACGACGAGACCACCGTGCTCGAGTGGGACCCGTCGCGCCGCTTCCTGATCCAGGCGGCCGGCTGGCCGATGGGCGAGGCGCGGGTGCTGCTCGAGGTCGAGGAGCACGCCCGCGGCTGCCGGGTGCGCATCCACGAGACCGCGGTGAAGGGGCCGGGGACGCTGATCCCCAAGCCGCTCCTGCACTCGTTCCTCTGGATCCGCAACATCGAGACCCTGAGGAGGCTCGCGCACATGGCCGAGGCGGGCGCCAACGGGCGCACCCTCGAGCCGGCCGCACTCGCCTCGCCGCGCGACCGCGAGGGAGTGCCGACGAAGAAGCGCGTCCTGCCCCGCCTGCTCGGCACGATCGCCTCGGTGGCGATCGGATCGCTCGCGTTCCGCGCGGCGATCGCCGCGGTCAGGCGCGCGCGCGACTAGCGCTCAGACGATCCGCTCGATGAGCCGCACGTGGTGCACCGCCACCCGGGTCGGCTCACCCGCGAAGGCGGCCTCGCGCTCGGGGGAGACCAGGTACACCGACTCGATCTCGGCGAACGCCGCGGCGTCGCCCGGGGCGCTGACGGCCCAGACGAACTCGTTCACCTCGCGGTCGGCGTAGGCGAACTCGATCCGGAATCCGTTCGCCTCCCGGGCCGGGACGATCTTCGCGCGGTACCAGGCGAGGAAGTCGTCCATCACCCCGTCCACCAGCTCGTAGCGGCGGAGTTGAATGGTCCGGGACTCGTCGTTGTCGCTCATGCGGTCGACGCTACCCGAGGCCCCCGCACACCCACCCACCAACGCCCGAGGAGGCACTCCCTGGATCCCCGCCGTCAACGCGCGATCGCCTTCCTCGTCGCGGGCTGCTTCTTCATGGAGAACCTCGACGCCACGATCGTCACCACCGCGGCCCCCGCGATCGGCGCCGACCTGGGCGTCGACTCCGCGGCCGTCGCCATCACCGTCACCGCGTTCCTCCTGACCGTCGCCGTCCTCATCCCCGCCTCGGGCTGGCTCAGCGAGCGCTTCGGGGTGCGCCGCGTCTTCACCCTCGCGATCGCGATCTTCACCGTCGCGTCGCTGCTCTGCGCGCTCAGCCCGACCCTGCCGCTGCTGGTGGCCGCGCGTGTGCTGCAGGGCGTCGGCGGGGCGCTGATGGTGCCGGTCGGCCGACTCGCGGTCCTGCGCGTGACTCCTCGGGAGGGGATCATCCGCGCCATCGCGATCCTCGTCTGGCCCGGCCTCGTCGCGCCGATCCTCGCGCCGTTCATCGGCGGTCTGCTGACCACCTACGCCTCCTGGCACTGGATCTTCCTGATCAACCTGCCGCTCGGCGTGGTCGCGTTCGTGATCGCGCGGCGGATCATCCCGGCGACCGCCGAGGAGGCGCCGCCGCCGCTCGACGTCGTCGGCCTCGTGCTCGTCGCGATCGGCCTGGGCGCGCTGGTCGGCGCCTCCGGACTCGTCTCGGCCGACTCGATCGACCCGCTGGCGCTCGCCCTCGCGGTCGGAGGCGCAGCCGTCACCCTGGTCGCGGTCCGGCACCTGCTGCGCACGCCGCACCCGCTCGTGCGCCTCGACGCGTTCCGCTTCTCGACCTTCCGCGTCGCCAACGCCAGCGGATCGCTCTACCGCGCGACCATCAGCGCCGTGCCGTTCCTGCTGCCGCTGCTGTTCCAGGACGCCTTCGGCTGGGACGCGGTGCAGGCCGGGTCGGTGGTGCTGGCGCTGTTCGTCGGCAACCTCGCGATCAAGCCCGCGACGACGTGGCTGCTGCGCACCGCCGGGTTCCGCGCGGTGCTGGTCGTCTCGAACGTGGTCGGGGTCGCCTGCATGGCGGCGATGGCGTTCCTCACCACGGACGTCCCGATCGCGGCGATCGTCGCGCTTCTGGTGCTCAGCGGCGTCGCGCGGTCGGCGGGCTTCACCGCCTACAACACCGTCACCTTCGCCGAGGTCCCGCCCGAGGGGATGTCGGGCGCGAACACGCTGAGCGCGACGACGCAGCAGGTCGCCGCCGGCTTCGGAGTCGCCGCGGGCGGCATCGCGCTGGCCGTCGGGTCGGCCTTCGGCCCCGGCCTCGTGCCCTACCGGTTCGCGTTCCTGGCGATGGCCGCGCTCACCCTCGTGCCGCTGGTCGCCGCCGCCCGGCTGCCCCGTGACTCCGGGAGCGCTCTGACCGGGTGACCTGAGCGGATCAGAGGGCGCCCTGCGAAGGGGTGCCGGCGGGGATGGGGGCCAGTCGGACGATGCGCGGGGGCTCGGCCAGCAGGCCCTCGAGCGCCGCGTTCATCCGGGCGACGGGCTCGCCCGCGCCGTGGGTGTCGAGATCCTCGGCGGTGGTCCACTTCTCGATCATCACGACGGTGCCGTCGGGCGCGTGGTGGATCGAGTACAGCTCGCAGCCGGGCTCGGTGTGCACCTCGGCGATGCCGGCGCGGAGGGCGTCGACCATCCGGTCGAGGGCTCCCTCGGCGGGGGTGAAGACGACGTGGACGACGACGGGCTCGGTCATGGAGCTTCCTTCCAGAGGCGGTCCGCCCACCGTACCCCGAGGGGGTCAGCCCAGGCCCAGCGCTATCCCGTCGAGGATGTCGTGCGCGGTCGTCGTGACCGTGTCGAGCCCCGGAGACGCCGCCTGCGCCGCGCGCAGCACCTCGCCCCAGATCAGCGCCCCGGCCGCCAGCACGTCCTCGCGACCGCTCCGGACGTACGGCAGCGCCGCCGCCTCGGCGGGCGAGAGCGCGGCGAGCTCGTCGCAGGCGGCGAGCACCTCGGCGATCGGCAGGGTGGCCTCGAGCGCCGCACGGTCGTAGACCTCGAGACGGAGCACGTGCGCCGTGATCGTCAGCACGGTCGCCGCGACTCCGACGACGCTGCGGGCGGCAGCCAGGTCGACGGAGGAGGCGGCCAGCGCGGCCCGCACATCGCCGCGGATCGCCTCCCGCTCGGCCGCCGTCGGCGCGGCGGCCCGCCGGTGCCGCTCGGTCAGCCGGACGCTGCCGACGTCCATCGAGTGCGCCTGCTCGGGCGCTGCGCCGCCGAGGACCAGCTCGGTCGATCCGCCGCCGAGGTCGACGACGAGGACGGGCCGGGCGGAGTCGACGGCCGAGACGGCGCCGCGGAACGAGAGGGCCGCCTCCTCCTCGCCGCTGATCGTCTCGGGGCGGACCCCGATGATCTGCTCGACCTCGTCGAGGAACACGCCGCGGTCGGCGGCGTCGCGGGTCGCCGAGGTCGCGACGAAGCGGAGTCGCTCGGCGCCGGCCTCGCGCGCCAGCCCGGCGTACTCGCGGGTGACGGCGAGGGTGCGCTCGAGCGCCGCCGGGTCGAAGCGGCCGGTGCGGTCGACGCCGTGCCCGAGCCGCACGATCTCGGTGCGCCGCAGCACGTCGACGAGCGCACCGCCCTCGACGTCGGCGATCAGCAGGCGGAGGGAGTTCGTGCCGCAGTCGAACGCGGCGACGCGGGCGGGAGTGGGCATGAGCCCATTCA
The DNA here is from genome assembly GCF_009807175.1 of Rathayibacter sp. VKM Ac-2803. Classification (NCBI taxonomy): domain Bacteria; kingdom Bacillati; phylum Actinomycetota; class Actinomycetes; order Micrococcales; family Microbacteriaceae; genus Rathayibacter; species Rathayibacter sp. VKM Ac-2803. Next base: position 36,085 of record NZ_WUCD01000001.1, on the reverse strand, counting down.
AGCGCCTGGCGACGGCGACGATAGATTGGCGGGACCGTCGTCGAAGGAGCACCCGTGCACGATCACCACGTCCGCGTCCACCGCAGCGACGAGGAGCTCCCGCGTCACGGGCAGCTCGCCCACGCGCTCGCCGAGGTCGCCGCCGATCCCGTCGAGGTCGATGCCGACGTCGCCGAGATGGTGGTCAACCGCGTCATCGACAACGCCGCCGTGGCCGTCGCCTCCCTGCTCCGCCGCCCCGTCGTGGCCGCCCGGTCGCAGGCCCTCGCGCACCCCGCCTCGATCGGCGGCGACGGCGCGAACGTGGTCGGAGTCGACCCCGCCCGCCGCGTCTCGCCCGAGTGGGCGGCGTGGGCCAACGGAGTCGCGGTGCGCGAGCTCGACTACCACGACACGTTCCTCGCGGCCGAGTACTCGCACCCCGGCGACAACATCCCTCCGCTGATCGCGGTCGCCCAGCACGCCGGAATCGGCGGCGCGCAGCTGCTGCGCGGCATCGTGACCGGCTACGAGGTCCAGGTCGACCTCGTGCGCGCGATCAGCCTGCACCGGCACAAGATCGACCACGTCGCGCACCTCGGCCCCTCGTCCGCCGCGTGCATCGGCACGATGCTGGGCCTCGACGTCGGCACGATCGAGCAGGCGATCGCCCAGGCGCTGCACACCACGACGGCCACGAGGCAGTCGCGCAAGGGCGAGATCTCGAGCTGGAAGGCGTACGCCCCCGCCTTCGCAGGCAAGGCGGCGATCGAGGCCGTCGACCGGGCGATGCGCGGCGAGACCAGCCCCTCGCCGATCTACGAGGGCGAGGACGGCGTGATCGCCTGGCTGCTCGACGGGCCCGAGGGCTCGTACGACGTTCCGCTGCCCGATGCGGGCGAGTCGAAGCGCGCGATCCTCGACACGTACACGAAGGAGCACTCGGCCGAGTACCAGGCGCAGGCGCTGATCGACCTCGCCCGCCGCCTGCACCACGCGCACCCCGAGGCGGCCGACCCCGAGCGCGTCGAGCGGATCGTCATCCACACCTCGCACCACACGCACTACGTGATCGGCTCGGGCGCGAACGACCCGCAGAAGTACGACCCCACCGCCTCGCGCGAGACGCTCGACCACTCGGTGCCCTACATCTTCACCGTGGCGCTCCAGGACGGCGCCTGGCACCACGAGCGCAGCTACGCACCCGAGCGCGCCGCCCGCCCCGACACGGTCGCGCTCTGGCAGCGCACCACGACCGAGGAGGACGCGGAGTGGACGCGCCGCTACCACTCCGTCGACCCCGCCGAGAAGGCGTTCGGCGCGCGCGTCGAGATCGTGCTCACCGACGGCACGACGATCGTCGACGAGATCGCGGTGGCGGATGCGCACCCGCTGGGCGCCCACCCGTTCACGCGAGAGCAGTACATCGCGAAGTTCCGCACCCTCGTCGAGGGCGTCGTCGAGAGCGACGAGATCGAGCGCTTCCTCGCCCTCGCGCAGCGCCTGCCCGAGCTGACCGCGGAGGAGGTCGGGCGCCTCACGGTCGTCGCGGCCCCCGGCGTTCTCGCCTCGGTGGAGTCGCCGCGCGGGCTGTTCTAGCGGACAGCGCGCTCAGAGCAGCGCGTCGGTCAGGTGGTCGGGCGTGCCGAAGCGGTGCGCGGTGATCGAGACGGCCTGCTCGCGGACGAACGGGAGCAGCTCCAGGCGCCCGGACTCGGTCGCGGGACCGGCGTAGACCGCGAGGTCGGGGCGTCCCTCGGTGACCGCGGTGACGGAGGAGGCGGGAGCGCCGAGCAGGCGGACCCGGCCGGAGCCGTGGGCGCGCACCCGCGCCTCCCACGCGGCGGAGTCCTCGACGACGACCGTGGACGCCACGTCGGCGACAGCCGCGGCGAGGCGGGGAGGCAGCGCCGTGTCGCTCGAGACCTGCACCCGTGCCCCAGCGGTGGCCGCAGCGGCGGCGACGGTGGCGAGCGCGCCCAGCGAGCCCGGTGAGGCCAGCCGCACCAGCACCGCGGAGTCGTACGGCCGGTGCCGGAAGACGTTGCGCTCGGCCGAGAGGCCGGTGACGTCGCTGCTCCTCGAGAAGTGCGCGTCCCACGCCGCCGCGATGCTGCGCGCGGCCCGTTCGACCGACTCCGCCTCCGCGACCGGCAGCTCGGCGCGAGCCGCCATGACGAGAGCGGCGGCGCGGGGGCTCGCGGGCGTCGTCGCCGCCGATGCCGCGGGAACCCACGAGCCCAGGGCGAGCAGGTAGTCGGGGCCGCCCGCCTTGGTGCCCGGGCCGACCGCCGACTTCTTCCAGCCGCCGAACGGCTGGCGCTCGACGATCGCGCCGGTGATGCCGCGGTTGACGTAGAGGTTGCCCGCCTCGATCGTCTCGAGCCAGGTGCCGATCTCGGCCGGGTCGAGCGCGTGGAGACCGGAGGTGAGGCCGTAGTCGACGTCGTTCACGACCGCGATGGCGTCCTCCAGCGAGTCCGCGGTCATGATCCCGAGCACCGGTCCGAAGTACTCGGTGCGGTGGAACTCGGAGCCGCGCCGCACGCCGTCGCGGACGCCCGGGCTCCACAGCATCCCCGAGGCGTCGAGCCGGCGCGGCTCGAGCAGCCAGGTCTCGCCCGCGCCGAGCGTGGTCAGCCCGCGCAGCAGCTTGCCCGCGGCCGGCTCGATCACCGGACCCATCCGGGTGGCGGGGTCGGTCGGGGAGCCGACCGTGAGGGAGGCGACCGCGTCGAGCAGCTGCGCGCGGAACCGCTTCGAGCGAGCGACCGAGCCGACGAGCACGACGAGCGAGGCGGCCGAGCACTTCTGGCCGGCGTGGCCGAAGGCGCTCGAGACGACGTCCTTCACCGCGAGGTCGAGATCGGCCGACGGAGTGACGATGATCGCGTTCTTGCCGCTCGTCTCGGCGAGCAGCGGCAGATCGTGGCGGAAGGAGCGGAAGAGCTCTGCCGTCTCGTACGCGCCGGTGAGGATCACGCGATCGACGGAGGGGTGCGCGACCAGGTCGCGGCCGAGCTCCTCCTCGGGAAGGCGGAGCAGCAGCAGCGCCTCGCGCGGGACTCCGGCGGCCCACAGCGCCTCGGCGACGACCGCACCGCAGCGCGCGGTCGGCCCGGCGGGCTTGAGTACCACGGCCGAGCCGGCGGCCAGTGCGGCGAGCACGCCTCCGGCCGGGATCGCGACGGGGAAGTTCCACGGCGGAGCGACGAGCGTGAGCTCGGCGGGAGCGAACCGGGCGCCGTCGAGGTCCTCGAGCTCGCGGGCGCGCTCGGCGTAGTAGTGCGCGAAGTCGATCGCCTCCGACACCTCCGGGTCGCCCTGGTCGATCGTCTTGCCGGCCTCGGCCGCCATCACCTCGAGCAGGTCGGCGCGGCGCGCCTCGAGCTCGTCGCCGGCGCGGTGCAGGATGCGGGCGCGCTCGTCGGCGGGCACGGAGCCCCAGCCGGAGGCGCGGGTCGCGGCGATCCCCGCCTCCAGCTCGTCGCGGGTCGAGATCGTGGCCGCGGTGATCGCGTCGGCCCCGAGCCGCGACGACGGCACGCGCGCCAGGATCTGCGTCGCCCACTCCCGGTTCGCCGCGACGGACGGGTCGGTGTCGGGCGTGCTGCGGAAGTCCCCGAATCCCGGGCGCCCCGACGCGGTGAACCGGTCGGCGACCCGGTGCGCGGGTGGCACCGCCCCGTCGAGCGCGGTGACGGAGGCGCGGAACCGCGACTCCTCCCGCGCGAAGAGCGCCTCGTTCGACTCGAGCTCGAAGACGGCCGACATGAAGTTCTCGCTCGACGCCCCCTCCTCGAGCCGGCGGATGAGGTACGCGATCGCGACGTCGAACTCGGCCGGCGCGACCACCGGCGTGTAGAGCAGGAGCGACCCGACCGTGCGGCGCACCGCCTCCGCCTGGCCCTGCGCCATGCCGAGGAGCATCTCGTACTCGATGCCGTCGCGGACCCCGCGCTCGCCGGCGAGCAGCCACGAGTAGGCGACGTCGAAGAGGTTGTGCCCGGCGACGCCGAGGCGGACGTTGCGGATCCGCTCGGGGTGCAGCGCGTAGTCGACGACGCGCTTGTAGTGGGTGTCCGAGTCCTGCTTCGTGCTCCAGGTGGCGAGCGGCCAGCCGTGCACCGAGGCCTCGACCTGCTCCATCGGCAGGTTCGCGCCCTTGACCAGGCGCACCTTGATGCCGGCGCCGCCGCGGGCGCGACGGGCGGCGCTCCACTCCTGCAGGCGGATCATCGCCGCCAGCGCGTCGGGCAGGTAGGCCTGCAGCACGATGCCGGCCTCGAGGCTCGAGAACTCGGGGCGGTCGAGCAGGCGGGTGAAGACCGCGATCGTGAGGTCGAGGTCCTTGTACTCCTCCATGTCGAGGTTCACGAACTTCTGCGGCGACGCGGCCGCGGCCCGCGCGAACAGCGGAGCGAGCTCGTCGACGATGTCGTCGACCGCCGCGTCGAACGCCCACGGGTTGTGCGGGGCGACTGTCGAGGAGACCTTGATCGAGACGTAGTCGACATCGTCACGGGCGAGGAGGCGGTGGGTGCCCTCGAGGCGGCGCTGCGCCTCCGCCCGGCCGAGCACGGCCTCGCCGAGCAGGTTCATGTTGAGCCGCACGCCCTCGCGGCGGATCTTCGCGATCGCCGGGCCGAGCCGCGAGTCGGTCGCGTCGATGATGAGGTGGCCGACCATCCGCCGCAGCACGCGCCGCGCGATCGGCACGACCACGTCGGGCAGCAGCGGAGCCACCACGCCGCCGAGCGCGACGGCCCCGCGCATCGGGGCGGGGAGGAACGCGGGGACCCCGCCCGCGATCGAGCGGAGCGCCGCGGCGGCGACCCGCGTGTCCTCGGGCCGCACGACTCCGTCGACGAAGCCGACCGTGAAGTCGAGGCCGGACGGGTCCTTCAGCACTCCCGCGAGCTGCGTCCCGGAGGCGTCCACCGGGATCTGCGCGGCCTCGCGCAGCCAGCGGCGCACCAGGGCGACGCTCTCGTCGACCAGTCGCGGGTCGACGGAGTCGGGGGAGGGTCCGGTCGGGCGGGCGGGGGCGGCGAGGTCGGTCACGGGGATCTCCTTCAGGGGCGGTGACCTCAGTATTCGTCCGCTGTACCGTTGAGCAGAAGCGATCGTTCCTTACCGGTACCGGTCAGCTGAAGTGATCGATGGGAGTCTCCGATGCTCGACGTCCGCCGCCTCGTGCTGCTGCGCGAGGTCGCCATCCGCGGCACGCTCGCCGCCGCCGCCGAGGCCCTCGCCTACAGTCCCTCCGCGGTGTCGCAGCAGCTGAGCGTGCTCGAGCGCGAGACCGGCGTCGAGCTGCTGCGCAAGGTCGGGCGGCGGGTGCAGCTCACCCCGCAGGCCGAGATCCTGGTCGAGGCGGCGGGCGAGGTGCTGGCGCTGCTCGAGCGGGCGGAGGCGGCGCTCGCCGCGTCGGGCGAGTCGGTCACGGGCCGCGTCCGGGTCGCGGTCTTCCAGTCGGCCGCGCTCGCGCTGATGCCGGGCGCGCTGCGGGCGATCGCCGAGCGCGCGCCCGAGGTCCGGGTCGAGATGGTGCAGCGCGAACCGGAGGGGGCGCTGCACGAGACGTCGTGGGCGCGCGAGTTCGACCTCGTCGTCGCCGAGCAGTACCCCGGCCACTCGGTGTCGTGGCTGCCGGGCCTGGTGCGCGCCGACCTCACGACCGACGCGATCCGCCTCGCGGTGCGCCACGACTCCGCAGCGCTCTCGTTGGGCGACGTGCGCGACGCCGCCTGGGTGATGGAGCCGCGCGGCACCGCCAGCCGCCACTTCGCCGAGCAGCTCTGCCGCGTCGCCGGCTTCGAGCCCGACGTGCGCTTCGAGACCGCCGACCTGCAGGCGCAGATCCGCCTCGTCGCCTCGGGCAACGCCGTCGCGCTGATGCCCGACCTGGTCTGGGCCGGCGAGACCCCCGACTGCCGCCTGCTCGACCTGCCGGGCCTGCCCCGCCGCACGATCTTCACGGCGCAGCGGGAGGCGGGACTGGCGTCGCCGGCGGTGCGGACCTTCCGCGAGTGCCTGGCCGATGTCGCCGACGCGCACGCCTCGGCCTGACCAGTCAGGCGCTCGCCGCCTCCGGCGCCGGGATCGCCGCGAGCAGCGCCCGCGTGTACGGGTGCTGCGGGTCGTCGAAGATCTGCGCCGGGGTCCCCGACTCGACGATGCGGCCCTTCTGCATGACGTGCACGGTGTGCGAGATCATCCGCACCACCGCGAGGTCGTGGCTGATGAAGAGGTAGCTCACCCCGAGCTCGCGATGCAGGTCGGCGAGCAGCGCGAGGATCTGCTCCTGCACGAGGACGTCGAGGGCCGAGACCGCCTCGTCGAGCACGACCAGCTCGGGCGAGAGCGCGAGGGCGCGGGCGATCGCGACGCGCTGCAGCTGCCCGCCCGAGAGCTGGCGGGGCAGCTTCGCGGCGGTCTCGGGAGGCAGTGCGACCTGCTCGAGGAGCTCCTCCACGCGCGCCCGCCTCGTCGACGGGTCTCCGATGCGGTGCAGGAGGAGCGGCTCCTCGATGGAGCGGAAGACCGTGTACCGCGCGTCGAACGAGCTGTACGGGTTCTGGAAGACCGGCTGCACGTGGCGCCGGAAGTCGGTCAGGTCGGCGCCGCGGAGGTGCGCGACGTTCCGCCCGCGGAACTCGATCGCGCCGGTCGTCGGCTCCTCGAGCCGCAGCACCAGCTTCGCGGTCGTCGACTTGCCCGACCCCGACTCGCCGACGACGGCCACCGTCCGCCCGCGCGGGATGTCGAACGACGACGACTCGACGGCGGTGAAGGGCTTCGCGCGGCCGAGGCCCGAGCGCACCGGGTACTGCTTGCCGACCTCGCGGAGGGTGACGAGGGACGCCTCCGTCTCCCGAGGAGCCTCCGCCACGAGCCGCTCCGAGGTCAGGTTCGGCGCCGCGGCCAGCAGCCGCTGCGTGTACTCGTGTGCCGGGTGGCGGAGGATCTGCGCCGCGTCGCCCTGCTCGACGACCTCGCCGCGGAACAGCACGAGCACGCGGTCGGCGCGCTCGGCCGCGAGCGCGAGGTCGTGGGTGATCAGGATGACGGCCGTCCCCATCTCGGCGGTCAGCTGCTCGAGCTGATCGAGGATGCCGCGCTGCACGGTGACGTCGAGCGCGCTGGTCGGCTCGTCGGCGATGAGCAGGCGCGGCCGGCAGGCGAGGCCGATCGCGATGAGCACGCGCTGGCGCATGCCGCCCGAGAGCTCGTGCGGGTACTGGCGCGCCCGCCGCTCGGGCTCGGGGATGCCGACCATCTCGAGCAGCTCGATCACGCGGGCCCGCGTCTCGGCGCGACCCGCCCGGCCGTGCACGAGCAGTGCCTCGCCGATCTGCGCTCCGATCCGCTGGAGGGGGTTCAGGTTCGACATCGGATCCTGCGGGACGAGACCGATGCCCGCCCCGCGCAGGGCGGTCATCCGCTTCTCGGTCGCCTGCGCCAGATCCTCGCCCTCGAACAGGATCGAGCCCGAGGCGATCCGGCCGTTCTCGGGGAGGAGGCGGTTGATGCTCGCTGCCGTCGTCGACTTGCCCGAGCCCGACTCGCCCACGATCGCGATCGTCTCGCCGGCGTGCAGATCGAGGTCGAGGTGGCGCACGGCCTCGATCTCGCCCGCCGGCGTGCCGAAGGCGATCGTCACATCCCGCAGCGAGAGGAGCGGCTCGGCCACTACAGGGCCTCGGCGGTCTCGAGCTCCCACGACGACTCGATCTCGGCGAGGTCGACGACCTCGCCGAACGACCAGGCGATGCCGAACAGGGCGTAGTGGTTGCGCTCGGCCGTGAACTCGGCGACCGCGTCGCGCACCACGTAGGTGCCGTAGTCGCGCTGGCCGGCGTCGCGGGCGGTCGACTCGACGCAGATGTTGGTCGTCACTCCGCAGATCACGACGTTGCGGATGCCCATGCCGTTCAGCACGGGCTCGAGGCGGGTGCCGTAGAAGGCGCTCGGGCGCGACTTGTCGATCACGATCTCGTCGGGCCGGGCCTCGAGCTCGGGGATCAGCTCGATCTCGTCTGTGCCGGCGCCGAGCGAGTTCGACGCGATCCGCTCGGCCGCCTTCGCTCCCCGGACGGGGCCGAAGTCGACCATGCCGGGCATGTAGACGTAGCGGGTGAAGATCACCGGCACTCCCGCGGCGCGGGCGGCCTTGACCAGGCGCACGGTGCCGGGGATGGCGTCGCGCAGTGGCGTGACGTCGATGCCCGAGCGGCCGAGCGAGTCGTCGTTGTCGAAGAAGGCGCGCTGCATGTCGACGACGATGAGGGCGGTGCTCTCGCGGGGGATGGTGGTCATGTGATTACTCCTGATCAGACGTGGTTTCTCAGTTGAAGACGATCATGCCGTCGGGTCGCGGGGTCCAGTCCAGGCCCTGCGCGACTCCGTACGTGTAGGTGTCGGTGAACAGCGGCGCGTAGTAGGTGTTCTCGTCGACCAGCGCCGAGATCTGCGCGAAGTCGTCGGCGCGGGCGGTCTCGTCGGCCTCACCGGTCTCGTCGGCGAGCAGCTGGTCGATCGCCGGGTCGGAGCTGTAGCCCTGGCCGCCGGTCTTCAGCAGCATCGTGAGCGGCAGGTCCGCGTCCATCACCGACGGCGCGAACGCGTAGAGGTAGAGGCCGGGCAGCGCGGCCGAGAACCAGTTGCCGCTAAAGGTGTTCGCCTCCTGGCCGTCGAGCTCGATCGTCAGGCCGACGTCCTCGAGCTGGCTCGCGATCGCCTGCGCGATCTGGTCGATCTGCGGGAGCCCCGCCGTCGGGTACGAGAGTGTGATCGGGCTGCCGTCGTAGCCGGAGGCGGCGATGAGCTCGCGGGCGGCGTCGGCGTCGGTCTCGGTCGCGGGCAGCGACTCGTCGTAGCCGAACGAGACGGGGGCGATGAGCTGCGCGGTCGGAGTGACGGACCCGTTGAGCAGGTCGTCGCTGATCGCGTCGCGGTCGATCGCCAGGTCGACGGCCTCGCGGACCTCGGGGTCCGAGAGCCACGGCGCGGTCGCGTTGAAGCCGGTGTAGAGCACCCGGTTCGACTCCTGCTCGACGACGTCGACGGTGCCGGAGCCCTCGACCGCGGCGACGTTCGAGGGGCCGAGGAGGGCCAGGTCGAGATCGCCCGACTGCACCGAGTTGGCGCGGGTCGTCTCGTCGGGGACCGGCTGGAAGACGACCTCCTGGTACGCGCCCGCCTCGCCCCAGTAGTCGTCGTTGCGCTCGAGCGTGATCGAGTCGCCGTTCACCCACGAGGCCACGGAGTAGGGGCCCGAGCCGACCGGCGCCTTCGCGAACGCGTCGGCGCCCTCGGCCTCGTAGACGGCCTTCGGCACGATCGGCACCAGGGTCACCTGGCGGTCGAAGGGCGCGAACGGCGTGTTGAGGGTGAAGGTGACCTCGTTCTCGCCGGTCGCGGCCACCGAGTCGATGGCGGTCATGTAGCCGCCGAGGTTCGAGGCGGGGTCGGCCATCGCGGTCTCGTAGGTGAAGACGACGTCCTCCGGGGTGACGGGGCTGCCGTCCTGCCAGGTCGCGTCGTCGCGCAGGGTGAAGACCCAGCTCGTGAGGGAGTCGTCGTGGGTCCACTCCGTCGCCAGGCGCGGCGAGACGGTGCCGTCGGCGTCGACCTGGGCGAGCTGGTCGAACACGTTGTAGAAGATGTTCAGAGCCGGCAGCTGGGTGTCGTAGAGCGGATCGAGCGACGACGGCTCACCGGTGAGGGCGACGGTGATCGACTCGGTGTCGGCGGCCGAGGCGGAGCCGTCGTCGAAGCTCGCGCAGCCGCCGAGGGCGAGGGCGGCGGCGCCGACGAGAGCGACGGCGGCGAGCGTGCGTCGGGGGTGTGCAGGGGTCACGGGAGGGGCCTTTCGGGTGGGGGAGGGGGTCACGGGCGCGGGCGGGCGCCCTGCGAGACGAACTGGACGCCTCCGATGACGAACAGGATCATCAGGGCGGGAAGGAGGGTGAGCGCGGGATCGGTCTGGAGGTACTTCTGGCCCTCGTTGATCATCAGACCGAGGCTCGGAGTGGGCGGCTGGATGCCGAGGCCGAGGAAGCTCAGCGACGACTCGATGGTGATGACCACTCCGATCTCGAACGCGGCGAGGATCAGCACCTGGGGGAGGACGTTGGGCAGCAGGTGCTTGCGGACGATCCACCAGCCCCCGCCCCCCGCGGCCGTGACGGCGCTGACGAAGTCGCGCTCGCGCAGCGACACCGCGAGCGAGCGGGTGACCCGGCCGTAGCCGACCCAGTTGGTGAGACCGAGCAGGGTCACGAGCAGCAGCGGGCTCGAGCCGAGCGCCGCGACGAGCACGATCAGCAGGAGCACGACCGGGATGGCGAGCTGCACGTCACCGACGGCCATCAGGACGCTGTCGAGGCGGCCGCGCCGCCAGCCCGCCACGAGTCCGATGCTCAGCCCGACCAGTGCGCTGATCGCGACCGCGCCGAACGCGACGAGCAGCGACACCCGAGTGGCGACGGCGAGGCGGCTGAGGGTGTCGCGCCCGAGCGCGTCCGTGCCGAGCAGGTGCGCGGGGTCGGTGAACGCCGGGGCGCGACTGCCCGCCAGATCCTGGGAGTAGGGGTCGAAGCCCGGGAGGAACGGCACGACGACCACGACCAGCGCGACGATCGAGAGCATCACGACGGCGATCGCCACCGAGGGCCCCGGGAGCCGAGCGGCCGCGAGCTGCCAGCGCGTGCGCGTCCGGATCGTCTCGGTGGTCACGACAGTCTCACTCTCGGGTCGAGGACCGCGTAGAGCAGATCCACGACCAGGTTGATGACGATGAACAGCAGGGCGATGACGACGACTCCGGCCTGCACGATCGGGTAGTCGCGCTGGGTCACGCCCTGCACGATCAGGCGCCCGAGGCCGGGCCAGTTGAAGACGGTCTCGAGCACCACGAGCCCACCGACGAGGACGCCGAGGTTGATGCCCGCGACGGTGATGATCGGCAGCAGCGCGTTCGGCAGCAGATGCCGGATCACGATCCGCCCGTTCGAGACGCCCTTGGCGCGGGCCGTGCGCACGAAGTCGAGCGAGCGCGTCTCGTCGAAGGAGGCGTTGAAGAGGCGGAGGTAGAGCGCCACCTCGAACGTCGCGATCGTGATCACCGGGATCACGTAGCTCGCGTAGGAGGTGCGGCCGAGCGCGGGCAGGAGGCCGAGGCCGACCGAGAAGACCAGGATCATCAGGATCCCGAACAGGTACGGCGGGACGGCCTGCCGGAGGGTGGCGGCCCAGAGCATCACGGTGCGGAGGCGGCGGTCGCCGGTCACCTCGGCCAGGACGGCGAGGCTCGTGGCGAGGACGAAGCCGATCACGAACGAGGTGATCGCGAGCTCGAGGGTCGCGGGCAGCCGGTCGAGCACGAGGGCGAGCGCGGGCTGCCCCTGCCGGATCGACTCTCCGAGATCGCCGCGGAGGATGTCGGCGAGGAACGCGCCGTACTGCACGATCAGCGGGCGGTCGAGCCCGAGGGCCTGGCGGACGTCGGCGACGTCCTGCGCGGTGGCCTGGTCGGGGAGCATCAGGCGGACGGGATCGCCGGTCATCCGGGCGAGCACGAACGCGAAGGTGAGCACGGCGAGCAGCGTCAGGACCGCCCTGACGGCGCGCCGGCCGAGGAATCGCAGCACGGCCGTCACCTCCTCTCGTGGGCCGGGACGGGTGCCCGGTCGATGAGTCAGGAGCGTAGGAGCCGCGGTGACGCCCGCTGATTGCGGCGGCGTGAAGCTTGGATTGCGCAGCCCTCGATCGCCGCCGTGGCGCGGATCGGGGCGGTGTCCGCCACTCGGCGCGCGTGTCGGCGGAGATCCAGATGCGGCCGCTCCCCCCCCCCCTGCTGGTCGAGTACGCCCGCTGCGCGGGCTGCGGGCTCGATCAGCGAGGATGGGCGGAGGCGGCGGAATCGGGAGGCGGATTCGTGAGTGGGGGTCGCGCAGGAGGCGAATCCGGGGCGGGAAGCGCGTGATCACGCGGATCCGCGGCCCTCGCGAACGGCGCGAGAGCGCCTCCGCCCGACCGTCGTGGATCCCGCCACCGGCGCAATCCGGATTCAACATTCGACTGTCAGGATCGTGCCCGACCCCGCCGTGCTCTTCTGACCGAAAGGACTTCTGCGCCATGAGTCTCGAGACCTACTCGCCCGATCCGCAGCTGCTCCGCCAGGCCTTCTCGCACTTCCCGTCCGGAGTCGCCGCCTTCGCCGCGGAGGTCGACGGGAACCTCGAGGGGATGGTCGCCTCCTCCTTCTCGGTCGGCGTCTCGATGGACCCGCCGCTGGTGATGTTCGCCATCCAGAACTCGTCGACCACCTGGCCGGTGCTGCGCGCGGCGGGTCGTCTCGGCGTCTCGGTGATGGGAGCCGGCCACGACGGCGCGGCGCGGCAGCTCGCCTCCCGCAACAAGGCCGGCCGCTTCGAGGGCCTCGAGATCGAGAAGAGCGAGGCGGGCGCCGTGTTCGTGCACGGGTCGCCGCTCTGGCTCGAGTGCTCGATCTTCCAGGAGATCCCGGCGGGCGACCACCACGTGGTGCTGCTGCAGGTCACGGCCCTGCACAACGACGAGACGATCGAGCCGCTCGTGTTCCACGGCTCGGCGTTCCGCCACCTCCGCTCGGTCGCCTGAGCCCGAGGGCCGGCGGTCAGCCGGTGCTCACGTGCACCGTCTCGCCCTCGAGGACGAACCGGAGCGCGCTGCCCTCCGAGAAGGCGTCGCGCAGCTCGTCGGGCTGCGCGGCGGTGACGATCAGCTGCGCCACTGCGGGGAACGGGCCGGCGGTGCAGCCGCTGTACGACACTCCGCTGTAGGCGAGCCCGCCGTACGCGTCGCCGTCCGACGTGGCCGACTGCAGGACGTAGATGCACGAGCCGCCGTCCTCGCCGCTCGGCTGCTTCAGGACCCTGAGCCCGTGGAAGTCCTCGGAGACCAGGGAGTCGGCCAGGCCGCTGTTCACCCAGCCCGGGACGTCGCCGCTGTTCGTCAGCGTCAGGGTCGCCACCTCCCGCCCCGGCGGGCCCGAGCGATCGGCCACCCAGGCGGTGACGCCGGCGGTCGCTCCGGCGGCGAGCAGCGCGCTGGCGAGGATCGAGGCGGTCCAGAGCAGGGCGATCCGCCGGCGGGGTGCAGGAGGGGGAGCGGAGTCGGCCTCCGGTACTCCGCTCTCCTCCGGCGGTGATGCAGCGGGCTCCTGTCCAGCCGGCCGCTCCTCGTCCGGGCGCTCGCCCGCCTCGAGAGCGCGGAGGCGGGCGAGGGCCTCGGGATCCCGGTCGATGTCGGGGGCTCGGCCGTAGGCCCGCCGTCTCAGCTCGGCGAGCTCGTCCGGTCGCGGTTGGTCCATGCTCCGGATTCTGACAGCGGCGCCACCCGTTGTGGTGCGGGTGGCAGCAGTCCCGAACGCGGAGAACCACCTAAGATCGCCCCGCGCACTGAGAGGACCCGCCGTGCCCTTCGCCGACCAGCTGATCGACTCCGGAACCGCCGACGACCTCGCCGCCGCCGTGGCGCTGGTGTCGCCGCCCGGTGCTCCCGCGCTGGCGGCTGCCGGCGCCCGCCTCGCCGGCCTCGCGCTCCGGGAGCGCGCCGACCTGCTGCGCGACGCCCTGCTCGCGGACGTCCCCGGGAGCTACGCGGATCTGGCGTCGGTCGTCCGCGCGGCGCGCTCGGCGACTCCGACCTTCCGCGGCTGGATGATCTGGCCGGTCACCGCGGCGGTGGCGAGCAGGGGCGTCGCCGACGACTCCTTCGACGACGCGCTGGCGCTGCTGGCGGAGCTGACCGGCCTCCTCACCTCCGAGTTCGCGATCCGCACCCTCCTCCGCCACGACCTCGACCGCGCGCTCGGCACGATCGCGACCTGGACGGCCTCGAGCGACGAGCACGTGCGCCGCCTCGCCTCGGAGGGCACGCGCCCGTACCTGCCGTGGTCGGTGCGCGTCCCCGAGCTGACGGGCCGACCCGGTGTCACCGTGCCGATCCTCGACGGCCTGTACCGCGACGAGTCCGAGTACGTCCGGCGCTCGGTCGCCAACCACCTCAACGACCTCAGCCGCGACGTCCCCGAGCTCGTCACCGCGACGGCCGTGCGCTGGCTCGCGGACCCCGACGAGCACACGGCGCGGGTCGTGCGCCACGGCCTGCGCACCCTGGTCAAGCGCGGCGACCCGGGTGCGCTCGCTCTGCTGGGCTTCGCCTCCGCGGGCGACGCGCTCGAGATCGACGGACCGCACCTCGACCGCGCCGTCGTCGCGATGGGCGAGTCGGTCGAGTTCCGCGCGGGCCTCCGCAACACCGGCGGCGACGACCTGCGCCTGGCCGTCGACTACGTCGTGCACCACCGCAAGGCCAACGGCGGCCAGACGTCGAAGACCTTCAAGCTGACGACCGCCACCGTTCGTCCGGGGGAGACGCTCGAGGTGCGGCGCGCGCACTCGTTCCGGGCGATCACCACGCGGAGGTACTACGCCGGAGCGCACGCGATCGCCCTGCAGATCAACGGCGTCGAGACGGAGCGCGCGGTCTTCGAGCTCGTGGGGTCTGCAATTGGCCCTTTTTTGTGAAAGGGCCGCCATCTTAAGCTCCTAATGAAAGCATATTTAGTTTTCGACGGAGGACCGGGCGCTAGTTGGCAGATAACTGAGAAAACGCGACGGGGTAGCCACTCGCATGCCGTAGCGAGTTCGACGCTGACGAGGTCTCGTGAGAAGCAGAGATCTCCGTGCCCGGGTAATGGCAACATAGAAAGTTCGCAACTCCGCCTCGGCGTCCTCGGCGGTACGTGCTCGAAAATCCGGAATCTGTCCGTCGTTCATGCCGACGATCACGACAGCCTTAAACTCACGACCCTGTGCTTTATGGATGGTGAGAAGTTGCACGCCGCTCAGCGCGGCTCCACGCTGCCGGTGCGAGCAAAAGCGACGGAAGTTACTCCATGTTTGAGCAATTTTGTCGGTGACTGTTGTAAAGTCGAGCCAGGCAGCGCGAAGCTCTGCTGAATCAGCTTCCCAGCCTGCCAACTCAGCGACATCTGCAGATCGAGGAACTTCAATCTCACTTAGGCGCGCGAGCAGTTCCGCAATAGAGTTAGCCTCGAATAATCTCGATACTGAGGCCATCATCTCATTGGGCTGATCGCGAATTGCAACTCTGACCTGTTGGGGCGTTACCAGCTCCTCTTCTGGTACGGCAAGAAGTCTACTTAGGCGCCATCGAGTCGAAACCTGATCTGGTGCCGCACGAAGTGCAATAATCTCTAACACGAGCCGACCGACGGAGCCTTCGAGCCAATCGCCGGAGCTGCTTGACGCAGCATATTTTATCTGACGACCGTCGAGGGCCAACGCTACCTCGCGAAGCGTGGAGGCCGACCTTCCCAGTATCGCAATTTCATCCTCCTTGATCGATGGCGATTCACCAGGAGCAAGCGAATGTTGGGGCAGTCCTTCTCCCAGAAGCGAAGCGACCCAGTCCGCGACGAACGTCCCTTCGGCGGCCTCGTTCTCTAAAGCCTGGAAGCTAAGTGCCCCGGCCGCAGGGTGGGTTCGAGTTGGAGCCAGACGCTGGTCGAGGTCCCGCGCAACGCTATCGCTTAGGGCGCTCAAGACCCGAGCAGAACGAAAATTCTCTTGCAACCTGATCACCTTTGCAGAGTGGTCGGCAACGAAACGCTTGAGTAGGCTCGGGTCGGCGCCGGCAAAGCTCACAATTGATTGCTTGTCGTCTCCGACGAGCACTGCGGCCGGTCCTTCTCCCTCCTGGCCAAGCAAGTCGGTCAGCAGTCGATACTGAGCCGGAGTCAGATTCTGCGCCTCGTCGACGATGATATTCGAGTAGGTGCGATGAATTTGCCGACGCACACTCTTTAGGTCAAGCAATTCGTGTGTCGCATCAAAAAGTGCCGGATAATCGAGACCGGGGAGGCTTGACAGTGCGTTGCGCCAGTTCGCAACGTTCTCGGTCGGTTGGAGGCGCGCGCGGCTCAAATCCACTTCACGTAAAAAAGCAAGGGCGTCCTCGGAAGGGGCGAGTCTTTCACTCGCTAGCCACCTCGCGAGGAGTTCAACGCGATCTTCGTCGCGGACCAGTAGCTCCGGATCGATCGGGAGACCAATTCGGGTTCCGTGCTGCTGCACGAGTGCATGCGCGAAACCGTGTAGTGTCTCGGTGGTTACCAATTCTCCCAGCGAACCCGCGCGCAGCCGAAAACGGTTGCGTAATTCCTCCGCGGCTTTGTTTGTATAGGTTAGAGCGAGAATCCGGCTACTACCATCAGATGACTCCAAGAGGCGTAATACGCGGCGCGCGACGATTTCCGTCTTTCCGCTACCAGCGCCCGCGAGCACAACAATGGCGCCCTCATTCGAGTTGACTGCATGCGCTTGTTCGGCAGTAAGCAGAAAATCGCTTCGATCCTGTGTCAAGATTCGTTCCCTACGCATTCGATGAGCTCTTGAATTGGTGCCGGCCAATCGGAAGTTGAAGGATACAACCGGATCAATTCTTGAGCGAGATATCGGCCGGAACTGCCCTTCGCTTGTTTGAGAACCTCTTTCGTTGACCCTGTCATTCCGGGGCGCACGATATCGCAGGCTCTTCGGCACAAATTTTCGTCGAAGTCAAGCAGCATGTCCTCTATCGCTCCTGCTTTTGGGGTGCCGTCGGCGTTGACTCCGTTAATCCAGATAACGGCAATGTCATAGCTGCCAGCAATTCTGCGGAGAGCATCGACCGCAGATACGCCGGCGTTATCGCTATCGGCGAAGACGATGCACGGCATTCGAGTCATTGCGGCAAACTTTACAATTGCTTTCGCAAGCTCTCCATTTAGACTTCCTGCGTCGACCGATGCGACGCCGTGTGACCGATGCTTGATCGCATGACGGAGTATGACCGGTAAGAAGCCGCGCTCAGTTGCGCCGTCGCCAAGAATGACGGTACTCGCGAATAGCAACTCTCCGAAAGGGCGCTCAACGAGGCGCCTAATCTTTTCCATCTCAGCGGTATGTAAAGCCGGTCGGAATGCGCGATGCGTCGCGGTATTTGAATCAGTCGCCGGACCGAGATCGACGACGTGAATATCATTATCACGAACTTGCATTAGCCGGATAGCCCTCGGCTCTATCGCGGTTACAAGGTGGGCAGAGTGTGTGCTCACAATTTTCTGCCCTCGAAGGTGGTGTAAGAGGTCGGGTAGCTCCATCGATGCCTGCGGATGCAGATGCGCTTCCGGCTCCTCAACGAGAGTGACGGGCATTGCTGAGACCGCGCTTGTATCCTTCCCAAGTCTCCTGTCATACAACACTCCTTGAACTTGCAGTGAGGACAGACTGCGCGACCCCGCGCCATGTAGCCGAATGGGAAGCGGGCCAGACCCTGTATCAAGGTCGATCGAAACGAGTCGACTCAGTTCGTCGAGGTTAGACGGCAGTGGATTGAGCGCGGGCTCTCCGATGCTTCCGACGATTTCATGAAGGCGTCCTAGTTCTTCAGTCACCGATTTGAGAGTCGCGCTTTCGCTTAGAATGCGACTATTCAGCGCCGCGAGGTCGAGCTCGAGTGTGGTCCGAATCTCCTTGGGCACCTCAAGATCCGCGAGAACACGCCGGATATTCGATCCTTGACGACCAAGTTCATCGCGAAGGTCGCGACCTGTGTTGACAAAGTCGACCGCGAAAGCACGCCGTTGTCTAGTTGACATTGTCGTTGCTGCACCGGAGGCGAGCCAGGTCTGATCACCTTCGCTATAGGTTAGGAAGCGCGACTCTGACCTTGCTCCTAACCCCTCTGCCGATCTGGACACTGTCGTCCGCCATCCCAACCGTTCACGTAGAGGGTCTTCCGACAAGGGCTGTATTTGCCCCTCGTAGAGGGCTGTGAACCCAGCGGAGAACTCGTGGTCATCCGATTGCCCGGCTGGCGGCTCCGGCGCGACAATGATGTCGATCTCAGGTTCAGTAGAACTCCCGGCGGTGAAGTCGTCAACTTCTGCCGATCGACCGCCGAGAGCGAGTTGTAGCGCAGACATCACCCGGGACTTCCCCGCATTGTTGCGACCCGCGAGTACGGTGAGGTCTGCTTCTAGCTCAAGCTGCACATTGGTGATTCCGCGAAAGCCTCGTATTATCACGCGTTCGACGTAGAACCCGCGGGGCGCATCAGGCTGAAGTGTGGACACACTGGGAATCTAGCTCCTCCCGGCTCTGCGCAGGTGCAACGAAGGACGCGTGGTGGTCGTCAATACCTTCGGCGCAGGACGTGCGGATTCGCGCGGTGAACGGCACCGGTCGTGCTGGGAGCGACTTGTGTTGCGGTGGGAGGGATGTAAGCAACATGCAGAAGCATCTCCGCTGTCTCTGTTGCACGGACCTTGTGTCACGAAGGGTTCGAATACGGTGACTCATTCCAGGTCGCGCAGCCGCACCGCCGGCAGCAGCGCCAGCGCCGCGAGCGCCACCCCGGCGGCGACGGCCGACAGCGCGAACACCAGCGGCAGCCCGAGCGCGTAGGCCTCCGCCTCCGACGCCCCCGCCCGCGTCAGCACCGCGAGCCGGGCCGACAGCGCCGCGCCGTAGCCGACGAGGCCGACGGTGCCGCCGAGGGTGAAGAAGAACACGATCGCGGCGCTCACCGAGCCCGTGCGGCCGAGCGGGGCGACGGTCTGCGCGGCGAGCACCAGGTTCTGCAGGGTCATGCCGAGGCCGGCGGCCAGCAGCAGCGCGCCTCCCAACGCCAACGGGAGGGGAGCGAGCGGCGCCAGGGCGAGCGCCGCGTTCCCGAGGAGCATCGCCGACGCGGCCAGCAGCAGCACTCCCTTGAGCCTGCCGGTCCGGGTGATGCGGCGGCCTGCGGTCCAGGAGGCGACGACCGCGCCGAGCGCCATGGGCGCGAGCAGCAGGCCGGCCGGGGCGGGGTCGATGCCGAGGCCGATCTGCAGGTACTGCGTGACGAAGACCGAGCCTCCGAACAGGGTGGAGCCGAGCAGCAGGGCGGCCGACGCGCAGACCAGCGTCACCCGGCCGCCGAGGAGCCGCAACGGGATGATCGGCGCGGCGACCCGCAGCTCGACGATCACGAGGGCGATCAGGGCCGCGGCGCCGAACGCGCCGAAGCCCAGCAGGGCGACTCCGAAGGAGCGCTCGCCCAGGAGTGTCAGCGCGATCAGCGCCGCGGGGACACCGGTCGCGATCAGCAGGGCGCCCGCGTAATCGGTCCGGCCGCCGCGTGACGTCAGGGGCAGGCGCACGTGCAGGGAGGCGGTCAGCACCGCGAAGGAGGCGACGGCGAGGGGCAGCGCCACGACGAAGCACCAGCGCCAGCCGAGGGTCTGCACGACCAGGCCGCCGACGATGGGGCCGAGGATCGTCGCCGAGGTCTGCAGCGCCTGCAGCGATCCGTTGACGCGGCCGCGCTCGCGTAGCGGCACGAGCAGGGCGACGGCGGCCATCGAGACGGCGGCGGTGCCTCCGAGGCCGATGCCCTGCAGCGCCCGCGCCGTCAGAAGCACGGCCGTCGACGGGGCGAGCGCGGCGAGCAGCGAACCCGCGATGAAGACCGCGATCGCGCTCTGCAGGATCCGCTTCGGCGCGACCAGGTCGGCGAGGCGACCCCAGAGCGGAGTCGTCGCGGTGTTGCCGAGGATCGTGGCGGCCACCAGCCAGGTCGAGAGGCCGGCGGCTCCCTCGAGGGAGCGCATCACGGTGGGGATGCTGGTCGCGACGATCGTCGCCGAGAGGCCGGCGACGAACTGGGCGATCATCAGGCCCGCGAGCGGCGCGCGCACCTCGCGCGCCAGGGCCGGTGCGGCGACTCCCGCGGTCACGACCCCAGGCCGGCGCCCGCGAGGACGGCCGCGGTGAACTCGCGAGGAGCCCTGGCGGGGAACTGGCCGCTCACCGGCATCTCGACGACGCGGGTGCCGGGCATGTCGGTGAACTCGATCGGGATGTCGAGGGTCATCCGCGCCCACGGCGGGCGCAGCACGGTCAGCTCGACGCCTGCCTCGACGAGCGCGAGGTTGTCGGCCCAGGTCGTCGCGCGGCCGCGGAACACCGCGGGGTAGATCGAGTTGTAGCGCTCGAGGTTGCCGAGGGTGTCGGCGACGCAGCCGATCAGCGCGCGCGGATCGTCGGTGCCGTAGAGGCCGATGTTCTTCTGCCACAGGTACTGCAGCACGGCGCCGTCGGCCGTGACGGGCAGCTCCGGCGCCCAGTTCTCGGCCCAGTACTCGGTCGACTCCTCGTCGGGCTCCTCGAGGGCGTAGAGCACGGCGCGCCGCACGCGGCCGGTGCCGAGGAGCGACACCGCCAGCGCCGTCGCGAGCGAGCTGCCGGTCTTCATGCCGACGGGCACGAACTCGTCCACGCCGAGCGCGTCGAGCGCCTGCACGAGGATCCGCGCGTACTCGGCGAGCGGCTGATCGGCGGGCGCCGAGTCGCTCTGGCCGAAGCCGGGGGTGTCGAACGCGATCGTCGTCGCGTGCGTGCCGAGCGCCTCCAGGACCGGCTCGTAGACGGCGGAGGTGCGGGGCGACTCGTGCAGCAGCACGAGCGCCGGAGTGCCGGTGCCGCTCCTCCGGTAGTGGATCTGACCCCAGTCGGTGTCGACGTATCCGCGCACGGTGGCCCTCCTGGGCATCAGAACTCGAGCAGGTTGTCGCGCAGCTGGTCGAACGAGTACTCGCGTCGCGTGAGTCCGCGGCGCTGCAGCTCGGGGACCAGTCCGTCGCAGATCTCGGCGATGAAGCGGCGGGTGACGCCGCTGGTCGAGATGAGGAAGCCGTCTCCGCCGGCGACGCGCATCATCTCCTCGAGCTGATCGGCGACCGTCTCGGGAGTGCCGGCGATGACCGGGCCGTTGCCGACTCCGCGCGAGACCACGGCCTCGCGGAGCGTCTTCGTGGCGTTGCGCGTGACGAAGTCGCTGAGCTGCTGCGTGCCGTTCGTCTGCAGCTCGAGGGAGCCGAGCGGCACGTCGAGCGGGACCTGCGCGAAGTCGATGTCGGTCGACTTCGCCATCGCGGCGAGGTGCACCTCGATGTTCTCGGCGATGTCGTCGCGGCGCAGGCGCACGCGCTCCTCCGCCTCGGCCTGCGTGGATCCGACGATCGGGCCCACTCCGAAGAGCACCTTGATGTCGTCGGGGTCGCGGCCGAACGAGATCGCCGCCGCGCGGACCTTGTCGCGGTAGGCCTTCATCGACTCGGCCGTGGCGTGGATGGCGACGATGGTGTCGGCGTACTTCGCGGCGAACGCGATGCCGCGGGGCGAGCCTCCGGCCTGCGAGATCACCGGGCGGCCCTGCGGCAGCGGCCCCGTGTTGAGCGGGCCGCGGCTGGAGTAGTGGCTGCCGCGGTAGTCGGCCCGGCGCACCTTCGTGTGATCGGCCCAGTAGCCGGTGTCGGAGTCGGCGACCACGGCGCCCGGCTGCCAGGTGTCCCAGAGTGCGATCGACGCCTTCAGGAAGTCCTCGGCGACGTCGTAGCGCGAGTCGTGCTCGTCCATGCCGTCGAAGCCGTAGTTCTGCAGCGCGCGGTCGGAGGTGCCGGTGACGACGTTCACGCCCATCCGGCCCTTCGAGACCTGGTCGATCGACGCGGTGAGGCGCGCCAGCATGTACGGGTGGTAGGCGAAGGTGCCCGCCGTCGCGATGATCCCGAGCCGCTCCGTCGCCTGCGCCAGGAGGGTCGCGGTGACCATCGGATCCTGCCGCGGGGTCTGGAACGCGTGCTTGAGGTAGAGCTCCATCGAGTCGCCGTAGCGGTCGCCGACGAAGGTGTTGTCCTCGATCAGCACGTAGTCGAAGCGCGCCCGCTCCATCGCCCGCGCGAGGTCGACGAAGATCTCGGCCTGCTGCCACCGCGTGCCGATCGCGCCCGAGAACTCCTGACCCCAGGCGGGCACCGAGGTGCCGTTGAGGAACCAGCCGAGGTGGAACGGGGCGACCATCAGAACGCCGCCAGGTTCGCCTTGAAGGTGGGCTCGTCGTAGGAGGAGCGGATCAGGCCGCGGCGGCGGAGCGCGGGGGCGAGCCCGCTCGCGATCTCGTCGATGTAGCGGCGCGAGTGCGTGCGCACCGGCTCGCCGCGGACGAGGAAGCCGTCCCCTCCGACGAAGTCCACGACCTCCTCCATCTGCTCGGCGACGGAGTCGGGCGTGCCGACCAGCTTCACCGACTCGGACGACTGGCCCATCAGCGCCTCGCGGATCGTCTTGCCGGCGGCCCGCTTCTTGAACGATGCGAGCCCCGACTGGTGGCCGTTGGTCGTGACGTCGTCGGGCAGCGGCTGATCGAGGTCGAACTGCTTGAAGTCGACCTCGGTGGTGATCGACATGATGCCGAGGACCGTCTCGATCTGGTCCTGCGTGAGCTCGTAGCGGCGGCGCGCGAGCTCCTCGGCGTCGGCCTGCGTCTCGCCGAGCACCGGCTGGATGATGTACATCACCTTCACGTCGTCGGGGTTGCGGCCGTGGGCGGCGGCACGGGCGCGGATGTCGTCGCGGTACTCCTTCATCCCCTCCACTCCGCTGGGCTGCGAGAGCAGCACGTTGGAGTGCTTGGCCGCGAAGTCGCGACCGGCGGGGGAGCCGCCCGCCTGGCAGAGCACGGGGTGCCCCTGCGGGCCGGCGGGCAGGTTGAGCGGGCCGCGGACCTTGAAGTACTTCCCCTCGTGGTGGATGGGGTGCACCTTCGTGTGATCGGCGAGGACGCCGGTCTCGCGGTCGGCGACGATCGCGCCGGGCTCCCACGAGTCCCAGAGCGCCTTCACGACGGTGACGTACTCCTCGGCCATCGCGTAGCGCTCGTCGTGGGGGAGCAGGTGGTCGAGACCGTAGTTCTGCCCTGCGAGATCCTCGGAGGAGGTGACGATGTTCCAGCCGACCCGGCCCTTCGTCAGGTGGTCCATCGTGGCCATGGTGCGGGCGAGGATGAACGGCGGGTAGAAGCTGGTCGACATCGTCGCGATGAAGCCCATCTTGGAGGTGTGCTGCGCGAGCACCGGCAGCAGCGGCACGGGGTCGCCCTTGGGCGAGTGCAGCCCGTGCTTGAGGTCGTTCTCGGTCGTGCCGCCGTAGGTGTCGGAGACGAGAGTCGAGTCCTCGAACATCATGAAGTCGAAGCCGGCCCGCTCGAGCTGACGCGCCATGTCGATGTAGTAGTCGCCGTTCAGCCAGGTCGTCGGAGTGTCGGCCGCCCACGGACTCTTCCACGCGGGGGTCTTGAACGGGGTGAACCAGGCGAGATGGAACGGGGTGACCATGGGATCGGGCTCCTTCGGAAGTGTCGCGTGCCTGCGGCGGTGCCGGTGCCGCTGATCTGGAGGCCATTCCACAGGGCGCAGATTTCGCCGGGACCGCGGCGGGGTGCCGATCTGATTGCGCAGTGCCCGGGCGGGGGGATCGGGAGAGGATCGGGCGCTGACCGGGGGTTCTGCGGATCGGCGCGCGGGAATTCGCCGGGAGGCGGGTGCCGCCCGCGCGGGTCGCGTCGGCGCTCGCCGCGGTATCCGCCGGGCGGATCCGGTCGGAGCGCGTCGAGTCGCGGCCGCGAGCGAGGAGGCGCTGGGCGCGTCAGAACGGCGGTGGTGTCCCGGTGGAGCGGGGCGGCTGCGGTGAGGGTGCGAAGAGCGGATGCTCGCGGAAGGCGGGCCGGGCGGGTGCGGGCGGGAGGAGTGCGGGTGGTCGGGTGGTGACGTGGCGTCCGGTGGGGGTGGTCCAGTCGGCGGTGCCGTCGGCGTGGAGGCGGTAGGTCCAGCGGTCGCCGTGGCGGACGTGGTGGTGGGCGGTGCAGAGGCTGAGGAGGTTGTCGAGGGAGGTGTCGCCTCCGTTGCGCCATTCGAGGGTGTGGTCGGCTTCGGCGGTGGAGGCGGGGCGGGTGCAGCCGGGGAAGCGGCAGGTCCGGTCGCGCAGCTGCAGGTGGAGGCGCATCCGCGGGGGTGGGACGCGGTGGGTGCGGCCGACGGAGACGACGGCGCCGGTCTCGGGATCGGTGAGGACGCGGGTGAAGGTCGCCGCGACCCCGACGAGGTGGCGGGCGGTGTCGGCGGGGATGAGGCCGTAGCCGTCGAGATCGGCGGGCGCGTCGTCGACGCCGGCGGCGGTGCTCGCTGCCAGGGTCAGCCGCACCTCGGGGCGCACACCCGGAACGAAGGTCGGCGGCGCCTCGGTCCCGTCGCTGATCGGTGTCGTGCCGGCGACGTCGCCGTCGCAGAGCAGATCGGCGAGCGCGTCGGCGCGCAGCTGCGCGAGGGTCCGCTCGTCACCCTGAGCGGTATGAGCACCGCGAGCGACGTCGCCGTCGCTGTCGCGGAGCGTGCGGGCGATGCGGTCGAGGCGGCTGTACGCCGCGAGCGCGGCGGCTGCCGGAAGCAGGGCGCTGAGCGTGGCCATTCCGTCGATCTCGGGGGTGAGCCACACTCCGCGGTCCTGCTTCGCGCGCGTGTGCCGCTCGGCGAGCGGCTCGGTGTGCAGCTCGTCGCGGAGCCTGTCGAGCGCGCGGCGCAGCTGGGTCGGAGTCCTCGAGAGGGCGAGCTCGGTGGCGCGCTCGTCGAACTCGGCGAGCGACTCCTTCGGCAGCGACGCGGCGACCGAGCAGATCACCTCGCCCGCCCGCCACCGGATCCGGGCCGCTGCGAGCGCGGCGCGGGTGAGCGGCAGGTCCTCGACCAGCAGGTGGGCGCGCTCGAGCTCGCGCGACAGCTCCCACTCGGACACCCCTGATCCGTTGGCGAGCTCGGCGCGGAGCGAGCGCTCGACGAGGGTGTTCGACTCGCTGCTCGACAGGCCACCGCGGGCGAAGGAGAGGGGGATCGCGAGTGCCCGGTGGTAGACGTCGTACAGCCGTTCGGCGGATGCGAGGAAGTGCATCGACGCGTTGCGCGCGAGCCGGCCGACGTCGTCGGCGCCCTCGCGGATCGCGTCGAGTGACGCCTCCGCGGGTCTGGTCGGTGCTGCAACTGCCATACGGATATTGAAGCAGGGAGGACCGACATCGGAGCGGGCGCAGGGCCCGAACGGGACGACTCGCGGGGCGGGAGGGGCTGTGGAGGAGGCTTCGGGGGCGGGATGGCGGACGTTGCTAGGGAGGTGGGTCTCGATACGCCGCCTGCGGCGGCTACTCGACCAGCAGGGATGGCGGCGGGCGGAGGGCGGCGGGCGTCGGGGAGGCGTGGGCTCGTGGGCTCGGGCTCACGGGCGGGCCCCGTCCCTCGCTGATCGAGTAGCCGCGGCACGCGGCGTATCGAGATCCACCAGCTTCAGAAGGCGAGGTTCGAAGTCTCGTCCGCGGGCGGAGATGGGTCTCGATACGCCGCCTGCGGCGGCTTCTCGACCAGCAGGGATGGCGGCGGGCGGAGGGCGGGGGGCGTCGGGCGGAGGGCGTCGGGGAAGCGTGGGCTCATGGGCTCACGGGCGGGCCCCGTCCCTCGCTGATCGAGTAGCCGCGGCACGCGGCGTATCGAGATCCACCAGCTTCAGAAGGGCGGATTGGAAGCCTGATCCGCTGGCGGAGATGGGTCTCGATACGCCGCCTGCGGCGGCTACTCGACCAGCATGGAGGGCGGCGTGCGGCGGGGAGACAGCAGGGAGGGCGCGCTGGTCGCCCTCACGGCGCGGGAGGAGGACGCGGCGAGGCCGGCCGTCGCGGCGAGGTACGCGACCTGCAGGGCGGTCCGGGGGGCGAGCGTCTGCGACCACTCGAGGGGACCGCCCGAGTGAGCGAGGGTGTCGTTGGCGGGGGACGTCGCGACGAGCAGGGCCGAGAGGCCGGTCGCGGCCCAGGGGGTGAGGCGTGACGAGAGCATCGCTGTGGCACCGGCGAGCTCGAGCACTCCGGTGGCCGAGACGAGGAGCTCGGGCGCGGCCAGCCGCTCCGGCACCATCGCGATCATCTGCTCGCGCTTGCCGACGAAATGGCTGACGCCGGTGACGGCGAACATCGTTCCGACCGCGACGCGGAGGGAGGCGACGACTCGAGGCCGCCGGTCGGGTGCGCGCAGGGCGGTCGCGCCGAGGGCGCTGCAGAAGGAGGCGGACAGGACGACGAGGGGGACCGCGGGGTACCGCGTGCCCCCGCCCGATCACACCGCCGCGGCCGCCTGCTCCCTCGACCAGGCCGCCGCCGCCGCGAGCTCCTCGGGGTCGACCGGCGCGGCGGCCCCGCCACCGGGCTGCGCCGCCAGCCACTCCTCGGTCGCCACCGGCACCGGGTGCTTGTAGTCGCTCGTGACGGTCGTGTACAGCGAGCCGCCGAGGCGCGCGACCGGGCGGTACTTCGCGATGTCGATGCGCCCGCTCGGGTCGAGGATCCCGTCGTCGGCGTGCACCGCGAGCACCTGGCCGAAGACCACGTTCGCGTCGTACACCTCGGTCTCGCGCAGCAGCACGCACTCGAGCGCCACCTTCGCCATCGCCAGGCGCTTCGGCCGGACCCTGGTCGAGTCGACGACCTCGAGACCGAGCAGCTCGGCCTCGTCGACCGACGGCGGAGTGATCGCCGCCGTCGCCGTCTCGACCTCGGCCTGTCCGTCGGTGACCAGGTTCACCACGAACTCGCCGGTCTCGCGGATGTTGTCGTGCGAGTCCTTCTCTCCGGTGAACGAGATCATCAGCGTCGGCGGGTCCATCGTGACCAGGGTGAAGTACGAGAACGGGGCGAGGTTGCCCACTCCGCTCGCGCTCTCGGTGCCGACCCAGGCGATGGGTCGCGGCACGACCGCGTTCTTCACCATCCAGATGAAGTCGTGCGCCGCTCCGGTGTCGTCGGCGAGGTACATGCGTGCTCCTTCTTCTCGATCTCTCGGCTACTGCCAGCTCGCCTCGCGCCAGTCGACATGGCCGTCGGCGCGCGGCGTCCAGTCGAGGCCGGGGGCCACTCCGTAGGTCGCGACGGTGTAGTCGATGTTCGCGAGGTGCGTGCGCTCGGCGTTCAGCGCCCAGATCTCGGCGATCACGTCGTTGCGGGCGTCGGTGTCGACCGTGGCGTTGGCCTCGACGATCAGGGCGTCGACGTCGGGGTCGGAGAAGATCGCGTAGCCGGTGGGGCCGTAGAGGTAGTTCAGGGTGGTCGAGGCGTCCATCATCGACGGCGAGAACTGGGTGATGTACATGCCCGGGTGCGACTTCGACGAGGTCAGCAGCACGTAGGAGGAGTACTCCACACCCTCGAGCTCGACGGTGATGCCCACCTCGGCGAGCTGCGAGGCGATCGCCTGGGCGACCTCGGCCGAGTTCGGCACGTTGCCGCCGGTCGGGTACTGGAAGGGGATCGCACTGCCGTCGTAGCCGGAGGACTCGACCAGCTCGGCGGCCGCGTCGGGGTCGTAGGCGAGGTCGGGCAGCTCTGCGTCGAAGCCGTTGACGTTCGGGGCGACGGAGGAGGCGTTCGCGACGGTCGCGTAGCCGT
Source organism: Rathayibacter sp. VKM Ac-2803 (assembly GCF_009807175.1). Taxonomy (NCBI): domain Bacteria; kingdom Bacillati; phylum Actinomycetota; class Actinomycetes; order Micrococcales; family Microbacteriaceae; genus Rathayibacter; species Rathayibacter sp. VKM Ac-2803. The sequence continues at coordinate 8,689 of NZ_WUCD01000001.1, read as the reverse complement.
CGTGGATCGTCTCGATGATGGTCTCGCGGTCGATCGCCATGCTGATGGCGTTGCGCAGGTCGGCGTCGGCGAGCGGGCCGCCGGAGGTCTCGTTGAAGCCGACGTAGATCAGCTGGTTCGACTGGCCCTCGGCGACGGTGTAGCCGGAGCCGTCGACGGAGGCGACCTGAGCGGGGGTGATCGCGGTGAGGTCGATGTCACCCGACAGCAGCCCGTTCAGGCGCGCGTCCGGGTCGGCGATCGGCTCGACGGTCACGTTCGCGATCGAGGGCTCGCCGCCCCAGTAGTCGGGGTTCGCGGCGAGCTCGGTCGAGACGCCGGGGGTCCAGCTCTCGAAGGTGTACGGGCCGGAGCCGATGGGCGCCTTCGCGAAGCCGTCGGAGCCGACCTCGGTGTAGTACGCCTCGGGGACGATCGAGATGTAGTACGCGCGGCGGGTGAAGACCGAGTCGCCTGCCGTGAGCTGGAAGGTGATCTCGGTGTCGCTGGTCACCTCCATGCTCGCGATGTTGTTCGTGTAGATCTTGTTCAGCGAGTCGGGCGAGTCGATGACCGCCTGGAAGCTGAAGCGCACGTCCTCGGCGGTGACGGGCGTGCCATCGGTGAAGGTCGCGTCGTCGCGGAGGGTGAAGGTCCAGGTCTTCGCGTCGTCGCTCGCGGTCCACTCCGTCGCGAGGCGCGGCTGGAGCTCGCCGTCTCCGTCGACCGTCGTCAGCTGGTCGTAGACCGCGTGGAAGATGTTGGTGCTGTAGAGCCCGTTGTCGATCACGGGATCGGCGTTGGCCAGGTCGCTCGGCTGGGCGACGACGATCGAGTCCCTCGACCCGCCTCCCTCGCTCGAGGAGGCCTCGCCGCTGCACGCGGTGAGGAGGAGGGCGACCGCGGCGGCGGAGGCCACGGCGGCGGAGTGCCGGGTGCGTCGGAGCATGGGGGAGTGCCTTTCGTCGAGGGCCGGGCGCGCGGGAGCGGAGCCGGCCGGCGCGGGAGAGCGCGGGAGGAGCGGGAAGGCGGTGCTGTGGAGCGGGTCAGGCGGCGGCGGGGAGGGTGCGCCGGCGGCGGGTGGGGTCAGGGACGGGAGCGGAGGCGAGGAGGGAGCGGGTGTACTCGTGCTGCGGAGCGTCGAACACGGAGGCGGTCGGCCCGGTCTCGACGAAGACCCCGCGGTGCATGACCGCGACGTCGTCGGCGAGGGCCCTGACGACCGAGAGGTCGTGCGAGACGAAGAGGTAGGCGAGCCCGAGCTCGGACTGCAGCTCGGTGAGCAGCGCCATCACCTGCGCCTGGATCGACACGTCGAGGGCCGAGGTCGGCTCGTCGAGCACGAGCACGTCGGGCTTCAGCGCGAGCGCGCGGGCGATGCCGATCCGCTGCCGCTGGCCGCCCGAGAAGTCGGCGGGGCGGCGTTTCGCCGACTCGCGGGCGAGCCCGACCTGCTCGAGCACCTCGGCCACGCGGGCGGCGGAGTAGCGGCCGTTGATGCGCAGCGGCTCGGCCACGATCTCGTGCACCGTCAGGCGCGGATCCAGCGACGAGTACGGATCCTGGAACACCGCCTGGATCGACGAGCGCAGCGGCCGGCGGGCCCGGTCGCTCAGCTCGGAGACCTCGGTGCCGCGGTAGCTCACCGATCCGGCGGTCGGCTTCTGCATCCCGAGGATCGTGCGGACCAGCGTCGACTTGCCGCAGCCCGACTCTCCGACGAGCCCGAGCGTGCGGCCCGCCTCGAGGCGCAACGAGACGCCGTCCACGGCGCGGAACGGCTCGGCCGCCCGGCCCCAGGCGCCGCGCTGCGGGAAGTGCACGCTGACCTCCGACACCTCGACGACGGGCTCGGCGTGCGGGTGCGAGACCGAGGTGACGACCGGCGCGACGGCCCGCGCCTCCGTGCCCGTCACCGGCAGGATGCTCGCCAGGAGCCGCTTCGTGTAGTCGTCCTGCGGGTCGCGGAAGACGTCGATCGCGGTACCGCTCTCGACGATCCGCCCCTGGTGCATCACCAGCACGCGGTCGGCGTTCTCGGCGACGAGGCCCAGATCGTGGGTGACCAGCACCAGGGAGGAGCGGAGGCGCTCGCGCACCTCCTGGAGCACGCGCATCACCTGCGCCTGCACCGTGACGTCGAGCGCCGTGGTCGGCTCGTCGGCGATCAGCATCCCCGGCTCGTGCGCGATCGCCATGGCGATCATCACCCGCTGGCGCTGACCGCCCGAGAGCTCGTGCGGGTAGGCGCGGAGCCGGCGCTCGGGATCGGGCAGGTGCACGAGCTCGAGCAGCCGCAGCGACTCCGCGCGCACCTCGGCCTTCGAGAGGCCCTTCCGGTGCAGCGTGATCATCTCGGCGATCTGGGTGCCGATGCGCATCACCGGGTTCAGCGAGGTCATCGGGTCCTGGAAGATCATCGAGAGCGAGCCGCCGCGGATCGAGCGGAGCGTCGCCTCGTCGACCGCGCGCAGGTCGACTCCGCCGAGCAGGATCTCGCCGCTCGTCACCCGCACCCCGCGGGGCAGGAGGCCCATGGTCGAGAGCATCGTCATCGACTTGCCCGAGCCCGACTCGCCGACGATCGCGACGACCTCTCCGGGCATCACGTCGAAGCCGATGCCGTCGACGAGGTGCACGGGCGCGTCCTTCGGGCCCGCCTCGATGACGAGGTCGCGGACGCTGAGGACGGGGACTGCTTCTTCGGGGGGCATGCGCTACTCCGCCTTCTGCGACTGGACGCCGGTGAGGCGCTGGCTCATGAACTGGAGCCCGGCGACGAGCATGAAGAGCATCAGGCCGGGGAGGATCGTGATCATCGGGCTGTCGCGGAGGTAGGTCTGACCCTCCTCGATCATCCCGCCCCAGCTGGGGGTGGGCGCCTGGATGCCGAGGCCGAGGAACGACAGCGCCGCCTCGAGCAGCACGATCACACCGAGGTCGAACGGCACGAGCACCGCGAGCGCGGGGATCACGTTGGGCACGAGGTGCTTGCGCAGGATCCAGCCGTGGGTCGCTCCGTGCGTCTTCGGCGCCCAGATGAACTCGCGCTCGCGGAGCGACCAGGCGGTCGCCCGGGCGACGCGGGCGTAGCCGACCCAGTTGGCGACTCCGATCACCACGATCAGCGTCAGCACGCTCGGGCCGATCGCCGAGACGATGGCGATCAGCAGCAGCATGATCGGGATCGCGAGCTGGATGTCGGACAGCGCCGAGATGACGGTGTCGAGCCGCCCGCCGAAGTAGCCGGCGATGAGGCCGAGCGTCACGCCGATCAGCAGGTTGAGCGCCACCGCCGGCACCGCGATCGACAGCGACACCCGGCCCGCGACGGCGAGGCGCGAGAGCATGTCGCGGCCGAGCGCGTCGGTGCCGAGCAGGTGCGCCGGGTCGGCGAGCGGCAGCAGGAAGCGCCCGCGCAGATCCTGGGTGTCGGGGTCGAAGAACGGCAGCAGCGGCACGAGCACGATCGTGAGGACCACGAGGGCGACGAGCGCGGTGGCGACGTAGAACGACGCGCTCAGCGGAGTCTGCGACGAGCCGGGCTGCGGGCGGCGGAACAGCCACCGGACCCGCTGGATCGCGAGCGCCTGCGTCGAGGTGCGGGCGGAGGCGGGGGTCGGCACCGCGATCGGCTCGCGCACGTCGGTGGTGGCGGGCTGCGGAGGGACGCGGGGGCTCACTGGAGTCTCACTCTCGGGTCGAGGGCGGCGTAGAGGAGGTCGACGACGACGTTGACGAGCACGAAGAACACGGCGATGACGAGGATCGCCGACTGCACGACGGTGTAGTCGCGGGCCGAGATCGACTGCATGAGCAGCTGCCCGACTCCGGGCCAGTTGAAGACCAGCTCGACGACGACGGTGCCGCCCAGCAGGGCGCCGAGATTGAGGCCCGCGACCGTGATCACCGGGAGCAGCGCGTTCGGGAGCATGTGCCGCAGGATGACGATGCTGCGCCGCTGCCCCTTCGCGTAGGCGGTGCGCACGTAGTCCATCCGGTACTGATCGGCGAAGCCGGTGTCGAGCAGGCGGATGTAGAGCGCGAGCTCGAGGGTCGCGATCGTCACCGCGGGCAGGACGATCGACAGCGGCGAGTTGTTGCCGAGCGCGGGGAGGACCCCGAGGCTCACCGCGAAGACCATCACCAGCAGGATCCCGAACCAGAACGACGGGATCGCCTGGCGGGCACTGGCGAACCAGAGCACCGCGTTCCGCAGCCGCGACGAGTCCGACAGCTGCAGGATCAGCACGACCGCGAACGCCAGCACGAGGCCGAGCACGAAGCTCGTCAGGGCCAGCTGGAGGGTCGCGGGCATCCGCTGCAGCACGAGCTCGAGCGAGGGCGTGCCCTGGCGCAGCGAGTCGCCGAAGTCACCGGTGAAGGCCCGCGCGAGGAATCCCGTGTACTGGAAGAGAAGGGGCTGGTCGAAGCCGAGGCTCGCCGAGAGGCGCGCGATGTCCTCCTGCGACGCCTCTGGCCCGAGCAGGAGCGCCGCCGGGTTCCCCGAGAGGCGCACGAGGAAGAACGCGACGGTCACGACTCCGAAGACCGTGACGAGGCCCTGGACGAGCCGTCGTGTGACGAAGCGGACCATGATCGCTCTCCTCGTGCTGGGGGTGCGCGCAGGAGCGCGACCGGTGCTGTCGGGACGTGATCAGTACAGCCGGTGGGTATTTCGGGAGGGGGTCGTCGCCGTCAACACCTGATTGCGCATCGCGTCATCGACGCGGAAAAGGGCGCTGACCTGGCTCTTCGAGTGCCGTGGCCGTCAATTCGCCGGTGCGGTGTCGGCGGCGCGCTGTGCGACGGGAGGGGCGGTGAAGCGCATCGCCTCCACATCCGGGTCCTCGGCCCAGAGCGCGACGCGATCGCCGCGGTAGTGGCCGTAGGCGAGGATCTGCGGCACGCCGGCCGCGTCGCGGACGAGGGTCTCGCGGGTGAGGATCGCGGCGCCCTCCTTGAGGCCGAGGATCCGCGCCGTGCGCTCGTCGGCGTTGACCGCCTCGACCGTGGCCTCGACCTGGTTGCCGGGGGCCGCGCGGACCGAGTCGATGAAGGGGAGCGGATCCGGACGCGCACCGGGCGGCGTCGTGCCCGCGATCGGGTGGTAGCCGACGATGATCCCCGCGGGGACGCCCTCGATCGTCACGAGCTGCTCGGCCATCACGACGCGGTCGCCGTCGAGCTCGAGGCGCTCGCGGATGTGGCGGTGGGCGATCACCTCGCTGACGTCGGTGACCTCGCACGTCATCTCGAGACCGCCCGGGTGCTGCACCGAGTCGGAGCCCAGCACCCAGCCGCTCGTGGGCAGGAGGGAGAGGAGGGGGAGCTCCCAGATGCTGCCGACGACGTTGGTGCCGATGCGCTGCCGGCGGCGGATGAGCCCCTCCGAGCCGAGCTGCTGCAGGGCGCTGCGGATGGAGTTGCGGCTCATCATCATCGACATGACGAGGTCGTGCTCCTCGACCAGGTCCTTCTCGGTGATCAGACCGCGGCGGATGCTGGCGCGCAGCAGGGCGTGGGCGCGGCGGGGGCTGCTCTGCAGGAGCTCGCGGATGCGGCGCTGGCTGCCCTCGCGGGCGCGGCCGAGGGCCTCCGCGAGCTCGAAGTCGTCGTCCATCGTGTGCCTCCTCGGGGGGCGGTCGGCCCCGAATACCCACCGTAGGTGGGCTTCTGAGGCCCTGATCGCGTGTCGCGTAAACCCTGGGTTACAGCCGCCCGCGTCAGCTCTCGGGTGCGCGCTCCGACCGCACGGCCGACTGGAGCTCCTGCGTGCTCGGGTAGGCCCAGCGGAGGTAGTCGAGCGGGAGGCGGCTGCGCTCGGCGACGCTCTCGTGGGTCGCCTCGCCGTCGATCGAGCCGGCGAGGGCGGCGAGCCGCTCGGCGGTGCGGCGGCCGGCGGACTCCGCGTCGCGGGGGCGGCGCGCGCCGACGGGGTGCCTGCGCCCGCGGTGCTCGGGACCTGCGGCGTCGGGCCGGGACTCCTCGCGGGCCCAGGTGCGCGTCGCGGCGACGTCGCGCTGCAGCTGCTCGACGAGCGCCTCGGCCCCGCGGTAGCGCCGCTGCGGGCGCAGCTTCGCGTGCAGCTCGACGGTGATCGCGTGTCCGTACAGGTCACCCGCGAAGTCGAGGAGGTGCGCCTCGAGGAGGCGGACGCCGTCGCGGCCGTAGAAGCTCGCGCGGCGGCCGATCGAGACGGCGGCGAGGTGCTCGGAGCCGTCGGTCGCGTCGATCACCGTGCCGGCGTACACGCCGTCCGAGACGCCGCCGTCGGCGAGCGGCAGGTTGGCCGTCGGGAAGCCGAGGAGGCGGCCGCGCTGGTCGCCGGGGACGACGACTCCGCTGATGGCGGTCGGGGTGCTGCTCTCGCGGGTCATGCGGTCTCCTCGGCGTGGTGTGAGCCCAGTCAACCCGCCTCGCGTTTCGCCGTGATGACCGGCGTCGCACCGTCGTATTGCGCCGCCCCGCACCGCGGTGCCGCCTCGCCCCGACCCGCATTCCGCCTCCCCCTCGAGCGTCGGTTCCGGTGGGCGCGCGAGGATGGGGGCATGGACGACTTCGCTTCCGCGGCTCCGCGCCCGCCCGTCGCTCACCGGATCGGCGCCCGCGTGAGCACCGTCCTGCTGCGCGGCGCGCGCGCGGTCGACGCGCGGACGGACGCCCGCGACGCCTGGATCCTCCTCGACGGCGAGCGCATCGGCGCGGTCGGCTCGGGGCCCGGCGCCCCGGCGGCCGATCTCGTCGTCGACGCGGGGGAGGCGACGCTCGTCCCCGGCTTCATCGACCTGCACGGCCACGGCGGCGCGCACGGATCGTTCGACGACGGACCCGATGAGATCGCCGCCGCCCTCGCTCTGCACCGCCGGCACGGCACCACCCGCTCGGTGCTCAGCCTCGTCGCGAACCCGCTCCCCGCCCTGGAGCGCTCGCTCGCCACCATCCGCGCGGCGATGACCCGCGATCCGCTGATCCTCGGCGCGCACCTCGAGGGTCCGTTCCTCTCGCCCGGCAACCACGGCGCCCACGATCCGCAGAGCCTCCTCGCGCCGACGCCCGAGCACGTCGCGGCCCTGCTCGCGAGCGGGGACGGGGTGCTCCGCCAGATCACGGTGGCGCCCGAGCTCGAGGGCGGGCTCGACGCGATCCGGCGCATCGCCGACGGAGGCGTCGTGGCCGCCGTCGGCCACACCGTCGCGTCGTACGCGCTCACCCGCGAGGCGTTCGCGGCGGGAGCGACGGTGCTCACGCACGCCTTCAACGCCATGCCCGGCATCCACCACCGCGAGCCGGGCCCGGTCGTCGCGGCCGCGGAGGACGAGCGGATCACGCTCGAGCTCATCCTCGACGGCGTCCACGTGGCGCCTCCCGTCGCGCGGACCCTCTTCGGGGCCGCCCCCGGCCGGGTCGCGCTGATCACCGACGCGATGGCCGCCGCGGGATCCGCCGACGGCGCCTACCGCCTCGGCTCCCTCGCCGTGAGCGTCGTCGACGGCGTCGCGCGGATCGAGGGGACCGGCACGATCGCCGGCTCGACGCTCACCCAGGACGCGGCGCTCCGGATCGCGATCGAGCAGGTCGGCCTCGGCCGGCAGGAGGCGGTCGCCGCCCTCACCGAGACTCCGGCCAGGGCGCTCGGCCTCGACGACCGCCTCGGCCGCCTCGCGCCGGGCTTCGCGGCCGACGTCGTGGCGATCGCGCCCGACCACTCGGTCGTGCAGGTCTGGGCGGCGGGCGAGCGGCTGGTCTGAGGGCGGGGTCGCTCAGCGGTGCAGGCACGGCCGCCTCCGCACTACCCCCCTGACAGCGGAGACGCCCGGGCGTACCGTCGCGGGATGTCGAAGTCGAGCACGAAGTCGAGCACGCACGTGCACCGCATCCGCAAGACGCTCTACGAGGCCGAGCTCGAGCGCCTGCAGATCGAGCTGGTCACCATGCAGCGCTGGGTCATCGAGACCGGCGCCCGTGTCGTCGTCGTCTTCGAGGGCCGCGACGCCGCGGGCAAGGGCGGGGCGATCAAGCGGATCATGCAGTACCTCAACCCGCGGGCGGCGCGCGTGGTCGCGCTGCCGACGCCGAGCGAGCGCGAGAAGGGCCAGTGGTACTTCCAGCGCTACCTCGAGCGCCTGCCGACCACCGGCGAGATCGTGCTGATGGACCGCTCCTGGTACAACCGCGCCGGGGTCGAGCGGGTGATGGGCTACTGCACGCCCGAGCAGTACCGGCTGTTCCTGCGTCAGGCTCCCGTGGTCGAGCGGATGCTCGTCGAGGACGGCATCATCCTGATCAAGTACTGGTTCTCGGTGTCCGACGACGTGCAGGAGGAGCGCTTCCGCTCGCGCCTGGAGGATCCGATGCGGCGCTGGAAGCTCTCGGACACCGACCTCCAGTCGATCACCCGCTGGGAGGACTACTCGCGGGCCAAGGACGAGATGTTCGAGGCGACCGACCACGCCGACGCCCCCTGGTGGACCATCCCGAGCGACGACAAGCGCTCCTCGCGGCTGAACGCGATCACGCACCTGCTCTCGCAGATCCCCTACGAGCACCGCGACCCCGAGCCGATCGAGATCCCGCCCCGCCCGACCTCCGACACCTACGAGCGCCCGGCGCGCGACCGGTTCCGCACCGTGCCGGACCACGCGCACACCCTGAGCTAGGAGTCCCGGCAGCCCACGGATCCATCCGTCGCCGACGACCCGTCCGAGTC